>CAVRBR010000007.1:0-1148351 GCA_963719335.1 Terriglobia bacterium | reverse complement strand
TATCCTATGAAAAGGCCGTTTTCCAGATAACTTGCCACGCTATCAACTGCCTCGAGCGAAACGGTACCTCACATAATAGGGCATAGCATAGTCAGGGACTCCTTTCCCATTCTTCGCTTGCCTCCTCGGAGCGCCCCTACGTGCCAAGTCGATAGGCGACCACCGCCGGGTGCTGCGTCGCCTTGAGTGGGATGCCTGCCCCGGCTAGCAACGTATTGCCAACGATGGCCAACATCGAATTCGAGCCGGCCGGGAGCTGCGCCGTCCAGACGGTCGATCCATCCTGGCGCGAGAGCGCTATGAGTTCGCCGGTGAACGTAGTCGTAAACACGAGATCATTGGAGACCGTTGCTCCTCCCAGGAGCAATTGTGGCAGTTGGGTTGTCCACAGCGTCTTCCCTGTGGCTATGTCGATGGCAACCATCTCCCCTTTGCCCTGCAAGAAGTTTGACGTGCCAACAGGGGCTGTGGCTGTCGCCACCGTTTCTGGCAGGTTGATCAACCGGTACATACACCACGCCGTCTGCGGCCGCCATGTTGGTCTCCACCCCTCCGGCTTCTCCTGGTTCCAGCGTGTACGGGCGTCTGCAGATGGAGGGTGCCGTCGAGGGCCAACTGGTCATCATCGTCGTGTCCGTTATGAATACCGACTGATGTCTTCCACAGCAACATGGCCGCTCATGGCGTCGAAGGCGAACACAAACCCCCCTTTGCCGGCGGCGAGCACCACCGCACGCCCGGCAGCCGTGGTATAGATGGGCGAGATCTGCAGGTCCCAGTCATGGAAGTCGTCGGGGAATGCCTGGTAATACCATTCCAGCTTGACCCGTCGTTTGATTAAGCTTGACGAGACTATCCGTGTACAATTCGCGGCTGGGGGTCGTCTGCGCCTGCTGGAGCGAGAGATAGGGATTGCCGATGCCCGCGTAGACAGAGTTATCCGGGCCGATCAGCAAGGTATCCCAGGCACCCCCTGCAGTCGATTTGAGCTGCTGGCTCACCTTGTCTGCCACGGTCTGGAAGCTCCAGAGCCTGGCACCGGTGGCGGCGTTGAGGGCATAGATGATGCCACCACCAAAGGTGAGCGCCGACGAGACGAAGACCTTCCCGTTGGCCACCTGTGGGGCGATGTCGAAGTTGACCTGGCCTGTCGCGAGTTGCGTATTATACCAGACTTGTTGACCGGTTTGCGCATCCAGGGCGAACACCCCACTCGCTGTGACGCCGTAGATCCTGCCATTGGCGATGGTCACGCCATTTGGCCCATAATCCGCAGTAGTTGTACTTGTGTGTCCATAGGACCTGGCCGGTCGCGTACCGCACTGCCATCACGTTCGACGCCCCATCCTGCAGATAGGCGATGCCGTTGGCAATCACGGGATTGGCGACATCCGCACCAGTCGCGCCTGTGCCTTGTCAGCGGGATCGTCCAGGCCACTCGCCAGCTTCGACACGTTCGTCGAAGCAATCGCTCGAGTGCGCGACCCGCGTGTTGTACAGGTTCTCATTAGGGGAGGGCCACTCCGTCGCGTAGCAGATATCCTCCACGGGGGCACCGGGGGGGACAGATTGAGCACTTGCTGCGGTCGACGTGTTGCATGGTAGCGGCGTCGGCGTACCTTGTGGCGTAGGGGTGCTTTGCACTGTTGGAGAGCCGCCGCATGCTGCGAGCAAGGCAGCAAGTAGCAGGGCGGCTACAAAACCTCTCCACGCGCCGGGTCGTTTCAAGATATGCATCTTCATCTCCTTCTCTGTCTTAGTGATTACTGGGGATATGTATAAAATGGTTATTGCTATTCGGTTTCTCGATCGAGCGCGCGCTTGTCAATCGCCTGCGCGAGCAGTTCGGGTTTGACGGCACGCCCATCGTGATCAAACCGAAGAGACGGTAGCCGTGTCTGTTCGCGAATACTGCGCAAGGATATGGAAGAGGTTTCCGGTTGTAGTTCGCGCGGTTTTCATTGGTTGCGTTGTGGCTTCCGTCGGCTACGCTCCGCGCAACGCGCTTATCTTCGGAAACTTGAAGCGGTTTCCAACATTGCCTTGGGGCGTTCTCGTTATGGCGCTTTATCTCGGGCTGTTTTGGCGGTACTTAGGCGGACATGGTTGGCCACGAAGTAGTGCGGAGATCAGGCGAGCTCGTCTGAGAGGAACACTGCCCAGGGGCCAAATCCTGAAATGGGCGGTCGTTACGGGCGTTTTCGCCACAGTTACGTTGCGGGCAATGTTGGACATCGCGCGGCGTCTCTCTAACCGTCCGGCGCAGGACCTTACCAGTCCCGAGGCGCTCAACAAATATCCATTCGCGACGATGTTGCTTGTGTTGTTGATGATTTCAGCAGTCGCCGGCATTGTGGAGGAAGTGGCGTTCCGCGGGTATACGCAAAAACCGATTGAGGAGCGGCATGGCCCTGTAGTCGCGATTCTCTTGGTTTCCATACTGTTTTGTCTCGCCCACTATCGATTCGAAGCGAGAGATCCGTGGCCGTGGCTCATTTTCACGCCAGCCTATTTTGCGGTCGCCGCGACGCTCGGCACGCTGGCGTACCTGACCGATTCGATTGTCATCGGTGTTTTCGTGCATGGCCTAATCGATGCTGCAGCGTTGTTGCGTTACTGGTGGCTGGGAATTCCGAAGTCAGTGTGGGAAGCCGGGCTCGATGCGCCGTTCTGGGTGGAATGCGCGACCGCTCTCGTATTCGGACTCGCGACCGTATGGGCGCTCCGAAAGGTAGCAGTCGTTAGAGCTTCACTGCGATGAAAACTGCTTCACGACGACGTTATCGTCCTGATCGAATACGCGTATCGCTACCGTGTGCCCGGCGTCAACGCTCACCCTGTAACTCAGAATTTGGGAGTCGGTGACGAAGTTCACGGGCGTCATCTGAACCCATTCACCGCCATCGACCGAGTACTCGGTCTTCTCGATCCAAGTCAGCGCGTCCTTAGCCGTAAACGCAATCACGCGATGCGGCCCATCGCGCGTAATCGAGACATTGACGATTTCCGGCGGCGTATTGTCGATGGTGAAGGGATCGCTTTCAAGCGAAGACGTCAGCGCCTCAGCGGGCGTATTGCCGGGTGCATCGCTCGCGGTTACTCGAATGATGTAGTCGCCGTCGGCAAATGCGGCGCTATCGAAGGCGTAATAGCGTTCCTGCAACTTGTCTTTGAGCGTGCGCCAGAGTGTATCGCTTTTTCCACGGATCTCGACCTTGTATGTCAGAGAATCGCCATTCGGATCGCCGGCACTCCAACGCACGGTTATGTAGCCTTTGTTGTATTGCAGAGTGGCGTTGCCCGTGCTTTCGAGGTTCGTCCCCGTCGATTCGGATCTTCTTTGGCCTATCGCCGCTAACGTCAGCGTGGAGGGCGAACCGGAAGGCGTCACAGATCTTTCCAAGGGAGAGCTGGCCGGCGCTTCGCGGTAATTGACCGGCGCGATTTCGATTGAACCAATCCTGGGTGCGATGTTCTTCGGTAGATAAGCTATCTCGACCGCGCTTAAGTCGGGCGAACCCGTGCCGGAGGAGCAGTCAAACGTCAGGCGGTATTGCAGAAAGCGTGCGGGAGGCGATTGAACTTGTCCGCCGAGCCGGGTCACGTCCACCTTGCTCCAAGGACTCCAATTGTTCTCAGGGTTGTTGAGATTTCCGCTGCGCGTCTCGAGAAGGATTTCGCCGCCATGCAAAGTGTCGGTCAGATGCGCTTTGCCCCAGTGCGTGAAATCGTTGGCATCGAGCACGTCGCTTGCAAGCGTGCCCTTCATCTCCATTCCAGGTCCAATCGAATAAAGATTGCCGACGTTGCCGGTCGTGGCGTAGACAATACCGTTTCTACCCTGAAGAAAGCCCGTGACCTGCGTGGGAGGCGCATTCAGGAGTTGCGTCGAGAGCTGATCGGAATCTACCCGGTAGATGATTCCTTTGTTGCCGGTGCCAAGCAGCGCCTTGCCGTCGGAATCAAACGCGATCGCATACACCAGATCGGAAGGTGAGTTCCAGATGCGTTCCGCGAAACCGTCCTTCTGTATTCGATAGAAATCGGACCCACCGCTTACCGACGCGCTAAGAGAGCCGATCGCGGGAGGCAGCATAGGCGGAGTGGTGCCCTTGTGCGGAGTACCGGCAGCCGTGACGGGCGCGGTGGTCGAAGGCAGAACAGGCGCAGGACCGCTGACGGAGGGACTTGCCGTCTTGCTGCCTACCGCTGCGGCATAGATCAAACCGTCGTGCTCGGCCACGGCAGTCACTTCGCGCTTATCGGTTTGATATACGACGAAACCTTCGCCCTTCGGAGTGATGCGAAGAACCAGGCCGCTCGGCTCGGTCCCGACGATCAGGTTGCCGGCATGGTCGATGATCATGGAGCGCGCGTGCGTTTCTTCGGTGTCGAAAAATTTCGATCCTTTCCCGTCGGGCGTCACACGATAAATCAGGCCGGCATCGCCGGTCGCGACAAAGAGATCGCCCGAACGATTGAAAACCATCGACCATATGTATTTGCACTTGGGATCGAAAAAGAGCTGCGGTTTGCCGCTTTTATCGATGCGGTAGATTTTGGCGTCGGGAAGCACGGCCGCATACACGCGATCGTCAGAATCGACTGCCAGCGCGTGCACCTCAAGGCCGGTGACTTCCGCCAGAACCTTAGGCTTACCATTACGCGGAAGTTCGAAGATCTTTGCAGTAGCACCCGTCGGCGCTCCACCGGCGTAGTAAAGAGTGCCTTTCGAATCTTGCGCGACAGCCCAGAGATAAGGAACAGTAGTGCTGTCCAGCTCCTTGAATTCAGGCGAGAGGGTCACGTGGCCGTCACTGCGAATGGAAAGGTGCTTGACCGTTCCGTGAGCGAATTCAGCCTGATCAGACTGTTCCCAGATGTGAGTATCTACGGCGAAAAGCAGAGCGGGCGCAGTCGTCAAAAGTAATAAAGCGGCGGCCCGGAGGAAGCCGGAGTGATTATGCATGCGGTATTGGAAGCAGCCCCTTCAGTTCACGTAGATTTTCAGCGAGTAATTGCCCGTGACGACGACGTCGAAAGGTACCGAGGTTTGCTCGTGCGCACTTTCGGGCGAGCTGACGAACTGATGATTTGTGGCGCGGCCGCTTTGCATCACGTTGAGCACGGAAGCAGGTAGGCTCGGCAGTACTTTTTCGTCGGAATACACGGTGGGCTGAGATTCGATCAGCGAAACGTAGAGGCGATTGTTGCTGCGCTCTTCATTGAGCATTGCGACCGTTTGCGGGACATCTTCAATGCGGTTCAGAGAGCTCGCGATGTTCTGGAAGCGGCTGAGCGTTTCGGCATCGCTAAAGAGGATCTGATGCTCGCCACGATTGAGACCGGCGGGAATCTTCACGTTCACGGTCCGCTCGAGGCGTTCGCCCCGGTAAGGCCGGAGGAAGACCTTGACGGGAACTTCCGTTCCGGCCGTGACTTTGTTGTCGGCAATCCAGGCGGATTCGATTTGCGCGATGCGGCGCTCCGGGAGGAGATCGACGGACACATCGACTGCATCGAGCTTCGGGAGCTTGTTCGAATTGACGAACAGGCGATTGAACTTGTCGCCCCACCAGCCAGCGAGCAGCATGGGGGTGGGGATCGGAGTTTCGGCGGGAGCTTGCATGGTGGTCAGATCGATACGGTGCTGTCCTTCGACGTGCAATTCGCCGTGCAGCCGATAAGTGGCCTCTTCGGAAAAATCGTTCAAATTCGAGATGCTGTTGAACAGCGTGGCCATCATCAGATAGGGCGTCCATTTTTGATCGACGAAGACATTGAAGTGGAAGTCCCGCGCGTTACGAACGGTGTTGTCGCGAGCGTAAGATTTTACGTGCATGGTGACTGGAATCATCTGCGCCGTCGCGCCCAGGTCGCCCGCGATGCCGCTGTGACGGTCCTGGCGCAGGGCACCCACGACTTCGGATGCGTTACCCATTTTTGTGGGCTGATACGAGGAGGCGAGCGTCATCAGGATGTCCTCTTTCGCGAGAGGCATGTCGACTGCGCCCAAATTGAACATCGGATGACCAAAAGCAAGGATGCGCTTGCCATCGTTGTACGTCACCGTGCCGCCGCCGGTCATCGTCATGTCGCCGGAAACCAGCACTGCAGCCACGCTTTCACCGGGTTGAAGTGCGGTGCGCCAATCTTTCGCGGGCTTCGCGGAATCGAGGTTTCCACCGGCGCCTCCCTGCGCTACGGTGAGCCCGAGCTGATCGAAGATGGGCCCGAATTGGTTCACTGCTGCGTCGCTGAAACCGGACATGGTGATCGGGGTCGCAATGGGCGTCATGGCGGGCGTCTCGGAGAGACTCCCCAAACTTGCCGCGGCCATGACCCGAGCGACGAGTTCACTCGGCATCGAGACTGACGCGCTCGACTGCCGGATCTTATCCGGTGTGCGGCTGTCCGCCGGGCGCGTTTTGTCGAAATCGTTTACATCAAGCATCAATTGGATAGGCGTGATGCCGCAGATCGCATCCGGCGAAAAGACGCTCAGCCGCAGAGCAATAGCCCCGACCAGCCTGCCGTCGATGTAAACCGGGCTGCCGCTCATGCCCCCTGCGACGTTCGTGCGCTCCGCTTTGCCACCGAGTTTTGCGACGATGACGTCCTGGTGAGGACCCCACATGTTCTGCCAAACTCCGATGATTTCAACCGGTACAGGCTCGGCCTTCGTCCCTTCGAATACCGTCCAAGCCACGCCTTTCATGCCCGGCTTCAGCGCGCTTTCTGGGAAAAAATCGACTTTTCCGGCCTTCGGCGGAACGCTCATATTCGGAATGGCTCGTTCGGTCTCTGTGTTGGCGGAGACGATCGCTCCGACGGCAGGAATCGCAGCAATTATCGAGCACGAAAGAACGGCAGAGCATAAGAGCGCTGGTCGGAGCATGAATATACCTTCTCGGGGGTCAGAATTCCGTCTCAGCGCTCAAATGAAACCGATCGAGCACCAATGATCCTCATTATCCCGCAGAAAACCGGACGGTCTCTGAAAAGAGTGCAGATAGGCTTCTCATCGGTTGGACGGCTGTCAGGGAAGATGAAGTTCCAGAGCATTAAGCGTGTTGTCGAAAGCAATGCTTTTCCGCTCCTCGTCATCAAACAAGCGGATTCAGGTTGTAGACTGAGACTTTCCAAAGCTCCTTGACGGAGGGGGAGATTTAAGCATGATTCGATGCACGTTCGGGGTTGCTGGTTCTACGCTTTTTTGCATAGCGCTCGGGGTTGGAGTGGCGGCAGGCGCGAGGGGTGGTAAGGCGGGTGACGTGGCGAAGGGCAGAGCAGTGGCTGATCAACAATGCGCGATGTGCCATGTCGTGGATTCGCCGGAGAATAAGATGGGGCCGTCCTTGCAGGGGCTGTTCAAGAAAAAGACTCTGAAGAATGGCAAACCGGTAAACGACGCCAACGTTATGGATCAAATTGTAAACGGCGGCGGCACCATGCCGCCCATGGGGGGCTCGGTAACGGGCGATGACAGGGTCAACCTTCTGGCGTATTTGCACACGCTATAGGTGTTTTTCGCTGACGTCCGCGAGGGAGCGGAATTCGCGTCGTTTGCTAAATTGTTAGAGTTCGCACCTTCCTTGCGTCCCCATCGTCTAGCCCGGCCTAGGACACCGCCCTTTCACGGCGATAACAGGGGTTCGAATCCCCTTGGGGACGCCAAATCACAGTGCGCTGCGCTGTGGGCAAGTGCTCTAAGGCACTCAGAAGCTGTGTCTGTCAGAAATCTAGTGGCTCGGGATGCCGAGACCATTCGCCATGCTTTTCATGATCGTGGCGTTGGCGTCATCATCTTTCAATGCCCACATGAACGCTCCCGCGAAACCTCCCGCGCGAAGTTTTGCGTAGAACATTTTGTAAGTTACCGATGTGGGATCGTCATAAGACCAGAAGGTCTGAGTTGTCGGGTTGTAGAGCCAGTCTGAATACGTGAAGTAATCGCGATATCGAACGAAGCCCGGAAGAGTCGCCAACGTTCGGTAAGTTGCCACTCCATCGGTTGCGAGCGTGTCGCCCGCCGGAGAAGGCGCCGGCCCGGTGGAGGATTGATACAGGCCGTGATTCGTGCTGGGAACGCCTGTCCAACCTCGTCCATACGAAGGGACGCCCAGCAACATCTTATTAGCGGGAACGCCGGCGCTCAGATAGGCGCTGACAGTCGATTCGATATTCAAGCCTTGGCCCGCCGCAGGATCGTTGGGAGAGTCAAGCAGCGGCGCCGCGTGGTTTGTCGTGGTCTCCCATGTGCCGTGATAATCGTACGTTTCCATGTTGAGAAAGTCGAGCTGCCGGGCGACCGCGGCAAGCTGCATGTTGGAGTAGTTTTGCGAACCCGCGGGCGCGGCGATGGTCAGTAAGTATCGCTTGCTATTTTGCGTCCCCAGTACTCCGAGTTGCCTGCGGAACTCAGTCAGAAGAGCAGTGAAGTTCTGCGTGTCGGCTGAGGTCGGAAATTCCCAATCGAGATCGATGCCATCGAACAGCGTGCCGGTCGATACACCCGATGCGACATTCCCGTTGATGAACATATCGATGCAGGAAGCGGCCAATTGCCGGCGGCCTCTCGCCGTAGCGGCAGCGATCGCGAAATTTGCCGTGTTTGTGCTCGACGCGCCGCCGATTGAGATCAGCACCTTCAGGCTCGGATGCAGCTGCTTCAGTTGCTGAAGCGCGGCGAAATTTCCATATAAGGGCCCGCTGTACGGTTGTCCATTGACCGAGGGCAGATAAGGGCTCTGATAATCCGCCCAGGAATCGGCAATGGCGCATTGGCCGGTGCTATCGACATTCGCAAAAGCGTAGAGAATGTGGGTCAGCTTGGCTGCCGAGCCACTGTTCTGGATGTCTGCGATGTTGTAGTTCGCTCCGTAGATGCTCCACTCTTCGAAATAGGCGCCGAGGAACTTGCCGGATTGCGCTGTTGTCGTGGCGTTGGTTTGTTGAGCGGGTGCGGTAATGCTGAACGCGAGCAAACCGGGAAGCAAAATGGAAATTCGCAGAATGCGAGTAAAGAGATGTGTCATGAGCAACCTGAAACTTGAGAGTAGGGTCGATTATATACCCGAGACTGAAACGTCGAGATGTTCAGCGGCGAAGATAGGAATCGGTCTTGTTGAGCCAATCGGCACGGGGCGGCGTGAAGATGTCGATGTCGACGGTGTCTTCGAGCGCTACGGCGGTGTGCGGAACGTTCGGCGGGATGCAAAGGAATTCACCAGTGCGAACCGTGATCTCCCTGCCATCAACCGTGAAGTGAAGTGCGCCCGCTTCGACGTAAGTCACCTGCTCGTTGATGTGGCTGTGCATCGGGACCACGCAATCCTTCTTCAACAGCACCCGCGCGACCATCATCTGGTCGCCTACCACGAGTTGACGATCCAGTAGCGGGTTTACCGTTTCTCGCGGTACTTCGTTCCAGCGAATATACTTCACTTCGGCTCGCGTTGCCGCCTTTACCGGCGCGGGGTCACTCATGAAAACTGTTCCTCTTCAGTTGAATTTGGCACTACAGCCCTTTATACATTCCCCCGTCGACAAGCAGAGTCTGGCCCGTGACGAAGGAGGCGCGCTCGGAGGCGAGCCAGACGATCGCATCGGCGATTTCTTCAGGCTGTCCGAGGCGGCCGAGCGGGATCTGATCGATCCAGGTCTGCTCGATCTGCTTCTCTGTTTGGCCGGAAGTCGACGCAACGCGGGCGGACAATTCCTTGAGCCGGTCGGTGGCCGTATATCCGGGGCCGACATTGTTCACGGTAATTCCGTCTTTCCCAAATTCATTCGCGAGGCTGCGAACCAAGCCCATGATTCCGGCGCGAACGGCGTTTGAAAGCACGAGCTGCGGCTGAGGTTGGCGGACCGTGACGGAACTGATGGTGACGATGCGTCCCCAGTGCTGTTTTTGCATGTATGGAATGACGGAACGCGCGAACGCGACCGCGCTGCGCAAATTCAGAGCGAAAGCGTCATCCCATTGCTGGTCGGTGGTCTCCAAGAAGTCTCTTGCCGGAGGGCCGCCGGCGTTTGTGACGCACACATCGACGCGGCCAAATACGCTGTGAACATTCGTGATGAATTGGCCGACGGCGGTACTGCTGCGCACGTCCACCGGCTCGGCGTGCACCTCTACCTTGAAACGCTCGCGGATGGTTACGGCAGCCCGCTCAAGGGCCTGCGGATCTCGCGAGCAAAGTGCGACATGAGCGCCTTCGGATGCAAGTGCAAAAGCGGCAGCGCGGCCAAGTCCCTGACTCGAGCCGGCGACCACCGCTACGCGATTACGTAAGCCGGTTTCCAAGGTTTACGATTTCGGCGGATAGGGCGCCCGTACGGTAAACACGTTGCGCGGCTGAATGCCGGCGGCTTCGCGAGAGGCCTGCAAAATCTGCTGCGCATCCTTTTCCAGCGCGTCGATTCGCGGGTCCTGTTGCGGGTGACAGCTCAGATCCGGCGATTTGTCGCCGTTCGCTTCGACGAAAAGGCTCGATCCAAAGGAGACGCTCTTGATGCAGTGGCGTGCCGGCAGAGCGCTCAACGAACCGACATCCTTCAGATCGCGCATGAACTGGTTGCACAGATGTTCCTGCAGCTTGACATGCTGGATTTCGCCGTTGCGTTGCTCCACCGTGGCGTGACCGTCGCGGTCCACGGTGACACGCAGACCCGGCCGATTGGTCGAACCGGTGTCTTCGATGGTCGCTTGAGGGCCGTTAGCGGAGAGCAGCATGGGAATTAGAAAAGCGAGCCCGTGGAGTGCCCGCTTCGACGCTAAGTGCACAACCTTATTATCGCGCTCAATCCCCGATCACTTCGTCGACATCACGCTGGTGCGCGAGGCTCTCGCTTTCGCGACCATATCCCGAACTTCTGCTGCCAAGGTTGGGGCGTGATAACAGAATCCGTCTTTGATGGTCCACTCGACTCCACCCGTATGGATCTGTTTTCCGTCCTTCATGGCCTCGACGCCGGTCGGATAGAGCACTTTCATGTTCTCGAGCGGGTTTCCATTCACTACGATCAGGTCGGCAAAATAGCCCGGACGGATGCCGCCGATTTTCCCTTCCATGCCGAGAATTTTGGCGTTGTTTCCGGTGACGTGCTGGATCACCTTGATTGGATTGAATCCGGCTTCTTCGTGAAGCTCAAGCTCGCGCAACAGACCGAAGCCGTAGATCTGGTAAATGAACCCGGCGTCATCTCCGGCGCCGATCAGCCCGCCCATTCGCTCGAAATCACGCAGGGCGGCCATCCAGATGCGGTAATTTTCTTTCCAGTACACCTCGTCGTTGGAAGTCCACCCAATGAAATAGGATCCATGATTCTTGGGATTCGGGCGGAAATATTCTTCGAGCGTCGGGTGCAGATACTCGGCAAACCACGGCTGGTTTTGGGCGCGCTGTAAATCGCGGCTGGCCTCATAGATGTCGAGTGTGGGCACCCAGGCAACGTGAGCCTTCACCATTGCGGCGAGCACTTCCTGCAGCTTTTCGGGATCTGCCTCGCGCCAGAGGTGGCCGGCATAGCGAAACCGATCGGTTTCGTTGTTGTAGTTGAAATTCGGCGGGAAGTTTTGGACGCCATCGGGAATAGCTGCATCGGGTATTCCATACCAGTGCTCGATACTGCGGGTACCGAAGCGAATGTCGTCCCAAGCGTTCGTTTCTTCCACACCGGCGTGGTGCGCGATGGGCAGGCCTTGCTTGTGCGCTTCGTCGGCGGCCGCTTCCATGATGTCGCGATACATGCCCAGAAACTTCACGCCGTCGGCGCCCTCTTGTTTGTATTCGCGAATGCGTGCCCGCGCCTGCTCCGGGTTCGTCGGGACAGGCGGCTGGGCATTGAACATGGGATATACGAACACGCGTGGAGCGGCCACTTCACCGGCTGCGCTTTTCGCGCGGAGAGCAAGAGTTTTCTTCGTATCGCTGCCGACGTCACGGACGGTAGTGATGCCGCACATCAGCCAAATCTTTAATTCGTAATCGAGCGGTTGTGGGATGCCGCCGCGTTCGTCCTGGGTATGCGCGTGAGCGTTTATCAGGCCTGGAAGAACGTATTTGCCGGTCGCGTCGATCTCGACATCTGCGGGAAGACGCTTCGCCCGGCCATTTGCCAGAGCAACGGGATCGATGGGCACAACGGCAACGATCCGGTTGTTCTCGATCATGATGTCTTTCGGGCCGGAGGCGGGCGTACCGTTTCCGTCGACGATCATCGCGTTGCGGATTGCCAGTCGCGCGTAGCGCTTGCCATTCACCGGGCGCTGCGGTGTTTGGGCTTGCAATGCAGTTGCCAGCAAGACCGAGAGGACTCCGAATGTGAAAACGCGCATGCGGCGGCTCCTTGCCTATAAGAGTTGTCGAAACATTATATGCAGGCTGGAGCGACGCCTCGGATAAAGGACTAAATTAACGAGTCCAGCGTTTGGAAACCGCTCTGATCCGGCGCACCGCTTCCATCAGGTTTTCTATCGAATTAGCGTAGCTGAAACGGATGTAGCCTTTGCCATAATCACCAAACGCCGAGCCATTGAGACCGGCGACTCCGGCCTCTTCCAACAGAAAATCCTCCAGCTCGGTGGAATCGATGCCGGTTCCCTGCACATTCGCAAAAGCGTAAAACGCGCCCCCCGGCATGCGGCATCGAAAGCCTGGTACCTGGTTCAAGGCTGTACAGAACGCATCGCGCCGGCGGCGGAATTCCTGAACCATTTTGTCGACGTCCGTCTGAGGCCCATTCAGAGCGGCAATCGCCGCTCTCTGCGTGAAGCTCGCGGTGCAGGAGTTGGAGTTGACCATCAGCTTATTCACGGCCTGGACGAGCCATTCGGGCATCACTCCGTAGCCGATTCGCCAGCCAGTCATCGCATAGGTCTTCGAAAATCCGTCCAGAATGATGGTCTTCTCGAGCATGCCGGGCAGGCTGGCAATAGAGAACGGTGATTCGGTGTAGCAAATGCGGGAATAGATTTCGTCCGAAAGAACGATCAGGTCACGGTCGCGGACCATGGCCGCAATCTCACGGATGTCTCGCTCAGAGATGACGCCGCCGGTCGGGTTGTGCGGCGAATTGAGAACCAGCATCTTGGTGCGATCTGTCAGACTGTCGCGGAGAAGATCGAGATCCATCCCGAAGTCGCGGTCTTCGAGCAGCGGGATCGGCACCGGCTTTGCTCCAAGAAATCGAACCATGGAGCGGTAAATCGGGAACCCGGGATCGGGATAGATGACTTCATCTCCCGGCTCAAGCAGCGCGAGCATGGGAAAAAAGATGATCGGCTTGCCACCAGGAACGACCGCGACATGCTGGGGCCCGACGTCGATGCCGCGGGTGCGTCCGACATAGGCAGCGATGGCTTGGCGCAATTCGGGCAACCCTTGTGTAGGACCGTAGTGGGTCCAACCCTCGTCTAGAGCGATCTTCGCGGCGTCCACGATGTTGTGGGGAGTCGCGAAATCGGGTTCGCCGATCTCGAGGTGTATAACGTCCCGGCCCTTTGCTTCAAGGGCGCGCGCTTTGATCAGAACATCGAAAGCCGATTCGACTTCGATGCGGTGCATTCGTTCAGCGAGATTCATGATGGATGGTTATACAAGCGAAAAGGGAACCTCTCGGTTCCCTTTCGTCGCGTCGATCGTGATCGACCCTAGAGTTGTGACTAAGTAGTCCCCTTCGCATCGGGGCAGTCACAAGTATATCGCTCGGGTTAGCCGATTTTCTCAGCGCTCGCGTTAGCTGACCTTTTCAGCGATGGACTTGGCCTGCACGAATTGCAGCAGATAGTCGGGGCCACCAGCCTTTGAATCGGTTCCGGACATATTGAAACCGCCGAACGGGTGAGCGCCGACCATGGCGCCCGTACACTTGCGGTTGATGTACAGATTGCCGACGAAGAACTGCCGCCTGGCTTTCTCAGCTTTGGACGGGTTCGTGGTGAAAACCGCGCCGGTAAGGCCGTACTCGGAATCATTCGCGAGCTGCAGGGCATGGTCGAAGTCTTTTGCTTTCGTGACAGCTAACACGGGTCCGAAGATTTCCTCCTGGAATATGCGCGCCTTGGAATCGACGTCGGCAATGACGGTGGGCTTGATGAAGTAACCCTCGCCTTCGGCCGCGCTGCCGCCCGTGATCAAGCGCCCTTCCTTCTTGCCGGTTTCAATGTACTTGAGGATGCTCTCTTTCGCACGGGAGCTGATCACCGGGCCCATGTAGTTCTTTACATCATCAGAAGGTCCGAGGGTCAAAGTCTCTACTTTGGATTTGAGCTTATCGAGAAACTCATCGTAGACACTTTCATCGACGATCGCGCGCGAGCAAGCGGAACACTTTTGGCCCTGGTAGCCGAAAGCAGAGTAGAGGACGCCGAGGACCGCCTGGTCGAGGTCGGATTCGCGGTCAACGACGATGGCATCTTTGCCGCCCATTTCGGCGATCACCCGCTTGATCCACAACTGGCCTTTGGGAGTCTTCGCCGCGAGTTCATTGATGTGCAGGCCTACGTCCCGCGAGCCGGTGAAGGAGATGAAACGGGTTTTCGGGTGCGAGACGACGATGTCGCCGATGGCCGCACCGCTTCCAGTTAAGAGGGAAAAGCTTTGCGGCGGGAAACCGGCTTCGAGTAACACCTCGGCAAATTTCGCGGCGATGGTTGGGGTGTCGCTCGACGGTTTGATAACGACGCAGTTGCCAACCACGAGCGCGGCGGTGGTCATGCCGACCATGATGGCGAGCGGAAAGTTCCAAGGCGGGATGACGATGCCGACGCCGAGCGGGAGGTACAACATCTCGTCGCGTTCGCCCGAGAGCTGCACGATGGGTTCCGGTTTCGCGAGCTTCAAGGCGTGCCGGGCATAGTATTCGCAGAAATCGATTGCTTCAGAGACATCGGCTTCCGCTTCGGCCCAAGTCTTGCCGGCCTCAAAGACCAGCCAAGCGTCGAATTCGTATTTGCGATGCCGGAAAATCTCGGCTACGCGGAAGAGTCGTTCCGCACGTTCCTGCATCGGAACTTCGGCCCAGACCGGAAAATAGCGGTAAGCGGATTCGACCGCATCACGCGCGTCCTGCTCAGAACCTTTTTGATGTATACCGACGACCTCAGAGGGTTTCGACGGATTGAAGGATTCGAGCTTCGATGGAGATTTGCGACGTTCGCCGGCAATCAGCAAATCGTATTCTCGGCCAAATTCAGAACGCACTTTTGCGAGTGCCGCGCGCATGCGCTCGGCGTTTTCGCTTTTCGTGAAATCGGCGTAAGGTTCGTTGCTAAAAGAGGCGATCTGGGTGGGAGGAGTGGCCAGTGCAGACATATATTCAAGGATGGGCAAAGTGTTAGATGAGTGGGCAGACCGATTAGATCCGGTCGTCTACCCTTTTTTCCGCGATTCGGCGTCCGCGCTCGAACAGATCAGCCGCATCCTCGGCAATTTCGCGTCCGCGCTCGTACAGCTCCCTTCCGCGCTCAAACAGCTCCTGGCCGGATTCGATGATGGTCTTGCGGCCGCGCTCGGCTTGACCGGCTAATTTGCGCCGCGTGTGTTCACCCGCTTCGGGAGCCAGCAGAAGCGCTACGGCGGCTCCTAAAACGGCTCCGCCGAGAAACCAGGCGAAGGCAATGCTGTTGTCGCGATCCATTTTGTTCCTCTCCGTTTTCATTCTATGCTCGGACCGGCATTTTAAACAGCCGCGAGAAGCTGGGGAGCTTCCTTGGGCGGCAGCTTACCGGAAGGTCTCGATGTCGACCTTGTCGCCGTCCGTTCGAAATGTGATCAGCCCCTGCTGGTCGGTTCGAAAGACCGCGGTGTGGTGTTCGGCGAGACGCTTCAATACGTCCGGATGCGGATGATGGAACTGGTTCTTGTACCCATCCGAAATAAGAGCGAAACGAGGATTCACTTGGTCGAGGAATTCTTCGGAGGAGGAAGTCCTGCTGCCATGGTGTCCCACTTTGAGCAAGGTGACGGGATGAAGCTCGCCGCTCGAAAGCATGTCGTCTTCGATGGGCCGTTCCGCGTCTCCGGTGAGAAGAATGCTGCTACGACCGTAGGCGATCTCGAGAACCAGGGAATCGTTGTTATTGGGAAGATTTCCGGCGAGGTAGTCGGCTGACGGCGCGAGTATGCGCACCCGTGCTCCGCCGATGGTGACTGGAGGTGCAGCGCGGTTCATGGGGATAATTGGAACGCGGTCGGCGGCGGCGTGCTGCTCGATAGTTTTCCATTCCTTGGTCCCCGGTTCTGCGCCGATCCACAAGGCGCGCGGGCGGAAGTTATCGAGAATCGCGGCGAGGCCGCCCATGTGATCGGAATGGCCATGGGTGAGCACAGCGTAGTCGATACGGTGGAAACGACGGCTCCATAAATAAGGAGAGACCACATCCTCGCCGACATCGAGTTGGGGCTTGCGAGCCATGCGCTCCATGCCCGGGAAACCACCCGCGTCGACGAGCATCGTCTCACCGTCGGGAAACACGACCAGAAGACTGTCCCCCTGGCTGACGTCGATAGCAGTGAGCTCGAGTGAGTGCGCCTGGATCTCCGGTTTCCAGGGCTGCCAGCAAATGACGGTGAAAAGAGTCAACGAGTAGGCGAGAGCTGCCGAGGTCCAGATGCGCCGCCTACCCCGGCGGACAGAGACCGCGAGCAGCAGCAGCGAGACGGAGAATGCGATCGAAATCGAAAGCGGCAGTGCGGCGATGCGCCAGGCCGGCTCAAAATGAACGTGCCAAGTTGCGACGAACTCCGCCCAATGCAGCAGCACCTCGGTCAGCCAGGCAAGCGGGTGCCACCCGGTGAGAATCCCGGCGAAACCTAGCGGCACAACGGCTAACAGGAGGGGAATGATGATGACATTTGCCGAGATTCCAGTGATGGAAAGCCGATGGAAGTAGCTGACCATCGGCAGCGCCAAGCCGAACTGTATGCAAGCGGAGACGATAACGGCGTCGGCGACGAAGGCAGCGACCAGCGCGCCCTTCGAGACTATCTGCCGGGTGACTGGTTGCGACAAGCCCGTCCAGACGCGCAATGTTTCGGCGAAGAAGCGCAGTTCGACGCGCCACTGCGCCGCTCCCCCTTGAACTTGCGGATCGTAGCGCACTTGATCGAAGAGCCTTACAGAGCTGCGCAGCGGGTGGGTGACGCGTTCCATGATCGGCAACGCGAACACCGCGATGATCGCCACGGAGAGGAACGACAGTTGAAAACTCGGATCGAACAACTGATCGGGATCGAACGCGAGATAGATCAATCCCACCACGGCTAAGAGGTTTAGAGCGCGGGTTCGGCGAAAAAATGCGCTTGCGCCGAGGAAAAGAGTGAATCCGGCGGCCGCTCTTACAGCCGGTGAGTTGAATCCCGCGAGAAACGCATACAGCCAGCAAACGATCGCGGCGATGCACAGCGCCGGAACTCGCCTGAAGAAAAAGAGACGGAAAACAAAAAGCAGAGTGAGCGCCACAACCGAGATGTGCAGTCCGGAGATCACGAGTGCGTGATAAGTCCCGGTGGCGCGGAAATCGTTTGTCCAGCGCCGCTCGACACCGCTGGTCTCGCCGATCAAGGTGGCCTGGAGGAGGCCGGACGTGTGCTGATCGTCGGGGTACAAATTGGTTAAGCGCTCCAGAGCCCAGGTGCGTACGGCGTACAGCCAGCCGACAGCTCGCCATCCGCAGCGGCCCGGGAGGAGCCGTATATCGGCCGGATTTGCAACCGAGCCATTCCAATAAATATGTTGCGCGGCTAGATAGCCGACGTAATCGAAGGCATCCGGATTCTGATAATTGCGAGGCGAACGGATCTTTGTGGCGGCTTCGACCTTTTGGCCGTAGGCGAGACCCAGTTTCTGCCCCGGTTTCAATGTGACGGAGAGGCGGGCGGAGGCTTTGGGAGCGAGTTGCAGGGTGAACTGCTCGCGCCCTGGGGAAAAGACGGCTGGATTGGTGACACAGCCGTCGAGCAACACCGTTTCGGTGTCTTCGGCACTCAGACGCGGGGCCCGGCCTTGCCGGTGAACGATTTGCGTGGCGATTCCCGCCAGCAGCATGGCGGTACAACCAGTCGCCAGGCGCATGCGACGACCCGCCGGTATGGCGAAAGCGAGCGCGAGGGCGATCGCGCCGATGGCGGTGGGAATGCCGAGATCCAAGAAGGTGAAATAGAAGAAGTGGGCGATGAAGATGCCCGAAGCAAGAGCGGCGACAGGCAGCAGTAGAGGCTCACGCATCAACGATTTAGTGGGTCAGGCGCTTGCTTTTGTCTCGGGGTCCGGATTCGGAACAGATCGACCAAGGATTTTCGGACTTTCGTCTTGACAGTGTGACGGAAGTGTTTCATACTAAAGAAAATTTAATAGAGGCAATTATTTCGGCTGCACAACTGGAGTCGTCAGGAGTGCTTTGCCGTAGCAGTCCAGGTTTTTGTTTTGCGCGATTCATCGGAATGACTTCTCGTTAATACTTCTTCTCCTCCAACCAAACTAAATCGGCTGATCGAGTTCGTCTCGATCAGCCAATTTTTTTTGAAAGCGCCGCGATTGTGCACGGACGCAAACTGCCGTGAGTTATCCTAGAATTCTAAGATTCTAAAGATACAATTTGCTAGGCGTTCTGGAATTGTATACACTAAAAAGGTTTGGCGAGTAGATTCTTCGGCCTCCGTGCTACCGTGCTTGAATTCAGGCATCCGGCCGGAAGTCGGGCCCCGCTGTCGGACCAATAAGCTTCTCGGTTGATCTGAGAACGTGACATTGGAACCTGGCATGGGCCATACCCGAAGCAGTTACCCTCGCGGTTTGGGGCTGGTGAATACGCTATATCAGCCTCGTCTCTGGCGGCCGACGGTGTTCGAACCCGCTTAGATCAGGATCAAGTTTCTTCAACCCCGTTCAGCGCGTGGGCGTTTGGGCGGGCCACAAAAGTATTCAGTTCTTAAGAGGATAGTCGTGCCGACGTTTAACCAACTTGTGCGTAAAGGGCGGAGACCCACCCGATACAAGACCGCGAGCCCCGCATTGCAGGCTTGCCCCCAGCGCCGCGGAGTTTGCACACGCGTGTACACGACCACGCCGAAAAAGCCGAATTCGGCTTTGCGCAAAGTGGCGCGTGTCCGGCTGACGAATGGGATTGAAGTGACCACTTACATTCCAGGTGTCGGGCACAACCTGCAGGAGCACTCGATTGTGCTGATTCGCGGTGGCCGTGTGAAGGATTTGCCGGGTGTTCGCTATCACATCGTGCGCGGAACTCTGGATACGGCGGGTGTAGCCAATCGCAAGCAGGGGCGCTCGAAATATGGCGCAAAACGTCCCAAGGGCGGAGCGGCCGCGGCGCCTGCCAAGAAGAAGTAAGGAGACGAGAACCTAAATGCCACGCCGTAGACGACCCGAGCCGAGAGACGTTGTTCCAGATCCGCTATACAACTCGACCCTGGTCGAGAAGTTTGTGAATTCCATGATGTGGGACGGCAAGAAGACGACAGCCCAGAAGATTTTCTACAGCGCCATGGACACGCTCCGCGAGCGTTCGGGCGACGATCCTCTGAAGGCTTTCAAGAAAGCCGTCGAAAACGTCAAGCCGGTGCTCGAAGTGAAGACCCGCCGGGTTGGTGGGGCGAACTATCAGGTCCCGGTCGAAGTGACACAGAATCGCCGCACCAGCCTCGCGCTGCGCTGGATTATTGGGAACGCGCGCTCGCGTCCGGACAAGAGCATGGCTGACAAGCTGGCGAATGAATTGAACGATGCCGCTAACATGCGTGGCGGCGCGGTGAAGAAAAAGGACGATGTGCATCGGATGGCGGAAGCGAACAAAGCTTTCGCGCACTATCGCTGGTAGGTTTTCGGATTAGAAGTTCATCCGCGGATTGAAATATGCCTCGCACTGTACCTCTAGAAAAAATGCGCAACATCGGCATCATGGCGCATATCGATGCCGGCAAGACGACCACGACGGAGCGCATTCTGTACTACACCGGCCGCACACACAAGATCGGTGAAGTGCATGAAGGGACCGCCACCATGGACTGGATGGCGCAAGAGCAGGAGCGCGGCATAACGATCACTTCGGCGGCGACCACCTGCGAATGGCGGGACGTCACGATCAACATCATCGATACGCCGGGGCACGTGGACTTCACGGCCGAAGTGGAGCGCAGCTTGCGCGTGCTCGATGGCGCTTGTGCGGTATTCGATGCGGTCGCCGGTGTGCAGCCTCAATCGGAAACCGTGTGGCGCCAAGCCGACAAGTATGGCGTTCCGCGCATTTGCTTCATCAATAAGATGGATCGCGTGGGCGCGGATTTCTATCATTCCGTCGACACGATTGTGGAGCGCCTGAATGCTCGTCCCGTGGCGATTCAACTGCCGGTCGGGGCCGAGGATCAATTCAAGGGCATCATCGACCTGGTCACGATGAAAGCTCGCATCTGGCGCGACGAGACGTTGGGCGCCGAGTACGACGACGTCGATATTCCGGCTGACCTGTTGCAGAAGGCGAAAGAATATCGCGACAAGCTGATCGAAGCGGTGGCTGAAACCGAAGATGTCCTGATGGAGAAGTACATCGAAGGGCAGCCGATCACCGAGCAGGAGTTGGCCGCCGGTATTCGCAAAGCAACCATCGCGCAGAAAATTTTCCCGGTGATCTGCGGCTCGTCCTTCAAGAACAAGGGTGTTCAGAATTTGTTGGACGCGGTTTGCGATTATTTGCCTGCGCCTTCCGATATTCCTCCCATCAAGGGAACGGCGGTAGACAATCCCGACGAGATCCTGGAGCGCGAGGCGAGCGATTCCGAGCCGTTCGCGGCGCTGGTATTCAAGATCATGACGGACCCGTTCGTCGGGCAATTGGGCTTCATCCGCGTCTATTCGGGCAAGCTGAGTGCCGGCGATTCGATCTACAACGTTACGAAGGGCCGGAAAGAACGCGTCGGGCGCCTGGTCAAAATGCACGCCAACAAGCGTGAAGAGATTCAGGAAGTGCTGGCAGGCGACATCTGCGCCGCGGTGGGCTTAAAGCAAGTTATTACCGGCGATACCATTTGCGACGAGAAGTCGCCGATTCTTCTTGAATCGATCGACTTCCCGGCGCCCGTGATCCAGCTGGCCATTGAGCCTAAAACCAAGGCTGACCAAGAGAAGCTTGGCATGGCGATTCAGAAGCTTGTTTCGGAAGATCCGACGCTGCGCGTGAATACGGATCCGGAAACCGGACAGACGATTCTGGCCGGGATGGGCGAGCTGCATCTGGAGATCATCGTCGATCGCATGCAGCGTGAGTTCAACGTGGGCGCGAATGTGGGCAAGCCGCAGGTCGCTTATCGCGAAACGATTCGGCAACGCGCTGAATACGACTACACGCACAAGAAACAGACGGGCGGCAGCGGTCAGTACGCGCGGGTTAAACTGCGCGTCGAGCCCGATCTGGAGCAGGACTTCGAATTTGAGAACGAAGTACGCGGCGGCAACATTCCAAAGGAATTCATTCCCGCCATCGAAAAGGGCGTAGTGGAAGCGCTCGAGGGCGGCATCCTGGCGGGTTATCCGCTGAACAATATAAAGGTCACGGTGTTCGACGGAGACTATCACGAGGTCGACTCGTCGGAAATGGCGTTTAAGATCTGCGGCTCCATCTGTGTAAAGGAAGCTGCCGCGAAGGCGAAGCCCGTGTTGCTCGAGCCGGTAATGCGCGTCGAAGTGACGGTTTCCGAAGACTACATGGGAACGGTAAACGGCGACTTGATCTCGCGGCGCGGACGCCTCGAAGGCACCGAGATTATAGGTGGCACGAACATCGTAAAGGCTATGGTGCCGCTATCGGAAATGTTCGGCTACGCGACCGAACTGCGCTCGCGCACGCAGGGCCGCGGCAGCTTTAGCATGCACTTTGGCCGGTACGAAGAAGTGCCGAAGAATTTAGCCGAGGAAATTATCAACCGTAATAAAGGGATTGCGACCCGCTAGGAAACTAGGGTAGAGATAAGAGGTTATAACAATGGCGAAAGAGAAATTTGATCGCAGCAAGCCGCACGTGAACATCGGGACGATCGGGCACATCGATCACGGGAAGACGACCTTGACGGCGGCGATCACGAAGACGCTGGCGAAGCACAATCCGAAGGTGAAATTCCGGAGCTTCGATTCGATCGATAACGCGCCGGAAGAGAAAGCGCGCGGGATCACGATCGCGGTGGCGCACGTCGAGTACGAGACGGCGAACCGGCACTATGCGCATGTGGATTGTCCGGGGCACGCCGACTACATCAAGAACATGATCACGGGCGCGGCGCAGATGGACGGGGCGATCCTCGTCGTTGCCGCGACAGATGGCCCGATGCCGCAGACGCGGGAGCACATCCTGCTGGCGCGCCAGGTGGGCGTGCCGTACATCGTGGTGGCTTTGAACAAAGTCGACATGGTGGACGACCCGGAGCTGCTCGAACTGGTCGAGCTCGAAGTGCGCGAGTTGCTGAAGAGCTACCAGTTTCCGGGCGACGACCTGCCGGTGGTGCGGGTGAGTGCGCTCGGCGCGTTGAACGGCGAAGAGAAGTGGGAGAAGTCGGTCGACGAGCTGATGGCGAAAGTGGATGAATACATTCCGGTGCCGCCGCGCGTGACCGACAAGCCGTTTCTGATGCCGATCGAAGATATTTTCTCGATTCAGGGGCGCGGCACGGTGGTGACGGGGCGCATCGAGCGGGGGATCTGCAAGGTCGGCGAGGAGATGGAGATCGTCGGATTCCGGGACACGCGGAAGACGGTTGTGACGGGCGTCGAGATGTTCAAGAAGCTGCTCGACGAAGGGCGCGCCGGGGACAACGTGGGGTTGCTGCTGCGCGGCATCGAGAAGAACGATGTGGAGCGCGGGCAGGTGATCACGAAGCCGGGCGCCATCAAGCCGCACAAAAAGTTCAAAGGCGAAGTGTACGTGCTGTCGAAGGAAGAGGGTGGGCGGCACACGCCGTTTTTCAATGGATACCGGCCGCAGTTCTACTTCCGCACCACCGACGTGACCGGAGTCGCGAAGCTGCCGGAAGGCATGGAGATGGTGATGCCGGGCGACAACGTGGCGATTGAAGTGGAGCTGCATACGCCGGTCGCGATGGACAAAGGGCTGCGCTTCGCCATTCGCGAAGGCGGACGCACCGTCGGCGCCGGCACCGTCACCGACATCGTGGAATAAGGGAACGGGTTGGGCCTCCCTGAGCCGCAGAGATAACTAAACGAAATGAAAGAACGCATCCGTATTCGATTGAAAGCGTACGATCACCGCATTTTGGATCAATCGACGGGCGACATCGTCGATACCGCCAAGCGCACCGGCGCAACCGTGGCGGGACCGATCCCGCTGCCGACGCTCAAGAACCGCTACACGGTTTTACGCTCGCCGCACGTGGACAAGAAGTCGCGCGAGCAGTTTGAAATTCGTACGCACAAGCGATTGCTCGACATTCTGGAACCGACGCAAGACACCGTGGATGCGCTGATGAAGCTGGATCTGCCGGCCGGCGTGGACGTGGAGATCAAAGCGTTCGGAAATAAAAAGTCGTAAGGGCAGGGTAGAAGCATGAGTCCAGGAATTCTCGGCAAGAAAATTGGCATGACGCAGGTATTCAATGCGGACGGGCAAGTTGTTCCCGTGACGCTGGTCAAAGCGGGCCCGTGCGTCGTCACCCAGCGCAAGACGCCGGCGACGGACGGCTACGACGCTGTGCAGCTTGGACTGGTTGAATACGCCAAGAATCAGAACAAGCCCCTGTCGAAGCATCTGGCGAAATCGGGCGCCGACGGCGTGAAGTTCCTGCATGAGTTTCAACTCGGGCAAGGGACCGGCGATTTGAAGCAAGGGGATCGCGTGTTGGCGGACGAGTTCAAACCGAGAGATGTGGTGGACGTGATCGGCACGAGCAAGGGCCGCGGCTTCGCGGGTCTGGTGAAGCGCCATCATTTCCGCGGCGGCCCTGCCAGTCATGGATCGATGTTTCACCGCGCCGCCGGATCGATCGGGGCCTCGAGCTTTCCTTCCCGCGTCTTTCCAGGCATGAAGATGGCCGGGCGCATGGGAACCGACCAGGTCACTATCCGGAATCTGGAGATCGTGAGCGTGGATATCGAGGACAATGTGATCGCAGTGAAGGGCGCCATCCCGGGACCGAACGGCGGATACGTGCTGGTTCGCAGAGCGAAGCGGTAGAGCGCCAAAGGAATTAGAACGATGCCGAGTGTAAATGTGATCGATTTGAACAATGCGACGGTAGGCTCGATTGAGCTCGCGGACGCAGTGTTCGGCGCCGAAGTCAATGAAGCGCTGCTGTATGAGGCGGTGCGCCAGTATATGGCGGCCCGGCGGTCGGGAACGGCGGCGACCAAGACGCGCCATGAAGTCTCAGGTTCCGGCAAAAAGCTGTGGAAGCAGAAGGGTACCGGCCGCGCGCGCATGGGCTCCATCCGTTCGCCGCTATGGCGTCACGGCGGCACCGTGCACGGACCGCAGCCTCGCAGCTATGAATACAGGCTGCCGCGCAAAATGTTGCTGGGCGCTTTACGCTCAGCGCTTTCGGCCAAGCTCCGCGATGGCGAACTGAGAGTGGTCCGGGCGTTTGAGCTGGCCGACCACAAGACCAAGAACATGGCGGGAGTGCTCGGCAAACTCGAGGCCAAGAAAACCATTCTGCTGGTCGAGGCGAGCCACAACACGAATCTCACGCGTGCCTCGAAAAATTTGCCGGGCGTCAAGCTGGTGCCTACCAAGGACGTGAATGTGTACGACCTGCTGAAATACCAGGAAGTGCTGCTGACCGAGCCGGCGGCGAGAAAACTTTCGGAGGCATTGGCGTAATGAACGTATACGATGTGATCCGGCGGCCGCTCATCACGGAGAAGGGCCATACGAAGCGCGAAGCGGAGCGAACGCTGGCGTTCGAAGTACACCCCGAGGCGAACAAGATTCAGATCAAGCAAGCGGTCGAAACGGTGTTCAAAGTGAAAGTCGCGAACGTTCGCACCAGCATGTATGCGGGAAAGCTGCGGCGGCGCGGCCGATTCTCGGGTTATGCATCGGATTGGAAGAAAGCGTATGTGCGATTGCAGCCCGGGTCCAAACTTCCCGAATACGCGGAGATCTAGAGAAAGAAGCTACACGTCATGCCTATTAAAAGTTTCCGACCAGTAACGCCGACGCGGCGCTTTCAGACCTATATCACGCGTGAGGACATTACCAAGGACCGGCCGGAAAAGTCGCTGGTCGAAGGCAAGAAGCGTACCGGCGGGCGCGATTCGCGCGGTCGAATCTCGAGCCGTTTCCGGGGCGGTGGTGCGAAGCAGGCCTATCGTGTGATCGATTTCAAGCGCGACAAGATGGGCGTGACCGCTAAGGTAGCGGCGATCGAATACGATCCGAATCGTTCGGCGCGCATCGCACTGCTGCATTACACCGATGGGGAGAAGCGCTACATCATCTGTCCGGTCGGGCTCGAAGTGGGCCGCCTGATAAACTCCGGCCCCGAAGCCGACATTTTGATCGGCAACGCTCTGCCGCTCAAGAACATTCCCGCCGGTACGGTGGTCCATAACATTGAGCTCAAACCGGGCAAGGGTGGGCAAATGGCTCGTTCGGCTGGGGCGCAAGCACAGTTGGTATCGAAGGAAGGCGACATTGCGCTGCTGAAGCTGCCATCGGGTGAAATCCGCAAAGTGCAGATCGACTGCATGGCGACGGTTGGTCAAGTCGGCAATGTCGAGCACGAAAACGTGTCGCTCGGAAAGGCCGGCCGGAACCGTTGGCTGGGGCGGCGTCCGCACAACCGCGGCGTTTCGATGAACCCGGTAGACCATCCGCACGGCGGTGGAGAAGGAAAGACTTCGGGCGGCCGGCATCCTGTCACGCCTTGGGGTCAGCCGACGCGCGGTTTCAAGACCCGCAACAATAAGCGCACCAACCAATGGATCGTCACGCGCAAGGCAAAGAAGCGTTAGGTGAGTAGAAGGAATCGCACATGAGTCGATCGCTCAAAAAAGGGCCGTTCACCGATGACCACCTGATCAAGAAGGTGGGAGATCTGAACGCGAAAAATCAGAAAACGGTGGTTAGAACTTGGTCGCGCCGCTCGACCATCGTGCCGGACTTCATCGGGCATACGCTCGCGGTGCACAACGGAAGGAAGTTCATCCCGGTTTACGTGACCGAAAACATGGTGGGGCACAAACTGGGCGAGTTCTCGCCGACCCGCACCTTCAAAGGACACGCGGCGAAGTCGACCGAAAAGGCGGCGAGGTAATCATGGCGGACCAAACAGCGGTTTTGGCGAAGGCCGAGGCGCGTTATATGCGTGTCTCGCCGCAAAAAGTGCGGCTAGTGATAGATATGATTCGCGGCATGCAGGCCGGGGATGCCATCAATATTCTCGGCGCGACGAATAAACGCATTGCGCCGGCCGTCGAGAAGGTTCTGCGCTCGGCGATTGCGAATGCGGAGGCCAAGTCGGAGGATATCGATGTCGACCGGCTGTTTGTCGCGGAAGCGTATGTGAACGAAGGACCGCGCATGAAGCGAGTCCGGCCCGCGCCAATGGGCCGCGCGTTTCGGATCCAGCGGCGTATGGCGCACATTGTCGTGAAGCTTGGCGAACGCGCCGAAGCGGAAGAGGAATAGGCAGGGAAAAATGGGTCAGAAAGTACATCCGTACGGTTTCCGCTTAGGGGTTACCAAGACCTGGCGCTCGCGCTGGTTCGCGAAGCAGGACTATTCGAAGCTGCTGCATGAAGATCTCGAACTGAAAGAATCACTGCAGGCGCGGCTCAAAGCGGCTGGGCTCAGCTCGATTGAGGTCGACCGGCCCGGCAACAAGCTGCGCATCACCATTCGAACCTCGCGCCCGGGTATCGTGATCGGCCGCAAGGGGGCTGAGATCGAAAAGCTGAAGAGCGATCTGGCGAAAAAAACCAAGCGCGAAGTATTTATCGATATCCAGGAAGTACACCGGCCCGAGCTCGACGCGCAATTGGTATCGGAATCGATCGGGTTGCAGCTTGAAAAACGCGTGGCATTCCGCCGCGCTATGCGCAAAGCGGTCGATTCGGCGCTGCGCTTCGGCTGCAAAGGAATCAAGGTGCGCGTTTCGGGCCGCTTGAATGGCGCCGAGATCGCTCGCAGTGAATGGTATCTGCAGGGACAGCTTCCGCTGCACACGCTGCGCGCCGATATCGATTACGGCTTCAGTGAAGCTTATACGACCTACGGAGTGATCGGCATAAAAGTTTGGATTTACAAGGGCGAAGTGCTTGAAGGCGCGAACCGCCGTACCTCGCTGCGCAATGAAGGTGAGCCGCGGCGGCGGCGGCGCGACGATCAGCGCGAGCGCAGGCCTTTGCCCGAAGTTGCAGGTCCCGTGGTGCAGCCGGCTCCCGGCGATATGCCGCGGCCGGCGACGGCGCCCATCATTCCGCCGCTTGCACCGGTTGCGCCGTCTTGGAAGCAGGAGCCGCAGGGCAATGCTGCGGACGCTATTGCGCGCTCGTCCGCCCCGGCCGGAGAAACGGATAAGGATTTGAGCAAGGAGTAAGCGCTCGCCGCTTGCGAGAAGGAGAGAACCGCTATGTTGATGCCGAAAAAAGTGAAATTCCGTAAGCAGCAGCGCGGCCGCATGACCGGTAAAGCCTGGCGCGGTTCGACGCTTTCGTTCGGAGAGTTCGGCCTGAAGGCGCTCGGCTGCGGCTGGGTGACGAATCGCCAGATCGAAGCGGCTCGTATTGCGATGACGCGCTTCATCAAGCGTGGCGGAAAAGTGTGGATCCGAGTGTTTCCGGACAAGCCGATTACAAAAAAGCCGCCGGAGACTCGTATGGGCAAGGGCAAGGGCGCTCCCGAGGCGTGGGTAGCGGTGGTGAAGCCCGGCAAGATGTTGTTCGAGATGGAAGGTGTTTCGCTCGAAGTGGCAACCCAAGCGATGCGGCTTGCAGCCGCGAAAATTTCGGTTCCGACGAAATTTGTCGCGCGGGCCCAGGTAGCGGAAACTTCGGCAAAGGTGAGCTAGGCCAGATCAATGAGAGCAGGATCATGAGAGCGGAAAAGATGCGTGGCTTTGACGGTGCCGACTTGCAGCGCCAGGAGCAAGATTCACGGGAGCAACTATTTCGTCTGCGCTTCCAAATGGGCATGGGGCAGACCGAAGGCCTCAAGAAGTACCGGAATTTAAAGAAGGACCGCGCGCGCATGCTCACCGTCTTGCACGAAAAGCGAGCGAATGGCGAAGTGATTCCCGAGACGCCTCGGGCCAAGGCTCCGGCAGATAAGAAGAAGACGGCGGCAGACAAGAAGAAGTCGCCGGCAGACAAAAAGAAAAAGAAGTAACGAACGGGATTTGAATTAACTATGGCCGCCCCAACACAGACAGCAGAAAAGCTCTCGCACAAGAACGAGAAGGTGGGTGAAGTGATTTCGACTAAGATGGCGAAGACCATCGTGGTCGAGGTGACTCGCCGAGTCGCCCATCCCGTCTACAAGCGAATCATCACCAAGCGGAAGAAGTTCTATGCGCACGATGAACAACGATCGGCGCAGCTGGGCGACGTAGTGCGGATCGTGGAGTGCCGGCCGCTGAGCCGCCTCAAGCGATGGGAGTTGGGTACCGTAATTCGACGCGCCGTGCAGGTGGCGGTGGATCATCCGGCGCTGGCAGCGGATGCCGACACGCGCGTGAAGAAGACGATCAAGAAGAAGTAGCACGGCGACAGGTTAGGGAGAAAACGTCATGATTGGGATGCGAACGATGCTGGAGGTGGCCGATAACAGCGGCGCGCGCAAGTTGCAGTGCATCTTGCCCCGCGGCGGCGATCTCGGACTTCGCGCCGGTTTGGGGGATGTGATCACGGCCAGCGTCAAAGAGGCTTCCCCTGAATCGGCTATCAAGAAGGGCAAAGTGGTTCGTTGCGTGGTAGTGCGTATGCGGAAGGAAACGCGGCGGAAAGACGGCACTTATATCCGGTTCGATTCGAATGCGGCTGTGCTGATCAACGAAGTGGGCGAGCCGATCGGAACCCGTGTTTTCGGTCCGGTGGCGCGCGAGCTGCGCGATAAACGCTTCATGAAGATCGTTTCGCTTGCGCCGGAGGTGATTTAGTTCTATGCCGAAAATCGCATATAAGAGGCGTCAGGAGCGCGGCGAGCGAAAACCGCTGCGGATCAAAATCAAGAAAGACGACGTAGTGCGCATCATCGCGGGACGGGACAAAGGCAAGACCGGCAAGGTGCTCGAGGTAGATCGTTTCGCGCGCAAGGTGACGGTGGAGGGTGTCATGGTCGTGAAGCGCCATACTCGACCCAATCCGTCTCAACAGATCAAGGGCGGGATTGCGGACAAGCCGATGCCCTTCGACGTTTCGAACGTGATGATCCTGACTGCGGGCGGGGTTCCGACGCGCATCGGGTACAAGGTGGACACCGTTGCCGGCAAGGGTCGCCGCGCGCGGGTGGCGCGTAAGGGCGGCGAGACGCTCGACAAGAAATAGGTAAGGAAATGGCGAAGAAGAGTGACGAAACTTCCGGCGGCGCTGCAAAGCCAAAGCCGGACGCGAAACCAAAAACCGGCGGAAAGGCCGCTGCCGGGGCGAAAGCGAAGGGTGGCGGCGAGGCTGCACGGGAAAATGCAGAGCCGCAAGGGCGTCCAAAGAGCGGTCGCTCGAAAGCGCGGCTTCGTGAGCGCTATGTGAAGAGTGTCGTTCCCGCGCTGAACAAAGACTTCGGATACAAGAACCAGATGGCCGTGCCCAAGGTCGAAAAGGTCTCCATCAACATCGGTTTAGGCGAGGCGACCGGCAACAGCAAGCTGATGGACGGCGCAGTGAATGAGCTGGGCGCAATCGCGGGTCAAAGGCCTGTGATTACAAAGGCGAAGAAATCCATTGCCGCGTTTAAACTCCGCGAGGGAATGTCGATTGGATGCATGGTGACGCTGCGCGGCGACCGCATGTACGAGTTTCTGGATCGTTTGATGAATGTCGCTCTGCCGCGCGTTCGCGACTTCCGCGGCGTATCACCGAAATCTTTCGACGGACGCGGCAACTATACGCTTGGGTTGAAAGATCAGTTGATCTTTCCCGAAATCGATTACAACAAGGTGGACAAAACCAAAGGCATGAACATCAGCATTACGACCACTGCAAAGACGGACGCCGAAGGGTTAGCGCTGCTTCGGCACATGGGCATGCCCTTCCGTCAATAACGACGAACAATTTGTATGGCTACGACTGCAAAGATCGCTAAGGAAGTAAAGAAGCTGGCCGCTATCGCGGAAGCCAAGAAGGCGGGAACGAAGGTGAAGTTCCCGACGCGCCTGCGAAACCGGTGCAAGAACTGCGGCCGCCCGCGCGGCTTTCTGCGCAAGTTCTCGCTGTGCCGGATCTGCTTCCGTAAGTTCGCGCTGGCGGGCGAAGTGCCGGGCGTGACGAAGGCAAGCTGGTAACTTGTCCACAAATAATGAAGGTGCTGAAAAGGTGAGAAGTAAATGACAGCAGACCCCGTTTCCGATATGCTGACGCGAGTGCGCAATGCGTTGATCGCGCGCCACCCCAAAGTGGACGTGCCGGCTTCGCGGCTTAAAAACGAGATCGCGCGCATCTTGAAGGAAGAGGGCTACATCCTGAACTTCAAGCTGACCGAAGAAGGCGCGAAGAAGTACATCCGCTTGTACTTGAAGTACACGCCTTCGAATCTGCCGGTCATTTCGCGTATCGAGCGCGTGTCGCGCCCCGGCTGCCGCGTGTACGTCGGCAGCAAAGAAATCCCGCGGATTCTCGGCGGATTGGGAATCAATATTCTCACCACGCCCAAAGGGGTGATGACGGGTAACTCGGCGCGCAGGGAAGGAACCGGCGGCGAAGTGCTCTGTCAGATTTGGTAACGAAGCAGAGGCCGACCGCGAGAGGGGATCGGCCGATTGTACGCAAGTATGAGGAATCAGTTATGTCACGAGTAGGAAAGAAGCCCATCCCGCTGCCGCAAGGTGTGAAAGTGCACATCGGCGACCAGCTCGAGGTTGAGGGGCCTAAAGGCAAGCTCGCTGTCCCCATTCCCGCGGGAGTGCGGGTTGAGCAGAACGATAACCATCTAGACATCGTGCGCGACAATGACAAGCTTGCGGCATTGCATGGTTTAACTCGCGCGCTTGCGGCGAACGCGGTGCAGGGCGTTTCTACCGGGTTCACGCGAGAGCTCGACATCATCGGCACCGGTTATCGCGCCGATGTGAAGGGCAAAGTCGCTACGTTTACGCTCGGGTACTCGCATCCGATCGAATTTATCCTGCCGCAGGGTGTCGATCTCAAGATCGATCGGCAGACGCATCTGGTTTTGAGTGGTTACGACCGGCAGGCAGTGGGACAGATCGCGGCGCACATTCGCAGCTTGCGTCCTCCTGATCCTTATAAGAACAAGGGTGTACGCTACACCGGTGAAGCGCTGCGCAAAAAAGCCGGAAAGACTGGGGCGGGAGGTAAGTAATGGCTCGCGAATCTAGAAACGATATCCGGATTCGAATTCATGCGCGCATCCGCAGCCGGGTGGCCGGCAATTCGGAGCGTCCGCGCCTGGCCGTTTTCCGCAGCCTTAACCACATCTATGCGCAGCTGATCGACGATGAGCAAGGGCATACTCTGGTGGCGGCCGCATCAACGGAAAAGGACCTGCGCGGAAAGGGCGGCAACGTCGAAGGTGCGAAGCTGATCGGCACAACCGTGGCGCAACGCGCAAAAGAGAAGGGCATCAACAGAGTGGTCTTCGACCGCGGCGGCTATCAGTACCACGGGCGCGTGAAGGCGCTCGCCGATGCGGCTCGCGAAGCGGGACTGGAGTTTTAATCAATGGCATTCAGAGCAACACGCAAACGAATCGATACGCAGGGCCTGAACTTGAAGGAACAGGTCGTGAGCATCAATCGTGTCACCAAGGTTGTCAAGGGCGGCAAGAATATGAGTTTTTCCGCGCTGATCGTGGTGGGCGATCCCAACGCCAAGGTGGTTGGCTTCGGCACCGGGAAAGCGAAGGAAGTTCCGTCGGCAATTAAGAAGGGCATTGAAGCGGCGAAAAAGAATTTGCGCAAAGTGCACGTGCTCGAAACCACGATCCGGCATCCGGTACTTGGCCGTTTCGGGAGCGGTCTCGTGCTCCTGAAGCCTGCTCCCGAAGGTACAGGCGTCATTGCGGGCGGTCCCGTGCGGGCCGTGATCCAAGCGGTTGGGATTCCCAACGTGCTCACGAAATCGATCGGCTCGCACAACGCTCACAACGTTGTGAAGGCGACCATCGCCGCGCTCGAGCAGTTGCGCGACAAGAACGCGATAGCCGATATGCGCGGTCTGCCGGTAGAGAAGCTGTAGACGAGAAAGGTCGAGCATCCGCAAATGGCCGAAGGAAAGATTAAAATCAAGCTGGTGCGCAGTACCATCTGCACGCCGCAGAAGCATAAAAACATTGTGAAGTCGCTGGGGCTTCACAAGATCAATCGGGTGGTGGAGCGCCCCGACACTCCGGGATTCCGCGGCATGGTGGCTAAGATTCCGCATCTGCTCGAAATCGTGAAGGAATAACAACCATGAACTTAAGCAGTTTGCGGCCTCCCAAAGGCCAACGGCACAAGAAGCAAAGAATCGGCCAGGGGATGGGCAGCGGCCGCGGGAAGTATTCGGGCCGGGGTGCTAAAGGTGCGAAGTCGATTTCAGGCTACAGCAAAATGCGCGGCTTTGAAGGCGGCCAGATGCCGCTCCATCGGCGTCTGCCGAAGCGCGGTTTCAAGAACATTTTTCGCAAGGAATACGCGATCGTCAATGTCGGTGTGCTCGAAAAGCTGGATGGTGAGACGTTCACGCTTGAATCGCTGATGGCGAGCGGTATCGTCAAGAAGTCAAATGCCGGGCTCAAGATTCTGGGCAATGGTGAGCTGACCAAGAAAATCAACGTAAAAGCGCATGTTTACTCCAAATCTGCGCTCGACAAGATTCAGAAGGCGGGTGGCAGCGCTGAGGTTCTCGCCAAGTCTGCGCCTGCCCAACCTACGGAAGCGAAATAACCGGAACGAACGCCGGCTTGAGTGCGCCGGCAAGTACCAACCACGTCCATGACAAAGTTCTTCGAAGCTCTCGGAAATGTGTTCCGCATCCCGGATCTGCGGAAGCGCGTTCTGTTCACGCTGGGTTTGCTGGCGGTCTATCGCATTGGCGCGTACATTCCAACGCCCGGGATCGATACGAACCGTTTCCAGGAATTCTTCATGCGCAATGCCTCCGGCGGGTTCCTCGGTTACTTCGATCTGTTCAGCGGTGGAATGCTCCGCCGCATGACGATCTTCGCGCTGGGAATTACTCCGTACATTACGTCCTCCATTATTTTGCAGTTGCTCACGGTGGTGATTCCAACTCTCGACAAGCTGCAGAAAGAAGGGGAGCTTGGCCGCCGGAAAATCACGCAATGGACGCGTTATCTCACGCTGGCGCTGGCGTTCGTTCAATCGATCGGAATCGCGTTTACACTTCAGAACTCGAGCGGCAATTTTGTCCTGCATCCGGGATTTGCGTTCATCTTCATGACCACCCTGACGTTCACGACCGGCTCCGGATTCATCATGTGGCTGGGTGAGCAGATCACCGACCGCGGCATCGGAAACGGGATGTCGCTGATCATCTTTGTCGGCATCATCGTCGGCCTGCCGCGCGCCATCCTTAACATCTACAACAATACGTTCGTGACGCATCAATGGAACGCTGTCCAGATGATCTTCATTCTGATAGTGATGGTCGCGGTAGTCGCTTTCATCGTGCTGGTGGAACGCGGTGAACGCCGTATCCCGGTCCAATATGCGAAGCGCGTGATTGGCCGGCGCATGATGGGCGGCCAATCCACTCATCTACCACTGAAAGTGAATGCGGGCGGCGTGATCCCCATCATTTTTGCCTCTTCGCTCCTCGCCTTTCCTTCAACCCTGATGCAATTCGAGCCGGTGAAGAACAGCGCCTGGTTGAGCAGCATGCTGGGAGCGCTGGGCGGCGCCGAGCCGCTGTACTATCTCACCTACGTGATCCTGATCATCTTCTTCTGCTTCTTCTACGTTTCGATCATCTTCAATCCGAACGAAGCGGCGGATAACATGCGGAAATATGGCGGCTTCATTCCGGGCATCCGGCCCGGCAAGAATACGGCTGAATACATGGACAAGATCCTATCGAAGATCACCGTCGTGGGCGGTTTATACCTGTCCATTTTGTCGCTGATTCCGCAGATCATGATCCAAGGCATTAAGCTGCAGCGGCTGCCGGTCGTCGGGAATTTTATCGACGCTCACTTTCCCCGTTGGCTGCTCGACGGCTTAAACGTCAACTTCTTCTTTGGCGGCACGTCGCTGCTGATTGTGGTGGGCGTGGCCATGGATACGGTGAACCAGATTGAGGCGCAGCTGATCATGCGCCACTACGAAGGATTCACGCCGCGCGCCGGCCGCATTCGCGGACGCCGAAGCAGCACAAGTTAGTTGCTTGCCTTCGCACAATACAGCTCCGCCGTCTACCGCAGTGGTTTTGTTTGGGTCTCCTGGTTCCGGCAAGGGGACGCAGGCCAAGCTGTTGCGCAATTGTTTGAAAGGGCCGCATATCTCCACCGGTGACATGCTTCGGGCGCATATCGAGGCGGGTGACACAATCGGCCGCCAGACCGAGGGCTTGCTCAAATCCGGGAAGCTGGTTTCCGACGAGCTGGTGAACGATTTGCTGGAGCAACGGTTGGCTGAGTCCGATTGCCGCTCGGGTGTCATATTGGACGGCTATCCGCGAACGTTGAACCAAGCGGGCGTTCTACTCGAATTGGTGCAACGTTTTGGATTTCGAACCGCCGTGGTACACTTGTTGGTTGACTGCGAGAAAATCGTAGCCCGCCTCAGTGGCCGCCGGCAGTGTCCCGTTTGCGGAACCCTCTACAGTCTAAAAACGAATCCTCCTCAAGTTGCGGGAATTTGTGATTTAGACGGCGCTACTTTGGTGACCCGCGAGGACGATCGCGAGTCGGTAATTCGCGAGCGGCTGCATGAGTACGAGTCGCAGACAAAGCCGATTCTAGAGTATTTTCGCAATGCGAATGTTCCGATGTTTGAAATCGCCGGTGCTGGGAGCCCGCCAGAGCAGATTGGACAACAGATTTGCAGCCAGTTGAGATCTTCGGGGTTTCTGCAAACTGCCGCGAATGAAGAGGGAGCAACGGCTCCGAACGCGAGTGCCACGTGATTGTGCGTAGAAGTGCAGTTGAGTTGGACAAACTGCGCCGGAGCGGCTTACTGGTTTATCGGATCCTGCAGGATCTGAAGAGTATGGTGATCGAGGGCCTCACGACGCAGGATTTGGAGTTGGCTGCCGAGAAGATGATCTCGGATGCGGGCGCCAAGCCGGCGTTCAAAGGCTATTACACGCAAGCTTCGGGTACCAAGTACCCGTTCGTTTTGTGTACGTCCGTGAATGAGGAGATTATTCACGGCATGCCTTCGGCGAAACGCAAGCTGAAGGCAGGCGACATCATTTCAATAGATACGGGTGTTCAGCTCAACGGATACTATGGCGATTCGGCGATTACGGTGCCTGTAGGCGAAGTAAACGATTCGGTGAAGCGGCTGTTGAAAGTGACTGAAGAGAGCTTGGAGCTGGCAATCGGGCGGGTGAGCGCGGGAAATCGGCTCTTCGATGTTTGTGGCACGGTCGAGAAGCACGTCACGTCGAATGGGTTCTCGGTTGTCAGGGAGTTTGTTGGACACGGGATCGGCACCTCATTGCACGAAGAGCCGCAAGTCCCGAATTATGTGGACCGGCGAGGCGAGAATCCGCGGCTAAAGCCAGGGATGGTTTTGGCGATCGAGCCGATGGTGAACGCAGGCAAAGGCGAAAGTAAGGTTCTGTCGGACAAGTGGACGGCGGTTGCCAAGGATGGGTCGTACTCGGCGCATTTTGAGCATATGGTGGCGGTCACCGACAATGGACCATGGGTTTTATCCAGGCCCTAGCGGCGTGGAGGAGTGGGTTGAGCGGGGCGGAGGATGCTGCGGCGGAACGAACGGCGGACGGAATTGTCGTCGAGTTGCTGCCAAGCGCGCTGGTACGTGTCAGACTGGAAGGAGAGCATCAGTTAATCGCTCATCTTCCGAGCACGCAACGCGCGAATTTCGTGCGTCTGCGAGTGGGTGACCGGGTGCTGGTTGCAATTTCGATTCAGGACCGGACGCGAGGACGAGTTTTGGAGTTGCTGACAGGAGGATGACGGTTATGAAAGTGCGGGCATCTGTAAAGAAGTTATGCGATAAGTGCAAGGTGATTCATCGCCACGGCGTGGTGCGTGTCATCTGCACTAATCCAAAACACAAGCAGCGGCAGGGCTAAGGATAATCGGATATGGCGCGTATAGCAGGTATCGATTTACCGGCGAAAAAACGGGCAGTCATTGGACTGACCTACATCTATGGCATTGGGCGGACCCGCTCGCTCTCTCTTCTTCACCGTGCTCAGGTGGATCCCGACAAGAAGGTGAGCGACCTTTCCGAAGAGGAAGTGAATCATCTCCGCAACCTGATCGAAGGCGAGGGTGCGATCGAAGGCGACCTCCGCAAGGAAGTCTCGATGAACATCAAGCGCCTGATGGAGATGGGTTCCTATCGCGGTTTACGGCACCGTCGCGGTTTGCCGGTGCGCGGCCAGCGCTCCCATACGAATGCGCGTACGCGCAAAGGTCCGCGCAAGGGGACCATCGCAAACAAGAAGAAGGCGACGGGCAAGACCTAGTTCGGGAGATCCAGATAGATGGCGAAAGCACCCACAAAGACGGCTAATAAGAAGAAGAGCTTCAAGAAGAAGGAAAAGAAAAACGTTCCATTCGGGACGGTGCACATCCAGGCATCCTTTAATAACACGATCGTGACGTTTACCGATCCGCTGGGGAATGTATTGGCTTGGTCCAGCTCCGGTTCTCTGGGTTTCCGCGGATCCCGTAAAGGCACTCCGTTTGCAGCGCAGCAGGCTTCGCTGACGGCGGCGAATAAAGCCAAGGAGTCCGGTTTGCGAGCCGTCGAAGTGCGGGTAGCGGGTCCGGGATCGGGTCGTGAATCGGCGGTGCGTGCTTTGGCCACGGCCGGAATTGAGGTGCGCGGCATCAAAGACGTCACCCCGATTCCGCACAATGGCTGCCGTCCGCCAAAGAAGAGGCGAGTGTAAGTCGGACAGCTCCGCTGTCTCTGCAGTAAGAAGTTAAGCGGGAAGAAGGCCATTCGGCTGTAAACCGCACCTAACCGGCGCGACGAAGCGCGCATTATTTTGGGAGGTCATTGATTGGCACGTTATACCGGCCCCGTATGTCGGCTTTGCCGCCGCGAGGGCATGAAGTTGTTTCTGAAAGGCGAGCGCTGCCACACCGAAAAGTGCGCCATCGAAAAGCGCAATTTTGCTCCGGGCCAGCACGGCAAAGACAAGAAGGCAAAAATAGTTGGCTACGGTTTGCAGCTTCGAGAGAAGCAGAAAGCCCGGCGTTACTACCAGATCCTGGAAGGTCAATTCCGGAACCTTTACGAGAAGGCCGTTACTCAAAAAGGCATTACCGGCGAGCAGATGCTGTCCATGCTGGAACGGCGGCTCGACAACGTCGTTTATCGCATGGGGCTTGCGACCAGCCGCGCACAAGGCCGCCAGCTTGTCCGCCACGGCCATATGAGTGTCAATGGCCGAAAGGTAAACATTCCTTCCTATACCGTGAAGCCGGGGGATCAGATCGAGGCTCGCGAGAGCAGCCGGAACAACCCGACTATTCTTTCGGCGCGCGACGCCACGGCTCACACGCCAAGTCCGTCGTGGTTGGAAGTAGATCGCGAAGCGCTGCGGGGGCGCGTTTTGCAGCAACCCAAGCGTGACGAGTTGGTGCAGATTCAATTAAACGAACAGCTCATCGTCGAGCTGTATTCGAAGTAAGGTGCTTCGCCAATCGACGAACAAAGGATTGAAGAGAAAAGATTATGTTTAAAGGATTTCAGAAGCCTAAGCGTTTAGTCGCCAATACCGAGAGTCTGACCGAGCGTTTCGGTCAATTCTCGGCACAGCCGTTCGAGCGTGGATTCGGATCCACCATCGGTACCGGCTTGCGCCGTGTGTTATTGAGCTCCATTGAAGGCGCGGCCATCACCGGCGTGCGCATCGATGGCGTGTCTCACGAATTCAGCCCCATCCCCGGAATCGTCGAGGACGCGACTGACATCATCTTGAACCTGAAGCAGGTTCCGTTCAAGATGATGGGGGAAGGTACGCGAATCGCACGTCTGCGAGTGGAAGCTCCGGGCGAAGTGATGAGCGGACAGATTGAGACCGACAATGACATCGAGGTACTCGATCGCAACCTCCACATCGCGACAGTAGGCGAAGGCGGGAAGCTCAACATCGAAATGCGGATCAAGAGCGGCCGCGGCTATGTATCGGCGGACCGCAACTACGACGAGGATCTGCCGCTCGGCTATATTCCGATCGATTCGGTTCACTCGCCGGTTCGCAAGGTCAACTATACGGTCGAAGCCGCTCGTCTCGGCCAGAACACCGACTACGACAAGCTCACGGTGGAAGTGTGGACCAATGGCGCGATCTCGCCGCAAGACGCGGTCGGCCAAGCCTCGAAGCTGCTCAAAGATCACATGACGATCTTCATCAACTTTGAAGAGACGCCGGAGATTACGGAAGAGCCGGCGGAGCGCGCGGCCAGCCAGATGAACGAAGTCCTGAACCGCTCGGTGGAAGAGCTGGAGCTCAGCGTTCGTTCTTACAACTGCTTGAAGAACGCCAACATTCAGACCATCGGCGATCTGGTTCAGAAGACTGAATCCGAGATGCTGCGCACCAAGAATTTCGGCCGCAAGTCGCTCAACGAGATCAAGGAAATCCTCTCCGGTCTGGGCCTTTCCTTCGGCATGAAGTTCGATTCGCAGGGACGTTTGATCGGCGGCGCGCCTGCAGCGCCTTCCGATTACGGCCGCGACAACTACGCTGGAATCGAGGAGTAACATGCGGCACCGGAAGGCCGGATTTAAACTTAAGCGGAACGTCAGCGCTCGACGAGCGTTGCTGCGGGGACTGGTGACAAGCGTCATCGAAGAAGAGCGCATTACGACCACGGTCCCTAAAGCAAAAGCAGCAAAACCGCTTGTTGAGAAGCTCATCACGCTGGCGAAGGAAGATAACCTGCATACCAGGCGTCAAGCTGGGGCTTTCCTTTTGAGACAAGGGGCGGTCGAGAAGCTTTTCGATAAACTTGGCCCGCGCTTCAATCAGCGCAATGGCGGTTATACGCGAATCGTGAGAATCGGCTGGCGCAAAGGCGACGGGGCCGAAACAGCGAAACTCGAACTCGTCGGTTCGGAGCTGGTCAAGCGAGCGGCTGAACGCGCTGCTCGACGTGAAGAACGCCTCAAGCAGGTTCGGGAAGGCGGCGAAGGCGAGGCTGCCGCGCCAGAAGAAGAGACAAAGACAAAAAGCAAGAACAAGAAGTAACAGCAGCTACCGTGATTTTGAGCGGCCCGGGAATGCAAGTTTCCGGGCCGTTTTCATTTGCCTGTCTAGTGCCGATGCGTTTTCTTATGCCGATGGAACGATGCTTCTTCCCGCATACTGGGGCCGGCTGCGGACGCGGTCAGTTGTTTTCCCGCTTCCTGCGGACCGATTTTGCTCAGAATGCGATCGTGGATCCAATGCTCATCCCACCATTCCTTGGGATCCACTTGTATGCCCGCGATCATCATACTGAAGTGCACATGATCGCCGAAAGCCATGCCGGTCATGCCGCTAACGCCAATCTGTTGCTCCTTCCGAACCATGTCGCCGACCTTCACGTTCAGCTTGCTCATGTGTCCATATAGGGTTTGCAAAGAATAGCCGTGGTCGAGGATCACGCAATTTCCGTATAACCCGAGACGATCCGCATAGATTACCTTTCCGGAATTGGCCGCTTTGACCGGGACGTTAGCCGTTTGTGCCAGATCATACCCGAGATGCACCTGCTCATCGACCTTTCTGCCGTTGTAGATGTAGCTGCGCTTATCGGCGAAGAAGGATTCACGCGTGCCCTTCACCGGAATAAACGGACCGGACCAAAGAATGCGCTTCTCCGTGTTGGTGCGAAGATTATAGATCTGCTGCGCGTTCGCCCGGCGCATTTCGCGGTTCAGTCTTACGAAACGATCTAAGACGGAGCCGGTGCCTTCCGGGTCGAGGTCGTTGACCGCCTTCTGCATCTTGGCATCGGTGAGTACGATATTTGTCTCTTTGAATTTCTTTGGAAAAACCTTGACCCAGAAAGTGGTTGTTACTTCGGTCCCGGCGGCGTTCCGGGCAAAGGCGACCGGAACCGTTCCTGGTGAAACGTCCCACGGATAAGGAAACAGGGAGAACCGCTGGTTGCTACTATCGGGCCGGCCCGGCATGGGAAACGTTCCGGCCGAGTAGTTGGCAACGCGAACACCCGCACTCGTCCAGTTTCCGCTCAGGTCGAGCGTGACCAGTTCGGCTCCGCCCTGATTGATGTAGTGCTGGAATCCATCGGCAACGATAGATGGCGGACGAAGCACGACTTGAATATCCTGGGTCAGCGTCGTCGTGGCGCCGCGGAAGTCGTTCGAGTTGGCTTTGATAACCAGCTTGGCCGGACCTTCTTTTAGGAATGCGGCTTGCTTCTTGCCGGCTGAGAAACTGTAAATCCTATCGGTCTGCTTGGATTTGGTTTTGTCCTGGTAGAGCGTTTGGCTCTGGCCGTCCTGCTCGACCGAGGCGGAGAACGATTTGACGCCGTGTGATCCATCCGCTTGGACCCGGACCGGGGTGTTGGCGCCGATAGCAGGCACCGTGCTGGCAAGCTTGAGAGCAACATGCTTGCCGGAGAACCAAACGAACCCAAAGACGATCAGGATCAGGGCTACGACAACTGCTAGTACGTTTTTCAACATCTCTTTGTAGATTTCAGGTTCTGAGGACTCGCCGACCTTCTATATGGTAGTTGCCTTTTACGACCCAAGCGATCGCTTCCGAGTAAATCTTATGTTCTTCGATCAATATTCTCGATGAGAGCGTTTCGGCCGTATCGTCGTCAAGAACCGGGACGGCTGATTGGATAAGAATCGGACCGCTGTCAAGATTCTCATCGACGAAATGGACCGTGCAGCCGGTGATCTTTGCCCCATGCGCCAGCGCTTGGTATTGCGCGTCGAGGCCAGGGAAAGCGGGCAGAAGCGAGGGGTGGATGTTCAGGATGCGGCCCTGAAATTTCCGAACGAACCCACCGCTCAGGAATCGCATATAGCCTGCCAAACAAACCCAGTCGACCCGATGCGCCTCAAGCAAATCAGCAACTTGCGCGTCAAATGCGGTTCGCTCGAGGCCTGCCGATTGAATCGAGCCGCAGGGGAGGCGCAGCTCCCGGGCCCGAGCTAACCCCGGCGCGTCGGGTTTGTTTGAAAAAACGAACCCAATCTCGCAGCCGAGCCGACGAGCCAAAACGTTGTGGGCAATGGCTTCGAAATTCGATCCGCGGCCGGACAAAAGAATGCCCAAGCGGGGACATGAAGGCGTACTCACAAGTAGGCGACCCTCGGCTGCTTCTTCGATTTCCAAGGGATCACCCGGCCGATTTCGTAGCACGGCTCGCGCAGCTTCTTCAGTATTTGCGAAACGAACCCAATTTTCTTTTGGGAGACCACCAGGACCATGCCGATGCCGAGATTGAACGTACGCCGAAGGTCGTTTTCGGGAATGGCGCCCAGCTTTTGGAGCAAGTCGAAGATGGGCTGGCGTGGCCACGAAGCCAACTCGATTTCGGCAGCGCAGCTCTTGGGAAGCACACGGGGAACGTTGTCGGTCAGTCCGCCGCCAGTGATGTGCGCGGCGCCTTTCAACAGTTTGGCGTCGTGAAGCGCTTGGAGCGGCGCCAGGTAGGAACGGTGAATTTTCAGAAGCTCATCGGCGAGTGTTCCCGCCAATTCGGGGACATGTGTGGTTGGTTTGTGGCCTGCCGTTCCGAACAACAATTTTCGCGCCAACGAATAGCCGTTGGTGTGAAGTCCTTGAGACGGGAGGCCGAGGAGCAGGTCGCCGGGCTTGATGTCGCGGCCGGTGAGCATGCGCTTGCGCTCGACGGCGCCGACAATGAAGCCCGCCAAATCATATTCACCGGGCGTGTACATTCCGGGCATCTCCGCCGTTTCGCCGCCGATTAACGCACAGCCGTTCTTCTTGCAGCCGCGCGCGATTCCGCGGACGACGGCTGCGCACACGTTCGCATCCAGCTTTCCGACCGCAAAATAATCCAGGAAAAAAAGCGGCTTCGCGCCTTCGACAGCGATGTCGTTGACACAGTGATTGACGAGATCTTCGCCAATGGTGTCGTGACGGCCCGTCGCGAACGCGATTTTCAGCTTGGTGCCGACGCCGTCGGCGGAACTGACGAGCACGGGATCGCGCCAGCCTTTCAGCGAAAATCCAGCGCCGAAGCTTCCTATCGAGGTGAGGACGTTGCTCGTGAGTGTTTCGGACGCATAGCGCTTAATCCGCGATAGTGCGCGTTCTGCCTCATCGATGTTGACCCCGGCATCGCTGTAGGTAGTTTGTTCGCTCACTGCCGAAGGAATCAGTGTAGCGAAGAGAGATTTGAAGCGGGAGCGGGCGCGAAAGGCCGCCCCCGCCGTTACTATTCCTGCGGAAAGGTGAAATCCGGGTTATATCCGCTGCCGGGATCTTGAAATAGATCGGAAGGGTCCAGCGGCTTTGATTCCACCGAAGGGTTTTGCTTGTTAGCCTTAGAATTCGCCTTGTCTCGATCGACGAGCTCTTTCAGCAGAGGCTCGGTAATCGATCCTTTGGGGCGATCACTGGATTTCATGCCGGCAAGGTAACATGGCGCCCGATTGAAACGGGCCGTTTTCAGCCGGCAAACGAATTTAACGCGCCAGCCAAGTAACTGTGCAGCAAGCGGATGCGCCTCACTATGACAAAATGAGGGAATTTGCTCCTGTTTGTGACTGGGAGTCTACTCGCATGCCGATGAAGAATATTTGTATTGTTGCGACCGTGTTTGCGGCGCCGCTACTCGCGCAATTGAACGTTCGGCCAGAGACGCCGTCCGTAGTGGCGATCAAGGACGCGCACATCGTGACCGCCAGTGGAGCGGACCTGCCGAAGGGGACCATCTTGCTCCGCGACGGTCTTATTCAAGATGTCGGCGCAAACATCGCCATCCCGCCCAACGCGTGGGTGATCGACGGAAACGACCTGACTGTGTATCCGGGGTTCATCGACGGCTTGAGCACGTGGGGAATTCCGGCTGCAATCCCGCCTACAGCGGCGCGCGCAGCAGGCGCAGCACCGCAAGTTTTGCCTGCCGGGCCAGCGACCCCGTCGACAACCGCGTCTGCGTCCGTGGTGCGAGGACCCGAAGACCGTCCTCAGACGTATTCTTTTGAGCGAGCAGCCGATTTGGTGAGGCCGACAGACAACCGGCTCGAGTCGGCGCGAGCCGCTGGGTTTACGACCGCTGCAACCTTTCCCAACCGAGGCATCCTCGAAGGACTGGGCGCGATGGTAGATCTTGCGGGAGAGCGCGGCCGCGACATGGTTGTGGCGCAGCCCATCGGACAGCAGATCACTTTCCGGACAGGAGCGGGCGGCATGGGCCGCTCATTCCCATCGTCTCTGATGGGAAACATCGCGTACGTGCGGCAACTCTACCTCGATCTGGACCAATACAAGCAAGCCAAGCAGGTGTACGCGGCCAATCCGACCGGAAACCGAAGGCCGGAATACGATCACGACCTGGAGGGTCTGGCCGAGTCGCCTCGACTGCTTTTGCCTGCCGACGAGGCGCAGCAGATCGATCGCATGCTGAGCTTCGGACAAGAACTCAAGATGCCTTTCGTTCTATACGGGCTGCACGAAGCATATAAACGGCTGAACGAATTGAAACAGGCGAACGTGCCCGTGTTGATCAGTTTGAAGTGGCCGGCTCAACCTAGAGATGCAGATCCGAACGACGTTCCCAATTATCGGGATCTGGTGATGCGCGAGCAAGCGCCCGCTATTCCGGGCATGCTGGCAAAAGCGGGCGTAAAGTTCGCCTTCTACTCAGACGGAGTGGACACGGCGCCCGAATTGAGGCGAGCGATCAAGAAAGCGATGGATGCCGGACTGTCGCGCGCGGATGCGATCCGCGCGTTGACCCTCAATGCGGCGGAAATCTACGGGGTATCGGACCGGCTTGGCAGTATCGACAAAGGCAAGATCGCGAATTTGGTCGTGATGAAGGGCGACGCGTTCGACGAGAAGGCGACGATCGAGTATCTCTTTATAGATGGCGAGCAGTTCCAACCGTCGAAGGAGACGCAACGGGGACCGGCGGGCGGGGCAGCGCCGGGCAGCGGACGACCGGGAGCCAGCCCTTCCTATGACGAGATGACCGGCGGAGGCAAGAACTAATGCGACGGACGATTTCGATTCTGTTTGCGGCGATTACAGTTGCAAGTTTCAGCGCGGCGCAAACAACGCTAATCCGCAACGCGACAGTGCTTACGGTGACCAAGGGCACCGTAGAAAACGGAAGTGTGCTGATCGAAGGCGGCAAGATAGCGGCGATTGGAAAGAATGTGAGCGCTCCGGCGGATGCAACGATCGTGGATGCAACGGGCAAATTCTTGATGCCCGGGATCATCGATTGCCATTCGCATACGGCCATTGAGGGCGGCGTGAATGAGGGAACGGTTTCCGATTCGTCCATGGTCAACATCAAGGACGTTATCAATCCCTTCGACATCAATATCTATCGAGGTCTTGCCGGAGGCCTGACTGTCTCGAACGTTCTGCACGGCAGTGCGAACGCGATCGGCGGCCAGACAATTGTGATCAAGCTGCGCTGGGGCAAGACCGCGCCTGAGATGTTGTTTGAAGGCGCAAAGCCGGGCATCAAATTCGCATTGGGTGAAAACCCAAAACGCGCCGGGGCGCCGCCGCAAGGGTTCTTCACTCCGGGAACGGCCGCGGAACGCCGCTATCCGGCTACGCGCATGGGTGTCGAGGAAGTGATCCGGGAGAGCTTCACCGAAGCGAAGAATTACCAAGCCGCGTGGAAAGAATATAAGGAGCGAGTCGCGCGCGGAGAACATCCGATTCCTCCAGACCGAGATTTACGTTTAGAGCCGTTGGTGGAAGTTTTGGAAGGCCAGCGCTACGTGCACGCGCACTGCTACCGGTCAGACGAGATTCTGATGCTGCTCCGCGTCGGGGACGAGATGGGATTCAAGATTCGCACCTTGCAGCACGTGCTCGAGGGATACAAGGTGGCGAAAGAGATCGCGGCACATGGCGCGGGTGCATCCACATTCAGCGATTGGTGGAGCTACAAAGAAGAAGCTTATGACGCGACTCCGTATAATGCCGCCATTATGACGCGCAAAGGCGTGGTCGTCTCGGTAAATTCGGATTCGGATGAATTGCAGCGCCACCTGAATCTAGAGGCAGCAAAAACGATGCGCTATGGCGGGCTGAGCGAGACGGAAGCGCTCGCATTGGTAACCATCAATCCCGCTAAACAGCTGGGGATCGATGACAAGGTGGGCTCGATTGAGGTGGGCAAGTCGGCCGATCTGGTGCTCTTCGACAAACACCCGCTCTCGAATTATTCAAAGCCGCTGAAGGTTTGGATCGATGGGCACGAATACTTCGACAGAGACAAGGATCTGGAAACGAGACCAAAGTTCGAGCGGGATAAGAAAATGCTGCTCGATAAGGAAAACGCGCAGAATACCAGGGGGCAGGCCGGTGAACGCCCACGGCCGGGCGGAACTTCGAGCGGCGGCACGCCGATGACGGAGGGGACACGCTAATGAGGACCGCGCGTGTTCTTATCATCGCTGTTGCGTCGCTTGGCGGCGCGATCCTTAATGCCGCGGACGACAATTCGGTTCTGATTCGCAACGTGACGATTCATCCGGTCACCGGCCCAGACATTCGTAACGGATCGGTTCTGGTGATCGATGGAAAGATCGCCGATATCGGGCCGCGGCTTACGCCGAGAGGCGGGGCGCGCGCCGTGGATGGGCACGGATTGCAGCTATATCCGGGCCTCATCAATGCAGCCACGAACGTCGGGTTATCGGAAATATCTTCGGTCAGGGATACGGTCGATCTGGACGAGATCGGAACCTTCAATCCGGAGTTGCGAGCCGAGGTCGCGTTCAATCCATCGAGCGAGCACATCGACGTCACGCGAGCATCCGGTATTACGACGGTGATCAGCCTTCCGGGCGCCGGCGGTCGAGGATTTCGAGGCGGTGGCGGCGGAACGGTGATTACGGGCCAAGGCGCGTTGATGCACCTGGAAGGTTGGACATGGGAAGACATGGCGGTGAGGCAAAGCGCGGTGATGGACATGCTTTTCCCCGAAATCCAGACAGTGCCTCGGCAGTTCGCGGCTTTTGTGGCGGGCCCGACGCGCACCTATGCCGAAGAGGAGCGCCAGTATCGGGAACGGCTTCACCGGATGAGCGAATTTTTTGAACAGGCGCGTGCCTACGAGAAAGCGAAGGCGGCACCCGGTCCGGATTTTCGTCGGGACATCAGGTTGGAAGCGATGATCCCGGTGATCGAGGGGAAGCTGCCGCTGTTCGTGCGCGCGGAACGGGAGCGGGCGATCAAAGACGCGATTGAATTCGCCGACAAAGAGAAGGTGAAGATCATCATCGCCGATCCGCGGGAGATCGGAAGCGCCGGGCCGCTGCTTAAATCGCGCGGGATCCCGGTGGTCTTGGGGAAGACCTTTCAGTTGCCGATGCGTGATGACGATCCGTACGACGGCCCTTACACCCTTCCGAACGACTTCTACAAAGCGGGCGTGAAGATCTGTTTCGGGACCTTCGACGTCGAGTTTGCACGGAATGTGCCGTTCGAGGCCGCGCAGGCGGTCGCGTTCGGTTTGCCGCATGATGAAGCGCTCAAGGGATTAACGATCAACAGCGCGCAAATCCTGGGAGTCGGCGATCAGTTGGGATCGATCGAAAAGGGCAAGATAGCGGACTTAATTCTGACCGATGGCGATCCGATGGAAGCGAAAACGAACATCAAGCAGATGTTCATAGCGGGCCGCGAGGTCAGCCTCGAATCACGTCACACGCGTGAATACGAGAAGTGGATTAAGAGGCCGTAAGGGCAAGGCAGTACCCCAACTGTTCACGGTCTGGTAACAGAAACGTTTGCTGCCGGCCGGGGTCACCTTAGGTAGGGAGAGGGCTGCGTTGAACGTCCCTCCAAGGAGGATCTGCCTTTGGCGGCCACGGCTACAGCCCGACAGCCCGCGCAGGATGTCCCGCCACAGCGCAAAGCTTTCTGGGCGTGTCGCTGGTGGATTATCCTGGCCCTCGCGGCTGTGGCGGCGCCGATCATCTACGCCGCACTCTTGCTCGTCTATTGGCCTTTTACGCAACAGGCCGTCATCGACGTTTTGCAAGAAAGGTCCGTTCGCTCCGTCACCATTAATCACTTCTATCGGAGTATTGGCCGCCTGGATGTGTCGCGGAGGACATCAGCTTCCTGCATCGCAAGCACAAGGAAAAACAGCCTCTCATTACGATTCGCAAACTGGTGATCAAAAGCACTTATACAAGACTGATCATTCAAAGAAACCTCTCCAAGGTAGTTGTGGTCGGAATGCACGTGACGGTTCCGCCGTCTCAGCCTGACGGAGCACCGAATCCGATCATGCCGCTAACGCAGAGCAACAAACCGGGCCTCTCGCTCGCGATCGGGACAGTTGTTGCGGATGGGGCCGTTCTCGATTTCATTTCGCGCGATCCGAAAAAAAAGCCGTTTCGGCTGGTGATCGACCGGTTGGCGCTGGACGGGGTTGGAAACAATAGAGCGCTTTCCTATCGCGCAAGGATCTCCAACGTATTGCCGCCGGGCGAGGTCAATTCATCGGGCGTGTTCGGACCATGGAATGCGGACGAACCATCGGCGACGCCCGTGAGCGGCTCCTATGCGTATGAAAAAGCCAATCTCGCGATCTTTAGCGACCTGAGCGGCACGCTGTCTTCGAGCGGAAAGTTCACGGGTACACTGGGGCTCATGAACGTCCGTGGCACTGCCACCATGCCGAATTTTCATGTCTCCGGTACAAGCCATACAAGGCAATTAACGACTGAGTTTCGAGCCGCGGTGGATGCCACGGACGGAAACACGACGCTCCAGAATGTGACTGCCCATTTCGACCAAAGCGTGTTGGTAATCAAAGGCAGTGTGGCGGGACGTCCCGGGGAAAACGGGAAGAATGTGTCACTCGAATTGTTCGCCGGGCGCGCCCGCATTGAAGACTTATTAAATCTTTTCATCGGGGCAAAAAACGCGTCCATGACAGGACGCGTCACCTTTCACGCGCATGTGGAGATTCCGCCGATTTCGCAGGAGTTTGTGAAAAAGCTGCGAATGACCGGCGATTTCGGATAGATGCCGGCAAATTCACTGACTCGGAAACGCAAATCACCGTCAACCGGTTAAGCGAAGCTGCAACAAACGACAAGAAGCCGGAGCACGAGCAAACGGAAACCGTGTTTTCGGACGTAAAAGGTCATGCAATCGTGAACAATGGAGTCGCGAATTTATCCGGTCTATCGTTCCGTGTTCCAGGCGCGACCGCCTGGATGCATGGCACGTACGGATTGACTGACCCTTACAAAATCGACCTTCACGGCAAGCTGCTGACGGATAAGCCGTCCGCGGCCACCACCGGGCTCAAATCTTTCCTATTGAAGGCCATGACGCCCTTTTAAAGAAGAAGGGCAAGGAGAAAGTGGTGCCTTTCAAAATGACGGGCACGTACGCACACACCGCGACAGGGCTGGATTTAGGCGCGATGAAGTAGCAGGTAAGCCGCCGCTCGTCTAGTGGGCAGCGACTGGGCGTGGCTTGCTCAGATATCCCAAAATCTCGTTCTTGGTCACGCGGTTCACGATCAGTTCCATTGCTGGAGCGGTGCCGACCTTGATTGCAAGAGCTTCGTCCATGCCGATGTGCTTCTTGTCGAAGCGGTGGCTATCCACGATCAAGCTGGCATCGTAGGTTCCATGCTTCGCATCCGTTCTCCACAATCCTAAGCTAATGGGCCCTACACGCTGAAAACGCCTGGAACGGGTGATGTCAAACGGAATGTATTCTGGAGCCGTTTGGACTTTCGATTGCCGGACCTCGGTCTGAGCGGATACTGAGTCGTTCACCGCCGGCAGAACTTTTGAAGCAGCTTCGGTGCGGGCAGGTGCGATGTGCACTGGTTGAGCGGATGTGGAAACTTGAGCTTCGGTTTGGCTGGCTTGGGCTAAGAAGGAGTGATCGCGCTCGCACAACACAAAAAACACGCTAAGCGCACACACGGCCGCGACACCTATCGCGAGATACGCGACGCTGCGTCGTTCCAGGGGCTTGGCGGAGCTCGGTTGAAAAGAATTCGGGTAGTATCTCGCGGTAGCCATATCGGTGATAGATGCGACTTCTACCGGTTATGTGACTTACTAAATGGGGCCCAACGTTTCACACTTAAACGACGTCTAAAGCGCGAAACGAAGGTTGAGGCGGAGAAAAGGAGAACAGACGCGTTTGAGAGTCTGTTTGCCCCGGAGTACGGGCATAGGCGTCGATGCGCGAATTTGCTGCATTCGGGTGCGCACAATGGGCAAACACCGTGCGGCCAGCTTGCGTATATATGACCTGGGAGATTGGATTGCCGCTGCAGTTCGTCGGGAGTTTGCCAGAAAATCCCACTGACACCGAGCTTGTAGAGGGCTGCAAGCGAGGGAACCTGCGTGCGTACGAGCGGCTGTATGAATTGCATTCGGCGCGTATGAAAAGTCTGGCTTTTCACCTGCTCGGAAGCCGGGCCGATGCCGAAGATGCCGTGCAGGACGCGTTCTTGAAGGTGTACAGGGGCGTACGCGGGTTTGCGGGCCAGTCGTCGCTGTCGACCTGGGTTTACCGGATTCTGATCAATTGCTGTTACGACTCCATGCGTAAGCAGCAGCGCCGGGCGGAGAAGTCGGCCAACAGAGAATTTGCGAGCGAGACCAAATTGCCGCTGAAGATTGCACTCGAGCGGGCCTTGGCTCAGCTGAACGAACGGCAGCGGATCGTGTTTCTGATGTTTGAGGTGGAAGGGCTGAAGCATTCGGAGATCGCGGGAATTCTGGAAGCGCCGGAAGGAACCTGCCGTAGCTGGCTTTTCGAAGCAAAACGCGAGTTGAAGCGGATGTTGATGGAGCGGAGCGCATGAAATTCGAATGCGGCGATCTGGAACGCGCTCTCGCGGTAACCGAGCTGATGCCGGAAGCACGCGAGCATCTCAAGGACTGCGCCGCCTGCCGCCGTGAATACCGCGTGTGGAATGAGATTTCAGCGGTGGGGAAAGAGTTGCATGAGGAGTGGCAAACGGCCGAGCTCTGGCCCAACATTCGGCGCACCCTTGAAGCTGAACCGAAGCTGAATCCCGGAACTGTTTGGTGGAGAGATTGGAAAACGTGGGCTGTAGCGGCAACGCTTCTGATCGTGGCCGGCTTGTTTCTGTGGCGGCCGTGGCAACCAAGCGTGAGTCTATCTGCTACATCAGAGGCGACTACGCCAAAGATGGCGCAAACCGCGGAGTTCCCGAAAGACCGCGACTTCCTGACAGAGCAGGCGCTGAGAGAGGTCGAGCGGAACGAAGCGGCCTACCGCCGATCAATCGACAAGCTTTCGCAGCTCGCCGCGCCACAGCTTCAGAAGCCCGTTTCCGCGGTCGCGGTGAATTGCCGGGAGAGACTGTTGATGCTGGATTCAGCGATCTCAGAAACACGCACCAACTTGGACCATAACCGATTCAACGTCGAGCTGCAAAGCGAGTTGGCGCACTTGTACAGCGAAAAACAGCAAACGCTCAAGGAGCTATTGAGTCGTGATCAGAAGAATTAGCCTGCCATTCTTGGGCCTAATATTCGTGTTCAGCGCGATGGGGCGCGACGAATATACGCGTACGTTCGATAAGACCGTCACACTGCGCGCGGGCGAAAGAGTATTCGTCGAGCATCGTTTCGGGGATGTAATCATCAAAACCCATCCGGAATCGGACGTCGTGATACATGCGTCAATCAAGGTCTCGGCGCCCAATGCCGACCAGGCCAGGACGTTTGCGGATCGCGTGGAGATTCTGGTGGAACCGGGAGCCGCCGAACTGGCGATCAGAACACGGTATCCGGAAGAGCCCGGCCATTTCATGGGCTTTCGGAATATCTCCTACATGGTTCGTTATGAGGTGACGATTCCCGAAACCGCATCTCTCGAGGTGCGAAACTCGTTCGGGGCGGTGTCGGTAGCGGGCTTAAAGGCGAACAGCGATATCACGAACTCTCATGGATCTCTCGAATTCCACGACGGACGGGGGAACCAGCGGCTGGAGAATTCCTTCGGGAGCGTCAGGGTCAGCAATAACACGGGGGACGTGGGAGTGGAGACGAGCAACGGAAGCGTCGACGCGGCCGATATTGCGGGCACGTTGAACGTGCGGGATCGCTTCGCGAGCGTCACTGCGGCGCGCATCTCACGAGGCGTAACCATCACGAACAGTAATGGAGCAGTGCAAGTGACAGAATCGGGCGGCGGCACGGGGAGCATCAAAAATTCATTCGGTAATGTTACTGTGCACACTTTCAAAGGTGATCTGATGGTTGACAACGCCAATGGGACAGTGGAAGCGACTAACGTGGAAGGCGCGGCCGAGTTGCATACCACCTTCGGAGGCGTGTTGTTCTCGGATATCAGCGGACAACTTTCCATTCGGGCCAGCAATTCGAAAATTTCTGGGCAGCGGGTGGGCCGATCGCTCACTATCGAGAATTCGTTCGGCCCGGTGACCATCAGCGACGTTCAGAATGCCGTGTCTATCAGGTCCGGCAATGGCGGCGTTTCTCTGGCGAAGGTTCGCGGGGAAGCGAGTGTCAGGACCAGCTTCGCGATGGTTCGCGCGAGTGACATCGGTGGTGCGCTGCTGGTTGAAAATTCGAACGGCGGGGTGCAAGCGAGCAACACGCGGGGAGCACAGGTCACCACCAGTTTTGCGTCTGTGGTTCTGGACGGAGTTTCGGGCCCGGTGCATGTCATCGATCAGAACGGGACCGTTGATGCGACGAGCACCCTTAAAGGCGCATGCCAGCCGATTGTGATACGCACCTCTTTTTCCACGCTGCGCATTCGATTACAAGGCGATGCGAGTTACCACGTCACGGCGCGGACATCTTTTGGAAATATCCGCACGGATTTTCCGCTCAATGTTTCCGGATCTCTTTCGAACGACAGTGTGAATGGAATGATCGGCACTGGGCATTGTGAAATGGACCTCAACGACACAAATGGGTCGATCGAAATCTTGAAAGCGGGTTCATAGGACAGATTGTTGCGGCTCGGCTCGTCACTGAGCCGGGATGTCGCTGTTCAGAAACGAACACCTGGTGAGTATCCGAGCGGGCCTAAGTGTTTGAAACGGGGACGGACAGCGCAAATTGGTCGATGGCCGCGTGCTTGCATGGGGATATGAGAGGCTGTCCCCCCAAATGGTTTTAGAAGCTGCTGCGTACCCGAAGATCGAGGTACGAAAGGTGCTGGTTGTCGACGACCAAGCCGATGTTCGGGAAGCTCTGCGTCTGCTGCTGAAGGGCGCCGGCTACTCTACGGAAACGGCGGAGTCGCCGCACGATGCGCTTGCAGCGGCCGCGTATTGCGACCACGACTTAATCGTGATCGACATGAATTACACCTGGGACACGACCTCGGGCGAAGAGGGATTGCGCCTTCTGGACCGGCTACGCGTATTATGCCGCGATGTGCCGATCATCGCGATGACAGGTTGGAGCACGATTGAGCTTGCGGTGGAAGCGATGCATCACGGCGCGTGCGATTTCATCCCTAAGCCCTGGGACAATCGACACCTGCTTGCCGTCATCGAGAAACATATAAACTCCGAGCCGGAGGAACGCCGTTCGCTCGACAGCGAACTAGCCATTGCTCGCAAGGTACAGCGCAAGCTGCTGCCGCCGCCCCATTTTCGCGCCTGTGGTCTGGACGTTGAATGCGCCTCGTTGCCGGCGGGCGATATCAGCGGAGACCTTTACGATTTCTTCGAGATCGGAGGTGACAGCATGGCGTTCGTGCTCGGCGATGTTTGCGGCAAGGGCATCGGCGCCGCTCTGTTGGTGGCGAACTTGCAAGCGACTATCCGAAGCCAGGAAGAACTCGCTCACTCCCCATCGAAGCTGATCGATCGTGTGAACCGGCTGTTTTTTCAATCGACCCGCCCTGAACACTTCGCCACGCTTTTCTATGCGGCGTACGATGCGGACTCGCAAGCCATTCGGTATGTCAATTGCGGTCACCCCGGGCCGGTTCTGCTTCGCGCCGGCGGCAAACTCGAGCTGCTCGATTCAACCGCCACTGTCCTTGGCGCGTTTCAGGAGCGCGGGTTCGAAGAACGCAGCATCTTGCTTGAACGCGGCGACCGCCTGGTGCTGTTTTCCGATGGTTTCTCGGAAGCTCGAATGGATCAAGAAAATGATGCCTGGGCAATGGAAACCATACAGGCGGTGGGCCGCACGCGCGTGGCAGGTCTCGCGGGCTTTCTCGCGTCCGCAGCTGCTTCGAGCGGCAAGCAAGCTGACGACATCACGGTCATGGACGTTCGTGTGATGTAATTCGTCCGCACGAGCGGCGGCAGTTCGCCGGCGGGCGATCCGTTGTCAGGGCGATCCGTGCGCCCGGGACGCTCGATTGTGGTATCGTGCGTTTCGGATGACTATGCGCGATCCATCTTCCCGCCGCGCGTTTCTGGCTCTGATGGGAGTTGCGCCTATTGCCGCAGCCGCCACCGGAAACCGCGTTCCTATCGGACTCGAACTTTATTCGGTACGCGATGAGTTGAAAAAAGATCTGATGGGAACCGTGGAAGGCGTAGCAAAGATGGGGTACGAGTGCGTAGAATTCTATGCTCCGTACTTCGATTGGACGCCCGATTACGCGAAGCAGGTTCGCAAAGAACTCGACAGTCTGAAGATTCGCTGTTACTCGACGCACAACGACATGAAATCGTTCACGCCGGAAGGGCTCGACAAAGCGATCCAGCTTAACAAGATTTTGGGTGCTCGGTACGTGGTGCTTGCCAGCCCCGGCACAATCACCGATCTCGATGGGTGGAAACGCGTTGCACAGACTCTCGAGGCGGCCAACAAGACGCTAGAGCGCCGGGGGCTGCACGCCGGGTATCACAATCACACCGAGGAATGGAAGGCGATTGATGGCCGAACGCCCATGCAGGTATTGGCTGATAACACGGACAAGAGCATCATGCTGCAGCTCGATGTTGGTCATTGCGTGGCTGCGGGCGGCGATCCCGTCGCGTGGATAGATAGCCATCCGGGGCGTATCCGCTCGGTTCATTTAAAGGATTGGTCGCCTGAGAAGAAATATGAGGCGCTGTTCGGCGAAGGCGTTGTGAACTGGAAGCAGATATTCACTGCGGCCGAGACCAAGGGGGGAGTGGAATACTACCTCATCGAGTACGAAGGAACCGAATTTCCGGAGATGGAAGCAGCCGATCGCTGCCTTGTCGCGTATAGAAGTATGCGAGCCTAGGCGGGCATTTTTTGTTCAGTGCCGTTGCGGCGTCACTTTCCCGACCAACAAGGAACTCGTTTCGCGAGGAACGCTGAAATGCCTTCCTGCGCGTCTCCCGCAAGCGCATTGGTAGTCATCACCTCTTTGGCATAAGCGTAGGCTTTCGGCTGATCCAGATCGATTTGGGTGTAGTAGGCTTGCTTCCCAATGCTCACCGTCAGTGAACTCGCTTCCGCCACTCGAGCGGCCAATGTGCGCGTAGCCTGCTTCAGTTCTGAAGCACTCACGATGCTATTGATCAATCCCCATTGCGCGGCTGTCGCGGCGTCGATAGATTCGCCCGTAAGCAGCATGTGCAAAGCGCGTTTCCGCCCCACGGCGCGACTGAGCGCCACCATCGGAGTAGTGCAGAACAAGCCGATACGGACGCCGGGCGTTGCGAACGAGGCTTGGTCGGATGCGATCGCAAGATCGCAGGATGCGACTAATTGGCAACCCGCGGCGGTCGCCATGCCTTGTACTTCGGCAATGACCGGCTGCGGAATGGATTGAATCTTCATCATGAGGTCGGCGCAGACGTCGAAGATTTCGCGATAGTCGCTGACACTTCGGCCAACCATTTCGCTGAGATCGTGACCGGAGCAGTAAACCTTGCCCGCCGCGGCCAGAATGACGGCTTGAATGGATCGATTTCGCTCGATCTCTTCAAGGCAAGCGATCAGTTCGAGCATCAAATCAAGGGACAGCGCGTTTCGCCGGTTGGGACGGTTCAAAGTAATTACGGCGAGGGCATCTTGAACCTCAAGACACAGGTGTTGATAAGACATGCGGCAGCGCTCCTACGCTTCTCTTTCTAGAATGCCTGAGAATAGCAACGTGGGCTTTCCGAGAAGTGAGCGTATACGAGTTCTTATTACAGGCGGCACGTTCGATAAAGAATACGACGAGATCACAGGCCGGCTCTTCTTTAAAGATTCGCATCTGCCGGAAATGCTGGCGCTGGGACGCTCGAAGCTCGATCTGGAGGTTTGCACGTTGATGATGATCGACAGCCTCGAGATGACAGACGCGGATCGCGACCTTATTGTCGAGCATTGTCGCTCGACGCCGGAGACGCGCATCGTTATTACTCACGGCACCGACACGATGGAAGCGACGGCGCGGAGATTGGCGGCGAAAATAGAAAACAAGACCGTGGTCCTCACGGGCGCGATGATTCCTTACAAATTCGGTAGTTCCGATGGGTTGTTTAATTTAGGGAGCGCGCTCGCGTTCGTGCAGACGCTGCCGGTGGGCGTTTATGTCGCGATGAACGGGCGTTGCTTCCGAGCGGAACGCGTACGGAAGAACCGGCAAACCGGATTCTTCGAAGAGGCAGAAGAAGAGTGATCTATGGCCTCTACGGAGCTCGATGTCGTAATTATCGGTGCGGGCGCTGCGGGACTCGCTGCGCTTCGCGAATTGCACCATGCAGGGCTGCGGGTGAGATGCATCGAAGCACAAGATCGCATTGGTGGACGAATCCTCACCATTCACGACCCGCTTTCCCCCATCCCCATTGAGCTAGGGGCTGAGTTCATCCACGGACGGTCGCCGGAGATTTGGGATCTCATTCGCTATGCCGGGCTTACCGCCTACGATTGCGGCGAAAAGGCGATTCACATCAAAGATGGCAAACCGCAAGGCGAGGATGACGCGTGGTTACTCGCTGGCCGTGTGATGAGAGACCTGCGGCGTGCCGCAGCGGAAGGCGACGATCGGACGTTTGCTAGTTTTCTCGAACAGTCGTCGGAGCCCGAGAACGCCAAACATCTCGCTGCATCCTACGTAGAAGGCTTTAACGCGGCGCGTCAGGAAGTCATCGGCATTGCCTCGCTCGCAGATGACGCGCGAGCAGCTGAAGAGATTGACGGAGACCGGTCATTCCGCAACAGGAACGGGTACGATTCGGTCGTCCATGCTCTCCTCCGCCGCTTGGATTCATCCTCGAATTTGATGCTGAATTCGGCGGCCGAGAGAATCGATTGGAGCCCAGGAGCGGCGACGCTTCATGTCCGTTCCGCCATTTCGGGCCGGATCGAAACCCTGCAATGCAAGCGTGTTGTTGTTACTATTCCACTCGGCGTATTGCAGGCAGCACCGGACGCGCCCGGGGCCATTCGATTCAACCCCGAGCCTGCGGAGGTGCTCGCAGCGGCTCGGGAACTCCGCTTCGGGCAAGTGATTCGTGTCGTGCTGCGACTGGCCGAACCGTTTTGGGAGAAGCTCGATTATTTAGCGGATGCTGGGTTCTTGCTATCGGAGGAGCAGTTTTTCCCCACATGGTGGACGGCGCTTCCCTTTCGCGCGCCTGTAATTACCGGTTGGAGCGCCGGACCTCACGCGGACCATTTGCTTGGCCAACCACGATCGACGGTCATGGAATACGCCTTGAACGATCTCGCGCAAATCACGAGTGTCACGGCGGAGCAACTCACCAGGCTGGTGGAATGCGCCTATTTCCACGACTGGCACGGTGATCCGTTTAGCCGCGGTGCGTACAGCTATGTTCCTGCCGGAGCGCTGCCCGCCCGTGCCGTACTCGCAAAGCCGATTGCCGGTACTCTCTTTTTCGCGGGTGAAGCAACGGAGCAGCGGGGGCACAGCGCGACGGTTCACGGTGCAATTGCAACCGGCAAGCGAGCGGCGCATCAGATCCTAAGCGATTGGCGCTGATTTCGCCGCTGCGCTCCGGGTGCTTCCGAAGCTCAAGCCGTGGGTTTCGCTTTGGCGACCGGGCCTTTGGGTGCGTTGCGCGTAAATGAGAGAACACGACGGGGCTGTGAATCGGCGACGGGCCGTACCCGAAGCGGACGTTCCTGCAAGATCAGCTCGCTCGCTTGCACCACCGGCTCAGCGTGGAACCAACGCTGGAACGCGGAGTCGTGCAGAACGTTGCAAAGCGCGGCCAGCGTCATGCCCTGGTGATGCGCCATCCAGCATCGGACCAGTTCATATTTGCGGGGCAAGAGTCCGCGACTCGGCGAGCCGGTGAAATCCGCGGACTCATAGAAGCCGTACTCGCCCACCCACTTTCTGCGAGCCATGCGGCGAAGATTCTTAACGGCTGACCGGGGATCCACCAGCAGCGCCAGGCAACTCGAGTAAGGAGAGACGACCAGCGAACCGGCCCGCGCGACATTCAACGCAAGGCCTGGCACGCCGAACGCCGCATACTGATAATTGCCTTCTTGATCGGTCTTGCTATACGCAGCCTCGGAGATACCCCAACTGACGCGCCGGCTGGTCGCGTAGGACTGCTGAGCACGTACAGCCGACCTGACAGCGCGGTCGAGAAGAGTGTTGGGGTGAGACTTCATCCAGATCACGGGCATCAGATATTCGAACATCGTGCCGGTCCAGGAAATCAAAACCGTTTCGCCTTCCGATGAAGTGTGCTGCCGCCCCATACGGAACCAGCTTTCCTGCGCCGCCTCACCTTTCGCTACCGCGATGAAGGTCGCCGTACGGGATTCGGATGCGAGCAAATCGTAACAAGATTTATTCAGTTGCTGCGCGGCGAGGTCGTACCCGACCGATAGCAGATTGCGCCGCTTGTCGACGAGCATCTCGAAATTCATTTCGCGCACGAGGCGGTCCGATTCGGTCGCGAGCACGTTGAGGCGATCAGCCAAATCATTCGGGGGGTTCCGGCGAATAAGTTCCCGGCAATGTTGTTTCAGGCTCCATAACGAAGCGGCGAGATTTCCGCTATCCACGCTCGAGATGAACAGCGGTTCGAGAGGCTTGAGCGTAATGTTGTCGTACCAATTTAGGAAGTGGCCGAAGTAGCGGGGCAGCTTTAGGGCCGATTGAAGTGTTTTTTCCGTTTGCTCGACAAATTCAGAAAGCGTCAGATATCCGAACTCGAGTGCGACTTGGCGGGCATTGAATAAAAGCCCAAAATTGGTTGGCGACAGACGTTCAGCAATACGGTACGGCTGCTCTTGCACATTGTCGGGAATGAGCCAATTGTTCTGTTGGTTGCTGAATTCCGCAAAGTATCTCCAGGTGCGGAGCGTCGTCTCTCGAAGGAAGCGCTGCTCTTGGGCCGTCAGTTGCAGATCTCCTGCCGAGGGCGATCGATTCAGCCAATGCGAGATCAGTTTTGAGCAACACCAGACGGCGATAAAGGGCAACGCATAGGGCGCCGCTTGGGGTTTGGAGAAGAGCGCGAGACCGAGGCAGATCGCGACGAGGGGAATCCAGTCAAGGTAAACATCCACCGGTGTGCGCCGCGTCGTCCCAAGCTCCGCTTCCGTAGCGGTTTCCCATTGGAGCAGGCGGCTGTGCGTGATGGTGCTGCGAATCATGGTGCGAATGATCGCGTCCAGGGCGACTAGCGTCTGGTGGGCAAGGAACGCGATATTCAGGAGGATGCTGACTTGGGAAGTTCCAAAGTCCACAAAAGCGTCTCGCGCCGAGAGCTTATTCCGTTCCCAGGCCGCGCGAGCGAGTGAGAAGATCAGGCGGAAGTAGATCGGCAGAAAGAGCAGGGCTAGAGTAACGAGGGTCCAAAAGCGCGGACCTCCGGGCAGGAAAAACCAACCGGCAAACAGAAGCAGAAAAGTAGCCGGCTCGACCAAGCTGCGGCGCAAATTGTCGACGATCTTCCATTTCGAAATCAGAGAGATCGGATTATGCACCAAGTGCCGGGATTCGTCGGGCACGCGATTAAAAATCCATCGCGCGATCTGCCAATCGCCTCGCAGCCAGCGGTGCCTGCGGCGATTGTAGGCACTGTAATGCGAAGGATAATCGTCAATCACTTCGACATCTGAGACCAATCCGGCGCGAGCGTAAGCGCCTTCGATCAGATCATGGCTTAACAGTGCATTCCGCGGAAATCGATGCTCAAGAACTTGCCGGAAAGCATCGATGTCATAAATTCCTTTGCCGGTGAATATTCCCTCGCCGTACAAATCCTGATATACGTCGGAAATCGCTCGGGAGTAAATATCGAACCCGGTTTGGCCGGAGTAGATGTTTGCAAGGCGAGAGCGAGTGGCCGAATGAACGCTGATGCCGACACGCGGTTGGAGAATGCCGTAACCGTGGGTGACCAGGTTGAGCTCGCGATCGATCAGCGGCCGGTTCAGCGGATGAGCCATCGCTCCAATCAGCCGTTGTGCCGACCCGCGCGGCAACTGAGTGTCTGAATCCAGCGTCAGCACGTATCGTATTCTCGGCAGCCGGGACATGTCGCCCGCCTTGATAGGAAAGGGATCGTATGCCTTTCGTAGGAGCTGATTCAGATCGAGCAGCTTGCCACGCTTCCGTTCCCAGCCCATCCAGGCGCCTTCGCGCGGATTGTAAATGCGATGGCGATGGAATAGATAAAACCCGCCGTACTGCTCGCCTCCATATCTGCGATTCAAGTCTTCAATAAGACGCACGGCGAGATCGATTCGAGAGTCCTGCTCACCGGCAGGTTCGGCCGTATCGGGCAGATCTGTCAAAAGCGCATAGAAAATATTCGGGTCGCGGTTGACCAGATAACGGACCTCCAGATCTTCCGCTAAATCCCGGATCTGCTTTTCGTTCAGCAACAGGGTTGGAATCGCGACCACGGTGGCGCAAGAAGCGTCCACTTTACGGGAGAAATCGAGTTTTGGCAGCGGGCGCGGTGTAAGCAGAGCCGTGACGAAATAATTCATCAACTCGACAGCCGCCTGGGTGGCTGGGACGATCAGCAGCAGCGCGCTGACGATAAGACCAACGCCGCCGTGCGTGCGCACAATGCTCATCAAGAGCGCTACGACGGTGATCAGGGTGACGAATTCGATACCGATGATGTAGAGCTCGTCCGGGAAGTTCCGAAATAGCTGCTGCACGCTGCCGCCGAGCGAGGGCCGGTATCCGATCCGATGACGCAAATCTCGAGAGCCGACTTCATCGACGAGGTAGTACCCGACATGCCGCAGGCGTTCGCGCAGCGCGTCCGGGGCGGCGGGTGGAATGGATGCCTGTTCCGCCATCTGTACGGCTCGGCGGGCAAGATCAATTTCGCTTACATCGGAATGCGCCGCAATCCGTTCGAGCGTCTGCCTGTAAAAGTCACGGCTCTCAAGCTCCATGCGAGGGTAAACACCGATCGGATCCAGGCACAGCGCCCGGTGAACCACTGAGAGTTGCTCGAGACTCTCCTTCCAATCAATCTCACCAATCAACCGAAGCGAGCCGACGATCCGTCCAAGGTCGTAGGAAGGTGCAGTCGCACCGTTTGCGCGGAACGCTTCAAGCGCTTTGAATCCAGCCTCGACAAGGCTCTCGAAAAGTACGAGCTTCAGCGCAGTCAGCATCCCCCAGAGCTCGGCTAAGCGTAGGGGCTCGATTTCCTGCACCGCGTCAATAAACAAAGAGAAAGCCGGCTCGGTCAGGTGATTGTTTGCGGCGATGAGCAGTGCGCGCGCAAGCACGATGGATCTCGGGATCGATTCTTCGCTCGGCGTGCGGACTGCCGGCAATTTCGCCAGATATTTACTGCCATCCGCGAGATCCTGAATTTCGGTTCGGACGAGGCGGAGGTTCTCATAAAGTACCTTCAGGTCTTCAGATGGTTCACCGGACCTGAGATTGTAGAGCTGGCGTTCAAGTCTCGAAAATCGCTTGACGTTTTTGCGGAAGATTTCACGTGGTTTGCCGGAGTGGCGCCGGCGTGGAAGCCAGGCGCAAGAGCGCGCCGCCGCTGCAGCGTATTCGCGCAGCACGGACTGTTCGCCTTCGCTCACGTTTGCAGGCGGCGAGTGAGCTACATCTGCCTTGACTTGCATGAAGGATTCGAGTATCGCGCGGCAGCGCTCTATCTATAGCTTGACGCTTGCAGCTCGAACATCTCAGCGTAGCGCCCTCCGCGAAGCATCAGCCGCTCATGGCTGCCTTCTTCGACGATTGCACCGTTCTCCAGAACAATGATGCGGCCGGCCATGCGAACGGTAGAGAAGCGATGAGAAATGAAGAGCGCCATCTTGCTTTCGGTCAGCTCGTTGAATCTTTCGAACACCTCGTACTCGGCGCGAGCGTCGAGAGCCGCCGTCGGTTCATCGAGAATGAGGACTTGAGCTTCGCGAAGGTAAGCGCGCGCAAGCGCCAGTTTCTGCCATTCGCCGCCGGAGAGATCAACGCCTCCTTCAAAACGGCGGCCTAACATCTGGTCGTACTTGCGGGCGAGGCGCTGAATCACGCCGTCCGCCAAGCTTTTTTCCGCAGCCGCGCGTATCCTTGGGAGGTCTGAGATGTAATCGACCCGGCCCACTGCGATGTTTTCGCGCGCCGTCATCTCGTAGCGCATGAAATCTTGAAAAATGACGCCGATCTCGCGGGAAAGGTCCTCCAGGTCGTATTCGCGCAAATCGATTCCGTCGAGTAACACCTGGCCCGCGGTCGGATCGTACAGACGCGTCATCAGCTTTACGATGGTGGTCTTGCCTTGCCCGTTTTGTCCGATGAGGGCGATGCGCTCCCCGGGCTCCAGACGGAAGTTCAACCGATGGAGCACACTGCGCTCGGTGCCCGGATAAACGAACGATACCTCGCGGAACTCGAAGCCACGGATGATCGGTCTCGGCGCTAAAACAGCACCAGGTTTGGTGGTAACTGTGGGCTGCATTCCGAAGAACGCGAGGAGATCCGTCAAAAACAGTGCTTGGTCGGCGATGCTCGACAGGGTCGAGAAGATCTGGGAGATATTGCTCGACGCACTCATTATCGACTGCGTGAGAAAGAACAGGGTGCCGATCGTCATCGCGCCGTGCACAGTTTCATAGATCACCCATACGTATGCCGCGTAATAGCCTGCTGTGCTCAAAATGGACAGCAGCGATACAGCGAACAAGCGCTTGCGCGAGAGAGCTAGATTTTCGTCCAAAATTTCGTTCGAGAGTTTTGTAAAACGTCGAGTGAGAAAGCTGCTTAATCCGAAAAGCTTTAACTCTTTCGCAGCCTCCTTGCTGCCGCCGAGCTGGCGAAGATAGTCAAGCTCGCGTCGAACCGGCGTCTGACGGAAATTCTTGGCATAACTCAGAAACGCGAAATGGCTTTCTCCCAGGAAGGCCGGCACAAGGCAGCAAATCAGTACCAGGAGCAGCCAGGGCGAGTAAAACAGGATTGCCACCGAGAGCGAAATGGTCGTCACCGCCTGCTGAAACAGCCGGCCAATGGATTGGATCATCCCGAGGCGATCAGTTGCCTGCACACGCGCACGTTCGAGCCGATCGTAGAAAACCGGATCCTCATACGCTTGCAGGTCGAGCTGCGAAGCGTGATCCATCACCTGGATGCTGACGTGGCGCGTGTATCGATCCGCCAACACCGAGTCGTAATAATCGATAGCGCGGCTAAACAGGCTTCCGGCAATCGCGAGTGAGAACTCGAGCGCCACGAGCCACCACAAATGGGCCGACAGCGGCGCTTTTTTATCCGCGACCGCTCTGATGTTGTCAATGATCAGCTTCGTGACGTAAGCCGTACTGACTGGAACGACCGCGACGACAATCCTGAAGGCCAGGCCCAGAGTCACCACGTACGGGCCGGAGTCCCAAACGATGCGCAACACGGGCGGCACATTCTTCAGCGCTTGCAGCCGCTCGCGCCATGCTGAGAAAAAGGCCTGATCTCTTTCTTCTGCCACGCCTCTACAGTGTCACCTAACGCCCGCTCAGCAGATCGTCTTATACTCGATCGGTGAAATCTCCATCGTGCCCCGCGCATTCGCGATCAGCATCAGGGACTGGCAGGGCTCGAATCGCAGCTCCAACGGAAATTCTCGATCTCTCCACCGCAGCAGGAGCTCGCGCTGGATATTTTCGCTCTCGGCTGACAAACCATAGGGCATTGGATACCGGATCTGTTTCGCGTTTGGATGAGCAAAGAAAATCAGCAGATCATCGTCGACTACTCGAGCCCAGTAGGGGGGCACTTCTACGCCATCGAGCAAGGGCCTGAGTTGAGCCGGACTAGAGAGGACGTTCCGGTGGTCAAGAATTTCTTCGAGCATCTTTGTATACGAACTGTCCTTACCTCGTCCGGGCTGACGGCAGCGGCGCTTCCAAATCAGAGTTGCACCCTGCTCAGCGAGACGGTGGAGTTCCTTCAGCGAATCCGCATCCAGCCATTCGCAATCTACATAAAGGCCCTGCAAACGCAGCTCCCTCGAACGAACGACGCCCTCATCGACAACTGCATCTTTTAGGAATGCATACGAGATCCACAAAGGCTGGTACGCTTCGAGTTCGGCCGGGGGAACGGCATGCCGCATCTCCCAGTGAAAATTCGCGCCCGGTGTCCGCCGGTGTTCGGGCAGACGGTCCCTCATGAGCGCATCTTCGAACGGCAGGTAAATGCCGAGACCCCCATATGTCTCGCCCAGCTTGAGGAGGGAAGAAACCTTTTCCAGGTAGGTGTTGAAGCTTGTGAGGTCCGGCGCAAAGGGACTGTCGGGGCCGACATGCACGGAAGCGTAAAACTCGACCTGTTTGCCGGAGGGCTGGAACGGCATGCCGTGCCAGACGAGGTGGTTGACGCCGTTAGCGAATAGTGCGTCAGCCAGCAGTTTTAGATCCCCGATTTTCTCCTTCTTCCAATACTCCTCGGCACTGGCGTCCCAGCCCGCGAAACCGTAGAGGCACGTGAACGCCTCTGCGCTGACGACCTGTTTGCCCGCCCAGGCGGCAGCGGAAGCCGCGATGCGAGAAAACGACGGCGGAAACAACAGCGACTCCGATTCAGGAACATCGACCGTCGCGTATGCGTGCAGGAGGTCGGTAGGTGCTCCATGACATTGCACGCGCGCATACGCCCTGTGATCTCGGCAGAGATTTGTGAACGCCTCATAGAACTCTCGCTGAATTGTCTCGCCGATCAGCTTTCGGTAATCGTAACGGACATCGATATTCGTGTCGAGGCCGTTCGCGAACGGACGCAGCGAGTAGCCGAATCGCTCCTCAAAGGTTGTCCAAAGATCCTCCGACCACATGCGATCTGTGTTTAGCTCCAGCGAATCGCAAAAGAGGGCGGAAGTGCTGCCCTTTAATGCGCCGCCCAGAGCCGAAAATAGCGGATCTGCATACCGCGCGAGCGCCGCCGAGGAGAGATGATTGACGACGAATGTTGGAGTGTCCTCCGGATCTTCCCACGAGCCGTGCAGTCGTTGTTCTGAAAGGCCGTCGAAGGTTTGGGCTGCATCGCCTGCTCCGACCGAAGAGCCGCCGAATGGCCAGGAACTGCCGAACGTAAAATCGCACCCAAGCTCCAGTGCGTCTGCTTCGGTCTTGGTAAAGGAAACTAAATCGCGCCATTCCTGCCCCAGCCAAGGCGGCCGCGAGTCATCGTCGCCTTCTTCCCGCCACGACGGATAGAGCCATGCCAATTCCACGCCGCCAAAACCCATCGCACGCACCCAGCGGAGTTGGCGCGCGATATCTTCTCGGGTGAACGGACCGCAAAGCCACCACCACCTTACGTAGGGCTTCGAAGTACCGCGAAAAGGCAGTGAGAGAATGATTTTTTCCTTGAGCCTAAGATGCCACGACGTTTTTTCCTATTAATCCTGGTTGTGCTCGCGGGTGCAGCCTGTCTCGATTCGCGAGATCGATCGAGCGGCGCTCCCGAGCGGCCGCCGATTATCGGTGTGGCCCATATCGGGCTTGAAACCAACGATATGATTGCGGCGCGGCAATGCTATGGAAAGGGTCTCGGCTATTTAGAGCCGTTCAGCCTCGACAAGCCGAGCGGCGGGCTGATGCTGACGTATTTCAAAGTCAACGATCATCAGTACATCGAGGTATTCCCGGATTTAAAGAGCGACGCGCAGGACCGTCTTTCGCACATTGCGTTCGAGACTACAGACATCCGCCGGCTGCGCGATTATCTGGCAAGTCGCGGAGTCGAAGTGCCTGATGCGGTGCCCAAAGGTTTGGATGGCAATTTGAGCATGATGCTCAAAGATCCCGACGGGCACAATGTGGAATTCGTCGAATACATGCCCGGTTCACTTCATAGCCGGAATTTCGGCAAATTCCTGCCCGCCACGCGCATATCCGAGCGCATCATTCACGTCGGCGTCACCGTCGAGGATCGCTCGGCAGCGGATCGCTTTTATCAGGACATTCTCGGTTTCAAAATGATGTGGTACGGAGGAATGAGTAACGATCGCATCGATTGGGTCGACATGCGAACTCCGGAAGGCAGCGATTGGCTGGAATACATGCTCAACGTTCACAACCCGTCTCCGCGGCAGCTTGGAGTCATGAACCATTTCGCATTGGGCGTCCAGAGTATCCAGGCCGCTTATAAAACGGTGCTCGCACGAGGATTGAAACCGCCCGAACCACCGAAGATCGGACGCGATGGAAAATGGCAGCTGAATCTTTACGATCCGAACTACACACGCGCAGAACTGATGGAGTTCCACCCGGTAGAGACACCTTGTTGCTCTCCGATGTTGAGCGATGCGGGGCGGGATCGGTCCAGGTGAATCAATCCAGGTGAAAAACCTCTTCGAGAGGCGACATGGCACGGTCGGGCAAATCGCCGCTGGGCTGAATGAAGAAGGGCGCCATTTCGCGCTGCCATCGCTGATTGACGTCGCGTTCTGACATGGCCTTCCTGGCGTGCTCGAAATTTTCCGTTTCGAGATACCCGATGAGCAGTCCATCGGGGCGCAGAAACAGCGAGTAGTTGCGCCACCCGGTCTCGCGTAAGGCCTGCTGCATTTCGAGCCACACGGCGCGATGCCGTTGCTTGTATTCCTCCAATCGGTCGGGCCGAACCTGCAGGATGAAACAGACGCGTTGCATCAAGGTTTTCGATTACGCATAAGACGAAACAGTAGCCGCATTTCGCGAGGCGCGTTCACGAGAGATGCGCTCGAGGTAGCCGCTTTCGCGGAACGCGTCCATCGGATCCTCGGGAAGATCTTTGGAAGTTCGCCATTCGTGGATGGCGGGACGCGGGTCGGTGGCGAAGGCCTCCTGTAAACAAGACTCGGCACGGATCAAATCGGAGAGGCGCTGCGCGGCATCGAGGCGCTTGTAGTCGACTAGCGACGCTTTTGCAAAGAGCAGTTGCGCCATCTCGACGGTTTGGATCATGGCCTCGATTTTGCCCTTTAAATTGTGGCTCTGATCGATCATGTAGGCGATATCGGCACGCTTTCCGTTTTGCCACTCGAAAGTACAGGATCTCGTGAAAAATGCGGAATACCTGATAAGGATCGATCGATCCCATGGTCAAGTCGTCGTCCGCATAGCGGCGGTCGTTGAAGTGGAAGCCGCCGAGCATGTTCTCCGCTAAGAGCCAAGCGACGATCTGCTCGATATTTTGCGCGGCGTAATGATGGCCGGTATCGACCAGCACCTTGGCTTGAGGACCCGCAGCCCGGGCCAGCAGCAGAGCCATGCCCCAATCGGCGATGTCGGTGTGATAAAACGCGGGCTCGAACGGTTTGTATTCGATGAAGAGGCGCTGATCCGGAGAGAGCGCGGCGTGCGCGTCTTTGAGTAAGTCTTCGAACCAGCGCTTCCGCTGGGCGATATTGGCAGTGCCGGGGTAGTTAGAGCCATCGGCAAACCACAAGGAGATATCACGGCTGGCGAGGCGCTGCGCAATGGCGATGCTTTCTTTGGTGTGCTGGAGAGCTTCTTTGCGGACCGCTTCATCCGGATTGCCGAAGGAGCCATGCTTGTACATCTGCTCCTGAAAGTAATTGGGGTTGATGGACCCGGGACGCACGCCGTGATGGGCAGCCAGTCGAGAAATTTCTTCGCAACTCGCGAGTCCGTGCGGTAAATCCCAGAGCACGTGTAACGCGAGCGTGGGGCAGACACCTGTGACAGCATGAACCTGGCCCGCATCACTGAACTTTTCTTCGATGGTCGTGGCGGCAGCAGGCTGAACAAATTTTCCGAAGCGAGTGCCCGTGTTGGCGAATCCCCAGGAGGGAAGCTCAATACGAAGCGATTCGAGACCCTGGAAAATTTTTTCTGCTTGTTTGGAGCGCATGAGCACGCGGCGACGCCGCAGAGATTAGTAAATCATGACGCAAGCAAGGGCGGCCGGAATTAAGCGGAGTGGTATTTATCGGACGGGTGAATCCAACGTCATCGAAGCTTTTCGATTTAAGCGGCCGGGTTGCCGTCGTGGTGGGAGCGACCTCGGGCATTGGGCGATCTCTGGCGATCGGCCTGACGGAAGCCGGCGCGGATGTGGTGGCGGCGGGACGTCGTGCCGCATTGGTGGAAGAGGTCGCCAATGAGATTGAACGCATTGGCCGAAAGACTTTACGCGAGACCGTGGACGTTCGCAATAGGAGCTCGATAGACGCGCTTCGCGATCGAGTGCTTGAGGAATTCGGGCACGTGGAAATTCTGGTGAACGCCGCGGGCGGAACGTTTCGCAAACCGACCGCCGATGTTGTGGAGAGCGAGTGGAACGCCCTTCTGGATGTGAACTTGACGGGTACGCTTCGCGCCTGCCAGAGCTTTTATCACGCTCTGGCGGCAAGCGACCGGGGGCGAGTGATCAACATCGCATCTTTGACTTCGTATCTCGGGTTCTTTGAAGTGGCGGCCTATGCGGCGTCAAAAACCGCCGTATTGGGGCTCACGCGCAATCTAGCGGTCGAGTGGGCGCAAACAGGCGTGAACGTGAATGCAATTGCACCCGGTGTATTTCGCACGGAGCTCAACGCCGCTCTCATCAATGAAACGGATCGCGGACGCGAACTCCTCATCCGCACGCCCATGAAACGCTTCGGCGACGTTCGGGAACTGGTAGGCGCAGCGATCTTTCTTGCTTCGGATGCGGCGAGTTTTATCACGGGGCAATGCATCGCCGTGGACGGCGGTTTTCTGGCATCGGGAGTGAATGTCTAGCAAGCGGGAGCAGGGGCGCGAAGAGCGCAGACGATGCTAGCCTGGAACAAATGCGTGGACTTTTGATTTTGCTGTGCGCCGTCGCGATGGCACAAATACCTTCCACTAAGCCCCGAGCGGCCACTACGAGAAACGCCCGAGCGAATACGATGCAATCAGCGCCGATGACCGACGATCAGAAGACCATCTATGCGCTGGGTCTCTCTATCTACGACTCGCTTGCTCCCTTCGATCTATCTCCGGAGGAGCTTACTATTTTGAAGCGAGCTCTTTCGGACGCGGCAGCCGGCAAACCTGCGATTAGCTTAAGTGAATGGCAACGGAAAATTCAATCATTGGCTCAGGAACGGGCTCCTCGAGTTTTAGAGCGTGAAAAAACCGCTTCAAGGACCTATATCGAAAAAGCCGCTACTGAGCCGGGAGCCATCAAGACGGAGTCGGGTCTGGTTTATCGGGAAGTGCGGCCGGGTTCCGGGCCGATGCCGAAAGCTACCGATACGGTAAGCGTCAACTACCGCGGCACGCTCATAAATGGGACTGAGTTTGACAGCTCGAATGCGCCGGTACAATTCGCGCTTAACCGGGTCATTCCGTGTTGGACGGAAGGCCTGCAAAAGATGAAGGTCGGCGGCAAGGCTGTTCTGGTCTGCCCTTCCGATCTCGCCTACGGCGATGGCGGGCGACCTTCGATTCCAGGTGGGGCGGCGCTTGTCTTCGACATCGAGCTGCTCGGGATCAATGGCTCGACTCAGTAACTTTGCCTTGTGCGGTTTGCCAAAAAAAGAGAGCGAGATTGGCCGGCCAGGCGAGATAATGGCGTGATGCCAGAACGGCCCGGGGATGCACGCTCCAACGAAACCCCAGAACAGTACCAAGCGCGGCTAGCAGCTTACACCAAGCATCAGGACGTGATCGCGATGCAACGTGAGGCGCCGTGCACGCTGGCTCGCTTGATCGAAGGCGCGCCGGAAGAAGCGCTTGCACGGCCGCCGGCACCGGGCAAATGGTCTGTCGTGGAAATTCTTGCTCACCTCGCCGAGGACGAACTTGTCAACAGCTGGCGTTACCGCCAGATGATCGAGCGCAGCGGCATCGCGCTATCAGGGTTCGATCAAGACGAGTGGGCGAGACTCGGCGATTACAGTGAGTGGCGGCCGGCACAGGCGCTCGAGATGTTCCGTCTGCTGCGTGGGGCCAACCTGCGCATTTTCGCGCGGCTCACCGCTGAGGAATGGCAGCGGTTCGGCATACACGCTGAGCGCGGCAGGATCACAGTAGAAGACCTCGCGCGCCATATGGCCGGACACGACATGAACCATATTGAACAAGTGCGCCGGATATTGGAGTAGCTTTGGCGAGAACAGTGGTTGCCATCACGGGTGCCTCCAGCGGGATCGGCGCAGCGTTTGCGCGCAAGCTGGCACCTGAACACGATTTGATTCTGATCGCACGCCGCAAGGACCGTCTCGACGGACTGGCCGGAGAGCTATCGTCGAAATACCAGTCCCGGATTGAGGTTGTCGACGCAGATTTGACCGACGAAGGCGATTTGGCGAAGACAGCGGAACGAATCGGCAGGGAAGAACGCCTGGTCCTGCTGGTGAACAACGCCGGATTTGGCACTAAAGGCCGATTCTGGCAAGCGCCGCTCGAGGGGCAGGAGCGAATGCACCGCCTGCACGTGATGGCGACAATGCGACTGACTCACGCCGCTTTGCGAAATATGGTTCCAGAGACGTAGGGGCAATCATCAATGTCGCCTCGGTTTCGGCGTTTGTGCGGACGCCCGGCGGTACGAGTTATGCCGCGACGAAGAGTTGGATGACCGCGTTCACAGAAGGACTTTACCTGGAACTGCGCGGCATGGACTCCAATGTGGCGGTAGAGGCGTTGTGTCCGGGTTTCACTTACTCGGAGTTTCATGACGCGATGCCGGTCGACCGGCACAGCATGGCCGGTCGCGCATTTTGGATGACGGCGGAGCAAGTTGTGGATGCTTCGCTCGATGGGTTGCGCAGACGAAAACTGTTTGTGATTCCGGGATGGCGGTACCGATTGATCACCGCGTTCTTGTCGAAACTTCCGACGGGGGCGAGGCTTCTGATCGAATCGAAGGCTTTGGGCGAGCGGCAGAAGCAGTTGTTAAGCTCGCCCGAAGCATGAACCGCCGCTCGGCTTCGCTCATTACATTGTGCGGTGTGGTCCTCGTTGCGGCGCTTGTCGCTGCTGACGAAATGAACATGGTCAAGCTGCATGTCGATTCGTTCACGATGGTCGGAATCGAAGCGCGCACCTCGAATGCACGGGAAATGACGGGTGCCGGAGTGATCCCCGCCATGTGGGAACGGCTCAGGAATGACAATCTGCTGAGCGAGATTCATAATCGCGCGGATTCGCGGATCATCGCGCTCTATACGGATTACGAGAGCGACAAAGATGGGCCCTACACGTACGTGCTTGGCGCGAAAGTGACCCCAGCTGAACATATACCGGCCGGCATGGTTTCGAAGAAGGTCGACAGCGGAACATATGCGATGTTCACGGCGGAGGGCGTACCGCCGCCGCGAATGGCGGTCGATTTGTGGAAGCGGATCTGGTCGCTTGAGAAACCAGGTCCGCTAAGCCGGGCGTACAAAACGGATTTTGAGATCTATTACGAAGACCTGGCAGATAATCCGGCATCCACTCGGCTGGACGTGTATGTGGGGCTGCGCGATAAGCATTAATAGGGGCGAGGCGTGCCTCGCCTAGGTTCGCGCAACCCGCGACTTGAGATCTGCCAGCAAGCGGTCGACCTGATCGGACTTCTCCAAAGCAGCTAAGCGCTGCTCAGCGTTCGGTTGGCCTGCTATAAGATGGCCGTGGCCGAGCGCCTCGGCTTCGGAGACTTTCGATTCGAGGCGAAGAAAGGCTGCGTCGCTTTCGAAGTCTTTCATGTTGGCTGTGCCGGAGCGGACCGCGAGTCGCGCTCTGCGATGCTGCGCGATCAGCAACTCCGCTTTGGATTTGGTCTCGGTCATTTTCTGCTCCAGCCTGTGCAGCGCGTCACGTAACATTTGCACCTGATGCGATTGATCTTCGATCTGCTGCGCGAAATTCTTGGCGGCGTTCTCGTATGTGAGCGATCGTTCGAGCGCCATGCGCGCCAGATCCTCCTCGTTTTTTTGAACAGCGAGTTCGGCTTTGCGCATCCATTCGTTCTGAGCGTCCAGATTCTCCTGCTGTTTCTTTTCGAGAAGATGCTGATCCGCGATGGCAATCGCCACCTGCGTCTTCACTTGCATGAACTGGTTTTGCATGTCGAGGAGAAGCTGCTTGAGCAGCTTCTCCGGATCTTCGGCCTTGTCGACCAGGTCGTTGAGATTTGCTTTGATCAAGCGTTGTCACTCGATCTAAGAGCGGCATAATTTCTCCTCCTTACGCCTTCGGACTTGGGCCGTTCGGCTTACCATCGGTGCCGGAACGGTCGGTGATTCCACGAACCTTGCCAAACAGGTCGGACATCTGCATGCCCGAAAGGGTCTCGAAAAGGGCGGGAATTTGGGCGGCCATCTTGGTCATGTCGCCGGTGATCTTGTTCATGCCGGCGGCGTTGCCGTCGCCGGTCGAAACGATGGTGATTTTGTCGATGTTGGCGAGCGGAGCAGCCATGGCCCGCACGATTTCGGGCAGGCCGGTGATCAGCTTGTCGACCACCGCGGCCTGGTTCCATTCCTGATAGGCCTCCGCCTTGACGTTCATGGCCTTGGCTTCGGCTTCGCCCTTTCTCAAAATGATGTCGGCGTCGGCCTCGCCTTGCGCACGGGTCGCGGCGGCCGCGCCTTCGGCTTCGATGGTCATCTTGCGGCGCGAGGCTTCGGCGAGCATCTCGATTCGCTGGCGCTCGATCTCGGCGTTCTTCAGCACGGTGGCGATCAGCTCTTTTTCGTGGCGCAGGATTTCGGCCTCCTGGACTTTGATTTCCTGCTCCTTTTCCACCTGGCGGACCTTGACGGCTTCGACCGTGACTTGCTGCTGCATGACGTTCGACTGAATGTCGTAGGCTTTGTCGGCTTGCGCCTGCTGGCGTTTGATGGTCTCGACGTATTGCGCCTTTCTGATTTCGAGATCGCGTTGCGCTTCGGCTTGCGCGGCGAGCGAAAGCGCTTCGGCGAGCACGCGTTCCTGGTCGGCTTGTGCTTTGGCGACGGACGCCTCGCGCATGGCGACGGCGCGCCGGATGGCGGTATCGCGCTCGGCTTCCGCGGCGGCCACGTCGGCGTCGCGCTTGATGCGCGCGATGTCGGGCCGGCCCATGTTGGTGATGTATTCGTTCTTGTCGCGGACTTCCTTGATGGTGAACGAGATCACCTCGAGGCCCATCTTGCTCATGTCGTCGGCGCAGGTGCCGCGCATGCGGTCGCCGACCATCTCGGGCTCCTTTACGATCTGCTCGACCGAAAGCTGGCCGATGATGCCGCGCAAATGGCCCTCCATGACCAGCCGGATTAGTCCTTCGCGCGCCTGGTCGGTTTTGGTGAGAAATTGCTCGGCGGCGGTCTGGATGGATTCGGGATCGCTCTTCACTTTGATCTGCGCGACGGCTTCGACCGTGACGGCGACGCCCTGCTTGGTGTAGAGGTCCTGCTGCGGCGCAACATCGAAGGACATCAGCTGCAGCGATAGCTGCCGGAAGTTCTCGACCATCGGGAAGATGACCGTTCCCCTCCCCTTGACGATGCGCGTGCCGCGCAAGCCATAGACGATCAGCGCTTCGTGCGGACCGGCTTTGCGATACAGGGTCGCCATGGCCATCATCAGCACGAGCAGGGTGAGCACGACCACTGCCGCTATATAAACAATTTCATTCGACATGTTCCGTCTCCTTTTGCAATGAATCGGGGCGTCGCCAGTTTTGCCCGTTGGGTCATTGCGTCCCAGGTGCGTACGTACGCAATCCCCTTCTCATAGCGGGTGACGATCACTTCTTCGCCCCGCCCAATTTTGCTGCCGTCGTCGCTGCGCGCGGGAACGGCTTCCGCGCACCGTCGCGCACGTAGATCACTTCGCCGACGCCGTCCGGCCGGATCGTGCTCGAGACCCGCCCGAGGACGCCGGCCATTTCGTAGTCGGCCGGATCGAGCGGCTGTTCGCGAGACTCGAGGAAACGAAGGAACGCGGCGAGAAGCCATGCGCCGCAGAGGCCGACCGCAATCGCGAGAGCCAAATCGATCCAAAAGTCCAGGCCGGAATGCCGCGTCAGCAGATAACCAACGCCGCCGAACCAGGCGAGGAAGATCGCCGCGGAACTGGGGTTGATCATGCTGCCGAGCCAGCTGCACATCCGTCGCGCGCAACGCATGGCCGTGCCGGCGTGGCCGACGTGAGCCGTGATCCCGAATGGCCGAGGTGAAACCCGCCCAGCAGCAGCGTGGCGAGGCTCCACAATGCACCGACAGCGAAACACAACAGATAAATGTCAGGCCACCTCATGATGCGCTCCCTCCTTCGGGCTTGAGCACTTCCCATAGACGGTTCACCAGGTCCGGCGTGTCCATGACGGCGGCCAGCAGCAACACGCACTTGCGGGTATCGTCGTGCCGCGCTATTTTGAGCAGCGCCTCCGAGAGCTGGCATGTCGCGGCGGAAGCGCTCCGCTCCTTGAATCAGCCACAGGTCGAGCTTGTCCTCCTGCTGCCGGAGATCCGTGATGAGCTCTGTCTGGAAACCCTCCGGATCGTCGACGAGATAACCGGGATGGACGCGGAAAAACTTCGCCAGCAGCAGCCGGGTGGTGTTGGTCAGGTGCCGGCGTGACCGCCCTCGAGTTGCGACAGATAGGGCTGGCTGAGAGAGCGCTTCAGTTCCTCCTTGATCGCGGCGACGACCTCTTTTTGCGTCATCTCGCGGTCGAGGCCCCGCAGGTGCCCTTCGACGAATCGGAGGTAGCGAAGTTTTCGGCGACGCTCATATTGCAATCTGCTAATTATTAATATCACAAATTGCAATAGCAGTCAAGATCCCTGATAGTACCCTAGCACGAAGGTTTGATGAAGTGAACTTAACTGGCGAAACATCGATTTAGCTGTACAACATTCGTATGCCGCACGGTACTACGTCTTGTCGGGGTAGGCGGTGCGACCCTGGTCCGGACGGAATTGGAGCTGCTGTATGCTCAACGCTCCGCCGTGGATGCGGCCATTCGGGAGCTGGAGCTGGAGCAGTGCCGGCAGTCCCGAGCTATCTCCTCTGCCGCGCAAAAGAACAGCTTGGAGTTTTCGTCAAAGCCTTGTAACCTAACAAGTTGCCGGAGCGCCTAGAACAACGAAGGGCCGACAGGGTCCGGCAGGTGAGCCGGTATGCTGGTTGAGCCAGAACTGATTGAAAGAGCGCGGACGGGCGAAGCGTCCGCGTTCAATCAACTGGTTCTGGCTTACCGGAAGCGGATCCTCGGTACCATTTCGCGGCTGATTGGACGTCCAGAAGACGTCGAGGATGTCGCACAGGAGGTCTTCGTCAGGCTGTACTATCTCGCTGGATCAGCTTCGGAGGGCGGAGGTATTCGAACCGTGGCTGTACCGGTTGACGGTGAATGCTTCCTACGATTATCTGCGCCGCGCCAAGCGGCGGAGCGAATCGCGGATGGCGGACCTCAGCGAGCAGCAGGTGATGATGGCCGATTCGCTTGCCGGGGGGCAGGCAAGACGACGAGGAGCGGCAGAAAGAGCGACGTCCGGGAGTTTATGGACGCGCTGTTCCGGCACGTGTCGGAAGAGGATAGACTGCTTTTGACCCTCAAGGAAGTGGAGGGCCTGTCGTTGAGGGAGTTAGAGCGAATATACGGAGTGAACGAAAACGCTTTGAAAGTGCGGCTGTTTCGGGCGCGCCAACGGGTGCTGAAGGCGTACAAGGCGGCGGTGGCGGATGGTCAGTTGTAAGCGCGAGGAAAGATTTTGGGGAGTTTTTCCGCGCGTCGGTAAAGCAGAGGAGTGCATGATGACAAACGATGATTCCCGATTGGATGATCTGTTCCGCAGATATGGGGCTTTCTGTCCCGATGTGGAGCCGAGCGCCGGATTCATGACGGGCTTGTGGCAGAAGATCGAGGCGCGCCACAGCTTTTGGTTCGTGTTTCAGCGCTTAGCGCGCGCCGCCACGACGGCGTGTGCGGCTTTGTGCCTTCTCCTCTTAGTCCTCAACTTCGTCTCCGCTCCGCAGAACCACGCTCGCCACCGCCACTTACACGGATGCGTTGCTGGCCGATCACACGGCGGAGAAGACCTATTACACCGAAGCGATGCGGAGCACGCGTTCCGAGCGACGAACGCCGCCAGACCTTCCAGCACTAAGGCAGCGAGGACGGCAGAATCCGTATGAAGCGCAACCACTGGACCGCGATGTTGCTGGCGCTTTTGCTTTTTTGCTGCGGGGCGGCGGTAGGCGCGTTGGCGGACCGCTTCTATACGGCGAGACCGTCAGCGCAAAAACGGCGGAGGATTTCCGCCAGCACTATATTTCCGAGACGAGCTCGAAGTTGTAATCTCACACCCGCTCAGGTCAGCCAGCTCGAGGCGATTCTGGACGATACGAAGGCGAAGGTTAAGGCAGTGAGGGATGCGTATCATCCCGCCATGCTGAAGATCCAAGAAGAGCAGATCAGCCGGGTGAAATCCATTCTCAGGCCGGAGCAGATTCCCGCATACGAGCAATTGGTCGCCGAACACGAGCAGCGGGCTAAAGAACAGGAAGAGCGGGACCGCGAGCGAGAACGGAAACGAGCGGCAGCGCGCCAACAACAAACTGCTCCCTGAGACGAGCGCATTGGCGTGACACGGATCACGGCTGTTCAATGTTGTAGGATCAGAGCCATTTTGATACGCCGGATTTCTATTGCATTCCTCACCTTGTGTGCGGTTGTGCCTGCACTGCTGGCGCAGAGCCGCTGGACACCGGGAATTCAGCCGTTCTTCAGTTTTACCGATCCGGTGGTGGCGCTCGAGCACGTCCGCGTCATCGATGGGACGGGCGCAGCCGCGCGCCCCGATCAAACCATCGTCGTGGATCATGGGCGGATTATCGCGGTGGGCGACGCTGCCTCTACTCAGGTTCCGAGCGCTGCCCGCAAGCTCGACCTGACCGGGCACACGGTTTATCCGGGACTTGTCGGTATGCACGAGCACTTGTTCTATCCCTCCGGCGGCATCCCGATGTACAACGAGCAGGCTTTTAGCGCGCCGCGGCTGTATCTCGCTTCAGGCATCACGACCATGCGCACCGGAGGATCGCTCGAACCTTACACAGACATCAATCTGAAAAAAATGATCGATAGCGGCGCGGCGCCAGGTCCGAAAATGGACACAACCGGGCCCTATATCGAAGGCCGCGGCGGGTTCTCGATTCAGATGCCGTCGATTACCTCTCCGGAACAGGCGCGCCGCCTGGTGGATTATTGGGCTGCGGAAGGATCGACGTCGTTCAAGGCATACATGAATATTTCGCATGACGCACTCGCTGCCGCGATTCAAGCCGTGCACCGACACGGTTTGAAGATAACCGGGCATTTGTGTTCGGTCGGGTTTACGGAAGCGGCTGAGTTGGGCATCGACGACCTGGAGCACGGGTTGCTGGTCGACACCGAATTTACGCCTGGCAAACAGCGCGACGTCTGCCCGGGAGGGCGGGAGAGCGACGCCTCCCTCCAGAACCTGGATCTGAAAGGTCCCGAGCACAGCGAATGATCCACGCGCTCGTCGAGCACAAAGTGGCAGTCACGTCGACGCTGGTCGTGTTTGAGGCTTCCATTCCCGGGCGACCGCCGCTGGAGGAGCGGGTATTACAGGCGATGTCTCCGGAAGCGGCCGTAAGCTATTTGACGGCGAAGGAGCGCGCCGCGGAAAATCCGAACGGGCGCACTTACGCGCGGCTCAAGAAGGAGATGGATTTCGAACGGGAGTTCGCCGCTGCCGGCGGCCTGCTGATGGCGGGTTGCGATCCGACGGGCAATGGCGGCGCATTACCGGGATTCGGCGACCAGCGTAATCTGGAATTGCTGGTCGAGGCGGGATTCAAACCGGAAGAAGCGATTCGCATTTACACCTATAACGGCGCGCTGTATCTAGGGCAGGCGGATAAGATCGGCTCGATTGCTCCGGGCAAGCAAGCTGACTTAGTAGTCGTTGAAGGCGATCCCTCGACGCGCATTGCCGATGTCGAAAAAGTGAAGTACGTATTCAAGGAAGGCGTGGCGTTCGATCCCGCGAAGCTAATCGCTCGGTGCGAGGCGCGGTCGGAATTCACTGATACATATTGCTCCTATGTCGTTCCCGAAGTTAAGCATTTTTGTCATCGCACTTGCCTGTGCATCTGCCGAGGAACCGCGAATGGACCAGGTTTTGAAACAGCTGGAACAAGTGCATTCGTTTTCCGCGGTTTCGATTTCTCCAGATGGCAGGTGGCTCACGTGGGCCGCTGCGCCTGCCGCCAACAGCGGACATACCGATCTGTATTTGCTCGAGTGGAAGAACTCGTCCGCGAAGCCTCGGCGCCTCACGGCGGGAAACGGCAAGGCCTCCTTCGATGAATCCGCAGTCGCATGGTCGCCCGACAGCTCGCAGGTTGCGTTCTTGTCGGATGCAGGCATATCGCAGCCGCAGGTGTTCGTAGCCACCGTGGCGAGCGGCAGATGCAGGCGGCTTACCAATGCAAACGGCTACGTTGCCGATCCGCGCTGGTCGCCCGATGGAAAAGAGATCGCGTTTTTATACGCGGAAGGCGGAGCAGTGGCGGGACCGCTCGAAGCGGTACCGGCGCAGACGGGCGCGATTGGAAGCGAGATCCACAACAAGCGATTGACGATCGTAAGTGCGGCGGGCGGGGAAATGCGCGCGGTTTCTCCCGCGAAACTGAACATCTATGAATACGATTGGTCTCCCGATGGAAGTCGTTTTGCGGCTGTCGCCGCTGCTGGGCCCGCCGATAACAATTGGTGGATCGCTCAGCTGTACGTGCTCGACGTGGCATCGGGGCAGATGAACGTGGTCTACCATCCCCCGACGGAACGGCAACTCGCGATTCCTCGATGGTCTCCCGATGGCGAACACATCGCCTTCATCGGCGGTTTGATGAGTGATGAAGGATTCACCGGCGGGGACATTTTTGTGATGGAGAGTAACGGCGGCGCGCCGCGCGACGTTACACCGGGCAGAAAATCGTCTCCCAGCGGGCTCAAATGGCAGGGAAACGAAAACATCGTGTTCACTGAGGCGGTGGGGGGCGGGAGTGCGATATCGACTTTGAATATGAAAAGCGGGCAGACCGAAACGCTGTGGAAAGGCAGCGAAGGCGTACATACGTCCGGCAATTACCCGAATTTCTCTTTGGCGAACGACGGCCGGACGAGCGGAGTGATTCGGACCTCGTGGGAGCAGGCGCCCGAGGTGTGGGCCGGTCCTATCGGAGATTGGCAACAGGTGACGCATGCGAACGCAGGCCAGCGCCCGCATTGGGGAAAAGCGGAGAGCGTTGTGTGGGAGAACGACGGCTTTCGCATCGAGGGCTGGTTGTTGTATCCGGAGAACTTCGATCCCGCGAAGCGATACCCGATGGTGGTCGAGGTCCATGGGGGTCCGGCGGGCCTCAAGACAGCTGCTTGGCCTACGACCCGATTCGACATGTCAGTGATGGCGGGGCTGGGATACTTCGTGTTCTTCCCCAATCCGAGAGGAAGCTATGGGGACGGCGAGGCGTTTACGCATGCGAATGTGAAGGATTTCGGAGGAGGCGACCTGCGCGATGTTCTCACCGGCCTTGACGCAGTCGCGAAGAAGGTGCCCATCGACGAGAGCCGCATCGGAGTGACGGGTTGGAGCTACGGCGGATTCATGACCATGTGGACGGTGACGCAGACGAACCGCTTCCGTGCCGCTGTCGCGGGCGCTGGAATCGCCGACTGGCTCAGCTATTATGGCGAGAATTCCATCGACGAGTGGATGATTCCCTATTTCGGTGCATCCGTCTACGACGATCCGGCCGTGTACGCGAAAAGCTCGCCCATCACATATATCAAGAACGTGAAGACTCCGACCCTGATAGTGGTAGGCGAACGCGACGGGGAGTGTCCCGCGCCGCAATCGTTTGAGTTTTGGCATGCTCTCACGACGCTGGGCGTTCCCACCCAGTTGGTCGTCTATCCGGGCGAGGGGCATGCATTTCACGAACCTAAGGACCGCGTTGACGTTCTGCGGCGCACCGTGGCCTGGTTCGATGAATATCTCCGCACGCCTTTGAGCACGACAACCACAATGGCGCGCTAGCTGCCTTCGCGGGCATGGGCCTCGTGTTGTTTGGGTGTGCTCTTCCGCTCGGCGGCCTTTTCGATCTCCGAGTTCATTTCACCCCCGACGAGAATGGCCGCGGACGTGAAATAGAGCCATAGAAGAAGCGTGGCGACTCCTTCGAGCGGACCATACACAACGTGATACGAATGAAAACGCTCGAAATATAGGCGAACCAGCGCGGTTGCGAGCAACCATAACACGAGCGCCAGGACGGCACCGGGCGTGCTCCATTTCCATTCGCGGTCGTACAGGTTAGGCCCAAAACGATAGAACAGAGCAAACGAGGCAAGCAGTAAAACGATGAGAACAGGCCACTCGATAAAACGCAGAAGAAATTGCAGGGGAGCGTCGGCACCCGCCTGACCGACCATGACTTGCGCGGCGCGAGCGCCGTACGCTGCCACGACAAGAGCGATCGCAAACATCAATGCCAGCGTGGCGGTCAGCGCGAAGGCGATGGCGATCGACTTCCATAATGATCGCCGCTCTTTGACTTCATAGGCAATGTCCAAGCCTTTCATGACCACCCAGGTTCCATTCACCGCCGCCCACACTGTACCGACAGTGGCGGAGAAGGCACCCATGCCGGCGGTTGCGGTCGCATTGAGATTCGCGATCATCCTCTGCATAAGGGCGGCGGATTGGAGCGGGAGAATCCGGCTCAGTACTGCGGTCAAGGCGGAACGAAGAGTGGAGCCCGCGGCTGGAAGTTTCGCCAGGAGAAAAAAGAGCAGCAGAAGGGATGGGAAAATAGCAAGAAAGTGATAGAAGGCGAGACGGGCGGCTTGCCCGAACACGGCGTCTTCCCAGCTCTCGCGCCAGGTGCGCACAGCAAGCTCGCGCCAGGACAATCCTCCCCTAGTCCATAGATTGACCATGGTTCCAGTTTGGACCACCACCAGCAAGCTACAATAAATGAAGTTTGTATCAAGGATTTGAGCCTAATTGCGTGACCTGCCTGCACGCCGCGCAAGCGTGAGTCGCCGCGTGAATCTGTCGACCGATGCTTGAACTGCTCTCCGAAACCATTCGCTATCGGGAACTCATCTGGGCTCTCGCCCTTAAGGAACTGAAGATACGCTACAAGCGTTCGGTACTCGGTTTCTTATGGGCGTTACTAAACCCGCTGCTGCTGATGTTGGTGCTGACTATTGTTTTCTCCACCATCATGCCGTTTCCCACATATCATTACGCGATTTTTCTGCTGAGCGTTCTTCTGCCGTGGACGTTCTTTTCGCAATCGCTTTCCTATGCCGCGGACTCGATTGTAGGTAATGCCGACCTCATCAAGAAAGTTCGCGTCGCCAAGCTGGTCTTTCCCGTAGCCGCGGTCGTCTCGAATCTGATCAATCTGCTGTTGTCGTTAATTCCCCTGATCTTGCTCGTGCTTGTCATGAGGCACCCATTCCATGTCACCTGGCTGTTCTTGCCGGTTCCGTTGTTGGCGCTGACGCTCCTCACCCTGGGGGCCACGTTCTTCTTCGCGGTCGCGAACGTATATTACCGGGACGTGGCGCATATTTTACAGATTCTGCTGCAGGTTCTGTTTTATTTGACGCCGATCCTATATGCGGAAACTTACTTTCCCGCCAAGTGGCGATGGGTGTTTAAGCTCAATCCGCTGGTTTTTTCTTTTCATGGATTCCGCTTGAGCGTTTACAACGGCCAATTGCCCGAATTTAAATCGGTTGTCGCTTCGTTTGTCTGCGGGTTCGTCGCTCTGGTGATCGGCTTCGCGATTTTCCGCAAGTATCAGGACGAGTTCGTGTTCTACGTCTGATTCGAAATGCAACCGAATTCCATCGCCGTCAGAGTCGATAACGTCACACGGCGATTCCGGGTCATTCATGAGCGTCCCGATACGCTGCGCGCGTTATTCGCGAAGTTCTTCCGCCATCACGTGGATTTCCATGATTTCGACGCCGTAAAAAACGTCTCGTTCGTGGTACATCCCGGCGAGATGCTGGGCATTGTGGGGCGCAACGGATCGGGCAAGAGCACCTTACTGAAGATCATCGCCGGAGTGTATCTGCCATCGGCCGGAACCGTTCAGGTGGAGGGCACGATTGCGCCGCTGATCGAATTGGGGGCGGGTTTTCACTCAGAACTGACTGGCCGGGAGAACATTTTAATCAACGGCCTCCTGCTGGGCTATTCGCGCAAGGAGATGCAAGAACGAGAGAAGAGGATCATCGATTTCGCGGAGATCGGAGATTTTATCGATGCCCCGGTCAAGCAGTATTCGTCGGGGATGTACATGCGGCTCGCGTTCGCCATCGCGACTGAAGTAGACCCCGATATTCTCATCATGGATGAGATCCTGGCCGTCGGCGACATTGGATTCCAGCAGAAGTGCTTTGAGCGGCTACGGCGATTCCGCCAGTCAAACAAGACTATTCTTCTGGTGACGCACACCATGCAGCAGGTGATCGATCAGTGTGATCGCGCCATTCTGCTGGATCACGGACGGATGATTGCCGAGGGGCGCCCCGAGGAAGTCGTGGAACTCTACAAAGAAATTGCCGGAGTCGAGACACCCGAACTGGTCGATGCGGCAGGGCGAGCCTGAACGCCTCGGCCGCTCAATTGTTCTTGCCGCACGCCGATAATAATCGAGTGACCTCGTTAAGCTTTCGACCAACTGCGAATTCGCGGCGGTGGTCCTTTGACGCAAATACTCTTTCGCTGGTTCTCGATGGAGCAGGACTTCCTCGCTACGCGATTGAACTCCGGAGAATCACGAGCAGCGCTTGTATGCTCGACGTGATCTTCGAAGTAAAGCGTCACGCCTGGGCAACCAACGATGTTGTCGGCGACCTGATCACGGCTTTTCAAGAGCTGTTCGATCCTCAAGTGACGCTGTGCGCGGGCGGCCGGGACCGGACGCTCGATCCCGCTGCGCATCTGCAGCCGCGAATCCAGTAATCGTTTTTAGGCGTCGGGCGCGGGCACCGCTGCCGGCTGGGCCGGCATACGAACGCGGAATTTGCCCCGCGGGCGCAACACCCGGCGAAATCCACTCAATCGCAGTAACGCCGTGGGCGTAATCTCGCGCCCTTTTCCCAGCAGACATAATCCATCGGGCGTGTCGATCTCCTCTTCGAGGATCATATTGGGAATGAGTTCATCGTAGCCGACCAGGCGTATCTCGGCTTCCGATTCGCGTTTTTCAATGCACTCGATGGCCGCCAGTACGTTGTCATCGTAGGTACCCGGCTGGCCGCTCATCTCTTGCAAAGCTTGTTTGGAGGACGCGCCTCTTTCGCGCAGATCGTCGAATTGGGCGGCGGCGCGAAGGATCTGCGAACCGAGGACAGCCGGATCATCCCAATCGGCGCCCGTTGCGCCCGGGAAGTTCTCAAACGGGCTGAGCTGTCCTTCAATGATCTTGGCCACCTTCTCGAGCCGTGGCACTTTTTCGAGAAGGCGCGCAGCCGCGGAAGGGTGTTCGGCGAAGCGACGGCTCTCTTCGGGCGATAGCGGCTCGCCCGCGCTCACTTTAGCGGCGATCTCCGGCGGCAGCGTAATCCAGCCGATTTGAGACAGCATGGCGGCCGCCTCGAAGGTCCAGGGGTCGGGAATTTTCAGATCCTCGGCCACGTGCCGGACGTATCTCCTCAGGCGTGTGACGCGGCTGAAGGCGCGCGGCTCGAGGATGCTCAGCACCTCCACCAGCACTTCGACACAACCGAGGAGCGTCTCGCGCGTGAGTTGGCGCTCGGCCATCAACAAGCGGTGCTGCTCGATACCCGCCTCGATCCCCTGGGAGAGAACCATCGGGGGACAGGGTTTTATGAGCAACCGAAAGATATTGCCTTGATTGACGGCGGCGATCGCGGTCGTGAGATCCGCATGTCCGGTCAACATAATGCGCACGCTGTCGGGCGATTGAGCACGCACCGCGGAAAGGAACTGCACCCCGTCCATGCCCGGCATGGTGAGGTCGGAAACCACGACGGCGAAAGGGCCCTTTTCGGTGAGCATTTCAAGGCCTTGCTGCGGCCCCACGGCGGTTTGGATGGAGAACCGTTTCCGGAACTGCCTCTGAAAGGCATCGAGAATGTTCGGATCGTCGTCGACGCAGAGGATGGATTCGTCAGAGACGGACGGCTTGCATTCGATTCTAGCGATCATCTTCATTCATGCTCACGCGCCAGGCGTGCCGGAGTTTACGATTGCTTGGGCAGGTTCGATCGGCAGATGAATGTTGAAGATCGTGCCCTGGCTCCCGTTAGGCTCAAAGCCGATCCTGCCACCGTGCTTTTCGACGACGATTTTACGGGCAATCGACAGTCCCTGACCGGTTCCGCGGCCCACCTCCTTGGTCGTGAAGAAGGGGTCGAAGATTCTGGCTTGTATGCTCGCGGGAATGCCGAATCCCGTGTCACTGATGGAGATCAACACCTGGTCCTCAGTGCGGCTGGTGCGAACCTCGATGCGGCCCTTGGCGTCTGTTCCTTTCACGACATCGCGAATGGAATCGGCGGCATTGACCAAGAGGTTAAGAAAGACCTGGTTCAGGCCGGCGAGGTGGCACATCACGGGCGGCAGATCGGCAAAATGGGTTTCCACATCGGCGATGTATTTGAGTTCGTTATTAGCTACCAGGATGGCGTCGGAGAGCGCTTTGTTGAGGTCCGCGGCGGCTTTCTCCTCCTGTCCAGGATGCGTGAAGCCTTTCATGGCGCGGACGATCGCAGCCACGCGTTCGACGCCATTGAGGGATTGGCTGATCGCCTTCGGGATCTCGTCCTCAAGGTAGGCGAGATCCGCGCTTGCGATGTCGCGTTGCAGTTGTTCGAGCAGCGCCGCGGGAATCGTACCGGCGACGGCGGCTTGGCGGAGCTGCTCGTATTTCTCCAGCGCGGCCTGACGCTCTTTAAAGCATTCGCTGAGGAAGCGGAGATTATCGCCGAGATACTGGATCGGTGTATTGATTTCGTGCGCGATGCCGGCCGCCAACTGGCCGACCGCCTCCAGCCGGTGCGCCTGCCGGACGTCCAGTTCCAGTCTCTTGCGCGCGGTCACGTCGCGAGAAATCGTCACAAAACCGGTCGCTTCGCCATTTGCGCCGCGTTTCAGCGATATGGTGGTCTCGGCGAATTGGCCGGGGCTGTACTCGCATTCGAGGCTCTTTAGCGCTTCTCCCGTTCCGTAAACCTGGTCGTACAGCTCACGCAAGCTCAGCGAAAGATCGCGTACGGAATCGTCAAGGTAGGTTGGATCGAGAATTTGTTCCCGCGTGCGGCTGTATATACGGCAGTACGCATCGTTTACGAAGATATGGTTTCCGCTGAGATCGCCCTCGAGATAACCTTCCTCGATGAAGTTCAGAATGGTCCGCTGATCCTCAATCTCGCGGAGCGCGTTCTCCAGCCGGTTTTGCATGTCGGCAACGTTGTGGATTCGCGGTTTCGTGTTGCGGCGAGGTGGTGGCGCGGCCGGGTGAGCGAGATTAGTTTCCGCCGCCATTCAGACTTTCCCGTTCTCCCGCATAACCAAAGGACTAGGGCACCAAGCGAGAACGAATGGGCGCCAAACCACCGCCGCCAGGGGCACAACGGAGCGCGGGTGCGTTCCAAGGCGTAGCATCGGAGTTCTCATCGACTTAAACTGCAACCTTTTGAGTCCCTAGGGTTTGGACGATCCTGGGGGCGGCGGAAGGTTTAAGGCCAGCACGCCGCCCGGCCCGGAGTTTTACGTTGTAGCCGGAATCCGCGGTTCGCGCCCTTCAGAAACGGGCTGTTGCAGCCGAAAAGAAAGGTACATGAGACTCCTGATGGGCGATTTGCGGCGGCACGAGCGGCGCAAATTCCGTGGAGCCGTAGCGATTTCCTGGACCAACGCGATGGGCTCTACCTCGCGTGTTCTCGGGAACTGCCTGGACCTGTCGCTGCACGGGATGCTGGTCGAAACTCCCGAGCCGATACCCACACTCACGGAGGTGATGGTACGGATCTCCGGGGTCGCTACTCCCAAACCGGCCGTTGTTCGCCACTGGCACCGCTGCGCGGGGTGGTTTCGAATCGGCCTCGAATCCACCGAACCGCTGATGTAACTGCGGCTCGCCTTGGCCAGCCGTTTCGATTAGGAGCATCTAGTGCGTGATGCTGACTGGATCGAAAGTTGCGTGTGACGGCGTGGTTCGATGGGCCCACACCGGCGTAAGCCATCCGCGGTGCAGAGGCGCCTCTCCACGAACCAACTGCAGATACTCACGCGCTATGCGACGCGTCACAGGGCCGGGGGCCGAGGCATAAGTCATGCCGTCAATCTCGCGAATCGGCAGTACTTCCCAACCTGTGCCCATGAAGAACGCTTCGTCAGCGAGGTAGAGGTCCGTGCGAGTGAGATCGGCCTCGCAAATGGGCGCTCCCATTTCTTCGACGATGGCCAGCAGCGTTCGACGCGTTATGCTGTCCAAAATTCCAGCCGACAGAGGCGGCGTGTACACGGCGCCATTGCGAACGATGGCGATACAAGCGCCCGCGCTTTCGGTGACTAATCCGTCCTCATTAAGGAAAATCGGGCAATCGTAACCATTCATTTGCGCCTCGATCATGCCGAGGCGTCCGTTTGTGTAGTTGGAGAATGACTTGATTCGCGGCGACATTAACCGTTCCGAAATTCTTACCCAGCTGACAACGCATGCGCGGCAGTTGTGATTCGGAGCGTGGGAAAGGAATGGCCAGGTGTCAATGACAAGCTCTGTCTCAGCATTTGCGGGAACCATCTGCTCCCGGATCAATCCTGCCGCAAATAGCCAAGGGCGCACGTAGGTGTCCTGCCGTGTTTCGTTGGCTCTGAGCAACTGCAGTACTCCTTCGACCAGTTGATCCACGGTCCAAGGGCACTGTATTCGAGCTAGGCGGGATGAGGCGATAAGCCGCTCCATGTGTTCCGCCAAGCGGAAGCAGAAGAGTTGCTGGTCGGTTCCACTCCAATAGGCTTTCAGCCCTTCAAAGACAGACGCCACCGAGGCGTGCCCCACCGCAGTGACGTGAACCTTGGCATCTTCCCATGGCACAATTTCTCCGTCGCGCCACAAGAAGCGAGCGTGCGCGGCCGGGTCTGCTACGACACTGCTAATCATTTCTTCTCCACTTGGCCTTTTTCTCCACTTGGTTCCGTCTCTCAGAATATGAGTCTCTCAGACCATGAACTTCGCTGCGAAGTTGCAGCTGCCGGATGGCGATGCAATAGACACGACGGGTGCGATTCGCGGCGCGCTGGATTCGGAGAGAAGTGTTAAGCGGCTTTTTGCCTCGCGAGGAGGCGTTCAATGCGGTTGGGAATGCGATTTTCCGGCGTCTCGAGCTGCATGGTGAGAAATTCCTGGTGTTCGGCCTTAGCTTGGGCGAGCCAAGCGGCGTATTGGTGCAGCTCCTGCTTGCGATTTTCGTTCGATTGCTGGCGCGCTTCGTCGGCTTCGTGCCGCTCTTGCGATTCAAACCCAATTTCGGCTTTGCGCTTTTCGGCTCTAAGCTTTAGAAGCTGGTTGAGGGCCGCGTTGAAGACCCGATTGTGCGTGGTTTCATAGCGCAGGAAGAGTGCGAGGATGGGGCGAAAGGGTGTCAATTACCTGGCGAACTACGATGGCTCGTGGCGGATACGGCTGGCGAATGCGATATGCCTAGCGAGCGCGCGTACAGTTAAACCGGAACGTGCTCACGAGCTGAGCGAAAACGGGTTCGAAGCGCGTGAGCTGATCGGCGCGGCACTCGAGTTCCAGCCGATAAAGGACATTCTGGCGCTGGGCAAAGATCAGTTCGTCCACCCATTTCGCGCGCTCCAGCGGATCATAATACCGCTCTTTGGCGAATAAGGCTGAGCTGCCGAATAGATGCATGGGTCGCTGATCGAGCAGCTCCATCTGCTGGGCGCGCTCGAACTTTTTGAGCCCGTCAAGATGGGCCTGAACGGTCGTCGACGAAGGTGACGGCTGCGGGTTTCCGGCGTGATCCGGGAGTGCGGTCATGTCGATTTCGCCGAGCGGGTTGGAGCGCTTCTTTACACCGGTTTCGACGAAGATGCCGGCGCCTTCGAAGGCGTCTCCTACACGCCAGCGCGCCGGATAGCTGACGCAATACCCCCACTGCTGGTTGTAATAGCGCTTCCATGATCGATCCTGCCTGGTTGTCGATCCGGCGTGCGGCAAGAACGTGAGCATCGATGAAAAAGCGAAACATGTGAGCAACAGCGTTCGCGAGCCGGGCCGTGCCATCCGTGGGGCGATCATTTTGGACAAGGTTCCCATATATGAGGCGAATTTTCCAGCAGTGCAGGTTGAAAAAGTACCAGGACGCGAGCGTATCACGTTGCGCATACGTCGGGATTTTCTTTAGCGTTGAGGCGGAGAACCACCTAGTCTGGAGCGGACTCCTTGTTTGCACGCCGGAGGTGATTCACATGGACGAGCGAAGCAAACGTATTTTGGCCGCATTGGCGCAGATGGACAAGCAGTTCGGCAAAGGCTCGGTGCTGATGCTGGGATCGCGCGCCGCGCTTCCGGTGGAGGTGATCTCGACGGGATCGATCGGTATCGACAATGCGCTTGGAGCGGGCGGGTTCCCGCGTGGACGCGTGATCGAGATCTTCGGGCCGGAAGCGTCGGGCAAGACAACGCTGGCGCTGCACGTGATTGCCGAGGCGCAGCGCGGGGGTGGGACGGCGGCTTTCATTGACGCCGAACACGCGCTCGACCCGACCTATGCCGGCAGATTAGGGGTCGATACGGACAACCTGATCGTCTCGCAGCCGGATTATGGGGAACAGGCGCTTGAGATCGCCCTCGCATTGGTCAGCTCACAAGCAGTCGATGTGATTGTCGTGGATTCGGTGGCGGCGCTGACGCCCAAGGCGGAGATTGAGGGCGAGATGGGCGATAGTCACATGGGTCTGCAGGCGCGCATGATGTCGCAGGCATTGCGAAAGCTCACCGCGGCCGTATCGCGGGCCAACACGTGCCTGGTCTTCATCAACCAGCTGCGGGAGAAAATCGGCGTGATGTTCGGGAATCCGGAAACGACTACCGGGGGCAGAGCACTGAAGTTTTACGCTTCGGTGCGGGTGGAGGTGCGGCGTGCCACTGCTATTAAGGACGGAGAAACGGTGGTCGGCAATCGAACGAAGGTCAAGATCGTGAAGAATAAGGTGGCGGCGCCATTCCGCGAAGTGGAGCTGGACATTCTCTATGGCCGAGGGATTTCACGGGAGAGCGATGTGCTCGATTTGGGCACGCAACACGGCATTTTGGAGAAGAGCGGATCGTGGTACAGCTATAAGGGCGAGCGCATCGGGCAAGGCCGCGAGAATGCGCGGCAGCATCTCATCGAGCGGCCTGAGCTTTGCCGCGGCATGGAAGCCGAGTTGCGGAAGGCGCTTGGATTGACGCGAGGCGCGGAAGGGCAAAAGATGAGTCCTGAGTTCGAGCTGATCACGCCGTCGGAGACGCGCCGAGCGTCGGCAGCATCGTAGCTCCGCTTGTGTTTCGTGAGCGGCCGGTTCGGCTGAAACGATGCTTTATCGCAGCGAGAGGCCATTTCTTCGACGGGCTTTCGAAACGAAAAGGGCTTTCATGCGGCTGGCGAATCGTGCGATTGACGTCAGGACGCGTGAAGGGTGTTCCGACCCCGCGATAGGTTTCTTCTGGCGAGGGCGGTAGATGAATTCCTCGAGCCAAAATCCGGCGCGATATCTACCTTTCGAAGAAATAGATTTGCAATAGCGGATCTCGCCGAATGCGACTCCATGACCCAGGTCGACTGACACGGCTGTACCTGGAGGAATTTCCTTCCGTAAGATCAGTCCCAAGCCCGATTGCGACATGTCGCTGACTCGGGCAGGCAGCGGGGCGGTTGAACCTGGGACGCTGACCGTGGCCTGGACGTCGACGGGCAGCCGCAGTTCTTTGCGCACGGCCCCATGGTTACCGCAGGTTCTAATGCCGACGTGATGAATCCCGAGTTCTTGTTTTTTCGAGTAAACGACTTCCGCCTCGATCCGACGGCCCTCGTACAGCAGCTCCAGTTTCCGGTCATCGCGAAGATGAAGCGGTGAACGCAGCTGAAAAAAACCGGAGTTTACACGACGAATATGCGCGCCGATACGCTCGCGATCACCGTCGAGCAGTTGAAGCTCAACGGGGATATTGAAGCCGAGACGCAGAGCACTGGCTTCGGAACTTATTGCCTTCGGAGATGAGACGACAGCCGTATTACACCTTGTACCCTTATCGGCAATAATCAAATGAATCTGGGCTGACGTGTTCCTGGGCGGCCGCACGTTCTATTCCGCTCTTCCCGTAGAGGATACGCAACGGTAAGGGCTGGGCCAGCATCGATGCAAGACGGCCGCACTCGCCGATCAGCGCTGGAGAGCCGGCTTGAACACTTCCTCGCACCACTGGCGGAAGCTGGCGGGGGTGGTGTTCTCGGGCGTGCGCGGCTTCGAGTTGTAGAGGCCCGCGCCGATCTCCGCGTACATTTCGACCAGGCCCTGCGCCATCGCTTGCTCCAACGCCCATGAGGTGTTCTTTGTTTTCCGGAAGGATCGAAACGCTTCTACGAGACTATATTCGGCACCGCGCAGGAGCGGGTCGAGACGTTTCTGCAGGAACGCTTCTCCTTGTCGCGAGAGGAAAGTTCGCGTGTCGCGCAGGAGTTGTTCAGCCGCGTGCTCCATCCAGGCTTCACGCGCGCACTGTTCGGTGTAGAGCCCGTCTCGGAGGAATGGCTGGATCACGATGCGATCAGTCCAGCTTTCGACCTGGAACCGATCCGCCACGCGATTGCGACGCTGGTTGGGTGACGGCCCGATGGGAGGAGTGGCTTGCGCTCGCTTGCCGATGCCAATGCAAGGTTCATGGCTTGAGCACCAAGCGAGAGGCTACCGTGCTCCACTACCGTCAGGAGCAGCGGCACATAGCGGTTAGATTGAAGCGCGAAGTCATCATCTTCGGATTCTCCGAATCCTACTATCGGAAATGCCAGATTGTGCGGGTGAAGTTTCGATGAAATCCTATGGCACATGAGTGGATTTATGCTTGTCGCGGCCACGATTGGAGGTTATGGCGGCGCACATGTGGGCCGTCGCGCTCCTACGAAAGTTGTTCGTGCTGGGACATTGGTGGCTTGCGGCGGGAATGACGGTGGCGTTCTTCATTCGGGCCTATATGGGGGAAGCACAGCGGTAATGAGATGGAACGCCGCTCGCCTGAGCTAGCCGGATCGCTTTTCATCGGGAGCGGCGACTTATCTGTATTATTTGATTTCAGGAGCCGGTGGTCGAATGCAGGCTGGCCAAATACTTATTTGCGCAATCGCCGCGGCACAAGTGGCTGCTCCACAAGGACCATTCGGACAACAGTTCCACTTGTTCAGGTGCCTGTGAGCGTGACCGATAGGCGGGGGAGCTTCGTCTACGGGCTAAGTGCGAACGACTTCATTCTCCTGGATAGTGGAAATCAACGCCCGGTTCATGTTGACGATCCGGATGTGGTGACTGCTCCCCTTGCCGTGATCGTATTAATCCAAACGACCGATATTTCAGACTCAGCTCTTCTCAAAATTAAAAAGGTCGGGTCGATGCTGAGCGAGGCCGTCGTCGGCGCAAATGGATTGACGTCGATAATCACGTATTCAGATAAGGTCACGGTCGTGCAACCCTTCACTGCGGACGGCGACGCCGTTATAAAAGCATTCCGAAATCTCCAATCGGTACCAACTCGGAACGGGCACATGCTTGACGCGATCGGAAAGGCAGTCGAGATGCTGGAAACCCGCCGAAGGGGACGCGATCAGCAATAGTCGTCATCGGCGAAAGCAAGGACCGAGGCAGCGAGACAAGGTTGAACGATCTCCTCCCGTCTCTTCAGCAATGCGGGGCGACTGTTTATTGTCTCGAATACTCCGCGTTTCTGACTCCGCTGACGACACGAGCTAGCGACTACTCGCTGCCGGAAGGCGGCCGGGGCTGGATTTTAGACAGCATTACCGAAGCCGTGCATGCGACCAAAACAGATACTGGCACGATCCTGACGGCCAGCACCGGGGGGCGCGCTCTCAAGTTCGAAACGAAATCAAAGCTGGAGAACGATTTGATCCGGCTCGGATCCGAGATCCACAGCCGCTATATTCTTTCTTTCATACCCACAGCTTCAGCGCGAGATAGCTATCGCACGATTACTGTACAAATCAAGGACCGACCCGATTTACGCATCAACGCCCGACCAGGATATCGGTCCGACATTCGCTAGGTGAATAGCTCTATAGGCGAATCGCGGCGATCCTTCTCAAACGCGATCCTTCTCAAACGCGCTCTAAGGTGCGGCCGCTGCTTGGTCGATCAAGATCATAGGAACATTGGAAGCAGAGAAGCCAAGCCGGCGGCGCTTCGGCATAAGCTGGGGCCATCTTCCCCTTCAGGTGAAGGGCGCCTTCGTACTGTCGCTGCCGGTTGCGGTGCTGCTGTTGACCAACATCTCGACGTACGTGCTCGATTCGCAGGGGGAGGCGGTTGAGCGTTCGATCACGAGAACCGTGAAGGCCGACAATCCGCGCGACCCGGCGCTGCTTGCGGCGCGCACCCGGAAACTACAGAGAATCCGTCAATCTCTTTCGTTTATCTTTCCCGTCGCACTGATTTGCGGAATCGCGAGTATCGTCACGTTAGTTCTTTGGCTGCGCCGAACGCGCCGGTTCCTACTGGATTGGCAAAAGGCGCTGTTCGAGGCGAATGCACAGCTCGAGGCGGAGCACACGCATCCCGGCGCGATCGCTCTGCTCGACAAAACCATGGCTCTTCTGGATCCGCTGGAATTAGTGGTGAAACGGGAGAAGGCGCTGTTTGAGACCAACGCCGAGTTGGTGGAGCAGCGCGAGCGCGCGGAACAGGCGAGCCAAATGAAGAGCGAATTTCTCGCGCGCATGAGTCACGAAATTCGCACGCCGATGCACGCGATCTGCGGAATGGCGGATCTGCTATGGAAAACTCCGATGACCGAAGAGCAGCGTGAATACGTTCGCGTGTTTCGGAACAATTCAGAGCGCCTTCTGAACTTGATCAACGACATTCTCGATCTGTCGAAAGTGGAATCGGGACATCTCGAGCTGGAGGACGGAAATTTCGATCTGGCCGAGTTGCTCGAGGAGACGATGGATCTTCTCAGTCCTTTGGCGCGCCGCAAAGGGTTGGAACTGGCGTACCAAGTGGATGAAGGTGTTTCAACCACGCTGCACGGAGACCCGGATCGCCTGCAGCAGGTTCTGATCAATCTGGTCGGCAATGGCATCAAATTCACCGAGCGGGGGCAAGTCTCATGCGCGGTCGAACGGGAACCGGGTGGGCACGCGGCCAACGCGTTGCGCTTCCGGATCTCGGATACGGGCGCGGGCATTCACCCCGATCAGATCGCCACTATTTTCGAGCCTTTCGTGCAGGGAGATTCGTCACTGACACGCAAGGCTGAGGGAACCGGACTGGGACTTGCGATCAGCAAACGCCTGGTCGAGCTGTTGGGAGGAAGCATCTGGGTCCAGAGCCAGCCCGGCAGCGGCAGCACGTTTTGGTTCACCGTTGTGTTCAAAGGACCGTCGGAGTCACAGGGCGAGGTAGCGCGCGAGCGCCCAAGGAGCGAGTTGCGGCGCAATGAAAGCGCCTGCGACACCGAGGCGAGACAGGTTGTGTTGTCGAATCTGACGACAACTGAAAAGATCAGGATTTTGGTAGCGGAAGATTCGGAAGAGAACCGGTTCCTCATGAAAGCGTATCTCGCGCCGGAAGGATACGGGCTCGACTTTGCCGAGAATGGGGCCGCAGCGCTCGAGAAGGCCAAGACTCAAGAGTACGATTTGATTCTGATGGACGCGCAGATGCCGGAAAAAGATGGCTACAGCGCGACGCGAGAGATACGAGTTTGGGAGGCGGAACACTCCTTGGCGCCGGTACCAATTATTGCAGTGACAGCGCACACGCTGAAGGGGGAAGAAGCTCGAAGTCTCGAAGCGGGTTGCTCGGCCTATCTGTCGAAGCCGGTGTCGAAGGCGAAGTTGATCGCCGAAATCGAGCGCCTGTCTCAAAGCCGCAACAGAATTGGGGAGAGCCGGAACGTTCAGCTATCTGCTGAGAGCCTGTTATCTCCCGAGATCAGGGCGCGCAGACCGGCGTACCTTGTGCGGCGTCGGGAGGAGGTCCAAAGGATGCAGGATCTACTGCGCGGAGGCGATTTCGACGCGATCCGCGCTATCGGCCACAACCTCAAGGGAACCGGGACGGGCTATGGATTTCCGGAATTGAGTCGCCTGGGGGGGGAGTTGGAGAAAGCGGCGAGCGGGGGAGAGAAGCCGGTCCTGGAGCAGTGTATAGAGGTGCTCCTAAGAACCTGCGATGCACTCAACGTAGATTTGGTTGAAGCGCGCCGGTAGAAGAGACTCGACCGGACAACTCATTCGCCAGATTGACAAGACTGCCGGCGACGAGACTTTCGGGATCGAAGGAAATCACGGGAACACGCGCTCGTTGGGCGCTCGCGCATAGGTCGGCGGCGGGCGGAATCACAGCGAGCGTTGGGATGCGGAGCTGAGACTCGATATCCCGCAGGGGCATGGGCAAGGCGAGGGGTACACGGTTCACAATGACGGCTCCTATTTCTTGTGGACTGGCCTGCGCAGCCTCAATCGCCTGAAGCATGGTTTTGGCAGCCTCGACACAAAGAGCGTCGCGCTCGACGATCAGGCTTAACAGATCGGATTCACGGAACAAGGCGCGATTTGTTTCCGACACGGAGGCGGTGAGATCCAGGAGAATAAAGTCCGCGATTGCGGCCAAGTGCTTGAGTATTGGTTTCGCGTACTCCGGCCCGATCTCAGCTGAGCGAGCGATGGTCTGTGGAGCGAACAAAATACTCAAACCAGGTATGTTCCTGACCGGCCACAAGCAGGCCTCTACGTCGGCACGGCCGATCTCCTCGGCGCCCAGATCGAGCAGATGTCCCACGTTGCGGACCCACGGCTGCGGGCGGAAATACTGGGTCAACGTACCGAAGGCAGGACGCAATTCGGCGATGATCACTCTACTTCCGCGCGCCAGGGAAGAACCGAGATTGAGAGATACCGATGTGGCGCCGACTCCCCCTTTGCGCCGAGCAGCGCGATAATTTTCGACAGCCGCCGGGGGTGCGCTTTCTCTTCGTGGTCTTCAGCGACCGATGATCCCTCTAGCGCGGAGCGAACGACTTGAGCGAGTTCCGTGCTCCAGCGCAGTCTTGGCATGCAGGCGAAAGCGCCTGCCTCGGCCGCCTCACCCATGAAAGGGTCGTCTTCGCCTTCGCATAGCACCACGATCGGAACTGCCGGAGCGCCGTTGTGCAGCTTCAGAAAGCTCTCGAGTTTTTCACTCTGAATCGTTGTTGTGGAGGACAGATCGATGAGAATGGCGTCGATTCCGCCTCCCGCAATCCGGGCCAGTGCCGTTCGCACGCGTTCAACGACTTGATGAGCGATGGGCTGTTTTCCCGTGGTGAGTGCGTTCTGGACGGCCGCAGCACAGGCTGAATCCGGCGAGACGACAAGAACCAGTGGGATTTTGCTCATTCGCGTTTGTCGTCAAGCGCGCGTGCTATTTCGCGATACTCGGCTGCAGTTTGGCTGCGCGCGGCCGGAAAGGTACAAAGCCGCGCTTCGACTGTTTTTCGGAAAGACCCGCCGTTTTTCGCGCTATTTTGGCTATTTCCTTACGGAAGTTGCTTCCCTCAGGCGGCAGTCTGCGCTGTATGGAAGCTTTGTGGATCTCTTCTCGGGCGGCCGGCAAAATCCCATAAACTGGAATGCCGAAGATACTGTTCAAGTCATTTCCGCTAAACCTATCGCCGTTCTCCATCTGATTGACGATGAGGCGGATGGAATCTTGTTCGACTTTCGCTTTGAGTAGTGCTTCAATGACGCGCTTGGTTTGATAGAGAGTGGTGATGGCGGTGGTTGTCACTATAAAAACGTCGTGTACCTTCTCGAGTAATCGCATGGACAGAGCATTGACCGGGCCCAAGTCGAGAACCGCCCAGCTATAAAACGGCAGGACCACGTCTAAGACGCGAACGAGCGAGTCGGCGTCCAGATTATCGCCGCCGAGCAAACTGGGTGAAGGTACGACATCTATTTCGCTGGGACCGGAACTGACGATCGATTGCCAACACGTGATATCCAAACGATTCAGATTGTCGACGGCATCGACCAGGGAATACCGCGGCTCAATACCGGAAAGGAAAGATACAAGGCCGCGGTGCATATCGAAGTCAGCGAGAAGGACCTTCTCGCCGGTCTGTTCGCGGAGTTCGGCGGCGAGTGTGCAAGCGGTAGTCGTGGTCCCCACACCGCCTTTGGCGCCAATGAAACCGGCCACTCTGCTCTGGCTCGCCGGCGATCCGATGCTCGGCTTGGCAGCGTGGGACCGATGCCTTAAGAATGCATACCGCACGGCGCGAACCAGGGCTTCGGCGGTGCAGGTATTCTTCACGAGGTAGTCCTCGGCGCCCTCGCGGATCATTTCAAGAGCTACCGACTGGCTATCCGCCGAACTCAAAACGATCACCGGTGTGCCGGAGGCGCCCGCCTTGAGCTTGCGGAAAGTTTCCGTTCCATTCGAGTCGGGAAGCCCGAGATCCAGAAGGATGACGTCAATGCCGCCCTTGGCCAGCCGTTCCATCCCCGCGTGGAGAGAATCGGTCCAGTTCAAGACAAACGAGATTCCGTCTTTTTTCTCCGAAAGCCAGTCTTCGACCAGATCGGCGTAGTCGGGGCTGTCCTCGATCAGCAAAACAGTAAGAGATTGTCTGTTCAACTCCTCGGCTTCCTCCGAGCCACAGCGCGCGTGGTCCATTTCGGGGAACAGCGTGCCTCGTTATCTCTCTTCGGCGGAGTCAGGCGCAATCAATAGGGCTATGGGCCTAGGGTATGTGAAAGCTTCGAGGTCTCACGAGCTCGTTTTTGGATCGTAATGTAAGGAGAAAGCGGATTCTTTGGTGGACGGCATGGGGTTCGAACCCACGACCCCCACGTTGCGAACGTGGTGCTCTCCCAACTGAGCTAGCCGCCCACTGCTTCTAAAACGCGCGATGGAGTGCGCCGCATTCCGCGCGCTACCACGCGTCGTAACCCCCTCAATGTAGCATCTTCCGCACAGATGATGGACGTGTGTGTGAGAGTATTTCAGTCGATCATCAGAACGCAATTAAATTACATGCAGCGATATAACTTCTATTAACCTTTCTTTTTGTAACAGCAGTCAGCCGGTCGATTCTCCTTACTATTGGGCCTACTTCTTCAAACGGAGGATTGCGTTTATGTTGAACGCGTGTTACTGGCCATGGCTGTTCTTGGCATTGCCGCCGGACCGACGCTGTGCGCCACCATTAATCTTGCGACAGGTCTGAACAGCTCAGGCAATTTAACTATAGCGAGCGGTCAGTCTGACGCCGACTGGACGGTTCAGGAGCAGAACTCTACAATCGGGGCCGGCTCTGTCGTGCAATCGACAGACGCTGATTTTCCGGCTGGCTGGCTGGCGGATGGGCCAAACTCAGCCTGGATTGCGCGCAGCGCCGCTACGAATAACAATGGAGCCGCCCCGTACTCTTTTTTTCGCACGTTCGATCTCACGGGAGACAATTTGACGGCCGCTTCAATTTCCGGCGCGATGTGGACCATTGACGACGTCGGAACCCTGAGCATCAACGGGACTCAAATCGGCTCGCTATCCAGCGGCGGACCATGGACATCGCTGCACGCTTTCACGCTGCCGGTGGCCGACCTTCTACCAGGTCTGAACACTCTCGAAATAACAATTACGCAGAGCGATCAAGACTACGAGGGTGTACGTCTAGAGGGGTCCATCACGGCGTCACCGCTTACGAGCGGCGTTCCGGAACCGTCCACCTGCGGTCTGCTGCTTTCCGGATTGGGGTTAGTGGCGGGGGTCACCGAGCGGAAATTCCAGAAACACTAAACGCCTCTTTTCGTTTTCGATTCTCAAGACGAGAGCGTTGAACGGCGATTCACCGTTTTCGTCTGCTAGGATAGCTGTTCACGCGCTCGCGTTATGGTGCTTTCCGATGTCGATATTCGGCGCTACATCGAACTAGGTAAGATCCGAATTTCGCCGGAGCTTCCGGCGGAACAATTTGGAAGCTGCTCAGTCGATTTCCGGCTAGGTGCCGAATTCAGCGTGTTTGAGCACAGCCGTCATGCGTTCATCGACGTGCGGGACAAGAATGCGATCCAAGGCATCATGCGGGCGGTGAATGTGGGTCCGGGCGATCCATTTATTTTGCAGCCGCGCGAGTTCGCGCTGGCGATCACGGAGGAGACGCTGGAGCTGGATGACGATGTTCTCGGGCGGCTGGAAGGACGTTCGAGCTTAGGGCGCATCGGCATTATCGTGCACGGAACCGCCGGATTATTCGATCCGGGTTGGCGCGGGAAAGCCACCTTGGAGCTGAGCAATCTCGGCATTATGCCGGTGGCGCTGTATCCGGGCATGCGGGTCTGCTCATTCACTTTCGAGCAGCTCTCGTCGCCGGTTTCCGTTCCTTACTACAAGAAAGCGGGCAACAAGTATTCCGGCCAGACGCAGCCGCTCGCGAGCAAACTGACCGCTGAAGTCAACAGCAAAGGCTAGCGGCCGGATGAACCGAATCCGCCTGCTCCGCGGGTGGACTCGGCAAGTTCGCCCTCTTGCCATTCAACCTCTTCGTACTTCGCGACCACCATCTGCGCGATGCGGTCGCCGGCGTGAATTTGGTAGGCAGATTTGCCGAGATTCAATAAGATAATCTGCAATTCGCCGCGATAACCGGGATCGATGGTCGCGGGCGCGTTTGGCAGCGTGATGGCGTGCTTGAGAGCGAGCCCGCTGCGGGGCCGAATTTGCACTTCGTAGCCACGCGGAATTTCCAGGGCGAGCCCGCTCGGAACAGCTTGGGGAATGCCGGGCTCGAGCAAAGCGGGTCCGACACAGCGGATATCCATGCCGGCGTCTTCGGCGGGACCGTGCGCGTATTGCGGAAGATGAGCGTCGGCGTGCAGCTTCTTGATTCGAATTCGCATGACGAATCCGTTATCATAGCGGCTTCCATGTCTGCACCTGTTCCGGTACAGAATCCCTCTAAGAAGCGCGTGTTGACGGTTGCGCCGATGCCGCCCGAGAAGCTTGCTTATGCGCTGGCGCGATACAGCAGGTCGCCCGACTCCATCCGCGATTCGGTGGAGTGGGTGCGTACGCACGACTCCGCCAAGTTTCTGGAGAGCTTCTATTTTCAGTACGGGCACGCGTCGATTGCAGACCTGGGGCATGCCGCCGTTTGTTTCGAGGGCATTTCGGAGTTGGCGGCGACGGAGATCGAAGACGAACAACTGTGGGACGGGCAGGCGAGGAGTTCGCGGTATCAGGATTTCTCGAAGTCGGGCGTGATTGTGCCGCCGGAGCTGAGCGCGGAGGAAGCGGAGAATTACAAGGCGGCGGCGAGCGATCTTCTGAGCGCCTATCGCGAGGTGCAGGACCGCGCGTTCCGCTATCTGCAAGACCAGTTTCCGCAGCCCTCCGATATGAAAGCGGAGCCATACCGGCGCAATTTAGCGGCGCGCGCGTTTGACGTGGCTCGTTATCTGCTGCCATTCGGAATTCCGACCGGAGTGGGGCAGGTGACCAGCATTCGCACGTTGGAGAAACAGATCCGGCGGCTGAAAGCCTCCGAGTTTCAGGAAGTGCGCGAACTCGCCGAAGAGCTATCGGAGGCATGCGCAGCTGCGCCGGAATGCGTGTGGCAATCGGACGGCGCCGGAGTCGAGCCGATCGCTCCCACGCTTGCGCGGCATGCCGATCGCGATGAATATGCCGGCCGTTTGCGCGCGGATCTCGCCGAGTGGGCGGCGGATCATTTGCCTGCGGCAACGGTCGGCGATACACGCGCCATCGATTTGCTTCAGCCGTCAGATCACACGGCAGATATATGCGCGACGCTGCTGTATGCGGTGACCGATCGGCCCTACCGGCAACTGTACGAGATGGCGCGCGAATGGCCTGACGAGCGGCGGAAGGAAATTTTGCGCGTGGCGCTCGGAAACCGCAGCCGGAAAGATGAGCTACCACGGCAATTTCGGAGCGCGCCTTACGTGTTTGACATGGTTATGGATATCGGCGCATATCGCGATTTGCATCGACATCGCCGTTGCCAGCAACTTCGGCAGCAATATACCAATCGGCTCGGCTATGACACGCCGGATCTGGTTGCGAAATGCGGCGCGGAACGAATTTTTTCAGCGGCGCTAGAGAGCGTTGACGCGGTGACTCGAACTCTGCCTCAGCCGGCGGCGCAATATTTGCTGCCGCTCGCGGCGAGATCGCGGTTCCTATTTAAGATGGATTTTGCAGAGCTCGAATATATTTCGCGGCTGCGCAGCGGCGTCAAGGGACATTTCTCATATCGGAAGATCGCTTGGGAAATGAAGCGAGCTCTGGAGCAAGTGGACCCGATGCTGGGCGCGCTGGTGGAGGCGACGCCGCCGTGGGTGGAAGACCCATTGAAGCGTTAGAAAAAAGACTCTTCGGGTGGCAATTTGCGTGCTACACTCTTGCCACGTCCTGCCATGGACCTCGATCCAAAGGTCACGTCAGACTCTGAGTTGCCCTGCGGAGCGACGCAGGACAGCCGTCCGCTACCACCGACCGAGGGGCCGTCCGGTACCGTACTTAAGCGTCGGTATTTATTGGGCCCGGAACTAGGCCGCGGCGGTTTTGCCATCACGTACCTGGCGGCGGATGTAGAGGTCGCGTCTCGCACGGTAGTGGTCAAACTTCTAAATGAGTATCGCTCGAACGACGCATGGGCTCTGAAGAAATTCAGAACCGAGATGGAGGCGCTTGCACGGATCGATCACCCGAATGTCGTATCGGTTCTCGATTTCGGGTATCGCGAAGACGGCAAACCTTTCCTGGTGATGCAGTACGCCTCGGGGCAGCAGCTACGCGGCATAATCCCTCGACAAGGTATGCCGCTCGCGGAGATCGCCCATATCATAAGGCAGACCGGGCGAGCATTGACCGCCGCCCATGAAGTCGGTGTGTGTCATCTCGATCTGAAACCGGAAAACATCATCATTCAGAGTGACAAAGAAGGCGAGGAGCAGGTTAAGCTGATTGACTTCGGAATTGCGTCGATTCGCGCTCCCGGAGAGGATTCATCTTCGAGGCACGCATCGGGCACGTATGCGTACATGTCGCCGGAACAGTTTCAAGGCAAGCCGTCGTTTGCGAGCGATGTATATGGGATGGGGGTGATCGCTTACGAGCTTGTCACCGGGATAACGCCTTTCCGCGCTCCTACCGCGGGCGGCATTCTAGTGCAGCAGATGGAAGGTCTGAAGGTTCTGCCGAAGGATCTGCGTCCCGATTTACCGGACGCGGCACAGCAGGCGATCTTGAAGGCATTGTCGCCCGATCCGCGTGACCGTTACGAGCGGGCCAGAGATTTCGGCGAGGCGCTGGGGTCTGCGTTGGTCTCGACTGCGACGGCGCACAACGGCTCGACCGTTCATGCGAGACAATTCTTTGTACTTGGGCGTTACAGCTCGCGATGGATTCTCAAGGCAGCCTTGGCAGCTGTCGTGATCGCGGTGTGCGCGGCGGCGTATTTCTTGCTGCGGGGCAGGTCGCCGGAAGTTGATTCGGTCGCGGTGCTTCCTTTCCACAACCGTGATCCGCAGATGGCGTACCTGGCGGACGGAGTCACCGAGTCGCTGATTAACGACCTGTCCCGTATTCCTACGCTTCGCGTCAGTGCGCGTGGATCAGTCCTGAAATACGACAGCCCGACAGCAGATGCGCGAGAAGCCGGGCGCGAATTGAGAGTCGCTCGGGTGGTTGACGGATCTATCTCCAGACATGGCGACGATTTGTTTCTGGACACGGAACTGATCGATGTGCGGTCCGGCGTTCGCTTATGGGGAAATGCGTACACCGGGAAGATGTCGTCTCTGGCCGAAGTGCTCCAGCAGTTCTCTACAGAAGTAACAGATCAGTTGCGCCTGAAGTTGAGCGAGCCTCTCAAAGATCGGCTAAAGCGGCAGTATGCCGTGGGATCGCAAGCGTATCAGGAGTATTTAAAGGGGCGGTTCTATCTCAACAAGAGGACAGCCGGTGATTTTCAGGAAGCGATCCGCTATTTCAATCAGGCGATTGGCGCGGATCCCGAGTATGCTCCGGCTTACTCGGGTTTGGCAGAGACATATGGATTGATAGCTGCGTTCGGGAGTGTCTCTGGGGGGATGATTCCGATTCAAGCTTTGGAGCAGTCGAGAATAGCGGCCAAACGTGCGCTCGAACTGGACGGCACTCTGGCGGAGGCTTACGCGGCGCTGGATCGGCATTCCCGTTCACAGCGCCATCGTTCCGAGGTCGACTGATCGCCTATCGGTCTACAACGGAAAGGGCGTGGGGGCGCTCCGAGCAGTGGAATTGCGCAACTGCGGGATGATCGGCGTCGGCAGAGTGTTCCGTTTGTTTCGCAGCGGGGTGCTCGACGCCGATGACGAAGTTGCTCTCGCGTACTCTCCGTCTACTTACGAACCCATATCGGAGCCGCTGGTGAACACTCGTTACGTTCTACGCGCTGCGACCCAGCGGCGGATTTTGACCCGAATGCAAGCGGCGGAGATTGTCGCGCGGCTGAAACAGGTTTATTTCCCCGAGCGGACCCGGCCTTTGCTGCTCTCGATTATTCGGGAACTCACTGGCGGTGAAGGAGCGCTGAGGATGCGCGAATTTCTCGATAACGGGGCGCCGAATGTCAAAGAAGAGGACGCGAAATTGTTGCTTACGCGCATGCGGGCAGCGCTTAAGCCAGATTCAGCGTCTTCCGAGTTGTTCCGCGCTCCTCTTGAATTTTTTTCTGGAGCAGCATGATCGAGTAGATCAATTGCTCCGGCCGGGGAGGGCATCCGGGAACGTACACATCGACGGGAATCACCTGGTTGACTGGAACCAAGGCGTAGTTACTGAACACGCCGGTGGACGTCGCGCACGCACCCATCGAAATGACCCACTTGGGCTCCGGCATTTGACGGTACAGGTGCCGAATGACAGGCGCCATTTTGTTGGACACGCGACCTGCGATGATCATCAGATCCGACTGGCGTGGAGAGCCTCTGAACACCTCGGCGCCGAACCGGGCTGCATCATAGCGCGACGCCATCATGGACATCATTTCGATCGCGCAGCAAGCCAGTCCGAAGGTCATGGGCCAGAGCGAGTTCTTGCGAGCCCAGTTGATTGCGTTGTCGAGAGTAGTCGTGACGATGCCCTCGTGCAAATCCGCATCGTCCTGCTCATCCATTCGCGCGAAGAGCTCGGGCGGCTGGCTTATCTCGAACTTCTCTGAATCGCCCACATACGAATTATCCCACGCGGTGCGAATCCTAGAATCTAAAGTGAGGATGCCGCAAATCGAATTCGAGCGGGCGATAAGTTATGAAGACGCGCTGGTGCGAGCCGCGGATGAATGCGGCATCGAGCGGGAATATTGGGACATTTTTCATAAGAAGCACGAGGTCACGTCCGAAGTCCGGCGGGGCATCTTGCAAGCGTTGGGTTGGGACGCGAAAAGCGTCGAGGCAGTCGAGCAGGAACGGATCAGGCGCTTCGTTGAGAAGTCTACATCGGCTCTTGAGAAAACGTTAGTGATCAGCGGGCTCGATCGCGCCGTTCCACTCACATTGCCTGCTTCGTCGGAAGGGTCAATCCACTTTGAGATCGCGCTGGAGGATGGGCAACGGCTGACGGGAAGTATCGAGAGGCCGCAGTTGCGCCGTACGCACGATACCGTGGCGAGTGGGCACCTCTGGACTACTTACGAGCTGCGTCTTCCCGCAGAATTGCCGCTCGGCTATCACACGATCGAGGTCACGATCAACGATCGAGCGGTTGGTCGCAGCAGGTTGATTGTGTGCCCCAATCGCGCGTATGTTCCGGAGAACTTGGCCGGCGGCGGCCGGATTGCAGGGTTGAATGTCGCGCTGTATGGCTTGCGCTCCGGGCGAAATTGGGGATGCGGAGATTTCACGGACTTGCGGACGCTCACGGACTGGGCACGAAACGCGATCGGGTTCAGCTTCGTCGGGCTAAATCCGTTGCACGCGCTGCACAATCGGGCGCCATACAATACGAGTCCTTATCTTCCGCTCTCGATGTTTTACAAGAACCTGATCTATATCGATATCGAAAGCGTTCCGGAATTCAAGATGTCATCCTGTGCAGAGCAGCTGTTTCATTCCGCTCGTGTACAGCAGATGATTGGACGATTGCGCGACGCCGACCTTGTCCAGTACGAGGAGATCGACGAGCTCAAGCGCCGCTTTCTAAAAATCCTATACCGGGAGTTTCGCCGGCGGCGTTTGGAAAACTCCGTACGGGCCAAAGCATTCGCGGATTACTGCGAGCGGGAAGGGGACCTGCTGCACAAGTTCGCGCTCTATTGCGGGCTTGACGAAATTCTTCACAAACAGGACCGGACTCGCTGGATATGGCAGCAATGGCCGTTAGAGTACCAAGATCCGGAATCGGAGGCGTGCCGCGATTTCGCCGGGCAGCATCCGCACACCATCGAGTTTTACAAATATATTCAGTTCGTCATTGAGGAGCAGCTTTCCGCGGCGCAGAAGTTCGCAAAGCAGTGCGGCATGGGGATCGGGCTTTACCACGATCTCGCGGTCGCGACCGATAATTGCGGTTCGGACGTATGGGCGTATCGGCGTTTCTACGTCAATGAATGCCGCGTCGGTGCGCCGCCGGACGACTTTTCTCCGAACGGGCAAGACTGGGCATTTCCGCCGCCCAACACGCTCGCACATCGCGAGGACGGGTATCGTCTTTATCGGGAAAGCATCCGCAAAATCATGCGGCATGGCGGGGCATTGCGCATGGATCACGTGATGCGGCTGTTCCGGCTGTTTTGGATTCCTGAAGGAGTGAGTGCGGCGCAGGGGACATACGTGCGCGACAACGCGAGCGATCTACTGCGGATACTGGCGCTCGAAAGCGTGCGAAACAAGAGCATCGTAATCGGCGAAGACCTGGGAACGGTGACGGATGAAATTCGGGACACATTGGCCCGCTTCGGTATCTTGAGTTACCGCTTGTTGTACTTCGAGAGACACAATCAGGACAAATCTTTCAAACGGAGTGACGAGTATCCGCGCCAAGCGCTGGTGGCCTCGACCACACACGATCTTCCGACCATCACCGGATTCTGGACGTTTCGCGACATCGAGGCGCGCAAGGCGGCTGGTCTTGCGGATGAGGCAGGGTACAGGAGTCAAATAGAAGACAGAAAGCGCGAGAAACAGCGAATGCTGAATACGTTGCACGCCGAGCACCTGCTGCCACACTATTACGCGCGCACGGCCGAGCAAGTGCCCGAAGTAGACGGACCTCTTCATAACGCGATCATCGGATTTCTTGCGCAGGTCCCTTCCATGATTCTTTTACTCAATCAAGAGGACTTCACGAAAGAGACGGAGCAGCAGAATCTGCCTGGGAGTACGGAGCAATACCCGAACTGGCAGCGCAAGATGAACGTCAAAGTGGAAGACTTGAGTTCTTCAGCCTGGGCTCCGTTCGGCGCGATGTTCCGCGATCAACTTACGCGGACGGATCGCCGATGTTACTAAAATCACCATGATGGCGGCCCTGTTAGCGACTTACTTTCTTTATGTCGGCGTATACGGCAAAGGTGTCTACGCATATCGCTATGACGCAAAGGACGCGAAGCTCGACGCTTTGGGTTTGGTAGGCGAGGTCGAAAATCCGTCATTCCTGGCTGCAGATCGCGATTTTCGTTATCTGTATGCCGTGAGCGAACTCGAAGGCAAAACGGACGGCGGTGTCGCGGCGTTTGCGATTGACCGGACAACGGGCGCATTGAAATTGCTGAATCAAGCGTCATCGGCGGCCCAGGCGCCTTGCCACTTGAGCGTCGATCATACAGCGAAGATGTTGATGGTCGCCAATTATGGTAGCGGCGGGATCTCCGTGTTTCCGCTCGAGCAGGACGGGCACTTGGGTGAAATGACTGCGCTGATGACAGCGCACGGCTCGAGTGTGAATCTCAAACGCCAAGAAGGCCCACATGCGCATGAAGCAGTGCCGTCGGCGGACAATCGATTTTTGTATGTGCCCGATCTCGGTCTCGATGAAATTCGAATTTACCGGCTCGATGTTACGACTGCGAAACTCACGCCGAACGATCCGCCTTTCGTGAAAGTGGAACCGGGTAGCGGTCCTCGGCACATCGCATTCAGCTCAAACGGCAAATTCGCATATGTGGCGAATGAACTGAAACCTGCGGTGACAGCTTTCGCGCGTGATCCCGCGAACGGCAACTTGCATAAGTTTCAATCCGTTTCGGCTATGCCGGAGGATTTCAAAGGGGAAAGTGCGCCGGCAGAAGTTGAGATCGGTCCTGCAGGCAAGTTTCTGTATGTGTCGAATCGCGGTCCCGGCACGATTTCAGTGTTTGCGATCAACGCGCACGACGGCACTCTCAAGCAGATCCAAATCGCGGAGACAGGCGGGACTTGGCCGCGCGGGTTTACGATCGATCCGACGGGCAAACTGCTATTTGCAGGCGATCAGAAGGCGGGTCGCTTCGTTATATTCCAGATCGATGCGGAAAGCGGCAAGCTCAATCTTACGGGTCGCGCCTTCAACGTGCCATCGCCGGTTGATTTTCTGTTCGTTCCGGCGAAGTAGCGAGGTGCGATGGTTTCCAGCCGCCGAATTCGGCCTCAATCATGCGGCAGATGTCGATAGCCAACAGATCGCGCCACGGCTTGGTCACCACTTGCACGTTAATCGGAAGTCTCCCCGTTTCAGCACAACGCACGGTGACGGCAGGGGCGCCGGCGACATTCCACGCCATCGTGTAACTAAATCCCTCGAAGCTGCCGTCCTGAACAGATTCGCCGTGGCGCAGCGCCGGATGCGTGTACACCGGGCAAAGAATGGCGTCGTATTGCTCAAAGAAGCGTTTCATGGCGGCGCGATATTGATCCCACTCGGCCCAGCGCGAGGCGAGCTCGGCTGCGGTTGCGCGGAACGGCCGCATGCGATTCAAAAATCCGTTTACGAGCAACGGATGTACGGCGGTGCTTCCGATAGCACGAAGATACTCATCGGTTCCTTTTCCGCCATCCGCGCCTAAGAGCGCCATTTCGAGCTCGTATGCGCGGTCAACGCCCGGCGGACATTTTTCCTCTACGTCCATGCCATTTCGCGAAAGAAAATCTGCACATCGGCGCACGGCGTTCTCGACATCGCTTGAACAACGCGCAAACCCGTTATAGGTGAAGAATGCGACGCGTTTTTTTGGCGTGTCGTCGAGATCGAGCAGAGGCATTGGCGGCGAGGTGAAATCCGCGTCGTCTTCGCCCGCCAGAAGATTCATGGCGAGCGCGAGATCGGCGGTGTAGCGTGCCATTGGTCCGATTTGCCAGATCGCCTCGATCCAACCCCCCGAGGGCGGGACGTGGCCGGTGCGAGGCAGGCGCCCGCTGGTTGGCTTGATGCCGGCGATTCCGCAAAACGCCGCAGGCAGCCGGACGCTCCCGGCCGCATCACTCCCGAGTCCGAGCGGCGAGCCGCATGCCGCAATCAGAGCCGCTTCGCCTCCGCTGCTTCCGCCGGGAGTGCGCTCCAGGTCATACGGATTGTTGGTGCGGCCGTAGATGAGATTGTCGCTTTCGAAAGCCCACAAGAGGTCGGGCAAATTCGTTTTCGCGATAGGAATGGCGCCTGCGGCTCGGAGGCGATGCACGAGAGTCGCATCCCGATCGGCGGGAGCGGCATGTTTCCTGCCAAGCGTGCCGGCCGTACACTTGGTCCCATGAACGTTGATGGAATCCTTGATCGAAATCGGCACGCCATGCAGCGGTCCACAAGGCTCACCGGCGGCCAGCCGTAAGTCCGCCGCGCGCGCGTCGCGCAAAGCTGAATCGGAGAGTAGTTCGACGACGGCGTTGATCGCGGGATTTATTTGCTCGATCCGTTCGATGTGCGCGGCGATCAGCTCGACAGAAGAAATCTTCCGCTCACGAATCATGTTCGCCATGGCCGTAGCGCTTTGGTTCAGCACGATAACAAATCTAGCAACCGGCAGGGGGTCTCGCCTTCGCTCTTATAAAATGAGAATTCTTCCTTCCAGATGAAGAGTTTCCGATTCATTACCTCTGCGGGCGTTCTTTGCGGTCTGTTGATGTTGGCGGCTGATACCACGCAGAACGAGAATCGCCTTTGGGAATATCGCAATCTAGGGAAAGCGTTTTACGAGAATCCCGACACACATTTGCAGGCTGTCGATGAGCTGCATGCCGCGCTCGAGATCGATCCCAATTCCGTCAGGGACCGAGTTAACTACGGACTAGCGCTGTTGCTGGCGGGTAGAACGGATGCGGGAATCGGTGAACTGGTTCACGCGCAGCAGCAGGACCCCGCCATTCCGCACACTTGGTTTAACTTAGGAATCGCTTACAAGCGCGCGGGCGAATACGACAAAGCCATCGAGCAATTGCGCGGAATGATCCGCCTGGTGCCAAACGACCCGATCGCGCATTACAATCTGGCTGCGGTTCTGCGGGCCAAAGGCGACATCAAAGCGGCGCTTCCGGAATTTCTGGAAGCGGAGAGGTTGAATCCGGATTTGGCCGGGCCGCATTTCCAGCTGTTCACCATTTACCAGCGGGCGGGGGATAAAGAAGCTGCGGCACGGGAGCGCAAGGATTTCGACGAGGCGAAAAAACGGAACGAAGGCGCCGCGATCCCCGAAGACATGGAGTGGTCGTTCTATTCGGAGCTCTACGATCCTCCGGAGCCGCGTCCCTCGGCACAGAATGAAACCGCGCGGTATGACGATCACGCGGTCAGCAGTGGCTGGGACGCGAATTCCGGAATGCTGGTGATCGATTCCGAAGGCCAGGGGCATGCCGATCTCCTGGTCTGGTCGCGCAATCGCGTGGTGCTGCTGGAGCGCGGCGCGAGCCGGTGAAAAGCTCCGGGCTCGAGGGGCTGCGCGACGTGCGCAGTATCTCGGCGGGCGATTTCGACAACGACGGGCTTGCCGATCTGTGCGTGATCACGAGCAGCGGCGCCACGATTTTCCACAATAATCACGGTACCTTCGCCAAATATGCAGATTTGCCGAATACGGCCGGCGTAACGAAAGCGCTGTGGCTCGATTACGACCACGATTACGATCTGGACCTGCTGCTCTTCGGGCCGAATCCGGTGTTGATGCGCAACAACGGAAATGGAAAATTTGAAGATCGTACGGCATCGTTCCCGTTCGTGAAGGGAAGGGCTCTCGATGCGGTGCGCTTTCGCGATTCGCGGAGATACGGCGGCACGGGATGTAGTGGTTTCGTATGCGGATCGACCGGGCGTGTTGTACACAGATAAGCTCAACGGCGTTTTCGAAGCGAGCGATCTTCCGGCGATCGGCAGCGGCGCTGTCGTCGCTCGATGTGCAGGACTTCAATCATGACGGGTTGCTCGATCTAGTGAGCTACAGTCCTGAGATATTTGCGGTGCGGAACGATTCGGGCAAGCTGGTGCTGGCGGCGAACGCCAAAACCGCGCCTTCGCCTATTCGCGCGGACTTCAACGGCGATCAGCGCGAGGACTACGCGCGCCTATTGCCCGATGGCTCGCTTCACATCTATACGAACGCGTCGCCCGACCAGCGCTGGTTGAGCGTCCGCATCGAGGGGACGAAAAACCTCAAGGAAGCTGCCGGAGCGACGGTGGAGATGAAATCCGGTGCATTCTACGACAAGCGGATCTATGATGGCGTGCCGCTCGCTTTTGCTACCGATGGGCATGCCGACGTAGATACCATTCGGATCACGTGGCCGAACGGCCTGATTCAAAACGAGACGCGCAAGAAAAGCGGAGAAGCGCTGACGATTGCGGAAGCGCAGCGTCTCTCGGGATCGTGCCCGATGATCTTCGCCTGGAACGGGCAAGCATTTCAATTCATCACGGACGTGCTCGGGGTTGCGCCGCTTGGGCGCGAGCTCGGGAGACGGCACCTATTTTCCGGTGGATCACCAGGAATATATTCAGATTCCGGGTTCTGCGCTGAAGGTGGAGGATGGCAAATATCGGATCCATATCACGGAAGAGCTCCGCGAGGTGTCGTACCTGGACAAGATACAGCTCATCGCGGTGGATCATCCTTCGGATGTCGACATTTATACGAACGAAAAATTCAAATCGCCGCCGTATCCCGAATTCCGGCTCTTCGGCACGCGTTCGAAGATTCATCCCGTTCGCGCCATGGATGACCACGGCGCAGATGTGACCGCGCGCCTCGCGCGCCAGGATCACAAGTATCCGAACAATTTCGCGCACAACACGGCTGGGGTGGCGGAGCTGCACACGCTCACTCTCGATTTTGGAAAAGCGGCGCCGGAGAATCGCGCGGCTCTTGTTTTAAACGGTTGGGTCGATTGGGCGGATGGCAGCACTTTTCTCGGCGCGGCGCAGGATGGCAAAGGCGGATTGGTTTTTCCATACCTGCAGGTAAAGGATGCGTCCGGCAAATGGCAGACAGTGGTTCAGGACATGGGCATGCCTTCCGGTAAGCCGAAGACGCATGGCGGTCGATCTGACGGGCAAATTTCTCTCGCGCTCGCGCGAGGTGCGCATCGTGACGAATCTTTGTCTGTACTGGGACGAAATCTTTTTGATCGAGGACGCGCGCTCTCCCGAAGTGCGTCTCACGCCGATAAACGCGGATGCAGCCGACCTGCATTTCCGGGGCTTTTCGCAGCCGGTGATCGATCCAACGCGTGAGCAGCCCGAAAGATTTCTGTATGACCACGTCCGGCCGATCTCAAATTGGAATCCGACCGCCGGACTCTATACGCGGTACGGCGATGTGCGGCCACTCGTAAACAAGGTGGACGACAAGCTCGTCGATCATGGCTTCGGGGGATGAGTTGAAACTCGAGTATCCGGCGACGCAGTTACCGGCGCTTCCACAAGGCTGGTCACGGGACTTCTTGCTGTTGGTTGACGGCTGGGCGAAGGACGCGGACGCGAATACAGCTTTCGGCCAATCGGTGAACCCTCTACCATTCCATGCAATGAGCGCTTACCCATACAAACAGGACGAGCACTTCCCGAACGACCCCGAGCATCAGGAATACGTTCACGAATACCTGACCCGCCCAGCGCTCCGCCTGATTCGTCCGCTAGCGCCCGTGAAGCCCGGGGAGTGAGCGGTTGAAGCACCGTCTCACAACTATTTGCGTTGTTTCAGGAGCGATCCTGCTGGTCAACAGCGCTTTGTTGTGGGCATTTCCCACAGCGACAGCATTCAATGTCGCGAATCTGTTGCTTCACGTCGCACTCGGCGCTGTGATGGGCCTTGCGGCCTTGCTAGTCTCGCGCGCGGAACCCCGGGCGAATCTCGTGATGGTCGCGGTGGGGTCGGGTCTTTTGCTCGCCATCGTCGGGAATACGCGCGACCACGAAGTTATTCTGCTGATCCACGTGGTCGTCGCGCTTGTAGCCGTGGCGGTCCTGTTTTCACGCAAGCAGAATTGGATGTGGGCCAAGATTTCCGCGGTTGCAGCCGCTCTCGTCTTAGTGGCGGGCGTATGCTATCGCTCGTTTATTCCGCATCCCGAAGATCACATCGTCAACTCACGCGTCGTGCCGCTGTCGATGTATCAGGAAGGAGCGGGACCACAAAGTCCGTTTTTCCCGTCGGCCGCAAAAACCGCAAACGGCCGCCTGGTTCCGTCTTCGTTCTTCATGGAATCGAAAAAATGCGGCGAGTGCCACCGCGACATCTACGAACAATGGAATAGTTCGGCTCATCATTTCGCGTCGTTCAACAACCAGTTTTACCGGAAGTCCATCCAATATATGCAATCGGTGGTAGGGACGAAACCGAGCAAGTGGTGCGCCGGCTGCCACGATCACGCGGTGTTCTTCAACGGGCGCTTTGACACACCAATCAAAGAGCAGATCGACACGCCGGAAGCGCAAGCCGGCCTGAGCTGCATGTCCTGTCACTCGATTGTGCATGTGGCGGGTAGCGTGGGTAACGGTGGATTCACGATGTCCTATCCGCCGCTGCATGAAATTGCCAGCAGCGCTAATCCGCTCATGAGGGATCTCGAACATTTCGTGACTTATGCCGCGCCTGAAGCGCATCGCCGCACGTTCATGAAGCCGTTCATGCGCGACAGTACAGCCGAATTTTGCTCTGCATGCCATAAGGTCCATCTGGATATTCCGGTAAACGAATACCGCTGGTTTCGCGGCTTCAACGAATACGACGGATGGCAAGCGAGCGGGGTCTCCGGGCAAGGTGCTCGCTCTTTCTACTATCCGGCAAAATCGAGTAATTGCGCCGATTGCCACATGCCGCTGGTTAATTCGCACGATCCGGGCAACATTCATGGAAAGGTTCATTCGCACCGTTTCCCTGGCGCAAACACAGCCGTTCCTTTTGCGAACGAAGATCAGGCACAGCTCGATGTGACCGAGAAATTCCTGAAGTCGGGATTCGTCACGGTGGACATCTTCGCGGTGAGTCCGGTAACTCGTCAGAAGAGCGACACGGAGATGGTTCGACGCGGCGGTGAAGCGCCTCAAGCGAATACGTCTTTTGCCGTCGGCGAGGAAGCGGAACAGAGCGGTCCTGCAGTTATTCGCAACGTGGGCGCCGTTGCCGCTCCGATCGACAAGTCGGGCGTAACGCTTCAGCCTGGGCAGACGGTCCGTGTCGATGTGGTGGTGCGCACTCGCATGGTGGGCCACTTTTTCCCGGGCGGTACGGTGGATGCGTTCGACGTCTGGCTGGAACTCAAGGCGGAAGACGACACGGGCCAATGCATCTTCTGGAGCGGCAATGTGGAAGACAACGGAAAAGGGCCCGTCGAACCTGGAGCGCATTTTTATCGTTCTTACCAGCTTGATGCGGCAGGAAATGCCATTAACAAGCGCAATGCGTGGCAATCGCGCAGCACGTTATACGTGCATCTGATTCCACCGGGAGCGGCGGATGTCGCGCACTACTTGGTCAGCGTGCCACGCACAGCTAAAGGGTCGATTCACTTCACGGCGAAGCTGAACTATCGCAAGTTCTCGTGGTACTACACGCATTTCTCCTACGCCGGTGAGCCGAAGCCGTCACAATCGCGGCTTCTTCTTGCGGCCGACCATAACGGGCTTGAGTACAGCTTCGAGCCGAAAAATATTCCGACTGATGTTTCCGGCCGTTTGAAGGGGCAGATTCCGGATCTGCCGATCATCACGCTTTCGGAGGCGCATGTCGCGATTCCGGTCGCAACGCAAGCGCCTCAGTGGACCGCGACCGCGGAATCCGGCACTCGTGAACGCTGGAACGATTGGGGCATAGGCTTGCTACTGCAAGGCGACTTGAAGGGCGGCGAATTCGCGTTTCGAAAAGCAGCCGAAGCGGATCCCGGGTACGCCGACGCATGGCTCAACGTGGCTCGCGCGTTGATTCAGGAAGGCGAGACAGATGCGGCGAAGCCGTTCATCGCGCACGCGCTAAAGGATGATTCGTCGCTGGGGAGAATCTACTATTTCCGTGCGCTTATCGAGAAGGCCGACGGCGATTACGACCAAGCGTTGCAATCGCTGGAGCGGGTCGAATCTCAATATCCGCGCGATCGCGTCGTGCTTAATCAGATCGCCCGGATTCTGTTCCTGAAGCGGCAGTATTCAAAAGCGATCGGCTATCTGGAGCGCGTCTGCGATATCGATACGGAAGATGTGCAGATGCACTATACGGCCATGCTGTGTTATCGCGGTTTGGGTGATACGGCAAATGCGAACCGCGAAGCGATTCTGTTTCGACGGTTCAAAGCGGACGAGGCTTCACAGGCCATCACTGCGCAACGCCGGCTGATCAGCCCTGAAGATAATAATGAGCGGCAATCGATTCACGATCACGAATCGTCCCCGCTTCACTGAGCATGAAAACGGGGTTTCTTCTACTCGGCGCCTGCTTCTGTCTGACCGCCAGCCTAACCATGGTCGGAGTGGCTGGAACGGCCCCTATGAAGGGCATTCATTTTGTCGATTGCACGCGCAAAGCCGGCATTCACTTCACGCATCACAGCGGCGCAACCGGCAGAAAGTATCTGCCTGAAACTCTCGGCGCGGGATGTGCCTTCGTCGATCTCGACGGCGACGGGTGGCCGGACATTCTACTTATCAACGGAAGAGATTTTACGCCGCACGGACAGCGATCGACGCCTGCGCTTTATCGCAACAATCACGACGGCACCTTCACGGACATTACGCGTGGAAGCGGGCTCGATGTCGAGATGTACGGCATGGGCGTGGCGGTGGCGGATTACGACAACGACGGCCTTCCGGACGTTTACATCACGGCGCTCGAAGGCGACCGGCTGTTTCACAACGAAGGACACGGCCACTTCCGCGACGTAACGGCGCAAAGCGGCATCCGCAACGCAAATTTTGGCACGAGCGCGGCGTGGTTCGACTACGACAAGGACGGGAAAGCGGATCTCTTTGTTGCTAATTACGTTAGCTGGAGCCCGCAGAAAGATCTCTGGTGTTCACTCGACGGCGCGAGCAAATCCTATTGCACGCCGGAATCCTATAAAGGGACCTCTTCGAAGCTCTACCACAACCTGGGCGGCGGCAAATTCGAAGACGTGACGCAGAAGGCCGGCTTAGCGGAGGCGACCAGCAAGTCTCTGGGAGTGGTCGTCTTCGATTACAACCAAGACGGCTGGCCCGATCTGTTCGTGTCGAATGACACGCAGCCCAGCAAGCTGTATCGGAACAACGGAAACGGCACCTTCGCGGAAGAAGGCATGCAGGCTGGGGTCGCTTATGGCGAAGATGGCGTCGCACGCGGAGCGATGGGCGTCGATGCCTCCGATTATGACCATTCCGGGCGGCCGCATCTGCTGGTCGGTAACTTCGCGAACCAGATGCTCGGGCTGTATCACAACGAGGGGAAAGGCTTCTTCGTGGACGAGGCGCCTTCCTCAACGGTGGGCCGCGCCAGTCTTCTGAGCCTGAGCTTTGGCGTTTTCTTTTTTGATTTCGATAACGACGGTTACGATGACATCTTCGCGGCGAATGGCCACATCGAGCCGGACATCAACCATATCCAGCCAAAAGTGCAATATCGCGAGCCGCCGCTGCTGTTCCACAATCAGGGCAATGGCCATTTCGAGAACGTCAGCAACGATGTGGGCGCCGATTTCGAGCGACCGATTATCGCGCGCGGAGCCGCGTACGCCGATTTCGATCATGACGGGGATCTGGATGTACTGATCAGTACGAACAATGGACCCGCGCTGCTCTACACAAATGAAGGCGGGAATCGAAATAACTGGCTCTCGGTTCGCCTGAACGGCACGCGCTCGAACCGGAGTGCTTTGGGAGCCGTGGTTCGCATCGAGAGTGCGTTAGGAAAGCAGTGGCGAAGCGTGCACAGCGGATCGAGCTACTGCTCGCAAAGCGATCTGGCGCTGAGCTTCGGTCTTGCTCGCGATCGCATGGTTACGTCATTGAGTGTTGATTGGCCGAGCGGCACGCACCAGCAGTTCAAGAATATTTCTGCGAATCAATTTCTGACGATTGACGAATCCCGGGGAATTGTTAGGTAGAGCTTGCAGGAAGCTGCCACTGTTTCGGGATTGGCCTGAACTCTTCCCAGTTCCGAACACCTTCATAGTTGGAAGGCATCTACGTCATTGAGTTGCGAAGCCGGAGGGCTGGACTTCGCGTTGCTTGTTACAAGGAGTCATGCTTCAAACGCTGCGCTATACACTTCGTACGCTACGGCGCACGCCGGGCTTTACGCTGGCCGCTCTGATCTGTCTGACGCTCGGCATTGGAGCTACTTCGGCGGTTTTCAGCATCGTGAACGCAGTGGTGCTGCAGCCGCTTCCGTACCCGAATTCGAACCGGCTGGTCCGCATCTATACCGAATTTCCGACCTTCCCTGGCGGGGGCCTTCGCAAATTCTGGGTTTCCGAGCCGGAAGTGTTCGACCTGAGGAATGCGGCGAAATCCTTCGACTCCATTGGAGCGTGGGCCACGGAAAGCGACAATATCGCCGGTGTGAATCGGCCGGTGCGCGTAACCACCACGGACGTGAGCGCCGAAATTCCGAAATTGCTGGGCGTGAAGCCGCTGCTCGGGCATCTGATCACGAGTGAAGACGATGTTCCGGGCGCGCCGCCGGTGGTGATGCTTTCCTACGGACTCTGGAAGCGGGATTTCGCGGGTGATCCGAATGTAATCGGAAAAGATACTTATTTGAACAGTGCGAAGGCGACCGTCATCGGCGTCATGCCGAGAGGTTTTATTTTCCCGCCGGGAGAAGTGGATCAAAGCGAAGCGTGGACCGCTCTGCAATTAAATCCGAAGAGCACGAATCGCGGCGGTCACAACTACAATGTGCTCGGCCGTCTGGGTCCTGGAGTCAGTCTGCTGCAGGCGCGGGATGAGATGTCCCGGCTGGTGGCCCGTTGGGGCGAAACGGCATCGCCGAATTATCACGCGTTTAGCCCCGGCAAACATCCCGTGACGATGTATCCCTTCTATGACGAGGTGATTGGCGGGGTACGAAAAGCGATACTCATGCTGCTGGGCGCGGTTCTGTTTGTGCTGCTGATCGCGTGCGTCAATGTGGCGAACCTGCTGCTCGCGCGTAGCGAGGCGCGGCAACGCGAAATCGCAATTCGCCGTGCTATCGGCGCGTCGACCGGCGACCTGCTGAAACAATTCGTCACGGAAGGCGCACTGTTGTCGTTCGTTGGCGCGGGGCTCGGTATCGCACTTGCATACGGCAGCTTGAGGCTGATACAAACCACCAATTCCGGAAGCATCCCACGTGCGGAAGAGATTCGACTCGATTGGGTGGTTCTCGTCTTCACACTCGCGGTGTGTTTGCTGACCGGCGTTCTCTTCGGCCTCGCTCCGTTCATCCACGTGTCGGCGATACGTGTATACGAGACGTTGAAAGCGTCGAGCGGTCGCTCCTCCGCGACGATTGCGTCGAACCGTTTTCGCCGGGTGCTGGTTATCGCGCAAATGGCAATGGCGTTCTTGCTGGTGGCGGGCGCAGGCCTGATGGTTCGAGGCTTCTGGAAACTGCAGCAAGTGAATCCCGGATTCAATCCGGCTCACATCCTGACCTTCAACGTTGCCTTGCCGACCGCAACTTACAAGGACGCGCAAAGCAAGCAAAACTTCTGGACGCTTCTTCAAGAGCGGTTGAATCAACTGCCCGGGGTTCAATCCGCAACGATCATGTTGGGGTTGCCGCCGCTGCGACGTGAAAACGACGACGATACGCAGATCGAGAACTTCGTTCCAGTCCCGAACGGGCCCATGCAGAACGTCGCGTATTACCAGATCGCGGGAGACAATTTCTTCCAGACACTCGGCGCTCGACTTATGGAAGGGCGTTTCTTGGAACCGCGCGACGGCAGCAAAGAAACGCCCGGCGTGGTCGTGAACGCCGCCATGGCGCATACGTTCTGGCCGCATCAGTCCGCCATCGGCAGGCGTGTGCGTCCTGGCGGTCCCAAAGAACCATGGTTCACAGTGGTCGGTGTTGTCGCCGATCTCAAGAACGCAGGTATCGATAAACCTGCCGGAACAGAGTTGTTTGTACCCTATCGCGCCTTTTCGGATCCGTTCGCGTTGTCCGAGCCTAATGTGGCTTTGAAGACGACGGGAGATCCGCTGACGCTGACATCGGAGGTCCGTCGCGCTGTCGCTTCCATCGATTCGAGTCTTCCCTTAGCAAAAGTTCGCACGATGGAGGATGTCATGGCGGCTGCGACGTCGCGTCCGCGCTTTCTCACGCTCATCTTGACGATGTTCTCGGTACTTGCACTGGCACTCGCCACGGTCGGCATTTACAGCATAATCTCGTATTCCGTCGAGCAGCGCACCTCCGAATTCGGCATCAAGATGGCGCTTGGGGCCGAGCCGCGGCGGTTGCTTCTGCATGTGATCGGTGAGGGATTGGCAATCGGGATGATTGGCGTGATCGTTGGTCTCGCAGGCGCGCTGCTGCTGACCCGCTCGCTAGAAGGCCTGCTGTTTGGCGTCTCGCGATTCGACGCGTCTTCGTTCATCGTGACCGCCGTAACACTCACTGCAGCCACCGTGCTGGCATCGTTCTTACCGGCTCTTCGGGCTATGCGGATCGAGCCCGTCACGGCGCTGCGCTATGAATAGGCAGTGAGCGACGCATTCCTCCGGCTGTATGGATTTTGAGCTGCTGGAGCATCCAGCCGATATCGGATTCCGTGTTCGTGCGGCGACTCTCGCAGAGCTGTTTCAAAACGCCGCCCGGGCGCTGGTCTCACTGATCTTGGATTCTTCCCGGATCGAGTCGCGCCAGGAACTATCGCTTGTCACCGATGCCGCGGATTACGAATCTCTTCTGGTGAATTGGCTGAATGATGTGCTGTACTTTACCGATAGCAAGCGTCTGGCTCTCGGCAGCTTCGAGATCTCGGAGCTAAACGAAACCCGAATTGAATGCGTGGCCAGAGGCGAACCGCGCGATCCCCTGAAACATCCCGCCAAGCTTATCGTGAAGGCGGTCACTTATCATCAGTTGAAGATCGCGCGGACCCCCGACGGCTGGTCGGCGGATGTGTTCGTCGATGTGTGACAGGTGGATGTGTGATGGCGGATGTAATCCTCGAGCCGATTGACGGAGTTCGATATCGCATTCCACGCAATGAGAGCGCCGGCATGCGCACGGACGTTGTGGTGTATGCGAGCCCTGCCTTGATCGAGCAGATCCGAAAAGATCAATCGCTTGTGCAGGCAATGAATGTCGCTACACTGCCCGGCATCGTTGGACCGAGCTTAGCCATGCCGGACATTCATCAGGGATATGGGTTTCCAATCGGCGGGGTGGCGGCAACGGATGTCGATTATGGCGTGGTCTCGCCTGGGGGCGTAGGGTTCGACATCAATTGCGGCGTCCGCTTGGTTCGGACCACGTTGAGCGAAAGCGAAGTTCGCCCGCGCCTAAAGCAACTGGTCGATCAAGTGTTTCGCGACGTGCCTTGTGGAACGGGCACGGAAGGCCGCGTAAAGATCAAGCGCAACGAACTAGACGAAGTCTTGCGCGAAGGTGCGGGCTGGATGACTACTCATGGTTACGGCGAACCGCGCGATGCGCAATTCGCGGAAGCCGGGGGAGCGCTGGCGGGAGCGCATCCAGATAAAGTGTCCGATCGCGCCAAAGAGCGCGGCGCTTCCGCAACTCGGCACGCTTGGCAGCGGCAATCATTTTCTGGAAGTGCAATACGTCGAAGAGGTGCATGATCGAGCGGCCGCGAACGCAATGCGTATCGAGGAGAAACAAGTGGTCGTCCTGATCCACTCCGGTTCGCGCGGCTTCGGGCATCAGGTCTGCACGGATTATGTGGCGCTGATGAATCAAGTAATGCCGAAGTATGGCATTACACTCCCGGATCGCCAGCTCGCGTGTGCGCCCATTCGCTCCGAAGAGGGGCAATCCTATCTCGGTGCAATGACTGCGGCTGCGAATTTCGCTTGGGCGAACCGCCAGGCCATCCTGCACTTTCTTCGCGGAGCCTTTGAACGGGTGTTCGGTTCGCAAGCACGCCTCGCGCTGATTTACGACGTTTGCCACAATATCGCGAAGCGCGAGACGTACGAAATCGACGGCCGGACGCGCGAAGTGCTGGTGCATCGCAAAGGTGCAACACGCGCGTTCCCGCCCGGCCATCGCGAGATTCCATCCGATTACCGGGCCATAGGCCAGCCCGTTTTTGTTCCGGGCAGCATGGGGACCGCATCATGGGTGCTCACGGGACAGCAGCGCGCAATGGAGGAAACATTCGGCAGCGTGTGCCATGGAGCGGGACGGCTGCTGAGCCGCACGGCCGTCCGCAAAGGCAAAAACGCGAGGGAAGAACAGCGGAAGCTGGAAGAAAACGGGATTCTGGTGCGAAGCGAATCGCGCGACGGCATCCTCGAAGAACTTCCCGAAGCCTACAAGAATGTCGATGAAGTGATCGAGGTAGTGCATCGTGCCGGGCTAGCGAAGAAGGTAGCGCGCTTGCGCCCCATGGGCGTGATCAAAGGCTAGAGCGATGATCGATTTGTCCGAAGTCGGAGCTTTTGTTTCCGCCGATAGCAACGGGAACTTCAGCATTCGGTTCGGCGTTTATCTGCCCGGCATCCAAAGCCAAGCTGGATTCGAACTCTTCGTGCGTGCCATCCATCGCGACGATCGATTTGTGCCGGGCATTGCACCCGCGGACGTTCCTCTTTACTGGGTAAATGGTCATCCGCTCGACCTCTGGACCGCCACCGTTGCAATCCAGCCGATTGCGAACACGAACTTCGGACAGCCCGGAATTTATCTTTATCGTTATCAGTTATGGTGGACTCCGTCGGCCGGAACTCGCCAGCTGGTTACGCTCTGGTTCACGGATCCGTTTGCGCACGAAACAGACATCGGCCTACTGTCCGCCGTGACACTCGGAACTTCTCCCGACAATTTTGACTGGATGGACGCTAATTACAAAACGCCTGAGCTCGACGATCTGATTGTCTATGAGTTGCAGGTAGAAGAGTTCGCGGACACCTTTGAGGGGGTGGTCCAGCAACTGCCTTATCTCCAAAGTCTCGGAGTGAATTGCCTAGAGCTGATGCCGGCCACCAGCGTGAAGCTCGATTTCGATTGGGGGTATGGTCCAATTCACTACTTTGCTCCTAACCAGCGTTTTGGCGGGCCAGACGGGTTAAAACGTCTGGTCAATGCCTGTCATGGAGCGGGCGTGGCCGTGATTCTCGACGTCGTCTATCAGCATGTCGATCCATTCTTCGCGTATAGCTCGGTGTACAACGATGTGAACGCGATCACGGGCGCGCCGCAAATTGCAAGCCCCATGATCGGCCAGAACGGTCTATTCGGTCCGGAAGCGGATTTCTCACAGACTTTCACGCAAGAGTACTTCCTCACCGCGAATCAGAACTGGCTGGACGAATATCACGTCGATGGATTTCGCTATGACGAGGTCACGGATCTCTATCAGGGTCCAACCGATTCGGGATACGCGAAGCTCTCTTATGAGACGTATCAGTACTCGCTAAACATCGGTCGCTTTCAGCGAGATCCGACGAGCTACAGCCGCATTATCCAGTGCGCTGAAGCGTCTCAGCATTGCGCGTACGGTTCTGGCCAACACTTACACGAGCTGCGCCTGGCAGGATGATTTGCTCAATAAGGCGCAAAGCATCGTCGGAGGAAATTCTGTAGATGCGGATTTTGCGCACCTGCTAGATACCGGTTTCAGCGGTTATCCCGCGGCGAAAACGGTCACGAATGCAGCCGGCGGCGCTGTCGATATGCCCGTTGCGCCATTTCAGTATCTGGAAACGCATGATCACAGCCAGCTCATTGTCTCCGCGGGTACGGCAGGTTACGGCCTTTTCCCTCCTGGCGATCGAAGCTTGTATTACAAGCTGCAGCCGTTCGCCATCGCGCTTTACACTGCCGAAGGCGTGCCGATGCTTTGGCAAGGCCAGGAGTTCGCAGACAACTACAATCTGCCCGACAGCGGCGATGCGCGTATCGAGCTACGGCGCGACACCCATTGGGAGTATTTCTACGACGAATACGGGACCGCTTTAGTCCGTCTGTATCGAATTCTGGGGAATTTGCGCCGCGCCTATCGTTGCTTGCGGAGCCGCGATTCTTATTACTACTATTTACAATCGCTACAGGACGGCAGTCAGATAGTGGCATACCATCGGCATGCCGATGCAGCGAACGGCGAACCCGAAGAATACGCGATGATCGTATTGAATTTCTCGGATAACGCGGCAAGCATCAGTCTGCCTTTTCCGAAGGCGGGCACGTGGCAGGAGAAGATCGATGGTCAAATCCAGGTTCAAGTCGCATCCGATGGAGCAATGCAAACGGTGAATGTTTCGTCGCATTATGGGCTGGTACTCGTGTTGCAACTCTGATCGCCATGGCGCGGGTAAAGTAGTAACGAAAATGCTGTTTTTAGTTCGTTCTGCAAGCGATTTCTCAAGAGACGTGCGGTACGCGGCGAGAATTCTGGTCAAGGTTCCCGGCTTCACCTCGGTCGCCGTCCTGACGCTGGCGCTTGGTATCGGCGCGAACACGGCGATTTTCAGTTTGGTTCATTCCGTGATTCTGAAGCCGCTTCCGTTCCGCGATCCATCTCGACTTGTTGCAGTGTGGGACACGTATCTGCCTCAGTTCTCGACTCTCGGAATCTCTCCTCCGGAACTTCAGGCCTGCGGGCAGCAAAAGGATGTGTTCGAAGAGACTGCGTGGTATCGCTACGTACCTGAGAATCTCGATCTGACGACTTCCGGTTCAGAGGCGCTCGAGATCCACGGCGCGGTGACTTCTCCGGCGCTGTTCTCGTTGCTGGGAATTGCGCCGGCGCGTGGACACGCTTTCGCCGGGAATGGAGATCCTCATTCGGTCCTGTTAGGCGATAAATTGTGGCGCAGTCGCTTTGGAGCGGATGCGACGATTGTCGGAAAGACCGTGCACCTGAACGGCGAGAGTTTCGCCATCGCCGGGATCATGCCGGCGAGCTTTCAATTTCCCGATTGGGCCGATATCTGGCTGCCTCCGGGACCGCTGCTCGCAGACGAACTGACCAATCCCGTGCGGCATGCAATTGGCTTCATCGGCCGACTGCGGCGAGGGGTCACGCAAACAGAGGTCAGCAGGCGCCTCGGCGCTCTCACCCGGCGGTTGGCAGCAGAGCACCGTAAAACGAGCACAGGCTTCGGTATTAGAGTGATCGGCCTGCAAGACGACCTCACCGCGAGCGTGCGGCCGGCGCTATTGATGCTGCTGGGCGCGGTTGCGCTGGTTCTGTTGATTGCGTGCGGAAATGTGGCGAACCTCTTGCTGTCGCGGGCGAGCGGCAGAGCGAAGGAGATCGCGGTACGCACGGCGGTGGGGGCTAGCGCCGGGCGGATTATCCGTCAACTGCTGACCGAAAGCATTCTGCTCGCCTTTGTTGGCGGAACATTCGGGTTGATCCTCGCAAAGTGGAGTCTGTCCGCATTCTTGCCCGGCCAGGCAGCGCTCGACCCGACTGTATTTGCATTTCTGGTAGGTGTTTCGATCGCGGCCGGTATTCTCTTTGGTCTTGCTCCCGCTATCCAACTCTTGAAGAGCGATGTAAACAGCGTTATTAAATCCGGATCGATGACCGGTAGCGGAGCTACCCGGACGCGCGGAGTGCTCGTCATATTCGAGTTCGCGCTGACGATCATGCTGGTCATAGGTGCGGGCATCCTCGCCAAGAGCTTTGCCCGCCTGATGCACGTCGAGCCAGGTTTCAACCCGAAAGGCGTGCTGACACTGAGACTTTACGTCCCACCCTCTCGGAAGCCCGAGATTCTTTTTGGAAGCATGGAGGAGCGAATCAGACCCTTACCCGGGGTGGAAGCGATCGCGACAATCAACACGCTGCCCCTGATTGCAAGCCGCGCCAATGCGGCGCGCTTCAATGTGCCGGGAAGTGCGCTCATCAACCCGGATGCGTTACCAGCCGCGCAGGTCAGGGTCGTCACTCCGGATTATTTCCGCGCCATGCAAATCTCTCTGCTCTCCGGACGCGCTTTTACGGAACGCGACTTGAATCGGCCGGTGGTCCTGATTAACGAAACTTTGGCCCGTCGTTTCTGGCCGAATAGGAATCCCGTCGGCCTTAAGTTCATCACCGGTCCGTGGGGCCCTACTCCGAGCTGGTCCACAATTATCGGCGTCGTGGGCGACGTGAAACAGTTTGGCCTCGATTCCGAGCCCAGCATGGGCATCTATTTTCCGGGGGTCGCGCCTAATTACCTGGTCGTCAAGACAAGCGGCAATCCATTAGAGATTGCGAACGCGGTGCGGCGTGAGATTCGCGTCGTCGATTCGGATGTGGCGATTTCGGACGTGCGTTCGATGGAGGAGATCGCGGCGGAATCGGCTCGCACGCGGCGCTGGACGCTGGGACTGCTGGCGGCGTTCGCGGGTCTTGCGCTAGTGCTGGCGGTGATCGGCATTTACGGCGTCATGTCGTGGGCGGTCGCGGAGCGTACGCGCGAGCTCGGCATACGAATGGCGCTCGGTGCACGGGCGGGCGACATGCTTCGAATGGTTGTCCGCGACGGAATGAAACTGAGCCTCGGGGGGATTGCGATCGGCCTCCTTGGCTCATTCGCACTGCGGCACGTTTTATCGCGGCTGGTTTTCGGCGTGAGCACAGCTGATCCGCTGATCTACACTTTGGTGCCTGTGATGATGCTCGTGGTCGGCTTGCTCGCTTCCTATATTCCTGCGCGGCGAGCTGCCAGAATCGATCCCGTGCGGGCTCTTCGTTCCGAATAGCGGGACGGGCAACCTGGAGCGCGGCGGCTATGGGAGCATCGGGATATGGCGACTTTGGACACTCGGTCTCCCCCTCCGCCGCAGCCGCATGAACCGCATGCCGTCGATGAACGTTCAAGCCGGGCCGGTCTACGTGCCGTCGCCTCATTCGAAGCCCTGAAGGGCACCGCTGTTCTGCTGCTCGGCATAACCTTGCTGGTGGTACATAAACATGCTGAGGATTTCGCGGCAAGCCTGCTGTTTCACCTGCATATGGATCCCGACCGGCGCATGGCGCACGTTTTGATGGACACCGCCACACGCGTGACCGACGCGCGCGTGTTGACGATCGTAGCGGCCGCCCTTACCTATTGCACCGTGCGGTTCGTGGAGTCCTGGGGACTGTGGAATCGCAGAATCTGGGCCGAATGGTTTGCGTTACTTTCCGGCGCGATGTATCTGCCCTGGGAGATCCTCAAACTCGTCGAGAGAGTGGACTGGGAACGCCTGGGGGTACTCGCGGTCAACGTGGTGATTATCGCTTACATGCTGTATATCCGGATCCGCGACTGCGGCTCGATCACAGGATGCAATGAACCGAAAGCCTCCTGATTTTATAAGGTTCGCGGCGGCGTTTTTGTTGGGTTCCTCGGCGCGCTCATTATAAGGTGAGAGTGCACACGGCGATGGATGCCCGGTGTGCGCGATTCAGCTACCCCCCTAACCTCCTCCTCAACATCCGCCGATTAGACCGGTGATCGCGTTTCGCGATTGGAGGTAAGAGATGAAAGCACTGATCCTCACCAGCGGGTGGGCGCTGATAATGGCGAGCGGTACGGCGTTGCTGCCCGCGCAGACACGCATTCAGCCCGGGCAGGTTGTGATCGCTCCTCGAATTGCGCTGCCGAACGACGACGTATCAGCGAATCCCTATAGCGCGGTTCCGAAAACAACCATTGCGACGGACGAAAATCCGCACGACAAGCTTATGAATCGCCTGTGGATTGCCAGCATTTTCGCGGCAGTCGGGGGTACGAGCCTCGACGCGGCTACATCGTGGGGCAAGGTGGAGGAAAATTCGCTCCTCGCTTCCTCAAACGGTACGTTTGGGGCTAAGGGTCTGGGCATCAAGGCCGGCCTAGCGGCGGCTGTGATCATTCCTCAAATCTGCCTGAGAAAACACAAAGAGCTGAAAGGCGTTTTCGCCTTCGGCAACTTCGCAGAAGCGGGCATCTTCGCCGGTACGGCAGTACACAATTTGCAAATGTCGTCCGCCGCTACCGCTCACTAATTTGCTGGGGTCGCCGGACGAGCGTCGCGGTTCCCGCCGTTAATGCGGGGGCATTGCTGTAAACCGTGGTTCGCCATTCTATTTTGATGCTCGTAGCGTTCATCGAAGTAATTTTCAGAGTTCCCTTGCTGCCGTTGCTGCTCTTCCAAAGAAACTTGTTGGTTCCTGCATCGGGTGCCAGGGTGAAACTCACATCGGGTGCAATGGGGCGGTCGGTTACGTGATATCTCGCTCGATACTGTCCGTGCAAGCCGCTATCGGTTCGAACCAGTCTTAGGTCGATAAATTCGGGCGGGTAGAATCCGGGTTTTTGCTTCTCGGGCTCGGTGGGCGCGTAGACCCATTCGCCTTCCAAAGTGTTTTGATGGGTAGCTCTTGCGGCTGCCGGTACGCTGACTGATGCGGCCGTGACTCTAGTGGAAGCGTCCGGCTGTGGGAACTTCGTCGTAACGGCAGGTATCGCAGCTATCGGGATCGTCGCTGCGTCTTCATGTGAGGGCAAAGTAGCGGGGACGTTCGGAGCGGGGGGCAGGTCCACGTTCACCGGGCGAACGCTGGCGGAAATGTGCGTGTTTCCCAGATTGAGGGTCTTCCGCACGGGTACCGGCTGCGCCGCTTGGGAGGTTTCAGGAGCCCGGTTCGCACTTACCATAACGGGTTTGCTCCGGCGAGCGGAAGCCGGTACGGTGGCGACCGTCCGCGACTTGAAATTCGAAGGTACTTCGACAGTTTGCGCCGGGGCCGGATTTTGTGAACGTTCCCTCCTGGTCTCCGGTTCGTGTCGCTTCGCGGTCTCCACCTCGACCCGCGTGGCAGGAGGGGCAGAAGAAGTAGCCTGCTGAGAATCGGGTGCGGCCGGTTGGGTAGTTGAGGGAACGACGGCCGCTTTGGCGGGCGGAGCCTGCGCGGTCGCTTCCGAAGGGATGTATGTAGGATTACGGTTCGCGAAAGAACTACCCCAGTTATCCGCCCAAAACCAGACCGCTCCGACGGTTAGCGCTATCGCGGCGGCCGTGCTGACCAGCCACCAGGGCAAAGATCCAAACGCGCGGCGTTGAGCCTGGGGGCGCACGTTCAGCGCACTCGGGCTGAACGAGGCCAAGCCGTCTCTGCGCTGTTCGTCGTACGCTCGGCGGCGTTCGGGATCATTGAGGATCTCGACAATTGAGTTGAGCCGCCGCATCTGCGTCTCGGCCAGCAGCTTTATTCCTTCGTCTGTTTGTTGGTCGGGGTGAAAGAGCTTGGTCAAGCGACGATGCGCCCGGCGAACCTCTTCCTCCGTTGCGGTCGGCGCGATCCCGAGTTCCTCGTAATAATCCATCGCTTCTACTTCCGTTTGATCATCTTAAACTATTCCGTTATACTGGAAACGCTTCGAGCTCGAGACCACTCGACTTGGCGGAGGAAATGGATGAGACTGAATGGCGTTTTGAAGCTGTGCTTCGCGACCGCTCTCTCCACTGGTTTTTTGTTCGCGGTAACGCCCACTATTGGTGTGGCCTCCGCGTTCGGTACCTTCACAGTCAATGATGCAACGGTGGAAGGTAATGCGAACGTGTTTGAAGGGTCGCAAATTAAGACCGGCACGGCCTCAAGCCGGGTCTATCTGCAAAACGGTGCAGCCCTCACGCTGGGGCTTAATTCCACAGGCACTTTCTACAAGGACCATGTGGTCCTGCAGCAAGGAGCGACACGGGTAGATGGCATGAACCGGTACAGCATTGATGCCGCGCACTACCGGATTCGAAGCGCGGAGCCTACCTCCGAAGCAGTTGTGCGGCTCGATGGCGGTGAGCTTCAAATCGCAGCGCTGAGCGGCTCCGTGAGTGTCTTCAGCCGACAAGGTGCTCTCCTGACGCGCATTGGTGCAGGCACTGCTTCCTCGTTCGATGCGGGCAATAATCCCGCGGCCACGGGGCAGAACACCGCGACTACGGGTCAGAGTGGCGCTACCGCTGGTCAAAGCGGCGCTACGGCGGCAACACCTGAAGAAGAGAGAAGGCGGCGACGGCGCAGGGAAGCATTCTTGTTTCTGACGTTGGGCGCAACGCTCGGCGGCCTAGGTCTGGCGGTCGATGCAATTCTGCAGCCCGGCAGCGGGCCCGCGCCGACGAGTCCGTAAGTCGCTGATCGCAACTTCACTCATTCCCGCGCAAGGATCGACGACGCGACCGCTACACTGAAGAAGTGTGCGGACGCGGGGGCGTAGCTCAGTCGGATAGAGCATCAGCCTTCTAAGCTGAGGGTCACAGGTTCGATTCCTGTCGCCCCTACCAATTTCAAGAACGTGCTCTAAATGCTTTACAAGTGGAGCATCAAAACGGGCCGAACGATCCGCCGCGCCAATCTGCCTCGAATCAATGAAGTCCATTTTGCCGCGCCCTGGCTCGAGAGGCAACCGACTTGACGTCGCTCACGGACTTCAGACGGAACGTCTGCCACCGCCACGATGTATTCCCACGGAACAAAAACTTGGGTGTGTTGCTCTCCTCCGAATTCGAGGACGAGCAGCGTCACCCTCGGAGCTCCGACGTTTCGAGAACCGTCGCGCTTAAGCCCACGCTTGATAAGGAAATAGCGAGGCGATTGCTCTTCGAAAATCGTCATCAGTGGCCGCTTCTGATCGGTATCGAAGGCCTGGGAAGGATGCGAGCGCGATGGAATACCAATTAGCTACAGGCAATAACGCACGTCTCGTTGGAAGCTGAGGATCACAGCTTGATTCCTGTCGCCGCTACCAATACCCTCAGTCGTTCGGGAACATTTTCAGCCCAATCTGCGTAGTCTTGTCCTGAAACATAGTTTCCCGTTATGGAGGACTCATGAATCGGATGTGGATTGGAGCTGGTGTTCTTGCGGCGGCGATTGTACTCGCCGGTTGTGACGATTTCAACGGCTTCGATCGGGCTAGACAAGACTTTCACTACTCGTACGCGCTCCAGCCTGGAGGGCGGCTCGATATTGATAACACGAACGGCTCAATCGATATCACCGGCTGGGATCGCCAGACGATTGAAGTCTCCGGGACTAAGTACGCGCCGAGTGACGACCGGCTGCGCGAGATTCAAATAAAAGTGGATGTTAGCGGCAATAGCGCCACCATCCACACGGATGCCCCTAAGGATTTCTTCCATGGCGGCTTTGGAGCGCGTTACGTCGTCCGCGTGCCCCGGCAGATTACTTTGAGTCGCGCGCAAACCACCAACGGCTCGCTTTCCATTGAGGATCTCGAAGGTGGAGGGCACGTCACAAGTACAAATGGCCACATCTCGATGGCGCGCGACAGCGGCGACTACGAAGTGCACACGACAAACGGGGCTATCGATGTGGAGGAGTGCAGCGGAGTTGAGCGGGCCGAGACGACCAACGGCGGCGTTCGGGGCCGGCTTAAGCAGGGGGCGATCGAGGCAGAGTCGACGAACGGAGGGATTGACCTCACCATTCTCAAACCAGAGGACGGCAAGCGTATTCGGCTATCCACGACGAATGGCAGTATCAATCTCGCCATGGCCGAATTTCACTCGAACCCGATTAGCGCCGAAACGACGCACGGCCATGTGACGCTCCGGCTGCCCGGCGATACAAACGCGCAGCTCAGCGCCACCAACAGCTTTTCGAGTATCACGACCGATCTGCCGCTGAGTTCAACCGAAGAGATGAGCAAACACGACGTGAAGGGAAAGCTCGGAAACGGCGGTGCGCTCATCTCCGCAAACACGAGTTCCGGGAGCATCCACATCGAGAAATACTGACAAACGGCTAAAATAAGGGCGTGAAAATCGTCGCCATCCTGCTTTGCACTTTTGGTTTGCTATTTGCGCAACAGCCGCCAGAACGGGAAGGGAACTTCAACATCCGCTTTGAACCAACAGCGAAACTTCAGACCGGAGTGCAGGTGCCGTTTCAGATCACGGTCAACGATGCGTTGCATAAGCCGGTGATACAGGCGAAAGTAACTTTGCAAATCGAGATGACGGACGGGACACAGGTAAAGGTATTTCCGGCACCAGCGATCAATCCTGGTGTTTATGTCGCGAAGCCGGTTTTCCCCATCTCGGGCGAGTGGAAGATTTACGTTGAGGCGCATCGCGACAACGCGATGACTGCGCGAACAATCGAATTCAGCGTTCCAGAGTAGCGCTCGTGAGGAACGAAAACGGGCGAGGCCGAAGCCTCGCCCGAAATGATCTAAAGTGGAGAGCGCCGTCTAGAACATGTACAACGGCGTGCCGGCTGAGGGAGGCGCGGTCTCTTCGATTCCGCCGGCCGGAACGGGTTGACCCTCGAGCTCACCGATTTGCCTGCAGTAGATGCCGTTCTCGCTCAGATAAACTTCCAGTTCCGCAGGGCGGGGAAGCGAACCCTGAATCAGCGCCTCGGAGAGCGGATCTTCGATGTACTTCTGAAGCGCGCGCCGCAACGGTCGTGCGCCGTAGCTGCGATCGCCGCAGGTCTTGTCGAGAATGTACTTCGCCGCTTCGGGTTCGAGCCGGATCTTGATCTGCTTGGCAACCAGATTCGTGTTGACCTGCTCCACCAGCAGGCTCGATGATCTTGATCAGGTCCTCGTCCACCAGCGAAGTGAACAGAATCACCTCGTCCAGGCGGTTGAGGAACTCGGGATTGAAGGCGCGTTTCACCTCGCCCATCACCTGATCTTCAACCTTCTGCGGAATACCGGTGTGAGGCGGTAGCGAACCCGATCTGACCGCGCTTGTCGAGGAAACGCGCGCCCAGGTTCGAGGTCATGATGATGATCGTGTTCTTGAAATCGACCGTATTGCCGAGCCCATCCGTCAACTGGCCATCCTCAAACACCTGCAACAGGATGTTGTAGATGTCCGGATGCGCCTTCTCGATTTCGTCCAGCAGGATGATCGAGTAAGGGGCGCGCTTGACGCGCTCGGTGAGCTGTCCGCCCTCCTCGTATCCGACGTATCCGGGAGGCGAGCCGATCAGCTTCGAGATCGAGTGCTTCTCCATGAACTCCGACATGTCGAAGCGGATCAGCGACTTTTCGCTGCCGAAGAGGAATTCCGCCAGCGCGCGGGCGACTTCGGTTTTGCCGACGCCGGTCGGGCCCAGGAACAGGAACGAACCGGACGGGCGCTTGGGAGATTTCAAGCCGGCACGCGAGCGGCGAATGGCGCGAGACAGCGCCGAAATCGCCTTCTCCTGGCTGATGACGCGCTTGTGCAGCTCCTCTTCGATGCGCAGAAGCTTGTTGATCTCTTCTTCCTTGATGGAGGTCATCGGCACGCCGGTCCAGCGCGCGACGACGTCCTCGATGTCGTCCTTCGAGACAACGCCGGTGGAGGTGTCGTCGAGGTTGTATTTCTCGCGAAGCTGGCGCAGATTTTCGCGTTCCTTGCGCTCTTCGTCGGAATAGAAGCGCGCCTTCTCGAACTCGTGATTGGCGATCGCGTTCTCCATGCGGTGCACGATGAACTTGATGCGCTTCTGAATATCGGCGACTTCGCTCGGCAGCGTGGTCTGGCGCAGCTTCACGCGCGCGCCCGCTTCGTCGATCAGATCGATGGCCTTATCCGGCAGGAAACGATCCGGAATAAAGCGGGTCGAGGTGTAGACGGCCGATTCGATCGCCTCATCCGTGTAAGCGACCGCGTGGAACTTCTCGTAGCGCTCCTTGATGCCGAACAGAATCCGGATGGCGTCGTTCTCGGTCGGAGGCGGAACCTTGACGGCCTGGAAACGGCGCTCGAGCGACCGGTCCTTTTCGATCGATTTCCGGTATTCGGCCGGAGTGGTGGCGCCGATGCACTGAATTTCGCCGCGCGAAAGAGCCGGCTTCAAGATATTGGCCGCATCGAGCGAACCCTCGGCCGATCCGGCGCCGACCAGCGTATGCAACTCGTCGATGAAGATGATGGCGTTCTGGTTCTCCATCAACTCCTTCATGATGGTCTTCAAACGCTCTTCGAACTGGCCGCGATACTTTGTGCCGGCGACGATCAAGGAAAGATCCAGCGCGAGAATTCGCTTGTCGGACAGGAACGAGGGCACGTCGCCGTCCGCAATGCGCTGCGCCAAGCCCTCCACGATGGCGGTCTTGCCGACGCCCGGCTCGCCGATCAGCACGGGATTGTTCTTGGTGCGGCGGCACAGAATCTGAACCACGCGGTCCAGCTCCGAGTCGCGCCCGATCAGCGGATCGAGCATGCCATCGACGGCCGCCTGGGTCAGATCGCGGCTGAACTCCGCGAGCAGCGAGCTTTCCTTCGGCCGACTCGCCGAAGTCTTTCTCCGAAGCCGAGCGCGCGATCTCTTCGCGCACGGCGGAAAGCCGCAATCCGCGTTCGTGCAAGATTTCGGCGGCGAAGCTCTTTTCTTCGCGCAGCAGGCCCAGGAGCAGGTGCTCCGTCCCGATGTGCTTATGGCTCAGCCGCTCCGCTTCCTCAGCGCCATACGCCAAAACGCGCTTGCACTCGTGGCTCAGCGGAAGATCGACGGAGGTCGATACCTTCTCGCGAACCGTCGTGTGCGCTTCGATCTGCTTGCGGATCGATTCGATTGCGGCGTGGGACCGCAGGAAGCGGTTTGCAAGCGCCTTATCCTCGCGCAAGAGACCCAGCAAAAGATGTTCGGTCTCAATATAAGGACTTCCGAACTGGCTCGCCTCGTATCTTGCGAAGAAGATAACGCGGCGCGCTTTCTCGGTATATCGTTCAAACATAAGTGCCACCGTCAAGACGGGTTGCGTCTTGTACTACTCCGGCTTCGCCTGCAATTCCATCATCGGACGGAGCTTGCAGGGTGCCCTTCCTTAACTCTAAAACTCGATCGCAGCGAGCCGCGAACGACAGATTGTGCGTCACGAAGACGGATGTCAATCCGTGAGACGCGTGCAACTCGCTCGAGCAGGTTCATGATTGTCTCGCCGGTTCGAAAATCCAGGTTGCCGGTAGGCTCGTCGGCCAGCAAGACCTTGCGGGTTTCCGACCAGCGCGCGGGCCAGCGCGACGCGCTGCTGCTCTCCACCGGACAACTCGCCGGCGCGATGCGCAGCGCGCGCTTCAAGCCGACTTCCTCCAAGCGCATCAGCGCCGCGCGCGCGGCTTCGTCCGGCGTAACGCCTCGGATCAGCAGAGGCATCATCACGTTCTCGAGAGCCGTAAATTCGGGCAGCAGCGACGGATTCTGCCAAACGAACCCAATCTCGCCGGTTGCGAAAATCGGCCAGAGCGTGGTCGCGCCAGCGAGACAATGTCCTCGATCGCCGAACAAGATCGTCCGCTCGGAAGGCCGGTCCAAACCGCCGAGCAGATGCAGCAGCGTCGATTTCCCAGCACCCGATTCGCCGATGATCGCCAGCCGCTCGCCGCGGCGCACCTGAAGCGAGAGATCCTTGAAGACCACGACTTCCGCCCCGCCGGAACGGTAGATCTTCGTTAGAGAATCCGCCCAGATCGCATTTCGCGCTCAAACTCCGCCTTTACCTCTTAGGTTAAAACAGCATCGCGCCAGAACTGCCTGAGCCTGCTTGCTCATCCATATGACTGCGTCGGACTTTGACTGCGTCCACTTTATTAGACGTCGCGAGCTCGGACTAGGATTCTCGGCTAATGAGAATTCGCCTGGTCGGCGCCGGGCGCTAGCTGACAACGATGTTGACGAGTCTGTCCGGGACGACGACGACCTTCACGATCTGCTTGCCGTCCGTGAACGCCTTCACCTTCTCGTTCGCCAGCGCCAAGCCGCTCCAGTTCCTCGTTCGGCGGTTCCGAACGCAACCTGCAAGATGGCCGCGCAGCTTCCCGTTCACCTGAACCGGGATCTCGGCCAGATCTTCCTTCGCCAGTTCGGGATCGAAGTCGGGCCAGCCTGCCGGAACACTGGCCCGCTGTGCCCAGCTTGTCCCACAGATCCTGCGCAGTATACGGAGCAAAGGGCGCGAGCATCAGGGTGAGCTTCTCGCAGATCTGCCGCGTTGCGACGCCGGAAAGTTCGGCTTCCAGCTGGTACAGCTCGTTCACCAGCTCCATCAACGAGGCGATGGAGGTGTTGAAGTGCCAGCGGCTGTCGAAATCGTTCGTGATTTTACGAATGGTCTGATGCAGCTTTCGCAGCGCCTGCCGGTCCGCATCGTTGTCAGGCTTCGCCGCGTTCGCCGGTTCGATCCGCGTTGCGCGTGACGAACCGATAGACCCGGCCCAGGAATCGGTGATTGGCCCTAGACGCTCGTCTTCCTGCCAATCCAGTCCCGCTCGGGCGGAGCGGCGAACAGCGAGTACAGCGCGGCAGGTATCGGCCCCGTACTGCTCGACCATCTCGTCCGGGATCGACAACGTTGCCCTTGATTTCGACATCTCGCTGCCGTCCTTGATCACCATGCCCTGCGTGAACAGGCGCTTGGTGGGTTCGCTGTTCGTGATCAGGCCCATGTCGCGCATCACCTTGGTCCAGAAGCGCGAATAGATCAGGTGCAGAATGGCGTGCTCGACGCCGCCGATGTACTGATCGATCGGAAACCAATGCGCGATGATCTTCGAATCGAACGGCGCCGTGTCGTTGTGCGGATCGCAGTAGCGATAGAAGTACCAGGACGAATCGACGAAGGTGTCCATCGTGTCGCTCTCCCGCCGCGCCGCGCCGCCGCATTTCGGACAGGGGACATTCATGAACGATGCGACCGCTTCAAGCGGCGATCGGCCCTTTCCCGTGATCTTCACGTTCAACGGCAGCAGCACCGGCAGATCTTTCTCGGGCACCGGCACCGCGCCGCATTCGCGGGCAATAGATGATCGGGATCGGCGTGCCCCAGTAGCGCTGCCGCGAGATGCCCCAATCTTTGATGCGGTAGGTGATGGACTCGGTGCCGAAGCCGTTGCTGCTGCGCGAACGCCGCCATCTTCTTGCCGCGCTTCGGCGCTGGGCAGGCCCGACCACTCGCCCGGAGTTCTCGACGATGCCGTAGTCGAGAAACGGCTTCCGTCATGGTCGCGCCGTCGGCAAGCGCGTCCATCCGCCGGCCGGATCACCGGCACGACCGGAATGCCGTAGGCGCGGCAAAATTCAAAATCGCGTTCGTCGTGCGCCGGAACGGCCATGATCGCGCCCGTGCCGTATCCCATCAGAACGAAGTTGCCGATCCAGATCGGAATTCTCGATCCGTTGAACGGATGAATCGCATAGCGGCCCGGTGAACGAGACCGATCTTCTCCAGAGTTGCCGGGATCCTGGCGCGCCGTGGCGTCGATCATCTCCTTGATCTTGCAGCCGCGCCGCTTCGTCTGTGACGAGCTCGTCCACCAGCGGATGCTCAGGCGCGAGAATCAGGCAGGTCGCGCCGTAGATAGTGTCGATGCGAGTGGTGAAGATGCGGATCTTTTCGCGGGCAGTCCGTCCACGGCGAAATCGACTTCCGCGCCTTCCGAGCGGCCGATCCAGTTGCGCTGCATGGCGAGGACGCGCTCCGGCCATCCGTCCTCGAGCTGCTTCATGTCGTCCAGCAGCTCGCCCGCATAGGCGGTGGTTCGCAGGAACCACTGCTGCATGGCGCGCTGCTCGACCGGCGTGGTTTCGTGCCGCCAGCAGCAGCCGTTCACCACCTGTTCGTTGGCGAGCACGGTGCCGCATTCGGGGCACCAGTTCAAGAAGCGCTTCTTTGCGATAGGCCAGGCCGCGCTCGAACATCTTCAGAAAGAACCACTGATTCCAGCGGTAGTATTCGGGCTCGCAGGTGGCGATTTCGCGATTCCAGTCGATCGCGAACCCCAGGCGCTGCATCTGCGCCTTCATGTGGGCGATGTTGCTGAGCGTCCACTCGCGCGGATCGCGGCCTTCTTTCAGCGCGGCGTTTTCGGCCGGCAGTCCGAAGGCGTCCCAGCCCATCGGATGCAGAACGTTGTAGCCGCGCATCCACATGTAGCGCGCCAGCGCATCGCCGATCGCGTAATTGCGCACGTGGCCCATGTGCAGCTTGCCGCTCGGATACGGCAGCATCTCGAGCACGTAGTACTTCGGCTTATCGGGAGCGTCCGCTACGTAGAGCGACGGGTCGTGCGCCCAACGCTCGTGCCACTTGGGCTCGATTTCTTTGGGGTCGAACGCTTTTTCGGGAATACCAGCTCCTTCAATGCCGTCACGTTACGAAGATCGTCGCCCGGTTTGTCGACGGGAGTCTCGAGGATGAAGGCTTTCTTTCGCAGTTCCGGATGATTCAGAATGCGCCGAAAGCCTTCTAAACCAATATAACCAGCGCCGATGTTGGCGTGGCGGTCCGAGTGCGAGTTCAGAGGGGTTTTGGCATCGTTGGTATGAATGACACGGCACGTGCTCCAGGCCGAGCGTTTCCGTCGCGCATTCGAGCAGCTTCGATAAGCCCGGTTTCCTGCGCGATATCGAACCCGCTCACATAGCAATGGCAAGTATCGAGGCAGTAACCGACCGGAATGTCCAGATAAGGACCGGCGAGCTGCGCGGATGGCGGATAATTCGTCCAACTTTCCGCCGAGCTGCGCGCCTGCTCCGGCCGTGTTTTCGAGCAGGATGCGTCAGTTTCGGCGTTCGTCTTCAGAGCTGGATCGACGCCGCGCCAGGCGAGCGCGATCGCTTCGGCCACATTCAGCATGCCTTGCTCGACGGTCATGCCTTTGTAATTGCCGGGATGGGTGACCAGATAATCCGCGCCGATCAGGAGCGCCCGTTCCAACTCGCCGCGAAAGCCGTCGATCGACTTCTCGCGAATGACGGAGGGCGGAGCGGCCAGATTGATCAGATAGCTGTCGTGGATGACGAGCGGCGTGAGATCGTGCTGCTCGCGCAGGCGGTTCAAGCGCGCTGATCTGCTCGGGATCGGGCGACTTGGCGCGCCACATGCGCGGGCTTGCGGAGAAGATCTGGAACGTGTTTGCGCCCAGTTCATTCGCCTTGATGGCCGCGCGATCGAGCGAGCCCGCGGTGGAGCGTATGAATGCCGATGCGCAAGTCTCAGAATAACCAGCGCGTCTGCTATGCATTGTATTACGGCTTGGTGTTGTGCCGCGGTTTTTCACTCTGCTCGAAGCCGAACGTCTGCTGCCGGAAGTAGAACGCCTTCTGCGCAGCCTGATCGAGCTGAAGCAGGAATACGATGCTGCGACGGGGAACTGGGCGGCATCGCTCAACGCATCACCCTGGCCGGTGGCATGGTTCCTCCGCGGGAACGAATTGCGGACCTGCGAGCGCGCAAAGATGCGGCGGCGCGCAAGTTGAAAGTCGACAGCTCGAGAAGAATCAAGGAGATCGGCTGCCAGTTGAAGGACATTGACACCGGGCTGATCGATTTCCCGACGCTCTACAGAGACAAGGAAGTGTACCTGTGTTGGAAGCTCGGGGAATCGGGAATCGGCTTCTGGCACCACGTCGAAGATGGCTTTCGCGGACGGCGTCCGATCGACAGCGAATTCCTCGCGAATCATCGCGCGAGACTGCATGCATCAGTACCGCGGCGCTGTTCCGATGTGAGTCTGCTCACTACAGTTGTTAAACTACGCTCGGATGCTATTGGCCCGGGAATTCATCGGGTACCTCTCACGGCAACTGGTGAGCCGTCTGAGTCCCGCTGCGTTTGAAACGTCGAATCCGACGGTCGCGGCCGGGATCATCGCCCAAATGATCGAAGAAGATCTCTCGACCGAAGACCGGCTGAACGATGAAGTTCGCGATCTGCTGGACGACTACAGCGAATACATGCGGCGCGAAAACATTTCCTATCAGGAGATGTTTCGGAAGATCAAGAATCAATTGCTGGCGCAACGCAAATTGACGCGCGCGGCGGGCCGCGACACGGGCGATCGCGATGAAGCTGTCGCGCGACCGGGTGAACGAGCTGTCGCACAAGATTGTGGCCGGAATGCGCAAATCGCGCGATTTCCGGGTTCGCAAAGATCCGAACGAACTTCGCCTTGCGCTGGTGCGCGAGATGACCGACCTGCTGCAATTGGAAGACCGCATCGACAAGGCCGCGCGCCAAAAGATCAAGACGCAAAAACGCGACATCGCCGAAGGCGGGGAAGAGTACGACATTCTCCACAAGCGCTACTACGCCGAGGAACTGAAGAAGCTCGGCATCAATCTGAACAACTAATGCGCGCGCGGTGCTCACGCGACGACGGCAGCGGAGCCCTGGCGCTTTTTTAGATCGCCTGCGAATCGTAAACCACGAAATCGCGATTTTGAAAAACGGGCTTGACCTCGCGAAGCTCGGTTTGCGCGTTTCAAGACGTAGTAGTCGATGGGGAGCGACAGCATGTTCTCGCAGCCGCGCGGTGAAAATCCGTCCTGCATGGTTTCCTGCCAGCGCTGCCACCATTCGACGGCGAACGATTCGAAGTAAGGAACCAGCGCGCCGCTGTTCCAATCGACCCAGAGCGCACGACTCGACTCGGCGCGAAAGACTCCCGGGTAGAGCTCGCGTCCGGCATCGGGAAACAGAAACATCGAGCTGCCCCAGGTGTTCTCTTCGGCCCAATCGGCCACTTCGAGCGATCGGCTTTGCATCCATCTTCGGAGTATTCTTCGCGTGCGCCGGCGTGCGCGGCATGACAAAGATGGCGGCAAGCGGTACCAGCAGACGCAGGCTCTCCACTTCGTCTCGCGCAGTCTGCTCAATAAGAAGCCAAGCGCGCAAGCAAGTAAGATCGACAAGCGAGCTGAAGACAGATGGTCTGAGTTGGTCAGCCGGAATAAGTCGAGAATCCGGACATTCATCGGGAAAGCGAAGACAAGCAGAAACCAGAGCCACGCTTCCCCGGTTTTTCGCGCTAGCGCGGCGCGAGCACCCGCCATGGCGCAGGCCATGCCAGCGAAAAAGCGACGGTATAAAGGAGCGCTCGCGCCGGCTGGATCTGCGGAATAAGCGACCAGCGCAGACGATCGAGCAGAAGATCGCGATAGCGGCACACTCGCAATGCCGCAGAGCGGGAGCGCGAGCGAAAAGCCAACGCACCTGCCGGTTCAATGCCGGCCAGATTCGAGCCGTGGCCCAAATGCCGCAAACGAAAATCGCCAGATAGTGCCATATCTCGCGTCGCAGCCCAAAGCCGACACCCAAACGAACTGAGTTCGATACTGCTGGAGCGCGGCGAACGGTTCCGAAATGGTGCTGAAGAAATCCTGCGCTCGAGGACTCCGGGCTGCAACTGCGCCAGATTCGCGAGCAGCAGGATGAAGACGAGCAGAATGGTGAGCGCGGGCCGGAAAAGACGCCGCAAGCGGCGATCGAAAATGAACGCCACCAGGACCACCGCCCAGAACGGGGCGGCGATGGCGGGATCATAGACGACGGCCAAGCCCCCGGCCAACCCCGCAAGAACGGCTTCTCGCGCGCAATCAGCCCGGCCGCCAGCAGAATCAATCCAAATGCAAACGCGCGGGCAACTGCTTCGCGATCGACCAGCAGAACCGCGGGCCCGGTCAACGCCGCGCCAAGATTCAATAGCGCAGCGATGAGAAAGCGCGAGCAGATCGCCCAAGCCCGCGGACAGCGCCAGCAAGAAAACGCCGAGTATCGCCGCTGCCCGGCAACAAGCTGTTGCGCGGTAAGCGCGGCGCGGAAATCCAATTGCGCCGCTTCGTGCAGGAAGAGAGTAACTTCGTCGTAGATCGTGTAGGCGACGTTGGGATGAGTGGCGACTAAGTCGCGTGACAAGAAACCTGGCGCATCCAGCCGCTCCAGAATCGGAAGATAGATCTGCGTATCTGCTTCTAAGTAAGTGTGTCCGGGAAAAATTCGTACTCCAGCCAAGTAACTGCGATTAATCCCAAGCACAGGAGAAACGCTCGCCGCATTTAGTGAGCGGGGGTCTTGTTCAACTGTTCTTTGGCCCAAGCAGCGATTCGGGTCGAGCTGCAAGGCACGCTCAAAGGCCTGTCGCGCTTCAGCATCGCGATTCGCCTTGCGCAGAGCTACGCCTTTCCAGATATACGCCTCCGCCAAATTCGGATTCGAGCGAGATCGCCTGTATCGAAATCCTTGAGCGCGAGGTCCACGCCTCCTCCCATGGCCGAAGGCAGATAGTAATTGCCGACGCCGCGGCTGACGTAAGCGAGTGCGAGTCTGCTGTCGAGTTGTATCGCTTTGTTGTATCTCGTCGCGGGCGCACTGGCCGTATTTCAAAGTTCCCAGCAGTGGGTTCGCGGGAATCACCTGCCCGCAAAGCTCACCCAACAAGGCGATGATATTCGGCGTTGGATCCATTCTCAGCGACCGCCTTTCTTGGCGGGATCCAAGCCGGCTTCGGCGAGCGCTTCCGATTTCTTCTTATCGTGAAGCTCCATCGCAACTTCCGCTCCGTAGGAATAGGCCAACGCCAACCGGTAATAAGCTTCGGCCGATCCGGAATTCTGCTGAGCGGTTTGCTGGTATTGCGCGATGATGCGATCCATCGCGGCGAGGTCCTGACGATCGCGCGCGCTTAGCAAATCGCTCATTCCGCGGCTGCTCGCCAGCGATTGCAGCGGCACAAGCGCACAGTACTAAAGCCGCTCGTCGCGCGAGTCTCAACATCATACTCCGAAACATCTTCGCTTTCATTGTAGGAGTGACGCGCGCGCGGGCTCACAGTTTCGCTACTTTGCGTTCGATGAACAAGGAAGTAAAGCGCGAGGGTCACGACCAGGACGCCATTGCCGGCCATAATCGCGGGCGCCGATGTTTGCTTGATCAGACAGCCGGAAATGACGCTGCCGAGGGGCATGCCGCCTCGAAACGCCATGTTGTAGACGCTCATGACGCGGCCGCGCATGGCGTCGCTCACGTACAGCTGCACCAGCGAAGAATTCAGCGCGAAAACGATCATCAACGCTGCGCCCGCCCGAAGACAAGCGCCGTGGTCAACGCCGAGATTTCTGGATAGCCCGAAGCCGGCGATCAAGATTCCGAGCACCAGCATGACCAGTCAACGATCGCTTGGCGTGCCCCATCTGGTTCTGGCTCGCTGCGACGAGCAGTGCGCCCGCTATGGATCCCACGCCGGAGAAGCACAGGAACAAAGTGAAGGTATTCGAGCCGCCGTGAAAGACGTCCCGCGCCATGACGGGCAAGAAAGTGATGAGGGGAAACGAGAGCAACGTCGCCGAAAAAGGCCAAAGCGACGAGACCCATCATGCCTTCGCGCTTGCGCAGGAAATTGATGCCCTCCCGCATGCTCTCTATCACGGATTCGCCGGTCTTCTCGGGCACGAAACGCGGGTGAATCATCAGCAACGTAACGATCACGGCTATGAAGGAAATTCCATTCAGGGTGAAGCACCACGCCGCGCCCAAGCTTGACTAAGAGCGATGCCGCCCAGCGCCGGCCCAACCACGCGCGCCACATTGAACTGGATGGAATTGAGCGCAATCGCATTTTGAAGATCCTCCTTATCCACCAGCGAGGGAATCAGAGCCGAATAAGCCGGTCCTCCGAATGATTGCGCGAGTCCGACGGTGAACGACAAACACCAGATATGCCAGACGCGGACCACGCCGGTGCGACCAGCGTCGCCAAGCAGGAAGGCACAGTGACATCTGCACGACTTGCGAAATCAGCAGCAATGTCTGGCGGCTCTTGCGATCGGCGAATACTCCGCCGAAAAGCGAAAACAGGAATATGGGAATCTGCCCGAAGAACGCGTCGAGCCCCAGATAAACCGAAGAATTCGAAAGCTGGTACACCAGCCAGCTCTGCGCGAGGATCTGCATCCAGGTGCCGATGGTGGACGTGCAGGCTCCCAGCCACATCAGCCGGAAGTCCGGATATTGAAACGCTCTAAAGACTCGCTTCAGCAAGCAATGCTCTTTGTAGCACGCGCTTTGCTAAACCCGCTTAGGTCGGAGCCCGTGAAAACGCTCATTCACGGGAGAGGCTTTTCCCGCTTGATCAGATGAATCAGATTCCCATCGGGGTCCTTGAAGAACACCAGGCGGTTGCCCTGATTCGTGTACGGCTCGCCTTCGAATTTAACGCCTTGCGACTCCAGTTGCTCGGTAAGCGGCATCGAAATCATCGACCGCAACGGCAATGTGCCTCATTCCAGGCGTGCGCATGCCGGTTTCGGTGACGCTCGCCTTCGGCAGGTACGATTTCGATCAAGCGCGCCGTTCTGCGCTTGTATGAAGTAATTGCCCGCATATTCAAACGTGATCTCAAAATCGAGATATGCCGCATACCAATCGGCAAGCCGTTTCGGGTTTGGCGAGGCGATGGCGAAATGTTCGATGCCGCTAAACATCACTGCGGATTCTAGCAGGAAGGCGAGGTTTGGATGCGGTGCCGGGCGCGATTTCTACGCGGCGGTTTGTGCCAGCAGCCACGGTTCAAGCTGCGGATCAAAGAAGTCTTTGATGTGGAGATCTAGACCTGGAAACTCGGTTGGAGTGGTCTCAACGCACACAAGGCGCATCCCTGCTGCGCGTCCCGCCTCAAGGCCCGTAGGCGAATCTTCGAAAACAATACAATCCTCCGGGTTCGCGTGTAGCTGCTGCGCTGCTTTCAGATAGATGTCGGGAAATGGCTTGGGCCGGCTCACCTGAAAACCGTCGATAGTGATCTGAAAAAACCGCCGTAATCCGAAGCGCTCGAGTACAAAATCGATATTCGCCGGCTCGGCATTGGAAGCGACTGCCTTTGGCGCGTCGCGATGCCGGTTTAGAAATTCAAGCACGCCGGGTACGCGGTAACGATCTGGATCGGCGCTCAACATCTCGCGAAACAGCCGTTCCTTGGAGGCGCCATGCTCAAAGACGACGTCCTCCGCCAGATTGTCGCCCAGTAAATCTCGAATGAGCTCGGCATTTCGCTGGCCGTGCATTCTTCGTTCGAGATCGTCGACGCCAACACCGATTTTTTCCAGATAACTTTTCCACGCTATGAGGTGAAGCGGCATCGAGTGGATGAGAACTCCGTCGAGGTCGAAGATCATCGCTATCTGCCGCTTCGAAGCTTCGTTCACCGGCGATGAGAATAGCATGCGGCTCTTGGTACTTTCCGCCCAAGCGCGGCAGTAAAGAAATGGCCTCCGACGCTATAATCGGGGCACACGGCAACACGTCCACGTGCATCTTTTGAGTGAAACAGCACACCAGGAAATGGTCAAATCGAGCTCTCGCCGCCTGTGGCGCGTGGCACTTGCCGGCTTGCTCGCGTTCGTGGTTGCGGGACTTATCGCTCCTCACCTGAACGCTGCGCGTTTTAGCGGACGCATTCGGCAAGCTCTCGAATCCTCATTGGGGCGGCAGGTAAAATTCGGCCAAGCGCATTTCACGATCTTCTCCGGACCTGGGTTTTCTCTCGAGGATGTGACGATCGGCGAAGATCCGCGTTATGGCGTGGAACCTTTCGCGTACGTACCGACGCTCGAGGCCCGGCTCCGCATTGACAGATTGTTACTCGGCTACATCCGCTTCTCCAGTTTGCGCCTGGTCGAGCCCTCGTTGAATCTGGTGAAACGGACCGACGGAAGTTGGAACATCGTGGCACTCGTGGAGCGGTTGAGTGTCCCGCGGCGCATGCCTCTGAATTTCTTTCCGGCATTTGAGGTTGCCGACGCCCGCATAGATTTCAAACTTGGTACGCGCAAAACGACGCTCTACGTTCTGGATTCCGATCTCACCATCTACCCGGAACGGTCGGGCAAGCTCTACATTCAATTTTCCGGTTCACCGGCGCGAACGGATCGCGCTGGGAACGGTTTCGGCCATCTGCACGGAACCGCGAACTGGTACGTGAATCCTGCGAGTGCGACAGCGAATCAGCTCGAAGCGGATGTGGCGCTCGATCCCAGTAATTTGAGTGAGCTGACTACGCTATTTCAAGGTCACGATATCGGGGTGCATGGGACGGTCAGCTCACACGCCCGGATCGAAGGGCCCCCTGGCGCGTTGCGCATCGCCGGTGAGTTGCAAGTCGAAGACGTGCATCGCTGGGATCTCTTGCCCTCCAGTGGCGAAGATTGGCACATTCGTTACCGTGGCAACGTAGATTTAATTGCGCATCGACTGAGACTCGAGACTCTGCCATCGCGGCCCGGCGAAGAGAATGCTGTCGCGCTTCAGATGGTCGTAAACAGCTTTTCCAGCCGTCCGGCGTGGTCCGTTCTTGCTCAACTGAACAAAGCTCCTGTTGAAGATTTATTGCCATTCGGCAGGCGTATGGGACTTTCGCTGCCGCAAGGCCTCGCTTTGAACGGAACGCTCGAAGGGTTCATGGGATATTCGAGCGATGCAGGCATGGCGGGGCGAGTCGCGGTTCGCGATGCGACGGCTACTTTGCCCGATGTTCCACCTCTTCGCGCTTCGCTCGTGACCGCGAGCATATCCGGTGATCGCATCCACCTCGATCCGGCTGTGCTCCAGACCGACCACGGGACATTGCAAGCCGGCGGCGATTACTATACGTCGGTTCCGCGAGTTGTTGCTTCTCTTATGGCCGAAGATTTCTCGATAGACGCTTTGAAGAGCACGGTAGGGGCGTGGTTCGGCACCCCTTCCTGTCTGGTCATGCTGAATACCGGAGCGCTTACCGGCACACTGGACTACATGCATGATGGATCGCAGCCGCCGTCGTGGTCCGGGCACTTCCAATTCACGGACGCCAGCTTGAACCCGCCTGGGCTTGCTATTCCACTCGAACACTCGCAAGGGCGGGTGGCCTTCGACGACACCACGTTCGATCTCGATCGTTTCGCAACGACGTTGGGGCAGCAAGCGGTCTATGGCAGGTACCACTACAGCGCTTTGGCTAAGCGCCCTGAGCGCATCCATCTGGAAATGCCCTCCGCCGATCTTGCTCAGATGGAACGGGCGCTGGACCCGACTCTCAAAGCGCAAGGCCTGCTTGCACGCTTGCGCTTATCGCGTCGCGCTATTCCGACGTGGCTTGCGGGACGCAACCTGGACGGAGATCTCACGGTTGCTCACTTCTTCATCGATGAAACAGATCTGGGTCCTCTTTCCGCTCGTTTTGTTTGGCAGGGCACGAATCTGCAGTTTACGAGTGCGCAACTGAATCTGCCGGAAGGCCTGATACGCGCTCGTGGCACCGTGAATATCGCTTCGTACTCTCCTCGTTGGCGCTTCTCTGCCAAAGCCACTGGCTTTCCTTGGCGAGGCGGTCTGCTGAACGCGGAGGGCAGCTTCGAAAGTTCCGGGACCGGAGCGGAAAGCCTGGAGCATCTGCGGGCCAGGGGCACTTTTTCGGGAGACGATCTGAACCTGACAGCCGATGATGCTTTTAACAAAGTATCCGGCGCATTCGATTTTTCTTTCACCGACGGTTGGCCGGACTTGCGGCTCTCGAACCTCGAAGCTTCCGACGGCGAGGACGCCTGGAACGGCGGAGCCGCCAGCCAAAGCGATGGCAAACTCATCTTCGATCTCGAGCATGCGGGGCGGCAGCGTCGCGTGATCAGCAGTTTGTTGCCCGAGAATTCCGCTGCTGTTTCTCAATTGCTAAATCACTTTGCCATGGCAGCGCGGTCCGCTGCCGCTCTCCGCTAAAATCGAGATTCACGATGCATGCTCTCGATGAAGGCTGCGACGCACTCAAGCGCGAATTCGACTTGGCTTGCTCTCGAGCGGCTCGCGCTGCGCGCTGCCAGATCACGAATGAGTTGAACCAGACCCTGCGCCGCCTGCGGCAGTATCAAACGGAAGGCGAATGGTTCTCAGCCGTCCTGGATGCTGCTTCGTTGTTCGTGCAGCAAATTGCGGTATTTGCGTTCAGCGATGGAGTTTTGACGTTGCGCGGACAATGTAAGTTAAAGCTTCCGGAAACCCTGTCTTTCCCGGTCGTTTCGGCTGCCGCATTCGCCGGCGCGATCGAAACCAAAGACCCGGTTGTTGCAATGCGAACACGCGCCGAGGTCACTGACGCTCTCAGCTTGCCGGAAGTGGACGAGCGCGCCTACATCTTCCCCATAACCAACGGGAGCCGAACGGTTGCGGTGTTGTTTGCGGCGGCCCAGGATTATATGGATGCGAATGCGCTGGAGCTGATTACTGGTATCGCGTCCACGGTTTTGGAGCGGAGCTCCAATAATTCGCTTCATGCGCAAATCGCGGCGTCCCCACCCGTTGCAAAGAGTGAAGCGGCCGCAGGAAATTGAGGCAGCGCGTGAGACTTATCGCAAGCTCTTTATGACTACTATTTCGATGGCGGGAGCTGATTATCCGGGGCAGTCGGCTTAGGCTCCCACCACTCGTTTTCACCCTCTCGGCACTGGGCGGGTTGTTCTATGTGGCTTTGGCAGCGCCGAAAGCGCAGAGTACGAAAGCGCAAAGTCCGAAAGTTCTGGGTGCGGCCGGGCTGATTGCGGCGGCACAGCATCAACTCGAACTTGGCAACTTCGGGTCCGCCGCCGATTACGCTACCGAGGCGTCGAGCAAAGCGCCGATGCTTGACGACTACGCGCAGTACGTCCGTGCGGAGGCTGAATATCAGCTCAAGAACTATAGCGAAGTGCAGCAATCGGCGACCAGGGTCTTCGACCAGTCGCCGTCTTCACCTTTGGTGGGCGCGGCGGCCGCCCTCGCGGTCCGCGCGGACCTCGATGGAAATAGCCCGAAACAAGCGCTCGAGATGGTCAAGAAATATACCGACGTCATTCCACAGCCTCAAGCCGACGTGCTTCTTGCCCGATGCTTTGAGGGCACCGGGGACCTCGGGCAAGCTGCTGACTATTACCAACGCGTGTATTACACCCATCCGGTTGCGAAGGAAGCGACGGACGCAGCCAACGCGCTGGTGGATCTGAAGCAGCGGCTTGGCGACGCCTATCCTGCGCCGACGCCGACTGCGATGCTTGGCCGCGCGCAAAAGCTGTTCGACGCCAAAAATCCTGCTTCGGCGCGAATTGAGCTGGCGGCCGCCATTCCGCAGCTCGGAGGTGCGCAGCGCGATCTAGCGCAGGTCCGCCTGGGGGAGGCGGATTTTCTCGCTAACAATACACAAGCGGCGTTCGAATACCTCACTGCGCTGAAAGTCGATGACCCCGAAGCCGACGCCGAGCGCCTGAGCTACCTCATTCGATGCGCTCGCAAGCTCGATCGGCATGCGGATGTAAAACCCTTCCTGTCTCAGTTAGAGCAGCAACACCCCAGCTCACCGTGGCGCTTAGATGCGCTCATCTTTGTTGCCGATGAGGCGCGTACCGATGACGATGCCGGCGCCTACTTGCCTCTTTACCGTGCGTGCTCCGAGACTTTCCCGAAAGATCCGCGGTCCGCCTGGTGTCACTGGCGAATCGCCTTCGAAAGCTATCGAAAAGATGGCGACGACGCTAACGATCTGCTGCGCGCACACGTGCAGCAACATCCCGATTCACCCTATGCGGAGAACGCGCTGTACTTTCTTGGCCGTCTGCAAGAGCGAAAAAACGATGTCGCGTCCGCTCGCGCTTGCTATGACGAGCTGGTAGCGCGTTTTCCAAACACCTATTACGCGATCGTCGCGCGCGAACGTCTGAAAGATCCAAGCGTTCAAGCAGCAAAACCGAGTCCGGCCATGGTTGAGTTCCTGCGTTCTGCGTCCTGGCCTGCTCGTCCCGAGTTTCCCAGTTTCGAACCCGGGAAAACGGCGCAAAGCCGCATAGACCGGGCGCAACTGCTGCAGCTCACGGGTCTCGACGATTGGGCCGAAGGCGAGCTGAAATTCGGCGCTCGTCATGACGGCGAGCAAGAAAACGTTTATGCATACGAGCTGGCGCGATATGCCGCAGCTCGCAATGAGCCCGATCGAGCCATGCACGACATCAAGTCGTATGCTCCCGGGTATCTCTACATGCCGCTCGATCAGGCGCCGGTGACGTTCTGGCAACTGGCGTTCCCGGTTCCCTATCGAACCTCTATCGTTCAATACAGTCATGACGAGAGCCTCGACCCCTTTCTGGTCGCTGCTCTGATTCGGCAGGAATCGGAGTTCAACGTGAGGGTCATTTCGCATGCCAACGCTTACGGATTGATGCAGCTGTTACCCTCGACAGGGCGTCAGTTGGCGCGGCATTTCGGTATCAAGCGCTTCAGCTCCGGTCAACTTCTTCTGGCCGATCGGAACATCCAGCTCGGAACATATTTCTTCCACAACCTGCTGAACTCTTACGGCGGACAGACCGAGATTGCCTTAGCTTCCTACAATGCGGGTCCTGGCCGGGCCAATCTTTGGCGCACGTGGGGACCGTTCCGTGAACCTGCGGAGTTTATTGAAACCGTTCCGTTCCATGAGACCCGCGGATATATTCAGCTCGTTTTGCGCAACGCAGATGTATATCGCCGCCTATATCAGGGGGTGGTGCCGGACGTTCCCGCCTATCGCCCCAAACCGCCGCCCAAAAGCAAGCGGAAGAAGAAAACGCACCACCGAGACTGACGCGCAAATGTAGGCTCTGTGCTCGCCAGTTTAGAATCTGTACATGGCGACGCTTTCGGCTAGACGGTTCCAAAGTGCTCGTGTAGCAGAGTTTAAGGAATCTGTTATTCGCGAAATGACGCGGCTCGCGCTCAGGCATGGCGCCGTGAATCTGGCTCAAGGATTCCCGGATTTTGCCGCGCCTGGGGAGCTGAAAACCGCCGCTCAAAGGGCCATTGCCGAAGATGTCAATCAGTACTCGATCACCTGGGGAGCTAAGCCGTTCCGCGATGCGATCTGCGATTATTATGCGCGTTTTTACGGCGTCGATCTCGACCCCGAACGTGAACTGACGGTTTGCTGCGGCTCAACTGAAGGGATGATCGCGAGCCTCCTGGCTCTGCTTAACCCCGGCGATGAGGTCGTGGTGTTCGAGCCCTTTTACGAAAATTACTGGCCCGATTCCCAGTTGAGCGGGGCGGTGTGCCGGTATGTGCGGCTCCGACCCCCTGATTGGACTTTCGATTCGGACGAGCTGCGGGCCGCTTTTACCGAACGAACCCGCGCGGTCATCTTAAACTCGCCGAATAACCCTACCGGACGCGTGTTTTCACAATCGATGAAATGGCCATTCTGGCGCGCCTGTGCCAGGAATACGATTGCCTGCTCATCACGGATGAGATTTACGAGCACATTGTCTTCGACGGGGAGCGGCACGTGCCGCCGATCACGCTTCCAGGAATGCGGGAGCGGTGCGTTTTGGTGAACAGCCTCAGCAAGACGTATTCGGTGACCGGATGGCGAATCGGCTGGGTGATTGCGCCACCGGAGCTGACGGCTTCTATCCGGAAAGTCCATGATTTCCTGACCGTCGGGGCGGCTGCGCCGCTGCAGCAAGCTGGTGTAACGGCGCTCAATCTGCCGGATGGCTATTATGCCGAGCTGGCCCGAAATTACGAAACGAAGCGAGACCTCCTTACCGGCATTCTGGAGAGCGCCGGATTTCGTTGTTACGTGCCGAAGGGTGCGTACTACATCATGTGCGACATTTCAGCATTCGGCTTTGCGGACGATGTGGCCTTTACGCGCTACTTAGTTGAAAAAATTGGAGTTGCCGCGGTTCCTGGCTCGAGCTTCTATTCAGACCCAGCGGACGGCGCGCACCTAGTTCGTTTTTGCTTTGCCAAAAAGCAGGAGACCCTGGAAGCCGCGGGGGAGCGGCTCGGGCGCCTCAGAGGCTGAATTACCGAACGAACCCAATTGGGTTCGTTTTTTTAAAACGCCTAGAATGAAGTTCTCAAACTGCTATCTGTAACCTAAAATAACTAAATACGTCTGGGGGCGAGAAGGGTTGGATCTTGGGGTGACTTTTGGTGTAGGTGTCGCTCTTCTTTATGCAAAGATCTGCAGTTTTCGTAGTTGCCGTAGCTGGTTTAGCCGCGGCGCTGTCCAGCCAGGCGAGTGCGCAGGCACAAACGGGTCGTGTTCCGGTGCGCATTACGCGGGAGATCGATGAAGGCGAGTTAAAGATTTTACCGCGGCAATACGCATCCGCTGGCCCGGGCCGAATTCGACCGAGGCGCGGCACCCGCGGATTTGCCGATGGAACACATGCTGCTGGTACTGAACCGCAGCTCCGAGCAGGCCACGGCTCTCGAAACTTTGCTGGAGCGGCAACAAGACAAGTCCTCGCCGCAATATCATCAGTGGCTGACGCCGTTGCAATTCGGCCAGCAGTTTGGAGCGGCCGATCAAGACATTCAGACCATCACCGCCTGGTTGCAGTCGCACGGGTTTCAAGTCAATCGCGTCTCGAATGGGAAGAGCGTTATCGACTTCTCGGGTACTGCCGTACAGGTGCAAGCGGCTTTCCATACCGAGATTCACAAGTATGCGGTGAATGGCGTTGAGCATTGGGCGAACGCGAGCGATCCACAGATTCCGGCTGCCTTGGGGCCGGTGGTGGGCGGGTTCGCGACGCTATATAATTTCGGGAAGAAGCCGCAGATCATTCAAAGGAGCGAGCCGTTCGAGTTCACGTACACGCCGGGTTCGAGGCCTCAATACACGATCTCGAGCGGCACATATGCGTTGTCGCCGGCCGATTTCGCGACGATCTACAACATTAATCCGCTCTATCAGGCCGGCGTTAATGGCGCGGGCGTAACTATCGCGGTGGTGGGCGCGCTCCAACATTTTAGTTTCGGACGTCATCAGTTTTCGCAGCATGTTCAGCCTTCCGGCTAACCCTCCTGTAGTGGTGGTGAATGGATCGGATCCGGGCCGGGTGTCAGGTGACGAGGAGGAGGCTGTACTTGACGCTTCATGGGCGGGCGCGACGGCGCCCAACGCGACTGTCGACCTTGTTGTCTCAAATTCGACGAATAGTACCGACGGCGTCGATCTTTCCGAAGAGTACATCGTCGATAACAACCTGGCCGATGTGATGACGGAAAGCTACGGAGGTTGCGAAGCGACCGACACGTCACAGGATGTGAATCTTCATCTGGCTCTTGCGCAGCAAGCGGCAGCGCAAGGTATTACCTACCTGGTCGCGGCAGGAGACTCGGGCGCGGAGGGCTGCGACGACCCCAACTCGGAAACAGCCGCTAGGGGGCCGATTTCGGTGAACGTTCTCGCCGCAACTCCCTATAACGTGGCGGTTGGCGGCACTGAGTTCAACGAAAACGGCAATTACTCAGCGTACTGGAATTCGAGCAATGACTCTGCCAACAGCTCCGCGATTGCTTATATTCCTGAAGATGTCTGGAACGAAAGCTGCACAGTTGCGCAGTGCGGATCTTCGAATGCAGGCATTTGGGCCGGTGGAGGAGGCGCGAGCATATTCTTTTCGAAGCCATCGTGGCAAAGCGGAGTTGCCGGCATCCCGAACGACGGAGCGCGCGATGTGCCTGATGTTTCCCTGACGGCGGCGAGTCACGATTTCTATCTGCTGTGCTTTTACTAATTCCTGCACTTCACGCCGTGGCAGATCGTCCTTCTCGGGGGTTAGCGGCACGTCCGCGCCCACGCCATCGTTCGCCGGCATCATGGCGCTGGTTGTGCAAAAGACGGGTTCGCGGCAAGGGCAAGCTGCTCCGGTACTTTACACGTTAGCGGCAAACGAGAATGTGGGATCGTGCAATGCTTCGAACACGTCGGGACTACCGGCGGGAAACTGCATTTTCAACGACGTTACGATCGGAAACAATGCGGTTCCCGGAGAAACTGGTTACGGGTCGGCGGGGGCAGCGTATCAGGCCGGCGTCGGTTACGACCTAGCCACGGGACTGGGTTCGGTAAACGTCACGAACCTGGTGAATGGTTTCGCGGGAGCGCCCATCATAGCTACCGGGTATCACGTCACGATCGAGCAGCCCGGTTCGCAAAATTCGACATTCATCGGGTTGAGCACGTTCTCCGGATGGGCAGTGGATGACGCGGCGGCGATCGCAACTGTTCAGGCTTCGATTGATGGCGTGCCGTATGGAATGACTACGTACGGATCGAGCCGGCCCGATATTTGCGCAGTTTATCCGGGCCGGGCAGGGTGTCCGAACGTCGGCTGGTCGATCGCGGTGGATACCACTCTCGTCGCCGACGGCACTCACACGCTGGACATCACGGCGACTTCAACACTGGGAGATCACTTTACCGTTTCGAGTTCCTTTACCGTCGCGAATTGGAGTACTGCGGATCCAATGATGGTGGATATCGACACGCCCAATTCGAAGAGCTCGCCGTTTAGCGGCATGGTTGGATTCGGAGGTTGGGCGCTCGATAACACGGGCGCGATCAGCAGCGTATCCATTTCGGTCGACGGTACGCCGTACGGGAATGCAAGATATGGAGGGAACCGCGCGGATGCTTGCGCCGCGTTTCCCGGCCGGGCAGGCTGCCCAAACGTGGGGTGGGACTTCACCCTCGACACGACGGCGCTAGCGGACGGAACGCATACGCTCGCCGTTACAGGCTTTACCGTTACAGGTCAGAACACAACCGTAACGGCCGGCTTCAAGACCTCAAACCTGTCGGGAAGTCCGATCATGATCAGCATTGATAAACCCAGTGCACAGACTGGGCCGGTGAGCGGTGGCGCAAGTTTTGGCGGCTGGGCGCTCGACAACAACACGACCGTCAGCAGTGTAGCGGTTTCAATCGATGGGATCCCATATGGGAACGCCCGGTACGGAGGACCGCGAAGCGACGTCTGCACAGTTTTCCCCGGTAGAGCGGGTTGTCCAAACGTCGGCTGGGATTTCCTTCTGGATACGGCAGCAATCGCCAACGGTACTCATACGGTAGAGGTTATGGCAACCGCCCAAACGGGGCAACGCGCCACCGCGAGTGGGTCCTTTATCGTCGCAAATCCGACGGCGGGCACGCCGCTGAAGATGAACATCGATCAGCCGAATGGACAGAATGCGACGTTGACGGGTTTGATCAGCGTTGGGGGATGGGCGATCGACGACAACGGGCCAATTAGCTCCATCGTGATCTCGATCGATGGCGCGCCGCGCGGAACATTGACAACGACTCCGGTGAGCCGGCCGGACGTTTGTGCGGTTTTCCCCGGGCGTGCGGGGTGTCCTTATGTAGGTTGGAATTTCGCGCTCGACACCACGTTGATTGCCGATGGAAGCCACACGCTCGCGGTCACCGGCACTTCGACTACGGGCGATCAGTTGACACTCAGTACGTCGATTACAGTAGCGAATTGGACGGCTGGAAATCCGCTGAAGATCAGCATCGATAAGCCGAATTCGCAGAGCACCGCGTTTAGCGGTGTAGTGGCATTCGGAGGGTGGGCGCTCAGCGATATCGCCGCGATCACCAACGTCGCAATCTCAATCGATGGGGTGGCGTTTGGAAACGCGATCTACGGAGCGAACCGGGGTGACGTCTGCGCGGTTTTTCCAGGCCGAGCGGGTTGTCCGAACGTGGGTTGGAACTTCTATTTCGATACGACGCTGGTTGCCAATGGAACGCACACGCTCGACGTGACAGTGACCTCGAGCGGCGGGCAGAGCACCACTGCGACGGCAACGTTCAACGTCTCCAATTCCAACGCGGTTGCAATAAGTATCGATCGGCCGGGCGGACAGAGCACCGTGTTCAGCGGCGTGGCAGCGTTCGGGGGGTGGGCGCTCGATACTGCGGGCGGCGTAGGGGTCGTTAGCGTGCAGATCCTGATTGACGGCGTGTTCTACGGAAATGCCTCTTATGGAAAAAGCCGGCCCGACGTTTGCGCTGTCCCGACCTTCGCCCAAGCACTGGGGTGTCCGGCGGTCGGTTGGGATTTTACGCTCGATACCACGTTGCTTGCCAATGGCCTCCATACGGTGCAGGCCCGCGCCCTGGCGGCAACAGGCCAGCAGGGCACAGTGAGTACCTCATTCAGGGTCGACAACCTTCTGTAACAGGCGGAATAGTTACAGCCGATTGATGAGGCTGGCGACGTAGCCAGCGCCGAAGCCGTTATCGATGTTAACGACGCTCACGTTGCTGGCGCAACTGTTCAACATGCCGAGCAGCGCAGCGAGGCCGTTGAAACTGGCGCCGTAGCCGATGCTGGTAGGAACGGCGATGACGGGGCAGCCGATGAGGCCGCCGACAACGCTTGGGAGCGCGCCTTCCATGCCGGCGCAGACGATAGCGACGCGAGCTTGGACCAAGCGCTCGCGTTGCTGCAAGAGACGATGGATGCCGGCAACGCCGACATCGCAGATGGCGTCCACCTCGTTGCCCATGACCTCCGCGGTCAGGCGAGCTTCCTCGAGGACCGGAATATCGCTGGTTCCCGCGCAAAGGGCGACGATTTTTCCTTTGCCCTGAATGGTCCGATCACGCCAGACGCGAACGACGCCGCGAAGCGGCGAAATACTCTGTCTCGGGAGCGAGTTCGGCCACCCGAGCGGCCATCTCTTCGGTGGCACGCGTGAGCAGAAGGTTGGGCGATTTGTCGAGCAGCGCAGCCGCAATTCCCGCCACTTGCCCCGGATCTTTTCCTTGGCCCAGGATTACTTCGGGCATGCCATGTCGAACGCCACGATGGTGATCGACCTTCGCGAACCCCAAATCTTCGAAAGGCAGATTGCGGAGACTCTGGACCGCCGCATCGACGCTCATTCGGCTGTCACGCACGTCTTCTAAGAGCTGCTGAAGTTGCTGAGCGTCCATGGTCAGAACGGGAACGGTGAAGGCGGCATCCCATAAAATGGTAGCGTCCTCACCGAAATGACCCGTTTCTGGAGACGTCTGCGGCTTACGCTTGAAATGATCAAGTTCGAGCACTCGGTATTCGCGTTGCCGTTTGCTCTGACGGGCGCGCTGCTTGCCTGGCGTGACAGCGGCTTCCATATCGGCGGTTTGGGTGGACGCTTCGCGTGGATTATCGTCGCAATGGTTGCGGCACGCTCTGCCGCCATGGCCTTCAATCGCATTCTGGATGCCGGGATCGATGCGCGAAACCGCCGGACGGCGAACAGGCACTTGCCCGCGGGCCTGCTGTCGACGCGCTTTGCCTGGGGCTTTACGCTCGCATCGTCTTTTCTCTTCTTGTGGGCGGCACGCCAGCTCGGGCCGTTGTGCTTCATGCTCGCCCCCATAGCGCTTGCCACCGTATTCTTCTATTCGTTTTCGAAGCGCTTCACGATGTTTTCGCACCTCATTCTGGGCTTTTGCCTGGGCATTGCGCCCGCGGCTGCCTGGATCGCGATGCGCGGCTCGCTCAATCCGCGCATTCTGTGGCTGACTGCGGCAGTGATGTTTTGGACGGCCGGATTCGATGTGATCTACGCCTGCCAGGATTTCGAATTCGACTGCAAAGAGGGATTGTGCAGTATTCCAAAGCGGTTCGGCCTGCGCGGCGCTTTGCTGATTGCGCGGCTCTTGCACGCAGCGATGGCCGCGTGCCTTTTTGCCCTGGTGTTCGCGTTCCATTTGGGCCCATTGAGTCTGGCCGGTGTAGCGGCAGTGATCGGCCTCTTAATTTACGAGCACGGGCTAGTGAAGCCTCACGATTTCTCGCGCGTCAACGCGGCCTTTTTCACTGTGAATGGCTATGTCAGCCTGCTCTTTTTTGTTTTCTGGGCGGCCGATATTTTGCTGCACCGCAAGTATGCGTGAATAATCATGAATTCTTTTGCTGTTGAAGTGCTACCTGAGATAGAGGATCCGAGGCTCGAGCCGATACTCGAAAAGTGGAGCAGCGGGAACGGCTGAGCTACGAAGACGGTGTGGCGATGTACCGCAGCCCAGATATTTTGGCGCTGGGGTATATGGCCAATTTAGTCCGCGAACGGCGGCATGGCGACACAACTTATTTCAACGTAAACCGGCACATCAACCCGACTGACGTATGCGTTGCGAGCTGCCGATTATGCGCTTTCGGGAAGAAAGCCAAAGATCCGCACGCGTACACCATGTCGATGGAGCAGGTGTGGGAAGTCGCCGGTAAAGGCTACGCCGAGGCGGTGACGGAATTTCACATCGTCGGTGGCTTGCATCCGGAGCTGACGCTCGATTGGTTCTGCGAAATGATTGCGGGGCTCAAGCACCGGTATCCGGACGTACACCTGAAGGCTTTCACGATGGTGGAAATCGCGTACTTGGCTAGACGCGCGAAGATTTCGATCCGGGAAACGTTGGAACGGCTGAAAGCCGCGGGGGTCGATTCGCTGCCGGGTGGGGGTGCGGAAATTTTTTCGGAGCGTGTCCGACGTATCATTTGCGACCACAAAATCGATGGCAATGAGTGGCTGGAGACGGCGCGCACGGCGCACCAGATCGGCCTGAAGAGCAACTGTACGATCCTATACGGACATTTGGAGACGGCCGAAGACCTGGCGGACCATTTAGTGCGCTTGAGAGCGCTACAGGATGACACGCGCGGATTTGTCACGTTCATCCCGCTCGCGTTTCACCCTGCCAATACGGCCATGGCGCACTTCGCCCCGACCACCGGATTCAACGACCTCAAGCAGATCGCCGTGGCGCGATTGATGCTCGACAACATCCCACATATCAAGGCGTACTGGATTATGATGACGCCGGGCGTGGCACAAATCGCGCAGCGCTTCGGAGCAAACGACATCGACGGGACCGTGGTGGAAGAGAAGATCTACCACGACGCGGGCGCGACGACTGCGCAGCACCTGCGGCGTCAAGATTTGCTGGAGCTGATTCGTAAGGCAGGACGGGAGCCTGTGGAGCGCGATACGGCCTATCGGCCGGTGGTTCGTACGGAATCGGCCTTTACGGTGCTTGTGTAGAGGATTCGGCAGGCAGCACTCGCGACCCGCGAAAAATCGAGAAGAGCTTTCCGAAAAAGCCGAGTTTCCCCGGTTGCGCCGCCGGAGGTTGTCCGGCCAAACCGTCGCGAAGATATGTATCGGGTAAGCAAGCAGCGCCTTCGCTTGCCATTGCGGAGAGCCATTGCTTGCCCTCCTCGTCGAACGCGACGAGCCGCTGCAGATCTAAGATCAGCTTCCGGTTGCCGAGCGTGGTTTTGGCCGTGCGCCAGCAGCCACTCAGCTCTGGAACGTCGCTGACGGTCAATTCTCCCAGAAGCTGAAGGCGGCAAGCGTCGGTGCTGTCGTGGATGTAATATGTGAAAAATGACGAACGGACGCGAGCTTTCGGCTGTACGGACAGTTGGGAGTTAGCAGGCACGAATTCTTTATCGGTTTTTTTGCTGGGGAGTTCGGCCATACCTTTAGCTTTGGATTCTAGACATGCAATCTCAGTTCCAGGTTTTTCAGCTGCCAACCGTACGTGTGTCGGTTTAGTCGGAGCAACCTGACAAGAGTTGCGGGCAATTCAGTTCCTGCGATTGGCGCGTTATTGGCAAATAGGGAAATCCCGGAAACCTCCACTTCCAAAGGGCGTCAGAGACAGAGTACCCCATTCGAACTAGTATTGTGGCGCGTGAGCTTTCGAACTCTCTGCCGACCTTTAAGGATAATATTCAATGGTCATTAGCCGGTTCGTTAAACGAATCCTTCTGGACTCCGAACGAACCCTTCTACGCCGCACTCTTTTCGTATTATCCATTGCGCTTCTTCCGAGTTTGGCAAGAACGCAAGCTGAATCCGTAGCGGGCCGCTTTCGTTAATCGCTGGCCGACATCACAGCGCGCATACCCTGGTGCGGGGACGAAGACTGCGGGGGCACGCGCGGAGTGGGATTCCCTACGGAGCTCGACGGTTCGCCTTCGTCGTTGTTGCCCAGCTTCGATAAAAACGAGGTATCGAATTGTCCGGCGACAAAGTCTTCGTTCGACAAAATTCGTTCGTGAAGCGAGATCGTCGTGTGAATCCCTTCCACAACGAACATGCTCAAAGCGCGCTTCATCCGTTGAATCGCCTCGTCGCGGTCTTTTCCGTAAGCGATGAGTTTTGCGACCAATGAATCGTAATACGGCGAAATGATGCTGTCCGTGTAAGCAGCGGTATCGACGCGCACTCCGATTCCACCCGGAAGGTTCAGGCCGGTGATGCGTCCGGGCGAGGGAGCAAAGGTCTCGGGATGTTCGGCGTTGATGCGGCACTCAATGGCGTGGCCGGAAAGTGAGATGGGCGGGGTCACGATCTGGCACAACTGTTCCCCCGCCGCGATGCGGATCTGGGCTTTTAAAAGATCGATGCCGGTAACGAATTCGGTGACGGGATGCTCCACTTGGATGCGGGCATTCACCTCCATGAAATAGAGGTTGCCATTTTCGTCCATGAGAAATTCGACGGTGCCTGCATTGGTGTAGCCGATGGCTTGCATGGCGACACGCAAACGATCTGAGATGCGGGCGCGGAGCTCAGAAGAAACGCAAGGCGACGGAGATTCTTCGAGCAGTTTCTGATGGCGGCGCTGAATGGAACACTCGCGCTCTCCCAAGACCTCCACGTGGCCATGCTCGTCGGCGAGTATTTGGAACTCGATGTGACGCGGCGCTTCGACCAGCTTCTCCATGTAGATGTCGCCGCAAGAGAAGGCGGCGGCCGCTTCCGATTGGGCCTGCGCCAAAAGGCCGGTAAGCTCGGCTTCTATGCGGACGACCCGCATGCCGCGGCCACCGCCCCCGGCCGCCGCTTTCAACATGATCGGGTAGCCGATCTCGGCAGCGAGCGTAAGCGCTTCTTCCGGGTTCTTGAGGATGTCCCGAGAGCCGGGAAGGATGGGGATGCCGGCTTCTTCCATCAGGGCCCTGGCACGCTGCTTCAGTCCCATTTCCCGGATGACACCGGGCTTGGGACCGATGAATTTGATGCCGGAGAGCTCGCATACCTCCGCAAAGTCCGCGTTTTCGCTCAAAAAGCCGTATCCGGGATGCACTGCGTCGACGTTAGTGATCTCGGCTGCGCTGATCACGGACGGTATATCCAGATAGCTGCGCGCGCTCTTGGCGGGGCCGATGCAAATGGCTTCGTCGGCGAAGCGAACGTGAAGACTGTGGCGATCGGCTTCCGAGTAAACCGCAACGGTTTTGATGCCCAGATCTTTACACGCGCATATGATGCGTATGGCGATTTCGCCCCGGTTTGCGATGAGTATTTTGCGAAACATGAGCAAAGCTAGTGGGGCCGAATGGTGAAGAGCGACTCGCCGTATTCGACCGGCCGGCCACTCTCGACGAGCCTCGCGACTAAGATTCCGGCGATCTCCGCCTCGATCTCATTCATGAGTTTCATGGATTCGATGATGCAGATTACCTGCTTCGGTTCGACTCGGTCGCCGACTTTCACGAAGGGCGGCGAACCAGGCGCCGGAGCATCATAATACGTACCGACGATGGGGGACTTCACCACTACATCGTGTTCATCTTCTTTAGATGCAGGCGGCTGAGCAGGCGGAGGCGTTTCGGAGGGTGCAGGCAATCCCGCCGCGGGGACGGTTCCTCCACCCGCCGCTACGGAAATGGGGAGAACGGTGGGTAGCATGACTTCCGGCACGCTGAAGGCGCCGCTGACAATGCGCACGTTGTTATCGCCCTGGCGCACCTCGAGCTCGCGGATGCCGGTCTCTTGCACAACGCGGATCAGTTCTCTGATTTCGTCGATTGTCATGATTGGCTTGCGGTGCCGAACGAAGCCGCCGTTAGAGGACGGCCAGCTCTTTCTCTGTAGGAGTTAAAACTTGGCAGCCCGCGGGCGTCACTACTACGGTATCTTCAATCCGAACTCCGCCAAAGCCTTCCTGATAAACCCCGGGCTCGATCGTGATAACCATTCCAGTCTCCAGCTTCGTCCTTTCTTTACGGCCCACGCGGGGGCGTTCGTGAATCTCCAGGCCCAGCCCGTGCCCCGTCGAGTGGATGAACAGCTGTTCCATGCCGAAGCGCCGCAAAACACCGCGAGCGGCCGCGTCGACGCTAGCGCAAGAGACGCCCGGCTTTACTGTATCAACCGCTGCAAGTTGGCTCTCGAGCACTGCCCGGTGCATTCGCCTTCTCTTAGGATCGAGCTTGCCGACGGAGTAGGTACGGGTCATGTCGCTGGCATAACCAGCCACACTCGCGCCCACGTCCATTAATAGTAATTCATGCTGCTGAATAGGGCAGCCGGTCGGACGGGCGTGTGGCAAGGCGGTGCGTTTGCCCGAAGCGACGATGGTCTCAAAGGCGGGTCCATCGGCCCCCAGTCGGCGCATCCGGTATTCGATCTCGGCGGCTAAGTCCACTTCGGTCATTGAGGCCTTGAAGCGGCGGAGGGCCTGTTCGAGAGCGGCGGAGTTCAGTTGAACGGAAGCGGCGATGGCGGCGATTTCGGCCGGCGATTTCACCATACGCAAGAACTCGATCGCGCCTGGCGAGGCTTTGAGGCGAACGCCGCGGTTGAGTTCCTTTAACTGCTGGTGATCCTCGAAGCCGATGCGCCCGGCTTCAAAGGCGAGAACCTTCAGCCTCAAACGCTTGACCCAGGTGGACAACTCGCGGAGCAGAGGCCCCTTGGCAATTTTCACCTCGCAATCGGATTCCTCCGCCGCCTGGATTTGGTAGCGAGGATCGGTAAACAGTAAAGCGCGGTCGATGGTGAGGAGCAGAGCGCCGTTGCTGCCGGTGAACCCGCTCAGGTAGCGGACGTTGGGAATCGCCGTAATGACGAAAGCGTCAGTACGGACTTCCCGCTGCGCCGAGAACAGCCGACCGCGACGCAACTCAAACTCGGTGGAATCTGCCACTCGCGTTCCTAGGGCTTCAGCAACAACTTGCCGGTTGTCTTGCGGCCTTCGAGATCACGATGCGCCGTAGCGGCCTCCGACAAGCGGTAAACGTGATGGATGCGAATTTTAAGTCGTCCTTGGGCGATCCATTGGAAGAGATCGGAAGCCCGCCCGTGGAACTCTTTCGCGTCGCTGATATAGTGCCCCAAATTGGGCCGCGTGAGGAACAGCGATCCCTTCTGGCTCAGAAGAAGAGGGTCGATTTCACCAACGGGTCCACTCGATTGGCCGAAGCTCACCATGAGGCCGCGCGGATGAAGACAGTCGAGACTTTCTTGGAAAGTGGTTTTGCCAACCGAGTCGTACACAACGTCGACGCCTCGGTTACCGGTGAGGCGCTTGACTTCTTTGGGGAAGTTGCTTTTGGTGTAGATAACGATGTGATCCGCGCCATGATCTCTGGCGAGTTGCGCTTTTTCTTCTGTCGAGACGGTTCCGATCACGGTAGCGCCCGCAATTTTTGCGATCTGCAAGAGCAGGAGACCCACACCGCCGGCTGCGGCATGAATCAGGCAGGTGTGGCCGGGCTTGAGAACGAACGTGGAATGCGTCAGGTAATGCGCCGTCATTCCTTGCAGCATAATGGCCGCACCGTTTTCGAAGGTAATGGCCTGAGGCAGTTCTACCAGCGCGGAGTCTGGGACGACGGCATACTCGGCATAAGAGCCGCGCGCGAAGGCATATGCGACGCGCTGCCCAACCGGCCGATTCACCCCTTTGCCGACCGCCTCCACCGTGCCCGCTCCTTCATTTCCGAGCTTCACAGGCGTTTCGGGCGATTTGTAAAGGCCGCTGCGGAGGTAAACGTCGATGAAGTTTACGCCGATGGCTTCGATTTTGACGAGGACCTCTCCTTCGCCGGGCTGCGGCTTGGGAAGGTCCATGTATTTCAGATTTTCAGGACCACCGGTGGGATCGGCAACGACAGCCTTCATGAGCCGATCATAACTTGCACGCGGGCCACGCGGGACTTGCACGCGCACCACGCGGCCAGGCCGGCGTCCGGCCTGCTTAAACAGCCCAACTAGCGTCTCGCGTCATATGCGCGGCGGGTTCATCGTCGATCAGCCGCATAAGCTCTAATCGCAGAGCATCCACCAGTGCACGCCAGCTCGCATCGATGACGTTGCTCGAGATGCCGGCGGTGTTCCAGCTTCTGCGATGATCGGTCCATTCCACTAAGACGCGGGCCTTCGATTCCGTTCCGCCCTGGGCGCCCAAGATGCGCACCTTGTAATCGGTGAGCCGAACATTGGCAATGGCTGGGTACACGGACGCGAGGCATTGCCGCAGGCAGATATCGAGTGCGTGAATGGGTCCTTGGCCGCTCGCCGAATGAGAATGGACGTGGTCGCCGACACGCATCGTCACGTTCGCGGTAGTTAGCGTCTCGCTATTGCCGGGCAACTTGCCGGAAACGCCGGTTTCAAGACGAGTGGACGTTTCGTAGCTGACCACCTCAAAGGGATGAAACTCGGGATGCGAGGCTTCCCGCACCAGGAGTTCCAAGGCGCCCTCGGCGGTTTCGAAATCGTAGCCCTCCTCTTCCATCATTTTGATGCGCTGCAGTAGCTCGCGCCGCGCTGTATCGCTTAGGTGCTCTTTGAGCCCAAGCTGCTGCAGCCGGTGAGTGATCTCGCCGGGGCCGGAAAGGTCGGTGAGCAGAATGCACGACCTGTTTCCGACCGTCTCCGGATCGATGTGCTCGTACGCCGCCGAATCTTTGGAGGCGGTGCTGAGATGGGCGGCGCTTCTGCGCGCGAATGCACTGCTTCCGACGAACGGCTGTTCATGGCGCAAGGGCAAGTTGGCCAGGTCTGCCACAAAACGGGCGACCTTCGTCAGATGCTTCAAATTGTCGCGGCCGATCGCGGTGTGCCCGGACTTCAGCTCGAGGTTCGCGACTATGGAGCAGAGATTCGCGCTGCCGCTTCGCTCGCCATAGCCGTTGATGCAGCCTTGCACGTGGGTCACGCCCGCCTCGACGGCCAACAATGTGTTCGCGACCGCCACGTCCGAATCGTTGCGACAGTGAATGCCCATGGCTCCATCAAAGCGGCTGCGAACCGCCTTAACGATTTCGACCACGCGCGCCGGCAAAGTCCCTCCGTTCGTGTCGCACAAGCACAGCACATCGGCTCCTGCTTTCTTAGCCGCTTCCAGCGTGCGAAGAGCGAAAGCGGGGTTCGCGTGGTAGCCATCGAAGAAATGTTCCGCGTCGTAGATAATCTCGCGCCCGTGGGCCTTTAGATATGAAATTGTATTTGCGATGGCGCGGAGATGCTCGTCCTCGTCGACGCGCGACTCCTGTTCGGCAGGATTTTCCCACGACGTTGCGAAGACCGATACGACCGGCGTGTGAGCAGCGAGCAGGTCGGCGATGCTTTGATCCGCTTCGATGGACTTCTTCGCGAATCGTGTCGCTCCGAAAGCTGTCAGCTTCGCATGTTTCAGCTTCAACTCCTGCGCGCGCTCGAAAAATTCCTTGTCCCTGGGATTGGAGCCGGGCCAGCCACCTTCGATGTAGTCGATGCCAAGCGCGTCCAGTTTCTCGATGATGAGCAATTTATCTTCGAGCGAGAATGAGACCGATTCATCTTGCGTACCAGCCCGCAGCGTGCTGTCAAACGTAAAGATCTTCATAACTGGTTCTATTTCCCCGCCACCATCTTCTTTACAAACATAAGCTGGCCGAGGTGATAGGAATTGTGTGTCGCTGCCAGCAACGCCTCCCTGAGAAGCGTCTGGCCGTCGCCATGTTCGAAAGGCCTGAAGAGATCCTGTTCGCGCGCTTCGATAAGCTTCTCCAAATCTCGCGCATCGTTCTGAAAGGCTTTGACGCTCCGATCCCAAGCGTTCGCATCGGGCGGCGCTTCGGTTTTCGGCCAGTATTCTTCCGGCCATTTTGGCGATTTGTGTTCAGGGTTGCGCGAGAACTCGAGGATATCGTGCTGCGCAAGCCGCATATGCTCGAGCAATTCCCAAGCGCTATGGGGAGCACCGGCCGGCTTCGCGGCGCGACCGTCCAGCGGAAAGTTTTCTACTGCAGAATCGAAATCGATGTGCGAGTGGTGGCCTCGCATAGCGTCGACGAGCTGTTTGCGGAGAGGGGCGGATTCCTTGGTGTCCATCTCCCATAATTACCGCGTCCGTACCGATCAGTGCGTTCCGCTTGGCGGATGAGCGCCCACCGCAGGACTAGCAACGGGCTTCGGCGGCGGCGAATTGGGGGCGCCGGGAACGGATGGCGTGGTCTCCAGCGGAGGTGGATTCGGAGCTGCGATAGGCTGTGCGCCTGTGCTGGTGCCTGAATCTTTCGCTTTCGCGATTTTGCCGGCCAAGCTTCTCACTGGAGGGAGTTGGGAAACGTCCCAGCCGCCTCCAAGCGCCATAATCAACGAAACGCTCGCGGTCATCTGCCGCAACTGGATTTGCAGCTCCGTGTCGCGATTGGTCAGTACGGTGTTTTGCGCAGTTATGACATTCAGGTAGCTGTCGACACCGGCTTTGAAGCGCGTGAGAGACAGATCGAGATAACGGTCTGCCGAGTTCACCGCGGTGTGCTCCTGCACTACCTCTTCGGAGAGAATGCGAAGCGACGCCAAATTATCCTCGACAGTCTGGAAGGCGGTAAGGACGCTCTGACGATAACTTGCAACGGAGGCATCGTAGGCCGCTTGCGCCTGCTCGTTTGCGGCGCGCCTGGCTCCAAAGTCGAGCAGGGTTTCGGCCATCTGGGGCCCTAGCGACCAGAAGCGGCTCGGCCAGCTAAACCATTCGAGGAAGTGCGAACTTTCGAACCCGCCGGTGGCGTTCAGCGTGAGGTTCGGATAATACGCGGCTCTGGCTACGCCGATCTGCGCGTTGGCCGCCGCGACCTGGCGTTCCGCTGCCGCAATGTCGGGCCTCCGCTCGAGAAGCTCGGAGGGCAATGCGACAGGTACAGCGGGAGGTTTGGGAACGAACGGCGCTATCGGCAGAGAGAACGCGGAGGCAGGCTTGCCGATTAAGGTCGCAATCGCGTGCTCGTACTGTGCTCTTGCAACGCCTAGATCCGTCGCTTGCGCGGTAGTCGTATCCAGTTGTGTTTTGGCCTGGGCGACCTCTTGCTCGGAATCGAGTCCGGTCTGGAACAGCGTGGTGGTCAGGTTCAGAGCGCGGCGATAATTTTCGAGCGTATCCGCGAGCATTGCTCTTTGCGCATCGAGCGCTCGAACCTCGAAATAATCTTGTGCCAATTCAGCCCTCGTGCTCAATACCGCAGTGGCAATATCCGCAGCACTCGCCTGGGCGGTAAACGAATTCGCGGCGATAGTGTTCCGGACTTTATGCCAGAGGTCGACCGTGTAGGACACGTCAATGGGCAAGGAGAAAGTGTTGACAAGACCGATGCTCCCGCCGCCGGCAACTCCCGTGGTCGTAGAACTTGCGCCCGTGCCGCTCGTGGCCGTAGTTCCACTCGAAGTTCCGGTGCTCGCATTTGTTCCGGCCGCGGAAGCGACAATGGCTGTCGTTCTCGCGGTTTGTGAAAACCGGGAGTTCGTGTAGGAAGCCGACGTAGTGATAGCCGGAAACATCGATGCTCGCGCAGTGGATACTACAGTGCGAGCTGACCGGAAGTTCGCCTCCGCCTGGATGATGCTTTGATTGGAAACCTGGACCTGCTCTTCGAGCGCGTTCAACTGGGGATCGTTGTACAGTTCCCACCACTTGCCGCGAATCTTGTCATCTCCCGGCTGCGCGATCTTCCAACCGGTTCCTTCCTTGTATTCTTGCGGAACGGCTTCCTTGAACGCGGTGGGCGTCTGCGCCGGCGGTTTAGCGTATTTGGGGCCGGGATTGCACGCGGACAGCAGAAGAGCGAGAGTCCCCACGGTCGCGATTCCGATGCTTTCTCTAGTTTTCAACTTCATCGCTCACCTGCCCAATCCAGCGTCGGAGGTAAATGGGACAATTCACCAATTTCACGTCATCGTCAGCTTGGTTTGAGATATATTGAACTGCTTTTCGATCCACTAAGGTCACCTCGCTCAGGTCGATGTAGATGCGCTGATGCGCCCCGCGCGCTTCGGAAATGGATTGCTCCAATTCAGGCAAGGCATCTTCGCTGAACTTGCCGTTCAGCAAGAGCGTGACGGCCCGTTCCGCGGGTCGCGACTCGGTCGTAATTTTGTAGTGCGTTTCCATTCGCTTCCCTAACGCGCCGGTCCAAGGGCTTCGGCCGGCGCTTCGGGCAGACTGCCACTGCGGAGTCTCTGCAGCCATAAACTGAGGCGGTCCATGTAGAGATAAATGACGGGCGTGGTGTAGAGCGTCAGCGCTTGACTGACAATCAGTCCGCCCACGATGGTGATGCCGAGCGGTCGCCGCAGTTCGGATCCGGTTCCGGTGCCGAGTGCGAGAGGCAATCCGCCCAGGAGCGCTGCCATGGTGGTCATCATGATCGGCCGGAAACGCAGCAGCGAGGCTTCAAAGATCGACTCCTTGGGGGTCTTATGATCGCGACGTTCTACTTCGAGTGCGAAATCGATCATCATGATGGCGTTCTTCTTCACGATGCCGATCAGAAGGAGAATGCCGATCAGCGCAATGACGCTTAGTTCCGTTTTGGTAATCATGAGCGCGAGCAGCGCACCTACTCCGGCGGAAGGAAGCGTGGAAAGAATAGTGATGGGGTGAATGAAGCTCTCGTAAAGAATTCCAAGGACGATATAGACGGCCGCAAGCGCGGCTGCAATCAGCACCGGCTCGTTTGCGAGCGAGGACTGAAACGCCTGAGCCGTACCGCTAAAGTTCGTATTAATCGTGCTTGGCATTCCGGCCTTCTGCTCCATCGCGTTAATGGCCGTGACCGCGTCTCCGAGCGCAATGTTAGGAGCAAGATTGAAAGAGATCGTGACGGAGGGAAATACTCCGGAGTGACTTACCGCCAGCGCAGCGGTGGATGCCTGAAAATGCGTGAACGCCGCAAGGGGAATAGGGACGCCGGCTGCCGATTGAGCGTAGACGTCATTCAGTCCGCCCGGATTTTGCCAGAAGCTGGGCGCCGCTTCCATGACGACGAAGTACTGATTCATCGGCGTGTAGGTCCGCGCGACCTCTCGCTCGCCGAACGCATCGTACAGGATGTTGTCGACACTCTGAGGGGTCAGGCCCAACCTCGATGCTGTCGGCCGATCGATCACGAGATTCGCTTCTAAACCGTTGTTCTGCTGATCGCTGTTGACGTCCGTCAACTGGGGCATCTTCTTCATCAGATTCACGAGAAGGGGAGCCCAAGTGGTGAGTTCAGCGAGATTGTCACTTTGCAGCGTGTACTGATATTGCGCGGCGCTCTGCCTTCCCCCCACTCTTATGTCCTGAGAGGCCTGCAAAAACAGGGTTACGCCCGGTATAACAGCGAGTTTTGGACGCAAGCGAGTGATGATTTGATCCGCGGTAACTTTGCGCTCATTCAAAGGTTTCAACGCAATGAAGCAGCGGCCCGTGTTGGTGGTTGTGCCTCCACCTCCGCCGCTGAATGCCTGTATGGTGCCAATGGCGGGATCCTGCTGCACGATTTTCGAGAGTTGGGTGATTTTCTTCTGCATCGCCTGGAACGATGTGCTTTGATCGCCCATGAAGTTTCCGTTGAGACGTCCGGTGTCCTGCTGAGGGAAAAAACCTTTGGGGACGATCACGTACAGGTAAACGTTCAGAGCGAGTGTTCCTATTGCGATGAGGAGAACGATGGCCGAATTGCGCAGCACCCAAGCCAGGCTCTTTTCATACATTTTGAGAATGAAGACAAAAACTTTTTCGCTCGCGTTATAGAGCCTGCCGTGTCCCTTTTCGTCGCTGAGCAGGCGCGAGCACATGGTGGGCGTGGTGGTCAAAGATATAACCAGGGACACCAGAATGGTGACGGACAGCGTAACTGCGAATTCCCGGAATAAGCGGCCGACGATGCCGCCCATCATCAAGATGGGAATGAATACGGCGACGAGGGAAATGCTGATGGAAAGAACGGTAGATCCGATTTCGGCGGCTCCTTTGAAAGCGGCCTCCATTGCACCCAAACCTTTTTCGCGGTAACGGGTGATGTTCTCGAGCACGACGATGGCGTCATCGACCACGAATCCGGTGGAGATCGTCAGCGCCATCAGCGAAAGGTTGTCGATGCTGAAGCCGAGCAGGTACATCACGCCGCAAGTCCCGATAATAGAGACAGGAACGGCGACAGCTGGGAATGAGAGTCGAGCGTATGTCGCGCAGGAACACAAACACCACCAGGACGACAAGACCAATGGAGATAAGAAGAGTTCGTTCCACATCCCGAACGGAAGCACGGATGGTGATCGTTTGGTCTAGGGTGATGTTCATGTCGATGGCGTTATTGATCGAGGCGTGCAACTGCGGCAGTGCGGCTTTGATGCCGTCGACGGTGTCGATGATGTTCGCGCCGGGCTGGCGAAAGATGATCAACAAGCGCAGAGCGTTTTCCATTCGCCAGACCTAAGGAGCGAAGCGTTTGCACGGAATCGCTTACATTCGCAACATCGCGACAGTCTTACGGCTGCACCGTTGCTACTTGACGATTAGCGGTTGGTAATCCACAGCATGCATCAACTGATCGTTGGCTTCTATCGCCAACGTTTTGTGGTGATCCGAGAAACTGCCCTTAGCCAGGTTGGCGGTTTGAGCGGTGATGGCCGTCCGGATGTTTTCGAGGCTCAGGCCGAAGTGCTCGATGAGGGTTGGATTTACATCGATGCGAACGGCAGGAGCGGAACTGCCGCCTACGATCACCTGACCGACGCCGCGTATCTGGGAGATCCTCTGCATCAAGATTGTCGACGCCGCATCGTACAACGCAGGCGGAGGCAGTTTGTTGGAGGTGAGGGCGATGATCATGATGGGCGAGTCGGCGGGATTGACCTTCCGATAGGTCGGGATTGCCGGGAAGATCGGCCGGGAGATATCCACGAGCTGCGTTGATGGCAGCCTCGACGTCGCGCGCCGCTGCATCGATGTTGCGGTTCAGATCGAATTGCAGGGTGATGCTGGTCTGCCCCAGCGCGCTTGACGACGTCATCTCCGTGACGGAGGCGATTCGCCCGAACTGCCGCTCGAGCGGTGTCGCAACGGAGGAGGCCATGATTTCGGGGCTTGCGCCCGGCAAGCGATGCCGAGACCGATACGGTAGGAAAATCGACCTGCGGAAGCGGCGAAACCGGAAGAAGCCGGAAGGCAACTCCGCCCGCCAAGCGCGATTGCCGACAGTGAGCAGAGTGGTTGCGATGGGTCTTTTTATAAAGGGCGATGAGAGGCTCATGGTTTAGTCCCCGGACGCCGGCACGGGCTCCATGCCTTGCCCGGCTGTTTTGGCGAGATTTGCGATTGCGGAACGCCGCTATTCGCGATGCAAGCGTGTCGAAGAAAAGATAAATGACCGGCGTGGTGTACAGGGTCAGTAGCTGGCTGAAAATCAAGCCGCCGATGATCGTGATGCCGAGCGGCCGCCTGAGCTCCGATCCGGTGCCTGTTCCGAAGGCAAGCGGCACAGCCCCAAGCAGAGCGGCCATGGTGGTCATCAGAATCGGACGGAATCGAAGTTGAGCCGCTTGAAAAATCGCCTCGCGCGCGGGCTTCCCTTCGCCACGCTCGGCATCCAGCGCGAAATCGATCATCATAATCGCGTTCTTCTGCACGATTCCAATCAGGAGAACGATGCCGATGATGGCGACGACGGTCAATTCAGACCGGCAAATCAGCAGCGCGAGAATGGCGCCCACCCCTGCCGATGGAAGCGTCGAAAGAATCGTTATCGGATGAATATAGCTTTCGTACAGCACGCCCAGCACGATGTACACAGTGACCAGCGCGGCCAGAATCAGGAGCGGCTCGTTGCGTCAGAGATGCGATGAAGGCCTGAGCCGTGCCTTGAAAGGAGGTCTGCATCGCTATCGGAGCCGGCATCTCCTTCTCGACTTTTCGGATTGCATCGACAGCTTCGCCCAGCGCGGCTCGCGGCGCAAGATTGAAGGAGACGGTGGTGGCGGGAAATTGTCCAATGTGGCTGATCAGGATCGGCTTGGAAGAGCTGCTCGCGTGTGTGAATGTGCGAGTGGAACAGCTCCTCCGCGTGGGCGGCTTGATGTAGATATCCTGCAAGTTTCCCGGATGGGTTTGGAATTGCGGCTGCACTTCGAGGATCACGTGATACTGGTTCAACTGGGTAAAAAAGTCGATACCTGGCGCTGCCCGAAAGCATCGTAGAGCGCGTTGTCTATGCTTTGGGCAGTGATGCCGATGCGCATCGCCGTTTGCCGGTCAATAGCGAGTGAAGCCGCTAATCCGTGCGTCTGCAGATCGCTTGCCACATCCGCCAATTGCGGCAAGGCCTTCAGCTTGTCGACGAATTGGCCGCATACGTCGACAACTCGTTCGGATCCGGATCTTCGAGGCTGTACTGGTATTCCGTTCGGCTAACGATGTCCTCTACGGTGAGATCTTGAATCGGCTGCATGTACAGCACGATTCCGTCTATTTTGGCGAGGTTCGGTTGCAGGCGGCGAATGACATCGGAAGCATTGATATTCCGCTGCGTCAGTGGCTTCAGGTTGATCTGAATTCGGCCGCTGTTCAAGGTAGTATTCGTGCCGTCGATGCCGATGAAAGAGGACAGGCTTTCGACTGCAGGGTCCTTGAGAATCACCGCGGCTAATCGCTGCTGCAGGTCCGACATTTCGGTGAAAGAGATGCTCTGATCGGCTTCCGAAATGCCCTGGATTTCCCCGGTATCCTGGACTGGAAAAAATCCTTTTGGAATCACAATGTAGAGCAGGATGGTGAGCGCCAAAGTGGCCGCCGCGACAGCCAAGGTCAGATTGCGGTGCTCCAGCACCCATTCCAAAGTTCTGCCGTAAAACGCAATAATGCGTTCGAAAACTCTTTCCGAGGCCTTGTAGAAGCGGCCCTCTTCCTGCCCTTCTTTCTTATGCCGCAGCAACTTCGCGCACAGCATGGGAGTCAGCGTCAGCGAAACGCATGCGGAAACGATGATGGTGACTGCCAGCGTGACGGCGAACTCCCGGAAGAGCCGGCCAGTGATGTCGCCCATGAACAGCAGCGGAATGAGCACTGCGATGAGCGAAACCGTCAGCGACATGATCGTGAACCCGATTTGTTCGGCGCCTTTCAGTGCCGCCTCTAACGGCGGCTCTCCTTCCTCCACGTACCGCATGATGTTTTCGATCATGACGATTGCGTCGTCAACGACGAATCCGGTCGAAATCGTCAGCGCCATCAGGGTCAGGTTGTTGAGGCTGTAACCGAGCAGATACATGACGGCGAATGTCCCGATTAGTGACAAGGGCACTGCGACACTCGGGATAAACGTAGCGGCAAAATTTCGCAGGAACACGAATATGACCATGACGACGAGCGCGATGCAGAGCATCAATTCGAACTCGACGTCCGATACCGAGGCGCGAACCGTCACCGTTCTGTCCGTCAGGATTCCCACGTCGATCGACGATGGAATAGTCGCTCGCAGCTTAGGAAGAAGCGCCTTGACGCGATCAACAACCTGAATGATGTTTGCGCCGGGCTGCCGCTGTATGTTGACGATAACGGCGGGGGTCTGATTCATCCAGGCGGCCTGATTGACGTTTTCCACTCCGTTGATGACCTTGGCGACGTCCTTCAGCATCACGGGCGCGCCGTTTCTATACGTGACGATGACCTGGTTGTAGTCATCCGCGCTCAGCAGCTGATCGTTGTCATTGATCTGATATCCCTGATGGGGGCCGTCGAAGCTTCCCTTTGCCGAATCGAGGCTGGTTGCGGTAATCGCGGTATGAAGATCTTCTAAATTCAGGCCATAGGACGCGAGCTGAGTGGGATTGGCTTGTATCCGAACAGCCGGTTTCTGTCCACCGCTGATGGTGACCGCGCCGACGCCGGACAACTGCGAAATCTTTTGGGCCAGGCGAGTGTCGGCGTAGTCCTCCACTTGCTGCAGCGGCATGGAATTAGAGGTCAGAGCGAGCGTCAGAATCGGCGCGTCCGCCGGATTGGTTTTGCTGTAGATCGGCGGCATGGGCAGGTCTGCCGGAAGATAACTTTGCGCGGCATTGATGGCGGCCTGTACTTCCTGCTCCGCCACATCGATGCTCAAACTGAGGACGAATTGCAGAGTGATGACCGACGCGCCTTGAGAGCTGGTCGACAGCATTTGATTCAATCCGGGAACTTCCCCGAGTTGCCGCTCGAGCGGCGCGGTGATGGCGGACGCGGTCACATCCGGACTGGCGCCCGGGTAGAACGTGACCACCTGCATGGTGGGGTAGTCGACTTCGGGCAGAGCTGAAACCGGCAGCTGTTTGTAAGCGACTATACCCACCAGTAGGATCGCCGCCATCAACAACGACGTTGCGATCGGCCGCAGAATAAACGGGCGTGATGGGTTCATTTCTGGTGTCCCGGATGGGGCTGGGAAGTTTGCGGCTGCTGTGGATTCTGGTGAGCGGTATTCAATTGGGTATTCGCGGCACCTTTCGGCGGGGGCTGGCTTTGCGTCGCCGCTTGATTTTGAGAGGCTGCCGTGGAGTTCGGCGGTGGAGTTCCTGCCGCGACCGGCTTGCGAATCGTGATCTTCGTTCCGTCTTGCAGCTTGTCGAACCCGTCCGTCACCAGGGTTTCACCAGGAGCTACGCCCGTAACACCAGCCGTGTCGCCGTCGGTGGTCGCGATATTGATATTTCGGGATTGAACTGTTTTGTTGGAAGTGTTCACTACGTAAACGAAGGCAACGTCGTTGTTCCGTTGAATGGCAGCTGTCGTTATGAGGTTGACGTTATCCAGCGTTTTGACAAGCAGTCGTGCATTTACAAATTCATTGGGAAACAGCTTGTTGTCGCGGTTCGGGAAGGTCGCACGTACTCTCACCGTTCCGGTCGTCGTGTCGATCTGATTGTCCAGGGTCAGGAGCGTGCCCTGCGCAAGATCGGTTTGATCGTCACGGTCGAGTGCATCGACCCTCAGCTTGTGGCCGGCGCGCATCTGAGTGGCGACTTCCGAAATGTAGTCCTCCGCCATGGTGAAGATGACCGTAATCGGCTGCAGTTGGGTGATGCTGAGTAAAGCCTGTGTGCCATTAGCCTGCACAATATTTCCGGGATCTACTTGCCGCAGACCGACGCGGCCGTCGATAGGCGCCGTAATTCGCGTGTAGTCGAGGTTCACCTTGGCTGCATCGAGAGTGCCCTGATCCAGTTTCACGGTGCCCTCGTCTTGGCCGATCGTCGCCTTTTGAGTGGCGAGTTGTTGCTCAGGAATCGCGTGCTGCTCGAAAGCGCTCTGGTAGCGGGTCAAATCGATTCGCGCGTTAGCTAGCGATGCTTGATCCCGTTCCAATTGGCCCTGGCCTTGTACGTAAGTCGCCTGATATGGACGAGGGTCGATGACGGCAAGCAGATCGCCCTTATGGACCATCTGCCCTTCGCGATAATGCACTTCCATCAACTCGCCGGCCACCCGGCTGGTGACCGTCGCAGTATAAACAGGCGTAACGGTGCCCAGTGCATTGACGTACTCGCCGATGTTGCCTTGCTTGACAGTGCTTACGGATACCGGTATGGCGCCGCCCGCGTTCTTGCCTTTCTTGGCGGTGGTTTGCGGAGCCGACGAGCGTTGCGATAACAGGTACCCAGCGCCCAGCAGCATGCAAACAATAGCTGCCCACATGGCCCACCGTCGGCGAGAGCGTGGACGCGGCCGCGCCTCTGCTGGAGGAATCTGTCCCGCCGCAGCGGAATCACTTGTAGAGTTCGGATCTGTGCTCATAACGTTTCGATGGAGCGTTGCGGTTCAAATGAGGAGTGCGTGACGCAGCTCTTCCTTCGCCAAGTCACTGCGCCCCCATTTGCGCCTGTCTCGACTATCGCGGCTCGAAACGTGCTTGGCGACTACCGAATGACCTACCTCGAGCTATGCCATTCGGCGGAGTACGCCGCGTGAGAAAATAATGTAAAACGCCCGATATGAGTTCCGCGATGAATTCCCTGACGGGAGTGTTGAATTGCCGCTTATTGAGAAACTCTTCTCATCTAAAGGAGTGTCGCCGAATACAGTGCCGAGTAAACACTTGCTGCGGCCGGTTAAGACTTCGCCCGGGTTCGATCCAGCTGCTTACCTTAGGGCCAATCCGGACTTGGCGAGGGCGCAGGCCGACCCGGTGAAGGTACTGGTTGAGTTCGGTTATTGCGAAGGTGGGCCCTTGCATTAAGCGAATCGGGATGCTTCCTCTCATGCGTCGTTGCTGTGCAGTCTTTTTCTTATTACTGGCCGTCTTGGTTCGGCAAGGCGACGCACTCGACCCGAGCAAAACACTGACGCAATATGCGCATCGCATCTGGGGTCAGGAAGAAGGACTGTTCCAGCCGACCATCTACTCGATTCTGCAGACGCGCGACGGTTTCTTGTGGCTCGGAACGCAAGACAGTCTCATCCGTTTCGATGGGATGCATTTTCGCGAATTCGAGGAAGCCGAACTCCATCAAAGTTTGATTCGCACTCTGGCGGAGGACGGCGAAGGCAATCTTTGGGTGGGCTCGCTGGGCGCGGGCGTTGCGAAAATTACGCCCGCCGGTGTAGTCACTCGCCTAACCACGAAAGAAGGCCTCCCGAGCGACAGCGTATTTTGCCTGGCTTCGGATTCCAAACACCAGATCTGGATTTGTACGAACCAAGGACTCACTGTGCTGAGCGGCGGCCGTTTTCACGTATTCACTACAGCCGACGGAATGCCATCCAATCAGATTCGTTCTACCTGTGAATCCCCGGATGGTGTCCGGTGGGTTGCCGGGTTGGACTTCGGTCTGGCTCGTTCGAAGGGTTCGCGATTCCAGACCTATTCGGGCCCGGATATTTCAGCAAAAGAGAATGTGACAGCGCTCCAGTGTGCGAGCGACGGAACGGTTTGGGTGGGAAAAGCTTCGGGCCTGACGCAGATAAAGAACGGAGTATCGCACTCGTTTACTACGCGCGACGGTTTACCGGACAATGCCGTTTCCGCTTTGACCGAAGGACCCGATCAAAGCCTGTGGATTGGAACAAACGATGGCATCAGCCGTTATCGTAATGGGGAAGGTCGAAATGGGGAGATCAGTGTTTACCGTACTCGGGACGGCCTGTCTCACAGCGTCGTTTTATCGCTCTACGTAGATCGCGAAGGAAGCCTCTGGGCTGGTACAAAAGACGGCCTCGATCAGTTTACCGACGGCAAAGTCACTCCGTACACAACGAGCGAGGGTTTGTCGGGCAACGAAGTCGGGCCTGTTCTCGAAGATGTCTCCGGGCGCCTTTGGATCGGCACCTTGGGCCATGGTCTGAATTCCTTTGACGGACATCGTTTCCTCAATATCACGACCCGAGAGGGACTGATCGACAACACGATTTTCAGCTTGGAACTGGATAAGACAGGGGACCTATGGGTTGGCACCCGGAAAGGGCTGAACCGGCTGAGAAATGGGAAAGTGTTTGCGACGTATACGCGCGCGAACGGACTATCGGGCGCCGAAATTCGTGCCTTGTTCGTGGACATGCAGGGAAGTTTGTGGGCCGGAACAAATAAGGGATTGGACCACTTCGATGGAGGCCATTTCACCCGTGAGAATCTTGGCGCAGGGTCCGGTTCGAACGGAATTGTCGCCCTGACGGGCGGTCGCATCGTGCGCTTATTCGCCAGTACGGACGCCTCCGGCTTCTATTTTCTCCGCAACAACCAATGGAGCGGCGACTCGTTAGATGTGACGCGCTCCGTCGATTGCTACTTTCTCGATCACACGCGTCATTCGGTCTGGATGGGAACGCTCGGCTCGGGACTTCTGCGCTGGCAGAATGGGGCGTTCACGCATGTGCGCGTCAAGGATGGGCTGTACGATAACCGCATCTACAGCATTGTCAGAGACAACGACGCTAATTTTTGGATGGCATCGAGTAAAGGCATTTTCCGTGTGAGCCAAAAGGAACTGGACGGTTTCGCGGATGGCCGCATCCACTCGGTCACCAGCATTCCCTTCAGTACGGGGCAGTTGCGCTTTGAATGCCAGTCCGGCGTCCAACCGGGCGCTTACCGGACTCATGACGGCCGGCTGTGGTTTTCTACGACCAATGGCCTGGTCGTCGTGGATCCGAATCATTTACTAAGCAACAAAATGCCTCCGTCCGTCCAGGTGACGGCCATTCTGATCAACGGACAGCGTGTCGATCCCCATGCAGACGTTCAACTGAAGCCTTCTGAACGAAATATGGAAATCCGGTACGCAGGACTCAGCTTTGTGTCGCCGGAAAAGATATCGTTCCGCTACATTCTCGACGGCTATGAAAAGGCCTGGACGGAGGCAGGCGCCAGACGGGAAGCGTTCTTTACTAATCTGCCCCCCGGGCATTTCCGATTCGAAGTGATGGCCCGGAACGCCGATGGAATTTGGAGCACGCGTCCCGCTGTTCTAAATTTCACCATTGAGCCTCGACTTTATCAGCGGACATGGTTCTTTCCACTGCTTGCAATCGCCTTCGCGCTGGCAATCGTGACCGGTTATCGCATGCGTGTGCGTCGGTTAAAACAGAGATTCGGCCTTGTCCTGGCGGAACGCAGCCGCATCGCGCGCGAATTGCACGACACACTGCTTCAGGGCCTCTCCGGAATAACGATGCAGCTTCAGGCCCTTTGGACGAAGTTGCCCTTATCCAAAGAAAAGCAGTTTCTGGCGGAAATTATTCAGGATGCGGCTAGATGTTCTACCGAGGCCCGGCATTCGCTTTGGGGACTTCGAGTTGTCGGTAGCGCGGAGTCGCTCGATTTTTCCGACAAACTGGCGAAGCTCGCTCGTCAGGCAGTGAATGACAAGGCCATATCTTTGTCGCTGAACCTTCAGCCTGTTTCGCTCAGCGAGTTTCCCGAGGCAGAGTATCAGCTTTTGCGCATTGCGCAGGAAGCGATCTCCAACGCCGTTGTCCACGCCGGCGCCCCGGACATTGTTATCACCCTGCGGCTCGAAAAACAGGAGCTCGACCTGGTAATAGAGGATAACGGTATCGGGTTCGAGCCCGCCGAACAGCAGCCGTTCGGTCATTTTGGAGTTGTGGGTATCCGTGAGCGGGCCAGCGAAATCGGTGCGGAGCTGACAATTACCAGCCTTCCCGGGCGGGGCACGAAGGTATCCATCCGGCTGCCGCTTTCGATCTCGGGCATTTCAGATAGTAACGCAGGCGCCGGTCTGGAACATCAGATAAGGTAGATGGCTTTGTTGGAACCCTCGGGACCGATCCGTATTCTTACCGTCGACGACCATGACCTGGTGCGCAAAGGAATCGCTGCGATCTTGTCCACGGAGCCCGGAATCGAGTTGGTTGCGGAAGCGAATACGGGGCGGGACGCTATTCGGTTGCATCGGGAACACCGTCCAGACGTAACGTTGATGGATCTCCGTCTGCCGGATCAAACAGGAATTGAGGCGACGCAACAGATTCGGCGCGAGTGTCCGGATGCGAAGATCCTCATGCTGACTTCTTACGATGGCGATCAGGACATTTACCGGGCGCTTGAAGCCGGCGTTCGCGGCTATGTTCTTAAAGAGATGGTGCATACGGAAGTAGTTCGCGCCATTCGAGCGGTGTACGCGGGCAAGCGATTCATTCCGCTGGAAGTTTCGCAACAGTTGCATGGGTTTTTTCCTGAGGTGGCGCTTACGCCGCGCGAAACCGAGGTGCTCGGCCTGATCGCGCGCGGGCTCGGCAACAAAGAGGTGGGCGATGTGCTCGGCACGGCGCCGGGTACGGTCAAAGCGCATGTCCAAAGTATTTTGGGCAAGCTGGGCGCGACCGATCGCACGCATGCAGTGACCATCGCTTTGCGGCGCGGGATCATCCATCTCCACTCGCCGGATGCGGCGTCGTTCATCCCCAATGGCTGATCGAAGGGCGGCTCGCACGGGGCGCCAGATCATCGCCCGCTTACTTCAAAGGGCTTTCATCGCAACCGTTCTGACGATTGCCGTAGTCTACGCATGCGACTATCTGGTGTTGCGTTTCCGGATCGCAACGAACCGGCAGCCCTACGGTACCGTCACCGTTCAGCCGTACTACGCAGTGCCGCAAAAAGGTAATAAAACTCAGTTTCTTTTTGACGATCCGCAAGATGAGACATGCGTGCACGCGTTGTTTCCGCATTTGGGCGATAGTCCTTGCTGGTATCTGACCCGGACCAAAGATAAACGGATCAATATGTAGGATTGCCGGAAAGAATTCAACGTTGCGTCTCTAAGAGATCTTCGGCGACGAGCGGCATGCCAGGTTCCATTCGCGCTCGCGAATCGACGTTGTACCTGGCGCGCGCGGCGAATAGTTTTTCTACTTCTTCGCGCGGGAGCGGACGCGCGCCGCCCAACATCTCCGCTACGAACGTGATGCGCGCGAAATGTTCCACAATTTCCATCCGGAAGAACGCTTCCCAAACGTCGCGTCCATAAGAGGTGCAGCCGTGATTTTCGAGCAGCAGCGCATCGTAGTGCGGAATGAACGGCAGCATTCCCTCACACAGAGCGGGCGTGCCCGGCAGCCCGTATGAGGCGAGCGGCACCGCGCCAAGCTGAATGATTACTTCGGGCAGCAGCGCCTTGTCCAAAGCCCGACCGGCAGCTGCGAAACCGGTCGCGACGGGTGGATGCGCGTGCACTACGGACCGGATGTCCTCGCGGAGCGAGTAAATCGCCATGTGCATCGCGATTTCGCTGGTGCGTTCACGACTGCCTTCCATCTTCTTTCCCGCCATATCGCAAACGATGATGTCGTCCGAAGTCACCATTCCTTTGCTGATTGCGGTGGGAGTGCACATGATGCGCTTCTCGTCCAGCCGGATGCTCACGTTTCCGTCGTTGGCGGCCACCCAGCCCTTCTCGTAAACGAGACGGCAAACACGAACAATGTCCTCGCGAAGTTCATGCTCTGTCTTGCTCATGTGATCCTCGATTTTATCAGGGGATTGATGACACGCTGGCTACAATGAAGACCGTGGAAAAGCGCCGCATGTGTCCGAATTGCCGGGCATTCATAACTACCAGCGACCGCGTCTGCCCGTATTGCGGTGTTCAACTAGGGCCTCGCGCCATCGATGTGCGAAGCAGCCAATTGGCCGCTTCGTTAATTCCGCGAGCGAACCTGACCAGTATTATCGTGCTCGTCATCAATGCGACGTTGTTTCTGATCGAGTTGATCGTGAGCCGCCAGCTTACGAATGCACCGTTCGGGACGCTGAATTCGGGCGTCGCCGTCTATCTGGGAGCCGAATTTCCGCCGGCGATTCACGCGGGCCAATGGTGGCGCCTGATTACCGCCGGTTTCCTGCACGGCGGATTCTGGCACATCGCCATAAACTCATGGTCGTTATTTATCCTGGTCACCGAAGTAGAGCAGTTCTACGGTACCAGCCGCTTCATCGTCGTGTACGTCTTCTCGACGATTACCGGGTTTTGGCTGGCGTACTTTTTTGCATCGGTTTCGCTCGGAGCCTCAGCCGCCGCCTTCGGCCTGTTCGGCATGATGCTGGCGATGGGGTTCCGCCACCGTTCCGATCCGCTGGCGCAAGCGGTTCGCGCTCACTACGGGCAGTGGCTCATCTTGGGTCTGGTGCTCAGCTTCATGCCGGGCGTGAGCCTTTCTGCTCACGTCGGCGGATTCACTGGCGGTCTTGTTGTCGGTCTAATCGCCGGGCTGCCGGGACTTCCCAACACGCCTCGCGAGCTTTTCTGGAAGGTGCTCGCGGCCATCGCGATCGCCATTACCGTTGATGCTTTTTGGCAGGATTACGTCTCGTTCCATTACCTGACAAGCCACATGAGCAATACTTGAGCAGAGGGTATGTTGGGACAGCCTCACTCAAAACGAACCCGTGGCGCAACTTCTCCTGCTTCGCGGGGCCAAGCAATTGCTGACATTGCGCGGCTCAAGTGGTGCCCGCCGAGGTGCAGCTCTTCACGATCTTGGAATCATTGAGGACGGTTCAGTCCTCATCCGTGATGGATTGATCGCTGCTGTTGGATCGACGCGGCGTCTTGAAAATCTGAAAGAGGCACGAACTGCTCTAGAAATTCCTGTGAACGGCAAGGTCGTCATGCCTGGACTCGTCGATGCGAGTCTCAGCGTGAGCCTCAACGAGACCGATCACGCGTACAAGCAAAAGAAGGCAGGCGAATTTTACGACGAAAGCCTCGCGCTCATGCGATCTTGCCTCCAGTATGGAACCTTGGCGGTCGATGTAAAAGCCGCCGCGGACCAGGGGCATTGTCATGGCGACATTTCAGTGCTTCGAAAACTCGCGAGCATCGGGAGCAATCCCGTACGAATGGTACGGACTTGGCGGCTCGGCTCATGTTCACGGCTTGGGCTAGGTGAGCCCGACGACTTCCACGAAACTTTCGACGTGCTGATGCGCCGCAAGCTCATTCACTTCATCGAAGTGACAGGTGAATCCGAGACCGCCCTTGGCGGCTCAAAACTCGCGGCAGCTCGCGAAGCAAACGTCGGGATCAAATTGCTGTGGTCCGGCGGGAGGCCCGACGTATTGGCGGATGTTTTGAGCCGTTTGCATCCTCGCGCCGTGTCGTGCCTGTCGCATCTTGCTGCAGCCGAATCCGCCGCCCTTGCCAGAACGCCGAGCATCGCGGTTTTCGCGACCGGCAGAGATGTGTTCGAAGGCTCCCTTGAATCGTCCGCCCGCCAGGTTGCCGATGCAGGAGGGGCGATCGCACTATCGAGCGGTTACGATTCCACATCGGTGGCAAGCTTCAGCATGCAAATGTCACTGGCACTTGCAGTCGTTCGTCTGGGGCTCACGGCGGAAGAAGCGTTCAGTGCAGCCACCATCAATGCCGCTCATGCGGCAGGTTGCGCGCACCTAACGGGTAGCCTGGAATTCGGTAAGCAAGCAGACCTGCTGATCCTGAACGTGAGCGATTACCGGGAAGTTCCACGGCAGTTTGGTATCAACCATGTGGACATGGCAATCCGGCAAGGGAATATTGTATTGAATAGAACCCGTTGGAAAGCGGCGGCCAGCTGAGGTCATCTCTCATAGAGTGCGTTCCCAACTTTTCGGAGGGCCGGAATCCGGAGTCCGTCGACGCACTCGAAAGGGCGATCTCATCGGTGCAGGGCGCGTTTGTTTTCGATCGCACCAGCGATCCCGATCACAATCGAAGCGTCATCACGTTCGCAGGTAACGGTGAAGCCGTCCTTGAAAGTGCGGTTCGCGCCGCGGCGAAGGCGGCTGAGCTGATCGACCTCAACTATCATCGCGGCGTACATCCCCGTCTCGGAGCTCTGGATGTCCTGCCGTTCATTCCGCTAGGTGAAGCGACGCTTCAAGAATGCGTTGAGCTTGCCCGGCGTGCCGGGAATCGCATCTGGAAGGAAATCGGCATTCCTGTTTATCTTTATGAAGCAGCAGCGGTACGCCCGGATCGCGTCAAGTTGGAAGACGTGCGCCGGGGTCAATTCGAAGGGCTCCGGGAAACGGTTCTAGCCGATGAGTCCATGCGCCCGGACATCGGCGGTCCGTCACTTCACCCCACGGCCGGCGCTGTGATCGTGGGAGCGCGGAAGATTCTCATTGCCTATAACATCAATCTGAGAACGGCGGATCTTGAAATAGCGAAATCCATCGCCAGGCGTATTCGCGCGAGCAGCGGAGGCTTACCGGCGGTCAAAGCGTTGGGCCTGCCGCTTCCATCGCGAGGTGTCGTGCAAGTATCCACCAACATTACCGATTTCGAACAAACGCCCGTACACGTGGTCTATTCCGAAGTGGTCCGGCTCGCGGCCGTGCACGGGGTGGAAGTCGAAGAAAGCGAACTGGTCGGCCTCATGCCGCGAAAAGCGATTGAGATCGCAGCGGCAGGTTTACTGAAGCTGTCGCACTTCGATTCCCAGAGAGTGATTGAGAACCGTGTCGAGACGCTTACGCCGGCCCGCAACATCGCCGAGACAAATCTGCTAGGATAGCTACCCAAATACAAAGTGGCTTCTATTCGCGCGAAATTAGCGCTGTTCATGCTGCTTCTGCTCCCTGTGGCCCGCGCTGCGGACCAGGACAGCGGAATGGCTGCCTATAAAGCAGCCGATTACAGGACCGCCATTCCCCTGCTTCAGGCGGCCGCTGCAAAAACGCCGCAAGATCCACTCATCCGCGCGGCATTGCTATCCGCTCTGGTGTACGAAGGTCGATTGGCTGAGGCTTCCGACGCCGCGGAAGCAGATGCCGCAGCCTGGGCGAACTCACCCGAGGTGATCGCGGCTCGCGGCGAGTTCGCTTTCTATATGGGAGACATGCCCGACGCGGAGAAGTTATTCAAAGTTGCCGTGAAGCTGAAGGAAGAGACCCCACGGGCCGTTTTTGGGCTATATCGTCTCTTTTCTATGGCCTCGATGTACCGTACGGCGAGGCTTCTTTGCCTCAGGGCCCACGAACTGGATCCGGACGATGCTCTGATCACCGTTGGTTGGTTGCGCTACTTGACTCCAGAAAAGCGCAAAGAGGTGTTGGGCCCGTTTGTGGCGGCTCATCCTTGGCTGTACAAAAACTTCGAGCGAGACGAACAAACTGCCTCCGAAATTCATCACGAATTAGGTGAGCAGAAAGCGTTCGAACTGGAGGGCGGGCGTAAAGAAACGACGCTTGATTTTCTTTATCTGCACGACGATCCGACGCGCGTTCGGGGCGTCGGTCTCCGGGTAGCCATTGAGGGCGGCAAGCCGCTGAGGCTGCTCTTCGATACAGGTGCGAGCGGCATAGTCCTCGCCCAAGCTGCCGTCGATCGGGCCGGGCTAAGTCATTTGGGTTCGTTTCAGGCAAGAGGTATCGGCGACAAGGGCGCGAGAAATGCATTTGTATCCGTAGCGAATGAATGCGTCATCGGGACGTTGAAGTACAAGACCTGCGTGTTTCAGGCGACGGAAGGCAAGGGCCGGGTAGCAGGCGATGAGGATGGCCTTATCGGCGCCGATGTCTTTTCCGACTACATCATCCATATCGATTTTCAGAAGAGGCAACTTCATCTCGTTCCACAGCCGGATCGTCCGCCGAATCCACAGGGTTACGACCGTACAATTCCACCCGATGAGGCCGCCTTCACCCCGGTTTTTCAAGCCGCCGATCATCTCTATGTCTCGACCAAAGTGAACGGAAAAAGTAGTGGATTGTTTCTGATCGATACAGGTGCGGGATTGTCGAATATCGACTCGACATTCGCGCGCTTATCGACAAAAGTTCATGGGAACGACTATTTGCACGTGAAAGGCGTTTCCGGCGAAGTGAAAGATGTCTTCGAAGCGGACAAAGCTGAACTGCAGTTCGGCCATTTCCGGCAGAGCAACCTCGGGCTGGCCGCCTTTAACTTGAATAACTCGTCGGAGCACGAGAACTTTCGCATGGCGGGAATTCTTGGAATCCCGATCCTCTCGATGTTCCGCCTCACGATCGACTACCGCAACGGCTTAGTGAAGTTCGAGTACGCATTCAAGTAGCACGCAGTCCTCGCCAGACCCGTCCGTATGATGATGAGGAATGGCCACTACTGTACCTTCCGAGCCGGAGGTGAGCTCTGCGTTTGAGGAGATCACGCTAGAACAAATTAGCGATCTCGACCGCAGGTATGTGTTGCAGACGTATGCGCGCTACCCATTGGCTCTGCATCACGGCAAAGGCTGTTATGTCTACGATGTCGAAGGTAATCGCTACCTCGATCTGATAACCGGCATCGGCGTAAATTCGTTGGGATATGCCCATCCGCGCATCACTAAGGTGATTCGCCAGCAAGCCGGTCTCTTACTGCATACCTCGAATCTCTACTATCACGAGTATCAGGGCCGCTTGGCACAGCGCCTTGCGAAAGTGAGCGGATTGAATCGGAGCTTCTTCTGCAATTCCGGAACGGAGACAGTGGAAGGCGCACTCAAGATGATTCGCGCTCACGGCAACTCGGTCGGTACGGGGAAGAACGAAATCATCGCGCTCGACAACTCATTTCACGGCCGCACTTTTGGCTCTCTTTCCATTACTGGTCAGCCGAAGTACCGCAAGGATTTCGAACCGTTAGTTCCCGGCGCACGCTTCATTCCGGCCAACGATATCGGCGCACTCGAAGCGGCGGTGGGCGAAAACACGGCAGGGATCGTGCTCGAGTTTATTCAGGGAGAAGGAGGCGTTCGTCCGATATCGGAGCCGTTCGCGCGTAAGGCCCGCGAACTGGCGGACAAGTATAATGCGCTGCTGGTGTTCGATGAGATCCAGTGCGGAGTGGGGCGTACCGGCGCTTACTTCGCTTATCAACTGCTCGATCCCGTGCTGATGCCGGACATCGCGATCGCGGCGAAGCCGATGGCCTGCGGCATTCCGCTGGGCGTGATCATCGCCAATGAAAGAGCTGCCTCGACGATCAAGCCGGGCATGCACGGCTCGACCTACGGCGGCGGTCCGCTCGCCTGCCGCGTGGCTCTTGAATTTTTCGATATTCTCGACGAGCTTCTTCCCTCGATCAGTGCGGTCGGAGGTTACTTCCGCATGAAGCTCACGGAACTGATGCGCAAGTTCTCATTTATCAAGGAAGTCCGCGGGCAGGGCCTGATGATCGGCGTCGAGTTGGATTTCCCATGCAAGCAGCTGGTGCTCGATGGCATCGCGGAACGCATTCTCTTCAACGTGACGCATGACACGGTTGTGCGCTTCCTGCCGCCCTATATTTTCACTGAACAGGACGTGGATCGAGCGATTGCCGCTCTGACGAAAGTGTTCAAGAAAGCCAAGCGGCCGGAAGCGGCGTAAATTTCAGTTTCGAACTTTACAACAACTCTTCGCGCCCCTTCGCTTCGAGCGTCTTCACGATCTTGCTCACATCCTGAGCTTTGCTTCGGCTCACTACAAGCAGCGCGTCCGGCGTATCGACAACAACCAGATTGTCGACCCCGACAAGAGCCACGGGTTTAGCGGCATCAATATAGTTTCCGTGACTGCCTTCGGCGATCAAATCCCCGCGCGAGGCGTTTCCGTTTTCATCTTTTTCAGCAAGCTCATACATGGCCTCCCAACTTCCCACATCGCTCCAGCCGATATCGTCCAGAGCGAGTCCCGCGACCTGCTCGGCTTTCTCTATCAGGCCGTAGTCGACTGAAATGTTTTCACAGAACGGATACGCTTCGGCCAATTTCGCGGCGAATTGCCTGCTCCCAAACGCCGGGAGACCGGCCAAGAGTGTCGCGGTCTTCGGTTGATGGCGCCGCATCAAGTCGAGAACGGTTGAGGCTCGCCAGAAGAACATGCCGGCATTCCAAAAGAAATTGCCTTGTTCGACAAATCGCTTCGCTGTTTTCTCATCCGGCTTCTCACGAAAACTTGCAACGGGCACTGCCTCGACTTGTCCGGCCGTCACGTTTTTCGGAAACTCGATGTAGCCGTACCCGGTTTCCGGACGTCGCGCTTGGATACCAAGGACGACCACGCTGCTCGTTTCCGCAGCGCGAAAGGCTGCTTTCACGAATGTGCGGAAGCGCGCTTCTTTCTCGATGAGATGATCGGACGGGAACACGCCAATGAGAGCATCGGGATCGAGTTCGGCCAAAATGTGAGCGGCGAGCGCGATACACGGCGCCGTGTTGCGCTGCGACGGCTCGGCGATCACCTGCCGCTTTGGAATTTGCGGCAGTTGCTTGCGGATCTCCGGTTGCAGAAATTCGTTTGTGAATATCCAGACGTTCTCGGGCGGAATGACGCCCTTCAGCCGATCGACCGTTTGCTGAATGAGGCTGCGCTGCCCGAATAGGCGGAGAACCTGCTTTGCTTCGCGCTTACGGCTCCGCGGCCAAAAGCGCGTGCCGCGCCCTCCGGCCAGGATCACGCCGTAAAGGTGCTTGGGCATAGACCTAAATCAGTGTAAAGTCGTGGCAATGCGACTGGTATCGATTCACCGAGGCGATTCGCCGAAACTACGGATTCGGAGATCCGAGGTTGATCGGCAAGGGATGGTCGGCCAGCTTGGAATCCGGGAATCCGCGAATGATGCGAAAGGTACGGTCCCAGCGCGTTCGCGTGAAGAAGTGCTCGCCTAAATCGACGAAATGGTTGACCAGGGAGCCGACCGAAGAGCCCGCGAGATCTTCAGTGGAAGCGCGATAGGACCAGTAGATGAGCAGCGGCTTTCCGATGATGTTATCCCTCGGAACAAAGCCCCAATACCGGCTGTCGAGCGAATTGTCACGGTTGTCGCCCATGGCAAAAAAAGTGTTCGGCGGAACGACAACCTCGCCGCCCACGACGTGATGCTCCAGCATGTCTTCCTGTAATTGGCCGCGAAGACGAGCCTCGGGAGTTGCTTGCCAGCTCTCAAACGCCGATGGCTCGCCCGGGAAGTTATCGCGTAACGGATCGTACGGAAATTTGTGGTACACGTATGGTTCGTTCAACCTTACTCCGTTGCGATAAATGATTCGATTGATCATCTTGAGGTGATCGCCACCCACTCCGATCACGCGCTTAACGAAGGTTTGAGATATGTCGGCGGGATAGCGGAACACGATGATGTCGCCGTGCCTGGGCTCCTCATATGGCAGCAGATGCTTGCTGAAGGATCCCGCCGGCGCGTAGGCGAGTTTATCCACCAAGAGGTGATCGCCAATCAGCAGAGTGTCTTCCATGGAACCGGTCGGAATGACGAAGGCCTGCACTAGGGTCGTCGTTCCGAACAGGAGAAGCAGAATGGTCACGGCCCATTCGGCAATGCTGTTGCGCGCCTGCTCCCGTTTTGCCGTTGTATTCCGGTCGGGCTTGGCCGTATTAAGTGCAGCTGTTTCTTGCATGCTTTCGCAATTTCATTGTATCTTTCGGCAGACCTCTTCCGCTCTAGGCCGTCCAGCCATCGGCGGCCACTGGACTTCAAGCCTTTCAAGAACGGAAAATAGGATGCGGCGACGATTGGGGTGGGCGAGAAGATAAATTGGAGGAAAAAATGCTTCGGACTCGGTTTCTACTGCTTACCACTGCTGCTTTGGGTTGCATGCTGGTGAGTTGCGGCAAAAGCGATCGGCAACTGGCAACGGATATTCAGGGGAAGCTGTACGCCGATCCACTCACCAAGCCGGGCAACGTGAACGTAACCGTGAAGGAACGCGTGGTCACGCTGAGCGGTTACGTTCCCAGCTCCGATGTCGAAGTGGAGGCGATGAAGATCGCGAACGGCACTCCGGGGATCCAGAGCGTCAGCGACCAAATCAAGGTGAATCCGTCCATGGCAGTAACTCAGCTGCCGGACGCAGGCAGTCCCGCGCCTCCAAACGCGAGTGGCTATCCGCCGCTCTCTTCGCAACCCACGCCGGCTTCTCCGGGTGCCGAGCCGCCACCGCCGCCGGGAGGACAGGCATCCGCTCCGCCGGTCCAACCCGCCGACATTACTATTCCGGCGGGTGAACGAGTCTCCGTTCGTATGATCGACTCCATCAACTCCGCTCAGAACACGGCCGGACAGATCTTCCGAGGGGCGCTCTACGGGCCGCTGGTCTCCCGTGGGCATGTCATCGTACCGGCGGGCGTCGCCGTGTCCGTGCTGCTTGCCAACGCGAGAGACGCAGGGCGAATCAAGGGGCGCAGTGAGCTCGAAGTGCGGCTATCGAGGATCGAGTACCGCGGCCGCAGCTATCGAGTGGAGAGCAGCATATACGAAGAGCAAGGCAAAGCTCGCGGCAAGCAGACGGCCGTTCGGACTGGGATAGGCGCCGCGGCGGGTGGAATCATTGGCGCTATCGCGGGTCGAGGTAAGGGTGCCGCGATAGGAGCTGCAGCGGGGGGCGGCGCCGGCTTCGGCACCGCTCTCTTCACGCACGGTCAACAGGTACGGATTCCGTCGGAGACCGTTCTCACGTTTCGCTTGGAAGCTCCGCTGACCGTTGAGCTTTAGCGAACTTACGCCGGTTGCGGACTTTCGCCGCCGATCATGCCCGGAATCGTGCTGCTGGGGTGAGGAGCAATCACCGTGCCGCCGTCGGGCGGAGGCGCGCTGGGCTTCGGTCCAGCTGCCAACTTGGGCAGCGTTTTGCCATTGATGAGATCGAGTACTTCGCCGCCATCGAGAACCTCACGCTCGAGCAAGGCCTCAGCAATTCTCATCAACGCCTCGGAACGCTGCTCAATGATCTGCTTCGCCTGGTTGTAGCCGTCTTCAACCAGCTTCCGGACCTGCTCGTCTATGCGAATCGCAGTCGCTTCGCTGTAGTCGCGGTGCTGCGCGATCTCCCGACCTAAGAAGATCTGTTCGTCCTTCTTGCCGAAACTCAACGGCCCGAGTTCACTCATGCCCCATTCACAGACCATCGAGCGCGCCATCTCTGTTGCACGCTCGATATCGTTGCCTGCGCCGGTTGTCATCTGATGCAGGAAGATTTCTTCGGCGATGCGCCCAGCCATCAAGATCGCTAGCCGCGCTTCCAGATAGTTCTTGTCGTGCGACAGTTTGTCGTCAAGCGGCAATTGCATGGTCAAGCCGAGCGCCATTCCGCGCGGAATGATGGTGACCTTGTGCAGCGGGTCCGCATGCTCAATCAGAGCCGCCACCAGCGCGTGACCTGCCTCGTGAATCGCGGTCATTCGCTTTTCCTTGTCGCTGATGATCATGCTTTTGCGTTCCACGCCCATCAGGACTTTGTCTTTCGCCAGTTCGAAGTCGGCCTGCGTGACCACTTTGCGATTCTGACGCGCAGCGATGAGCGCCGCTTCGTTCACCAGATTCGCCAGATCCGCACCCGCAAACCCCGGCGTACCGCGGGCGATCAGCGACAGATCGATATCGTCGGAAAGCGGCGTTTTCTTGGTGTGGACTTTAAGGATGCTCTCGCGGCCTCGAACGTCGGGCCGATCAACCACTACTCGCCGATCGAAACGTCCGGGCCGCAGAAGCGCGGGATCCAGAACGTCCGGACGATTGGTTGCTGCCACCAGAATTACGCCTTCGTTCGATTCGAAACCATCCATCTCAACCAGCAACTGATTGAGTGTTTGCTCGCGCTCATCGTGGCCGCCGCCGAGACCGGCGCCTCTATGCCGCCCCACCGCGTCGATTTCGTCGATGAAGATAATGCAAGGCGCATTCTTCTTGCCCTGCTCGAAGAGGTCGCGAACGCGACTCGCGCCGACGCCGACGAACATCTCGACAAAGTCCGAACCGGATATGGAGAAAAACGGCACGTTCGCCTCGCCGGCGATAGCGCGCGCCAGCAGGGTCTTACCCGTGCCGGGAGGGCCAATTAACAGAACGCCTTTCGGAATACGTCCGCCGAGTTTCTGGAACCTCTGCGGCTCGCGCAAAAACTCGATGATCTCCTGCAGTTCTTCTTTGGCTTCTTCCACGCCCGCAACATCTTTGAACGTGACCTTCTTCTGCTGCGATGAATGCAGCCGCGCCCGGCTCTTGCCGAAACTCAGAGCTTTATTTCCGCCGCTCTGCATCTGGCGCATCATGAAGATCCACAATCCCAGAAGGATCAGGACCGGCACGGCATTGAACAGAATGCCGATCCAGCCGCTTCCCGTCGAATCTTTCCAGCTGTAGTTGATGCCCTTGTCCTGCATCGTTTTGTAGATCTCGGGATAGTTCGGCGGAATGACCGTATGGAACGGTTTGCCGTCCGTCAGATTGCCTTGTACATCGGTGCCGGTGATGTTGGCATCTTTGACCTTTCCGTCTTGTACAGCCGTGACAAACTGCGATACGGTCAAATTCTGCGGCGTGGGACCCCTACCGGTCTTTACCGCCATGTACACCAGAACAACCGCGCAAATGATGACGACCCAAAAAACCGCGGTTTTTACGTTTGAACTCATGAACTCACCTTCTGCCGGCAAGCTTGCTGCCAGCCCGGGTGCACGCACCCGATTCCACCCTCATTAGGAAAGACGTTAATCCGATCCCTTTCGATTCATTCCGGGGCAAGCCTTAGTCCGCCGCCGGTCGATAAATAAGCCGAATCTGTGACTTATCGTCGCCAGCGGCCTGGAACTTTGCCGCTACTCCGAAGCGGCGCACCCAAGCGATTTCGCCCCCGGCTACCAGGACCGGCCAATGCCGGCGTTCCCATAACAAAATGCGATGTTCTTGGAATAACGACTTTATCTTTTCGGCCCCTTTGTGCCCCGGACGGCAAAACTGGTCGCCCGGCTCCCAATTGCGTACCACCAAAGTTCCACGAGTTTCGGTTAAGAGGGGGCCGTCGAGGTCCGCAACTTCTGCCGAAAGCTCTTGTTCTCCCTCGAACTTAGCACAATTCAGCGTCTCCTGAACTACCCGGTTCACACTGATTAATCCGGCCCGAAATGGCAACTCGCAGCTCTGGTCCACGCTCAACTCTACACGGTAGTGCCTGGCGGCCGACGGCGATTCTCTAGGATGTGCCAGCAGAAGGGTGTCGAATGACCGTAAGGCATCCACGCCGGGGATAATTACCCGATCATGGCCGTGTGTACTTGAACAAACCGCGAGAATAGCCTCGACGTGTTCCAGATCGATGAAGCGGAGATTCCCACGAAGGTCGGCGATTGCCCGCCGGATCACTCGCCTACGTACCGCAAGGGGCAGGGCATGGAGGGACGGAACTTGCAAAATCAAACCCAAGTGAGTTCGTTTGGCAATTTCCCGGTATATCGGTTCAATCTGTCGGATCCAGTAATCTTCTTCGTCGCGAGCGAGCTCCGCAGTTCCGGCGAGCACGCCTTCCAAGTTCGGATTGAAATCTCGAGTCAGGAGCGGCATGGCATCGTTTCGCAAACGGTTTCGAGTGAACCTGGGGTCCGTGTTCGACGAATCTTCACGCCACTGAATGCCTTCAGCGAGCGCCCACTGGCGAACTTCCGCGCGGCTGGTGGTTAGCAAGGGACGGATCAGCGCGTCTTCGGTAATCAGGCGCATGCCTGCCAGCCCAGCGAGACCGGACCCTCGCAGCAGGCGGAAAAGCACAGTCTCGGCCTGATCGCTTCGGGTATGGGCAAGAGCTACCCGTTTGAGGTTATGCTCCTCCATACAGCGCCTGAAGAAATTCCGGCGGGCCACTCGCGCTTGCTCCTCGATATTGCCGCCTTGAATCGGAGCTTGAACAACGGCAATCTCGAGCCCGAGTGAGCCCGCGACGGCGCGGACGAAGCTCTCGTCGTCATCCGATTCCGATCCCCTGAGGCCATGGTTCACATGCAGAATCGTGAGCTGGATTTGGAGCTTCGAGGAGAGCCGATGAAGTATCTCGAGAAGAGCGACGGAGTCCGCCCCCCCGGAGACCGCAACGCCAATGCGGTCTCCGGGGAACAGCATGTTATAACGAGTGATGATTTCCGCCACCCGCTCGACTAAGTTGCCGGCCAATACCGACATTCTAAGTCGCGCTTAGCCTTCCTGGCACCCTGCCTCGCACCCCATGCCTGCCGTCCCATGCAATTGAATCCTCCGCTGAAGGAGCAGGAGCTTCATCGGCTCGCGGCCGGCATTCACGTTTTGCTCATGGATGTGGATGGCGTGCTCACCGACGGCCGTCTTTATTTTGTCCCGGATGCGCAAGGCAAGATCGTAGAAACAAAAGCGTTCGATTCGCAGGACGGTATCGCGCTGCGCTGGCTCAGTTGGTACGACGTCAAGACCGGCGTGATCAGCGGCCGCGATTCTCCCGCTACAGCGGAGCGGGCGCGGCAAGTCTCGATGACCTGGGTGTTTCAGGGCCACATCGAAAAGGTTCCGCTGTTCGAGCAGATCCTGGCGGAAGCGAAGGTCAATCCGGAGCAGGTCGCCTATATTGGCGACGATCTTACCGATGTCGTCATCATGCGCCGTGTGGGACTTTCGTTCGCACCCGCGAACGCGCGTGCCGAAGTAAAGCGCTCGGCGCACGCGGTGACGGTTGCGTCAGGCGGTTCGGGTGCAGTCCGCGAGGTGATTGAAGTGATGCTGAAGGCTCGCGGTGTTTGGGACGAATTGCTCAAAAAGTACGAAGTGACGCGCTGATGTCACTTGGTTGATCCGGCTCACTTGACTTTGAAGGCGAATTCGCGCAGCAGATCGCCTTCCGCTGTGCCTTTTGCCGGTTCGTACAACCGCACAAAGTAGTTACCCGTCTTCCTGATCCGCGGCAGGTGAACGTCCACTTGATCGTTCTTCACCGCGCTCGCATCTTTCCAAAGCTCCGTGCCTTGGCTATCGACGAGCTGCACAGCCACAGGCCCCTGGGCGAGGTCAGTCGCGTTCAGATGCATATGGAGAGGACGCCATTCCGGAACCAGGGAAGTTTCTACTCCCCTATAGGCGGAAAGATGCACCTGAGCAGGACTAAAGGCGCCGACCGCGAGGGCTACGCATGCGACAGCCCCCGCGAACGACAGACCAGCGGTTCCGAACCGAAATTTCCAAGAGTGTTTCTCACGAGCGGAGGCTTTCCGCTGAGCTTCCAATTGAAACTCTTGAAGAGCGATCTTGGTTGCGGCGATCTGCGTTTCCAGAATCTCCAATCGTTCGACGCACGAATCGCAGGCGAGCATATGCGTCTCCACGATTTCGAGCTCCGGCTCTTCAGATCGATGAAGGAGAAAGCGCTCAAGCGCCTCCTCATTGGGATGTTCGAGATACTGCTCCATAAAAATTCTGATCCGAGAAAAGATTCGCACTTTCAACTAGGAAGTGTGCTCATCCTGCTTGTGCTCTCACAAAAACTGAGAAAATTCCGCTAGTCGCCAGTTTTTTCCGGCCAATCTCGCCAAACTTGGCCTTCGCGCGCGATTTCAGAAGACGAAACTGCGTTTCCGTGAGAGACATCTCACGGCAAATTTGCTCTTGCGGCTGCTCCTGCAGATAAAAACGGACTAAGATATCACGGTCCCGTTTCGACAAGGCGCCGAGTGCGCTCTTCATCAATTCTGCTTTCTGATGAAGCATAGCCTCCTGCTCCGGATTCTGTTTTCGATCGGCGACGGAGATGCCCGTTTCCAGATCGGCCTGTTCGCGGCGATTGTGTACGGCTTGTTCGATATACGCTGCAACCTGCCGCCGCACCACTGTGCGGACAAAGCCCATGAGACGCTCCGGTTCGCGCAAATCACCGCGTCTGATGGCGTTCACCACGATGAGGAACGTGTCGTGAACCTTATCCTCCAACTCCTGAGGTCCTAACTGCCGGCAAAGATAGTAACGAATACCGCGGCTGAATAGTTTGTATAGCTGTTCCATGCCGGAATCTTCTCCGACCTTTATCTGCTCCACGAGAACACTCCACTCAACGGTGGAGAGGGTAGTCTTGGTGTTCTTTTCCTTGACACTCTCAGAGGGCGGATTGTCATCTCCGGCCGGCGGGGGGGAGGGGTTAGGTTGCATGGCCGTCATAGACAGAACTCACTCCTTGGAAACGATCGAATAGGCTGCCCAGAATGAGGGCAGGTCGCGGGACCCGGTGCTTCTTCGCATTTGCAACTGGGTTTGTTCGAGGGCAGCGGCTGCTCTCGACGAGAGAGACCCGGACTTACTGGCTTGTAGATAGCTGTAAAAAACTGAGAAAAATTCGCCCGAATCGTCAGGCGTAGGCCAGGCGCTGACAACGACGGCCGCGGCGCCCGCCAGCAGCCAGGCGCGGCTTAAGCCGATTAATCCAGCGCTCGGAACGGCGCGCCCCTGTTCGGACGAACAACCGCTCATCACGACCAAGCTGCCCGGAATCCGGTATGCGGCGATCGCTTCTCGCGTGAGCAGCTCAGGCATATTCTCTTTAGTAAGGCTAAGCGCGAGCGCTGCTTGCTGAGGCTCTCCCCGCGGGCTGACGACATGCACGGCGAAATGCAGCACCTCAGGTGTTTCGGCGAGCGCATTCCGAAGAGCCTCGCTCGAGGCATGGCTGCCGACCAGGAGTTCCACCTCCGGCATGCCGCTCTGCTTGGCCGCGTTCTTGATTTCCCGATCGCTGCCGGCCAATCTTCCGAGCGCCGGCGTTCCATTCGCGGTTTGCAGCAGTGTGACGTTTCGCGCACGGCGCGAATCGGCTAAGTTGTAGATGGGATCTGCTACTCCGACGAAGCGTTTTTCCGGCTTGGCGGTGTCGGAGGAAAGCAGCAGCAATTCGGACGGCAGCGAGCGCAGAGTGTGATTCGCGATCAACGGCTGATTACTATCGGGGGAGGTGAGATCCGGAAGAGCGGCGAACGGCATTCCGCTCAGTAGAGCGCCATCGGCGGTAATGAGCCAGTCCCGCTTCTGCCAAACCGCGGGCGTGAGCTTCCCGAATAAATTCCGGCTAAGAGAAAGCGCCGCTGACGGCGCGTTTTGTCCAGACTGCACGGAATCGGAAAACGTTTTTGCTTGGCTGGCTATTTGGCTCTCCGCTGGCAAAGGATAAAGATTCACTTCGTCGCCCGTAATGGTCCACAGAAAAGATTTCTTTTTGCCCAAGCAAAAACTGAGCAGCACGTCGCTCTTTCCTAGCCTGAGCTGGATATTTCTAAGTGAATTCTGAAGCGCGTTTTTCTCTTTAGCTGGAGATAAATTTTTACCTTTTATTCCAATTTGGTCTTCTAAATCGCTGAGTTCTAAACGAATCTGCTGAAGTTTTTCTTCATTTACAGCAGAGCTTTCTCCGAGGGTAACACGAGCTTGTGCGCTCTGAAATTCGGAAAGCAATTCGAAATAGCGCGGTGGCAGAGAAGAATTTTGGCTTAAAACGAGAGTTAATTGTTCGCGGAGGCTGGCGGCGCGATTTTCCGCCAGCGCTTCAAATGCTCGCCGCGACAATTCCGGCTCATGTCTTTCCAGCGCCAGTTCGGCGGCGAGCTCCGCGTAATCCTGGTAAACGTCGTGTAGAAATGCGACGGTTTCGATACTACTGGCATCGCCGGGCATGGCGCTCCGCCGCCACGTGGTGGCTGCCTCCACGGCACGATGGAATTCCGCTAAAGCGTCCGACTTGCGGCCCAGACCAAGCAGAATCTGTGCTCGGACGTGAATCGGATAATATTGCGGACTGCCTTTAAAGACCGGTCCCGCGGATGCAAATGCCTGGTCAATATCTTTGAGTGCGAGTTCGTATTCGCACTTCTTTAATTCGAGCTCGGCGCGATGCTCTAGGGTCTGAGAGAGTCCGTCTGTATCGTGAAGACGTTCGCGAATGGAATAGGCGTGATTGAGTGCCTGCTCCGCTTCCGGGATGTTCCCGCTGAGCAACAGCGATGTTCCACGCGAATCCCAAGCGACCGCCTCTATCGAAGGTAAGTTCGCATTCCTCGCGACGGCAATGGCTTGGTCCGATGAGTGCTTTCCGTCCAAGGTTTTTCCGCTGCTCATCTCGATGAATGCGTAACTGAACAACGCCTGTGCGAGGGCATCCTGGCGTGAGGATCCCGTGAGCAGGCGAACTGCTTCTCGCTGCTTTCTCTCAGCAAGCGCGAAATCACCAAGCAATCTGTACGTCAACGCGATGTTCACCGCGGCAATGCCGGCGCGAGTCTGATCATGGACCCGAAGTGCGAGTTGGCTCCCCGTTTCCGCCGATTCTATGGCTGCCCTGTAGCGGAATAGACGGATGTCACAGGCGCTGGAGAAGATCAAAGCACTCGCTTGGCGATCCACGTCACCGATCGCTTGCGCCACTGTGTTCGCGCGTTGAAAAGCTCGAAGAGCTTCTTCCAAGCGCCCCGCGTCTCTTAGCTTTTTACCTTCTGCAATCGCGCCGTCAAACCGGGATGTTTGCGCAGATCCGCTTGCCGCGGCCAAACCACAGTGCAATATGCAAAGCACACTGAGCGTGCGAAGGATCCCAGGCAGCCAGCCGACCAGCGACCGCCGAGCCCACCTTGCGGGTGACAGATATTCTCCGAAACGAGAAACAATCGTTTGACTGTACTCTATCACCCACAGATAGTATTACCAAGTAGTTTTGCCTGACCTCGATCCAGAGATTAGAAGCAAAACCCCAGAATGATGAGGAGCATTGAAATCGGGTCTAGAGTTGTTGGAAATTGCATTTGGAAATCCCCTTCGCCCGAGAGAATCGCAGCCGGTCGAGCGTCTCGGGGCCGTCGATCCGCCTTAAGTCGCTGATCCGCAAGAAGATAGAACTTTTTCGACTTTTGTGACCGGGCGGCATCTGCCCTGACAATCGGCAGAGGCTCCGCTATACTGGAGGCAAGAGCAGAGTAGGGTTTCCCTGTGTAAGGTGGAATATGCCTATACCGAGAGCTCTGTCTCCCCCACATCTCCTAGCCAGTCATGTTCGACAATCTGAGCGATAAGCTGCAGCGGGTCTTTAAAAACCTGCGCGGCGAAGGCAAACTAAGCGCCGCCAACATGGATGAGGCGCTGCGCGAGATTCGCGTGGCCCTGCTTGAGGCCGATGTTCACTTCAAGGTGGTCAAACAGTTCATCGAACAGGTGAAAGAGAAGGCCATGGGCGAAGAGGTGCTGACCGCCTTATCGCCAGGGCAACAGGTGGTCAAAATTGTTCGCGACGAACTGACGAAGATGCTGGGTGGCCATCAATCCCGGCTGCGTTTCGCCAACGAGCCGCCGACGGTGGTGCTCATAGTCGGCCTGCAAGGTTCCGGTAAGACGACCAGCGCCGCTAAGCTGGCGCGTTTTCTCGGCAAAGAGGGCAATAAGCCCCAACTCGTTTCCGTCGACGTCTATCGTCCTGCGGCGCGGCATCAGTTGAGCATTCTTGCCAAGAATGTCGGCACACCTATATATGAAGGAACGGTCGAGGAGACGAAACCGCTGGAGTTGGCGAAGTCCGCGCGGCGGGAAGCGACCCAGAGCGGCCGCGACGTGCTTCTGGTCGACACGGCCGGGCGGCAGCATATCGACGAGCAGCTTATGCAGGAGCTGCACGAGCTGAAAGAAGCGCTCCATCCAACCGAGATCCTATTCGTGGCCGATGCCATGACGGGACAAGACGCCGTGCGCTCGGCGGACGAATTCCACAAGCGTTTGGGGATTACCGGGGTGATCCTGACCAAGATGGATGGCGATGCGCGCGGAGGCGCGGCGCTCTCGATCCGCTCTATCACGGGGCAGCCGCTGAAATTCGTGGGCGTCGGCGAAAAGACCGATGCGCTCGAAGCGTTTTTATCCAGACCGCGTGGCTTCACGAATCCTCGGAATGGGCGATGTGTTGTCGCTGATCGATAAGGTTCAAGAAAATATCGACCAGGAAACCGCCGAGAAGAATGCAGGAAAAGCTGCTCGGCGATGACTTCACGCTGGAGGATTTCCGCGAACAGATCAAGCAGCTTCGCAAGCTGGGCTCACTGGGCGGCCTGTTGGAGATGATGCCGAAGGTCGGCCCGCTCAAAGAGTTGAAGAATGCGAAGATCGACGAAAACGAAGTTGGGCGCGTGGTTGCGATTATCGACTCCATGACTCCCAAAGAGCGCCGCAATCACATGCTGATCAACGGTTCGCGCCGGCGCCGGATCGCGAAAGGCAGCGGTACCAGCGTTCAGGATGTGAATAATCTGCTGAAGCAGTACGGTCAAGCGCGTAAAATGATGAAGAGCTTCACGGGGCCGGGCGGCCTTCTCGGGAAGAAGCTCATGAAGATGAAACTGCCGGGGCTTCCAGGATTTTAGGCTGCGGCTCAATCGCTCTGACGTCGCAGATCCAACTTGTAAGAACCAGTTGTCACAACCAAGTTTGTAACAATATAAAAAGAAAAGGTTACGATGCTAGCAATTCGCCTGGCGCGGTTTGGCGCCAAGAAGAAGCCCACCTATCGTGTGGTGGTCATTGAAAAAGATCGGGCGCGGAACAGCCGTTCGGTAGAGGTAGTCGGTCACTACAATCCCGTCGCGAAGCCGGCTCAGGTGGTACTGAAGCACGATCGCATCGACTACTGGCTGAAGAACGGGGCGCAGCCTTCGGTGACGGTTAGCCGCTTGTTGAAGACGAATCCGGCGCAAGCGCCGGCGATCGCGTAAGGCTGTAGCGGTCATTTCAGGCTAGGCTCGCGCGGCATATGCGGCTGAGCAATAAGGGCGCGACTGCCCATTGGGACGCGACTGCACTATAGGGAATAGATGAACGACAGCAACGGCGTGAAGACGCTGGTGGAAGAGATCGCCAAGGCGCTGGTAGACACGCCGAACGGCGTGGTGGTAAACGAAATTGCGGGAGAGCATGCTACCGTTTTCGAATTACGCGTGGCCGAGGGCGATCTCGGTAAGGTAATTGGGAAACAGGGGCGTACGGCGCGCTCGATCCGCACGCTGCTGGGAGCTGTTGGCACGAAGCTCAACCGGCGTTTTTCGCTGGAAATTCTCGAATAGCCGGGATAGGTGCGCTATGGACCGCGCAAGAGTGGTCATTGCCGAAATTGTGCGTCCTCGCGGTAATCGCGGCGAGCTTATCGTCATTTCTCAGACTGATGTTCCCGGGCGTATCGAATTGCTCAAAAGTGCTACCGCGCGGTTAGCCGATGGTTCCGATGTTCCGGTCGAAATCGCCGAGGCTTGGCAACATAAAGGCGACTGGGTTTTGAAATTTGCCGGTATCGATTCGATCGATGCCGCGCAGCGTTTTCGCGGCGCCGATCTGTGGGTGCCGTTCGCAGGTCGCGGTACTCTCCCTGAAGGTGATTTCTTCGTCTCGGATCTGATCGGGTGCTGCGTGCTCGACAACGCCACCGGGGAACGTTTGGGGGTGGTGAAAGGATGGCAGCAGTATGGCGGGCCGCCGTTGATGGAAGTGACGGTCGGCGAGCGCGAAGTGCTGGTTCCGTTCGGCAGCCCCATGTGCAACGTGGATTTGGCGGCGCGGACGATTCGAGTGGATTTGCCCGAAGGTTTGCTTGAGCTGCCATGAGATTTCACATCGTCACGATTTTTCCGGAGTTTTTCTCCGGACCGTTCGAGCACGGCGTGATTCGACGAGCGCAAACCGTCGGCTTGTTGGAAATCCGTGTGCACGATCTGCGAAACTGGACATACGATCGTCATCGAACGGTGGATGACCGGCCGTTTGGCGGAGGCGAAGGCATGTTGCTGAAGCCGCAACCGCTGTTTGAAGCAGTGGAGTCGATTTTGCCGGATCGAACGCGGACGCAGAAAGTGATTTTGCTGTCCGCGCAGGGAAGGCCCTTCACACAATCGTTGGCGCGCCAATTTTCGCAAGTGGACGATTTGCTGTTGATCTGCGGACGGTATGAAGGCGTGGACGAGAGAGTGGCGCAGCACCTTGCCGATGAAGAAGTATGTATCGGCGATTTCGTGTTGAGCGGAGGCGAAGCGGCGGCGGTGGTGATTGTCGATACAGTGGCCCGGTTGCTACCCGGGGTGCTGGGCAACGAGGATTCCGCGCGGAACGAAAGTTTCAGCGAGGATCGTGAAGGAATATTGGATTGTCCGCAGTACACCAGACCGGCGGAATTTCGCGGCTGGAAAGTGCCCGAGGTACTGATGGGCGGGAACCATGAAGAGATCAAGCGCTGGCGCCGGGCTGCGTCGCGCGATAAAACAGAGCGGCTGCGTCCGGATTTGATGGCGGGTCGCAATATGAGGCAGAACTAAGATGCAAAACGCACTTGTCAGCAAGTTCATCAGCAAGCACGCCCGCGCTCAGGCGCATCCGGAGTTTCGTCCGGGCGATACCATTCGCGTGCATGTCCGGATCAGGGAAGGCGACAAGGAGCGTCTGCAGGCTTTCGAGGGAACGGTGATTGCGCGCAAGAACACCGGCATGGGAGAGACCATCACGGTACGCAAGGTCAGTTTCGGCCAAGGCGTAGAGCGCATTTTCCCCGTTCATGCACCGGTGATCGATCACATCGACCTGGTGCGGACCGGCCGCGTTCGCCGTGCCAAGCTCTACTACCTTCGCAATCTGAAGGGCAAAGCGGCCCGCTTGCGCGAGCGCGAGTAAACTGGCCCGGCTGGCTGGCGTGGGTGAGGCTGCTGGCGAAAAGCTCGGCCCTGGGCGCCGTAAGGCAGAAGCCGACGGTGCGCGGCAGCGGTCTATCCGTTGCGTAAGTACCTATGAGCGTGAGGCGCGCGAACGCGGCTTCTCGCGTATTGCCGGCGTCGATGAAGTCGGGCGCGGGTGCTTATTCGGTCCGGTCTTCGCGGCGGCGGTGATCCTCGATCCGCTGCGTCCTGTCCGCGGGCTTCACGACAGCAAGATTCTGGATGCCGAGGAACGGAACAAGCTGGCGGCTCAAATCAAAGCGCGGTGCGTCTCCTGGGCGGTGGGCGGCGCCGACGTTTTCGAAATCGATCAAATCAACATTTACCAGGCCTCGCGTCTGGCGATGCGGCGAGCGGTTGAAGCGCTTTCGATCCAACCGGATTTTCTGCTGATCGATGCGATTAAAGTCGACCTGCCCGTTGAGCAACTTCCGTTGATCGATGGAGATGCCCGGTGCCGGGCGATTGCGGCGGCATCCATTGTGGCGAAGGTTCATCGCGACACGTGTCTGGCGCAATGGGATCTGGTTTTCCCGCAATACAACTTAGCTTCGAATAAAGGCTATTCGACTCCCGATCATAAGCGCGCGCTGCGGAAACATGGGCCTACATTACTGCACCGCTTCAGTTTCTGGCCAGTGCGCGTGAATTGCTCCCAGGTGCATTGGACGGGGTATATCAATGCCGGCCCGGTGCAGACCGAACTCTTTGCCGAGCCGATTGACGATGCCGCTGTGCCCGAGCTGATTGAGGCCGGTGCATCGGCGTGAGCGCTCCCATGCCAACCGCTCCCGCTTCCACTCCACAAACCAAAGCGCCACGGTTCATGAAATGGCACCGTCGCGTGCTCGCGTTCTGCCTCATCATTTTCGCGTTTGAGCTGGGGGTGTTTCTGGTGGTCTTCCCTTGGCTGAATAACTGGGATCTGAGCTGGGTGGCGGTTCATTCGCCGCGATTTTACGATATCTGGATGAGCCGCTATTTCCGGGGCGCGCTCAGCGGGCTCGGTCTGCTGAATATTTACGTCGCGCTGGCTGAACTCGTCAGGCAATTAAAATCGATTTTCGGTCAATGAGTGCGGCGGTTTCCGCCGTGCGACCGGCTCACGTGACTTCGAATTTCACGCCTTGCGCGAGTGGAAGTTCTTTGCCGTAGTTGATGGTATTGGTGGCGCGACGCATATAGAGTTTCCAGACATCGGAACCGGATTCGCGACCGCCGCCGGTTTCCTTTTCGCCGCCGAACGCGCCGCCGATTTCGGCGCCCGAAGGACCGATGTTCACGTTGGCAATGCCGCAATCGGAGCCTTCCGGAGATACGAACTGCTCCGCCTCCCGCAGATCGCTGGTAAAAACGGAAGAGGCAAGGCCTTGCGGTACACCATTGTGAATTTCCATCGCCTGTTCGAAGGTGCGATATTTCAGGACGTACAAGATGGGCGCGAACGTCTCGCGCTGGACCGTTTCCGTCTGAGCGGGCATCTCGGCGAGAGCAGGGCGCACATAAAACGCTTGCTCTGTTTTTGAGTCGACGCGTTCCCCACCTGTGATTTGCGCTCCGGCGGCTTTCACCTCAGTTAGGGTGTGCTGCATGGCTTCGAATGCTCGTTGATCGATCAGGGGGCCGACTAAGGTGTCGGACTCGCGAGGATCGCCGATCGAAACGGAACCGTAGACTTGCTTCAGTTGTGGCAAGAGCCGATCGTAGATACTCTCGTGAACAATCAAGCGGCGCAAGGAGGTGCAGCGCTGGCCGGCCGTGCCCATAGCGGAGAAGGCGACAGCGCGCAGTGTTAGATCCAAATCCGCGGAAGGGCAAACGATGGCGGCATTGTTACCACCGAGTTCGAGAATGGCGCGTGCAAACCGATTCGCCAGGCGCGGTCCGACCTGCCTGCCCATGGCCGTAGAGCCCGTCGCGGAAACAAGCGGAACCAGCCGGTGATTCGCCAGCAGCTCCCCTATTTCCCGTCCGCCGATGAGCACGGACGAAAGCCCGGCCGGCACCTCGCCGAACCGCAACGCTGCTCGCTCAAACAACGATTGGGTGGCGAGCGCGCACAGCGGCGTTTTCTCCGACGGTTTCCACACAACCGAATTGCCGCACACCAGCGCGAGCGCCGCATTCCACGACCACACCGCCACCGGAAAATTGAAGGCAGAAATAATTCCGGTTATGCCCAGCGGGTGCCAGGTTTCCATCATGCGGTGGTTGGGGCGTTCGGTCGCGATCGTTAATCCGCAGAGCTGCCTCGACAGGCCAGCGGCGAAGGTGCAGATGTCGATCATCTCCTGGACCTCGCCCAAGCCTTCGGAAAGAATTTTTCCTGCCTCAATTGTGACGAGCCGCCCCAAGGCATTCTTCTGGGCGCGCAGCTCTTCCGCCAGCAGACGAATCAGTTCGCCACGCCGGGGCGCCGGCACCTTGCGCCACTCCAAAAATGCGGAGTGGGCGGCCTTGATGGAGTTCTCAGCCTCGGCGGGGCTGATGGTATGGACACGTCCGATCGCTTCGCCCGTGATGGGAGTCCGCACCTTCAAGTCGCCTTCGGCGAAGGCGTTGCGATCCACACCAAGTCCGGCGAGGAGTTCGGCGGTTTCGGCAGCGACAGGCTTCAAATCACACCTACCGTGAAGTTTCGGCCTTCCCATTTGCCCGCTTCAGTCCAAAAGAACGTGAACTCGATCTGAGTTCCGCTACCGAGCGGGGCAGTGTTGAGCATTGCGTAATGCACTCCCAGGCCGGAATCGGTCGTCTGCGCTTCGTGCGTTGTCTTCCAACCGTCGGCGGTCCAGCGCAGCTTGGCCGGGTTCAGGCAGTCTATCCGCAAATTTTTTCCATGTAAAACTCGAGAGCGCTGTTGAGTAAAGGTCCAGATCTGAAATGGCGCGGTTTTTTTCTGAACCTGGTAACGCTCCACCGTTTGCGGAGGCATGTCCCACACTTTGCGTTCTTTTAGAGAACGCAGAAGTTTGATGTACTCCGCGTGCGCCCAGGCAAGAGGCATACCCGAGCCGGTGGGGTGGCCGTTGCGCAGACCCTTTTGTGGGATATCTTCGGCGTCCCAAACCTGCTCCGGAATGAGGCCGCATTCGCTGGTCTGCGCGGCCATGGTTTTCAGCAGTTTCTCCGCCTCCGTAAAGTTTCCTCGCGCGATTTCGTAGTGCGCCCGCTCTCCTGCAAGCAGCGGCCACCCGCGGCCCTGGCCGGTATTCTTGAATGGGCTCCCATCGGGATGCTCTCCATAACCGTCGTCCGTGTAGCGATGCCACACAGGCCCGTTCGAGACTTCTTTCTTCACCTCGGCATCGATGACTTTTACGGTATTCACCATGCGAGAGTCGTCGGCGGCCCGAAGCCCGAAGCGCACCAGCGCTAACGCGCCTGGGCTGACGATATCCACCGCCTTTTTGTGAGCGCGATGTTCGGGCAGATTCTTCAGGTGCAGCGGCGTGTCTGGATTCAATCCTGTTGCGAGTACTTCCGGAGGACTGATTCGAACGTAGTAGCCGGGGACGCCGTGCTTGCGCGCCAATGCTGTATCCGCTGCATACGTGAACTCGTCGATGGCGTCGTTCCAGGCATCGGCGGTTACCCGCAAAAATTCCGCTAGCTCGCGGCGGTCGTGTTTATCGGCGAAATCGGCGGCTGCAAGCAAGGCCGCGATCTCGACGGCTATGGTATTCGGCGAATAACCTGAATTTTCCTCCCACCGGTCTTGTTGCGTCACGGGGCCGTTCCGAACGAGAAAGCCGGCCGCATTTTGAATCATGGGCCATGCATGGCTGTTGCCCAACTGGTTTTCCCGGCGGAGCGCATCCGCGAGAACGACGCCGAAGCTGGTGCCATCCATCTGCGTGTTCGTCCAGTGGGGAGTTCCATCCAGCCACATGTTTTGCGGCCAATTGCCATCGCTCTCCTGCGTACATTTGAGATAGAAGAGGGTTCCCCGCGCACTATCGGCATCGCCGCACGCGAGTTTGCCCATAGCCGCTTGCACCATGTCTCGAGGCCAGATGACGTGATAGCCTCCGATGTCTTCGTCGCCACGATCGAAGCCCCAAGGAATAGACAGCCCGGCGACCATGGCTCCGGGAAAGCGCTTCGATTCGTGAATCTGCAAGACAGCCGTGCTGACGCGGTAGATATCTAATCCGTCTTGCGGACGCGCCCCGAGGTCGATATAACGGCGCTGGATGTCACGCCAAGCATTCACATAGGCGTCGCGAACGGAGGCGAAGTCTTGCAGAAGGCCGGCACGCGCTTGCTGCCCCGCCTCTGCGGCGTGGCTGCCGAAGGCCAGCGCGAGCGTGAACTTCCGCTGGGCGGCGGCGCGCTTGATCTCGCCCGCCAGAGCAACGTTTCCCTTGTTGGCCTCGGTGTAGAGATTCGTCAAGTGCTTGTTTTCGCGGATATCTGTCCAGCCATCACTTACGCCTTTAAATCCGCAACTCATCGCTTCGAAGCTGCTACTCGACGCAAGCGCCAACGCGGTCTGCTCGCGCTTGGCAAACAGCATCGGCACGCCTTTGTAATTTCCTACCCAGGCATCGTTCTCAGCGCCCGAATCTCCGACATGCGGATTCAACAGAACATACAGGCGGAGATCCTGCGCCTTTGGTTCGAACTCGACCTGCATCAAGAGAACATCGCGCTCCGGATCGGCGACGATTTCTTTCTGAATCCTATACCGATCTTGCTTGCAGCGCGTCGCAATTCGGAAGGCGGGCACGCCTGCTGCCAGCTGCTGTACATTGTGCTCCGCATCCTGTTGTTCATCGGAGACGAAGCTTTCTCCATCGGTGACAACGAAACGCATGTCTCGGGTGTTGGCTTGGTCAATGCTGGGGAAATAAACCTCGTTCAGGATCCCGTGGGAGATTGTGAACCAGATTCGGCTCTGGTCGGAGACCGCTGTTCCTACTGCGGTTTTGGCGCCGGTCGTCCAACGCGGTGAATCGCCGGGCTGTCCCGGAGCCGGTATGTTCCGCTCGAGCCTTGTCCTGGCGTGCCGTTCAATATCGTAGATCATTGTGTTTGCAAAAGCATGTGCTCGCAAACGCAGTCTACAACGGACACCTTTAGAACCCTGCGTGGATGGCCCGATACTTGCGCGCAAAATAGGAATTATGCCAGCGACAGTTTGGAAGGGATATCTCAGTTTCGGTTTGGTCTCATTCCCGATCCGGCTTTTTGCCGCAGCCCGGGCGGAACCCGTACACTTCCACCTTCTACATAAGAAGGATCTTTCGCGCGTAAAGGAGGTAATGTTTTGCGCGGCTGAGGACAAGCCGCTCGACCGTTCCGAGATCGTGAAAGGATACGAATACGAAAAGAACCGTTACCTGGTTGTTGAACCGGAGGAACTGGAAAAAATGGCTCCTCCGACTGCAACAATCATGGAAATTCTTCAGTTCGTTCGGATGGAGGAGATCGATCCGATTTTTCTGGAGACGTCCTATTACGTGGGGCCCGAGGAGGCCGTCAGCAAGCCGTACTCCCTGCTGCTGGAGGCGATGAAAGAGACCAAATATGACGCGCTGGCTAAGGTTGCGATGCACGGCCGCGAACACATTGTGATCCTCCGGCCATCCGAGCACGGCATCGTGCTGCACACCATGTTCTTCGTGGACGAGCTTCATAAAGCGAATGAGGTACCAGTACCAAGCTCGGCCAAATTCGATAAGAAGGAAGTAGATTTAGCAAAGAAACTGATCGAAACGCTAGCGGGTCCATTCCAACCGGCGCAATTCCACGATGAGTACAAGCAGAACGTCGAGCGGTTGATAGAAAAGAAGCGCAAGGGTCAGAAAATCACGCCCATTCGGCAGCCGAAAACGGCTCCGGTGGTTGATTTGATGCAGGCGCTTCAGCAGAGTCTGGCGCGTACGCATGGTGGCAAATCCGCGTCCGCTGCTCACGCGGCCACCAAGAAGACCTCTCGCAAGCGCGGTTCAGCTGTTGCTTGACCACCGCATTGAACCGCAACGTAACACGTAAGAGGTGAGCCGCCGTTTTCAGCTCTTCACCTGCCGACAGGCCGACTTCGTACTGGAGTTACGCCTTACCGGACCAGGGAATAGGAGTCTGGAACGTCCTTCGCGAAACCGTTATTCTGCTCTTGCGTGCGTTTCGCGAAGGATGGCAACGATGGATCTTCAGAGCTTAGAACCGACAATCGCCAACGACTACGAACCGAACCGGCCAGCGGCAGCAATTGCAGCCGATGATGATCGTGCTCAGGTTCTGGAGCGCCGGCTGGTCGTGACATTTGTCGCGGTGGCTGGGATCACCATTGTGTGGCATTTGGGACTGAGTCTCCAATGGATTTGGGCAAGCTGTATCTCGCAACTACATTCGGCGGTGATGCTCGCAGGCATCTCTTAAAGGTGGCGACCTTTGGGACGCGCGTTGACGCTGAGGCCAGAACGGCACCCCCGCACGGCCTTGCTTCTCGTGGTCCCGGCGCACAGGTTTCGGCATGCGCGTCCGAAAGGGAAGCGGTCTAGGATGCCGACTCCGAAACCGTTCTGCAAGCGCCGGAACGATCTCGGGGACAATCTGCTGGAATTGGCTATCAAGCTTTCGATCGCGGCGGCGGAAATGGCAGACGTGGCCGGCGTGAGTCAGAATCCCGCGTTCTTAAAAGCGAGACACGAGACGGAACGACTGCGCGACGAGTGCGAAAGCATCAAAGCAGAGCTTGTACACCATCGTCTGAAGCACGGCTGCTGAGTACGTCCCCGATACTGGGGAGATGAGTACCTTAGAGGTCGCGACATCGCCTATTCCGCGCGACGGAAGCGCGACGTCGCACCTGTTTTCCTCGCTTCAGATTCGCGACGTCCTTCTTCGCAATCGTATCGTTGTTTCTCCTATGTGCCAGTACTCCTGCGAAGACGGGTTCGCGACGGATTGGCATCTCGTTCATCTCGGGAGCCGCGCAATCGGCGGCGCGGGATTGGTGATGGCTGAGGCGAGTGCGGTCGAGGATCGCGGGCGAATCTCACCTTGGGATCTGGGTATTTGGAAAGAAGAGCACGTGGAGCCGCTCGCTCGGGTTGCGCGCTTCGTGAAACTGCATGGCGCGCTGTGCGGCATCCAGATCGCTCACGCCGGACGTAAGGCCAGCACCGACGTCCCGTGGCGAGGCGGTCGTCCGCTCGACGATTCTACAGGTGGTTGGCAGCCGGTTGCGCCGAGTCCTATTCCGTTCGGCGACGGCTCTCCGGTACCTGCTGAACTGAGCACAACGGAGATCCGAAAAATCGGCCAAGCGTTTGCGGCTGGCGCGGAGCGTGCGCTGAAAGCCGGGTTCGAAGTACTGGAGTTGCACGGGGCACACGGTTACCTGATCCACGAATTTCTTTCTCCGCTCTCTAATCAGCGCAAAGACGAGTATGGCGGGTCCTTAGAAAACCGCATGCGCTTCCCCATGGAAGTGATCAAGGGCGTCCGGGCAGTCTGGCCGGAACGTCTGCCGGTATTCCTGCGGATCAGCGCAACCGATTGGGTGCCGGGCGGCTGGTCGCTGGACGATTCCGTTCAACTCGCTCGCGCGGCCGCGCGCTTAGGAGTCGATCTGATTGACTGCTCTTCAGGCGGCACAGCGGCGCAGGCTGCGATTCCGATTGCGCCCGGTTACCAGGTGCCATTCGCCGAGCGTATTCGCCGCGAGGCGGACGTTCTTACGGCAGCCGTCGGTTTGATCACCGAACCCGCGCAAGCCGACGCGATCATCCGCGAGGAACAGGCGGACTTGGTGCTGCTTGCTCGCGAGTTCTTACGAGAACCCTATTGGCCCATCAAAGCCGCGCAGGTGCTTGGCGCGGCAGTTCCTGTGCCGGTTCAATACGGTCGAGCCTTTCAGCACGCACCCACAAAATAGAACCCACGAAATAGAAAAAGGGCCAGGAAGAACCTGGCCCCGTAGAGAAGATTGTGTTGAGTTGGATTAGCGATGGCCGCCACCGCCGCCACGTGCGAATCCCCCACCACCGCTGCGCGCGAATCCACCACCGACGAATCCGCGACCTCCGTAAAAGCCGCCGCGGTAGCCGCCAATATAGCCCCGTCCGTAGAAGCCGGGGCCCCAGCCGAAGGCAAATCCAGGCCCCCAATAGGGATAGCCGTAACCGTAATAGGGATACGGATAGCCGCCATAACCGTAGGGCGCGATTGCGGGGCCGGCCGTTGCATATTGCTGATAAGGCCCGGATGCGCCGGGACCGGAAGGACGGTCGTACTCGCCGGGCTCGACATAACGGAAAGCCATCGATGAGTTTTGGGTAGAAATCGTAACCGGCGTTTCAACACGGAACGTGAGGACTTGCTCCGGATAAATGACGCTGGCATGGTTGTGCGTAACGACCACTCCAATAATTCCTGCAAGAGCACCTGCGCCTGCGCCGATGGCGGCTCCGGTCCCCCAGCCGGCGGCTGCTCCGATGATTGCGCCAACGCCGGTGGTTGCCACGATTGTCCCGGCCTCAGCACCGCCCGGCGTGGTCCCGCCGCGGCGGTTGGTCAATTGAGTATTTACGGGGACTTGCTGTCCGTCGACGAGAGTCAAGTTCGTGAGCTGGACACCGAGCCTCGCGGGCTGTCCGACTTTATGCTTTTCCGCCACTGCGACTCGCCCGCCGATCGTCTGACCAGGTTCGGCGACGACGATGCCGTTCGCGACTACCGGCTCGACCAAGGTCGCCGAGAACGCATCTCCAGGCTGATTCTTGTCTGACGAGAGCCTCTGATTTACGCGAGCGGTAAGGAACGTCCCAGCGGGAATCGTGACCTGTGCCGGAACGGGAGGAGGCGCCGGATAGTTCGGCTGCTGAACGTAACCGGGTTGGTTCGAGTAAGGCTGATTTGAATTGTACGGCCCTTGTTGGTAAGGAGGCTGTTGATAGGGACCCTGCTGATTAGTGGGTTGCTGATAAGGACCTTGCTGATAAGCGGGCTGCTGATACGGACCCTGCTGATAAGTGGGCTGCTGCTGATAAACGTTACCCGGGGCGGAAGTGGCTCCGCTTTGCGGCCCAGGAAGAGGAGGCGGCTGATTGGGATCGCCTGATTGATCGGGGCCATAAGCGGGCCCTTGATTTGAATCGTTCGGGTATGACGGAGGATTCTGTTGATCCGGCGGTGGCGGATCACCAACACGCCTCCAGCCGCCGCTTGGGTTGGCAGCCTGCTGCTGCCGATCGGGCGGAGGAGGGGGGGCGGAATTAGGGTCCTGCTGCGACGCGCTCTGCCCGAAGGCCAAGCTGCTGGCGGCCAAAAGACCGATGGAAAGATAAGACACCGCAGTCTGAATGGGTTGAATGTAAAGAAGTCTCATGAGTGCCTCAACAATGCTGACGGTAATCCTTAAGCACGCGTTTCGCCATCGAAGCCCTGAAGTTAAAATGTTGCATCAGTTGCGTTTAACTGTTATCTGCTCGGTTGCTATCCACCGCCGCTGGTGCATTTAAACCACTGTTTTAGGATGCAATATCGAAACTACTCGATGCGGCTGCGCACGTGGTGTACATAAGCCTTTACGGCCAGAGCCAAGACGATGATCAGCGTGATCGCCAAGGCCGTCCCCTTCAGCTTTGCGATGGCTGCCGCGACGAGCAGCGCGAACAGGATCATGGCGGTTCGAAAACCGATCATTGATCGAGGTTGTTGCGCGCGAGGTTGTTCGGAAGGATTCATGTCATTTCACCGCGACGGCATGTTGTAGCTGAAGGTGAATGCCAGGCGCACCTGAAAACCTTTGTAGTCGCCGGGTAAGGGCGGCAGCGGGTTCGACATGCTCAGTCCCGCCACGGCGGCGCGGTCGAGCGCGTCGGAGCCGGACGAGTCCGCTGTCACTAGCTTTGGAATTTGACCATTGCGATCGATGATGAACTCCATGACAGTGCGCCCGCGCAGCAATCCCATGCGCGCGCTCTCAGGGATGACTCTGCGCCAGTTGGATCGCACGATGGCCAGAATCCTTGTCAGGTAGGGTCTGAAGTCGGCGCCTTGCGGATCGCTCTGCAATTCGACGGCGGCGTGTGGAGCTCCCGACTGACCGGCCGATCCAGGGCTTCCGGAAATCGCTTGCGACAGCATGTCGTCGCTAATAATCATCCTCGTGCTGTTGGCGTTTTGAGCCAAGCCATTGACCGCCGCTTGTACAGTTGCTTTTGGCGGGGTTAGCGAGGGGTGCGGGTTGGGCGGTGCTTCCGATCCAATGTTCTGAAATGGACCTGGAGCCGCGCGAGGCGGGGTGGGGGGAGCAGGTAGTCCGTTCGGGGCTCCGACGGGCGGAGGACCGGCGGTCTCATTCAGGGCAATTTTGGGCGCCTCAGGCAGAATCCGCGGATTACTTTTTGCCACTTGTTGCGGAGCGATCTGTTTCGGCAGCTCGAAGTGCTTCACGCTCGGCCGGGGACTTGCCTTGCGCCCCTGCTCAGACTGAACGGCCAGGAGATCGGCAAGGTCGATGCTTTTCGAAACTTTTGCGCGGTTGCGTGCTTTTTGGGTAAGGACATCGGGAGGCAGGTAGAGTGGAATGCGCCTAACAATTACCATGCGGCGGGGCTCGCTTCGCGGGACGAAGCTTGGCAAATGAATGGCGACAAAGAAGAAAAAAATATGGAGGAGGATGGAGGCGCTAAAGATCGCGAGCCAGGCGGGACGCGAGCGCTGCCCCGGCCACTCGCGCAGAAGGTTCAACTCGATGGGGGAAGGCGGCAAAGCGATGATGTGCTCGGAGGGGCGGTCCTCGACCGCCTCGATCACCGATAAAGGACCGTTTGCCATTGTGTATAAACGCCTAAACGACGCGTTCGGGAACGGGAAAGTTGCCCGAGGCCGGGGAATACGTCAGGTTTTGAGCCGAATTGTCTCGGCGACTAAGTGGGCGTGTTCCTCGATTTTATCAAGGATGGCTTCGGCCGACGCGCAGCGCGTTTGCGGCCTGAAAGCCGTCGACGCGGGGTTCGGAACGGTCGCGGACGGCGGCGAAGAAGGCGGCGAGCTCGAGTTGAAGCGGTTCGTCAGGGCAGACGGGGAGGTGCTCGGCCTGGATTTGCGGAACGAAGCCGGCAGAATGCGCAGTGGCGGGGCGAAGAGAGGGCGCATTTTGCGGAACGAATTCCGGAATGGGTTCGTTTTTTCGAATCGCTAATCGCATGGCGTCCTGGCGCTGGTAATCGACCGAGATGTATTCGCCGGGTTGGAAGAGGCGGAGCTTGCGGATCTTTTCGGTGGAGACGCGGCTGGCGGTCAGATTGGCGATACAGCCGCTCGGGAACGAGAGGCGAACATTCGCGATATCGACTCGCGGGGACAGGACAGAGATACCGGCGGCACGGATCTCTTCAGGCACCTCGCGCGTGAAGCTGAGAACAATATCGAGATCGTGAATCATAAGGTCGAGGACGACGTCGATATCGAGGCTGCGCGGGGTGAAGACGCTGAGGCGGTGAATTTCGAAAAAGAGCGGTATGGTGAGGGCTCTTTCGAGGCTGGCTATGGCCGGATTGAAACGCTCAAGGTGCCCGACCTGGAGGATACGGCCGCGCAGTTGGGCGAGACGGGCGAGGCGTTCGCCGGCAGCGGAAGAATCGGCGATGGGCTTCTCGACCAGGACGTCGATGCCGGCGTCGAGCAGGCGCGAGGCAACTTGCTCATGAGTGGCGGTGGGGGTTGCGACGATAGCGGCGTCGATGTGGCCGGGCAATTCTTCGGCGGTGGTGAATCCGGAGGAGTTGTATTCGCGCGCGAGCTGCTGCGCTTTGACGGTGTCGGCGTCGACAATGGCGACGAGGTCCACATCAGGTAATTGACCGATGACCCGGACATGGTTGCGACCGAAAGAGCCAGCTCCAATGACGGCGGCGCGGATTTTGTTCATGATTGCGACGGGTACCCGATGATCGCGATGCCTGCTTCGTTCGCGCGCGCGAGCATCCGATCTTTATCGAGCAGGAGGGTGCGCTCAGCTTCTACGGCGAGAGCGGTGGTTTGCGTTTCGATCATCGCTTCGACGGTGGCGAGGCCGGCGACGGGTACGTCGAAGAGAAGGTGAGCGCGGCCGTGAGCGGCCTTCACGAGTCGCAGCGGCTTACCGTTCGTGAGCGCGGCGGCGCGGCGCAACATGGCGTCGGTTCCCTCCATGGCTTCGGCGGCGACGCAGGCTTTTTCGCTGATGGCGACGCTTTGTCCGATATCAGCGGAAGCGAGGACCGCGGCGATGCGGCGACCGTAGCGGATGTCGGCTTCCTCTTCTTTATTCGGCTTGCGGCGGGTGAGGACGCCTTCGGGAGCGAGCAGCGATTTCAGGAGCCGCGTGGAATCGACCAGCTCGATGCCTTCCTCGCGAAGAACTTTTTGAACGCCTCCGATGAGAGCGGCCGTGTTTTTTTCTTTGAGCGACGTGAGGAGCTTGAGGAGCCTCCAATCGGGGGTGATCGAAGAGAAGATGCTGACGTGCTTTACTTGCCCCGTCATCATGACTTCGGAGACGTGTTCGGATTTGAGGATCTCGATGAGTTTGCCGAGTTGGCCGATGTTGATCCAGTGCAGGGAGGAAGCGAATTGGGAGAGATCGGGCGTCGCTTCATTCTCGATGGCGACGACGACGACTTCATGGCCCTCACGGCGGGCGGTCTGGAGGGCGAGCAAGGGGAAGCGGCCGTTGCCCGCGATCATGCCGTATTTGGGGCCGTATTGTGGAGCTTGCAAGAGAGGACCTATTTGACGAAGCCGCTGGTGGAGCTGCGGATGAAATCGAGGAGATCTTTTACTGGGCGGGGTCTGCGGGACTTCTTCTTCAATGCGAGCGAGAGCTTGCGTGGTGTTCAGTCCGGCGCGGGTCAGGATGCGGAAGGCGTTCTGCAGCGGCTCGATATCGTCCGATGAATAGCCGCAGCGCTCGAGCCCGACGCGATTCGCGCCGAAAATTTCCGGCTGGTGTTTTGAGGCGGTGATCGAGTAGGGAAGCACGTCCTGCTTGATGACGCTGTAGCTGCCGACGATGGCGTGGCGGCCGATACGGCAGAACTGGTGGATGGCGCTCAGGCCTCCGATGTTGGCGTAATCGTCAACGACGACGTGGCCGGCGAAGGTGACGCCATTCACGATGATGGTGTGGTTGTGAATGATGACGTCGTGCGCGACGTGGACATAGGCCATGAGCAGATTACTGTCGCCGATCGAGGTGACCATGCCGCCGCCTTCGGTGCCGCGATTGATGGTGACAAATTCGCGGATGGAGTTGCGGTCGCCGATGCGGGTTTCGGAAGGCTCGCCTCTGTATTTTTTGTCCTGCGGAGTGACGCCGCAAGAGCAATACGGATACAAGATGTTATCTTTGCCGATGGTGAGCTTGCCTTCGAGATAGACGTGCGCGAGAAGGCGAGTGCGCGCGCCGATGGTGACGCCGCTGCCGATGATGCAATACGGACCGATTTCGGCCTCAGGAGAAATATCGGCGTCGCGGTCGACGATCGCTGTAGGATGAATGGCCACCGCTGAGCTGCTAAGCCATGGAAGGCTCGGGCACCTTGGCAGTGGAGTCTGTGAGGGCGAGCCGGTCCGCGAGTTTGCACATGAGGGTGGCTTCGGCTACGGGCTGGCCGTCCACGGTGGCCACGCCCTGCATTTTGGCAATGGTGGTTTTGAGGCGGATCATTTTCATTTCGATCCGCAATTGGTCGCCGGGAACGACGGGGCGGCGAAATTTCGCGTCCTCCACCGAGGCGAGAAACATGAGCTTGCCGCGCGTATGCGGGGCGAGTGTTGCCACCAACACGCCCGCGACTTGCGCCATGGCTTCGACAATGAGCACACCGGGCATGACGGGAAAACCGGGGAAGTGGCCGACGAAATACGGCTCGTTCGCGGTGACGTTTTTGAGGCCGACGATGGAATCGGACGTCATGTCGACGATGCGGTCGACCATCAGCATGGGGTAGCGATGGGGCAGGATCGCAGCGATCTCTTGGACAGCCATCGATGTCATGGGAAGGGCTATTATAACAGCGGATTGGAGCACGCGCTGATCACGAGTTCAGTGAGAGTGGATCAGCGCCGAGCGAAGGTGTGAAGTCCGCTACTCTAAACTCGTTTCGGCGGGGACACTTCTATAAAGCCGTGCTCGACATCCCAAGCTACTGAGTTTAGCCCGTCCCAGTCTGACCGGAGCTCTTTGCACTTCTGCTGTATTCGGCGACGGTCATTCCTGAGCGGTACAGAGCAAACGCTGATACGCATCCGTGCCATCCTGCTTTGGATTTTCTTTAGCGACTATGCTGATCACGGATTCTGGATCGCCCTTCCATTTAGCCATTTGTACATGATAAGCCCGAACCGTTGGGCCGAAACGGCAAGCCTGCTCTTCGCGCCCGCGTCTTGTCGGCTGAAGTGCAGCAGAGGAACGGTTATCATGACAGCCGATGCATCCTTACTTACGCTACGCGACTGAGAAGCAATCCAACATCGTTTCGCTGATTCGAGAGATGGTGGAATGCGAGTCGCCGAGCGATTCGCCGGGCGAGGTGAATCGGTTCGTCGATCTTGTGATTGAGCGGACGCGCGATATCGCGGAGGCGAAGACGATCGATGCGGAGCGCTTCGGGAAGCATTTGCGGCTCGAGTTCAAGGTCGGAGGTGCGAAGAAAGAGGGACAGCTTCTGGGGGTGGGGCACTCGGATACGGTCTGGCCGTCGGGAACGCTCAAGAGCATGCCGTATCGCGAGGCGGAGGGGCGGTTGTGGGGGCCGGGTGTGCTCGATATGAAGTCGGGGCTGGCGTTTTTTATTTACGCGGTTCGAGCATTACGAGAGTTGGATGTGGCGCCAAAGCGGAATGTAGCGTTGTGGATCGTTTCCGACGAAGAAGTCGGGAGCAAAACATCGCGCGCTGCTGACCGAGGCGGAAGCGAAGCAGAGCGATTGCGTTCTGGTGCTCGAGCCGGGGTCCGATCTGACGGGAAAATTGAAAACCGCGCGGAAGGGCGTGGGCAATTACAAAGTGCTCATCGAGGGAAAGGCGACGCACGCGGGTATCAGCTTTAGCGATGGGGCGAGCGCGATTGTGGAAGCGGCACGGCAGGTGGAACGGATCGCCCGGTTCACGAACCTGAAGCGCGGAATCACGGTGAATCCGGGAGTCATCAGCGGGGGAACGCGGCCGAATGTGGTGGCGGCGGAGGCGCGCATCGACGTCGATGTTCGAGCGGTGCGGATGGAGCAGGCCGAGGCGTTGGACGAGAAGTTTCGCACTCTCGAGCCGGTGGATGCACGCTGCAAAATACGCGTCGAGGGTGGATTGAATCGTCCTCCGATGGAGCGGACGAAGGCGATCACGGGGCTGTTCCGGAAGGCCAAGAAGATCGGGGACGAATTGGGTTTTGCGCTGGAGGAGTCGTCGACGGGCGGCGGTTCGGACGGCAACTTCACGGCTGCATTGGGGGTGCCGACACTCGACGGGCTGGGTGGAGTGGGCGAAGGCGCGCATGCGACGAACGAGAGCATCCTGGTGGATCGGATTGCGGACCGGACGGCGCTGCTGGCGGGTTTGATCGCCGGTTTGTAACGATCGCCTACACTGCACGCATGAGAAAATGGTCGGTTGCGGATCGTTCCTGACGGTATCTACTATGCCTGCGGTTTAACTCTGGCGGGGCTTGCCGTTTCATATTGGCTGAACCCCTGGGCAGGCGCGCCGTTGTACATCCTGGCTGCGTTCTGTCTCTATTTCTTCCGCGATCCGGAGCGGATTGCGCCTTCAGGCGACGTGATTGTCGCGCCCGCGGATGGCAAGGTGGTAGCGGTGCGCGAGACGGCGCCGGGTGAGACGCGAGTCAGTATTTTTCTAAACATCTTCGACGTTCACGTGAACCGGACGCCGATTCCGGGGAAGATCAGCGAGATTGTTTATCAAAAAGGCAAGTTTCTGGTAGCGAGCCACGAAGCGGCGTCTTCGGAAAACGAGCAGAACACGTTGGTGGTGGAGGGCAATGGAACACGCGTGGTGTGCCGCCAGATTGCGGGGCTGATTGCGCGGCGAATCGTGTGCTATAAACATGCCGGCGATTCGGTGCGAGCGGCGGAGCGAATCGGATATATCAAATTCGGTTCGCGCGTGGATGTGTTGTTTGGGCCGGAGTGGCGGAGTTCTGTCAAAGCGGGCGAGCGGGTAGTGGCGGGGAGGTCTATTCTCGCGACCCGTGCGGCGGTTGAGGAGGCGGCCTGACAGTTCGCGATCAGCTTGGCGGCTCGCGCGTACCGGAAAAACGTCCGCCGCGGCGCGCCGCGTATGCGCTTCCGACACTGTTCACGAGCGGAAACATCTTTCTGGGCTTCATCGCGATGGGGCAGGCCTTTGAAGGAGCGATGCAGGCGCGAGGCGGGGACTACGGATCGAACCCGCATTTCTCGCTAGCGGCAAAGGCGTTGGCATTCGCAGTTTTCTTTGACGGTCTGGATGGACGGATCGCGCGCATGACGAACACGACCAGCGATTTCGGCCGGGAACTCGATTCGCTGGCGGATGTCATCACGTTCGGGATCGCACCGGCGGTTCTAGCGTTCTTGTGGGGCACGCTTTTCGTGGCAAGTTCCATTCCCGGTCAGATAGTCAGCCATTTGCAGCGCGCCGGGTATCTGGTGGCGTTCTTCTATCTGCTTTGTGGGGCAGTGAGACTGGCGCGATTCAATATACAAAAGAATCCGATGCCGAAGAATCCGGGGCGGGCCGACCGCAAGTATTTTGTTGGAATGCCCATACCGGCGGCGGCAGGCCTGATAGCGGCGGTGGTGTTTGTGGACGACGCACCGGTTCGCTCCATTTTCTTTTCTATTCTCTGGCTGGTGTGCGTGGGAGTGGCGGGGCTACTGATGGTGAGCACGTGGCGTTACCCGAGTTTCAAGCAGATCAGCGTATCGAAACCGCACACTCCGCTGATTGTGCTGGTGGTCGGCGGGGCGGCGTTTTTGATTTGGGAGTGGCCGCAACCGGTGCTGCTGGCGGCTGCGAGCGCATACGCCCTCAGCGGCATTGTGATCCGGGTGGGCGGGATCATTCGCAGGCACAGGCGATCGCGTCCACGGGCGCCGCTCGCGGAGCATCCAGTTGGCTAAAATTCAGCACAAAGAAAAGACCCTTCGGATTGCGCTAGTGGGAGGCGAAACGCTGTTGGGGCGCGAGCTTCAGGAAGTGTTGGCGAGTCGCGGGACGGGTGCGGCCATCACGGCCTATGCGGCAAGCGGCGAAGGCACGTTCGGCGAAAAAGAAGGCGAAGCAATTTATCTGGAGCCGCTGGAATCGCAATCGGCGGGCGGTGACAATGCGATTCTGATCGCGGGATCTCGGGAAGGCGCGCTGAAGGCCTACAACATAGCGAAAAGTCGCGGCGGGAAACCGCTGCTGATCGATTGCACCGGCGACTTGGAGAATCAACCCGAGGCACGGATCGTCGCGCCGCTTTTGGAAAACCCGGATGCGCGCGCGGGATGGGTTTTAACGATTGCCCATCCGGCTGCGAGTGCATTGGCACTGGTGCTGAAGAAATTGGCGCGACATCGGAAGATTCGGCGGAGCGTGGCGGAGATTTTCGAGCCGGCGAGCGAACGTGCGAAACGTGGAATCTCGGAACTTCATCAGCAAACGACCAGCCTGCTGGCGTTCAAGCCGCTCGAGAAAAAGGTTTTCGACGCTCAGTTGAGCTTCAACCTCTTGTCGCAATACGGAGAGGAGGCGCCCGAGAAACTTTCGACCGTGGAGCAGCGCATCGAGCGGCATGTTGCGACTATCTTCAGCTGGGAAAGCGCTGGGAACGCGATTCCGATGCCTTCTTTGCGGCTGATTCAGGTGCCTGTTTTTCATGGCTACAGCATGTCGCTTTGGGTGGAGTTTGAGGCGGACATCGCGGCGCCGGAATTGGGTGAGGCGCTGGCCTCGGCACAGATACGAGGTTCGAGGACCGGACGACACGGCACCCGACAATGTCGGAGCGACAGGCGAAAGCGGATTGATCGCGGGCGATATTCGAATCGACCGGAATAACGCGCGAGCGGCCTGGTTCTGGGTAGTAGGCAGACAACTTGCGCCTGACGGCAGAAGCGGCCGCGGATCTGATCAGCCGTCTGGGAGAGCGACAGCGGTGAAGCGGACGTCTCGGCGTAATAGCACTGGTTGCGACGGCTGCGGGTCTTCTCTCATGCGGCTATCACGTGGGCGGCAAAGCGGATCTAGTGCCAAAGAGCATTCAGACGATTGCCATTCCAACGTTCTCGACGTTCACGACGCGATACAAGCTGGTCGATATGCTTCCGCAGCAGATTGGGCGCGAGTTCATTGCGAGCACGCGCTTCCGGATCGTGAATAACCCGAGTGAGGCGGATGCGGTGCTGAACGGGAGCATCAACACGGCAACAGCCTATCCGAGCGTGTTCGATCCAACTTCGGGCAAGGCGACGAGCCTGCAAATCACGGTTGTCCTCACAATGAGCCTGGTGGAGCGCGCCACCGGGCGGGTGATTTATTCGCGGGCCAATCTCGTTTTCCGGCAGAGCTATGAAGCGGCGGCGGACCCCCACCAATACTTTGACGAGAGCGGTCCGGCATTAGACCGGCTAAGCCGCGATGTGGCGCGCGATGTGGTTAGCTCGATCGTCGAAAGTTTCTGAAGAGCACGCTGGCGCTCGATGACACCGGAACAGTTTCTCGCTCGAATCGGTAAGCAGGCGCCCGCTCCGGTTTATTTGTTTGTGGGTCCGGAAGGCTATCAGCGGCGCAAGTGCAAACAGGCGCTGCTGTCGCGTGTGATACCGGGCGAGGCGAGGGCGGACGGGTTGACGCAGGTGGACCTCGAGAACACCACGCTATCGGAGGTTCTCGATGACGCGCGCTCGCTTTCGCTGTTTTCTTCCGAGAGGGTTATTTGGGTGTGCAGCGCGGAACTGGCGCTTCCGAGGCGGCTTACCGGCAGTGTAGAAGAAGGCGAGGACGGAGCCCGGCCGGAATCGCAGCTGGCGGCTTATCTGAACGCGCCCACGCCGGGAACGGTGGTGGTGTTCGAATGCAGCCGGTATGATTTCGCGGGGGAAGATCGGACGAAGCTCGAGCGGGTGCAGAAGTTCTATTCGGCTGTTCGCGAAGTAGTGGAGTTCCGGCAGTTCACGCCGGAGTCGAGCCGTTTCCTGGCGCAGGAGTTGGCAAAGCAACAGGCGGTGAAATTACGCGGACGCGGAACTGGCTGCACTGCTCGAGGCAGTAGCGGGAGATGCGAACCGGCTTGCGGCGGAGATGGAGAAGCTGGCGCTGTTTGTAGGCAGCGAGCGCGCTGTGACGATGGAGGATTTGCGCGCACTGATACCGAACGCCGCACAGAGCACGATCTTCGCTCTGGTAAATGCGTTGGGGAAGCGCGATCGGGCGGCTGCTTTGGAGTCACTCGACATTCTGGTGCGGGAAGGCGAATATCTGCCGCTCGCGCTCATGTTCTTGAGCACGCAATTCCGGCTGGCACTGGCGGCGAAAGAAGGGCGGGTCAGTTCGGCCCAGCAAGCGCAGACTTTTTTCGCGAAGCTGGGGGTGCGAATGTGGCGAGAGCGCGCGGAACAGGTGATTGGAACTGCGAGCGCGTTCACCAAGGAACATCTGGCTAAGGCACTCGGGCTGATTTACGAAACCGACAAAAAGTTTCGCGAAGGGTACAAGGACGACCGGGTGATTATGGAAACGCTGGTGCTGGCGCTGACAACGAGTGGGCGCTCAAATCTCTAGTTTGTCGACGATCCGCTTTTCGATGGCGCCTTCGTCTTGGTATTCGTCCTTGGTAAACTTGAGGGTCTGCTCGTTCTCGCCGAGTTTGAAAGTAATGGCGAGCTCGCCAGAGGATCCTTGGATCGCATTGACCTGATAGCCGTGCTTCTTTAGGACCGCGAAAGCTCGAACGATTTCGTCTTGTACTTCGGGCGGAGCAGTAATCGAGTTTTCTCGCATCGCTCTATTCTAATCTCGCGAAGAGAGACGTGCGCAGGACGGCCGCTTCGCCGCCGCCACTCGAAGAGAACTACGCCCGCGGCGACCGAGACGTTTAACGACGAGACTGCTCCAGCCATGGGAATGCGGACGAGCACGTCGCAGTGCTTTTGAACGCCCTGATGCAAGCCCTTCCCTTCGCCGCCGAGAACGATGGCGGTGGGCGAGGTGTATTCGACCTGGTCGTACAACTGGTCCCCGCGTTCATCGAGGCCGTAGATCCAAAATCCGCACTGCTTGAGACGTTCGAGGGTGCTCGCGATATTGGTCACGCGAGCGATGGGGAGATATTCGAGCGCTCCGGCGGCGGCGCGATCGACAGTTTCAGTGAGTGGAGCGGCGCGGCGCTCGGGAACGACCACAGCATTCGCTCCGGCGGCGTGCGCGGTGCGAATGATGGCTCCTAGGTTGTGCGGATCTTCGACGCCGTCGAGAATGACGAGGAGACTGGCATCTTTGACGACGTCGTCCAGTCCCAGATACTTGTGAGCGGCGCCGAATGCGATGACGCCTTGGTGCGGAACGTCCTTGGCGGCGCGGTCGAGGATTTCGCGAGGCTCAAAGCGGAGCGGGATGGACTCGGCGCGGCAGATCTCGACAATCTCCTGGAGGCGAGGGCCGGAGGCGCCTTTTGCGATTAAGACTTTGTCCAGCGGGCGGTGGGCGCGAAGAGCCTCGCGAACCGGATGGACGCCGGCGAGAATACGGTTCACAGAGTAAAAGCTACTACGTAGTCGCCGAGCGGCGAAAGATCAGGGATGCCGTAACCACCGGCAGCGACAACGAGATATTGCTTCCCGTCGGGTGCTTGAAAGGTCATGGGCGTCGCTTTCGCACTGGTGGGCAAGGCGCCTTTCCAGAGCTGTTGTCCGGTTTCGGCGTCAAAGGCATAGATGGCGGGATCGAGCGTGCCGCCGATGAAAACGAGTCCGGCGGCGGTGACGATTGGGCCACCAAGCGAAACGGAACCCCACTTGGCGGGAAGTTTGGGGCTGAATTGTCCCAGAGGAACTTCCCACTTCTTTTCGCCGGTGTTCGCGGCGATGGCAAGGAGCGTGCCCCATGGCGGCGGAGTGCAGGGGATACGTTTGGGGCTGAGTAAGATACGGCGCATCATGCCGTAAGGCGCGCCGTGTTGTGGGGCGATTTCCCAGTCGCCATTGATTCTCCGTTGCCGCGTGGAGGTTCGCACTCCTTCTAAGTCGGCGCGCGGAATGAGACGCACTTCTGCGGCGAGGTGGTTGGCGGGGAGAATCAGTAAGTCGCGATCGGGATCGTAGGCGAAGCCGCCCCAATTTTGGCCTCCGACGTTGCCTGGCATGCACGAGCGTGCCTTGGAGCGACGGCGGCGTGAAGATGGTGCCGGTTCGAAGCTTGCCCATTTCGGCACGGCACCAACTGCGATCGGCATCGTCGACGCCGAAAGCGTCATCGGCAGTTATTTTCTGCGGGGAGACGGGAGCAGGTTTCAGCGGGAACGGTTGCGTCGGTGAGGCGACTTCGCCGGGAACATCGCTTTTGGGAACGGGACGTTCTTCGACGCCGAAAATCGGCTCGCCTGTTTCGCGGTTCAGGATGAACACGTTTGCGGTCTTCGAGCCGATGGCAATGGCGGGGACGATTTTCCCATTGCGATGCATGTCGAAGAGCAGAGGCGGCGTGGCGACATCGTAATCCCAAAGATCGTGATGCACGGTTTGGAAATGCCAGACGCGTTCGCCGGTATCGGCGCGCAGTGCGACAACGGAATTGGCGAACAGGTTGTTGCCGAGCCGCTCGCCACCGTAGTAATCGGGACTGGCGCTGCCGGTGGGGACGAAAACGAGATTGCGGGCGGGATCGACTGCAATGACGGACCAGGCGTTGGCGGCGCCGGTGTGTGCGGCGCTGCCGTTCTTCCAGGTATCGGCTCCGGGCGCACGTGGATTTTGCGGGATGGGATCCCAAGACCACTTGAGTCGTCCGGTGACGACATCGAAAGCGCGAACTTCGCCGCTCGGTTCGTCTGTCCAGCCGTTGTCCTGGATGCCGGAACCAACGATCAGCAGGTTTCCGGCGATGACAGGCGGCGACGTTTCTTCGTAATCAGCGAATCCACGAGGCGCGATGCGCAGTCCATGCCGCAGATTGAGGGTTCCGTTGTCGCCGAAATCCGGACAAAGCTTACCGGTCGAGGAATCCACGGCGATCAGGCGGGCGTCGATGGTCGCGAGAAAAATGCGCCGCCGGCCATCAGGGGCTTTCCAAGTGGAGACGCCGCGTGTGGCGTAATCGCCATAACCCATGTCTTTGTTGACGTGCGAGTCATAAGACCAGCGCGGATTCCCGGTGAGGGGATCGAGCGCGATGATGCGACCGAGCGGCGTGGCGAGATAGAGCGTGCCCTCCACATAGAGCGGCGTGGCTTCAAACTGGGTGGGCTTCGATCCGTCGCTGGGCGCGTAGGCGTCGCCGGTGCGATAGGTCCAAGCAATCTTCAACGACTTCACGTTCGAGCGGTTGATGGCGGTCAAAGGCGAGAAGCGCTGGCCACCGGGGTCATGGCCATAGGTAGGCCAGTCACTGTTTTGAGCGGCAAACGACAGACACCTCATGAAGCAGGCTGCCGTGAGGAGGAAGTTCGTTGCCTTCATACGATGTGCATCGAAGCCATGTATTATTACAAACCGAGGTGTAGCACTGTGCCACAGGACCTTTCAGCGGCGACCGCGCGAGTTCAAGAGTTGTTGGAGAGGCTCAGAGAAACTGGAAAGCTAAGCAAGTTTGCCAGCGAGGACGGGAAGCAAGAGGTCACGGCGCATTTCGGTCCTCTTTTTGCGCCTGGTGCAGTGCAAAATCTGAAACAAGAGGACTTCAAAGCCTTTCTTTCGTTCAAGAACAACCGGCACTGGCATGGCCTCGATATGTTTTCTAAGCCGATTTTCGAGGATATGAAGCGGCTGCGAGACGCGCTTGAGATTCTTGTCGATGAAAACCGCGATATCAAGGAGCGTTTCAACAAGCTCATTCCGAAGAGCGGTCAGCCAATGGTCCCGTGGCTTGGTCCCGCAAGACTCACGCCCGTTCTGCAGGTCGTCTATCCGGAAAGGTACGGCGTTCTGAATCGGGTGACCGAGGAGGCGATGAAAGCGGTGGGGGCTTGGCCGGACTTCCCTGAGAAGGCAACCTTCGGAGAGCGCTACGAGGCCGTAAACAAAATTCTGCTAGAGCTTTCGGACCGTTTGAATATCGATTTGTGGACCTTGGACTCACTCTGGACCAAGGTGAAGTCGAGGACGAGCGATGATTCCCAAGAGCTGAAGCAAGCCGAATCATTGGAGGATTCGCCTGAGGAGGCGGCCGGTGATGGCGAGGGAGGACAGTATTTCGCCCTCGAGAAATATCTCAAAGAGTTTCTGTCGGACAATTGGGATCATCTGGATCTGGGCAAAGAGTGGAAGATCTATCTCAAAGACGGTGATCCAGTAGGGCTCGAGTTCAATACGAACGAGGTCGGGAAAATCGACATCCTCGCCAGACATCGAAACGATCCGAGATGGCTGGTGATTGAGCTTAAGCGCAACCAGCCCGGTGACGGCGCTCTAGGTCAGCTGCAGCGGTATATGGGATGGGTCAAGAAAAACTTGGGTCAAGCGGACGAGGTGCACGGGTCGATCATTTGCAGAAAGGTGGATCAGAAAGCTCTCTTACGCTCTGGCTTTCGCGAAGAACGTTGATGTTTACGAGTACGAGGTCGACTTCCGGCTCAGACGAGTTATGTAAGCAGCGGTTGAGAACTATGTTAGCGGGATTCCGTGTTGTTCGAGAGTGCCGCGGACTTCTTTGGGCGAGAGGCGCGAAGCATCGTACTCGATGAACAGTTCGTCGCCCGTAGGCAAGAGGCGAACGAGGAGCATGCCGTAGACGGCGTGAACGCGCGCGAGGCTGTCGAGTTCTCCATCCGTGAGCGCGCGAGAGAGCTTGAATGAGACGTCCACCTTCGTCATCGGGATTCAGAATAGCAGTTGGGGTCTTCCCATGCGCACAACGGGCCGAGCGCCCTGTGCGCTAATCCTGCTTCACTTTCCAGAGAATTTGGCGCAACATGCCGAGCCATGCTTCGGCATCCGGCTGCCGGCAGGCCGAGGCGGCGGACCAAGCGCCTGAGCTTCAACTCGCTCGATTTCGAGGTGCGTTCGTTTATGTAACCGGATCGGCGAAGCAGATCGAGTAAGAGAAGCGTGATGCGCTCATATTCTTCGGCGCCGGCGTGCGGCGCAGGATCGAAGCGCGTCTCACCGGCAGTGCCGCTGCGGCGCAGTTCGTATAAACAGATCGCGACCGCCTGGCCGAGATTCATGGAGCCGTGTTCCTCGCGCGTGGGTATGCGGAGCAGCCAGTGGCAGTGGCTCATGTCCTCATTGGAGAGACCGAACTTTTCGGAGCCGAAGAGCAGCGCGACGTTTGATCCGGCGAGTTGTTCGTTGATCAGCTGCGCGGCCGATTCGAGCCGGTGCAGGGGCAGGTGGAGATCGCGATGGCCGACGGCGGTGGTGCCTACGACGAGGGTGCAATCCGCAGATCGCGGCGTTGACGTTGTCGACGACTTGCGCCTGCTCGAGAATGTAGCGGGAGCGCACGGCGGAACGGGCTTCCTGGAAAGCCACCTCGTAAGGGTTCACGAGACGAAGATCGGTGAAGCCGAAATTGCTCATGGCGCGAGCGGCGGCGCCGATGTTCAAGGGATTGCGCGGCGAGACGAGAACGATCCGTAGCGCGGTCGCTTGCGAAGCCGATCCGTAGCGGACGTTGCACTACTGCTCCAGGTACGTGTAGCCTTGCAGGCCTTCTTCGTAGAACTTCAGCAAGCGGCCGGCCTCTTCGTACCCGATGCGCTGCTCGCGAACCGCGGTTTCGACGTCTTTGCGAAACTTATCGATCAGCGTCTGCGAGTTGTACTGCACGTAATTCAACACTTCCCGCACGGTGTCGCCTTGCACGACCGTTTCGAGAACGACTTCGCCGTGCTCATCCAGGCTCACGTGGACGGCGTTGGTGTCGCCGAAGAGATTGTGCAGATCGCCCAGGATCTCCTGATAAGCGCCGAGGAGAAACGAGCCCAGAATGTAGACGCCGTTGTTGAAGGGATGCAGGGGCAGCGTCTTTTTCACGTCGCGGCGGTCGATGAACTGATCGACTTTGCCGTCCGAATCGCACGAGATATCGCCGAGAACTGCGTGACGCGTGGGAGGCTCGTCGAGCCGATGGATGGGCATGATGGGAAAGAGCTGCTTGACAGCCCAGCTATCGGGCATGCTTTGGAAGAGCGAAAAGTTGCAGAAGTAGGTGTCCGAGAGCATGCCGTCCAAGCCTTCGAGCTCTTCCGGAAAGAATTCGAGCTCGCCCGCGAGCTTCAAGATTTTGCGGCAGATGGCCCAGTAGAAATTTTCGGCGAGGCTGCGCTGCTCGAGCGTCAGGTACCCGAGACTGAACAGATTCAGTGCGGAATCAAGCGCCTGCTGCGCATCGTGATAGGTCTCGAGAAGATTCTTCTTGGTCAGCGAGCGGTGCGTTTCGAACAGGTCGATCAGAGGCTGTTCGGAATCTTCGGGAACGGCGGCGGGCAGATCTTCCTCGCCGAAACCGCTGACGCCCAGAACATTGAAGACCAGCATGCTGTGATAGGCGGCGACGGCCCTTCCGCTTTCCGTCATGATGGTGGGATGCGGCACCTCGGATTCGTCGCAGATGCTTTGAATGTGATAGACGATGTCGCGCGCGTATTCTTCGAGCGTATAATTGACGCTCGATTCGAAATCGGTTTGCGAGCCGTCGTAATCGATACCGAGGCCGCCGCCGACATCGAGATAGCTGAGTCCGGTGCCGAGCTTCTTCAGGTCGACATAGATGCGCGCGGCTTCGATGACGGCAGCCTTGATCTGGCGAATGTTGGTGATCTGACTGCCGAGATGGAAATGGAGCAACTGCAGAGAGTCCTCCATGCCTCGCTGTTTCAGGAAGTCGACGGCTTTGAGCGCTTCGCTGGCGGTCAGGCCGAACTTGGAGCGGTAACCGCCGGATGATTTCCAGCGGCCCGAGCCGCGGCTGGCGAGCTTCACGCGCAAACCGATGGTGGGTTTGACGCCCACTTGCTCGGCATGTTTGGCGATGAGCTCGAGTTCGGTGTACTTTTCAACGACGGGCATGATGCGGCGGCCGATTTTCTTCGCCAGCATCACCATTTCGATGTATTCGTCGTCCTTGAAGCCGTTGCAGATGATGGGCGTGTCGTTGTCGGCGATAGCGAGGACGGCGAGCAGCTCGGGTTTCGAACCCGCTTCGAGTCCGAAGTGGTAGGCGCGGCCGAAATTGAAGACCTCTTCGACTACCTGGCGCTGCTGATTAACCTTGATGGGATAAACCGAAATGTAGCGGCCGTGGTAGCCGTGCTCGCGCATGGAGGATTCGAAAGCCTGATGCATTTCTCCGAGCCGGTGCTTGAGGATATCGGCGAAGCGGATCAGGATAGGGAGCGAAATGCCGCGCCATTGGAGCGTGTCGACGAGTTGCTTGAGATCGATGCTGCGGCTGGGCTCTTTAGTAGGGTGGACGAACAGATTCCCGTTCTCGCCGACGGAGAAATAACCTTTGCCCCAACTGGCGACGTCGTACAGCTCGGAGGCGTCGGTGGTGGTCCAACGATCGGCGGGCTCGCGAACTTGGGCGGCAACGGCGACTTTAGTGTTCAGCGGGGATACTCCTTGGGCGCGGCGGTGATTGAGCGGTGATGATTACAGATGCAAGTAGGCGCGTCTACCCATTAATTAAAACATGCATTCGAGTCTACGGCGATGCTAGCCGGGCAGAGTGGCGGTTTCCATCCAGAAATTCTTGACGTCCTGCGCCGCAGTCATCAAGCCGTCGAGAGTGGAGGGCTTCCTTAGATAGGCATTGGCGTGGGACTCGTAGGCGCGGCGCACGTCGGACTCGGCCCGCGAAGAAGTCAAGATGATAACGGGGATAAGCGAGGTTCGCGGATGGCCTTTGATCTGTATCAGAACCTCGTGCCCATTTACCTTAGGCAGATTAAGGTCGAGCAAAATCAGGTCAGGACGCCAGTTGGGCTTGGCTTGCGAGTGAAGCATGAGCATCTCGAGGCCTTCGGCGCCGTCTTTCGCTACGCGTATGTTTACGTTGGCGTGGAGTTCCTGAAACGCTTCCTCAATGAGGCGAACGTCACCGGGGTTGTCCTCGATGATCAGAAGCTCCAAGGCTCTATGGGATTGAATGCCCGGCATTTCACACAGATTGACCCACCGGCAGAGACTGCCGTGTTTTGACTACAAGGAAGACTGTTTTCTTTGAAGAAAGTTGCATGCGATTAGGAGGGCAGGGCAGCACGGTATAGGCCTAAGGCAACGGCGAGCCGGGGCTCACAGGGGGGGTCTGCGTTGCTAATCGGACCAGTAAGGGAGCGAGAGCCGCGGAATGGTGCCGGTTCGGCTAGCACTGGACGGAGCTTTCCGAGGGTGTCCATCCCCAGATTTTTTAAAGCGTTGCACCACTGAAGTCGATAGAAAGTCAGAGCCCGGATTGCCTGGGCAATCGCCTGAGAAGCAGATCGCTGGTTCAGCAGGACAGCGGAGGTTGGCCCGCTAACGAGCGCGGCCTTAGTAATCCGCTTCTTGGGTATCCGGCTCTTGGGCGTCCGGCTTTTATCATGATGGAGCACGCAAATTCCCGGGAGGCAGTAGTGCCGATTCAGAACTGGTCGCTCTTGCGGCAGGATCTGAATGAGGCGTCGGCATTATCGCGTTCGGGGCAAAATCCTGATCGTGGATGCTTCGGAAGCGAACCGGCGGAATGTGCGGACCGCTCTTCGCGATCTCGATCACGAGTTGATCGAAGCAAGCAGCACTTCGGAAGCGATCGCGGCGATTTCATTGCATCGAGTGGACCTGGTGCTGACCGACTTGTTCGTTCCCGAGCTGGGTGCGACGGAGTTCTGCCGGATGCTGAAAAAGGCAACTGCGACCCAGTTCTTACCCGTGTTTGTTACTGCGGCTTCCGACGATTTGGAAAACGAAGTACGCGCGATTGAAGCCGGAGCCGACGAATTTTTCGTGACACCGCTTCGGCCCAGGGCGTTTCGCGCGCGCGTTCAAGCGAGTTTGCGCCACAAGGCGATGATCGATTCGCTGGACGATTCCGAGACAGTTCTGTTTTCGCTGGCGCAATCGGTAGAAGAGAGAGATCCGGCTTTAGGCCAACACTGCCAGAGGCTGGCGTTGATGGGCGCGGCCATGGGGGTCGCGCTGGGACTTCCCGCGCCCGAGATTCTGGCTCTGCAGCGCGGCGGGTACCTTCACGACATCGGCAAAGTTGCGATTCCCGACCACATCCTTTTCAAGCCGGGAGCACTAACCGACGAGGAGTGGGAAATCATGAAGAGCCATGCAGAGCGCGGGGAGCGAATCTGCAGCAATATGCGCTCTTTAGCGCCCATTCTTCCGATCATCCGCCATCATCACGAAAGATGGGACGGCACGGGATATCCGGATCGGCTTGAAAGGCTGAGGGGATTCCTGTGCTGGCGCGCATTCTTCAGCTCGCCGATATCTACGACGCTCTGACGACGGCACGGCCGTACAAACGCGCGCTCAGTCCGGAAGAGGCACTTCAGGTCATCCGAGAAGAAGTTGCGAAAGGCTGGCGCGATCCGCAGCTGGTGGAAGTGTTCGCCGACATTCTTCCGATGTTCCGAACGCCCGCGACACACGATTTCTCAAGACTGTCGCTGCACGCGTTGGCGGCATCGATCGAAAGATTCCGCAAAGCCCCAGAATGGCAGCCCATCGCGCTCCACGGGTTCGGAAGACCGAGACAGAATCAAGCTGATGCGCGGACTATAATCGCGAAGGGGTTCGCGCCTGCCCATTGCCGGGGCGCTGCGTTCCTCGGTTTGGCGATGTCCACGTTTACCCGGTCCGCGCTCATTCTGTCCGCGCTTACGCCGTCTTCTGCGTTAACTTCCATTCGAATCCTTAACCAGGAAGTGATCGATTGCGTTCGGTGTCCTCGCTTGGTGGCGCATCGCGAGGAAATCGGGCGTGTTCAGAGACGTGCGTTCAGAGGACAACAATACTGGGCGCGGCCGGTGCCGGCGTTCGGCGACCCAGAAGCAAGATTGCTGATCGTGGGACTGGCTCCCGGGGCACATGGCGCCAACCGTACTGGCCGGATGTTTACCGGAGACCGCTCCGGCGAGTTTCTCTATCGCGCACTGTGGGAGGCTGGATTTGCGAATCAGCCCGAGAGTATCTCGACGCGACGACGGCCTGCTGCTGAAAGATGCCTACATCACTGCGGCAGCGCGATGTGCGCCTCCGGACAATAAACCGGCGCACGACGAGATCCTGAACTGCCGGACGTTTCTGGTTCGTGAGCTGGCGCTGCTGAAAAATGTGCGCCTGGTGGTAGCGCTCGGCGGAATCGCTCTCGATGCATATCTTCGCGTGTTGCAGGACGGCGGACTGATCCGGTCACGGGCGCAGTTCCGGTTTGCGCATGGCGGTTTGTACCGGACGCACGAAGACGGACCGCGAGTGTTGGCGTCTTATCATCCCAGCCAGCAGAACACTTCGACGAAGCGATTAACCCGGGAAATGCTGCGCGATATTTTCCTTAGAGCTCGTCAGATCATTGAGGAGCCGGGCGAGACCGGGCCTACACGCCGGGCGGCGGTTGCGGCGGGTAGGTCGCCGGACCAGATTGGCTAGCAGGCTGGCTAGTTTGTGCCGGGTACGGAGGGGGCGCGAAGTATGCCTGAGCCGGCGTTTCGAAGATCCTACGGCCTTCCTCGCCGAGCAATACCCAGAATCCGTATACGCCGAGCGCGGTTCCGAACGGGAAGTTGAACAGGTGAAAAATGGAAACCACGATTATGACGATGCGGGCCCAGGGCCTGAACTTCAGGAGTCCCCAGCCGCCGAGGATGGAGGGAAGGGCGAGGACCAGGAAAAAAACAGCTATACAGACGCCCACGACCGCCAGGATGGGCGCCGCGACTTGCCCGTTTCCGATATCGCCGGAGAGCCCCGCGCCGATTACACCCGCCGCGCCTCCCATGTACGATCAACACGACGACGCCGATGAGCGCGGTGAGGGCGCCCATGGCGATGTTCAGAATGCCAAGAATACGGACGTGGTCTCTCATGTTGTATCCTTTTACTCCTGTCAACAGATGATACGTCTAAACGGGGTCAAATGGTTCGGTTTCTGCGGCTCGTGAAGGACTTACGGGTTTGTTGACCACAGGAAACTAGCGCCGCCGAGAGGCGAATATCGGGCAGGTTACTATTTTGGCGCGTAGTTAAAACACGCTAAACTGAGTCATAGAGAGTGTAAGGCGTTGAGAAACCTGGAACTTAACATACACGCATGATTTTTTTAGATCCGCTTTTGGCGCTCTTGTTTGCGCAGCCTACCCTCAGCACGCGGATCACGAATGGGCTGTTTGACGATACGTTTTCAGGAATTTACCGGCTTTCGCCTTTCGACTGGGCGCTGCTGATTCCTTATTTCGGGACGCTGCTCATCCTCTCGATCTACGGGCTTCATCGTTACGAGACGATGCGGCGGTATAGGAAATACCGCAAGAACCTCCTTGAGACAGCGCCGCAGAAATTCGAGCAGTTTGCCGAAGGTAACGATCCAATTGCCCTTGTATAACGAGCGGTTCGTCGTCGAGCGGCTGCTCGAAGAGGTCTTGAAGATTGAGTATCCGCGCGAACTGCTGCAGATCCAGGTGCTGGACGATTCGAATGACGAGACGCATCGCTTCGCGGAGCGGCTGTGCAACGAGCACAAGGCAGCCGGTTTTCCGATTGAATACCGGCATCGAACCAACAGGCACGGATTTAAGGCCGGCGCGTTGCAGGAAGCTCTCGAGACGGCGACAGGCGAACTGATCGCGATCTTCGACGCCGATTTCCTTCCGCCGGCCGATTTCCTTACCCGCACGGTTGATTTCTTTGTCGATCCCGGGGTGGGCGTGGTGCAGACGCGGTGGAGTTACCTGAACAAGGAATTCAGCATTCTGACGCAGGTGGAAGCCATGCTGCTCGACGGGCATTTCGTGCTGGAGCACGGAGCGCGGTGCGGATCGGGCCTGTTCTTTAATTTCAACGGCACGGCGGGGATTCTGCGGCGGAAGATGATCGACGACGCCGGAGGATGGCAGCACGAGACGCTTACGGAAGATTCGGATCTAAGCTATCGAGCGCAATTGAACGGCTGGCGGTTTGTGTACGTTCCGGCCCTTGACTGCCCATCCGAATTGCCGGTGGAAACCTATGGTTTCCAGGTGCAGCAAGCGCGCTGGGCGAAGGGGTTGACGCAGGTCGCCAAGAAATTACTGCCGCGGATTTTAAAAGCGGATTTGCCGTTGCGCGTGAAAGTCGAAGCGTTCATGCACCTGACGCCCAACATCTCTTATCCGCTGATGATCATCGTGTCCATGCTGATGCTGCCCGTCATGATCGTGCGTTTCTATATGGGCGTGTTCCAGATGGTGCTGTTTGATTTCCCATTAATTGTGGCGTCCTTCTGGTCGATCTCGATGTTTTACATGTACGCGCAGAAGGTGCTGTATCCGAAGACGTGGTGGAAATCGATCGCATTCTTGCCCATGCTGATGGCGGCGGGCGTAGCGCTGACAGTTAGCAACACGAAGGGCGTGCTCGAGGCGCTATTAGGAATACAGTCGAGTTTTGCACGCACCCCGAAGTACGCGCTCGGCACCAAGAAGGTGAACCTCGCGTCCGCCGCTTACCGCCGTCGCAGCGGAGTGCTTCCGTATATCGAAATTGCGATCGGCTGCTATTTCCTGTACATGGTGGAATTTGCGATCGAGACGCTTAACTTCCTTGCCATTCCGTTTCTGCTGCTGTTTGTGTGCGGATACTACTGGGCCGGGTTCACAACGCTCTACGAAGAGTATCGCGACAGGCTGCAGTGGCAGCGCGCCCGTAAGCTCGTTCAGGCGCAGTAGGGGTCACTGTATTCCTCCTTACCGGATTTCTCTGTAGTCCGTACCGGACTTGGCCGGTACTAAGAGCGAATCCTAGGGACGTCTCAGATTTTTCTTCCACTGAATCCAACGAGGGTAGCCGAAGAGCGTCATATGAGCCGTAGAGACATCGGATTCCCTTCTTACTGGTTGGTTGTGCGGCTGGTCCTGGCTGCATTTGCCGTCACGTCGGCGGCCTTGCAGGTGAAGGCGGACGGGATTTACTCGATCCAAAGTTTAGGAACCGTGGGCGCCGGGAACGCCGTGGTCACCGGAATCAACAGTTCTGGAGTGGCGGTGGGATTCACGACGGATTCCGAAGGCAACTCCATTGCGGCGACGTTCAACGGCCAAACCAATTCGCTGGCGGGAATTGGTCAGGCGAACGGCATCAATTCCGCCGGCACGGTGATAGGCACCTCGTATTCGGGCAATTCGCCCTTGGTGACGGAATGGTCCAACGGACAGGCAACGAACCTGGGGATCTCGGGGTACGGCACGAGTATCAACGACGCGGGGCAAGTTGCCGGAGGGATGCTGACCACGAATGGGCAGTTGCACGCGTTCGTGTGGAGCAACGGAAGCCTGCTCGATCTGGGAGCGTTGGCGGGAACAGCCTGGAGTTCGGCATACGGCATTAACTCGTCAGGGCAAGCGGTGGGAACGAGTATGGCGGGCAGCACGTACTCCGCGTTTGTCGCCACCGGCAGCAGCGTGAGCAACGTCGCCGGAAGTCTGGGCGGCGCGAGCAGTTACGGCATGGCCATCAATAACAACGGCGTTGTGGTCGGGAGCGCTCAGAACGCACAAGGATACCTGAATGCGTTCGAATCGACGGGTCAGGGAATGGTGAACCTCGGCACGCTGGGAGGTTCGCAGAGCTACGCTTACGGCATCAACGATGCCGGAACCGTGGTCGGCTACTCCTTCCTCGTCGGGAATACAACAACGCACGCATTTGCGTATTTGGGCGGCGTTCTGATCGATTTGAACACGCTTCTCCCGGCCAGCTCCGGCTGGACGATAGACGCGGCGTATGGGATCAACGACTCGGGCGACATCGCCGGCTTAGGCACATTCGACAATCAGCTTTATGCCGTGGAGTTGCTGCCATCTCTAAGCAGCGGACCAGCGGCACTTGCCATAAGCGCGCCCCTCGAGCCGCTTGCGACTCCGGAACCGGCGGCAGTATTACTCACCGGCGCAGGACTGCTTCTCCTCGGAAGCCTGCTCTGGCGCCGCGCCCGAACGAAGAATTTCCTCTAAGATCCAGCTCACATAAGAATCAGGTGACATAAGATCAGCTGGCCCGGACTGCAGTTCGAGCCCTCTTGTGGACCCGAGCCGTTCACTTCTAGGAGATGCGCGTTTTCGTCCAACCGCCGCGTCGATGTTGATTTGTAAACCCTTAGCGACTAGAACGAAGCCGCTGGCGCGGCGGCCGGAAGAGCATTTCGGACGCTTGAACGATTAGCGTTGGTTGCAGAGAAAGGAGTTCTCTGTGACCATACTCTTGCAGCGGATGCGCGAGGAACTCGTGCGCCGCACCTATTCGGAAACAACGATCCGTTCTTATCTGCATGCGGTGGAAGCGTTCCGCCAGCACGTAGGGAAGCGGCTCGATCATCTGGGACCTGACGATCTTCGCGGCTATCAGGTGTATCTACTCGAAGACAGGAAACTGGCGAACGGCACGGTCGTCATCCAGATTTCCGCGCTTCGATTCTTTTACATCAAGGTGCTGAAGCGTCGGGATATGAAGGAGGATCTGCCGTACCCAAAGCGTCTGAAGCAACTGCCGGTCGTTCTCAGCCAGGAGGAAGTTTCCCGGCTGATCGACTGTGCCCGGAACCTTTTTCATCGAGCGATGCTCCTGACGATGTACGCAGCCGGACTCAGGCGCAGCGAACTGTGTCGCTTGAAGGTCAGCAACATCGATAGCCAGCGCATGATGCTACGGATCGAGCGGAGCAAGAACGGCGTGGATCGTGATGTTCCCGTAAGTGCGAAGTTACTGGAGACACTGCGCGAGTATTGGCGCTGGATGCGGCCCAAAACCTATCTATTTCCGGGCACGCAAAACGGCTGGCGCGCCGATAAGCCGATCACTCCGAAGGTTATCTGGGAGGCTGTTCAACAAGCCGCCCGACGCGCCGGCATTCAGAAACACGTCACACCGCACACCCTCCGCCACAGCTACGCAACTCATCTGCTGGAAGCCGGCGCGGACATTCGCACGATTCAGATGCTACTTGGTCACGCGGATCTTACGCACACCACGGTGTATCTGCACCTTTCACAGAAACATCTGCAGGGAGCACCGAATCCACTCGACCGTGTTCAGGTTTCCAGTACTGCACAGCTAAAACGGTCGCGGAGGCTGCATAAGCCGGAATGAGCCGGCCTGCCGTGGAGGTGGCCGATATCCTTCGCGCGCACGAGGCCCGCTTTCTTGACAAGAATCGATCTTGGCTAAGCTTCCAGCAACTGACAGTGCTGCGAGCGATCGCCCGTTGCCGCACTGCGGCGTTGGGTGGCCATCTCGATTCCTGTTCTCAATGCGGCCATCAGGCCATCTCCTATAACTCCTGTCGTAACAGGCACTGCCCGAAGTGCCAGACACAAGCGCGCCAACGCTGGCTCACTGCGCGTGAGCAAGAAGTGCTCGATGTACCTTACTTTCACGTCGTCTTCACACTTCCGCATGAACTGAATCCGCTTTGCCAACGGAACCAGAAGGTGCTTTATGACCTGTTGTTTCGTTCAAGCGCCGCCGCGATGCTCGAAGTCGCTGCGGACCCGAAGCACTTGGGAGCGGAGATTGGCTTCCTGTCCATTCTGCATACCTGGGGGCAGAACTTACTCTTGCATCCACACGTTCACTGTGTGGTTCCCGCTGGAGGACTAGCACCGGATCACCAGCGCTGGATTCATCCTCAGTATGCTTTTTTCCTCCCTGTCAAAGTTTTGGGCAAGGTCTGCCGGCGCAAGTTCATTCAAGGACTTCGCCGCGCTTTCCGGTTGAAGAAGCTATGCTTCAGCGGCGCGGCTTCTGCCCTCGCCGGACCCAAGCAGTTTTCGGCGCTTGTACAAAAACTCCGCCGCCAGGACTGGGTGGTCTACGCCAAGGCCGCCTTCGGCGGCCCAGGCGCAGTCCTCCGTTATCTCGGCCGCTACACTCATCGAGTGGCGATCAGCAACCATCGGATCGTGGCCCACGAAGGGGACCAAGTCACGTTTCGCTGGAAAGATTACGCTCGCGGCAACAAGCAACGGCTCATGACGCTAACTGCCGAAGAGTTCTTACGCCGCTTCGTCCAGCATGTACTTCCTCGCGGCTTCGTTCGCATTCGGCAGTTTGGGTTCTTAGCTAACGCGCGTCGGAGCGCGCTCCTTCCTGTCAGCCGCAACTGCTCGCCTTCACCCCAGACGTTCGTGCATCGTCAACTGAACTTCCAAAGATGGCTGTCTGGCAGTGCCCGCATTGTGGCGCTCCCATGCACATCCAGGAAAAGCTATCAGCCTTTCAGCTTAAGAGACGGTGCAGTTTCATCGATACGTCTTAATAACTCGCTGTCACAACTCCACGCCACGACGTGCGCACGCACGCCTTCGCATACGTGTGCGCTTTTCGAGGTATCTATCGGGCTTGCGTCGATTGCATCCAGTCCACAGCCGGTTCAGAGGCTTCATTCGGCCCGTTCCGCTTCTCTTTCCTAAGCTATCGAGCCGCTTTCACCCCGCTCTACGCTTCGAGTAACTACCAAAACACGCTAGTAGCTCCATACTCGGCCCGCCCCGCCAGCGGCTTCCTTCAAGTCTCGTTATCGAAAGTGCCTCGGCATCCACTTTGTCGCGTCTCCCCACTGTCCTCGCCGAGGCACTCCCGATGAACGCTAACGACTACACGCGATCTATCGCGATTGGAGGAGTTTCCAAATCCACAGCATAAGAAGTTAGCCGTTTCGACGCTCACAGGTGATGATTGTTTGTACTACTTGGGCCAGCGCGTTCGCCGACTTTGACGTGCTGGTCGGCGTCAAGATGTACTCCATGGATGACGCTGGCGGTTGTGGCTGTCTCAGCGTCGAAGAAATCGCATCCGAGATCTGAAGCTATACGGCTATGAGCGTCGGCAAGGCAAGCTCCTATCTGATCGGCTCCACGGAACTTCGGGCTATATTCCCCTGTGGCGTGCGAATTCGTGGCGGAGACACGATTAAGATCGGTGGGACCGGCATGCCTGGCAATAGGAGCTTTCCGAATCTACGACCTGGTTTGAAGGGATCATTCCAAACTGTCCGCCGGCCATTTAAACAATCTCCGATGACGCGTACGTTGGTCCCCGTCGCAATAATCCTCGCCTCAAGCACCCCGCCAACGTGCGGTAAAGGGCGGTCTGTTTCGCGTATTGGGGATAATACCCCAGATCAACGAATCTGAATATACGAGGACGTGATGAATGCAGGTGAAGGTCAGTTTATCGTGCGAGGCGTCCCAACACTCCCTTCGCCCCGGCGTCCGCCTATGCCGGAGTCAGTCCGGATTACGACCGGCAGACGCTAGGCTCCCCGAATCACGAGTTCCGCATCGCCGCCATTAAGGATCCGCAAGATGTTCTTAGGGTCATAAAGGCACACGATGCCGTCGGCAACTACTCTCCTGGTTCCGGGATCAACGACGATAAGAACAATATCGACATCTGAATCGGTTCTCGCGGCACCTGTCGCATACGAACCGACGATAGCGACAGCGAGAATATCTGAGTTCTCTGCTGCCCACTTAGCAAGAGTACTCAGAAGCGCGTCGATCCATATCTTTAGTCTGCCGATGACAAGCGTGCATATCCGCAGCGTTGTCGCGAGAACGCCCGCTACTTGCATGATCTGGCAAGGCTTCGGATTGTGCCAGGATCACGGGCAATCCGGATACGCGTTTTCAAAAACGCCGGCGAGAGTCAAAAGAGGATGGAGGGCAGCCAGGCTCCGGCGGGCTCGTTGTAGAGCCCCGCAGTCATGAGCGTCATGGGCTGCACGACTCGCAGGCCGTTGGAGAGACACCACCGAAAAAGGACGTTGTTACGGGACGGGACCAGGATACCGGGACCGCCAAACGAATCGGCAGAGGCGATCAGAGCTTGCAAATCGACGTTCGTTTCAGCCGTGGCGTGGCCAAAAAACGCAAGTGAGGAAGCATACCCGGTGATCCGACCGCCGCGCTCGACAACCACACTGGTGCCTTGCTGAACGGCTTCGGCCAGGTCTCGGCCCCGATCGAATCCGTGCACTTGACGCGAGAGGGTATTGCAGGCCTCTAAGTCCGCCGTTTGGGCAGCCCTTACCGCGCATCCAGCGACGCTTGTTTGTAGGGTGCGGCCTTGCATGCAGGAGAGCGGCTCCCGAATATCGAAGCCGAGACTCACATAGAGCGACAAAGATCGGTTGTGAAAGGCGGCCTGTACCAGTCGCACTCCAGCGGCACCTCGCTCGCTGCTGCGCTCCAGCACGGTCAGCATCAGCTTTCTTCCAATTCCGCGGTTTTGCACTTGGGGATCAATGGTGATCGGTCCAACTCCGGCGATCGTAGATCGCTCATCGAGGCAATTGCTGCCCACGACCCGGCCTTCGGCTTCAGCGACCACACAATAAAAGCCGGGATGGGTGAACATCATAGAAAGCGCAGCTGTGGCACGTTCAGGTCCCGGAAAATCGCAAGGGAAACTGTGGTTTTGACTCAAGGTGTTGAATGCGTCATAGCAGATCTGTCCGCACACTGACACGTCCTCCGATCGTGCCTCACGGATCGTCACGTCATCCCGAGCTTGATTAAGCAACATCTTCGAACCCTTTCCATTCGGATCTACAGTTTATCCCGTCTCTTATTGCGTAGATGGATAGCGATCCGATCTGCCGGCTTCTGGCTCGGTTACGTCATCCGAAAGGCGGGCGGCTCTCGATTGCCCTGATCAGATGAATATTGATTGGAACGCTGACGAGAAGCAAGAAGAGTCTGCGGCTAAGAAGCAAGCATCCGCCAGTTCCTAAAGGAAAAGGTATTCGTGAAGGGACCGGCACGAGAACGGTCGTCGATGGGGAGGCAGTGTTCTTGTTCCCTTACCGATGCGCATGCCCACTGGCATAGGACGAGATGCTGTACCTTCAGTTCGTGCGGCCCGCTACCCGACCTGCACACTGAGCATTGATATTGATCCTCCGTCTACGCCTTCAACCGGAAAGGTGATTAATTCACTTTGCTGGCGGGTGGCGAGCACATATAACAGAGGCAAATAGTGGTCTGGAGTCGGGATGGAGAGAGTCGCCTCGCGCCCCAGTTTCTCGTAGTGGATCAAAGGACTATATTCTCCGGCCAGCATCATCTGTTTCGCTTCGCTCTCGAAGCGAATGGCCCAGTCATACGGATCAGGCATGTGACGACCCCACGCATAGGCGTGAAGGTTGTGTACCAAGTTCCCACTTCCAACAATCAGAATGCCTTCATTCCGCAGAGGCGCGAGCTTTCTGCCGATCTCGAAATGGTAAGCAGCGGGTTGCGTTTCGTCGATGCTCAATTGCACGACCGGAATATCGGCGGCGGGGTATACGTGACGTAACACAGACCAAGTGCCGTGATCGAGGCGCCACGAATTGTCGAGGGTGACCGGCAGAGGAGCAAGCATTTGCTGCACCCGGCGGGCTAGATCGGGATCGCCGGGCGCTAGATATTGAACCTGATACAGCTCTCTCGGGAAACCGCCGAAATCGTGGATAGTCCTCGGGGCCGTACTGACGGTGACACCTGTTTCGGGCACGAACCAGTGGGCAGAAATTGAGACAATGGCTTTCGGCTTTGTCGTCTGGTGCCCAATGCGCTGCCACGCTTGCGTGTAGCTGTTATCCAAAAGCGCATTCATAGGATTACCGTGTCCGAAGAAGATCGCGGGCATTGCAGACATTCAAGCCGCCTTTCTATGTTGTAACTCTCAGCGGCACAGGCGAAGAATCCCCATCCTGCGTCCGCCTCTCGCGTGGAGGTGGTTTAGCCTCGTTTTATGTCGGGTGGCGCGATTCATCAAGCTCAATTTCTCCTGATCGTGCTGCTTGTCTTCATTGTCGGCTTCGGCATTCTGGCCCAGCGTTTGAAGATCGCTTATCCGATCGTGTTTGTTCTAGGCGGTCTAGCTGGTGAGCTTCATACCAGGCCTACCGGCCATCTCACTCAACCCGGACTTTATCTTTGTCGCCGTTCTGCCTCCGCTGTTATTTTCAAGCGCCACACAAACCTCCTGGGCCGAATTCAAATACAACCTTGTCAGCATCAGCTCTCTCGCGTTCGGGCTGGTGGGATTCACGGTCTTGGGTGTGTCGCTTGCCGCTCACTGGCTAATCCCCGGATTTGATTGGCGGCTGGGATTGGTTCTAGGCGCTGCGGTGGCGCCTACGGACGCGATTGCCGCAACCGCGATTGCTCAACGCCTCGGTTTGCCGAAGCGAATCGTCGACCTGCTGGAAGGAGAAAGTCTGGTGAACGATGCCAGCGGTCTCCTGGCGCTTGAGTTTTCCACCGCGCTTGTAGTGAGCGGCAACGTTCCGTCGCTCACGGGCGGAATACTTCGCTTGCTTTCTCTCGTTGTAGGCGGCATTCTCATCGGACTCGTCATCGGCCGAATCGTTCAGTTCGTCGATTCACATGTGGACAATGCGCGTATAGAGATTGCACTTAGCGTAGTTACTCCCTACGCGGCGTACTCTGCTGCGGAAGCCGCTGGTGTGTCGGGTGTGCTCGCCACGGTGGCCACCGGGCTTTATTTGGGCCGTCAGAGATCATTCCTGCTCTCATCGCGCGTACGGATTGAGAGTCAGTCGTTTTGGAGTACGTTTGCATTTCTTCTGAACGGAATCGTATTCCTTCTGATTGGTCTGGAGCTGCCAACGGTTCTCCAGGGCATTCGCTCTATCTCTCCCTCTGAGCTGCTCGTCAGCGCCGTACAACTGTCGGCATCCGTCATTCTGCTAAGGCTGATTTGGGTAGTGCCAGCCGCATACATCGGGTATCTCATCAGGCGTAACCTTCTACATCAGGCGGAAGAGCGGCCGTCGCTGCGTGCTGTCTTTATATTGGGCTGGACGGGCATGCGCGGTGTCGTCTCTCTAGCTGCCGCCATCGCGCTTCCCGCGACGCTGTCCAACGGTCAGCCGTTTCCTCAGCGCAATCCGCTCATCTTTCTCACCTTTTCGGTCATTTTCGTGACGCTGGTTTTGCAAGGGCTGACTCTTCCGGCATTAATTCGCGCTCTCAAGCTGTCCAGCTCCGACGTGCATGCACTGGAAGAGCGCAAGGGGCGCCGCATGATGTTATCGGCTGCGTTGAAGCGGATTGAGGAATTGCGCGCACAGGACAAACCGGAATTCAATCCGCTGTATGACGCGTTTGCTCGGCTGTATCAGCAGCGGCTGTCTGTACTCACAACCGATGGCGAGAACGGGGCGGATGACAGCAGTCCTAAACAGGAGCGGCATTACCGCTCTGTCGCGAAGCAGTTGCGCGACGTAGAACGGGCGACACTCATGAAAATACGCGCTCGCAACGAAGTAAGCGACGGCGTTTTACGCACTCTCGAGCATGAACTCGACTTGCTCGATCTGCGCTCGTCTGGGGTTTAGGCTGGCGAACCAATGCTGATCGGCGGGGCAAGCGGGGTAGCCGAGGCGGTGTTCATCGTTTGATTAACTCGCAAACTTCTTCTAGGACAGGCACTTGAGAACGGAAGATTTATCTAGGCTGGCGCGCCCGCTTCATCCATACTGGCCGGATCAGATCGAACTCACGCGTGCTGTGGGCGTTCTTCGAAATCGCGATTTTGGAACCTGCGGTGGGATTGCTGAGTCCGGAGAAAATCACAGCAACATTTCAGACGTTCCTAGGACGCATTTTTCTCGTCTACCGCTCTCGCTGGCGTATCACCTCTGCGCGTGGGATTGCCCGGCATGGCGACGATATCGGCGAGTTTACCGGGCGCGAGCACGCCGAGATCATCGCGTCCTAGCAGTTCGGCAGCGACGCTCGTCGTGGCCTTCAGCGCTCGAATCGGGCTCAGTCCCGCCTTGACCATCGCCTGGAATTCGAGAATGCCATGGCTGAATGGAAACATCCCGCAGTCTGTTCCGTAGGCAATCTTTCCTTGGCCTTGGGCAAGCAGCCTCTGAGAAGCAAGAGTTTTTCGTTATCGCGTCGAAACTTCCACACGGCTTGACAGGGCAGCGTGCCGGCTTGCAATTCGTGCAAATCCTCCTGAGTCATCTGCATTGTGGGAACGACATACGAGCCCTTGGTCGGCCATCTGCAGCCCGTCGGAATCAATCAGGTATGCGTGCTCGATGCTCCGCGCCCCAAAGCGAATCGCCTGCTTACAGCCCTCGGCGGCGCCCGTGTGCACGGCAACTGGCATGCCGAGCTGGCGTGCGGTCGATGTCAGCACCTCCATCTCGTCATCGAACCACGTCACGCGCGCCGGATCGTTCCCGGCACGGAAATAACCACCGGTGTTTGTGGTTTTGATTCAATCACTGCCGAAGGTGTGTTCGCGGCGAACCGAGCTCTTAATACTTCCGGCATCACCGGCGATGGCCGAAACCTGTATCGACCATCGAGGATTATAAAAGCCGCGCAGATCGCTGTGGCCTGCACTCGCACTCAAAATGTGCGCCGCTACAATCAGCCGAGGTCCTTCCACCAATCCCTCGTTGATCGCGTTGCGAAGATCAACTGTCGGCCATTCCGGATCGGCAGCGCCGAGGTCACGCAAAGTCGTGAAGCCGTAGCTCATGTACTCGCGGGCGAGGCTCAGCCCCTTGAGCGCCTTGCTCGCTGAAGATTCGAGCGTCTGCTGCATCAGATTTGCCGCACCCATGGTCAGGTGCACATGAGTATTAATAAATCCAGGCGTTACTGTCCGATCGGACAGATCGGTTCGCTGGTCCCGACAACTCTTCGGAAGAGCCCGTCGAACATATTGCCGCACACGAGCACAGTTGCACTCATGCTAGAGCCCCTTGAATTTCTTGTGCGTCTGATCGATTAACAGTCGTTTTCTGAGGACGGGCGCGCGATTGGAAGCTGCCAGCCGCGCCGCATCGCCATAAATCGGAGTCCAAAGCAGAGGACTGCGCCGGCTGTAGCCGCCGCGGAGGACGGGACATTCAGCATCCTTCCAATTACCACCACAGCCGCGCCAATCAGGGCCGCGACCGCGTAAAGCTCGGTGCGCAACACGGTGGGGATTTCCCTCACGAGCACATCGCGCACCATGCCGCCGCCGATTCCTGTCAGCATGCCGAGCAGCGTCGCCGCAACCGGCCCGGCGTGAAAGGCCAGCGCCTTACCCGCGCCGGAAACCGCAAAAAGCGCCAGTCCGGCGGCGTCGAACACCAGCACGGGGCTGCTCAGCCGGTTGATGATTCGATACCAATAGAAAGTAATCAGCCCGGCAAGGATCGAGACAGCGACATATCGCCAGTCGCTGATCGCTGCTGGCGGAACCGCACCGATCATCACATCGCGGGCGATCCCACCCGAGTTCCCCGCCGCGAACGACAGAACCAGAACCCCGAAGAGATCGAGCCTGTGCTTAACCCCAGCCGTCGCGCCGCTGAGCGCGAATACGAACGTGCCGCCAAGATCGAAGGCAACCAGAAGCGTGTTTATCAGGATGTGTCCGTTGACGACCATCTGGCCTTATGCTGACAGCCAGGCCTGGGCGGCAACCACCAGCGCTCTCCACGCCTGTCTCCAAAGTTGGATGGATCACCGGTGCGAAGCGCGGGTTGTGATTGGTCGGGATCTCGCCGATCCGGCCCTCCTTTTTGGCTTTCGCGTACATGTCGGAATCGATGCCGCCTACGAACCAGAACACGGACGGCGCGCCCCATTCGGATCCGAACGATCCGAAGTCCTCGCTCGCGGTCGTCGGCTTGGTTTCCTGCACACGGTCAGCAGGAAAGTGCTGACGAAACGCGTCGCCCACTCGCTTGGTCGCCTCCGGATCATTCGTCGACAAGAGAATAACGGTCCAGAGCCGTGATCTCTGGTTTCTTCGGAGCGCCTGAGGCGGCGGCTTCGGCATTGACAATCCGCTCGATCGCAGCGAGCACGCGTTTACGGACGCCCTCGTCAAAAGTGCGCACGTTCAACTTGATGATCGCCTCATCGGGGATGACGTTTTCCTTCGTGCCAGCCTGCAGCACACCGATGGTGACAACGGCTGCTTCATTCGCCGCCACCTCCCGGGAAACGATGGTCTGCAGCCGCAGCACCGTTGCCGCAGCCATCACCACCGGATCGATGCTGGCCTCCGGCATTGAGCCGTGAGCGCCGCGTCCGAATAATCGAATCTGCAGACTGTCAGCGGCGGACGTTGTCGCTCCGGGACGGCCGGCGATAATACCGGCAGGCAAGCTCATCACATGCTGGCCGAGCACGACGTCGGGCTTGGGGAAGCGCCGAAAGAGCCCGTCGTCGATCATTGCCTGTGCGCCCGCCGCTGTCTCTTCTGCTGGTTGAAAGACGGGCATCAGCGTCCCTTTCCATGCATCACGAGACTTCGCAAACAGCGTGGCCGCGCCTATCAGCCAGGTCACATGCATGTCGTGACCGCAAGCGTGCATCACGGGCACGGTCTTCCCGGTGCTGTCAGTGGCCGTTACCTTGCTGGCGTAGGGCAGACCTGTGGCTTCCTGAACCGGAAGCGCGTCCATGTCGGCGCGCAGCATGACTTCCGGTCCTTCGCCGTTGCGCAGCAGACCGACGACGCCAGTCTTTCCCACCCCGGTGGTCACTTCATAGCCGGCAGCACGAAGACGGTCCGCCGCGATGCCGGCCGTCCGTGTTTCTTGCATCGACAGTTCGGGATGAGCATGGATATCTTTGTAGACAGATTCCAAATCGGGAAGCAAGTCGCCGAGATTTGCAAGTACAGCGGTGGAAGCTTTCGAGATTGCGTCGCTCATACGGTAAGCCTTTCATGCGGTGGATTTAGCCGGGCTCCATGGCCTAGCGACGCTCGCATACGTCGAGTATAATTGCTGGCGCGGCGAACAGACCTGCAGAAAAGAGATGCGGCATGAGAAAAAACGGATACTTTGGGCTTGGCGTAAGTGCAATGCTGCTAATACTCGAGAGCGGCGTGCTCAAAAGCTCCCCGCACTCATCATCGGCAGACGCCATCGCACCTCAAAATATGCCGCGCATCGGCACAGTCGATGATCGTTTTCAGTCGTACAACATCGAAATGGTGGAAGTCACCGGCGGAAGATTCTGGAAGCCGTATAAGGATATAGGCGCTACTTCTCAACACCCAGGCATCTGGTAAGGGCTCCGGGTCGAACCAGCCCGCCGGCATGAGTCCCGGATCTGTATCAATATCGGCCGCCCATCGATCTGAGCAAGGCCCGTTTGCGTAAGCTGGCAGCAGCTCTTGGGCCGGCTTACGTGCGTGTCAGCGGGACCTGGGCGAACACCACCTATTTTCAGAATTCCGATAAGCCCGCGCCGAAGACCCCGCCCAAAGGCTTCAATGGGGTGCTAACTCGCCAGCAATGGAAGGGCGTTGTCGATTTTGCTCGCGCGGTGGATGCGAAGATCGTCACATCCTTCGCCACGAGTGCGGGAACTCGCAATGCCGCGGGCGTTTGGACCCCAGATCAGGCGCGCCAGTTTCTTGCGTACACCAAATCGATCGGCGGAAGCATCGCTGCAGCCGAGTTCATGAACGAGCCCACCTTTGCGGCGATGGGTGGTGCACCGAAGGGCTACGATGCAGCAGCTTATGGGCGGATATCGCCGTCTTCCGTCCTTTCATCAAAGAGACTGCTCCTGAAATCATATTCCTCGGCCCTGGTTCGGTCGGCGAGGGGATTTCGTTGGCGCCGCCATCGACGAGCGTGCTGAAGACAGAGGATCTGCTGAAGGCCACCGGACCCGTGTTCGACGTCTTCTCGTACCATTCCTACGGAGCGGTTTCGAAGCGGTGCGCGGCGATGGGGGACTCGGCAACAACAAGTTCCGGCGCGGCGCTCTCGGACGAGTGGCTCTCCCGAGTGGATCGCATCGAGGCATTTTATGCAGATCTTCGCGATCGATTCGAGCCCGGCAAACCGCTGTGGATCACCGAAACAGCCGAGGCCGCCTGCGGAGGCGATCCGTGGGCTTCTACATTCCTGGATAGCTTCCGCTATCTCGATCAGCTGGGCCGTATGTCCAAACGGGGCGTCCAGGTCAACATTCACAACACGCTTGCTTCGAGCGACTATGGCCTGCTCGATGAGAACACGCTGGCCCCGCGGCCCAACTACTGGGCGGCTCTGCTATGGCGGAAGTTCATGGGGACGACGGTGCTCGATGCTGGCGCTTCGCCCGCGCCGAGCTTGCATCTCTACGCTCACTGTCTTCGCGGGCAGCCCGGCGGCGTAGCGCTTCTGGCGATCAATACCGATCAGGCAGCATCGCACTCGTTTGAACTCACGACGGCGGCAGAGCGGTACACGTTGTCCGCGCCGTCCGCTCAAGAACCTGGACGACACTCATGTCCAACTGAACGGTACTGAATTGAAGCTGGGCGCCGATGACGGACTCCCGCCATTGACAGGCGTGCCAACCGGTTCGGGGCACGTCACGTTTGCGCCGGCAACTATTTCATTCCTGGCAATTCCGACGGCGAACAACGCGAGTTGCCGCTAGAGCAATGTTCTAGCGGCGTGGCTCGCGCAGAGACTGCTGACAAGTGCATTTTGCCGGTCCAACTCACATCATCTACGGCACCGCTGATCCCTTATAGACCGGCTATTATGTTCGCCAAAGAACTACATGCCCGTCCGTAATACGCTCCAGCATTACCGATATTCAGTATTCAGCGGAGTTTCCGGATTGCTCCTGGATGACGGACTACGCAGAAACTGGACGAGTGCGCCGGATAGATCCGCCCTGACGGCCAAGGGTTTAGTAATCGTCTGAGTAGGAAGACGATCTTTCGACGCTGAGTCGAAACGTTAATGCGTATTATCGGAAGCTGTTTTTGTCCCTCTGTCGTCGTGGCCGGCTGGGCACAAGGCGGCTGAAAGCAGTACTCGTTCTACTTTGGCGACCATCTCGTAGCAAATCCGACAATGATTGCTGGACCGCGTACCGACTGCTCCAAGTGGCCCGACCCCCCACACTAGACATATATGTATACCGGACCCGAAAAATCTTAACCTGACGGAGGCGAGGAATCGAGCCGCGCTGCTACAGTGCCCACGCTGTTCAAGCAGGGCTAAAACCACAAATGCCTAGGAACACAATCCCCTGAAACACCGATAAAGGGATATAGGGCTATTCGATGCAGCTAAACAAACGCCGCGCGCACAGAAAACCTTTTCAGAAGAGATACTCCATTTCCTGGCAGGATGAAAATGGCATAACTCATTCGGCCCAGGTTCAGGGGACGGATGTATCGGATTCGGGAGTGGGGCTTCGCTGTCCTTTGGAGGTCTCGACCGGCACGCTTCTGTATGTCCAGGCTGAAGATGGGGATCCGACGGGGTATGGCACCGTCCGCCACTCTGCGCGTAGAGGCAACCTTTGCCATATTGGACTCGAACTCGACGCATCATCCCGCAAGTCGCGCTCCAGCCTCGAAATGGAGGATGCGCGAGATTACTACGAATTTCTGCAGATCAGTCCCAACGCGCAAGCAGAGACGGTTCACCGCGTCTATCGGTTCCTGGCAGGCCGCTATCATCCAGATAATCCGGAAACAGGCGATCGGGAAAAATTCCTGCTATTGAACCGCGCCTACGAGGTGCTATCCGAGCCGATGCGCCGGGCGCAGTATGACGAATTCCTGAGAACGAGACCCGCGCGTCCTCATGAGATTTTTGAATCGGTTGACTTTCTGGACGGTATCGAGGGGGAAATGAACCGTCGACTCGCGGTGCTCGCTCTGCTCTATAGGAAGTGTCGCGGCAGCATACACAATCCGTCGATTTCGTTGCTCGATTTGGAGGCGCACATGGGATTCCCGCGCGAATACCTTGATTTCACCATCTGGTATCTACGTAGCAAGAAATATGTCACCCAGGATGACGGCGCCGCGCTTGCGTTGACCTCATTAGGGGTGGATTACGTCGAGACCAATTATTCCAGCCTTCCGCTTATGGGTAAGCTGCTGAATGCAGGCCGTCGTGAGGCATCCGCCGCGGAACGCAAGAATGCGGATCCGAAGCACGGCGCGGAAACGTTGATCTTAGGCCGCGCCGAGAGTGTCCCGGTTAATGCAGACCAATAGCCAGCATCTGCGAATACCTGCTTCTCAGGACATGTTTCTCTAAACGCATCTAGTTCGTTTTGCGGGCCTAAGTTCCGAATGGCCGATGATCATGGAACTGACCCACCGCCCAGGGCGCCGCCCTGTCAGTTTGAATTTGGCCGCAGTCCTCTACGGCTTCGACGATAGATACCATCGAAGTGGAGGCCAGAGCATGAACAAGATCACACCGTTTCTGTGGTTCAACGACAACGCCGAAGACGCTGCGGAGTTTTATCTCTCCGTATTCCCGGAAGCGAAGAAAGTGGGGGAGCTGCGTTCGAGCGGTGTGGGTCCCTGGCCCACCGGAAAGATCGCAATCATCACAATCGAACTTATGGGCCAGCAAATGACGTTCCTCAACGGCGGCCCCGCGCACGCGCTCACGCCGGCTTTCTCGTACTCCGTTTCCTGCAAGGACCAGCCCGAGATCGACCGCTACTGGGACAAGCTGCTTGAGGGTGGCAAGCCGATGGCCTGCGGCTGGCTGACCGACAAGTTCGGCCTGTGCTGGCAGATCGTGCCGGAGAAGATTGGCGAGATCCTGAAGCATCCGAAGGCAATGGCTGCGATGATGAAAATGATTAAGTTCGACGTCGCCACTCTAGAGACCGCGGCGAAGGAGTAAAAACCGCCGAATGACTAGCAGCGCACCATAACCCAACCCGATTTCGCGCGAAGGAAAGCGCGTTTGTCAGGACGAATCGGATACCATCACCTGCGGGGCATTGCGCCTTGTGACGGTTAGCGGCTCAAAACCTGACACAAATACTCTCCATCGGAGAATCAAATGCGGAAGAACAATAACAAGATCACAGGCTTAGCATTCTTTAGCTCGATTCTTTTCCTCTGGCCGGCCTGTGCAGGAGCGCAAGTTGCGAAGGCGCCCTATCCGGCCATCGCTCCTCTCGATCAGTATTTGATTCCGGACGAGAAGGCCGAGATCGCGCTGGCCCGGAGTTCCGCTCCGGCATCGATTTCGGATGCAGCCGACGTTATGGTGCTGCGACAGGATGGCTACGTAACTGCGGTGAAGGGCTCGAATGGCTTCGTCTGCATCGTCGAGCGATCCTGGGCGAAGCCGACCGCTGACCCGGAATTCTGGAACCCTAAGGTTCGCGCCCCGAATTGCTTCAATCCGGCAGCCTCAAGGACGTTTCTGCCCATCTTTCTGAAGAAAACCAAACTTGTGCTGGCGGGAAAATCGAAAGCACAGATCCTCGCGGCTACTACGTCCACATTGGAAAAGAAGGAACTACCCGCGCTGGCTCCGGGGGCGATGTGCTACATGATGGCGAAGCAGCAGTACCTGAGCGATGACGACATGAGCTGGCATCCCCATCTCATGTTTTTCGTTTCGGGTGATGCCGTGAAAAGCTGGGGAGCCAATCTGCCCGGCTCGCCCGTGATAGCGGGGGACGATCCTGAAGAACGGGTGACGGTCTTCATGGTTTTGGCCGGCACCTGGTCCGACGGGACGCCAGGGCCATCTACGATGCACTGACGGCAATTCGATTCCAGTTCCTCATCCAGGGTGAGATAGCTCCGGCGGAGTCGCCTTGTGGCCGCCGATCTGTCCGGCTGCCCGGCAAACCGGAAGTTAGCCGACGCCGTCCGCGGTTGCACTGTCCAGTTTGACCATTTTGGAATTAGCGGTGGGCACATCCGGGCCAACAACAGGGGCGTCGTTTTCCATCCTTAAGGCTTGAACAGCCCCATTCGATCCGGCGGCTTCTCGTTTCTGCTTTCTTAGCTGACTCAATCCAACATATCCACTCGTTGCGTGCGAGCGGCGTAATGTCCTCCCATGCTGTTAACGCTTTCGGGTCGGATGTAAGTGCTTTTTGCAAGTCTGCAGGCAGTTCGTGTACCATACCGCTAGAAATCTTTTTTCCCGACATACATAAACTCTCCTTTCGCACGCTCCAGCAACGGAAGGATCTCTTGCTGAGTAAAGGATGTTGGTCGTTCGGCCATGGCGAGGTCCTGACGCTCAGGTTAACTCGGGCGTTTGATTATCCATCGCGGTCGTACAACGTGCAACCCCGGAAATTGGTCCATGGGGCGGCAACTGCACTGGATCACTCGCGTGTAACCGCCGCAGCGCAGAGCGAACGGATGTCACTCCGGCGCGTAGTCGCCCGTGTGGAGATTGGCTACAAACTCGCTTGTGTCCCGTTCATTACCTTTCTCCATCTTTTCTTCTCGTGTGACGCCGGTGGTACGAAGTGGTTGAATGTTGCGCGCCTTGTGTCGATCCGGTAGACGCTACTTCCCTGCGTACGGGTTGTGCATGAACGCCGGACGGTTCGTCCAGACCGGACGATCCGGCGATTGCGCCACTCGGTAACCCACCTCCAGCAGCACCTGAAGATCTTCCACTGCGCCGCTCAGATCCCAATCCGGCTTAATTTGATCCGTCGGTTTGTGATAGTTCGTTCGGATGTACTCTTGCCGCTTCTGATCGCCCCACCCGGCGGGCTTGCCCACAAAGTCGATGCCCGGACTGGTGGCGAGTGAAGGCACGCCGGCCATGGCGAACTCCACGTGGTCCGAACGCCAATAGAAGCCTTCCACGGGATCGGTATCGCCCGTGACAACTCTACCTTGGCGCGCAACGGCTTCCTTCGTCAGATCGTCCAGAGAGCTCATCCCCATCCCGAGAATGCTGAAATCCTTCGTTCGGCCCCAGCCCCAGTCGCTGAAGTAATCGAGGTTGATGTTGGCTACGGTTTTCGCCAGCGGATAAAGCGGATGCTGCACATAGTATTTCGCGCCCAGCAATCCCTTCTCCTCCGCGGTTGGCCACAGGAAGACGACCGTACGCTTCGGCGGCTTCGGCAGTTCGCTAAAGGCATGTGCCAATTCCAAAACGCCCGCCGTGCCTGAGGCGTTGTCGCTCGCGCCGTGGAAAATGTGATCGCCCTGCCGGCCCAAGTGATCCCAGTGCCCCGAGTAGATCACGTACTCGTTGCGCAGCACCGGGTCGCTGCCTTCAATCTTAGCTACCACATTGTTTGTGTCGATCTCCCGAACCTGGTGATGAACCGTCCCGGAGAGAGTCGCCTTCAGAGTCGCCGGCTTGAAATCACGCGAAACGGCAGCGTCTCGCAAAGCGCTTAGATCCAGCCCGGACGCGGCAAATAACTCTACCGCTTTGTCATTGTTCAGCGAGACCGTTGCGGCGATATGATCCATTGAGGAAGCATCCCGCACGATCATCGTTTCCCGCGTGATGTATCGGTTCGGGCCTGCGCCGGCGCCCGGAGGACGAGTAGGGAAGCGGCTCACTGGACCTCCAAGAATCGTAATCACTGCCGTCGCGCCGCGCTCATGCGCAAGCTCGACTTTAGATCCGGGCCTGCCGTAAAACGAGAGCTCTGGCCCCAGAAACATCTTCGGATCCAGCTTCGACGGATCGTTCGGGTCCGCCAAAGGCGGATCGCCCGCCAGAACCACCACCGCCTTACCTTTTATGTCCAGACCTTTGTAGTCGTCCCAGCCATATTCCGGAGCGACAATTCCGTACCCGGCGAAAACGATCTGCGATTCCGGGATATCTATCGCAGAGTTCGGCTGCAAAGACGAAACCCTGTAATCGCCCGCGGCCAACGGAAAATCCGAGTCTCCCGATTTGATAGAGATTTTGCTCTCACCCGGCGTGATGCCCCAGAGCGCGACCTTCTGAAGATAGGTGCCATCGGGGTTGCCGGGGCGCAACTTCATCCCACGGCAGGTGCTCACGAGGTAATCAATTGTCTTCTGCTCGCCTACCGACGCGGGCGCGCGGCCCTCGAACTCGTCGGAAGCAAGTACCCGTATGTGCTTCAGCAGTCCTTCGGCGGTAATCGCATTCCAGGCGCGCGCCGGAACCGGCCCGCTGTCGGAGGCGAGGAGAAATAGGCTACCAGCCGCATAAATCGCAATCGCAAAGCGACGAAACATGGGGCTATGGTCGCACGAGTCCTTGCAACACCTTGGTGGCTGAACTCCAAGCCGCGCCGGCAAACCTCACCAGGCGAAACACACAAACGGATGTTCCAGTGCGCTTGATAGGAAACATACGCGTATGCCAAACATCCGAAGCTCCTGAACGGTTAGGGCGCGTGTGCGATGGAGGCCCAGGGAGTTCATGATCTTGCGACGTCCGTGCCAGTGATTCAGCTGGCCCGGACTACAGTTCGAGCCTCCTGTGGACCTTGTGCGCCGAGGCGTTTCCGATCAACGCTAGCGACGATTACTGGGCTACAGAGGCGCCTTTACGTTTTCGTATTCGTAGCGCGAGGAGTTGACGGCTTTGCCCCCATCGCTATTCATATCCTGGCGCAGAAGCAGCCCCTTGGCTTTGGAAACCCACATCTGCATGTCGATCTGGCCCTTGGGCGTCTCAGAGTGCGAGCTGTATACCGTCGCCATCTCACCGTTTATCGGTTCATCGCTAAGAGTACGGCAGATGTCTTTGGAATTGGCATTGTGCCGGGCCTGCTGCTCCGTCTGCTCCATATCTTTTATGGAACCAGCCAGCGTCCATTTGCCGCTGATCTTCATATACATGGAACCGCCGGCGTAGATAATCTCCGAGGTCACGGTTAGGCCGCCAATTTTCGTGGTGGTGTAGACGTGAGTGGGGATGTTGTGGACCTTGCTAAAGGCGTCCGCGAGGACTTTCTCCACCGCTCTGCAATCGCCTTGCGCCGCCACAGACGAAGCGCCCATCAGCAGATATGCCATTGCGAAGCCAACAGCGATGTAGAGCAATCTGGCCCGAGTCGTTTCCATGACTGGAGTTCCTCGCGCCCCATAATAGCCTATTTTCCGCGTTCGATCCAAAAAGCGTCGAGCGACGGACAACCCGGAAGGTGGGTTGTTTGTCACGACTGACTTGTATAGATCGTGTGCGACGGCGAAGGGTAGAACTTTCGGTGCATTCTGCCTCAGAGCCGCGCAGGAGGGCCGCCCAGAATGCCAAGCTCGATTGGTACTGTTCCCTTGGCGACTAGAACGAAGCCGCTGGCGCGGCGGCCGGAAGAGCATTTCGGACGCTTGAACGATTAGCGTTGGTTGCAGAGAAAGGAGTTCTCTGTGACCATACTCTTGCAGCGGATGCGCGAGGAACTCGTGCGCCGCACCTATTCGGAAACAACGATCCGTTCTTATCTGCATGCGGTGGAAGCGTTCCGCCAGCACGTAGGGAAGCGGCTCGATCATCTGGGACCTGACGATCTTCGCGGCTATCAGGTGTATCTACTCGAAGACAGGAAACTGGCGAACGGCACGGTCGTCATCCAGATTTCCGCGCTTCGATTCTTTTACATCAAGGTGCTGAAGCGTCGGGATATGAAGGAGGATCTGCCGTACCCAAAGCGTCTGAAGCAACTGCCGGTCGTTCTCAGCCAGGAGGAAGTTTCCCGGCTGATCGACTGTGCCCGGAACCTTTTTCATCGAGCGATGCTCCTGACGATGTACGCAGCCGGACTCAGGCGCAGCGAACTGTGTCGCTTGAAGGTCAGCAACATCGATAGCCAGCGCATGATGCTACGGATCGAGCGGAGCAAGAACGGCGTGGATCGTGATGTTCCCGTAAGTGCGAAGTTACTGGAGACACTGCGCGAGTATTGGCGCTGGATGCGGCCCAAAACCTATCTATTTCCGGGCACGCAAAACGGCTGGCGCGCCGATAAGCCGATCACTCCGAAGGTTATCTGGGAGGCTGTTCAACAAGCCGCCCGACGCGCCGGCATTCAGAAACACGTCACACCGCACACCCTCCGCCACAGCTACGCAACTCATCTGCTGGAAGCCGGCGCGGACATTCGCACGATTCAGATGCTACTTGGTCACGCGGATCTTACGCACACCACGGTGTATCTGCACCTTTCACAGAAACATCTGCAGGGAGCACCGAATCCACTCGACCGTGTTCAGGTTTCCAGTACTGCACAGCTAAAACGGTCGCGGAGGCTGCATAAGCCGGAATGAGCCGGCCTGCCGTGGAGGTGGCCGATATCCTTCGCGCGCACGAGGCCCGCTTTCTTGACAAGAATCGATCTTGGCTAAGCTTCCAGCAACTGACAGTGCTGCGAGCGATCGCCCGTTGCCGCACTGCGGCGTTGGGTGGCCATCTCGATTCCTGTTCTCAATGCGGCCATCAGGCCATCTCCTATAACTCCTGTCGTAACAGGCACTGCCCGAAGTGCCAGACACAAGCGCGCCAACGCTGGCTCACTGCGCGTGAGCAAGAAGTGCTCGATGTACCTTACTTTCACGTCGTCTTCACACTTCCGCATGAACTGAATCCGCTTTGCCAACGGAACCAGAAGGTGCTTTATGACCTGTTGTTTCGTTCAAGCGCCGCCGCGATGCTCGAAGTCGCTGCGGACCCGAAGCACTTGGGAGCGGAGATTGGCTTCCTGTCCATTCTGCATACCTGGGGGCAGAACTTACTCTTGCATCCACACGTTCACTGTGTGGTTCCCGCTGGAGGACTAGCACCGGATCACCAGCGCTGGATTCATCCTCAGTATGCTTTTTTCCTCCCTGTCAAAGTTTTGGGCAAGGTCTGCCGGCGCAAGTTCATTCAAGGACTTCGCCGCGCTTTCCGGTTGAAGAAGCTATGCTTCAGCGGCGCGGCTTCTGCCCTCGCCGGACCCAAGCAGTTTTCGGCGCTTGTACAAAAACTCCGCCGCCAGGACTGGGTGGTCTACGCCAAAGCCGCCTTCGGCGGCCCAGGCGCAGTCCTCCGTTATCTCGGCCGCTACACTCATCGAGTGGCGATCAGCAACCATCGGATCGTGGCCCACGAAGGGGACCAAGTCACGTTTCGCTGGAAAGATTACGCTCGCGGCAACAAGCAACGGCTCATGACGCTAACTGCCGAAGAGTTCTTACGCCGCTTCGTCCAGCATGTACTTCCTCGCGGCTTCGTTCGCATTCGGCAGTTTGGGTTCTTAGCTAACGCGCGTCGGAGCGCGCTCCTTCCTGTCAGCCGCAAACTGCTCGCCTTCACCCCAGACGTTCGTGCATCGTCAACTGAACTTCCAAAGATGGCTGTCTGGCAGTGCCCGCATTGTGGCGCTCCCATGCACATCCAGGAAAAGCTATCAGCCTTTCAGCTTAAGAGACGGTGCAGTTTCATCGATACGTCTTAATAACTCGCTGTCACAACTCCACGCCACGACGTGCGCACGCACGCCTTCGCATACGTGTGCGCTTTTCGAGGTATCTATCGGGCTTGCGTCGATTGCATCCAGTCCACAGCCGGTTCAGAGGCTTCATTCGGCCCGTTCCGCTTCTCTTTCCTAAGCTATCGAGCCGCTTTCACCCCGCTCTACGCTTCGAGTAACTACCAAAACACGCTAGTAGCTCCATACTCGGCCCGCCCCGCCAGCGGCTTCCTTCAAGTCTCGTTATCGAAAGTGCCTCGGCATCCACTTTGTCGCGTCTCCCCACTGTCCTCGCCGAGGCACTCCCGATGAACGCTAACGACTAGGCAGGAGCAATCTCCCATGACGCTGTTCGAGCCGCCTACGGCATAGCTCCGACAAGCCGCGACTCCGCCATCGGGTAGTTTGATGGTTACTCGCAGGGAGGGTTCCACAACGCTGCTGCTAAGCGATCCAACCTCTATTGAACTGCTTGAAATACAACCACCGAAAGATCGCTGGTATTAAACAAACCCCGACCCGGAAACAGCTTCAGACTCCATTTATCCTGACCCACCACAACCGAGTAGATCAACGCATTCGGATCGAAAACCGTCCACTTCCCCTTGTGACCACCTGTTGTGGTCACGGTGCCATCCGCGTTGAAACGGGCCGCCAAACTGCTCTGGCAATCAAAGTCGGGCGGACATCCCATAACTGAGTAGGTTCCAACAATCTGTTCGGGGCCCGCAGCCTTAATGCCTGCCAGCTCGACGGCAGGGCCTGTCGCCGCTATTGTGTAGTCGCCGCCGCTTCGCACCAGGGTATTTCCCGGTGGCCGTATCTCCACAATTACGCTCCCCGGACTTGTAAAGTTGGCCGGCCAATCCACATCTACGCCCTTGCCTGTCGATGTAATGGAACGCGTCCCGAACAATTTCCCGTCCCCCGAATGGAGCACTACCTGAATCGTCGCCGTCATCGGATTTCCAAACAATGGCATTGAAGTGAAATGAATTAGAAGTGATGCTTTTCCAACGCCATATTTGAACGACCAGTACTGCGGCCCTATCATCGAGTCCACCGTCGCCCGATTCTCGCCGGCGACTAATTGTGTTGGCGCTTTCGGATTGAGAGATTGTGAGTGAGCTCCAACATCAAGCATCAGCCCGAGAAACGCGCTCCCCACCAGGACTCTCGAAAAGATCGCCATAGCGTGGCATAATAGCATGAACATTGTTGCGATGTCTCAATGGCAGGTGCCATCTTTGAGCCGCCCTCAACGTCCATCACGCATCGGTCGAAATCTCCATCTGACCCACTCTCAGCGACTTACTGCCAATCCTTTCTTCTCGTGTGACGCACCGGTGCTACGAAGTGGTTGAACCTTGCGCGCCCTGCGTTGATCCGGTCGCGCACTTTCCGCTCAAGAAGCCCGCTCGCTTCCGCTCTCTCGCAAAACGCTGCATCAGCCGTCGCGCTGATCGGCCTTTTCTTTTTACGCACATCTGAAAGGAATCTCGCACGTCGACAGAAGCTCAAATTGCAGCCAACAAAAGCAACGCGCAACACTCCTCCGGTCCACGCACCGAAGAAGGCAAGGCCGCCTCTTCTAAGAATCACCTGAAATTCGGCTTCACCGGCGGCTTCTCCGTGATGCCCTGGGAAAAACAGGCCGACTTCGACGCACTCTCCAAGAAGCTCAACGATCAGCACCAGCCCGCTACCGAGTTCGAAGCCGATCTGGTGCAAAAGATGGCCCAACATTACTGGCTCACCCAGCGCGCGCTCTTGTTGCAGCAAACGTGCTTCGATTTCGACTACCCCCGCTGCGAGGAACGCCAGGAAAAACAGCTCGCTCTCTACCTGCGCTACCAGACCACCCACGAGCGGGCCTTCGAGCGCTACTCCAACGAGCTGCGAAAGCTCAGAAACGAAACGCGCAAAGCCGAAATTGGGTTCGAATCGCAAAAGCGCAAGCAAGCCGATCACACCCGCAAAGAAGCTAACGAAAATCGTAAGAAAGAACTGCATCAATGGGCCGTTTTACTCGCCGAGGCCAAGGTCGACCACCAACAAGTGCTCACCTCCAACGCAGAATTGCCGCAGTTGGTCGCCGCTTGTACCGAAGAACAGCGATTGAAGGCAAAAAAAGCAGCGTAAACTGCGCTGATCCGCCTTGAATCTCGGCTGCACGTCCGAATCGGCGCCCGAACTACATTCAATCGCGGGCTTTGGTTGAAAATGGAGGTTCCTATGAAACTCCACAGCTACACGATCACGCAGGGCAAGGATCGCGCGCCCGCCCGCTCATTCCTCAAAGCGATCGGCTACAGCGATGAGGATCTCAAGAAGCCGATCATCGGGATCGCGAATACGTGGATCGGCACCATGCCGTGCAACTTCAATTTGCGCGAGCTTGCGGTGGATGTCGCGAGGGGAGTTCGCGAGGCGGGCGGCACGCCGATGGAGTTCAACACCATCGCGATCAGCGACGGCATCACGATGGGCACGGAAGGGATGAAAACGTCGTTGATCAGCCGCGAAGTGATCGCGGATTCGATCGAGCTGGTGGCGCGCGGGCATATGTTCGACGGAATTGTGGCGCTGGTGGCGTGTGACAAGACGATTCCGGGCGCCGCCATGGCACTGCTGCGACTGAATGTGCCGGGCGTCATTCTCTACGGCGGAACGATGCTGCCGGGCCGTTATAAAGGCAAGGACATTACCATTCAGGATGTATTCGAAGCAGTGGGCGCGAATGCGGCGGGACGGGTGAGCGACGACGAGTTGCTGGCAATGGAAAACGCGGCGTGTCCAGGAGTAGGCGCCTGCGGAGGACAGTACACAGCCAACACAATGGCGACCGTAATGGAGATAATCGGGTTGTCGCCCATGGGCCTAAACGCGATTCCACAGGCAGACGCGCGGAAGCACGAGGCGGCGAAACAGTGCGGAGAGGTCATTCTCAATGCCGTGAGAAAGAACATTCGTCCACGCGACATCGTGACACGAGCGGCGATCGACAATGCGATTGCCGGGACGGCGGCATCGGGCGGTTCGACTAACGCCGTGCTGCACTTGCTGGCATTTGCCCGTGAAGCGGGAGTGCCGCTGACCATCGACGATTTTCAAGAAATCAGCAGCAAGACGCCGCTCCTGGCGGATTTGAAGCCGGCTGGGAAATATACCGCGGCGGACGTCGACAAAGCGGGAGGCATTCCGGTGCTCGCCAAGCGGTTGCACGACGGCGGCTACGTTCATTCGGAGGCGCTGACGATTACCGGCAAGAGCTTTGGCGAGCAGGTTGAGATTGCGAACGAAACGCCGGGGCAGGACGTGATCAGGCCGCTCGCGAACCCACTTAAGAAATCCGGCGGAATTGTGATTCTGAAGGGATCACTTGCGCCGCAAGGGTGCGTGATCAAAGTAACGGGGCTGAACCGCACGTTGCAAACAGGGCCGGCGCGCGTATACGATACGGAAGAGGCCGCGATGCAAGCTCTATTGGATCGCAAGATCAAGGCGAACGATATTGTGGTCATCCGATACGAGGGGCCGCGCGGCGGGCCTGGAATGCGGGAGATGCTGGGGGTGACGAGTGCGATTGTCGGCGAGGGGTTGGGCGAGACGGTAGCGCTTGTGACGGATGGACGATTCAGCGGTGCGACGCGCGGTTTGATGGTAGGGCACGTCGCGCCGGAAGCTGCGGTGGGCGGCCCCATTGCGGCGGTTCGCGAAGGCGACTCGATCACCATCGATATTGAAAAACGAGAAATCAACCTTAATATTCCGATCGCCGAGTTGCACGAACGTCTGGCGGGGTTCTCGCGCCCGGCGCCGAAGTACACCAGCGGCGTGATGGCCAAGTATGCGGCGCTCGTTGGTTCGGCGTCGGACGGAGCGATGACCTTACCGCCATCGCTGTAGCTCATTTGCTCGCTTTAACACCTATTCTCTTTGCCGTTCCAGATATCTTGAAGGTGAATGGCTGTTGCATCGGTTACTGTCGATCCCTATCTCGAAGACTCATCCGGTTATCGCGGCCACGCGGAGCGTGTCTTTCTACCTTCCGACGTGACGGAGCTTCGCGAGATTGTGCTCGCTTGTTCGGCGGCCCATGTTCCCCTTACGATTGCGGGCGCCGGAACTGGTCTCACCGGAGCACGCGTGCCGCATGGCGGGTGGGTGGTATCGCTCGAGAGGTTCAGGAGAATCGACATTGAACGAGGGCGGGCCCGCTGCGGCGCGGGAGTCGTGTTAAGCGACTTGCAACAAGCGGCGGCCCAAACGAAGCAGTTCTTTGGACCCAATCCTACGGAATCCTCCGCTTCTATCGGCGGCATCATCAGCACGAACGCAGGGGGCGCGCGCAGTTTCCATTACGGATCGGTGCGCCGCCATGTGTTGTCGCTGGAAGTCGTGTTGATGGATGGACGCACGCTGCAGGTGAGGCGCGGCGAACGCGTCGACTTCCCGGTCCGGCCTGTTCGGGTTCCTGCGACGACGAAGAACTCCGCCGGCTATCCTCTGCAACCGGGACTTGAGTGGGTCGAGCTGTTCTCCGGGAGCGAGGGAACGCTGGGGATCGTTACAGAAGCTGAGCTGCAGTTGTTGCGGGAGCCCCCGGCCGTGCTGAGCGGAGTTGTTTTCTTTCCATCGGATGACGAGGCGTTGGGCGCGGTGGATGCGTGGCGTCCGATAGCGGAGCTACGGCTTTTGGAATTCATGGATGAGCACGCACTCGAAATGCTTCGCCCGCGTTACGGCGAAATACCGCCAAGCGCCCGCGCAGCGCTATTGATCGAGCAGAATCTCGATTCGGAAGAAGATGACGAAGTCGATCTTTGGACCGAGCGGCTGCGCAAACAAAATGCGTTGGAAGACGAGTCGTGGTTCGGGTTCACGGCTGTCGATCGCGAGCGCTTTCGTGAACTTCGGCACACGCTTCCAGTGATGGTCATCGATATCGTTCGGCGCAATGGATTTCCGAAGTTCGGAACGGATTTGGCGGTGCCTCTGACCCGGAATCGTGAGCTTTATACGTACTACAAGCGCAGATGCGAGCAGGTGCTGCCGGGGCAGTACACAATTTTCGGCCACGTGGGAGACGCGAATAATCACGTCAATCTGCTTCCCGCGACGGGCGAGCAAGCGAGGCGGGGGGAGGAGATGATGCTCGATTTTGCTCGTTTTGTGGTGTCGCTTGGCGGAACGGTAGCCGCCGAACACGGGATCGGCAAGAACAAGACCGATCTGCTGAAGCTCATGTACTCGGCTGAAGAGATCGAGGCGATGCGAGATGTGAAGCGGCGGCTCGATCCCGAGTGGCTGTTGGGCCGGGGGAACATATTCCAGGCGTGAGGCAGGTTTGGGGGTATGCGCGCATTAGTGCAACGCGTCTCTGAGGCGAGCGTCACGGTGGATGGATTAGTTATCGGCCGGATTGGCACGGGTTTACTGGTCTTTGTCGGCGTAAGATACGACGACACAGAGCCCCGGGCCGAACAACTTGCGCAAAAAGTAATCGGCTTACGTGTGTTCTCCGACGACGAAGGTAAGATGAACCGTAGTTTGTTGGAGGTCTCGGGGGAGTTGCTGGTTGTATCTCAATTCACATTGTACGGAGATACTCGGAAAGGCAATCGACCTTCGTACTCGGAGGCGGCGGGCCGGGATTTAGCAGAACAGCTGTATGAGCATTTTGTCCGGCGCTGCCGAGACAGCGGACTGCCGGTGTCCACGGGCGTTTTTCAGGCTCACATGGAAGTGCGGCTAGTAAATAATGGCCCGGTAACTTTGGTGTGCTACTCGGAAAGTTAGCGAAGGCTGATGAAAGATTGTTGTTTGTGTGTTACTAAGTAAAGGTATATGGCAAAAAAGTCCGCGTCGCCGAGTAAGGAAATACTTGAAGCGGCTCTTCAGGGCCTGGAAGCCCAAAGGCAAAAGTTAGATGAGCAAATCTCCGAGGTCCGCGCCTTGATGGGCGGACGAGCGGGAAGAAGTTCCAGAGGGAATGGTGGCGGCGAGGGAAGGGCTACCGCGGCGCGCACGACTCGTAAGAAGCGAACCCTGAGCCCGGAAGCACGCAAGAGGATTGCGGCGGCACAGAAGAAGCGTTGGGCCGCGTTCCGGAAAAGCCAGGAGTAGCGAAAGTCCGGGCGAATTGATTCTCGGGATTGGCAGCGACCTCGCGGAGGTTGCGCGCATCCGGCATAGCATTGAGCGATACGGCGATCGATTTCTAAAGCGCATTTACACCGAAGGGGAGCAAGCCTACTCCTCGAGCAAAGCGAATGCGGCAGAACGCTACGCTGCGCGATTTGCGGCGAAGGAAGCCGGCATGAAGGCGATCGGAACGGGATGGCGGCGCGGCGTTACGTGGAAAGATTTCGAAGTCTGGAATGAGCGGTCAGGCCGGCCAACCCTTTTGCTGCGCGGCGCGGCGGGCGAGATCGCCGAGGGAATGGGTGTCGAACGCATCTCGATTTCGCTCACGCATACCGGCGAACTGGCATTCGCGATCGTGATTCTGGAGGGCGGCAGTTAGAAGCGCAAAGGGCGCGGATGCGCGCCACCAATCAGCAAAGGAACACCGCTATCCTTCCGGTGGCGTGCTTGACTCCACGACCGTTTTGCGCGCTCCCCAAGAGCTTACAGGCTTCTGCTGGAGGATGCGGCAACCGAGCGAGCGCGTAGCTGGGCATCTTCCAGGCGCTTCGATTCTTGATAAGTGAAGATCATGCGATGGATCACGGTCAAGTTTCCTAATACGGCGATCACCCACAGTACCGGCGCCATATGATCGAAAAGCGCGCCGATGATGAGCAGAACAATGCGCTCGGGCCTTTCGAGAAAGCCGACTTTGCAGGTTGGGATGATGTTCTCGGCGCGGGTTCGCGTGTAGCTGATCATCACGGAAGCGGTCATGACGATGGCCGTTAGGACGACATAGAAAGCCCTATTGATGGTTCCGTAGTAGACCAGCAGTCCGACTAGAAGGGCCAAGTCGGAGTAGCGGTCGAGCACCGAGTCGAAGAAGCCGCCGAAGCGAGTCACCTGATTTGTGGCACGCGCAACACGGCCGTCGACCATATCGAACAGGCCCGCGAAGATGATGACGAATCCGGCAGTTCTGAATCTTCCGAAGGCGAGGAACGTCGCCGCCACCATGTTGATGACGAGGCCCAGAAAAGTAAGGACATTCGGATTGATTTTGGAGAGCGCCAGCGCCCGCACGATCGCTCTGATGATCTTATTGGCGGCAAACCCGACGGCGCGAGTGTAAGTCATTCGGTTGAACCCTAAGGTGTCGCGGAATCGTGGATGGTCGTCAGGCTGAGGATCTCCATTTCGCGGACGCCGTCAGGAATCTGGATCTTCACTGTATCGCCGACTCGTTTCCCGAGCAGGCCGCGACCAATCGGCGAACTCGTCGAGATCTTACCGCTCCCGACGTCGGCCTCTTCGCTTGTGACGAGACTGTAAGTAAGTTCCTCGTCCTTAGTGAGATCGAGAACCACGACGTGAGAGCCGAGGCCCACACGGTCGCGCGGGATTTTCGAGACATCCACCATCGAGAATTCGCGCAGCCTGGCCTGTAGTTGACCGAGCCGTGCGCTGACCCAGGCTTGCCGCTCTTTGGCGGCATGGTACTCGGCGTTCTCACTCAGATCGCCGTGGGCCCGAGCCTTGAGGATCTCTTTCGGCAGCTCGTTGCGAAGTTCGTAGTCGAGCGCCGCGACTTGTTCCTGCAGCTTCCTCTTGAGGTCCTCCATGGATGGCTTACTTCATTATATGGAAGTAGTTGCGGCGGTTGGGGGAGGCCTGGGTCGCGGCTCGCGACGGGGCGACTGGCAGAGGATAAGTCAAATTGTTACAATGACCTATAGAGGAAACAAACGACCCGCCATGGCCAATAAACCGGCATTTGCGCAAGGCGCCCAGGTCGAGCACGGGAAATTCGGGCTCGGATCGGTGCTTTCCTGTAACGACGATTACATCGTAATCAAATTCGATGATCATGGCGAGAAGAAGTTTGTCGCGCCGATTGTTTTGCCGTCGCTGAAGAAGAGCGATCGGCAGCCTCCGGTTGAGAAGAGGCGCGCAAGCCGAAAGAAGGCTGCCGCGCCTGCTGCGAGTGGTGGCTGATAGCTGATTCTCGTTAGCTTTAATGACCGTCGGGATTGTAGTTTTTCCAGGAAGTAACTGCGACCACGACGCGTGGTACGCCGTTTCGGAGAACCTTGGCCATCGAGCTGAGTTCATCTGGCATGATTCCACTTCGCTCGGCAATGTAGATGCGATCATCTTGCCCGGCGGGTTTTCATACGGCGATTATCTCCGTTGCGGGGCGATCGCGAAGTTCTCACCTGTCATGCGGGCTGTCAAGACATTCGCACGCGAGGGTGGACTGGTGCTCGGCATCTGCAACGGGTTTCAAGTACTCACAGAAGCGGGGCTGCTGCCGGGCGCGCTGGTGCGCAACGCAAATTTGAGATTTGTCTGCCGGACGGTGGCGCTTGACGTGACCACGACCGATTCTCCTTTTACGCACCGGGCCTCGAAAGGCCAAATTTTGAAGCTGCCGATAGCCCACGGGGAAGGCTGTTACATCGCGAGCGAAGCGGTTCTCGATCAGCTCGAGGGGGAAGATCGCGTGGTTCTTCGCTATCGCGAGAATTGCAACGGCTCAATGCGAGACATCGCGGGCATCTTCAATGAAGAACGGAACGTGATGGGGATGATGCCGCATCCGGAGCGAGCAGCCGACGCACTCGTGGGCGGAACGGATGGACTGATCATTCTCGGATCGCTGGTAACGGCGGCAGCGGCGGTAAGAGCGCCTGTTCTTGCATCTGCGAATCCATGACCCAGATCACGCCGGATGTGATCGCGTCGCATCAGCTTACCGGCTCTGAGTACGACAAAATTCTGAGCCTGCTGGGGCGGGAACCGACGCTGACGGAGCTCGGTATTTTCAGCGTGATGTGGAGCGAACACTGCTCGTATAAGAGCACGCGCATTCACCTGAAGAAGCTGCCGACTGAGAGCGGACGCGTGCTGCAAGGGCCGGGCGAGAACGCGGGCATCATCGATATCGGCGATGGCCTGGCGATTGCGTTTAAGATCGAATCGCACAATCACCCGAGTTTTATCGAGCCGTTTCAGGGAGCGGCTACGGGGGTGGGCGGTATTCTGCGCGACATCTTCACAATGGGTGCGCGGCCGATTGCGGTGATGGACTCGATTCGGTTCGGCAAGTTGGACGACGTCAAGACGGGCGCGCGTAATCAACGAATCCTGGAAGGTGTGGTTTCCGGAATCGCGCATTACGGAAACTGCTTTGGCGTGCCGACCGTCGGCGGCGAATGCGTTTTCGAAGTGAGTTACGACGGGAATCCGCTGGTGAACGTATTTGCACTCGGCGTGTTTGGGCACGACGAAATTTTTTACGGCAAAGCGACCGGTGTGGGGAATCCAGTGATCTACGCGGGCGCGAAGACGGGCCGCGATGGCATACACGGAGCTTCGATGGCTTCGGCGGAGTTCAGCGAGGAATCGAAGCAGAAGCGGCCGAATGTGCAAGTGGGCGATCCGTTCATGGAAAAGCTGCTGCTCGAGGCGTGCCTGGAGGCGATGAAGAGCGGGGCCGTTGTGGGCATACAGGACATGGGGGCCGCCGGGCTCACTTCTTCCACGTGCGAAATGGGGAGCCGGGCAGGGACGGGCGTCGAGATAGATCTTCAGCACGTGCCGCAGCGCGAAGCGGGCATGACACCGTACGAAATCATGCTTTCCGAATCGCAGGAACGCATGTTGCTGGTGGCGGAGCGCGGACGTGAAGAGACGGTGTTCGGCATCTTTCGGAAGTGGGGCTTAGATGCCGTTCAGATTGGAGTAGTGACATCGGACGGGATGTTGCGGGTGAAGGATCACGGTGAAATTTATGCCGAGATACCGAACCGTGCGCTGGCCGATGAGGCGCCGCGCTACAACAGGCCATTCACGACTCCATTGCGGCGTGCGCCATTCGATGGGCCCGATGTTCACAGCGAAGATTTGACGGCGGATCTGAAGGCGCTGCTTTCCTCAGGCGACTTGTGCTCAAAGCGCTGGATCTGGGAGCAGTACGACTATCAGGTTCGAACCAATACGATTGCGGGGCCGGGGTCGGACGCGGCGATCGTGCGCATCAAGGGGACGAATACGTCTGTTGCAATGTCGCTCGACGGAAATGGCCGATATTGCGCGCTCGATCCGCGAGAAGGCACGAAGCTGATGGTGGCGGAGTGCTGCCGGAATTTGTCGACCGTGGGCGCGCTGCCGATTGCTACCACGAATAACCTCAATTTCGGGAACCCGGAGCGGCCCGAAATTATGGCTGAGATCGTGGAGGCGATCGAAGGGCTCGCGGAGGCGAGCCGGTTTTTTGAAGTGCCGGTCACGGGCGGAAACGTGAGTTTGTATAACGAAACGCTGGGGACACCGATTGTTCCGACGCCGGTGGTGGGCATCGTGGGAACGCTTGATACGGCGCCTGCCGTCGAGATTGCGTTTAAGAGCGTAGGCGCAACAGTGATTTTGCTCGGCGGACTAGGCAGTTCCGATTGGCATGAATTCGGCGGGACGCAGTACGCGAAAATCATTCACGACTTATTGTGGGGCAGACCGCCTCGGCTCGATATGGATTATGAGAAGCGCGTGCAGGCGACCATTCGAGAGTTAGTGCGCAAGCGTGCAGTGGAATCGGCTCATGACCTTGGTGACGGCGGATTAGCTGTTGCGCTGGCGGAGTGCTCTTTTGGCACGGCGAACGTCGGTGCAGATGTGACGCTCGACTGTGAGTTGGAGCCGGAGCTATTGCTTTTCCATGAAGGACCTTCGAGAGTACTAGTCTCGACGGCAACTCCGGAGCGTGTTTTCGCAGCAGCAGAAAAAAATGGCGTTCAAGCGATTCGGATCGGCGTTACACTCGAATCGAGAGTGACGATTCGTAACCGGAATCGAATCTTGATCGACAGCCGCGTAGACGAGCTGAAGGATCTCTGGAACGGCGCTCTAGAACACCTCCTCCACAATCCGGTATTGGTGTAAATGAATGCTTGATCCGCAAGAGGACTGGTCGTTCGACAAACTGCACGAGGAATGCGGCGTCTTTGCGCTCTATGGTCACGAGGAAGCTGCGAACCTGGTGTATCTCGGGTTGTACGCGCTGCAGCACCGGGGGCAGGAGAGCGCCGGTATCGCATCGAGCGACGGCCGCAAAATATATGCCTCCCGGAAGATGGGCCATGTGGCTGATATTTTCACGCCGGACGTGCTGAATCAATTGCCGGGAAAGCTGGCCATCGGTCACACGAGATATTCGACCGCCGGCGACACTGCTTTGCGGAATGCGCAACCTCTTTCGGTGGCGTGCAGCAAAGGACAGGTGGCTGTGGCGCACAACGGAAATCTGACGAACGCGATCGAGCTGCGGCGTGAGCTGGAAGAAGATGGTTCGATTTTCCAATCGACCAGCGACACGGAAGTGATCCTGCATCTGGTGGCGCGTTCGCGCGAGCGAACGTTAGCAGGGGCGCTTCGGGACGCTTTGTTGCAAATTGAAGGCGCTTTTTCGCTGGTCTTTCTGGCGGAAGACCGCGTTATCGTGGCGCGGGACCCGCACGGATTTCGTCCGCTGGCGATGGGACGGCTGGAGATTGAGGGCGAGCGAGCGGCGACCGTGTTTGCATCGGAGACCTGTGCTTTCGACCTGATTGGGGCGACGTACACTGGCGACGTCGAACCTGGCGAGATGGTCATTGTCGGCCCGGAAGGCGTCACGCGCGAGCACTACACGACGCCTGAAGCGTCCGCGCACTGCTCATTCGAGCACGTTTATTTTTCCCGGCCGGATTCGATCGTATTTGGAAAGCCCGTTGCGGAATCGCGCGAGCTAATGGGAAGATTGCTGGCGCGTGAACACGCGGTAGACGCCGACTTGATTGTGCCCGTGCCTGACTCGGGCGTGTCAGCGGCGATCGGCTACGCCGCGGAATCCGGCATCCCTTACAAGCAAGCGCTGATCCGCAATCACTATGTGGGGCGCACTTTCATTGAGCCTTCGCAGGCGATCCGCGATTTCGGCGTGAAGCTCAAGCTCAACCCCGTGCGTCATCTGCTGGAAGGGAAGCGCGTGATTTTGGTTGACGATTCGATTGTGCGCGGCACAACCAGCCGTAAGATTGTCCGGATGGTTCGCAACGCTGGCGCGCGTGAGGTGCATCTGCGTATTTCCTGTCCGCCGACGGTGTCGCCCTGCTATTACGGTGTAGACACGCCATCACGGCATGAGTTGATCGCGGCCAACAACGACATCAAGCAAATTGAGGAGTTCGTCGAAGCCGATTCACTGGCTTACCTGTCTCTTGATTCGCTTCGTGAATCGCTGAAAGATTCCGACCATCGCTTCTGCTACGCCTGTTACACGGGCAAGTATCCGACGCTCGTACAAATCGACGAAATTGTCCTCGCGAAGACGGGCTGCTGCTGATCGCCGTTCGCTAGCGGCTGGTATCGAGTTCCTTCAAAATCGACGTGTGCAGTTGAGCTGTAACAGCACTCCGGTCTTTGAGGGCGAGTTGCCGCGTCTCGATGGGTTTCAGTATCCGCAACGTCACGGCGCCGGGTTGAACAACACCTGAACCGTACGGCAACACTTCGCGTGTGCCAATAACTACGAGAGGCACAAGCGGTGCACCCGCGCGAATCGCGATGTAAGCTCCGCCTTCCTTGAAGGCCTGCAACTGACCATCCTCAGACCGCCCTCCCTCGGGAAAGATCAGCAGAGATATCTTCTTCCGTTGAATAGTTTCGGCTGCGATTTGCATCACTTTCACCGCGCCGCGGGGATCTTCGCGTGGCACCGGAATGTGCCCGGCGCGGCTGAGATGTTGGCCGAGAAACGGAATTTTGAAGAGGCCGCGTTTCGCGAGGAATCGGAATTGGACAGGGATGTGCGCCAGCGCAACAGGCGTGTCCATGTAGCTCAGATGGTTGGCAATGAAGACGTAGCTGCCGTGGGGGTCGATTTGTTCGAGGCCTTCTACACGCACGCGTACTCCGCTGACCGCAAGAAGCGTTCGCGCCCAAACACGAGCGACGCGCATTTGTGCGACGCCGGTGTGATCGAAAAAAGAAACGACGAGGCTGATGGTGCCGAAGAATATAGTTGCCAACACGATGGCGGGATCCGCAAGCAAGATGCCGCGCAGCCTCTTCATGAACTGCCTATTCTAAGCAACGGACTCTTTCGCGCTCATGAAGAACGCTTTGGCCTCGCCGACGAGGAACAGCGAACCCGTGAAGAACACGATGGCCTCAGGGGGTGCGGCGCGAGCGAGCGCAATCGCGTCGGGAAGAGTTTCAGCGATCTCCGAATAGGGATGACTGTTCACCTCGAGGATGGCTCCCGGGCGAAGCGCACGGGGAAAGTTGGGGGCAGTGACGATCAGGTGTTCCGCGAGCGGAAATAGCTGGCTTGTGACCTCTTCGATGGCCTTATCGCGCATTGCTCCATAGACGAGCCAGACCGGACGCTGCGCGCAGAACTCTCGTATGTAGGAGGCCAACGCCGCGGCCCCGGCGGGATTGTGCGCGCCGTCGAGAACGAAGTCGGGGTTCCGCGAAACGAACTCGATTCGGCCGGGCCAGAAAACATCGCTGAGTCCCGCTTCGATTGCAGACGTCTCGACGCCCAATCGGCGGCAGGCGAGGATGGCGGCTAAAGCGTTTTCGATCTGGTGCCTGCCGGCTAACGCGCAGCGGTACGTGACACCATCGAGCGAAAACGTGGATGCTTCGGCGGTCGCTTCTATATTCGATACTTTCAGGTCGGAAGTGCGGACGGTTTCGCAATCGAGTTCCTGCGCGCGTTGCGAGATAACCGCGCCTGCTTCCGGTAGTTGATTGGAGAGGACGACAGGAACGCCCGGCTTGAGTATCCCCGCCTTTTCCGAAGCGATCGCCTCGAGCGTATTGCCCAGGAACGATTCATGATCGAATGCAACGGGCGTGATGACAGACAGTTCTGGAGTGACGACATTGGTCGCATCCAGACGCCCACCAAGACCGACCTCGAAAACAGTGATGTCGCAGCGTTCCCGAAAGACGATCAAAGCCATGGCGGTGACAATCTCGAAATAGGACGGATGAGTGTCGAGCCCATCTTTTCGCAGCAGCGCTTCAGCCGCGCCTTGCACTATTTCAAACGCCTGAACAAATTCATCAGCGGTTATCGCGTTCCCGCTAATCTGTATCCGCTCAGTTGGCTCGATGAGATGCGGTGATGTGTAGAGGCCGGTTCGGAGTTCGGCGTGGCGCAGCGCGTTGGCGATCATCGCGCACGTGGATCCTTTGCCGTTCGTGCCGGCAACATGCACGAAGCGCTGCCCGCGTTCCGGGTTGCCTAAAGCGGCGAGCAGCGTTTGGATGCGCTCAAGTCCGAGCTTTGCGCCGACTCTCAACTCGTTGCCGAGTGAATAGAGATAGCGAACGGAGTCGGGGTAGCTCACGATGGTATTCGCCGGTACCGCCGAAATAGCAGGCGGGCAATAACGAATAAAAGTAAACAACCGCCGCCCAGCTTCAACTCGAAAGTCCAGACGGATTTGACGTCGGCGGTGGGCAGGAAAGAAAAGACGATCGCGACGGCTGACGCACACAAACCGCATGCAGCAGCCAGCCTCTGTCCGAATTTCCAGGCAGCCGCGAAGATATACAGAAAGGGGATGAAGAGGGAAATGACGGTCATATCGACCGTGACTTGATAGGCGCCGCGAAATGTCTCGCCTAATTGGCTGACAACGAGCAGAGCGGCGGCGCCCACTCCGAGGAACACGATGGACAGATAAGGTGTTTTGTATGTCGGATGCAACTTCGCGAACGCGGGTGGAAGCAAATGTCCGATGCCCAGAACGAACGGTAAGCGAGCACATCCGCCGACGTAGGTTCCCAACTGACCGCCAACGCTCAAGAGAATGCAAACGGCGATGGAGACTGGCACCCACGACCATCCCATCGCGTGTGACGCGGCTTGCCCAGCTTCTGCGAGTCCGATTACAGGACTGACTTGATCGGGTGACAGCAAGATAAGAATGGCGCTGGTCGCAAACACATAAAAGAGTACAACCAGGGCGGCGCTGAACCAGGTGGCGCGGAATATGGTGCGCCGCGGGTTGCGGATTTCGCCTGACAGTATCGGGCTTAGTTCGAGCCCGGTCATTCCAAACGCGAGCTGCGAGCAGAAGTTGAGCTTGTCGCGATTGAATTTAGGAAGTAGATGGAACGCCGTCGCAGATCCTCTGTGAAAGAGAACGGCAACCGCCGATATCACGAGGGCGGTCCAAATGAGATATGCTCCGAGCCCGCCGAAGTTATCGACCCACTTGGCCACGCCAAGCCCTACGTAATTTACAGCGAGAGTGCCAATCAATAGGACAAAAGCGCACGGCAAGACGTACTGCGGATTTTCCGCTAAGTATCCCAGCTTAGAGCTAAACGCATAGGTGATCATTCCAACCATGGACACCAACAGGCCCGGAATCCAGAACAGATTGTTCAGGTAATAGAACCAAGCGCAAGCGAAGCCATGCCATTCGCCGAACGCTTCGCGAGTCCAGATGTAAAGGCCGCCCTGTTGGGGAAAGCGACGCCCCAGATTGGCAACGACAAAAGCCGATGGTACGAGGAAGAGCGCTGCCGCCAGAAGCCACAGCACCAGAGTTCCGGGGCCAATGTGCGCGGCAACGCCAATCCAGCGAGGACTGACGATTGCAGCTATGTTGAACAGAACCAAGTCGCGCAGGCCGAGTTCTTTCCGAAGAACCGTTTCGGCGTCAGGCATGCCTGTTGAGATTCCGCATGTGCCCGCTTTGGGCTGGCGCTTTCATTCACGGACATCGTAGCGCGTCGATTCATTTCAGACGTAAGTGAATGCCTGAGTACCCTACTCATCCATCAGGCGCTCCATCCTCGTAATTGTTATTGAGGGTTGGAAAGGAAGAGGAGATTAAGAAAAAATGATGAAAGCCGTTTCGATATTGTGTTCCGGTGTATTCGTGACTGCCGTCGCGGCGAGCCTGCTGGCTCAAGGCAATGTGCCCATGGTAGGCGGGGCAGCCGATGTATCCGAACAAGAATATCGTGCAAAACGCCATGAACTCGAAGGATCATACAACGTTAGTGGCAGCCGTAAAGGCCGCTGGACTTGTAGATACTTTGGAAGGTCCGGGCCCGTTCACCGTATTTGCTCCGACGAATGCGGCGTTTGACAAGTTACCCCCTGGTACAGTTGACAACTTGATGAAACCGGAAAACCAGGATCAACTGAAAAAAGTTCTCACTTATCATGTTGTGCCTGGAAGGATTACTTCCCATAAGTTGGAAGCAATGATTAAGAAAGGCGGCGGTCAGGCCATGCTGAAAACGGTCGAAGGTGGCACTCTGACCGCATCGATGGATGGAAACAACATTGTCCTCAAAGACGAAAAGGGCGATACGGCTACCATCACTCAAGCGGATGTTATGCAGAAGAACGGTGTCATTCACGTAATCGATACCGTCCTGATGCCAAGCTAGTTTCCCTCGGAGGTGCGATCATCCTCCTACCGGCCGGAAAGGTTCGCGTCTTTCCGGCCTTTTTTTACTTAACGGGCCGTCTGAGTGAGAAGCGGGTGTATGAGTTTGAACACGTCCTGTGCGACGATCTCGTTACCCCTTCCATTCGGATGAATGCCATCGTTCTGCATCATCTCCGGATGCCGGTAAACGTTGATCAGCAAGAAGGGAACGAGGCGCAGATTGTATTTCTTGGCTAAGTCCCCGTACATTGCGGTGAAGGATTTGACGTAATCCGCGCCATAATTCGGAGGCAATGTGATGCCCAGGAGAACGAGCGGGATGTTCGCCGATTTCAGGCGTTCGATCATTTCCTGAAGATTCTTGCGGATTGAATCGACCGGGACCCCGCGCAACCCGTCGTTCCCACCAAATTCGAGAATCACGAGAGCTGGACGGGCTGAGATGACGTTGTCAATTCGCGCCAATCCGTCGGTCGTGGTGTCCCCGCTCACGCCTTGATTATCCACGCGATATCGGTACTTGTCCTGATTCGAGCAACTGCTGCAGGTCGTCGGGGTAACTTCTGCCTGCCACGCCTGCGGTCAGGCTGTCGCCGAAAGCGACGATGATCCGGTCACCGGGCGCGGTCTCAGCCGTCGCGGATGCAGTCGAACTCGGCGCGATATCCGTAGATGGTTGTCGAGTAGCGGAATCCCCGCCGCAGTCCACGAGAAAAGTACAAATGAAGCAAGCTGCAAAAATGACAAGAGAGCGTCTTTTCTCCACGGTTCCAGATTGACATGCACCTATCTACGGTTCAGACGGCGGTTCAGCCGGACGTGATCGCGGTACACCAGCTTTCAAAGATTATCGAGAATCCGCCGAGTCGGGTGGAGATTTTGCGCGATGTTACGTTCACCGTTCCTCCCGGGCAGTTTCTTGCAGTGATGGGCGCCTCGGGCAGCGGTAAAAGTACTCTGCTTGGACTTTTAGCCGGCCTGGATACGGTGACTTCGGGACGCGTCGTTCTCGATGGCGTGGACATTACGAACTTGCGCGAAGACGAGTTGGCGCGTGTGCGCGGTCGAAAGATCGGGTTTGTTTTTCAGTCGTATCAATTGGTCCCGACGCTCACGGCCGAAGAAAACATCCTGCTGCCGGCCGAGCTGAGCGGCTACAAGGACCAACCGCGGCGGCGCGCGAAGGAATTGTTGGATCGTGTGGGCCTGAGTAACCGCGCTCACCACTATCCAGTTCAGCTTTCGGGCGGCGAGCAGCAGCGCGTTGCTTTGGCGCGTGCTTTCATCACGCAGCCTCCGATTTTGATGGCTGATGAGCCGACCGGAAACCTGGACAGCGCAAATGGGCAGCATGTCCTGGACCTGTTGGTGCAGCTGAATCGCGAGGAGAAGACGACGCTGGTCCTGGTCACACACGATCGCCGGCTCGCCGAGTATGCGGATCGAATTATTACCTTGTCCGATGGACGCGTGCTGAGCGACGAATTGGCCGCGCGTCCGGTAGAAGTCTGATGCTGTTGGATACGCACAAAGAGCCGCACCGCGCGGAGGGCACTTCGAGTTTCGCGTTTCAAACGGCCCCCAAGATTGCGTGGCGCGACCTTCACGCCGCTCCGACGAAGTTTCTGTTTGTCATTCTGGCCGTGGCAGTAGGGGTAGCCGCGCTCAGCGGTGTCAAAGGATTTGGTTACGCGTTCAAAGGCATGTTGCTGCGCAATGCCAAGCAGTTAATTGCGGCGGACCTGCAAGCCCAGACCTTCAACGACCCTACACCGGAACAGATCAGCGAGTTGCGCAAGATCGCTCAGCGGTATGGCTCGATGACTCGCGTAACAGAAACTATCTCGATGGCGGCCTCGGCGCATGAACGCGTGCCGCAGATGATTTCTGTGAAGGGGATAGATCCGAGCGTATATCCGTTTTACGGAACATTGACGTTGGATCCTCCTCAGCCCCTCGATACGTTGCTGAAGGATGATTCGTCGGTTGTTGTGACTCCGGAATTGCTGATGCGGCTGAAGGTGGCGCCGCACGACCAAATCAGGCTGGGCGGGAAAGATTTTCGAATTACGGGAACACTGGTGAGTGAGCCCGACCGGCTCGCATCCGGCTTCGGTCCGGGCATGCGAATTCTGATGAGTCGCGCTGGGCTGGAGCGAGCGGATCTCATTCAGTTCGGGAGCAGAGCAGCACAGCGCTTTCTGTTCAAGTTGAACCCACTCGTAAATCTCGATGCGATGAAAGCTCAGTTAAAGTCGGTGCTGCCGCGCGTTTTTATCAGCGACTACCGCGAGGGCAGCCCGGCTATAGGCCGGGCTATCGATAACACAACCACGTTCTTGAGCTTAATCAGCTTGATCGCCTTGATAGTTGGGTCACTGGGAGTCGCTATGGCGATGTATTCGCACCTGCAGCAGCGCATGGATACGATCGCGGTCATGAAAGCTCTGGGCGCGCGCGCGCCTCAGATCATGCAGATTTACCTCATCCAAACATTGTGGCTGGGGATTGCGGGCGGCGTGATCGGTGTGGCGGTGGGAGCGCTTGTACAGAAGTCGTTCCCGTGGATGATTCACCGTGTTTTTTCGCTGCTCCCGCAAGTGCCTTGGGATTGGTCTTTCAGCTTGCAAGGGATGAGTCTCGGCATTTTAGCGACGTTGCTGTTCACACTGCCTCCGCTGGTAAGCATCCGAAATGTGAGACCGAGTTTGGTGCTTCGCAGAAACATGGCAGATGCGCAAGTAGAAAGCCGAAAGCACTGGCGCGAGAAGCTGCCGAGTTGGGCGGGCGCATTGCTGATACTCGCCGGGTTCACGGGTATAGCGGTGTGGCTGAGCGGCTCCTGGAAAATGGGCGCTTACTTTATTGCCGGTCTGACTGCGAGCATTGTTCTGTTGACCGGAGTTGCCGCTTTTCTGCTTTACGCCCTGCGCCGAGTGGTGAGACTGTGGAACCGGCGATTGCCGCTCGTGTTGCGGCATGGCTTCGCAAATCTCTACCGGCCGGGAAATCAGGCGCGCTCCGTTCTCGTCGCGTTGGGCATTGGCGTGATGTTCACTCTCAGCACGTATCTTCTGCAGAGGACAGTTTTGCAACAGGTCCAGAGCGAGGGGCCAGGACGAGAGGGCAATCTTTTCCTGCTCGATGTGCGCAATTCATCGGACGTGACAAAGCTGATCGAATCGCAGCCGGGGGTGACGGGCAAAGTGGAACTTGTCGGGTATATTGTCTCCCGCATGTTGCAGAAGAACGGTGTGCCCACCGAGCAATTACAGGTGAGCAATTTGCGAAAAGAGCAGCTTCAGACGATTCGAATCACAACGGCCGAAAGTCTGCCGTACGGCCTGGAGTTGAAGAAGGGCCGCTGGTGGAACTCGGACAGCACCGAGCCACAGCTTGCGATCTCCGAGGAAGCTCAACGCAATTTTCGGTTGAAATTGGGCGATCTTTTGCAGTTTCAAATTGCCGGGCGAAAGATCAGCGCACCACTGGTTGCCGTCTTCCGGCGGGAGCAGCGGGCGCCGATTCGCTACGATCTCGTGTTTCCGCGATTCGCGCTGAACGGACTTCCGGTCGTTTATTACGGGGCAGTTCACGTGGATCCGGCGCGAATCCCGCAGGTTGAAGAAGCCATCTTTGAGCAGTTCCCAACGGTCACGGTTATGAACCTAGCCGATATACTGAAACGCATACAGGAGGCGGTGGACCAAGTCGCTCTGGTGGTGCGATTTCTGGCGCTGTTTGCGATTCTCGCAGGGGTGATTATTTTGTCGTCAAGTGTGGCGGGAACCCGGTACCGGCGGATTCGCGAAGTGGCTATTCTCAAAACGCTGGGCGCAACGAAGAGGCGCATTACCGGCATCTTTTCCGTCGAATTCTCGATCCTGGGCGCCGTGTCGGGGCTTGTCGGCGCGATTCTGGCGAATGTGTTCACGCGGATTGTGGCGGACAAATTTATAGATGCGGCTGTCGACTTTAACTGGGTTTCATTGATCGTCGCCATGGCCGGGACGGCGTTGCTGGCGAACGTGGCAGGTTGGCTTGCCAGCGCCCGCATTTTGGATCAGAGGCCGCTCGAGGTGCTGCGGGGCGAATAGGCGAGTCACAGCCGGGGGAAAAAAGCTCGCACCTGAAAACCCGTGAGGTTTCAAATACTTCGCGCGTTTCGCAAGCTTGCATGGAGTTCGAATGAACCCGGCACCGTATTAGCTTGTAATCGATGAACAAACTCGATCTAGCCCGGCGGCTGGCGCGAAAATCGCATCGGTCGCCGGGTCAAGCCGCCGACGACGTGGACACGCTCGTGTACCACATGTTGAAAGATGTCAAGGAGGCCCAAAGCAGGCCCAAGGCGACGAGGGAGGAACGTCCGTCGGGTAATTCTGCAGCGGCGCCAAAGGAAAAAAAGTGAGCGACGACGGCCGTATCGCCGAAGTGCTTCAGTTGATCGATAGCTATCTCCGCGAGGGAACTGAGATTGAGATTGACGGAATGGGGCGCTTCGAACTGACGGATGACCATGTCGTCTTTCAGCCGAACGGTCGTCCTCGTGTATTCCTGTCTCACGCCAAAGAGGATCGCGCCGAAGTCAGAAAGCTGTACGAGGCGCTGCAGGAAGCCGGATTTGAACCCTGGATGGACGACGAAAAGCTGCTTCCGGGGCAAAATTGGCCGCGCGCTATTCAACGAGCGATTGAGCTGTCGGATTTCTTCTTGATATGTTTTTCGCGCCACTCAGTGATGAAGCGAGGATTTTTCCAAGCGGAGCTGCGCTATGCGCTCGACGTGGCTGCCTGCGTCCCGTTAGAAGAAATTTTTATAGTGCCCACGCAGGTTGACCGATTGCGAAGTGCCGCTTCAAATCGCCACGCGAACGCAGTATATCGATCTGTTTCCAAACTGGGAAAAGGGCGTGAAGGCGTTGATTCTGATGATGAGGGGGCAAACAACGGAGCGGGAGAAGAGAAGAGAAAAACTTCTTAGATGACGCGGCTCTTTGTCGCTTTGCAGGTCAACTCTTGCTGCCGAGTTTCTTCTTCGCTTCGTGCGCCAACTTGGATTCCGGATCGATTCGTATGACTCGTTGGAACGCAATTGTTGCGGCGTCTTTGTTTTTAAGCTTTTCCTCTGCTTCGCCTACCTTGAAGAAGGCTTGTGCCGAGTTGGGATTATATTTGACCGCTCGTTCGTAGCGGCCGAGAGCGGCTCGGTATTTCCCTTTGTGCCAGTAGTAATTCCCCACTTTGATGTTGCGATCGGATTCGAGCGGATCAAGCGCAAACTTCTCGGGCGCGAATGACTCATCTTCTTCCGGGGGCGCTTCCTCGTCCGAGAGATTGTGCGGCGGCGCCGTGCTTGCAATTGGAGGCTGAGTAGCTTTTTGCTGATTTTGCGCCTTCGCAGCAGTGTTCCCTTGTGAAAAGGCGGCTGAGGCGAACAAAAAAACGATCGATAAGGCCCGACACAGCGTACGTGTCACAATTGAATTATAGCTGCCGATGGAACTTCGCGAGAAAGTAGCGCAGCTTCCCACCGAGCCGGGCGTTTACCTCTATAAAGACGCGGAAGGAAATGTTCTTTACGTCGGTAAAGCGAACAATCTTCGCAGCCGCGTGAGGAGCTATTTCAACGAAGAGCGGCTGGCCGATTCGAAGACGGGAAGCCTAATTGCCGAAGCGCGCGACATTCAATTCATTGAGGTCGACAACAATAAAGAAGCGCTTGCCCTCGAAAACAACCTGATCAAGCAGTACAAGCCGCGGTTCAACATCTTACTGCGGGACGACAAGACATACCCGTATGTGAAGCTTACGAATGAGAAGTATCCGCGAGTATATGTAACTCGCCGGATCTTGAAGGACGGCGCGGGTTATTACGGCCCTTTCTTTCCGGGCAACTTAGCTCATCGGCTAGTCCATTTCATTCATCGCCACTTCAAAGTTCCGTCGTGCAAGATCGATCTTGGACGAAAGCACACGCATCCTTGCTTGCAGTACCACATTCATCGCTGCCTAGGTCCGTGCACTCCGGGACTTACGACCGATGAAGCTTACGCTTCCGCGGTGCAGGACGTGCGCCTTTTTCTGGAAGGCCGCCATCGCGATCTGGCGAATGAACTCGAGAAGCGCATGGGCGCGGCGTCACAGGAGATGCGCTTTGAAGAAGCCGCTAACCTGCGAAATCTCATGTCCACCGTCCGTGAGATGGACCAGAAGCAGAAGATGGCGGCGGCGGAAGGCGAAGACATCGACATCTTTGCGTATCACGCCGAGCCGCCGCTGGTTGCCGTGAACTTGTTTCACCTTCGAAACGGCAAGATCGTCGACCGACGCGAGTTCTTCTGGGAAGACCAGATGGACTTTGATCCAGCTGAGTTTTTTGAAGCTTTGCTCAAGCAGGTTTATCTCAATCACCAGTACATTCCAGGGCGCATTCACGTACCGGCCGATTTCGAACAGCGTGAAGAACTGGAAGACTTCCTTTCGGACCGGCGCGGAAAAAGAGTGGAAATCGCCACGCCGCAACGCGGAAGCAAGAAAGCGTTGTTGGAACTGGTGGAGATGAATGCAAAGCACAGTTTCGACCAGAGGTTCCGCGTGATGAAGCCTTCCTCGAAGGCCATTGAGGCGGCGTTGCAGGATGCTTTGAATCTGCCGGAAGCGCCTCGCCGTATCGAATGCTTCGACATTTCGCATATTCAGGGAACAGACAAGGTCGCGAGCATGGTGGTGTGGGAAGACGGCAAGATGAAGAAGTCCGACTACCGCAAATTCATCATCAGAACGGTAGTTGGAAATGACGATTTCGCTTCCATGCGTGAGGTAATCACTCGCCGTTATTCGAAATTGCAGGAACAGAAGCATGCGTTTCCTGGATTGGTGTTGGTGGACGGCGGCCTTGGGCAGCTACACGCGGCAGCGGAGGCACTGGAAGCGCTCGGCAATACGTATCAGCCGATCGCATCAATCGCTAAGCGCGAAGAATGGATCTATGTGTACGGCCAGGAAGACGAACCCATTGTCCTCGACAAGTTTTCGCCGCTTCTGCATTTGGTTCAGACGATCCGAGACGAAGCGCACCGATTCGCGGTCACGTTCCACCGGACGCGGAGAAACGCGCAACGTCTGACATCGGAGCTACACGATATTTCCGGCATCGGCCCCAAAACAGTCGAGAAACTGCTGAGGACGTTTGGCAGTTTGGAAAGAGTCAGGCAATCCTCGGATAAGGACTTAGCAGGGGTGGTGGGAAATGCGGCAGCGGCAAGACTGCGGTTGTTCTTCAACGCGCAAAGTTCGCATTCGCCGCTAGTCCAAATTACGCAGACGGCGGAAAACGAAGATTCAGAGGCCTTGATAGAGCCGGAGCCCGAGCACGTCGGGTAATCCTGCCTCCTTTATTTCGCGGGCGGTCTTCTCGATCGGGTACTCCACCCGCCGGAGACTGACGAGTTTTTGTTCCGTATCGTAGATAGCGTAAGCGGCGCGCGCGTCTCCGTCTCGCGGTTGGCCTACGGAACCCGGGTTCACCATGTAGATAGAATCGGGTTCGAGCGCGATGAGCGACTCATTTTGCGTTTTGGGGACGGGGGCGATTGCGTGGGCGCGGCCCCGGCGCGAGAAAAATCCGCCTTGTAAGTGCGTATGGCCGAAAAATGCGAGCTGGAGTTCGAGTGAGGCGAGACAGGGCGCCGCCTGGCGAGGCGAGGTGACGTATTCGTCCTCGTCCCGCGGCGAGCCGTGACAAACGTGGAAGTGCTCGAGCTGAACCGGACCTTTCTGCAGGTGAAGGAGGTAATCTATTTGCTCCTTATCCAGCTGGCCGATGGTCCAGCGCGCGGCGATCTGCGCGATGTCATTGAACCATTCAAGGTCTTCAAGGCCTGCGACGACTTTGTCGTGATTGCCTCGAATCACGGAGGCGCAGTGTTCACGCGTCCAGTCCAGAACACGTGCCGGCTGCGGGTTGTATCCGACCAGGTCGCCACAGCAGATAATCTGATCGAACTGTCCACTCGCGTCCGCGAGTACCGACTCCAAAGCGTGCCAATTGGCGTGGAGATCGGCAAGGATCAGAAAATGCACAAGCGTATTGTAACGGTTGCAAAGCGCTTGCGCGTTCTTTTGATAAATGCCTTTAGCTGCCTAGAACATTCGCCCAGTTACAATGCAAACGATGTCGTTGGTTGTGATTGGATCGGTAGCATATGACGCGATTGAGACGCCGCATGGAAAGAGAGAGCGCGCACTCGGCGGCGCTTGCACTTACATTGCACTGAGCGCGAGTTATTTTACGAAGACCTCGATTGTGGCGGTGGTCGGCGAGGACTTCGCGGACGAGGATCGCGCGGTTCTGGCGAACAACGGCATCGATCTGGCGGGACTCGAGCAGGTTCGGGGAAGAACGTTTTTCTGGTCGGGCGTGTACTCCGACGATATGAATGACCGTACAACGCTGCGTACGGATCTGAACGTTTTCGCCGATTTCCAACCTAAGCTGCCTGCCGCATATGCGACGGAGCCGTACCTGTTCTTGGGGAACATCCAACCGGATTTGCAACGCGATGTGCAGCGGCAAATGAAGCGCATGCGGTTCGTAGGCGGCGACACGATGAATTACTGGATACAGGAAACGCGTGAGCAGCTTCTCGCGACCATTCGCGATTGGGATTTTCTGCTTATTAACGACAGCGAAGCGCGGATGTTATCAGGCGAGCATAATCTGCGCCGGGCTGCACAGAAGATTCTGGATCTGGGTCCGAACACGCTGGTGATCAAGCGTGGCGAATATGGAGCAATGCTTTTTCGCCGCGACACCCTGTTTATCGTTCCCGGCTATCTTCTGGACGATGTCTTCGACCCGACCGGAGCGGGCGACTGTTTCGCGGGAGGATTCGTCGGATATCTGGCGGAGCGCGGGTTCGATCTGCGCAATGGACAGTTCGACGTTCGCGAACTGCATCGCGCCGTGATCTATGGCTCGGTTATGGGAAGCTTCTGTTGTGAACAGTTCGGCGTGGAGCGCTTCGGAAATCTTACTCGCAAAGAAATCGACCAGCGCTTTGACGAATTTCGGCGATTTACCGCGTTTTAGCCAGCGTGGCAGGCGTGAAACGGCGGCGGTTGTTCTGTCGCTTTGCGTGCTCATCGCCTGCGTCGTCGCATGGTGTTTTCAGCACGGTTGGATTCTTTATTACGGGGACGCACAGGCGCACCTGAACCTCAGCAGAAGCGTCATGGATTCGCGTACGCCCGGGTACGATCAACTCGGCACCGTTTGGCTTCCTTTACTCCATCTCATCTGCTTGCCTTTTGTGACAAATGATTGGCTTTGGAGCACAGGGTTGGCGGGTGCGATTCCGGTGGCGCTGTGTTTTGTGGTTGCAGGGACCTGCTTCTATCTGGCGGCGAAAGATGCGTATGGGAGCTCGTTAGCCGCCGGTGTCGTATTGTCCTGTTTCGCACTTAATCCGAACGTCTTGTATTTGGCGTCGATTCCGATGACGGAAATCGTGTTCAGTGCAGGAGTCGCGCTGCTGCTGTTCGCGTTGTTTCGCTTCCGAGCGGCGCAAAAGGGGAAGTGGATAGCGCTGGGCGTCCTCGGCTCCTGGTCGATGGGCCTCACCAGGTACGACGGTTGGTTTCTCATACCATTTGCGGCAATAGCGTTTGCACTCTTTTCAGAGAAGGGCCGCTGGCGCGTGCTTCTCATGTTTGGCGGACTGGCGTGTCTGGCTCCGCTGTATTGGCTCGCGCATAACTGGTGGGAGACAGCGAACCCGCTGGATTTTTATGACGGGCCATATTCACCGGCAGCGATTCAGGGCGCGACTGCCTATCCGGGCTACCACAATTGGCTGGTCGCAGGGGGCCACTATTTAAAGGCGGGACAGATATGTGCCGGATGGCCTCTGTTGTTGCTGGGCATGATCGGCGTCTTCTGCGCGGCGAGAAGGCATGCGGTCGCGCCCGTTCTGTTCCTGCTGCTGACACCCGTTTTCTACATCTGCAGCATTCATTCAGCGCGACACGCCGATATATCTGCCTCAGCTTCGACCACATAGTTATTACAACAGCCGCTACGCCATTCCGGTGGTTATCCTCGCGGCTTTTGGAGCCGGCGCGATCGTATTAGCGCTGCCGGAACGATGGAAGAGATTCGCGGTCGTACTGCCACTTATCTCGGTAGCGCCGTGGCTGGTCCAGCCTTCGAAAGAAAACTGGATCTGCTGGAAGGAGTCGCAGGTTAATTCTGAATCGCGACGGATATGGACGGCATTGGCGGTGCAGTTTCTTTCGTCGCATGATGGTTCCGGTCAGGGAATTTTGATTCCATCGGCTTCGGGTGATGTAGCGGGGATCATTTGCCGGGCTCGCATACCGCTGCGGGAGACCATCAACGTAGGAAATGGTCCAACTTGGTTTGCGAACACAGAGCGGCCGGACCTAATTCACCAGGCGCTTTGGGCCGTGGCTCAGTCCGGTGATGCTGTCACGCAGGCGCTCAGCCGCGATGAGGCTCGGAGCTACGGTGTAGCCATGGAGATTCAGGTCCAAGGCGCTCCGGCATTACGGATTTATCGTAGAATCGATGCCAAAACGAAATGAGCGAGATCCCGTTCACGAAGCTGCATGGTGCAGAAAACGACTTTCTGCTTACTTGGAGTGAAGATGTTGGGCAGGAGGCGCTGCTGCCGGCTATCGCTCGCCGCATTTGCGCGCGCACGACCGGTATGGGAGGGGATGGTTGGATGCTGGTTTCGCGCCAGGAGAACGGGCTGGGAACACGGCTTTTCAACTCGGACGGAAGCGAAGCGGAGATTTCAGGGAACGGGACACGTTGCGCGGCGGCATTCGGGCTTCTGAAAGGAGTCGTATCCGGCCCTGAAATTCCGATAAGTACTGCAGCGGGCATAAAAATGGTGCGCCTGATCACACGGGCGGGTAATCATTTTTTGTTTGAAATGGACATGGGATCGCCGAAAATAGAAGAGCTCCGGGTAAGTATTCGTCTCGTCAATGAGGATTTCGACGCGACGGTACTGGACGTGGGCAATCCGCAATGTGTCCTTTTTGGAGACGAACTTCCTCAGGGATGGCGTGTTGCGGCGGCACAGGCGGAGCGCCATGAACGCTTCCCGAAGCGCACGAACGTCTCATTTGTTCGAGCCCTTGACCGGCACACGATCGAAGCGGTGTTCTATGAGCGCGGGGCAGGCGAGACGAGGAGCTCCGGTACAGGATCAACAGGAGCGGCGGTCGCTGCTATTCTCAGGAATATGGTCGAGAGTCCCGTGGAAATACGGACGCCGGCGGGCAGTCTTACCCTGCGCTGGGATGACAGCGTGTACTTGACCGGACCGGCCGAAGTTGTTGGCGAAGGTAGATTTTTCCTTGATTTCTGAAACCGTTGAGCAGGCTTCCGAGCGGCCGTCGTCAGCCGCGGTCGGATTACGCGAAAAGATCACGAATCGGACTGCGCGCGTGGGGGTGCTGGGCCTGGGCTATGTCGGGCTGCCGCTCGCCGTGGAATTTGCCAGCGCCGGATTTGAAGTTGTCGGCATCGATGTTCAGCACAGCAAAGTCGAGCAATTCAATCGCGGGCAATCTTACGTCAAAGACGTAAAAGACGATGTTTTCAAACGTCTGACTGAAAGCGGCAAGCTTCGCGCGACCACGGATTATTCAGTTATCCGCGAGCTGGACACCATCGATATCTGTGTTCCGACGCCGCTCCGCAAAACCAAGGACCCGGACATGAGTTACGTGGTCGCGGCTACGGATGCAATCGCCGAACATATGCATGCGGGACTGCTGGTCATGCTCGAATCGACGACCTATCCGGGGACGACGGACGAACTGGTGCTTGCCGAAGTTACAAGCGGGCGGGCTCAAGGTCGGTGAGGATTTTTTCCTCTGTTTTTCGCCAGAGCGCGTCGATCCGGGTAATCCGAGATATCAGACTTCGAACATTCCGAAAGTGGTTGGAGGCATCACGCCGCAGTGCACGGAGATGGGCGCGCTGTTCTATAAGCAGGCTCTCGATATTGTGGTGCCGGTTAGTTCGACCCGAGTCGCCGAGATGGTGAAGCTGCTCGAGAACACTTTTCGCATGATCAACATCGGCCTGGTGAATGAGCTGGCGCTCATGTGCGATCGCATGGAAATCGATGTTTGGGAAATTATCGATGCGGCCGCGACGAAGCCCTTCGGATTCATGCCCTTTTATCCTGGTCCTGGACTGGGCGGGCATTGCATCCCGATCGATCCTTTTTACTTGTCCTGGAAAAGCAAAGAAGCCGGCATTGAAGCACGCTTCATCGAACTCGCGGGATACATCAACGGCCGCATGCCGGAGTTTGTTGTTGAGAAAATCCAGAACGCACTGAACGATGCGTCGAAGCCGGTTCGAGGGTCGCACGTTCACGTGCTTGGCACCGCTTACAAGCGAGATATCGATGACGTTCGCGAATCACCTGCGCTCGACATCATTCTTTTGCTCCAGAAGCGGGGCGCTTTGGTCACGTTTTCGGATCCATATGTGCAACGAATCCAGATCAACGGAACGCACCTGGAGGCGCAAGAGATGTCAGCTGCGATCCAAGCAGCGGATTGCGTAGTGATCGTAACGGATCATTCGGGCATCGATTACTCGGCGGTCATCGATCGCAGTAAGTTGATCGTCGATACGCGCAACGCACTTAAGGGCTATCGCTCGGATAAGATCGTTCGCCTGTAAACGCGTCTCAGCGTGTCGCAGCCGTGGTCGATTCAGGATCTTCGCCCGATCCATTCTCCAGCCCCATCTGCGAGAGACGATAACGCAGAGCATTTCGAGTGAGCCCCAGTATTCGGGCAGCTTGACTCTTGTTCCCGTTTGCTTGCCGCAGCGCTTCGCGGATCATCCTCTGTTCCCAATGCTCCAGGGTTTCGCCCTCGGGAAGCAGTGGCGATTGCGCCGAAGTCGAAGTAGGCGCATTGCGCGACGCCTCTATACGTATGTCGGCAGGTTGCAAAATTTCGCCCGAAGCGAGAACCAGACTTCGCTCAAGCGTGTTTTCCAATTCGCGTACGTTGCCGGGCCATGATGTAGTCGAGCAGGCGATCGATCGCGGCGGGGCTGATTTCCTTGGCCAACGATCCAAGCTCGTTCGACAGCTTTTGAAAGAAATGAATCGCCAGGAAAGGAATGTCCTCCTTACGATCCCGCAATGGAGGGATGTTGATGGGAACCACGTTCAGCCGATAGTAGAGATCCTCGCGGAAACGGCCCTGCTCAAGCGCCGCACGCAAGTCGGCATTCGTGGCGGCGATGACGCGAACATCCACATTGCGGGTAACGTTCGATCCAAGCCGTTCAAACTGCCGTTCTTGAAGAACGCGCAACAGTTTCACTTGGATATTGCCGGGCACATCGCCGATCTCATCGAGGAAGGCGGTTCCCTGGTCGGCTTGTTCGAATTTACCGGGCTTGCTGGCAGTTGCGCCTGTAAACGCGCCCTTTTCATAGCCGAAGAGCTCGCTCTCCATGAGATTCTCGGGAAGCGCGGTGCAGTTGATTTTGACAAAGGAGTGATTCTTGCGAGGGGAGTGTTGGTGAATCGCGCGCGCGATCATGTCCTTGCCAACGCCGCTCTCTCCGGCCAATAAGACGGTAGCTCGTGTCGGCGCTACCCGTTCGACGGTGTGGAAAATCTCACGCATTGCGGAACTCCGCCCGATAATGTTGTCGAATTGATATCGCTGGTCGAGCTGCTCGCGCATCCGTTGGTTCTCGGCTCGCAAGGACTGAACGGCCATCACCTTTTGCACGATGGTTGTCAAATGATCGAGCGAGAAGGGCTTTTGCAGAAAATCGGCCGCCCCGCGCTTCATGGCATCGACCGCGGTTTCTACCGATCCATGCGCGGTGATGACGATGATGGCAGCCTGTATGCCGCGGGCCTGCAGTTGTTGGATGAACTCGAGGCCATCCATTCCAGGGAGACGGAGATCGGTAACGATGAGGTTGGCGAGGGTGGCCAACGGCATAGCCTGTTCCGCACTGGGCGCGCCGTCCACGTCGAAACCTGCCGATTCGAGCTGCAGCTGGATTACACGGCGAAGTTTGTCTTCGTCTTCGACAATAAGAATTCTTCCGGCTGACATAGTCTTACTGTTGCGCCCTAGGCAGCATCATTTCGAAGCGAGTACCGGCCCCGGGTTCGCTGAACACATTGATACGTCCTTGATGCTCATCGACAATTTTCGCCACAATGGCGAGGCCCAACCCTACGCCCTGCGGCTTGGTTGTAAAAAACGGGTTGAAGATATTCTCCAAATGCTGCGGTTGTATACCTTCTCCGTGATCGCTTACAAAAATCATCACGTCTTCCTGGTTCACGTCAGCACGGATTTCTACATTTTTTTCCGGGAGCGCTGGCCTGAATCGCGTTCTGCACCAGATTTCCGATCGCTACCTTCAGCAAATCCGGATCGAACACAAAGGAGAGAGGCGCGTCGCCGATGCGAATGGAAAGTGTCACGTCGCGACCGTTGGCGAGCTCCGCTTGCTGGCGGACAACATCTTCGATGACGGCGCGAAGATCCGCGGTTATAGGGCGAACCTGCAGCGGCCGGGCGAAATCAAGGAAGCTCGATACGAGACCATTCATGCGATCAACCTCGCTCCCAATGTATCCAGCCATCTCGGACATCACCTCCGGGCGGCTTCTCGTCGACTGTTTTGTCAACATCTCGGCGGATGCTTTTATGGTTCCCAGCGGGTTGCGAAGCTCGTGCGCGAGGCCGGCAGTCAGCTGGCCCAGTGCCGCTAAACGTTCGCTGCGGCGCAGCGACGCTTCTGCATGCCGAAGACTTCTATTCGATTCCGCAAGGCGTTCCGCTGCCTCTTGAGTTCGGACCATCTCGTCTCGCTTGGCTTTGGCTTGTTCGTACACGAGAAAGGCCACTATGGCATAGAAAGCAGCACGCAGGCGACATGAGGCTGATCTGACCCGGAGGCAGCTCATAGGTGTGCCAGTCGATGAAGATTGGCAGTAAAAACGAAAAGTAGGCAAGACAAGCCGCCGCAGTGACAACAAGCACGCCCGGCAACTCCAAAAAAGTGGCCGCCGATACGACCGGAATCAGAAAAATGGGTAATAGTAGCTAGCAATGCCGTGCGTATAGCCGACCAATAGATAACTCAGCACCAGCTTCAAAGACGATGGAAGTAATCTGTCCGCGCCGCGAGGAAAACAGCTTTAGTCGAGGTTCGACTATCTGAAACACGCCGATGAGCACCAAGAGAATCGTGGCATCATAGTTCGTTTCCGGAGTGGTTGCCACCAGCACGGTGATGAAGAGCAGCCACGCGAAATCCTGCGGCTGGAACACTTTCCCGGGCCGTACAGCAGATGGTTCGGCAGAGCTCGCTGGGTCGGGCATGTTCAGAGCTCTATGCCAGAATAAGGGGGATTCGAGCAGTCATGAGTAATGCAGATTTCGATCCTCTTGCCCACGCCGAAAGCACAGCGCGGGAGGATTCCAGCTTCGCCGAGATGTTGTCGAGCTTCGAGCAACAGCATGCGGAGGGGACACACGGCGGAATCGTTACCGGAACCATTGTCTCAGCCGGTCCGGACGCTATTCTGGTGGACGTCGGACGGAAGATTGAAGGCTCACTATCCGTTTCCAAGTGGCGCGAGATTGGGAATGGAGAACCGCAGGTGGGCGGCTCAGTCCATGTTTCAGTCGGACCTCGGAACGAGGAGGGCTATTACGAACTCTCAACGGTAAGAGTTGAGCGCCCGAGGGACTGGAGCGGCTTACAGGCGGCGTTCAGCGCGGGAACGCAATATCGCTGGAATGGTGGCGGAACAGGTGAAGGGCGGGTTCCGGGTCGACGTGGGCGTACGCGCGTTCATGCCCGCTTCGCGGAGCGGCGTGCGCGAGACCGAGGAGTTGCCAAAGCTGGTTGGGCAAGAGATTCAGTGCCGCATCACAAAGCTGGATGTCGACAAAGAAGATGTCGTAGTCGACCGGCGCGTGGTGCTCGAGGAAGAAGAGGCGCAGCGGCGGCAGCAAGCGTTTTCAGGGTTGCGTGAAGGAAGCGTTGTTCGGGGCCGAGTTCGCAATGTGATGGATTTCGGCGCATTTATCGATTTGGGGGGCGTGGATGGATTGCTTCATGTCGCCGATATGTCGTATTCGCGTGTCGCGAAAGCGGGCGACGTCGTGAAAGCGGGCGACGAGCTCGAACTGAAAATCTTGAAAATCGACCCGTCGAGCAGGAAAATTTCGCTCGGGTTGAAGCAGTTGCAGGAAGACCCTTGGACGGTGGCGGCCCGAACGTTCAACGACAGGCGATCGCGTGAACGGGACTGTTTCACGCCTCACTGACTTTGGTGCCTTTGTCGAATTGTTGCCCGGAGTGGATGGACTGATTCACCTTTCCGAGCTGTCCTGGAACAAGCGCGTGCGCAAGCCGGGCGACCTGCTCAAACAGGGTGAACGAGTAGAAGCCGTCGTCCTGCAAATCAACCCCGCGGAGCGCCGGATTGGGCTCGGATACAAGCAGGCATTGGGCGATCCGTGGGAAGCGGTTCCGCAGAAATTCCCTGTTGGGGCGGTCGTGGAAGGACCGGTCACGAACCTCACCGCCTTCGGAGCGTTTGTCGATGTGGGCGATGGCATTGAAGGCATGGTGCACATCTCAGACGTCACGAGCGAGAAACGCATCGAGCATCCGCGAGAAAAGCTGGGAAAAGGCCAAATTGTCAAAGCAGTCGTTCTGGAGGTGGATCGCGAGCGGCGACGGCTGCGGCTCGGCATGAAGCAACTGGAACCGACGACGATAGATCATTACATTTCGGAACACCAGCCGGGCGAGACAGTGAGCGGCCGCTTCGTAGAAGTGCGCGGGAATCGGGCCAAGGTCGAGCTGGGCGAGGGCGTGATTGTGAGCTGTGAGCTGAAGCAAAGCGAGGATACGCTGGGCAACGCGGACCAGTCGAAGGCGGCCGACGTCGGCTCGCTGGGGGCCATGCTGGCAGCGAAATGGAAGCAGGGGGAGTCGTCCGGGCCTTCCAAAGAAGAGCGCCCGTCCGGGGCAGGTCAGGAGTTTCCGCATTTCCAGTTTGGATCCCGCTAAGAAGTTGATACAACTGGAGATCGCGAGCTAGCTATTCGGCTCGCGCGGGGGTGGCGCTACCCGGACGCCTCGAATCGTGAGAGTACGTTGGTGACCAAATCGAACTTCGTACGTCGTTCGTGTTGGTGGATACCCGAGCCGAAGTTATTGGAAGCGTAGCCGTGCACGGCACGACGGAACGGTCGGATGAGGGCGCGCTGATCCGTGCCGCGCAGAGCGGCGATCCGGACGCCTTTGAGCAACTGGTCCGGTCTTATGACCAGAACGTGCTCCGGATGGCTGTGAATCTGCTGCATTCGCAAGAGGACGCGCGCGACGTTTATCAGGAAGCGTTTTTGCGCGTTTACCGCAACCTGCCGAAGTTCCGGTTCGACTGCAGTTTCAGCACATGGCTGTACCGCATTGTGTCGAATCTGTGCCTGGATCAGATCAGGAAACGAAAAGTTCGCAAGGAAGAAGCTCCTTCTTTCCAGACCGGGAGCGGCGAATTCGATCGGTTCCAGTTTTTGCCCGAACACCGGGCCGATGTCGATCCGCAGCGACAGCTGTTGAGCTCGGAAGTGAGCGCGCGCATTCACGAGGTTTTGAACAGGTTGACTGCTCGGGAGCGCCTGGTTTTCGAGATGCGGCATTTTCAAGGCATGCGGCTGCGCGCCATCGGAGATGCACTTGGCGTGACGGAAGAGGCGGCGAAAAACTGTCTGTTCCGCGCGACGCAAAAGATGCGAGCCGCTTTAGGAGACTTCGTATGACTTGCCAGCAGATTCAGATGAATCTCTCGCTGTATCTGTATGGCGAGTTGGATTTCGCACAGGAAGAAGAAGTCGAGGAGCACCTGAGCGCATGCGCTTTGTGTCAACGCGCGTTAGCACGCGAGAAGAGCTGGCACACCACTCTGAATTCCGAGCGACGGGATGCGCCGCTCGAGCTGCTTTCGCAATGCCGGCGCGAATTGCGGACCGCCATCTCTTCGTCGGGGCCGAGGAACGGACCTCGCGCATCCTGGTTAAGCTGGCTCGAACCGCTTGGGTTTTCGGCGACGCGCTGGTCGATGGGCGTAGCAATAGCATCATTCCTGGTGGTCGTAGGATTCAGTGCAGCTCGCTGGATGGATCGGAACGGTGCTCCCAATCTAGAAATCGGAGAAAGCTCCGACATGGGCGTGCTTGGTTCGTCCACGGCACGAATCCGTGATATCCAGCCGCGTGACAATGACCGCGTTCGCATCGTCTTCGATCAGGTACGGTCGCGCGAAATCAGCGGACGAATCGATGATGGCCAGGTGCGGCAGCTACTGCTCGAAGCGATGAAAGATCCGACCGATCCCGCCATCCGGGTGGATTCGGTGGAAATGCTAAACCGGCAAGGCGGCGACGATGTGCGTGACGCTTTGATTTACAGTGTCCGGCACGACACGAATGCGGCTGTGCGGCTGAAGGCTCTCGAAGGTCTGCGTCGATTCGGAGGCGATCCGACTGTAAACGACGCGCTGAAGTTTGTGCTTGAACATGATGACAACCCGGGTGTGCGTTCGGAAGCAATCGACGTACTGGCTCCGGCCGATCAGCCGATAGAGTTCAGTCCGGATCTGGCGGGCACGTTGCAGCACATCGTGCGTTCGGAGGGCGAAGACGATTACATTCGGATGCGATCGATGCAGCTCCTACGCGAAATGAGAGCCTCCCTGGACGTTTATTGAGGCGCTGAACCAATCGAGTTTCAGGTTCGCCCGTCAAAAGCTTCGAAGCACGATGACAGTGGGCGCTCAAACGATTACTGAATTAAGAGGTGGGGCTATGCGTCTTTGCATTCTGTTGGGTGCGTTGCTGGCGACCATTCTAACGGGGAACATGCCAGCGCAGTCGCTGGATCGCGTGCTGCAGCTCGCGGCGGAAATCAGGCCGGAAGGCAGCTATCTCGGGGTGAGACTCGCAGATATAGATGCGGATCGCGCCAACACGCTGAAGCTTACTGAAGAGCGAGGAGTGGAAGTAAAAAGCGTTCAGGAGCGCAGTCCCGCCGAAACTGGTGGGATAAGAACAGGTGACGTCATTTTGACGTACAACGGCGAGAATGTCCTTGGCGCCCAACAGTTCGTTCGTCTGGTACAGGAGACGCCACAAGGAAGAAAGATCAAACTTCAACTGTGGCGCGATGGAAGAACTCAGATGGTTACGGTAATTACCGGTGCGCCGCCAGCCCGTAGCTTCGGCTCGCCTTCCGGCATCGTGGGATTCCCCACGATGCCGGAAATGCAATATTTTTCGACGACCGATATTCCCAGCCCGCTGTTAGTGTGGAAGAACTTGAGTTTGGGAATCGAATTCGAGCACGTGGATTCGCAGCTGGCCCAATATTTCGGAGTCACAGGCGGAGTGCTCATCAGATCGGTCGACAAAGGCTCGCCTGCGGAAAAGGCAGGGTTGAAATCAGGAGACGTGATTGTGTCGGTCGGCCACAAGAATCTTCAGACCGCGCGGGATCTTACGGCCTATCTGCGCCAGCCGGGAAGCTCAATTCCTGTTTCGCTGATGCGCGACCGCAAGCGACTGGAGGTGACAGTTGTCCTTCCGAACGATCAGCAATAGGACTTTTCCGGCAATTTAGCCGCCGCGCTGGTGCGGCCAACGTTTCTGCATGTATGAACGCAGGCGCAAAATGGCCTGCGACTTGAGCTGTGAGATTCGAGACTCGTGCAAATCGACAATCTTGGCGATTTCGCGCAGCGTCATTTCTTCGTAGTAGTACAGGCTCAGGACGGTTCGCTCGAGCTGCGGCATCCTTTCAATTGCTTCTGCCAGCAAGCGTTCGAGCTCCGCGCGCTCGACGATCTGCGAGGGCCACTGCTCGTCGGAATCGGCCAGGTAGCGCAGCAGGTCGCATCCGTCTTCCTCGGTACCGGCATTTTCGAGACTGCCGAGCGTCAAGCCGCGCACCTCGGAGAGCCAGTCCTGATAGTCCGAGACTGAAAGCTTCAGCTGCACTGCAATCTCTTCCTCGGTCGGCATGCGGTGATGTTCTTGTTCGAGTATCGCGATGGCTGCTTCGATGAGTTTGGCGCGTTTGCGCTGCTGCCGCGGCGCCCAATCCAAGCCCCGCAAGCTGTCGAGTATCGCGCCGCGAATCTTGTATTCCGCGTAGGTCTTCAACTTGACGTCGTGGCTCGCGTCATAGCGATCGATTGCCGCGATCAATCCTACTACTCCGGCCGAAATCAGATCGTCCAGACTCACCGATACGGGAAGACGTTCGTGTATTCGCCTCGCAATCAGCTTTACTTGGGGCAGGTGTTCCAGGATTAGCTTCTCTCTGACCTCCGCAGTGATGGACGGCGTAACATAGCTCTTTTGCTGTTCACGAGCGATCATTCCAACCTCGATTAGGTGCTTACTCTCGACCTTATTCGCGCCTACTGAATCTTCGGTCGAGGATGAGCAAAACTTGAGTCTGTTTTGGCAAATGTACTGCCGAAGTCTTTTGATGGGCTCCGCAACGCGTACACCCGCTTAGCCCGCCAGAGCAAGGGTGTCGAGTTTTGGCTAATATAACAGTGAGGCAGGTGCTTCAGGATGTCTGATACCGATGGGGCAAAAGGTAGTACTCAGGGAACGGCGGTCGCTGTAGCGAAGAGCCGCGAGCAAACGAAAACCGCTCCAGACATGCGAGCGGACCGCATCGCGGAGCTTCGGGCGCAGTATCGAAGACGGGAGCTATGAAGTTGACCCGGCGGCAGTGAGTAAGCTGATCGTCGACAGGCACCTCAGCGAATAGGCGGGTCGTGCTGCGCTAGCCAGCCGAATCCATGTGGGCCCGCGGCGAATTCATATCCCGCCTGCTCGGCTACAGATGCGATCCTTTGCAATATCTGCTTCTGAAAGTCCGCGCAAAACCATTCACATTCGCCGTGGCGCCTAGCTATCTCGAAGGCGGCCCGGCGTGTAGTTGCCCCTTGAGGCTTGCTTTCGCGGACGTGCAGCGGATCGCCTATCAGCCTGCGCCTAGAAGCGTCTATTGCCATTTGCGCCAGCCGCTCGGGGTCGCAGGGCAGTAACGGGGCGAGTGTCGCGTAGACCTCAAGGCCCGTTTCGCGCAACGCCCGAATCGTGTCCAGCCGGGTTTCATTCGGCTCGCAATGCGGCTCGTAACGGCGCCGGACATCTTCCCGGTCCGTCGTCACTGAGAAACTGATGCGCAGCTTCGTCGCTCTTGCTAACGCCTGCAGTAAGCTGAGATCCCGCAGAATCAGCGGTCCACGTGTTTGAATGACGAGCACATGAGGAGGGTTGCGCAGCAGCGCATCGAGTATCGCCGGGCATGATGGGACGTACTCCTTCTGCTGGTTGATAAGGATCCACCAGTGGCGAACAATAGATCACACGCCCGCGCGTGGTTCCACGGCGTATCAATTCAGCAGAGTTGCTTTTCAGTGTGGTGAATTGTCCCCATTTTTTCCAATCCTCAGGCTGTAACCCGCCATAGATTCCCAGGGTGGGGACATAACAATAGGTGCAACCGTATGTGCAGTTGCGCGCCGGGCTCAGAGAATGAGTAAAGCCGGCCTGCTGGAGGAAACTGGAAACCGGAGTGAGAATTGTCTTCGCGGCAGTTTCGCGAATTTGCCACACTCGCTAGTTTCGCGCAACGCGAATGGCAGAGGCGAAAATGCGGTCGAGCTGCCGGCCGTCGAGGTAGCGGCCGTTCACGAAAACGGCATTAATGCCTCGCGTGTTGCATATTCTGAGAGACGATTTCCGTCGAGTATCACCAAGTCGGCATCTTTTCCAGCGGGTACCGTTCCCAGCGTGTTATCCAGATGGAACCTGCGTGAGGATCCGATCGCAGCGGCTCGAATCACAGCCGCAGGCGATAGCCCGCCCCGACGAGCAGTTCGAGTTCACGGTGAAGCTCGTCCCCTGGACCGTGTATGGCTCATCAGTGCCGGTGCCGGCAAGAACCGGCACGGCTGCCAGGTCTATGTCGCGGGCCCTTGTTCCGCTTCCGAGTAGAGTTGCCGAGGACCGGCGAGATTCTCGGCAGTCACTTGCGGTCTTACGAAGAGACTCGTCCACGTGTTCAGAATTATTCGACCGAAAATTTAAATATTGTGACCTCATGATAGTGCTGGCCGGGCTTCAACTCCGTCGAGGGGAAGCTGGGTTGATTCGGTGAATCTGGAAAATGTTGCGTTTCCATGCAGAATGCCGCGCGAAAACCATATACCGCGCCCCCTTTGCCTTTGACTGAGCCGTCCAGGTGATTTCCGGTGTAGAACTGGAGTCCGGGCTGAGTAGTCAGGACTTCCATAACGCGGCCCGAGTCTGGATCACTGATGCGAGCTGCGAGCGATGGGCCTGTTCCCGTGCGGTTCAGAACAAAATTGTGATCGTAGCCCTTGGCAAATTCAAGTTGCGTGATTCTTTTCATCGATTCGGGCGCCGATCACCTCCGGTTTTCTAAAGTCGAATGGCGTCCCTTCACGTTCTTAAACTCGCCAGTAGGGATGAGATTTGCATTTACCGGTGTGAATTTATCGGACACGATCATCACGCGGTCCCGCAGAATCTTGCCCGCTGCCTGCCCGGAGAGATCGAAGTAAGAATGGTTCGTTAAGTTTATAACCGTGTCTTTGTCGGTGGTCGCCTGGTAGTCGATCTTTAGCGCATTGTCCTTGCTCAGGGTGTAAGTGACAGTTACATTCAGATTGCCGGGGAAGCCTTCTTCTTCGTCTTTGCTTAAATAGGTCAGTTCCAGACCCGGTCCGTCGCTTGTTGAGACCTGCCTCGCATGCCACGGAACCTTATCGAAGCCGCGCAGGCCACCGTGCAGAGTATTCGGCCCATTGTTGCGCGCCAGCTTATAGGTGACACCGTCCAGCATGAATTGGCCGTTTGCAATTCGGTTGGCATAGCGGCCCACGATCGCCCCAAAGTATGGGTTCTTTTGCAGATAACCGTCGAGATCGTCAAAGCCGAGGACAATATCGTCAAGCTTGCCCGTCCGATCCGGAGTTTTCAGAGTTACAAGTCTGCCTCCGTAATTCGTGATCGCGGCCTCGACGCCGTTCGAGTTTCGGAATGTGTAGAGATCGATCTGCTCGCCAGAGGGAAGAGTTCCAAAATGCTGACGGGTCAGTTGAGTCATGGTTTTATTTGGCTTAGGGCCGTCTGAAGCGCAAGAGGCGAGCACGAAAATTGCTGCGAGTGCAAGGGCTCGTATGTAGGCGCTCGGCATTCGTAGTTGGCGTCAGACAAAGTCTTTTGCGGTTACTGTTCTGTTTTGGAGGATGCTCATGTCGAGGCCGAAAGCGATCTTTGATGCCGCCATGGCGATATCCGGGTTCGCGAGTGGCGTGCCGCGTGTCCGAATACATTGCAAGAAGTCCTTGTACATACGAACCATTGCCTCCGGTTCGGTAGGCTCGTTTAATCCCGGGCAACTCTTTTGGCTTTCCCATCTTCCGCATACAGCGTAATTTTGCCGTTTACGCGACTCAAACTTCCTTTGTCACCGAAGATATCAATCACGGTAGGGCAGGGAGAAAACATCACGTAGTTATAGCTGAGACGCATGTTGTTTTCGAACTCGACGATTGTGGACGAAGCATCGCGGGTCTGACGGTCGGAGTAATAGAAACTCGCCGCCGGTTGCGGTCAAGCGGTCGAGCGGCGAGTCGACGATTTTACATAGCGCCGCAAACAGATGGACGGAAAACTCCAATTCCGATGAGCCGACCGCCTGCTTCACGACTCTCCAGATGGCTGTTTTTCCGGTCGCCGGGTCGTGTATACGTGGTCGTTCGAGGATTCCAGTCGCCGCGATACTCGCTCGCGTTGATCACTTTCACATTCCCAATCTCGCCACGCCGGACCAGCTCGATCATGAATCCGTCGGATCCGTACAGCCGCTGTATGCCGATCATCAGGACTCTTCCGTCACGCATTGCTTCCTCGCGGATGGCCTTGGCCTGTTGGTAGTTGATGCCCATGGGTTTTTCGAGCAGCAAGTCCTTGCCTGCGCGAAGCGCTGCGAGCGCCATTTCATAGTGAAGGTAATTGGGTGTGGCAATCACTACCGCTTGCACATTTTTGTCGTGCAGCAGTTCCCGGTAGTCCGTATAACCCTCTGCCTTGCTCGGGAGGCCAGCGTTGGTCTCCTCGATTCGGGAGGATTGGAGGTCACAGAGCGCGACAACATGCGACTCCGGCAAATCTTTAAGCGCCTGAAATGAGCTTTCGAGCGGGCGCCGAGCCCGATGAAACCCAGACTCGGGCTCAGGGCTGGTCTGCGCATTCAGGCTGTAAGCCGCCGTTGCCGCGGCGATCGCGCTCGGCAAATTCGCGCCGAGAAATGTTGGAATTCAAAACTGACTCCTTTGCGTAAGCAACTTATATCGAATATTGCGTCACAAACTGAATATTTTTCTGTGTCGCTTCGACGCACTGCTCGGGACTGGAATGCATTGTTTCAAATACGTACCATCCGGTGTACCCGATGCGCCGGAATGCCTTGAGCGCCGCAACCCAATTAACTTTGGAAGGTGGTTGATTCAGCAACCGGTCTTCATTCTTGAGATGACACTGCGCGATGCGCGATCCAAGCAGGTCAATCCCGGATACACTCTGGCCCGGATGATACGTCTCCACATTCGTTGCATCGTAGTAAATCTGAACGTTTGGATGACCGATCAGGCCGATAAGCTTCTTGTCATCGGCCGGGATCAGCGACGTTTCGAGCCCGAGTGTTACGCCGCTGTCCGCCGCGCTAGGCGCGATCTTCTGAAACAGACGCACGACAGCTCCAAAAGAGCGCTCGTCGTCCATGTCGGGGCAATTGGGCTTGAAGAGCGCGACGAGAACCACGCTGGCGCCCAGGAGTTCTGCCGTGCGAATGGCGTTTACGAGTGTCTGTTCCGCAGCATCCGTATTGAAGATGGAACCGCCCGGCTTCCAGATGCCGGCGATCGAAGGTATTTCGACGGCCCAGCGATTCGCCTCTCGTTTATAGTTGAGCGCAGTGTTGCGATCGGAGAGATCCTGCCCTTTCCAGATCATCTGAAGCTCCACACCGGAAAGGCCCGCGATTCGACGGGCAAGCTCGAATACGCTTGGCCCCGGAGCGACAGCCATGTTGGCCTGCCGATGTCCGAATTTCAAAGGCAGTGTTTGACTGCGCGTTACGACTGCGGCGAGAGGTAAGGCCAGTGATGTGAGGAGAAATCCGCGCCGGTCGATGATCATGCGCCAAACGCTCGTCGGATGTACTCTCGATCGGGTCCGACTGCCGACGGGTTTCCGCCCGACGGCCCTCCGCCCTCTTCGTCAATCAGCCAGCCCGTCCAGCTGGTCTTTTTGATGGCGGCTGCGAGGGCGTCAAACTCAAAATCACCCTTGCCCAGCGGCACCTGCTTGGTCCGTTCACGAAAAGTCTTTAAATGGCATCCGACGATTCGCTGTGAATAGCGAAGCATGAATGCGGCCGGATCGCCACCTCCCTGGTATCCGTGCCCGGCGTCCATGAGGAAGTGCACGAGTTCGGGCTGTGTTTGCTCGGCCAACCCATTTATCTCCGCGTTGTGATTGGCGAATTCCGCAGTGTGGTTGTGATAAGCAAGCGTTATTCCGGCGCCTGCCGGCACGTTCTCGCGAGAGCTTCGAGCTGAGCAGCTTTTGCGTGCAGCGCGTCAGCAGCGTGAAATTTCCGTCGGGAGAAAGGCCGCCGCTGCTCATCACGATGTATTTGGCCCCGAGTTGACTGCGCCATGCGCCAGCTTCGAGAAATCACTCTTCGAGACGCCTGCTGCATCGACATGTGCGCTCCGATGAACTGCATTCGGTCGCTTCCAGCTGCTTGCGTGCGTCCGTTGCTGATCGAATTGGGCGCGGACGAAGCGAATGTTGCATTCGAACCCGGCGTACCCGAGCGTTCTCATGGTCTGCACAGCGTTGAGCAGCTGATCGAAATCACCCTCTTTCAAGGGCCACGCGTTGGCTTGACAGCCGACCTTTACATTTTGTTGTTGTCCGAAGGACGCGATGCTTGCCGATACGGAGCTGCGAGAAAAGCTGCGGCGGGTGATATCAGATCTCATGCCGTGGAGTTTGCCTGACGGGCGCGTGATATATGATATCTTAGTCGTCTCGCATGTCAAGCTCGCCGCGGCTTGAGACCTCGTCCGCCGCTGGAAAGCTCGCCTTTTTGGAGGCAGATTCGCTGGCGCATTCTCTTCCTCCTCTTTCTGATCACGGTCATCAATTTCATAGACCGCCAGACGCTTATCTGTTGTCGCGCCGGTACTGCTCCAGAACTTTCACATGAGCAATTCCGATTATGCGCGCATGGTATCGGCGTTTATGTTCGGCATGATGATCGGCGAATTTCCGATGGGCTGGTTGATGGATCGCTGGGGCGTGCGCGCAGGCTTCTCTTTCGCCGTTATCTGGTGGTCTATTGCGACGGCCATGCATTCGATCGGCAGATCGGTACTTCAGTTCAGTTTGTTTCGTTTTTGGATGGGGACGGGAGAATGCGGCAACTTCTCCGGTGCAATGAAAGTGATTTCGGAATGGTTTCCGGAGCGCGAGCGGGCGCTTGGCCGTCGGCATTTTCAACAGCGGAAGCATGATAGGCGCAGTGATTGCCGCGCCATGCATTGTCTTCATCACGCTGCATTTCGGCTGGCGAGCGGCTTTCCTGCTTCCGGCAGTACTTGGCTTGATTTGGGCCTTTATCTGGCAGGCGAATTATGCGCCGCTGCATTCTCATTCGCGGGTAACGGAGTCTGAGCGGGCGTATGTATTGGAAGGAAGAGTGGCTGCAACAACCCCGCCGCGCAATAGTGAGTTGCTGGCGAAAAAAGAAGTATGGGGACTGATGCTATGCCGATTTTTCGTCGGCCCAGTCGTGCAGTTCTACCTGTTTTGGACGCCCCAATATCTGTATCATTCGCGCGGCCTAAGTCTTGCTCAAATCGGCTTATTTGCCTGGGTACCCTTCCTGTTTGGCGACATTGGCAGTGTCGGCGGCGGCTGGGTGGCCGGTCTGTTGCTGCGTCACAACTTGAGCCTGAACGCGACGCGTTTTCTGACAATGTACGCGGGAGCGCTCTGCTGTCTGCTCAGCGCCGGTGTAGTGCAGACCGCGACAGCGGTGGCGGCCATTTCCTTAATTTGCCTTGTTCTCTTCGGGCATACTTTCTTGTCGGCCAATATGTTTGCTGCCATCTCTGATCTGGTTCCGAAACCGGCGGTAGGACGCGTGACGGGCCTGACCGGCATTGCGGGCGGTCTGAGTGGTCTGTTGTTTCCTCTGCTGACAGGTTTCCTCATCGATCGCTTCTCGTACGCGCCTGTTTTCTTTCTCGCTGCCGTCATGCCGTTGTGGGAGTGAGTCTGTTTCAGGGCACGATCGGGAAGATTCGAGCAGTGGCCGCTCAAGCGTGACCTCACGTATAGCACGCAATCGTAAAATCTAAGATATTAGAAATGCCCCGGCTCAAGAAACTGACGATTCCGTATACGCTGACAACGCGGGCCTACGACAGCATCAAGGAATACATTCTTGAGGGTCGGTTGGATGAAGAAGACCGGCTTACGGAAGAGTCACTGGCCAACCAACTCGGCATCAGCAAATCGCCGATACGTGAAGCGCTGAATCGTTTGGAGAGCGAAGGATTCATTCGGATCGCTCCCCGCCGCGGCGCTTATCTTCGCCGCTTTACGTTAGAAGAGATAAAGGAACTGTACGATCTCCGCGAAGCCCTCGAAGTGCATGTCGCGCGCACAGCGCATCTGACCCCGAGCCTATTGACTGAACTGGACGACAGCGTCAAGCGCCTGCGCTGTTTCTGAAGGCTAACGATAAAGCCGAGATACATCGACGAAGATGTCAAATTTCACGCGCTGCTCGCGAATGCCACGCGAAACCGGGAGCTGTGCCGTGTTCTGCAGAACGTGCAAAATCGCATCTGGCTTTCGAGGCGAAAGACCTATGATTTGTCATCGAGCCTGGCGCCCGGATTTCATCAATCGATCGTGAACGCACTGCGTCAGAATGACCGTGAAAAGGCGCAGACCGTCATGCGACAGCATATTGCGAACGTGCGGCAACGCCTGCTCGTCGTTTCTTGTTCATCAGCAAGACGATGAACGTCCGTCGCGACGGTTTCCTAGGTCGTCAGCGAATCTACCGAGGCGTTCATGAACGCTTTGTTCTTGTCTCCGACCCAGTAGCGCTCGCCGGCAATACACCAGATAAACTCGAGCGGCGATTCCTGGGAAAACACAGGATGATAGTTGAGATAAGGAATGGTGACCAAGTCACCTTCGCTCACGTTATGAACGAAAGTAGAGCTTCTCAGGCGACTCATAGACCTCCATGGAGCCGTGCCCTTTTATGAATATGTAGGTCTCTTCCTGGTCGGTGTGGTTATGCGGCGGCCAGGATCGCGCATACGGTTCAAAGAACGTATATCCGGCAACCAGTTTATCTGCTGCCTCAGATACGTCGAACATCATGTAGACGTTCTTGCCGCTCAGCCTTCGAATGCGATCTTCGCGGCGCGAAAAATCGTCGAATTTCGAGTGAAATACCGAATGGACGTTTTCGGCCGGCGCCGAAGTTTGAATAATTGCCGCCGGTGTGTCGCTGGAATTCGCAATGACAAACTCTTCGCCTCGGGGAATGTACAACGTGTCATAAGGAAGAAGGCGGAAGCTGCGGCCGTTCACTTCGACGTCCACCTCGCCTTTCCACATGAAAAGCAGACTTTCACGCCCAGCGACCGATAAAGCGGAGGACCGGGTTTGAGCCGGCAAACGGTACTCACCGCAGTCGAGGAACTGCAGATTCGCTTCCGTATGAACGAAGCGCTGGCGGAACTCTACGCCGGTTTTTTCAGAGCGAAACAGAAGGCCGGGTTTGATAGTAGGGGTAGCCGCGGCGTTTTGTCCAATGGTCGTGCTCAATGTCGTTGCCATATTCTTGAATTGGATTCTTTCCAGCGCCCTGTTATACGAGCTCTTCCCAGGCAACGGTTCGCTTTTCCCAATATGCCCGGTTTGCGAGATACACGGGATTGCAAGCCTGGATGCCGGCTTCGACGCTGGCGTTAGGCTTGGCTCCTTTCGTGACTGCGTCAAGAAAATTCGTCGCATGGGCGATTTCCAAGGGACCCGAAGCCTCGACGACTTGCTGGCTCCCCTTATTCGGCATAAATATATAGCGGGCGCGTGAGATGTCGAGCGACCCCTCGGTTCCCAGGAAAACAACCGTGGGTTGCTGTGCTTTCAACGGCAGCACGCTTGATTCAAACGTTAGATTCCAATCTCCGGGATACTTCAAAATTGCGTTCACCGTATCCGGATTGACACGCCCATCATGGTCGGCGGCATCATAAATGCCACCGGCAGCGCTCGCATTCAGAGGATGCGTTTGATTCATCATCCATTGCGCGACGTCTGCCCAATGAGTGAGAATATCGGCGACTAATCCATCGCCGTAATCCGGGAAGTAGCGCCAGGAGTCATACCTTATCCAATCGAAGGGCACTGCGGGCGCAGGTCCGAGAAAACGATCCCAATCGAGACCGGTTGGTTTCGGCCGCGGCTGCAAGTGACGCCTTTGCCAGGAAAAATCGCTCCACATCGTGCGCACGATCACTACTTTGCCAAGCTTATTCTGGCCGAAAATTTCTTCTTTGGCTCGAATGTAGTGCTCGCCGCTGCGCTGCTGGGTCCCGCATTGCAGCACTTTTCCGCTTTGTGCGACAGCCTGCCGAAGCTTCTCCTGCTCGTTGAACCTGTGCGTGGTCGGCTTCTCGAGGTAGACATTTTTCCCGGCGGCGAGTGCAGCAGACGCGATGTCCATGTGCAAATGATCCGGAACAGCGATCAGAGCCGCGTCGATACCCGGCATGCTGCAGCGCCTCCTCGTGCGCGACACATTCAAAGACTTCCTTTCCGGGGGCGAGCGTTTCCTGAGCCTGTTTGCGATGAACATCGTAGATGTCGCAGATGCAGCGCAAATCGGCTCGCCCCGTTTCGAGCATCGCTCGCATGACGATGGTTCCGCGCCGGCCGCTCCCGATCAGTGCAATACCGACGCGGTCATTCGCGCCTAGGACGCGGCGGTAAGAAGCGGCCGTGAGCGCTGCGCCACCCGATCACTCTCGCCATTTCTCTTCGATTCACGATTCACCTCGAAAAACGCGGAATAAGCTTATCGCGAGCAGGCCGCATCGCGGTGTCTCCCGGCTTGCCGTGAAGACGCTCTTCCTCGCACAGTATCCAGCCCTTCCATTCGAGTTGCTCAATCACTGCCGCCAACTCGCGTAAGAGGAAAACTTCCCTGTCCGAGAGGCACTTGCTCGCCGCCTTTATAATCGCGCAAATGCAGTCCGATGATTCTTTGATGGTGACGGCTGAAAGTAGTTCGGCACGTCGGCGCCCGTTTCGAAGGCATGCCCCGCATCCAGCAGAAATCCGACGTTCGCAGAATCCGTATTTTCGCATCAGAGCAGTCATTTCCGCCGCGCCGTTTGCGAATTCCGGCGCGTGGTTGTGATAGGCGACCAGGCGTAAGCCCGCGCTTTTTGCATAACGGCCCGCGCGATTCAGCGCCTCTACCTTCTCGCTAGCGCAGTACGATCCAATTCATTTCCATTCGAAACAGGCGCGCCACTGACAATCAGGCGCTGCGCGCCGAGTCCGGCCCCTCCCCGCGCGACTCGCTCGTACAGAGCTGCCGGCGCGATATGTGTTTCCGGATCGTACTTCTGCAGAAAGATGTGAATGCCAAAAAACTGAAGCTTGCTTGCTTCGATCTTTCGTCTGGTCTCGGCGGGAGATGCGAATTGGCTCTGCAGATTGGCGAAGCCGGTTTCGAATCCCTGGAATCCATAGGCCTTGATCTTGCCGAGCACAGCGAAAAACGTCGAAAGATCTGCCGGGTTGATGGGCCACGCATTGGTCTGGCATCCGAGCGAAATATTGTCGGATGCTCGAGCGAACAGAGACATGCCGGGCGCGGCTGCCACGGTACGCAGAAAACTACGACGGGAAGGCATCAATCGCACTCGCGTAAGTAAAATCGCGCCCGCTCCACGGCGGTGCGTGCGGCGCGTGAAATCGCCTAGAAAATCCAGGCGGCTGATCAGAACACTCATCGAGCTCAGGAAGTGGTTCGGCTTCCAGCCCCGTGCATTCCAGAGCGCTTCGGCCCGACGCGGTCCAGCAGCACTGGTCCAATGTAAAGGTATCGGCGAACGCTGGCGCATTGCAGGACATCCGCTTCGATGCCGGCATCCACCGGCAGAAAACTGCTCAGCTACCGTCGTTGGCGCGATAGATTGTCGAGCGCTTGCTCGCGCATTGAGAGTAAGCACGCGCTCATGTCGCGGCGCACGGTCCGTGGCAATCACATTGATCCCCGCTCACGCAAAGCAGCAGCAAGCTCGCCGTTTCCAGAGCCTATTTCGAGGACTGGACCGGGAAACCGGCTCAGCACTTTCGCCATCGCCGCGACCAGCTCTTCCGCTGCACAGCGATGTAAACATCATCGGTCGCGGCACCACGCCAACCAACCGTCACCTTTTCTGCTTCTTCCATTCGCGCGTACCAACAATCCGCGAGGGAGCAGAGCCCGCGCGGGCGGAAAACTAAATGCTGATTCCAATGCGATGGATGGCGAAAGCATTATTCTCTCTCAGAATTTCGCATTTGGTGAGTTTGCCCGATGCAGTTTCCAGCACCTCGTTATAAACGCGTATCCCGGCGTCCTCGATGGAAGTTCCGTCGAAAATGTCGCTGACATCCATCTCGACCGTGTCCTTCATCTTTTCGAAAGATGTTTTGTTACCTGTCAGCCGGATCGTCACCATCAATGGATGATTGATGGTGTGGCCGCCGCCGGTCGAGAACATGAGAATCTGAGATCCTGCCGCGGCGATACCGGTGATGGATTCACCGCCGTGTCCCGGCGTATCCATGATGTAAAGGCCCGGCTTGCCGCAAATCGGGTCGGCGTAATCCACGACGCCGACAATCTGTTTCGTGCCGCTCTTCTGAATCGCTCCCAGCGATTTCTCTTCAATCGAGCTCAAGCCGCCTAGGATGTTGTCCCCGGTCGGCTGCGACCCGCGAATATCTTCACCCGATGCAAGAGCGCGTTGCTCCATTCGCTTGGTGATGTGCCAAATGCGTTCGGCGATCTCCGGAGTTCGCCGCGCGCGCCGCCAGCACCTGTTCGCCCCCGAGCATCTCGGTGGTCTCGGCCAGAATGGAGCGGCCGCCCTGATCGATGATGAGATCGGAACAATAGCCCACCGCCTTATTGGAGCTGATGCCCGAAGTTGTATCGGATGTGCCGCAATTCAATCCATAACACGAGTTCGGAAACCGGATACTTCTTCGCGCGACTTGCCCGCTGATTTTGCGAAGCATCTCGACGGCAACTCGCATGCCGCGAGCCGTCGCCTCTATCGCGCCGCCGCTTTCACGTATGTTGATCGCCTCCACCGGCTTGTCCGCTTTCGCAATATCGTGCGCCATTTCTTCCGCCGTGCAGCCCGTTTCTCGATGATGGTCTATTACGATCACGGCTCCGCAGTTCGGATTCAGAGCCGTACCTACCAGCGTGCGACGGGTGAGCCGCAGATCCGGCATCACCTGACAGCGCCCCAGCGGATGTGTGATAGCGACCGTGGGCCGGAAATCATGTACGCCAGCCGCTCGACTACGCTATTTGCGTAGAGTGTGCCGGAAAGCAGCAGCAAAGAATTGCGCGCGCCCACCTGGCCGTCAGGCCGGCGATATCCCATCCACGTTTTGCGCAAGCCGTTATTCACTTTGCAACCTCCGCTGTTTTGTTCGCGGACGCCAGATCGCCCCGTCCCCGATTGGATTCTGTGTTGTGAATGTGCACATGCTGTCCTGGCTCGATGTCGACCGTTGCTGTTCCTATCGAATATCCGTATTTGATGACCTGTTCTCCTTTGGGAATGCGCCGGATGGCAATTTTGTGCGCGTAAGGAACGTCTTCGAGTAAGCGGACTTCGGTTGGCTTACCGTCTATCTGCAGCCGGATGCTCGTTCCACTCTTGCCGTTCGGGATGAAAAGCGTCGCCACGTTGTCTTTTGGATCTATGATGAAGGCCTCAATCGCCATTTTGTCTCCCCAAGTTTCTTCATGCAATCTCCAGCAGGAACGAAATCGAGCGTAGGAAGGGTGAAACCCGCATGTGGGATGATCGCTACTCGCGCCTGTTTTCCTGCCTTGCTCAGCAGCCGCTGCATGCGTTTTTTCGTGCTCTTCGACCGGCACGTGCTTCAGGTGACATCGGCTTACGAAGTGCGGATCGAGCCTAGAAACCAGATGCACATCGTAAAGCCGGCCCAGGCGCGCCACCCAGTAAGCCTTATGACCTCCGACGACGAACTCACGCTCCAGGCGCACTCGCATCTCTTCGTCGGTTTCGAAGCGCTCCACGTATTCTTCGAAAGAGCGGATTCCCGCTCCGTTCGGGCACTCGGCGTAAAAGAGAATCGAGCCGCCGGGCCGTAATGCCTGGCACGCATTCTCGAGCGGTTTGTGCGCCTGGCGGAGATCTATATCGAGCGGAAACCCGCCCGCCGAGGCCACGATTAAATCGAATGGCTCTTCTGCCGGAACCCGCATCATTTCGTCCACCGCGCGGCAACCTTCGCGATGCGCCAAATCGTAGTGACCGGCGACCGCGCGCGCCAGGTTGCCCTCCGGAGTCAGAACCAGATTCACGATGAAATCCGGATCGATGAGGCGGCACGCTTCGAGCAGATCTTCATGTGCAGGATTGCCGTCGAGCAAGCCCGGCGCGGCAACGCGGATCGAAGATCATGCGGTGATTGAAAGTAGTGGTGTCGAAACCGGCCACGCCCGGCACCAGGCTCTTTCGACCGCCGCTATAGCCCGCGATCAGGTGATAAATGATCTCGCCGGTGAGAATGATACGATCCGCTTCCCAGACTTCGCGATTGATTTCTATGCGATTGCCGAAGCTGGTCGTGCCGACATAAACCAGATTCGCCGTATCCGTCGAGATGTGATCGAACATGCGAAAACGGCCGTAGATTTCGTCGCCTACAATCTGGCGGCGCTCCGCTTCAGTTTGCTCACGATGAATTCCCAGCGCGAAGATGATGAATATGTCGCTGTCCGGAATGCCCGCCGCGTTGAGCGCGTTCACAATAGGCGGCAGCATCAGGTCGCTGCGGCAAAGTCGGGTGATGTCGTTAACGACGATCGCGATGCGCTCTCCCGGCTTGACGATGGCTCGCGCAGAGGAGGACGGCCAATGGGATGTTCGATAGCCTCTTCGATCGCTCTGCGCTCATCACGGATACGCGCGCTTGCGCGAGGTGCGATCAGTTCTCCGGCTATCCGGATGCTCAGGTGACCGCGGCCGAATGGCAGATCGAGCTGTCGTTCTGCATTCATCTAAAAAAACAGCTTCAACGCGAACTGCAAGACGCGAGGATCGTATGCGCCGGTAATCCGGCCGTAAGTGCCTGAAGAAACTGTATTGTAATTGGTCGAATTTCCGACGCTTGGGTTCTGGAAATTCGGGCGATTCTCAATGTTGAATGCCTCAGCCCGAAATTGCAGATGCCATTTTTCAGTGAAAAAGAAATCCTTGAAGACGGAGACATCCACGTCGAAGAAATCGGGACCGCGCAGAGTGTTTCGCCCCACGTTGCCGAAAGTTCCGATGCGGCGCCGCAATGAAGGCTGCAGTATTGAAGTATTCCTGCACTTGGCTGACACCTGCCGGACGCGCTGAATTTCCTATGACGTTTGCATAAGTCGTTCCCGATACCCGATTCCGAGCGATCCGTGCCGCTCATCACGGTAAACGGCAACCCGCTGTAGAGACTTACGATCGTATTCAGCTGCCAATTGTTCACCAGAACGTTCGCTGAATCCAGTCACGTTTGCATGGGGCAATGCGTAGACCGCCGACAAGCTGATACCGAAATTCCTGATCGAAATCGGCCGGCCCTCGGGCGCTAGCGAAATTGAATGGATTCGGCGGGCCGGCGTTTCCTTCCGTTCCGCTCGACGTATCGTCAATGGTCTTGCCCCAGACGAAATTCGTCAGCAGCGTGAGGCCTTTAGAGAAACGCTTTGTCGCGGTCACCTGCAGCGAATTGAATTCTTCGTACACGTACGAGCTGGCCAGTTCCACGGCCCCTAATCCCGGGATAGAGGCGGCGGGAGTTTTCGTTCGCTACCGTTGCACCGGGACCAAAAATTGCCGGGTTGAATTGCCGCGATCCCATGATGTCCACGGCATGATTGCCGACATAAGCGATAGAAACGGCCATATTGCCAGGGAACTGGTGTTCTAACGTGAAGTTCCAATTCTGCGTGTATCCAACTTTCGAAGACGGATCAAGCATGCCGCCGGAAACGGGAAGCAAGAATTGATAAGTCGAAAATTGGCTTCGCGTGATATGTGGCCGTGGAAAGGGATCGCCACCGGCATAGTTCAGATAAGGGTTCGTGAACGACTGTGGCGCAGGAATACTCAAATACAAATCGGTTGGCTGCATAGCATCCGTGCGCTGGTAGAGCAGGCCTTCCGGAAAACTGTAGAAGATCCCGTATGCCGAGCGAATAACGGTTTTATGATTGCCTCCGAGGTCCCAGGCGATGCCCGCGCGCGGCGCAAAATCTTTCCAGGCGTGCGGAAAGATGGTGTTCGAAATGCCCGCGTCTCCGGGGAACAACAAGCCGCGCGGCGCATTCGGCGCAACTGTGGATTGCACGCCAGGGACAAAGGCGGTCAGTGAGTTATTAAGGTCCACCGGCGGCAGCCAGGGATCCCATCGAAGTCCGACATTCAACGTAAATTGAGGGCTGATCTTCCAATCGTCTTGGACGTAAATAGAGGGCCGGTCTTCGCGCAGATAGAATGTTCGGCCGTTGTCCTGGAAGAACTGCGACTCGTAGCCCAAATAGAAGTCGGCCAAAGCCGAACCGCTTACTTGCCCGTTGAACGTGTTATCTCCGGGCGTGTACGAGTAATCATTCGCGTCGATTCGCGTCCGCTCGAATTCCGCGCCGAAATTTATGGTGTGCGCGCCCCAAATCTTTACTGCTGAAGCTTTGTAATCGAACGATGTGGAATCCTGCCGCAACGCCCCGCCGGAAAATATATTGACAAATCCGGAGATGTTGTCACGGATGCCTGCGAATGATCGGGACTTGTGTTCCTAACGGTACTTGCTGGCCGAAGTCTTGCAGCCCTTTGAGCCCTGGGGCTTCAGGAATCTGCGTACGCGCGAAGCGTCCGGCGCTGGCGAAGAATGTCGCCGGTGAAAGTCGGGCTGAAAACCTGCGTATCGTTCAACACCAAACTCTGGTTGCGGAAACAGATTTTCAGCAAAAAACCCGGTCGGCGCATTGAAGGGCCGCTGAAAGTTGTCCTGGTCATAAAAATATCGAACACTAAATCGATTGTTCTGAGAGAAGATTTGATCGATCTTGGCCAGGTACTGTGTGTCATCCAAATTCTGATTTGCTCCGCCGATAAACTGAGTTCCGCTATTCGGCAACGGCAGAAAGGCATTCGCTACCGCGACCGAAATCGGATTGAATAGGCTGGGCGAGATCTGATTGTTAACGAACGGCTGTTTGTTGGATTTAGTAAGTTGTGTCTTAATGGCTGAAAAGTCGCCTGCACGTTCCGCCGCCGTCGGCACGGTGATGGAGATAGGACTTGGGGCTGAACGCCGCTGCGTGTCTTGCGCCGAAAAGAAAAAGAACGTCTTGTTTTTCTTAATGGGGCCGCCAGCCGTTCCTCCAAACTGATTCAGCTTGAAAGGAAGTGGCGTCACAGTAAAGAAGTTTCGGGCATCCAGATCTGTGTTCCGCAAAAATTCGAATGCGCTTCCGTGCAGAGCGTTCGTACCGGACCGGGTCGATAACTGAACGAGCGCCCCTGCTCCGCCGTATTCCGCACTGTAATTCGAAGACTGAATCGTAAACTCCTCAAGTGCATCGGGATCGGGCATGGTCGGTACGGAATCGAAAAAGCGGTCGTTGTAGATCACACCGTCTAATTCGAAATTATTTTGCGTGGCGCGCAAACCGTTTACCGAGAGGCCCGTATTATCCTGCTGTCCCGACTCTGTGCCTACATTCGTGAGTACTGTGCCCGGGGTGAGTGTGGTCAGCTGCAGCGCGTTCCGCCCGTTTAGAGGCAAATCTTGCATCTGCTTCTCGGTGACGGACTGCTGCACGCTCGATGACGCGCTCTCAATTAGCGGCGCCTCGCCAGTGACTTCCACTGTTTGGTTTACGTTTCCGATCTGCATCGAGATCTTCATGTCGACGATCTGGCCCGTTACCAGTGGAATCTGCTCCGTCTTCTCCGTTTGGAAACCCTGCTTGGTAACGACGATTTGATACTGCCCAATGGGCAGGTCAGGGAATTCAAAGATGCCGTCTTGGTTCGTCGCGGCGGTACGGCTTAAGCCTGTTTGGGTGCTTGAGCAGTCCACCTTCGCCGCGGGCACGATTGCGCCCGCTCGAGTCCACAACGGTACCTCCGATGCGTCCCGTGGCTTGCGCGAGAATACTCCCTGCGCCCGCTAAAAAGCAGAAAACCGCCAGTGAATGTATGACCAATTGCCTTCGAGTGAAATGATGAGACATATCGTCCGGCCCCTTCGTTAAGCTAGGGTCGATAATATATTAGATGTCACGCTGCGGTCAACCCGGTATTTGTAAAAGCAAACTATATCTAGTCCTATATCTATGACCACAGCGATCGAAAAACGGCGATTTGCGCCGTTTCGGCGGGTTACCGGCAGGGTTGAACTTCTAAGGAGAGCCGGTTTTCTCGGAGCGATTCTTGTCTGCTGCTTGCCGTGGGTGTCAGCGCCTGCCGCCTTGGGACTGGGTCTCCTCTTCGGGCTTGCAGGTTGGAACCCTTGGGCTGCGGCTTCGCGGCGCGTTTCCAAAGAACTGCTGAAGATCAGCATTGTCGGCCTCGGCTTTGGAATGAATCTCGGGAGCGTTCTCGAAACCGGTAAAAGCAGTTTCGTTTATACGGGATTGGGAATAACGTTCGCAATGACGATCGGAGTGCTGCTGGGGCGGCTTCTGAACGTCCCTCGTAACGCCTCGATTCTCATCTCCGTCGGAACCTCGATTTGCGGCGGAAGCGCGATCGCGGCCGTTCGCTCCGTGTTGAATGCAAGCGAAGACGAGACCGCTGTTTCTCTGACCACAATCTTCGTGCTTAACTCTGTGGCGCTCCTAGTGTTCCCCATCATCGGCTCGGCGCTCGGCTTGACGCAGACGCAGTTTGGCCTCTGGGCTGCGCTCGCGATCCACGACACCAGTTCGGTGGTCGGCGCCGGACTGAAATACGGCCCCCTCGCTTTAATCGTGGCCACGACCGTAAAGCTCGTTCGCGCGCTCTGGATTGTCCCCGTTACGGTGGCCACGGCCGCCTGGTTTCACGGCCGGGCTAAAGCAAAACCGCCCTGGTTCATCTTGTTTTTTCTGCTGGCGGCGTGGCTACGTTCGTTAACTCCTGCAGAGCAGGCCCTATGGAACGGAATTGCAGCGGTGGCCCGTAACGGCTTCTGCGTCACGCTTTTTTTAATCGGTGCGGGATTATCGATAAAGGGGCTGAAAGAGCTTGGATGGAGACCGCTGGTTCAAGGCATCTCGCTGTGGTTCATTGTTGCCGGAATCTCGCTGATCTTGATTCGCAACGGATGGATTAGGCTATGAGTTTGATAGAAAAACAGGACGAACGGGTTGGAGGTTTTGCCAGCAGGCGCGAGTTGCTGGCGTACATTGTCGCCGGAGCAGCCGTTGCTAAGGGGCAGGATGTGGTGAATGTCCCCGGCAAACGGCCGCTCATCCTGCATAATGACCGGCCGGAAGATCTAGAGACTCCGACTAGCTACTTCACTTCCTGGCTGACCCCCAACGACATCTTCTTTGTCCGCCAGCATCTGCCGCGTCCAAAAGTGGAAGAAAGCGCGTACCGGGTAGCACTCGGCGGCAGAGTTTCAAAAGAACTGCAACTGAGTACCGCCGATTTGCGGAAGCTGCCGCAATATACTATCGCCGCAACTTTGGAATGTACCGGTAATGGGCGCGGATTCTACCGGCCGCGCGTTCCAGGGGTTCAGTGGATGCGAGGAGCAATTGGAAATGCGGAGTGGACCGGCCCTCGGTTAAGCGACGTGCTCAAGTTAGCGGGCGCCGACCTGAATGCGTCCTACGTCACGGTAAACGGAGCAGACGTTGGGATCGCCCGAACGCCGGATTTCATTCGTTCCTTCCCCATGAAGAAAGCCTTGCATCCGGCGACTCTACTGGCACTCCGGATGAACCGTGAGCCGATTCCCGATATCCACGGTTTCCCCGTGCGCTTGATCGTGCCCGGTTGGGATGGCACGAGTTGGGTAAAGTGGGTAACCAGCCTCTCAGTCGCGAGCGAACCCAACACGGGGTTTTTCATGAATCCCGCTTATCGATTTCCCAAGCATCCCGCTGCGCCGGGGACTGCGTCGAATCCAGCAGATTTGGAAGTTATTGAAGGCATGCCGGTGAAGTCCCTCATCATGATCCCTTCCGATCAGGATCGGGTTCCCTTCGCACCCGCGCTGGTGCGCGGCATCGCCTGGGCGGGGGAAGAACGGATCACACGCGTCGAAGTCTCGACGGATGGAGGGCGCAACTGGCGTGACGCGCAATTGGCCGCGCAAGATTTGCCATTTGCCTGGCGGTTATGGAGCTTGGAGTGGAAACCGCCTCAGGAGGGGTATTACACAATCATGTCTCGCGCCACCGACAGCGCTGGACGCATTCAGCCAATCGTCGCGACGTGGAATCCTTCGGGCTATCTTTATAACGGGATCGATCAGATCGGCATCACCGTGGAACGGACAGCATGAGAACGCTCTTGGCGATTATCGTCTCAAGTGCATTTGTCCATTCTGCCTTCGCACTCGACCCGCAGCTGATCGAGCGTGCCAAGCAAGAAGAACAGCGCAGTTGCATACCGTGTCACAGTCTTCGGCTGGTGAACTCGCAACGCCTGTCAGCAGCCGCCTGGGAAAAAGAAATTAACAAAATGGTCGGCTGGGGCGCAGTGGTGTCCGACCGTCAACTCCTGTTGAACTATCTGTCTCAGGAATACGGGCTGGCAAAGGCAATGGCGTCCGATGAAATGACCGGAAACGCCGCGAACGCGCAAAGCTCGCGCACTTCCGGGCAGGGTCACTGAACGCTTACACCTTCCAGCAGATAATCTTCGTCTCGGTCATCTCTTCGATGGCGTAGCGCGGTCCTTCTCGTCCGAGGCCGCTGTGCTTTGCACCTCCGTACGGCATGTGGTCCATCCGGAACATCGGGATATCGTTGATCAGCACACCACCCATCTGCAGCTTGCGCGCACTCCGGAATGCCCGCTGAATGTCATTTGTGAAGATGCCGGCCTGCAAACCATAAGGCGTGTTATTTACCTGAGCGATTGCGTCCTCGAGACGATCGTAAGGGTAAACGGCCACTACGGGTCCAAACACCTCTTCGCAGGAAATGCGTGCACCCTGCGGTACTCCGGTCAAAATGGTGGGCTCAACAGTCGCATACTTGCGCTTGCCGCCGCATACTGCCCGCGCGCCGGCGCCTATCGCTTCAGTGATCCAGGCCTCGACCCGAATTGCCGCTTTCTCATCGATCAAAGAGGAGATGTCGGTGCTTTCTTCATAAGGATGCCCGACGCGCAGTTTGGCCGTCTCAGATTGAAGGCCGTCTAGAAAATCGCTAACGATTGAACTATGTACAAATGCGCGCTGCACGGAGATGCAGACTTGGCCGCTATGGCCAAAGGCGCCCTGGACCGTGCGTTTAACGGCTGTGTTCACATCGCCATCGGGTTCTACAATAACCGCCGAATTATTTCCTAGCTCGAGTAAGACTCGCTTCAATCCGGCTTTCGCGCGAATTTCAGTGCCGACCCTCATGCTGCCGGTGAATGTGATCATCGCGATATCGGGATGACTCAGCATTGCACCCGCCAGCTCCGGGCCATCACCCGTGATGACGTTATAGGCGCCTTTGGGCGCGCCCGCTTCCTCAATAGTCCGCGCCAGCCTCAGCGCGCTCAACGGCGTTCGCTCGGCAGGTTTGTGAATGATCGCGTTTCCTGCAGCAAAAGCCGGTGCAATCTTGTGTAACGCGAGATTCAGAGGAACGTTGAATGGTGTTATAGACCCAATCACGCCTATTGGTTCGCGAACTGTCATTGCCATGCGCCCCTGTCCTCCGGGCGCGAAATCCATGGGAATCACGTCGCCGCAAAGCTGTCTTGCTTCGTGCGCCGCCGCAATCAAAGTCTGTGGCGACCGGTCCGCTTCGGTTCGCGCTTCGCGGATCGGTTTGCCAGACTCTGAAGAAATGAGCTGCGCAAACTCGGCGCTGTCGCGGCGCAGGTATTCTGCAATCTTCAGAAGCAGGTCCGCGCGTTCGAAATTAGCTAGCGAAGCCATTGCTTCCGCGCCTTTGCGGGCCGCCGTGACGGCGCGGTCCACGGTGCCTGCATCCGCATGTGGAACTTCGGCAACCGGCGACCCATCAAACGGCAGCCGCACGAGGTCATGGGCGTCGGTATCGACCCACTCACCACCGATATAGAGCGGATACATCAAAGCTGTTTTCATGCAGAGCCTCGTTCTGGTGCGTCGTCTAATATATGATATATTACGATCTTATCTGATGACGTGGAGAAGCGACCGTGCAACTATTCATCGACACCGCCAACATAAATGAGATCAAAACGGCGTGGAGCTGGGGGATTCTCGACGGCGTAACTACCAACCCGACACACATTGCCAAATCGGGCCGAGACTTCGATGAGGTCCTGGAGGAAATCTTCTCCATTGTGGATGGTCCGATCAGCGTCGAAACGGTCAGCACCAAAGCTGAGGATATCGTTCGCGAGGGGCGCGCGATCGCGGCATATCACAAAAATGCCGTGGTCAAAGTTCCCGTGATGATTGAGGGGTTGAAGGCGGTGAAACAACTTGCAGGAGAAGGCATAAAGACGAACGTGACGCTCTGCTTTACTCCTCTGCAAGCGTACTTAGCCGCCAAGGCCGGAGCGACTTACATCAGTCCGTTTGTGCATCGCAAGGACCTTGCCGGCGACGATGGGTTGCTGTTGCTGCGCCAGATACGCGAAATCTTCGACCGATATGGTTATCGCACCAAGATTCTCGCTGCGAGCATACGGACCGCCAAGGAAGTTCTGGAAGCGCTTCTGGCCGGGGCGGACGTGGCCACAATGCCGATGGACATCCTGGAATCACTCTACAAGCACTTAATGACGGATGCCGGTCTGAAGATGTTTCTTGACGACTGGAAGACTGTTCCGGAAAGCAAGCTCTTCGGCGCTCTTGTGAGCCACGTCTGATGCGCCTTCGCCGACGGTGAGCTGGCGCACAGACATGATCGCCCTCGGGTTGCTGTAATTTACTAATTCTTGTATGGCGGAGAGAGTGGGATTCGAACCCACGTTAGACTTTCGCCTAAACACGCTTTCCAAGCGTGCGCCTTCAACCACTCGGCCATCTCTCCCGATTGGAATTCCTGGCGGGTTCCGGCGTGGAATTCGCCTTCAGTTTAGCATCGGCGGCGTGCCTGGCTCGCTATGCCAAATCGAACTTCTCATGATGCAGAGTAGGATCGCCCGTCACGAGCACAGGCCGCCCGAGAATCTCTTCGATCTCTTCCAAATACTGGTTGTTGCTGGCCTTGAGAACCTTCGTCACATCGGGATGCGCTCGCAGCATGACGTCTTTGCCTTCGATCGCCTTGGCGATCTTTTGTGCCTCGACCAGAATCTCGCTGACGATCGTCTGCACGCTCTTAACGTATCCTGCGCCTTCACAGTACGGGCAAGGCGAGCACAGCGTCCGTTCTAAACTCTGCTTCACGCGCTTTCGGGTGATGGCGACCAAGCCGAAATCGTTGAACTGCAGGATTTTGTAGGGCGCTCTGTCGGCATCCATCGCCTCTTCCAAAGCCTGCATCACTTTCTGCCGATTTTTGCGCTCGTCCATGTCGATGAAATCGACCACGATGATGCCGCCCAGGTCGCGCAGCCGGATCTGACGCACGATCTCCTTCACCGCTTCGGTATTGGTTTTTACGATGGTGTCTTCGAGCCGATTCGATTTGCCGACGTACTTGCCGGTATTGATGTCGATCGCTACCAATGCCTCGGTCTGGTTGATCACGATGTAACCGCCGGACTTGAGCCAGACCTTCGGCCGCAATGCCTTCTCGAGCTCTTGCGTGATGTTGAAGGCATCGAAGATCGGGGCCGAGCGCGTGTACATTTTCACGCGGCTGACAAAGGCGGGTTGGAAGCGCTGCATGAAAGTCAAAACGTTTTCGTACATCTCTTCGTTGTCAACCCAGATTGCCTTGAAATCCTCGGTGACTTGATCGCGCAGAATGCGCTGGACAATGTCGAGATCGTAGTGCAAGAGCACGGGCGCCGGCTTCTTCTCGGCCTTCTCGCGAATGTCGAGCCAGAGACTGTAGAGGAAGTTCATGTCCGCTGCAATCTCGTCCTCCGGTACGCCTTCGCCCGCAGTGCGAACGATGAAGCCGCCGGTGGTGCCGGCGCGGTGCGCCAGCAGAATTCGCTTGAGCCGCTGCCGCTCCTCATCGCTCGCGATTTTTCGCGAGACGCCCATGTGAGTGACGCTCGGCATGAACACCACATACCGGCCAGGCAAAGCGACGTGCGAGGTGATACGCGCGCCTTTCTGTCCGAGCGGTTCTTTTGCGATCTGAACGATAATTTCTTGCCCAGCTTTCAGCAGATCCGAGATCGACGGCATGGCGCGATCCGGCTTCTCCGCCGAACGCTCCTCGTAGGTGTCCCGGCGAGCTTCCGGTTCCAGTGCCGCAGCCGCGGCCGCACCGGCTAGAGCAGTGCCCGGAGCAGCGGCCGTCCCAGATCCGGGGGCCGAGAAATCGGTACCCTGCGCAAACCGGTTTCCACCCCGCCTGCGTCGCATGCGACGCGGAGCGCGATGCATGTAGCGTCCACCCTGTTCGCGCACACTGGCTGTTTGTGCCTGGCCTGGGGTTGTGGCTGGACTCGCCTCAACCTGCTCGGCCTGCTCACCTCTGTCAAGTTCTTCTTCGGCCCCTTCGAGTGGAGATTCTGTTTCGAAAGATTCAAACTCGTCGGCCTCCAGGCTTTCGCCCTCGGGATCAACATCGGACAGCGACTCGTCGAAAGCCGGAATTCCTTCCGCTTCTGCGCTTCGAGTAGCCGAGGTCGGATGGAATGAAATTACTTCCGCGTTGGCGGTGAGGTTTGGCTCGGACTCCTCGCGTGTCTCGTCGCTCACGGGTGGAGGCGGGATCGGCTGATCCTGCTTTACTTCGTCAATTTTTTCCTCGACCTCGCCGACGGATTCGTCATCGTGATGAGCAAATACTTTTTCCGCCAGCTCGAGTTCCTCCGCCTCAGCTTCTATGGCCTCCTGCTCTTCGGAAGAGATTGACTCAGGTGCAGTATCGTCAGGTTCCGATGGCTGTATGCTTTCTTCGGCCGACCCGATCTCATCGTCCGGACGGGAAACACTATCCGCACCTACCGACATGCGCCGGTATTTGGCGAGGGATTCGCCGGGAAGAATGATGACGTCGTCCGGAGTGCCGGACGCGGTCGTTTCAGAGGGCGCGGATGATCCGGCTACTGCAGCCGGGGAACTTACCGGCTGCGCATACTTGTTTTCCGGAAATCCGCGACCGCGCTGTCTTCGCCGCCGCCCGCGCCTGTTGGGCCGGTCTCCGCGGAACCCCCTATCGTTTTCCGTGCGCTCGGGAGGTCTGGATTCCGACGCTTCCGCGCCGGGCGCCGCAGTCGAGAGTCCCTCAGCCGGAACGCCCGCCTCGCCTTCGGGGGCCTGAACTTTAAATTCGGATACGGGCGCTGCGGAACGAATTTCGCGCGGTTCCGTTTGCCCTTCTTCGTTGAGACGCTGTGGCCCTCGCCGCGCATTGCGCTCGGGCGCATTGCGTTCGCTTTGATCGCCTCTGCTGTCGGTCCGGCCGCCTCGATCGGTTGCACGCTCGCCGCGCTCGGGCCGCCCACCATCCCCGCGTTCGGGCCGATCACGCCGGGTCGGTGGTTTGTCCTCCACTACCCTGTCGATGTCTTCGTTCTCTTCAAAGAAATCCGAGACATACAAAAAGGTGTCGCGTTCGAGACCTAAGTCCACGAAGGCCGACTGCATCCCGGGAAGTACGCGAGTGACTCGCCCCTTATGAATGCTGCCCGCGAGAGAATACTCGTTCGCTCGTTGAAAGAAAACCTCAACGAGTTGATCGTCTTCGAGTATCGCTACCTTATTTTCATGGCGATTGGATGCAATCACCAGCTCCTTGCTCATTACTCACCGCCTCCGACCTGGCAGGCACGCCGCGTTTGGAAAGCCGTGGAGATCCTCTCCGCGAGCGTTACCAAGCCGCCACGCTGTACCGTGCCGGGCCTATGGTTAATAGGGTCGGCGAATGAGAGTACAAAGAACTCCGGAGTTGCCGTGCGCCTGCCGTCCTCAGATCCCTGGGACCGCAAGCAGAATCTGTTGCCACGAACGCGAGCGGAGAAGCGCACAGGAACCCCTCTGTTGTGCGCGATCATAAGTGTTGCTCGAAAACACCCGCGTCATGGATTCGTTTACATCATTTCTCAGTAACTGAGGAAATCTCGTTAGCAATCCGAAACTGTTTGTCCCGCTCAATTCGACCCGTCAAATTTGTCGAACCAGTCCTCCGCAGAAGGTCGCCTAATTCAATTCACAAACCTTCGCAACCTGACGCTGTTTACCAATCCCAGCATCAAAAATATCGACCACGTGTTCGATCCTCCCGAGCTCATCAGCGGAAGCGGAATCCCGGTGATCGGCATCCGGCCAACCACCATTCCGACATTGACCAACACGTGAAACAACAACAGCGCGGCCACGCCCATGCAGATGAACAAACCTGCCCTGTCCGGTGCCGTCTGCGCGTTCTGCACTACCTGCATGATGAGCAGGAAATACAGAACCAACGCGATTACAATTCCTACGAATCCATGCTCTTCAGCGAAAGAAGAGAAGATAAAATCAGTATGAGGCACGGGCAGAAAACCCAAATGCGTCTGTGAGCTCTCCTTGGCTCCGCGGCCCCACATCCCGCCATTTCCAACCGCGATTCTGGATTGGATCACCTGAAAACCTGTTCCTTTAGGATCGCGGTCAGGGTAGATAAAGCTGACCAGCCGATCCTTCTGATAAGGCTTAAGGAAATGATATCCAATCGGTAAAGTAATCAAGAGTATCCCAGTGATAATGAACAGATATTTCCATCTCAATCCAGCCATCAGAACGCCGCAGATCAGGATCGGGATATAAGTTAGCGAAGTGCCCAGGTCGGGCTCTTTCATGACCAGGGCCATCGGTACCACGACGAAACCGGCCAGCTTCGCCAAGTGTTTCCAATCCAGCGTTTCCGTTTTTAGATCGGTCAGATATTTCGCAACCAGCAGCACCAAAACGATCTTGACGAACTCGGAAGTCTGCAGCGTAAATCCGGCGACACGGATCCAGCGCGTCGAGCCGAAAACTTTGTTACCGGCAACTCCCGTTGTAATCAACAGCGCGATCGCGGCGATGTAGAAGTAGATCACGCGTCCTAACAGCGTGTGATAGTCCACCATCGCCATCACCCACATCATGGCAAGCCCGGTGGCGATCCAGATGATCTGTTTCCACCAGGCGTCCTGCCAGTGAGTGCCATCGGTCGCGCTATAGATTTGGAGGACGCCGAGCGTACACAACGCCAGCGTCACGATGATGAGCGGCCAATCGAGATCGCGAATGGAATGATAAACAGCCACTATTCCGGAGAGCCTTTCGGCGACGATACGTTCAACCTTGCGAGTACGTTCTGAGGTGGATCGAAAACGCCTGGAGCGCGATACCACCGAGCTCTCGCGCTTTCATTCCGGGCTTTCGACTCGCGTGCTCTCTTATCGAAGTACGCCTTGAGCACGTCACGCACAATCCATGCAGCCCGATCGCCATGTTCCCCGTTCTCAAACAGAGCAACCACGGTGATCTCCGGCGCTTCTTCCGGCGCATAGCCGATGAACCAGGCGTTGTCTTTCATGGTCTGCCCGAGCTTGGTGCCTTTCAGCAGTTGGTTCGATGCCAGCTGTGCCGTGCCGGTTTTTCCGCAAACCTTGATGTTCGGCAAGGCGGCCGCGTGTCCGGTTCCGCCCTCATTCACGACGGCATACATGCCGGAAATCACTTGCTCCACGTTTTCCGGATTGAGATTGCCGCTGCGCAAGAGTTTCGGCGCGGCCGTCTTCACCAGATGAGGTTGATACCAGTTGCCGCGAATGCCCAAGCCTCCTTCCGCTGCGGCCAGCTGCAACGGCGAAGCAGTCACCGCGCCTTGTCCGATGCCGACCGAGATCGTTTCTCCGGCGTACCACTTCTGCCTGAACATGCGCATTTTCCAACGAGTCGAAGGCATGGTGCTTTCGCGCTCGCTCGGCAGGTCGATTCCGGTCTTGTGTCCGAATCCAGCCAGTTCAGCGTAGTGCGCCAAGCGATCGATGCCGAGGCGATTTGCGACGTTATAGAAAAACACATCACAGGACTGTTCAATGGCGCGATGCAGTGAAATCGTTCCATGGCCGCCCTTTTTCCAGCAGGCGAAGTAGTGGCCATAGAACGACGCGCCACCCGAACAGTGAAATTCAGTTTTGTCGTCTATGACACCGGATTCTAATCCGGCCAACGCAGTGAAGGGTTTGAACGTCGAGCCGGGAGCGAATTCGGCCTGGATGGCACGATTCATCAGCGGCTTATAAGGATCATTTGCGATCGCGTTCCAATCCGTGCGGCTGATACGTCCGGTGAACTTGTTTGGATCGAAGGTGGGGCGGCTAACCATCGCAAGCACCTCGCCGGTGCGCGGATCGAGCGCCACGACGGCGCCCCGCTTGCCATCCATCGCAAGCTCCGCGACGGCTTGCACATCCAGATCGATGGTCGTTTTCAAATCTTTGCCGGGGACTGCCTCCTGGGTGTTTTCCATCTGGCGCTCGTGGCCCATGTTGTCGACGAGCACGCGTTGCTGGCCATCCACGCCGCGGAGCGTTTGATCATACTGCCGTTCCAGACCGTCCTTACCGATGACATCGCCCTGGTGATAATCGATGAACTGCGGCGAATCCAGCTCCGCTTCGCTGATTTCTCCTACATAACCCATCACGTGCGCGGCAAAGCCATCCTGCGGATACTGCCGCCGCCAAGCCTTGATAAGTTGCATCTCGGGGTAGGTGTCGGCGTCCTGGTGCGATTCGACCCAGGCGATCTCGTCGCGTGTGAGCTGATCCTTGATAATGATCTGCGGGTTGGAGCCCATGCGATGAATCTTCGTCGAAAGGTCGGCATAATCGAGCTGCAGCGCATCGGCTATTTCGGCAAGATGTTCGGACTTGATCTGATCGCGATTAAGCAGCAGCGAGTAGGATGCTTTGTTGTCGACTATCACCCGGCCGTCGCGGTCGAGAATTTTTCCGCGGGGCGCAAGAATGGGGATGCTCTTGATCCGATTCCGCTCCGCGGCCTCGCTGTAAACGTCGGGGTTTTGGACCTGCAGTTTCCAAAAACCCGATATTAGAAAGACAAACACCGCAACGGTCAAATACTGAAAGACGGCGATCTTTCCCGATGCTTGCTTGGGGTTTTCGTGGAGCAGGTCCGGCGAGATCTCGTCTTCGCGCCTCTGCTCCCTCTCAACAATGTTCACTGGGTGTATTTTTCCGGGAGAGCAGGCTAATGTGGACCCGCTAACCTCATTTTATCGAGAATTGCGAACAAAGGGATAGCGACGAGCGCATTCAGGGCGCCGTGGACAAAAGTTTCCTGGGGATCAAACGGAACCATCTGTCCCAGTAGCGCCCGGCGCATAATCCAGTAAAAAAATGCGTGAAAGAAGAAAAAAAAGAAGCAAAGAACTAGTCGAATCACCGAGTTTTCGACGTTGAAGCGCAAGCTGACGGATGCGGCGAAGTAGCCGACCAGAGTTTTAGTGATTCCGTACATGCCGATGGGGAGATTGGCGGGCGATAGTGAATCTTCGGCCAAGCCGACGAAAGCTCCGAAAAATAACGAAGCGATCTGGGTATGTCCCATCAACCCAAAATAGACCGTAAGCAGCAGAGGCATTTCCAGCCATTCCGTATGTGGAAGCAGGCGCGGGAGATAGAACTTGCCGACGATTGCAATGAGAGTAAAGGCGGCCAGCGCGACCACTTGAAAGCGGCTGAACCAATTTTGTTTGACCGGCCGCCGAAGAATTACTTGTTCGCTGGTGTCGTTCATTGCGGCGGCGGTGTTTGGGGACGGGCAGTTGTGGTCGTGGGCCTATGGCGGGGCGCTCCCAAAGGGAGAACAGGTCCCGCGCTTGTATCGCGACGCTCGGGGGGCGCGGCAGCGTTCGACGGCGCCGATTTAGAGTTTTCCGAAGTACCTAAAGCGGCCGGGGGAGCAGGGGGCGCAGCCGGTTGAGCGGCGTGGGCATCGGGCTTTTTCTGAGTTGCTGTCTGAACCGGAGCTTCAGCGGCATTTTGTGGGGCCTTTTGCGAGGGTGCGCCCGGGTTTGTCGCGCTGGCTGGCTTCACATTGAAACTCGGAATATTAGATCCGATCGCGCCGTATACGTGGTCTTCCTGTTGGCCTATCTGCTGGTATTTGCGTACGACCTTGTCCGCTTCGGTCTGCGGCTTGGCTGTCGGCGTGTCACTGGTTGCGGGAGCGGGTGGAGGCGGAAGCATTTTGGCGGTTTCGTCCTCCATCATGGGGGGAGCCGCAGGAATAGGCCGATGCACGCCCTGCAGAACAACCAGCACTTCCTCGACTGCATCGGGAGTTCCGCTGAGATTCAGCCGTACGTCTTTCATGCCTTGCCCGGGCTCCGCCGAGAGAACGCTTCCGACCGGAAAACCTTTAGGAAAAATGCGGTCTTCACCAGAGGTAAAGAACCATTCTCCCGGGTCGACCTTCTCCTGGTTCTCAATCTGTTCAACGGCGCATTTACCCCCGCCACAGGCGAGGATGCCGTGCACGTGGTTCTTCTGCGATTCCACACCCACTTTGAAAGTCGGATCGGTAACCAGCAGCACCTGAGACGTGAGCGGGTATACGGCGACCACTTTGCCGACAATGCCTTCCGGTGTAACGACGGCCATGCCCTTTTCGACGCCGCTGGTCGAGCCGCGATCGATGAATACCGCTTTGGCGGTCGCCACCGTGCTGTTGCCGATCACCCGAGCAGGCACGGTCTTCGATGGCGATTGCGCCTGGAACAGGATCAGAGCACGAGCGTGTTCGGCCGTAGACAGTTGGTTGCGGTAGTACACGTTCTCCATCCGCAGCTTGTCATTGTCGGTCTTAAGCTTACGGTTCTGGTCGCGGACGTCGAGGAGGATGAAGTAATCTTCCAAGAAGCCAATGGTGTTGCGGCGCACTCCTTCTACGATTCCAGCCATGGGCGTCACGGCGCTGACCGCCCAGACGCGAATCAGGCGTTCGTCCCGATTCGTTTTGACCTGATAGGCCAGATAAAGGAGTTGCGCTATCACGACAATCACCAGGACGGTGAGGGTCCGATAGCGGCTCAGCAGTACTTCCATCGCTTCTTCCTACTGTAAAGGTGTGGTGGTGAGCCTGCCAAGGTCTCACGGCCCGAAGGCGACTCGACGCACGATGTTTTACTCGATGGCGATACGACGCAGCAGTTTGAAATCGGTCAGCATTTTGCCGGTACCTAGAACTACCGAGGCGAGCGGGTCATCGGCGATTGAAACCGGCAATCCGGTCTCTTCGCGAATGCGGCGATCGAGGTTTTTGATGAGCGCGCCGCCGCCGGTCAGCACGATGCCGCGATCGCTGATGTCGGCGCTCAACTCGGGCGGTGTTCGCTCGAGTGCGACACGGATAGCATTGAGGATGGTGGAGATGCATTCCGAGAGCGCCTCGCGGATTTCGCTATCTTCTATGGTGACCGTCTTGGGGACGCCTTCGATCAGGTTGCGGCCCTTGATTTCCATCGTCAGCGGTTTTTCGAGCGGATACGCCGACCCGATCTGAATCTTGATCTGTTCAGCCGTGCGCTCGCCGATCAGCAGATTGTACTTGCGCTTCAGGTAATTCATGATTGCGTCGTCCATCTCGTTGCCGGCGACGCGAACCGAACGGGAGTAAACGATTCCGGATAAAGAGATGACGGCGACATCCGTGGTGCCGCCGCCGATATCGACCACCATGTTGCCGGAGGGTTCGGTGATCGGCAGGCCGGCGCCGATGGCTGCAACCATAGCTTGCTCGACCAGATGAACTTCGCTGGCCTTGGCCCGGTAAGCCGATTCGCTGACGGCGCGCTTTTCTACTTGCGTGATTTCACTTGGCACGCCGATGACGATGCGGGGATGCACCAGCATTTTGCGGCCATGCGCCTTCAGAATGAAGTAGTTCAGCATCCGCTCGGTGACTTTGAAGTCGGCGATTACGCCGTCTTTCATGGGCCGAATGGCTACGATGTTGCCGGGCGTGCGGCCCACCATGTCTTTCGCTTCCCTGCCGACCGCCTCGATTTCGCCGTTGTTCTTGTTGATAGCGACGATGGATGGCTCGTTCACAACGATGCCCTTGCCTTTCGCGAAGACCAGAGTGTTCGCGGTCCCCAGGTCGATGGCAAGATCCGAGGAAATAAGGCTAAAGACGGACCTAAAATTCATTGATGAGCGATTTTGTTTTGGCTTGAGAAACCTCAGAGTAACATAGAGATACACTTTATCGGCAGCATAAAAAGGTCTGGTTCGGTTGGACATGCGAATGACGCGGCGTGAATGGGTTGCGCTCGGCGGCATGCTGCTGTGCGATGCCTGCGGCCCCAAAAAGGGAAGCGGTTTTGCAGGCTATGCGCTGATTGCGACCTCCGGTGAAAACAGTGTTGCGGTAGTAGATCTGACGGCTTTTCGATTGGTCAGACCGATCACGTTAGGCGCTCCGCCGACCGCAATAGTGCCGGGCGGTCCCGCGAATCACGTTTTCGTTCTAACTCCCTCCACCGGCAGTGTGCACGTCCTCGATGCGAATTTACAGGTGGTTCAATCGCGCAAGCTGGGCGATGAGCTTACGGAGATCCGCATCTCGCCGGACCAGCAGCGGTTGCTCGCGATTTCGGCGGCCAGCCATGAGCTGATCGAGGCGGACTCGACTTCGCTGCGGGTTTTACGGCGGCACAAACTTCGCGCAGAGCCGATCAGCCTGGACGTGGCGGTGGGCTCGTACGCGGCCGTTTCTTTGGGCGCACATGCGACGGTCGAACTTTTCCAGTTAGACAGCGGCCAGCGCCGGCGCGCGGCGATGTCCGGGCGCATCGGCGCAGCGCGGTTTCGAGGCGATGGGCAGCAATTGCTGGTCGCCAACTTACAGGAGCAAGAGCTTACGGCTCTGACTGTTCCGGCGCTCGAGGTGGTCGCAGACTTACCTGTGGCCATGCAGCCGGAAAATCTATGTTTCAACTTCGATCAGGGCCAGCTCTTTGTATCGGGTCAGGGCATGGACGGAGTAGCCATCGTTTTTCCGTACAGCCCGCTGATCGTGGAGCAGACGGTTCTCGCCGGGCGGGATCCCGGCGTGATGGCGTGTTCAAATTCGCGGCCCGCCTATCTGTTCGTGGGAAGCAACAGCGGCTCCGATGTTTGCATTCTGAACGTCGACACGCGGAAAGTGATCGGACTCGTCGATGTGGGGCAGCGGCCTACCTATATAACGACGACGCCCGACAGCCAGTACGCGCTCGTGCTGGATGAAAGCGCGAACTCCATGGCAGTCATCCACATTCCGGCTATACGCGTAAACCGGAATAAGACCGGCGCCTCGCTGTTCACCATGCTGGCGGTGGGCGCGAAGCCGGTCCACGCGGCGGTTGTGCCGCGCAATTCCTGATTACCCTTGATCCCAAGCGGCTTGAATAATCGCTAGCGCCGCGAGTGCGGCGGTTTCGGCGCGGAGAACGTTGCGGCCGAGCGAACACGGGACCCAGTCCGTCGCCCTGGCTTGCCGCCGCTCTTCGTCGGTCCAGCCGCCTTCCGGTCCCAAGAGTAAAGCGACGCGGTCTGCCGCGGATCGCTGGTTTGGGAGAAGTTGAAGAATCGGCGGCACATCGAGATTTTCGTCGAGCAGTAACCGGGCGTTGGCGGGGGCGTGTAGCGCTTTTTCCAAACGAACCGTCGGTTCGATATCGGGCAGGTGAGCGCGCCGGGACTGCTGGCTGGCCTCGAGCGCGATCTTCTGCCAGCGGGGGCGGCGTTTGACCGAGGCTTGCGCGAGACCGCGCTCGGTCCGGATGGCCTCGAAGGGCTGAATGGCGGCGACCCCGAGCTCGGTGGCTTTTTCGACCAGCCATTCAAAGCGGTCGAACTTAAAGAGCGCGGCGACGAGCACGACCTGGACGGAGACGCCTGGTGGGTCCAGCTTTTCGAGGACGCGAAAGGAGACTGCGGATTTGCGGGCGACTTCGACTTCGGCCAGATAGAGGTTCTGGTTGTCGGAGAGCTCGTACGTTTGACCGGGCTCGACACGCAGGACGCGGACCAGGTGCTCCGCTTCCGGTCCCGTCAGTTCGGCGGTATCGCGACGGATTTCCGGGACGAAGAAGCGACGACGGGACATAGGTGCGCGCCCTGCGCACGCAGGCGACAGGGTCCAATTTACCAAAGGAACCCAGAGCGACCGGCCCCGGGAGGCGGATTACGAAACGAACCCAATCCCGTGTCCGCTTGTGTTCTCAGTAGCTTAAGGCCATTTTGCCAAACGAACTACCAAAATGGGTTGGTTTTTTCAAATTGGCAGTTAAGCGGCAGCTACGTTAACACTGGGCCCGTTGAAAGTCGCCGATCCGTCGACCAGTCCGCCCGTTTCAGCGATGAGCTTTTCCTCGGCTTCGATCACGCAATCGGGCAAGAACATCTTGGCGTGATACGCCGTTCCAGGAGTAAGCGCGGAACAGATGGTGTTGATCTCGGCTATCCGCTCGGCGTGAATGCCTTGGGAGGCGAAGAAGCCTTCGAGGTCCTGAAGAGATCCAAACTTCGCGTAAGGCGATGTCCCGGTGGAAGAGTGTATGTCCAAAACAAAGCCGCCTTCATGCGGCGCATAGAAGCTGACATCGTATTCGTTCATAGTTATTCCAAGCCTCCCATTCGAATAGATTCAAGGCCGAATACAAGGGTGACGTAGACAAATTTACGACTGGGGAAGACGCTAGTGTTCGGGGCTCAGAAGGCTTCAGCGCCAGCTTCCGCGACGGCCTGGTCTTGCTTGCCCATGCCACCGCTCACGCCGACGGCTCCGATGACTTGGTTGCCGCGTTTGAGGGGAATGCCGCCCGCGAAGATCATCACGCGTCCACCGTTCGAAGTGTGAATACCGAAGAACTGGTCGCCGGACTGGCTGAGTTCGGCGAGTTGTTTGGTTCCGATATCGAAAGCGCGGGCGGTCCAGGCTTTATTGATGGCGATGTCGACACTACCCATCCAGGCGTTATCCATGCGCACGTGCGCGATCAGGTTTCCGCCTTGATCGACGACGGCGATGTTCATGGGTTGGCCGATCTCCTCCGCCTTCTTTTCCGCAGCGTCGATGATGCGCCGCGCGTCTGCCAATGTAATCATGTTCTCCTCCACTTTTTTCTAGACTGCGTTGCTAGCGCAACGTGTACAGATATCCGGCGATGTCGGCGGCGTCTTTGTGAGTGACGCCCAGATACGGCATTACGGTTTTCTCGTCCACGGCCTTGGGATTCTCGATCCAACGCATCATGTTGGTGGGCGTATTTTGCAGCACGCCGGCGATGTAGATGCGGTTTCGCAATTCCGGAAAGCGGCGGACCGGCCAAGCCGACAGCGCCGGAGATTCCGGGAATGGTGTGGCAGGAGCCGCAGCCGTAGTACTCGATCATTGCGGCGCCGCGATAGACGTTGCCACCGGTCGTGACCTCGGCGACGTGTTGGCGCTGATTGCCGCTGCCGCACGAGGCAAGAAGAAAAACAGCGACGAGGCCGGACGCAATCGCCAGAAAGAATTTACTTCGCACTGCGCGTCCTTTCGAGCATGGCATCGCTCTCCTTGAGCCAGCCGGCGAAGAGCCACAACCCGGCAGCGAGATAAACCAGACTTGCGGGAACCCACATGATCAGTCCGCCGATTTGCTGATCTTCGAGCGGAGTGAGTCCCCAGGCTTGCGTTGTGGTGCTGTACGACGGATACCAGATATGCGGCGCAAAGGTGAGCAGCGCGCCGAGGATGCTGGTGTGAACGGCGGTGGTGAAGATGTAAAACACACCGGCGCCATAAGCTTTTCGACCATGCGCGTAGAACAGAGCCCACCAGAAAAGCAGTGCGGACAAGAAGAAGCTCAAATGCTGCGCGGTGTGCGCGAGCTCGCTTTTGAGAGTGAGTTCAAACATGAAGGGCGCGTGCCAGATCCAGATCGCGGCGGCGTGAAGCGACCAGGCGGTCAGCGGGTCAGTGAGAAAGTTCCAGGAGCGGCGGACGTAATCGGTCTTCGCCCATTGCCCGAGCCGTCGGCGCCACTCCAATGGCAAGGCCCAGAGAAATGTGACGAGCGGGCGCGAGAGAACCAAGAGCGGCGCGGCGACCAGCATCAGAATTTCGTGCTGGACCATGTGCGCGGAGAACAGCACTTCGCCGAGGGGGTGAAGAGGCGAGATGAGCGCGAGAGCGAGCGCGGTCCAGCCGGACCAGAAATATACAGTTGTTGGCGTCGGAGTGCGGATGCGCTGGATGCGACTGCCGCGCGCGTAGAGCAGGGCGGAGATGAGGAGCGGGATAACGACGCCGGGATCGAACTCCCATGCTGACCAGAGATCGTCCGGTTGAAGCGGCTCGCCGGTGTGCGCGAGCGCGAGGGCGGGAACGAGGAGAGCCAGCGCGAACACACGCGTGGTGTTCACTGACACGCCTCCAAAATGAGTTCGGGGATGGCCTGGGCGACGATGATCAGACACGAAAAGGTGCTGAGAATGACGCCGCCGAAAGCCATAATCCGGCTGCGGGAAAGCGTGTCTCCTCCACGCGGATCCGCTTCTTGCCGAGTTCACTCCACTGACGCCAGGCGAGCAGGCCAGCGGCTCCGGACAATACGAGCGCGACGAGCGAGACCAGATAGAGGGCCAGTTTCGCTTGCAAGATACAGGCCCAGGGCACGAGCGCGAAATTCGCCTGGAAGCTGATCAGCCAGACGATGGGACCGACGAGAATTCCGGTCCAGAGCGCGAGATCCCGACTCATTGCTTTAACCTTCGCCTCGCTCGCTCATTGCGCGCTTCCCAGAATGCGCGGACCCCAATAGATGACGATGTAAATCGGAATCCAGATGCCGACCAGGAAATACCACACCACTGCGTCGACATGAACGCCCAGCCGCTGTTTCTCGCCGTATTTTCCGCTCAAGATGATGACCAGGAGAACGAGTGTGAACAGTGCGTCGGCGATGAAATCGAAGCTATGCAGGCCGAGAAAGGCCCAGACGTAAGAGCCCTGCGCATCGGTTTGCCAATTGAAATTGAGCGAGTGCCATTCGATCAGGCGCATGACGAAGAATATCGACTGCCAGCACAAGATTCAGAGTCAAGTTGCGGATCATTCCCGGCCGGTCATCTCTCTTTGCTGCTTCGCTGGCAAAGTAAGAGGGAACGGCGCTGAGGATGAGCGGAATGAGCGCAAGAGTGGGAAGCAGCAGATGCGGGAACTGATCGCCGGGAGGCGGCCAGACATCGACGCGCAGGCGCGTGTAGAGGTAGGCGGCGATGAGGATGCAGAACATGGTGCCTTCGATGATGTCGATGCACAGTTGCCCCCACCAGAGCGGCGCCTGGCTCGAAATATCGAAAGGCGGGAGGTGACTGACGTCGAGCGTTTTCACGGCTTCAGAGTCCTCACGGCTTCAGCTCCACATGTCGGCGGCGCGGCCACCACCAGCCGATGAAGGCGAGGCACGGTGAGCACGGAGCCGCAGACGATGTACCAATTGTTGAATACGGACCCGGCAAATCCAATGCTTACGCCGATGGCAGCGAGAAACGGCCAGATGCTCGAGGCCGGGAGCACGTAGCGATGATTCGGTCCGGCATCCATCAAGGTGGTGACCAGCACTTCGCGACGGTCATTTCGCAGGCCGGTGACAATGGCCGGTCCTCTTTAGAAACCCAGAGCGGATAACGGCTAGTGGAGGCGGGCAGGTGCTCGAAGTTGTAATTCTTGGGAGGAGATGAAGTGGCCCACTCGAGGCTGTCGGCATCCCACGGATTGTCTCCGGCGATCTGGCCGGCTTTACGGCTCCAGAAACACGTTGGCGAGAAACATGATTCCGCCGAGGGCGATGATGCAGGCACCGCAGGTAGCGAGCAAGTTCAGCGGGCCCCAGCCCATCTCAAGTGGATAAGTGTAGATGCGCCTCGTCATGCCTTTGAGGCCGAGGATGTGCATCGGGAAGAAGGTGAGATTGAAGCCGATGAAGAGAACCCAGAAATTCAGTTTTCCGAGAGGTTCGTTCATCATGCGCCCGGTCATTTTAGGGAACCAGTGATAAAACGCGCCGAATAGCGGGAAAAGCGCGCCGCCGATGAGGACGTAATGGAAGTGCGCGACGACGAAGAAAGTGTCGTGCACCTGCAAATCGAGCGGCACAGAGGCGAGCATGACGCCGGTGAGACCGCCCAGCACGAAAATGGCGATGAAGCCGAAGACGAAGTGCATGGGCGTGGTCAGTGCGGATGCGGCCGCTCCACAGAGTGGCGAGCCAGCAGAAGATCTGGACGCCGCTGGTGATGGCGATCATCAGGCTGGCGGCGGTGAAGTAGGCTTCTCCGATTTGCGGCAGGCCGGTGGCAAACATGTGATGCACCCACAAACCGAAACCGACGAATCCGTTCGCTACCTGCGAGAGGACCAGCGCCGGATAGCCGAAGATCTGGCGGCGCGCATGCGCGACGACGATGGCAGAAACAAAGCCGAGCGCGGGGATGAAGATGATGTAGACCTCGGGATGACCGAAGAACCAGAAGACGTGCTGATACAGGAGCGGATCGCCGCCTTCGGCGGGATTGACGAAATTGGTTCCTGAGGTGCGATCGACCAGCAGCATTGAGCTGGCGATCATGATGGCGGGCATGGCGAAGATCACCATGAACGACTGGACGAGTATGGACCAGCAGTAGATGGGAATGCGATTGAGCGACATGCCGGGCGCGCGCATTTTGAAGATGGTCGCGATCAGCTCGGTCGCGACGCACATGGCCGACACTTCGGTCCAGGTGATCATCTGGCACCAGAAATCGACGCGTTTTCCGGGATCGAATTGCGGGCCCGAGAGCGGCACGTAAGAGAACCAGCCGGCATCCGGAGCGGAGTTGCTGAACACGCCCCAGTACAAGAAGATGCAGCCGCCGAGGTACATCCAATAGCCGAATGCATTCAGGCGCGGGAAGGCGACGTTTCTTGTTCCGAGCATCATCGGGACGAGATAAATCGCCATGCCTTCCATCATCGGGACGGCGAACAAGAACATCATGGTGGTGCCATGCGTGGTGAAGATCTCGTTGTAGCGATCGGGGCCGAGGAATGTGCCGTTAGGGCGCGCGAGCTGGAAGCGCACGAGCAACGCTTCGATGCCGCCGATGCAGCAGAAAGATGAAGGCGGTGACGATGTAGCGCATGCCGATGGCCTGATGCGTGGTGAAGGAGAGCCAGCCGAAGATGCCGCGGGGATGACGCCAAGCAGCGCTCGAGTTTTTCGACGTTCCTGGCTTCTGTTTCGGTGCGGGCGATCGGTTGGTTGGGTCTGGTTCATTTCAGACTCTCCAGGTATTCGAGCAGCGGCTGCAGGTCTTCGGAATTGAGAGCGATGGTGGCCATGTGATTGCCGGGCTTGATGCTTTGCGGATCGACGATCCAGCCGCCGAGATTGCCCATGCTGTTGGGCAGAGTGTTCGCGGCGATGCCTCGCCGGCTTCCGAAGTGGGTCAGATCAGGCGCGACCTGCCCGGCGGCGGTGGTGCCGCGAATGGAATGACAGAATTCGCAAGCGTTGTTCAGAAACACTTGCTGGCCGTGCTGCTTCACGGGATCGGCAGGATCGACCGCGGGCTGCAGCTGCGGATGCATCCAGGCATCGAATTTCGCTTCGGGCTCGGCGATGACCCAGAGCGCCATGTGGGCGTGCTGCAGGCCGCAGAACTCGGCGCATTGGCCGCGAAACGCCCCGGATGATCGGCTTGAATCCATTCCGTTGTGACGCGCGATGGGATCAGATCGCGCTTGCCGTGCAGATTAGGCACCCAAAAGCTGTGGATGACGTCGTTCGATCGGCCGCGAATCATGACGGGGCGGCCGACGGGAATGTGAATTTCGTTGGCGGTGACGAGAATGCGGCTGGTATCGGGATTGTCATACTGCACGTGCCACCACCACTGATTTCCGGTAAGCTCGATGACCATTCCGTTTTTCGTTTTGCCGAGATCCGCGACGGCTTTGCCGGTGAAAACGCTAAGACCAGCAGGACGAAGAGAATCAAGACGGTCGCGATCGTGGCGGCCGTGACGACACGCGTGAGCTTCTTTTCGGTGCGTTCAGAGGGAAGGTGGGTGGTTTCGAGCGGCTCCTGCTCGATGCCGCGATGACGGCGCACAAGCGTCCACAGCGCCAGTGCCAGCACGATGACGAAGATGGCGGTGAGCAGCCAGATAAAGAACCACAACAGAAATGCGATTCGGCCGGCCTGCGGTCCGCCGGGATCGACGGCGGATTGCTGATGACCGGCGCAGCCGGTGAGGGCGAGAGTGGTCGATGCGAGAGACCCGCCACGAAACGGAAACGGCTGCGCCGCTGGACGTGGGATGGAGCCGGACGTGGCCGTCCGCCGCGGACCTTGAGGTCCGCCCCACAGGGGGCTTTCATTTCGTGACTCCGGTGGTCCGATTCTGAATGGTTTGCGGATTGGGCTGGATCATGTCGCTTCGTGCCAGCGGTTGCCGATTTCGGCTGTTGGCCATTCATGGATCGGACGTAGGCGATGATCTGCCAGATCTGATATTCGGGTATGCGTCCGCCCCAGGAAGGCATGCCGTTGGGCCGGCCTTTCACGATGGTGTCGAAGAGATTTGCGGGTTCGCCGCCATAGATCCACTCTGTCTTGATCAGCGGCGGCCCGATGCCACCGCCCCCATGCGAATGGCAGCCGGAGCAGTTATACCAGTTGAACAAGCGTTGGCCTTCGGAGATGTCGTAAGCGCTGCCGTTATAGGGATTCGTGACTACCGGCTGAGGCTGCACGGGCCGCCGGGGCGGAGAGGGCTTTCACGCGCTGCGTCACCAAAGATCGCGAGGCGCGCCGGAGAGGGGCGAATATCGCGCTTTTCCCGCTGGCAGGCAGTCAGGAAAAAGATCGAGCAGCAGCAGGCAATCGCAGGAACGATTCGCACGCCCAGGGCCCTGGCATCAACGATCGTGGCGTTAATGGACTTGAGGCACACCATATGCGGCGAGAATCTCGCTCGACGGCGGCAGATTCGTTTTGAAGAACGTTATCAACTTGCGTCCGCAGCGTGTCGTTGCCCTTTTTCACGCCGGCTGAAATGTCGTAGGTGAACGGAACGGCCAGAAACATCGGGGGAGAAACGGGAACGATATCGAGCTGTGTGTTTTCCTGCCTCGCGAAGTAGCCGGCAAAAGGTCCCCAGACGATGGCGACGTCGATGTCGCCGGTTGCGACAGCATCGATGATTTTGCGGGGAGGATTTTGTTCGCCGTACTCGCCGAACAGGCTGAACCCGAGGACGTTGCTGGTGATGCCACGATGCGCGAGAGCGGCGGCGGGCGGCGCGTAATCGTCTCCTACGACGTGGACGCCAATGCGCCACTGAGCGAGGCGCGGATCGGCGAGCGAGGTGAGTTGTAGATTGCGATCGTGTCGCGACACGAACACATAAGTGGAACGGTAGTAGGGCTTAGTCACGTCGAGGGACGCGAGCGAAGTGGGAACACCCATGATGAGATCGCAGCGGTCCTGCGTCGAGCGAATTCTTGACGAACGATTTTCGTTGCGACCACCAGGTATATTCGAGTTTCGAACCGAGCTGTCGCGGCTATCAGCTCGGCAAGCTTGTTCTCGAAACCTTGCCCTTGCTCATTCGAAAACGGCAGGTTGTTGGGGTCGGCGCACACGCGAAGCACGTCTGGCCGGCTGCGGCGATGGGAGTGAGAGCCAGCAGGAAGGAAGCAATGCCGAGGAGTGAGGCGCTAAGGCAGTGAAAAGACATAAAGCATTCCGCCTTTCGTGGTGTATTTGCCGAGATCCGACATTGCGTTCGTGAAGCCGAGCGCAGCAGTGCCGTCGACGGTGTTCATGCCGCCCGCGACGACTGCGCCCGCCCAGCCGCCGACGCCCGAGAGCACCGCGACATATTGTTTCCCGTCGGGACCTTTATATGTGACGGGCTGACCGATGATTCCCGATCCCGCTTTGAACTGCCAGAGCAACTTTCCGGTGCGGTCGTCGAGGGCTTTGAACCAGCCGTCCATGGTGCCGTAGAAGACCACGTCGCCAGCGGTGACCACTGCGCCGCTCCAGGCGGGAAACATCTCTTTGACAGCCCAGACGGTTTTTGCTTTTACCGGATCCCAAGCGGAAAATTCGCCGCGATTGCCGCCGGGGCCGGCATACATGCGAACGTTCATGCCGACGTAGGGGGTACCGGCGATGTAGTTAGCCTGGACGCCCTGGTTTTCGTAACAGAGGTTGTTGTGCGGAATATAAATGCAGTCCGGTCTTGGGAGAAAAGGCGGAAGGCTGCCAGTCCTTGCCGCCGGGCGGGGCGGGACAGGCATCGCGCACGGTCTGGTAGCCGCTGGCTTTTTCTTCGTTGAACTGCAGCTTGCCGGTTTTGAGATCCACGCTTTTGCTGGTGTTTTCGTAGGCGAACGTTTCGGCGGAGAGCACCTCGCCCGTAGCGCGATCGATGATGTACATGCGGGCGTTTCGGTCGGGATGCGCGAGGACCTTGCGCATCCGACCATTGATGTTCAGATCGAGCAGAATGTTTTCATTCACGCCATCGTAATCGTGCTCGTCGTGCGGGTTCAGTTGGTAAGCCCAGATGGCTTCGCCGGTTTCGGGACGGCGGGCAAAGAGGCTTGAGGCCCATTTGTTGTCGCCGGGGCGTTGCTCGGGATTCCAAGGGCCGGGATTGGAGGTGCCGTAGTAGATGAGATCGAGATCGGGATCGTAGGAGATCCAACTCCAGCCGGTCGCGCCGCCGATCTTCCACTGATCGCCGGACCAGGTCTTCACGCCGAGATCTTTGGCGCGGTCATCGGCGTAGAACGGCTTGAAATTCGGTCCGATGAGGACGTCTTTATCGGGGCCCGTGCCATAGGCGCGCCAGGCAATCTTGCCGGTGTCGGCGTCGAGACCGGCCATCCAGCCGCGCACGCCGAATTCGCCTCCGCTGTTGCCGACGATCACCTTGCCTTTGGCGACGATGGGCGCCATGGTCATCGATTCGCCCAGATTGATGTCGCCGAGTTTGGTCTTCCAGACTTCTTTTCCGGTGTTCGCATCCACCGCGACGGTTTGGACGTCGAGCGTGTTGTAGTAGATTTTGCCGTTGTAGTAAGCCGCGCCGCGATTGACGACATCGCAGCAGGCTACGCCTTGCGAAGCGGGCGAAGGATTCGGCTGATAGACCCACTTCATGGGCGCGCCGGGTTTTGTCAGATCGAGAGCGTACAGATAGTTCGGCCATGGCGTGACGATGTACATCGTGTTATTCACGATGAGCGGCGCCGCTTCATGGCCGCGCGTGACGCCGGTTGAAAACGTCCACGCGAGCTTCAGGTTTTGGACATTTGCAGTGTTGATCTGGTCAAGCGTGCTGTATCGCGTGCTGGCGTAATTCTTCGCCGGCATGACCCACTGGCCATCGTCGGGCTGATTCTGGATTTGTGCGCAAGCGGGGGCGATGAGCAACAACAGCGGCACTCCACGCTGGACCGCTTGACTCAAGTTCTTTGCAGTAACGCGAGCGAATGAATGCTTCATTTCGGCTGTGAAGCGTAGTGTTTGTGTCTTCCTTAAGACTAAAACGTGAGTGACTCTTTTCGCTGGGAAGATTACGGGGATATTCCGTGCTGCGCAACCAACTCCAGTGCGACAGCCGTAAGCACCTGATCGACGCTGAGCGAAAGCATGGCCGGAGAATAATCATCCGCGCGATCGTAATCGCCACGCTCATAAACAATCGTTTCCGAACTGACATTGCGTAGAACGAGGGCGTGCGGCAAGGGCCGGTTGCGCGCCGGGTCGGTGGGGCCGAACAGCGCCACAACGGGCGTGCCCATCGCTGCCGCGAGATGCACCGGTCCGGTATCGGCGCCGACGACGACGCGCGCATCCGCGAGCAGTGCGGCGAGCTCAGGAAGCTCAGGAGACAGGGCGTGCGGCCTTGCGGGCGCGGAGGCGCGGACGATATCGGCGCCAAGATTTTCCTCACGCGGACCCAGGTTGATGACAGCGCGAAGCCCGTGGCGACGCCACAGTGCGGAACACAAGGTGCCATAGCGCTCGGGCGGCCAACATTTCGATTTCCAACCGCCCCCGGGACTCATCACGAAGTAAGCGTCGATGCCCTGTTCGAGAAGCTTTGCGCGAATTTGCCGGGTTTCGCTCTTCGGTACGCGCAATGGGAATTGCATTTCCGTGGGCTGTGCTGCTCCGGCGCACAAGGCGAGACTCATGTTCATATCCGCTACGTGCTGGCCGGTTGGAATGACGCGATCGGTATAGAACCAAGCGGCAGCGGGCTCACGTGCCGCGTTTCGGTCGCGACCGATGCGGCGCTGGGCACGCGAAAGCGATAGAAGAAGCGCGGACCGGTATAGACCCTGAAAATCGACCCCGCAGGAGTAGCGCGCGTGCCGCAGACGGCGAGCGCAGGCGAGATAACCGGACAGGGAGCGATCGAGCGGTATTACTTCGTCGATGCCGGTGACGAGGTTCATCAACGGGAACCACCTGCGGTCGACCAGCCAATCGATGCGCGCATCAGGAAAACTCGAGCGCAGCGCAGGGATGACGGGAAGCGTGTGCACCAAGTCGCCGAGCGAGCTGAGCCGGATAAGGAGAAGTCGCTTGTTCGATTGCGAATGCGACTGGGCCACCGAATCATTGTCCTTCGTACGCGACGACGTGATCCTTCGCATAGGCTCGGAAGATGGCCGCGGGATCATTCGACTGGGAATGGATAAAGCGGTCTGAAAGCACCTGGGCGAGATCTTCCAGTGCGGTCTGAAGCGTTGAGGAGGCGAGCCGCACCGGTTCCGAAATTTCCGGTCTCAGACCCTGTTCGGCAAACCCGAGCAGATTCGGGAGCGCGCGAGCAAGCGAAGAGCGCCGGCGATCGGCGTGGAAGTAGTAGAGGACCGGGAAATGGATAAAGTCGACCCGCGCTTGGATGACGTTCACAGCGAGCCCATTGAGCAAATCCTGCGCGAAACTGGAGACCACATCGACCCCGGTTCGTTTGGCTGCTTCCAGCAGCGTTTCGGTGAAGCGGGCGAGGGTGCGCATGCGCGAGAGCGGCGGATAAATCAGCACGATGGAGGACACGCTGGCAGTGATCAGCGCGAAGCCGACGAGAGCCTGAATGCTCACGAGAATTCGCAGCCAACCTGGTTTTGGCCGCAGGTCTCCGGTGCCCATGGTGGTCATAACTTGAACAGAGAAGTACAACATCGTCCAAAATCCGCCGAAGCCGGAGGCATGTTCCGAGCTACCAAGCTGAAAACCGCCCGGAAAATTCGTGCAGTAGATGAGTGCGAAACCCACGGCCTGGAGCGAAGCCCACAACATGATCACGATCACCAAGGTGAGGGGTCCTGCCAATGAAAGTATCGATGGCCAGCGGCGAAGCAGGCGGAAGCTGGTACGCCCTATCCACTCACTCAAAGCACCGCTTTGAGTGGGGTGAAACAGGTCCTGAAAGACTTCGTGAAAAGCGAAGGCGAGAACAGCGACACCCGGCAGAGCAGTCCACAGCCAGCGCATGTCGACGAGACCGTTCCGAAGGAGTAAATGTTTCTATTTGGCGAAGGCGCTGCGTGTCGGCGGCGGCGGATCGGTGTGCTTGAGGGCCCGCCAGAGGACTTCGTTGAGCTCGTCGTCATCGACGAGATCGGCGTCGGAAAAATCCATTTGCGCGGAGGCGGCCGCCCCGGGGCCACGCGCCGGGTTACGGTCGGTCAACGAAATCTTGGGCGGAATGACGGCGAAAGGCCGCGTATCCGGTTGGCGGGTGAAGCTTCCGAACATGGGCCGAGCGGCGGCATCGAATTGCGTGAGCGGGCGCACGCCGATGATCAGTTCCATGGTTCGCAGCACGCTGGTCTGGTTGTACATGGCGGAATCGACGGCGCCGCGATGAGTGTAAGGAGAAATCACCCACGCCGGCGCGCGGTGCGAATCGACGTGATCGGGGCCGTTCTGCGCGTCGTCTTCGATGACGAAAATCGCGGTAGAGGCCACAGCTTGCTATGCGAGACCGCGTCAACGACCAGGCCAACGCCGTAATCGTTTTGCGCAGCGTAGGACAACGGCGATAAGGCGCCCGCCCTGGCACCTTGCGTGTGATCGTTGCCCATCCGCAGAATCATCAGCTGTGGAGCTTGACCTTTCGCGTCGAACTCTTTCCACTCACGGATGAATTCTTTGGCACGATCAAGGTCGGAGTACTCGAGATCGAAGCCGCGGTAATTCATGTCCACGTAAGGGGCCAACGCCGGATCTCTGACCTTGAATCTGGCGCGGGCCATTGACCGAATTGAGTGGAATGTTCGCGGTCCATTCGCCGTAATCGCGAACGGTGATGCCGGCCTGCAGCGCGTTGTTCCAGATGTAACCGGCGGGCGGAGTATTGGCGGGCTCGCCGCCTTCGAAGTCGTAGGTCTTTCGCCGGCCCGCATATTCGTTCGGCCAGAGCTTTACGGTGTAATCGGGGGCGATGGCGGCGTTGGCCCAGTTGTGGCCTTCGGCACTGACATCCGCATTTTCATAGAAATTGTCGTAGAGCACGAAATCGCGGGCAAGCCGATGCAAGTTGGGCGTGATCTGCTCGCCAAAAAGGTTTAGTGACTTGTCGCCATTGCCTTTCTCGATGTCGCCGAGCACCTGGTCATAGGTGCGGTTCTCCTTGATGACGTAAATGACGTGCTGGATGGGCGAAGGATGATTCTCCATGCGCGCGAAATAGGCTTCTTGCGCGTCATCGATGGGGCCGTAAATCATCTCGTCGCGGTAAGGAGAATTTCGCATGACCGTTTCGGTGTACGCCGCGAGTTTTTCTTCGGTGATGGGGGGCACAAAAGCGGCCGTGCCGGTTTGGATGTGGGCCACGTAGCCAGGAGCGTTCACCGGGCCTCCTTCGTAGAGCGGCTGGTGTGTTTGGTCGGCACAGGACCATCGGGATTGGCGCGGCTGCCCAATCCTTTGCCATTCAGGACGACGAGTTGATCGTCATCGAGGACGCGCACGGCGGTCGGATACCAGCCGGTGGGAATGAACCCAAGCACTCTGCTGTGCTCGCCGGAAATATCGGCAGCCGCGACCGCATTTGCATCGGAGCAAGCGACATAGAGACGCGTTCCGCGTTTGTCCAGCGCCAGGGCGGAAGGCGTCATGCCGAGCGGATGCATCGGAGTGATCGAGACGTTGATGGATTCAAGCATGGTGAGCTGACCGTCTGGCGAGACGCCGAGCGAGTAGACGCTGTTGGTGTTGGCGGCGGCGACAAAGAGCCGCGCGATATAGTTCGATTGGCCTTCTTCGGCCGGCGCGGGCCTGTTCAGCCACAGCATATCGGTGGGGTGCGGCGCGACGCGCGTTTTGCCCAGGATTGCGCCGCTGTTTGCATCGTGCTGGTAGACGGCGGCGTCCGCCCAACTGCTGACCACCAGTTGCCGCCCGCCGGGAGCGACCACGATGCGATAAGGACGGCGGCCTGTTTTCCATTGATCGATCAGCCGGCCGGATTGCAGGTTGATGACCGCGATGCTGTCGTTGTAGAGATCGGCAGCATAGAGCAGATGCGCGTCGGGGGAAACAGCCACGTCGCCGATAAATGCGACGTCCTTTGTTCTTGAGATCGGCGACGGCGGCAAATTCGCGTGCTGCGCGTCAGAGCACCGGTGGCCGGATCGAGCGAGAGCTCGTACATGGTGGCGCGGCTTCCTCCGCCTACGTAGACCATGTTGCCTTTCGGCGAGACCGAATCCAAGCCAGGCGTCAGGCAAAGGCGTGCGGCCGACCTCATGCTTTTGCGCGATGTCGATCACGCTGATCGAGGGCGGATTGTATCCGCCATTCAACACCAGCAGATATTTGCCGTTGTTCGAAACGGCGGTGCTCATGGGAAATGTGTCGACAGGCACCTGCTGGCCGGCGGGGCGAATTGTCCATCCGCTATTTAGAAGAAAACCGCCGTCCGGGTAGCGGACCGACGCGCTCTGCGCCGGATTCTGACCGGCGTCTTGCATGAACAGAGCGCCAAGCGGCTGGCTGCTGTCAGAAAAAGGAGATATTTCATTCAGTGAACCTGTGGGCGATGGGAAAGCGCCGCCCCACGCCGAATGCTTTGGGCGTGATTCGCAGGCCCGGAGCGGCCTGCTGCCGCTTGTATTCGTTCCGATCCACCTTGCGAATGATGTCGCGCACCAAATCTTCAGGCATATTCTCTTTGGCCGCAATCTCGGGCACCGACTCATAGCGCTCGACGTACGCAGCCAGAATGGCATCGAGTACAGAGTACTCGGGAAGACTGTCGGTGTCTTTCTGATCTGGCCGAAGTTCGGCGGAGGGCGGCTTGGTCAACGTGTTCTCCGGGATGGGGGCGGGCAAATCCTTGCGCAATACGCGCGCGTTCGCAATCCGGGCAAGCCGTACACCATGGTTTTGGGAACATCGCTGATGACGGCAAGCCCTCCGCACATGTCGCCGTACAATGTGCAATAGCCGACCGCGATCTCGCTCTTGTTTCCGGTCGTCAGGACCAGTGAACCAAATTTATTTGAGAGAGCCATTAACACGACCCCGCGCAGCCGCGATTGCAGGTTTTCCTCTGTTGTATCCGGATTGAATCCCGTGAACAGCGGACCGAGCGTCTCCATCATCGCTTCGTAGCCGCACTTGATCGGAACGACTTCGAAGCGGATCCCGGGATTGGGCGAGACAGCATGCATCCGTCAGGCTATGGTCAGACGAATAGGGGCCGGGCATGCCGACTCCCATCACGTTCTCTCTTCCGACTGCTTCGACCGCAATGGCGGCAACGAGCGCGGAGTCTATGCCTCCGCTCAGGCCCACAAGCACGCTGCGAAAACCACACTTGCGTATGTAGTCGCGGGTTCCCAGCACCAAAGCCTCGTAAGCGGCTTCGTCAGGAGTGAGCCCGGTATCATGGTCGTCGCCGGTTCCCTCGCGGAATCGAAAACAATCAGATCTTCCGCGAAGGACTTCGCCTGAGCCGCAAGCTCGCCGTCCCCGGTCATGGCGAAGCTGGAACCGTCGAACACCAGCTGATCATTGCCGCCCACCATGTGAACGTAGACGACAGGAAAGCTGAACCGTTGCAGTAGCCTCGAAAATCGCTTGCCGCTGCTTGCGCTTGCCGATATTCCAGGGTGAGGCGTTGATCGAGACGATCAGTTCTGCGCCTTGCCGCACGAGCTCTTCGATCGGATCACGTGAGTAGCGGCGCCGCTCCCAGAATTGCTTGTCGTTCCAGACGTCTTCGCAGATCGCGATGGCAATCCGCGTGCCGCGAAGTGCAGATGCCTTGGTGTCGCCGGTTGAAAATATCGCGCTTCATCGAAAACGTCATAATTGGGCAGCAGTATTTTGCATTGCCTGAATACGACTGCGCCATTTTGGATCACTGCGGCGGCATTTTGGGCGCTGATCGCGGAGTTCTCGGGAGAACGGCCACGTAGCCCAGGATGAGCGCTGACGCCCAAGTTGGCGGATTCGCTCGCGATGCTCTGCAGAGCGTATTCGGTGCGGTCGAGAAAAGAATGTTTTTCAACCAGATCGCGGGGCGGATAGCCGGTCAGAGCAAGTTCGGGAAAGGCTACCAGATCAGCGCCGGCCCGCTCACCCTGCGGGCGAAATCCAGAATCTTCGCTGTGTTTCCTTCAAGATCTCCTACTGTGTTGTTGATCTGGGCGAGAGCGATCCGCATGGGAACTTTCATTGTATCGGCGCAGCGAGGTGAACCGGCGTGAACGCGGGCGGTCGCGAGATCTGTGGATGCGTTCGGTGGGGATTGCCGGAATCGCCTAAAATAAAGGGAGTCTACCCCACATGACGCCTGACGAAACTGCCCGATCAATCGAGTTGCTGATGCAGACCCAGCAGCTCATGGGGAAAAACATGCAGACCCTCTTCGAAATCGCGCAGCAGACGGCTGAAACCGCGCAGCAGACGGCTAAAATCGTGCAGCAGACGGCTAAAGACACAGCCCAAAACGCACGCGATATCGGCACGCTGACGCAGCGACTCGAGCGCCTGGCGCGCATCGTCGACGACTACATCCGCGGCCTCCGCAACGGCCATTAGGAAACGGTCTTGAACGCGGGACGACTCGGAGACGTCTTATAGGTGCGTTGGCGCTGAAATCAAAAGAGCGCTACCCTAAAAGAGAGGCGTTTATGCGCTGGGTTACGCGGGCTCTTCTATACGGTATTTTCGCTGCAGCAATTGCGACCAACCTGCCGGCACAACGCGGCGGCGGTCGAGGCGGAAGTGTGCCGTTGCCCTCCAGCACCGCGCTCGGAGCGGGAGCATTGAACTTCGGACCCTCGTCGACTGCGCGTTCGACCATGCCGGCACGCGGGAGTATCAGGTACAGCAGATCTGGGCGCCGCGGAGGTGACTTATGGCCGCAGTAACCGGGGTTTACCGCTCGCGTATTGGCTTGCGCCGTATTATTACCCGCCCGATTATGCCGATGGCGGAGCGCCCGATTACGATACGTCAATCGATCCGAATGAGGAAGCGGCGATAATGGCGCAACACGCGCTGGTTAACCAAGTGCAGAGATTGAGTGCCCAGGTCGCTCAAATGCAGTACGGGCAGCAAACACAGATGCAGCAGTACGCGATGCAGCAGGAGCCGCCACCGCCCCCTCAGATTCCGGTGACGTTAGTGTTGCGGGACGGCCAGCAGTTGCAGGTGCAGAATTACGCGGTGATGGACCAGACTTTCTGGGACTTCACGCGGCAGCCGGTACGCAAGATTCCTCTTTCGAGCATCGACGTCGCTGCGTCTGCCAAAGCAACGGAAGCCAAGGGCGGGGAATTCCCTCAATTGGTCACGCAGTAGCGGACGGTCGGCCGGGGTGTGTAGGGGTGGCGGCTCCAAAAATCATGAACCGAGTAAGTATACCCCCGACCGCTCCGATTGCGGCGAAGATCGGAACGGAATCCTTAGAGATGTGCCAAATATTGGACCCAGTCCATCGGATGAGGGAGTGCGATAACAAACCAGCGAAGCGATGCATACACCATACCGAAGAATGCGAACATCGGAAACTCCGTTCGTCCACATCGGTATAGCAGATAAAGCGTCGGCAAACCCAGCACCGATTGACCTGCACCCTAAATCCGCACATCTGACGATACAACTTTCAACCATCCGCCAGTTCTTTGAAAGCGGGGATGGGGGTGTGGGGCGAGGGGCCGGCAATTGAGGTCCCTTGCCCCGCCTCAGTCCACCTGCAGTTATTCAAGGCCGCGAACTCCGCTGGCGTCTGGTACGCGAGGCTGCTATGCGGCCGGAGCTGGTTGTAATCGCTACGCCAGGCGGCGATCTTCCGCAGTACGCGGACGAGGTCGAAACAGGCTGATGCGTTTCGCGCGATCAAGAGGGTAGTTTCAGAAGCGTTTTACGCAAAAGGTCGAGCGCGCTTTGCGTAGCCAGCAGGCGGGTGCGGTAGCGGTCTCCTCCGAAACGGGTGCGCACGACGCGGGTGCCCGCCGGACCCGCAATTCCTAAATATACGGTGCCGACGGGATCGTAATCGGTTCCGCCCGATGGCCCGGCATATCCGGTGATGGAGAGTGCGTAGGTGGATCCGCTGCGACGGCGCGCGCCTTCGGCCATGGCGGCGGCGACAGGCTCGCTGACGGCAGTATGTTTCGCGATCAGATCCTTCGGAACGCCGAGCACGTCCTGCTTTTGAGCAGCGTTGTAGGTAACGTAACCGGCGATAAAGTAATCGGAGCTGCCGCCCTGTTCGGTGAGTCGCGCCGCGACCATGCCGCCGGTGCAGCTTTCAGCCGCGGACACGGTCGAGTGATACTTGCGTAGCAAGCAGCCGATTACGGATTCGAGGGGCTCATCCGGATCGTCAGAATAGATTCGATCGCCGAGCAATTCCGCGATGGGCGTTCCCACCTCCCGAAGCAGCGCGTCCGCTTCGTCTACAGTTTCGGCGCGGGCGCGGAGATAGACGGACAGATCGCCGGGCGAAGAGAGCACGGTGGTGACGGGATTCGCGTACTTGGTGTAGACCGGAGCAATCAGAGTGTCGAGATCCGATTCGCCGATTCCGGTGATGCGAAAACTGTCGAACTCTGATCACCTGGGGAGGAATGACGTGCCGCAGGCGCGGGATCAGCTCGTTGATGACCATCGGCTTCATTTCGCGGGGAGGCCCGGGCAGGAGAGCGAGAGCGCCGCGGTCGGTCGACAGAAACTGCCCGGGCGCGGTGCCATGTGGATTCGGCATAGCCTCAGCGCCTTCGAGCAGATAGGCTTGGCGCAGATTGTTCTTCGCCATGGGCCGATTGATCTGGCGGAACCGGTTGATGAGAATCGATTCCTGTTCGAGCGAGAGAACGAGTTTGCGGCCGAGCGCCGCGGCCACGGCATCGCGCGTCACATCGTCTTCGGTGGGGCCGAGGCCGCCGATCAGAATGACGATGTGCGAACGTTCCACAGCGGCACGCGATAAAGTCTGTCGAGCCGTTCGCGCTCATCGCCGATGACGTGCTTGGCGATCACTTCGACGCCCAAGAGATTGAAGTGCTCGGTGACGATGAGCGAATTCGTATCGATACGCTGGGGCGTCAGCAGTTCGCTGCCGACGGCTATGATTTCCGCGATTTTGGGCATAGCGCTAGGGTTGACGCTAGTGCAGCGGACGTCCGGCGATTTCGACATCTACGCGGAACAGCGCGTTATGCGTGGCGAGGACCAGCGCGCGCGAGGGAGTAAAGGCCAAGCCGACGATGCCGGGGCCGGAGAGAAATTGTTCGGGGCGGCGCGACTTGTCGATTCGGATGATGCCGCGGCGTCCGCCGAGCGAAGCCGCCACGTACAGCCGTCCTTCGGCATCGAAGGCGAGTCCTTGCGGGCGGCCCAGTCCGCGATAGAAAGTCTCCACTTCGCCTGCTCGCGAGATGCGGTAGACAGAATCGAAGCTGGACGTAGTCGGGCCCGTGACGTAGAGATCATCTTCGGGCCCGAATGCCAGATGATAGGCGGCGATGGACGGCTCAAGAGTGGCGAACACATAAATCTGGCGAGACTTGCTGATCTTAAAAACCGTGCCGCTGCGATCGCCTACGTAGAGGTTCTCTTCGCGGTCGAACGCGATTCCGGTGGCAACGCCCATGCCTTCGACATAAGTGGACATGTTGCCGGTGGGCGTGATCTGGTAGATGATCCCGTCGTAGCGGCTCGAGACATAGAGCAATCCTTCGCGATCGAAGGCCAGTCCGGTGGGATTCATCAGGTCGGTAACGAACGGCTTCGAATTGTAATTGGAGTCGATTTTGTAAATCGAGACAGGCGACTTTTGGCCGCGCGAACCGCTGAAGGTGCTGAAGACATTTCCGTCGCTGATCCACCGCGGGATTGGAGACGGGATGCAGGCTGTCGGCGATCTGAATGCCGAGGTGCGTTTCACGAAGCTCGCTTTGCTGAGTGCCGCTGGTTACGACGACTTCGCCGACAATGGCGGAATCGGGCACACGCGCGATGATGTAGGAATCGCCTGCAACGATCAGATGCGCGGGTTGATTGCCGAGACGAACGGCGGGACGGCCGCCCGCGGCGAGGTGGTGGCCGCGAATGTGCAACTCGCCTCCGGTGATGGCCGCGGAGGGTTCCATCCTGGCGATGGTCGGTCTGGTCGCCGCTTGATCCGCGGTCTGTTGTTTGCTTGCCATAGCTAATACAGTTTTAACGTTCCGCCTATATACAAGATAAGCGCCCCATATAATCCGGCAGCGAGATCGTCGGCGACAATGCCGCTACCTTCTGGTAGTTTCTCAAGGCGGCGTATCGGGAACGGCTTCCAAATATCCAACAGGCGAAACAGCAGAAAGCCGGCGAGGAAACTTTTCCAAACGAACACGGTAGCTCCAAGCAGCGTGACCCATTGCCCGAGAACCTCATCGATAACGATGAGGCCTGGATCTTGTTTGTTGACGAGGCGCGCGGTCCGGGTCGACGCCCAAACGGCTGGGACGAGCAGCAATATAGTCAACACCAAAAGTGTCAAGCGGCCGCTGCCGAGATAGACATGTAAGGCGATCGCGATGAGTAGAGCGGCAAGGGAACCGAGTGTTCCAGGTCCCCATGGCCAGTAGCCACATCCGAACCAAGTCGCCAGCGCGACCGCGAGCCGATTCACTGCACGCGGCCTTTGGGGTGGTCCGATTCCTCGACGTCTTCTAATTCGTTTTGTTGAGTAGGAGTCGAAATGACGTATTTTTCAGATGCCCAATTGCCCAGATCGATGATGCGGCAGCGGTCACTGCAGAAAGGCATATAGGGGTCTTCGAATGCAACTTCTTTATCACAGATCGGGCAACGTATGGTGACTGCCATCAACCTTTATTATCTGACTGGCAGGATTATCCGACTGTCAGGCGGGCGCGAAATGTTTGCACTCAGAATTGGAAATGGGTTGACGGTTGCCGTTGGCGCGCGGTAAGAATGCTCGGGCGCATCGATGAGCTCGCCAATCAGGTCGTAGTCGTGAGCTTCGGTGATGCGCAGGGTGCGGATCTCGCCGGGCCGCGCGACTCCCGATCCGAAATCGTTGATGTAACAGATGCCGTCAATTTCCGGAGCTTGTGTCGCGAGGCGTGCTTCCCACAGCAGTTCCGTTTCCTTCGATGGGCCCTCGATGAGGACTGGGAGTTCGCTGCCGATCAGGCGCTTGTTACGGGCAAGCGAAGTGCGGCGCTGCAGCGCAAGTAGTGTCCGCTTGCGGTTGTAAATGGTACGCTTATCGACTTTCGCGTCGAGGGAATAACTGCCGCTCGTCTCTTCATCACTGTAAGAGAACACGCCCAACCGATCGAATTGCGCGGCCTGGACGAATTGGCACAAGTCTTCGAAATCGCGATCCGTTTCGCCGGGGAAGCCCACGATCATGCTGGTTCGGACGGCAACAGCGGGGATGGTGGCGCGTATACGCTCAAGAAGCTTCAGAAAGATTTCGCCGCCGGCGCCTCGCTTCATCCGTTTCAGCACCGGCGCGCTGGCGTGCTGCAGCGGCATGTCGATGTACTTCACCAGAGATTCGTGCGCGGCGATGGTATCGAGCAGCTTCTGCGTGATCTTGTTCGGGTATGCGTAGAGGAAGCGAATCCATTTGGGCAGTTCGGTTGGAATTCCAGCAAGCCGGGCGAGAAGATCGGCCAGGCCATCTTGGAGTCCAAAATCCTGCCCGTAGCAAGTGGTGTCTTGTCCGATCAGATTGATCTCCCGGACGCCCATGGCGAACATGCGCGAGGCTTCGGCCATCACGCTTTCGAAGCGACGGCTGCGAAAGCTGCCGCGAAACTGCGGAATGACGCAGAACGAGCAGGGGTGATCGCATCCTTCGGCGATTTTGATGTAAGCGGAATGGCGGGGGGTGGTGAAGACGCGAGCGGTGAGGTCATGATACAGGTACGGCTCGGGCGCAAGCTGCTTCGGCTGGATGCCTTCACACAGCGCCGTAATTTGGGCCAGCTCATTGGTGCCGAGCACTGCATCCACTTCCGGAATCTTCTTCTGAATGTCCGAGCGGTAGCGCTCCACGAGACACCCGGCGACCACGAGACGTTGGGCTTTGCCGGTCTTCTTGTACTCGGCCATTTCGAGGATGGTGTCAACCGATTCCTGTTTGGCGGGATCGATGAAGCTGCAGGTGTTGACGACGATGACGTCCGCTTCGCCCGGTTGAGGAGTGAGCTCGTGTCCATCGGCAACGAGCTGGCCCATCATGACTTCGGTGTCAACCAAATTCTTTGGACAGCCGAGGCTTACAAATCCGATTTTCAAAGGGTGCTAAATCCAGGGAATTGGGCGGTGAGTGAAGCCGCGCTTGCGGGCGAAGCGAACACTCACGAAGAGCCGTTGAATTTTCAGGATAGCAAGAAAGCCGGATTCTTGGGGCGGAGAACGGCGGGGGAAACTAGACTGCGGCGCGGCCGAGCACGAAGAGAGTGACGTCGTCCGCTCTCTCGGTTTGACCGCAGAAGGTGAGCAGATCCTCGCGGCAAGCGTTCAGCAACGCGGAACCGATACTGGCGCGATTGCACTCGATGACCTGGCGTATGCGGTCGCGGCCGTATTCGGCGCCTGAGGCGTCCAGGGCCTCCGAAACACCATCGGAGTAAACGACCAAGCTGTGGCCGGGCGCGAGCTGCAGTTCGTCTACCGAGAAGTCTTCCTCGCCGAACATGCCGAGCGGAAGGTTCGTACCGTCGACGGAAGTGACGACGCCGTCGCCGACGATGAAAGGGGGCGGATGTCCAGCGTTCGAGATCTCCACTTTGCCGTTCGGCAACGCGCGTCCGCAGATAAGCGTGGCGTATTGATTCGGGAGCGTGCTTCCACGAAAGAGGCGACTGGCACGTTCGAGCATATGCTTCAGCGACAATTCAACGGAGATAAGGGCACGGAACATGGCGTGCAAATGCGCCGTCAGCATGGATGCGGCGACTCCTTTGCCGGAGACGTCTCCTACCATGAAGTACAAACCGCCGTCACAGGCCTCGATCACGTCGCAATAGTCGCCGCTGACAATGCCAAGCGGCTCGTAATGGTAGGCGACATGCCATCCCTCTCGGACCAGGTTCTGAGGCGGCAGCAGACCTCGCTGCACTTGGGCGGCAAGTTGCAGGTCCTCTTCCAACGCATCTCTTTCACGGTCGGTCAGGCGACAGAGGCAAAAGCGGAGCAGCGGGTCTGCGACAAGGCGCTCCCCTTCAATCGGTGTATGACAATGCTCACACAGGCCATACGACCCGTCTTCCAGCTTGGCGAGCGCGGAATCGACCTCATCGAGCAGGCGGTGCAGATGAGGAGGATGCGCAGGGCTGGTGACAGCATCTTGCAACCTGTCTCGGCGCTCGAGCAGTTGCCGGCGTACGAAGTCTTCGATTACCTCAGGCATCTCGTCTCCGCTCGCTCACACCCATGAGCTGAGAATTTGATGCGGCAGAGGTGGGCCAGGTTGACGCCAAATCCAACTAATTTCCTGGGCGTTGAGTGGGTTCCGGCGGAATCCAGAGGTGTGCGCGACCGACGAAGCTAATTTGGGACATGACCTCTGAAGCGAAGGCATGGGGGCGATTTGTGGCGGCGATTGCTTCGCTCGCGATTGTTTTCGGTGCGGCTGTGCCGCGGTATCTGAACCGCTACGCTCTCGCCGCCCCGTCCGTGGCAGCGATCTATTGCTGCTTCGTGCTGCTGGTCATCCTGGTTATCACGCCCGGCATGAGGGCGAGTCGTGCATGGATTTCGCGACGGCGGCCAAGTCGCAAGAAACTGTTCGTCGCTATTGCTCTCTGGTGCGTACCTTATCTGATTTACGCAGTTGGAACGAACGACTTTCGATGGACAGGATTATTCCGGCTGCTGGCAATGACGGTTCCATTGGTCTTCATCTATGTCGCGTTTCCGGTGATGGAGGTGTATAAGCTCGCTTGGCAGGACGTAATGGTTGGGGCTTGGCTGATGTGCTCGGTTCTGCTTCATCAGCTCAACGGGATTTGGAACGTTCCCGTGAATCTCGACTTCATGACGCGACTGTTTCTTGTGAGCGTCGCCGGGTGGTGCTGGGTATTCGTACGCCCGGTGCCGGGCCTCGGGTATGAATTCTCCATTAACCGGCGGGTGCTCAAAGCGGCGGGGTTCAATTTCGTCTTCTTTGGCGCGATTGCCATACCGGCCGCGTTGGCGATGCATTTTGTTGCGTGGAATCCGCAATCGCGAGGCATGGCGGCATTCTGTCTTACTTTTTTGGAAATCTTTTTATTTGTCGCTTGGCTGGAAGAGCTATTCTTTCGCGGGTTCCTGCAGAATCTAATTTCGAATTCGATCGGGTCACAATGGCGAGGGCAGCTGATCGTGTCGGTTTTGTTTGGGTTCTCGCATATCTTTCATGCGCCGGTTCCGAACTGGCGCTATGTAGTCTTGGCGTCCATCGCGGGATGGTTCTATGGTTCGGCATTCCGGAACGGGGGCAATCTGATGGCTTGTTCGCTAATGCACGCGATGGTGGACACCGCGTGGCGGACGTGGTTTGGCCGGGTGTGACGTTGGATCGACGCATCTGGCCAAAATCCACCAGCGGCGGTGGACAAGAGCCGCAGTGATCGCTTCGACTGCCGATTTTCAATAGCTTAGGTGTGGCAATTGGTTTGCATACTACAGGGCGAACGCCGCTTTGGCGGTGACAAATTCAGGAACGAGGAGTTTAAAAATGAAAACGAAATTGCTTGCACTTTTCTTGTTAGCCGGTAGCTCTGTGTTTGCTGCGGGACGCGTGTTCTTTGGAGTAGGGGTGGGAGGGCCGGCGTACGGCTATTACGCTGCACCGCCTCCGCCCCCGCCGGTGGTTTCCTACGCTGCGCCGTACCCGGGTCCCGGCTATTCATGGGTCGGCGGCTACTATTACCCAGGCGGGTCGCGCTGGAATTGGCGCGCCGGCTACTGGGCCCGTCCGCCGTATGCCGGCGCATACTGGGCAGCGCCGCATTATTACGGGCATCGCTATTACCGGGGCTACTGGCGGCGATAGGCAGAGATTGCTTTAATGAGCACCACGCCGTGCGAAGGCACGTCGGCTGAGAATCGATCGGCGACGTGACCGCGATCGGCATGACCCCAGAGATCGCGCACGTGCGCGCTGCCGGTCATGCCGATATCGCTCCAACGGGCTGTTACTTTCGCCGTGGACTTGCCGCGATTGAACAGACCCACCGCGTAACCGCCACCAGAGAGCGGGCGTGCCCAGACCTCCCGATCACCGTCTTTCGCTATGCGCGTCGCTTCTTTGCCGAGCGCATCCTGATCGATCGCGATGACTTCCTTGTTTGTCAGAATCTGCAGGATCTCGGGAGCAACAGTGCGCAAATCGTTGCCGGCGAGCAAGGGCGCTGCGAGCAGGCTCCACAGGCTCATGTGCGTGCGGTACTCGGTATCGGTCATGCCGCCGTTACCGATTTCGAGCATGTCCGGATCGTTCCAATGGCCGGGTCCCGCAAATTGGGCGAGACCGAGTTGCAGATCGAAGCCGATGTGGGACATGGAAGACCACTTATCCTGGATGTCGTCCGTGGTACGCCACAGATTGCCGCCGACTGCAGCGCCCCATTGCGGGCTTTTGAATAGGCCGTATTGACAGAGGCTGAAGACGATGGGCCGACCGGAATGCAGAAGAGCTTCGCCCATCTTGGCGTAGGCGGCGGGCATGGAATGCTCGTTGTAGACTTGCTTGGCGCTGCACCAGTCGTACTTGAGATAGTCGATCCCCCAAGCGGCAAATGTTTTGGCGTCCTGTCCCTCGTGCTTGAAGCTGCCTTCGTAACCAGCGCAGGTCTTTGGGCCGGGTGAGGAGTAGATGCCGAGTTTAAGTCCTTGGCTGTGGATGTAATCGGCGAGGGCTTTCATATCGGGGAACTTCGCGTTCGATTGGATGTTTCCGCCAGCATCGCGAGCGCCTTCCCAGGTGTCGTCGATGTTGACGTAAACGTAACCGGCATCCTTCATTCCATTGCGGACCATGGCATCCGCGGTTTCGCGGACGAGCCGATCGGAAACCTTGCTTGCAAATTTGTTCCAGCTGTTCCAGCCCATCGGTGGTGTTTTGGCGAGACCGTTGTAGGCCACGTCGGTGGCGGGCGGCAGAGCGATGTTCGCTTGGGGCGATAGTAAGGGTCCGGGCGCTCCGACCAGGATGAGACAAGCAGCGAAGGCCGCGACCGGTGAGTATTTCATGTTCGAAATTCTATCTCTTACCCGCTGCGCAGGGTTCGCGCGAAACGCTGTTGACTCGCGCGAGAGTATATCGTACGATACATCTGTCGATATAGTAGAAAGCTATGAAGAAACACCGTCCCTTTGCTTGGGCAGGCTGGTCCGATTGGCGAAGCGGCGAGCCACACGGGTTTGAGTTCCCGCCTTTTGGAGGGCGAGCGGGATTTGGGGCCGGCGAGATTCGTCTGGCGATTCTGTCTCTGCTTGCCGAGGGACCACGGCACGGTTACGAGCTCATGAAAATGATGGCAGCGCGGTGGGGCAGCGCCCGTCGGGTGAGCGCAGGGAGCGTGTATCCGACGCTGCAACAGCTCGAAGACGAGGGCATGATTACGTCTGAGCGCAAAGATGGGCGGCGCATTCATCACATCACCGAGCAGGGTCGGGCGGAACTGGAGGAAAACGCTGAAACGGTGGAAGACATGTGGAAGCGGGCGGCCGGTTACGAGGATTGGGCGAGGTGGATCAGTCCCGAGATGGTGATGATGTGGACCCCGCTCGGGGCGGTGATGAAGAGCACCATGCGGGCCGTGAAGGAGAGCCGTGGAGACCAGGCGCGCCTGCAGCGGGTTCACGGAATTCTCGATCGCGCGCAGAAAGAATTGGATGAACTAGGCAAAAAATAGAGAGCAATATGGCTGACGCAGCGATTCCTCCATTAACGTTCCGCGAAGTTTTCCGCATAACGGCCCTACGGCGGTTGTGGATGGCACAACTGGTAAGCGTCTTCGGGGATTTTCTGGCGATCTACGCGATCTTCAGCGTAGTTTCGTTCCGGATGCACAAATCGGCTACCGACATCACGCTGGTGATGGTGTTTTACCTGTTGCCGCTGGCCATAGTCAGCCCGATTGCGGGAGTTTTCGTCGATTCGTGGAACGTCAAGAAGACCATGATCGCGAGCGATCTGGTGCGAGCAGTTCTGTTTTTCCTGCTGATGTTCGCGCATAGCTTATGGCAGATCTACGCCATTCTGCTGGTGGCGAGCACGGTTTCGAGTTTCTTCATGCCATCGCAAGCGATTACACTGCGCTCGTTGGTTCCGCGCCATGGTTTGATGAGCGCGAACGCTCTCATTCAGCAGGCATTTTTCGCCATGCAGATCATCAGCCCGGCCATTGCGGGTTTACTGGTTGCGGCCTTCGGCGCGAACCTGTGTTTTTGGGTGGATAGCGGCTCGTTTCTATTCTCGGCAGCGATGCTGTCGACAATCGCGATCGCCCATGAGCCTTCGCCGGCGGTGAAAACAGCTAAAGCTGTGTGGACCGAATTGAGCGTGGGAGCGAAGTTCATTTTCACGCACGCAGCAATCTCATTCGTGGTGGTTGCGATGACGGCAGGCATGTTCGCCATCCGGTGTTTCGGCGCGCTAATCGCGGTCTATGTGCGAGACGTACTCAGAGGAGGCAGTACGCTGTTCGGGAATCTGGGCTCGATGGTGGGCTTCGGAATGATTATCGGCACGCAAATGGTGCGGCTTGGAAGCAAGCGCTTGCCGGGGACGAAAATCGTGACGGCGGGTTTAGCGGGAACAGGCGTGGCCATTGCCGTACTGGCGACTTTTGGCACGACTATCATAGCCGCGGCGATGATGCTAGGCATCGGATTTTTTGCGGCATTCGTCTTTGTCCCGGCGCAGGTTTTGATCCAGGAGCACACGCCGCAGAACATGTTGGGGCGGGTTAGCGGCAGCCTGATGGCGGTGATGTTCTCTTCGCAGGTGATTGCGCTGCTTTCGGCCGGAACTCTGGCAACCGCGATAGGGATCCGGAACGTTTATTTCGCGAGCGCGGTGCTGCTGTTTGCGATCGCGGTGGGAGCTTATTACTGGATCTCGAGAGATCGGACGGTTCCACAAACCGCAGCAGTGTCGTAGGTAGCGCGGTATTTTCCGGTGATATGGTGGGAGCGAGGCGCACGCCCATGAAGTTCCGACTTAATTTGTGGTTTTTGGGCTGTGCGGCTGGCGTTTCTCGGTACGGCTTACGCGCTCGATCGCACGCTGCCGCATCCGTTCCGCGAATATCCAGGCATTGAATACCGGCTGGGATCGATTCCGCTGCCGCCCGACTATCGAGGAAAAGACAGAATGGGCGTTTGCGCGCCTGATGTATCCGCCGGGCTGGAATAACGGCTATGCGGGACGCGACAATCCCGACTGGCGCAGGGAGAGCTCGCTTTGGACGCAGGACTTTCCGCGCGCGGACCGCCATTTTTCAGAAGCGGTCCGGCGGCTTGACCCGCATCGACGTGCGATCCGTCGAACAGGTGCGTGAACCTGGACGATGGCGACGACGTCTACAACTGGCCGTGGCTGTACGCGGTGCAAGTCGGCGAATGGGGCATCACCGATGCGCAAGCGAAAAAGCTTCGCGATTATTTGCTGCGCGGCGGCTTTTTCATGGCCGACGATTTTCACGGCACGGTGGAGTGGCAGGTCTTTGAGGAGAGCATGAAGCGCGTGTTTCCGGACCGCGCCATCGTCGATATCCCCGACAGCGATCCGATTTTTCACACGGTCTACGATCTGGATGACCGCTACCAGATTGTCGGCGAAGGACACCTGGCCGAAGGGCACAAGCTGGACGGCTACGTGGCGCGCTGGCGCGGCATTTACGACGATAAAGGCCGCGTGATGGTCGCGATTTCGTTCAACTCCGATATCGGCGATTCGTGGGAGTGGGCCGATGAGCCGCATGTATCCGGAGAAGTATTCCGCGCTCGGAGTTCGCGTCGGCGTGAACTACATCGTGTATGCGATGACGCACTGAGTCGCGCGCCCCAGCGGACTACGCTCTTCTCTCTTACTGCGGCGGTTTGCCGGGAGGGATATCTCCGGGCTTGGCGCCCTGCGGACCGGAGCCTGCACCCTTCATGGGACGATCGGGGCCTTGCCCTTGCGGCTTGCATGGCCGCAGCTTCATCCGGAAACAGCGGGTGAGAGAGCGGACGGTTGTGGCCTTCGTGGCAGGTGAAACAGCGCACTTCCGGACGGCCTTTGAAATTGTTGTCGTCGATCGAAGCAGTCATGGCGATCATTTGGCGAGCGGTCTTCTTCTCCTTCTTGTCATCGGAATCGAAATGGTCTTTCACGTGGCAGAACTCGCAATCTTTGCCAAGCGACCACGCGATGTAGCGCATCTGATCGATGAACTGCGATTCAGGCAACGTTTTCAGCGCATCCGTCTTGACGTTCTTGAAGTGCTGTTCGGCAGTTTGTTCCGGTTGGCGCAGTGGCTCGCCCGCGGCATCCGGCTGCTTCGTGAGCACGATGGTGCTCTGTTGCCGGCGCGGGCCGGCCGGTGGTGGTGGAGTCGATGGTGAGTGTCTGGCCATCGGGAGAAAGTTCATAAGTGCGCTTCACTACCATGGGTCGGCCGGCTATTTCGGCCGTGAGATTCAGCGTGTTGGCTCTGCCAGGAGGCTGTCATGCGCGTCGGAATCCCCTGGTACGGCCTGATGGCGGGCTTACCGTTCGGAACGAATGCGAGAAGCGAACGCTGCTCGCCGTGCTCGCCCCAGATCGCCGCTGGTTTCGTCGATTTCCTGTCCTTTCTCTTGAGTTCGTCGGTCGAGCACAACGGTTTTCTGTTCGATGATTTCGAGATATTGCGTGAGGGGCGGACCGGCAATTTTGCTCTTCTGCAAATCCGCCTTCCAGACGCCGGTGATATTTGGGGATGGAGCTTGCGCGAGTGACGTCACAGCGAGGAAAACAGGTAAAAACAGGAGCTTATGCATGAATCGGAGGAAGTATAGCATTAATGAGCGACATAAATGCCGCAGATGTCGCGCGCCGATGTCGCGCGCGAGATATATACTTCGAGGTGCTCCACTTAGCAGGTTCGACCAAAGGAGACGTCTCGTGTCAGCGCCCTCATCTGCAGCATCCGGACTCTCGCTCATTGGAACGTGGAAGCTGAAAAGCATCGAATCCACATCAAAGACGGCTATCCCGATTACGCAGGAAGCGACCACCCGTTTTCTGCCCAAGGAGGATGGGATCGAGTACATTAACGATTCGGTCTTCTCGGACGGCCAGAAGACTCATGCCGAGTCGACGTTGCGGCTGGACGGCAGGCCTTATCCGCTTACCGGCAGTCTTCTTGGCGACGCCTGGAGCGCCCGCCAGACCGGCAGCGACACTTACGAAGCGATCATTACGCGTGACGGCGTAGTTTCCGCGAAAGCAAGCGCGACCGTGTCCGCTGACCGGCGCACGATGACGACGGAGTGGGAGATCGTTCCGGCAACAGGGCCGACCATCACCTACGTGAGCCTGGCTGAGCGGCAGGGTTGAGAGCCGATCACTTTTTGGGAGCGGCTGGGGGCACGCTCTTCACCTTGCCCCAGAAAATGCTGCAATCTCCGATGTCGGTTTTGTGTGGAAATATATTTGGTAGATCCATCTGGTCAATCCGATCGTCGTTACAGGTTTCAACGGTGTCGAACTTGCCAGCCTTGACCTGCTCAGTCAGTTCGCGCTCGGAGACGATGTGATAGAGCGCCTCTTGCGCGCGTGACAATTGAAGCTTGTGAGCGTAGGAAAACTCCATGCCGGAGGGGGGCGGGCGCTTAGTTGCGAAATAGACTAGTTCGTCCGCGTACAAGGTGCCGTTGGGAGGAGTGACCTGGTCGACTTTGCGAGCGATTTGTTCATAGTCGTGCCAAGTGACGGCATCGCGATCGTCGAACAGCGCTTTTGCGAGATACAGCGTCACGAGCGTAGTGACGATGAGCGTTGGCAAGAGTGGACGATCCGGGCTGGTCAGGCGAGATCCGACAGAATAGAGCCCCAGCGTCGCGAGCGCGGTGACGAACGGAACCGCGAACACGAAGTAACGCTGAAACGTTGGATGAGCGATAGCTATGTAGGCGACCAGCGCGAGCGATAGCCAGGCGCACAGAGAAAACTCACGACGGCGCACCGGATCCCACCCGTTTTTTTTCAAAAGGAACAGCAGGCCGGCGATGGCTAACAGTCCCAAAAAAAGCGCTTGAGTGGAATCGAGCCAAGAGCTCAACACGTCGACATCGTGCGGAGTGGCGCCGTTCCAGTTGACGCGGCGATAGAGGGCCTGGTACTGGACGACATTGAACAGCACCCGTCGCGGAGCTTTGGCGAAAAGCCAAAACACCGGCGCAAACGGGATCAGCGCTCCGATGACGAAAGCGGCGACCTTGCTGGAGCGATTTCCGATGCGGTTATAAAGCAGGATCCAGATCAGGAGGAGGGGCGTCACCGGAGCGGTGAGAAGCGAGCAACCGGCCGCTGCCCCCGCGAGCAGACCGGCGACGATGGCGAGCAGCCAACTTTTTCGGCCCACGGCAGCGATGCAGGCGCGGAACGCCGCGACGATCAAAAACATGCCGATGCCATAAGCCTGGCCGACTGTTCCGAACTCGACAATTTGGCTGTTGAGACCGATAAAGAGTGCCGCAGACAGCGCACAAGCGAAGCGCCAGCGCGGCACAGGGAAGCGCGCGAACAAGAAATCGGCGGTGAGGAAGACAGCTCCGGCGGTAGCAAGTGTGGCGAGCACATGCGGCACGCGCCAAGTTTGCCCGAAGACTTGCATCCAGGCGGCGTTCCAATACGCGTTCAAGGGGGTCTGCGGGAAACAGAAATCGAGGTAGGGCGTTTTTCCACGATCGATCAACTGCGCAGTTAGAAGATGAAAGCCCTCATCCCAAACAAAACCGACGGTCTGCGAATACACGAGTAATCCGGCACCGATGAGAAGAACCACGCCGCAAAGGAGGAGGAAGGCGGGCGAGCGCGGAGGGCGGGATTGAGAATCATCGGTCGGCGCTGGGGCGACGCTAGCTGGAAAGAGATCCACTGCGCGTGATGATACGACGGGGAGAATCTGGTTTTCAAGGCGCGGGGGTTAGGAAGAGAGGGGATTCGTGGCGGCTGCTCCTTAGCACTCGTTGGCACGGCTGCCGGATTAATCCTACCCTCGTAAACCGACAAAAGGGTTTGAATAAGTCGCAAATTTCGCTATAAATCGTATAGAGCCGTAGAAAGAAGAAAAGAGGATATAAGCAGCCGCCCACTCACTTCAGATTGTCGTTTTCGGAAGTGGAAGTGAAAAGAGGCGAGAAATGCTTAGGCGGGATAAGTGTCGAAAGAATTCGGAATTTATAGAGCTTTTTGCAATTCTTCGCTATGTGGCTGAGTTCTCGCCCGCCAGCGAGAACCCAAATCTGAGAAAGGAGGATCGAGCCATGAAAATCAAGAGCAACGTGAAAGCTGGTCAATCCATCTGGGGCGCCTAGTTTTTCTCATCGGTGGTTCTGTTGGAACCTTTAATTGATATGGCCGCTTCGCTGTCACCAGCGAGCGGCCACTTTAGTCTTTGCGAGCGGCTGGCGCGGTCAGGCAGATTCGGCGCGCGAATGTTGTTTCGAAGTGATGCGGGATTGAGGGGAGGGGGAGCTGCAAGTGGAGCCTTGGTACTTCCCGTACGGACGCCGGAATTATCCTAGCCCCTAATCTCGCAAACGGGGATTGAATAAGTGGCGAACTTCGTTAAAGATCTTATAGAGCCTTAGAAACAAGTTATTAAGGATGTAAGCGCCGGCACCATCGCTTCCGCGGAAGACGAATAAGGAAATGCTGGAGTAGGGCAAGTGTCGGACGTTAGAACTGCAGGGGCTCGGGCCTTTTTTTCATTATGTGATTTAATTCTCGCCCGCCAACGAGGATCCAATTCTAAGAAAGGAGGATGGAGCTATGAAAGTGAAGAGCAATGTGAAAGCTGGTAGATCATTCTGGGGCGCCTAATCTTTCTTATCGGTGGTTCCGTTGGAACCTTTAATCATATGGCCGCTTCGCTTTTACGAGCGAGCGGCCACTTTAGTTTTTACGGACTTCTCCCCCTTAGAACATGAGTAACGTCTTCCATCGCGTGAATCGATCGCTTCGAGCCGATCGGGGGATCGGATCGACAGTGGTTCTGCTGAGCGCAGTACTCCTGCTTGCGGCATGGGTGGGGTGGGCCGTCCGGGCGAAGGTAACGCGCTATGAAATTTCAGATTCAGCGCGCTTAGAACCCGAGTCGGCGGCCGATCAAATTCAGCCGGGCGTCTCTGACCGGCTGGTAATCGTCGCGGAATTTCGGCCGGCAGCGGCGTTGGGCAAAGTGCGTCCGGGGCAACTCGCGACTCTGCGCCTTGACGGATCCTTCGGGGCGCAGTATGGGACGGTGTCGGCTAGAGTTTCCCACGTCGCCGGGGCAATTCGCGATGGACGGCTGCGAGTGGATCTGGCCGTCAACTCGGCACATATCCCCGACATTTCTTATCAGCATGGATTGCCGGGTTCGGTGGAAGTAGAGGTCGAGCGCATCTCGCCCGCAGCGCTGATCCTACGATCGGCGAGCGAACTGGTGGGTGCACATTGAGAAAATTCTTTGCGCCCGAGGTGGTCCAGACGTCGAATATGGACTGCGGGCCGGCCTCGCTCAAGTGCCTTCTCGAAGGTTTCGGAACGCCGGTAGGATATGGGCGCTTACGGGAGGCTTGCCAGACCGGCATCGACGGTACCTCGATCGACACGATGGAGACGGTCGCAAATCAGCTCGGTCTCGAAGCCGAGCAGATCATGCTCCCGGTAGATCATCTGCTGCTCGATGAGGCGAAGACGCTGCCTGCCGATTGTGGTCGTGAAGCTGCCAAATGGGCTGACGCATTTCGTCGTCGCGTGGCGGCGTCACGGAAACATCATTCAAGTGATGGATCCGGCGGTGGGGCGGCGCTGGACGCGAGTGGCGGACTTCGCGAACGAAGTTTACAACCACTGCCTGGCGGTGAGCGCAGAAGATTGGCGAGAATTCGCCGCATCCGAAGATTTTCAAGGTGCACTTGGCGCGCGCCTGGACCGGATCGGAATCGCGCGGCGCCAAGCGGAACCGCTGGTTCTGGCAGCGCTGGCGGATGAAAGTTGGCGCGGTTTAGCCGGGCTCGATGCGAGTGTCCGGCTGCACTGCATCGCTCGTGCGCACTGGTGCGGTATGCGGCTCGCGCGACGCTCTCGGCTTTATCGAACAGCTCTGCAAGAACCCGGAGCTGGTTCCGGCGCGCTACTGGTCGGTTCGTGCGGAGAGCCAAGCCGAAGACGAGGAACAAGTGCTGATGCGGGGCGCGGTCCTGGTGCGAGTTCGAGGCAAGCGCGGGCTTCCCGCCGCCGAAGGTCTGAATCCAGAGCTGCGGGCCGCCATCGAAGAGCGGCCGATCAGGCCCGGCCGCGAGTTGTTGGGCATGCTTCGGGAAAGCGGCCGCCTGGGCTCCCGGCATTTTGATCCCGGCGCTGGCCGCCGGGGCGGGCGCTGTGGTCATCGAAGCATTTCTGTTTCGCGGGTTGTTCGACATCACGGGAGAGTTGAGCGTGGCGGGTCAGCGGATGGTCGGGATGGCGTGCGATTCTGCTCTTCAGCTTCGCGCTTCTCTTGCTGGAACTGCCGATCTTCCCCGGCGCGGCTCGCTTAGGACGCCAGTTGGAGAATCGCTTGCGGATCGCCTTTCTCACGAAAATTCCGAGACTGAGCGATCGCTATTTCCAAAGCCGCCTGACCTCCGATATGGCGGAGCGGAGTCATGCGACTCATCGCCTTCGGCATCTGCCGGAACTCGGCACGCCAGATGTTGCGGAACATCTTTGAGCTTTGCGCGACTGCGGCTGGAATTATTTGGCTCGAACCCGCTGCCGCGCCATTTGTTGTGCTGACGCTGGCTGCCGCGTTAGTACCGACGTTCACGACGCAATCCATTCTTGCCGAGCGCGACCTGCGCGTGCGCAGCCATGCCGCGGGCCTGACTCGTTTCTATCTGGACGCGATGTTGGGGCTGCTATCCATTCGCGCGCACAGCGCGGAGCGGAGCGTGCGCAGAGAACACGAGAAGCTGTTGGGCGAGTGGGCGCACGCGGCTCTTCGGCTGCAGAAGGCGGTGGCTGTGCTGGAGGCGGTGCAAATTACCGCGATGTTCGCCCTGGTAGCCGCTCTGGTTTTGCTTCATCCGCTTCAGGGTGCGAACATCGGCCGCGTGCTGCTGGTCGTCTATTGGGCGTTGAACCTGCCTGTGCTTGGGCAAGAGATGGCGGCGCTCTCGCGGCAGTATCCGTACTACCGCAACCTCACGCTGCGGCTGCTCGATCCGCTGGGAGCGCCAGAAGAACCGGCGTCGAGACCAGACGGCGAGCCGGTTGTTCCGGTTCGCACGGCGCCGGCCATTGAGTTTCGAGATGTAGCGGTCGAGGCGTCCGGCCATAAGATTCTCGAAGGCATCGATGTGCGCATCGAGCCAGGCAGTCAAGTCGCGATCGTCGGTCCGTCAGGGGCCGGCAAATCGAGTCTGGTGGGGGTCTTGCTCGGATGGCTGAAGCCCGGCAGAGGCGAGGTCTCTGGTGAATGGCGCGCCGCTCGACTGTGGTGCGCTGCGCCTCTCGACCGCTTGGGTGGACCCGGCGGTGCAGTTGTGGAACCGCTCCTTGCTCTCCAATCTGTCTTATGGCTCAGAGCCCGAACCGCGCGCTGTCGGAAACGCCATCGATGTAGCGCTGCTTCGTCGCTGTGCTCGAATCGCTTCCGCAGGGTTTGCAAACCAAACTGGGCGAAGGAGGCGGCCTTGTTTCGGGCGGCGAAGGCCAGCGCGTGCGGCTGGGCCGTGCGCTGCTTCGCAAAGATGCCTGGCTAGTGATTCTCGATGAACCGTTTCGCGGACTCGATCGGGAGAAGCGGCGCGATTTGCTGGCGCGCGCGCGGGAGTTTGGCGCGGTTCGCACCATGCTGTGCATCACTCACGATCTTGCAGAGACGCAAGGATTCGATCGGGTGCTGGTGATCGAGCAAGGCCGGATTGCCGAAGACGGCATGCCGGAAGAGTTGTGCGCTTCGCCCGAATCGCGCTATGCGCAACTGCTCGACGCGGAAGAACAGACGCGCTGGGGATTGTGGTGCGCCGGCATATGGAGGCGGATCCGCATCCATTCGGGCCGGATTGTCGAGGAACACAAAGCCGCGGAAGAGAAAAGGCGCGAGAGCGAGGTGGCGTGATGAAGCGCGGGCGAAATGGAGGCGCTCGGTTGGCCCGCGTCGCGGCTGGGCGAGGCGATGACGGCGCTGCTGCGGAAAGCAGGCCTCCATGCGGCATGCCTCGATACGCTCGATCCAAACGCATTTCCCTGCGGCGGGGACGCAGCATATTGGATCGAGTGGCACGCGAAGCTCTCGGTTGCGAGGCGGAGCCGTTGAGACTACGCTTCGGTGATCTGGAGAGCGAATTGCCCACGCATCCGGCGCTGCTGCGCGTTTCCGACTCCGTCTTTCTGGCGATCTTGAAGGACGCTAATGGCGTGCTTCGCGTTCTGACGCCAAATTGGCTCGCTGCGACGTGTTTCCGTACGCGAGTTGCGACGCATTCGCGAACCTGTCGAACGGCAGAGCCGCGACCGAGATCGAACAACTGCTTGCGGAGACACGAGATCCCGGCATGGCGGCGCTCGAAGACGGTTAAGCTGCTGTTGAGCGAACAACTCGGCGAACGCCGCTTCGATCAATGTTGGATTCTGCGAGTTTCACCGGGCGCGCGCCGCTCGCTGGCTGCGTCAGGCCAACGCGTTTGCGAACGCAGTCGGTCTCCTCGCCGCGCATACCGCGCAGTACCTGCTGTGGCTTGCGTCCTGGGCCATTCTTGGGACGCTGTCGTTCGAAGGCCGCATGGATCGGGGTTGGCTGCTTGCGTGGGCGCTTTTGCTGATGACGCTCGCGCCCTTTCGAGTGCTCACAACCTGGCTGCAGGGACTGCTGGCGATCGGCGTCGGCGGAGCTTCTGAAGCGCAGACTGCTCGCGGGCGCTTTGCGGCTCGGACCGGAGGAGATGCGGCATCAGCGGCATCGGCAGTTTTCTGGGCCAGGCGCTCGAAGCGGAAGCGGTTGAGACGCTTGCGCTGAGCGGAGGGATCGCGGGCCTGCTCGCGCTGATCGAGATCGCGGTTTCGGCGTTTGTGCTCGGCCGCTTCGCGCTCGTGCTGTTCGTTTGGTGCGGCTTTACGGCGTTCCTGGCCTGGAGGTTTCTGCGCCGCTATCGGCTGCTGGACCGATACGCGCATGGACATGACGCAGGATCTGGTCGAAGCGATGGTCGGGCACCGGACCCGGCTCGCGCAACAGCCGCGAGATGAATGGCACGAAGCCGAGGATCGGGCGCTGGATGACTACCTCAATTTCCCGCTCAGCTGATCGCAGCGGAACGTGGCTGATGGCGGCGATTCCGCGCGGATGGCTGCTCGCCGGGATTGGCTTGCCTGGTGCCGATCGGTTGTCTCGGGCCAAAGTTCACGCATCGCAACCGCGATCGTGCTGGGCGGTGTTTTGCTCGCCTTCACCGCGTTCAGGCGCCTGACCGGATCGTTCGCGGATCTTGCGGCGGCCTGGGTCGCCTGGAAACGCGTTTCTCCTCTTTTTCGGGCCGCCGCGCGTCCCGAAGAACTGGGCGAAGCTTCTCGCGGAGACATGAAGGCGATGAACCGCCGCAGAAGGTTATCGAGGCCGATCGTCTGACGTTCCGGTACCGCAAAGAAGGCAATCCGGCGCTGCAGGGTGCAGTCTGGTCGTTCGCCGAGGAGAACGCATTTTGCTGGAAGGACCATCGGGCGGCGGCAAAACCACCTTCGCTTCGCTGCTTTCCGGCATGCGCCAGCCCGATTCCGGACTGTTGCTCGTCGAACGGTCTTGACCGGCATATGCTCGGCGATGAGCGCTGGCGCCAACAAGTTGCGGCCGCACCGCAATTCCACGAGAATCACATTCTGACGGAGACGCTCGCTTTCAATCTGCTGATGGGACGGCGCTGGCCGCCGACGCAGAGCGACATGGAGGAGGCGGAGGCGATGTGCCGCGAGCTTGGATTGGGCGATCTTCTCGATCGGATGCCGAGCGGCCTGCTGCAGATGGTGGGCGAAGGCGGCTGGCAACTCTCGCATGGCGAGCGCAGCCGCGTCTTCATCGCGCGCGCACTTCTGCAGAGCGCCGGATCTCGTGATTTTGGACGAGAGCTTCGCGGCACTCGATCCGGAGAATCTGCGAATCGCGCTCGAATGCACCCTTGAGCGCGCCGAGACGCTGATGGTGATTGCGCATCCGTGAACAAGACCGTTGAGGGCCGAAACGGCAGCCTGGAACCCGCCCTCTAGCTCGCCATCCGCGTTCTCAATTGAGACGAACCGGGAATGGAATTGCTTCAGTAAACAGTGCGCCGCCACACATGATCTATACGCGGAGGCGCATACCTGGAGTTTGCGCGTTATGAGTTAGTATCGGTCAAGCTCAACTGCCTGGGCGTAATGTCGCGTAACGTGACTGCGAGCAAACGCCGAAGTCATCGATTCAGGGAGATGATGAAGTTTTGACCACGGACAACCCGTAATGGCAAATCGAAGCGTTGAAATCTCTCCGCAGCGGTACGCGCGAATAGGTGGCGCGCCATACGACAAAAAAATGCATTATGCTGTTGGGATGAGTCGGTTGCACGTATGCGGCGCGTTTTTGCTTGCGCTGACACTGTGCCCGCTGAGGGGCGAAGATCCACCTTCCTATCAGAAAATGGCAGCAACGGCCCTTCAATCTGAGATTGCTCAAATCGGCAGGGATTGCGGCAACGCAAATACCACGCTGGAAGAGAAACAGCTGTCTTGGTAGCGTTGCAGAAAAAACACAGAGCAACTTCCGCGCGTTCTATGGAAGCCTTCGTAATTCCCTAAATCCGGGGTCGGAGGCTGCCCAACAACTCGCTGCGTCGCAAGCGGAGTGGGAAAAGTATTAGACCTCGGCTTGCGATGCCGTTTATGCCTTCTACCGCGAGGGGAGCATACGAAATGCAAAGGCAATAGGCTGTCGCATTCAGCTCACCCGCAGCCGAATGCAGGATCTGGATGCTCTTTACGATACGGTGCTTCACCTGTAAGAGATTTCATTCGACCGCCGCTGAACGGTTGCACTGTTCTGTTGGCTGACCCGTCCAACCCCCCCTCTTCAGCACTCATTCACGTCCGAGCCCAATCTCCATCTCTCCCCTGCTCAGCCACTTAGTGCCGATCGGCTTACAGTGCGTGACGCCCGGCTGCTAACCAAGTGGACGGAATCGGGTGCGCCCGCCCCTGCGCGGGTCGCGCCATCTTCTCATTTCACGCACTTGGAAAGGAACCCCTCTATGCCAACCGAAGAACAAAGCGCCGCCAATCACACGCCTTCCACACCGCTCTCACCCAGCTGCTAAAGCTTAGAGCCGAAAAGCGCAAAGCCGAAATTGGCTTTGCTTCGTAGAAACGCAGGCAAGCCGACGCGGCGCGCAAAGAATCGAACGAAAATCGCAGGCAGGAACTGCACCGATGGGCGGTTTGGCTCGCCGAAGCCAACCTCACCTATCAGCAAGTGCTCACCAACGGCGCGCAATTGCCATTACCATTGCAAAGCTAGCCGAAGAAGGCCGCCTGAAGGCCCAAACGGCAGCCCACGCGGCCTGCAAGGAAACGGCGTGGGTGGTCCGCTAAACTGAAGTGTCACAATTTTCAGGAGCTTCATGGCAGAAGAGAAGCAAAATACAAGCGGCGAGAACGATCACGGCGCATCGCCGAAGATCAAGCAGAAGGACAACATCTACCAAGCCGAGTATTTCGGCAGCGGCACCTTCAGAATCGTCGAAGCCGAAGCGCAAAGACCGCAAGCGCCGTCAGTCCGCGCTGAAAGGCACCACTCGCGGCGCGCGGAAGTAACGAGCGCGCGGCTTATCGCTCTAAATCGTCAGCGTGACCTTGCTGAGCGTCCGCGGACGATCGGCATCCAGGCGCTTCACTTCCGCCAGGCTGGCGGCGAACAGTTGCGCCGGGACAATATAAGGAATCGGCGTATAGAGATCCTCGGGCAGCGGGCCCTGCCTGCGCGAGATCGGCCGGAATGGTCAGCGGCTCTGCGTAAGCCCTTCTGTGTCGCCGGCGTCTCTGATTGCTCCGGTCGGTGATCATCAGCGTTTCGGCTTTGATCGATTGCAGCTTCTCGATCAATTCGCACATGGGCTTCCAGGTCACCCCCGGCGGACAGAATAGAAACGCCGGGAAAGAAGCCTCGAGCATTGCGATCGGACCATGCAGCAGGTCCGCGGAAGAAAACCGTTCGGCGACGACGTAGCAGGTCTCCATCAGCTTGAGCGCGAACTCAAACGAATTCGAGTAGTTCAAGCCGCGGCCGACGCACACCGCGTGCTGCATGAAGCAATAGCGCTCGGCGCGAGCGCGAATCTCGTTTTCCAGCTCAAGCGCGGCCGCGGTCCAATCGGGAATGCGCCGCAAATCCTCTAACCGAAGCGGCGCACCCAATGCGTGCGCGAGCAAATAAAGACACATGAGCTGGCCGGTGTATGTCTTCGTCGCGGCTACGCTTTTTTCTTTGCCTGCCCGGACCAGGAAAGTGTGCTCAGCCAGGTGCGCGAGACTACTTTCGCTTTCGTTGGTGATGCCGATGGTGAAAGCGCCGGCGGCTCTTGCGCGCTTCGAGCACCACATTCGTGTCGGTCGATTCGCCGGATTGAGAGATCGCGACGACGACGGCATTTTTGAGGTTCACTCGCGATTCGTAAAGCGTGAAAACGGAAGGCGCGGCTAAAGAGACCGGAATTCCCGTCGAGATTTCGAGCAAATAGCGGCCGAATTGGGCGGCGTTATCGGATGTGCCTCGCGCGGCAAGCACAATGAGCCGCACCGGATGTTGCTCGAAGTAGCGGCGCAACTGTTCGGCGCGAGGCCATTCCTCGTTGAGAGTCCGTTCGATCGGCTTCCGGCTGCTGCCGGATCTCGTCGCGCATGGTCGACATGCTAGAGAAGATAGCAGCCGGGCGCAGGTGAGCCCGATCGCTAGAGCAACACTCTCTCGCCGCGCCGGGGACCAAGTAGATATTGCGGGCTGATCGAGTCCGACATCGGCAGGCGGGTAATTGTGGGCTTGATCAGCACCAGCGTGTTGCTGGTCTGGTCTCGCGCGTGTTCTCACTCAAGATTTGGCCCAAACCGGGAATTGGGAGAGGCCTATAGACCATTTCGCGTGACGCTCCGAGTATCGACGTCCATTCCGGCGAGGACCGCCCATTGCGCCTTCGCGCATCGATGATGCTTCCTTTGAATTCCCGCTCGGCGATGGCGGGAATCGTGTTGAATGTTTGAGTGCCGAGCGATTTGTAATCCGCTTCCAGGTCCAGCGAAATATCACCATCGCCATTTACGCGCGGAGTCATCTTGAGAATGATTCCCAAGTCCTCGATCGTGATTTGACCGACGGGGTTGTAGATGGAAGGAGTCCTGGATGCCTGAAACCCGGTATAAAGGGTCTGCGCGATCGGATATTTGTCCCCGATGTGGAAATTGGCGGTTTGGCCGGAACCGACCACTACCGTCGCATCGTAGAGATTACGGCTGAATGAGTTCGGAGATAGCTCGCAAACACGGTCGCGTTCGTCAGGCCGAAGCCGAATAGCGTCGCGCCGCCGCCGAATGCCAGAAAATTCGTCGCATTCGAGAAGGTCGGCAGAATACTCTTGAATCCTCCGATGTGTCCGAAATCGACCAATTGGAATGCGGTCGGCAGCGATACGCCGTAGTGATAACTGCGGTCGGAATCAAAAGTCAGGAACTGCACTTCGAGCGAGACCTGCGCTCGTGGCAACAGCAACGCTTCCAGCAGCGATCGTGCGATGCGAGCGCGCGTGTATCGGTCGCGGATCAGCACGGTGCGGTTTGCGCTGTCCCAGCCAAAGGTGCGCAGGTTGAGGACTGCGCGCACGGCGTTTGCGGCCTCGATGAGATCCTTTTGATCGAGCGCGTTCGGTAACGGAAACGTCAGCAGAACCTTGGGCTCCAGCTCGCTTCGCTTTGCCTCGGTGTCGCGCGCCACGAAAATCACTTGCTGCGAGATGGGAAACACGAAGGTGTGGGTAACGGCGGTGAGCGCTTCCATGCGCTGTCCGGAAATCGGCCTGAGTAATCTCGAACCGGATGTTTGCCGTCTGGGCGTCCAACTGCGGATCCCAAATTGCTCGGATGCCGTATGCTGACGTGACCGTCTGAAAAGGCTCTTTTCGTCGCCGCGCAGGTCGAAGTCTCGCGTGGATGAGTCTACAAGCAAATGCGGCAGGGGCTGGAGGTCTTCGTCGCGCTCCCAATCACGTTCCGTCGCGAATTCGACAGGCGGTTCGGCTGCCCGGCGCTGGCTTTTGGGCCGCTTTGATGTCGCGGGAGATGTCGGCCGTTTCTATGTCGGCCTTGGTGAGGACTTTGGCCGCGGGCGCCAATGCGTCGCGATTGGCCGCGTAGGTGGGATTGTGCGGGTCTCGCGCTGCCGCTTCCGCATACAGCAGATAGGCGCGAACCACCTGACCGGAATCTTCGGCCTCGCGCGCCCGGTGTGCCAGGCGCGCCGCTACCGGATCGGACGCCGCCCAGCACGTGCCGCCAAAAGCGCGCAAGCAAGAATGCGAAGCTTCAAGTTTTTAGGACGTATGGGAATTGGTGAACGTGCAGAGCAAAGCCACGTAGAGCAGGCTAATGGCCGGGTGCTACGTATCCCGGCGGGTGAGCGGCGCCTTCGCCAAAGAAATATTCTTCCATCTGCTTCAACAGAAATTCCTGCGCTTCGGGCGTTCCCAGGTTCAGCCGGTACTCGTTCATGATCATTTTCATCTGCTCAACCCACATGCGCCAGGCTTCTTTGGACACGTTCTCGTAAATTCGCTGGCCGAGCGGGTGACCGTCGAATGGAACCTCTTCCAATCCCGGTAATTCTTTGTGCAGCTTGACGCAAAAAACCTTCCGTTCCGCCCGGGCCGGGCCCGTGGTGCTAGCCATAGCGAATCTCCTATTTCTATCTTGAGGATAGCCCAGCGGTAAGTGCCAACCCCGTGCGCCCGAGTCAGTTGGCGCAAGGTGCCGCGACGGCCTCTTCCGCCGGGGCGGAGCGATGGGAGGTGTGACGCTGGTGCTGCTCGCGTTCCACGAAATCGGATAATCGTAACGGGGAAGACGTGTCGGAGGCGAACTGCTGCTGCATCGCCTTTAGATAGCGGCGCAGCACGTCCGGCACGGGCCGATTTCCTGATCCGGCAGCTCTGCAGATCGAGCAAAAGCTCCAATTCCCAGGGGGTGAAGGTGTGACGCCGGATAGCACCGCCGATGACTTCCTGAACGAGCTGGCTGAACGACGTCAGGTCAGCCGTTCCGATCGTGTGTCGGTCAAATCAGAAGGTGCGAGCCGCGACAGAAAAGTCTAAGAATTTTCTGCGATTCGTGCCTCGAGGGAAGCACTTTTGATCAAGGGCCGTGGTATCTCCGTTTGCAGATGTCGCTTACATGCTCTCTTGGCTATACACCGGTCCGGCCTTTTCCTCGCTCTGGCCATGGATTCTGGGATCGCTTGCGATGGCGTTTCTGTTCAGCGGCCTCGATGATTTGGTTCCTGTTCTGATTTGCGGCGGACATCATCTCTTTCGCCGGAAACCGCCAGATGCGACTACCGACGAAGGTCCTAAAGAGGAACGCAAAATTGCGATTTTTGTTCCGTGCTGGAAGGAGGCGGACGTCATCGGAGACATGGTCCGACATAATCTGGCGGCCATTTGCTACCGCAATTTCGATTTCTTTCTGGGCGTATATCCGAATGACGAAAGTACCATTAAGGTCGCGCGGGAACTAGCCCGCACTTTTCGGAACGTGCATGTGGCGGCTTGTCCGCATCCGGGCCCCACATCGAAAGCGGATTGCCTGAATTGGATTTATCAACGCATGCTGCTTTTTGAGAAGCAGGAAAGCGCTCGGTTCGATACCGTCGTCCTGCACGATGCCGAAGACCTGATCCATCCCGACGCATTCGAGCTCATTAACAGGATGCGGGACATTTACGGCATGGTGCAGGTGCCCGTGTTGCCGCTTGCGACGCCGTTCGGCGATTTCACGCACGGCATCTACTGTGATGAATTTGCCGAGTACCAAACCATCGACATGCCAGCCCGGCAGTTCAGCGGCTCTTTCATTCCTTCGAACGGGGTGGGTACGGGCTTCGGGCGGGAAATTTTGGAACGGCTCGCGAACGAACGTCAGAACCGCATCTTCGATCCGGCCAGCTTGACGGAGGATTACGAAATGGGTGTTTACATTCACCAGGCCGGTTACGCGCAGCTGTTCGCGGGACTCAGGCGCGGCGAGAAGGGCTTCGTAGCCACTCGCGAATACTTTCCTCAAAGAATGCGTTCCGCGATTCGACAGCGAACGCGGTGGGTCATCGGGATCGCGCTACAAGGGTGGGAGCGGGATGGCTGGCGAGGATCCTGGTCGACACGTTATTGGTTCTGGCGAGATCGCAAGGGTCTGGTCACGAACCCGCTCAGCCTGTTCACTAACGTTCTGTTCATGGCAGGGCTGGTGGATTGGGTGGAGGCGGTGACGACCCATCGTACCTGGGCTTTTGCGGTTTCGAACCCCGCGATCGTGACCCTCTGCTGGATGACGCTTCTGATGCAGTGTTTCCGGCTGATGTTGCGGGCTTTCTGCGTGGCTCGCCTGTTCGGACTGCGTTTTGCGTTTGGTGTTCCGCTGCGAGCCTTTCACGGCAACTTCGTCAATAGCTCCGCGTCATTGGCCGCCATGTGGCGCTTTGCGAACGCGCGCTTCCACGGCAGACCGCTCGCGTGGGTAAAAACCGAACATGCATATCCGACGCGCGAAGCGCTGCAGCCGCATCGCCGCGGGCTGGCGGACGTGTTGGTCGCTTCGGGCTGCATCTCCGAAGAGCGGCTCACGGTCGCGCAGGCCGGAATACCCGCCGAATCCGATCTGGCCGATTTCCTTTTGAGGAACGGCCTGGTCTCGGATGAGGATCTTTGCCACGCCATCAGCTTGCAGTGCGGACTGCCGTCGGCGCGCATCGACGCTAGGACTGTGAAGACGGGTGTCGTTCGCAGTCTTCCCGCTCATGTGCAGAAGCGCTTCGGCATCGTTCCGTTTCGCGTGCACGGCGGCAGGCTGCACGTGGCGGGAACTCGGCCGCCGCATTCGAGCGCTCTTGAAGAGCTGAGGAGCTTTACTCGGCTGCCGGTTGAATTCCAGCTCGTCACGCACGGCAATTACGAGGAGCTGCAAGGGCTGCGCTAGACGCTATCGTTTCGGCGCGAGCTTTTGTTGTGGATTGAAGAGGCTGATCGGTGAGAAATCCACGATTTTCCACTTCCCGTCTTTTCGCACGAGCCGCACATTTATCTCGCCCGTGCGGCGCTCGGCTGTATCCGTCCCTAGATCCGTCAACGTCAGGGTCCAATTGACGGTCAGCTTGGTATCCGCCGGGGTGTCCTGCTCATCGACCACGTCTATCTCGTTTGCGACTTGAAAAGCGTTCAGCCCTTGAAAGTAATTGCCGAGTTTCTCGTAATTGGAGAAGGACTTGTCGAAGGGGCTCATCGCGTCGGCCGCATTGCCGGAGCTCAGCGCGGTCGCAATGTAGCTGAGCTGCGCGCGGACATCGGCGGCACGGTCGGCCTGGAGCGGCGACGCACTAACAAGGCCGAAAAGCATAGCGCTAATGGCAGGCGCCCACCGCGAGGAGGCCGTCTTACGATCGATAGCTGCCATTGATCTGAATGTAGCCCTCGGTTAGATCGCAAGTGAAGAATCGAGCCTCCGCGTTGCCTCCGCCCCTGAAAACGATTTCGATTTGCACCTCGGCCGTGTTGAGCTTCTGCTTGAGTTGCGCTTCATCGAACTCGGCCGCGAGACCGGCGCGGCAAACCAGTACGTCTTGTAAATGGATGTCGATGCCGGACGGAGCAAATGCCACGCCCGCGTATCCGGCGGCGGCTAAGATGCGTCCCCAGTTCGGATCGCTGCCACCGATTGCGGTCTTCACGAGCGGAGAGTTAGCGATGGCCCGTGCTATCTTCCGTGCTTCCTCGACCGTTCTGAAGCCGCTGGCACGCACGACGATGAGTTTGCGGGCGCCTTCGCCATCGGCGGCAATCTGCTTGGCGAGACTTTCCATGACGCGCGTGACGCCTTCCGCAAAGACGTTCCGTTCACTTGCGCTCGGGCGAACTCTCGATGCGCCGTTTGCGAATAAAGCCGTCATGTCATTGGTCGACATGTCTCCGTCCACGCTTAGCGAATTGTAGCTGGAATCGCTCGCCTTGAGAAGAATTGGGCGCAGGTGTTTCACTTCAACCGCCGCGTCGGTCATCACGAATCCAAGCGTCGTCGCGAGGCGCGGATGGATCATTCCCGAACCCTTCGTCATGCCCGCTATCCGCACGGTTCCCTGGCGGAAGCGCACTTCTTCGAAAGCTATTTTGACGCGCGTATCGGTGGTCATCATGGCCCTTGCGACCGCATCGAAAGCATTCGGCGAAAGTGTTGAAACGAGCTTTGGAATAGCTTCGGTGAGCAGCTTGGCATCCAATTCAACGCCGATCACGCCGGTCGAGGCGGGCAGCACATGCTCCGTTTTCGTCTTAATCGCTTTCGCCACTGCTTGGCAGGCGACAAGCGCCACGCGATCACCGGTTCTGGTGGCGCAATTCGCGTTACCGGCGTTGACCAGCACGGCCGCTATCCTGCCGCTCGAGGCCCGGAGGTGCTTACGCGCGATGCGAACCGGTGCTGCCTGCACGATATTTTGCGTGAAAACCGCCGCCGTTTGCGCCGGAGGTTCGCTCACAATAAGACCGACGTCATCGCCCGGGTGTTTGCGAATGCCCGCGTACGCCGCCGCATACTGATAGCCCAGAGGAAGCTTCAATTCCGTTCACCCAGCTTCTCGTCGCGCGAGACCTTATAGCCGTTCAGGAATGCGTCCGCACGCATCGGCTTCTTGCTCGCCGGCTGCACTTCGAGCAGTTCCAACGCGGTATCCTCGCCCGAACCGACAAAGAGACAGCGGTTTTCTATCTGGAGCCTCCCGGGCTCGATGGTGGGTTTGTTAATCGGGGCGGCACGCAAAATCAGCAATGGCTGACCGCGAAAAGTAGTGTAAGCGCCCGGCCAGGGCGTTAATCCGCGAAGTCGATTGTAGATTTGCGGAGCGGGCCGCAGCCAATCGATCCGCCCATCCTCTTTCTTCAATATCGGAGCATACGTTGCTTCGGCATCGCGCTGTTTCTCGCGGTGGACACGTCCAGTTTCTATTTCGTCGATGACCTCTAGCAGCAGTTGCGCACCCAAAGGGGCAAGCCGGGCGCTCAGCTCGGGAGCGGTCTCATCCGGGTGAATGCGCACGCTCGCTTTGAGCAGCATGTCGCCCGTGTCGAGACCTGCATCGATCTGCATGATCGTCACACCTGTTTCCGTTTCACCGTTCGCAATCGCCCATTGGATCGGAGCTGCTCCCCGATACTTCGGCAACAACGATGCGTGGACATTCAGGATGCCATACCGAGGCAGGTCGATAATGCTCTGAGGAATAATTTGCCCATACCCGACGACAACCATCAGATGAGGTTTGAGCGCGCTGAGCTGTTCGACCACTTCCGGACGGCGGATTCGTACGGGCTGGTGAACCTGTAGCCCGAGCGTGGAGGCGGCACTCTTCACGGGCGATTCCGAGATCTGATTCCCGCGCCCCTTCGGCCGGTCTGGTTGCGTGAACACGGCAACGACATCGTGCGGCGCGGAAACCAGAGCCTTCAACGAGGGAACCGCAAACTCGGGAGTGCCGAGAAAGACGACGCGCATGGAATCGAACCGTTCGCTAATCCCACTCGCCGGTTTTTTGTAGTTTCTTGATCTTGCGCCGGATGATATCTCGTTTGAGCGTGCTCAGGTGATTGATAAAAAGAACGCCGTTGAGGTGGTCGATCTCATGCTCAAAGGCTCGCGCGAGCAATTCCTCGCCGGAAAGCTCGATCACTTCCCCTTTTTCGTTGTGGGCGCGGACCATGACTTCGTTGGCGCGCGTGACCGGTTCGCGAAAGCCGGGAATGCTGAGGCAGCCCTCTTCGCCGGTCTGCTTCCCGTCTCGCGAAACGATCTCCGGGTTGATCATGACAATCTTTTTCGATTCATCTTCACCCACGCTGATATCGATCACGGAAATCCGTTTACCGAAGCCGATCTGCGGAGCGGCAAGACCAACGCCTTTCGCGGCATACATCGTCTCCCACATGTCGGTAATCAACTCGTGCAATTCGGGTGTATCAAAGTCGGTGACCGGCTCGGCTGCCCGCTCGAGCACCGGCTCGCCATATTTCAAAATTTTCCTAACCATCAGCTAGAAGTCTTTTACCTGGGCCATATAGCCCTCGTAATTGCGCTTGGTCTCGCCAAGCGAGTCTCCTCCGAATTTTTCTAAAAACGCTTGCGCCAGCACAAGCGCGGTCATTGCTTCCGCGATTACACCTGCTGCTGGAACGACGGCGACATCGCTCCGTTCGTAGGCGCCGAGGGCCGGATCGCGTGTCGGCAAATCCACGGATTCGAGCGGACGCCGCAGCGTCGAGATGGGCTTGAGAAATCCGCGGATCACCACGTCTTGTCCATTCGTAATGCCACCTTCTAAACCGCCCGCCTTATTCGAGCCGCGAAAAAACTCCTGGCGCGGCTTATCGTAGTGGATGGTGTCCTGCGCCGCAGATCCGTAGGAGCGCGCGCCCTCTTCCGCAAAACCGATCTCCACACCTTTCACCGCCTGAATCGAGACGATCGCCTGCGCCAAGCGGCCGTCGAGCCGCGTATCCCAAGCGATGTGCGATCCCAGACCGGGCGGCACGGAGTGAGCCACTACTTCAAAGATGCCGCCCACCGTGTCTCCGGTGCGATAAGCGTGATCGACAGCCTCCTTCATCCGCTCTTCGGTCTTCTCATCCACGCACCCCAGTAAGATCTCGTTGCGCTCGCTTATCGCAACAATCTCGTTCCAGGCGGCTCTGCGATCGAGCCGCACCGGTCCCACGCCAATGACGTGACTGAGTACTTCGACCCCAAACTGCTTCAAGAATGTCTTAGCGATGGCGCCGATCGCCACGCGCGCACTCGTTTCGCGGGCACTGGCCCGTTCGAGAACATATCGTGCTTCGCTGAAGTTGTACTTGATCGCGCCCGCGAGATCGGCGTGGCCAGGCCGCGGGCGATGAACCGGCTTCTCTTGTCCTGGCTCGGCGTCTTTCGCTTCGACGGGAAGCGTGCCGATCCAGTTTTTCCAATCTTTATTCTCGATCAAGACGGCAATCGGCGAGCCAATAGTGTGCGAGTGGCGCACGCCCGAAACAATCCGGGCGCGATCCGTCTCGATCTTCATCCGGCCTCCTCGGCCGTACCCCTGCTGCCTGCGCCAAAGCTGGCGGTCGATGAAATCGAGACAGATCGGAATACCCGCCGGCAGACCGGTCAGGGTAGCGACGAGGCATTCGCCGTGCGACTCTCCCGCCGTCTCAAAACGAAGCATCTAAACCATTCATCGTAACGAACGGAGAAAGACTTTCGTGGGCCTCAGCTTACGTCGTACGGGGTTCGATCGCGCAGTGCGAGATCATTCGTAACGCAAGGCGGTGACCGGCTGCACTCTGCTTGCCCGCCGGGCAGGAATATAGGTGGCAAACAGGCCGACGGCGACCAGCAGTAGCGCAGCCCCGATGAAACTGGCGGGATCAATCGTGCTGATTCCGTGCAGCAAACTTCCCATGACCCTGGTCAGAACCAGTGCTCCAGCCAATCCGAGCACTAGACCAATGCACGTTAGCAGCAGGCCCTTGTTGACGGCAGCGAACAAGACGTCGAAGGGGGTGGCGCCAATGGCCATGCGGACGCCGATTTCACGTGTACGTTGCTCGACACTGTACGAAACGACGCCATAGATGCCCACCGCCGCTAACAGGAGGGATAGAACGGCAAAAAACCCGAGCAGCCAAGTCCCAAATCGTGCCGAGACTTGACCGGCGGCGCGCGCTTCGTCCATTGTTTGCACCTGGTAAACCGGTTGATCCGGCGCCAGCCCCGAGATAACGCGATGCACAGCCGGAACAAGGCCGGCGGGATTCGTTTCCGAAGAGATAACAATGGACATCTCGGGGGTTGGCGACTGCGCGAATGGAACGTATACCTGGCCAATACGAGTCTTTAGCTTTACAGCCAAGCTGCGGTCAATATCGCCCACCACCCCGACGATTTTCCGTAATGGCGAGTGAAGCCGCAGCCTTATCGTTTTTCCGATGGGGTCCTGATTCGGCCAGTATTGCCTAGCGGTTCCCGCGTCCAGAATGACCGTAAAAGGATCGTTAGGGCCGTCGGAATCGGAAAACGTGCGGCCGTGTATCAGCGGAATGCGCATGGCGTCGAAAAATCCCGGTGTTATCGAACCGATGGTTACGATAGCGGCGTCGCTCTCTCTGGGCTCGGGGCGGTCGGTGAAATGCAATGTGCCGCCTTGTACGTCATTGCTGGTGGGCAGCGAATCGACCGCCCCAGCGCGACGCACGCCAGGGAGTTCCGTCAGCCGACGCATTGCCTCCTTGTAGAAAAGAACCTGTTTCTGGGGCGAATCGTACTGTCTGCCGGAAAGCGAGATTCTCATCGTCAGTACGTGATGGGAGTTATAGCCGGGATTGGCGGAACGCAATTGAATGAAGCTCCTCAGCATCAGAGCTGCTCCCGCGACCAGCATGAGGGTCAATGCCATTTCGCCGATAACCAAGACGTTTCCGAATCTCAGCTCACGGCCGGAGGCTTGCGAGCGCTCCCTCAGCGGAGAGCTCGCATTCGCTCGCCAAGCCTGCCAGGCCGGTATCACTCCAAAGAGCAGGCCCGTGCATAGCGCTAGAAGTAGCGTGAACAGCAAAACAGCGGGATTCAATTTGATCATCTCGGCGTTAGGCAGCGCTTGCGGCTTGAACTTCATCAGAAGGCGAATTCCCAAGAAGGCGGGGATGATTGCCGCGATGCCGCCCAACAGGGATAGCACCACGCTTTCTGTCAGCAGTTGTCGAGTGAGCCTCAGTCTGCCGGCTCCCAAGGCGGCGCGAATGGCGATCTCTTTTCGCCGGCCGGTTCCGCGCACCAGCAGCAGGTTGGCGATATTGGCACACGCGATCAGGAGCACAAACCCCACCGCGCCAAATAACACCAGCACCAAGGTGTGTATGTCTTCTACATAGGATTCTTCGATCGGCTGCAGGCGCGCCCGGTTACCGTTATCTTCATTGGGATATTGCAGAGCCAGCCGCTGACTGAGAGCGGTCATCCGGCTCTGGGCGGCGGAAAGCGTGATGTCGGGCGCAATCCGGCCCACTGCGCCGACCCAGCGCAAACCCCGTTCGTTCGCCAGCGGCGGCTCGAACACCAAGGGAACGTACAGCTCTTCGTCGGCAACTCGCGCGACTTTCCTCGGCAAAACACCTATAAGGGTGTATGGGGTGCTGTTGATAATCGTGCTTTTGCCGACAATCCCCGGATCGGCGCCAAAGCGCGAATTCCAAAGATCGTATGTAAGGACGGCCATGCTGTCATGGCCGGCATGCATGTCTTCGGAGCGAAACAAGCGGCCTAAGAAAGGCTTGATCCCGGCAATTTCGAACCACTCCTTGGTTACGGAGGCACCCTGCACTCGCTCTGGTCTATTCGCTATCAGGAGATTGAATCCATCGGTGGAAAATCCGGCCAGGCGCTCGAATATGCCGCTCGCTTGCCAGTCGAGAAAGTCCGGTACAGAGGCGGGAAATCCTGTCGACCCGTGGGCCAACCTATCGGTCCAGATCATGACGACACGTTCGGGCGCCGGTACCGGGATGGGCGTCAGAAGTGCTGCATTCACGACGCTGAACATGGCCGTATTTGCGCCTATACCGAGGGCCAAGGTCAGCACCGCGACACTCGTGAAACCGCGCTTCTTGAAGAGGAGCCGTCCGCCGTACCGAATGTCTTGCCATAGGGTGCCGATTGTTCCGGCAGGCGCGCTCTCTATCACTGCTTTGTCAGCGGGTGTGACCCGTTCTCCCGCTCGACTTGCAGCCGTTCCGTCGCCGATCCGCGAAGACATTCCATGAAACAGACTCATTTTCTTTTTCCCGACCATGAGCGGGTAAGAATGAAGCGATCTATATTACATTCTCCCCATCAGAATAGGTAGTGTCTATGACAGTCATCTTCGGCCGACGATTCGAACCCCTGAGCATTGGTAATTTTACTACAGGAATCCTGAGTGGCCGAAGGGGACGACCTGAAACAAGCGTGCCTTCGAAATAACCGCGCAGCGAACCCCGGCCGGGCGCTGAGACAATGACGAGGTAAGTCGAAACAGTTGTCCATGCAACGTTGTATCGCTGATAAAGGTGTGAGGCGGCTGTGGCTCACGCTCGTTGCGTGGCCGCTCATCGCTGCGCCGGCTCCTCTCCATGCAGCTGCGCCGGTCACTTTCGATAAGGACATCGCACCGCTGGTGTTCGCGCACTGCGCACCGTGTCACCACCAGGGCGGAATCGGGCCATTCGCTCTTCTCACGTATCAGGATTTGCACAAGCATGCGTCTCAAGTGGTTGCCGTCACTGCGCGTCATTACATGCCGCCTTGGCCGCCGGAGCCGGGCTACGGCGATTTCGCCGACAGCCGCAGATTAGACGACGCGCAGATTCGCCTGCTAGCGGACTGGGTCCGGGACGGCGAGCAGGAAGGCAGGCCCGGAGATCTTCCCAGTGCTCCGCGCTACACGAGCGAGTGGCAGATGGGCCAGCCCGACCTGATTCTGCGCATGCCCAAGCCCTTCGTCATGCAGGCGAGCGGGAGCGATATTTTTCGCAATTTCGTTATTCGGACCGGGCTGGCCGACACAAAGTACGTTCGCGCAATCGAACTGCGTCTCGACAACACGCGCGTGGTTCATCACGCCAATATTGTTCTGGATCGCACCGAATCGCTGCGCCATCGTGACGGCGAGGACGGCCGCCCCGGGTTCGCCGGCATGGATGTGATTACGGAAGCGGCTGCGAACGATTTCGATCCCGACTCCCACTTTCTCTTCTGGAAACCGGGCACGGTTCTGCATCCGGAGCCGGACGATATGAGCTGGCGGCTCGATCCCGGCACCGATCTCATTCTCAATCTGCACCTTCAGGCCACGGGCAAGCAGGAGATAGTCCAAGCCGAGATTGGCATCTATTTCGCGGCAAAAGCGCCGACTCGATTCCCGATGCTAGTGCAACTGGAGCACGATGGCGCCATCGATATACCGCCGGGGGATCGCAGCTTTGCCGTTACGGATAGCCTCACCTTGCCGGTGAACGTGGAGGTGCTCGCGATTTACCCGCACGCTCATTATCTGGGCAAGTTGGTCGAAGCCTGGGCCACGCTGCCCGATGGGAGCCGCCGGTGGCTGATTCGCATTCCCGATTGGGACATCAACTGGCAGGCCGTTTACGAATATAAGCGCCCCGTGCCGCTTCCGAAAGGGACGAAGATCGCGATGCGCATCACCTACGACAACTCGTCCTCGAATCCGCGCAATCCGAACCATCCACCCCAGCGCGTGAGGACCGGCAATCGCAGTGAAGACGAGATGGGTCACGTGTGGCTGCAGGTTTTGCCTCAATCGGCCGGACCCGACCACGAGGATGCGCGGCTGGTGCTTCAAGAAGCTGTGATGCGGCACCGCTTAGAGAAATACCCGGCCGATTTCCTGGCTCACTACAATCTCGCCGCGGTGTTGCAGCTGCGGGGCAAGTTCACGGAAGCAATCTCGTGTTACCGGGAAGCGCTCGAAGGCGATCCCGGCAACGCTACCGCCCGAAATGGTTTGGCGGCCGCACTGCTGATGGACGGCCGCACCTCAGAGGCGATCAAAGAGTTGCGTGAAACGCTGCGGGTCGACCCCTCGTACCTGAATGCCCGTTACAATCTGGCGCGCGCGCTGGCGGCTTCGGGAGATCTGGAGGGGGCCGCACTCGAGTATGCGTCCTTTCTAAAGCAGAAGCCGGAGGATGCCGGGGCGCAAGCCGGGCTTGGATCTGTTTACTTCATCGAGCGCCGCTATGGAGACGCGCTGCCCTATTTCCGCGAAGCGGCCCGGCTCAATCCTGATGATGCCGATGTCGAGGCGAACCTGGGCACCGTGCTGGCCATCACGGGGGACCTGCCTGCCGCTATCGAAGCTTTCCAACAAGCGCTGCGGCTCGATCCCGGACACCAAGCCGCGCGTGCGAATCTGGCGCGGGCGCAAGCGCAACTGGCCGCGCGGCATTAGCCGGCGAACGATGGCGCGGGGAAATATCTATGAGCCGGTGGCGCGCCGGCGGACAATAGAGGGCGGAACATCGCCGGCTTTCACGACGCGAATGAAGTGATCGGTGAAGTGCAGCGCCGGGTGCAATTCGACATAAGGCATATGGCAGCCAATGCAATCGCCCGTCTGCCGCTGATCGGTATGAAAAGCCTGCGCATCGTGACAAGCATGGCACTTCTCGTTGTAATAGGCGGCATCCTCGCGGCGGGCGTCCTGGTGCGCCGAGTGGCAGGTCGTACAGGCGAGTTTTCCCGACGCGAAACAACGGCTCTTCATGAGCCGTAAGGGCTGAAAACGCAGATTTTCGAGTTGGGCGTCGTCGACGGGCGGTTTCACGCGATGACAGGTGCCGCAGAACCGCACCTGCGCAACGGCGTCGAGCTTCCCTGGGTTGAAGGGCGTGCCTTGGCCGCGTGCGTGTGCCTCTGCGCCCGAGTGGCAGCGCTCGCATTGTACGCCGGGGATGACCGGGCGAAAATCGCGCGTGACCGCCGTGGCATGGCAGCTGATGCACGCTTGCAGGGTGGGCGCGTTCAGCTTAACTCCCAGCGCCTTTTGCGCGTTAGCAGAAGCTCCTGCATCCTGGCCGACGGTGATCCCATACTGATGAAGTTCCGGAAAATAGCTCACGCGAGATTCCAATATTGTGTCTCCCGCACCGACGAGAGGTGTTTGGCCTTGCGCACCGGCGCCGAGCACCCATTCGATCAGCCCGTCGGCGCGGCTGTCTCCTTTCACCGCTGTCACGGTTAGGCCATCGTTCGTGCGCCGGTACAGGAAGGAATAGCCGTCGTTTGATTCGTGCAGCGGCTGATCGGGGAGATTCCCGGCAAAAGCGCTGCTGGAGGCGGGGACCATGGCGTGCGCCATTCGACTGGTGGCGTGCAATTTCGCTTCCGCCGGATGACAGCTCGCGCATTCCGGCACGGGAGGCGCGCCGTTTGCCGCGACCCAGCAGGCCAGGGCAGGCAGCACAACTCTCCACCTCATGAATGCCCAATCCTACCGCAGAGACTCGGACGCCTGATTTAAGGCTGTTGCTGCAACGATCTCCATTTTTCTAGCAGCGCCCGACCCTCGTCCTTTTTGCCCGCGGCGATAAGAGTTTGGGCAAGAAGATAGGTTGCTGACGAGTTCTGCGGATCCAGCTTCAGCGCGCTTTTAAGGATACCCTCGGCGTTCGAATAATTGCCCGTTTTGAAGTAGCACTTGCCCAGCAGAATATAGGGCCCACTGTAATCCGGATTGAGCCATACGGCACGCTGCAAGGTCGGAATGGCGAGGTCCCACTGCTGCTGGCGAGTGTATGCGTCTCCCAGCCGGTACCAAGCCATGGAAAAATTCGGATTCAAGGCCAGCTCCTGATGGAGGCTTGTTATCGCCTGCTCGAGCTGCCCATGAGCAATGGAAATTTCGCTCAACAGATAATGCACTTCCGGCAGGTTTGAATCGAGTGCCAGGGCCTGATTCAGCTCCGTGAGTGCTTGGGCTTCGTATTCCCGCTTCAGCATCATCTGTCCTGCGAGCAGGTGCGCGGCAGCCGAACCCGGCTTCATGCCAAACAGCCGCGCGAAGGCCGCTTCGGACTCGGCTTGCTGATGCGATTGCAGGTATGCGTACCCGAGCATGTAATTCGCTTCAGTGACCTGGGGCACTTTCTCGAGCCATGGAATCGCTTTGGAGGCCTGCGACAACATGAAATAGCTCTGGCCGATCAGAAGCATCGACTCCTTGTATTCGATCGAATCCGGTTTTTCAATCTTGGCCGCGCCCTCTAAAACCGCGATTGCTTCTGAGTATTTCTGTTGTTTGTATAGATCGACCCCGTGCTGGTGAGCGTCAGTTGGCGCGGTGGCAGCGATCAGCAGCGTAAGCATCGCGTACAACATATGAAAAGTATAATGACCCCGGCCTTATTAGGAGGGGCGAGCCCATCCCAACCACCTTTCGTGAGATGTCTCACTATTCCACAGGAATATGCGCGGGAGTACAGAATTACAAAATTTAGGGGTACGTTTTTGTTCCAACTCGATTACACTACACGAAGGTGTGTGAGTTGTTGGGCTGCGTGCGGCCTGCGGATGCGTGCGCGAGCAGTAATTAAAGCTTCGTCTCCAAGGAGAAAGTATGCTCAGGTTATGCAGGGTGCTTTTCTATTCCTTCTTTGCAGTGTGCGGCCTGCTGTTTTTAGCGGCAGGTAACGCCGGTGCACAACAAATTTTCGGTAGCATTATCGGCACCGTAACAGATGCCAGCGGATCTGCCGTTAATAACGCCAAGGTCACCGTCACCGACGTGACCAAAGGAACGTCGTCGGAGGTCATGACGAATGATGCCGGGCAGTATACAAAGGGCCAGCTCATTCCCGACCAGTACACGGTCACAATCGAAGCGCCCGGTTTCCAAAAGGTCATTTCTAACCAACTGACGGTTCAAGTAGACCAATCGACGCAGTTCAACGCCGCGCTGACGGTTGGCAGTGTGAACCAGCAAATCGAGGTCACCGCGGCTGCGCCTCTGCTGCAGACGGACCGCGCCGACGTGGCGCAGACCTTCACCTCGCAACAGATTTCGCAGCTGCCCAGCATCGGCCGCAATTTGCAAGCCTTCGAGCTCTTGAATCCAGGTACGGTAAAGACGCCTTGGGCGCATGCTTCGGATGAGGATCCACAGGGCAGCGTGCAGGGGGCGGTGAATGGGTTGCCGTTTTACATGACCGGCTATTACCTGGATGGGACCGTAAACCAGGATCCGATTCTGGGCATCATCGTGGTCAACCCGACCTTCGATTCGGTTAACGAAGTGAAGCAAGCGAATCAAGATTATGATGCCGAGTTCGACTCTTTTGCGGCTGGCTTGTTTACGTATTCGACGAAGTCCGGAACGAATACCTTCCATGGCGACGCGTTCGAGTACCTCTCCCTCAATACACCCGGGTTCCAGGATTTCGGCCGGAATCCGTTCACCGAAAATACGCAAATCAGCTCTGGAGCCTATGCGCCAACCAGTCATTTCAACCAGTACGGCGGTTCTATCAGCGGGCGAATTATCAAAGACAAGCTGTTCTTTTTCGGTGACGCGCAGTTGACCCGCAAGAATCTGGGCGGATCCGTTTTGACGAGCGTACCGACGGCTCAAGACCGAACGGGTAACTTTAGCGATTGGCTGGCGATTGGGCCCCAGTACCAAATTTATTGTCCGAATAGCGGAAGTCCAACCACTGGGTTGGGACGTACGCTGGCGACCGGCAACATTCTCAGTAACTGCGGACCGGGCTCCATAAGCCCGCAAGCCCAGGCGATTTTGAACTACTTCCCGCTGCCGAACACAGCCGGGAGCATCGTCAACGGAGTGGCCGCTCCTTACAACAATTACGAAACAAATGGCACGCTAGGCGTTGACGGCAATCAGTGGAATACGCGTTGGGATTACTACATGAACGAAAAGGACACGTTTTTCGGCAGATACAGCTACGCCGGCTTCACCGAGCAGGCGCCTGGCGCATTCGGCGCGCTGGCTGGCGGTCCTAACTTTAACAACGCCAATTACGCCGGTAGTTCGCAGGCCTTGAATCAAAGTGCTGCAGCGGGCTGGACACACACATTCAGCCCCACGACCATTAATGAATTTCGGTTCGGTTACGTGCGCTACCACGTCACGGACGTCCCGAATGGGTTCGGCAGCAGTCCCGCTGCCCAGGCTGGAATTCCTAATCTGAATACGAACGCCATCACTTCCGGTCTGCCTGCTTTCGATATCCAACAACAAAATTATGGGGGTTCGGGTCCGGTCGCCGAATACGAGCTCGGCTATTCTCTCCACGTGAATCAATGCAACTGCCCACTGACGGAATTCGAGCGGCAGTATCAGTTCGTGGACAATGTCAGCCATATACAGGGCAAACACAGCTTTAAGTTCGGAGGCGATATCCGATACGCGCTAAATCTGCGCGTGCCCAGCGACAGCCATCGCGCCGGCGAGCTCCAGTTCAATAACAACAGTACTGGTCTGGTAAACGCGGACGGGTCTATCAGCGATGGTCTTGGATTGGCAAGCTTCCTTACGGGCGATGTCAGCTATTTCGAGCGTTATGTCAGCTCGAGCACTGACGCGCAGGAGCGCCAGAAGCGGCTCTTCTGGTACGCACAGGATGAGTGGCGTCCCACAAGCAAACTCACTGTTACTTACGGTTTGCGTTGGGAAATGGTTTTCCCCGAGACGATTAACCAACCGGGTAACGGCGCCGAGTTGAATGTGAGCACTGGGCAGGTGGATGTCTTCGGCGTAGGAAATATCAGCAGTCACGGTTACCAAAGCATGAACTGGCATGAGTTTGCGCCGCGTTTGGGTATCGCGTATCAGTTAGGTACTAAGACCGTTGTCCGGGCTGGCTATGGGTGGACCTATTCACTCGGTACTTTCGGATCCACCTTCGGGCATAACGTCACCCAGAACCCGCCGGTTTTGGTGAATCAAGTACTAAACCCAAGCAGTGTGTGCGGAGCTAACTTCTGCGATGTGTTTACGCTCGCGCAAGGACCGCCGACACTCGTTCCGCAGCAGCCTGGCCCGAACGGCACATTCGCGCCTCCGCAGAGCGGGGTTTATATTAAGACGCGGCCGGGAATCTTTACCATGCCAGTGGCTTACGCCTATAACTTCACTATCCAGCAGCAGTTGACGCCGAAGATCTCTGTTTCGGGCGGCTACGTCGGCAACTCGACCCGGCACTCCTCGCTCGGAACGGGCAATGATTACGACGAGAATCCGGTGTTGTTCGTCCCCGGCTACACGGGAAACCAGAATCTGCTGCGGCCATTCGATGGTTTATATGGTCCGCAGGTCAACTATGGATGGGCCGAGGGCGTCGACTGCTACTGCAACGACGCTAATAGCCAGTACAATTCTTTCCAGGGTATCTTTACTGTAAAGAATCTGGCGGGCTATACGCTGCAAGGCAACTACACTTATCAATCCGAACAGGGCGACGGCTATGGTCCGTCGAGCAACTATACGTTCATTTACGATCGCCCGCTGGGGTACGGCAACTCGAATCTGGTTCCCCACCAGCAGTGGGTTCTCGCCAATAACTACGACGTTCCCTTTGGGAAAGGGCGGCACTTTGGCGCCAACACGAACAGATTTGTGGACGCTGTCTTCGGAGGATGGAATATCAGCGCAATATTCACTTATTACAGCGGGATTCCATTCATGCCGAATATCGGCTCTTATCCGTCAGGAGCTGGCCAGCCGTACACCGGTCCGAATAGCGTGCCGAATATCGGGTCTGGCAGCCCGTATTCGTCGCAGCAAAACCGGAACCAGTGGATTGTCGGCGGCTTCGGTGGGCCGTTTGTATTGCCTGCGCCGAACACCTTTGGCAACTATCCGGTTAACAGCCTCTACGGCCCGCAGTTTGTGAATCTGGACGCTTCCCTCATGAAGGTGTTCAGTATCACCGAACGTCTCAAGTTCACGTTGCGCATGGATTCCACCAACGCCTTGAATCACACGAATCTTGGAAGTCCCAACAACGACATCACCAGTGGGACGGTGGGACAGATCACGAACATTGCATTCAACGGCAATGGCTACACCATGCGTCGGCTGCAATTCTCCGGCAGGATTGACTTCTAACGGACGCGAACCGAACAACTAAGAAACGAGACCGGCAGAGCGAAGGCTCTGCCGGTCTTGTTTGGGGCGCAACAGCTAGGCGATACCTTTTCCTTCCACGACTTTGATGACCTGATTTGCCTTCACGGCCGCGATCTTGTCGATGCGCCCGCTGGGCCAATGAATCTCTAAGTCCGCCTGCGTGGCCTTTTTCAATCCGAAGTGAACGCGCAGGTCGCTTTGCGAGATGTAGCTGCCGCCGCTCCGCACCTCGTCCATTTGCCGGTGTTCGCCTTCAGGCGTGCAATAGACCCGCGCGCCAATTCCGGTGCGATTCGATTTCGTGCCCACCGTCTTCACCTTCAGCCAGTTATTTCTTAGCGTGCTGTCGCAGCGCAGCAGCTGTGGAACATCGTTGACGCAGTTGACCACGACGTCGAGATCGCCATCGTTATCGAAATCGCCGATTGCACACCCTCGTCCGGCCACAGTCTCCAAAATTCCCGGTCCCGCGTCGAGCGACACATCTTGAAACTTGCCATTTCCGAGATTGTGATAGAGGACCTTTCGCTCACGGTATCCCGATTCGCTGGCTTTCTCTCTCACTTCGGGATAGACATGGCCGTTGCATGTGAGAATGTCAGGCCATCCGTCGTTATCGAAGTCCAGGAAGGCCGCGCCCCAGCCGAGAAAGCGCGTGTTCCGTCCTAAGCCGGCTTGAAACGTAACATCTTCGAAGTTCCCGCGACCGAGATTCCGATACAGGCTGGAAGTGTCGCCGGCGAAATTCGTTTTTACAATGTCCAGCTTGCCGTTCCCGTACACATCGGCGGCCGAGACGCCCATTCCCGCCTGCGTTTTGCCGTCGGCCCCGAACGCCACGCCCGCTTCGAGCCCGACATCCGTGAACGTTCCATCGTGATTATTTTTGAACAACGCCGAGGGTGCGGAGTCGTCTGCTACATAGATGTCGGGCCAGCCATCATCGTCGAAGTCCCCGACCAACACTCCGAGCCCATAGGTGCCTTGTTTTTTCGAGATGCCGGCCTTTTCGGATACATCGGTAAAGGCGCCGTTGCCGTTGTTATGGAAAAGAATGTCTTTCCCGCCCTGCAGACCCGGCGGCCCGCACGCGACCGTCAACCCTTCGTAGAGACAGGGCCCGCTCTCCGGCAGCGGTGCGGTCTTCGGATCGAAGTCGATGTAGTTGGCCACATAAAGATCCAGATGTCCGTCGCGATCGTAATCGAGAAACGCGCAACCCGTGTTCCAGCGCTTCAGGCCGGTTGCAGTTCGGGTAGTTACGCCGGCCTTCAACGCAACATCCGTGAACGTGCCGTTCCCGTTGTTGTGATAGAGCGCGCAATCTCCCCAATAGGTGACGAACAGATCCTCGTGACCGTCGTTATCGTAATCTCCGGCACACACCCCTTGTCCCCAGCCCGTGCGTGCCAACCCAGCTTTCACCGTAATATCGGTGAATGTGCCGTCCCGGTTGTTTTTATATAAACGGCTAACAGGCTCTGCTCCCCTGGGGTAGGTGGTGTCGAAGCGGGTTCCGTTCACGAAGAAGATATCGAGCCAGCCATCGTCGTCGTAGTCGATGAAGGCGACGCCGCAGCCGGTGGTTTCGAGCAGGTATTTGTTATTGTTTTCGGCGCCGAAAGTCGTTTTCGCGTTCAGCCCCGCTTGGCGGGCGACATTAACGAACTGAACACCTAAAGGCGCGCCCGCGAGCAGTTGATCCAGCGAGAAGACAGGTATCGTCGCACACAGGGACTTTATGAACGACCTGCGGGAGGGCATTGGGACTCTAACGTGGAGCGCCCGACAGAGGCTTTACGGCCATTCCGCCTCGCATTCCTTGGTCGAGCGTATTCGCCAACTGCGCTTCTTTGTCACGTTTCAGGCGAGCGCCAGTCGCGAACGCTTGCTCGCTGGCCGGCTTATCGCCCTTGATGCGAAGGATCTGGCCAATCGTGTTGTAAGGCCCCGGCGTAGTTGGATCGAGGCGGATGGATTCTTTTAACTCCGAAAGAGCCGCATCCAGATCGCCGCTTTGCTTGAGAACGATTCCCAGCATGTAGTGCGCCTCGGCATACTCGGGCCGCACCGCGATGGCAGCACGCATCTGTTCCATCGCAGCCGGAAACTGGCCTACTTGCCAGTACGCGATGCCGAGCGAATAGTGCGCCTCGGCCAGGGATGGGTCGAGGCGAATGGCTTCCTTGAACTCATTCTGTGCCGCTTCGATTTTGTCTTGCATCTTGAGAGCCAAGCCCAGGTCATAATGAGCCGCCGCAAGGTTCGGATCGGCTTTGAGTGTTTCGCGGTAAACCTGCTCGGCGGAATCGAACTCACCTTTCTTCAGGTACGCGTATCCGATGTTCATGCGCGCTGCCGTATTCAATGGATCGGCCGCGAGCACTTTGCGCGACTCCTCAATGCCGCGGTCCGCTTCCCGGGTCTGTATCAGCGCGAATGCATATTCCGTGCGCACCGACTGGTTCGCTGGATCGTCGGCTAGGGCGTGTTCATAAGCGTCCTTCGCGCCAGCCAAGTCATTCTTGCTCTCGAAAGCACGAGCCAGCTCTTCCCATGCGGCGGCCTTCGATAAGTCCAGTGCGACCGCCTTTTTCAGTTCGATCACTGCGCGATCGTAATCGCCGGCTTGCAAATACACCGATCCCAGATGATAACGATAGTCGAATACTTCCGGCCCGAGCCTGACCGCCGCTTCGAGTTCAGAGATGGCACGCTCGCCATCTTTGCTCTGCCACAGCGCGATGCCGAGATGATAGTGTGCAGGCGCGTAGCTCGCATCGAGCGATATTGATTTGTCAAAGTGCTGAGCGGCTTCGACTTTCTCGCCGAGAACAGCGAATAAAAATCCGATCCGGTCTTCCGATTCCGCGGTTTGCGCCGTTGCATGCGTGGCTTCCGCCAGTGCCTGTAAGGCTCCCGCTTTGTCGCCAGTTCGGATCAGCTGTTCAGCTCGATCCGACCACGTGGAAGGCGTCTCGGATTGCGCGAACGCGGAGACTAAACCCGCCAGAAGCCAAACGGAGACAGCCCTCAATCACTCGCCATTATACGGAACCAGATTGTTGTGAGATCCAAAGTAAAATAGACCCGAATGCGATTTAGTGGCATGTTGTCGGCCGCGCTGATCTGTCTCCGGCTGGTTGCGCAATCGCCTGGAACGATTCAGCAGCTCGAGGCTTCCGGACGCCAGCGCTTGGCTGCACGCGACGCAGACGGCGCACTCACGATCTATGAGAAGCTGGCGCAACTCGTTCCGGGGTCCGCCGCATATCAAGACGAAATGGGCTTTCTATTGGCGGCCACAAAGCGTACCTCAGAAGCCATTCCTCACTTTGAACGTGCCACCCAGCTCAATCCCAAACTGGCGCAAGCCTGGTATCACCTCGGAGTGGCGCTCCTCATTGCGAAACAACCGACTGCCGGGGTGCGAGCACTGGAAAAATCGGTCGCGCTTGCCCCCGATCAAGGCGATTACCGGTTCCGGCTGGGCTCCGCTTACAACGATGCTGGACACTATCGCGAAGCCGTTCCTGAACTGACGAAAGCCGCCAGGCAGCTGCCGAAAAACGCGCGGCTATGGGAAGCGTTGGGATTGGCTCTGCAAAAACAACAGCGTTTCAGTGAAGCTCGTGCTGCGTATAAGGAGGCGCTTCAACTCGATCCGGCCAATGACACGGTTCGTAACAGCTACGGATACGTGCTGGTAAATGCGGGAGATCCGGCCGCCGGCCTGGAGCAGTTCCGAAAAATCCTTGCGCACACGCCAAACGAAGAGCAGGTGCAGGTGAACGTCGGGTACGCGTATATTGGCGCGGGCAACTACAAGGAGGCGATCAAGCAACTTTCTCAAGTTGTCCGGAAATATCCCGACGCCGCCGACGCACACTACGATCTGGGTGTGGCGTACAAGCAAAGCGACGATTTGCCGCGTGCCAAAACGGAATTGGAAGAGGCGGTGAAACTCGCGCCATCGCTCGCCGAAGCGCACTACGTTCTTGCGACCAGTTATGTAGATTTAGGCGAGACAGACCGGGCCGTTAGTGAGTTGCGCGCCGCCGTCCAGCAACGGCCAGAGTACGCCGATGCGTGGTTCGAACTCGGCTCTATTCTGAAAGGTCAAGGGAATGTTGACGGCGCTATCTACGCGCTACGGCGGTCTGTGTCACTGGACGGCACGGATGCCGGAGCGTACAACACGCTCGGACTCCTTCTCCGTCGGAAGGGCGATGTCGAGGAAGCAAAGGAGGCGTTCGCGAAGGCTGCCGCGCTTAGACAAGCGGAAGCGGCGCAGAAACAGAAGAAGCTTCGACAGGGCGCTGCGCGAGTTCAAAGATGATCAGAACAGGTTCCCGGCGACTTGCTCGGCTGCTGTGCGAGCCTTCTCGAGGAGCGAGGCTGGCGTCGCGGAAGAATCATTCGTGCCGATGCGAATTACAAAATCTTGGTCGCGCACTCTGCCGATTACCCACTCAATCCGCTGCCCGTTTTTGCCCTCTTCCGTGCAGGCGATGGCTTCATTTCCGATCGCTTTCAAGGGCGTCGGATTCGAAGCGCATTTATTGCTCTTGGCGATTCGCGTTCCCACCTTGATTTGCAGCGTGTATACGGGCGGCTTCTGACGGTCGAATTCGCATGCCACCGGATGCGCTAGAGTCACGTCCACTGCACCGCCGAGAATCCCCGCCGCTGTAGCGGCATTCATCCAAAGGCACGACTGCTCATTTTGGCAAAGACCAGGAAGCACAACGAAAACCGCGAGCAGAATTAAACGCATTACGCGCTTGCTCGTTTGGATGCGGGTTTCAGTTCGTCTTTGCTGAGAATCTTTCCACCCTCTTGGATCACATACAGGCGATTCACGTCCAGATCCTTTAACCGGTCTACCTTCCCGCTCAGCCAGCGAATCTCCACCATATCTACTTTCATCGCGTGCTCGAGCCCGAAATGCATCCGCAAATCGTTTTGCGAGAAGTAACTGCCGCCGCTGCGAAGCTCGTCCATTTGCACCAGCGGTTTTTGTGCTTCCGGCTTCGTTTTGGCAGTTACAATTACTCTGGTGCCGATGCCCGTGCGGTTAGATTTGACGCCAGCCAGCTTGATCTTGATCCAGTTCCGATCGAGCGTGGAGTCACATCTTAGAAGCTGCGGAATTGCATTCACACAATTCACTGCAATGTCGAGACTGCCGTCATTGTCGTAATCGCCGAACGCACATCCGCGCGCTGGAGCGCTTTCGAGAATGCCCGGGCCACCCTTATCCGTCACTTCTTCGAAACGGCCGTTCTGGAGATTGCGATAAAGATACTTGTGCTCGGCATACTTCAGGTCGGCATTCGACTTGTCGACCTCCGGATACACGTGCCCATTTGACATCAGGATGTCGAGCCATCCGTCATTGTCCATATCGAAGAAGCCGACGCCCCACCCAAGCAGGCGCGTGTTGACGCCGAGCCCGCTCGGATACGTCCGGTCTTCGAATGTCGCGTCGCCCAGGTTGGTGTAGAGGGAATCGGTATCTCCCGCAAAATTCGTCTTCACCACGTCCAGATTTCCATCGCGGTTGTAATCGCCGATCGACACGCCCATACCTGCTTGTGGTTTCCCTTCGGGCGACAATGCAGCCCCTGATTCGATCGCGATGTCTTTGAACGTGCCGTCCTTTTGATTCTGGTAGAGCGTGGCGGTGCTGGAATCGTTGGCGACATAAATATCCGGCCAGCCGTCGTTGTCAAGATCCGAAGCGGCGACGCTTAACCCATAGGTGCCGGCCGTGTTCCAAATGCCGGCTTTCTGGCTCACGTCGCTGAAGGTTCCATCGCCGTTGTTGTGATACAGAATGTTCTTCCCACCCGGCAATCCCGGCGGTCCGCAGGCGACGAGCAATCCTTTATAGGTGCACGGGCCTGCTTCTGGCGGAGGCGCGGTTTTCAAATCAAAATCCACGTAGTTGGCAACGAACAGGTCCAAATGGCCGTCGCGATCGTAATCCACAAATGTGCAACCCGTGTTCCATCGTGTTTTCGGGCCAGGCTGCTTCAAGCCGGCCTGCTCTGTCACGTCTGTGAAGGTGCCATTGCCGTGGTTGCGGTAAAGCGCGTTTTGGCCGTAATAGGTGACGAAAAGATCGTCCTGGCCATCGTTGTTGTAATCGCCTACACAACACGCCTGTCCCCAACCGGTGCGGTGTTCCAGCCCCGAGCCTTTGGTCACATCCGTAAACGTCCCGTCGCGATTGTTCTTGAACAAATGGCAATGCGGCTCCTGTCCCTTGGGAAAGCCTTGCAGCCGCCAGCCGTTGACCAAAAAGACGTCCAGCCATCCGTCGTTGTCGTAGTCGTAAAAAGCGAGTCCACAGCCAGTGGTCTCCAGCAGATACTTGTTAGTCGCTTCGCCGCCGTAGATCGTCTTCACCGCGAGCCCTGCTTGTTTCACCACATCGACGAAGCTGACGCCAAGCGGAGTGCCTTCTATTGGGGACTTCGGCCCTTTCGGAGCGGGCCTCGGCTTCGCATCGTAATTGCGTTCGATGGGGCCGGGCAGCTTTACCTGCTGCGGAGCGCCGATGGCCAGCAGGTCCGCGAACGGAAGCACCAGGGCCGAGCGGCTGAGCGAATGAATAAAGCGGCGGCGGTTTTTGTTCAAAGTGAAACTCCACACGTCAGCGCGGCTGCTGGCTGGCAGAAGACATCGTGGATAAATCCTGATGCATGTGCCACGGCACGCTCTCGATCGAAATTTCAGGATGCTTTCGCAAATAATCGAGAGAGTAGGTCGGCGACCCGGGATCTACCTGTTTCGTCGCAAATAGGGCAGCTTGTTCGGATGCCTTCTGCTTCATTCCCAAGCGGCGGTAGATCACCGCGAGATTGTAATGCGCCGCAAGATCGTCCGGATCGATGCGCTGTAATGTCTCGAACTGCTGTCTTGCGTCTTCGTAACGGTGTTGCTGGTAATACGAAATTCCAAGTTCACGGCGAGCATCGCGCGCTTCGGGATACTGCTTGATCACTTCTTCGAGATCGGCGAGTTCCGACTCGATGTTCCCCTGTCGTCTCTCGACGAGCGCCAAATAATAGAGCGCGCGCGCATTCCATGGCCGGAGCTGCAGTGCCTTCTCCAAACTGCCCCGCGCCTCGGCGTATTTTTCCCACTGGATATTTGTCAGGCCAATGTTGATGTAGCCGTCCGCGTAATCGGGCCGCAGCTTGACCACTTCGCTGAAGGCATGCAGCGCGTCGCCGTATTGCAGCTGGTCGAGGTAGGCGATACCCAAGTTGTTCCAGCGCATCCAATCAGGATTATCTTGCGAATCGTGCGCAGTGACAGCATTTCTTCCCAAATTCAGCGTGCGGCTGCGCGATGCAATCTCGACGATCGGATACGCCGGGTGATCTTTTCCGAAGACATTATTTAGGTAGCTCTGCCGGAAGTGCCGGTAATTGACGCGCGCCGCGATCGTGATGGGACCCTTTGCGCCCGCGGGAATCCGGAACTGATACCGAATCAACGCGGAGCGACCGGCTTGGATCGTGTTATCGTACGCCACCGAGTGAATGGTCCAGACCTTGTGATTGTCCACAAAATCACCCTCGGTATTGACCGGCCGGTTTGTAAACGTGTGTGCTCGCTCGTCCACCGTGCCGTCCGGCTTCACGAACCCACTGTGATAAATCTCTTTTCCGGTGCTGTCCTTCGCCGCGAACTCGACCCAGGCCTCGTACAGGTCGCGCACTTCCGGGATCAGAGAGTGCCCGATATTTCTGTTTTGTACCACCACCATCGCCTGCACCAGCTCGTTTGGCGCAACCTCGAACGGCATTGACCCGAGCGGCGCGACGGCTTCGTCCTTCGCGGCATTCTTGATCGCGAACAGATCGACATTCAGGTAGAGACCCGATTTGAGGAACTCGGTCGTCTTCCGCAGTTGATCGTCGTAACCGTAGTAGAAGGGAACCGCCGTATTGCCCGCCAGCCAGCGATGCGACGCAAAGGTCTTCTTCTTGGCGCCGTACTCGTCCGCTGTTGCGAACTCGCGCAGCATGTGGCAACTCTGACAGCTGAAGAAATCCGCGGAATAAAACGTAAGCGGATTGCGTTGAGAAAATTTCGAATTCTGCCACTCGTCATAGGTCGTGAAGGCGCGAATCCATTTGTAGTCATTCAGAGAATTCGGCATGTTCGCTTTGTGGCACGACGCGCAGAACTCGGGCGACCGGTAGATATCCTTCATCACGGCTTGTGAATGCCGCTCCGGATGCTGCATGATCTCCTCATACGGCACTTCGCCCGGAATGCGCTTTCCGCTTTCGTCTACCATGACCGCCGGAACTCCCATCACATAGCTTCCGTTACCCATGACGGGCTGCAGAGACTGGATCGAGTGGCAAGTCATGCAGGTGATGCCGTCCTGGTCGAATTTGCGATCCACCTGAGAATTCGCGCTGAGCGCACCGCTGACAACGCCGATTGGATTGTGGCAGCTATCGCAATGCCGCGTGAACTCGACGCCTTTGATTCGCGCCAGAATGTTCACACTGTTTCGATAGAAGGGCGTCCGAAAGGAGCTGGAGTGCAGCGCCTGCCGCCATTCGCTGTAAGCTTGCGGATGGCAGTGAGCGCAATAGCCAGCCGTGGGGAACGCTCCTGGGCGAATGAAGCCGCCTGTCTCTGTCAGCGCGTTGCCGGGAGCAGACATGTTGCCTGGACCAAAACGGTAGTTATAAGTTGGGCGTGTTTTCGCGTTGTAACTGTCTCGCGCGACACTGTCGCCCGATTGGGCCTGTAGATTCGATGTTGAAACCCAGCACGAGGCCGCCAACGCCGCAACAGCGAGGAGTGTGCGGCGCCCCGCCCCGGCGACATAGCGCTTCCCTAAGCACAAAACCCGACTCGGTGTTCGAACAGGCAATTATAGGTAGTTTATCGCTTTCGCCGCAACGAACAGAGCAAAGTGCCTTCTAACCAAATTCTTGGACGGAGGCGCCTGGATAATAGTCGCGACGACTCCGACGCCAGCCGGTTGATAAGATTGTTCCCACTATTCTGCACAAAAGACTGCGTCCTATCAGGAGTTTCAAAATGCGCTTACTCCGTTGCGGGATCCTTGCGCTGTTTAGCCTTCCGCTAGTCACCACCGCCGCATCCACCTTTGAGAAGCTGGATCTGCAGGATGGATCGGCAATTGCGATCGATCCGATGACGGATACAGGATCGGCGACTCTTACGTTTGCGAATCGCTCTGGAAAAAGTAGTCAGGTGTCTATTCATTCGGGACAAGTGATTAGCTCGTCGAGCGGTCTTCCCGTGCAAGGAGCAAAGGTGCTCTTCCGGTCTGAAGGAGCGCACGCTTCTAACGCAACATACGAGTCCCCTGATGAGTTAGCGCCGGGGCAAACCGTGGCGCTCTCCGCCGCAATCTCTGGAATCCTGGACGCCGGAAGCTTCTCCGTTCCGCTATTCAATGGCTCACAGTCCATTGGGAAGCTCTCGATCACGGGATTTCCTTTTGGGGTTCATCCGGACACGCCCGCGAACGGCATCGTGCAAGTTACAGTGGCCGCGGATCATTCCTATTTCACCCTGAAGAATGAGGATCCGCTGAAGTATCCCGTCACTTGGGAGCTTTCCGTCGGAGCGCGAAAGGCGAGTGGCGAAAAGGATCTGCCGGCCTCAGCATCTGAGGAGGTGGAGATCACGCAGAACAATTGTGGCGACCAGGGGGATGGTGCACCATCGTGCCTTTTGGCTGCGGGCGGCTGGTGGCCGCGCTTCGCGTCGCTGCTGAAAGATTCGAGCGAAGACGGCAGACTCCGGATCGCATATCCGACCAAAGCCGGCATTGATGCTTCGCTTGTGCCGCATAAAGTCTTTCCCGTTAAGGTTGTGACTCATTACCGGCCCACCGAAGAGACATCGGTCTTCAGCAGCATGATTCTTTTCGTTTTCCTGGCGCTGGGCGCAGTTCTTTCGATATTCGCTAATCTGTGGATCCCACATAATCTGCGCAGGAACGCGACATGCTCACGGTTGAAGCTCCTGATTCGGAGTATTCGCGAAATCTCGGCGAGCATACCTTCGCAGGCCCGCATCTCCGCCGAGGTGGATGCGCGTGAAATCCTCAACCGCCTGCAGCATGCCGGCTGGTTTTACTCCGATTTCGACACGGTTCTGCTCGATTACGAGACCCAAGCCTCTGGGCTGGAGGCGAGGGTCGCCCTTCTGCAACAGGCCGATGAGTATCAGCAGGACCTGGAGCAGTTCTCGGATATGAACATTCCGCCAACGTATATAGCGCGCGCCCGGCGGGCATTCGAGCCAGCGATGGAGGTATTTGAGGGTGCGCAATGGACCTCCGCGCAGCAGAAGCTCGCGAGCGAACTTGTGGACAGATTCAAGCAGCAAGTCGAGGCCCTGAAGAACGTCCGCAGCAACGGCGTCGACGAGCAATTCAAGGCTGATGTCGCCGCTCATATCGCACGGCTAAAGACCGTGTTCGGCGATAACAGGAGCGGTACGGCTGGAGAATTCGAGAAATTCCTTCCGAATATCTTCAAGCGACTAACTGACGATAGTCTTAGCCAGAAAATCGGTGTGAGCGACTGCGTTCAGATCGATATCGACGTATGGAAGCTGCGCCTGCTCGAGCGGTTTATAAATGCATACGAAGGCGCAACGAGTACATCATGGCGCACCAAGCTTAAGGACAGGGCCGGTTTGTCCGACAGCGTGCCCCAGGGAAGCCTGCTGTATTTTTTGCAACTGAATACCTGGGACGCCATCAGCTGCGCAGAGCTCCTCTGCGACGAAGTAGATCAGGGCATTTTTCCGGAAGACATCTGTGCCGCGATCTCGCACCAACCGAGGCAGGTGGCCATCCGGGTTCGCCAGAACGAAATCATCGCAAACCGGCGCGCGGATTTCGAACTCTGCTTCTCGAATTACGCACTGAATGGAGCAACCGCACGCGAAGAGATCACGCCGATTTGGACGTTTTCCGTGCCGGGCAGAACTGACACATCACCGCAGGAAGTAGATCCCCACGGCGTGATGCAGCGAATGGGGCCAATCAATTTCCTAAATAGCCTCTTCCGGAGAGATCGCCCGGACCCGCACGCGAGCGGTAAAAGCGAGAGGGGATGGGTGGGCTCCTGTTTCGTTCCGCAGCTTTCTGAAATTCACGTCAAGGTGTGTTTTGAGAACTGGTTCGGCGAAATGAAGGTGGAGGGCAAGCAAGCAGGACTCGAAAAATCCTTTCCAATTCAGGCCACCGATGACAGCCTGGTATGGGCTCGGTTTTGGCTTGAAATCAGCCGCTCCTGTGTCGCGCTGGCGATTCCGGTCGTCGGACTTTTAGCCGGGGCGCGAGATAAGTTGCTGAACATGGATGTAACCACCGCGATCGCGGCCGTGTTTATCCTCGGGTTCAGCACGGACAGCATCAAGAGCGCGTTGCTTCGCGGGACTTCCGCCGCGCCCTCTTCCTTGCCGGGATCGACTGCGTCGCCGAGCAGCAGCCAAGCTGCGACGCTTTCCCTCGCTACCGCACCGCCGGCGTCTGCAACTCCGCGGGTAAAAGCCGCGGCGGCAAGCAGCGGAACATAAGCGAAAGCGCTGAGTCTCCCTGCTACCCGAGGACGTTGACTACGGTTCCGTGTGGGTTGGGCGCCGATCCGGCGCCCGAACTTCCCTCATTGCCGATCGCGTGGACAGTCTGGTTCGGTTGAGCATTCACGATGTTCAACTCCTCGCTTATTTGCGGGTTCGACGCAATTAGTTCATCATCTGGCGGCAGCGGCTGCGATGTCAGTGGTACGGCCTTCCCGTTTACCATTGCTTTCTCTTGCTGCTCATAGACATATTGCTGACGAGCGGCCGCCAGCACAGAACCGCGATCAGTTCCGGGAGTAATGATCATATAGACCTCGCTTGAGGCACATGCCCCTTCAATGAGCTGTATCGCAAATCGTTCGGACTTTTCTAGCGTGAAATGCAGAATTGTGAAGCGCAGCCTTTTGGAAACCTTACACCTTTGAGAAGGTAATGCGAGCTTACTTTCTGCCTTTGCAGGAAGCGTATTTTACATTCCGTTCAAGTTTTGTATTCACGCGTGTGTGCTTCATAGGGCACCCCCAATGCTCTTGAAGGGCTTCAATCTCTGATCTTTTGCTCCGGAGGGTTATCGTTCACAGCAGTTTCACCCGAGTGAATCGCTCCTTAATCGCATTAAGGGGTCTGCCTTACCCTGCATTTCAATGCAGATATCCCAGAAACTGAGGATCGCTTTTGCAAAGGGAATACAAGAGGTCCCGACCTAAGTCCCACTGTCCCACGATCGGATATTCCAGCAAAGCGAGCTTCGCAGCTCGACTAGAGCCTGAAACGGCGGCATGGATCAAGGTCCGTTCGTAAGCCTTCACCGCATGTACCAGTCCGCGAACGGAATCGGGTAGTATCCCGACGGATTTTGGATGAGCGCCGCTGCGGTCCACGGTGCAAGGCACTTCGACTACATCGTCCCGATAGAGATCACTTATCGAATCGCCGTTCGGAACGTTGACCACGATCTCATGGGCCCGATCTGACTGCAATCCGATCATCACCTGGAGAGCAATCCGGTGATAGCCTGTTGCAGCCGCGAACGGATCGAGACGTTGCGCAATCGGTGTGAAAGTCGAGCCTGCCTGTGCCTCCAGTTTCATGTAAGAAGCGTTACGCCGCATCAGATACGTAGTATAGGTGGCGAGCGCCTCCGCTCCCGTCTGCTTGGTCAGCTCGTCTAGTAAAGCCGCATTCAACTGATTCAACTCTTCGCCCCGGCTTGCACCGGCGCGCAACTGGTTCTGATACGCCCCGCGCTGGCTGTAATAGAAGAACAGGTATTCGGTCGGGATCAGGCGCAGCGTTTGAATTAATTCCGGATCGAACAACTTCGTAGCATAGATGCGATGGAGGAGGTTCGTGTCGACGAGTATCTGCTCTGTTATGTCTTGCCCGCGTAGCGTGACGCGGCGAACCCAGCCGAGGTGATTCAGACCAACGTAATCGAACGTCATTTCGCTCTGAGGTTGGTCAAGGGCGGCCGCGATCGAATGGAAGAGTTCGCTCGGAGTATCGCAGATGCCGATCACTTTTAAGGCAGTGTGCTGCGTTAGCGCTTGGGTGATGAGACCCGCAGGGTTGGTGAAGTTGATAAACCATGCGTTGGGGGCGGTACTCTCGATCTTTCTTGCATGCCCAAGTGTTACGGGCAATGTTCGAAGAGCCATAGCAGCACCGCCGGGACCGGTGGTTTCCTGGCCCGCGAGACCGTGCTCAATAGCGATTCGTTCGTCGCGCGCACGTGCCGCCATCCCGCCAACCCGGATGCTGTTCAGGACGAATGCGGCATCCGATGCGGCTTCTTCGAGATCGGTGGTAATGCGAATTTCGAAAGGATTGTTGAAGCCCCGCAAAACTTCCCGGCAGAGGTTTGCGATGAGACCCAGCCGGACGACGTCAATATCAAACAGCGCCACTTCGCCGATGCGCAGGTCGGCTTGCGCTTGAGCCAATCCATAAGCGATGAGAGGCGTACGCAGGCCGCCGCCGCCGATGATTGCGACCTTCATGCGGGGAGCTTCTCCAGTTCTGTTATGAGGCGGTCCATATCGGGGAAACCCGCGAGGCCTCCGTGCGCTTCCGTGGACAGTGCGCCGCAGATGTTGGCGTGGCGCAGACACATCTGCGGGTGCTTGCCCCCGAGCCAAGCGTGCAGGAAACCCGCGTTAAAGCAGTCGCCCGCGCCGGTGCTGTCTATCGCCACAACGGCCTGGGGGGGCGCGAAGTACATGACACCGTTCCACAGCAAAGCAGCGCCTTTCGAGCCAAGTTTCAGGGCCACTTTCTTCACCCCGGCCGCGGCGAAATCGCTCAACATGCCGACAGCATCCTGTTGGCCCGTCATGCGGCGCGCTTCCAGCTCATTGGGAAAGAAGATATCGATGTTGCGCAATAAAGGGAACGCGCAGGAATCGGAAAGCCATGTTTCGTGCCATCCCACGTCGAGCGAAACGGAGCATCCCTGTTCGTGAATTTTATCGACGATCTCGCCGGCGCGATCGAGCGGGGGCGGAAAGGCGAGATGAATATGCCGCGCTCGAGGTATTGAAGCTGCGAAGCGGGCGGTGAACAACTCCGGGAAGCCGCGATTGGCGCCTGGATAGGTGAGAAACGCCCGGTCTTCGGGACGGCTCGCAATAACGGTGATGCCGGTTGGCTCACTAGAATCAAATTGCAATTCGGCTGTGTCCACCCCGTAACTTTTCAGGCGATCAACGATCCAATCGCCCGTGTCGGTACCAACCACTGCCATAACGGCGGCGCTGGAGCCAAGTCTCGCAAGAGCACAGGCGGTAACGGCGGTTCCTCCTCCGATTACACGATGTAAGTGAGTAGCAAAGATTTCTTTTCCTGGTTGCGGCCACGCATCGATGCCGCTCATGATCCAGTCAATGAAAATTTCGCCTGCGACGACCACGTCGAATCTCAAGTAGCGGCCTCGACGCGCTCGAAAGGCCAATCGGAGACTGCCCGGGCGCGCCAGAGATACGCGCCAATTCCTACGATCAGCAAACCGAAGCCGGCGGCTATGTAAGGCCAACCGCTGGCGACAAGAATATACAGCCAGCCGGCAAACGCGACGATGCTGGTGAAGGGGTAAAGAGGCATCTTGAATGGACGGACGATATCCGGTCTGTTTCTACGTATCAGCGTAACCGCCAGAATTTGTGCCATGAACTGGACGAGGATCTGAATGACGATAAGAGCGTTGATGAGCACCTCGAGATCAAGCAGGCAAGCGCAAGCCGAAGCGATGCCGATGAAAATTATTGAGAAAGTTGGAAAGTTCTGCGTCGGGTGCAAACGCGCGAAGGCCTTGAAGAAACGGCCATCGCGAGCAGCGGCGTACGGCACTCGAGAGTAGCCGAGCAGCACGGCGAAGATAGAAGCGAAGGTTGTCCATAGAACCAGAATGGTGGCGATCTGCGCGGCTCTCAGGCCGTAAAGGCGATTGATGAAATCCGAAACGATCGATGTGGAACGCATGGCCTCTTGCCAGGGCACCACACCGATGATGGTGATGTTCATGGTCAGGTACAAAGCGGCGACGCCCAGAACCGAGATGAGAATGGAGCGAGGAATGACCCGTGCCGGATCGCGAACCTCGCCGCCGAAAAAACAGACATTGTTGTAGCCGCCGTAGTCGTACATTGCAATGAGCGTCGCACCTCCTAGGCCGAAAAAAAATGAACGTGATGGAGTGAACGCGCCGGGCGGGAAGTTGAAAGCTCGATGGGCATCGAAATTCGCAAGTCCTGCGATAGCGATCCATCCCGCCGTGCCGAGCACGACGAGCCACATGACGACTGAGAGTTTTCCAACCGTTCGGATATTCCGGTATAGGAGAACTGTGACGAGAATGCAAATGACGATCGCGACGAGCTTCTCCTGCCATAGCGGGATATTGTGAACCAGGAATTTGGCGTATTGCGCAAATCCCAGTGCGCCAGAACCGATAGAGAGAGGCGCCAGAAAGATCGTTTCCCAAATGAACAAAAAGCTCATCATGCGGCCCAAACGGTTCGGATCGTAGGCTTCAGACAGATAGCGATAAGGGCCGCCGGTCCCTGGCATTGCGGCGCCGAGTTCAGCCCACACCATTCCATCGCACACGGCCACGACAGCTCCCAGAATCCAGCCCAAGATGGCCTGTGGACCGTTTGTTTTGCTGAGCAAAATGGGAATCGTGATGAACGGGCCTATGCCGATCATCTCGAGCATGTTTGCCGATGTAGCGCCGAAAAGACCGACGCCGCGGATCAAACGATCAGTTTCCGCTTCGGGCAAAGCCATTACGTTATCATACGAGTGCTTTGCGCCCGGTAATCGTGATTTGGGTGGTTCTTTCGAGTTGCCTGCTGGCGCAATTGGGACTGCAGCAGGCCGTAGAATTGACGCGGCAACGGCACTACTTGGAAGCACGCAAGATGCTGGAAGGCGCGGCGGAGCCGGCCGAAATTGGTCAACGGATTGCGCTCCACCGTCTTCAGGCGGCAATTGCATCCGGCTTGCATGAGCCGGTGAGGGCTGTTAGCGAGATGAGAGCGGCTCTCGCGCTCGCTCCGGCAGACCCGAACCTGTTGATGGCCGTTGCTGTTGCCGAACTGCAGGCCGGACAAACGGGAGATGCGCTTTCGCATGCCGAAGCAAGTCGAGAAGACGCGATGCGGGAAGCGCTCATCGGCGATATTCACGAGAAGCGAGGTGAATATCTGGAAGCGGCCAAGGCGTACGGGGCGGCTGTCGCGCTGGACCCCCGCCAGGAGCGATATCGGATAGCTCTTGGATTTGAACTGATCGAACATCAAAGTTTCCAGGCGGCAATTGAAATGTTGCAGCGCTCGTCGGCGGCTTTTCCGAGATCTGCGAAGCTCCGAACTCTGTGCGGAATTGCGCAGTATGGGCAGGGATATACGGAGGACGCGGTGCATTCACTCGAAGATGCGATCGCGCTCGACCCGAAACTGCCGGCGCCCTACGGCGTGCTCGCCAAGATCGTGCTGCAGTCGTCGGCAGCCCCACCGCAACGGACGATCGATTATCTCTGCTCGTGGAATCGGCTCGTGTGCGGCGCATTGGAGCTCCGCGTGGCCCGCCAGAGTGGCGACATGAAGCTGGAAGAGAAAGCGATCGCCGCTCTGAAGCTTACGCCGGCCGATAATACCATCGGGCGTTGCGAACTCGGACGCGCATACGAGTGGAGCGGCCACCCGGCAGAGGCACGAACCGAAATGGAAGCATGCGTTCGCCTGGATCCCAGTCCACAGAATCATTACCGCCTTGGACTTCTATACGAAAGACTCGGTCTCACGGAACTGGCAGAGAAGGAACTGGAGCAGAGGAGAGCGATTCTGCGGAAAATGTCCGAGGAAACGGCGCTGGGACTGAACGCACTTCGGGAGCTTGATCTTTCGGCGAAGTGAGCCGCGCGCGCTGCACGAGATATGTGATCCGGGCAGCTAACATTACTGTGGTTAGTGCTCGAGCGCCAGACGAAACTGAATGTTTTGGGGATTCCATTTCAGGAATTGTTCGAGAGTTTGCATCGCTTCCGCAGTGCGATGCTCGCCATCGTACAGGACCGCCAACTCCGCATAGGCCTGCATAAGGGAAGGATCCAGACGTATCGCGCGGTGTAATTGTCGTTCCGCTTTTTCAAGGCGGCCAGTCCGTTTCAGCGCAATTCCGAGATTCAGCGCGAAAGTGGCGCTCTGCGGCGCAGCGTCGACAGCCCACTGGGCTAGAGTCACGGCCTTCTCCGGTGCACTCGTTCCCAAATAAACGACCTCCAGGTTCGAGAGCACGTCCGGATCGTCGGCTTGCTGCGCAGCCGGCAAAGTCTCGAGCAGCTTGATACTCCCCTGGAGCATCGCCGGCAGGTGCTGCTGGTAACCGACTTCCATTTCGGCCAGAGCGAGGTCGCGCTGCCGAAGATCGGCTTGAGGCTCGCGCCAAGCAAAAAGAGTATCCGATTGAGAACGCCGATTCTCAGGGAGAGATGCGGGGCGCTGAATGCGATGGTCGGTTACCGCGATATGAGCGATATTCGATGTCGGGCGAGGCGGCATGTGACAAGTAACGCAATTTACCTGAACTTTCGGGTGCGCCTGCTTCGATAACGTTCGGTGGCATGACATGCAGACGTCGCGGATCTGCCGCGGACGATCGTTCACCTCGGCGTGCGGATTATGGCACGTTCCGCACCACAACCGGTCCCCACTCTGTCGAACGCACTGGCTTTCTGCGAGTTCCTCCACCTGCGTGACGGCGGGCTTTTGCTCGCCCGCACGTTGCAAAAGATAGGTAACAATCGTGTTCTCCAGCAGTTCGCCCGGCCGGTAATCTTCCGGCTTCCGGCCAGCATTCACGATTCGAGTGTCGCCCTCGAGGTGGCATTGCTCACAGATACTCTCTCGCCGCGCGCCGGACAGTTTAGCTGGATTTACGATGTTATCTTTCGTCGGATGCAGCGCGTGATCCTCGCCGGAGCCGTGACAGCGGTCACAGGTGATTCCGCCTACAGGGGAATTGGCCAAGCGCCGGCCGTCGGCATCGGCGAACTTCGTACGACCAGCGTGACAGAACAGACAACTACTGGTAACCGGGCGATCCACATCGAGAAGTGCCAGGTTCTCGAAGCCTGGCGAAACATCCCAGCCGTGGCCTCGGTACCAGGAAACGGGAGATTCCAAAAGGTAATTGCCAATTTGCACCGCGAAGGTTCGCCCTTTTCTGCCACTGCCGATCTGATATGCCACAGGATATTCAGCCGTAAGTCCGCGTTCCGAAATGCGGTGGATCATCTGCGCACCATCGCTGTCAATGGTGATTACACTGCCTGACAATCCATGCACGACGCGTCCCGGCGGAAGCGGGTCAGGAGGCGCGATCGATCTGCCCATGGGCGAAGCGAGTAAGCGGACCTGCTCCTTGGGATGGCAATCGCCGCACACAACGGCCGGTTCGAGAGAGGAAGAAAATAGTGAAATAAACAACAGCAGGCGAGTAACGGAAGACGTTGAATATCGCGTGTGAAAGGAAAGTATTGCACACGTTTGCACGCTGTGTTATAGCATACTTTACAAGTCTTTCGTAGTACCCGGTCAAGTCGGGGAGGATCCAAGCTGATGAGGTGTACCAAAGAGCGTACTCGGCGAATCACCATTCCCGGGAAAATGGGCCTGGTAGCAGCGCTAATGATATCTGCCGGCTTCGCTCAAATCGATACCGGTTCCATTGTGGGAGCTGTTCGGGATGCCAGCGGTGCCACCATCCCCAAAGCCACCGTCACACTCACGAACAAAGCTACCGACCAGGTCTCAAGTACTACGACGAACAGCGTGGGCGAGTATCAGTTCAACGCTCTTCATCCCGGCGATTACAGCGTGAAAGCGGTCGCGGGCGGCTTTTCGGCGCAGATCTTCAACGACGTCCATATTGACGTCCAGTCACGCCCTTCGATCGACTTCACGCTGCAAGTAGGCAATGTTTCGCAAACGCTAGAAGTACAGTCGACGGCGCCGCTGCTGGACACGCAAACTGCGGAATTGGGCGGAGTCGTGAATGAAAAGGAAATTGTCGACTTGCCGCTGAACGGACGCCGGTACGCGGATCTGGCGCTACTCGAGCCTGGAACTTTCAAAGCACCGAACAACGAAGTAGCAAATGCCGCGCCCGACCGCTTCAGTTCGAACGGGAATCTTGAAACGCAAAACTATTTCTCACTGGACGGAGTTGACAATAACTCCGGTTCAACAAATCTACAGGAAGGATCGGTGCAAACAGTACAGCCGCCTCCAGATGCGCTACAGGAATTCCGGGTACAGACTCGTACGTATTCGGCCGAGTTTGGAAACTCGGCAGGGGCGGTAATCAATGCCACGATCAAGAGCGGCTCGAACCAGTTTCATGGCGATCTCTGGGAGTTCCTCCGAAACGACAAGCTGGACGCGAATACGTTTTTCAATAATGCGGGGAAGGTTCCGATCGGACATTTCAGCCAGAATCAGTTCGGCGGAACTTTCGGGGGCCCGATCATTAAAGACAAAACCTTTTTCTTCGTAGATTCCCAAGGTTTTCTCAGCCGCCAAGCGGAAAGCGAGTACAGCGTCGTCCCCACGCCTCTGATGAAGACAGGGAATTTCACAGAGTTGAAGCCAAGGCTGGCCGCCTCCTCCGTTGCCGGGCAGAGCGGATGCATTCACAACAACATCATTTCGGCGCCCTGTCTCGATCCGGTTGCTGTGAACCTGCTGAGCCTCTATCCGAATCCGAACATTCCGTCGGCAGTGGCTGCAGAAGGTGTTCCGGGCAGCTGGACGGGCGGGAACAACTATCAATCCGTGTATTCGGTCCCGAACGATACATACTCCTACGACGTACGTGTCGATCACACTATCAACGCGAACAACCGCATTTTCGGCCATTTCAGCGACTACAACGTGAATCGGCAGGATCCGCCCTGGACCGGTAACCCAATTGCCGGCAACGGAAACTTCGCAACGCAGTATTACATTCTGGGTAAGTCCGTTGCGCTGGGGTGGACAGACGTTCTCTCGCCGTCATTGTTGAATGAAGTTCGCGCTGGATTTAATCGCGACAACGCGCACAGTGACGCTCTTGGCCTTCAATCCGGTACGTCCGCTGCATCCAATTACGGACTGACGGGAATACCGGCCGGTCCTTTCGATGCCGGTCTCCCGCCCATCAACATCAGCGGTCTACAACGGCTAGGAACCGCGCCCTGGCGTCCGCAGGTGCAGATTGCGCAGGTATGGCAACTACTTGATACATTGAGTTGGCTAAAGGGCGCCCACAGCTTCAAGTTCGGATACGAATTCCGCCATGAGAGCGACAACTTTCTCGACGCCGAATCGCCGCAAGGGCAGATTAGTGCGACGGGTATATACACCGGCAACACTGGTCTCGGCGTGCCTGATTTTCTGCTCGGAGACGTGAGCAGCGCAGCCTTTACAACGCCCACAGTTGTTCACAATTACAAAAACGGTCATAATTTCTTTGCGCAGGATAGTTGGCGCATACGTAAGAACCTGACGATCAATTACGGCATTCGATACGAACTCTATTCTCCGTTGCTGAATCATCAGAACGCGATTGCGAATTTTACATCCGCTGGCGGCGGAGGATTCGTAGATGCCACCAACGGGGGTTGGTATCAGCGCAGCCTCGTGCACCCGGACGAGAATGATTGGGCGCCCCGGTTCGGCTTCAGCTATCAGCCTTTCAGCCGCGTTGTGCTACGGGGCGGGTACGGCATCTTTTATCAGCATGATGTGCGGATTGGGTCGGAAAGCGTGCTTGCGGAGAATCCTCCTTATTTTCTCGATCAGACGTTCACGCAATCACTCGGCAGCAATACGCCCGTTTTTCTGTTGAGGAACGGCTTCCCCACGGCTGTTTTTGGACCTTCGGCGCTCAACCTGACCACGCTGCACATTCGCGCGCAAGATCCGAACGAACGCACCCCGTACGTGGAGCAGACCAGCTTCGGCCCTGAGATCGAATTTTCTCAGAGTACGGTCTTAGATCTCGATTACGTGGGAAACTTCGGACGCAAAGAGGACCGTCTGAGAAACGCGAACCAAGGCATCCTGCTCGGGTCCAACGCAAATGGCTCGCCGAACGTGATCTTTCCTTACGCCAATCTGAATAGCTGTAATAACCCGGCAACGTGCAGCCATGCTTTTCTGGAACTAGCAACTAATGACGGCACCACCGACTACAATGGCTTGCTCGTGACGCTGAAGCGACGTTTTTCGAAGAGGTTCGCCTACCAGATCAGCTACACGTTCAGCAAGAACTTTTCTAATTTCGTCGATAATCTGACAGGCCCTTCGACTCCACAGTACGCATATAACTACAGCTTAGAGCGGGGTTTCTCACCCTTCGATCAGACGCACCGTTTCGTCGCTAACGGGATTTACAGCCTGCCAATTGGACAAGGTGGAATGTTCCTCAATAACGGGGGAGTTGCCAGCCGTCTGATTGGAGGATGGCAGGTCAACGGTATTCTGACGCTGGAGAGCGGAATTCCATTTACGGTGACGGCGCCGGACGAGAGCGATACAGGACCCAACCATGCTAGCCGGGCCAACTGCATCGGCAATGCATTCGCAGGCGCCACGACAGATCCGTCACTCCTTGCGGGGAACGGCGCGCCCGGGTTCTTCATTAATCCCGGGGCATTCGCGATTCCGGCGTTTGGCACTCTCGGAAATTGCGCTCCTCGCTTGTTCCATGGACCCGGAATCGAAAATCTGGATGCCAGCTTGTTTAAAATCTTCAGCCTGACGGAACGGTACAAACTGGAATTTCGAAGTGAGTTTTTCGACGTTTTGAATCATCCAAATTTCACAAACCCCAGTTCGAGTTACAATACCTCGTCGCTTGGATCGTTTGGCAAAGTGTTCAACACAACTACCGACCCCAGAGAGATCCAGCTTGCGCTAAAGCTTTACTTCTAGCCGGAGTTGGCCCGCGCCCCGCGTATCTCTATTTTTCGGATGAAGGAACTTCATGAAGTTGTTTACTGTTTTCTTGATTGCGGGCTGCGCCTTCGGTCAGCTTCCCTATTCCACCTCAATTGACCCGACGCCCAGAGCGCAAGAGATTCCTGCCAACCGGGGTGCAGCCGCTCTGTGGCAAAGCCTGAAGAAACTCCACACACGCGCGAGTTTGATTATGATTACGGCGCATCCCGACGATGAAGACGGCGGCATGCTCACGTATGAATCGCGCGGACAGGGCGCGCGCGTAGCGCTTTTAACCTTAAATCGAGGCGAGGGCGGAGCCAACGTGATGTCGCCCGATTACTTCGATGCTCTCGGACTCGTTCGCACGATGGAGTTGTTGAAGGCGGGCGAATATTACGGAGTGAATCAGTACTGGACGCGCGTTGTCGACTATGGGTTCTCCAAGACCATGGCTGAATCGATCAGTAAGTGGACGCACGACCGCGTTCTATACGACGTAGTTCGCGTGGTTCGGATGGAGCGGCCCTTGGTGATCACATCAGTGTTCGTTGGTGGTCCGAGCGACGGGCACGGCAATCACCAGACTGCGGGAGCAATGGCGAAGGAAGTCTTCAAAGCTGCGGGAAACCCGAACGTGTTCCCGGATCAGATTGCAGCTGGACTGAAACCTTGGAATCCGCTGAAAGATTATGCGCGGGTGCCGTTCCGAATGCGTGCCGGGGGAGCAAGGCTTCCGACAAACGTCGAGATCCCCGAAGGTGATTACGATCCGGTACTCGGAATGTCGTACGTTCAAATTTCACGTGAAGGGCTCGGATTCCAGAGATCTCAGAATGGAGGCGGATCTGTGCCTAAAGCGGGCCAAGTTCTCAGCCCGTACTGCCGTTTTGGTTCGGTGGTTTCAGTGCCGGATAAAGAAGCGAGCTTTTTTGACGGTATCGATACGTCGCTCCAGGGAATCGCATCGCTCGCGCAAGGAGCGGATTCAGGATTCGTGAGGGCAGGGCTTGAAAATATAAATAGATCTGTAGAGGAAGCGATGCGGGATTTCGCCGCTCCGCAACCGGAAAAGACCGCTCCGGCGTTGGCAAATGGTTTGAAAGAGACGGTCGCGTTGCTGGAGCAAGTCGAAAAAAGCAACCTCTCTGATGATTCCAAATACAACATACGGCACGAGCTCGAGATCAAGCGTGTTCAGTTCAACAATGCGCTGGCGGAGGCGCTCGGGTTATCGTTGAGCGCGACAGTTGCGCCGGCAACCGAGCAAAATCCGTTGATGGCCATGTTCATGGGAGATGCCGAGACATTCCGCACGGCGATACCGGGTCAGAAGTTCGGCGTAAAGGTACACGTTGTGAACCAGAGCGCGAGTCCGGTGAAGCTGGAGAAAGCCAGTGTCCAATCTTACATGCAAAAGGATGCGTGGCCCGTGTCGTCGAGCGAGGGCGAGAACGCAGATACGATTGCGAACGATAAGCCGATTGAGATGAAGTTTGTCGTAACGGTTCCGGAGAACGCGGACTTTACGCGTCCCTATTTCTCGCGGCCCAATATTGAGCAGTCCTATTACGACATCCTCGATAACAGATTTCTGAATCTCCCCCTCGCTCCTTATCCACTGGCGGCGTGGGTGGAATTTACTTACGAGGGTGCGCCGATACGGATCGGGCAATATGTGCAAACCGTACAACGCATAACAGGCGAAGGAAGTGTGTACGTGCCGCTGGTAGTTGGTCCGCCGATTAGTGTAGGCGTTACGCCGCAGGCAGGTATTGTGCCGCTGACGAAGAAGTCTTTTCCGGTGACTGCGGTAATTCATAGCAATGTAAAAGGACCGGCGAAGGGCACCGTCAAACTGGATGTGCCGAGCGGCTGGAAGACGGAACCGGAGACGGTGAACTTCGCGACATCCGCGGATGGACAGGAAGAATCGGCTACTTTTCAGATCACGCCTGTAAATCTGACCGAGAAACCGTACGAGATCACAGCAGTGGGCGAGTACCACGGCCATGCATTTAAGGAGGGATACGTTACTACCGGTTACCCGACTTTGCGGCCTTACTTTCTGTACCGTCCGGCGACGTATTTGTTAAAGGGTGTCGATGTGAAGGTGGCGCCCGATCTGAAGGTCGGATACGTAATGGGCAGCGGAGATGACGTTCCGGCCTCGCTTGAGCATCTCGGAGTTCGCGTTAGTTTTCTCGGTCCCCTCGATATTGCGACTGGAGATCTTAGTAAGTACGATGTGATTTTACTCGGTGTCCGCACTTACGCGGTTCGCGAGGATCTTAGAACTTACAATGCCCGTCTTTTGGACTATGTCAAAAATGGCGGCGTAATTATTGTGCAGTACAACACGCCGGAATTTGACAGAAACTACGGACCTTATCCATACAGCATGAGCTCCAACCCCGAAGAGGTGACAGACGAGGCTTCAAAGGTACAGATTCTGCAGCCATCGAATCCGGTTTTCAATTGGCCGAATAAGATTTCAGAGGCTGACTTCACGGGCTGGGTAGAGGAGCGGGGCTCAAAGTGGATGAAGGCCTGGGATACACATTACCAGGCACTCCTCGAAGCTCACGATCTAGAGCAAGCGCCCCAGGAAGGCGGACTGCTGTATGCGAAGTACGGGAAGGGTATCTACATCTACAACGCATGGGCGTTTTATCGTGAGCTTCCGGAGGGAGTTCCGGGGGCGTATCGGCTGTTTGCGAACATGATCAGCCTCCCGAAAAATCCAGCACGTTGAAGACTTGCCGCGAGGATGCACACGTGTGCATAATGGACTAGGAGATCGTGCGTAATGGAAGCGGTACTCGAAGAGCAACCTTTTAACCACGTGGATGAGTGGGACGATTTTGTTGCCACTCGCTACAAGCAAGGGAAATCAGAAGAGGAGTTCCGCGACTATAAGAAAGATGCCAACCCGAACGTAACGGAGTTCTACCGGCAGAACCACAAGTACCAAACGCTCGACTTTGTCCTCGGGAAGAAAGCCGAGTATTGCGGTCTGACGCGCGGCAAAAAAAGTATTTGGGAAATGGCCGAATACCTGAATACGCTGATCGACGACAGTGATCCCGATACCGATCTGACGCAAATCGAGCATTTGGTGCAAACGTCCGAAGCGATCCGGAAGGATGGCCAGCCGCGCTGGTTCGTTCTGGCGGGCTTCGTTCATGATCTCGGGAAGGTGCTGTGTCTGTATGGCGAACCGCAGTGGGCGGTAGTTGGAGATACTTTCCCGGTAGGCTGCCGCTGGTCCGATCAGATCGTTTTCCCCGAATTCTTTGCCGGCAATCCCGACAGCAAGATCGCCGAATATCAAACTCAGTACGGGATCTATGAACCGAACTGTGGCCTCGGCAAAGTACACCTTTCGTGGGGACACGATGAATACATTTACACGGTCACTCGGAACTATCTGCCCGAACCCGCGCACTATATGCTGCGCTTCCACTCGTTTTATGCAGCGCACCGACACGGCGCGTACGATCACCTGATGAACGAGCACGACCAGACCATGTTCGAGTGGGTTCGCAACTTCAATCAGTACGATCTTTACTCGAAGGGTCGGGAGAGACCGAACCTGAAAGAAATCAAGCCGTACTACGAGGATCTAATTACGGAGTTCTTCCCGGGGAAGATCGACTGGTAATGGCGATTTCGCAGCGCGAGTTATCGCGGCCTGGCCGTAGATCCGCGCACAATGAGTTCGCCCGGGATCACGACTGTCTTCTCGGTTTCCTCGCCGTTCAGCAGCGCCAATAACAGTTCTGTCGCGCGCTCGCCAATTTTTTTCTTCGGTTGCCGGACTGTCGTCAGCGGCGGCCTCAGTAGCGCCGCGAAGAAAATGTCGTCAAAGCCGGCGACTGACAGATCCTCAGGGACGGCTATCCTCTTCGCTGCTGCCGACTGCAAAACTCCGAGAGCGGTCATATCGTTGTAGCAGACAATCGCAGTGGGAGGATCGCCGCGCGAGAGCAGATCCGAGGCGGGTCTGATGGCGCCGTGTGGCTTGCCGTCGCCGTTTATGACGAAGTCCCCGCTGATGGGGAAACCTTCCTCGTTCATTGCTTTTTCGAAACCGGAAAAGCGTTCCGCATCGGATTGCAAACCGAACTGGTCCCCCACATAGGCGACCTTTGTGTGTCCAAGCTCAATCAAATGCCGCGTGACATCGTATGCGCCTTGCACGTTGTCGATCGTGACGGAGTGCACAAACCCGCCGGGATGCTGATTATTGATGAGCACAATTGGAATCTGAAGCTCCGAAAGAAGCGGCACGTATAAGGCGCCGACGCGTGATGAGGCCACCAGGATTCCATCCACCCGCCGTTCCCGGAATGAGCGCACTACCTTCACTTCGCGTTCCGGGCTCGCTTGCGAGTTAGCCAAAATCACGGAGTACCCATGCTGATTCGCGACCTCCTCGATCCCGTTGACTACCTCACCATTAAACGGATCGGCGATAGAGGTCACAACTACGCCGAGCGCATTCGTTTTTCGTGTTACGAGACTACGCGCTACCGCGCTGGCCGAGTACCCAAGATCATTCGCGATCCTCTGGATGCGCTGAGCAGTGCGAGGCGGAATCAGTGGGCTATTTCGAAGCGCGCGCGAAACAGTCGAGTGCGAAACACCCGCTAACCGTGCGATGTCTTTGATCGAAACCGCCATTCGCTGGGACGCTAAATTGCCGTCTCTATCTTGTCAAGAAATCGTCTATTGCGCGCCACTTTTCTCATTGACCTTTGATCTCTTGCGCGTCATCGGAACCTCTTTAAGGTCGGATCTCTATCCGTCTCCTGACGTGCACTCGATAACGGAAACCGCGTCGAATTGACGTTTCGTAGACAGCGAAACCGCCTCGGGAAAGGCTGCTTGACAGTAGCAAACAGCGGCGAATATTGCCGATTCGCTTAGGGCCGCCGCATCCTCGAAGAGAGCTGCCAATAGATCTCTTGGCCACGCGCGAAAGGCCTGGGGCTTGTCAAATCGGCACGTATGAATGCAGGGGCGATTGCGCTTCTTTTGAAGAGCGCTCTGGTTGTGAACCGGCTGCGCCCGTGTTAGCGAGAATCAGACGCGCCGCTTCCCGGGGCACGTCCCAATGTGGAAAATGTCCGCAGTTCTCGAACCAGTGCATCCGCGCCATGGGAAAAAGTTCTAACGCGCGCTTAGCCTGATTGGGAAAGCACACCCGGTCTTGGCGCCCCAACCAATCGTGATTGGGCCGCGTGCCGAACCCGGCGCGATGCCCTGCTGGGCGTCGCCGTAGGCCAACTCGTGCAGAAGTTTATCAAAAGATGGCGAAGCGGCGTAGCTCCGCATCTCTTCCAGGGTGACCACTGGTGACAATCGCCAGGGATGCGCTGAAAGTTGGGAAAAGAGCAGCGTCCGTCCCAGCGGATTTCCCGTGAATAGAGGCATGACCGGCTGAAGCAGTCGGATCAGGCGAATCGATAAACCAATCGAGGCCGCGAAGAATGTGCGTTCCCAGCCCTGCCAGAAGCCGCCAGGATCGAGCGAAACCGTGGCGCCGACAACCCCGCGTCGAGCGAGTTCGAGCACCAGCCGAGCTCCCATCGAACTGCCTGCCACATCGATGCCGGTGAGACCGTTGGAATGCAGCCACTCGGTGACCGCCTCCGCCAGCGTTGCAATGGATACTTTTCCGGGAAGAGGCGGAGTTTTGCCAAAGCCTGGCAAATCCACAGCAATCACTTGGCGCTCTGCTGCTAAATCATCCAGAATGGGGCGCCAGGAACGCCAACTACCGCCCAACCCGTGGATGAGCAGCAACGGCTTGCCCGTGCCCCGCCGAATCTGATTCATCTTCATGACTGCTTGCGCCTTCCTTCCGCTGCCACCGTCGGAATGGCTTGAGTAAATACGATTGCCAAAATTCGCTAGGTGCCGTTTCGGCTCGTTTACGCTTCGCGAGTCGGATTTAGCCCTTCAACTTGGCCGCTAACACATCTACCTTTTCGATTGTGGGCGGCTTGGCGAGTAGCTCGGAAGCCTTCTCCATAAGTGCCGCGGCGATTGGACCTGACAGGTGGGCTTGGCGTCCTGAGTCGTCGGGAAACACGTCAAAAATTCCGAAGGTTGACGGCCCCAGCCGGATCGCAAACCACGCTGTCGTGGCCGGCTCTTTTTCCGCCAGCGGCAATGCTCCGCTCAAAAAACCGGCAACCGCGTCTTCTTTGCCCGGCTTTGCTTCTACTCGTACAAACAACCCTACCTTAACCATCTCGCCTCTCCTTTTCGTGACCGCCGTTCACATTTTCACATTCTGCCGCCTCAATGAGCGCCCGCTTTGCGCTTACCGGCAGTGGGTTGTCCCTCTCGTTCCATGCCCGGCTTGAGCAAAACCTTGGTCCAGGCTTCGCCGCCATCAACACCGCGTTTATCGAATTCGGCGTAGGCGTGAGGAGCCTCGCTGAGCGGCAGCCGATGACTTACGATGAAGCTCGGTTTTGCCTTTCCAGCAATGATCAGGTCGCGAAGATACACGTTGTATTTCTTCACCGGAGCCTGACCTTGTCCAATCGTGATTCCTTTGTCCGACAACATGCCTAACGGAAAATCGAATATGCCCTTGTGAGCCTGCGCATCGGCGCCGCCGGGTTCCTTCGGAAAGTAAAACCCCGATGATGCCGAGCGATCCCCTTGGATTCAGGAGTTCGGCGCTCCAGCGAATCGTCTGCATCGGATCTTCGCGTTTGGGGGTTGGCTGCGCTATGGGCCTGGAATCCCACTGCATCGATGGCACACCTCACGCCAGGCTTTTTTGTCTTCCAGACGAATTATGACGCAGGCGTGCGCGGCCAGTAAACCCACGGGTCGGCGCCGAACATAACGACCGAGTCACCCGCCTTCACTTTGCTGCCCGGTCCGGACAAAAAAGATTTGGCTCCTCAGGTAGGATTCGAACCTACAACCCTTCGGTTAACAGCCGAATGCTCTACCGTTGAGCTACTGAGGAGCATCACGCTCCGCATCGCAGAAACCGCACCAGCGCCGCCCTGCAAGGTGGGTCAAATCTATTAAAGCACAGCCTGCATTCTCCTGTCGCTACGCCAAATTCGAGCCCGCGCACGCGCGGCTTCCGCCCGATTTACACCGGGATGGCGGCCCTCTTCCGGATGCTACGCTGAGATTTCCATGCAACTTGAGAAGGTGTATGAGCCGCAGCGCTTTGAACCGCACTGGGCTCAATGGTGGATCGATTCGCGCCTCTACCAAGTCGATGCCAACCAGGCGAAACCAGGCCGCGTCTTCTCGATCGTCATCCCGCCACCGAACGTAACCGGCTCGCTGCACATCGGACATATGTTCGAGCACACCATGATGGATGTTGCTGTCCGTTGGCATCGCATGAGAGGGGAAACCACGCTCTGGGTGCCCGGAACCGACCACGCCGGCATTGCCACGCAAATGGTTGTCGAGCGGCAGCTCGCGGCCGAAGGCGTCACCCGCCAGCAACTCGGCCGCGCTGAATTCGAGCGCCGCGTCTGGCAATGGAAAGAAGAGTACGGCGGCCGCATCAACGCTCAGATCCGCCGCGAAGGCGCGAGCGTTGATTGGTCTCGCGAGCGCTTCACCATGGATCCCGGTCTCTCTCGCGCGGTTCGCGAAACCTTCGTTCGCCTCTGGGACAAAGGGCTGATCTATCGCGGCGAGTACATGGTCAACTGGTGCCCTCGCTGCCAGACCGCCATCTCGGATCTCGAAACCGTGCATGAGGCGATCGAAGGCCATCTCTGGCATGTTCGCTATCGCGTTACCAATAGCGACGAAGTCGCTGACCGTCGCAACCACCCGTCCCGAAACCATGCTCGGTGACACCGCGCTGGTCGTGCATCCGAATGATCCGCGCTATCAGCATCTGCACGGCAAGACCGCCATTCTTCCGCTGATGAATCGCGAGATCCCGATCGTTGCGGATCACTCTCGCAGATCCGGAATTCGGCACCGGCGTCGTGAAAGTCACGCCTGCTCACGATCCGAATGATTTCGAAGCCGGCCAGCGGCACGGGCTTCCGTTCGTGAAAGTGATCGGCGAAGACGCGCGCATGACCGCTGCCGCCGGCCCTTACGCGGGTCTCGATCGATTCGAAGCTCGCAAGCGAATCATCGCGGCTCTCGAGAAATCGGGCGAGCTCGTCAAAACTGAGCCTTACACCGTCAACATAAGCAAATGCGACCGGTGCAAAACCATTATTGAGCCGCTTGTCTCGACGCAATGGTTCGTGCGCATGAAGCCGCTCGCCGCGAAGGCGATGGATGCCGTCCGGAGCGGGCGCATTCGCTTCGTTCCCGACGATCGCGAACCGCTCTTCTTTCAGTGGATGGAAAACATCCGCGACTGGTGCATCTCGCGCCAGCTCTGGTGGGGCCATCGCATTCCCGCCTGGCACTGCGGGAACTGCCATCAGATCACCGTTGCGCGAGAAACGCCTGCCACGTGCCCGCACTGCCATTCGACCGAATTCGAGCAGGATCCCGATGTGCTCGACACCTGGTTCAGTTCCGGCTTGTGGCCGTTTTCCACCTTGGGCTGGCCGGAAGAAACAGAGGATCTGCGCACCTTCTATCCCACTTCTCTGCTGATCACGGGCTTCGACATTTTGTTCTTCTGGGTTTCGCGGATGATCATGCTGGGCCTTGAATGCACCGGCGATGTTCCGTTCCGCGAAGTGCACATTCACGGGCTGGTCCGCGATGCCGACAAGCAGAAGATGTCCAAGACCAAAGGCAACGTGATTGATCCGCTCATCGTCATGGATCGCTTCGGCACGGATGCCGTTCGTGTCGCTCTGCTGATTTCCGCGGCCGCCGGAGCCGACATCGCGCTAAAAGAAGATCGCATGGAGGCGGGCAGGGCATTCGCCAATAAGCTCTGGAATGCGTCGCGCCTGCTCTTCATGAATATGGAGCGATCGAACGTCACCTCCTGGACGCGTAGCTGACTTCGACAGTCCTCCTATATCGAGGACGCCTGGATCTTCGGCCGCTTGAATCGCGCCACGAAACCGTCAATCGAGCACTCCAGCAGCATCGATACCACGAAGCCGCGCAAGACGCTCTGGGACTTTGTGTGGCACGAATTCTGCGATTGGTATCTCGAAGTGAAGAAGCTGCGATTCCGGGAAGGCTCCGGCCAGGACGAACACTGGACGGCGGCACTCACCGTGTACGAAACCATGCTTCGTTTGCTACATCCCTTCATGCCATTCGTGACGGAAGAGCTGTGGCAGCGGCTCGTTCAGACGCTCGCCATCTGCCCCATGCCACGGTCCATTTCTCTCGCGAGCTATCCCGCGGAACCGGTCGGCGTCACTCCGGACGACGCGCCATTTCATCCTGCTTCCAAGACATCGTAAGTAACGCTCGGGAGCAACGCAGCGACCGGAAGCTCGATCCTAAAGCCACACTCGCTGCGACGCTTACTCTTGAGAGACTACGAGTTCTCGCCAGAGGATCTTTCGATCCTTTCGCACGCTGACAAAGCTCAACATCGCGCACCGCTCGATCTGACGCAACTGACCGAGCATTTCGATCTGCAGCATCGATGCAGGTGCAAAACGCGGAGAACGGTGCGCTCAGTCGCTGAGGCCCGCGCCCGCATAGTAAAGGAGATTCGCCGTTCAGGAGCGCAACATCGAGAACTCCGATCGCCAGCTCAACGACGCCACGTTCCTCAGCCGAGCGCCGGAAAAGGTAGTTGCTGACTTGCGTGCCAAAAGGGCCGAGTACGAAGTTCAGCTCAAGAAGAATCAAGCACCTACTCGAAGGGCTCCAGTAGATGTTCGACGCCGTCGCACCCGGACGTGCGCGACTGCCGTCGAGCGTGCACTCGCCGAAGACATCGGCACGGGCGACATGACATCGCAACTCACCGTTCCCGAAAACCTGCAAGCCCGCGGCAGCTTCATTGCCAAGCAGTCACTTGTATTAGCAGGTGTCGAGCTGCTTCCACTCATCTACGAGATTCGCGGCGGCGCGCAAGTCGAAGTCATTGCATTCAGCGGTTCGGACTGTCAAAACGCGGCGACATAATCGCCAGGGTCGTCTGGGCGCGGCTCGCACCTTGCTCGAATGCGAGCGCGTCGCGCTCAATTTTGTCCAGCGGCTCAGCGGCATCGCGACGCTTGCTCGCGAATATGTAGAGGCCGTCGCGGGAACGAAGGTTCGCATTCTCGACACACGCAAGACGACGCCCGGCTTGCGCTATCTCGAAAAACATGGCCGCTCGCGCCGGAGGTGCTACCAACCATCGGCAAGGCCTGTTTGATGCCGTGTTGATCAAGAATAATCACATTACGGCGGCTGGTGGCGTTCGCGCGGCGCTGGAGAAGACCCGGAGCTTTCACGGTCCCGTAGAAATTGAGGTGCGAACGCGCACGGAGCTCGAAGAAGCTCTTTCTGCCGGCGCAACACATCTGTTGCTCGACAATCTTTCGCCCGCGAAGCTGCCGAGTGGATTCGCTACATCGAAGGACGCGCGACAGTCGAGTTATCCGGCGGCATCACGCTTGAGAACATCCGCGCTTATGCCGAAGCTGGTCCAGACTTTATCTCCTGCGGCGCCATCACTCACTCCGCTGAGGCGGTGGACATCAGCTTTCAGCTGGAGTTGGACCGCCCACTAATGCGCTGGACGTGGCTCGAATTCGCAGCGAGCGGCCGGAAAACGAGCTGCACTATTACCCAAGCGTTGGCTCAACTATGACCGAAGCCGCGCGGCTGGCCGCGTTGGGCGCTCCGCATGGCACCGTCGTCCTAGCGGATGAACAGACCGCCGGAATCGGACGGTTAGGCCGTTCGTGGCTTTCCCAAGCCGGACCTCGGCATCTACTGCTCCATTCTGCTTCGCCTCACGCTCTCGCCCGCTAGTTTACCCATCGCAAGTCTTCTGCTCGGTTTGGCGACTGCGGAAGCGATTCAGAAATCTACTCAGCTCGCCTGTGACTTGCGCTGGCCCAACGATGTCCTAATAAACGAGCGCAAGGTCGCCGGCATTCTCACGCATTTGGTGGAGAACTCGATCGTTGCAGGCATCGGAATCAATGTCAACCAGACTTCGTTCCCTGCAGGCCTGCGCACGCCTGCAACTTCTCTGCGGATGGAGAGCGGTGGCGCCGTTCAATCGCGCGAAAGCATTGTTGTCAGTCTGCTCGCCTCCGTCGATTCTTTCTGCTCCATGCTCGCGGCAAAGGGTCCGGAATCCATTCTGCGAGCCTTTACTTCGGTATCGAGCTACGCCACGAACCGGCGAATTGTCATTGAAGAAAATGGAAAGAAAGGAACAACCGCCGGACTTGACGAAAATGGATTTCTTCTGGTTCGTTCGGAATCCGGCCGCATCGAGAGACTGGCCACCGGCGGCGTTCGCCCGGACTGTTGACTTCGCGCAGCCGTCCCCGCCATGGATCATGGATGAAATCGATGCTGCCCGGCGACTCCGATTGGCCTCAGCAACTACTTCAACTATTTCACCGAGATCGAAGATCGTTTTCAGCGCGCCCGCGGAACCGGGCTCTTTCTTTTATCGCCTCTGGATTGGGCGCTTATCGAAAGCTGGAAAATTTCAGGCATTCCGCTCGAAGCCGTTCTGAAAGGCATCGACGAAGCTTTCGAGAAGTGGCGCAGCCGCAAATCGAAGCGTCGTCTCGTCAATTCGCTCGCTTATTGCGCTCAAGCTGTGTTGGAGGTTGCGCAGCATTTCCCGTCGAGACTGGGCCCCGAGTCGAAATCCGCCGATGCACCATTTTCCGTCGAAGAAATCCGCGCTCACCTCGAGAAATCAGCCGCCGGCCTGCGTGATAGACCGGAGCCGCCGCTCTACGAAATCGCCTCCTCTCTGGAAGCACTCTCGTCGGAAGCCGAGCGTTACGCCGGGATCTCGAAGAACTCGAGCGCATGGCTTACCGTGCTGGAAGAAAAGATCGTTGCCGTCCTGCGAACCTCCCAAACCGGCGATGAGCTGTTCGCCATCCGCGAAGCGCTCGACCGCGAGCTCAAACCCTACCGCGGGAAAATGACCGCCGATCAGCTTGCCATGCTGGAGCGCCGCTATCTGGATACCGCGCTGCTCGAACGCGCCAAACTGCCGCGCCTCAGCTTGTTCTACCTCCACTGAGTGTCCCCGAAACCAAAAAAGAATTAAAAACGTATATAGGACAGGCTGCGAGATTAAAACCGCGTAATATGTAAGGTGCTGTGGGGCGTTCCACGCGGACGCTCACGGATTTAGGCGCAATGCGCTAGCTGGCACATGTCGGCGAAACGCGAGCCAACAAGTTGGCGCACTTCTGCTCATGCTGCCGTGCGCCCCCCGGTGGGTATCTTCCTCCGAGTGCCCACCGGTCCACATCTCGCCATATCGATTCGTTCTCGCTACAATCGCTCCGTTTTCGGCGCTACCAACGCAATGCGAAATGCCGGCCGATAGACCCTTCCTTCTGCCTTCTCGATGCCGGCCTGCTTGGATAGCGCGAGCAGTTCGGCGAGTCGGAAAGCGGCTCGAACTGAGATGCGCCCATCGTGAACCGTAATCTTCTTCCACCCGAATAGCCTCCTCGTTATCGTGAGAAACCAGTACGGAACAACATGCCGCTCCAGATCGCAGACCAGCAGCGCTCGCCGCGCGATGCTGTAGAAACCGCGCAATAGCGCCACCACCTGTTCGTCCGTGAAGTGATGCAGAAACAGCGAAGACATCACGTAATCGAAGCTTCCGGCGCGGAAGGGAAGGTCGAAGGCATTCGCAATCACTTTCGGCCGAGGAGCAGCCTCCAGATTGACGAAGTTGTAGTCGAGACTCGTTACCGAAGCGCTCGGATACAACTCGCGAATGAACCGCGCCGTATCGCCCGATGCCGCGCCCACATCGAGCACTGTAAATTCATCGTTCCTCCCGGCGACTTGTTCCAGCGTTTTCCGAATCACGGAATGCCCGCCGAATCTCCGGTTGATGCGAACCAGATCGGCAAGGTTCGGCCGCGCTTCTTCCGCGGGTAAATGGTCCAGCAGTTCCGGTTCTATGAATCGCTTCGCAAACAAGCTTCGTCGATCGCTCCAATCTGTCAGCTTACCCGGCGCAGCCCCCCGAACGGGCGCGAAGTGGTAAAAGAATGGTTGCACACGCGAATCCATCGCATGCGGGAGAGTCCTTAAATTTGGAGATCGTCATGCCCACCTCGGGCTGGATGGAGGCGATATGCGGGCCGATGTTCTCCGGGAAAACTGAAGAGTTGATCCGGCGGCTGCGACGCGCTACCATCGCACGCAAGCGCGTCCAGGTATTCAAGCCGTCCCTCGACACCCGCTATGCGGAAAGCGAGATCGTCACTCATGCCGATGTGCGCATGCGCTGCGAGTCCGTCAGTTCCGCTCGGCACATTCTCGAAAAACTGGATTCCAGAACGCAAGTCGTGGGCATTGACGAAGCAAACTTCTTCGGCCCTGATCTCGTGCCGGTCGCCAATCAACTCGCCGATAGCGGCAAACAGGTGATCGTCAGCGGCCTTGATACCGATTACCTCGGCCGCCCCTTTCCGCCCATGCCCGACCTGCTCGCTCTCGCGGAATCCATCACCAAGACGCTCGCTATCTGCATGCGCTGCGGCGCGCCTGCCAAACACACTCAGCGGCTGATCGAATCGGCGAGCTTATCTTGGTAGGAGCGGGCGGCTCCTATGAGGCTCGCTGCCGCCGGTGCTTCGAGCCCGGCGCGCCTCGTCAGGAGGTGCTTGATTTTATTTTGGCGTCCTCCCCGAAGACATCCGTGCGAGACTGAAACATAAGCGAGAATGAGTACGTCTATTCGGCCATTGGCACACGCTGGTGCGTCCGTAGCCGCCGCGTAGTTCTCCACAAGGATAAACAATGAGCAGTACACCACAACAGCCGACATATATCATCCCGCCGCCCTCCAGCCCCAATTGGAAGACGCCGCTCCTGATCGGCATATTGGTTCTCTTGGTGGCCTCGAATATCTTCTTGTTCGTTCAGCTGGATCACGTGCGGGTGGAAAACAAGAACGATATGACGAAGCTAGCCACGCAATTCAACAACACCATGGAACAGATGCGGCTCGATTCTTCCGCGGAAGTCCGCCGTTCCACTCGCCGCGTCGAAGAACTGCAGGGGGCCTTGGCTCAATCGCGCCACGCCGCCGAAGCCGCCGTCGGGCAGGCGAAGGTCGACGCTCAGAAACGCGTTCAAATGCTGCAAGACAAAGTAGCGACTGAACAAGTCGCGCAGCAGGCCGCGATTGCCCAGGTAAAGCAATCGGCCGATACGGCGAACACCCAGATCGCCACCGTATCGACGGATGTCGGCAACGTAAAAACCGACGTGCAGAATACCAAAACTCAGCTTGAGCAAACGATTGCAAATCTCAAGCGGGCGACTGGAGAACTGGACGATCACGCCAGCTTGATCGCGACTAATGGCAAAGAGCTGCGGGCTTTGAGGGAATTAGGTGAGCGGAACTACTCGGAATTCACCATCAACAAGTCCAAAAAACCCACTCGCGTCGCCGACGTAATGGTCGAGTTGAAGAAAGCCGACCAGAAACACAATAAGTTCACCATCGCGATCATTGCCGACGACAAAACCGTGGAAAAGAAGGACCGCACCATCAACGAACCAATTCAGTTCTACACGTCCAAAGCAAAACAGCCGGACGAGATCGTCGTAAACCAAGTGCGCAAAGATGTCATTGTCGGTTATCTTGCGACGCCCAAAGTTCAAACCGCCAGAGCCGGATCTTAAAACATTTTTATGCGATACCCTGAACAACTAATTGCCCCTATGCGGGCGGATTTAACCCAGTATGGAGTCGAAGAAACAAGAACCGTTCAAGACGTGGACCGTACGCTCTCGCCGGGCTCGGGCACCGTGTTGATGGTAGTCAATTCTGTCTGCGGCTGTGCCGCCGGCAAAGCACGTCCCGCGGTCGGCATGGCGCTTGAGCATCACACCCGGCCGGACTCAGCCGTTGCAGTCTTCGCGGGCGCGGATCTCGAAGCCGTCGCTCGCGTTCGGGAGCTGCTGCCCGGTGTTCCTCCGTCCTCCCCGTCCATGGCTCTCTTTCGCGACGGCAAGCCAATTTTCATGCTCCATCGCCATCAGATCGAATCCCGCCAAGCGCCCGAAATCGCTAAGCTCCTGACGGAAGCTTTCGATCAGTACTGCGTGACTGCGAAGCAGTAGGCTCTTTTCTACCGGCTCCATAGAGACCGCGTTCGTCGATGAATTCGCGCACCTCGGTGGGCAGCTCGGGAGTCGGCTCGCCCAGACGGAGCCGTGCCCGAATTCCAGTGCTTGCGACCGGCAGATTCAATCCATCCAGCCGTTCGATCCGCGCGTTCTCCGGAATGTGGTACTCAACTCCCGGGCGCGCTACCACGATAAAATCCGTGAGCTTCACTACCTCTCGCCAGCGCTTCCAGGTCTCCAGTTCATCGAATGCATCCGAACCAATCAGGAAAAACACGCGATTGTTCGCGCCCAAATCTTGCCTGAACCGTTCGAGCGTGTTCACCGTATAGCTCCGGTCGCTGCCCTCTTCCAAACGAGATACCAGGAATTTCGGGTAAGGCGCGCACGCAAGCTCGACCATCCGAAACCGATCCTCGTACGGAGTCAGTTCCGCAACCTCTTTGTGAGGAGGATTCGCCGCCGGCACAAACACAACGCCATCGAGCGAAAACCGCGTCGCCGCTTCTTCGGCAATCTTCAGGTGAGCCTTATGTATCGGATCGAAGGTGCCACCGAACAGGCACATGCGTCGGCCGCCCATCACATCAGTTGTGTCGCGCTCGCCGCGTTTGAAATCTGCTCGCGAGCCGCCCGGCTAGCCAGTTCATCGCATCGGTTGTTATCTTCATGCGAGGCGTGGCCCTTAGTCCATTTCCACGCCGTTTGATGTGCCGCTACCAGCTCGTCGAGCATCATCCACAAATCCTGATTCTTTACCGGCTTCTTATCGGAATTTTGCCAGCCTTTTCGCTTCCAGCCGTGTATCCATGTTGTAATGCCGTTCTTCACATATTCGGAATCGGTGACGATTTCTACCGAGCAGCTTTCCTTCAAACGCTTCAATCCTTCGATGGCGGCGGTCAACTCCATGCGATTGTTCGTGGTGTGCGGGTCGTACCCGAAGTGCTCACTGCTGCGCTCGCCGTAGCGCAGAATGCACGCCCACCCGCCTTTGCCCGGATTGCCGACGCACGCCCCGTCGGTGATTAAGCGAACGTGTTTCAAGCGACTTCAGCACACTCGAGCACCGGCCCATTGCTCAACTGCTCGGCGAAGAACTCGTCCACGATCGCAAGAATGCGCCTGGCGTCCTGAGCGCGGTAAATTTCCGTGCGCAGCTTCGAGCCGTTCCGCACGCCATGCGTGAAGTACGTCGCGAATTGCTTCATCTTGCCCACCGCATCCGATTCCCCGTGTTCCTCCAGCATCGTGTAATAGGTCTTCATGATGTCGTACCGCTCGCGATCGGGCGGCACAGTGTAGGTCCCGGTGCGAAGGTACTCATCGATCTGCCGGAAAATCCATGGATTGTACGAAGCCGTGCGCCCGATCATGATGCCATCGCATTTGGTTTCACGGTACATGCGCAACGCGTCCTCGGGGCTGGCAATGTCTCCGTTCCCGACGACTGGAATCTTCACAGCTGCCTTTACCTCAGCGATCCGCGTCCAATCCGCGCGACCGCTATAGCCCTGCTCACGCGTTCGCGGATGCAAAGCGACCGCCGCCAACCCGCAATCTTCCGCAATCTTCGCCATCTTGACCGCCACCAGCTCATGATCGTTCCAGCCCGCGCGAAACTTGCACGTCAGTGGAATCGAGATCGCCGCGCGAACTCTTCCGAGAATCGTCGCGACCAGCCCAAGATCTCGCAACAGTCCCGATCCGCCGTTGCACTTCACTACCTTGTTCACCGGGCATCCGAAATTGATATCGACGATGTCAAATCCGCGGTCCTCGCACACTTTCGCCGCCTCCGCCATCACCTCCGGATCGGAACCGAACAATTGGCAGCTGATCGGATGCTCCTCGGGCTCGAAATAGAGATAGCGGAAATTCCGGTTGGGCTTTTTCGCCGTCCGCGTGCTCACCACCCCGTGCGAACTGGTGAACTCCGTCATCAGCAGCCCGCAGCCGCCCTGGCTCCGCATCAGTCGCCGGAACACCGTGTCCGTCACGCCCGCCATCGGAGCCAGTACCGTCGCAGGCGCAATTGACATGGGCCCCACGGTGTAACTGGCAGGAAAATCAAATAGGTAGCCGTTCGTCATGAGTAAGGCGGGATAGGGTCTTCACCCGCTCCTACCTGAATGACCTTATTTTAACTGTCCCAGCCGAAACGCCGTACCCGGAATCCGCGTTTTCACATATAGTGGGGAAGGTACGTGGAGCCGTCTAGCGTGATCAGAGTTGTTGCCGCTTTTGTCGCTGGTGTAGTGGTGGCCCTGGGGAGCGCCCTTATCTACGTGCGGGTGAGCGACATGGTCCACCCGCCGGTCGCACAAACCAGTGTCGTCTCCCAGGAACCGCCCCCCACCCAGTTGCCCGACGCCGGACAGGATACGTCGGATCAGGCTGCACCTGCTCCGCGCCCAGCGCCAGAGGATCAACCCGGCCCGCCCGTGCCCATCGAGCATGCGGTGAAGCAGAAAGCAGTTCTCCAGGCGCATCATCCGATTATCAAACCGGCCATTATCAAACCAGTCATTATCAAACCCGCGGTTCGCCACGATCAGCCCGCTCATCGCACTTTCCAAATCGCCCAGAATCACGCGCCCGCGTATCCGCCCGTCACGTCACCGGTTCCGGCCGTTGCCGCCCCTGCTTCGCCGCCGCCCCAAGCTGTGAGTTCCGCCCCCGTAAACGATGGAAACCAGCAGCTTCCCGCTGAAACGCGGCGACCGCAGTCCAATCCGGAATCGCAGCCGCAAGACGCTCCTCCAAGCGTGCCGGTACGCCAGCCCCATATCGTCACATTGCGGTCTGGGACTAGCCTGACCGTTCGCCTCACTGAGGCGCTCTCAACGGACCATAACTACACTGGCGATAGCTTCCGCGCCACCCTGGAATCGCCCATCGTCATGGACGGCTTCATCATCGCCGATAAAGGTTCGAAGATTCTTGGTCGTATCGCGAACGCTCAGAAGGCCGGCCGTGTCGAGGGCGTTTCCGATCTCACCCTAACGCTCACCGAGATCAACACCACCGACAACCAGCGCGTAAGAATCGATACAAGCTCCTACGATAAGAGAGGTCCCGCCTCAACTGGGAGAGACGGCGCCGAGGTCGCCGGAGGCGCAGCTCTGGGGGCCATTATTGGAGCTGTCGCAGGCGGGGGCAGAGGCGCCGCCATCGGTGCCGGAGCTGGTACTGCCGCGGGTGCCGGTACGGTGCTTGCCACACGAGGCAAAGCCGCCGTGCTCCCCAGCGAAACTCGGCTGACTTTCCGCCTTGCCACTCCAGTCACGATTACCGAAAAGCTGAATTACTAATTCCGGTCCTCATTCAGACCCGCTTTCAGCGTTGGCTCCGCATAACCCCGGAGAACAAGCCAAAGATTTACGCGCAGGTTTTCAATTCCGCGGAGATCTTGAATCTGAACTACTGGCTTGAAATCTTCTTTTCCGCCGGCATTGCAACGTTCGGGCTGGTGTTGAATAGCCCTGCCGTAATCATCGGCGCGATGCTCATTTCGCCTCTAATCGGACCTATTATGGCCGCGGGCTTGTCCTTAGCGATCGGCGACCTCTACTTAGGAATAAAGGCGATAGCTAATCTCGTGATCAGTGTAGCGACGGCGGTTGGTCTCTCAGCAGTTTTCGTCTGGCTGTTGCCGTTCCATTCAGCGACCGCTGAGATCTTGAGCAGGACCAATCCGAACCTGCTTGACCTTGCTATTGCGATACTTTCCGGACTTGCTGGCTCCGTTTTAGTCTGCCGGGGCGCCGGGACGGGCGATGTCACCGCGCTCCCCGGCGTCGCGATCGCAGTTGCTTTGATGCCGCCGCTCTGCGTGATGGGCTTTGGCCTTGGAAGCGGAGCAAATCTGCCGATAGTGGGTGGAGCGGGTCTCCTCTTTCTGGCCAATTTAGTGGCTATTGTCGCCAGCGCGTTCGCCGTTTTTCTGCTGGTCGGGATGAACTCGCCGAACGGACGCGCGGAGATAAAACGTTCCCGCGAAGAGGAGGTCTTTGCGCACAAACTGGCGCGTGTTCCATTCGCGCGATTCTTGAGCAGCAGCGGACGACTTCGCTGGCGCATTCTCATGATTGTCGTTCTGCTCGGGTGCATTGCCGTGCCGCTGAGGAGAGCGCTCGTCCAGCTGACCAACGAGGCGTTGGCGCGAAGGGTCGTCGACAAAGTCGTGAAGCGACTCGTACCGGCAAGCTCCCTTGTTTCGCAGAGTGTCCAGGTCGGTCGCACCCATATCGTTATCCGTCTCGTTTGCACCGCAAGCATCCCCGACGTAAAGGTGAACCAGGCCGAGCAGTCGATCGGAAACCGCACCGGAAAAGACGTCGACATATCCGTTGAAGAGGTGGCAAGCAACACTGAGCTAACCGGCTTGATGGATCGCCTGACCGCCCCTGCGCCGGCTCCGCCACCGGCGCGCCCGAAGACTGTGGACCAGATCCAGCGAGATCTCCTTGCCCGAATCGGGCCGGCATTGAATCAGTCCTGGCCGCCCGAAGACCCGCTGCAGACCTTCGCCGTAGACATCGATCCAACCGGCATCGTCCTTAACGTGCAATATCAGGGAACCGCTGACCTGGGTGTCATTGCAACAAACATGGTTTTGCGCAGACTGCAAGGTATCCTCGGAACCCGGAATCTCTCCCTAAACCTCCGCCGGATTTCGAGTCCCGCCCCTGTTCAATCGAGTAAAACAGCCCGCTAGTTCCGCTTCGCGGCTTCGAGAATCTGCCACTTTCCTGGATCGAGCCGACGCGACGTTGCTTCGATCTCCGTCACTTCGGCAAGCTGCTCCGCATTCGCCGGACGAAGCTCGCGGAATTTGCGCGCCGAGGGCAGCACGTTCTTCTCGAGCGATCCCACGGTTTGGTTATACATCTCCACGCTCTTCTCGATCGCCCCGCCCAGCTTTACAAAGTTGTCGCTCATTTTCAACAAGCGTGTATACAGCTCAACACCGCTATCCCGAATCCGGTCGATATTTTCAGCGAGCACCTGCTGACGCCAGCCATGCGCCACTGCAAGCAGCAGGCTGATAAGCGTCATCGGCGTTGCGATCAGTACACGGCTATCCATGCCGAATTCGAGCAGCGTCGGATCGTGCTCCAGGGCCGCGCTAAACAATGATTCGAGCGGCAGAAACGCCACCACAAACTCGGGCGAACAGCCGACGCGTTCCCAATACGCCTTCTCGCGCAGAGACTTGAGGTGCGTTTTCACCTGGCTCGCGTGCGCTTTCAAGTGGCGCAGCCGCTCCACGTCGTCTTCTGCTTCAATGGCGCGCAAATAGGCTTCGAGCGATACTTTCGCGTCTACGACGACCTTGCACTGGTTTGGCAACCGCACGATCAGGTCGGGCCGCTGATTCGTCTCCCCGAACAGCGTCTCCTGCTCGGCGAAATCGCAGTACTCCAGCATTCCCGCCATTTCCACCACGCGCCGCAACTGCATTTCACCCCAACGGCCGCGTTGATTCGGCGATCGCAGCGCCGTCTTCAGCTGCTCGGTCGATTGCCGCACTCGTTCCTGAAGCTGCGTCAACGCTTGCACCTGCGCCGTAATTCCTTCGTAAGCCCCGGCGCGCGAGCGTTCGATCGCCTGCACCTGCTCTTCAAAGCGCCGCAGCGATTGACTCACTGGATCCACCAAGTGCTGCATCTGATCGCGGCTGCGATCCAGAAACAGCTGGCTATTGCTCTGCAAAGCCTCCGCCGCCAGCGCCCGAAATTTCTCCTCGAGCTGCTGCTGCGTTTGCGTCAGAAGCTTCAATTGCACTTCCGCAATCTCGCGATTTTTTATGCTTTCCGCCTGCTTCTCCAGCACGCCGCGTCGCGCTTCCTCGAGCTCCGAACGCTGCCGTTCGTTCTCCTCCCGCGTCTCGCGAGCGCTCTGTCGCCAGCGCTTCGCCTCCGAAAGTTGATACGCGGCAAACGCCACCGCCGCGAACAGGCCCACCAGCAAAGCGGCCATCATCTCTTGAACCCCGTCTCCGTCTTGAAACGCTCGAGCGTGTTGAACACAATGGGACAGTACACCGCGCGGTCCGGCATGTGCCACATCCGGCTTAAGAGCGATCCGTTCCCTTTCACCAGGTGAGGAAAGAATTCGCATGTGCGAGGTCGCGCCTCGTAGACCGAACAGACCTTACCTTCAAGGAATATGCATCCGTTCTCGTTGCGCTTCAGGATGCGGCCTTCTTCCACCGTTTCAACCGTACAGTCGCGCAGAAAATCCGCCAGTCTCAATCCCAAATGGCGCGCCAGATGTTCCGCATCCCGCTCCGTGATCTGAGTTGTCGCCACCCGGCAGCAGTTCCCGCATTGCCGGCAATCGATCCCATCTTCCACATCCTGTGCGATCGCCTTGAAGCGCCTCTCCACAAAATGGTGCCGCTTCATCCAGCCCCGGAAACGCTGGTTTTCCTCGCGCTGCTTTTCGCCGAAACGCTCGATTTGCACGAGGTCCGTTATCACCTTACTAGTATCTCAACAAACAGCGGGCACCCGAACATTCTCTCGAAGAATTGTTCTTATCAAAACGTTGCATCTCGGGACTCCCGTGATAATGAAAGCGTGACGGATCAACTCTACCTGTCCATCTGGCTTGACCGGCACAACCGCGCCAGCCGCCTGCAGCAGTTCGAGAAATTACTCCGCCTTTTCCCGTTCTCGCCGCGCGAGCAGCCTCAGTCCATCCTGTCGATCCACGCCATCGACAGCACCGAAGCTCCGCTGCTGGAACGGCCCCTAAACGGACCCATCGACGTTGCGGACGTGCTCCCCGCGATGCGTGACTACCAAGGCGACGACATTGCTTACGAGATCGAAAGCTGGTGGGATCTGTGGCAGTTCGATGAAGATTGGGAACTGCGCCCCGCCCCCGTCGCACTCGCCTGCTTTGGACCGAATTTCGACAACGGCACCGAACACGAATCCGCCAAACAGGAAGATCTGCGTGTCGATTTCGGCGTTGACAGCCATTACTTGCCTCGGCTCGATGTGCCCGGTGGCGCCAGGCTCATTGAGTCAAACATCAAGAGCTTGCTCCGGTTGGTTCACGAAGTGGATCTCACGCTTCCGGTCGCCACTCGAAAGCTTGAAACCGAATCGGGCGAAAACTTCGCGGATCGCCTCCAGCAGATGCTCGCCTCCGAAGTCCGCATCAACTGATCTGCCCGCTTCGACGCTAATACAGCGTGAGGGGAATGCTCTTCGAACTGAAATTGAATCCAAATGAAATACGGCTGTCGGAAATTCCACCGAGCGGGGCCAAGGAGCTGTAGTTGAAGTAGTCGTAGCGCAGATTGGCTCCGACATACCGCACTAGATTTCGGCTGTAGGAGATGCTCAATCCAGCGCTCTTGTAAGTGCTCGTCACGGTGTTCGCGATGCTGCTCAGGCGAGTGTAGGTGCCGCCCGCGCTAATGTTCGACCCTCGCATGCTGTACGAGAACGTACCCGTAACGTAGTCGGAGCGGGACGAAAGAAAGTATCCATTCCCCGCGGAAACGCCTTGGCCCGCGCTGATGGAAAGCAGAGAACGGTGGAACGTGCGCGAAAGGGTGCCGCCAAACGACGGGATCTCTGACGTGTTCTTGTAGGGGCCAATATAATATCCGCCCACCGCCTGTCCCTGAATCAGCAGAGTAACCGGTATAGAGGCTATGCCGCTCGTGGTTGTTCTGCTCACACCGCCGTAAGCGAAAACATTCCAACGATTCGGCAGCGCCCGCGAGATCGTTCCGGAGAAACTGTCGACCGATGACTGACCTGCTCCGGCTTGATACGCGAAATAGCTGTGAGAATAGCTTCCACCCACGGTTGTGCGCGCCGAAAGCCGATACTGCACTCCGGCTGAGCCCGTGATCCCCGTCATTCCGATCGAGCCTGGAAACGTATATCTGTTCAGCAAAAAGTTGCCGGAGACGCTGTAGCTCAGACGACGTGACTGCTGATAGGAAAGAGTAACCCCGCCGTACGCGAACCTGCTCTCATTGCTGAAAGGGTTGGCCTGTACAACGGTAGTTTGATTGGGTAGCGGACTGATGAACGATTCGCCGTAAAGAAAGATGCCGCCCCCTACGCCGATATTTAAACTCCAACGTCGGGTGAGCCGCTTGTTGAAACCAAATGCCAGATACTGATCAGTCCCGCTGCCGAATACGTTGTTCTCGTAATTCCGGTAGTCGCCCCGATAGGTGACGCTGATATCGCCGTTTTGGACTTGGTGATACGCATTGATCCCACCGCCGGCATCAAATCCAAAGCTGCCATTGTTGGCAGTTCGGCCGTTCTGCTCGATCGGTGCGTAACTATCGTATATGCCGTCGCCGAATGCATACACGTTGAAGAAATCGTGCTCGAAAAACTCGCTCGCCAGTGTGACAACCGGATTCCCCGTGGGAGTAGGGGGGGTCTGCGGCGCGACTGTGGTGTCCTGCGCGAACGCGCTTGCCGCGATCAGGAACATAGACACAAGAACAGGAAATCTCACGAAGCCTCACACCCCTTTTGAACCTTTTAAGTCTGGCGAAGGCACTCGTGCGTGTCAAGCAGGCGAGTACCGTACTTAGCGCTAACCTCTAGCGCCTTATCACAGCTTATCGGCAGCCGCCTTCGGAGTAGAGCGTTTACCTGCGCATTGCTCCGGGGCGGCAGGTCCCTCCTTGACTCGCACGCTTGACTCGCAGGCTCGACTCGCATGGACCCGCTTTCTCGGTGCGCGTGTTTAACTCGGGATGACTAGTTCCTGGCCCGGTCGAACTTTGTCGGGACTCTCCAGCTTGTCGCGGTTCGCTTCGAAAATTCGGTTGTACTCGTTAGCATTTCCGTAAAACTGTTTGGCGATTTTCGATAGCGTATCGCCGGGTTCCACTTTGTACGTGCGAGTTGTGGTCGTGCCGCTCGCTGACGCAGCCGCGCCCTGGGCCTTCGCTGGTGCAAGGCTGGGATCGACAGTCAGATCGCAGCTCAAATCGCTGTAGCTGCTATCGGCGGATTTGATCTGGTTCCAGACTTCATTCTTTACTTCTTCCGAAGGCGCAGCCCCCTGAATGAAAAGCTTGTTGTCTTGTACGTGTAGGTGCGCCAGCCGGACCCCCTTCTGTTGAATAGTGTCAAGCGCCGCGCGATATTTATTTTTCAGTTCTTCGAATCGATCCATATTTCTCCTCTCCCTGAGATCGCCATCCGGAAAAATCGTTGCGTACTTAAGCTGAGTTTTCTTGTAGCGAATAGCCGCCCTACTCGTCCACTGGAGTGTAACTCGACTCACCCCGTTCCCGAGCACACCTGAATTTAAAGCACACCTTGGAGGTAAATCACTGATGGCAAATACTACACGATCTAGCGTTGTCGCTGTATTCGACAACCACGCGGATGCACAAGCCGCGGTCAACGAACTGAAAAGCAACGGAATCGATAGCGACGATATCTATATCGGTTCCGCCAACTCGGCCCCCACTAGCGCTGGAGCGCAAGCCGGCTCCTATGACGAACGATCCTCCGGACATACAGAGGGCGGCTTCATGGGATGGCTTAAATCTCTCTTCGGAAGTGATGATAACGCGGATGCTGATCGCACTCGCTATCAGAATGCTGTAAGCAGCGGTAAGATCCTGGTCAGCGTACAAACTGACAATGAAAACATTGATCGGGCAACGGAGATTCTCGATCGTCACTCGCCGGTAAACGTGCATGAAGAGGCTGCGGGTGCCCGCGCTGGCTCAACCACCGGTACTTCTACCGGAGCCGCTTACGGTGGAAAGCAGCGTGGCACGTCGACGGCTGCCCAAACCAATCAGGGCGAGGCTATCCCTGTAGTCGAAGAGGAGCTTCGCGTCGGAAAACGCAGCGTGCAACGTGGCGGAGTTCGGGTCTACTCACGGACAGTGGAGCAGCCTGTAGAAGAATCGGTTCGCTTGCGCGAGGAACAGATTCGAGTTGACCGCCAGCCCGTTAACCGGGCCGCCACCGAAGCGGATCTCCGCGGCCGCGACCAGCAAGTGATCGAAGTGAAGGCATACGCCGAAGAGCCCGTCGTTTCCAAGCAAGCTCGCGTGGTGGAAGAGGTTCGAGTTGGCAAAGACTCGACCGAACGAACCGAGACCGTTCGCGACAACGTCCGCCGCACTGAAGTCGAAGTGGAGAACTTGGATGAGAGGAGCGTTCGGGACGCCTCCACAACGGGCGACCTCGACGAGGACGAAGACGACCTGCGAACCAACGCTGCAACAACACGCGGCTAAAGCATGGATCAGCAAGAAGAAGACGTTGTAGTTCCCGTCTTCGCTGAGGAATTACACGCGGGCGCTGTTCCGGTCGAAACCGGCGGCGTCCGCGTCACAAAGCATGTCGAAACCCATGAGGAAATTCTTGCGCAGGAACTTCGAAAGACTCACGTCGAAGTAAAGCGTGTGAAAACCGATCGCGTGGTCGACGGTCCTCAAGCGGTCCGCCGCGCGGGCAACACTCTCATCGTTCCCGTGGTCTCCGAAGTGTTGCGCATCGAAAAGCAATGGGTCGTCACCGAAGAAATTCATATCACTGAAACCGAAGAGCGCAACACGGTGGAGCAACGCGTCCAAGTGAATCGGGAGGTGCCTGAAATCGAGCGCCTCGACGCGCAAGGAAACGTGATCGCGCGCGATAACATCGCTCCGAGGGCAATTGCGGTCGCGGTCGGAAATGCCGCTGTAGCTCCCGATCCTCAGTCCGCGCCCGCTCTCGACACCGGACAATCCGGCCCGGCGTCTCTGCTCGCGCCCAAGGACGCGTCCGAGCCAGGTAAACGGAAAGTGCTTTCCCGTTCGCGCAGCATATTGCGAAAATAGCCGCCGCTGCGCCAAGTAAGATTACGTCCTAAGTGCGCGAGCCGTCCTGCTTCAAAACAAAAAAGCCGCTGCTGACCCCTCAGCCGCGGCTTGTAGAAGACCGCAGCTGACACCCATTCAGCCGCGGCCGCACCACGAACTTTTATCTACTGGAACCGCAACGCCACTTCCGATCCGTAGCGGTGGTAATTTGAGAACGTCATCTCATTCCATTCGCGCCGACCAGATTCCTCGTACATCACCGCGTAGTCGCCCGTCTTCGGCAGCAGCCAACCCTTCCCGTTTAGCTCCACCTTCTGAAGCGTCACGCCCCACTGAATTTCCGAGATACCCATATGGAACGGAATGCTGGTCGAAATCCGCTCGATCTTCAAAATCTCTCCCGATATTCGCGAGACCCAAACCTCCGTCCGGAACGGAATGCGGAAATGCTGGGCGCGTATTTCCAAATCCCACGGGCTGTCCGCCTCGGAAATCTCTACTGCGTAAACCGCCGCCGGCGTTCCGTCCATATCCGCGTTCATCCGGAACAGCACCGCTTGCGTCTTCAACAAAACCTGCGTTTGCTGCAACAGCGTGCCAAACTCACCTGTCGACCACGCTCCGGCAAGGCCCGAAATCGTCGCGCGCTCACGATCGTTCTGCCGAACTTCGCTGTAATGTTCCACGCCGTTCTCGAATGAGACCTTCGCCGTCACCGTATCAATCGGTCGGCTGCTTGCCCCGCTGATGCGGCCCTTGAACCGGTGCATCTCTTCGTTGCACACAAACGATTGCAGACTGGAGTAGACTTCTTCGTTCGCCTCGCGGGCCAGCTTCAGCAGGTCCGTGTTCAGCTCTGGCACAGCCGGAAGCAGGCTCGGGGGAATGAACCCGTCCGGCTGTCCCTCCGGCAGTGACGCCGGTGCTGCTGCGCGCAGATCAGTTGCTGGTTGTGGGCTCGAAGCTGCAAAGCAGTTTGTAACCCAAAGGCCAGCGCAAAACGCACTTGTCACGGAGATCCGAAAACCACTCATTTTTCCCCCAGTACGGGCGCAGACTGCCCCGTGATTGCGCCCGGCGTTTTTGCGGCGCTTCCGCGCCCTTCCGCCCGAACCCAGCCTCAGGAAACCCTTATCTTTGTCCGATAAACCCTCATCGAGAAAACCTCCCCGTCTTAGAGGAAAATTTACCCTGTTTTCTGATGTTTGCCGGAGAAATTACAGAGCTAAGTCAGTACTCTTATCGTGGTCAATGGAGCAGGAGGGGAATGTGGCTGTTTCACGCCAAATGCTTGAAAAAACGGCAAATAAAACTTTCTTTTCGGAGGGTGCACGTACTCTCCGGCCGATGCTCGCGCGCTAAGCTTTCTGAGCCGAGCAATCCGGCAGCTATGCCTTACGCACGGAAATTATTTCGTGTTACTGCGGATGTTGTTACGGGTGTTCCGTGCTCGTCGCGGTGCTCGATGACGTAGCCGGCTTGGTACTAGTGGTGGCGGCGTTAGGGGAACTCTTAGTGGCCGGGTCAGTCGGGGTCGTTCCCGCCTGGGCTGCGGCGGCCACCGGAGCGCCCTTGGCCTTCCAATCCACCTGCGTAGCGGCGTTTCCCACCACGCCCTTCTGTACGTCCTTTGCGACGTCCTGCTTCACAGCCTGATCGGCCTGCTTAGCCGCCTGGTGGGTGCCATCTCCTAATTCAATGACACGCACCCGCACTCGCTTCACACCGAACTTCTTGCATGCCACCGCGCTAGGCATGTAAATGTCGAGCTTCCGGCCTTCGATCTTGTCACCCGTATCCGCCACCACGTATTCGCCCGAATAGATCCCCGCGCGCCTGATTTTGATCCGGCTGCCGATCGGCAAAACCGACGGATCGGCGGCCACGACGTGCCGATGCGCGTACTGTCCGGAAGCTGTAATGCCGTGTTGCGCGTAGGCGGTCGCGATGTACGTACCATTCTGTCGGGGCTCTGCCGCCACCAACGTTGCCGCCATCAGGAACAATACGCTGTACTTACTCAGGGGCTTCACACCGATTAGATCGAAAATATACCTGTAGGTCATCAACAGACATACGGCCTTCACAGTACTAGCGGTTTCTGTAAGGCGCTTCACTGCTTTTTTGCTGTTTTCGGGCGCGAGGCTAACGCTTCCCACTCGATCAGCTTCAATCCGCGCACCATCTCAAAATGCGAGCCTCGGCTGACCAGCGCCAATCCGTGTTCTCGCGCCAACGCCGCAATCCATACGTCGTTTCACGGAATGTGACAGAAGCGTTTTACGTGTGCATCTCGGAACTGTGTTCCGCGGGGGCCCGAGTCGTAGCCTGGAAGTGTGGGCGATCAACGCGGCTCTCTTGCTTCACTCATCAAGGACTTCGATCGCAACCGCAACCAGACTGCGATCGTCGCGCCGCGCGGAGTGCGACAGCGGAAAACCACTTACGGACAATTGTCGACGCTCTCCCACCGCTTCGCCGCTGAACTTGCGAAGCGCGGAATCGCCAAGGGTGATCGCGTCCTGATCTGGGGCGAGAACGGCGCCGAATGGATCGCAACTTTCTTTGGTTGCGTGCTCCGCGGCGTTCTCCCCGTACCCGTCGACGTGGCCGGCACGAGCGATTTCGTCGAGCGCGTCGAGCGCGAGGTGTCGCCGAAGCTGATCGCCGGCGATCGGGAGAAATTAAGCGCGCTCCGATCCGCCGTCCCGCTGCTCTTCTTTGAGCGTTTCGAACAGGCCGTCACGACCACCACCGCTGCCGCTGACCCGGATCTGCAGGAAACAGATGCGCTCCAGATTGTCTTCACCTCCGGTACCACCGGCGATCCGAAAGGTGTTGTTCATACGCACAAGAATGTGCTCGCAAGCCTCAGGCCTATCGAAGCGGAGATGCAGAAATATCTCAAATACGAATGGCTCGTGCATCCCATTCGGATTCTCCACACCTTGCCGCTGAGCCATGTGTTCGGACAGTTTATGGGACTGTGGATCCCGCCGCTCCTGCGCGCCGAAGTGCATTACCAATCGAGGCTCGTTCCGGCGGATCTCGTCGAACGCATTCACAAACAGCGCATTTCAGTAGTCGCGGCCGTGCCGCGTGTTTAGAGCTCCTCGAGCATTACCTGCGCGAACGCTTTCCGGATCTTCCCGCTCGAGCTGCCGCTGCCGGCCACATGAACGCGTGGCAGCGCTGGTGGCATTTTCGCGATATCCATCGTCTCTTCGGCCTGAAGTTCTGGGCCTTTGTCTGTGGTGGAGCGTCGCTGTCTTCGGATCGCGAGCAGTTCTGGAATACTCTGGGATTCGTTGTCATTCAAGGGTACGGCATGACCGAAACGACCGCCCTGGTGAGCTTGAATCATCCCTTCCGAGCGGCGCAAGGAACCATCGGCCAGGTATTGCCCGGACGCGAGGTGCGGTTGAGCGCTGAAGGCGAGGTGCTCGTGCGCGGCGACACCATTTCCAATGCCACCTGGCAGGGCGGCCGGCTTCACCGGCAGGACTCCGAATGGTTGGCGACCGGCGATTTAGCCGAGTTCGACGAAAGCGGCAATCTGCGCTTTCGTGGTCGCAAGAAGGATGTCATCGTCACCTCTTCCGGGCTGAACGTCTACCCTGAAGATCTCGAGGCGGCTCTCAATCGCCAACCCGGCGTCAAAGCCTGCGCTGTTATCGAAACTTCCACCGGGCACGGACCCGAGCCGCTCGCTGCACTTGTCACCAACACTCAAGCGGAAGCAAGCTCCGCCGTAGCTGCGGCTAATCAAGAGTTGGCGGATTTTCAGCAGATCCGGCGCTGGATTCTTTGGCCCGAGCCCGATCTGCCTCGCACCTCAACCGGCAAGGTGCTGCGGCGCGAGGTGGCGCGCAAAATCGCAACCGGCGAAGTCGGCGGCGCTGAATCGCCCGATTCGCAGCCCGAACTGAATCTCGACAGTCTGGGCCGCGTCGAATTGCAAGCGCGGCTGGAACAGCAATACGGCATTTCACTCGACGATGCCGCCTTCGAGCAAGTCAAGACCGGCGAGGATGTTCGGAAGCTCATCACGCAAGCGCCCACTGCGGCACTCGAACGGCGCAGGCATCCGGAACACATCTATCCGCATTGGCCCTGGAATCCGGTCATGCAGGCGATTCGCAGCGTTTTCCTCGAAATCATCGCGATGCCTCTGGTGCGTTTTCTCGCCAAGCCCCGTGCCACGAGTGCGGTTCACGATTGGCCGTCCTCGCCGATGTTGATCGTGTGCAACCACGTGACGTCTTACGACGCTGCATTTATCCTTTATACGCTGCCGGGCCGCATTCGTCGCCGTGTAGCCATTGCCATGTCGGGCGAGATGATTCTCGATTGGAGGCGTGCCCGCAACCAGGGACACTGGTTCCTGAATTTGGTTGCGCCGATCGAATACTGGCTCGTGACAGCGCTCTTCAACATCTTCCCGCTGCCGCAATTAGGCGGATTTCGCCGCAGCTTCCGCCATGCCGGAGAAGCCATCGATCGCGGCTATAGCGTAATCGTCTTTCCTGAGGGTCGCCGCTCGGACGACGGAATGCCCCAGCCCTTCAAGTCGGGCGCGGGGCTGCTTTGGAAGGAGCTCGGCACGCCCGCCCTGCCGGTCCGTCTGCATGGCCTTGGCGAAATCAAGGCTCAACACGCAGCGCTGGTTCCGCACGGGCCGTATTTCCGTTTCGGCCGGCGAAGTTCTTCCGCTCGATTCCAGCAAATCGCCCGAAGAGCTAACGGAAATTCTGTGGAAGCGCAGTGTTTGCTAGCGAGGCGCATCACGATGAAACGGCCGAAGCAGCTCCCGCGCAATTCCCTTGAAGAATGGTCCGCCGAATACGCCAATGGCCAATATGCCTCCGAAGAACGCCATCGCTTCATAGCTCTCACGGCCTTGCCGCTGCCAATAGACATCGCTTAAATTGAGCCACAGCGCGAACTCATCCAGTATCAAAGCGGCGGCAACGCCGTACAACATCGAAGTAAGCCGCCCAATCCAGCGCGAGGATGTGGCCGATCCAGTGCCGACCTCCACCAGCCACGTGTAGCCAACCAGCAGCAGCAGCAGAATTCCCCAAAAGAAATGGTGAATATGCCTGCCATGCATCTCGACGTTGTGAAACGGCCCAATGTCATTGTGGATGGCGATGGTGATGCCGCGTATGACGGCGACCGCAGTGAAGAAGCCGACCGATGCCAGGAACAAGCGCTCGCGCCGGCTCTCCGCCAGGTGCCGTTGGTAAATCGCGCGCAGGCCCGTTCCATAGACCAGAAGCGCAAGAATGGCCAGAATACCGCCGATGATCAGCGGAGCGACCCAGAAACTTCGATGTGCCCAGGGCATCGGTTGTCATTGTAGGGCAGCGCGGGACCTCAGTGCGCCAACGCACTGACCAAACCTTCTATGCTATGCACTGCTTGCCTCGGCAGCCGCTTCAAGGCCGTGCTTGCGCAGCGTGTCACTTGTGATCGGCCCGATACTCGCGATCTTTACGCGCCGCAGCGTATCGGCCCCGACCAGGTGAACGAGATTCTCGACGACCGACGAACTGGCAAACGTCACCCAATCCGGATATGGCTCCTGAAAGACCTCGACAGCGCGCTGTCCGGCTTCCGGCGGCAGCACGTTGCGGTACGCCTCCACTACGGTGACGTGCGCGCCGTGCTTTCCCAGTGCCGTTGCGACCACATCGCGTGTCGCGGCGGCGCTCGGAATCAGGATACGGCGGCCGTTTAGTTCCTCCGCCCGGAAAGCCTCGACTAAAGACTCCGCCACGTATTTTTCGGGCGTAACCCGGACTGCGAAGCCTTGCTCCTCGGCGGCTTTGCGCGTGGCTGCTCCGACTGTCGCGACAGGAGTTCTGCACATTCGCGCCGGATGCGGCAACTCGGCCGCAAACGCGCGGACCGCGTTGGCACTCGTGAAGATGATCCAATCGTAGTTGTTCGCCTGCGCGGCCGCTCGCCGCAGCAGTTCCGGATTCTGCGGCGGCTCAATAGCGATGAGAGGCAGCAGAATCGCTTCCGCACCCAGTTCGCGCAAAGGGTGCGCGAGTTCTTCCGCATCACGGGCAGCGCGCGTGACCACGATACGCAATCCCGCCAGCGAGCGCACCTATTTACTCTCGGCCGGCTTACTTTCAGCGAGAATTCTGCCGGCGCCCTGTGCAAAAGCTCCCGCGCAACGGTCCGTCCTAGGCTCTCGGCATCTTCATCGGACCGCAGTTCCGCTTTTAAGTGTTGAGATGCGTCGGGGGAAATGACGACGGCGATCACGTGCAGCGAGGCATCGAGCTGCTCCGCGAATACGCCAACGGGCAATTGGCAGCCCGCCGTCGAGGGCCGCAAGCGCCGCCCGTTCGCAGGCCACCGCGCGGCTCGTCGGCAGGTGATTCAACGCGCCGCAGATCTCACCGACCGGGTCGTTCTCGCGCGTTTGGATTGCCAGCGCGCCTTGTCCGGCAGCCGGGCACATCTGGTCCGCCGTGAAAAATTTCCGCGATCTCGTGCTCCAGACCCAAACGGCGCAAGCCGGCAACCGCCAGCACGATCGCATCATATTGCGCCGTCTCTCAATTTGCGAAGGCGCGTGTCCACGTTTCCGCGAATCGGCTGAATGTCGAGATCCGGCCGCAGCAGGCGAAGCTGCGCCGCGCGGCGGCCGGAACTGGTTCCCACGCGCGCACCGCGGCGGCAGATCGCTTCCAGCGGCAGCCCACCAGGATCGCATCGCGCGGGTCTTCGCGTTCCGGTATGGCGGCGATCGTCGAGACCCGCCGGCATCTCCGTCGGCAGATCCTTCAGGCTGTGAACGGCCACATCGATAGCGCCGGCCAGCAGCGCTTCTTCAATCTCTTTGGTGAACAGCGCCTTTGCCGCCCGCCTGGGATCAGAGACGCAGTTTGCAGACGATCGCCCGTCGTCTTGATGATCTCGATCCGGCTCGCCACTCCGAGCCGGTCTAGCTGCGAAGCGACATGGCGCGCCTGCCAGAGCGCCAGTTGCGAGCCGCGCGATCCGATCGTCAAAGTTTTCGACTGACGATGCGCTCGCGCCATGCCGCTCAGCGCTCGCCCAAACGGAAGATGCGTCGAACCGCGCTGATCAGCTCGCCCTCGCGCCCCTCTTCGCCCGCGGCTTGCTCGGCTGCATGGCGCCTCATCTCCGAAATCGGGCCGTGGGCGATCTTGTTGACGATGCCTCGCGTCAACGCATCCACCGCCTGCTCCTGCTCCAGCGTCAGAGGACCCAAGCGGCCTCGATAACGCTCCAGCACGTCGTGCCGAATGGCTTCCAGCTGCTCCTGCAAGCTCAGAATCGTAGGCGTGACGTCACGCTCGCGCAAGCGCGCTTCGAGGCGCGTCACCTCTTCGGCGACGATACCCTCGGCGTGCTGCGCCACCTCGCGGCGCGCTTCCAGGTTGCGTTCGGCGAGCGCGCTGCAGATCGTCGATGTCATACAAGAACGCGTGCTCGATGCTGTTCACCTCCGGATCGACGTTTCGCGGAACCGCGATATCGATCAGAAACATGGGCTGATTCTTGCGGGCCTCGATGGCGCGGCGGACCATCTCGCGGGTCAGAACATATCCCGGCGCGGCAGAGGAAGCGATCACGATATCCACATCCGCGAGACGCTGTGGAAACGCCTCATAAGGCACAATCTCGCCGCGAAACAAGCGGGCGAGTTCTGCAGCGCGCTCGGCGGTGCGGTTGGTGATCAGAATCTCGGCGGCTCCGGCGCGCAGCAGATGCCGGGCAGTACCCTCCGACATCTTCCCCGCCCCGATAATCATCACGCGTTTCTTATGCAGCGACCCGAAGATCTCCCGCGCCAGTTCGACCGCGGCATAACTGACGGAAACGGCGTTCTGCCCGATCTCGGTCTCCGAACGAATGCGCTTGGCCACGCTGAAGGCGCGCGTCAGCACCGCATCCAGCAGCGTTGCCGATGGTGCCTTGCTCGCGGGCTTGCGCGTACGCCTCTTTCAGCTGCCCGAGAATTTGCGGCTCGCCGACGATCATCGAATCCAGGCTGGCGGCCACGCGAAACAGATGCCGGATGGCGTCCGCTTCTTCGAAAAGATAAAAGTGCGGCCGAATCCCCTCGACCGTGAGCCCGTCGCGCCCGGCGACGATTCCTTCGAGCAGCGGTCGGCGCGGAACATCGTCGGCAAGGGCGGCGGTGACTTCCACTCGATTGCAGGTGGAGAGAATCAGCGCTTCTTTGGCGCCGCGCGCCTGCATGTCGAGCAGCGCCGCCGGAATATCCTCGGCGCGGAAAGCCAGCTTCTCACGCATCTCGACCGGAGCCGTGCGATGGCTGATGCCTGCCAGCGCCAGCTTCATCGCGGCCACAAGCTCCGCAAGCCCACGTGCGTCGCCCAGGTGATGATGGAGCAACCCAACACGCTCACCGCCAGCCACGCAATGCGGCGCCCGCGCCATCCCGCCGACACGCGCAGAAAAATCATGGCCAGATAAAACGCCCAGGTGAACAGAAAAAACGCGATCTTCGGATCCAGAATCCAGGCCGTGCCGCTCTCAATGAAGGCCCAGATCACGCCGGTGACTGTGCCGATGGTGATGAACACGAACCCCGCGTTCATCGATTGCGTGATGATGCGGTCGAGAGTGGCGAGCGGCGGCAGGCGGTTAGCGGACGGGCGTCACGTTCTTGCTCTTCAGCTGCCGTTCCTGCAACAGGTAGTAAACCGACGCCACCGCCGACAGGATCAGCGCCGCATAGCCGATCAACACCGTCGAGATGTGCAGAATCAGCCAGATATTCCGCACTTGCGGTGCTGCTCCAGGTGGCGACCGGAAACTCCGTAGCGCCGATCAACGTCATGAAGAACACCAGCGGAAACAGGCACACGCCAAAAATCGCGATTCGGTAGTAGGTGTAGGCCAGCAGGAACAGAACCGCAATCAGAAAAGCGCAAAGCGAGCTGGTTTCGTAGAAGTTATTCAGCGGCAGATGGCCGGTTTCGGCGCGCAACTCGACGATGGAAACGAAGTGAAAAACCGCCCCGGCGGCAAACGCAATCAGCGCCGGCGTAAACAGCTTAGTGCTCTTTCGAAAAAGATAGATCAGCGCGTACAGCAATCCGCACGAGTACAAGGCGGCGGCCGTCCGCAGCCAGAGAACGCTCATAGCGGGGGCTCACTCTCAGTATAGAAGCCGCAAAATTGCTTCGCGGAAACTCCTGCCCGCTGCGGCTATTCGATCATCGAAGGGGTAGCCGGTGGTGCTTTAACACCGGCCGATCCCTACATACGGGAAAGGAGTTAAACAGAACTTCATATGAGCGAATCTTTAAAAGGTAAACGAGCGCTGGTAACAGGCGGTTCTAAAGGCATCGGCCTGGCGGTGGCCCGCGCTCTTGTTGGGGAAGGCGCGAACGTGGTGATTTGCGCGCGCGATGACAAGCAGCTCGACCGCGCGTTGGACGATCTCCGTAACAGCCCCGGCGGTGGTAAGCCCGCGGGCCGCACGGCGGACGTCAGCGACAGCCAGCAGGTGGCCGCGCTGTTTCGATTTGCCGACGAACAGCTCGGCGGCCTGGACATCCTGGTCAACAATGCCGGAGTGGGCGTGTTTCGAGCCACTGCCGAACTGACCGTCGAAGAATGGGACCGCGTGATCGGCACCAATCTATCGGGCGCCTTTTATTGCACCCGCGAGGCGCTTGAGCGCTTTTATAAGGCGCGAGGCGGTTCCATCATCAATATCAGCAGCTTGGCCGGCAAAAATCCGTTCACGGGCGGCGCTGCATATAACGCTTCGAAGTTTGGGCTGAACGGGTTCAGTGAGGCGAGCATGCTCGATCACCGCTATGACAAGGTGCGCGTCAGCTACATTCTGCCCGGCAGTGTCGATACCGAGTTTTCTGGTCAGGACGCGAGCGAGCGGTCGGACTGGAAGATCGCGCCCGACGATATTGCTGCGATCGTGCTGCACATCCTGGGCATGCCGGAGAGAACGCTAATCAGTCGAGTTGAGGTGAGACCTTCTCGTCCCGAAAAGAACTAAGTCAGAAAAGCCCGAGGACTACATGGTCCTTCAACGATTCATGAAGAACAGGCCGTCTGACGATGAAAGGGATATATGAAGCAGGCGGTGATCGTTTGGCACGTGTCTTGCTCCAGCTCAGGTGAAGCCAAGAAACTAGAGAGCTGGGATCGGGAGCTGGCAAGCCAGTTGGACATCCCCGGCGAGATGAGTAGAAGGAAGGACCAAACGGTTATGAGCCGGCTACGAAAAGTGCTCGATCCAACCCGAACAGGCAAAGCTGCCGAGTCGCTCGAAAAAACGCTGCTGAAGCTGATCGTCGGGCAGGACGAAGCGATTGACCAGATCGTGAACATCTACCAGATGCATCTCACCGGTCTGTCGGCGCCGGGGCGCCCGGTCGGGAACTTCCTCTTTTTAGGACCTACCGGATCGGGGAAGACCCGAACCGTGGAAGCGACGGCCGAGGCGCTGCTGCACAATCCTCGCGCCGTGATCAAGATCGACTGCGCCGAGTTCCAGCATAGTCATGAGATCGCTAAGCTGATCGGCTCGCCTCCCGGATATCTGGGGCATCGTGAAACGCACCCGCTGCTCAGCCAAGAAGTGATCAACCAGCATCACACCGATTCGATGAAGCTGAGCTTCATCCTGTTTGATGAGATCGAAAAGGCCAGCGATGCGCTGTGGAACCTTCTGTTAGGCATTCTCGACAAAGCGACCCTCACGCTCGGCGACAACCGCAAAGTGGATTTCTCCCGGGCCATGATCTTCATGACCAGCAACCTGGGAGCGAGCGAGATGAGTTCGCTGCTCAACCCCAAGCTGGGGTTCCAAAGGAATGTACAGGGTGCGCAACCGTGCTCGACGGACGAGCTCTCGAAGAAGATGGCGCGGAGCGGCGTCGAAGCAGCCCGCCGGAAATTCACTCCTGAATTCATGAACCGCATCGACAAAGTGGTGGTATTTAAGCCGCTTGGCGAACCGGAACTGCGGCGCATTCTGGATCTCGAACTGGGCCAGGTACAGCAGCGCGTTCTGCTCTCTCCCGTGGAAAAGCAGTTCGTGTTTACGGTCTCCGACGCCGGCAAGGATTTTCTGCTGACCGAAGGCACCGATGTGAAATACGGCGCTCGCCATCTGAAGCGCGCTATCGAGCGATTACTGGTGCACCCGCTCTCGAATCTGATGGCCACCAACCAGGTGAATGCAGGCGATTGGGTTCAAGCGGACCTCGATGGGGATCGTGAGTGCCTGCTGTTTACCAAAGAAGCCGAAGGTCTCGAGGTACACGCGATGGCCAACATGCTGGGAGACAACTTCCGGATGCCGGTGGTCGCGGCAGCAGCTACCGCGCAGCCCGACATGGTGAAGACTGTATCGGCCGGCAAATCGTCGAAAAAATAACATCTCCCCAGGCACGTGACAATTCTTTGTCACGTGCCGTTTCAATTCAGCACTCCCAAAACTCTCGCAGTACCAAACCAGAACGCGTGCGCCCGGCGCCCGGGCGTTACGCTGCGGCTGACTTCTGCTTTTCCAGGTTAGGAAGGAAAGCAGTCAGCAGTCCGATGGCGGGCAAATAGGCACACACCCGGTAGACGAAGGTAATGCTGGTAAAGTCGGCCAATTCGCCGAGCAGTGCCGCCCCGATACCACCCATACCGAAAGCAAACCCGAAGAAGACGCCCGAGACAGTCCCGATTTTTCCGGGCATAAGGTCCTGCGCATAGACCAGGATTGCCGAAAACGCGGACGCCAGAATTAAGCCGATCACCACGGTCAGGATAGCCGTCCACAACAGATTCGCGTGGGGCAAGAGCAGCGTAAACGGAAGGACGCCGAGTATCGAGCACCAGATCACCAGCTTACGCCCGAAGCGATCGCCGACAGGTCCTCCGATGATAGTTCCTGCGGCAACCGCACCGAGGAACACGAACAGAAGGATTTGCGCGGTTCGCACCGAGACGTGAAATTTGTCGATCAAGTAAAACGTGTAATAGCTACTGAGGCTCGCCAGATAAAAGTACTTGGAGAAAATCAGAGCGATTAGAATGGCGAACGCGAACGCCACTTTCTTGGGGGGCAACAGCGCACGATGGGCTTCCGCCTTGTGAATGGCTTGCCCGGCCAAACCATTCCTTCGATACCAGGCGCCCACGTTGAGCAAAACGGCGATGCCGAGAAGAGCGGCAAACGAAAACCAGGCGATGCTGTGTTGCCCTCGCGGAAGGACGATGAAGGCGGCCAGCAATGGTCCGAGCGCGGAGCCCGCGTTGCCTCCCACTTGAAAAACAGATTGAGCGAGTCCATGCTGTCCGCCTGACGCGAGGCGCGCCATGCGTGACGATTCGGGGTGAAACACCGATGAACCCATTCCCACGAACGCCGCGCCAATGAGAAGCATCGAGAAGCTGGCGGCGAGGGAGAGCAGCACGAGTCCAATGAGAGTGAATCCCATTCCGACCGGCAGCGAATAGGGCTGCGGGCGCCGGTCGGTGTAAAGGCCGACGAAGGGCTGGAGAAAAGAGGCCACCAGCTGATACGTCAGAGTGATGAGCCCCACCTGTCCGAAGTCGAGATGGAAGGAGCTCTTGAGAATGGGATAAATCGCCGGAATGAGCGACTGCACCATGTCGTTTAGAAGGTGGCAGAAGCTGATGGCGATAAGGATCGCGAACATGGTCTTTCCGGCGGCATTTTTTTCGGTTTCCGTGTGGATTCCGGTGAGGCTGCTCCGGCTAGACATTCCTTAGCCAGTGTAGGGGGTCCGCCGCGCAAGGGCGTTATACTCGCTCTTTGCCAGACCGATATATCGGCGAGCGCCAACGGCGCAGCGGAACGCTGCTGTTCGTGGTCGCCGCCGTCATCATCCTGCTTTTCGCGTCGCGCTACATCGCTTCGACGATCATCGATTACTCGTGGTGGTCAGAGGTTCACCAAGTCGATACGTGGATCAGCCTGCTGTTGTACGGAACGGGACCGGTTTTATTGACGATCCTGATTTTCTTTGGCGCGTTTTGGACCGCGTTCAAGCTTGGGATCCGGCACCAGCCGAACACGCCGCTGTTCGGCGTCGTCAAGCGGTCGGTGGTATCGAGAATCGCGTTTGTCGCGCTCGCCGTGCTGGCAGTTATTGCGGCGAATACGACGGTGGACAGTTGGACGGTGGTGAAATACTTCGGCGGATTGCGCCTACCGGCGGGGCATACGGAGTTTGTCGACCCGATCTTCGGGAGGCCGCTCGAATTCTACTTCTTCGCGCTGCCGTTTTACAGCCTGTTGCTGCACGTGGTGCTCGTGGGCGCAGTGCTGGTGCTGCTGATCTATTGGCTCGCCGGCAATGCCGAAACGCTGGCGGGGCAGGTGCAGACGTTCAACCCCGGGACGGGATTCGACTTCGACCGGACGTCGATCGGCGCGGCATTCAATTCACGATTTATCCGGCTGGTCGCGGCCATCGTACTAGTGGGATTGGCGGTGAAGTTCTTCTTCAACCGATACGATTTTCTGCTGGAGGATCACGGCGCGTACCTGGTGGGAGTGGATTGGGTAGCGGATCACGTCGTACTTCCGCTGCAGTGGCTGATGATTTTCGGCGCGCTCGCAGCGGCAGCGCTGGTATTGGCGAGACGAGCCAAGCTGGCGCTGTTCCTACTGTTGATTCTGCCGGTGCGGTACATTGTTCCGTCCATCGTGGCGGGCTTGTATGTGCGGCCGAACGAGCTCGCACTGGAGCGACCGTACATTCAGCATCACATCGACGCGACGAGATCGGCGTATGGACTGAATCAGCGGGTGAAGGAGACGACGCTCGAGGCTGCGCCGGAAATTCCGATCGACTACGCGAAGCACAAGGCGCTGCTCGACAACGTGCGGCTGTGGGCGTGGCAAGCGTTCCACGACACGATCTCGCAGATTCAGCCGCTGCGGCCGTACGTGTACCACGACACGGATGTAGACCGCTACAACATCGACGGGCAGATCCGGCAGGTATTGATTTCGCCGCGCGAGCTGGACGTCCGGCAGCTCGGGCCGGCAGCCACGCGCTGGATCAATCCGCATTTGATGTACACGCACGGATACGGGATCGTGATGGCGGAGGCGAACCGAATCACGCCGGATGGTTTGCCGGTGTTGTTCATCAAAGACGCGCCTCCAGTGGTGACGACCAAAAGCCTGAAGTTCACCAAACCGGAGCTGTACTACAGCGAAGTGGCGCACGAGCCGGTGTTCGTCGACACGGCGCAGCCGGAGTTCAATTATCCATCGGGGTCGGAGAGCGTATACACGACCTATAGCGGGACGGGCGGATTTCCGATTTCCTCTCTGGCGATGCGCCTGACGGCGGCGATCAACTACGGCGACTACAACATTCTGGCGACCAGTTATCTGACAGACCACAGCCGGATGATGATTCATCGGCCGATTCTGCAGAGGCTGCAGACGCTGGCCGGGTTTCTCGCGTGGGACTCCGATCCATACCTGGTGCTTACGAATGCGGGGCGGCTGGTGTGGATGGCGGATGGATACATGAGCTCGGATGCACATCCGTATTCGCGCGAATTGGATTTGGGGAACGGCCAGACGGTGAATTATATTCGCAATTCGATCAAGGCGACGATCGATGCGTATACGGGAGAGACGAACCTGTATGTATTCGATCCGGGCGATGTACTGATTCAGGCGTACTGGCGGTTATTCCCGAAACTATTCAAGCCGGCTTCCGAGATGCCTGCGGATTTGCGGGCGCATGCGCGCTATCCGGAGATGTTGTTCAGCGCGCAAGCGGAGCTTTACCGGACATTTCACATGCGCGATCCGGAATCGTTCTACAACCGGGCGGATTTGTGGGACCTGGCGAAAACGGGGAGCGGGCAAAGTGGGTCGAGCGCTGTTTCGCCGACGTACGTGGTGGCGACGCTGCCGGACAGCGATACGCCGGAGTTCATGCTGCTGACGGCTTTTACGCCGGCGAACAAAGACAACCTGATCGGAGTGATGTATGCGCGGTGCGATGGGCAGCATCTGGGCGAGCTGGTGTTCGAGCAACTATCGAAGCAGAACATCATTTACGGACCGATGCAGATCGATGCGCGGATCAACCAGGATCAGAATATTTCGAAGGATTTGACGCTGTGGAATCAGCAGGGCTCGCAAGTGCTGCGGGGGCAGACGCTGGTGCTGCCGATCGACAACAGTTTTCTGTATGTGGAACCAATTTACATACAGGCGGCGCAAGCAAGCATGCCGCAGTTGAAGAAGGTTGCGCTAGCGATGGGAAACCGTCTGGCGTATGCGGATACGTATGAGCAGGCGCTTTCGCAATTGATTCAGAATCTAGGCAGCGCGGAGGTGAGTAATCAGACCGGAACGGCCCAGAATGCCGGAGCGCCCGCAGTGCAGAACGCCGCTCCCAGCGGCTCAGCAGTCTCTTCTAATCAGGCGCCTTCCAGTCAAGCTGTGGCGACGCTTCAGCAGATACGCGACCACTTGCAGCGGTATCGCGAGTTGAGCGCGCAGGGAAAGTGGGCTGATGCCGGCAGGGAACTCGATGAGATACAGAAGTTGGTGCAGAAGTAAGATTCGGCAAGGGGACAGCGACCGCGCGTTTCATTCACATCGAGGAAGCGCAGCGTGCGCTGCCTCATGCGACGGATAGATGGCGGCATCCAGAGCCGGACGAGGACGTCCGGCGCGGACCGGGAGGTCCGCCCCACAACAGCCCCTCGCTGACGCTCAGGGTTCAGTTAGGCCCGGAGTTTGAAACGGGAGTAGACGTAGGAGGCGGCGAGCAGCAGCACGCCTAAGGCGACCAGCGCGGAGATGCGGTAGAAGCTGGCCATGAGCCAGACATCGTAGACGTAGAGCTTCAAGACTACGATGCCGAGCAATACGAGGCCGAGCAAGCGATTGAGGGGCGATTTGCGCGTGACACCATAAGCGATCACGATCACCCCGTAGAGGGCGAGCAATACCGAATCGAGCTCGCTGACGAGGCTGGTGCGATTGAGCGGAGCGGCGTTGCTATTCGCCCAGAGTTGGATAAGGCGCAGCATCGCGATGCAAAAACAAGCGTGCGCGCACAAGTAGAAAACTGCGAGGGCGTCGGGCAGCCCACGCGTGAGAAACGCCGCGGTGAAGTGGACGGCGGCGAAAACGAGCGCGCAGCATACAAAGGCGCCGGGGTGATGGTGTTCGACGAGCCTCCAGGCCGTGAGCAGCAGCCAGAAGGCGTTAAAGGCAGCAAGGAACAGGGCGCCTCGATCTGCTGCGGGCCGGTAGAGGCGGATCACGGTCGCGACGGAAATCAGGCCCAGCAAAAACAGATAAACGAAAAAGAGCCAGGGCGAAGTGGCGTCCTCGCTGGTGCGGACGAGCAGCGGGGCCATGAAAGCTCCGATGAAACCGACAGCGGCGACGACCGGGCTGCGAAAACGAAAGCAGAGAGCGATGGCGAAGGCGGAGGCAGCCAGCATGGCGATGAAACCGGCTTCGCGCGAGATGAGCTTCTCATAACCGAAGGCGGCATACGCGGAGATGTAAACGATTGCGAAGCCGCATCCCGCGACGCCTTGGGCAAAGGCGCGATCGTCACGGCGGCGCAGCCAGTCACCGACAACGATGAGAGCGAGACCGGCGAGCAAACCGAGAATGACGAGGCCAGCGGCGCCAATCCAATCGTTGTCGGCCGCGTATTTGAAAAAGAAGACGATGCCGACGGCGAGAGTGACGGCACCGATGCGGTTCGCGATGGTCAGGCCGAAGCGGGATTCGAGGTTGGCGCGCTCCTCGGACGTGGTGGAGGAGCGGCGCGCAGACGGGTTGCGCTCGAGCGTAGAGACGCGTTGCTGAAGCTGACCGATTTCGCCGGAGAGCTTTTCTACTACATCGCGCAAACGCGCAATTTCGGGTTCAGGCGGAGGCGGCGACGGGCTCGGTTGCTCCATAGTGTTGGGCAACGTAGTTATCCAGTATCCCGCGAAATTCGGCAACGATGTGATCGCCGCGCAAGGTCTTCGCAAGCTTGCCGTCGATGTAAACGGGGGCGACAGGCTGCTCGAAGGTGCCGGGCAGGGAGATGCCGATGTTGGCGTGCTTCGATTCGCCGGGTCCGTTGACGATACAGCCCATGACGGCGACCTTCATCTCTTCGACGCCCGTATACTTTTCGCGCCAGAGGGGCATCTGGTCGCGCAGATAGGTTTGAATCTGGTCGGCCATGTCCTGGAAGAAGGTGCTGGTGGTGCGGCCGCAACCGGGGCAGGCGGCGACTTGCGGGGTGAAGCTGCGGAGATTGAGCGCTTGCAGAATCTGCTGGCACACGATGACTTCTTCGGTGCGGTCTCCGTTGGGGAGCGGGGTGAGGGAGGCGCGGATGGTGTCGCCGATGCCCTGCTGCAGCAGGACGGAGAGCGCGGCGGTGGTGGCGACGATGCCTTTCGAGCCGAGGCCCGCTTCCGTAAGGCCGAGGTGCAGAGCGTAATCGCAGCGGGCGGCGAGCATGTCGTAGACGTGAACCAGATCCTGCACACTGCTGCACTTGGCGCTGAGGATGATTTTGTCGTGGGCAAGGCCGTAGTGCTCGGCGTTTTCGGCGCTGCGGATGGCGCTCTCGGCGATGGCGCGCATGGTGACTTCCATGGCGTCGAGAGGCTCAGGCAGGCGCGAGTTCGCATCCATCATTTGCGTGAGGAGAACGGAATCGAGCGAGCCCCAGTTCACGCCGATGCGAACGGGCCGATCGTATTCGATGGCGGCTTCGATCATGATGCGGAAGTTGTCGTCCTGCTTGCGGCCGATGTTGACGTTGCCGGGATTGATGCGGTACTTGGCGAGGGCGCGGGCGCAATCGGGATACTTCTTCAGGAGGAGATGGCCGTTGTAGTGGAAGTCGCCGATGATGGGGACGTTGACGCCGAAGTTGCGCAGCGTGTCGACGATCCTGGGAACGGCTTGCGCGGCCTCGTCGGTGTTGACGGTGACGCGGACGAGCTCCGAGCCGGCGCGGGCGAGGTCCATGACCTGATTGACGGTCGAGACAGTGTCCGCCGTGTCGGTGTTGGTCATGGATTGCACGACGATGGGATTCGAGCCGCCGACGTTGACACCACCGATGTTGACGACGGCCGATTTCCGGCGCGGCAGAGCGGGCATTCCTTAGGGATCCTCCAGCGAAATTTCAACCGCGCACGAATGGCGGCGTCCCTGCTTGTGGCGCTCGGGTAAGAACAGGGTGAATTCTTATTTTAGCAACGCGCGCGAGCGCCGGTAAGTTTTGGCAGGGCTGAATTTGCCAAACGAACTGGGGTGGGGCGGCGATTTGGGCGGCGTGATTTCGCAAGCGATTTCGAGGGTGGGGCCGGGAGGCGAAAAATTGCCTGTCACAGGCGAGTGAAATTTTGTTTTCCTCTTTAGCGTGAGCAGCTTGCGCGAGATGGAGCGGGGCAGCGCGAACAGGGCGTGGGAATACTCGGGCAAGAAGCGGCTCATGCACGAAGACGATGGCCTAGCGGGAGACAAGCTGGATTCCGGCAAATCGACAGGGCCGAGGACGCGCGACGGGAAGGACACGTCGAGCCAGAATGCGATGAAGCATGGGTGCCGCGCGAGACGGTTGATTCTGGGGGATGAGCGGCAAGAAGATTATGACCGGATGGCGGCGGGTTGGAAGGAGGAGTTTGGAGGGGAGGGGCAGGCAGGGGAGTCGCTGCTGCAGCGGGTGATTTTGAACGATTGGCAATTGCGGCGCGCCGAGCGGCGCCACATGGAGGCGGAAACGGAGCTGGCGGAGGTGGAACCGATGGAGTGGACTGCGGAGCAGCACCACAAGTTGGAGCTTTTTCTGCGGTATAAGACGACGGCGGAACGGTCGTTTTACCGAGCCTATAACGCATTGTACGGACTGATCAAAGACAGGATACGAGTGGAAATGTCGATCGAAAAAGTACGCGAGAGAGTTGGCAACATCATCAAAGCCGGCGTGAAAACGAGCGAGCAGGAGAAGGCGCAGGAGGAGAAGGCGCAGGAGAAGACGCCCGCGCAGATGCTGTTTCGCGGGCAGAAGAACCGCAAGAAGATGCGGAAGATTCAGACGCTGGAGCAGTGGGTGGAGATTCGCATTCGCGATGGGAAGACGGTGACGGAGCTTTATCCTTCGAACGACGTGCTGATCGAGGATGGGAAAAAGATGGATCCGCCGCCGGAGTTCGTGTACCGCCGCATGCATTTTCCGGATGGCGTTCCGGAAGAATATGCGTGGACGACACGCGATCCGGTGATGCGGAAGTACGGCGGGATGGGGATTCAGCGGATGACGCCGGACACGTGGCTGGAGACGATCAAGCGCGAGGAGCACGACACGCGCGGGCACATCGGGAGGACAGGGGTGGGGAACCTGCCGAGGCCCAAGGAGCGGGGGGAATGCGATTGTCCGAGTTGTGTGCGGGGACAGTTGCGGCTGGATAAGGCGGCGGGAGGTTGAGGCGGCGGGGCGGGTGATTGAGATTACGGCGTCGTGGGCGGTAGGGCGGTTTTCGGGCCGATCTAAGGATCGCTCCACCAAATCGGTCAGGCGGTGAAGGTGAGTTGTTGATCGGGATTTACGATATACCCGGTTTCAATGTCGCCGAACACATGTGTTCGATTAGGTGCCCAGGCCCAATAGTAAAAAGCCATATAAGCGCAGACCAAAGCGTCTGCCGAATCCTCAAATTCTTTCAAGATTCGACCGGACACGTGTGAGACGTCCCTCCTCAAGAATTTCTGAAGGTATGGCGTCGAGAGTAGACGCGGCTCCGCTCTAAGGAGCTCGAGTATGCGAGCCTGCAGCTCTCGTAAGCCTCTTCGCTTTGCATCCACGGCGCCCTTTTTGTACTTGATGATTTTGTTTAGTCCGAACATTTGAACGAGTGCGGCGTGCGGATAGACCTCAATCATTGCGCGGCTCGGAGCGCTTCCGCTAAGCGGCCAGGACCGCCTCGATAGTGCGTAACGGCTCCGCAATGTGAATAAGTTCGGCGACCATCCCAATTCCCCGCAGAATGGCGATACCCGAGGGATTTTTCTTACTGTTCCACGCAAGATCGACACCGATGTACGTTGTCACCACCAAGGCATCTTACCGAGGCGAGCATGCCGGCATGCGAGCGCGTTTGCCTACGATCATTTCGTCCACCCGTTGATGGCAGCTATCCGACTGGCGCGTTCCGTGGTCCCGGGCCGGTGAAGGGATCACTCCATTAAAATTAATAATTACCACCGAAACGATTCCACACAAACTCGTAAACCAGGACGTAGGTTGCACTCATGACGTGCTTGTGCACCTTCCCGAGTTGGTCGTAAAACACCCGAAGTTTCTCAGCGAGGTCGGTCTCGTCAGATGCGAAATTGCTAGCGAAGGCTCCTCTGAAAAGATCCGCAGCGAAGTCAAGCCGCCAGGCCATGTCGCCGGTACTTTCAACGTTCGAAATCTTGGAGATGGCGTTTGGGCCATGAAATTTGAGACCTGAGAGTATCAGTTGAGGATCGAGGTGGCCGCCAAACTTGTTGCGGGCATCCCGAGCGGCGATTTATTGATGAAACGACGCGCTTCAACTAAAATTCTTTCATTGCCCTCTCGGATGGAATGCTTAACGGCCTGAAATTCCTTACTGCGACAGATACTGTTAAGGCGCTGTCCAAATTCATGCATAGTTAGAAGAGAACGGCGAATCCAGTAGAACGCCTCCTGATCTTCTCCCGGTTTAACGATAACGAGCGAATCTGCAAGATGTTTGGTCTCAAACCGAAAATCTTCATATAAAACGCACAGTGTCGCTATATCATTCATCAGCGCCGACTCGCCGCGTTTGAAAATGGAGAATAGATCTCCATGTCTGGACACGCTTTTTTGCACAGAAAGTAAGGGTATCTCGGGAATTCACATTTCCCGACATCAATCTCCAGTGGGCGGCAAGTACCTACATACACTTTGGGCTGATTCGCAGTGACGTCGCGATCCGTGTCGAAGAGAAATTGCCGTACGTGCCAACACTCAACGTTCGAAACGTGTGATGCATTTGCTGGTGCGTCCTGCCCAATGGTCCTTCGCTCAGTCCTTAAACATACAGCCTGACATTTTCCCATCTGCGGGTAGACTGATGCTGAGGGAGGGAGCCGTGCAGAAGGCCCAAGAACTGACGGACCGCATCGCCAAATTGAGTCCACCTCAGCAGGCGATCGTGGAGAAACTAGTTCAGAAACTGGAGTCTCGTTCGCTTGAGCCGGGTATGACACTCGAAGAGGCGATCGATGAATTCGAGCGTGAACATCCCGAACTCCTCCGCCTCCTGGCGCAGTGAGCCTGTGTCTCTCGGTTGCGAATTTGATTCGGATCAGTGACGCACTTGCGAAATTCACTCGGATTCGCGACTACTAACGAGGCAGATACTCAACCGTATTAGGTCGCTTACGCTTCCCGCTCAGTTTCAAGCCCTCTTTGGGATGGAACATTCATTTTTGCAAGTGGCTTCAATGAATGGCAGGTTTTCACTTGAGGGTCAGGCAGATTCCGGTGGCGTGAGGGATTGTTACGGTGTACTTGCCGTCGGCGAGACGGGCACGCTCTGGAGATCGTGTTATGTGAGCTTCCCGGCTGTCTAGTGCTGGGGCGTGCAGTGTTTCGGTCTCGATCTCTCCGGTTCTCCGTGATCCGAAGTCGACGGTGAGTTCGAGATCCTGCTCCGCGTCTTTGTTCAACACGATGACGGCCACATGTCCGCTGGCAAGGATGGCGGCGTAGGCGGTCGCGTCGATTCCTGATGCCTGCAGCGTTGAGGTAAAGTTGCCGCTGAAAAAGGAGCCTCCGCTGAAGAGGCCGGCGAACTTGAGACCATAGGCGACCGGCTCCATCCGGTACTCGGAGCCGAAAGTCGCAATCGGCGTGTAGAAGGGATGAGGACGGGTTGCGATCTGTTGCGGGGTTTCGCCTTCGTCTTTGAGAAGGATATCGCCGGGCAGGAAACCTCCGACGGAGTTTGCGACGGATTTGCCCGTGCCGCCGTGCAAATTGACACCGGAATAATTATTGGCGGCGAGCAACAGCGAATAATCGGCAGCCCACAGTGCGGCGGCGAACACGTCGGAGACGCCTGGCTTGCCGCCTCGATAACACGTGTTGCCTTCCGTCATGCGCACGCGGGCACCCATCTTGCTTGCGACGGCAGTCGCGCTATCGGCGGTCTTCTGCACCTTTGCCATCGTGGCCGGTTTCAGCAGGTTGGGAATATTGACCTGCGGGTTGGTGGCCGGGCCGCCGAAATAGTAATGGTGCGTCAGCGTTGTCATGTGCGGTGGATTCTCTATCGAAGGCCATAGGTCGGCGATGCGTGTCAGCCACTCCGTGTCCGCTGCGACATCGGGCATTCCGAACTTCGCCTCCGGTACACGGGCGCTCACGGCGCGTGCAAGCGCGAGCCACTGCTCCAGGTAGGTTTTCGCGGACCATGTTTTTGGATCGCGCAGGTGACGGCCGAACAGATCGGGCTCATTGCCGATCTGGAAATACTGCAGGGCGGACCCGAGCGTGTTTGCCACAAACGCGGCTTCGTCCGCGGCGCGCTGGGGCGTATTGGTTCCCATCCCGATGCTGTAGAGGCAAGTCCAACCGGTCGCCTTCAGAAAACCGGCGAGGTTACGCACGGCCTCGGGCGTCACGGCGTAATACTGCGGCTTGGGCTCGCCTTCGACGATGCGGGTTTGCGGGTGCTCGGGTTCGGGAGAAGTGGGCGTGGGCTTCCACCAGGCAAACTCGCTGGTGTTGCCGCCGAGGCGCAGCACGCCTTGCGGCGATAACGTTTTGAACTGGCGGATGAATCTAGTGTTTTCCGGCGCGAAGAAACTTGGGTCGACGAGTTGCTGCACTTCGTACGACAGACCCACGAAGTCGGCAGGCATGTGGGGCCCGGTGGCGTCGGGCGGCAGCTTCAGGGTGGCTTGCGTTGCTGCGCGCCGCCTCGCGGGAAGACGGGTCGCCGCAACAGAAAGGGCTGCCGTGGCGAGGAGCTTGCGCCGGCTGATGGGGATCATCGCCTAAGCGTTGGTGCGCTCGCCTTCATGGCGTAAAAGCCAGCGTTTGCGCTCGATACCGCCGCCGTAGCCGGTGAGTGAACCGTCGGCTCCAATCACACGGTGACACGGTACGACGACGCCGATCGGATTCGAACCATTGGCGAGGCCGACAGCTCTTACGGCGGTGGGGCGGCCGATTCGCTCGGCAAGCTTCGCGTAAGAGAGGGTGCTGCCGCAGGCGATCTGCCGCAACGCACGCCACACATCGCGCTGAAAGGGCGTGCCGGCGGTCTGCACGGGCAACGTGTCGATGACGGTAAGCTCTCCCGCGAAGTAGCTGCCAAGGGCATTCGCCAACCCGTTCCGATGGCGAGCCGGTTCGAGCTTGAACCCACCTGCACCATAGTGAAGCTGGAGCAGGCGGCGCATGCGCGTCTCGTGTTCGGTCCAATCGACAGCGCGCAGATTTCCGTCGTGGTCCGCGACGATGAGCATCTCGCCTATGGGGGTCTCGATGCGCTCCATGGATAAGTGCAGGATGTCAGGCATGTGTGGCTCCATTAGTTGTGGTTGCTTTCGCGGTGGCATCGGCGGCCCATAGGTGCTGCGCGGCGTAAGCGCGCCAGGGACGCCATGACTCGGCGCGATCCAAAAGACCAGTCGAGGTTGAGGGTACGCCATCGAGTCTTGCCGCCCCGCGAAGCAGGCCGATGTCCGAGGCAGGGAAGGCGTCCATCTCGCGTATGGCGCGCAATGCAATATATTGGGCGGTCCATTCGCCGACTCCGCCAATGGCGCGCAGTCGCAGGATGGCCTCTTCGATGGTTCCAAACGGGCGAAACAGATGCGGGTCGGCTGCAGCAGCTTCCGCCAGCGCCTTCAGCGACGATTGACGCGCAGCGGGCATAGCGAGGCCGATGGATTCGGCGGATGCCAGACGCACCGCTGCAGGAAACACATGCGACAGGCTGGGGCGGCTGACATAGCCTGCCGGTACGGGCGTGCCATGAAGTGCAACCAGCTGTCCGGCGAGGCGGCGTGCCGCGACGACACTGATCTGCTGCCCAAGAATCGCGCGCACAGCCAACTCAAAGCCGTCCCATCCGCCGGGCGCGCGTAATCCGGGACGTTGCGCGATTAAAGGTGCAAGCAGCGGGTCAGAGGAGAGATGGGCGTCGATGGTCTCAATGTCGGCGCCGAGATCGAACAGGCGGCGTACGCGGGACACGATGGCAGGGAACGATCTGACATTGGGAAAGCGAATGGTCACGCCGAGGCTCTGGCGCTGCGGTAAGTGAGTCACTGCGACCGTTCCGGCAGAGCCGCCTAATTCGACCGTACGCAGATACATTCCATTCTCGACCACTTCGACGCCGGGAATGGCGCGCGCCTCAAGATAGCCGAGCATGGATGACCAATCGTAGGGAGGCCGATAGCGCAGTTGCAGAGTGACGGCTGCGCCTGGAGAGCTCGCACAAGTTTTTCGCCGCAAAGCGCTGGGAGGGCGATGGAAAAGCTCCTGGAATATTTCATTGAACCGCCGCAGGCTGCCGAAGCCGGCCGCGAGTGCGATTTCAGTCATCGGCATGCGAGTTTCGTGAATCAGTTGCTTGGCGAAAAGCACACGTCGCGTTTGCGCGACCGCGACGGGGGAGGCTCCGAGATGCTGGTGGAACAGTCGCCGGAGCTGGCGTTCTCCTAAACCAAGGCGTTCGGCCAAAGTTTCCACGCTTGCGGATGCGCCGTCCAGGGCGCCGTCGGTGATGAGAGCGAGCGCGCGTGAGACGGTGTTCGAAGTTCCGCGCCAGGAAGCGAGATCGGGCGCAGTTTCCGGGCGGCAACGCAGGCAAGGGCGAAGGCCCGCTTCCTGCGCCGCTGCCGCCGAACCGAAAAAGCGGCAATTCGCGAGCTTGGGAGTGCGGGCCGGACAGATGGGCCGGCAATAGATGCCGGTGGAGGTGACGCCTACAAAGAGCAGGCCGTCGAAGCGGGCATCGCGGCTCTGCAAGGCGCGATAGCAAATCTCTCGATCCGGCAGTTCCACATGCAAAGTTTCTCATTTGTGGAAGGAGCGCACTCGCGCTTTTCGGACATGGTCACTGGCAAAAAAGCGAGAGACCGAAAGTCGAATTGCGGCCGCTTGCACACGTCGAACTCGATTGACATTACTTCACGCCTAAGATCCAGCCTTCTTCCGCGATGATTCGGTTAAGTTCTTCCGCTGAAAACCCTGCGGGCGTATGAAAGAGTTCGCAGATTTTTCCAGCCTCGTGGGCTACGCGGCGGGAAGTTTCGGGCGAATCAAGTTGATCAGTTCCTCGGAGGTCGGCAGACGTCCGGTCGTTTTCTTGGAGTAGATCTTTTCGCCATTGACGAACACATCCAGCGCGCCTGGGGCGCCGGCACGCACCCGAACGGGGACATGGAGTTCCCGTTCGACGTTGTTCTTGAGGCTCACGGCCTCCGTTTTGATGTCACTTCAAATGAAGCAGCGTTTGATCTCGATGCCCATAAGCTAGCGGCCAGAATTAGCGAATCAGCACTGAACCGACTTCCCGGTCAGCAACTTATCAATCCGAGTATACATCCGGTTTACAGTTGCGAAGCGCACTCAATGCAGGTTAAGCGATTGCTCCGCGGAGAATCTTTTGCAGCAGCGCGCGGTAACTTAAACCGGCCGCGAGAGCCGATTGCGCAAAATCGTCTTCTTCGGCGAGCGAAGGATTGGGGTTGGCTTCGAGCACCACCACTTCTCCATCGGGTTTGAGACGGAAATCGATGCGTCCAAGACCGCGGATCTTCAAGGAGCGGTAGACGCTGCGGGCAATGCTGTCGAGTTGTTGGTCGACCCCTTCTGGAAGCGGGGCGGGGGGGCCGTTGCGGATGCCCCACTTCTTGCGGTATGCGTCGTCCCATTTCGCCTTGTAGGTGGCGAATTTCGGAGCGCCTTCGGGCATGTTCTCGAAAAAGATTTCCCGGGGCGGGAAGACGGTTAGGCGGCGATTGCCCATGACGCTTACATAGAGCTCGCGACCCTCGATATATTCCTCGATGAGCGCGTCACTCTGCAGGCTGTCATGTATAAAACGGGCGCGGTCGAGCCCTTCCTGCTCGTTGCGAACGAAGGAAGACTGGCTGATGCCGTCGGACGATTCATGACCGAGCGGCTTGACGAAGGCCGGAAAACCGAGTTCGTCGAGCTTGCGGCGGGGGTTGCCGCGCGCCGACACCACGGAGTGCGGAACCCTGACACCGTGATAGGCGAGCACCTTCTTCGCGAGCGCCTTATCTTTGCACAGCATCAGACCGTCCGGTCCAGATCCCGTGTACCGCACTTTCAGCAGGCTGAGCAGGGCGGGAATGCTTGGTTCGTGTATGCGGCTGTCGTGGAACGATTCGGTCAGGTTGAAGACCACATCGGGATCGAATGATTTCACCATCTCCACGATGGGGACCACGTCATCGAAGACGGCCAGTGTTTCGACGGCGTGACCCAGCCGGCAGAGCGAATGCAAAACATCGGCCTCGGTCGGCTTGAACTCCTCCTCGCGAAGACTGCGCGGAGAGAAGGATTCGCCTGCTTCGGTGGGCCGCGTCAGATCGAACAGAACCATGACGCGCATTTACACCGACCTCTTGAATCGGCCGGTGTGCAAATGGTTGGTCAACAGCGTGGCGAGATAGGCGCCGACATTGAAGGACAAGCTGGCGGGGTCGGCGGGAGCGCGCAGCCCCAGCTCCTGACAACGCTTGGTCTGACGGCGCACCATCATGCTGACGGTGTACTTCGGCTGTCCTGTCCAACGAACGATGGAGTCGATCAGGGCGCGACGGTGCCGGCGCATGAAAGCGGCCGCTGTTTCGGAAGCGGGGTCGACGCCGCTGAAGAGAACGCGCAGATCGTCGTCGTAGGCGTCGGGGAAGTCTTCGGCGAAACGCCGCCGGCGCTCGGCGTAGTAGCGGCCGAGGGTCCGGCGTGACTTGCTCGCTTCGGCGATGCGGCGGATGCGCACTTTGGCGGGTTTCGTCGAGGCGGCCTCTCGCATGAGCGCGTCGACGTAGCCCAATTTGTCGAGAGCCTTCCAGCCGCGATAGCGCTCTCTCCAGGCTTCGACCGGCATGGATAACCAGACCGCGAAGGTCTCGGCGAAATCTTCATCGGGATGCGCCTGCGCGTACCAGTTGGGTAGATGCTGGACGTAACTGCGGCTATAGGGGCGCGGGCGGTAGACCTCCGGGTTGTATTCCTTTTGCGGATTCCCGAAGATTTCCGCCCATTTAGGCTTGGCGGATAAGCGATAGGCGTGATCGACGGCGTGACCGCATTCGTGGCGCAACAGTTTTTGGCACCACTCGGGCGTTCCACCCTCCACCTCGAGCATCTGATGCAATTCCAGCGCCTTCAGCCGGGGATGCGCGAGATAAAAAGGAATGGCAATGGCGGGAACATCGGTGGGAGACAACCATTCATCGCCGAGATAACAGACGGGCTGGAGGGCGAGATCGCGGGCTGCTAATTCGTCATAGAGCAGGCGAATCCGTTCTTCGACTTCGCTGCCTTCGATGCGGACGCCGAGATCGCAAATGCGAAGGGCGAGGAGATCTTCGTCTTTTAGGGCGGTCCAGTGGGGGTCAAGCGCCGTCTCGACAGTGGTGACACGATCTGCATTGACGCGATCTGCATTGACACGATCTGCGTTGACACGATCTGCATTGACACGATCTGTGCTGCCCATTCCGCGGTTCTGTAAACGTATCGGCTGTTACGGCGCCGCGGTTTAGGGCTGATGCCTGGCGATCAGTGTTGGCAACGCGGTGAAAAGGACATTAAAGGCTGCTTACAGATCATCCTCGGTGAAGATTGGTACTCCTATTTGTAGACTGGTGCTCACGCAGAACATGGAAAAGGTATCAAGTGATCCTGCACAGGCCGGGGTGAAGCTGCCGAAACTGGCCGTTGTCGCGGCCGGCATCGCTTTTCTTTTGGTTTTGAGTGCGCTAGTCGGCGTTCTCCACAATATCTGGTATTTACTCGGCGCTGTAGTTCCGACGATGGCGGGCGTCACGATCCTGAGGAAACGCGCCTGGGGCGCATATGGATTCGCTCTCTTCGAGGTCACCCAGTCGATAGTCACGCCGGCGTTATTGCTTCGCGATTCCAGTATTTCGGTCGCGCAAATCGGGGTGCTGATTATCTTAGGTCTGATTTTCGGCGTAGTCTTCTTTCTGGCTGGGCGCTCACTGAGTGCAGCCGGCGCAGTGCGTGGATCGCCGCTGCCGTGGATTGCGGTCACGTTGCTGTTTAGTTTCCCGGTGCTTTTCGTGCGCGCTTTCGTCATGCCATCCGGGAGTATGGAAAATACCCTGTTGATTGGTGACCGCATGCTCGTTAGAGTGTTTCCACGGCCTGTTCCCGGGCGCGGCGACTTGGTTGTATTCCGATATCCGATCGATCGACGACAGACCATGATCAAGCGCGTCATCGGATTGCCAGGCGATCGAGTTCGGATGGTGTCGCGGATTGTCTACGTTAATGGAACGGCGCTCAAGGAACCGTACGTCATCCGAACTTTTCCGCCCGATAACTTTCGTGACAACCTTCCCGGCGATTCTTCCAATCCTTTGATATTGGCGGGCGCCATTAAGATGGCGGGAGCCCGGACGGAGATGCTGAAAAAGCACGTGGCAAACGGTGAGATCGTGGTTCCGTCCGGCGAATATTTTGTTCTTGGCGACAACCGGGATAATTCGCTCGACAGCCGCTATTGGGGTTTCTTAGATGCCTCAAATATCATCGGAAAACCGATCCTGATCTATGACTCGGAAGCGCCGGCCCAAGCGGGCGCGGCGAGCCCATTGCGAACTCATACACGGTGGGAGCGAGTTTTCAAGCGCCTCTAGACTCCCTCACTGGCGAAGGCTGTTCCGAATTGCGCGAAACCACTCGGCGAATCTTGGAATGTACAGCTTGCGTCGCGCTTCGTGAGGCTCGGCCGTTTCGAGTAGGCGCACGATTTCCGAAGGCGGGACTCGCGTGGATACGGTATCGACTGCGCCGTAGCGCACGGTGCGATCGCGCTCTATGACAAAGACCGCCGGCTTAGCGATCCCGCCCTTCTCCCGCGAATTGTAGAGATCCCATTCCTGGACAACACGCCGCTCCGTGTCGCCCAAAACCGGAAAGGGCAAATGCAGTTCTTGACGCACGGCTTCCGATTTTTCCGGCGCATCCACCGAGATAGCCACCAAACTCGCCCCCGCGTCAGAATCGGAGGATGCCCTTGATCTCGATGAAGCGAGGCGAAGCGGCCGTGCCGGGGACAAAAGCGCCCAGGAGGCTGGTGGGCGGCGCCACTTCCGCGACGCTCGACCCGAACAGCGGGTTGGAGATGTCACCGACCGGCTGATCGAAATTCGGGTGATTGAAGACGTTATAGGCCTGTGCGCCGAAGGAAAACGTGAGATGCTCTTTCATCCGGATGTCTTTCATGAGGGCTAGGTCCACGTCGAAGAAATGCGGACCATAGATGGAGTTGCGCCCTATGTTTCCAAAGCCGGAGGGAGCTCCATTGACGGCCGCGCTGGGCGCAAATTGCGAAGTGCTGAGACAAGGCGAGTTCACGGCACTCGTGCAGGTGGTTGGGACCGAGGCGAGCGGCGAGGCGAAGATGGAACCTTCATAGTTGTATCCAGCGAGCGCACTGGTCGCGCTGGTGTCGACGATTGTAAATGGCATGCCGCTGCGGAAGAACCAGTTGCTCGAAAGCGTCCAGCCTCCGAAGATCTGGTTGGGGCCGTACTTGAATCCGACGTGGCGGAACATGTCGGAGAGCACGAAATTAGCGCTGAAGTAATGGCGAACATCGTAATCCGCGTTGGCATAGTTGCTTCGGATGTTGAAGGGATTCTGCGGGAAGGAGATATTGGGGTTGGTCTGGAAAATACCGAACGCCTCATTGACCACGCCGCCATTCGAGACATCGTCGAGAGCGTGGCTCCAGGTGTAATTCAAGTTAAAGGTGAGGCCCGCGGAAAGGCGCCGCTGCAAACTAACAGTAAGTCCATTGTAATTTGACTCGCCCGCCGACAGATACTGCAATATAGTGCCGAACGCCGCGTTGGACGCGGTTGTGGGGAGGCCGGTGAAGCCGCCGGTGCAAACCGTGGCGGGGCAATATCCATTGAGCCCACCGTCTCCGATGGGTATGTGATCTCCATGCATGCCTGAATAATTAACGGTCAGCAGCGTTTTTGCGCCGAGGGACTGCTCGATCTCAAAATTCCACTTATAGTACGTCGGTTGCTTGAACATACTCGGGAAAGAATCGAAGTTGGGAGGCGCGAATCCGGGCACCGATTCGGAAATGGAGTTAAAGCTTCCGCCCGATTTGAACTGGGAAAGCAGCGCTTGATTGGCGAGTGCGGCGGTGGTGAACAGACTTCCCGGGGCGCCGGGCGCGAGAGTTCCATTGGGGATGGTGAAGGAATTGAGGTTCGGCGCATTGAAAGCGGCGTCCTCGGCGAGGCCGCCCGGCAGTTCATCCGCAAAAATGCCCGCGCCGGTACGGATGACCGTTTTATCGGTGTGGAAGGGTCTCCAGGCGATGCCGATTCTCGGTTCCAACACTACGGTCTGCGTATTGGGATAGGCCGTGTGCTGGCCGGAAACGATGAATTGGTTGTAGGGAGTGGAGGTGGCGTTGGGAACGGGAGCGCCGGTGAAAGTCGTTGCCAGCCGGGAGAAGCAGTTGGAATCGCAAGTTGGATTCGCGTAGTTTTCCAGGCGCAGGTTTAAGGAAACGGTGAGGCGATCGGTCACTTTCCAATCGTCGGCGATATAGCCGCCGTAAGTATTGAACTTGATACCTTCTTCAGGCGAAGAAGGAAAGGCTTGCAAGAGAGACGAGCTCGCGCCGCCGCCGTTGAAGAAGTCCGACAGATTCGTGGTGAGCGCGCCATAGATGGGGCCGGCGAGGGCGTTGAAATCGAGATCGGTCACGGTATCGTGCACCCAGGTAAAGCCGACGCGGAACGTATGTTTTCCGGCGACTTTGGAGAAGTCATCGGAAGCTTGATACTGGAAGACGCGCCGGCCTTGCGGGAAGAAGAAGCCGGGAGGAAACGGCGGTTCTCCCCAGGCGCCCACTGGAGACAGGGAGTTGCCTGAGAAGCCGACGAACGTCGGCAAGGCGGATAGAGCGCCGCTGGGATCGCTTGGCACGAAGACAGCCGCATAGAAAAGGACAGAGGCGTTGAACTGATTCACGCTATTGGGACCGAATACGTGCGTTTCGGAAACCTGGCCCTGCATTTGGGGTTGATTACTTTGCTCGTTGAAGGTGGGACCGTACGGACTGGCGAAGGTGGGCTGGAACCCGTTGTCCCGCAGCACGCGGATGTAGCCGGTATCTTTGTCGCTGAAGTGGTGATCGACGCGGGCTGACCACAGGTACTCTTTATTGATGTCAGGGGGCGTAGAGCGGAACTGCAGCGCGCAGGGAACGCCGGCGGGCAAGCCGGTGAACGATAATCCGCCGCAGCCCCCGTCGCCGTCCGAGGTTACGGCCGTAGCGCTGGCAGCTCCAGGCGCGCTGTTATAGAGCTTGAAGATTTGCTGATAGAACGGGGTTTCCGCGGCATTGCCGTTTGCCGCCAGATTCGCCAAGGTCGCGGACTGGAATGCCGGGCTGGGAATAAGCGTGAGCGTACTCGATCCGGGTAGATGATTTCGGAGGCCTTCGTAATCGACGTCGAAGAAAGTGCGGTTCTTCACGATGGGACCTTGAACATCGGTCGCCCACTGATTGAAGTTATTGAAAGGCGTCGCCTGCCCCACCTGGTTGCTGAAGAACTGGTCGGCATTCAGCGCGCGTCCATTCCAGTTGTAAATCGCGTCTCCGTGGAAACCGTTTGTTCCCGATTTGGTGATATAAGCGACCTGGGACCCGGCGTACTGCCCGTATTGTCCCGAGTACGCGTTGTTGATCACGTTTGCTTCCGCAATATCGTTGGAGCCAAGCATCAAGTTGGAGGCGCCACTGTTGTTCACACTTAGAAACGGATCGTTATCATTCATGCCATTGATAGTGAACAGGTTGGATGTTCCCGGCATGCCGTTGGCGGAAAAATTTCCGTTGCCGCCGTCCGTGTTCATGACCACGCCTGGGGCGGTTTGGGCGAGGTACGTGATATCGCCGCCGGGATTGGGCAGGTTCTCAATCATCTGGCTGTTGTAATTAGTGGCTACATCGGCGTTTTGACTTTGAATGGAAGATGCGGACGACACCACTTCGACGGTCTGGGTAGCACCGGCGACCATCAATTGAACGCCGACCGCCGTCGGCTGCCCAGCGGAGACAACAATGCCGGAGCGTTTCTGATTTTGGAAGCCAGTCGCGCCTACGTTGATTTGGTAGGCGCCTGGCGCAACAAAGGCAAAACGATAACTTCCCGCGGCATTCGTGGTTGTTTGTTGCGAGGCATTTGTATTTACGTTTGTGAGAGTGACAGTGGCGCCTTGGATGGTCGCGCTAGTTGGATCCGTTATGGTTCCGGTCACATCGCCAGAAATGATCGACTGCGCCTTCGTTTGGGTGCCGAAAGTGACAATCAGGCAAATCGCTGCGAACAGCAGCAATGAGTTTCGTAGCATACATCAACTCCTGAAGCGGTCGTTCTTGCAAAAGTATTCAGCACGGATAAGGCCATCCGCTGTTCTTTTGAAATGTCGTTGAGACATAGGTACTTCGACAGCATGTACCGGCTTTGACGTGTCGGATTTGGAAGAGATTACAAAAAGCCGCTACTGCTATTCATAGAATGTTGCGGCGGCGGGTAAGCGATTATTATGAGTTTCTAAATTCTTCTAACTGCTTCGTATGTGGGACGCACGAGAGTATGTTTGCGCGAAATTGGGAAAAATCGAATGCCGTACGGGGCGGCTAGGTAACTCCCCAGCAGCGCGCGTTTAGGCGTGTGCGATGAATCCTCCGACTTACTAAGTGAGAGGAATTACTTTCGGCAAGTAGAATTGCATCCGGGAAGAAGTGTCCGGTTCATGACCGGATGTGCTCGGATATGGTTACGAGCAGCAGAGTGTCTTGCTGAGCGGTTACGCTGTGAGGCGTCCCGGGCGCCAAGCTAATCAGCGAGGCCGGCCTTAGCTGCACATGTTCATCGCCGGCGGCGAAAAGTACTTCGCCTTTCAAACAGTGCAGTGTTATCGCACCTCGGGTTCGATGTTCCGGGATCTGTTCGCCCGCCTTTAGGTGGAATAGCAGCGTACGCAGGCCGTCTTCGCTGAGCAGCGTTGTTGTTCGCGGCAGCCCGGCAGCATCGCTGAGAAGAATGAGCAGATCTGCACGGCTCATATTGCTTCTCGCGCTGCTTCGGGCGTTTCCAGCAGCGCCGCTTCGTGGTATGTCGAGATCGCGTGCAGTAAACGCTCGCCTATTATTTCGGCCTTTTGAACCAGAAGAGAGGCCAAGTCAGCGGTAAATAGGCAGGCGGAGGTATCGCGCCACAATTGCAACCAGCGTTGGAAGTGATTTTGTGTCAAGCGGGGCAACTGCAGATGCACGATCATCGGGTTTCCTTTATAGGCGCGAGACGCCAGCAGCACGGAGGACCAAAATGCTTTCATGTTGTCCAAATGCGGTCCCCAGTCGTTGCCGATGGCTTGGGCGAAGATCGGACCGAGTAATTGATCGTCGCGAATCCTGGTGTAGAACGTGTCCACTAGCTCGGCGATATTGTCTTCGCTCACGGTGTGATACATGCAATTTAAAAGATGCATCTATAATACATCTTTAGAACTGCCGGCTATTTCTATGTACCTCACGCGCCAAGCCGATTACACGATGCGCCTCCTGATCCATTTAGCGGTCCAGGCGGACGGAGTCGCGACTATTCAGGAGGTTGCAGAACATTATGGGATTTCGCGTAATCACTTGATGAAGGTTGCCAATCGTGCGACTCAGGCCGGTTATGTCGAAGGAGTACGCGGGCGCAGCGGAGGACTGAAGCTTGCCAAGAGAGCGCAGGAGATCAACGTTGGACAGGTTCTGCGTGCAACCGAAGACTGGATCATTGTCGAGTGTTTCGAACCTCGGTCGAATCGGTGTCCTATTGCGCGAGGCTGCGGGTTGCAGCTAGTCCTGAAGGAAGCGTTGGAAGCATATTTTGCGGTTCTGGATAGGTATTCTTTAGCCGACGTCGTTCGCCGCAAGCCTCTTCTCGTTCAACTGCTCGGGTTGAAGATTGCCTGAAGAAGGCACATCCGCTTCCGGCAAGTAATTTTCCGCCCGAAGCCAAGCTTTGGGGAGGCGTGTCTATTCGGTGGAGAAATCAGATGAAAGCAGTGCGTCTACATGGATACGGCGGCGTCGATCAATTGCGGTACGAAGATGTTCCGAGGCCGGAACCGGGACCCGATGAGGTACTGGTAAAGGTTGCCGCGACGAGTGTGAATCCGATCGACTTTAAAATACGGAGCGGCGCAGCGAAGGACAGAATGCCGGTGGAGTTCCCCGCAATTTTGGGACGCGACGTTGCTGGAACGGTAATAAAAGCAGGGGCGAACGTCAGGAATCTAAAACCCGGGCAGAAGGCGATGGGCTTGGTGAAGAGCAGTTATGCAGAGTACCTGACTGCGCCAGCAGACCACCTCACGGTGGTTCCCGACGGCCTCGAACTGGAAGACGCGGCTGCCTTGCCGCTGGTAGTCACGACTGGCGCGCAGTTGGTACAACACATGCGGCCCAAGCGAGGAGATTTGGTATTGGTGACCGGAGCGTTGGGAAACGTGGGTCGCTCGGCCGTCTATTTAGCCAAGAGCGAGGGGGCGCGGGTCATCGCGGGAGTCAAAAGAGAGCAGAAAAAAGAAGCGAACTCGTTGGGTGCAGAGAAGGTGCTTGGAATCGACGATGACAGAGAGATCGCGGAACTGCCGGAACTGGATGCGATAGGAGATACGGTCGATCACGATGTCATTGGAAAGCTGATTCCGAAATTGAAAGCGGGCGGCGTGCTCGGGTCCGTGCTTGGGAAACCGAAGGAAGCCGAAGGAAAAGACATCCGGTTGGAAGCGTTCATGGCTACGCCGGACGCGTCTCTGCTGCGCCAAATGGCGGACGCCGTTCGGGATGGAAAGCTGGTGATCCCGATTGTGAAGAGGATGAAGCTCAGCGAGGCAGGCGAAGCGCAGAGGCTGGCCGAAAAGGGTTCGATGGGCGGAAAAATTCTGCTAATCCCGTAATCAGGGCCAGGCGTTCTAGCGATTGATCGTGGTCATCATGCGCTCGTTGTAACGCGGGCCGGATACGGCTTCGGGTGACAAGGCGCGATCGAGCTGCGCCAGTTCGCCGGGTGAAAGTATCAATGAAGCGGCAGCGATATTTTCCTCCAGATACGTTCTGCGCTTGGTTCCGGGAATGGGGACGATGTCTTCACCCTTCTGCAACAGCCAAGCCAATGCGACCTGCCCCGCTTTTGCATTTTTATCCGCGGCGATCTTCTGGACGACCGAGGCGGCGCGCACGTTGGCGTCGTAATTTTGCCCCTGGAAACGTGGATCGCCACGGCGGTAATCGCCTTCGGGATATTCTTCCGCGCGTTTCGTTGTTCCGGTCAAAAAGCCGCGGCCTAATGGGCTAAACGGCACGAGGCCAATTCCAAGCTCGCGCAGCACAGGAATGATGCGCGGCTCGAGATTGCGCTCCCATAGCGAGTATTCGCTCTGCAGGGCAGTAACGGGATGAATCGCGTGAGCGCGGCGGATGGCCTTTTCGCCAGCTTCCGAAAGGCCGAAGTAGCGGACCTTGCCGGCGCGGACGAGGTCCGCTACGGCTCCGGCGACATCCTCCATGGGAACGTTCGGGTCGACGCGGTGCTGGTAGAAGAGATCGATGTAATCAGTCTGGAGGCGTTCGAGAGAAGCGTCGGCTACCTCGCGGATGTGTTCCGGCCTGCTGTCGGTACCGGCGACTTTGCCGTTGTCGATGCGGAAGCCGAACTTGGTGGCGATTACGACCTGGTCGCGGCGGCCTTTCAATGCTCGTCCGACGAGCTGTTCGTTGATGAACGGACCGTAGACCTCAGCGGTGTCGAAGAAGTTGAGGCCGAGTTCGAGTGCTCTGTGGATGGTGGCAATGGATTCGCCCTCATCGGCGACACCATAGGACTGGCTCATGCCCATGCACCCGAGTCCGAGAGCGGACACTTCGAGGCCTTGGGTTCCTAATTGTCTTTTCGGTAGCATCCTCCCTTGGATGCACGGATGCGAAGTGCGGGTGCGGCAAAAGGAGAAAGGGACCGCGCGAAGCGGCCCCTTCTAACGATAGACGTTACTAGTTCACTTACTCTCGACAGCTTTTGCGCGGCGGAAGCGCATGGCGCCGAAACCCAGCAACCCACAGCCAAGCAGAAGCAAGCTGGACGGCTCGGGGACTGCAGCGGTGGAAATCTTGACCACCATGTCGTTGTAGTCGAAATCAGTGTTGGACGAAGGGAGATCTTCCATTCCGACGTAGTAAGTGCCTGCGGTCTGCTGAAACAGCGCGAAGTGCTGGATGCCCGCATCGACGGAGTTCAGGTTGGAATCCGTGAAGAACAAGGCGTCAATGCCTGAGGTGCCGTTGTAGAAGAAGAATCCGTACTGCGCTGAGGGGGCAAAACTGACGGTGGAGCCCGTCGCAGTGCTGCCATCGAATAGGACTTGATATTGGTTGGGATTGTTGGTGTTATACCAGCCGAAGATATCGTTAGGGGCATCGCCCGCGACCTGCGCCTGCATGATAACGCTGCCGCCACCGGTGCTGTTGAAATAAAAATTGTTAAACGCTTTTCCGTTCGATTGCCCAAGGTAGGGGATATTGCCCGGTTGATTGGGGACTTTGCAGCCGCTGGTTGCGACAGCCAGACAGCCGCCGACGTTTTCATTTGTTCCGTCCCAGGAGGAGTTGTTCCAATAGGGCTGGTTAGTAACGGTTTGCGAAGTCTGCCAGGCCTGATTGCTGATCTGCGACGCGGACCAGTTCTGCCAGATCGCGCCTGTATATCCCGGGGCCACCACAGAGACGTTGTCGGCGAAAGCAGAAGCGCCGCCAGCGAGGAGTAGTCCCGCGACAGAGAGATAGGAAATAAATTTGAGTGCCATGTGTTCCTTCCGAAAGAGATTATTTGGAGCTATTCGGAAGATATCGAGAAATGGCCGTAAACAACATTGTCAGCAGCGGGATACAAGTACCGTAACCGCTTACTCGCGACGTGAGGGGAATAGCTATGGAGTAGGTAATACCGGCGCTAGCGGCTCTGCCGCACGACGCGTCCGTTGAGGGGCTGAACGGGCCGAACATTGTGCGGATACAGTTCCGCGAAGGCATCGATCTGCTGTGAGGAGATGTCCACCGGAGTCTTCAGCACAAACCAGGTGACGCCCTCAGTGCAGGGCGGGGCCGTTAAGGAGCCCATGTACGTGTAATAGGCGGTGTCGCGGGGCAGCAGACCGGCGGGATTCACCTGGACTCCGGCAATCTCCTGCTCTTTGCTCTTGGTCTTCGGCATGTGCTCCCAGATTTGCTGAACGGTCGAGTTCGCGCTGCCGGCCTTCAGAAGAACCGCGACTACGGCAACCTTCCCGTCGCCGGCTTCGTGTATCAAGTGGGCCACCATGTCGTAGGGCTTACCGTTGATGTACTCTTCGCTGGGACGATGAAAGTGGAATTGAGTTAGTTGGTAGCGCTTGTCTCCGACGATCAGGAAGTTTCCGCTTCCCGGCGAGTGGTAGTTCACTCGGATGGTGGCGCCGTTGTTAACTAAGTATTTGAGCGGGCCGCTTTTGTATTCGAATCGTAGCGCGGGGAGATTGGCCTTCTCCGCATTTCGAATGTCGATGGGAGACTGTTCGTTGCCGACTTTGCAGGCAGCGTACTCCGGATCGAGATCACCCCAATGTTCGGGCCCGGTTGGCCCTTCGTAGCTCCATGGTGTCTTCCACATATTGTGTCCAGGTTGGGCGTCCTGCGCTGATGGACCAGCCGGCGCCAAAACCACGGCGAGCCCCAGCAATACAAATATCATTGAGCGCGGATCCATCCTCGTCAGTATGCCACTTGCGCGGCATAGACGGTCGACGCTTGCATGCTCTACTTGCTTAGTGGAATAGTCAGCCTGTTCATCGCGATCGGCTTGTGGGCGCTGGCCCGAATCGATGCGTATCAATCCGCGTAGCGCGGGCGCGCGTGTTGGCGGCCTCTTGCTCTCGATTCTTCAGCGGCGCATTCGTTTCAAGCGAACGAAGAAGGCGAGACGACGCGCGCGCAATCTCGTCGACGGCATTATAGAAAGATGTTTCGTTGGCCTTCGATGGTTTATTAAATCCGCTGATCTTCCTCACGAACTGTAGCGCCGCAGCTCGGGTTTCTTCGTCGGTGGTGGGCGGGTCGAAGTTGAAGAGAGTTTTAATGTTTCTGCACATGCAATTTTTTACGACATCGACGGCTGTACGGCTTTCACATGTGGGCTGGATGAGCCAAGCCACTCCGGATGCTGGGCCGTGCTATCGAAGAGGGCGCTGGTCTTGAACAGTTCCCACTTGCCCTCCAGGGCATACGGTTTGGTGCGATTGAGGATGGCGGCGAACTGCTCTTTCGACACTTTGTCGTAGGTCTGCGCCGCATGAATGGCTTGATCTAAGATTTCGGGCTTGTCGATTCCGGTGATCTGAACCGACACAGGCCGGCTGAGTGAAAATTGAAGACACTCCAAGGCGGTGACGGCGCCGCTCTTCAAGATCACAGTGTCGCCGATGCTCTTCATCCCGAGAGCGCCGATGTTACGCCTGGTCAGCTCCGGCAATACCTGGTTAGTAAAGCTGCGGAAGTGGTAATCCATGACATTCACCGGCATCTGCACAGTGTCGAACTGAAACTTGTGTTGGTCCGCGACTTTCAGCATGTAGAGGTGAATGTTCGGGTCTTTATGACCGGTGAATCCGATGTAGCGAACTTTGCCGGTCTTCCTGGCTTCGAGAGCAGCTTCGGCGGCGCCGCCTTGGGCGAAAATCCGGTCGGGATCTTCAAAGCGGATGATCTCGTGAAATTGGATGAGATCGAGGTGGTCGGTCTGCAAGCGTTGGAGCGATTCGTCCAACTGCTTATTGAATTCGTCTTTGGTTCGCCCGTCATTCTTCGTCATCAGAAAAACGCGGCTGCGCAGATTGCCGTCCTTCACCGCTTTGCCTACCCTTTTCTCGCTTTCCCCTTTGTTGTAGTCCCAGGAATTATCGAGAAAGTTGATTCCACGATCCACGCCGCTGTGCACCAATTTGATGGCTACTGCCTCGGTTACTTCCGATTTACCGAGATGGTAGCCGCCCATGCCGATGCAGGAAACTTTTTCGCCGGTGTGGCCCAGGATGCGATAGGGAATTTCGCTGTGAGCGGGTGCGCCACCGGCGGCGGAGGCGGCGAGGCCGGCACCGATGGTCAACAGCACTTCGCGCCTATTGGTCTGAAATTGATCCGACATAAACGATTAGATTCGTCTCGGGGCGAAATTGGTCCGACATCCTTACAGGAGTTATAGGCGGACGGCGACCGTGACGCCGTCTCGGATGGGCAGTTGCGCGGGGTAAAACTGCGGCGAGTCGAAGAGGCGCCGGTTGAAGAGGCAGACCGCGTGATCGGTTGCTTCGTGCGGGTCGAGCACGCGCCCGCTCCAGAGCGTGTTGTCCGTTATAAACAAACCGCCGCGCTTGATGCGGTCAGGCACTGCATCCAACACCGCGGGGTAGCCGTCCTTGTCGACATCGTTGAAGATCAGGTCGAAGGTGCCGGGTATCGAGGCCAAGGCAGTGAGCGCGTCTCCGACATGCACGTGAATTTGCGAGGCGACCCCGGCACGTTCGAAATAGCCGCGCGCGCGATCCGCGTTGGCGGGGTTGCCGTCGGAATAATGTACTTCGGCCTCGGGACCGGCGGCGCGCGCGAGCCAGATAGTCGAGTAGCCGATGGCCGAACCAAGCTCAAAAATCCGTTTGGCTTTGGTCATCATGACGAGACTAGCGAGGAGGCGCGCTACCGCCGGGCCGACGATGGGAACTTTGTGCTCAGCCGCATACGCTTCAATCTCCGCGAGGACGTTGTCGCGCGGGGGAAGCAAATCGCGCATGTACTGCTCGATTTCTGGCGCGGTGATCATAGTTACTGCGTTCGTATTTGTTTCGCGGCTTCGTCCAATAGATCGGCCTCGCTTTGCAGGGCCTTCGATACACGAGCGATCTGTTCGTCGGCTTGCGACCAGCGTTTCTGCTCGATAGCCTCGCGCACACCTGGGATGGTTTTGACGCCGTAGCCGGTGTAGAAACCCGGCGCGTAGATCAAATTCTGGAACCATGGCCGATTGGGCAGACCGGCGGAATCGCTGAGCCGCCGCTCACTCTGAATCAGCATCGCGTTCACGGCCGGCGAGGCTTGATCGCCGGCGGCCGCGAATGCCCGCTCGTAAGCTTCGGCGGCGCGGGTTAGATCATCGGCGGCATTATCAAGCGGGGCGAAATTCAGGAAGGGCGGAAGCGGTTCTCGCGAAGGGGGCACCATTTTCTTTTTGGGATCCATGAGCGCCTGGTACACGCCTTCCTGGATCTCCGAATTACGCTCCCGGATAGCGGTACGCTCGTCGGTGGCGAGCTTCTTCAATTCGGCGACGTAGGTATGGATGGTATCGGCGAAATCAGCGAACTGGAAGGGCAACACAGGCGCATCCGCAAGACGCATCATCATGGTGCCGCCGATTTGCGCCAAGGCCCGCCCATACGAGAAGTCGGTGTCTTCGAAATGCGTGTACCAGTAGAAGTCGTCATAAATCGAGTGATACTGGCCGTTGCTGATATCTTCGCCGCCATATCCGATATTCAGGCTCGCGATGGCGAGATGATCGATAAATACGGTGTAATCGGAGCCGGAACCAAGCGCCCCGATGCGCAGATCCGGGCGAGACTTCAGTTCAGCGCGGCGTTCGGGCGAAGCTCTCGAAATATCAGCCAGGCGAGCGCGCTTCCACACAGTCATCTTTGTTTCGGGGTCCTCGATATCCTTCATGACGCCATTCACAAAGTTTTCGAGCGCGTGCGAACCTTCAGCGCGAAAGAATCCACGCCCATTGCTGTCGGAATTGATATAAGCGACGGCGTGCTGCTTTAGCTCGTCGGCATGTGTCTCGGCCCATTCCGTCGAACCGAGCAGGCCGGGCTCCTCGCCATCCCAGAAGCAATAGATGATGGTCCGATCGGGCTTCCATCCCTGCTTGAGCAGCTCGGAGAGGCCGCGGGCCTCTTCCATTTCGGGGCTGGCGCCCGAGAGCGGATCTCCCGCTCCATTCACCCATGCGTCGTGATGATTGCCGCGAATCACCCATTCATCGGGATACTTGGAACCCGGAATCCGGACGACGACGTCGTACAGCGGTTTGCGATCCCAATTGAATTTCAGATGGAGATGCACCTTGGCGGGGCCGGGGCCGACGTGATAGGGCAGGGGCAACGAGCCGCGCCAAGCATCGGGCACAAGTTCGTGACCCAATGCTTTGAGCAGGGGCTCCGCGTCTTCGTAGGAGATCGGCATGACGGGAATTTTCGTCAGGGTTTTCACTTCGCTGAGCGGAATTTTCTTCGCGGACGGCGTGGCGCCGACACCGGGAGTTTGCGGATCGCCGGGATAAACCGGCATATCCATGACGCTTCCCCGCTGCACACCGAAGGGCGGGCGGGTGGGCCCGTTGGGATACACGTCACCGCGGAAGTAACCGTCTTCGTGAGGATCCGAGTAGATCAGGCAACCGACGGCGCCATGCTCGGCGGCCACTTTGGGCTTGATTCCTCGCCACGACATGCCATAACGGGCGATGGCAATGGCGCCGCTGACGGAGACGCCCATGCGGTCCAGTTGCTCGTAATCAGCGGGAGTGCCGTAGTTGACGTAGACGAGAGGCGCGGTGACATCGCCATCGATCGAGTAAGCGTTGTAAGTCGGGAGCTGCTCGTTCTTTTGATTGGAGGTTGGATCGACAGCGAGCGCCGGCTCTTGCAGCTTGGCGGTGTACTTGATCGGCTCGACCAGCTCCATGGCACGCTCTCTGGGAGTGGGGAACAGCGCGTCGAATGTTTCGATATGCGCATCGAGTCCCCAAGATTTCAATTGGGCTAAAATCCATTCGGCGTTGTCTTTGTCGTAAGGCGAGCCGACGTGGTGGGGACGCGCCGAGAGCCGCCGCATGTTTTCGCGCAACCGGTCTTGCTGGGGGATGTCGCGAAACTTCTGCTCCCACTGCATCTCGGTAGCGGAGCTCTCCTGAGAATAGCCGCGCAGCGGATGACCGGAGTCGGCAGCTTGAACGGACAGAGCGAACACACTTAGAAAAGCTAGAGCCTGGCGCATGACCCGTCTATTGTAACTTTCGCTGAACGATACGTCGGCCGGCGCTATCGGGCGCGCCGCACCAACCTTGGGCAACCAGCCTTGCGCAACCAGCCTTGCGCAGCAGTGCGGTTGCGGCGACTGAGAAGATATCCAAAAGGACAATCGGGAAAGGACAACTGTGAACAGGGATGACCCGCAAGAATCCGGACTAGTTCGTCAAGAGCGTACGCCATCGCATCACTGGCACGCCATTACTGCGTCGTATCTGGGTTGGACGCTGGATGCGTTCGATTTTTTCGTGGTCGTGTTCCTGGTGGACACGCTGGCGCATCAGTTCGGTGTTTCGAAAAGCGCCATCATCTTGACAATTACCGCGACACTTGCGATGCGTCCGATCGGAGCGGTGCTGTTCGGGATAATGGCCGACCGGTACGGCCGCCGCAAGCCGCTGATCGCTAACGTCATTTTCTTTTCGGTGATGGAACTGTTGTCGGGTTTCGCTCCGAGTTACCGCGTCTTTCTGGTTCTACGAATTTTGTTCGGCATCGGAATGGGCGGCGAATGGGGCCTGGGTGCGTCGCTCGCTTTGGAGAGTGCTCCGCAAGGGCAACGCGGTCTTATTTCGGGGTTTTTGCAGAGCGGCTATTCGATGGGCTATCTGCTGGCGGCTATTGCGGCTGCGGTCGTGCTGCCGACGCTCGGCTGGCGGGCGATGTTTTGGGCCGGCGGCGCTCCGGCATTCCTGGCGTTTTACATCAGCTGGCGTGTTAAGGAATCGGAGGCATGGAAGCAGCACCGTGCACCAGGCGTGCGGGCGATTCTGACCGCGGCGAGCGGATTTTGGAAGACTTTTCTGTACCTCGTTCTCGTGATGAGTCTGATGAATGCGCTTTCGCACGGAACGCAGGATCTGTACCCCGATTTCCTCAAGACCGCGCACGGTTTTTCGAGTGCAACTGCGTCGCATATGGCCATGTTTTATAACGTCGGCGCGATTATAGGTGGAATCGTATTCGGCCGGATGTCGGAAGGATGGGGGCGGCGACGCAGCATGATTGCCGCGCTGATTGTCTCGTTGGCCGTGATTCCAGTGTGGGCTTTCGGAAACTCCTTAATCGCTCTCGCCCTGGGAGCATTCGTGATGCAAGTGGGAGTTCAAGGCGCCTGGGGAATTATTCCCGCTCACCTGAACGAGCTTGCGCCGGACACCATTAGAGGACTTGTTCCGGGGTTCGCGTATCAGCTAGGTATCCTGCTTGCTTCGCCTACTAACACGATTGAATATAGTCTTCGGGACAAGCTAGGCTACTCATGGGCGCTGGCTGCATTTGAAATCGCTGTGATCGTGGTGCTGGGGGTCGCGATAGGGTTGGGGAAAGAGAAGCGCGGAAAAAGTTTTCTATCCGCCGCAAACGAGGCTCGAGTTCAAACGTGAAAAAAAGATTCCGTTCGCAATTTTGTGCGCTGAATGCAGAGACCGGCGAAGTCGCTCGGGAGATGAAATCGCCGGGCACTTTCCTGTACGATCTGTAACAAGGTATTAATTCTGATCTGACACACTGCTGGGAACGTGTTGGATGCTATCGCTTCGAAAGGATGGAAACTTCTTGAACAGGTCTACAAAGTATTTGACTGTTTCTTTTCTGTTTGCAGTGTCGTTGGCCGCGCAATTTGAGACGTCGGAGGTGCTGGGAACGGTTCACGACAGCTCCGGCGCGGCAGTGCCGAAAGTCGCATTGACGCTGACCAGCCAGGAGACTGGCGTTCAGATGAAAACGACTTCCGACGCAAATGGAGCGTACGATTTCTTCGATGTCAAGGTTGGCGAATATACGATTACCGCGGATCTTGCGGGGTTCAAGGCGTTCAAGATTACCGATGTTCGCGTGGACGTAAACGCACGGCAACGCGTGGACATCGCGATGCAACTGGGCTCCATCTCTCAATCGATCGACGTGCAAGGTACACCGGAAGTACTCGAGACGGATTCGAGCGAACACGGACAGGTGATTAATACACAGCAGATTGTGGAATTGCCGCTGAACGGGCGGAACTATGCCGATTTGGCGCTGCTTTCGACGAACGTGCACCGGTCGCCTTTATCGGTGTTGTTCGCCGCCAACGGCACGCCGCGCGAGGGTTCGTTCAACGTGAACGGGATGCGGAGTACCTATAACAATTTTCTGCTGGACGGCCTAGATAACAACGCCTATTCGCCCAGCAACCAGGGATATTCGAGCGAGGTGGTGCAGCCGTCGCCCGATGCGATCGCGGAATTCAAAGTCATCACCAGCAACTTCAGCGCCGAATACGGGCGTGTGGGCGGCGGAGTAATCAACACGGCTCTGCGCTCGGGAACGAATCAATTTCACGGCACGGCGTACGAGTTTTTGCGCAACACGGATCTGAATGCGGTCGGGTTTACGTTCAGTCCCGCGGTGTTTCAGAAACCCACTCTGCAGCGCAATCAGTTTGGCGTCACGATCGGGGGTCCCATTATCAAGAACAAGCTATTCTTCTTTGGCGACTACGAAGGTTTCCGGCAGTTGCAGAAGTATCTCGAATTTCGACTCCATCCCCGACTCGACGGATCGCACGGGAGTTCTGCCGGTCACGGTGGTAGACCCGCTCACCCACACCGTCTACGCCGCGGGCACTCAGATTCCGGTTGGGAGCTTGAATCCGTTTCGCGGCGCAAGTCTTAACTGGGCTTCCCGCTCAAAACGGGCCGGCGCGGTCCGAACAACTACGAGGCGCTGCTGCTACTGAAGGATTACAGCGATAAATACGATGCGAAACTGGATTACCAGATCAACGATAAGATGACCTCGTTTCTGCGCTTCAGCCAGCGCAAGGATCTGCAGTATTATCAGCCGGACATCGCTGGACCTTCGGGTGGAAACGGCAACGGTTACATTCACTCCATCCAACAGCAAGCGGCGATCGGCTACACGTGGACGCTGACGCCTTCGTCGTTGTTCGATGCTCGTTTCGGCTTCGATCACATTCTGGCAGGAAAGGTTCCTCCTTATTTGGGCGGCCCCAGCATGGAGCAGCTCTATGGGATTCCGGGCTTGCCGACTTCACCGAATCTGACGGGCGGTTTGAACACGCAATCGATCAGCGGCTTCTCTCAACTGGGGCGGCAGACCAGCAACCCGCAATTTCAGAACCCGACCTCCTACAATCCGAAACTGAATTACTCGATGATAAAAGGCCGTCACGCCATCAAGATGGGTTACGAATTCACCGACATTCACACGGAGGTCTTGGATGTGAACCCGCTTTACGGCGCGGACACATATGCCGGCCAATTCAGCAAACCGACCTGCGCGCAATTGGGGCAGGCGGCCGGATGCACGATTACAAACGACGCGACCAGTTACGATCTCGCGGACTTCATCTTCGGTCTTCCGAGCACGATTCAACTCGGGAACAACTTCGTCACCAATCTTCGCCAGCACGTGACGGCGCTCTACGTTCAGGACGATTACAGGGTGAGCTCAAAACTCACGCTGAATCTGGGACTGCGTTGGGAATACGCGACGCCGATCTGGGAGCGCGACAACAATTGGACGAACTTCGATCCGAGCACCGACACGCTGATCAAGGCGACTAGCGGCAGCATTTACAATCGGGCGCTGGTGCATCCCGATTACAAAGATTTCGGGCCGCGCCTCGGGTTGGCGTACAGCTTCACGCCGAAAACGGTATTGCGCGCGGGATATGGAATCAGTTATTCGTTCTTCAATCGTGTCGGAAGCGCGCAAGAGGGAATCAATGCTCCGCAAGCGCTTTTCGGACTGCTGACTCAATCCATTCCAGCGGGCGGCTCGGTGCCGTCCACGTTCCTCACTACACAGAACAGTTTTACGACGGGGATCGCCAATCCGGCTAACTTCAACCCGATTGTCTCGAACATCGACTACATTCCGGCGAACACGCGATGGCCGTACATACAATCCTGGTTCCTTTCGGTTCAGCGGGAGATCGCAAGGACACTGTGCTGGAAGTGGCATACAACGGCAATCACAGTTTGCGATTACCGATCATTGCCGACTACAACCAGGCGAATCCGAATTTGCCGGGTCAGACGCTGGGAGTGCAGGCGCGCCGCCCGATTCAGAGCTTCGGTGCAATTACGTGGCTTGATCCGGCGGGCGACAACGATTACAACGGTTTTTCCGCGCGCTTGGAGCATCGGCTGGGAGGCGGCTTGTATTTCCTGAATTCGTTCACCTGGTCAAAGGCGCTCGGCGATTCCGAGCAGGGCGCTCGAGTATTTCCCGGGTACTATCAAGCCAATCCGCAGAACATTCGCAACCTGGCGAACGAGCGCGGGCCGTCGAGCTTCGACGTAGAGTTCATCAATGTGACGAGCGTGGTGTATCAACTTCCGTTCGGAAAAGGCCGCAAGTATGGATCAGGCATGAATCCGATTTTCGACGCATTGGTCGGTGGATGGGAGCTCAATTCAATCAACACCGCGAACAGCGGGCCCGCCGATCGATGTGTCTTATTCGCCTTCGGCCGCGAACGACGTGACCGGACTGACTAACGACTATCGGGGCGAAGCGATTTTGCGCCCGAATGTAACGGGGAGCGGAATCAGCCAGAGCAAAGGGGCTATGGTGAACAACTATTTCGCCGGTTACGCATTTACGACGCCTCCCGCGAGCAACCCGTTCGGCGATGCGGGCCGAAATGCGTTCCGCGGGCCCGGGTTGGAGCAGTGGGACTTGGCGGCGGACAAAGATTTTCACATCCGCGAAAGGACCGCGCTGCAGTTCCGCTCGGAATTTTTCAACGTGCTGAATCACACGAATTTCGGACTGCCGACGGCAATCAGCACCAGCGCTGCATTTGGTACGATTCGCACCACGTATCCGGCGCGGCAGATCCAATTTGCGCTAAAGCTGATGTTCTAGCGAGCGTAAGCTAGAGTCGGTCAAGGCGGCGGTTTCCCGCGTGGCGCGGCGCTGTCGCCGGACCGATTATGAGATACATCCTCGCGCTCGATCAGGGAACTACGAGTTCTCGCGCCGTTTTGCTGGGGCAAGATGGGCGTGTTCACGGCCTTGCGCAGGCGCCGTTCCGCCAAATGTTTCCGAAGCCCGGCTGGGTGGAGCACGATCCCATCGAAATATGGTCATCGCAACTTGGCGTTGCAACTGAGGCGTTGGCGCAGGCGGATGCTACAGCAGATTCGGTCGCGGCGATCGGGATAACGAATCAGCGCGAGACAACGATCGTGTGGGATCGCAAGACGGGCGAGCCGATTGCGAACGCGATTGTTTGGCAGGACAGGCGGACTTCGGCGTTTTGCGATCAGATTCGCGCGCGGGGTCATGAAGCGAGAATCCAGCAGAAAACCGGGCTTGTGATTGACGCCTATTTTTCGGCGAGTAAAATCCGCTGGCTGCTGGACAATGTACCCGGGGCGAAGGAGCGTGCGCGTCGCGGCGAGCTGGCCTTTGGCACTGTAGATAGTTGGCTGATCTGGAAACTGACGGCGGGCACGAGGCACGTTACGGACGTGACGAATGCATCGCGTACGATGCTGTTCGACTTGCATACGCTGCGCTGGGACGAGGAACTACTGGACCTGTTCGAAATTCCTGCTTCGCTGCTGCCGGAGGTGGTGGGATCGAGCGAGGTGTGCGGCAAAACAACGGGCGTGCTGAGCGGAATTCCGATCGCGGGTATTGCGGGAGATCAACAAGCGGCACTCTTCGGGCAGATGTGTACCGAGCCGGGAATGGTGAAGTGTACGTACGGCACCGGGAGCTTCATGCTGGCGAATACCGGCGAAAAACCGGTGGCGTCGCAAAACAAATTGCTGACGACCATTGCGTGGAAAATCGGCGGGCGCACGTCATACGCGTTAGAAGGAAGCATTTTCATCGCAGGAGCCGTGGTGCAGTGGCTACGCGATGAACTGCAGATTATCCGCAGCGCCGAAGAGATTGAAGGGCTGGCGGCGAGCGTCCCGGATAACGGCGGAGTCTATATTGTGCCTGCATTTTCCGGGTTGGGAGCGCCCCATTGGGATCAGTATGCACGCGGCGCGATTCTGGGATTGACGCGCGGAAGCACTCGCGCGCACATCGCGCGGGCGGCGCTCGAAGGGATCGCTTTTCAAGTTGCAGATGTGCTTGCCGCGATGGAGAGCGATTCCGGAGTTCCAGTGCAGGAGCTGCGTGTCGACGGAGGCGCGGCGCGAAACAATCTGCTGATGCAGATTCAGGCCGATTTGTTAGGTGTGCCGGTGACACGACCGGCCAACACAGAGGCAACCGTGCTGGGCGCGACTTATCTGGCGGGACTGGCGGTCGGGTATTGGCCGGATCAGGAGACGATTCGAAAGCAATGGACCGCGGAAGCGCAGTTTTCTCCACGCATGGATGAAAAGCAGCGGCGCGAGCGGCGTACAGGCTGGGCGCGCGCGCTGGAACGCAGTCGGGGCTGGGAAACGGAGCGAGGGCAGGCATGTGAGTCTAGCGCGCCATGAAATTCTGCGGGAGATTGGCGCGGCGGGCGAGTGGGACATTGTCGTTGTAGGTGGCGGCGCAACAGGGCTCGGGACCGCGGTGGAAGCGGCGTCGCGCGGCTACCGAACGCTGCTGCTGGAGGCGCACGATTTCGGCAAAGGCACTTCCAGCCGCAGCACGAAATTGGTACACGGCGGCGTCCGCTACTTACGGCAAGGCAATCTAAGACTGGTGCTGGAAGCGCTTCGCGAGCGAGGCCGCATGCTGCGCAATGCTCCTCACCTGGCGCACCGAATGCAGTTCGTGGTGCCCGCTTACGCGTTTTGGGAACTGCCGTTCTACGGAGCGGGATTGACGCTGTACGATCTGCTCGCCGGAGGCGAAGGGCTGGGGCGTTCCCAAATTCTATCGAGCAGCGGCACGCGGAGTGCTTTGCCGACGCTGCGGCAAACAGGGCTGAAAGGCGGAATCGCCTACTACGATGGGCAATTCGACGACGCGCGGTTTGCGATTGCGCTGCTGCGTACGTTGTTTGACCTGGGAGGCGTAGCCGCTAACTACGTGGGCGTCACGGGATTGCTCAAACGAAACGGTCGCGTGCGGGGAATCGAAGCGCGAGATATGGAAACAGATTTACGCTTCGAAGTTGCCGCGAAAGTGGTTATCAATGCGACGGGGGTCTTCGCGGATGCGGTTCGGCAAATGGATGAGCCGCAAACGCCGCCCGTCATCCGGGTCAGCCAGGGGACGCATTTCGTGCTGGCACGCTCGTTTTTTCCGAGTGAATCCGCGCTGATGATTCCACGCACTGCGGATGGGCGCGTGTTGTTTGCGATTCCGTGGCATGATCGCGTGGTAGTCGGTACGACCGATGACCCTGTTGCAGAGGCGAAAATAGAGCCGCGTTCGTTGGCAGACGAGCGGGAATTTCTACTTACCCATATCGAACGTTTTCTGGGTGGCGTGAAGCCGGATGACATTCTCAGCATGTGGTCGGGGCAGCGTCCACTGGTTGCGCGCACGGGAGTCGCTAATACCGCGGCGCTTTCGCGAGATCATACAATCTTGATTTCGGACGCGAAGCTCATTACTATTACGGGCGGTAAATGGACCACCTATCGCAGAATGGCCGAGAACACCATTACGCGTGCAGCGCCGCTGGGCAATTTGCCGGAAGTGGCATCGCGAACCTCGGAGCTGCGGCTCCATGGCTGGAAGGAAATTTCAGAACAGCCGCAAACCTGGGAACAGGTGTACGGAGCGGATCTGCCTGCTTTGCGTGAACTCGCGAATGAGGATCCTGAATTGAGCCAATTGCTGCATCCGCGTTTGCCGTTCCGCCGCGCTGAAGTAATTTGGGCGGTCCGCCATGAGATGGCGCGTTGTGTGGAAGACGTGCTGGCGCGTCGTACGAGGGCGTTGTTTATGGATGCGAGGGCCAGCATGGAGGCCGCTGGAATCACAGCACGCCTGATGGCGCGCGAATTAGGCTACGGCGACGAATGGCGGCGGGAACAGGTGGAAGCCTATCGCAGGTTGGCTGAGCAATACGTATGGAATGAGGAAGTGAAATCGGAAGAGAAAGGCGGGTGAGCCGCAGCTATGCATCTAAGTGCTGCCGTTATTGGCGAGTTTGTGGGAACCATGGTTCTCATTTTGTTGGGGAACGGCGTCGTGGGGGGCGTTTTGTTGACGCGCTCCAAGGCGGAGGGAGCCGGGTGGCTGGCAATCACTGTAGGATGGGGCCTTGCCGTGTTTTCCGGCGTGGCAGTGAGCATTTCGATCGGCGACCCCGATGCGCATTTAAATCCGGCCTTCACAGTGGCTTCTGTTTTGATGACAGGCCATTCAGAGCGGCTATTCACTTACATTCCGGCGCAAATCTTAGGAGCGATTCTGGGCGCGATCTTAGTGTGGTTGTTTTATCTGCCGCACTGGGGGCCGACCGAAGATGCAGCGAAGAAGCTGGCATGCTTCTCAACCGGACCGGCCATTCGGCGCCTTCCGAGTAACTTCCTAAGCGAGGTGATCGGCACGTTTGTTCTGGTGCTGGTTGCGGCGGCACTGGTCTCACGGCGTTTGGCGCCCGGCGGTGTGGCGCCCGGACTTGGCCCTATTCTGGTGGGCGCACTGGTTTGGAGCATAGGGCTCTCGTTGGGCGGAACGACGGGTTACGCGATTAACCCGGCACGCGACTTAGGACCGCGACTGGCGCATACGTTCCTGCCAATCGCAGGCAAAGGCAAATCCGACTGGGCTTACGCCTGGGTCCCCATCTTCGGCCCGATCTGCGGTGGAATCGTCGCCGCTTTGTTTATTCGCCTCACAGGTATTTAGGAGAAGAAAGTTCTTACGGCGTCTTACTTGTTCGCCGCTTCCACTTGATTTGCGCTCGATGCCGGAGAGAGATGGTCGAAGTTCAGGATGGCGTTGAAGACCAGGCCGTAGGTGCCGATGGTTTCGCCGCGGTAGATGGGGTCATTGGCGAACAACAATACGTTTCCTTTACCGAGATGGGCGTCGATCACTACTGCGTGCTCCGCTATCGCGTCGCCGCCTTCGAGAAGGCCGGAGAGAAGCAGCGTTTTCTGATCTGAGTAGCGGAGTATGACGTTGGGCCGGTCCTCGGGCGGAATGACGTACGGGTTGTTGCGCTTCTGCTCCTCGTTGAGCGAAGCCGCTTCCCACGGTTTGGGTGAAGGAAGCGGTTCCGCGGCGTGAACGGTGCGCGCTTCGGGCGAATCTTCTTCTTCGGGTCCGCCTCTTCCCGTGGGCCGCTTGTATTCTTTCTCCGTCAGGACCGGTCGTCCCAGTACGTCGCTTACGGTGAAGGACAAGCCATCGGCACTGTAAACTCCCAGGTTTCCGTCGTAGCCGTAAGCTACGGGGTGCTTCTTGTCGGCTACCACCGCGTTCAAGATGCTGCCCACGACTTTCGCGTTCTTGCGAGGGGCCACCGCCACTCCGGGGGCCCATCCCTCATCGATGGCAAATTGCGCTGTATCCTCGGCGGCGATCAGCAGCCCGCCGTCTTGAATAAAGCTCTTCAGATGCTGCAAACCGGAAAAGCCGAGGCCGGGTCTCATGTCGTCGGTCGCGTCGAGGCCCTTAGTAAGGTTCGGCGTGAGCGGTGTTTGTTGCCAAGGCAGAGGATTTCCCCACATGGGCATACCGTCTACAATCTGCTCAGGAGAAACGCGCGAGACGGGCGCGAAAACGATCACGTCGTATTTGGAGCGCAGATTTTCTTCCTTCGCCACCGTCTGAGTGCTGATGTAGTCGTAAGGAACGTGAACCTGATCGAAGGCCATGCGCCACCAACCTTCTCGTTGTGTGGCGAGCCAAGTATGCATGAAGGCAATGCGCGGCGTCGCGACTGGATGCATGCGAATAGAACCGGACGAGGAAATGCTCGAGGCGGTCAGATCCAGCTGCTGAGTTACAGTTTGCAGTTCGGGTTTCGCGATTCCGCTGATGAGGATGGAGCCGGCTTGGAACTTCTTCCCGCCGCTCTCAAAGGGCTCTTCCGCTACTGAGACTTGAGCTCCTTTCAGTAAGTAAGCAAGAGAAAGCAAGCTGGTCTGGCCAGAGTTATTCACCACATACGATGAACCGTCGCCAGTAACCCCTTTACCAAGTTGAGTTACATCGGCGATCTTTTCCATCTTCGCCGACAGAATGGCGGGATCCGTTACTCGAGTCGTTTTTACATTGAAGTTATCCCGGAAAGACCACCCGGTGTCGTCATAAGGATGTTTCTGCTGGTCTTCCGGAGACCAAAACTGGCGATCGAGGAGCGCGTCGGCGGCGCGTGAAAACGGCTGATCCATGCGTATGACGAAGCTGCCGGCCTCGAATGTCTGTGATTTGGGAGCGGCAGGGTGCTGCTTCTTATCTTCTTCCTGATGCGGGCGAGCGGAGGACGGATTGGAAACAGTAGCCGCTTCGCTGAGCCGCTGAATTTCGACGTGTTGATAGGAGAGCACTTTGAGGAGCTGAATCTGTCGATTGAAAGACGCGTCGTCCTTCTCAATCACATAGGCCGCGGGACCAGCGGTCTGCGGCTTTTCGATGGAACGCTTGCTTTTCAGATAGTAGTTACGAAGAAAATGCTCATTGTTATGCGCGAAGTACGAGAGCGTAGTAAGCAGGGCGGTTTCTTCGTAATTGTTGTTATCGCGCTGGGACCACACCACGGTTGGATAAGGAGGATTTTGGCGGTACCACGTTCGCGAGTACTGATCAGGGCTCAGGATGCGCTTCTCCGTGTCGGCGCCGCCGTTACCGAAGGTCTCGTATAGGCGGCTGATGCCGTTGTGCATGCCCGCCAAGAACATCAGGTAGCCTGGGCTCCAGGTGTCGAAGTTGCCGTGCGTGAACGCGCCCGGCATGCCGAAGTTCTGTAACTGCTGGACGTTATTCCAACCGAGAGCAGCCCATTCGGCCGCCAGTATAGGGTCGATCCAGGCGTTGTAGGGTCCGTCGCCCACGGTGTTGTCGTAAAGGAACGGGACAGATTCGTGTAAGTCGTGCAGCACCTGTGCGTGCCAGTTGAGATAGGTGTCGAGCACGTTGCGGGTGAGATCAAGCGTCATAGCCATCGCGTCGCGATTGTTATCGTGAGCAACGTAATGGCCCCAATAGACCAGGCGCGGCCAGTTCTCGGCGGGGTGAGCTTTGTGCCACTTGTATATGTCGACCATACGGTCACGGCCGTCGACTTCGACCACCGGAGTAATTAAGACGATTACGTGAGAACGGATGTAGCGGATATAAGGGGAATCGTCCACGGCTAAGCGGTAAGCCAACTCCATGAGCGCTGTAGGAGCGCCGGTCTCGGGGGAGTGAATGGTTCCCGTGATGTAGTAGACGGGCACTGACTGCGAGAGTAAAGTTTCGGCTGTCGCATCATTCATGCCGATGAGGCGAGGATCACCAAGCTTCGCCAGCCGCGCACTATTCTCCTTCGCGGTGGCGAGCAACTTTTCGTCCGCGACTGCGGCGGCAATCATCTCCCTGCCTTCTTCGGTATGCCCGATGGTGAATACTTTTACTCGTGGCGTGCTGGCGGCCAGCTCGCGAAAGTAGCGATAGACGTCTTCGGCATAGGGCAGCATATTGGGCGCGCCGGAAATATCGCCCAACACTTTGGCAGGGGTGGGAACCGACTTCGAGACCGGCAAATAATCGGTCAGCGACGAATTCAGCGCGGGTTCCGTCGTGTACTTTTGGATCCGATCCGTGTACCACTGATCGATTTGTTGCTTGGGGTCGCGCGCGTAATCGGCGGCTTGTAGAGGTTGGGCTTGAAAGGCCCACGATGGGAGCGTCGAGGCAAGAAGAAGGAGGGGCAGCAGAAGTTGAGAATGATTCATCCGAGTCTTGTGCAACAACGGTCATCGTACCGCTTCAGTATTAGAGTGGAGAGTTCGGTTGCACATGCAAACTATGTTTTTGAAGGCGATGGGCAGTGAGTAACGCACTCTGGCATGCGCTGCCGCCCAAGCTCCTTCTTCCGTTTCGATTTGTTTGGTGGACGGTTACGCTTCAACTTCGTGAGCGGATGCGATTGCGGGCCGAGAGAAAAGTCCTACTGGAATCGGGGTTGTTCAATAGCACATTTTATCTGCAGAATAACCCCGACGTTGCGCAGGCCGGAATGGATCCGGTCGAGCATTTTCTGGCCGCGAGAGGCGGCGGGAGCCGCGACCCGCATCCGCTGTTCGACGCGAGCTGGTATCTGGCACAAAATCCGGATGTCGCGAGGGTCGATGTTAATCCGTTGCTTCATTACCTGCACGCGGGCTGGAGAGAGCGTCGGAATCCACACCGGTTGTTCGATCTCGCATTTTATCTGGAGCAGAATCCTGAGCTCGAACGCGCAAGGGTTGAACCGCTGGGACACTATCTAGGTTTGGGCGCTTTCGAGAGGCGCGATCCGCACCCGCTCTTCGACAGTGATTTCTACTTGGCCGAAAACAAGGACCTCGCCGCTGCACGCCTGAATCCACTGGCGCACTATGTGACGCGCGGTTGGAGAGAAGGCCGCAACCCAAATCCGTTTTTCGACCTTGCGTTTTACCTGAAGCGATACCCGGACGTTGCGCAAACGGGCGGGGACCCCCTGCAGCATTACTTGGACTCGGGTGCTGCCGAAAAGCGCGATCCGCATCCGTTATTCGACAGCAATTTCTATTTACGGCGAAATCCCGAAGTCGAGGAGTTAGGCATCAACCCACTGGTGCACTATTTGCGCGAGGGCGGCGCCGACCCGAACCAGTATTTCAATGCCGCGTATTACCTGGAGCAGAATGCGGATGTGCCGCGCACGACTGTTGGTGCGGCGCGGCATTACTTGGAAAAAGGAGCGGCCGAGGGGCGCAATCCGCACCCACTGTTCGACACGAATTGGTATCTATCCAAAAACCCGGAGGTCGCTGCGAGAGGCGAAAATCCGCTGCTGCATTTCTTACAACGCGGACGGCGCGAAGGGCGGGATCCTCATCCGGTGTTCGACAGCAATTTCTACTTGCAGAAAAATCCCGATATCCGAACTGCCGGTATGTCGCCATCAGATCACTATCTTTACTCGGGCGCGACGGAGGGGCGCGATCCGCATCCGCTCTTCGACAGTGATTGGTACTTGGCGCAATTGCCGAATGCAGCCAAATCGGGCGAGAATCCTCTGGTTCATTATCTGCGTCGCGGGTGGAAGGAAAAACGCAGCCCTTGTCCATTTTTCGACGGCGCGTTTTATCTGGAGCGGAATCCGGATGTGGCGCAAGGAAAAATCAGCTCGCTGCATCATTACCTGACTTGCGGGGCAGCGGAAGGGCGGGATCCAAGCGGATTCTTCGACACGGATTGGTACGTTGCGCAGAATCCGGAGATCGTCGCGGCTGGGTGGAATCCGCTGGCTCATTACGTGTGCGTGGGCGTCGAGGAGGGCAGACATTCGCGGCCGCCGAGCAGAACGCGCGCAGAAGCGCGGACGAAAAGAAGCCGGCGTTCACGCATCGTCTTCGTTTCGGGGGCGCCGGAAAGCGCTGGACACCAGTGCCGGGTGGTCAATATCGCGAGTTCGCTGGCGCCAAGATTTTTCGAAACGATCATCATGAACAGCTCGGAAGCACGGCAGAGGATGAGGGAAATCGCCGAAGCCGACCTGGTCTGGATGTGGGGAACGCGGTTGTCAGCGGAAACGGCAGAGTTGATGGCCGCTGCCCGGGATGCAGGCGCCGCCATCGTCTTCGATGCGGACGATCCGATGTTCAGCTCAGACAAGGCCATGCAACCGATGGCGCTTGAAGCGGATCGCTGCACAGCGCCCACGATTTCACTGGCGCAGGAAATCAGGGAGTTGCACCGGCCAGTGACGGTAATTCCGAACGGATTCGCTTGGGGCACGCTGAAGCGCGCACGGGCCGCCATGCGCGCGCGCAGGTCGGAACCGGACGATGGCTTGGTGCGCATCGGATATGCCTCCGGCACCCCGGCGCGGGAGTTGGACAGCGCCGCGCCCGCACTCGCAGCCGTGCTACGCGAGCACGATTTCGCCCGCCTGACGCTGTTTCGCGGCGGGATAGAGATCGCCGAATTTCCTGAGCTCGAGAAAGTACAGCATCAGATTGAGTGGCGCGATCGGGTCGCGATCGAAGATCTGCCCCGAGAGCATGCGCGCGTCGATATACACATCGCGCCGCTTGAACTGGGAAACCGGAACTGCGAGGCGAGGAGCGAATTGACGTTTGTGGAAGCCGCGCTCGCCGGCGTCCCCACGATCGCTTCTCCCACGCAGCCTTTTGCGGACGCAATCCGGCATGGGAAGACCGGCCTGCTCGCGAGCAACGGCGATCAGTGGTACGAAAGTCTGAAGCGCCTGGTTCGCGATCGCGACTTGCGGCATTTCATGGCGGATGAAGCTTACCGGGACGTGTTGTGGTTGTATGGGCCGGAGCGCCGAAGCTTGTTAGTTGCGCGGCTGGTGAATGAGCTTCTTGCGCCTGCTCGCTCCGTTTCGACCTGTTCCGTTCCGAGATGCAGAGTGACAACGCGGCCACCATGCCGCACATTGCGGTGCCGGAGTACGACGTTGTTTTTCAATCGCCGCGCGCAGGCGATAGCCGAATTTCGGTGGTGATCCCGCTATTCAACTATGCCCATCTGCTGGGAGAGGCGCTGGAATCGATTCGTCAGCAAACGATGCACGGTATCGACGTGATCGTCGTCGATGACCGCTCGACGGACAACTCCGCGGCGGTGGCGCAGCGCTGGCTTGCACAGCATGCCTCGCACTTCCACTCCGCTACCTTGTTGCGGAATCGGCAGAATTCCGGATTGGGCAAGACGCGCAACGCGGCGGTGCATTTTTCCGACACCGAGCTGTATATGGCTCTCGACGCCGACAATGCGCTGCTTCCGGACTGCCTCGAGAAATGCATGGCGAAGCTGGACGAGACCGACGCAGCGTTTGCGTATCCGACCATCAGTTTGTTTGGCGATCGAACCGGGCAGATCGGCGTGATGGATTACGATCCCGCGCTTCTTCCAAGCGCCAACTACATCGACGCCATGGCGATGGTGCGGAAGGCCTGTTGGATCGCGGTAGGTGGTTATAGCGCGCTGGAGCCAATGGGTTGGGAAGATTATGAGTTTTGGTGCAAGCTGGCCGAAAAGGGTTTATTCGGGGCACGGGTGGAAGAAACGGCGGCGAGATACCGCACCCACGGAGGATCGATGCTGCGAACCATCACTGAGGTTCCCGAAAAAAAGCCGCGAGTGATTGAGGAGTTGAACAGGCGACACCCGTGGCTGCAGCTACGCGCAGAAGACTCGACGAATACTCAGGACTAGGTGTCCAGACTACCCGCGCCCTCGGTTTTATCTCGTTCGTGCGCCATGAGGGCGCGCAAGTTTGATTTTGATCGCTTGAAGCCTCAGATACGCCGCTGCCGCCCGCAAGCGCACAGCCTGTTTCGGGTCATCGAGGAGAGGCGAGATATTCGGCTCCAGCGCCGGATCGTCCCATAACGCGAGTGAATGGACGGCCGCGGCCCTTACGGACCAATCGTTGTCCCAGAGGGCATCTCGAAGTGCTTGTAAGGTTTGTTTATTCTTGTCCTTGCTTAAGAGAAGAGCGGCTGCCGCGCGGCCAGAGACTCCTGAATCGGAAAGCAGGTCCTGCAACGATGCGACACCTGCTCCCAATCCGGGTATGGGCGCTAACCCCGCGCCCTGCCGCAGAGCAAACAGGAAGGTGGCCTTCGGCGTATGCATCATGCGCATGGCATCCCGCATCTCCTTTGAGAAAAAATTCGAAGATGTTTTAGTGTCGCCCCGCAGGACCGAAAGCAACGCCTGCTCTCCGGCTGGGTCGTTCAATTCAAAAAGAGCTTTCGCCGCAGCAAAGCTGACTTCCGGCACCGGATCGTTAAGAGCCTTATGCAGCGCCGAGACGGCCCCCTTCGTATTGAGATCCTCCAGGCTTGCAATCGCGGCCAAGCGGACTTCCACATCTTTATCGGACAGACTGGCTTCAAGCTGCGCAAGGAAAGGCTGTTGGGAAGCAGCAAGGCTGAGAGCAATCACGGCTTGCTTACGAGTGTCGGGATTCTTATCCGCCAGCGCCTTGTCCAGAATGGCGCGCGACTTCTTTTCGAGTGAAATTGAGGTTTGGCAAACAGCACCCGCCGCAAAGCAAGTTACCAGCAGCAAGCATTTTGTCACGCTCATCTCCTGTGTTGTTTAGCTACAGAACCAGCAGCCCCAAAAGCCATTACCGATGAGCGTGTTTTTGTCGCTCTTTTCCCGCATTCGTGCCAAAGACCTGGTAGCGCTGCATATCCGCATTCTTGAGCGTCAAACCGAAGCCGGGCCGCAGCAGGTCAGGACGCAGCACTCCGTCGGCGACCTCGATGGCGCCGTCAAAAGCCATCTTTTCGATGCGCGCGTGATCAAAAAAATATTCGACATTGATGGCCCGTTGCGCCGCGCAGCAGGCGTGCGCGTGAATGGAAGGCGAAGTGTGCGCGGACAGAGGCATGGAGTGGCTCGCACATAAAGCATCGGCTTGCAAGAATCCGGTAATACCGGCGCATCGCGTAGCATCGGCTTGCAAGACATCGACGGCACCGGCGGCCAGCATGCGCCGGAAATACCAGGCGTCATAGCCGTACTCGCCCGCGGCGATGTCCATTCCCGGCGGTCCGTCATCGCGGATCAGCCGCAATCCTTCGAGATCGTCCGAAGAGACCGGCTCCTCAAACCAAGTCACGCCGTATTCTGTGAAACGGTGCGCTTGCTCCAGAGCTTGTTTGCGGGAATAAGCGCCGTTCGCATCGACAAAGAGCCGGACCTTCGGTCCGATCGCCTGGCGCGCCGTTTTCACGCGATCGATATCGGCTTCAGGATCGCGTCCGATTTTCATCTTGACGGCCTGAAAGCCGGCTTTCGCCCAGCCGCCCAGCTGATTGCGCAGCTGTTCATCGGAATAGGAGGTAAACCCGCCGCTTCCGTACGCCATTACTTCGGTCCGCACGATGCCGAGCAAAGCCGCTACCGAGACATCTAGAAGCTTGCCCTTCAAATCCCAGAGCGCATTATCGACCGCGGCGATCGCCATGGAAGAAATGCCAGGCCTGCCGAGATTGCGTATTTGCTCGACCATCTTCCGCCATGCGCCTCCGACAGCCAGAGCATCGTGACCGGCCAGCTTGGGCGCAAGCGATTGATCAATCAGCTGTGCGGTCGCCGTATCGGCATAGCTGTAACCAAGCCCCGTTTTGCCGCCGGCTTGAACCTCCACCAGGATCAAAGAGGTTTTATCCCAAGTGAAGGTGCCATCCGACTCCGGCGTCTCCGTCGGCACGGTGTAAACAGAAACCTGAATGCTTTCGATTATTGGGCTGGATTGCATAAATTACCTCAAACTAAAGCGTAGGCATGCCATGTCCCCACGTATCCGGCGGAGACAAGGTGCGCCGCATGGGAGGCTTCTCCATATTTCGTTTTCCCGATTCGAAAATATCACTGCCTTCCGTGATCAGGTAATCCGCCGTACGCGCGGCCAGAGCCATGATCGTGAGTCCCGGATTGGCGGATCCTTGCGTCGGCATGATGCTTCCATCGCAAATGAAGAGATTGCCAATGTCGTGCGTGCGGCCAAATCGATCGACGACGGAGGTCTTTGGATCGTCGCCCATGCGCGCGGCTCCGACCAGGTGCGCATAGCGCGCTTCCTGCACAACCTCTTTGGCGCCCGCGGCCCACATTACCTCCATGGTCTTGTTCTTGCCGTACTTAATCATTTTCTTGTCGTTGTCATACAAGTTGAACGTGACCTTGGCGATGGGAAGGCCGAACTCGTCCTTTTCCTCGGCCAGCTGCACGCGGTTATCCGCATGGGGCAGGATCTCTCCCAAGAATCCGAATGAGCACCAGTGGTTGTAGTCCATCATGACGCTGCGCAGACCCCATCCCCAGGCGCCTTTAGCGGTCGCCATCTGCTTGGCAAAGGCAATGGGCAGAGGACCGACGGTCTGGATCGCAAACCCTCGCGCGAAACCGCGTTTCGGATCGGTCTCGTAGAATTCTTCCGTTAAGGCATGAGCCGGGGCGCCTTGTACATGCGCACCAATTCGTCAAAGCGGCCGCTGATGACATTACCGGCTTGCGCCATCAGGTAGCGGCCCACGGTATCGCTGGAATTGGCGAGCCCGTTCTCGAAACCCGGGCAAGCGGAATTGAGCAGCAGGCGCGGCGTTTCGATGGAATACCCCGCCACGATCACAGCTTTTGCTTTTTGAAAACGCTCGCGCCCTTCCGGATCGAAATAGGTCACTCCGGTGGCGCGCCGGTTGTGGTCTAGGTGAATGCGCGACACCATGCAGTCGGGGCGGATTTCGGCTCCGTGCTTTCAGTGCGTCCGGCACATGGGTGATGAGCGTGCTTGCTTTCGCGCCTACCTTGCACCCCTGAATACAGAAGCCACGATAAATACAGTGCGGCCGATCTCCACGCGAACCTTCCAGAATCGCCACGGGACCACCGGCAGAAACACCGATACCCAGCCTCGTGCAACCCTTGATCAGTGTGTTGCCGACACCGCCCATGGGATGCGGTCCGTAAGGATAGCCGTGAGGGTCGCCCCAGGGATAGTAGGACGGACCGGAGACCGGCAACTCCAGTTCCAGGAGCTCGTAGTAAGGCTTCAGATCTGAATAATCGATGGGCCAGTCGACGCCGACGCCATCTTCCGAATGGATGCGGAAGTCCGAAGGGTGCAGCCGCGGCGTGAAGGATGCCCAGTGAACGGTGCCCCCTCCCACACCCTTGCCGCTGTTATTCGCTCCGAATGCGAGCGGGTGCTGCCCGGCAGTGATCCGCAGATCATTCCAATAAAGGTTATGAGCGCCCTTTTCATCGCTTACCCAATCGCGTTCGGTATCCCAGAAGGGGCCGGCATCGAAGCCAATCACGCGGAATCCGGCGCGCGCCAGCCGTTGCAAGAGAACACCGCCGCCGGCGCCCACGCCCACGATGACGTAATCCACTTCTTCCCCTTCCGGAAAGCGATGCATGGGCGTCTCGATCCGCTGAATCGGACCGAGCATGTGCGGTTTTCCGTTGGGCGGCTGAAATTGTCCGAGGAGCGGCGATTTCAATGTGTGCCGCCTTGGCCGGGTGAGCCGAAATGCTCCACCTGCCCTCCCACGGGCTCGTATTCGCCCGAGACGGAACTGTCCGGAGCTTCCCAGTCGTAGCGCTTTTCCTCCGATTCCCACGGTTCCGCTTCGCCGCGTTCGAGACGCATATAAGCACGCGGGTAAGCAGGGCCGCCAAACCCGATTTCATCCCAGGCCCACGGATGTGAGTAGTACGCGTCAGCGCAATCGGTAACCAGCAGCATCCAAAATCGGTGTACCGGCATTCGCTTCCAGATCTCGTGCGCCGCGGGCGGTCTGCCGTCGTGCAATGAGCGCAGGACGCCTTCCTGCTCGCGCGGACCGATGTCCAGGAATCCGCGGCCGTAGCGATGCTGCGCGATCTCCTCGATCGCACGCAATCCAAGCAGGAAGGCTTCACGATCGGGAGGCATATCTTCATATTGGTAGCCGTCGTGCGAATTCTCATAGAGGCGCTTATCGATTTGCGGCACGATGGGTATTCTGTGCGCTTCGTCGCGGTCATCCTGCGGAATAACGCGGTCGCAGATAGCCTCAAAAAGGCGAGCTTGCTCCGGAGTGAAAAATCGGATCTTCGGGACATTGTTCACGCGGTCTAAAACCACTTCGCGCGTCTTTGCGTCCCAGAATTTCTTCTGACTGAGCGTTGTGAATCCTGGATAGTATCCGGGCTGAGCCATCGGTCCGATCGGTTTTCCGGTACGAGGATCGACGGGGCGCGTATCCACTTTGGCGCTGTGACTGTTCATTTCTGTTTCTCTCTTCGAAGCAAGCTGGCCAGTAATCCAAGAAATCCGCTGGCGGCAAACAGCAAGGGCGCAAACAGCGGCGGTCCATAAATAATGTTGTAGAGCGGCTTTTTCAATCCGCCCGGCCGGCGCAACACGCCACGTACGTGATAACCGAAGCCCACGGCTCCATCCGCAACCGCGACGGCAGAGAGGGCGGGGAGCCAGGTATGCGCGACGCGAGCACTTTTCACCGCTCCAATGCCGGCCGCCATCAACATCGGTGTCAGGAGAACGGGGGTCCATTGCGCTTTGTATCGAAAGTTGTTCTTGTAGTGCGAATACCAGGCTTCAAAGCCGCTGAAGAAGGCCGAGATGACGGTCGCGATGGCCATCTGTTTTTGGAAACGGCCCTCACGCACATCTTGCTCCCAGCTAATCGGTTCATGTTCGCGGGTGATGAGTCTCGCCCAGTGATGCGCGTGCCCGGGGCGAGGCAAAACCCGGTGGTCACTCTGCTCGCTGCGACGGAGAAACGAAGCGATGAAACCGAGATATGCGCTCACGCCAAACAGCAGGGGAGCAAAGATCGGAGGCCCCATAACCATGTTGACGATGGGGAGCCGCCACCCCCCCGGCTTACGATGAATGCCTCGCACGTGAAAGTAAAAGCCCACGACGCTGTCGGCCAGGGTTACGACTGCAACGGTTCGCAGAATCGCGCGTGCGGCACGTTTACTGAAGAATCCGGCCAATCCTGCGATGGTCAGCACCGCACTGAGGATGACGGGCGTATACATGACGCGGCGGCTGTAGCTGCCTTTGTAATGCTCGTAGGCGACTTCAATACCGCTCAGGGCACTCGAGAGGCCGGCGATAAGCGCCAACCAGCGTTGGAACCGGCCCTCTCTTATGTCGAGGTCGACCTCTCGCGCATCGCGCTCGATGATCCCGCTGAGCGCCTCAGACATTTTCTCTGTCCCTCCATCGGCGGAGGGCCTCCTTTGTTTCCGGGATGGCGAGGGGGACGGCCGAAAATGTCGCAGCCGCCACCAGGAGAGACCACAACGAGACCGAATGGAACTTTCTGCATTCGTCTGCGGTGAGCTTTCCGGCGAACGCGGCATCGGCAAAAACTTTCAGTCCCATGCCGATCGGCATCAACGGATGCGTTTTCGAACGATTCTCAGAGCCCAGCCCGGCCAGGCAAGCAGTCACGGCGTAGCTCGCGAAACCGAGCAAGGCATCCGGTATGCCCAGGATCGAATACGCCTGAGCAGAGCCGTTCACTTTCTCGGCATCGAAACCGCGCCAGCGTGGTTGCGGCAGCTTCTTCAAAATGCCCATCTGGTACAGCGCAATCACACCGAGAGCGCCAGATGAAAAAAATACGAGCCCTATGATGCCGCGCCGCCGCTTTAAAAATGAGCTCGATCCACTCCGCAGCTCGCGTCCGAGATCGTCAGGCGCCAAATGGTTTTGCATCAACTCCTCTTTCTTAACCCGGCGACAAGGAGGCCCGCCAGCAGAACTGCAGCAGAGGCGACCAGACCGCGATGACCTATCAGGTTCATCGACTCCAGATCGAGCGAACTCTGCACACTGAAACTTTTCGCTCGATCGTCGAAGATTCCGTGGGCAGAATAGTCGCCCTGCGCCGGCTCGAACAAGTTATCGGGACGATCCGGTGAAACCGGCTGCGACGTCTGCTGGCCGTCGTAAGCGTGTTCCGCGAGGTAACGGTCGGCGTAAGCGGGAACAAGCTCATTGCCGTAAATCGCTTTCACGGTTGGCCAACCCACGTACACTTCTCGTCGTTTGCGGCTCGCGGCCCAAACAATCGCGCGCGCCGCCACCTCCGGTTGAAAAATCGGGGGCACGGGCTGGGGATGACGTGGAAGGCGTGTGCGGCACCAACTGAACTGCGGCGTATTCATGGCCGGCAACATCACGGCGGTGATGTGCACTTTGCTCTTATCGTGGATCAGCTCCGAACGGATCGAGTCCGTGAATCCCACAATGGCGTGCTTGGCCCCGCAGTATGGGGATTGCAGCGGGATGGAGCGATAAGCCAGCGCCGAGCCCACCTGGACGATGGCGCCACGATTGCGCGCGTGCATGCGTTTGAGCGCCGCCATGGTGCCGTAGACTTGCCCGAGGTACGTGACTTCCGTGGCGCGCTTGAATTCGTCGGGTTTGATCTCGAGGAACGGAGCGAAGATGGTGGTCATCGCAACGTTCACCCAGATATCGATGGGTCCCAATTCCTGTTCGGCCCTTTCGGCTGCCGCTTCCACCTGCTGGGCGTCCGCTACGTCCGTGGGCAGCACGAGCGCCTTTCCGCCCAATTCTTCGACTTCGTGCTTGGCGGCCTCTAAACGCTCCCGTCCGCGCGCGATCAGCCCGATATGCGCTCCCTGTCGTGCGAACTCCGTCACTACGGCGCGTCCCACTCCCGCAGATGCCCCCGTGACAACAACTACTTTCCCGCGATTTGAATTTTCCATTTTGATTTCCTTAGATTGCTTCGACCAGATGTCCGTGTTTTTCCCACTCTCCGCGCGCGATCCAAAAAAAGGTGAACTCTACTTGGATGCCAAATGCGGACGGGGCGAGATCGAAATAGTGGGCGCCGATCGCAGTGGAGCGGGATTCGCCCTCCTGGTGAGTCGCTCCTTCGTCTGGGGACCAACGCAAACGGAAAGCCTCAGGCGCGCAGATGCGCAAAGTGCTACCCTTTTTCGAGCGCGAAATCGGGTACTTCGGCAGCCAGAACTCCACTTCGCTGAGCTTTTTTCCTTTTCGGTAGCGAGCAACGACTTCCGGAATGAGATCGAACACCTTTCCATCCTGAGAAGAACGGAGCAAGCGCACGTATTCCGAATGCGCCCACAAGAGCGGAACCGCCGATCCGGTTGGTCCTCCGCAATAGAGGTGCGCCGCCGGCAGATCCGCTTCATCCCAGATCTGCTCCGCCAAAAGACAGGTGCCGTTTGAGAACTGTTCCATGGCGCGCAGAAAGGGACGGGCATCGCGACCGGCGGCGAGCTCGTAATGTCCGCGCTCGCCCGTGAGCAGCGGCCATGGCCGCCCTTTGCCCCAATGCAGAAAAGCGCTGCCGTCAGTCCGTTGGCCATAGCCGTCGTGGTTATAGCGATGCCAACACGGGCCAGCCGGAGTGTCCGCTTTGAGAGTTGCGTCCACAGCTCGGATGCTGTTGAGGATGAGCGGATCGTTGGCGGGGAGAACTCCATATCGAACCAGCAGCAGAAAACCTGCATCTGTAATATCGCGAGCCGGATACAACTCGGGCGAGCCCGGCGGTTGATCGGGCAACTTCAGCTCCGCCGTATTGACAGCTCCCGGAGGCGCGACGTCTCCCGGCTTGGCCGGATTCAAGCGCACAAAATACGCTCCAGGGACCAGCGATCCCTCCGTTGCCGCCGTCCATTCCTCCAGATGCGAGCGCAAGAAATCGGCATAGCTCTCAAGGAACGCCGCTGTTTGTTCGTCCTGTTCCTCTCTCGCGAAAGCGGCTGCGCAGATGAAAGCGGAGATGATGATCGCGAGGGTGGATGGCGAATATCCGCTCGTTTCCTCCCAGCGCTCTTCGCCCGTCACCGGGCCGCTGTGGAGCAAAAACGCGACGGCCCGCTTCACCATGACACGCGGGCTGAACTCCCCCAAGAGTTGTAGCCTCTGTAGGCGCCGGGCGAGGAGGACGGGGAAGGCAACTTCTCCCAATTGCAATTTCTTTCCGAAAGCCTCGCCATCGACCCAGAAGTTCTGCGGAAAACTGCCATCCTCCTCTTGACGCGCGGCCAAATAAATGAGCGTGCGCAAAGGCGCTTTCGTATTACCCGCGGCCAGCAGCCCCATGGCAGTCTCTACCATGTCCCGCGTCCATACCAGGTGATAACCGCCTTTTCCGTCTTGGTCGTTGCGCGCCTCGCCCCAGGGAATTGTCGGCGATGCAATGAACGCGCCCTGGTACAGTTTGTCTTCCTGGGTCAACAGCAGGTTGTAACTCGAATGAAAGAGGCGTCCCTCGTCTCCGCTGGTTTTTTCGAGCCGTTTTCTGCCGTTCGCCGCTGCTTTCCAGCGATGCATGAAGATTCGGCGCTGCTCTTTGTAATCGATTCCCAGGCTTTGAAACAGAGTCGACACGGCGCTCGAGAGGCTTTCCCCGAAAGCCACGCCGACCGTGAACTCGCGAATGTTCGAAAGGTCTAGTTCACCGGTAAGCGCTACGTTCCCGTCCTTGGCTTCGTCGAATTCAAACTCCATGTGGCGATGCTTGGCGAGATCGGTGTACCCATCGCTGTGTCCGACATATCCGCAGGACAGCCGCGAGAAGTCACTGGAGGCCCCGAGTATCAGCCAACGATTCTGTTTCTCGGCCACGAGCAGCTGCCGGCCTGACACTTCCACTACATACGCGTTATTGTTTTGTCCTCCCACTTCCAAGTGAGGAGCGCACAAGACGTACGTCTTCAAGTTTTTTAGATATTCGTCGCCGCCTTCGAGTTTTGTGTGCAGGAGAACGCACGGCCGCGTGGAGTCCGCAATGATTTCTTTGGTAAGCGAAAAGCGTCCTCCGGAATCCTGCTTTTTAATCCGATAGCCCTGGGATGGCGCCATCCGTTCTATCTGATAGTCGAGATCCCGTTCTGCTAGAAACGATCCATTGCCGTCCAGAAAGAGAAACTGCAGATCGCGCATTTGCGGTCGGTCGACGGTGGGGTAGAAGACTTCCGTTAAGATGCCGCGCCAGATGGTGAACCACACGCGGCCTCCGTTGGAATGCGCCGTGCCAACTCCGTCCTTGGTGGAGTTAGCCCAAGTAGCCTCGCATCCCGGCGCTCCGAAGGCGCTTTTATTCCCGCGGAAATGTGCCATTCGATTTCCTCTCGCTAAGCATTCCTAAGCAGCTCGCCGGGGCGGTCTTGAAAGGCGGTCAGCACTTCCGCTCCCGCTTCGGTGACGGAGACCACGTCGCAGTGACGGATTCCTCCATAGCCATCGAAATAAATGGCGGGTTCGACGTTGAACACCATGCCGATTTCGAGCGTGTCCTCCGACTTGGGATGGAGGCGCGGCTGCGCATTGGCGCTGATTGCCGAGAAACCCACACCGTGTCCGGTTGAATGCTTGAACTGCGGACCGAATCCCCGCTTTTCCAACACGTCTCGCGCCGCCTTATCAACATCCGCCGCTTTTACTCCGGGATGAATTGCGGCGAGAGCAGCTTCGCGCGCAGCGAACACCGCCTGATACATTTTTTTCGGGCGTTGGTCCAGCTCGCCCATGAAATATGTGCGCGTAATGTCGGTCCAGTACCCGTCCGCATAGGAGTTGCAATGCACCAGGACCAAATCTCCCGATTCGATCCGCTTTGCTCGCGAACGCGCGTAAGCGCCCGAAGCAAGCGCGGAGTTAGCGCCGGACATGCACCACGCGAAACCGTCGGCCCGCTGCAACTTGGGGAAATCCGACAGGCTCGTGCTGAGAGGCCGTCGGAATGCCGCGGCGATTTCTAATTCGCTCGCGCCCGCTTCGATGTGTTCGAACCCTTGCTGAAATGCTCTTTCCGCGATCCGGCAGGCGTCACGAATTTGGCTGAGTTCGAGCTTCGTTTTGCGGGCCCGCAGATCGGCCAAGACTCCGTCAACTGGAGTAAGCATCGCGATATTGAAAGTTTCTTCGAGCAGTTGGCGCATCGTTCCGTTATAAAGATGCATCGCTGCATAGGAGGCGGGCTCGGAGGTCTCCTGCGCCTCGAAGCACACCCGCAACGGCTCCGCGGAGAAGCTTTGCGCCAGTTCCCGCAGAGGCGTCCGGATCGCCTCCGCGGTGGTGATGACTTCATTTAAAGAGCCGGGCTTGAAGGTGCGCACCTCGTCGGCCCAACCACGCTTGGCGAGATCTTCCTCGTCTTCCGGAACCAACAGGCAGATCTTGCCGTCGGAGAAAGCGATGACCACACCCGTGCCCACCACCGGCCAGTAGCCGGACAGCAGCAGGACGTTCATCGGCAGCGCGCAAACGACCAAGTCCCACTTGTGCTTGCGCAGTGCATCCCGAAGTCGATCGACGCGCTCGGGGTTGCTCATGAAGTTAGACGACTTCCCGAACCTTATCTTCGAGAACGGTCTTGATGATCTTCCAGCGGTCTTTGTCGCCCTTTCCGAGCGCTTCGGCAAAATGAAGCGCCTGTTCCGCGGAAATGTTTCCCGGCAGCGGCGGCTCATTCGGGTCGACCACGGCCTCGATCACTGCGGGGCCCGGATGCGCGAGCGCCTGCCGCAAAGTACTCTCGGCATTTTTGGGATCTTCAATGGAGAAGCCGGCCGCTCCGCAACATCTCGCATATCCTGCAAAATCGATGGGCTGCAGATCCACTCCATATTCGGGATTGCCTTCCTGCGCCATCTGCTCCCACTTGATCTCTCCCAAAACGTTGTTCTTGATGACCACTATCTTTACCGGCAGCTTGTATTTCACGAGAGTTGCGATCTCGCCCATCAGCATCGTGAAGCCGCCGTCACCGACGACGCAAACGACCTGCCTTCCGGGATACGCGACAGCCGCACCGATGCCGTATGGCAGGCCATTTCCCATGGTTGCCAGCGAGCCCGAAAGGGAGAATTGCATTTGATCGCGCATTTCGATGTAGCGAGCTGTCCATGTCGCAATCGTGCCGCTATCCGAACAAACAATGGCGTCTGGATCGAGCAGCTTATTTAAGTGATAGGTGACCACTTGAGGTTTCATCGGCATGTCGCTGCGCGTGCCCCGTTTTTCCATGAGGTCATTCCAGTCGGCCATGCGCTTCTGCGATTTTTCGAGAAAGCTCTTGTGTTTTTTGGGTTGAACCAGCGGCAGCAAAGCACGCAGGACGCCGCGGCAGTCGCCGACAAGACCCACGTCGACGGGATGCCGCAGTCCAATTCGCGTCGGATCGAGATCGATCTGAATGGTCTTGGCCTGTCCAGGCTTCGGAAGAAACTCCATGTATGGGAAGTTGCTGCCGGCGATCAGAAATGTGTCGCATTCCTTGAGCGCATCTTGCGAGGGCGCCGTGCCCAGCAGTCCGATACCTCCCGTCGTATACGGATTACGATCCGGAACGACAGCTTTGCCTAAGAGGGCCTTTATTATCGGTGCGCCCGCGGCTTCGGCCAGCGCCAACACTTCTTCGCGCGCGTTCAGGCAACCGCGCCCGATGAGCATGGCAACCTTCGATCCCTTGTTAATCAGATCCGCGGCCTGCTTCAGCAGCCTCTCGGACGGGACTGGATGCGGAGTGGCGTAAAAGTCGCCGCTGTGCTCGGCAATGTTCGCGTTTGAACGTTCGCTTTCGGATTTCGTCCATTCCTGAATATCTTTGGGGATGGTGATGTGAGAAACCGTTCTTCGCGCCAGCGAGGTCTTGATCGCTTCATCGACGACGTTGATGACGTGGGCGGGTCCCATCACGCGCTGGTTATAGGCGGCCACATCCATATAGAGCTTGTCGAGATCGACATCCTGCTGGTAGTGAGTGCCGATCAAGTCGTGGAAGGTATGGCCGGTAATGGCGAGCACCGGCTGCCCGTCGCATTTGGCGTCGTAAAGCCCGTTGAGCAGATGAATCCCTCCCGGACCCGAGGTGGCGAGGCAAACCCCCAAACGACCTGTAAATTTCGCGTAGCCGCAGGCAGCGAAGGCGGCGGCCTCTTCATGCCGCACCTGGATGAAGTGCAGCTTGTCTTGATGCGTGCGCAAGGCTTCAAAGATGCCGTTGATGCCGTCGCCTGGGAAACCGAAGATAGTGTCGATGCCCCATTCGATTAACCGCTCTACGAGATGGTCTGCTACAGTTCCTGCTTTTGCCATTTGATTTTTCTCCTTTTAGAAAATATTTGCTCGTGTTCAGTGGTGCGCGCTTGCTCGCGTCGATGACGCATTTTTGTAAGCGGTTCGCGATTCAAGAAATACCAACAGGAGGTTCAGATCCTGCGGCGTGAGAATGCTTCCAAATGCCGGCATATTGTTACCGCCGTTCAGGATGCGCACCGTCATCTGCTCGTTGGTGAGGCGATCCGCCACTGTGCTTAGATCGGGTCCGCGTCGGCCGCCTTGCCCGCCGATCATGTGACAGTCTTCACACCCTCGCTCGTGAAAAAGCTGCGCTCCCTGGTAGATGGGACCGCTGGCCGTGCCAATCGTGCGGATGGCAAGCGGTTGCGCATGGAACGCGGGCGACCAGTGTGCCGTTTTTCCCTGGTACCACATGGTAGCGACGCACAACACAACAAAGATTGCGATAGCCGCCGACCAAGGCCGGCGCGAAACACTGCGCTCGCCGTGGTTGAAAATCAGCGGGAGGACGACCAGAAGCACTCCGACGATGATGGGCACCAGAATCATCAGATAGCTTTCCATGTAATGCGGAGTGAGTGCCAGCACCGCGTAATACCAAAGCAGGTACCAATCCGGCCGGGGCTCCGCCTGGATGATGGTCGGATTGGGCGGGGCGGCCAGTTTTGGTGCATGGAAAATTCCCGCCAGCACGACGATGCCTACAACCACCAGAAGGCCAAAGACCATATCGCGCCACGCTGCGTCCGGAAAAAAAGGTCTTCCGCTGCGATCGAGCAGATCCTTGTACCATGCCCGATAGGTCTTCGGGTCGACGGCATGGCCGGGCTTGGCAGGCTCTGAAATGCCGTTGCGAATCACCAGATAAAGATGGAAGCCGACGACAGCAAAGATGACTGCCGGAATCCAGAAAACGTGAACGGCAAAAAAACGGCTAAGCGTCGCGCCTCCCACTGTGTTGCCGCCGAAAATCAGTCGAGCGATCCAGTGGCCGATCAGCGGCACGCGCCCGGCCTGCTCCGCGGCAATCGCGGTAGACCAAACACCGTCCTGATCCCATCGCAGTAATTGGCCGGTGAAGCCCATCGCCAAAGTTGCGCCGAGCAGTACTACGCCGGTGAGCCAATTCAACTCGCGCGGGTACTTATAGGATCCGGTGAGAAACACGCGTCCCATATGTATGCCCACGAAGAGAATCATGGCGCTCGCGCCAAAGTAGTGCATCCCGCGCACCCACCATCCCCATGTGGCCCCGTGACTGATGAACTGAAGACTCTTGTAAGCGCCCCCGGCGGATGACACATAGGTTGTAGCGAGAGCGATTCCCGTGACGACCTGGACAAGGAACGCGATTAATGTGGCGCTGCCGAAAACGTATTTCCATCCAGTTCCCGGCGGTATCGGATGGCGCAACAGTGGGCCCACCGTTTTCGAGATCTCGCTGCGATCGTCGAGCCATTCCCAAATCTTCCAAGGGATCGACAAGATCTTCCACATCAGTTTGAAAAGCGGCACGTCGATTGGACCTAGGTAATCGGAATCGGAGAAGTCAAGATTTCCACGTTGCCGTCTCGCACGCGGACCGGATATCGCGTAAGGCCGCGTGGCGGCGGCCCTCCCGCTACCGATCCGTCACTGTAATAAACACCCCCATGGCAGGGACACATGAAGAGATCCGCACTCGGCTCCCAACGCACTGGGCACCCGAGGTGTGAACAGTTCACCGAAAAAGCTACGAAATCTGTTGTGCTCTTGCGCCGCAACCAAGCTCCTGTCTCGGCGGTTACGCCAGCCCAGGCCAGCGGAGAAGCGTCTTCGAACGTCACTTCGACGGTGTTGCCGGTTTTGAATTTGTCCAAAGATCCGACTGCTCGCCACTTCCGGCCGACATCGCGCAGCAGCGGACCGAAAAGAAAGCCCACCACAGGCACGGCCACAATCAAAGCAGAGAGACCTCCCAGCCCTACACAGAGCGCCGTGAGGAAATCGCGCCGCATCTCATCGGGCTTTGCCTCATTCGGATTCAGACTCATGACGGAGTTCTCCTATCCAGCCTCTTATGGCAACAATCGATACCACGGCTCCGACGATCGAAACAGTCCAGCTTGTCGCAGGTCCCCAGGCAAACACCACAACGCCGCCTGCCAAAACGGCAGGCCAGTAAGTCGGGCGCGGCAGCTTGTGTGGTCTCGGTAGGGTCCACCCAGCCGGCAGATCGGCTTCCGATGGTTGGCTCGGCTTTGTTTTTTCCAGCTTCCTATCGATGACGTCGCCGGATTCGGGCGCCTCGCGACGGCGGTGTTGCTGTGAAGCTGCTTTCGTCTCGGGCTTCGCCGATTGAGGCTCATGCATTTCGCCACGCATGTGGCTCAAATCGTGGCTCAAGTCTTTCGCCAGATCGCGCACCTCGCGTCCGATCAGGCGGAAGCGGGATAACGCGCCGACAATGCCGCCGAGCACGCTCGCGATTCCGCGCATACCGGATCGGGGCGGCCTCTTTTGATCGTTCATCGCATCAACTCCGATCCGGTCGCGAAATTGTGTTCCGAAAAGGGCTCCTCTTCAGGGCCGCTGTACCAGCGCGCCAACATGGCGATCGTCGCAGTGAGATAAATCAAGCAGCCGGGCACCCACATGATTAAGCCGCCGGCGTGCTGATCGGCAACGCTCACGTCCCTCACTGCGGATTGCACAGCTGAGGCGGAGTGAAAGGCCGCGGGAGGCGCGAACGCGAGCAGAATTCCGAGCAGGGTACAGCTCACGCAGGCGGAGACCAAGTAGAGAACAGCCCACGGTACCGGATCCATTCGTTCGCGCGGAAGCGGCGAAAAAATGGGCCACCAGAAGACTATTCCACTTAACAAAAAGCAAATGTCTTCGGCTGATTCCAAGCGGGGATGGCTTGCGACCGCTTGGCAGGCGGCTGGAAGATGCCACGCCCACATGGCGCCCATTCCCACCAGCCACGTGAAGGATCGCCGGCGCAAAATCCCTTGCAGGTTCCGCGCTGCGGGCAATTCCGCCATTCTGCAGGCCGCCGCGCAAGGAAGCGCCAGCAGCAATAGCGGCGCCGCCACTTGCGCAAGAAGCATGTGCCCCGCCATATGCGTGCTGAACGGGTATGCGCGCGATAAGTCCGCGAACCAAGTCCAGGCATTCATGACGTGCTCCACAAATACACAATGCCGAAGACCGCTATCCAGACACAGTCCACAAAGTGCCAGTACATGGAAACCGATTCAACAGCAACCTGGAAGCGCGATCCACGGTTCTCGGTGAGGCCGATTCCCAAAACAATGCTTAGCAATGTCAGCCCCACGATCACGTGGATGCCATGCATTCCCGTAAGCCCGAAGTAGGTGGTGCCGAACAGATTTCGACTAATAGTCACTTGCTGGCTGAGTAAGTGGAGGTATTCGCGCGTTTCTCCATACAAAAAAACCAAACCCATGGCAATCGTCACGGACAGCCACAAGATAAACGCGTGACGGTTTTGCTTCCTCAAGCTTCGCCCGGCGAGCCAGATGGTCCCGCTGCTTGCGATCAAAAATGCCGTGTACACTCCCGTACTCGCCGGATGGAGGCTGCTGGAGGCCGTAGGCCCACTTGAAATGAAGCCATGGAAAAAAACATACGCCAGGATCAAGAATCCAAAGAAGGTAGACTCCGAGGCAATAAACAGCGCCACGCACAGTTTTGTTTTCTCGATGGAGCGTCCCGCTACTCCTGCTTCGGTCAACGCTTCCAATCTGGGTCCTCCGGATGAGCCAAATCCCACAATGGCCGGCGGCTGCGGACGGGAGGAACCATCGTGAAGTTCCGCTCCGGCGGCGGCGAACTGGTCGCCCACTCGAGTGTCCAGGCATTCCATGGATTGTCACCGGCGGCTTCGCCCTGCTGAAAGCTGACGAAGAGATTCCAAAGAAAAACCAGGACCGAGATGCCCAGGATGAAAGCGCCAATTGTCGAAATCAGATTCATAACTCCCCAACCCGGCAAATTCGGGTAGGTGTAAACGCGGCGCGGCATCCCGGCGAGCCCCAGAACGTGCTGGATGAGAAAGGTCATGTTAAACCCGATGAACGTGAGCCAGAAGTGCCAGCGGCCGAGTCTCTCCGAAAGCATCTTTCCGCTCATTTTTGGGAACCAATAGTAGAGACCGGAGAAAACAGAAAAGAGGGTGCCTCCGAAGAGTACGTAATGCATGTGCGCCACGACGAAATATGTGTCGGTCACTTGCCAATCGATGGGAACGGCTGCGAATAACACGCCGCTTAATCCACCGATGGTGAAAGTAATCAGAAACGCGATCGCGAACCACATCGAAGTGGTGAAGCGGATAGCGCCGCCGTACATGGTTGCGGTCCAGTTGAAAATCTTAATGCCGGTAGGCACGGCAATCAGCATGCTGGAGGCGCCGAAAGCCAGATCCCAACCGTGTCCGAGTCCCACGGCGAACATATGGTGCGCCCAAACGCCTAAGCTCAGCAAGCCAATCGCTACGGTAGACGCGGCCACGAAACTATAACCGAAAATAGGCTGTCGCGAGAATACCGGGATCGTTTCGGATATGATTCCGAAACCGGGCAGGATCATGATGTACACCTCCGGATGCCCAAACGACCAGAAGTAGTGCTGCCATAAGAGCGGCGAGCCTCCACCTTGCGCGGTGAAGAAATGCGTGTTCAATTGCCGGTCAACCAACAGCATCAGCAGAGAGGCGTTCAGGGCAGGGAGAGCCAGAATGATGAGAAACGAATTCACCAGCACCATCCAAACGAAGAGGCCTACCCGTCTGAGCGTGAGTCCGGGGGCGCGCAAGGTGACGATAGTCACAATTAGATTGAGACCCGCACCTACGGTTCCGACGCCAATCGCCAGCAGCGACACTGCCCAGTAATCTAATCCCGCCTGAAACGAGTAGGCTTTTTCGCTCAGCGGCGCATAGCTGAACCAGCCTGCATTCGGCGCCGCGCCTCCGAAAAAGCTGAAGTACAACAACAGCCCTCCGAAAAGCAACAGCCAAAAGCTGAATGCGTTGAGACGCGGGAACGCCATGTCGTTGGCCCCGATCATCAGCGGCGTGAGATAAGTCGCCAGGCCCAATAGCGCAGGCACCACCACCAGGAAGATCATCGTCGTCCCGTGCATGGTGAAGATTTGGTTGTAGCCATCGGGCGAAAGCACGTTCATGCCCGGCCAGGCAAGTTGAATTCGCATCAGCAGAGCCTCGATGCCGCCCAAGCTGAAAAAAAACAGAGTCGTCAACAAATACATGATGGCGATCTGCTTGTGATCGACAGAAGCCACCCAACTCAGAAGGCTGCGCTTGTTCTCTTCCTCAATCTCAATGGGAATCGGCAGACTGCCGGGCGCTATGGGAATGTCGCTCATCGCAACTCCTCGAGATACGCCACCAGGGATTTCAACTCGTCATCCGTAAGCTGCATGTTGGGCATGTGGCAACCCGGTTTGATCGCTTGAGGGTTTTTCAGCCAGAGAGCGACATTTTCCGGTGTGTTGTCCAATTTTTCTCCGGCGAATTTTCGACGGCTTAGAAAATGTGTGAGATCCGGACCCACTTGCGCTTTCGCCGGGGTCCCGGTAATCGCGTGGCACTCCATGCACGTTTTTTCTTGAAACAGACGTGAACCCTCCAGCGCCAACGGTCCCTGCGGAGTCGCTGCCGATTGCACCTGCCGGTGTTCCCAGTCCTCGAACTCCGATTGCGAACTCACGACCACGTGAAATCGCATCCACGCATGCTCTTCTCCGCAGAATTCCGAGCAAGCGCCGAGGTAAATTCCAGGCTTGTCCGCATCGAGAAGCAGGTAATTTGGGAAGCCCGGTATTGCATCCACCTTGCGCGCCAGCTGCGGTACCCAAAAGTCATGGATGACATCGTTGGTCTTAATCAACACACCCATGTTTCTGCCGGCCGGCAGATGAATCTCGCTGGCCGTTCGAAATCCAGCCTTCGGGTATTCTGCTTCCCACCACCATTGGTGGCCCACGACGACGATATCGGGAGACGAGACGTCAGAGGGCCTGGGATCAGAGCTGGACATAGCGCGCGCTGTAAAGATGAAGATCGCGACTAGCAGAAGGAGAGGCCCAGCCGTCCATGCTATTTCCAGCCTCTTCCTCCCAAACCGTTGCGGCGGATCGCCTTCACCGGACTTCCTTCGATATCGGAAACACGCATAAACGACCAAGCCGCTGACCAGCGCCAGAATCACTGCACAGGCGATCAACACGAAAACGAAAAGGGTAAAAATGGGCGCCGCCTGCGGAGAGCCTGGGCTGAATACGGGAATCATCTTCTCTTAAGGGCGCATTTCCAGAACGATGTGTTCACGCCTATATAAGGACGCGCTTAGGATAGGAATGTTTGGATTGCCCAGGCGAACAGGGGGCCTGTAGAATTACGGGACCGCGGGTCAGAACTGAATTCGCGTGCGTTGACGATGCTCCGCTATCGGGTGTTTACCCGGAGGCTCTCACTCATTAGGCGTGCGGAATTCTACGACTTGTGCGGGCCGTATGTCTTCGCTGTGCACGCTTGCTCAATCGCGTGAGAGCAAGTGCGGCGAAACCCACGCGAAACGTGAAACCGGCGACATGCGTTCACGGCCGACTATACGGGAGAATGTGGTTAAGCACGTGGTGTCGCATGCGATGGCGGGCTCTCAGTGTACGGCCGACATCGCATTCAATTCGATTTCACTACTCACGATACGCGGTTCAGGCAAGGGGACGATGTATTTGCCGCGAAACCCTCTTCCCCTTAGATTCGGGATGAGCTCGTCGGCGATGTGCCAGGAGAGTAATAGGGCATACTCGGGTTGGTCTTCATAGAGACATTTTTCCTCTAAGACCGGAATCACCGTACCGGGCATATACTTCCCGATCTTGAGTGATGTTTTGATCTCGAGAACGCAGTCGAGGATTCCATCATCCAGCCCGACGTAGTTAATGAGCGTACTCGCGCGCGATGGCGCACCGATCCCGTAAACACGCTCTCCCTTTCTGCGAATAGTGCTCAGGAGCCTATGCAGATCGAGCTTGGACAGGACCAGGCGTTGTTTGAACTCTCGTTGTTTCGCGCTGTCAAGACCAGACATGCGTTCCTGTTCCAATATGTGACCGACTGTTTGATCCGGAGTGTGCGCGCCCTTGCGCGCGGCATACACACGAATCGAGCCGCCGTGCGTAGGAATCCGCTTGACGTGGATTATTTCAAGGCCATGCATATTGAGCAGATATTGCAGGCTATGGACAGAGTAATAGCGCAAATGCTCGTGGTAAATCGTGTCGTACTGAAGCGTTTCCAACAGAGCCATTAAGTAATGGGATTCCGAGATAAACACTCCATCGCCCCTGAGCAAAAGTAGAATGCCTTCGACGATGTCGTGAATGTTTTCAATATGCGCGAACACGTTCGTCGCGGTGACAATCGCGGCGGGACCGTCCTCATCGCGAACTCGTGCCGCAACTTCTTTACCGAAGAAAGATATCAAGGTGGGGATGCCGCGCTGGTTCGCCAGATTGCCAACTTGGCTCGGCTCGATGCCCCGGACGCGGTGACCGCCGTTCTTGTAGTTGGACAGCAGCGTACCGTCATTCGAGCCGATGTCCACAATGAGATCGGTCGCAGTCAATGAGAGGAGGCCGCGGGCTTCCGCATACATATCCGCGAAGTTCTCGCGCAAGATTCTTGTCGAACCACTCGTGTATGGGTACTCGGGAGGAAAGAGAATCTCAGGATCGACGATGAGCCCGATCTGCACCAGCTTGCATTTGGAGCAGTACAGCCACTGGGCCGGGTATGCCGCTTGTTCGGCGGGGCGTTCCCCGATCACGCGCATCTGATTGACCGGCGGCAGGTATCCCAGAAAAAGGATTGGCTCCAGGTCCGACGAGTCGCAGATCTGACAGCGCTTAACGACTATGCTCGAACCTGTCCCCGCGGCTAGACCTTTGCGATTTGCCACCGCAGGTCCTCCTTTGTTGCATCCGGGTACGCCGCTGCAGGTTGCGAGTTCGCGTCGTACCAGGAGGCCGTCAACCGTAAGCCTTCTTGGATTGGCCACTTCGGCATGTAGCCGAGCGCAGCAATTTTGTGCACGTCAGGACAGCGTCGCACCGTGCCGCCTAACGGCGGTTCGCTCGTCAAGATTGCGACTCGCCGGCCGAAGTATTCTCCCACTAAGCGGGCCAGCGCTTCAATGGTGATCTCCTCCATCGTCCCTACGTGGTACACGCCCAAGTGTTCCCCTTTGTCCATCACCAGCATGAATCCGTCGATAAAGTCGTCGATGAAAACGAACGAGCGCGTCTGCTTGCCACTTCCCTGTATGGGGAAAGGCAACGGATCTGCAGGGTCCTTACACGCCGCCTTCATGCGGAGGACGAACTGCGGAATGACGTGTTCCCAACCCATGTCGGGACCATAGACGTTGTGCGGCCGGACCACAAGCACGCGTTCAAAATGTGTGCGGCCATAGTTCAACGCAATGATTTCGCTAATGATTTTGCCGGCCGCGTACGAATACCGGGGATTAAGGGGATCGGGAATACAAAGCGCAACAGTCTCATCCGTGGGCACGATCTTAGGTTCGTGATACACCTCGGAACTGGACGTCAGCACCAGTTCTTCCACGCCGTGTTTCAAGCACCCATCGACAACGTTGACGATGCCTTTCACGCCCACGTCCAGCACCAACTCAGGCCTGCTGTAAAAGAACTCGGTTCCATTTACGAACGCGAGATGGCAGACGCTGTCGACGCCCTCGACCGCTCGAGCTACCTGTTCGGGATTGCGGATATCGCCTTCGATAAACTCGAAGTGTCCGCGCACCGGATCGAGACGTTCCAGTCTGCCGCGGAGATTATTGTCGAAGACGCGCACGCGCGCACCACGCTCCACGAGCCGCCGAACCAGTGCACTACCTAAGAAGCCGGATCCACCGGTTACTAGATAAGACTTGTTCATGACCGTTTCACTTGGGCTGCGAGTTGTGAGCGCCAGATCTTTACTCCTGACGAAAGGCCAATCCATACCTGGGTCAAAAAATAACCGTAATCGTCGGCAATCGAACCATCGACGATTACGAAATGCTCCGGGATAGCGAATACGGCTCTGGGGTGAGATTATCGCCTTCAGACTGCCGCCTTGTACGTCTGCTCGTGGGCCCACATATTCCAAATGTCTACCACAATTTTCTTATCGAGACGCAGCTCGCGATAGGCCGAATGGGGAGCGCACAGGACTAGAATGTCGCTCTTGCCGATAACCTCATTGAGCGGCAGCAGGGTGGGGTCGGTGGTCACGTAGGGGTCGGTGGTCAGCACCGCTTTGGCGCGAAATGTAAGTAGTTTTTTTAACTTGTAACTAAGCGACGATCGCGGGTCGTCATTGTTAGCCTTGAATGCCATACCCAGCAAGCCCACGGTCATTTCCCCAAGATCGTGGCGGCTGGCTAAACTATCGACCACGAACATCGGCAGGCTTTCGTTCACCAGCATAGCGGCGTGCCCAATGCTGAATTGGTGTTTATAAAACGCCGCCAGTTGCATGGTGTCTTTGAACAGGCACGGGCCAGCCGCAAACCCCGGTCCCGGAACGTCCGTCAAGCGTGGATACTCGTGCTTCATGCCTTCCAGCACGCGATGATAATCGACTCCAGCGGAATTCGCTATGAGATAGAACTGGTTCGTGACGGCAAACTGGATGTAGCGGTACGCGTTGCTGAACAGCTTGACCATTTCCGCTTCCGTTGGAAACAATCGGACGATTGACGGAGCGATCTTGGCAAATAAAGAGGCCGCTGCGTCTTCAGCTTGCTGCGTCATTCCACTTACGATTTGAGGCAGTGTTTGTAGTTCCGCGATCGAATGCCCCTGGACAATGCGCTCGGGGCAGAACGCGACCATCGTGTTCTTGCCCTTGCTTTGCAGGTATTTGGTTACTGTTTCCGTAACCCCTGGATAAACTGTCGAGCGCAGCACGATTAACTGTTCATTCGACAAGTAAGGCAGCAGTGTATCGACGCAATTGGTAATCGGCTTGAGGCTGGGATTCAGGAATTCGTCTACTGGCGTTCCGATGACAATGACAATGTTCGTCGCCCGAGCCACTTCGGAAGCTTGCGTCGTGAAGGAAAGGCGTTCGCTTTCCAGTACTTGACCAAGCAACTCTTCGCCTCCGCACTCCATGAAGGGCATACGGCCGGCCTGGATAGTCTCAATTGCATTCGCGTTCAGATCGTAGATGAGAACGCGCAATCCTTTAGCAGCGAAGACAATGGAAAGCGGCAACCCGACGTGGCCAGCCCCACCGACGACGCACACGTCGTAAGTATTTGTCTCAGAAGTCATAGTGCTGTTAAAAACGGCACGTTATGCGCGGAATGTTGAATTATATCGCAAGAATAACCGTACTCTGAGTGGTCGCAACTGCAAGTAAAAAGCTCTGCCGATCAGGAAGCGGATAATCTCAGATGACGCAGTATGTCTCACGAGTGGCTTGCGCCTGCGCCTCACGGATGCGTGCCCGAGGAGGTGTCAATCCTACGCAATCGCCTATACACGTATCTCGTCGAGCACGTCATAGTCGCTGTTCCGGGGCAAGACCGTCGAAGAAGGAAATTTCGGATTGCGGTTTCACGCCTCCTCTTTTAGCTTCACCGATGCAGCGTTTTTCACATGCAAGGCCGTGCCAAAACAATAGAAGAACCAGACCAAATAATGCGGCAGCCACTTCAGCACGCGGAATCGGCTGGTGCCGCTCTTACGCTCGTACCAGGCGGCGGGGACCTCGCCAATTCTCCACCCGAGGCGGTGGCACTTGGCCAAAAGCTCGAGGCTGTAGGTGAATCCTAAGGTGGACTCGATTGGAATCGTCTCGATTACCCGCCGCGAGAACAACCGCAGCCCGTTGCTCGGGTCGTGGGTTGGTACGCGCGCTACGTGGTAAAGGACAAGCGCGGAACTGCGCACCAGCAGGCCTTTGAGCCACGGGCAATCTTTCATGCAGCCCCCTGGCATGAAGCGGCTGGCCGCGACGATCTCGCATCCTGCGTGGAACTGCTGCAGCATCAAATCGATTCGCCCGGCATTGTAATCGTCATCGCCGGGAAAGACCATCACGGCCGGCGCAGTGCTGTCCTCAAAGCCCGTCACTACTGCTCCGTGGGCGCCTCGACGGCGATTTCTTACCAAGCGCACCTCAAACGGAAAGGGGGGCGCGTTGCGCACTGCGGTCAGCGTAGTATCGTCTTCCCGGTCATAGCACAGCAGCACGCGAATTGGCGAGCGCACGTGCTTCTTGAAAGCATCAAGCACCGCAAGTATGTTTTCACCCTCGTTGTAAACCGGGATGACGATGTCAAGTTCCGCCGTGGTTTTCGTCAACCGAGCCTCACGCAGTTTGCCACGCGCCAGACTCATCCGCCGCACGCGCTATCGCGATTAATTTCTGGACACGCATGCCGTCACAGAGGTTCGGCCTTACCGCCGCCCTCGACAAAATCGCATCGACGAATCGCTTTACGATCGCGCTTGCTGCCCCGATCCGTCCATCCGGATGGGGGAACTGCTCAACCTGTTGGGTCGAGAAGGCGCGAGTCTCTCGCGTCCCTACGGATAACGTGAATCCGTTGACATAGTCGGTTGTCCGATTTTCCAATACTAGAGTTCCTTGTTCCCCGTAGATCTCCAATCGGTGGCCCGAGCCCAAGAATGCATCGGCGGCTACGGAGAGCGTTACAGGACATCCAGAGGCCATCTCAAGCCAAGCATCTACGCGCGCGTCGCACATGGGTCCGCGCGGTGTCAAGCGAGCGGCGACCCGCGCTACAGGACCCAGCAGCCATTCGAGGTAATAGAAACTGTGAGACACGAAATTGTTCAGTGTTCCTCCACCGTCTTGGCTCCGCACTTTCCAGGAATCCAGGCCCTTTGCAAACGCGTAAGTCTCCACTCGCCAGGACAACGCTGCATGTCGCAACCTTCCGAGCCTGCCATCCTCCAGCACTGAGCGTGCCCGTTGCCAAGCCTCAATTTCCGGGAATAGGAAGTCAATCGCATGGACGACGCCAGCCCTTTCGACTGCTTCTAGCGCTCGCGCCGCTGCTGCCGGGTCCGCCCCTACCGGCTTCTCGCAGAAAACGTGTTTACCTGCGTCTGCCGCCAAGACCACTAGTTCAGGTTGTGCCGCCGGGGGCACGGCGATGGAGGCGACATCCACGTGCCCGCTCGCCAGCATCTCGCGGGCGTTTCCGAACGCCCGCACGCCGAGGCGCTCGGCTATGCGCGCAGCGTGCTCTAGACGATTGCCGCAGATTGCGATCACTCGGCATCGGCCATCGGCTCGAAATGCCGGCACATGGACTTGCTGTCCGAACCCGACACCGATGACTCCGATGCGGACAGGATCCATCATGCGGGATCACTGGGAACTCGGGCATGCGTGAATAGGCTACCTTTTCCCCAGCGGTTCCAGACACGGGATGTCGGGCTGGTGCGAACTTGATTCTTTAGATTCTCACGTCTTCTCATTTTATTTACGAAGACTTCATCACAGGCTCGGTCCGATGTCTCGCACAAAATCGTATCATGTCGAGCCCGCATCTCACGTGTTCAAGGCGCACCATTATTCTTGTCCAGGTGTAACAATCGCGGTCGAAATTGGCGCTTCCTTCCGGACTAGCAATTCTTATCTTTCGATTCGCAGCAGCGGGGGGTCACGATACTAGTCCGTACTCGGGAACGCATGATAACCTGTCGTATGCGTTTAGCTGAATTCGCAGGATGAGCTCGCAAACATTGTCTTCGCGCGCGCAAGCGGGGCAAGGTCAGGATGCGCTTGCAAACGAGCGTGCGCTCTTCGCTTACCGGCACTTTGCGGCGCTTTTCATAATCATATGCGCATTGTTTGTGCTGCGCCGGCCAGACTCGCTGACGAACCCCCAGTTTTGGGCCGAAGACGGCTGGTTGTTGCTACGGGGCCAACTCCTGCATCCCGGTATCGCCTGGATTTTCGAGCCCTTCAAAGGTTATCTGATTGTCAATACCAAGCTCCTGGCTGCGTTTGTGGCATTGTTCCCCGTGCGATATGCGCCGCTGGTTTATGACGTCTTCGCGATTCTGATTGCGTCGCTTGCGTGCTCTCTCTTTGCGCTGCCCTGGTACCGGCATCTTGTCCGCTCTGATCTGCTGCGAATCTTGGCCTGTTTAGGAGCAACCGCTGCGCTCTATACAGAATCACTAGTCGATAACCTCATCAGCTCGCAATGGTACCTAGCCCTTATAGGGTTGCTGCTGCTCTTCAAGGCACCCGTATTGGATTCGAAACGTTCCCTAACCGTCGCGTGCGCCCTGGTAGCGTGTCTCGCTGCTCTGACAAATCCCGTTTTGGTGACAACTGCCCCCGTTTGCCTTTGGCAGCTTATGAGGAAACGTAATACATGGGTCGCAGCAGCATTGCTCGCGGGCATCGTTGTGCAACTTGGATTCTTTTTGTTTTATCCTGTCGCGATCACGCCGCCACTGCCGAAGCCCGGTGTGGTAACGCTCGCGTGGGCAGTCCTGATCGCCTTCGTATACAAGGTCGTGATTAGCTCTGTATTCGGCTGGCGAACTGTCGTGGGGATTTCGAACAGCGGTTCGAGTATTGTTTTCTTTCTCGTATCAATGCTGACTGCCGTGTGGCTCGTGTGGCTCTTTGTGCGTCTGAAATCCGCAAAACGGCTGCAGATGGCATTGGCTCTATACCTGATAGCCGCGTCCATTGCGCTGCCTATGGTCGCTCGGAGTCTGTTTCAAGGCTTTCGTTCACCGCGCACTCTAGAACCACGTGGTGAGCAGTATTTCTTTATTGCGGGTTGTCTTCTTCTGTTCCTGATAGCCCTTTCGTTGGAGCGGGCGGTCGGTCCGCGCTGGAAGTATGCGCAGTCTGCATTGTTCGGTCTGGCCATCGCGGGCGGAATCTACGAGAACTTTAGAGTTCCGCCGTTCTATGACTATCACTGGCCCGAGCACGCTCGTGAGATCGAGACTTGGTCCGCGACAAGAAATAGTGCTGGCGCACTCGGAGTTTACGTTCTGCTCAATCCAGGCTGGGTTCTACGGCTTCCTCCGACCTTCAAAGATGTGACGATCGCCGGATTTCCGGATCACGTCTGGGCCAGACCGATGGAGGGGAACGCCAGGTCGGTCAGCATCGCACCGTCATTCATCCGGAATGCCCGAGACTTTGAATACGTCGATCTTCCGCTGGTTCTTGGAAGCCGTACTCTGTACGAAGTCCGCGCCATCGTCAATGTGGATGGCGAAGCCGTTGCCACTCTCCTGGTGCACGGTAGATTGGATCACGGTACTCGGGTCGAGACGTCGCCGGCTCCGGTCACGGACGGCAGCCAACTCGAGACTGAGATTCGAACCGACGCAGAGGGGCAGCTATGCTTCCATGTCCGCCGCCTATCAGGATCTCACGTCGAGTTTCGTTCTATTACTCTCTTCGAGCGTGGGTTGCCGGCCACGCCAGCCCGCGCGCCGTTACTGAATCTCTTCTCCGCTAGGAATGGCCGCTAATTCTTCGGCCGAAATCAATTTCGCATCTCCCAAACGGTAACCGTGAAGCTGCAACCATTCTCCCGTTATGATCCATCTCTTCAGACCGGCCTCGATGAGAAACACTTTCGTATCCTCGGGACCGCTTCCGGGACGCCTCACCAGCTGCCCCTCCCATCGCGAGATCGCAACACGGTGCGAAGCATCTGAGTATCGATGCTGTGATTGCGTTTGGGCTCTTGAACACCCGGTCTCGACCGCAGCTGCCAGGCTGATGCCGCAAAGCAAAACAGTGCCAAAAAATTTTCCGCACGGCCAAGTATGAATTGGATTCTCTCTAACTATTGGTATGGCTCGCCTTCGGGTAGTTGCGCCAATTCGCCGGCGGAGATTATTTGAACATCTTCCGGAAATTTGTAACCGTTCTGCTTCAGCCAATCGCCGGACACGACCCAATGTTTTTTGCCGTCTTTCACCAGATACACTTTTGCGTCTTCCGGCGTATTCCCGGGACGCCGAATCAAGTGCCCCTCCCACTTCGGCCCGGATGTCTGAGCCGCTATGGAACTTTGTTCGTTGTCACCACGTTTAGAGCAGCTTGCTGTAACCCAGAAATTGCCGACCAACACCAATACCACGGCACTATGAATTACGAGTTGAAGCGGCTTTCGTATTTTTGAAAGAAGATTGTGGGAAGGATGAAGCATAAGAAATATCTTTCGCAGTGTAACGTAGATCTGGTCAGGAGGATAGCCGCGTTGGCGAAATAGCTGCCCAAAAATCTTGTGTTACCTACAGTCGCGAATGAGTTACGCTATTGCGTTAACCTCTAGATGTTTCTATCGTCCAATTTCCGCCCCACATCAGATTCCAAGCTGCGTCTTGTCGAGCTGTTCGCGTTTGGTTTGCTCATCGGCATCTTCGCGGTCACTCTAGTCAGGACCTCAGGTTCGGCAAGAGGCGCGCTTTTGACCGAAATTACGGTACCCGCCCTGGCCCAAAAGATTCCCGTAGGGCCGCTAATTACGGGCGAGGAATTCGCACAGTCATTCACGGCAAAGCGGAACGGTCTGGCAGCCATCGAGGTTCTTGTTGCGGATTACGGAAAACCAATTCGCGCGGGAAACATCGTTGCCAGCCTGCGCCTCGCCAGCGATCTGAAGCGGGTACTTGCCTCAGAAGCGGTCCCCGCGACTGCCGTTAACGACAATCACTACCTCCAGTTCAATTTTCCCGTCATGCCACACTCTGTGGGAAGGCGTTATCTTTTTACGCTCACAAGCCAGAACCTGCCGCCCGGAAGCAGATTCATGGTCTGGCTGACTGCCCACGATGCTTACGCCGGCGGCGAGGCCTCGATTAATGGAAAAAAGCAGCCGGGAGACATGATCTTCACTGCCAGCGATCGCGCATCGATTGCCGATCTCGTTTGGCGGTATGCGGTAGTTGTTGCAGCATCTCTTTCAATCTCCGCCTATTTAGTGATTATAGGTCTCGCCGCCGGCCTTGTTTTTACTCGTAATCCGGCCCCGCTCTTGTTTATAGCGCCAGCCATAGGCCTGTCGATTGTCGCTGTTTTGGGCTTTGCGAGCGTGGTTGCAAACTCCCTTGCCGCCGCTAATATCGCAGGTGGCACGATTATTTTCCTTGCCTCCCTTATGGTTCTCTTTCTTAAGAGGCGGTCGCTTTCTAAGCTCGTGATACCAAGATCGGTCGTTATTTTGTACGTAGCTGTCGTTTTGATGGCCTGTCTTATCACCTCAGAGCCGAAGAGCGTGAAGTATGCTGATCCGACCGACGGCCCCTGGCGGTCCTATGCGTCGATGTATCCGGCAGATGGCCTGATTCCTTATGAGGCCGCAAGCGTCATCGCTAACCATCTCAATCCGCGAGAATTCTTGTTCGAGCCTGGCTGGTCCATAACGGACCGGACTCACTTACTTACGGTGGTCTATCTCCACTTTTGTCAGTTTCTGCGCATCACGCCCACCCATTTGCCACAAGGGCCTTCGGACATTGTCGATCACTACGGATTTTGGCTTTTGCGCGCGACGGCGTTCGCGACAAACTCGTTTTTCATTTTCGGCTTGTATCTCGTGGGAACGCTAGTTTTGCCATCGGCGAGAACGCGAACTCTTGCGCTCGCTTTGACATGTCTTTCTGTGTTCGTATTGGTGAATGCTTCTTACACTTGGCCCAAGTTCACCTGCGCATACATGTTAATGGTCGGTGCCTATTTCCTTCTTTCCGGCCGTTTTGCTGCAGCCGGTCTGCTATATGGACTCGCGTACTGGGCCCATCCCATGGCGAGTATGTTTGGTCTCGCAGCGTTCCTGGCGGCATTCTTCGGGGCGGCGAATCTACGTCGTTCCTTCAGGCAAGCTCTAGCTTTCGGGTCCGTCTTCGCAGTGATGCTCGCCGCCACTGCTCTCTTTAATTCACTCTACTTCCACTTGCCGGGCGGGGCATTTTGGATGTATCCCTTGGACGTGAGGTACCATGCTCACGCAACGCAAAATTTGGCTGTTGTGCTGCGCGAGCTGAGGTTCGTCACGATTCCCGATCTCGTGGCCATTCGCCTACACAATTTCATTCGATTTTTGTTTCCGGCCGACTTGGCACGCACTTCTCTCTATTTGCAGCCGGGCGATATCTGGAGCGAAGTGAAATGGAATTGGTTGCGGATATACGGCGATTCGCTCTGGGGCTCCGTGGGGTTGATTCTTTTCCCAATCTCCGTTTACGGTGCTCTCATCAGCTATTCAGAACCGTTGTGTAGGCGCCTCATCTGGGCATTTCTGATTACGCCCGTCATTGCATACATCCTGTGGATCGGGTTCCTGTTTGACGCCGGCGGGTATACGACATGTCAGCCGATCGCTTTGATCGCTATGCTGTTTGCGGCGCGCGGCATGTCGTCCTGGAACTCCCGTACTGTCTTGACCGTGCTTGCGCTGATCTCTAGCGAGACGCTTTTTGCCATTTCGATTCCATATCCCGATGCCTCGGTTAAAATCGGTTTTTTCATAGTTGCCATGGTCATCGTCGTACTACTTTCCCCGGACCGGTTCCAAGGAGTAAGACGATTCGTGCACCTTAAAACTCGCGCCTTGGGACGGGTAAAGCTTGATGCCGACGCCGCAGCTGACATGGGTCATCCGTAATAATCGGACAGCAACTGACGGATCCCAAGCTGTCCCGTCAAAGCGTTCAGTTAAGTCCATCCTTGCACAATATTACTTAGTCAAAACGAAATAAAACTCATTCGCGATATCTCCTGTTCCCGGCGGATGCGACCAGACGCCAGACCATGGGGCCACAACTAGTTTGATATAGGAGATCAGGTCAAGGAAAGTATCATGGGTCCATACGTGAAAGTGAAGATCCATATTTCTGGCGATTGCCGATTGTACAAATAAGTCGATTTCATCTTGGGGAACTCGCACTACGTTGCGGCAGAAGTCATAGTAGTGCTGCTCGTCACGTGTGGCATCGGGATGTTCGTAATCTTCAATCAAATGCGCCAGCGTTGTAAGTTCACGAGTCTTATCAAACGTTAGGCGCTGATCCGGAACAATCAGAACGAGCTTACCTCCCGGCCTTAGACGTCGGAACGAACGGGCAATGGCCTCTATTGGGTTGCGCGTGTGCTCTATCACATGGCAGGCGACAATGAAGTCCAGGCTTTCATCGGGAATTCCGTTAATTTCCTCGATGGTCGTAATGTAATGCAAATCCACGAAGTCCGAATTCGCTTCTAACTGCGACTCGTAACTACGTTCGAGCAGCTCCGGTTTGGAGAAGAAGTCGGCAAATTCCACATCACAGCGCGGCGGGATGCAAAACGGAGCAGTTCCAGCTCCGAACTCAATTCCTCTCCCGTGCAGTGTGCAAGCAGCAAGTTCACGCAAACTCGTCCAATCCTTCTTGGGCGGGTTCCGCATATCTTTCTCGGTCCACGGCCAAGGCAGTTGACCTCCAATTTTGAGATTTCGAATCTCCTGTGCGGTCACCTTCGCTACATCGCCCGGCCAGGCAAATCCATAAGCTTCGAAATAAGATGCCGAGATCACCCAGTGCCGCATTCCTTTGGCTACGTAATAAACACGCCCCCCAAAGCTCGGATCGTCTGTCGTTACAAAATTACCCGGTAGTCGCAACTCATCGGCAAGTCTCTCGGAATACCCAATCCGCGTCAATTCCATTCACCCACTGCTATCTGAATCGCCTCAAATACTTGCGACCATGTATTGGTAAATCTTTTCGGCCTGCCCCGCCCAGTCACTGTAGTGAGCGCGAATCTGGTCGGCAGCCTCGCGTTTAATGCTGTCGCGCAGGCATTTGTCAGTCAGCCCTCTTTCGATCGCTTCAGCCACGGTACTGGCGCTCGTGTCTGTCAACAGGCAATTGTTTTCGTGATCGAGCAACCAACGGGTGTAACGGTTCTCATTGGTGATCAGCAAGGAACCGCACGCCATTAGTTCCATCGGCAAGTAAGAAGGATGGCGCGTCATCATCAGCACTACGCCCGCATGACACGTGCGATATAGCGCACCGGTAGCCGAATACCCTAGAAGCCCGAGATTCTCGACGACACCTGTCAGACCATAATCGGCCGGATCCCATTCAGAACCCGCGCTGAGAATTTCCACTTCATCGCCCATGCGTTTCTTCAATTTCTGCAGCGCTGCAGTAAGCAATTCGAAGCAGTTTCGCGGATGCCCGGGCCGTGTGTAGCAGAACAGCCTGAACGGTCGCGACTCGTCACGATCCTGGGCGGGCTCAAAAAAATACTGGGGGTCTATGCAAGGATCGAAATATTCCGCCTCGCCGCCAAACTCCCGGTACATTTCTTTGAGCGATCGAGTGTTGCAGATCGCGTAATAGCCGAACCGATAAGTTGCTTCGACAAGAGCGTAGGTTGAGCCGGCAGGATAAAAAGTTGATTCGTAATCCTGCACGAAGTAAAACTTGCCTCGTGTATTTCTGAAGTGAAGGGCGGCGTAAGCCGTGGTCCAGAGCGTGGAAATTGTTGCGTCGGACATACGCACCCGGTCCCAATCGGCATATGCACGCAGGTGCGTGATTTCAGATCTTGCCGCTAGCTCGGGAAAGGCCTTGGACAACCGAGATCGCATGACCTGTTCCGGAACTGTACCCAAATAGACGAAGTCAGACTCCACTCCCTGAGAGCGGCTGAAGTGATCGGCGAAACGCAAGATCGTGTGCACGCCTCCGTAGAATGGATGCTCGAATTGCGGAAGAACCCAAGTTAAACGACGTAAGGAGTTTGTCTTCTGGCCTCTTGTTCTTTCCTTTGACGCGTCAATAAGTGCCGAATCGGTATCGAAGGCGCCGACCAGAGCACGTGATTGTGCGGCGTAATCAATAGCTATCGCGTCCGTCTTGTTCGACGCGAATCGCACTTCCCCTGATCGGCTGTCAAGCTCCCGATGAAAATACGGATCTCCCGCCGGAAAGCACTCACGGATATAGGCAGAACCTCTCTGCGGTCCATCCGAGGAAAGCCAGGTTTCGAGTACTGAAGACTGCTCTTGAAAGAATCTTGCAAACGGATTATAGAGAATTCGTTCACCGGCCTCCAATCCAACCCGCAGACATAGGTCAACATCGTGCCTAGGGTAATCCGGATTCTCTCTAAACGCTCCCGCACGTTCGAAAGCCTCCCGCCGAATCGCGAAACAGGCGCCAGCTATCGCGGACCAATTTCGGCACCACACGGGAGTTCCGAATTGTTCATAGATGTGTTCGGGTTCGTGTGAAAAAATGTAGTCTACAGTTCCGTCCGGGTTAAATACCAGACCGGCATGTCGCAGCTTCGAGTCCAAGGGATCGAGCAGCTTGGCGCCTATGATGGCTATCTCTGGTATCTCGAGTGGCCCTGTCAACTCCTTTAACCAGTCGGGTGTACAAACTTCTACAGAATCATCCAGAAACACGAGGTGTTCGCCTCGGCTCTCTTGAACTGCGCGGTTCAGGTAGGTTGCGATTGAATCGTCGGGATTCCGCGGCGTGGAACGCACCCGCCCGTGCGCTTCAGAATTGTTCGCACCTGGCGCAATGAACTCCACCTGCGGCCACTCTGTAAAGCTATCCACGTGCCGGGCCCATTTTTCGATGGAATGCGGGTCTAAAGAGGACGAGACCAGAATGACGCTCGTCGGACATTCCTCGGCACCGCTCCAGTCCATCTTGAACCGGCCGCTACTATCGATCGTGGCCTTGGCGCGTAGCCCGCGTCTTTCCGCGTGCTCATTCACGGTGCGGATCTGGGCAGAGGTAACGTAAGGTTTCGCTTTCACTCCGCCAGAAGCGACTGAGGTCGAGATAATCCGCCAGTGGTACAAGACGCCGGGTACGTGCACGATCTTCGCGCCAGCGTCGGCTATGCGAAGGAACAAGTCCCAATCCTGCGCTCCATCCGTTTCGCGCCGAAACCCACCGAGGGCTCGAACCACGTCCGTTCGCATGACGCAGAGGTGCGTCAGATAATTCGCCGAAAGCATAGTGTCCGGACACCATTGAGGCTTAAGCAAAGGCCGCAAGCGCTCGCGTCCGTTTTCGGTGATGCAGTCCTTATCAGAGTAAAAGAAGCCGGCGTCAGGATGCTCGTTAATGGTACTTACCATTTGAAACAAGGCGAACGGGGCGAGAACGTCATCGTGATCCAATAGCGCAATGAATTCACCGTTAACCAATTCGAGGGCTGCGTTGGAATTGGCCGAGATTCCGATGCTGGCGTCAAGTAGCGTAAGCTTTACGCGCTCATTCTGCGCGGCTATCGAGGCAAGATATTCACGGCTGTCTACATCAAGCGGATAGTCATGGGAGATGCATAGTTCCCAATTGTGGTAGGTCTGGCAGAGAACAGAGTCAACGGTGTCCTGCAGAACTCTGAGCGGAACCAGGTGGACTGGAACCACTACACTGATCAATGGCTGTAAGCGCAAGTTACGGCAGAGCACGCGCTGCAATTCTAGGACTTTCGGCTCGGGCTCCGTTCGTGCGATCCACGATTCGTACGAAGCAGAAACGAGTTCGGAGCGCCGCACCAGGTTGCTATTCCCGTTATCGCTAACCGGCACAACCGGTCGGATCTCACGTCCTTCCTTTACCCCAAACTTCAGGTAGTGGACAAGCGGGCTCTTACCCGCCTCACTTACGTCTGGATTCCGGTCGAGGTACCACTTAGCATCGAACTTAGGCCCGGGATTGCGTCCCTCGGCCGCTCCATGCTCAAGGTAATGAAGCAATGGGTCAAGGCCTTCCGCAGCAATATCCGGATAATTCTCCACATACCAATTGGGATCGAAAAACGAGGAAGCAGCAATAAGTTCGGAGCGCCGAACCAAGTTGCTATTCCCGTTGTCGCTAACCGGCGCCACCGGACGGATCTCACGCCCCTCCTTTGCCCCAAACTCCAAGTAGTGGGCAAGCGGGCTCATACCTGACGCACTTACGTCTGGGTTCTGGTCGAGATACCACTTAGCATCGAACTTAGGCCCGGGATTGCGTCCCTCGGCCGCTCCATGCTCGATGTAATGGAGCAGCGGGTCAAGGCCTGCCGCAGCAACATCCGGATAATTCTCCAGATACCAACTGGGATCGAAAAACGGGGAGCTTCCGACGGTCTCGACGCTCCGCATGAGCTCACGTCGCTCGCGAAGCTGCTCAGACCGGCGAAGTGTCATCGACGCCCAGATTTCTTTCAGGGTTCTGGAAGCTAAGGTTCTCAAAGGCGTCAGCTCTTCTTGGACTCGGATGCACACCAATTCGTGCTTCGCGAGGTTAAGAGCCGCTCGGTAGCCAGCCGCCTCCCGTCGGACGATCTCCGCTTCGGCTTCGGACTTGACCTTTGCCATTCGCATCTGCGCCAATTGGGTTTCCGGCACAAGTGTCAGACGCTCTCGCGAAAGCCGATCCTCTTTGTCGCGTAGCTCCGCCAATTCGTTTAATATTCCGGCGTACTGCCCGCGAAGCTCATTCAGTTCCCCTAGAAGTTGGATCTTCTCCTCGCGAAGCTCATTCAGTTCCCCCAAAAGTTGGATGTTCTTCTCACGAAGCTGAAGATCCTCCGCTGCCGAAGCAGTTAAGTCGGCGACCTTCTGGTTTAAACCTCCGATCCTTTGTTCCCGTTCGACCAGTGCGCATTTCAGCCTTGTCTTTTCACCGAAGAGCACGAGAATATCGTCGGGAAGATCTGGCTGCTTGCGCAGCAATATCGCATGCGGCGCAACGAATGAAGCATCAAAAACACAGTCTGGCCAAAAGCCGACATTCGCAAATAGCTTCAACCAATTAATCAGCGGTCGAACGTTCCAGTGCGTCGGCTCCGCAAGGTCGGTCGGGGAAGACGAAAACAGGATTGTGTCACCCGCTGCGGCGAGGTTAGCGATTGCTGCTTCCGTCTCCTCCGGCTGCAGATGTTCTAGAACCTCAATACAAATAACTAGATCGTAAGACCCATCAATAGGGTTGACAAGAGAAGCCACACGGCAATAGGGCTGAATATCGCGACGAACCTGTGAGATGGCGTAGGACGAGATGTCGATGCCGTGAGTGGCCACGCCACGGTCCCACAAGGATTCGACCAGCATGCCCATCGCACATCCGGCATCAAAAGCTGTTCGTGGTCTGAGGGACCGAATCACTTCATCCGCGATGAATCCGAAAGCATTCAGCCAGTGGTCGTCGCGTTTGTACGGAAGCCCTAATCCTGTCTCATAATAATGGGCGTCAAACGAGGTGCTCGTATCTCTCATTGAGATTCGCGATCTGTTTCCAGGTGTCTTGACATGAATCCCGACGTTGTTGAAATGAAATGAACCAAGCGGATATTCCTACGATTTCGCAAAGGTCGTGTACATCATTCTAACGAGAGAGAAGTCCCGTGACTTTGATCGGACAGACCTTCTGGCTATTGGTCTCGACGGTAAATGCGAACGTTGCGAATAGATAAGTTACTTACGGATGGTCGGGGCGGCAAGATTCGAACTTGCGACCCCCCCTGCGCCCGCCCAAGGCAGTTTCCACCTCAATCGTACGAATCTCTATTTCCCAATACTTACGTTTCAAAGAGATGCGGTGCATCTGTTGAGCTATGTGGCTTTTTGTTGAAAACCGAGACTCTGAGCAGCTACAAAATCGACTACAGTTGAAAAAGGCACTTTTTCCAGAACCCTAGAATGACCGCCGCTGGGCAGAGGCGCGCATTTTTTTCCCGTGATCATAGCTCGTCCTTTCGACAAACCAGGGCCGGAGAGTTCTCGATGAAGGTGACTGCAAGTACTTGACCATGAGTTTTGTTACGCTGCAGGTGAATCTAGTCTGGGTCAGGTGTTTGCAGGTTCAAGTCCTGCCCTGTCCATTGAATCGATGCGCCATTCCGACTAGCCCAACGGATCGCGGTCATTTATTGTGTGTGCCGAATTCTCCTCGATCCTTAGAAAAAAAATAGCTGAATGAGCCGCCGTCCGCCAAAGGGCGAGCCCGCTAGTGCTGGCGGCTCCGCTTTCGGCCAGTGTCCTCACCCTAAATGATCTACGAAACTCCGACACTGACGTGCAAAGCCGAAAGCTTCTACTTCGGTTGCGCCCCGAAGCCGGGACTTGGTCGGAAGGTGTGCCACGTCCCGCTTGCGAAGGAGCAGGCTCAATGGGCGCTGAGTTCTGAATTGCAGGTTGCACGAACGCTATGCCGTTTCGATCAGTCTTGAGTTGCTCGGAAGTCCGATTTGTAATTGGTTTGAAGCGCTTGGAGGCAGCAAGTTCTCGGGCTTTCGCGGCGACCGATCAGGAATGCCGGTGTATCGTTTGGAATCAGATGAGAGCGATCCACACGTCGAAACGCCGCCCGGCCGCGTGGTAGAACAAAAGTTCAGACCAGCATTGTAAGAAGGTGCTCCATTACCCCGATTAGCAGAACGAAAGCAGAGTCGCGGAGCCCGTGTGCCGCTCAGGCGATCTCCTGGAACCGCAGAGACTTCCTGCGTACCGTGACCGCCGCTTGTCCGGCAGCAGCGCTGTTCAGCATGATGCCGCCGAAAGTGCTTGCTCGTTCCAGCGCGAAAAAAGTAGTTGTCGTTACCTTCGGCGGTGGCGCCCGCGACGAGGAAACATTCACGCCGGACGGCCAGGAAAACATTCCTCACCTGCTGACTGAGTTGGTTCCTCAGGCAAGCTTTTTCACGCAAGTCGTAAACCGGGGCATCCTGGGCCACTATGTAGCAACCGCAAGTCTAGCGACAGGCGTTTATGAGACCTTCAACAATTTCGCGGCGGTTCCACCGAACAATCCCACCGTGTTCGAATATTTCCGCAAGGACCTAGATCGGCCTGCTAGGGACGCATGGGTAGTCGCGCCCAGCAACGGGTTCAATCGCATCGGGGAGAGCGGGCACCGGCTGTACGGCAATGGCTTAGGAGCGGGTGTCATTCTGCCGAAACGCCTCCTCTCCGCTGCGCTTGGGAACGCCGACGAACCGCGATACGAGCATCTGCTGCGTGATAATTATGAGACTCCGCTCTATACACCGAAACTGGAAGGCAACAACGTCGAACTGCACGAAATGGCGACACTTCTGAAGATGTCCGTTTCGGATTTCGCAGCTCACGCGCGCAATCTATCCAGCCCTGACGAGCTCTCGGTGTACATCGCGCGCCGATTGTTGCGCCAGCTAGCGCCGAGCCTAGTCTGGATTACGCTGCACGACATCGACATTGCCCATTCCGGGCATACTCGCTTTATATCGAGGCCATTCAGCGTTGCGATCGCTTGTGCGCTGAGATTTGGAACACTGTACAAAACGAACCCGAGTACGCGGGAAAGACAACGATGTTTATCCTGCCCGATTTCGGACGTGACTCCGACACCGATCCGGGTGGCAACGGTTTCCAGCACCACCGCACCGGAGACGCGTTGTCGCGCACAACCTGGATGATGGTTCTCGGCCCCGGCGTTCGCCAAAACACCGTCGTAGAACGTCCAGTCGAATCCATCGACCTGGTGCCGACAATTGGCTCTTTATTTGGATTTTCGCCGCGCTTTTCGCAAGGCAAAACACTGACCGAGATCGCTTAGTGATGCAGCCGTCAGCGCTCGACGCACACCAGTTTGACAATTACCCGCCGCTAGCACGCCAAATCGCGGTCGCGAATATCGCGCTGCTTCGAGCAATGCCAGCTGCATTCACACCCCTTTTATTGCGCGAGTTGATTGGCTACGATTGGAAATTCCCCGCTGAACGCGCGGAAATGGATGCGCAATTCAAATACCTGGCCGGGTTTTCGCCTCAACAGCGTGATGGGGAGTTGCAAGCGTTCGCGCAACTCAAGCTTACGCCGCACTTGGAACGGCTCGATTGGGCGAATAATCCAATTGCTTTCTCGGAGCAGCTTAGCGAGCACTTGTGGGCCTCGCATCAGATGGATGCGTTTCGCGCCGCTTCGCTACGCTACGTTGAAAGGCTACACGCAGCGACTCAGCAGCCAGCTTCCCCCACGTATCGACTGAGCATCATCATCCTCGGAGAAGGCGTCCGTGAAAACACATATCCGCTGTTTCGAAAGCTGCGGCCACACGGCGTTTACTTCAACAATGTAGACGCCACCAACGGGCTCACGATGCTTCTCAATGTTGTACGCGAGCGTGCGAAGCGTTATCCGTTGCCATTTGGGCACTGGTACATAGAGGGCGCAGAAAACAAAGCTGAACCCGGCGTCACAGCCGTCAGCTACGACGCGCTGTACGAGGTTCGATCCACCCTTTTAGCAAAGATGCGCGAGGTAATCCAATCCGGCAATGGCGGACCGGAATATCTTCGAACGCTACTCGCCCGGATGCGTCCGGAGGATTTTGGCCTGGAAGGAACCGGCGAGGCTGGCGTTCTGAATCGATTTCGATTGAGCGTACTCACGGAAGGCTCCGGAACACAGTTATTCAGCACGACGTTTGTGCAGTGGTCCGCGCGAGAAGCGTTACGGCGTGCCCAGCCGCTTACGGTGTTGGCCCGATTCACTCCTCGACAGCATGAACAATCGATGCGTGAGCTGCTGACCGCAATCGAGCAGCATCCAATTCCAGATCCGCAGGGATCTCTGATCGACGCCGATCTGGGTGCCTATTACACATGGATCAATCAACAGCGATTGACAGGAGCGGAACAATCCCGGTTTCTGGTTTGGTTTGAGAATCATCGCGAACTCTTAGCGATCGCGCCGAATCTGCGGCGCGGCACGGTAGACAGCAGCGCCGTCGTCCTGCAGAAGGTCTTGGCAAGTGTGGCGTAACGCGCATCGCTGCATTTCGAAAACAAGCAAACGTGGCGGCTCATCGAACCATCTGCTGCTTGGATTGCCCAATTTGGGCACCATCGGAACCCGATCTCATGTTCGTGGATGTCTCAATATCGTTCTCGCTTCCAGGCTGGTTACGAACCCATTTAAACCGACGAAAAACACGCTGGTGAGATATTCGGGCTAGAGGAGAATCGTATGGCTCATACCATGAACGATGTCGCCAAACTGGCTGAAGTGTCTCCTTCGACTGTTTCTCGTGTGCTCAGCAAAAATCCCTATATCTCAGCGGATACGGTAAACAGGGTAATGGGCGCTATAAAGGAACTGAATTACCATCGCAACGTTCACGCCCGTCGACTGGCGATCGGCAAAAGCGATCTTTTTGGACTGGTGATTTCGGAAATTACGAACCCCTTCTTCTCCGAAATCATCCGAGGGTTTCAGTCCGCCGCATGGGATCGCGGTTTCGATGTTTTGCTTCTAAATACCGAATACAGCGAAGAACGAACTGAGCTGATCGCTCGGAAACTGATCGAGAATGATGTTCGAGGGGTCGCAATTGTGACGTCCTCCCTCGAGGAAAAAGTCATCTCGTCCTTGACGAATAAAGAGATTGGCGTCGTCTTATGCAATGGCTTACGCGCCGGCCAACTGGTAAGCAATATCTCAATCAACTATGAACGCGGACTAATACAGGCAATTGAGCACGTTGCGTCCCTTGGCCACCGCCGAGCTGCTGTCATTGCAGGTCCGCCGACGAGCAAGGTTGCATGCAAGATCAAACAGGTTTTAACGGACGGCCTCCGGCAGAAGGGCCTCAACCCCTATCCGGTGACAGACAGCAATTACCATCTCGATGCGAGCTTCCGGGCCGTTCGGGCCATTCTCTCCGCGAAAAACGTGCCTACGGTGATCTTCTGCGGAAGCGACTTGCTCGCTATGGGTGTGATGATGGCGTTGGAAGAAGCGGGAATCGAGGTTCCAAAGGACATATCGGTTATTGGCATGGATAACATCCTGTTCTCGTTCCTGGCGCGTCCCCCCTTGACGACCATCGATGTGCCGCGAGAACAGTTGGGTGTAATTTCTTTTGAGGCGCTGGACAAGTTGTTAACGTCCAAAAGGCACAAAGGCGCTGAGTATGTCCTCGAAACGGAGCTCGTTATTCGCAATTCCACCGCACGCGCGCGAAAAGTCGCGGTAGGAAGTAAGACTCGCTCTAGTGGATCTTGAACTCCTTCACCACGCGTGTAACCAAGCCATTCGGACTTGGGTCGTCAGGATTAACGCCTGCGGTACGGCTGAGGTGATAAGCGATTAGTTGGGAGAAAGGAATCTCAAATGGCGTCCGCAGGTAATCCGCAAGATTTGCAGCAATGGCGGGGATAAACCAGTCATGCTGCCACTTAGACGTGACGCTATCTCCAATTACGACCAGCCGTCCAAGACCTTTCTCCCTGAGATCGTTGAGAAGGTCCGCCTCGTAGCGACGCTTCTCCGCGTTTGACGATGCAAAACATAGAACGAGCGTATCTTCCCGCAGAAAACTAATTGGGCCGTGCCGCAAACCGAGAAAGGTCTCGGTCATGACCATCACCTTACCTGCAGTAAGCTCCAGAGTTTTGATCGATGTCTCCTCGGCGAGCGCATGCATGCTCGACGTGAGTACAACCATACGATCACCACACGAACGGGCAATCTCTTCAGCTGTATGGTTCATCTCGGGAAGGCGACTGGCAACGAGATCGCAAATGGCGGGAAGATGTTCCGCTATCTCCCGGTGGTGGATCAAACAAAGTCCACCGAGGACAAGATTTGAGAAGGAGCTTGTCATGGCAAGACTTCGATCATTGGTCCTTGAGTCCAGACAGATTACCTGGACGTGGGGCATTTGCGCCAATCGGCCATGCTCGTTGCAGACAATCGCTAGATGCTTGACGGAGGGGAAAAAGTTGCTGACTCTCTCGACCACCCCCACGCTCTCCGGGCTGTCACCGGATCTTGCCAAAGAAATCAGGAATCCGCCATCCGCGAACGACGGAACCGCGAGTTCGATTTCCTCCGGAGATTGAAGTAAGAGATCGGTTGTGGCTATTGCCGTTGCGCCCGGCCATGAATCCGCGATCGCCGCCGCGGCATATGCCGACGTGCCGGCGCCACTTATGATTACGGGCAGCCTGTTAAGGTCTTCAGGTCGGTGAGCCGATAAAACACGTTCAAGAGTGGTAGGCCATAGAGCGGCCTGCTGGGCAATTTCAGAGATAACCAAGCTGCCGCTTGGAAGGCCAAGTTCGGTTTCTTTGAGCACGCAATGTTCCTGGGTTGAGCTGTCTGCGCGAACGGTAGAGAAACAAACAATATCCTAAAAGCCTTTAGGCAAACCTAAGCCTATCATCCGCGTCTTTAGTAAGTCGAGGGCCTCGGAAATAGGCCGAGACCCAGCCAGTTATCAGAAGTAAACCTTGAGGCCAAACTGGATCTCTCGCTGATCGTTGTTTCCGTCAACCGTTGAAGTAATCCGTCCAAACGTTGTCGGGTTCAGATAGTTGGTTATAGAAGGCAAGGAGAAGTTTGGCGTGTTGGTCAGGTTGAAGAACTCGGCACGGAATTGTACGCGGACCCTTTCGGTAACCGTGAAGTTCTTAAAGACGGAAAAATCCAATCTGTGGAAACCGGGTCCAAAGTACTGGCCCGGCGGGCTACCCAGAGGCGAGTAGTCCGTTTGACCAATCGCTGTGGCGGCCGGGGGGGTTGCAAAAGCCGCAGGATTTAACCATTGGTTTTGATCATGCTGAGTTCCAAATAGGCTTACTCCAGGAACAACGTCGGCATTGCAGCCAAAATTAGAGGTTGTGCTGGAAGCACAGGGGATGGTCCCGGGCTGTCCATCCTCCAACGTAAGTATGCCGTTGATGCTCCAGCCAGCAATCAAGACATCACCAAACGAGTTCATGTGGTTCAGGAACTGCCGCCCTTTGCCAATTGGCAGGTCGTAGGTTCCGCTGACGTGCAGCACCTTCGGAACGTCAAAATCGCAGAGTGAGTAATCACCCTGAATACCAAAATTACTCAGAGTAGCGGCCCGATAAGCGGTGAGCGATGTCCCATTTAGGAAGTCCTTCGCATCGCTTTCGCACTTTGAGTATGTGAAATTTCCAAGCAGTTGCAGGCCGTGAGCGAATCTGTGTTCGTACGTCACCTGCATGCTGTTGTAGTAGCTGTCTCCATCAAAGTTGGTGAAAGTACTGCTTGGAGACAAATCCGGGAACGGCAAGTAAGGAGTTGGATTCGTCCCCAACGGCAGAATGATGGACTGGCGATTGACTTGAAGATAGGCGCCTAGATGGCGGTCAGTGTTACCAACATAGCCAATCTGCAAGGACTGGTTCTGAGCCAGCTGATATTCAACAGTGAAATTATAGTTTTCGGCTGTATGGTGTCTTTATGTGGTAGTCCTCGCCAACGATACGCACGGTGTTCGCGGGAGCTTGCGACGGAAGGATACTGAGGTTAGACAAGCCATTTTCGAGGGTAGCTGTTTGACCATTTGAATACACGATGGGAGTGATGTAGGGCGTCACCGGCGTGGCGTTTAGTTGGAACTGGAAGGGATATTCACCAAATGTGTACTGGGAAGAGTTCTCGAAGCCTCCGTAGAAGATGCCATAACCCGCCCTGGCGACGAGCCGGTGGGTAAGTTGGTACGCGAATCCGACTCGGGGTGAGAAGTTGAGCTTTTGAACTGTTTCCAAGCCAGGTTGACTCGAGCAGACGATGTTAACGTTGTCTTTTGCCGCGGCAGCAAGGAAGGACGGCGACAGTGCAGTGCTGCACCGCTGTTTCGTCAACAGGAAATTCCCGCCGCCACCAGGTAGGAACTGGAAATTCGACTCAGCACCGTACAGCTCAACCAGAGGGCCGAAGTACTCATAACGTACACCCAAATTCACGGTCAGTTTGGGTGTGACCTTGATGTCTTGCTGGTAGTAAGCGGCGCTGTAATTACGCTTCATATCGGTGTTCGCGATATTAGATGCTGTTACAGCATTCGGGCCCCCAAGGTTATTGATGCCTCCTGGAACGCTGGCTGCGGTCGGCGTGAGCAAGAACTGAGCAATACCAGTGTTTCCGCTGGTCGTGTTCACAAAATCCGTGTATTGTCCGGAGAATGAGAAAGCGCCGCGTGCGGCAGGGGGCTGCAAAACCGAGAACCGTGGTCGTTCGAACGTGTACCCCAATTTGATGGTGTTGCGTCCGAGCACCTTTGTTAGATCATCCGAGAATTGAATGACGGTGCTGTATTCAATGGAGGGTAGGTACGCGACGCTCCCGAGCTGCTGAAAATTTCCGATAGTGTAGTCGCCAAGACCTCCATTCGCGGTCACTGCGGGATACCCTGGATACCATACTGCGCCGGGATGCCGGCTGCATTTGCGTTCGGTTGGGTTCTCGTAGCTTCGAGCCGATTTAAGCCAAGACGCGCTTGGTTGATCAATGTTGGGGAAAAGACATGTGTCTCGCTGAGCACTGCGTTATAAGAGATTGATGTTGTCGTACCGGCGTTGAAAGCGCCACCGTCCGCAATTCCCGCAAAGGGACCGGGAACAAACTGAGGATTGTTCATGGAGCTGATTCGTTCGAACATCGAGTCCTTAGCAGTGAGGATCTCATCGCCGCGGATGTCGTACTGGTTGAAATTGTTTGTTCCCAAGCGGTCGCTCAGATAGTTGTTAGTAAGGCTGCCCGCGGCGCCGAAGTTAGGAGCCGGATAGACGTTCAACAGCTTAATCGCATTTGATCTAAACGGTTAGCAGGAAGGATATTACCTGGAAAAGGGTCTCTGACATAGCCGAGGTTCGTGCCCGCCGGCGTTGATCCGCAAGCGCACAATGACCCCGTGACAGGTCCGGCACGCCACAGATTACCGGGCGGGTTGTGGATGGGTCAAAGACTTGTCCGATAGCGAAGGATCGGCCCAACACATCAGTATTCTCTACCGCCCTGGCTTAACAGCTGGGAAAGATTGGTGAATTACTATTTCTTTCCAAGGCGGTTGGCACCGTCGCGATCGCGGTTAGTGCCTGGCTGTTTCGTTGGCCTTGATAGTCGCCGAAAATGAAGACTTTGTTCTTGATGATGGGCGCACCGATCGCGAATCCGAACTGATTTTGGTGAAAGTTGCCCTTTGCATTCTCAAAATAATTTCTGGCATCAAGTGCATCATTGCGGAAGAACTCCCAGGCATCTCCGCGAACAGAGTTCGTGCCGGACTTAACTGTTGCGTTAAGGACCGCGCCGGCGGCGCGGCCTAGCTCGGCACTGTAATCCGCAGTCTGAATCCTAAATTCCTGGATGGCGTCCATCGGGCGGAAGAGTTGTGTACGCAGTGCCATTCAGGAAATCGACCAAGTTCGAATTGTTATCAATGCCGTCAAGCAGGTAATTGTTTTGCGACGGACGCGATCCGTTCGCAGCGAAGCTACCCGAGGCGGCCAGACCCGCGGGTGTCATGCTGAGCCTGATTTACACCGGCCGAAATTTGCGCGAGGAAGGTAAAGTTCCGCCCATTTAAGGGCAAGTCGTTGATAACTTTCTCCGGCACTACTTGTCCGACCGATGCTTCCTGGGTTTGTAGGGGAGGCGCGCCCGAGGTGACCGTCACGGTTTCATTCAGCTGGCCAGGGGACAGTGAAATATCAACGAGAACGTGCGACTGCACAGTAACGACGACGTTTGAATGTATGACCTTTTCAAAGCCGGGCTGCTGCATTGTAACCGTGTAAGTACCGATTTTCACCGGGCTAAAAGTGTATTCTCCGGACGTGTTGGTCCTTGCCGTCGTGATTTGACCGGTTTCTTGGCTTGTCAGGGTGACTTGACCGTCCGCTATGGGGGCGCCGCTCGCATCGCGCACAACTCCGACGATCGAACCCGTATCCACCTGCCCCCACGCTTGGATGCTCGCGAGCAAAAGAAGCAAGAACGTGGCCAGGAACAGCGACTTTCGTACAGCCTCAAAACCACGGATTACATTCGATGAAAACTTTCGTGCACCCTTTGCCATAAACAGCCCTTTCCTAGTTCGCGAGGACCTTCCGTCTGTCGGATACGGATTGCCAAAATCGTCACAGCACGAGCCGATCTGCCAAAGTAAGCCGGCGTGTCAATTTCTAGGTCTCCTGTTCAAATGCACCATTTGTGCCTATAGCGAACGTGTACTGCCCCTTCGCCGACTGCCTGTTTAGGGAATTATATGCCAGATTCGTTTCACGATGAGGATGGTCTTCTATGGGGTTCGCGTTCATTCGAAAGCTGACGACAAAAGACGTAAACAGTCGAAAGATACACCGATGTGATCAGGATGTCAAGAGCTTCGTTTCAGGAGCTTTGTTTTGGAGCCGTAGACTCCTTCAGAAATAGGAAGCGCTTTCCTTCCTCTAAGCGAGAGCAGTCCTGGGTGCAGCGCGAAAAACTCGAAAGCACCAGCGCTCGCCGCAACGCTGCAATGGCGCCCGATGAACCGCTAAACAACGATCACTTCGACGCCCGTACCGCGAAGTTTCTGCAGCATCTTGTCATCGATTCGGCTATCTGTTATGAGCCGACGCACGGTCGCCAAGTCGCTAATAACGGAAAGGCTCCGTCTCCCCAGTTTGCTCGCATCCGCAATGACAGTAACCTCATTCGATATTTGCATCATAAGCGCGTTCAATTGCGCTTCCAGCAAATCCGGAGTCGAAAGCCTCATTTCAGGATCGAGGCCATCGATTCCGAGAAAGAAGTGATCTGCATGGAGTTCGCGCAACAATCGTTCGGCCTGTGGCCCCACGAAAGAACCTGAAACGTGCCGCATAAGACCGCCGACCATGATCACCGATACCTTGGGATAGTCGAGAAACTCCTGCGCTATGTTTAGCGCGTGCGTAATTACCGTGAGAGCTTCTAAATGGGATCGCTTAATGGCTCGGGCAACCTCAGCGGAGGTGGATCCCGAATCGAGGATTACTGTCTCACGACTCTTAATGAGTGTGGCCGCCGACCGCGCAATGCGAACTTTTTCGGCATGATGCAGCGTTTTCTTGATTCTTAGCGGATAATCACTTTTCTCATCCGCGACGATGGCACCCCCATACGAGCGGACGAGAACGCCCTCGCGCGCTAGTTGTCCGAGGTCTGCGCGAAGCGTCACGGCCGATACCCGGAACTGGCGAACGAGAGAATCGATAGAAGCGCTACCCTCTCTCCTAACGATTCCCACAATTTTTCGTCGCCTTTCGTCAGCGAGCAGTTTCCGTCGTTCCGAAGGCATTCAGTTACGAGTCTAGTTCAGCCGGAAGAACTCTGACCGAGACCACTACAGCGGGCGGGCTCACAATCTAGATCGTATGTTGCGTCTTCGAGGTGTGGTTGCATCATCACTCGATTCGCGGCTATCGCCGACTTTCAGCAATTAGGTAAATGACGCGATCGTTTGTTTAAACAGCGAGCACTATGAGGACCAGCACCGAAGATCCCGCGGCGATGCGCAGGACCGGACGGTCGCCAGGCGCGAGTGCGGCGGTGTCCCACGATTCGAGCAGGATCGGCTCGGCGTCAGGTTCCGCGATCGCCACCGCCACTTCCGCCGGCACGGTTCTGACGTGCACCAGCGCTTCACAAACAGCTTCCGATTCGTCGATAGGCGCGAAGGCGACATCGTTTTGCGCTGCCCCGATTTGCACCAGGCGAAGACGCAGCCGTTGCGGATACGCTGTTTCCTCCAGCAAGACCGTGATGCCGGCAGCCATCCGTCCGAGCACGTGGAGACGAAGATCGTCGGTGGACGGCCATCGACGGGTGTTGCCCGCGCGTACGCGACCTCCGCGTCGGTCTGGGGAATGAGCTGATAGGCGGAGTGAGGCGGAAGATAAGCCACACACGGGTCGATATTACAATCGCTTGCCGCCGACAAAGCGAAGGGGCGCGACGCTCTCCCGATTTTGCCATCACGTCATCGTGAGCTCGACGGACCCCGCCATCACGACGACGAAGACCTCGTCCTCCTCAGCATGCCCATCGATCACTGACCCGGCATCGAATCGATATATCCTCAACGAACGCAGATTCGCGAAGCCCGTTTGCGATTGATCGATATCCACGGGTCGCCGGGCGAGGCCCGGCACTCCGGGAATCTCCAGCCGCCGATCGTGGTCAGCCTTGATCGAGTTTCATCGCGAAGTGCTCAGGCGAACTGCGGAAGATGCGCTTTGTGCGCCTCGATGAGGTCGCGTGCGAGTGCGGCGGCGGCATCGGGATCGCTGACCGAGCCGTCCGTCAGAAGCGCTTCGACGAACAGATCGAAGCTGCCGGTTAGCGCCGCTTCAACGGTGACTTCGATCGCGGCAATCTTCGACAGCAGCTTGGCGGTGAGGGCCGGCGGCAACGCCTGTGACTGAAGCGGCGTAAAGCCAGCGGCCCCGGCCGCGGCCGGCATCTCGAGCACCGCATCCGAGGGCAGGCCGGGCACGGTGCCGTGGTTCGGCATGTTTACGGAGAACACGTGGCGCCGATCAAGCAGGAGTGACTGCATCATTTCCATCAACTGCTCGGACTCGCCTGGCACGTTTTCGAAGTACGAGGCCGGCAGCGGATCGGAAGATCGCGCGACAGCCAGCATTTCGTCGAACCACGTATCGCCAAGGGCAATGCGGCCGTCAATTGAGAAGGCGTCGACCCCCAACGTCCGTCCGTAATACTGGCCGTGCGGAAATCGCTCAGGATAGAACTCCGTGATATGACGATCGATGGCTACAGGAAATACGCCGTATCGCTCGAAGATGGACCATGCGAAGGGGTCATCGGAATAACGCGGAGGCCGGCCGGTGACGATGTTTGGCCAGTCGGTCTTGTCGCGAAGTTCTTGCTGCAGAAGTGGGCGCTGTTCGTCGAGCTTCGCTTTCATCATGGGCATCGCGTCCTCACCGCCGCACCGGATGTGGGTGAGAAACGTGAGGTGGTTAAGGCCGACTCCGAAGCTCGTAATGCAGCCTTCATCGCGGCCGAGAAACCGCGCCAGCACGCCCTCGACGTGGTGCACGCCGTGGCACAAACCGATCAACGGGTACGCCTGTCTTGACGCGCACCGCACGGCACACCGCCGTCATCGGGTTCGAGTAGTTGAGGAAGTACGCTTCCGGGCACAACTCGCTGACGTCCTCGGCAATTGCCACCATCTGCGGGATCATGCGCATTGCGCGCGAGATGCCACCCGGCATCATCGTGTCGCCGACGGGCTGATAAATCCCATGCTTGCGCGGCACCTGTACGTCGAGCTCCCAGCCACGGCGCCCGCCGACAGCGATGGTGGTGACGACGAAATCGGCGCCCGGCAGGACGTCTCGCCGGTTTGTTGTCGACACGATCGGAAAATCGACGCCTTTGAGCGCCAGCATCTTGCGAACGAGGCGGTCCACGGCGTCGAGCGTCACGGGATCGATATCGACAAGCGCCAGTTCCCAGCGGTCAGCCTCCCCGCTCAGCATGATGTCCGCGACCAGTCGTTGGGTGAAGACGGTGCTGCCGGCACCAATGAGAACGAGCTTGAAACGGTCGGTCACGACGGCTCTCCTGCCGAAATAAGACGGGTTGATCCATTCGAATATCATGAGCGCATCATGATCGATAGCGATCAGCGCACGAGCGATCACCGAGGCATGTTGAGTGTCTCGCCGTAAGCGTAGCAGCGTCGTCGCGGTCTTCACCCGCGATCAACGTCGCGCTCGGACGAGGATGTGTAATTCGCTTAAGGTGGGGTCGCCTGTCACTTGGCTCCTCCGTCGCCCACGCACGCGGATTGATTGCGTCGCGCGGAATGGCGCCATCCAGGGCGTGCAGGGCATTTCGCGCCGCCCGCAGAGCTGCGCCGGCTTTGCCGCCTTGCGTCAAACCCGCCTGGTGAGGGGTGAGCACGACATTGTCGAGCGCGAAAAGCGGAGAGTCAAACAGCGGTTCAACCTCGAAAACGTCGAGGCCCGCGCCGGCAATCTTACCCGTGCGCAGCGCATCTACAAGAGCGTCCTGATCGATCAGTTCTCCTCGCGCGATATTGATTAGATAGGCCGAAGCCCTCATCAGACCCAATTCTCTAGCGCCAATCATGCGACGCGTGTCTTTAGTCAGCGAAGCAAACAAGCACACCATATCGGCTCGCCTTAGAACCTCGTCCAGCGACGCGTACTCGATCCCGAACTCTTTCGCCACCGCGGTATCCGGCGTCCGCGTGTGCACCAGAATCCGCGCGCCAAAGGTCGAGCGCGCGCGCGACGAAGGCTTTGGCGATCTGGCCGAGTCCAATCACGCCCACGCGTCGCCCCATAAACATCCATGCTGGTCTGAGTGCGGCCATTCCACAGCCCGGCCCTGATGGCGCGATCGCCGGTTCGAATCTGCCGCACCACGCAGAGCATAAGCCCGATCGCAAACTCGGCACACTGCTCAGCGTTAACGCCTTTGACGTTCGTCACTAGAACGCCCCGGCGTGTGGCTTCGCCGAGGTCGACGTTGTCGGAGCCCGACGTATGCAGCGCGACGACTCGCAGGTTGGGCGCGAGCGAAAACGCGGCGGCGCCGACCCCAAGTACGCGTCCCATAATTACCGCGCGCGCCTCTTTCAGAGCAACGCGATCGGCGGGCGCGAGGTCAGCCCATGGTGTCAGGCTCTCAACGTACTTGATGTCGATGACCGGACGCTTTCAGCGCCGCAACGGCTTCAGGCAGAGTATGGAAGCTATCTGAGATGACCAGGATACGGGACGGTTCCATATGTTCGCTTCAGTCCTTTACGCTGCCGCCACCCGGAGACCCTGGGCGTCGAACAGTATGCCCGTAGCCGGCCACCGGTTTGAGCAGAAGCGCTTGACCGGCGTGAGCTCCATGCTTCCCGAAGCACCGCTGTCAGTCGGCCGCCCTCGCACTCAACAATGACGGTGGTCTCTGAACCCGTCGGGTCGACCACCACCACCGTTCCGCGCATCGCCCCCGGGACGTCCGCCCCCACAACCTGCAGGTCTTCAGGCCTGATGCCGAACACCAGCGGAGTGGACGCCGCCGTAGGTCGTGGGGTTAACGGCAGCACGACGCCGCACGTGAGCCTGAGACCGTCATTCGTCATTTCCGCCCTGATGAAGTTCATGGCCGGCGCGCCGATGAACCCAGTCACGTACTGGTTCGCGGGCCGATCATACAGTTCGAGCGGAGTGCCGGTTTGTTCGACAAGACCGTCCCGCATCACCACGACCTGGCTTTCATGGTCATGGCTTCGATTTGATCGTGGGAGATGTAGACCGTAGTTGTCTTCAGGCGCTGGTGCGGTTCTTTGATTTCCGTTCGCATAGTCACTCGTAGTTTGGCATCGAGGTTCGAGAGCGGTTCATCGAACAAAAATACCTGGGGACTGCGTACGATGCCCCGAGCCATCGCAACTCGCTGACGCTGACCTCCCGAGAGCTGTCGCGAGTAACGGTCCAACAGCGCGGTCAGACCAACGATCTCCGAGGCGCGAGCGACGGTTGCCTTGAGTGCCGGCGCTTTGATGCGCCACGGCGTCAACGAAAACGCCAGCTTATCGGTCACCGGCAGGTGTTGGTACAACGCGTAATTCTGAAGTACCATCGCCACATCGCGATCCTTCGCCGGAATGTGGTTGACCACTCTGGGTCCAATCCAGATTTCGGCGGACGTGATTTCTTCGAGGCCGGCAATCATCCGCAGCAGCGTGGATTTGCCGCATCCCGCGGGGCCCACCAGCAGGACGAATTGACGCCGAAGGTAACACAATCTGTTAGCTTCGCGAATGGTGAGGTTTTTCTCTCGCCCTTCGATTAGACGTGAGGTCCGACTATAGATTCATCAAGGCTATGGCTCACGTCCGACGATCATAATCTAAACATTCAAAGATGAGCTATCCTCGAAGCTGGGTGAATCGCATCAATGTTCGGTGCACACAGGGCTCGGATGCGAGATAGGGAGCATACAATGACGGCAAAGACACTGCGAAGCCAGGCGTGGTTCGCGCGCGAAGATAAGAACGGCTTCTACTATCGCTCGTGGTTGAAAAACCGTGGTCTGCCGCAGGACCAGTTCGACGGGCGCCCGGTGATCGGAATCTGCAACACGTGGTCTGAACTCACGCCATGCAACAGCCACTTCCGCACGATTGCCGAACATGTGCGTTGGGGAATCCTTGAAGCGGGCGGTTTCCCACTCGAGTTTCCCGTGTTTTCGCTCGGCGAAACCATGCTTCGTCCGACTGCTATGCTCTACCGCAACCTCGCTTCCATGGATGTGGAAGAGTCCATCCGCGCCAACCCGCTCGATGGGGTTGTGCTGCTCATGGGTTGCGATAAGACCACCCCCGCCCTCCTGATGGGTGCTGCCAGCGTGAATGTTCCGACCATCGGAATCTCCGGCGGTCCCATGCTGCGGGGCGTGTACAAGGGCACGTACATCGGCTCGGGCACGAATACCATCTCCATGAGCGAACAACTCCGCTCCGGCGAGATCTCGCTTTCGGAGTATCACGAAGCGGAATCCTGCATGCACCGCTCGCAAGGCCACTGCATGACCATGGGCACGGCCTCCACAATGGCGTGCCTGGTCGAAGCCCTCGGGGTCGGCATGCCTGGAAATGCGGCCATCCCGGCCGTGGATGCTCGCCGCAATCTGCTGGCTCGCATGGCGGGACGCCGCATCGTCCAGATGGTGAAAGCAGGATGTCGTGCTCGCGAAAATCATTACCCGCGAAGCACTGGAGAATGCCGTCCGCGTGAATGCCGCCATCGGTGGATCCACCAACGCCGTGATTCATCTGATCGCGCTCGCCCGTCGCCTGGGGATTCCGTTCACCCTTGAAGACTGGGATGCGCTCGGCCTTGGCGTGCCTTGCCTGCTGAACATGATGCCCTCCGGCGAACTTCCTGATGGAAGACTTCTTCGAAGCCGGCGGCCTGCCGGTCATTCTCCGGGAGCTCGGTGAGCGCGGTTTGCTCCACAAAACGGCGCTTACCGTGAACGGCCACACGATCTGGGAAAATAATCACGAAGCGCCTTGCTGGAGTCGCGATGTCATTCACTCGTTCGAGGACGCCTTTCAAGCCGGTGGGCGGCATTGCGGTGCTAAAGGGAAACCTCGCGCCCGACGGCGCCGTTGTTAAGCCTTCAGCCGCATCTCCCGCGCTGATGAAGCACACTGGCCGGGCGGTGGTGTTCGAGTCGATCGAGGATCTCCGCAGCCGCATCAATGACGACGCGTTGGACATTGACGAACATTGCGTCATGGTGCTGAAGAACTGCGGACCGAAGGGTTATCCGGGCATGGCCGAGGTGGGAAACCTCCCCATTCCGCCGAAGATTCTGAAGCGAGGCATTACCGACATGGTGCGGATTTCTGATGCCCGAATGTCCGGCACGGCCTATGGGACCGTCGTGCTGCACTGCTGCTCCCGAAGCGGCTGCCGGCGGCCCGCTCGCCCTCGTGCAGAATGGCGATCTGATCTCGCTGGATGTCGAAGCACGCACTCTCACCTCCAGGTCGAGGAAGACGAACTCGAGCGCAGGCGCCAGGCATGGCAACCGCCTGCCGCATGCCGAGCGCGGGTACATCAAGCTATATATCGATCACGTTCTGCAAGCGAACGAAGGAGCCGATTTCGATTTTCTGGTTGGCGGAAGCGGTTCCACCGTTCCGCGAGACAATTTCTGAAGAAGCATCGAGACAATGCCTGTATGCGTTCCTCAGATGAAGACCTTCGCGGATCGTCCTGCTAACTGCATCACTCGGATGTCTCAAGCTGTGTCGCTTTATGAGACCGGACAAGGCGCTTGATTGTTTGGTGGTCGGCGAAGCCAACGTCGATCTTCTGATGGAAGGAGTGACGGATCTTGAGGTAGGAAAAGAGAAACTGGCCGAAGGAATGAATCTCGTCTTGGGAGGATCCAGCTCCATCACGGCTTTCAATCTCGCTCGGCTGGGAGCGCGTGTCGGCTTTGTAGGCGTGATCGGGGACGACACCTTCGGGCAGTTTGTTGCCGATAAGCTCTGCGCTTCCAAGGTGGACATTGAAGGTCTGAAGCGCGTCTCAAACCAGAAAACCGGCATCACTATCTGGTACAGCCGGAAAGGCAAGCGCGCCGGATTAACCTATGCCGGAACCATCGCCATGCTGCGTGCCGGCGATGTAGGGGAAGCTGCGGCTGAGGCAAGCCCGCCATCTGCACGTTGGACATTATTTCCTTTTGAAGAAATTTCATGCCGGAGCTCCCGCCCTTTTCCGTAGAGCACACCGCTTAGGAATCACTACGTCGCTTGATTGCAACCATGACCCGGCGGAGCGCTGGCAATCGCGAATTCATACGCGTACTGGAGCACACCGACATCTTTTTCCCGAACGATGCTGAGGCACTCTGCATTACCGGCTGCAAGACCGTGAAGGCGGCCGCGCAAGAGTTGGGGAAAGCTAGCCCGAATCGTTTGCGTAAAGTGTGGCGCGCGCGGGGTACTGATCCATGCCGGCGGAGAATCTTTCCACATGCCAGCTATTAAAACGAAAGTGGTGGATACGACTGGAGCTGGCGACAGCTTCGACGCTGGTTTTCTGTCGCGCTTCGTTCAAGGCGCCGGTTTGCGCGAGTGTGCAAGTTGCGGACTGAGAGCCGCTTCACGCTGTTTGACACAAGTTGGTGGGACGGCGGCGTTCGAGAAGAAGAGATGAGGGACGCCTGCTCCGGGATTGCCGTCGTGGCGCACAGCGGCGGTCCTACTCCTGTCATCAATGCCAGTCTTCTCGGAGTCTTCGAGGAAGCCGCTCTACACACGCAAATTACTTCGCTGTATGGCGCGCAGAATGGAATAGCCGGAGTCTTATCGGAAGACTTCATCGATTTAACGCGACAGCCCGAAAAGCTCATGTTGCAGGTTGGGAAGGCTCCATCTTCGGCGCTCGGTTCATCGCGGCGTGCAATTACGCCAGAAGATCTGGAGCGGCTAATTGCCATCTTTCGCGCTCACAACATCCGCTACTTTCTCTACAACGGCGGCAATGGCTCGATGGGTACCGCCGCCCGGATTGCCGGCACGGCCCGCGAGATGGGCTACGACTTGCAAGTGGCCGGAATCCCGAAAACTATCGATAACGATTTGCTGGAGACCGACCACACACCCGGGTATCCTTCTACAGCACTTTTTTTTGCATGTGCACTCCGCGATATTGGCGCAGATAATCTGGCGCTTTCCGGTCAAGTCGAGTTTGTCGAGGTGCTGGGCCGCAACGTCGGCTGGGTTGCCGCGGCCACCGCACTGGCCCGCAGAGATCCGGATGACGCGCCGCATTTGATTTACTTTCCGGAGTCGCCGCTTCCCGTCCAGCTTTTACTCGACGACGTGGAGAGAGTCTATAGCCGCCTTGGCCGCTGTGTGGTCGCCGTTTGCGAAGGGCAGCTTGACGAAAATGGCGAGCCGTTCGGCGCCGATGTGCGGTCGGGCTCGCAGGGCAGTCTTGCCATGAACTTGGCGCATCGTCTGGCGATGCTGGTTTCCAGCCGCCTCCGGATCAGGGCGCGCAGCGAGAAACCAGGCCTGCTCGGCCGCTCCAGCGCCTTGTGCATTTCCCTATCGACTGGAAGGAAGCAAGAGAGTGCGGCCGCGCGGCGGTTCGGGCGGCAGTCGCCGGCCTGGGAGGAAATATGGTGACGCTTGTGCGGGATTCAAACGATCCCTACCAGGCGAAAACAGCCCTGACCCAGCTCGAACGTGTAGCATTGCTCGAACGTCCATTTCCAGCCGCGTGGCGCAACAAAACGAGGAACGACGTTGCTCCGGAGTTTCTTTCTTACGCGGCTCCGCTATTGGGACCCATATCGCACCATCAATGCTTGAACAGAAATATGACGGTCGAGAAAATGTTGTAAGCGCAACCATTTAGATATCTTCCGAATGGCCGGCGGAAAATCCACCGTCGACTACTAACGCATGGCCCGTAATCCACGATGCGAGATCGGATGCGAGGAATACCACCGCGTTGGCCGTATCTTCTGGTTCACCGAGCCTCCCTAGAGGATGCATACTCGTGAGGCGCTCCTCCTTGACCGGATCGCGCAGCAGAGCTTCCACGAGCCGCGTACGCGTGAAGCCCGGACAAACGCAGTTCACGCGAATCCCATACCCGGCATAATCGAGCGCCATGTTTTTCGTGAGCGCGACCAGAGCGCCCTTCGTGGCTGAATAAGCGGCGCGGTTGCGAACGCCGGTTATGCCTGTCACGGACGAGGTGTTAACGATACTGCCTCCCCGCTTGAGCATGTGCGGAATGACGTGCTTTGAACACAGAAATACGCCTTTCAGGTTCACGTCCATGCACGATTCCCAGGCCTGTTCATCCTCCTCGGCTACCGGGTGACGTACCGAAATGCCCGCGTTGTTATGCAGAATGTCGATCCTTCCAAAACGAGCAACAGTTTGCGCGACCGCTTCCTGCACGCACTTTTCGTCGCAAACATCTACCTGAAAAAAAACGGCACTTCCTCCCGCGGCGGCCAGCTCTTTTGCCGTTTCCTGCCCGGGTTCCGAGTCCTTGCTAAAGATCGCAACTCGTGCGCCTTCGCGGCTCATTGCAGCCGCGCATGCCCTGCTGATGCCGGATCCTCCACCGGTGACGAGCGCAACTTTTTCGTTAAACAATGGTGAGCGAGTCATTCCCGCTAATGTACACTCCCGCATCGATCCCGCAATTTTAGTGGCGCCATGATCTTACTGTTTTTGCCGCTTGCAACGCTTTGCATGAGAGGTATGATGGCTGGCGGAGTTATAAGGATAGAAATTGGAACTCGTATCATGATCAATCGGCGCGAAGCACTCATCGCCATCGGAGTCGCAGCTTTAGGCGTAAGCGGACGGCTTCACCGTTCCCAACGGGAGCCTGCAATACAGCCGACGAGAGTCTGCAAGCGGATCTCAAACGGCTCGGAGCACGTGTCTACTCGGAAGAGGGTATCCCGATGTTTCTGGCCTGCGAAAATCTCGCTGCCAACCAAACCTCGCCGGAGCTGGGGCGGGTTCCCTCGCCTCTAAATAAAAAAGTTAGTTCCGCATTTCACCGCTATGCGACTGAATGGGAGGCTATCCGGCCCGAAGCTCCTGCAACGGATGTGGCGAAAATCGTCGAATTGCTTGCCGATCGGGATTTCTCTGCCGGGGGAACTGAAACGAGCTTATGAGCGATCCCCCTATCTTCAGCGACCGCGCCGCGGCGGTTGAGAAGTTGCTCGCAAGCGACCCGATCATCCGCGCTGTCAATTTTCACAACACATCCCGGGCTCAGTCTGGCAAGTACGAGCGCCAGCTGGCGCATTACGGCCGTTATTTTTCTCCCGTCAATGAGGACGATCTGAACCGGTATCTGGTGACGGGCCGCTGGCATAAGTCTAAACCCGGACTCATCGTTGCGGTTTACGAAGGTTACCGGAATAGTTACGAAGTACTTGCGCCTTTGTTGGACCAAAATGGCTTCGATTGGTTGGTTCTTCATTATTACCGGATTCCTAAATGCGCCGATTGCTGATCAGAGGACTTTCGCGGAACATCACGATATCGACATGGAAACACATGAGTACCCGGACGGGCGCTACGCACTAACCTGGGAAGAAGTGCGTCAATTGGACAAGCGGCATGTCATCGCAAGCCATGCGCGCTCCCACACGCAATTATCGAAGCTAGATGCGGCGACGGTTGAACGAGAGGTCGTGGGCTCTCAGGAGGACTTTGAAAAATATCTGGGGCACAAAGTGCGCGCGTTTGCGTCCCTAACCGGGCCGCCATACGGCCAAGACGCCACCACGGATCGGCTGATCCAAGCTGCGGGGTACGACTTCGTGTTTTCGAACTTCAGCATCCAGCGCTTGCATAGCAAGGAGAGTCATGACGGGTCCGGCCGGGTTTCGTGACGAAGCCGCCTCGCTCCAGCCTTTGCTGGCAAGACGTCCGCTGATCCGGGCAGTTAACTTTCACAATACGCCTCGGGCCAAGGCTACCGAATATGACCGGCAAATCGCACATTACAGACAGTTTTTCGATCCTGTCGACGAGAATGATCTCGATCGCTATATCACCACGGGCCGCTGGCACAAGCCAAAGCCCGGCCTGATCGTGGCTCTGTATAACGGGTATCGTGACAACTACGACGTCTTCTTTCCGCTATTGCAGCGCTACGGCTTCATCGGCTGGTTCTTCGCGGCAACGGCCTTTGTTAGCACGCCGGTAGCCGAGCAGCCCGAGTTCATCGCCCGCCGCAAGCTCGCTATAGTAGCCAACGAATATGCTGATGGGCGATATGCGTTGAGCTGGAGTGAACTTAAGGAACTTGACCGTTCGAAACATGTGATCGCGAGCCACACGCGAACCCATGCCCAGGTCTTGACGGATGATCTCGCCGCGCTAGAAAATGAAATCCTCGGGCCACAACACGATTTCGAAGCGCATTTAGGCCATCGCGTGCGCTCTTTTGCCTCTTTGTCAGGCACTCCAATCGGGGAGAATTCAGCGGCCGATAGGTTAATCAGAGCGGCTGGCTACCAGTTTGTCTTCTCGAATCTTAAGATCCAGCGCATTCGTGAGCACGTAGCGCATAGATAGGCCTGTAGAAGCAACGTAAGGACGCGCGCAAAGCGCGTGGATCGTAGTCAGGCGACGATCGGCCTCCCTTGCATCGGGGCTTTCTCGCCGGTATCAGCTTCTTGATTACTATGGCACAGGCGCAGTCCAGAAAAGAAACGCTGTATCCTTGGCTAGTCTTAGCCTTTTTTTGGTTCATTTACTTCCTGAACCAAGCGGATCGGCAAGTCTTGTTCTCGGTGCTGCCGCTTATTAAACGTGAACTTCGGCTCACCGACACGCAGTTGGGCTTGATGAGTTCGGCTTTCTTCTGGGTGTACGCCATGCTGGTGCCGGTGGCCGGAACTCTGGGCGATGCTGTTAGCCGAAAACGATTGATCATCACAGCGCTCCTAATTTGGAGCTTTGCGACGGCTGTGTCCGGAAGACGCCGCGGGATTCCTGTCACTTGTGATTTGCTGGTCCGCGACCGCCTTTGGGGAAGCGTTCTATTATCCCTCGGCAAATTCGATGATCGGCGACTATCACGGCGAGAAGACGCGCGCCACCGCAATGGCTATTCATCAGACCAGCGCGTACGCAGGGATCATCGTGAGCGGCGCACTCGCTGGCTATGTGGGAGAAGAGTACGGATGGAGAGCGGCTTTTATCAGTTTCGGAGCAGTAGGTATCGTTGTCGCCATGCTTGCGTCGATCTTCCTACGAGAACCAAAACGAGGACTGTCGGAACAGGCCAGTTCGATCGGCCGTTCGATTTCCCTCAAAGAACGACTTGCGGAGACATTTCAAACACCGACGGTAATCATGCTGATTTTGGCATTTCTCGGGATGACTCTGGTGAACACCGCCTATTTAACGTGGACACCCACGCTGTTGGTCCGGAAATTTGGATTCAATTTAGCAAAAGCCGGCTTTCATGCAACATTTTGGCACCTCATTGGCGCTGCATTCGGTGTACTTGTAGGAGGTAAGATGGCAGATACGGCGTCGGCGCGTTCGGTTGTTAGCAGGCCCGCTATTCAATCCGCGGGGCTTCTTCTCGGTGCTCCGTTTATCTTCCTGGTCGGTTGGTCAGACTCGAAAGCGGTGGTGCTAGTGTCGCTCGGCCTGTTCGGAGTGTTCCGAGGCATGTACGAGTCGAATCTTTTCGCCTCACTATACGAAGTAATCCGACCGCAATCGCGAGCCACCTCAACGGGGATCATGATCGGCGCCGCTTACCTCGGGGGCGGATTCGCACCGTTAGCCATCGGGTGGCTCAGCGATCGCATGGCCTTGGGATCGGCTCTGTCGGGCATGTCCGTATGTTATGTGGCTTCGGGAAGCATCCTTGCATTGGATTGCTTGCTGTTCTTTCGCAATGACTCTCGACGTATGCGTACATCATTACTTTGACACCCGTAGCCACTTACTAGCGTGATATCAATGAGAGCGGTGTCGCGTCCACTTATTAGCCTCGCATTATCGAACTGTGAGACTAGAAGAAAGTGGATGGAGTCGAATTGCCGTTTCGAATTGAATTAGCTTCACCTCGCCGGAAGCTGATGCTCAACGTAAATGCCAAATGAGCGCGCGATCCGCAGCGCGACGAGTGAGCTGTTTTCAATCGAATCGAGCAGCTCCCGCGCTTCGTCGCTCGACGATCCCTATCGTGTAGCCTTCTCAATCCGATCGCTTCGGGGCAAGGTGCAGGCGGTCAGAACAATTTGCGCGACCTACTTGTCAGGCCGGACGGCGTGTACTGATAACTGTTGTTTCTGATATTTGAGGAAATCCACAGCCACGAAATCGACTACACTCGATTTCGAGCTAAGGGCCAGCATATTGAAAAAGCTGGTCGGGGCGGCAAGATTCGAACTTGCGACCCCCTGCGCCCAAGGCAGTTTCCGCCTCCTCTTCGCGACCAGCTATTTTCAAGCACTTACGTTTCAATCAGATCCCGTGCGCGTGTTGAAGTTCGCGACTCTTTGTTGAATTCGCTTCTGACAGCTACAAATTTGACTACAGTTGCGCGGGGTGACCCCCTCCTCTGAGGTGATCCGCAGTAGTTCCAGCGTTGTTTAATGATTTTCTTTCTCGAAAAGCTTGCTTTTATTATCGTGACCGGCCCGCGACGCGGCTCTGCTGGAGCAACCCGCCAAGGAATAGCCAGCCGGCGTCCAGGCGATGGGGAGGAACCCGGTTTCGCTCCGCTTCTTCTTCTCCGCCCCTTGCCATCGTCGGATCGAAAGATCTCCCCATATCTGAGAAAATCACACACTAGCCCGCTCCTAAACGACTTCAGATCATATGGCTCGCCCGAACTCCTCACGTGATCGATATCTGGGTGCCGAGTGGAGTCGATATCGGAGAGACTTAAGTTGTTATTGTCCTTTCCACGACACATCCAGCCGCACGTTTATTTGCAGATAGCGCCTGAAAGTGCGTCACCAGCCTCGATAACGATGCCGATAATCGCTTTTGTGATCGGGTCCTTCAAAATGCGTTGCAAAACCTGCAACACCTGCTTGGCGGCTGGCCAACTCTTGCAGAAGACGTCCTTTAGATCCGCGGGTACAGCTTCAGCCGAGAGCTGAGTGTTGATGTAAGTTTTCAACCCCGCTGTGTCAAGCAATTTTGGTTCATCCATAAATAATCCCTTTCTTTGTCGGGCGTCCACGCCCACATAGAAGAACGGATTTTGGCTTCGCTTTCCCTTGTTAAAACTCGTTATATTTTGCCAAGCAGTGGACTGCAGACGATGCCGTGATCAGTTCAACGGCAGATTCAGCCGCGGCCGCGGGACACTCGAGAAACCTGCTGAACCAGGATTTCGCATGTCTTGAAGCCATAGGGACTGCCGCGATCGATGATGTTGTCGCTCCTCTGATCAGCAAATGAGCAACGTGCGAAGCCGAGACGGGCAGTGCCGAAGCGATAGGCTGCATCCTTAGCACGAGACCCCTCCGCAATGCTTGAGACGTCAGAAGGAAATTCTCTTTCCATTGCGTTCTAGTGGATGACGGTGAAACGAAGTCGATCAGCATCGGCTTCATCCTCACTGCTACTAACAACCTACTTCGAAAACTAAGTAAGGAGAACGTATCAATGTCCACAAACCCCGGAGCGCTGCAAGCTGCATGCAAGCTTTATGATGACGAAGCTGGCGGTGATGCGAACGCGCGAGAAGTGAAGCCGATCTGGCTAGGTTTGGGAACTTGCCCGGTGTAAATGTCTATAATTTTCCTGAGATGACGCCGGGCCGGATCAACGGCCTTCTCAACGGAACGGGTATAACCAAACTGAATCCCACGCGGCGGACAGATTTCATCCGAGCAGCCTGTTAGTTCACTCCGAGGCTGCTCTTTAAGTCCCGTATAGCCACAAACCGGGCAGACATACATCATCCTTATTTGCCTCCGATAATTGTCGGACCTATTCCTCGCTGCGCGTTCCAAATCTAAATTTATTGGATAGCCGCGAACGGGCGGATCACGTCGGTAGTGGCTACGTTCGCTCGATATTACGCAGTTGCTCGGTCGGGTCCCAGTTTGGCGGCGGCGCAACCGTGACGGCACGCCACCTCATGCCTTTCTGAACCCACTGCTTGCGCCACTGCTCGTACGTGAACCCACGATCTTCATCCGAAACACCAAACTGAAAGCCACACGATGGACAGATTTCGTAGGACCCCCCAGTGGCTTCGCCGCGTGGTTGGTCTTCCAAATCTGGATAGCCGCAAACTGGGCAAATGTGACCCATGCTACTTCCCTCCAATAATCATCGGCGCAATTCCAGGTTGACGATCCCAGTAGGTTGGACTAGTTGGCTTGAAAAATGTCTTTGTTGTGCCGTCAGCATTGTAAGAGCCGAACGTGTTCGTTTCGGGATCGTAGACGCGAATAGTTCCGTTGGCGTCGATCTTCGTCGGAAGGCCATTCGCTTGTGAATCCTTCAGGAATTGCGACGCTTCGTTAGCGTAATTCTCCGAACTCGTAGCACCGAAGTCAGCCCCGTGCTCCTCAAAATGTTCGGCAAGTGTGCCCGGATTGCCCCACGTTTCAGATGCGGGCAGAGATGCACCTTCTGCGGCAACACCCTCCGTAACCTCCGCCGTAGCGACCATCTCTTCAGCCGCTTCGGCAGCGATGCCGAGTTCTGGACCAAGCTCCGGGATGGCCATCAACAACGGCAGCCAGGGTGGGACGGTGCCTTGCTGCGGATTGGTGCCGAACGGATCTAGAAGACTGACTGGATTGTTTCCGGCATACCCGTATAGGTTCATCCCGCCGTTAAATCCTATTGGGTCCTGGCTGATGAAGCGTTGCAGCACAGGACTGTAATACCTAGCGCGAAGATAATAGAGACCAGTTCCATCGTTTTCCCGACCAGTGAACTGAAAACTGTTCGTGCTCGTGCCGGATTGCGTCGTGTTTCCGAACGGATCATACGTGTACCGAGCGCCGATACTTCCGTTTGCGTCAGTAAGCGCTACTCATGGCGACCAGAGCAAGCCCCTCAAATTCAATAGACCGCGCGTATGCTATTGGACCTTGGCGAGTTATATTTCCGATGTTTCCGCTTGCGATTGGATGCTGCCTTACAAGCAGCAGGTCGATGGTTCGATCCCATCACCGCCCAACATTCTTTTAAATAGGTTGGAAGGACTTTTCAGTGTTTAAATTTCCCCTGTCGATGATTTTGTCGCTGTCGCCGCGTTTGAAGGTTCAGTGCCGACTTTCGCACGTCAAAAGAAAATCGCAACGGGTCACTTCGCCGAAGCTGAAGATCCTCAACTCTACGCGGTCGCTTTATCGAGAGCAGGTCATCCTTTCTAAACTTGCTCGAATGCTTTCGTGATTAGGCCTTTGATCATTCGTCGTCTACAGAGCCCCAAATATCGTAGTCATCGCCACCAAGAAATTTGAATAATTCATTGTCAACCCACCAGTCGAGGTGACGTTGCAAGCGGTCCCTGATGGCCGCGAACAAAACAGCAAACTTGTCGATTATCGTTTTCAAATGATTAAGGTCGACGTTAGTGAACTGGGATAGCTGTGGAGTTAGTTTTCTATCTATGGGATACCGGAATGCGTATGAACCAGGATCAATTGTATTCAGCTCTTCAACACAGCTGTCAAATGCATTCAGCGATTCCAAGAAGCGCTCCGAGATGAATCCGACCACAAAGCAGGCTGAATGGAATGCAGGACGAAGGTCCGTCAGGTTATGGGTCTTGAGGAGTGGCTGAAGCCGCTGGAAGGCAAGATTATCGCCCTTGTTTGCGGATTGGACTACGCACGTCAGCGCCGCAATTGATTTCATCTCCAATTCCACGTAATGACGGTAAAGAAACAGAATGGGATAGACATCGGCATCAGACCCATTCGGATCAGCGTACTGCACCAGCCGGTCAGCGCTTGCCTTATAGCTACGTGCGTATGCAAGCCAGCTACCTTGCCGCTCCCGCCGTGCTGGCGGATTGACGTGTTGAAACAGACGGTCGCCTAGCTCAGGCAGCCCATAGAAATCAACTGGATCTGGCACAGCGAGTATCGGCGCAAGTGTACTTTACGCTTGTTCCTCCGTCAACTAATTTGTATTGCAATGAAGCCGAGCGCACGAGAGCGCTTCCCTAGAGATTCACATCGGATTGCGACCCAGCGCTTACCGGAAGTTGTCCGCCAGAACTGGTGCAGTAGATCACGCCGAAGCCGCGATCTTGAATGCGGTCGACAGATTGACTCGCTTATTGATCCCAAGGGAAACCTACAGCTACAAGATCGACTACAATCGATTTTTGCCTATGCCCAGAATGGCCGTATTGGCTTGAATCTATTGGTCGGGGCGGCAAGATTCGAACTTGCGACCCCCTGCGCCCAAGGCAGTTTCCGCCTCTCCTGCGCGATCACCTATTTTGAAGCACTTACGTTTCAAACAGATGGAGTGCGTGTGTTGACCCTTGTGGCTCTTTGTTGAACTCAGAGGCTTTGGGCAGCTACAAAAACGACTACACCCGTTAAGAGGAACAGCCGAAAGATATGTCGATCCTGGCTACTCGTTCTCGCAATTCGGCTGCACGTGAGGCGCTTTTCAAGCGACGGTCTGACAATCGAACGCTGCCCAACTTTTGCCGGTGCGAGCAGGCCTCAGCATGTTTATTTGCATCCTTTCCGGTTTTTGTTCGCTAACTTTGAAGAACGTATGCGATCGCGTTTTGTCTGCTCACTCGTTCTTTTCTGCGTATTGTTCTCGCGGCAGGGCGCCGCGCGACCCAAGGCGTTGTTTTATATGACGAAAGAGCCAAACTCGGTCGCGTCTTTCCTCGCACACGCGAACAAGATCGACATTCTCGTCCCAACCTGGTACTCGGTCGATGCGAATGGGTTGGTTTGGGGCGGTCCCGATCCGCTCGTCATGCAAACTGCCCGGCGCGAACACGTTCCGGTGATGCCGATCGTGGCCAATCCCGGCTTTAATCAGGACTTGTTTCACAAGTTTGCTACCAGCTCGGATGCGAGGCAGCACTTTGCCGAGGCGCTGGTCGCGGCATGCAAGAAGAACGGCTTCATCGGTTTTCAGTTCGACTTTGAAAACGTCGTTTGGACGGATCAAAACACGCTTACACAACTAGTCGCCGAGACGGCTGCCCGGTTACACAAAGAGGGCCTCCAACTCTCCATAGCAACCGTTCCGAATGCGCCCGGTCATCCGGGCACCGGAAGCTTCGCACACTGGATTTATGAAAACTGGCGCGGCGCTTATGATTTGAAACAGCTAGCGGCAGCAGTCGATTTGATCTGTCTCATGACTTACGACCAACACACGCCTTATACGCCTCCGGGACCCGTTGCGGGGTACCAATGGACGCTGGAAAACCTCGATTACGCGCTCACGTTCGTCCCGAAGGAAAAGCTCTCGCTAGGCATTGCGGTGTATGGCTATCGATGGTTCGCGGGGGATCCCGGGGCGAACGGGCGCCCGTCCATTTCCGCCGCAACGCTCGACCCGGCGGAGGTGAAGCAATTGATTGAAACCTATCATCCGCAACTGCAGTGGGACGAAGGGGATCGAACCGCGTGGTTTTACTTTTACCGCGATTCGATGCGCGAATGGGTGTTTTATACCGACGCGCGCACGTTTCGAGAGCGGGTGAATCTGGCTGCCAGTCGCGATCTGCAAGGCTTCTGTTCCTGGGTGCTCGGACGCGAAGATCCCGCGATTTGGAGCGAGTTGCCCACACACCAATAGGCGTAATTCATCGAAATGCGCTTCTGAGTTCAACCGCCCGGAATGCGCGTGCCGGTACTCGAAGTTTCAGAGATTGCCCCTCCGACGACGGAAGCACTTTCTCGGTTATTAAGTCAATCCAAGCGACCCGCGAATCGAGATGAGGTTTTATGGAGCGAATTGTGATTTCCATCTCCTCCGCATTATGGTTTATGACCGCCGCCGCAAAACCTTCGGATGTTTTGTCTATGGCAGTGTCCATCCGCTCGTTCGCTCCCAAGACGTCCGCTGCACGTTCGGCTCCGGCACTTGCCAGCGCGTAATCGATCGCATCACGAACCAGCTCCGGAAAGCGCTGTGCCGCTGTCGAGGCACTGGGAACAATAGTCACAATTTTTCCCTTGCCGTACGAATTCACGATGATGGCCGCCGAGCCATCTTCAAATGTCGCGAACGGTCTACCGCCTTTTGCGGTCCAGGAAGAAAGCGCGACGTCTGGTAAAGCGAATCTGCTGCCAGCTGTTACCCGGTTTCCCAGCGCTTTGCTAAGCACGACCGCGCTATGCACGTGAGTCTGCGATTCTTCGCCGCCGAAAAGCTCCGTTCGCTGATAGCTTCGCCCCATCGGAATCTCCGGACCAAATGCAACAACAGCGCCGCCTTGCTCAACAAAGGCTTCGATCAAATCGCTGTCGGTTTGCTGAAATCCCGAAATATCCGGCAATATCAGTACGGTTTTCTCTTTTAGAAGGCGAGCCAATACATTTCGGTTCATATGAACCGGATAATAAGGAAGGATGGCCTCCTCGAGCGGAGGCGTGTAAGGCAGCACGTCAACCGCTATGCCGAGGACCCGGAAGGCATCGAGCGCAGGCAAAAAGGAGTTGGGCCAGCGTTCAATGACCCAGTCTGAATAAGGAAAATAGAAGGCGAGAGGATTCGGTTTACTGGAAACGCGCGACGCGATCAGGTTAAAAGCATTCAGTCCATCGACCACCGCCTTCCGGCTCTCGCCCACTTGGGAGTGCTTCTTCAGGACGTTATAAATGTGGTAATGGTACGTGAACAGCATGATTCCGTCGCTGTCGGCGACACTCGCTGCGCTGAGAATCTGTTGATAGATATTGTTGTATCCCGTAGTCGGAACATCCGGGGCGAGAAGCTGTTCAAGATAGCCAAACAGCTCGACATGGGTCAGGGCGATCTTGCTTTCCAGCTGCTTGGCGCCGACTGCCAGGGAACAAAAATCCTTCACGCGGCGCAGCGGGTATTTCTTGCGGTTGTCCGGCCGGTAGCTGGCCATCACACCCGACTGCCAGATAATGATGTCCAGATCCTTCAGTGTTCCCAGATAACCCGCGAGCAACGGATCGTCCACGTAGGGGGCGCACGCAGCAAGCAAATGGGGATTCAGGCTTTTGACGTGTTTACTGAATTCACGGATGTAAGGAACATAGTAAGTTCCGCTTCCTTCTTGGAAGGAATAAAAACCAGCGAGCGATGGATGCTGCGCATACCGCGAGTACAGATCATCCATGATGGCGAGCGTTTCTTTCATCCGGCCCTGGTAAAACGTATCGCGGGTGATGTCCCAACTGACGGAGAGCAGCACAGCGTAACCGCCCCTATCCGCCTCGGCAAGCAGGAGCTCGACGATATCCGGTTGCCGGGAGCTTATCGCGCGCTTGCAAATCGCGCAGGGAAAGTACGCTCCTTCGGACGTGATCAGGTTGTGCGCAATCAAAAAGTTGCCACCAAGCGCACGGAACTGTTGCAGATAGTTCTGCAGATCGGTGCGGGGGTTTTGCTCATCCAGAGCCGAGGCAATAAAAAAATCGCCAATGATCTTTCCTGAGAGGAAAGTCGCTTTGCCTACGCTCGAGGGCCGGTCACGGTCGCCCGTCCAAGCATGGACCACGTACAGGCCGGGCGGCGCAGATTGCGGCAGGTGAATGCTGGCAGTGTAGGTGAACGGTATCGAACCCGCAACACGCTGCAGCGGCAAACTCCGAACCCCAATTGACGGCTTCAATAGAATCGCGTTCGGCGAAGTCTTCAACACGTCGCCACTGGCCGGCACATGCATGGTGACGATGACAGTTTCGCCCGGCGCAACCCGCGACGAACTGACGGCGACCTCAATCCGCTGCTTGTCCGTTGAGCCGAGCAGGACAGCGCCGGCCGCCAGGAACGCAACGGTTAGACGGAATGTCACGCGAATACGCCCGATACCTTGCCGCCGCGCTGAATCATTCGCTGAATGGTCAATAGGCTCAACATCAGGTGACGGGGATGATGATAATTCTCCACACGCTTGGGCAGTTTGGCGAATTCCTCAAATGTCACCTTGCGGCCGGATTGGTACATCCAAAGGGGTGAGCCATGCTGTTTCAGCGGGTATTTCGCTCGAACATACCGGTACATTCTTCCAAACAAGTCTTTGGCCCATGGCGCGCCAGTATGCTCGATGATCCGAAGAGACCCGGTCAGGACCTCTTCCTGTTCCCATAGGACTTTGCCCAGCGTCCAGACGTTCTGATCGACATTTTTCAAGTCGTACAAGACGCCTTCATACACCTGGTCCCATGCCACCTCGACATGCCGGCGGAAACGCGCGGCCACCGTTTCGAATAACGTTCTATTCTTCTTGCGAATCGCTTCATCCAACAGCATCCATGAAACTTCTACGGTGTGGCCCGGATATGCAAGCTCCCGGTATTCATTCTGTGGACGTGACAGATCATGATTCAGGAGCTCATTATTGAGAGCAAACTCCGGGTTGTAGTGGTAGTCGATTATTGCTTCGACGCAGCGACTTGCGACGTTGTCGATTTCCGGATCGGGGCGCTGTTCGAGCATCTGCGTGGCGAGACGAACGAGAACCATCCAGGCACCCTGGATGCGCGCACCGGGAAAAGCAGGCGCATCCTGACCGAGGTATGTGCGGCCGATCAGCGGGTTGTAATCCGGTCGGTCGTAAACGCGCAGGCACTTCTCGAGCAGACGTTTGGCGTGATCCAGGTGAGCGGAATTGCCAGTGGCTGCAGAATATGCCGTGAGACCTTCGGCGATGAACAAGTCACCATAGACCTCGGTATCGGGCCCGGTGAGTGGCTTCCCCTCTCGAGTAAACTGCTTCGCCCACAGCACGTCATCGGCGGGCTCGTTCTTCAGAATGAACTCGAGCGACTGGCGAGCGACTTCCAGGTAGTTGGGGTCTTTCGCGAGGTGCTTATAAAGGAACGAATAGACCCAGATTCCTCGACCTTCGAACCAGTCAAACTTGTTTTCGTCGCCTCGCGTGCCGTCGTAATCCGTATTACACATGAAGCCGCCATACTTGTGATCAATGACATACCGGTCCATGAATGGCAGAAAATCTTCAAACAGCTCGCGCCGGAATTCGTCCCGCAATTGCTCCAGAGTGCGTCCGGCAAGGGTTCCGTGCTCAGTGACTGAGTTTTCATAGGCGGAAGCCCCTAGGTCGCCGGCTTCGCTCTGAGGCTGGGGCACCAGCAAACTTCCGGTTGCCGCAGCGCTTGTGAGGAATTTACGCCTGTTCATTTGTTGAGTTCTCGCCGACCGGCAAATCGAATTCCAGCAGTTCTTGTCGAAAGCCGTGGGTGGCATAGGCGCCATACGCTACGGCGGCTGCGATACACAGCGCTCCAAACACTTTCGTGTGGGCACTGAGGTTCCACCAGAGGAACAAACACACCAGGAAACCGAATACGGGTGGAAGCAGATGGAGCAGTTTCTTTTGCGCTTCGCGGCGAAAAGCGTGCGCGAACGCAGCGGCATTCACTCCGAGGAATGCGATAAACGCACCAAAGTTAAGCAGCTCGGCTCCGCGACCATAGTTGACGGCGAACGCTCCGATCAAAGCCGCGGCTCCGACGAACAGCACGTTGTTGGCGGGAATCCGGCGCCGAGGCTCGATCACTCCAAAGAAGCGCTGCGGGAGTGCGTTGACGCGCCCCATTCCATAAAGGAGTCGAGCGGCTGCTCCCTGGGCGCCCATCCCAGATCCGATGTTCGCCACGAGCAGCGTGAAGTTGATCAAATGGAACATCACGGGTCCGCCGGCTTTTCCGGCAACATAGGCATAAGCGGTGTCCACTGTCTGCGCAGAGAAGGGCTGGCCTTGGGGCCAGATCAACTGGGCAGCATAGACCTCCATCGACGCGAGCAGGCCAGTTATCACGCACACCAGTACAGTGGCGAGCAGGACATCCCGCCGGGGATTTCGCGCTTCCTCCGATAACGTCGAGACGCCGTCGAAACCCATATAGGTGAGGACCGCGATGGATGTGCCCGAGAACACCGCTTGTGATGAGAAAGTCGCGGGGTCGTAGAGCGGATGGATGTAGAAGGCTGCGCTCTGGGTAGGTTGATGCAGCAGATAGCGGAAAGCAGCGACGAAAAAGATGGCGATAACCGCTCCCATAGCGGCCGCCAGCCCTTCGTTGATGCGGGCGGAGGTGCGAATGCCGCGCAGGTTAAGCAGCGTGAAGAGCACCGTAAAGAATATGGCTGCTGCCCAGTACGGCAGTACAGGGTATATGTTTTGAGCGGCTTTGCTGCACCAAATGACGCATATTAACGGGCTGAAGATGTATTCCATCACCATGCCCCATCCCGCGATGTATCCCGCCACAGGGTGGAGTTCGCGGCTGGCATACGAGTAAGCAGAGCCAGCGCTCGGGTACGCGCGCGCCATCCGTCCGTAGCTGATCGCCGTAAACAGCATGGCAACCATTCCAATCAGAAGTGTGGTTACAACATGACCGTGCGCCTCGTTGTTCACCACGCCAAAGATTGGCATAGGAGCGGTCGGTTGGATCAGAACGATGCCATAGATGATCAGGTTCCATAGGGTCAAGCTGCGCCGCAGCCGTTGCCGTTGACCTTCAATCGATGTTGATTCTTCGATATCCACGAGAATTCTCCCCGGACGGCAATCTTGCTTGCGTGCTCCGCAACGGCTCTAAGCGATTGATTGGCAGCCCGGTTGCTGAATACCACTCCGCCGTAAGAGAGCTGCGAATTCTTTCACCTTCGCGTCAACGACCTTGCCGAAGGCATCCTCCGGGGAGCGCACGGCTTTGCCCAAATGAAACTCTCGGACCTGCGTCTGTTCGCGAATTGAATTGACTGTTTCGAGATGGAGCCCTCCTCCGGCGAGAATCTGGATTTCCGGGTGTGCTCGCCTCTGATATTCGTCGAGGCGTTGAATTCGCTGGTTCCACGGGCCATCACCGCCGTGCGTGAGAATGCGATCCACCTGCGGCAGCGTTTTCAGTTCCGAGATCGCATGTAGCGGAGACAGGGTTCCTTCAAACGCATGATGAAATGTGGCGCGAAGCCCAGGTGCGCACTTGAGAATGGCACTGGTGGACTCAACATCGACTCTGCCATCCTGAATGAATCCCAGCACAAGTCCATCCAGCGGCAATCGCGCCATCTGCCGCGCTTGGGAGCAAAGCTGTAGAAGCTCACCGGTCTGTCCGATATGGTCTTGATCTGTCTCGCGCAATATCACTCGCGCCGGCACCTGAACAGCCCTAAGGATTTCTTCCACCACATTCATTGACGGCGTGAGGCCGCCACTTGCCAGGTCGCGAACGATTTCGAGACGAGTAGCTCCGCCACGCTCGGCCTGGAGTGCATCTTCGACCGAGCAGACAATCACTTCGAGAACACAGTTCAGGGCGCGCCTCCACCCGTTTCGTTAACGACTCCGTTGCGCAGCGTTCCAATTCCCTCCACCTCTACTTCGATCAGGTCGCCGTGCTTCAGGAAAGTTTTCGGATCGGCATAGAAGCCGATTCCGCCGGGAGTTCCCGTGCTAATCACATCGCCTGCCTCCAGCGTGAGTGTCTGCGACAGAAAGGACAGCAACGCGGCGGGTTTGAAAAAGAGTTGACTGGTGTTCGATCTCTGCCGGACTTCCCCATTCAGCCTGAGGCTAATCGTCAGGTTATCTGGGTCGGACAGTTCGTCAGTCGAAACCACCCACGGACCGAGCGGAGCAAAGCCGTCACAATTCTTGCCGCGAAACCACTGCTTATCCTGAAACTGCAAGTCCCGTGCGGTCACGTCATTCATGATGGTGAAGCCGGCGATGTACCGGCAGGCTTGGTCGATGGGCACGCGCTTCGCCCGCGCTCCAATCACAAATGCGACTTCCGCCTCATAATCCACTTGCTGGCTCACCACGGGCACAGGTATTGGTTCTTCGTTGCCAATCGCGACGGCAGCCAACTTCGCGAAGAAGATGGGTGATTCCGGCGGCGGCAATTTATTTTCGGCCGCATGATCCGCATAATTCAAGCCCACACAGAAGATCCGGCAGCGTTCGTCCACGGGTGGGGCGTATCGGACTGCTTCGATCGGAGCACCGGGGTCCTTGCGAATCGGCTTTTCATTCACCCACTGTTGCGCGCGGCTCATCGAATTTTTCCCTGCGCGCAGCAAAGCAGAGACTGAACTGAACCGAGAATCGCCGGGGAACGCAGTAGTAAGATCCACTACTTCTCCGTCGATTGCCGCTCCCAGATGTGCAATCGTTTGGCCTTGCCGATAATAATTCAACAGTTTCATCGTTGCTTATGTCGCTATGGCGCCACCACCCTCTGCTGAAGTAATTTTCGGCTCGCTCGAAAGGCCGCCGAAAATGCCGCGCTTTTTCCAGCGGCGGATGAAAACGAAAAGGCTAATACCTGCGATTACTACGTTGACGATGCCCGCTCGCCAGTGTTGGCCGAACAAGTCGGCGGTGGCCGCCGTACTGGTTGCGCAGAAGACGATCCCCAAGGCACATTCATAGATGTCGCGGCGCAGCTCGAGCTTTGCAGCTTGCCTTTCCGCCGCGGGCAGAATGCGCGTGATCTCGCCCCACAGGCCAGGTGGCCGGCAAAGGCGGTAGAAATTCTCCAGCACCTCTCTCGTCTCGGGAGGCGTCAGCAACGTGACCGTAACGATCACGATCCATCCCGCGCCAAAGATCATAAGAAATCCCTGCCAGAGCGGATGGTGAGCATAGCCCAGCGGGAACCAGATGATATAGCTCAGTGGCAGCCCGATGACCAGAGCGGCGATTTCTCCCCAGATGTTCAAACGCCACCAGAAAAACCGCAGCCATGCGAGCGGAAGAATGAAAGCAATCATCACGTTATTGATGAATAGAAACCACGACATCATTCCGCGTACGAGAACGTAGCCCACGAATACCGCGAGCACGAGCAGCAAGAAAGTCGCGATGCGCCCAGCCCAGGCATAATGTTGGTCGCTTGCTTGTTTCCTGATCAGCCGCTTGTAAAGATCGTTTATGAGGTAGGAAGCACCCCAATTCATCTCCGTGCTGATCGCGGATTGGTAGGACGCGAGTTCTCCGGCCACCAGCAATCCAGTCAGACCGGGAAAACTATACCGGCGGACCAATTCTCCCCAAACCTGTTCACCCGCAATGGTGTGGTGCGGGAACGCCGCTGCCGCGATCAACCCAAGAAAAAAGAAAGGAATGACGCGCACGACCAGCGAGAGTAGCGCATTGAAGAGCTGCCCAACCTGCGCGTGGAACTCATTGCGTGCCGCCATAAATTTTTGCGCAGTGAATCCTTCGCCTCCGGCAGGCGAGGCCGCGAAGAACAGACCTTGAAGCACCAAGGCCAGAATGGTGAGCTTAGTAAATTCGCCACCGGGCGGAGTGGAGATGAAGAACGATGGCCCCGCGTTGTGAGCAACAGCGGCGTAAATGGCTGCGAGACCTCCCATACGGTGAATCAGAAAGGGAATAAAGATGAGATTGGCGAGGATGAAGAGCACAAACTGAAAAATTTCGGAATAGACGGCACCGAGCAGCCCACCTAACACGGTGTAGATCAGAGTCAGGGTTGCGGCAAAAATCACCACCGTCGCGTTACTCCAGCCAAGGATGGGGCCGACAGAGTGCGTAAGCCATCCCGTGACGTATGCCATGAGCAAGACGGCCCAACCAAAACTGAAATAAATAGCCGCAATCGAGCGGAAGATGCTAGCGGCGCGGCCTCCATAACGCACCTGAACGAACTCGGCGGTCGAAACAATCTTCAGCCTCCGCCAGAACTTCGACCAAATCACTGCTACGAGAGGCATCCAGATCACCCAGGGGATCCACCACCACCAGTTCCCCAGAAGTCCATCTGAAAAGATCAGCATGGTGAACGCGGAGGCAGATCCCGCAGAAGTGAACGTTGCGACAGCAGAAAAGCCGATAGCCCACCAAGGCAGAGAGCGACCAGCCATGAAGTAGCCTTCGATGCCATGGCTGGCGCGACGCGTGAAGTAGATTCCGATGAGCAACGCGCAGAGCGAATACAGCGCGACGACAGCCCAGTCGAGAGTTTTCATGCCTGCCCCTGGCTCATAACGGGAGTTCCATCGCGCGATCCACAAGCGCGCGAGCCGCGAAAAAGCCAGAGGCCAGCGATTCACGGCGTGTGAGGGCGCGTACACCGGGCGCCGGTTCGTACTCGGCGCCTTCGGTCGCCAGCATGCCCCCGTTGAATTCCACGATCAGGACCCGGGCCCCGAGTTGATGCAACCAATAATCTTCGTAATACTTTTCCGCCGGTTTGGTGTACGGACGCGGCGGGCGATTGTGGAACTGAAGCTTCTGCGATGCCCACGAGTTCTGAAGCGCAAGTGCGAGCTCACCTTCCTGTTGCGCCAGAGTTCCGGTCGAGTACACGGTTGGCGCAAACACTTCGGTCGGATACATGAAATTGTGAAAATCGGCAACAATGTCTGGATGCACGTGCTGCAGTACTTCCTTAACCGCTCGGGTTTCACGTCCATAGGTGTCATCCCAGTCGAACCACATGTCCAGCCCATCGTCCGTCACGCTGGAGCCGAGAACATTTCCCGTAGTCTTCCATTCCGCGATTTCCTCCGGTGTAAAGCGCATTGGCGGCCTCTTCACATACGTGCCATAGAAGAAATGATTAGGCTCATTTGCTTCGGCAAAGAATTTCTCTTTGTTCTCCGCAGTCCATTGTGGGATCCAGGTACCATGCCAGGAGTCGGGGAAATGCTCAGAAAAGCGCTGTGCACCTCCGGGATTTACCAAGGGGAACACATGCAAAGTGAAGGTTTCGAAGAGGCGCCCGTGATCGAGCCGTGTATTAAAAGGACTGACGCCGCTGATTAGCGCATCGAGGTATGCCAGGAGACCTCGTGGGCCGGTGGGTTCACCGCCATGCATACCGGACATGAGGGCAATCTGTTTCGCTCCCTTACCTATGCGGAACGCATAGACTGGCAGGCCGGTCGCAGAGCGAGTCAACTCCATGAAATCGCAACAATCGCGATGGGCTTCCGCCAGCCGGCGAAAACGGTCAAGTCCGTCGCGCGCCGTGAAAAACCAATACCGCTCCTCTTCAGGAGACCAGTTCAGGAATTTGCCGCGCGAGGACAGCAACTGTTCTGTTGCGGGCTTCTGCGCGCCAGTTGTCTTCCTTTGCCGGTTCGAATCCCGAAGGAGCGAGGGAACAAAAGACATGCTAGAAGCAGCGCAGCGGAGACAATGACGGCGTGTCCACCGCCGCCCTCCTGTCATTTGGGTGCACCGTTCCGCATCCCCGCGACGAGCTGAGTATTAGAAGGTATAGCGCAGCGCCATTTGGATAATGCGCGGCGTCCACAGATTTTCCTCACCGAGAGGAGCTGTGATGCTGCTTCCGGGCAGCGGAATCAACGCACCGAAGTTAGCGGACGAGATTGCGTGCACGGGCGCGCGCGATACGGCATGCCAGCTGGAAAAAATGTTGAAGATGTCGAGGCGGTATTGCAGGTTCTGGCGTTCGCGGATCGGGAAATTCTTGAGGAACGATACATCTCCTCTCCGATACATGGGCGACCGCATAATGTTGCGGCCTGTATCGCCGAAGGTCCCCAATGGAGGCGTAGTGAAGGCAGCTGTATTGAACCATTGCGTCAGAGTTTGCGGAGTTCCATACGGATTCTGGCCGGGCACCAGATTGGCGCGCAGGCGATCGCCAAACGGATCACCCGTCAAGTCGGTATTTTGCCCACGACTGCAACAGAATACGGAGAACGGCACACCGGTAGCCAACGTCACGATCCCGCTGGTCTGCCAATTACCGAAAAACCAGTTCGCCGGACCGAGCGACAAAGCTTTTCCCTTGCCGACCGGGAAATCGTATACATAAGAAAGTACGAACCGGTTCGTTTGGTCAAAATCAGCTGGCCCATAGTCACTGCCAATGTTGTGCGTGTCCTGGAGCTCGTTGCTCCCACCGCTTCCGTTTGAGAAGACGGCGATTTCAGAGTTTATGTCCAGCGCTCTGGACCAGGTGTAGCTTGCCCGAAAGTTGAGTCCGTACTTGAAGCGCTGCTCCACCCGGACTTGCAGCGAATTGTAATTGGAGTACAGAACGTTGGCATTCGAATAAGTGCCCAGAGAACTCGGACCCAGATTCGGATATGGAATGCGCGTGTCGATTGGTTGAAATGCGGAGCCTGTCCCCGTGCAGCCGGAAAACTTGCCAGTTGCCTGAGAAGCATCGACGAGACTGTTACATACTGCTCCGTTCGCGAGAGTATCCGGAGAAGAAGGCAGGGTCGCATCATTAAAGAAGTATTGAATAGGTTCATGCTGCGATCGCGAACCGACGTAACCCACATCAAACAGCAGGTCCTGTGTGATCGCGTACTGCGTATCGAGACTCCACTGTTGAATATAAGGGGGGTTGTTCAATGGCCATTCCGATTCAAAACCGCCGTTCTCCCACCCAGGCGTGAAGTTGAGCGAATTCGGAGCGATGGTGACAGGGGGCAGAAATAGCGTGTTCATGGCGAAGGGTGAAACAGACTCCGCACCGGAGGCCACCGTCGACGCATAATACGGGTTTTGTCTATACACGTACAGCAAATCGCTTGCGTAATTGGCATCATCGTAGAAACGCATGTAGAGATCGTCATACATTCCATAGCCGCCGCGAACTACGAAACGGTCCGTCTTAAAAGGCCTCCACGCAAATCCGACTCGCGGAAGGAAATTATTGATTCTTCCCGGGACGAGTTTGTTGCTTACGCAGCACTGAAAGTCGATAGCTCGCGCGGTGGGATCGGTTGTGCCGTAAGTATTCACGAAATTTTGGTCCGCCCAGGAGATCCCGCCGCCATTCGCCAGAGTTATGACGGATCCGCTGTTATCGATCGAGTGCGGGGTGAACGGCACTTCGTACCGCAAACCCAAATTCAGCGTAAGACGTGAGCTAATCCGCCAATCGTCTTGAATAAAAAATCCCAGCTCTGTGCCACGCAAGTTGATCGGCGCAACAAAGGACGAAGGTGCCGAAACGGAGCGCGGGTCTCCCAGCACTAAGTCGGCCGCGGCATTGCCGTCAACTGCGCTTGGAGCCCCGCCAGCCTTGGTTGGATTCGCCGAAGTGTACGCCCCATTGAAGTTCAATGTGCCAAACGTGCCGAAGCCTGAAAAGTCCTGCAGTTGGATGCGGCGGATATCGGCGCCAAAGTTCATAGTGTGCGGACCGTGTACCCAGCTAAGCGTTCCCGAGTATTGATAGATGTTGTCGATTTCGTGATTTGCGTTATTGCCTTGAACCGGGGCGTTGTAGGAGGACGAAATGGTTACGATTGGAATGCCAAAGAAGTTAGGCGGGTTCGGTTCATTCAGCAGCCCGAGCTGCGATCTCACACTGGAATCGAAAGTACTGAGAGAACCATTGTTGTAATTCTCGCGAGTGAATCCCGCATTAAACTCACCTACTAAGTTGCTGGTAAAGTTCCGCTGATACTGCAATCCGAACAGATAAGAGTGGACCACCGCGCTGGTGCTGAGCAGCGGCAAAGGCGATACCGTACTCTGAGTCAAATCGCCCGTGTTGAGTGTAAAAGAAAGCTGATCGCGATCGGTGAGATGATGATCGATTCTGGCTGTGACCACGTCTGTGTCCAGGGGGCTGGTTGCGCTTCCCGCGTAGTTGGCACAAGGCAGAGCGCAGTTGATGTTAGGGGCAGGATAAATGAGATTCAGAAGCTTCACGCCCTGAGGGCTGAGTCTGGTAGAGGGGATGCTGTTGCCTTGAAACGGAATGCGGCCGGTAGGATCGGCGGTGGTGGATGGCAACGAACCAGTCGTGGCCGGATCATAGATGGGATAAGGCCAATCGGAAAAATTCCCCAGACGCTCTTGCGCGCTTGGCACCTGAAATTGCTGAGCCGCTAGCGTCTGCCGGAGACGTCCCCCTTCATAACTGGCGAACCAAAACGTGCGATTCTTGCCGTTATAAATTTTGGGAAACCACACCGGCCCTCCCAATTGGAAGCCGAACTGATTCTGCCTCATCGGCGGGTTGGGAAAACCGGTAAAGCCGGCAACCTTCGATTTCAAATACGTATTCACCGGGTTCTTTGGCTGAAACGCCGAATTCTCGAGAAAGTCGTAGGCTTCGCCGTGAAGCTGGTTGGTGCCCGACTTAATAGCTACGTTGACCTGGCCCGATCCAAACCCGTACTGGGATGAGTACAGACCGTTCTGGAGCTTAAACTCCTGAATCGTATCGGCGGGTGGAACATTGGTTGGCCGGCTGAAGAACAGATCGGTATCCGTGACGCCGTCGATGATGTAGCTGATCGAGGACGGCCGCGCCCCATCCACACTTACCATCGTAAATTCCGTATTCAGACCGTGTGGGTCAAAAATCGAGGCTTGGATGCCGCCGGAGGCTTGGGTTACCCCAGCGTTGGTTTGCAACAAGTTTGTGAAATCGCGGCCGCTGATAGGCAGCGCTTGGATCTGTCGGCCCGTAATGACCTGCCCGATAGTTGCGTTATCGGACTGCAGCATCTGTGCGTTCGCGGCTACGGTGACTTCCTGCTGCACCGTGCCAAGCTGCATGCTGAAATCCTGCCGGAGCGTCTGATCGACCTGCAGGATCAGTCCCTGCGCCAACGACCTCTGAAAGCCCTTCTGCTCGACGGTGACGTCGTACGTTCCAGGAATCAGGTTCACGAACACATAGTCGCCGCTTGAGGTTGTCGTGAATGACGCCTTAATTCCCGTGTTGACGTTTTGAGCAGTAACTCGGGCGCCGACAAGAACGCCTCCGGAGTTGTCCTGAACGTGTCCCAGAATGCTCCCGCGCTCATTCTGCGCGGAGAGCGGCACAATCATCAGAAAGAAGAGCGGCAAACCAACCAACAGGTTCATCAAGCTTCGCAACATGGCGTTTTCCTCCATCCCGAGCGTTTCGTTCTACACTGCAGAACGCATGATCACTCCAAGGGAAATACTCTTCTCATGAACTGGGTAATCTATTCTGTTCGGTAATATAAATTTCGCTACGCAGCTTGTCAAGTGCTAAATTGCTGATCGGAGGCCCGTGTTCTACAGTGCAGAATGATATGTTGTTTTGCTGCAAATTTTCCTTTACAGCAGGACACAAAATTTGCAAACTAGTTGCGTCAGATCTTCATGCCTGCCAATAACTACATTGCGGTGATTGAGCGCATGATGCGCGTCCTTGAAACTTTCGAAGGCGAACGTGATGTCAAGCTGGCAACCTTGGCGGCGCGCTCCAAGCTCGTGAAGAGTTCTGTTTATCGGATTCTATTTACCCTAGAGCGGCTCGGCTATGTAGAAAAACGCGAAGATGGACGGTATTCGATCACGTCTCGTTTATCGCGTTTAGGCGGACAGATACGGCGGCAATCCGACTTGCCGGCACTCGCCGAGCCGTTCATGCTCGATCTGGTGCGGAACTTTCAGGAAACGATCAACCTCGGAGTGCTGGATGGCCAAGAGGTTCTGTACATCCGAGTACTCGAGAGTCCGCATACCTTTCGGTTGGCGGCTCATGCGGGTATTAGGAGTCCCCTTCATTCAACAGCTTTGGGAAAATCCCTGCTAGCCACACTCCCAGAGCCGGAGTTGCTAAAGGTTCTGACGCGCTACAGGTTCGACCGCTGCACCAAGAACACTATTTGCGAGGCGGCGCAATTTATGCGCGAGCTGGGCCGGGTAAGGCGGCGTGGATATGCAGTGGATAACATGGAAGACTCCGAAGGAGCGCGGTGCCTGGCCGCACCTATATTCGACGGCGATGGTCGTGGAATCGCAGCCTTGAGTATTTCGGGGCCCGCATCGCGGGTTCATCGCGCGCGGGATCCAGAGATAACCGGGGCGCTGATCGCGGTCTGCCGACGAATTTCTCAGTTACTCGGCTACAGCACGGAACGCATTAGTTTTGCGCGTTCAGGGACCTGAGATATGGAGTTGGCATTACTCGGCGGAAACCCCATCCGTACTCATCCTTTTCCTTCATGGCCATGCTTCGGCGAAGAAGAAGCGAGTTCTCTTCTGCAAGTACTTAGAAATGGCAGTTGGGGCGGCTACAACGAGAAGGTAGCGGAATTTGAGTCGGCTTTCGCCGCCATGCATAAGACCCAGTACGCGATCTCTTGCGCGAACGGGACAGTGGCTCTGGAACTCGCTTTGCGGGCGGCTGGAATCGGTTGCGGCGATGAAGTCATCGTGCCACCCATCACGTTTGTTGCGACCGCCACTTCTGTTTTGCTCTGTCACGGCGTGCCGGTGTTCGCCGATATCGATCCGCAGAGCCTGAACTTGTCGGCCGCTGCCGCAGAGCGGGCAATTACCCCGCGCACCCGCGCGATCATTGTGGTGCATTTCGGCGGAGAGCCGGCTGACATGGATGCGTTCCGTTCGCTAGCCGATCGGTATCACGTGGCGCTCATTGAAGACGCGGCGCATGCGCACGGCGCAGTCTGGCGCGGTCTGCCGGTGGGCAATTTCGGCGTGGCGGCCACATTCAGCTTCCAAGGGTTTAAGCTGGTAACCGCCGGAGAAGGGGGAATGGTCGTTACCAACTCTTCAGAAATTGCTGAGAAAGTCTGGGCTTACTGTAATCAGGGAAGGCGTAAAGGGGCGGGTTGGTTCGAGCACTTCACCCTAGGCACAAATTACCGCATCACCGGTTTTCAGGCCGCGATCCTGTGCCAACAACTGCGCCGGCTGCCGGAGCAAACTGAGAGGCGCGAGCAGAATGTCGCTTACTTTCGGGAGCAGTTGCGCTCGGTTCCGGGCTTCAGTATCTCCACGCCGGATGTTCGCGTAGAGCGGCACCCGAATTACCTGGTCACACTACGCTATCAGCCTTCCTGCTTCGACGGGGCGCACCGGGACATAGCGATCGAAGCCCTGCGCGCCGAGGGCATTCCAGTACAGCCGGTGTATCCATATCCGCTTTATCGTAACCCGCTATTCCGAGGTGAAAACCTGCCTCCTTGTCAGTGCGGAAGCTGGCGCGCCGCCCAGGACTATTCTTCGTTGTTCTGCCCCGAAAGCGAACGCCTCTGCGGCGAAGGCGTGTGGCTGGAACACAACCTGTTTCTCGGAACACGCGGCGATGTTGATGACATTCTCGCTGCATGTCATAAAGTACAGCGGAATGCTTCCTCTCTCGTAAGGTTGGCGCATGCGGATTCGGCATCCGCCAAGCGTCACTAGTTCGTGTGACGGCAGATTTCTTGAAGTTCATTGTGGGGGCGCTGCTCTCTATATTCGCGGCGAGTTGTCCGGCATACGGAGGGCCGGTTCGCGCTCCACAATCCACCACAGCGCCGCAGTCGACGCACTTTACAACCTGGAAATTTCATGAAGACTTCAGCAAAGGCCTTCCTGGATGGATCAGTTTTCCTCTTTCACAAGACGTAGGCTACGATCCGTCCATTTACACGTCCCAGCGCGGAGACGGTTCTGTGCTGGTGCGAGATGTCATCGCGGAAGGGGAACACCAGTTGCGACTCGGGATGCTGCGGCCTTTGTGTTTTCATGCGACCACAGCGTCGATTTTTAGGTTGAAATATAGTCTCGAAGCGGCAGGTCGCGTCGTGAAGGCGAGCTTCAGGGTCGCTTCTGCCGGGAAGCAATATACTGCCGCACTGCCGAGCGCGACTGGGCATCAGGAACTCGAAATCGACGGACGAGCGCTGGAGTTTCAAGGCGGCGGAGATGAAAGCTGAAGCTATCGTCATCGAGGTCCTCGTAGCCGACCCGGCATTGGGCTCTCACAATCGACTTACGATGTTCGACTTTGACGTTCAGGCTGAGCGAGTCCCGCCAGTTCCTCTGTTGTCGCCTCGTCTTGCGCAGTCCGAGGGTATGCAGGTTTTAGTGGCTGATGAAGTTGTCACTCCTGAACGGCCATTGCAAATCCGAACTACGGGACACGAGGCGGCACTAATCGTCTCTGCATGACGGTTCCGGGAAAGAAGTTCTGCGATCGAGTTTCATCGGCGCGATCACTCCTGCCATCAAGCAGGGAACTCCCGGTCTTTGGACCGCGGAAATAAAGTACGGCGGTGCAAAGACAGAATTCCGCTTCCTTGTGATCGGCGATACTGCTCCGCATCCCCGTCTTCTGCTAAGCGCCCAGCGTCTCATGCAGTTGAAGACCAACGCTCCCTTGCGCGACCTGATCCATCGGCGGGTGGAGCAATTGGCAGCGGCTATCGTTTTGAATCCTGCGGGAGGCGAAAATATCGAGCGCCTATCGCCCGTTTCCGTGCTGGCAGGACTCCCTGAATACTTCTTCGTAATGGAGAACTACAGCAATGCGGCGGCGTTGGGAGCCCTTGACTATTTGCTCAATCAAGATCAACAAGGGCTGGATCTTGCGCGGAACATATTGCTGGACGTTTCTGCTTGGCCGACCTGGACGCCGCCCTGGTTCGCGAGCCATGGCCTTCACACGTACTATGAGACCGGAATCTTCAGTCAGCGTCTGGCGTTGACCTACGACTTGATCGCGGATCACTTCAATGCGCGTGAAAAGTCAACTATTGCGGAGGCGTTTTTGCGCAATTCCATCCAGCCTGCAATCAATGAATACTTCTTCAATGACCGCCTTCCCATCGGAGCAAGCAATCACATGGCTCATGCCGTTGGCGGCGCGATCGCAGATTGCGTTGCCGTCGAAGGCGATGTTCCCGATTGGAAAGAACGGTTCGCACCCAGACTGGCGCAGTTGCTCGTGAGCTATCAACTCCTGATGAAGGGACTTTTCCCGGGGGACGGCAGCGAGGCTGAACCTGCCGGATACGAAGATTTTGCCATGGAGGGCATGTCATGGGGAGCTGCGGCGCTTGCATCCATGGGAATTCATTCCCCAGGTCTGGTCAACATGCTACAGGCGTTCTGGTGGGAGCGTTATATCCGCATTCGCGCCGACCTGATGCTCGACACTGGCGATTTCGATGGCGATTTGAGTGCCCTGCCGGGTTTTGCCTGGAGTGCAGAATACACGCATGATCCTTCGCTGCGGGCCTTCTACGAAACTGGAAACGAAAGAACGCTTATGGGAGTGGTTCGCCTGCAGCACACCGGACGCGCATTGGAATCTGCTCCAGGGTTGCTCGACTTAGCATGCTGTACAGGATCCTCGACGGAGCCGCCCGTAGCCCCGCCTTCTCGCGTCTTCCCCTTGCGCGGCAGCGCGGTGTTGCGCAGCGGTTGGAGCGAAGACGATACCGTAATCTCTTTGCGCGCCGGTCCCTGGTTCAATCATGAACACCATGATCAAGGCAGTTTCCAGGTAGCGGCTTTTGGCGAAAAGCTAATTGGCGAGGCTGGCTACAGCGATTACTATAAGGACCCGGAATACCTCTCTTACTTCACGCAAGTTACGGGTCACAATAGTATCGTTCTTGATCACAACCCTTTCAGTCAGGGCGATTACGACGGGCGTTACTGGAGCGCTTTTCGGGTACATCCCTCGATCAGACAGCATCTATTTTCCGAGCACATCGACTATCTCACGGCCGACCTCTCACCCGCCTACAAGGGAAACTTACAGCAGTTCACGCGTGAATACCTGTTCTTGAAACCGGAGCTTTTGATCATTCGTGATCGGGTGTTGTCGTCCGACTCGCATGAATACAGTTGGCTGCTGCACGCTCCCACGGGAGCGCAGACTACGGTTGCTAATGAGCAAGCCACAATTGCGGGCGGCAAAGGAGCCGCGCTGATCTCAACCGCGGAAGGCGGTTGGAGGGTAGTGCCACAGCCGATTCCGGTGACTGCTTACAGTAATTTCGAACGCCGGAAGATTTTTCCACGATCGGCATTGGAACTAGATACGGCGGGGGAGACAAGCCACACGTTTCTGGTGGGAATGCGATTCGTCAGCGTGCCCGTGAGTGCGCCACATCTGCAATGGAGAAAGATACACAACGGAGTCGGATTCGAGACTCGCGCCGGCACGGATGAGATTCACGTTGTATTCAGGACTGTGCAAGGTGAGCTGACAACCGGTGGTGCAACGGGCGATGGCGACGTACTCGCAGTCGTCAGTGGCCCGACTGAGCGGGACATCTTCTCCGCTGGCAGCCGAAGCGTAAGCGTGGATGGCACCCCACTGATTTCATCGAATGCACCTGTTGACGTAGTGCTGCATGAGCTTGGCGGAGTGCACGAATTTCATATCGAGAGCACTGGCGTAACAACGGCAAACTTTCCTCAGTCCAGGAGGCCGTCTGACCTCTCGGTAGATCGAAAACGAATGCCAATAAGCTACATCAACGGAAGAATCTCAATCAGCCTCAGCGAAGGAGAGCACGTTGTCAGCATCCGTCCTTGAAGGCGTCTTGAGCGAAGTAGCAAGCTGGAACGTAACGGACGCAAATGTCCGCCTCGGACATTCCGGCGTTCACGGAAATCTTGCGCTGGAGCGGCCGGAATTGCTTGCGGAGATGGACCGGTTCGGCATCAGGACCGCGTTGGTGTCGCACTTCGCGGCGGAAGAATACGACATCTCCGAAGGCAATGCCGCGCTGGCACGAGATCTGGATGACCGCTTCATTCCAGCCTGGTCCGCGTCTCCAGAATCTTCGATTCTGGAGAGTCTCGAACAGCACAAGCCAAAGGCGGTGCGGCTGTGGTTCAGCCCATTGCGGCACAATTTCTCGAGCGCACTCTGGTCGGCGGGAGAGCTCTACGATTACCTGCAACAGAGGTCCATCGTGATGACAGTTTCGCGCGAGGAGTTGGATTGGAACGTCGTAGCAGTCATTCTTGAAAAGTTCCCGCGGCTCACAATGCTGTTGCTTGATACCGGCTACAGGAGCGACCGATATTTGCTTCCGCTGCTGAAGCGTTTTCAGAATCTTTACTTTGACAGCTGCACGTATGCTGCCCACCGTCAGCTCGAGTCGTTTGTCGAGACCTTTGGCCCTGAACGGATTGTCTTCGGCAGCCGGTTACCGCTGTACACCCCTGGCGCCGCCCTCGCGGTGCTGGCCACGGCAAGAATTCCAGACCATGCGCGACTGGCTGTGGCCGGCGGCAATCTACGGCGGATAGTGGGGGAGCTCACCGGATGAGGTCTCCCATTCCGATAGCCGACTGCCATGGTCATATAGGGATCCATCCTGATTTCCCCGGTTATAAATTTCGTGCGCAGGAAATGGTTCGCGTGATGGACTTGCTCAACATTGAGTCGCTTGCCGTCACTTCTACGCTCGCCTGTTATAACGATTGTCCGCGCGGGAACGAAGAAGTGCAGGTGGTTTTGCGGCAATATCCGCAGCGCTTCCAAGGGTACGTCACTGTTAATCCGAATCCAGAGGGAGAGGCGCTAGAGCAGCTCGAGCGCTTTGCGCACTTCCACGAGCCTCCACTGATCAAGCTGCATCCCGATCTGCACAAATACCCAGTGAACGGCCCGAATTACAAGCCCGTTTGGGATTACGCCAATCAGACTCACGCGATTGTTTTAGTACATACGTGGGATTCGGATCCGAACTGCGGTCCGCTGCTTCTTCAACCCATCGCTCGCCAGTTTTCGGGGGCGCGCATCCTGCTCGGCCACGCTGGTGTTACTTGGCGCGGCTATGAGCAGGCAATCGAAGTTGCCAGGAGCTGTTCAAACACCTTCCTGGATATTACAGGATCTCAGAGCCATCGCACGATTCTCGAGCATTGCGTTAACGAGCTCGGCGCCGAACGGGTGTTGTTTGGTTCCGACATGCCCTATCTCGAAGCTGCGATGGCGCTCGGCAGGGTGCTGACAGCGCGAATTTCCGACGAAAACAAGTTCGCGATTCTCCGCCATAACTTCATCCGATTGCTACACGAGACCTAATCTTCTTTGACTGAGGACTTCTTTGGAGCATGCAATGGAGCAAATTCGGATTGGCATCATCGGCACAGGGATTATGGGGGGTCTGTACGCCAAAATTTACTCTGCCCATCCTCTTTCGAAAGTTGTCGCCGCCTGCTCGCGCAACCAGGCGAATGTTAATCAGTTCTTGCGCCAGCACCAAATTGCGAACGGTTACACCGATTACCGAACTATGCTGGAGCGGCCTGACCTGGATGCCGTGGTTATAGCAACTCCCGACCAGCATCACTTTGCTCCTACGCGAGACGTGCTCGAATCGGGCCGACACGCGCTCGTTGAAAAGCCTTTTACGACCAGCGTGGCCGAGGCGGATGAGCTCATTCGAGTCGCAGACAAGACCGGCAGAAAAATTCAGGTAGCCTTCAATCACCGCTGGCTCTCCGCCTATTACCAGGCGAAGACCAGCATTGCCGCGGGCGAGATCGGAAATCCGTTGGCGGGATACGCCCGAAAAAATGACACGATCTATGTGCCCACGGAATACATCACGTGGGCAGCCGATACCACGCCAGCCTGGTTTCTGTCGTCGCATGACATTGACCTGATGCGTTGGTTTTTCGATTCTGAACCCGTGACAGCGCGCGCTTGGGGCAGGAAAGAGGTTCTCGTCGCGCGAGGAAAAAATACCTATGACATTATCCAGGCGCAGGTAAAGTTCGCCTCAAACGCGTTTGTGACGTTTGAATCCGCCTGGATCTATCCCAACACGTTTCCGAGCATTGTGGACTCATTTATGGAAGTCATCGGGAGCGCGGGACATATTCACTTGGATCGGAAGTCTGAATCAGTTGAGCTCAGCACCGAGAAGAAGTTCTCGTATCCCAAAGGTTTTCTGAATTCAGAGATCTTCGGTCGCATGCGTGGCGCCTTTCCATCCTGCCTCGAGGATTTTCTTATACGCGATCCGCGACAACACTACGCCGAGAGTGACGGCGTGGGATGGGCGGCAGGTGACGGCTACTCTCGAAGCCATTCACAAATCAATCGAGAGCGGGGCCGATGAGGAGATCGCCCCCGCGCCTTCATCACCGGGAACTCATGCGCGGCGCTGATGCGTTTGTGCTGGTCGCATATTTCGCGACCATGATCGCAGTTGGGGTCGGTTACTCGCGACACATGAAGTCGGCGGAAATGTATTTCGCCGGCGGGAAGCAACTGCCTTGGTGGCTTGCCGGCGTCTCGCTCGTGATGTCGTACTTAAGCGCACTTTCGATTGTTGTGTATGCCGGGCTTGGGTACCAGTACGGCCTCGTCGCGCTGACTCTTTACTGGACCACGGTCCCCGCATCCATTCTCACGACCTGGCTTTTCGCGCGTCGTTGGCGGCGCGCAGGTGTCATCACTCCCACGGAATTCCTGGAACAGCGTTTTTCACCCGCGATTCGGCAACTCTTCGTATGGTCGGGTGTGCCCCTCAAGATTATTGACGAAAGCCTCAAGATCGTAGCGATCGGCATCTTCGTCTCAGCGGGATTACGATTGCCGGCTGAGGAAGCCATGCTGACGGTGGGCTTGACGATATTGGTGTATGCGGTGCTTGGCGGGCTATGGGCCGTTGTAGTTACAGACTTCGTCCAATTTGTGCTGGTCACCGGAGCAATTTTGCTTTTACTGCCACTGACATTCAGGGCAGCGGGCGGATGGCAGCATTTCTCAAGTAGCGTTTCGAAGCAGTTCTTCGCACCCGTGCACTTGCCTTACGGATGGGCCTACGTGGGTTCGTTTCTGGTGCTCAGCGTACTTTCTGTTTCCGGTAACTGGTCACTTATCCAGAAGTTCTATTCTGCCCGCAGTGATAAAGACGCAGTGCGCCTAGGATGGTTGGCCACCGTTATCTTCATTGTGTTACCGCCTGTGTGGATATTGACGGGAATGCTGGCGCGGGGATATCTCAGCGGCATTCCGGACCCGCAATCCGTGTACGCGCGATTGAGCGCCGCCCTCCTGCCGGCCGGCATGTTGGGATTGATTGTGGCCGCACTGTTCGCCGCCACGATGTCTGTGCTTTCGTCAGGCTACAACGTGATGTCGGCAGTGCTGACTTTGGACGTCTATCATCGCCTGCTCCGCCCGGCGGCGGACCAACGCGAGCTGGTTTTGGTCGGACGCGCCCTCACGGCTGCGCTCGCGCTGGTTGTGCTCGCGATTGCGCTGGCGGTAACTCATTTCCATTGGACGATCTTCGATACGATGGTCGCGGCTTTTGGATTTTTTCTTCCTCCTACCGTTCTCCCGATGTTAGCCGGCCTTTTGAGCCGCAATCTCTCTGCCGCGGGCGCTCTGGCAGGCTTCATCACTGGTATCGCAGTTGGAGTGGGGTTTCTGATTTACCGCTGGTTGGCTCATCCCCGTGACATTGGTGACTTACAGTCGCTCAGCATCGTGGTTCCTGCCGTGCTCACTACAGCGGTGCTGGTGATCGCCGGAAAGTTTTTTCCCGTTCATGGCTTAGAGCGCGAGCGCGCTCATCGTTTTGCGGCTGGCTTAGCACAGGCGTCGAAGGCAGGAATTGCATCCGGGGTGAGCCCGGCTCCGATTGCAGGGCTCGTCATTACGGTCATGGGTGTGGTCCTCATCATCATCGGCTTGATCTCCGTGGTCACCAGCACTCGAGTCAATGCGCTGAGCCTGACGATGGGAGGCGCCTTTTCGATCATCGGTTTGGTAATGGCCGGCTCCTCACGGCTGAGAAGAAGCCACGCTGCGGCACAACAACCGACAACGAACTCTGAGACTCTTCATGGCCGCGGCGCGTAACGTCAAGGAGCGCACCTCAAGGGCTACCCACCAGTCCGCTTTCGTCCTTGTTGTGGATGCCGGGGCGACACACACTCGCGCGGTAATAGCTGACATTCATGGGAAGGTACTCGGCACAGGCGCTGGGGGGCCGGGAAACTCGTATGCGGTGGGACAGACCCGCGCATTTGAAAATCTGCGCAAAGCGATCTTTCACTCCTTGAAGAGAGCTCGCGTCAGCCAATCTCAGATATCCGTTGCCGTGATTGGAAGCGCAGGTGTCGATTATGACAGCAGCGGAGCTGCGCCGCTCCGGCGAAAGTTGAACACACTTCTTCCCATCGCGCGCATCCTGGTCAAAGCCGACGCGCTGATTGCGCTCATAGGAGCCCTCGCCGACGAATCGGGTGTAGTGATCGTCTGCGGAACCGGATCCATTGTGCTGGGAAAGGACTCCAGCGGAACGATCGTAAAAGTTGGCGGATGGGGTCCGCTTATGGGAGACGAAGGCAGCGCGCAGTGGGTCGCTCGCGAGGCGCTCCGGCGATCTGCTCTAGCGGCCGACGGCACTGGACCGCCCACTTGCCTGGTGCAGAGCCTACAACAGAAATATCGGCTCCGTCAGTTCGAGAGGATCATCGACGCGGTGTATGAGCATCCCATGACGTCGGCAGAGTTAGGAACGCTGGCTCCCCTGGTCTCCTCAGCGGCTGATCAAGGCGATGAAGTTGCACGGGACATCTTCCGTGCTGGTGCTGAGGCGCTGGCATTACAAGCGGTGCAAACAGCAAAGCGTTTGAAGCTGCGGGCACCGAAGATTTCATATCAGGGATCGATGTTCAACACCGGTCTGCTCTTGCTGAATCCGCTTCGCCTCACGCTGCGCCGCCTCGCGCCACGAGCAACCCTGGCGGCCCCAGCCTTTACGCCGATCGCCGGAGCATTTCTGCTCGCACTCAAAATGTTACGTGCCGGTGACATCGAAGTTGCAATTGAGAAGTTTCAACGAGAATGCCATGTCTGAATTGCGCGCAGCATGGGCAAAGCGCGAGATCACCCCTGAGTGTGGGTACGCAATGGCAGGCTACATCGCTCGTCGTGGAAATTCCGTCGGCATTCTCGACCCCCTGTATGTCCGAGTTCTGATGCTGCAGGAGGACGCAACGCGAATGGTCCTTGTGGTCGCAGACGTGCTGATGTTCTCCTCGGCTTACGCTGCGCACCTGCGAAGAACGATTTCTGCCGCTCTGAACATCGGGACGGAATTCGTCATTGTAGCCGCCACCCACACACACTCCGGGCCGATGGTTCACATGCGTCCCTTCCACTTTTCAGGAGAGAAACGTGAGACGAATCTGCTCGGGTATTCGCGAAAACTGGAAGAAGCAATGCTCAGTGCCACTGTCGAAGCTTCACAGCAATTCCGTGCTGTAAAGGCAAGCTTCACAAAAATCAAAGTGGAAAGAGTGGCGAGCGATCGCAATCGGCCGAGGCGAGCGCGGCGGCAGGATTTATTTGTTTTCAATTTCAGTGCTGTCGAGGGGAACGCGCTGCTCGGAATCTATGGCTGTCATCCAACCGTACTGGGAGCTGACAACCGGTGCTTTTCCGGGGATCTACATGGCGCCATTAGCAACATTTGGGAGACCAAGGCCTCGATAGCTCTGGTCGCAAATGGTGCAGCGGCAAACATAAGCACGCGCTTTACACGAACGGAACAGACGGCGGCGGAGGTCGCTCGCCTCGCGACGCAAATCGTAGCGCAAGCTTCCAGAGCAAAATTCAAAAGGATCAACTTTTCTCAAATAAGGGCCTACGCGGAAATCGTGAACCTTCCGTTGCGCGACTTGAAGAAGATTCCGGCTGCCACTGGCTTACCATCGGGCAGGAAAGCGGTGGTCGCGGCAGAAGCCCGGGAAGTGCGAGTGCAACTCGCGCGCGCGAAAGAGTTCTCGAACCCGGCCTTACGGATTCCGGTTTGTTTGTGGCGCTTGGGCCCGATCTCACTCGCCGCGCTCCCTCTCGAGATCTATTCCGATACCGGAGAGTTCTTATGGAAGCGCGCGCATGTGATCCCAATCTGCTATGCGAATGGCTATTACGGTTACCTGCCGTCGATGGCGGCAGCGACGGATGATTACGAAGCCCTGAGCTCGCCATTCACCAGCGCGGCGGAGCCAGCATTAAGACGATCCGTTACCTCGACGCTTAAATAGCGTCGACGACGCTTCACGAATCATCTTTGGTCTGCCAGCTTCGCACCAGACTGCGCGCACTTCCCTGCCAACGGCGAGGAGCCACCCGGCATGAACGTCTTCGTGATTTTCAGCAGCGGATCTTGCGGTTCAAGCGAAAGGTTCCAAATCATCGTGCCGTCCGCATGTTCGCAACTATCTTCCAAAGTTTCCGTGAAGACCGGGGGCAGTGGGTTCCCTTCTGTGTGCCACGTCGTCGAGTGCGCATATATTCCACCGTAAACCGGAAAGCGCCCCGAAGCAGCAAGCTTGCTGTTTTCCAAAAACGACGGCAGCCCCGTTGCCTTCTCCAAATTCACCCACCATAACCAAACTCCATCTACACAGCCGGCCAGACGGTCGGCGACTTTGCGGTCCAAATCATAAATAGTCGGCACGAACAGCAGCTTGGGATTGATCTTTTGTTTTGCGCTGTAAATCTGACATACGTAATCACGAGTGAAGGTCTTCGGGCTCACACCCTGATCGAGGTCGTCGATATTTGCACCGCGCACGTGGGAGTATTGCAGGGAGAGCTTCGCGAAAGCTTCTATCCACGATACGTAATCATGCCCATACGGCTGAGAGCTCCCTTCACTCGGAGGAAGAATGACCGGCCAGAGATCGATGTTTGCGGAATTTGCAGCGGCTGCGAGTTTCACAAATTCGTCCCAAGTTCTCGGCGAGCGATCCTCAATCACGGTGATCTCGCAAGTGAAGCCGCCCTGCTGGAGCAGCTTGATTGTCCGGTCCACGTCGAGCGAATGATCTTGCTTTTCGAACGGCACAGACCAGGCGCAGGGTGCGGTGCCCATCGCATGCCAGTCGGTGATGTGCCGCTGCCCTGATTGGCCGTGATTGGAGGCGGTCTGCGAATCGAGCGCGGTCGCCATCATCAAAAGCGAGCAAAGAGCAGCGAACCCGAACCTTCCGATCAAGCTTCCTCCGAACATCCTAATGTGCAAAATATACGAACGGTTAGCCGCAACCACTATCCCCGCCCGGACGGTAATACCGGATCCGTTCCTGGTAAGCGCGCCATTAATCTTTTCAAATCGTCTATCGTCACGCTTTCCAGATTTGCGCTGGCGAATACATCCGGTGGTTTCCCCTCCCGAGCCAGCAGTTCCGCCGTCTTTAGAAACGTCGAATGTAACAGTGCCGCGCCCGCTATCGTGGAAACGGGCCCAAGCGCAGTCGAAATCCCTTCAATCACTACGGCGGCGTCGCCTGGTGGACAGTGATTGTCTAGCACCGCGTCCGCAACTTCGAAGAGCCGCATGCCTGAAGGGTGACGAGATTTGGCGCGTTGCGACTGTTCGAGATTGGTCAGCGCGATCACTTTCATTCCTGCTGATTTCATCCGAACCGCGACTTCGATCGGTAGAGTATTTCGCCCGGAATTGGAGATCACGATGCCGACATCGTCACTCAGAAAACTCGCTTTGCGGGTGAGTAACTCGGCCGATTCCGCCCGGCGCTCGAATTCCGTGCTCGCCAGTACGCCAGATGTAAATCCCAAGCGGGAATCGAGAATCGGACTTACAGCCACGAGACCGCCAGCGCGAAAAAAGACCTCCTGCGCCAGCATCGCGGAATGTCCCGAGCCAAACACATGAATGATTCCATTGCTCCTCAGAGCGCCTGCAATCAGTTCGGCGGCCCCTCGAATTTGGTCCAAGCTAATTTCATCTAAGACCCGGTGAACCGACGCCAGGTAGCGTGTTGCGGCATCCATTATGCTTTTGCTATTAGAGCGAAGAGCCATTGTAGGACAGAGAGCGAATGAGTTTGCTGCATGGTGTTCTGCACTGTGGAACGGGCCGAAGCAGATCCAAGTCGCGCCCCAGTCAAGTTCGCATTGACAAGAAGCTGAAGCCCTTCAAGGCGTCAAGACAACTCTTCCCATGACACGACCTTCCCGCAATCTCTGAAGCATTTCGTTGGCGCACCCAAGAGGCGCCCGGGTAATCGGGATAGGCGCCACATGTTTTCGATGCACCAGATCGAGCAGTTCTTTGAGTTCCCTCAAAGTTCCTACATAGTTTCCCTGAATTGTCGCCGCTCTTAATGCGATTGTCGGCAGCGACCACGGCGCGCTTCCGCCGAAGAGGCCTACGCACACGATCTTGCCGCCTTTTGCGAGGCATTGAAACGCAAGTTTCGCAGTGTGTTCACTGCCCACGAAATCGATTACAACGTGGGCAAGCCCGCCAATCTGACCGGTGATCTGCGCAAGAGCGTCCTCAGGAGTGGCACCATCGACGGCCAATATCGCGCCCGCTGCCAAGGCTGCTGTGCGCTTGTGTTCATCGATATCGATCACGATAGCGCCGAAACCGTCTAGCGCCTTGAGTAAGCCGATGCTCATAAGACCAAGTCCACCAGCACCGATGATGACGATCGGTTCGCTTTCAAGGAGTGGCCCAGCTTTGCGAAGCGCAGTGTAAGCAGTCAGTCCCGAGCAGGCGTATGGCGCGGCGGAAACGGCATCGAGACCTTTAATGTCCAGCAAGTATCGCGAATGTGGAACCAGCATGTGATCCGCGTATCCGCCATCGCGGTAAATGCCTAATGAACGTGGCTCATTGCAGAGATTCTCGTACCCATCGATGCACATTCGGCATTCGCCGCAGCCGATCCAGGGATACACAAGGTAATAACGACCCAGCGTGATTTCCTGTGCTTGCGGTCCTAGCTCCACAGCCTGCCCGACCGCCTCATGACCAAGGGTTAATGGAAGAGAAACTCCTCTATCTTTAACCAATAGTCTGTTGCCGTGACCCAAGTCATACCCGCCATCGCAGAGATGCAGGTCACTGTGACACATCCCCACTGCGGTGATCTTAACCAAGACTTCGCCGCCACGTGGCTTAGGTATTTCCTGCTCCTCAAATTCGAGAGGCCTTCCGAAATGCTTCAGACGATAGCTCTTCATGTTGGTTCAGAAATGGCGCGAATTCGCACGTGTATTGCTGTCGCGGGCGGGTTCGATTTGTCGTAGGTGTGATTATCTCGTTGGCTGTTGACCTTTTGAGAATTGCAGCGACAAACTAACTCGTCGATTTGAGCCAGGCCCAGAATGGCCCGTATCTGTTGGTCGGGGCGGCAAGATTCGAACTTGCGACCCCCTGCGCCCAAGGCAGGTGCGCTACCAGGCTGCGCTACGCCCCGACTGTTGCTGGCTCTCTTGCATTCTAGACGATACGAATTTGCCAGTGCACCGAAACATTCGGTTGTTTCGTACGAGTTTAGAAAGCGAGTAAGCGCTCGCCTTCCCGGACCAGATCGTCCACTTGCGGAAGGATCTCGTCCTCGATCTGCGGGTTGTAAGCCACCCAGGTATCAAGCGCCGCCACACGTCCTACGGGTGCATCCAGATCGGTGAACAGCTCATCCGCAATTCGCGCCGCGATCTCGGCGCCATAGCCCCACGACAGCACGTCTTCATGAGCGATGAGCACGCGGCTGGTCTTCTTTACCGATGCGCTGATTGCTTCCCAATCGTAGGGTGAGAGCGTTCTCAAATCGAGGATCTCCACCGACGCGCCTCGCCTGCGCTGTTCAATCTGCAGCGCGGCTTGTAACGATTTCTGCACCAATGCGCCATACGTGACGATCGTGAGATTCTGCCCTGCCTTCACAATCTTCGCCTTACCGAACGGGATAGTAAAGTCCGAGCCCGGATTCGGCGCGCGATTGTAAGGTTCGCGGTAGAGTTTCTTGTGCTCGAGGAAGAGTACCGGATCATCGCAACGAATCGCGGTACGCAACAGGCCGCACGCATCCAAGGCATTCGAAGGAAACACCACCCGCAGGCCAGGCAAATGTGTAAACGTAACCTCGCCGCATTGACTGTGATAAATGGCGCCGCCGGTCAGATATCCGCCGATCGGCACGCGTATCACCATCGGACAAGAATAGCCGTTGTTGGATCTCCAGCGAAAGGTTGCTACTTCGTCGCGCAGCTGCATCATGGCCGGCCAGATGTAATCGAAGAACTGAATTTCGGGTACCGGTTTCAACCCGCGCGCGGCCAAACCGACCGAACGTCCAATAATTCCAGCTTCCGCGAGAGGCGAATTGAAGCAGCGTTTGCTCCCGAATTCGCGCTGCAATCCTGCGGTCGCTTTGAAGACGCCGCCTTTCCCCTTCACCTCCGAAAGGTATTGTTCGCGGCTGCAATCGGCGACATCCTCCCCGAACACGAGAATGCTGGAGTCGCGTCGCATCTCTTCGGCGAGGGTCTGATTGATGGAATCGATCATGGTTCGCGGCTCACCGCGAAACTGCGGCTGCACATCGAATACGTCGGACCTCGGGTCCACCTCGTCCGAATACAAGAACTCGAACGCGGAGCCTTTCGCGGGCGGTGCTTCCCGCAAAACCCGCTGCGTTGTTTCGGAAACTTCCGCTTCCGTCTCGCGAGTAATGCGCTCCAACGCGTGCCGGTCAAGGTAGCCTTCGCGAATCAGAAATTCCGGAAATGTGGTGAGGGGATCGCGCGCGGCCTCCTGCTCGCGTTCCACTTTCGGTTTGTACAGCCGCTCGTCATCCGACAGCGAATGTGAATACGGCCGGATGACAGAAGCATGGACCAGCGCCGGACCCTGCCCGCTACGGCAGTACTCGACTGCGTGCTTGAACGCGCGGAACGACTCGATGAAATTTGTCCCATCCACTTCCATGCGCAGAAGCCCGGGAAAACCCTCCAGCAGGCGCGCCACATTTCCACCGGCGGTCTGCCGTTCCACAGGAACGGAAATGGCGTAGCCGTTATCTTCCACCAGAACCAGAAGCGGCAGGCGCTCTAGGCAAGCCACATTCATGGTTTCCCAGAATTCGCCCTCGCTTGTGGCGCCCTCGCCGGAACACACCAGCGTAATCTCGTCCGGCTTCCCATTCGCCAAGATCTTGCCCTGTGCGCAGCCGGCGGCGTGTAGGAACTGCGTGCCCGTAGGAGAAGAACTGGTCACAATGCGCAGCGCCGGGGATGACCAGTGCGAAGGCATCTGCCGCCCGCCGGAATTCGGATCACGGGCGGCGCCTACCGCGTGCAGCAGCATGTCTTCCGCGGTCAACCCGAGCATCAACATGAGGGCGCGGTCACGGTAATAGGGAAATACCCAATCGTCACCGGGACGCAGCGCCAGGCCGGCAGCCGCCTGCACCGCTTCGTGGCCCGCTCCACTGATCTGAAAAAAGATCCTGTTCTGCCGCTTTAGCACGACTTCCCGATCGTCCAGGCAGCGCGCCAGATACATGATCCGGAATGCCCGGATCAGAGTATCGCGATCGAGTTCAGGAGGCAAAGCGAGAGACGACGTGGTTGGAAGAGACTGGGTCTGCGTGGTCACCAGTGCTCATTATCTCCCGAGATCTTAAACCGTCCAGGAGGATTCGGGCCGCGATCCCGGTTCGTTCACAACTTTTGCCCGAGAAATATTTCCAGACGAATCACTGACTTGCTCGGTTTTTCCGCGGCTGAGACGCCGATCGGCGAGATACGGATAGCTCATGTTGACGCTGATTTCCTGCCGTGAATCGACGGTGAACCCGACCGAGTTTGGTCCGCATGTTGCCCTGGGCGACCAAGAATGTTTCAATGGCGGCCCGCTCGATCAGCCGATTCTGATCCACGGGTACAACCGCACCGAAGATCAAGTCGTACAGGAATACGTTCCGTTTTCGGCGGCATTAAATCAGGAGTGCATCGCATACTCCTGGCCGGGAGGTTGTCATCCGCTGGATTTTGTTCCCGCTGTCGGCCGGGCAGGCTTGGCCGGATACCGCTTGAGAGATGTCTTGTCCATGCGCCAGCTGCGCGTATCGAGTGAGAATCTCGTGACGCATAGCTTAGGCGCGCGAGTTGCGCTGACCGCATTGAACCGGGGAACGTTCCGGGTTCAGAAGCTGATCCTGATGGGGGCCGCGGTTGATTGGAACGTGTTCGATCGGGGCGGTGAATTCGAAAGCGTTCCTGCCTGCTGCGAATCGATTCACGTCCTTTATTCCAGCCGCGATGAGATTTTGAAACTAGCGTTTCCGTTGGGGGACATTGGTGGCGATTGTCACGCGCTCGGGCTCGATGGTACGTGCGATCCGCTCGCCACACCTAGTAACATCGTGCTTCATGATGTGTCGAGCTTCATCGAGAGCCACGGGGACTATCTCAGCAATCCGCTTTGTTCCGAGGTTGTGAGGGCAATTCTAATGACGTCAGCTCAGTAAGCTTACAGCCGTAGAAGCGGCGCACTGTGCCGCGGCGCGGGGATTCACTTACTTCGAGCAAAAAGGCCGCGCCACGATTCGTCGAGCGCGATCCAGTGCTCGGCCTCTTGGTCCCAACTCGGGGCAAGAAGAGGAACGTGCAGCACGCCGTGTCCTTGGGTGCAAAGCAGTTCGGTTCCGGACCAATCCAGCAGTAAACATCCAGGGCAGCCTATGCGCACGGGGAAGCACAACAACCGGAGACACACGCGGCAACGCGCGCGCTGGTCGGCCACAGACCAGAAAAAAACCGCCATCGCACCCGCGATGTAAAGCCACACCAGAAACGGGCCGCTGCCGGGATCTCTTGAGCCAAACAGCAGTGACGATTCCGAGCGGCTCCATTCGAGACCCGCGATAAACAGGACCGCCAGCGCCAGAGTTAATTTCGCCAGGAAGAAGGAAGCACGGCGCGCAGTGGACCGCCTATTCTCTGCTCTAAGTACCAACCGCAGGCGCCGCAAGCGAAAGCCGCAGAGCGCAAACGCGATCAGCCCCGAAGCCAACACTCCCGATCCGAAGGACACGACCGGCGTGAAAAGTGAAGTATCGAGAAATCCCAGCCGCAACTGGCCTCGGAAAAAGTAATAACAATCGTCTTCCGCGATTCTTGTCAGCTCTTGATCAAGGTTCCGCTTGGTCGTCCCGAGCCGCGCCCGAGCAACGACCATGACCCGCTTGTCGGCGATCGCATGCTCGATCAAATAAACTGCCGGCCGGCGAGTCAGAAACTGGAAGTTCGCCGGAAGTACGGCCATTACCGGAAACGATTGCGCGCCTATTTCGATTCGCGATCCGATTACCTTCGGGTCGGCATGAAAGAGCGAGACCCAGGTGCGACGGTCGATAGCCACTCCGGACTCTCTCGGAATCGTCCCCAGCACAGGACGCGCTTGCAGCGTGTCGAACAAGTGCGGATCGGTAACGATGACCAAAGGCTTCGTCGCTGCCGCTTGGCGTACTGCAACGCGCGTTTTGACGATGTTGAAACCGGCCACGCTCTCGAGCAAATGGCTGTGTGCGGCCCACGCGGGCACTACTTCGGGCGGCACGCCTCGGTCTGCGCCGCCAATTACGGGATGAAGCCAAATGAATAGTAAGCGTCCGGATTTCTGTTGGGAGGGAAAGGCGAGCAACTGCCGCGTCGCGGGAAATCCGGAGCTGACGATCGCGAGTAAGAATAGCAAAGCCGCCAAGCCGCCCAAGCACGTCCACGGCGATCGCGCGCAATCGCGAAAGCGCGAGCGAACTGTCTCTTCCGAGATCACGTGCCAGGCTGCATCCGCGAACGCGCCCGCGGAATTGCTAAACAGGCGGAATGCTTCGCGCCCGTCCCATCCGCCGGCATGGAGAAAAAACTGCCAGCGGTGCCAGATCTCAGCAGTCCATTCCTGCGTCCAGGCCTGTCGTTGGGCACGCGGAACGAGGCGCGCCGCGACACGAATCATGGCAATGCAGAAAGCCACCGAAACTGGCGTTTTCGGACCCGCTTCCATAAGCGACCCTCAACGACGCGGTTTCGAAGCCGCTAACTTTCCCAGCAGCGGATGTCTTTTTTGCGCTTGTTCGAGCACTTGTGCGCCTGCCCGGGTGACCCGATAATATTTGCGCGCAGGCCGCTGTTCAGCCGTAGCCTTCTTCTCCGATTCCCACTGGGATGAGATCAGGCTTTCGGTCTCCATTCTGCGCAGCGCCGGGTAAACGGTACCGCTCGGCAGACCGGTCGCATCCATAATGTCGAATCCGTAACTGCACCCGTTATCCACCGTCTGCAGAATGAGCGCAGCCGTATGGGAGAGTTTTGCGGAATCGCTCATCGCCTATACCGAATCCTACACCTTCTCACTCGAGTTGCATTGCGCGCGCGGTCTCTTTACCGTTCGACGTACGCACCCGGATCAACTTGAGAACGATCTGTTCGACTTCATCGAGCGAGAGACCGGTCGTATCCACCAGTTCCGCGTCGGGAGCCTGCACCAACGGAGCCTCGGAACGTTTGCGGTCACGATCATCGCGTTGCTTCAGGTCTCCTGCGACCGACTGCACGTCGGCGGCCCGGCCTTCCTGCTGCAACTCAAGCGTGCGGCGGCGCGCTCGCTCGCTTGGATCGGCATCGAGGAAGATCTTCACCTGGGCTTGCGGGAAAACAACCGATCCAATATCTCGGCCTTCGATGACGACGCTATTCTGTTCAGCGATGCTTCGCTGAATCGAAAGAAGCGCACGACGCACGCCCGGCACCGCGGAGACCTTGGAGGCAGCATCGGAAACGCGCACGTCGCGAATCGGCTCGGTGACATCTTCACCGTTTAAAAAGACGCGTTCACCGCTGGCGGCAAGCTCGATCTTGGCGGCTTTCGCGAGCTGCTCCAGACGGTGCATGTCGCTGAGATCGACACTCAGACGCAGCGCCCAGAGTGCAATGGCGCGATACATTCCTCCGCTATTGACGTAGACGAAGCCCAGCTTACCGGCAACGCGTCTGGCAAGGGTACTCTTGCCCGCACCCGCCGGCCCATCGATAGCAATGATGATGCGCTTTTCACTCATGGCAGCCGCGCCGCCCGATTCTTCCCGAGTATGGCACGCAGATGGCGTGCGCTCGCCGGTGTCTAGCGCAGCTGCCCCTCGACCTCTCTCAGCCAATCCGGCCGCTTCAGTACTTCGCGCGGCTTGCTGCCATCCGGAGGCCCGATGATGCCTTCGTGCTGCATCATGTCCAGAATGCGTGCCGCGCGTCCATAGCCCAGCCGCAAGCGCCGCTGCAGCGTCGAGGTAGACGCTTTTCCCATTTCGAGCACCACGCGCACCGCATCCTCGTACATCGGATCCTGTTCGCCATCGAATGCTTCCGCTCCCTCCTCGTCCTCTTCCGAGGGCGGCGCCATGAGAAAGCTCTCGTCGTATTCGGGCGAGGCCTGCTGCTTCCAGAACTCGACCACTTTCATGGTTTCGGTCTCGGTGACGAAGGCGCCGTGAACGCGCGTCAGGCGCGACGAACCGGGCGGCAGAAAGAGCATGTCGCCTTTACCCAGCAGATGTTCGGCGCCCATGGTGTCAAGAACGGTTCGCGAATCGACTCGCGTAGCAACACGAAAGCTGATGCGAGACGGGAAATTCGCCTTAATTAGTCCAGTGATCACATCCACGCTGGGGCGTTGCGTCGCCAATACCAGGTGCATGCCGACCGCGCGCGCCATCTGGGCGAGACGCGTGATGCACTCCTCGACATTGGCCCGCTCGAGCATCATCAAATCCGCCAGCTCATCGATGAGAATCAGCACCGACGGAAGCGGTTTTAGAGCCTCGTCTTCCTCGGGATCGTCGAACAATCCTCTGGGCTCCTGCCGCACTTGCGCGATCTTGCGGTTGTACTGATCGATGTTGCGCACGCCTTGCGCCGCAAGCAGTTTGAGCCTGCGCTCCATCTCGAGCACCGCGTTCCGCAAGGCATTCGTCGCCTTCTTCGGTTCAGTGATCACGGGCGTGAGCAGATGCGGGATGCCTTCGTAAATACCAAGCTCGACGCGCTTCGGGTCAACCATGATCATGCGTACTTCGTCGGGCGTGGCCTTATACAGGAACGACATGATCATGGCGTTGAGCATCACGCTCTTACCAGATCCGGTGGATCCGGCGATAAGCAGGTGAGGCATGGTCTCAAGAGGCGTCGCTTTGATGCGGCCGTTGATATCTTTTCCAAGTGCAATCGTCATCTTCGACGGTGAATCGTGGAAACCGTCCGATTCCAAGATTTCGCGCAAGCTGATTACTTCACGACGCGTATTGGGCACTTCAATGCCGACGGTGGGTTTGCCCGGCAACCGCTCGATGAGAATCGATTCCGCCTGTAATCCCAGGCACAGGTCTTCGTTCAGCGTCGTGATGCGGCTATATTTCACGCCGGCTTCCGGCTTGTATTCGAAGGTTGTGACAACCGGGCCGGGATTGATCTGTACGACGGAGCCGCGCACGTTGAACTCTTCAAGCTTTGACTTGATCCGGCTCGCGATGTCCTTCAGTTCCTGCGAATCGTACCCGCTTCCGGCCGGCACTTCGTTCAGCAGGTCGGTCGAGGGCAGCTTGTAAGCGCGCTTCTTTTTTGTTGTCGTGCGCGGCGCGGCAGACGGCTCGGAAAGAATCGACGATGTGTCGTCCTGCCGATCTTCGTCGAGGTCCTGAGTGCGGACTGTGGGCTGATACTCGAGCGTTTTGATCGGAATCTCTTCCGCATCGTGTTCAGAGGCCGGCTTAGGAATAGGAGCGACCGGGGAAGTTTTGTCGGTCGTTGGAGAGACTTGCGTTGCTCGGACCAGAATCGGATTGTTCGTCCGCCTGGGTCGAGCAGAATCGGGGTGTATTTCTGTTTCGGGTCTCGCGGTACGCCGCGCGGCACGCTCGGCTGCTTTCGCCTTCGCCCGCTCGATCGCACGCTGCTGCCGTGCTTGCCGCATCGCGCGCCATCTCGCCGCCATCGACTTCCATTTCGCGATCGGACCCCGCAGCCAGCGCATCAGCGTTGAAACTTCAAAAGTCGAAGCAAAATACAAGGCGACGATGCCGGCTCCGACAGTGACGATGGCCGAACCCGCGACATCGAAGCGCGCAAGCAGGAAATCGGAGAGCACCATTCCAACGATTCCACTGGGAAGAACCGCGCCGCCGATCAGCCAGGGCCGCGGAATAAGGCCGCACGCTGTCGAGAGGCAGAACCAAAGCGCCAAACTGCCGATCACCCGAAACCACGGGCTCTCGATAGGAGACGAGCGTACCCACTTCCAGCCGAGCGCCCAGATATGCAGGGGCAGCAGAAATACACTGATGCCGAATATTTGCAGCAATAAGTCCGCCCATTTGGCCCCGAAGAAGCCCAGCAGATTGTGCGTACGTGTGGCTGCAGTCGCCGTGTCCCAGGAGGGGTCGGCAGATGAATACGAGACCAAGGTCAGTGAAACGGCCAACCCGAGTAGAAGCAATAGAAGCCCTACGGCTTCATTGAGCCGGGTGTGGCGAGACGGTGAGAGTAACGTCATCCGCCGGTGCGGAAGAAAACTGCCAGAGCGATTACCATTATGCCAAAAACCACGCGGTACCAGGCGAAGGGGGCCAAACTGTTACGGCGCAGGTATCTCAGGAAGAAAGCGATCACGATAATTCCCACCACGCCGCTGACCAGAATGCCGACTGGGTAAGCCATTCGCATATCGGCGGGAATCCCACCGGTTTTGCGCATCTCGAACGCATCCGAAGCGGCTGCCGCGGCGATAGCCGGCGTCGACAACAGGAACGAAAATCTTGCCGCTGCTTCACGATCGATGTGGCGAAAGCGCGCTGCGGTGATGGTGATTCCGCTGCGCGATACCCCCGGTATGATCGCGAAGGCTTGCGCCACGCCGATTGAAATCGCGTCGCCCCAGTTCATCTGGTCGAGACCATGCTTTTCCTGACCAATTCGATCCGCGACCGCCAGTAGGAGGCCGACGACGATCATGGTCACGCCGATGACGTACAGATTTCTCCAGGGCCCTTCGGCGTAGGCTTTCAGCGCTTTTCCCGCGATGCCGACCGGTATCGTCGCTATCACAACAAACCAGAGCAGGGAACGGCTGTTTTCATCCGGATGCGATCCCCTGTAGGAGAAGCCGAGGCCGTTCGCGATCACCTGCACCCAATCCTGGAAGAAATAGATGATTACCGCCGCTAGAGTCCCGGCGTGCAGCGCCACGTCGAAGTCCAGACCGCGATCGGTCCAACCGAAAATTTTAGGGATCACCGCCAGATGAGCGGTGCTGCTAACGGGCAAAAACTCAGTCAGTCCTTGAACAATGGCGAGAATAATCGCCTGGTAAAGCGGCATAATGAAGGTTTAAGAGACCTGCCCATCCCGGAAAAGCCTCCGCTATGGTAGCGTATCGGCTTATGCCGCCCATTTCATGCGCGCTACAAAGATTGTCGCCACCCTAGGTCCCTCCACCGACTCCGAGGACGTCCTGCGCAATCTGTTCGAAGCGGGCGTTGATGTGTTCCGGTTAAATGCTTCGCATGGAACGCAAGCGGAACTCGCCCGCCGCATCGAAGCGGTGCGTCATCTCTCGGCCGAATACAAATCGCATGCCGGAATTTTGCTCGACCTGCAAGGACCAAAAATCAGGCTTGGCACGTTCAAAGATGGCCCGGTTTTTCTGCACGACGGCGCCACCTTCACGATTACGATTCAGCCGGTCGAAGGAGACGCGGAGATCGCTTCCACGAACTATGCCGGATTCGCCCATGACGTGAAGACCGGCGACCCCGTACTGCTGGCGGATGGCTGCGTCGAGTTACGCGTTCTCAATACGGACGGAACCGCAGTCCGCTGCGTTGTCGTTCATGGCGGCCCGATCAGCGACCGCAAGGGCATCAACCTGCCGGGCGTAGTCATCGGTACGCCTTCGCTGTCCAAGAAAGACGTAGCGGACGCGCACTTCGGCATCGAGCATCGCGTCGACTTTTTCGCGCTCTCGTTTGTTCGCACCGCGCGTGACGTACTCCGCTTGCGGCATCTACTCGAAGAGCAGGACGCTAAGCAACCGATCATCGCGAAAATCGAGAAGCCGGAAGCTTGGCAGAATCTCGATTCCATTCTGGAGGAATGCGAGGGGGTGATGGTCGCACGCGGTGACCTGGGCGTCGAAATGGCACCGGAAAAAGTTCCGGCGGTTCAAAAAGCGATCATTGAGCGCGCCAGAAAGCGCGGGAAGTTCGTCATTACCGCCACCCAGATGCTGGAGTCCATGATCCGTCATCCTTTGCCAACGCGGGCCGAAGTCAGCGACGTCGCGAACGCGATCTATGACGGTACCAGCGCGCTTATGCTCTCGGCGGAAACATCCGCGGGCGAGCATCCGGTGGAATCCGTCAAAGTAATGGCACGCATCGCCTGTGAGACGGAACATGCCATCCACGCCAAGGGCTTTCCGGACGTTTGGCTGGAGGAAGAACACTCGGCCCCTGAAATCATTGCCGACGCCGCGTACCATGCCGCGCGCTGTGCGGGAGTCGTCGCGCTTGCAGTGGGAACAACCACGGGAGCTTCCGCTCGCCTGCTTGCCAGATATCGCCCTCCCGTTCCCATTTATGCGTTTGTTTCGAGCGAAATCGTGGCGCGCCAGCTCTCGATCGTATACGGCGTCGAGGCGATAGTCATTCCGGGTATGGAATCGACCGACCAAATGCTGCAGGCCATGGAGCACGCGCTGGTCGAGAGCGAACGCGTCTGCCCCGGCGACAATATCGTCTTCGTAGCCGGGCAGCCGGTGGGATTGCGCGGCTCGACAAACATGCTGAAACTGCATCGCATCACGGTGCTCCAGGCCTAGCGCGCTTCAGGCACATAGTATGTACGACGCTGTACTAATCGTCTCCTTCGGAGGACCCGAAGAACCGAAAGACGTTTTGCCTTTTCTCAAGAATGTGACCCGAGGGCGCAACGTGCCGCGGGAGCGCTTGCTCGAAGTTGCCGAACATTATTATCACTTCGGCGGCAAGAGCCCGATTAACGATCAGTGCCGCGCTCTGGTTTCGGCTTTACGAAACGAACTCGATGACCATGGGCTGAAGCTCCCGGTCTACTGGGGAAATCGGAACTGGCATCCGTTTCTCGCCGACTCGCTGCGCCAAATGCGAAGCGACGGCGTGAAGCATGCTCTTGCGTTTGTCACATCGGCCTACAGTTCCTATTCGGGCTGCCGGCAGTATCGAGAGAACATCGCGGCGGCTCAAGCTGAAGTGGGCGCAGGGCGCGCCGAAGGTCGACAAGCTGAGAGCTTTCTATAATCACCCCAGCTTCATTGAAGCTGCGGCGGACCGGGTGCGCGAAGCGCAACGTTGCTTTTTGCCGAACGAACTGCCTTGGGTTCGTTTTTTCATTTCTGCTCACAGCATTCCGTGTTCGATGGCCGAAACGAGCGATTACGAGAAACAGCTTCGTGAAACGTCGCGCTTAGTTGCCGAAGCGGCAGGATTTCCGCATTGGGATTTGGTGTTTCAGAGCCGTAGTGGACCGCTGGCTCAGCCGTGGCTCGGTCCCGATGTTCTCGATCGCCTGAGATCGGTGTGCGGCGAAGGTGTGAAAAACCTGCTGGTGGCGCCGCTCGGCTTCCTTTCGGATCATGTGGAAGTCCTTTACGATCTGGACACGGAAGCCATGGACCTGGCAAAACAATTGGGCCTGAAGATGGTCCGCGCCGGAACGGTGGGCACGCATCCGGCGTTCGTTCGCATGATCCGGCAATTGATCGCTGAGCGCGTTTCACCGAACGAACCCAAACTGTCCATGGGTTCGTTTGGTCCTAATCACGATGTTTGCCCGGCGGATTGCTGCCCCGCTCCGCAGCCAGCCGGTAGACTTCCCGTTTTGGCAGGCCCATCCGTTTCGCAACGGCCTTAATTGCTTCCATGCGATCGAGCCCGGCATCGTGCAGCCGCTGGATTTCCTCGCCCGGATCTTCGATATTTGCGGGTTGTTCGAGCGAGCCGCCGATGACCAGCGTGATCTCGCCTTTCACAGATGGGCGCCGCCGCAGATCGTCGGAGATCGTCTGGGCCGAGCCGCGGAGGAACTCCTCATGCAGCTTGGTGAGCTCGCGGGCGAGCACGATGGGACGGTCGCCGAGTAAGTCGGCCAAGTCGCTTAAAGTGTCCAGAACGCGGTGCGGGCTTTCGTACGCGATCACCGTCATGGCTTCATTTGCGAGCGCTTGGAGAGCTTTGCGCCTCGCGCCGCTCTTTGCGGGGAGAAAACCGACGAAGCGGAACTCATTGGCGGGCAGACCGGAAGCCGCGAGCGCCGGCAAAACAGCCGACGGGCCGGGTAGCGGAACGACCCGGATACCCGCCTCGATAGTCGCAGTCACGACGCGGTACCCGGGATCGGAGACTAGCGGCGTACCGGCGTCGCTCAGCAGAGCTACCGAATCGCCGCGCTCGAGAGCAGCGAGGATCTCACCCGTGCGAGCGACCTCATTGTGCTCGTGATAGCTGATGAGTGGTTTCCGAATTTCGTAATGGTCCAGGAGCTTGTGGCTCTGGCGGGTATCCTCGCAAGCGATGAGCGCTACTTCGTCGCGCAGAATGCGCAAGGCGCGCAAAGTGATGTCTTCCAGATTTCCGATGGGCGTCGCAACCAGGTAGAGAGTGGCGGGCAAACATTAAGCAGTGTATCGTTGCAATTTACTTAAGCGTGCGCGAGAGCGTGCGCTCCTTGTAAGTTATAGGATGAAGCACTGAAGATGCAGAACCCCTCTGAGCCGCAGGCGGACGATGCACCGTTATACATCCGGTGGAGTCCCGATCGCTCGCCGTATGCTATCGAACTGAAGCTGGACCTGGTTCCGAAGATCGTCAAGGAGCTTGCGAAGGCCGACCGCCTTGGAATTGAGGTTGGGGGCGTGCTGGTCGGGTCGTTTCCCGACGCGTACATGCCGACCATTCGGGTCGAAGACGTGGAGATGATTCCTCGCGGTGCGGAGGATGGTGCGACTTACCTGCTCGATCCCAACCAGCAAGCAGGCTTCGCGCAGGTTCGCTGGGGCGCGAGAGCACGGGGCACGGCGGCACTGGGACTTTTCAGGAGCCATCTGCGCTCGGGTCCGCTGCGGCCATCGCTCGCCGATCGCAGTCTGCTCTCCGCCCAATTCAAGCAGGCGATTTACGCGGCCTTGCTGGTGCAGGGGAAGCCACCCACGCGGCTGCCTTTTTCCTGGCTTCGAGCGGCCAGCTTGGGGAAGAACCCGCGGTACGGGAATTCCGGTTCAACGAAGAAGACTTCAGATCTCTTCCGGAAGTTCAGCCCGATGTGGTGCCGCAGGATGAAAATTTCGAGCTGCCGCGCCGACACAACGTTCGGCTCTACGGCATAGTAGGGGTGCTTCTGCTCATCGGTCTGGGCGCTTGCCTTCTGATGTGGTCGTTCACGAGACAAGCGACACTTCCACCCTGGCTCGGATCTTCCCGTCAACTGCAACTCGCGATCACCGGCAACGGTCAGCTTCTGCGCATCTCGTGGAATCACGCTGCGCGGGAGCTTGACGGCTCGTCGGGGGCAACGCTCGCAATCGTGGACGGATCGGCTCGCCGCGAAATCAAATTGGGAGTAGACGAACTGAGATTGGGCGCCGTGGAGTATGACCGCAACACGCCCCACGTGCAGGCGACCATGAGCCTGGACAACCCAGGCTCGAGTTCATCGCCCGCATCCGCCGAGTGGGATCAAAAGTAGGTTAATGGCGAAGCAAGATGCTGAATTCGCCGGCTTTTGCGTCCAAGATGACCGTGCTGCCGGCGGGGACCTGTCCTTGTGCGACGAGCGCCGCAACCGGCTGAATGAAATTCCGCTGCACCGTCCGCTTCAACTCGCGGGCACCAAACTCCATACTGATCCCGATTATCGAGCAGTAGGTTGCGCCCGGCGGCCGTGCATTGCAGCCGGAATCCTCGGATGCCCAGCCGGTTGTGGATGAGCCGCGCGAAATTCGTAAAGATTTGATCGAGAATCAGCTCGCACGCGTCCCGGTCCAGTGGCTTATAAGTGATGACCGAATCGATGCGATTCACGAATTCAGGCGAAAATTTGTGCCGCACGGCTGCCATGCCGATACTCTGAATCTTGGATGTGTCCGGCAGAGGCGGCATCGGCAGCATGGCCTCATAGCCAAAGTCGGGCTTGTTAGCGCGTTGAATGGATTTCGCGCCGAGATTGCTGGTCAGAAAAATGAGCGTGTGATCGAAGTTGACGGTCGTGTTGTCGCCCAGCCGCAACGTTGCCTTGTCGAGAATGCCGAGCAGCAGGCGCGTCATGGAGGGAGCGGCTTTCTCGATCTCGTCGAATAAGACGAGCGAGATGTCGCTTCGATCCGACGCGACGCCATTGACTTTCGCCTGCGTCAGCATTGGTTGTGTTTCGCGATGGCCGAGATACCCGGGAGGCGCTCCAATGAGTTTGGCCACCTCGTGCTCCATCTGGAACTCGCCGCAATCCACCTTGAGCAGGTTCTTGGAGCTTCCGTGCAGCACTTCGGCTAGAGCTTCAACAGTGCGCGTCTTGCCCGTCCCCGTCGGGCCCCAGAAGCAGGACGACACCCATGGGACGGCCCTCCGGAGCGAGTCCGGCTTGGTGCATCTGGATATAAGGGATGATCGTCTCGATGGCTTCGGGCTGGCCAACAAGCAGACGGGTCAGCTGGGCGGCTATTCCATCCGGGTCTTCCGGCAGGACAGGGCGTCTTGTCCGCGCCGATTGAGTCTGAGATCGCATCTGTCTCCAATCCTTCGCTCACGACTGTAATCGCAGAGGATAGCCGCGCAATGCGACTTGGAGGGTGCGAGGTCGTTCATTTTGAGGGGTGGTTGAGCGGCAAGCCATTCAGATGCAATGGAATAGGTCTGAATGTTCGACACCCGGAAATATTTACCGGGGCTTTGTGACTGGATTTAGGCGCTGCTCACAGGTCAGATCCCTTCAGCTAAATCAGTCGCCGCTAGTCCGGATTTTGCTGCGGTTGAGGATCAGCAGGCTTGAAGCTGATTGCTACAGGTACGGCGATGAAACCGTCGAGCCGGAATCGGGCAGTCACCTCGCCTACGTAGTCGCAACCGCCGCATCGAGCTTCGGCTTTCTGAACCCCGCTGTGAATCTGCTGAGATTTGAGATCGAGGTCAGAGCACGAAATACGAAAAAGGGCCTTCTCCGGTACGCGGTCGTTGATAGCGGACCGGAGTTTCGAAAAATCCAGAGAATGCGGGCCAGAACGATCAAACCACCAATAACCTTCCCAGCAACCGCCGCCGTTTCCACCATCGGAATCGAACGTTGCAAGCACGCGTTCGCTGCCTGACTGGATAATGCGCGACGGTTCTATGGAAACGGTCGTATAGAAGGCTTGCAGGTGAAAGATCTCTCTATAGCTATCCGAACCAACCTGGACCAGGATCGATTTCCACTTCACCTCATTCCCATCAGGATTATCGCGCTCGCTCACGAAGTAGAGTACATCCAATATGTGAAATCCGGTCAAGGCGCCCACCGGCTTCACTACGGTTCTGATGGAGTATCGCTGAGCGGATTTTGCCTTGTCTTCGGGCGTGCAAAGTAAGCAAAGGTCGTTGCCATCATCCCGAAGAAACGGATTCGCGGCGAAATAACTGAGCGGGTGCGGTGAAGGGATATCGTTGAACTCGCCTTTTCCGCTAAAAACGGGCCGGCTCCATTGAGCGCTCGCCGGCATACATAGCGCAATGGCGAGCAAAGCACGGAGCACCGTATCGGGCGTTCTCATTGTTTCTTCACTTTCCAGGCTGAATTCTAAGTCAGTCAATTAGTCTCGGCCCGAACCGGAATGCTCATACACGACACCAAGTTCTGATGCCATAGCTGACAAACGAGTGTCCGCGGTCCACAGGTGTAATCGCGCCACAAGAGCCGAAGCTAGTAAGTGAATATCGATCCAGCCGACACCGCGACCATGCAGGTTCCGATCGCGAACGAAGCCTACGACCTCACGGTGAGGGATGGTGCTCGCCTGATGTATGCGCTCATATATGGCCAAAAGTTTCCTCCTCCCACCGCGCCCGCCGATAAGCAGTTCTCCATAGACCAATTCATGCCCAGTAACCTCATCGAGGGCCAGCAGTCGATCCAACTCTTGCGAGTAAGGCGCTCGGTTGGCAAGGAACCGAATCCACACCGAAGTATCGACCAAAACCATCAGGCGATTTTGCGTTTACCATGCGCCGTTTCGCGACGCCTGGGGACATCTTGCGCGTGAGGCTCAGTTCCACGGAGAGCTCGAAGGCGCTCATAAGCGGCGCGGCGCACCAACGCCTCGAGACCCAAACGGACGGTCTCGGTATCGGTAGCTGCACCACAGGCCAATTTAGCTTCTTCGAAGAGATCGTCGTCGATGTTTAAGGTCTTCTTCATACATACTATTCTGCCATAAAAGTATGGGTTCTGAAGCCAGCGCACGATATCGCGCCTCGCCCTCACATCATCGCGACGGGCGGGGCGGGTTCGTCGGGGCTGCCGGCGCTGCGGAGCGGAGCGCGCACCATGATGAACGCCAGTACGAGAAGCACTCCAATGCCGATCAAATAGGACGGGTGCGCGAAGAGCTGTAAGTGCTCGCGCACGTTGGGCGGTGTGAATTGCAGGCCGGCCCAGACGAGGCCGAGAATGGCTTCACCCGCGATCAAGCCGGATGCGGTCAAGACACCGGCGTTATCCACGCGCGCCTTCTGCGCTTCGTTGTAGCCGCGGCGACTGGCAACCGAATCGCCGGCCCAGCGAATCAGGCCGCCGACGAAGATGGCGAAGGTGGTTCCAAATGGAAGATACATGCCGATGGCGACCAGCATGGGACTTTTCACCTGCATCATGATGAACGCGAAGCCCATGAGAATACCGACGACGATCAGCGGCCAAGCCATATCTCCGCCCACAATGCCTTGCGCCAAGAGCGCCATCAGACCCGCTTGCGGCGCGGGAAGCTGGCGGTCGCCGAATCCGGTCCCGCCGGCACGGATGTTGCCTTCGTGCAGCAGCACCAGCGGGAAGTACATGACGAGGCTGGCCACGACGACTGCGATCAGCTCGGCGATTTGAATATTGCGCGGCGTGCCGCCTAGGATGTAGCCGACCTTGAAATCCTGCAAGAGTTCGCCTGCGACCGCGGAGGAGACGCAAACGACCGCAGCGACGCCCAACACCGCGGCGACGCCTCCCACGCCCGATACGCCTAGGGCAACCATCAGAAGCGCGGCAACAATGAGCGTCGATAGAGTCAATCCGGAGACCGGATTGTTGGAGGAGCCGATCATGCCGCACAAGCTTCCCGAGACGGTAGCGAAGAAAAAACCGAGAATCAGCATGACGATGGCCGCGACTATGCCGCCCACGACTTGACCCGAGAGATAGATATAGAGGACGATCATGACGGCGAACACGAGCCCGATGAGCGCGAAGACCAGCTTCGGACTCATGTAACGCTCCGTGCGGCTGAGGGCGGCAGTTTGCAGCGCGGTCTGGCGCATGTCGCTGACCATGCGCTTCATCCCTGCAACCAGGCTGCTTCTCATGCGAAACAGCGTGTAAGCGGCGCCGACAAGCATGCTTCCGACGGAGATAGGTCGAACGATGTAGCGCCAAACGCCATCGGAAAGATCACTCCACGAAGCGTCGGGCGCGGTAGCGGGCAGGAAGGCGCGCAATTGCGGACCGAGGAAATAGATAAGCAGCGGCACCATGAGTCCCCAGGCGAGAACTCCGCCGGCAAATTGCAAACCGGCCAGGCGCGGGCCGATGATATAGCCGACGCCGAGATAGGCCGGACTGACACTGGGCGCATCAAAGGTGGACATTCCGCCGGTGTGAAGGATGTTGCTCGATGTCGCTCCGCCCAAACGCACGCGGCTGGTACCAAGCTGACCGACGCGGAACGCAAATTGCGAGTCGGCGGCGAAGAACCCGAAGCGACCCAGCAGGAAAACAAGTCCGCCGAGGCCGATATTCCAGAACAGATACTTGGCGGCTTGCGCGCTGCGGCGGCCCGCCTTGTGAATCTCGGAAGCCGCCAAAGATTCGGGGAAGGGAAGCTCGCGATCTTCCACCATGATGCGGCGAACCAAAGAGATGAAGAGCACGCCGAGGACGCTGCCGACCAGAATGAGAACGGTCGTCTTCCAATACGCGTCACGGAAGCCGAACGACGGCCAAGCGCCCGCGATCAGGAATGCCGGAATGGTAAAGATGGCGCCCGAAGCAACGCCCTCGCCGATGCTGCCGCTGGTTCGTGCAATGTTCTCTTCCAGCAGCGAACCTTTCCAGGCGCGTAAAACCGCCATGCTGATAACCGCGGCAGGATACGTCGCCGCAACCGTCATTCCGGCACGCAGCCCTAAGTAGGCGTTCGCGGCGCCGAGCACCACCGTCATGCACAGCCCGAGCAAGATGGCGCGGACGGTCAGCTCGCGCATTTCCATGTGCTCCGGAACGAACGGCTGGAAAGGCTTGGTTTGTGTGCTCATTAGAGAGGTTTGGTGTTGCTATTGTACGCGGGGTTGACGGACTCGAGTGCAAGGTGAGCGGCTTCTCGACGATGTCCGAACAAGATATAGTGCGATTTGACAGAGAAAACCGTCCGAAGCCGCGTTGCGATTTTGCTGGGCTTCCTGTTGGTAGTGCCATATCCCCCAGTTCACGCCCAGAATTCAGCGGCAGCTTCGCAGAGTAACGAGCCGAAGGTGACGCACCTCACACCTCGTGAACTAAGAGAACTTTTGGGCCCACCAGGAGGGCTACAGAAAGCTGCGCAGCGCTACGGCGCTTTCGTCCTTAATAGCTGGCACGAAAGCATAATCACTTACACCCTACCGAGCGCTGTACGGGACAGCTCGTTGATCGTTGCTGGAAGCGTCGTAAGCATGCACAGTCGGCTTCTAAACCACGGGAACGATATTGTCACAGACTGCGCCATCCACCCGGACCAGGTTCTGAAAGGTGTTCAAAGCGGAGATGTGACCTTCATGGTTGAGGGCGGACGGGTGCAGTTCGCTAACGGGACCTCAGCGGAAGTAATGACAGACGATTGGAAGCCTTTGAAAATCGGGGACCGGTATGTAGCGATGCTGCGGCGCGACGGGGATACGGGCGAATACATGCCCATTAACGGTGCGGAAGGGTTGTTCCACGTCGTTCCGGCAACGGGAGTGATAGATCCCATGTGCAGGAGAGACGGTCAGCCGCACGGAGTCGTGCCAGATTCTATCGGACTGAGTTACGGTTCTTTTCTCAGCAAGATCCGACGGCTAGCTTCGGAGAAATGAGGGCTAATTGCGCGGAAACTCTGGAGTGGCGTGAGAGCCCCTCGTATTGAATCATGGACTTAAACCTAGAATCCATATATACTTATAAGAGTCTGAGCATTTTCGCCCATTCTTCAGATCTTCTGAACTAAGTCAGATCCTCTGGATTCCTCGTCTTAGAAATTTAGCCCCGTGCAGGCGCTGGTCGCTGACGTTTGCGCTAACAAAGAGGTGAGAGATGCATTTCGCATATGAAGGCTTTACGCATGACGGTGGTCGTCGACGCTTTTTGTTCAAAGGTATCGAGGAACACAATCCCGTAAGTGTCTTTTGTATCGAAATCGATTTACCCCTGTTCGTGCAAAACCGAGTGCCGGTGCAGGAAGGGCCGATGTTTTGCCTGCAACTGCTGACGACGGCTGCGGTTGGTACGCCGGGCTCTCTAGACAAGTTTCATAGCTACCGGGTGGTGGGCGAGGACTTTCGTCCTATCCTTGTAGAACGCGAGAGGAAAGCCGCCGAGAAGGCTCTGAAGCCGCCTCCGCGCCGCGCTTTTCGCAAACCGCCGTTCACGTCCAATCTTCGCCTGGGAGTGCCGGCCGCAGAACACTAGGCATGTCGTTCGCCGAATGCGCGGCGCGCTCGTTCACCTTCACCTCCATTCAGAAGAACGCCCCGGAATGCTCAGGAGTCTACGGCCTGTCTAACGGCCTGGAGTGGGTCTTTATCGGTGAAGCCAGCAACATACGCGCGCAGTTGCTGACGCATCTGAAAGAAGTAGGAACGGTTCTGACTTCTCGAAGGCCGACTGGTTTCAGCTTCGAGATATGCTCGCCCGCGGACCGTTCCAATCGGCAGGCCCGGCTGGTTCACGACTTTCAACCGTTTTGTAATCGCCGCACTCGCCCCTGAACCGTTTCTACTGCACGGCCGCGTTGAGCGTTCCGTTCGTATCGGCGTTCTTCACGTATTTGTCGAACCAGGTGAGCTTCTCGTACAGCACGTGTTCGATGGATTCTTTTCCGCGGTAACCATGAGCTTCGAACGGAAGGGTCACTAGCCGCACGGTTGCACCATTCCCTCGCAGAGCTGCGTACATACGCTCGGATTGAATCGGAAAGGTTCCGCTGTTGTCGTCCGCTTCGCCATGAATCATCAGGAACGCGCCTTTAATCTTGTTCGCCGATAGGAAGGGCGACATCTTGAGATAGGTGTCGGGCGCTTCCCACAGCGTCCGCCGTTCCGTCTGGAAGCCGAAAGGAGTGAGCGTGCGGTTATAGGCTCCGCTTTCGGCAATCCCAGCTTTGAACAGAGTGGAATGCGCCATCAAGTTCGCCGTCATAAAAGCGCCGTAGCTGTGACCGCCGACACCGACGCGATTGGGATCCGTCACGCCCATTTCCGCGGCTTTGTCGATGGCCGCCTTGGCATCGGCGACGATCTGCTCGAGGTAGGTGTCGTTCACCGTTTGCGGATTGCCTATGATGGGCATCGCGGTATTGTCGAGCACCGCGTAGCCGTGCAAGGCGAAGAAGATTTCCGACGGACCTGTGATGGTAGTGAAGCGCTCCATGGAGCCGCTGATCTCGCCGGCGGTCGCCGCGTCGTTGTATTCGTACGGATACGCCCACACGACAGTCGGCAGGCGAGTCCCGGGTTTGTAATCGGGCGGCAGATACAGCATGAAGGAAAGCGGTACGCCGTCGGGCCTCTTGTACGTGACGAGTTTCTTGCTGATCTTGCGCAATTCGGGCGCAGGATCGGGGTAGTTGGTAATGGCGCGCGGGGCGCTGTCGCCCTGGTGAAGGAAATAGTTAGGCGGCTCGGTGGGCGATTCGCGGCGAGTCATGAACCTGTCGCCCGTCCGATCGAGAATCGCATCGACAACCTCGTAGTGCGTGTCATCGCAGCGAAACAACTGTTGCTTGGTTCCGGTGCTCACGTCGAAGCGATCGAGAAACGGGCGATCGCCGTGCGGAGTCGCGCCCAGGCCTTTCAGGAAGATGGAATCTCCATCCTGGCGCATCGCCGGTTTACCGTTCGGCGAGCGTGCGAAAATCGGGCGTGCCCGGATCCTTATAGCGATCCTGCATATTGCGGGACCAGATCAATTTGCTCTCTTGACCGGGACTGCGCGGATTGATGGCGAAGGTACGGATCCAGCGCTTATTGCGCTCATAATCGCTGACCAGCGCGAGCGTCCCGGATTCGCCGAATTCGATAGTCTCAAATCGTTCCTCGAGTTTCGTAAGCTCCTGCGATTCGCCTGCCGCGAGAGGAAGTTTCGCGATCATCACTCGATCGCGGAACGGAACCTTGGTCTTCGGATTGCCGCCGTCGAGCGCTTCCACCCAGTAGAGAGAGGCCGGTTCGGTCGGAATCCAACGATAATCGCGAGGCCCGGTGGGGACGCCTTGGATGGGTACCCGATCTTCCAGCGGCAGGCTGGCCACGTTGTAAACGGGTCGGGCCGAGCGATTCCAAACCTCGACTTCTTTCGGAAATGAAGTGACTGGATGGAAGTATGAGTAGGGCTTGTGAACGCGGGCGATCAGCACGTTCTGGCCGTCCGGCGAGGGCTCGTCGGTGAGGAAGATGCCGGGCTTTCCATACTGTGTCGCTTTGCCGGAGGCGGAGTCCACGAACGCGAGCTGGGCGGTGACGTAATAGTCGAAGAGATCCTCGTCATGCGCATTCTTGAGCAGGTCTTCATAGGTCGCGGCGGGACCGGCTTTGCCCAAGCTCTCCTGCGTATGCGGACCGGCAGGTACGGCGGGTTCCTGCGGAGCTGCGCCGCGACCCCCGGGGACGGTCTCAACCAGCAGCCTACGGCTATCGGGCATCCACTGAATGGGAGAACGCTGCCGGCCGAAGCCGCTGACCATAAGCGCGGCGTTCACGCGGATGCCGCTGAGCCTGTGCACTCGGCCCGTGGCAGCGTCGCCGACCCATAGTTCGACGGCGTTCTCGCCCATGTTGGTAAAGGCGAACTGCCGGGCGTCGGGGCTCCAGGAAGGCGCGCTGATTTCAGCCCCCGAAGGCAACGCTACTGGGATCGCCACTGGGACCTCGGGCGTGGCGCGATTCAAATGGCGCAGCGTCATGGAGCGGTAGAGCACGGTGTTGTGCGGTCCGTTGTTCTTGGCATTGATGCGCAAGCCCGCCAGGCGCAACATCGGCTGAGCGAGATCGGAAATCGGCGGATAGAGTATTCGCTCGCCCAGCAGAACTTCGGCGCCCGACGGACTGACGAAGGCCTCCGGTGTGGGCGGGGCGTTCAGAACGTCGAGAATCTCGCGCGGCGGCTTGCGATAAACATCGTCGCCAAAAGCAAGACTCAACAGCAGCAGCGGGGCCAATCCGCCAAGAACGATTCTGCGCATAACTGACATCATGCCACTACGAATGTCAGGCCGGGGTCTCGACGTTACACAATATAAGGTGCATGGTCGCTTCAACACAAACGAACGTGGTCCCCACCACGCGCACGGAATCGGACAGCATGGGCAGCATCGAGGTGCGTTCGGACCGCTATTGGGGTGCGCAGACGCAGCGCTCGCTGATTCATTTCGATATCGGCGAAGATACGATGCCGCCTGAGCTGATTCGCGCCTTCGGCGTCCTGAAGAAAGCTGCGGCATTGGTGAACCACGATTTAGGGAAGCTCGACGAAACACAGACGCGGCTGATCGCACAGGCCGCCGACGAAGTGATCTCGGGGCGATTGAACGATCATTTTCCCTTGCGCATCTGGCAGACCGGCAGCGGAACGCAAACTAATATGAATGCGAACGAGGTGATCTCGAACCGCGCCATTGAGTTGACGAGCGGCGCGATGGGCAGCAAGAAGCCCATTCATCCCAATGATCATGTCAACATGTCGCAATCCTCGAACGACACCTTTCCAACCGCGATGCACATAGCGGCGGCGGAACAGGTGGAACGGAAACTAATCCCGTCGGTTCGCGAATTGCGTGATGCGCTCGACGAGAAAGTACGCGCCTTCGCGGGCGTGGTGAAAATCGGAAGGACCCATCTGCAGGACGCGACCCCGCTCACCGTGGGCCAGGAGATATCGGGCTGGGTCTCGCTCCTCGATCGTGACATCGAGCGCTTGAAACTGGCGCTCCAGGGGCTGTACGAACTCGCCATCGGCGGCACGGCGGTCGGCACCGGCTTGAATGCGCATCCGGAGTTTGGGGAACGCGCCGCACGAACAATTTCCGAATTGACAGGCCTGCCGTTTCGCTCGCACCCGAATAAATTCGCGGCGCTCTCGGCGCACGACGAATTGGTCGCGGCAAGCGGCGCGCTCAAGACTCTGGCCGCTTCGCTGATGAAGATCGCCAACGACGTGCGCTGGCTGGCCTCCGGTCCGCGCTGCGGCCTCGGCGAATTGACGCTTCCCGAGAACGAGCCCGGATCCTCCATCATGCCCGGAAAAGTGAACCCCACCCAGTGCGAGGCGATGACCATGGTTGCCGCCCAGGTGATGGGCAACGATGCGGCCATCGGGTTCGCCGGATCGCAGGGCAACTTCGAGCTGAACGTTTTCAAGCCGGTCATCATTTATAACTTCCTGCATTCGGTGCGGCTGCTTGCTGACTCCTGCCGTAGTTTCACCGAGCACTGCGCCAAGGGCATTGAAGTCAATCGGGCCAAGATCGACGAATATGTGCGGAACTCCTTGATGCTCGTAACTGCGTTGAGTCCGGTCGTAGGGTACGACAAAGCTGCCAAGATCGCTCATACGGCACACGTGGACGGATCGAGCTTGCGCGAGGCGGCTGTAAAGCTTGGGTTTCTTAGTGCCGAAGAATTTGATAAGTGGGTGAAGCCCGAAGCGATGACCCATCCTGCTTGATCGCGGGTAACTTACTTGACAAATCGGAATATCACTGGCGTCAGTGATGGAAAGCCACATGACGCAACTGTTTTGGCATAGGCGTTTTCGGAAAGTACAACGTGGACGGCCTCCAAGTGACTTGACAGCTCCTGACGAAACATGGACAAGAAGTATCGAACGAGGATTGGGGGCGGCTTCATTGGTCTAGCTGGTGCTGCGGCCGTTGCTGTATGGCCGCAGCACGTGGTGCCCATACAGATGGCACTCTACACAATGATCATTTTTGGACCCCTGGCTTTGGGGTTATGGTCGGACAGACGTCGTAATGGTTTTTGGACGGGCGTATTGCTGCTACTCGTGTTGCATGGCTTTGGCCTTTATTTTGCCCGTACAATGTTTCCATTTAGAACGATCCTGGCTGTTATCCCGATGGCTCTGGTTGAGGCGACAGCTATGTTAATCCTCATGCTTAGGTACTTGGTGATGATGCAGTTGAAGGCAAGTGACGCATCGCCGTGCAGAACTGAAAATTTCCAGATGATTACCATTGCGAGTTGTGACAAGGCATTCAACGGGTTTGCTGTCAGGTTTTCTTGATGGAGATGAAGAAGAATTCTCGCCGCAGTTGACGTCACACCAGCGCGGGCGCTTGCCGATAAAATGTCAAACCGATGAATACGTGTGTTCCTGCGGAGTTGCGCTACGCCGTTCGAAATCTGGATCGCGGCGTCAGTCTTGCGACGGAGGTTCGCGTGGCGGGAACGAGCGGCGCGAGGCGCAAGGGATTGCTCGGGGTGGAGACGCTCGCGGAAGGCGCGGGCCTGTGGATTGCTCCTTGCGAGGCGATTCACACGTTCGGCATGAAGGCGCCCCTCGGCGTGGTCTTCCTCGATAAGCATTTTCGGGTTAGAAAATTGGTTGCGCGGCTCCGTCCCGGGCGAATCGCCATCTGCTTGACAGCTTCGTCGGTGTTGGAATTGCAATGCGAGGCCGTGGCACGCTCCGGCACGCTCGTAGGAGACCGGCTGAGGTTCGAGCCCGTGCCCGAACCATACAGGACCGGCGAAACATAGCCGATGAGTCCATCTACGACATGCCTGCCGTCGCGAAAATCGTGTTGCTTGCAGTTGTCCTGATCGCGGCTGCTTACGACCTCCGGTTTAGGCGAATTCCCAATTGGCTCAGCGTAAGCGGCGTGATCGCGGGCTTCGTCCTGAATACCACGCTGTCGGGCCGCCACGGCCTGGCCGCCGCCTGCTTGGGATTTCTTTGTGCATTTCTGGTCTATGTGCCGCTCTACCTGGTTCGCGCCATGGGTGCCGGAGACGTGAAATTGATGGGCGCCGTTGGGGCGATCGTAGGAGCGGGCAATTGGGTTGGCATCTTCTTCATCACCGCGATTATTGGCGGAGTCGTATCCCTGATATTGATCGCCTCGCAGAAACGGCTCTACCGGACCCTCTCAAACCTGACCGTCATAGGGGCCGAGTTGTTGCATTTCCGCATGCCTTTCGCCAGCGAAAAAGGCCTCGATATCCGCAACTCGGAAGCCCTAGGACTCCCTCACGCCGCCGTAATAGCCGCGGGCTCGATCGTGTTCTTGCTCCATAGCACGTACAACTGATTCGACTTACCGCGCCCGGCCGTCCCGCGGGGCAGGCGGGTAATAAGGCTCCCCGCCTAATGCCTATTGAAAGGCCCTCCCGCAACCGATTAGAGACCGTAGACAGTTCTGACTCGTTAGTGGAATACATGCAAGCGACCATCGCTCACAGCTGGGACGTGCCCAACACCGAAACACAACGGTGGCTTGTTCGCGTGCTGCCTTCGCTGACCGATCTGGCTTTTCTGCTGCCCTTGTTTTTGCTCTTTGGGCTGCTGCCCGGTAGTCAGGTGCTGCTTGCGGATGGCGACACGGGTTGGCACATCCGAACCGGCGATTGGATCTTGCAGCACGGAATGGTCCCTACCACCGACATCTTTTCATTCACAAAACCGCACCAGGCGTGGTTCGCGTGGGAATGGGGCTGGGACGTCGTGTTTGCGGCAGTTCACAGCTTTGCGGGTCTCGCCGGAGTCGTGTTCGTCAACGTGCTGTTACTCGGGCTGGTCTCGGTTCTGCTGTTCCGGCTGATTCGGCGCTGTTCGGACAACGATGCGCTGGCGGTACTGTTCACGATGCTAGCCGTCTGCGCCTCCATGATCCACTGGCTGGCGCGGCCTCACCTGGTTTCGTGGGTCTTCGTGCTGATTTTCTCGCACGTGATTTTTTCCGCTGAGAGAGGCAACTTCAAGGGCCTTTACTCGCTGCCTCTACTCACGCTCGCCTGGACGAATTTGCACGGCGGGTTCCTGGTGGGGGTGGTACTGCTGTTGACCAGCGCGGTAGCCGAAAGTGTGCGCGCATTTCTTGCATCCAAGAATGTCTGGCGCGATGCCTACGCGAACTCACGCCCCTATCTGCTCTGCGCGTTGGGTTGCCTGGCCGCGAGCTTTATCAATCCGTACACCTGGCATTTGCATCAACACGTCTTCACGTACCTGCGGGATTCGAAGCTGCTCGACAACATCCAGGAGTTCCAGTCGATCGACTTCCATCACCCGTCCTCGATCTTTTTCGAAGGCATGCTTTTGTTGGGAATTCCAGCAGCGTTCTGGTGCCTGAGCCGCGGCAAAATCGCCGCCGGTCTATCGATTCTGTTGTGGGCTCACTTGTCATTGGTGTCCGGACGAAACGCGCCGATCTTTGTGCTGATCGCGGCGCCGTGGGCGGCGTCGATGGCGCTCGAATACGCCCGCCGCCTGGCGCGAGTGAGTTGGCTGAGAAAAACCAGCGCCGCCGTTTCCGAAATTTGCGCTGAATTCAGCCCCCTAGACCGCATCGAGCGGTGGCACGTTGTGTCGGCCGCCGCAGTGCTGTTCGTGGCCTTTGCGCTGGGTGCGCATAAACCGGGCTTCGAAGCGCAGTTCAAGCCGAAGAATTTTGCAATTGAAAATGTTCCGGTGCTTGGGCAGATGAAAGGCTTGCGCGTGTTCACCTCCGACCAATGGGGCGATTACCTGATCTATCGCTTCTACCCCGCTCAACGGGTTTTCATGGACGGACGGTCCGATTTTTACGGCAGCGAGCTGGTTGGGATTTATCAACACATCATGAGCGCCCAGTACGACTGGGAATCCGATCTGAAGCGGTTCTCGATTGAGGCCGTGATGGTGAAACCTGACGCTCCGCTGGCGGCGGTGTTAAAAGAATCGCCGCATTGGAAGATGCTGTTCGACAACGGCTCCGTCATCGTGTTCCGTGTCCAGCCGGCGGCCTGCTGCTCGCAGCTCGGCCGCATGGCAAGCGCGCCTGTCGGCGCAAGCGTGGAAAAGAAACTTGGGCGTTTTGGGAGTACCCAAGTGAACGACTCTAGTTCGACTCTCAAATTCGACGAAAGGAGAAGCCTATGATCACTTTGTCTCTGAAGGCGTTTTGGCGGGAAGAGGAAGGTCAAGACTTGGTCGAGTACTCCCTGCTGCTCGCTTTTATCGCGTTGGCGGCAGTGGCTTTGCTGGCCGGCGTCAAGACTCAGATCGTGACGTTGTGGGCAGACATCAGCAACGCGCTGGGATCTGCTGTTACAGCGGCGGGTTCGTAAAAGAGGGGCGCGCAGGCGCTCCTTGGGGGCCGCGGATACCCCGTCAGTTCCGCGGCGCCACTTCTCATGAAAGGCTGACGGATTCGCATTCGGCGAATGACTATTCGCCATTCAGCCGGATGTCTGTGGTTATGCAGATGGTTCGAACGTAGAACTCTGCGCTGATAGATTCCCGAAAAAATATCTCAAATTCCAATGAACCGACGTTTAGTTGCAGTATTCGTGTTCGCGCTGGTTGTCGCCACCATCACGAGCTTCGCGGTGTACCGGCTGATCGTGTTGCAGTCGCGAGCTCCCGCGCACCAGGTCTCGTCGAATAAGCTGATGGTCGCCGCGCACGACCTGCAGGTGGGTGCGCTCATTCGCGACTTCGATGTAACCGAGATTCCCTGGAGCAGCCCGGTGCCCGAGCACGCCGTAAGGTCCAAACAGGAAGTGATAGGGCGAGGCGTGATCGCAACCATTTATCAGGGCGAAGCCATTTTGGACAGCCGCCTGGCGTCGAAGGGCGCGGGCGCGGGCTTAGCCTCCACAATCCCGGTGGGAATGCGCGCCGTCGCGTTGCGTGTCAACGAGGTGGTCGGCCTGGCCGGATTCGTTTTGCCCGGCATGCATGTCGACATTCTCATTGCCGGCAATGCCCCGGGAGGCGATTCGAACCAGAGCGGGACCTTGTGCCGGACGCTGCTGCAGAACATTGAGGTGCTATCGGCCGGCCAGCGCATCGAGAAAAATATCGACGGTAAGCCGGAATCGGCGCAAGTCGTGAACTTGCTGGTTTCGCCGAATCAGGCCGAGATCTTAAACCTGGCGAGCGACGAGACGAAAGTTCAGCTGGTGCTCAGAAATCCGCTCGATACCAAAGAACAGACGACGCAAGGCGCCTCGCTGGCGAGCCTTTTCGGGCAAACCGTGAAGGCTGCGTCGGTACGGCCCGTGGTGGTAATGGCAGCGCCGAGAGCGGCCGCGCCGCGTCCGCCCCCGACCGAAACCGTGGAAGTATTCAGCGGAATGAAGAAGAGTGAGCAGAGTTTTGAGCTGCCGCACCGGAGATAAGCGCGTGAAAATCCTACTACCCGCATTTGCATTTGCGTTTGTCGCCCTGGCCGAGACAGCAGGCCCGGCTGCGCAGACTCCTCGAGCAGGAGCATTCCCGGCGCAAGCCGGTGGATCTCCGACTGCGGCTGTTCAACCGCAAGCGCCCGGGGATCTGACAGTCACTATCAACAAGTCCATCATTCTCGAGCACCCTGCCGGAATCCGGCGCGTTTCGATTACCAATCCCGAAATAGCCGAGGCCGTCGCGGTGAGCTCGACCGAGTTGCTGATCAACGGCAAATCTCCCGGCGATACCAGTCTCATTCTCTGGGACGCGAGAGGCCGCAGCAATTTCGATGTCCACGTCCAGGCGAGCCACTCGAAATCGGACGCCGTCCGAAATGAGCTCTTCCGAGAGCTGGGACCGGCCGTGTCGATGACGGAGGAAGATGGCCACGTGTTTCTGCGCGGGACCGTGAGCGACATCACCGCCGCCGATCGTGCTGCCGCTATCGCGGGCACGGTGGGCAAAGTAGTCAATCTGCTGCGCGTGCTGATTCCTCCGGAGGAACCGCAGATTCTTCTGAAGGTCCGTTTCGCGGATCTGGATCGCTCCGTCACTTCGCAGTTTGGCGTGAACCTGTTTTCCGTCAATCCAAAGGGCATCGGAAATTCCACCACCAGTCAATTCGGTCAAAACCAGCCTCTGTCGGGTACCCCCGGGGCCTCCAGTCTTTCCTTCTCGGATTTGCTGAATATCTTCTATTTCCGTCCTGACTTGAATCTGGGAACGTACATTCAGGCCCTCGAAGCGAAAGCGCTTTTGCAGATACTTGCCGAACCGAATCTCTTGACGCTTAGCGGCAAGCCCGCGAGTTTCTTAGCGGGAGGCGAGTTTCCCTTTCCAACTATTCAAGGAGGGGCGGCCGGGGTAGGACAGGTTACGGTCCAATTTAAAGAGTTCGGAATTCGGCTGAGTTTCGTTCCGACCGTGACTCCGCGCGGCACGATCCATCTGGTCGTCACCCCCGAGGTGAGCTCGCTCGATTATTCGAATGGCTTAACGGTAAACGGATTTACCGTCCCCGGTCTGTCAACCCGCCGCGTGCAAACGGAAATCGAGCTGCAGAGCGGCCAGAGCTTCGTGATCGCCGGACTGCTCAATAACCAAGTCACGGAACAACTGAACAAGGTGCCGGGAATTGGCGATATTCCCATACTCGGAAAACTGTTCCAATCGCGATCGGTCAGCAAGAGCAACAGCGAATTGCTGGTATTGGTCACGCCCGAGCTAGTGCGTCCCATACCGGTCGATGCAAAACGTCCCGAGATAGCAAGGCCCATTCCGTTCTTGAAAGGCACTTCCGCTTCTCCGCCCGCGACCCCAGGGCCGCAGGTGACGGGCCCGGCTCAGCCTTTGCAACGGTTTGGTTCATTGCCGGTGGAACAACTGAAGATCTCGGCTCAAAGCGAGTCGAGCGGGGGCGCCGGCTCTCCTACGCAACCGCAGCTGCTGCTGGTAAGACCGGTGGAGGCTACGCCACCCGATACACAGCCGAATCCGCCCGCTTCGAATCCGGGTTCGAACCCCGCTTCGAGCTCCAGTTCGAATCCGCCTCCGGCTTCCGGTTCGAACCACTAAATTACGCGCCATGAATTCCGCAAAACTGCTCTTGCACATCGGTGACGAAGGCCTGCATCGCGAGGCCACCGAGATTCTGCGAACGCCCGGAAATCAGATACCGTTCGATGAGGACTCCTCCGACTGGAGCGGCCTTCTCGACCGCATTGCGACCGCGAAACCCGAAGTATTGCTGCTTGACCTGTCTTCGGTTCCTTCCGAGCTCAACATCGCCATGCGTCAACTGAAGTACCAGTCGCCGCGCATCAAGGTGGTAGCTCTTCACTCGAGCGCCGATCCGCAGACCATTCTCTCGGCCATGCGCGCCGGCGCGAACGAATTTTTGCATCCGCCGCTGAAAGAAACTCTGCTGCCGGCTCTCGAGCGCATCCTGAACTCCTCCGAGATCCGACCTGGTTCCCGTGACGCGCGGCAAGACCATCGGCTTTCTTTCGGCGAAAGGCGGATGCGGCGCGACCACGCTCGCCTGCCACGTGGCCACCGAGCTGCAAAGCCTGACTCAGCAAGAACGTTCTGCTGGCGGATCTCGACCTGACCTCCGGGCTCGTCGGTTTCCTGATGAAAACGCCGAGCTCGTATTCGATTCTCGATGCCATCAAGAACCTTTCGCGGCTCGATGAGAGCCTGTGGAAAGCGCTGATCGTCGAGCACCGGCCCGGTTTGTCGGTCATTCCCGCGCCCGCGGCTTATTCGCGCTGGGACCATCCTGATGAAAACCGCTTGCGGCAGGTCCTGCAGTTCATGCGCACCCAGCACGACTGGATCGTGCTCGATCTGGGCCGCAGCCTCAATTCGATTGCCACCGCTGTTCTCGATGAGATCGATCAATTGTTCCTGGTCTCGACGCTCGAAGTGGTGGCGCTGCATGGTCTCAAGTCGATCGTTCACGGGCTGTTCGAGCAAGGCGAAAAACTGCAATTGGTCCTGAATCGCACTCCGAAGATGATGGACATCAGCACGCAGGAACTGGAAAAGATTCTGGGCCGCTCGTTGTACGCCGCTCTTCCGAACGATTACATGGGCCTCTATCAGTCTTATTCGAGCGGCAACCTGCTTAATTCGAATACCCGGCTGGCGCAGCACTTCGCTCAGCTCGCCTCGAAGATAGCCGGCGTGCAGCCGGTCAAAACCAAGAAGAAATTCGCGCTGTTTGGATAAGAGATATATGGTTGCCACAGAGACACCTCGAAACGACATCCGGCCCGCGGAGCCCAGCCGCAGCGCTGCGGCCTCCGCGCGACGCTTCCGCGCTCCAGTACCAGGAGCTGAAATTTTCCATTCATCGAAAGCTTCTCGATCGCATCAATCTCGAGGCGGTTTACGCGACGCCCGGCGAGCGGGTACGGCAGGAAATCCGTCCCGCCGTCGCCAAGCTCGTTAACGAAGAGAAGACCCCGCTCAGCCTGGCTGAAAAGGACAAGCTGATCGAAGAAGTGCTCGACGAAGTGTTCGGGTTAGGCCCGCTCGAGCCCTTGCTGCGCGACCGCGCCGTTTCCGACATCCTCGTGACCACGCCGCGCCTGATCTATGTCGAGCGCGGCGGCAAGCTCGAGCGCACCAACATCGAGTTCAAGGACGACGCCCATCTGATGCGCATCATCGAGCGCGTGGTGTCGCGCGTCGGACGCCGCATCGACGAATCGTCTCCCATGGTCGACGCGCGTCTGCCCGACGGCTCGCGCGTAAACGCGGTGATTCCGCCGCTTGGCGGTCGATGGGCCGCTGCTCTCGATACGCCGCTTCGGCGCCGATCCGCTGCAGCCGGCCGATCTGCTGCGCAATCTTTCGCTCACCGAAGGCATGCTCGAGCTGGTGAAGGCCTGCGTGAAAGCGCGGCTGAACGTCATCATTTCGGGGGGAACGGGCGCCGGCAAAACGACCTTCCTGAACATGCTCTCCGGCTTCATTCCGCCGAATGAGCGCATCGTCACCATCGAAGACGCCGCCGAGTTGCAGCTTCGCCAGACCCACGTCGCGCGGCTTGAGACCCGGCCCGCCAATATCGAGGGAAAAGGCGCGGTGCTGCAGCGCCACCTGCTGATCAACGCTCTTCGTATGCGGCCCGACCGCATCATCGTCGGCGAGGTGCGCGGCGAGGAAGCGCTCGACATGCTGCAGGCCATGAATACCGGTCACGACGGCTCGCTGACGACCATTCACGCCAACAGCCCGCGAGATGCCATCAGCCGTTTGGAAGTGATGATCGGAATGGCCAGCTCGAACCTGAACGTACGCTCCATTCGCCAGCAGGTGGCCTCCGCCGTCGACCTCTTCGTCCAGTGCTCGCGCATGGCGGACGGCACCCGCAAGGTGACCTACATCACCGAATGCCTGGGCATGGAAGGCGAGCTGGTAACCACGCAGGACATCTTCGTTTTCGAACGCACCGGCCTCATCGAGCGAGGGACGCGTCACCGGGCGCTTCAAGCCCGACCGGCGTGCGGCCCGAAGTTCAGTGAACGCTTGAAGGCGGCCGGCATCGAACTTCCGCCGCACGTCTTCCAAAACGTAGTCGAGGTTCGCTAAACGGCATGGCTGGCTCTTGCCATTCTCTTTTTCGTCATATTTCTCACCGTGATGGCGTGCGTCGGGATGGGCTTGTCGTTCTTCCGGTCCAAGCAGAAGCAGCAGATCCGTTCCATGCTCCGCAAAGCGGAGGCAATCGCCCGCCGAGCAGCGCTCCGAATTTCTTCGGCCCGCGCGAACAGGAAGATATCCTTCAGCAAATTCCTGCGGCGCTTCCAGTTCATGGAGCGTCTGGATCTGATGCTCGAGCAGGCCGGAAAGAATTGGAGCGGCAGCAAGCTGATCATGATCTCGTGCGTCAGCTGCGGCGCAGGGCTGTTGCTCGGGCTGAAGCTGCACTTGGTGTCACCCTAGCTGAGCGGCGGCGTATTTGCGGCTGTGGGATCTCTGATCCCGCTGCTGCTGGTGCTGCGCAAGCGTGCCAAGAGCATCGCCGCCTTCGAAGAGCAATTTCCGGAAGCGCTCGATTTCCTTTCGCGATCCATGCGCGCCGGCCACGGCTTTTCGGTTGCCTTGGAAATGCTCGGGACCGATTCACCCGATCCGCTCGGTTCTGCCTTCCGGCGAGTTTCGAACGATCTGCAGTTAGGCTCCTCGCTCGATGTGGCGCTCGGAAAGCTCATGCATCCTGGTGCCCCTGGTCGATGTGCGGTTTTTCGTTTCCTCCGTGCTGCTGCAGCAGGAGACGGGCGGAAACCTGGGCGAGATTCTGAGCAAGCTGGCCTTCATCATCCGCGAGCGCTTTCGCCTCAAGGGCAGGTGAAGGCCGCCAGCGCCCACGGCCGCATCACCGGCGTGGTGCTCGTGCTGATGCCGCTCGGCGTCGCCGGATTCATGATGATGACCAGCCCGGCATATCTGCACGAACTTGCCGCCGACAAGACCGGGCAAGATGATGATTTACGGCGCGGTGATCGGCCAGATCATCGGCTATTTCGTGATCCGCAAGATTACCAACATAAAGGTCTGAATCATGGCCATTTTGTTTCCGGTCGTTCTGTTTCTGGTCATCGTGGGCGTGGTCTCCTATTTTCGGCTATGTGCATTACGTCCGGCCGTCGCGGATGCTGGATCAGCTGGCGACCACCACCTCGCAAGCCATTCCGCCCGCATTCGCCGAACGGAAGCAGAAACGCGAATTTTCGTTGTCGCGGCTATTCGAGCCGATCGGCAATTTGCTTCCCGTTTCGCCGCAAGACGCTTCCGTTGCCAAACAGGAACTGTTCGCCGCCGGGTTCCGCGGCAGTTCGGCCGTTGCCGTGTACTATGGCGCGAAAATTCTCCTGGCGCGGTTCTGGTCATCGCGGCCTTGCGTTTCGCGAGCCGTATCGATAACCCCATGCTTCGTCTCATGCTGCCGGTGGCGGGTGGCGGCGTCGGCTATTTTCTGCCGGCCTTCATTCTGGGCGCCTGGTTAAGCGCCGGCACGACCAGATCCGGTTGTCGCTGCCCGATGTTCTGGATCTGATGGTCATTTGCACCGAGGCGGGTTGCGGGCTCGATCAGGCCATTGTGAACGTCAGCCGCGAACTAAGAAGCGTTCATCCGGCCGTCAGCGAAGATCTGTCGCATCGTGAATATGGAGATCATGGCGGGCAAAAGTCGAGCCGAGGCGCTGCGCAATTTCGGGCGGCGCACCGGCGAAGACGAAGTCAAGAAGCTGGTGGCGATTTTGATCCAGACCGATCGCTTTGGAACCAGCGTAGCAGAAGCGCTGCGCACCCAATCGGATTATCCTGCGCATCCGGCGGCGCCAGGAGGCCGAAGAACGGGCCGGGAAAGTCGGCGTAAAGCTGGTATTCCCGATCTTCTTCTTCTGTCTTCCCTCGCTGCTGGTGGTTACGGCGGGTCCCGGCATGCTTGCAGCTGTTCCACAACCTATTCCCGCTTACGAATGGCTTCCAACAGTAAGTACTTCCGGGCTAATGGAATCGGCGTCCGAAGTGCCGATGTGAGTTATGTAGGGCGTTGCGAAATAGCTTCGCGCCTCGAGCCACTTCCTCGAAGAGGCAAGTGTGTGTAAAAGGAGAAAAGCAATGAGTGATATGACGGTGCAGGCTATCATCTGGATTGGCAGCGGGAGCCTTTTGGTGTTCTATTTGAAGCGCCGCCGCAAACGTAAGACGATTCCTATAGGCTGCACGGTCAGCATGGCTGAAGCGGAGCACTTCAGCGGCAGCTTCTCGAAGCACAGAATCCCGATGGCGGTTGGGGGTACCGAAATGGCAGCTCCTGGACTGAACCCACCGCCCTCGCCCTTCTCGCTCTCGCAAGCCCAGCGCTGCTCAAACCGAGCTGAATTGCACGCGCGGCTGTCGCTTGGCTCGCGCACAATCAGAGACTTGATGGCGGCTGGCCACCAACCCGTCCGTTGACGTCAGCACCTGGGTCACGAGCCTCGCCTCCTTGGTTGTCGGAAACCGAGCCAGCTTCCGCTCAGCGTACCGCCGCGCCATTGCATGGCTTACTCGGCAAATCCGATGCCAGCAGACTAAGCCCGTCGAACGCTCGTCTTCCGCCTTCGCGGATAGCGCCGTCCCGTTCAGCCGGCGGCGGTTCACCTTGGTTCCCCGGCACTGCCGCCTGGATCGCCCCTACCGCCATCTCCGTTCTCGCGCTCTCGCGAGGCCGCCCGACAACACGAGCAACGACAAAACTCGCCCGTATATCCGCCATGCGCAAGGAATACATCCTTTCCGCGCGCTGTCGCGATGGCGGCTGGAATCACGGCGGCGTCCAGCTACCGCAGTGAAAATGCCGGCTCCTACCCGGAAATGACCGGCATGGCACTGCTTGCGCTTTACGGTGTGCCGCCGTCGGAACTGGATGTCTCGCTGAAACGCGCGCAGAAGCTTCTCCATGCTCCCGGATCCATCGAAGCCTCTGCTGGCTGCAGTTGGGCCTGTGTCGCCATGGCGCAGACGTCTAGATCTCGAAACCACTCTTCCTTGCCGTACGACTCGAGATTTGTCTCTGCGGCTGTTGGCTCTGGCGGGCGACAGCCGCGAGCAACAAGCTTCTTCCACGCACTTTGATGAGCTCTACATGGCACATGAATCGGCGCTATTTCTTCTTCGGATGCTTTGGTGTTGCCGCTGAGTTGCCGCCGCGCCGCTCAACGCGACGACAAGCACCGCGTTTCGATCGTTCGCGCGACTCGTATTCGCGCGGATTTGGAAAGCCTGATCCGCCGCATCCTGATCGAACACCAGGTCCCAATCGCGGGCAAGAAGGTTCTTCTCAAACCGAATCTCGTCGAATTTAGCTCCGCCGCGCCCATCAATACGCATCCAGCTTTTGTCGCCGCCGCTGCGGACGCGCTTTCCGCTCCTTGGGTGCGAGAGACGTCCACATCGCGGAAGGCCCCGGGCACCGCCGCACGACGCTCGATTTGGCCTCCAGCGCCGGGCTATTTCGAGCGCTGTCCCGGATTCGAAAGCAACTTCACCGATCTGAACCTCGACGAAGTTAGCCGGGTCCGCATCCGCAATCCCTTCTCCTCGCTTTCCGAACTTTATCTGCCGCATACGGCGCTCAGCTGCGATCTGCTGGTGTCCTTGCCCAAAATGAAAACTCATCACTGGACCGGCGCCACGCTTGTCCATGAAAAATCTGTTTGGACTCGTGCCTGGCGCGGTTTATGGATGGCCCAAAAACGTCCTGCATTGGGCCGGCATCGACGAATGCATCGCCGATCTCCACTATCTTTTCCCGCGCCAGTTCTGCCTGGTGGATGGCATCGAAGCGATGGAAGGGAATGGCCCGATTCTGGGCACGCGCATCTCCCCGGGCGTGATCGTCGCGGGTGCGCATCCGCCCAGCGTCGATGCAACGTGCTGCCGGATCATGCAGATCGACCCGCAGAAGTCGGCTATCTTCGGCTAGTGGCTGCAACGTTCGCGGCTGGAACGCGCGATTCCATCCGAGCAGATCGGCGAATCAGTCGAAGCGGTCAAGACGCGTTCGCGTGATTCCCGATCTGGAGCATTTGCGGCTCCTGATGGATACGAATTGCGAAAGCTAGCGTTCAGGCGGAAGTCGCGACTTAGATAAACATCTCTTCGTCGGACGTGGCGTGATCGACCGTCGGTCGCCCGCCGCGGCCTAGATGAGCATAGCGCGGTGCGGATTCCGGCCAAAACTCCATAAACTTCGCGGACCGGCCGCAACACCCCGGATTGCACGTACGAGACCGTCTCCTGCACTCGCGTCATGGTGTCGTCCAGCACCATTTCCGCGCGTTCCATCTGCACTTTAGCCCGCGTCGTGGCATCCGTCAGCAGCTCGTCAACTTTGGCGAGCTGCTGTTTCGTGACGTCCAGGATAGCGCTCGCTGGTGTCGCCGATCTTCTCGATGTGCTTCTCGACCCGCTCGACGGTCCGCTTGCGTGACGTCCAACAATCGCTTCTATCTCCGGGATGAATTGGCATGATCTTCTCCTGCAGCTTGCGCGCGACAAGAAAAAGGCCGAGAAGAGTCCCGGCCTGAATCGAGCATCGCTATCGCCGCTAAGGCGACGAAGATGGTCAGAAGAATGAGAAGCGTGTGTTCGTCCATTTCAGAGCGCATATCCTGATCAGAGTCAAGATCGGCTTAAACGTTGTCTGCCGGGCTGCCGGTACCGCTGCCCGTGCCACCGGAGCCCGCGGCAGCTGTTTTGACGTCGCTCACGGCGTCCCGGTAGGCCTGTTTACCCGCTTCAACCGCGGCATTGAGCGTGTCTTTCTGGCGCGCGACCGTGGTCCGGCCCTTTTCATAAAGATCCGAAGCCGATTGCTTCAGATCGTCGGTGCGCTGGCGAACGTATTCTCGTCCCTTCCTGCGCGCGCGAGCCTTCAAGTAATCGGCGCCTTCGCCCGCTTTGTCGGCGAGCAATTGCCGGGTTTCTTCACCGGCTCTGGGCGCCCAAAGTATGCCGGCCGCTACGCCGATCCCCAGGCCCAGCAAAAAATAACCGAACCCGCTTTTTTCCTCCATATCAATCTCCTTCGCTGTTCAGGTCCTGTAAAGGCCTGTCCATTCGCAGTTTACATCTTGTAGAGCATGGTACAGTAGCAAACGTTTCAGCAAGATGGCGGCGCGCGGCAAGCCGAAAAAGCTCGATGCAGAGGCTTGTGGGAGTATGCCTTGCGCGCTCTGGGCCAGCGTGCGCATTCGGCCACCGAGCTGAGACAGAAGCTTTCGCGGCGCGCCGAATCGCCGGCCGACGTGAACGCCGCCATGGCAAAGCTTCGCGAATACGGATTTGCCGACGACCAGAAGTTTTCCGAGGCCTTCGCCGCCTCCCGGCTGCAAAATCAGGGCTTTGGCCGCTTTCGCGTTTTGCGCGATCTGCAGTCCAAGCGCGTCGCTCCAGCAGTCGCCGAAGACGCCGTCGAAAAGACTTTTGCCGGCACCGACGAGCCGGATCTCATCCAGCGATTCCTGGAACGCAAATACCGCGGCAAGGATCTCGCGGAGTTCTTCAAAGAGGAAAAGAACCTGGCCAGCGCTTATCGGAGATTGCGGACGGCCGGTTTCAGCAGCAGCGGCTCGCTTTCGGTATTGAAGCGTTACGCAAGCGACGTCAGGATTGGACCGAAGTCGACGAAGAAGAAGCGTAGCCATGCCCTAGAATTTCACTTGCGGCACTTTCTTCTCTTCTTCGGTGGTCTTGAAGTAGGCGTCGTCCCGGTGGAAACCGAACATCGATGCGGCGATGTTCTTCGGGAATAGCTCGATATCGGTGTTGTATTTCTTGATGGCCTCGTTGTAATCGCGGCGGTCCACCGCGATCCGGTTCTCGGTTCCCGCCAATTCGTCCTGCAGCCGGAGAAAGTTTTCGTTCGATTTGAGCTGCGGATAATTTTCCTGCAGCACCAGCAGGCGTCCGATCGCGCCGCTCAACTGGTTGTTGGCGGTAATCTCGTCCTGCTTGCTGTGCGCGCCCAGCAGCGCCGCGCGGGCGTTTGCCACTTCGCCAATGACCGTTTGTTCCTGCTTGGCGTAGCCTTTCACCGTCTCGACCAGATTCGGAATCAGATCGGCGCGGCGCTTCATGTCGTTGTCCACTTGCGCCCAGCGCGCGTCGATGTCGTTCTTCTCGGTGACCAGCTGGTTGCGCTCGCCCATCAGTTGCCCGCCGAAAATCAAGCACAACCAGCACCACAACCGCCAAGCACAATCAGCGCGCCCTTCATGTTCTATGCTCCTCTGATTCTTCATTCGGCGCACCGTCACGGCTATTTGCCAGCGCATCCACAAATCGCACCAGCGCATCCATTTCGCTCAGATACTTCTCGAGCAGAGACACGGCATCCGTGTCTGCCGCGCGGCTTCTCGCACTGCACGAATCGCCAGTATCGCATTTGCGCCGTCCAGGCGCATCCCCATCGCCTGCTCCAACGCGGCCAAGATCTCCTGCTTTCTTCCAACGCGGTTCATGGCCGCTCAAAATCAGCGCGTGCCGGCCGAGAACGCAGAAAGTGGAAATCGAATCCGTCAGCAGCTTCAACAGCCGCTCTGGATTGGAGAGCAATTCGGCGGCTTTTTGGCGCAAGCGAATCTGCTTGGCCCGAAGCTCGTGCTCCACTTGCGCGCGGTAAAACGAGCGGTCGATCTCCAGATCCTGAATCACGTCCTCGCCGTAAAGCACGCGCCGATGCTCCTGCATGTCGTGGAATTCCATGGGAAAGCAATCGGTCGAGGTGCGAACCTCTTCCTCGGTCAACAGCAGCGGCGGCGGATTGCCCTTCTCGCGCCACCAGCGAAAAACCGGCTCCGATTGCGCAAGTTCCTCGGGCGAAAGGCGGCTGAGAACGCACAGAACGTTCAGGTCGGAGCTGTGCTCGTGCCAATCGCCCATGGCCGCGGAGCCGTAAAGTATCGCCGAAACCAGCCGGTCGCCAAATGCCGTCTTCAGCCGTTCAACCAGTTCTGAAAGTTGTTCTTCCAACTCTGTGCTCCTCGCCTGTCTGTCTACCAATTGCTGCTTGCGCCGCCGCCGCCGAAATCGCCGCCGCCGAATCCGCCGAAGCCGCCGCCGCCGCCGGAACCGCCTCCGAATCCGCCGCCGCCCCAACCCCCGCCGCCGCCCCAGCCCCGCCCTCCGCCCAGCAGATTGCCGAGCAGCATACCGGTCAAGAATCCGCCTCCTCCGCCTCGCCGCGCCGCCGCGGCCCAAGCAGCCACAACTAATACGAAAATGCCGAGAATGATCAGCGGAAACGGAATGCCGCTGCCGCGCCGGACTAGGGGCTCGCTCGGGCTGTTCTTCGCGGTTGCGGAACACTGCCTGAAAACGCGATTCCCTTGCCCTGCGCGATCTGGGCCGCCATGGCCTGCGCAGCCGCCAGCAAGCGCGGCGCCGTAATTGCCGGCGCGAAGTTCCGGCCGCATCGAAGCGCAGCGTACTCCCTGCAAAACCGTCGGTGATATACGGCTCGATGCCGCGGCCGGTCTCGATATCGTCCTTGTGATCCTTGATGACCAGCAGCAGCAGCACGCCCTGATTGCTCTTCCGGTCGCCCACGCCCCATTTCCGCGACAGCTCCAGCGCGAAATCGCGGATCGGCTGGTCGCCCATAGTGTCGATCGTGACCAGCGCGAACTGCACTCCAAGTTCCTGCTCGACTCGCGTGCAGAAAGCCTCGAGTTGTCCTTGTCCGCCGGACTGACTACGTGCGCCAGATCGCTGACATATCCGGTCGGCTTCGGCAGCGAGTTGACATCGACCGCTGGCAAAGCCACGGCGCACAATACCGCCGCGACCGCAAGACGTACGATTGCTGCAAAGCCGGATCGCATGAAACACGAGCTTAGCAATCGCACGTATTCCTCTGCCGATTGCGCAACCGCTATCGCGCCATCCGGAACGGTCCGAAATGACTGCCGTTCTTGCACGATTGCTGCAGTTGTCCGGAACAAATGCTGCAAGAACGTCTTTTGGGCCCGGGTTTGGAAGTGGCGGCTGAGCATTGTCACTCCCAGAGTACGGGCCGCTTCTTCGTTCGCGATCCGGATGAAACGACACCCGCGCGCGGATTGGACGGCCATTCTCGGAATGGCGGAAATACCCATTCCCGCCGACACCATGGCCAAGATCGTCGCGAATTGCCCGCTCTCGAAAACCACGTTGGGAGTCATGCGAGATTTCCTGCAAGCTTCTATCGTGCTGTCCCGGAAGCAATGCCCCTCCTTAAGCAGCAGAAACCGGCTCTCTTTCGGAATCTCTTCAAGTCTGATCACCTTGCGTCGTGAAAGCTGATGCGATTCTGGAACGACGAGTGAAAATGGTTCACGCAGGAGCTTCGTGGAAACGAGCTCAATCCCTAGCAGCGGCAGCGCGGCAATGACGAGGTCGACGTTGCCTGCATGTAAACGGTCGAGCAAAACCGGGGTGGTGTCTTCAATAACCTTGACATTGATCGCGGGGTGCTGGCGCGAAAAGCTGCTCAGCACCGCAGGTAGCAGATAAGGCGCGACAGTTGGAATTGTGCCGATCGAGACTTCGCCCTTGTCCTTCCCGCTCATCTCCAGAATTTCGGTTTTGGCCTCGGAAAGCTCAAATAGAATCCGCTCCGCCTTTGGAAGGAATGCCTCCCCAAAGGGCGTAACTCTAATCGACTTCGAGAGCCGGTCGAACAGTCGCGCCCCCAGCTCAGCTTCGAGCTTGAGAATCTGTTGCGAGAGAGATGGCTGCGCTACGCGTTCGGCCTGTGCCGCTCGCGTGAACGTGCCATGTCGTGCAACCGCACAGAAATAGCGCAACTGGTGAATTTCCATCGGAAGCTTTCTCCTTCATGTTAGTTCCACCAGTTCCAAAACCTATAGCTCGGATAGGAAACATATATTGGACCTATAGCAGCCGCGCTCCATACGCTAGGGTTGAAAGGAAGGTTTATGGCTGACACGGTAAATACCCGGAGATGTGACGAGACGCGTAGGCGTGGAAGTAATTGAGGCCCGCGGAGTCGATGTCGCAAAATTGATAAAGATGCTGATCGCGAACGCGGCGGCGGAATTTGCGAGTACCTATTACTACTACACAATCCTCCGCATGCATCTGGCAGGTTACGAGGATTACAAAGAGATTTGCGAAGATGCGCGCCTCGAAGATCGCGCGCATTGGGAATTGATAGTGCCTCGCATTTACGAGCTTGGCGGAGAATTGCCGAACGATTTGCCGGAGTTCCACAACCAGGCCGGGTGCGTTGCCGCAAAACTGCCTAATCCCCCGACGGTAGTGAATATTTTGACTGTGTTGCTCGAATCCGAACGCTGCGCCATCCGAAGCTGGAGCGCAATTTGCGACATGACGTTCGGAAAAGATCCCCGCACTTACGACATGGCAGCGCGAATCCTCAATGAGGAGGTCGAGCACGAAGCCTGGTTCATCGAGCTGCTGGCGCATGAACGTGACGGGAAATCGATTCCGTCAGGCCATTTCCGGCGCGGCCAGCCTGGTGAGGCTCCGTACAGCAAGAACGCTCACTTCTACAATCCGTAGGAGCGGGCAAACGTATCTCCGTGCGGCCGCATGCAGAAGATTCAATGTCATCTGGTGGTGCTTGAGACGCCGGATGGCGAAAGATCTTTTCAGTGCAACCAAAATGAGTTCATTTGGAATGCGGCCGCGCGCAACGGAATTACGCTTCCCGCAATCTGTCATCAGGGCCGGTGTTTGACTTGCGCCGGTCGCTTGCTCGCGGGCGAAGTCGACCAGACCAGCGCAGTTTCCTACTTCCCCGAAGACAAAGAAGCCGGATTCGTGCTGCTATGTACTGCTAAAGCCTTGGCCGACCTTCGCATTCGAACGCACGAGCAATGGCTCATGCGCCAGCACCGCTTGAAGCTCGGATTGCCCGCTCCCTATTCCTGAGATTCGCGATTGCCAGCGCGGACGAGCTGCGGCAATATCTCGCCCGCAGGCCCCGTCAGAGCGCAATCGACCAATCCCGACATCGGAGTGGTTTCCAAATTGATCTCGACGATCTTCGCGCCCGATGACCGGGCAAGCGGAACCAGGCCTGCCGCCGGATACACGACAGCGGAAGTTCCAATCACCAGAAGGACGTCGGACGATTCCACCGCCTCCTCTGCTGCGTTCCAAATCTTCGATGGTAAATTCTCTCCGAACCAAACTACTCCGGGGCGCGCCATCGCTCCGCATTCGCAATGCGGCGGAAGCGCCAGCGGAACGCTCCCGTCCAGCCATTCCCTTGCGCACTGAGTACACCGCAAGTTCCAAATGCTTCCGTGAAGCTCGAGAACCGAACGGCTGCCCGCCTTCTGATGCAGTCCGTCCACGTTCTGTGTAATCAAAGTGAACTGCGGAGCGCGTTGCTCGAGCTCGGCCAGCATCAGATGTCCGGCATTCGGTTTCACTTGCGCGAGAACGCTGCGACGCCAGTCGTACCATTGCCAAACCAATTCCGGATCGCGAGCAAACGCTTGAGGAGTGGCCAAATCTTCCGCTCGGAACTGCTTCCACAAACCACCCGAACCGCGAAACGTCGGCACGCCGCTTTCCGCCGAAATACCAGCGCCGGTCAGAACGGCGATTCTCTCCGCCTGCTGCAAGAACGTGCGTGCTGCTTCAACTGACATGGCGGCTCTATAGTCTACTAGGTGAAATGACAAACCGCTGGGGTATCGCTATCGCAGGTGTGTTTATGCAGATTGCGCTTGGCGCGGTTTACGCGTGGAGCGTCTTCCGTATTCCCTTGACGAAGCAATTCGGCTGGAGCATTCCGGATGTGACGCTCACCTTCACCATCGCCATTTTAGTTCTTGGATTTGCGTCGTTCTTCGGCGGCCTTTGGTTGAATCGAAAGGGTCCGCGCGTGGTCGCCATGACAGCGGGCCTGCTGTATGGAGCCGGCGTATTCCTGGCAAGTTTCTCGGCGCACAAGCTGTGGTGGCTCTATTTGAGCTATGGTTTGATCGGCGGAACCGGACTCGGGCTTGGCTACATAGTGCCGGTCACAGTGCTCGTGAAATGGTTTCCCGATCGCCGCGGTCTTCTCACCGGCATCGCCGTCGGTGGCTTTGGCGCGGGAGCCCTGGTCACCGCTCCCGTCGCTACGCGGCTCATTCAAAGTGTCGGCGTGCTCAAGACCTTCGCCTATCTGGGAATCGCTTACCTGATCGTCACTGTAATCGCTGGATACTTCATGCGAAATCCGCCCGTCGATTGGAGGCCGGCGGGATGGAACCCGAGCGCCGCGCAAATCGCTCAGCGCTCCACACACGATTACAAACTCGGCGAAGCACTGGGGACTTGGCAATGGTGGGCCCTCTGGCTGCTGCTGTTCCTCAACACATCGGCTGGCATTTCGGTCATCTCTCAGGAATCGCCCATGTTCCAACAGATCGCGCATCTCAGCGCCTTCGCCGCCGGAGCTCTACTCGGAATCGTGTCCATGGGCAACGCCGTTGGACGCGTCTTTTGGGCTTGGTTGTCTGACCTGCTCACGCGAAGAATAACGTTTGTGATTATGTTCGTCATCCAGGTTGCTCTTTTCTGGATCTATCCAGGTCTTCATTCGGCAGCCATCATCGGAACCGTGACGTTCATCATTCTGATGTGCTACGGCGGAGCGTTCGGCATCATGCCGGCGTTCACCGCGGATTATTTTGGACCGAGGAACGTCGGCCCCATTTACGGCCTGATCTTGACGGCATGGGGATTCGCCAGCGTGTTTGGTCCCTCGTTAATCGCCCATATGCGCCAAGTGAGCGGTGTCTACAGTGGAGCGCTGCACATCATCGCGGTAGTGATGGCAGTCTCCATCGTTTTGCCGCTGATTATTCGTCCGCCCCGCACCGCTACCTGACACTACTGCGGAGTATTCAGACGGATTCCCAGATCGCGAAGCTGCCGCTCTGGAACCGGAGAAGGCGCTTCGCACATCAAATCGGTGCCCTTGGCAGTCTTCGGGAACGGAATCACTTCGCGGATCGATTCCTCGCCGGCTAAAAGCATCACCAGGCGATCCAGACCCAGAGCAATCCCGCCATGCGGTGGCGCACCGTATTCCAACGCCTCGAGCAGGAAACCGAATCGGCGCTTCGCTTCTTCTTCCGTGAAACCGAGTGCTGCAAATACCTTCGACTGCACATCCCGCCGGTGAATACGGATGGAGCCTGAACCCAGTTCTATGCCGTTCAGCACCAGATCGTAAGACTTCGCGCGGCAGTGCGCTGGATCGGCAGTTAGTTTCTCGATGTCGCCGTCGTGAACCGACGTGAACGGATGATGCGCTGCGTTCCAGCGATTCTCGCCCTCGTCCCACTCAAACATCGGGAACTCAATCACCCACAGAAATTTGAATGTTTCACGATCCAGAAGCTTGTGCCGCTCGTTGTATTTCTGCGCGATATGCAGGCGAAGCTGCCCGCAAGCCTGCAACATCGTCTGTTCCGGCAGAGCGCCCAGCTTATCTCCAGCCAAGGCCCCAAGCGGCCAACATCAACAGGTCGTCCGCACCGGCTTTTGCGCGCTCGCGGACAAGCGCCAGCGGCTCGGGATAATCGCGCTCCAAACGTTTTATATCGTCGTACACGCGCAACCCGCGCTCTTGCCCCGCCGCTTTGATCTCATCGCGTTCTTTACGGCTCAACGTGCCTATATTCGGCATGTGAATGGCAACCAGCGGCAGGCCCTCGGCCGTAAGATCAGTCCCCGGAAACAGATCTTCGACGCAGTGAAAGGGCGGAACCCGTAGATCCGGTTTATCGCTGCCATAAGACCGCATTGCTTGCGCGTAGCTCATGCGCGGAATCTGTCTTTCAACTGTCTTGCCGGCTGCCTCGCACACACTCCAGATCAACGGTTCGACTACTTGGAACACCTGCTCTTCTTGAGGGAAGGACATCTCCAGATCGATCTGCGTGAACTCCGGTTGCCGGTCCGCGCGCAAATCTTCATCGCGGAAGCAGCGCACGATCTGAAAATATCGCTCGTAGCCGCTCACCATCAGAAGCTGTTTGAAAATCTGCGGCGACTGCGGCAAGGCATAGAAATTTCCCGGCTGTACACGGCTCGGCACCAGGTAATCGCGCGCCCCTTCAGGCGTTGACCGCGTCATAAACGGTGTTTCGATCTCGAGAAATCCCTGCCCGTACAACGCCTGCCGCATCGCAAAGGTAATCTTTGAGCGCATGATGATGTTGCGCTGCATGTGCGGCCGCCGCAGGTCGAGATATCGATATTTCAGGCGGATGTCTTCTTTCACATCGACGTTATCTTCGAGCGGAAACGGCGGCGTGCGCGACTCGTTCAGAATCCAGAGTTTCTGTACCGCCACTTCCACTTCACCCGTTGAAAGGTTCGCGTTCACCGTGTCGGGACTGCGCAGCGCCACCACGCCTTCCGCGGCGATCACGAACTCGGAGCTCAGTTCTTGCGCTCGTTTGTGAGCCTCTCGGTTCTTACTCTCGTCGAACACCAGCTGCGTAATGCCGTCGCGATCGCGCAAATGGATAAATATCACGCCGCCAAGATCCCGCCGCCGATGAACCCAACCCATCAATACGGCCGTGTTCCCCACGTCGCCGGCTCGCAGCTCTCCACAACTGTGAGTGCGGCGTAGGTCGCCCAGGAAATCCAATGTCACTTCAGCCATTTTGTGCGATTTCTGAATCCTGCCCTGCCGGCTCACTGCCGAATTGATCGAGCAGCATCTCGCGCGTGAGCGTTTTCTGTTCCCCTGTCGCCATGTTCTTCAGACCGTAGGAGCGCGTCACGATCTCGTTATCGCCGACGATCAGCGTGTAGCGAGCCGACAGCTTATTTGCCAGCTCCAACATGCGTTTCAGCTTGCGATCCGTTCCCACCTCCACCGAAACGTTCAGGTTCCTGAGCTCTTGTGCGAGAACGGCACAATGCCGGAATGCGGCATCGCCCATGGGAGCGACATATAGATCGAGCTGAAGCGGCTGCACCGTTCTGGCTTCTTCCACAGTCATCACCAGTCGATCCTCGCCGATCGAGAAACCGATCCCCGGAGCGGCTGTTTTCGAACCGAGGCTCTCCGCTAAACCGTCGTATCGCCCTCCGCCAAGAATCGCGTTTTGTGCGCCCAAAGCGCTGTGCGTAATTTCGAACGTCGTCCGTACGTAGTAGTCGAGTCCTCGCACCAGCCGAGGCTTGACCATGTAGGCGACTCCGAGATCGTCCAGGAGTTCCCGGACGCGCCGGAAATGCTCGCGATCCTCTTCGTCCAAATGTTCGAGAATTGACGGCAGTCGGTCGATGACCGGCTGATCCTGCGGCACCTTGCAATCGAGCACGCGTAATGGATTTGTTTCGGCGCGCCGCCGGCAGTCTTCGCACATGCGCGGCGCGACTTCCCTCAATTCCGCTCTCAGGACCTCGTTATATCTTGCGCGCGATTCCTTGGAACCCACGGAATTGATCGCCAACTCAAAGTTGCGAATCCCGAGCTGCTTGAGAATCGCAACTGCCAATTCGATAACTTCGGCATCGGTCGCGGGCGAATCGGACCCGATCGCTTCCGCCCCAATTTGATAGAACTGCCGGAAACGCCCCTTCTGCGGCCGCTCGCGGCGGAACATCGGACCTATGTAATACAGTTTTTGCACGCCCGGCCGCTGATCGAGCCTGTGCTCTATGTACGCACGTATCACCGACGCCGTGCTTTCGGGCCGCAACGTAAGAGAACTGCCGTCGCGATCTTCAAACGTGTACATCTCTTTGCTGACGATGTCGGTTTCTTCGCCCACACTGCGCGAGAACAGCGCCGTCTCTTCCAAAATCGGCGTGCGAATTTCGTGATAATTGAAGCGCCTGAAAATCAGGCGGGCCGCGGCGTCGACGTCGTTCCACACTGCGCTCGACGGCGGCAGAATATCCCGCATGCCCTTGATGCTCTGGATCAAGTCTGCTCTTCCTTATAGATCGCCGTGATCTGAATGTAGTTGTTGCAATTCCTGCGAAAGCGCTCTTGTTCGTCCGGCGTAACTTCGCGCCGCACTTTTGCTGGAGCTCCCATCACCAGCATGTTGGGAAGCACTTGCATTCCTTCCGGCACAAGCGTACCCGCCGCAACCACCGCTCCTGCGCCGATTTTCGCGCCATTCAAAATAATTGCGCCGATCCCGATCAGCGCGCCGTTCTCTATTTCGCAGCCATGCAGAACAACGGCATGACCGACCGTCACGCGATTCCCGATCAGGCACGGATGCGTGTAGCGTTCAACGTGCACCACCGTATTGTCCTGAATGCTCGATTCATCGCCGATGCGAATATAGTTCACGTCTCCACGAATGGATACGTGAGGCCACACGCTCGATCGTTCGCCAATCACGACGTCGCCAACCACCTGTGCGCTGGCATCGATATAAGCGGAAGCCGCGATACGGGGCACTACTCCCTGATACGGTCTGATCATGAAAACGATGAAATGCAGGCGCGGCGCGGGACCGATCTGCCGGTAAGAAGGACCTGTCTCGACGTCTTCTTTCTAGCCATCGTAGCAGCATTCGCCGCTGTTCCTGCGCTCGGGTTTTCGCTGTAACATCGCCGCTTAGAATGAAAGGCATGCTACGTGCCGCCCTGTGGGCGTTGTTGGCCGCCGCACTCGGCGCCTCTGCTTCGTTGTGCGCGAAAGCCCCGTTCACTTTCGACGCAATGATGAAACTTGTTCGCATTGACGAGCCGCAGTTGTCTCCCGACGGCAAGACCGTGGTGTTTTCCGTTCAGGCCATAGACATGCCGAACAACACCAAGCCGAAGCAAATCTATACGGTTCCGGTCGACGGCGGCAGCGCGCCGCAACGGGTGACGAATGACGGCCAATCGAATTCGCGCCCACGCTGGATGCCCGATTCCAAGCGCATCGTCTTCGTCTCCGATCGAAGTAATGGTTCTCAGGTCTGGACGATGAACGCGGATGGAAGCGATCCCAGACCCATCACGAATATCCCGACGGGCGCCGATCGGGTGACCGTCTCGCCTGACGGCAAACTGATTTTATTTACGAGCGACGTCTATCCGGAGTGCGCGCCGGCAACGCCAGCGCCAGGCGTCGAGTATGATGCCGGGTGCAACAACACGAATCTGATGCAGGAGAACGCCAGCAAAATGAAGGCTCGCGTCTTTACCTCGCTCCTTTATCGCCACTGGACGCAATATCAAGGCCGCCGGCGTCAGCACCTACTGGTTCAATCGCTAGACGGCAGCGGCAAAATTCGCGATCTCACCCCGGGCAATCTCAGTGTTCCTCCGTTTTCACTGGGCGGCCCCGAGCCTTACGTTTTCTCACCCGATGGAACCCAGATCACCTACGTCTCCAATACCGATCCCGATCTTGCTTCCAGCACCAATTCCGATCTCTTCACCGTTCCCGTCGCCGGAGGCGAGGCCAAGCGCATTACGACCAATCCCGGCGCCGATGAAGGACCGCTCTATTCACCCGACGGCAAATATCTCGCCTATCGCACCCAAACTCGCACCGGCTATGAAAGCGATCAGTGGCGTCTCGCCGTAATGGATGTGCAAACGGGCAAGATGAACACCATCGCCGACTCTCTGGATCGATGGGTCGAAGAGTACACCTGGGCGCCTGACTCGAAGCGTATTTTCTTTACCATCGACGATCGCGGAACGAACCCGCTGATGATGATTTCGACTACCGGAGGACCCATCAGCACCATCGCGCATGGGCCCACGTCCGTCGGTGGAGTGCAATTCACGACGGATGGCCGCACCATGATCTACACGGAGCAGAGCGGGTCCAAGCCTATCGAGATTTACAAGGCCACCTCGAAGGGCGGCACCGGTGTTCCCATCACTCATCTCAACGATGCTGTGCTCAATGCGTCCCAACTCACGCCGCTCGAGAGCATTTCCGTCGATACTGACGGAGTAAAGATCGAAAGCTTCGTAGTAAAGCCGCCCGATTTCAATGCTGCGCTCAAATATCCCGTGCTCTTCGCCATCCATGGCGGACCGGAGGGCGATTGGGGCGAATCTTGGAGCTACCGCTGGAACGCACAAGTCCTCGCCGCCGCCGGTTATGTCGTCGTCATGCCCAACCCTCGCGGCTCCATCGGTTATGGGCAAAACTTTACCGATGCTGTAAACGGAGCCTGGGGCGGCGTTCCCTACGACGACATCATGGCAACAGTCGATTACGTCAGTACTTTGCCGTATGTCGATAAGGATCGAATCGTCGCGGCGGGAGCCTCCTACGGCGGCTACATGATCGATTGGATCCTCGGTCACACCGACCGTTTCAAAGCGCTCGTCTCGCACGCGGGCGTATACGATTTGCGCAGCGAAGCCGGAACTACCGAAGAACAATGGTTTGTGAAATGGGAATTCCAAGGCTTCCCATGGGAGAATCCGGAGCTGTACGACAAATGGTCCCCCAGTTCCTACGTCAAGAACTTCAAGACCCCTACTCTCGTGACGCAAGGCGAAATCGATTACCGCGTCCCTATCGGCCAAAGCCAGCAACTCTTCACGGCGTTACAGGAAATGAAAATCCCATCGAAAATGGTGCAGTTTCCCGACGAAGGGCACTGGCTATTGAAGCCGCAGGACAGCCAGTTCTGGTACACGACCGTGCTTGACTGGCTTGGCGAGTACACGAAAAGCGCTTCGGTCGATAACAGACCTGCGCCGGGCCATTAGCGCAGAAAGAAGTATTCTGCGCGATTGCTGCACTTCAAACGTGCGCAGTCATTTCCTTTTCGTCTTCAATGGCTACGACGATGCGCTTTCCGACACGCTCCAGGATTTCTGCTATGCGTGGGAGTTTCGATGGGTGGTGAGGTCCAACAGCCGTCGGACCTCTTTTTCGTCGATCCCCAGCCGCGCCGCTAGTTGGATCTTGTTCACGCCTTGACTCCTGATTTCTTCATATAAAGCAGCTTTTAGGGCGCTCTGAGCGGGAACAGGAATAAGGTACTGACCGCTTCGCACAACCGAAGGAGCGGGAATTTCTTCACCAGTATTGATGCGCCCGATAATCGCCTCTTCCAGTGCATCGCTTGCTTCTTCGATGCATTCTTCCGTCGTTTCTCCCTGCGTAAGGGCCTCCAGTATGTCCGGAAATGTAATGACAAATCCGCCCTCGTCGGCCGGGGTAAAAGCTGCAGGATATTGATAGCTCCGCATAGATTCCTCCTCCCTTTCCAGCTGCTTAGAAATCCTTTGGGTCAAGTCCGAGTTGCTTCAGCATCGCGTGCAAGGTTCCCTTCTTGAGTTCATCCTTCGGATTTCGGACAATTTTGTCCGACGCAATGGGGCAACAGAAGTTTTGGTACCGCCGCGATCCTTTCTATCAGCTAGTTACGCGGTAAATTAAATTTCTGCCGGGTTGTGATCGAGGCGCCTCTCAGCCTCGCTATGGGGCCAACTCGTTGGTCTACTTCCACCGTCCTGAAATGTAACTGATCGACAATAGGCTCTTGAATCTCCGACGCCCATGATTCAGACCGCGCTTCGCAGAAGACCGTTGGTGGCGCTCATCAGTTCGCGCCTGGTGGCCTTTCTCGCCGTACTCGGTCCCGGTTTCGTTACCGCGAACGTCGATAATGACCCGGGCGGAATCCTCACTTATTCGCAAGCCGGCGCGCAATTCGGGTATCAGCTCCTTTGGACCTTGATCCCAACCACCGTCGCGCTAATCGTCGTGCAGGAGATGGCGGCCCGCATGGGCGCGGTTACCGGCAAAGGCCTCTCCGATCTCATCCGCGAAGAGTTCGGTTTACGCGCAACATTCTTCACCATGCTGGTGCTCGGGCTCGCGGATTTCGGCAACATCATCTCCGAATTCGCTGGCTTGGCCTCTGGTATGGGCATTTTCGGAGCGAGCAAATACATTGTCGTGCCGCTCGGCGCCGCCCTGGTGTGGACGCTCATTGTCCGCGGGCGCTACAAGCCGGTGGAACGCATTCTCATCATCGCCTCCCTGATCTATTTCACTTACCCGATTTCTGCCTTCCTGGCAAAACCCGATTGGGATTTGGCTCTGAAACAAACATTCTTTCCAACGCTGAGCAGCGATCCCGCTTACCTGGTCATGATCGTCGGGCTGATCGGCACCACCATCACACCTTGGATGCAGTTCTATTTGCAGGCTGCCGTCGTCGAGAAGGGAATCGATACGCGCCACTACGGCCTGTGCCGCCTCGATGTGATCACGGGTTGCGTCGTCACGGACGTAATCGCATTCTTTATCGTGGTGGCCTGCGGTGCCACCATCTATCATTCCAATCATCCGCAAATCACCGATGTCGCCCAAGCCGCCACTGCGCTGATACCGTTTGCCGGCAAGTTTGCGTCGCTACTATTTGCAGCCGGCCTTATCAACGCCTCTCTTCTTTCGGCAGCCATCCTTCCCCTCGCCACCTCTTACAACATCTGCGAGGGTTTGGGCTTCGAATCCGGCGTCGACAAACGCTTTTCCGAAGCACCTGTCTTCTACTGGCTGTACACGCTCCTGATCGGCGGAGGCGCGGCGTTCGTGCTCATTCCCCGTCTGCCGCTTCTTAAAGTCATCCTTTATTCCCAAGTGGTGAACGGATTTCTGCTTCCATTCGTGCTGGTCTACATGCTGCTGCTTATCAATCGGCCGCGTTTAATGGGCACGTTCAAGAACAAGCCCTGGCAGAACTGGATTGCGTGGATCACCGCTGTAACCATGATTTCTCTGGCTGCCGCATACATCTACACCAGTGTGGCCGGATAGCCGCCCGCGATGTTACGATCAGGACGGAGCCCGTATCGCTTCCGACGGGCCGTAGAACAATGGGTTCATCCACTTCAACGCCGCCCATTGATTCGCATCGAGGTGACCGGCCTCAAAGTCTAACACTGCCCTTCGAACCTTTGCCGCAGTTCCGGCAGAGCGCGCTCGAAGAATCTCCTGCTCGCGCCGGCAATCAGGGCAAACGCATCGGGATTTTTATCGTTGCGTACAACGCGCTGACGACCTTAAGCAAGGTGCTCAAACGCATCACACCCGACGTGTGGCGGAATGTCGAGCAAGTTGTCGTTTTCGACGATGCCAGCCAGGACGAGACTTACGAGCTTGCCGTCGGCATTCAGGCCATGACCAATCTCCCAAAGCTGCGCGTCCTGAAGCATTCAAAAAATCTCGGGTATGGCGGCAATCAGAAGGCCGGGTACCGCTACTTTATCGAGCAAGGCTTCGACGTCGTCGTGCTGCTTCACGGCGATGGCCAATATGCTCCAGAACTCCTCTCGCACATGTACGCGCCGCTCGTTCGCGGAGAGGCCGATGCCGTGTTCGGCTCGCGCATGATGAAGGACTTTGGCGGACCCCTCAAGGGCGGAATGCCCTTCTACAAATACGCCGGCAACCGTCTCCTGACTGCTTTCGAGAACCGCGCTCTCGGCCTCAATCTCACCGAATTTCACAGCGGGTATCGCGCTTATAATCTGCACGCGCTCTCGCAAATCAAGCTCGACAGTATGACCGACGATTTCCACTTCGATACGGAAATCATCATCAAACTGCATCACCAGAATTTCCTCATTCTGGAGGTGCCTATCCCAACCTTCTATGGCGACGAGATCTGCTACGTCAATGGGCTGAAGTACGCGAAAGCGATTTTAAGAGCGGTCGTCCGCTACACGGAAACTTCGCGCGCAGTGCGCTCCTATCCCGAGTACGAAGAGTACTTCGTCCCGTACGCAATCAAGCACAGCCTTTACTCTTCGCACTACTACGCTGCGCGCCTGATCGGAACGGATCAGCGCGTGCTTGAAGTCGGCTGTGCCGCCGGCAAATTCGGTTCAGAGCTGGTGCAGGCGGGCAATCGCGTGGTAGGGGTCGACGTCCAGCCCAACGTTCCACTCGATGCGGGATACGAGGACGTGCTCGAAACCCATTTGGAAAATGGCGTAAGCGAGAGTCTCGCGAATCAGCAGTTCGATCGTATTCTCCTGCTGGATGTACTCGAGCATCTGCGCGACCCGAGTAAGCTTCTGCGCGATTGTAGAACTTTGCTCGCGCAGCGCGGCAAATTAATCGTTTCCGTTCCAAATGCCGTCAATCTCACGGTGCGCTTGATGGTGCTGTTCGGGCGCTTCCGCTATAGTGACCGCGGCATACTCGATTGGTCTCACCTGCGTTTCTTTACGGCCAAAACCATTCGGGCGCTACTCGAGGAGCATGGATACCGAGTCAGCGGGCGCCGTTATACGGTCGTCCCGATCGAGCGCCTGATTCCGATGCGCTCCGATAATCGGCTCCTCCGTTTCGCGAACCGGCTCCTGCGCGGGGTGACCGCGCTTGCTCCAGGTCTCTTCGCTTACGAGATCCTGCTCATTGCCGAGCGATAAGAGAAACTATGCGATTCCTGCTCTCCGCCCAGAAACTCGGCTTAGCCGGGGGACTCGCCCTGTCGCTAATCTCCATGATGACTGCAGTTCGGCTCGCCATGCACGGCGCATTCAGGCTGCAATTGCTAAGTCTGCCGCGGAATCTGCTGTTCTCTTCCATGCTTGTTTTCGCGTTCGGATGGGCCATCACGTGTGCCGGGTTAGCTCGGAAACGGAAATGGGAGAGCCGAACCTGCGATTCGTTCGCCCTGTTTTCCTACTTCGGCCTTGCCTTGTTGCCGTTCTTTTTGGTTCACCAAATATGGTCGGGCGCCGAGCTTTGCATTTTTGTGGCACCTTGCTTTCGAACGCTTTCCAGGAAAATAGCTTTCCCCCACCTGAAGCTGGAGCGCCAGCCGGAGCCGCTTATCTCGCTTCACCTCTCCCGCTAATCAGGGCGGACCGCTGCACAGTCCGCCATGAACCACGCGCAGTCGCGCTTCGGGTTATTGTCGCTCTTTCAGGATGCGCCGAATGTTTCGTTTACCGTGCAGAACGGCGACTATTTGAAGCGGGGATCATTTCCGGGCGGTAAACAATGGTGTAGTTGTGATAGCGGGTGAGAGTCCAGAAACGAAGGTGGTGGCTTGTAAGGTCGCGCCGGGAATGGCCGCGCATCGGAGCCTCGGCAACAAATGCGCACGCGTCGTAAATCGGCTGTTCTAGGAGGTCGGCAGCGGGTTCGCTATCCTCCGCAATGTAAGACCAGATATCAAAAATATCCGCTCTGGCAACAGGCGTAAGAGCATAAACGCTCATCCTCTGGACAAACGCCAGTCGTCTTTCATTGCCTCAATTTCACGGCGCGCCTGTGCGTCGTCGATCAGATCGCCGCGCTCGGACTGTTGATAGCCTTCCTCGATATGAGCAGACAATACTCGACGTTCCCCGTCGGTCCAGCTTTCCTCGGCGTCCTGCGCTTCAAGGGCGCGGCGCAATACGTCCTCTACGCTCTCATACCCGCCACTGAAAGGCGTTTATTGATGAGCGTCTCAAGGTCGGGCGGGACGTTCAATTGCATGGCCGGTTCTCCATTCTCGCTTATCGTAGCTTCTTGCTACAGCTCGGTGGCGGCGTCACGCACCAGACTTTCTTCCATGCCGCAATCAGGGCGCAACGGTTGCCCTCTGCGATTCTGTTTGCCGAGGCGGCGGTAATAACAGTGGATCCTGCGGCATTACGATCCAGCAAACGATATAGATAATTACGCCAACGCCGGGCGGCCAGAACGCAAGCACCAGCATCACGATTCGAACCAGGGTGAGATCGATTCCCAAGTAACGTGCCAGACCGGCGCACACTCCGGCTATCTTCTTGTCGTTGCGCGGCCTGGTGAGCGCTCGTCCCGGCTTGCCGCTCGCCGACGTGAATCCTTTGTTGACCGTTGACGCCCCACACTGCTGGCAAAAGCGCGACGCATCCGGTATTTCAATCCCGCAAGATCTGCAATACATGGCTCCCTCCATTATGGCTACGCTGAAGAGCATTGAAAAGTTCCCCGAGCCGGGTTCCGATCGTTCACTGCCCGTGGACCGGGAACACCGGGCGTCCTCGATTTTGGTTCCGCTCTCATGCTTTTACCAGGCTTACATCGATGTCTTCGCTCGCCTGTGTGAGAATAGGCAAACTAATTCTATGCGCATGATGACGAGGACTTTGTGGATCGTCTTCATTGTCCTGTTTGGAAGGGCGGCCTTTCCACAGAACGTGCCGCTGCAAACGGCAAAGTCGTCGGGACCACAATTTTTATCGTTCGACGAATTGAAAGATCTCGCGACGGCAGTCGCCCCGAAAGCCGCATTGGCGGACAAACTGAACGAGGTGCTCACCACTCCATTCATCGGAAACGATGCGAACGATAAGCCGCCGCACCGGCCGGCGGTGGAAGGCCTGGGTTCCATTGTTCGGGCGGCGTCTTGGAATATTGAGCGCGGCCTCAATTTCGATCTGATCGAATCCGCACTGGGAAAACCGGAACATTTCCAGCAGGACTCGGGATCTGAAAACCCAATCGGCAGTAACAAGGAAATCGTTCGCAACCAGCTTCGTAGGCTACAGGAAACCGACGTTCTCATCCTCAATGAAGTCGACCTGGGCATGAAGCGAACCGGCTACCGTGACGTTTCGCGCGATTTGGCCGCTGCCCTCAACATGAACTACGCCTACGGAGTCGAGTTTGTCGAAGTGGACCCGGTCTTCGATCTGGGAACTGAGAAGATCGCTCTGCCTGACAAAAAAGAGGAACAGCGCTTTGCGGAAGATCTCAGTGTTGATCCAACGCGATACCGCGGTTTTCACGGAAATGCCGTGTTAAGCCGTTATCCTATCGAGCGCGCACGCATCGTCCGGCTTCCGGTCTGCTACGACTGGTATGGCAAAGAGGCCAAAGCTGTCGCCAAATTGGAGCAAGGCAAACGGTGGACTGCTCGCAAGCTGTTTTTGGAGCGTATCGAGCGCGAAGTGCGCCGCGGCGGACGCATGGCGCTGATTGTTGATCTCACTATCCCGGCGCTTCCGGCGGGAAGGGTGACCGTTGTATCTGTACACCTGGAGAACAGGTGCACGCCGGGATGCCGTCAGAAACAAATAAGAGCTCTGTTGGCTGCCATTCAACCAATCGAGAATCCGGTCGTGCTCGCGGGGGATCTCAACACCTCTGGCCAGGATGCAACTCCTACTTCGGTGCGCAACGAGATCATGAAAAGAGTAACGGATTACCGTTTCTGGGTTGCTCAAGGCATCTTTTGGTTCAGTCCCGTGAGCATCCCACAGTACGCCATCGTCCCTCTTCGCTATTTTCATCATTACCTTGACCCAACGGCTTGGCATTTTCCGTTTGTATGGGAAAACCGCGAACACGGCCTCTTCCAGTCCGTCGAGAAATTCCGGTTTACAGACGGCTACGCATTTGATTTCAGAGGCACGAGCGAACGAACCCTTAACAATAAGCGGCGAACCTTAGCGGACAGCAATGAGCGAGGAGCCAAAGGATTCGTTCCCACGTATGCTTTTGAAAGGAACTTCGGCGGTTGGGTTGGCAATTTCAAGCTGGACTGGTTCTTCGTGAAGCCCTTCATCAAGAACCCTCGCGCGCAGCAACAAAGCTATCGGTTCGCGCCGCATTTTCCCGTCACGATGAACGAATTAAATCAGTCCGTTGAGGATCGTATCTCAGATCACCCGCCCATGACAGTTGATTTGCCATTAGCGGAACCACTGCCATTGAAGACCGGCTCTCGTTGAAATCGGCGTGCGTAACAGCACAATTAGACGGCCGTCGCCGGCGCCGCTTTGCGCAGCTCGGTATTCGCTTTCTCTGTGGCAAGCGCTCGCGCTTTGGCAAGATCCACTTTGCCGGTACCCAGCGTGGGAATCGCGTCGACCAGATAAAAGTTCTCTCGTTTCGGAATCCACAGCGGCGGAAGTCCCGCCGCATTGAGATGCTCCACGATTTGAGCGGGCGTGATCCCGGGCACCGTATAGAGCATGACCAGACGCTCGCCCCGCCGCTCGTCCGCAATGCCGGTGACGAACGATGAAGAATCTCCGAAAAGGTCGCTCGCCGCATCCTCGATCTTCAGATGCGGCACCATCTCGCCGCCGATCTTGCTGAAACGCGCCTGACGATCGGTGATGTAGAGGAAGCCGTCTTGATCGAGATATCCAAGATCGCCGGTAATGTAATACCCGTCGCGCAACACCTCGCGTCGTTTTATCTGGGGCATGATAGTAACCCTTCATGCAGCTGGGACTCTTCACCAGCACCAAGCCCTGTTCTCCTTGCCGCATGAGCTCGAAGGTATCCGCATCGACGACTCGAACAGACATGCTGGGAAGTGGCCGTCCGACGCTTCCCTCGCGCGTGCCCTCCTGCGTCACCGTGCGATTTGAGAACCCGGGAGTATTCGCCGTCGCGCACGGGCCCAGCTCCGTGCATCCGTATCCCGCGAGCAGTTTTACCCCAAATTTGTTCCGAAATTCATCAGCGATGGAAGCCCTCAGCGCTTCGGCGCCCACCAGGATGTACTGCAGGGAAGAGAACTGCTCGCGCGTGCATTTGCGCATGTACGTTAAGCAGAATGTCGGCGTTGACAAGAAAAATGTAGGCCGGTGCTCCTCGGCAAGTTCGCCAATCACTCGTGCATCGGTCGGATTTGGATGAAACACCGCCCGGAACTGTTGCGCGATCGGAAACCATAAGGCGAACGTATATCCGAACGAATGAAACAGCGGAAGCACTCCCAGCATGCAGTGGCTGGAATCGATTGGAAATACAGTCGCGGCTGCTTCCATGTTCGAAAGGATGTTCCAGTGCGTCAGCTCAACACCCTTAGGAACTCCTGTGCTGCCGCTCGAGAAGAGAATGGCGGCGACGTCATCGGGACCTGTCGAGCCGATGATCCGGTGAATGGGAGCGAACCTCGCCGGCGAGCATCGCACGAATCTTTGCGCCCCTAGTGAATTTCGGCAGCAGGTCTTCGAGATACAGCATCTCAGGCCATGCCGCCAAATTTGCCTTCTCGATGAATTTGCGCGATGTGAGCACGGTCCGAATCGCGCATTGCTCAATGGCCGCGCGGCAATTCTGTTCCCCCGCGGTGAAGTTCAGATTTACCGCCGCTCTTCCTGCCAGTGTGACCCCGAAGTTCGCAAGCGCTCCGCCGACGGAAGTAGGAAGCAGCAATCCTATATTCTGTTCGCCCGCGTGTTCTCTGTTCAGCCAATTCTTGATCAGAACTGCCGCCGTAAGCATCTCGCCAAACTTCAGGCGTTTCTTCGTCGAATCTGCGATTGCTGGCCGAAACCAATTGCGGCGTGCCGCTGCCACCAGCGCGTGCGACAGCGTGCAATCCGGCTTCTTCCGTAGCTCAGCAGCTTCGCTGCCAAGATCGAGAACCCGGTCGCGAAGGGCGGAAGCAGCAATCGGCCCGCGTATGGTATCGCCGATGGTCACGATCACTTCGTGGCGCCAGGCGCCCAGCCAGGTTCGGATCGACTTCTTTCCGTTCGGCGTCAGCGGGTGGCCACGAAGCCCGTCCAGGTAAATGGGAATGATCGGCGTTTCCGGAGAACACTCCATCAGCCGTTCCACCCCGCGCTGGAACGTTTGCACGTGCCCTGTGCGCGTGAGTCCGCCCTCGGGAAAAATGCACACGAGTTCTCCGCTTTTCAGCTCGTCGCAGCCTGGCGCAGGGCGCGCACGGTCTCTTTTGGAGACTGGGCGTTGATCGGAATCGCCTGCAAAATTTTGAAGAATGGCTTTGCGAGCTTTAGATCGAAAATGGGCTTCCACATTAAGAAACGGACGAATCGATGTGTGCAGCATCCGATCAGAGCCGCATCTGCATACGACACGTGGTTCGAAATCAGAAGCGCGGCCCCGCTTGCCGGGATGCGATCTACGCCCACGACGCGGATGCGGAAGTAAAACCTGCTCAGCCCAAACAGAACCAGACGCAGCACATCCGCCGGCAGCACGGATACGACGTAGACGGTAGCGATGAGCGTCAGCACGCCTAATGCGCCGAGAATCGCAGTGGCAGACCAACGCAGCTCGATCGTGCAGGATCCACAGTACCGCCGAAGCGAGGAGCATAGCGGCGGTATTGAAGAAGTTGTTGGTCGCGAGTAAGCGGCCCTTCTCCTGATTCCGGCCCGCTCTTGCAGGAACGCATTCAGAGGCACGAAGAATAGTCCACCAGCGAAGCCCATCGCGATCAGTCCCGCCGCAGTCCATCGCATACGAGTGCCGAAAGCCCAGAAAAATGGAAAATAATCCCAGCAGGAGTGATCCCAACGGAACCAAACCGAGCTCGATGTGAGTGCGTGAGATCCAACCCGCCGCAATGCTGCCCAAACCGATTCCCATCGCGAGCGCGGCCGCCAACAAGCTGACCTTGAGTCTCGGGTGCGTGGAGAATTTCGCTTCCGAGCAGCAGAATGGCCGAGGTGAAGAGCGCACCCAGAAACCAGAAATACGAAAGTCCGGTGACGGTCAATGCCAAAGCGCGGCTCTCGCGCAAGCGACGACACCCGATCCAAACTTCGTAGAAGGGATTCCACCGAAAACGTTCTGATGAACCCGAGGCAGGCACTCGCGTTATCGCCAGACTGCACAACGAGCCCACCACGGCAATCGCGAGCAGTGTGCCTGCCCAGCTTCCACGGACTGTGCTTCCATATCGCAATCAGAAAGCCACCGAAGCTGGTGCCGAGCACAATTGCGGCAAGCGTTGAGAACTCGACCAGACCGTTCCCCGCGGTGATTTCCGCCTCGCTCATCATCTCCGGCAAGATGCCGTATTTCGCCGGACTGAAGAAGTTCGCCTGCGTTGCGAGGAGAAAACAGCACGACGAGTAGCAGCTCGATGCGATTCAGCAGCAGCGCGCTGAAGCCCAGCATCATCGTGACGATCTCCAGCGCTTTCGTGATCTGCAGCACTCGCGTCTTGCTGAAACGATCTGCGATCTGTCCCGCATATCCGGCAAATAGAAGATAGGGAAGATTGAATACGGCGACGAGATCGACAGATAAAGAGCGCCCGATTGCTGATTCGCCGCAATTTCAACTGCCAGCATCGACACCATCATCTTGTAAACGTTGTCGTTGAAGGCACCGAGAAACTGCGTCCACAGAAACGCTTCAAAGCCGCGGTTTCCGAGGAGTCGGCTGTAGTTGCCTGAGGAGTTCGTGCTTTCCATTGACCGCGCCAGCGCATGCGGGGGAACAATTTGGCACTACCACTGTATCCCGCTGCCCGGCAGCCGCCATGAAGATGTAAGCACGCCTCATCATTTGCCAAACGAAGTTGATGGGCGGCGTACTCTTCGACCACGGCACGTGCCGTGCACAACGCTGAAACTAGCTTCCGAGTAGCGCGTAATCCGGACGGAACCATCTAGAGATGGTGACTTCTCGCCTTTGTGAATTTCTATCGAGACCGTTAACGTTCCCAGTCTCCCGTCGCCTTTGAAATTGGGCTATAGTCGCATCGTGTATGTACAGCGCTGCCGGAAGTCTTTCTGAAATCCTGCGCCGGTTGGAGTCTCGGTATGGACGCCAGGAGCCGTCCTGGCCAACCGAGCCCTACGATTTTCTAGTGTGGTGGCACTGTGGATATCCAGCGAGTGATACGGCCTGCGCGAAAGGTTGGGATGCTCTGAAGTGTGAGGTCGGCGTTGGGCCACGTCAACTCCTCGCGGCCAGTGCCGCGAGGCTAGCAATGGCTTTGAAAGCCGGTGGCATGGTTCCGGAACTCCGGGCGATGCGGCTCCTGGAAATCGCTGCTCGGGTCGAGAATGAGTACGGCGGGAATCTGCGTGCAGGTCTCGTCGGACCGCTGACCAAGGTTCGCCAGGCGCTAAAGCGATTTCCAAATATTGCCGATCCGGGCGCCGATCGCATTTTGCTTTTCGCAGGTATTGCACCGGTCCCTGCTGTCCCCTCTAATTGTCCGCATGTGCTTGTTCGTATACACCGGGGCCAGGAGCGCGAGAACTATAGCGTCACCTATCGCGAGGCGCAGCAGGCAATCGAAGCGGAGATCCCGAAAAGCATCGATGCCCGCACACGTGCGTACTTGCTGCCAAAGCAGCACGGACAGACTCTCTGCAAACGCCGCAACCCGAAATGCGACGATTGCCCCCTTGCGTCTTGTTGTGCTTTCGCCGCCGGCAAACATCGCGGGCGGTTCACTCCGGAATGACTGCGGGATCAGAGACGCACACCTCGGATAACTAGCTCGCCTCGCCTGGTTGGATTTGAGGGGCGGACGCAGTCGGATGAGTCTCGACCGGCACTTGGCCGTGTACGCGTATGGGCGGATGTGCCGCATCGGTTCCGAGTGGTGGGCCATCCGAAAACAATGCTCTGCTTGTTGTTCGTGAAACAACCTTAGCGGAAACAGGCAATTAACTCGACACCCCCTCGGACCTGATCGTTCAACGCGCCAAGCTATAAGAGCCCGCGAAGGTTCTACGGCTCAACTCGCAGAAGCCGCACGCGCCGATTCAGCTCCGCTCTATTGCTTTACTGCATCCTGCGTTTCGACCGCGATCTCTTCATTTTCCAAAACACTCGGCTTCGGCAGACGGATGCGACGATACTCGCCATAAAGACCTGCCGCCGGATCCAGAAAGACTCGTTGAAAGGAACCGTCCAGCGAAGCAGCAAAGGAGCGGATCATTTCGGGATTCGCCATCCAGGGACAGATCTGATAAACCCGGCCCGCCGGGAGTTTCCCGCTGACAATGTCACCGCAAAGCTTTTTCTCGGCTTCATCAGCGGAATACGCGTAAAGACACAACTCGCGGGTTATCGGTTCCACGATCGTACCCGGACTTGTCTCGCCATTCTTATCTCGGTCCTCGTAGGTCCGAATCATATATCGGTGGCTCATGTCGCGTAGCGCTTACCTAGTCTTCTCACTACATATCGGCGGCAAACGCCACGATCTATACACCCCTGCGTTCTAAGCAGTCGCGTACTCTTACAAACGCCGCCGCATATCGACATTCGCCCGTCTTTGCGCTAAATTCTTAACCACTCCATGAAGAGCGCGTATCTCCCATCCATGGTTGTGCTGCTAGCCGCCGTCGCATCCGCAGCCGACCTCTCTTCGCCCGGCGCTGTGCTTCAAAAAGTAGCCGAGCGTTATAAGAAACGCCAGACATATGAGATCAACGCCGAACAGGAGATCACAATTGCACGCCCCGGCCAGACCGGTTCCGTCCAGGAAAAGTGCTGCTTGCGGTGGGCAAGCAAGGCATGTTCCGCGTCGAGCAAACTGGCGGCGACACTGCCGAAGTTCGGGTGAGTGACGGCAAAATCACCTGGAAAGCTCTGCCGAAACAGAAGCTTTGGTCGAAGAGCGAAGTTGCGCAGATGGTCGACCTCGAAGCTGACGACGATACCCCCGATGATTCTGCTGCGCAGGACCTTTTCACCCAGACCCAGCGCTCTTTTGTGACCCGCTACACAGCGCTCGCCCGATACGCAAATGTCGCAACGCTCGAAAAGAGCGACAAGGTGAAGTTCGACGGCAACAAGGTGGAATGTTATGTCGTGCGCATCTCCACCAAACGCTCGAACAACCGCCTCTTCATAGCGAAGGATAGTTTCTTGGTTCTGCGTCATTCCGAGGTGCAGGACGGCAACAACGGACCCAAGCCAAAATCGAGATCGATTACAAGAGAATTAGCGAGGACATTCCCTCTGCCGACCTCTTCGAGTTTCAGCCGGTAGGCGGAAGTAAAGAGATCGCGGACGTCTCATTGCCTAGTGAGCGCAACATGAGTTGGGCCGGTCGGCAAGCGGCCGACTTCAGCCTCAAGACCGTCGACCGCGCTCCCGTCCATCTCGCGGACTTGAGAGGCAAAATCGTGCTGCTCGATTTTTGGGCTACATGGTGTCCTCCCTGCCGCCATGAATTGCCCACCATAGAAGCGCTCAGTCGCAAATACAAGGACAGGAATGTTGTGGTCTTCGGTGTGAATGACGAAGAAGTGCAGACCGCCAAACGATTCCTCGACAAAAATCATCCCGATCTTGCTACGCTGCACGATGCGCAAGGCAAGGTTCACAGGTTGTACGGCTGCTACTCGATTCCCACCGTATTGATCATCGATGCTGCGGGGAAAGTGGTCGCGCACTTCGTCGGCGAAAGGCCGGAGAGTGATCTCGTGGCAGCGCTAAAACAGGCAGGGATGAACTAACGCGCCCCACCGCGCGTCCGTTATCGAAACTCTTCCTGCAATTGATCCAAGGCTGCCGCTCCGGGACACAACTTCTCATACGGCATTCGCGCCAGCGGAGTCTCGGACGTATTGTTCATCTCGTGAAGGTCGCTCGTCGTCTCATCGAGGAAGAGCAACCCTGTCACAATCTCGCCTTTGCTCTGCTGCTCCAATAGATACGGCATCACGCGCTTCCGGTCCGTCGGATCATAACCTTCCGGCACCGATCGAAAACGCAAAATGCTGCCGTCGTGCATCGTTATCGCAGTCACCCCGTTTTGGCTGATGTTCGCAAGAATCTCCGTCGCGGGAGGAACGAAGTCGGCCTCGACTGCCTTCATCGCATGCTTACGCGTGTGAAGATAACTCTTCGTCGATCCGGAGTGATCGTTGAACGTAACGCACGGCGAGATGACATCGATCAACGCCAGTCCCCGGTGCAGCAGCCCCGCCTTCAGTATCGGTACAAGCTGCTCCTTATCGCCCGAAAAACCGCGTGCCACGAAAGTCGCTCCAATGCTGAGCGCCAGCATCGCCGGATCGATCGGCAGCATCTGGTTCGGCTCGCCGCGCTTGCTCTTTGAGCCCACATCGGCGGAAGCGGAGAACTGCCCTTTCGTCAGCCCATACACGCCGTTATTCTCGATGATGTACATCATCCGCACATTGCGCCGGATCGCGTGGCACATGTGTCCAATCCCGATCGAAAGCGAATCCCCGTCGCCTGAAATGCCGATGTAAGTCACTTCCCGATTCGCTGCTACGGCTCCCGTTGTGATCGCGGGCATTCGCCCATGCGCGGAGTTGAAGCCGTGCGCGCCGTTCACGAAGTAAGCCGGAGTCTTCGATGAGCATCCGATCCCGCTCATCTTAGCCAGCATGTGAGGGGGCATCGACACCTCCCACAACGCGCGCACAATCGCCGCCGTGATGGAGTCGTGCCCGCAACCCGCGCACAACGTCGACATCGATCCTTCGTAATCGCGAACGGTGAGCCCCAGCTCATTGCGCTGCAAACTCGGATGCTGGGCGACCGGCTTAACTATGGACGGCACTATGCACCTCCAGTTGACTCTTGATCCCGTCCAGCACGTGCCTCGCGCTGAGCGGAAATCCGCCATACACCAGCACCGAACGAAGGCGGTCTTTCGGCACGCACGTCTCGAGCGTCAGCAGTGAGCGCAGCTGCGCGTCCCGATTCTGCTCCACAATGAAGCAAAATTCGTGATCGTACAGGAAATCCTCCACGCTCTGGTGGAACGGAAAACCGCGAATGCGCAGGTAGTCGGCAGGAACGCCATCTTCGGCCAGCACATCCAAAGCTTCCCGCACAGCCGGATCGCACCCGCCGATCGTAATCACACCAAAGCGTGCATCGGCGCGATTGTGAATCTGCGGCAGTGGAACGAAGTTTGCCGCCGACTTGTGCTTTCGCGCCAGGCGATCCACCACTTCCTGGTACTCCTTGGGAACTTCGGTGTATCCGCCGAATTTGTTGTGCCCGGAGCCCCGCATCATGTATGCTCCATTCGGGTGAACGCCCGGCACCGTGCGCGGCGGCACGTGATTCTCGTCTTCACCCGTGTAGCGATAGAACTTCGGCAGGTCTCGAAGATCTTCTTCCGATAACACACGGCCGCGGTCCGGCCGATACGAGTCATCCCAAGTCAGACGCTGCACCACCCAATCGTTCATTCCGATATCCAGATCGGAAAGCATGATCACCGGAGTCTGGAAGCGCTCCGCCAAATCGAAACAGTGTGTCGCAAACTCGAAGCACTCGGCCGGATTCGCCGGAAACAAAAGAATGTGCTTCGTGTCTCCGTGCGAAGCATAAGCGCACTCGATCAAATCGCCCTGTTGCGTCCGCGTCGGCATTCCTGTCGACGGTCCCACTCGCTGCACATCGATGATCACCGCTGGAATTTCCGAATAATACGCCAACCCGAGCAGCTCGTTCATCAGCGAAATTCCGGGACCCGCCGTCGAAGTAAATGCGCGAGCGCCGTTCCAGCAAGCGCCGATCACCATGCCGATCGCGGCGAGCTCGTCTTCGGCTTGCAGAATGCAGAAATTGTTCCGGCCGGTCTCGGGATCACGCCGATACTTGTCGCAGAACTGGCGGAAGGCATCCATCACCGATGTGGCAGGCGTGATCGGGTACCACGCCGCCACGGTCGCGCCCGCATACAAACAGCCCAGAGCCGTCGCCGTGTTCCCATCGATCAGAATCTTGTCCGCGTTCGCGTCCATCTTCTCCAGATGAAACGGGAGCGGGCAATCGAAGTGCGCCTTCGCGTAGTCATAACCGATCCGCAGCGCTTGCCGGTTCGATTCCTGCAGCGCTTTCTTCCCCGCGAACGTCTCCGTAAGCAGTTCTTCGACAATCGGCATATCGATGTTGAGAATCGCCACCAGCGTTCCCGCGTAAGCGATGTTCTTCATCAGGATGCGCTGGCGCGAATCGGCGAAATGTTCGTTGCACATCTGCGCCAGCGGAACCGGCAGAAAATGAACGTCCTCCCGGTACAGCGAACGCTCCAGCGGCCAGCTCGAATCGTACAGCACGTATCCGCCCGCCCGCACCTCTTGAATGTCGCGCTGATATGTCTGCGCATTCATCGCGACCATCAGGTCGTAAGTGAGCGCGCGCGCCGTATATCCGTCCTTGTTGATCCGAATCTCGTACCAGGTCGGCAAGCCCTGAATGTTCGATGGAAACAGATTCTTTCCGGAAACGGGAATCCCCATCCGGAAAATAGCTTGCATCAGGAGGCCGTTGGCGCTGGCCGATCCCGTTCCGTTTACGTTGGCAAGCTTAAAAGCGAAATCGTTTATGCCGGTACGCAACTGGTGCTGCCTGCCCTTGTGCCTGCGTATGGAATGGATAGCTCAAACTTCTGCATGTCCCATGCCGCCGTGGGACATCTTTCGGCGCAAAGCCCGCAATGAACGCAAACATCCTCGTCCTTTGCCATGATTCGCCCGGTCTGCGGGAGCGCCTCGGACACATACAGCGCCTGGTCTAAATTCAATGCGGGCGCCGACAGCCGCGTGCGCAGATCCAGTTCTTCGCCATTGCTCGTGATGGTCAGGCACTGAACCGGGCAAACATCGATGCAGGCGTCGCATTCGATGCAACGCGGCGCCGCGAACGCCGTCTCGATGTCGCAGTTCATACACCGCTCCACTTCGCGCGCCGTCTGTTCCGCCGTAAATCCCAGTTCCACCTCGACGTTCAATCTCTCGAAGCGCTCCACCAGGTCCACGTGCTGCATCTTCTGGCGCATCACGGGATTGTAGTCGTTGTGGTAGCTCCACTCGCTGATCCCCATCTTTTGGCTGATCAGATTCATGCCGTACGGCGGCCGCTCCGTCACCGGCGCGCTCTCGCAATAATTGTGAATCGAAATCGCCGCTTGATGCCCATGCTCAACGGCCCAAATGATGTTCTTCGGGCCGAACGCCGCGTCGCCGCCGAAAAAAATCTGCGCGTGCGAGGACTGCATGGTCTGTTCGTCCACCACCGGCATGTCCCACTTCCCGAACTCAATACCGATATCGCGCTCAATCCATGGAAACGCATTCTCCTGCCCGATCGCGAGAATTACATCGTCCGCCGGCAGGAAAATTTCATCCACTGTCCGCGACCGCTTCGCTTCGCGCGTCCCATTCCAGGCGCTCGAATAACATTCCTTTCAATTGCCCGTTCTCGATCACGAAGCTCTTCGGCGCGTGATTGATGACGATCTCGATGCCTTCCTCTTCCGCATCTTCCAGCTCCCAGTCGCGAAGCCTTGAAAAACCCGCGCGGCCGCCGCGCCATCACCTTGATGTCCTTGCCGCCCAGGCGCCGCGAGGATCGGCAGCAATCCATCGCCGTATTGCCCACTCCGATAATCAGGACCCGTTCGCCGATCGAATCGATGTGCCCGAATGCCACCGATTCCAGCCAGTCGATCCCGATATGAATGCGCTCCGTATCGTGCCGTCCCGGAATCTCCAGATCTTTGCCGCGCGGCGCTCCGCTGCCCACGAAAACCGCATCGTAGCCCTGCGTGAGCAGAGCCTTCATGCTGTCGACCGGCGAGCTGTACCGAATATCCACGCCCATATTGAGGATGAGATCGATCTCTTCGGCAAGCACGTGCTCGGGCAGCCGAAACGCCGGAATATTCGAGCGCATCAGCCCACCCGGCTTATCCTGCTTCTCGAAAATCGTCACCTCATAGCCCAGCGGCATCAGATCGTTTGCGACCGTCAGAGAAGCAGGTCCAGCCCCAATGCACGCTATGCGCTTTCCGTTTTTCTTCTGTGGAATGGTCGGAAGAAGATGTCCGATTTCGCCGCGTAAATCCGCAGCTACGCGCTTCAGCCGGCAGATCGCGACGGGCTTGCCATCTACACGCCTGCGCCGGCAAGCGGGCTCGCAAGGCCGGTCGCACGTGCGGCCCAGAATCGCGGGGAACACGTTCGATTCCCGATTGAGCATGTACGCATCCGTGTACCTGCCTTGCGCAATCAGTCGGATATATTCGGGAACGTTGGTGTGCGCGGGGCACGCCCACTGGCAATCCACGACCTTATGGAAATAGTTCGGGTTTTGAACGTCAGTCGGTTGCACGCACGCTCATGGATCAGCTACTTGGGTGCCAAGCTCTATCGCGGTCTCTCATTATACACTCCGAGCAACGTAACGCACACTTGCGAGTTTTCGTCGCTTGAAATAATGATGGAATGAGTGCACAACATATTTTCTGTCCGTTGTGCGCCTTGAAAAAATACACGGAGGCTGTTTGCCAACTATAGTTGGAGTTCCTCGCGAGACGTTCCCCGGAGAGCGTCGCGTCGCCATCACACCTCGGCATTGTGATGCGCTGCGCAAGGCGGGAGTAGAGATTATTGTCGAGCATTCTGCAGGCGCGGATGCCGGATTCCCCGACGATACGTTTTCCGCTCGCGGCGCTCGCCTCGCCAGTCGGGCCGATGTCTTCCGCGAAGCCGACATCATTGCCCAAGTGCGCTGCTTGGGCGCGAACCCCGACGCGGGCCGCTCCGATCTCGAGCTGCTTGCGCCCCGGCCAGGCGCTGGTTGGATTCGGCGAGCCGCTCACCGCCCTCAAAGAAGGTTCCGATCTGGCCGACGCCGGCGTCTCGTTTTTTGCCTTGGAACTGGTTCCCGCGTATCACGCGCGCGCAAAGCATGGACGCCTTGTCATCGATGGCGACCATCGCCGGATATCACGCCGTCCTCCTCGCGGCCATCCATCTTCCGAAAATGTTTCCCATGTTGATGACCGCCGCCGGCACTGTCACACCCGCAAAGGTTTTCATCTTGGGTGCGGGCGTTGCCGGTCTTCAGGCCATCGCCATGGCGCGGCGCATGGGCGCCGTCGTTTGCGCCTATGACGTTCGCCCTGCCGTCAAGGAACAAGTCGAAAGCGTCGGCGCAAAATTCATCGTGCTCAATGTCGATTCGCAGTGCTTCCGAAGACAAAGGCGGATACGCTAAGGCGATGGACGAAGCCTTTTATCGGCGCCAGCGTGAGTTGATGACTGAAGTGCTTCGTGAGCAGGACGTCGTCATCACCACCGCTGCCGTGCCGGGACAAGAAGGCGCCCATCCTGATCACCACCGAGATGGTCGGCGCCATGTGTAGCGGCTCCGTCATCGTCGACATTGCGGCCGAGAGGGGCGGGAATTGCGAAGTCACTCGCCCCGGCGAAACCGTCGTGCATAAGAATGTCTCCGTGCTTGGACCGGTGAATCTGCCTTCGGCTGTGCCGTATCATGCCAGCCAGATGCTTTCTTCGAACATCACCGCGTTTCTGAAACTTCTCGCTCCCAATGGAGCCTTGACTGTGAATCACGAAGACGAAATCATACGGGAGACTCTGGTGACCCACGAAGGACGAATCGTTCATCCGCGCATTGCGGACTCTGCGGCTTCCTCGCGACCCGCGCATCGTCGGTGCCGGTATCGCTTCTGTTGACGGCAATCGGTGGAAAGCAGCCTTGAAGCCCAAACCCAAAGGAGGGAATAGTGCCCCCGGATTTCATCTCCAATCTTTACGTGTTCATCCTGGCGGGGTTCGTCGGGATTGAACTCATCAAGCGTGTGTCGCCGCTTTTGCATACGCCGCTGATGTCGCTGACCAACGCGCTCGATGCCATCGTGGTCGTGGCGGCCATCATCATTGCCGGAAGTTATCGGACGCCTCTGACCATCACGCTCGGCGCGATCGCGGTGGCCGCTTCGTTCAGCAACATGGTGGGCGGATTCTTCATCACCGACCGCATGCTCCGCATGTTCAAATCCGGCCGCTCCAAGAAATCATGAACGCACCCGGCCTTCAGCAGTACCTCGACTTCGCCTACATTGCCGCTGTCGTCCTGTTCATCTTGGCGATCAAGTGGCTGAGTTCGCCGGCGAGTGCGCGGCGGGGCGTGCTGGCCGGCGAAATCGGCGCCGCTCTGGCCGTTGCCGCCACGCTCTGCGACCCGGCATTGGTCGAATACAAGTGGATCGTCATCGGACTGATTGTCGGCGCGGCAATCGGCATCCCGCTCGGCATGGTCAGATCACCGCCGTGCCGCAGCGGACCGCGCTAAGCCATTCCTTCGGCGCGCTATCGGCGGCAATGATCGGCATCGCGGAATATTACGCGGCAGTTCCGCGCGTAACCCGGTTTGAGATGGCGGAGATCGGGCTCGAAGTGATCATCGGCTCGCTTACCTTTACCGGCAGCTTGATCGCCGCCGGCAAGTTGCAGGAAATCCTGCCCAGCGCCCCATCGTCTACAAAGGGCAAAATATCCTCAGCCTTTCCGTGCTCGGTGCGGCCCTGGCGCTGGCCGTCGCGCTCGTAGTCCATCCCGAGCATACGCTTCTATTCCCCATCATGATCATCGTGGCCCTGTTCTTTGGTGTGCTCCTGGTGACACCCATCGGCGGCGCCGACATGCCGACCGTGATCTCGCTGTTGAATTCTTACGCCGGATTTTCCGCGGCGCTTTTGGGATTCGTGCTCAACAGCAAGGTGCTGATCGTGGCCGGCGCTCTGGACGGTTCTTCCGGCTTCATTCTTTCCGTCATCATGTGCCGTGCCATGAATCGCTCCTTCACCAACGTGCTCTTTGGCGCCTTCGGCACCATCCAAACCAGCGTCGAAGCAAACCACTGCGCGCCCGGTCCGCTCCGCTTCGCCCGAAGAGGCCGCCGAACTTCTGGACGCGGCACGCACCGTCATCATCATTCCCGGTTACGGCATGGCGGTCGCCCAGGCGCAGCATAAACTCCGCGAAATGTACGACGTCCTGACGCGTCGCGGAGTCGACGTGCGCTTCGCCATCCATCCCGTCGCGGGCCGCATGCCCGGCCACATGAACGTGCTGCTCGCCGAAGCGGACGTTCCCTACGACCGGCTCTTTGAAATGGACGACATCAACCCGGAATTCCCGAGCACCGACGTCGCCCTGGTCATCGGCGCGAACGACGTCGTCAACCCCGCCGCCAGGACCGATAAGACCAGCCCCATCGCCGGCATGCCGATCCTCAACGCTTACGACGCCCGCACCGTGATGGTGATCAAGCGCAGCATGAGCCCGGGTTTCGCCGGCATCGACAACGACCTTTATTACATGGAAAAAACGCTCATGCTCTTCGGCGACGCCAAAGCCTTTGTCTCGAGCATCGTGAAAGAACTAAACGCCGCCGTCGGCGCTACGCGCTAGCTGCTCCGCCCGACTGGCTCTGCGCGGCCTGGTAATAGTGCGTTGATGCACGTCAGCCCACTACCGCCCCACCCCGAAAAGCGCTACACTAACCTCCCATCCAGCCTCCTCTGGTCGTGGAAGGAGAAAACGCCATGAGTGCAGCACCCGCGCCCGCCATCGCGCGATTGTCCCACGAAGGAAAGCACTATTGGCAGGATCTGGTCGGCGAATGCAATCGCCAGGCTCAGGCCATTAACACGGTCGTCTCTGCACACGGCCTCGGCGCCGCTAATTTCGTCGAGTGCCGCCCCGGCCCGACCCTGCATCTAATCAAACCGCAGTGCCCCTCCACCAGCGTCAAGGTCAGCATCAGCTATTGCTCCTGGGGACCCATGATCGACGCCGTCATCACCGGCGATGAGGAGGACGACCTACAGTTCTGTCCCGAAGAGTTGACCATCCCGATCGCCCGCGACCTGGATGGAAGCGTAATCGCCATCTTTGAAGAAGGCCGAAGCTTCTCGCCCTGCCAGCTCGCCACTTTCTTCATGCAAAGTTTTCGGCGCTGTTTTCCCGGGCCTCTCGCTTCCCTGTGAAGAAACGGTTTAGGCCGGTCCTGCCGCCGACGGCTGCCCGCTGATATAGCTCTCCAGCTGCTCGATCGTCTTCTCGTGCGACGTGATGATCCACTTCACCAGATCGCCCAATGACACAACGCCCGAAACGCCGCCATCCTGGTGCAGCACGGGTAAGTGCCGGATATGATGTTCGGTCATGATGCGCATCACCTCGTCGACCGACGAACCCAAGTTCACCGCAATGGCGGGAGAGGTCATAATCTCGCGCACCTTCGTCTCCCTCGAAGATCGCCCCCGCAGGATCACCCTCCGCGCGTAGTCGCGCTCTGACACGATACCGAGGAGCTGGCCTCCTTGGACCACTAGAAGCGCTCCAATGCTCTTATTCGCCATCGCCTCCAGCGCTTCATAGACGGTCGCCTCCGGGTCGATCGACCACACTTCGCCGCCCTTCTCTTTCAGAATTGCGGAAACACTGTCCAGTACTTTCATCGCCAAAACCTCCCGCGGGGAATAATCGTCAAGCCCGGCGTCGGCGCGCGCGAGCGGGGCTGCCTTGCGCGAGTATACGTCTGATGCTGATTCTGCACAACTCGCTCTGCAAACAGCTCGACCTGCAAACAACTGGATCTCTACAAGCTGGCCGATAAGAAGCTCGGGACCATTCGCTGCTCCTCACAGGCGGGCGGCTGCGTTTCACTTGGCAGCAGCGCGTAACAGCCCTATTCGCAATGAATTAGAACCAGTAATCCTATGCCTGGGCCATCCGGGTCGTTCCTGGAGAACTGCCGGACGGGCGCGTAAAGACACATTCCTCTCGTAGACTGGATAAGGATCTCATGCAAGCATCTCGAACACCTCGTAAGCGTGCTGTCATCATCGGCGCTGGCCCCGCAGGCCTAACCGCTGCTTACGAATTATTGACGCGAACCGACATCGAGCCGCTCGTGCTCGAGAGAACCGATTACATCGGCGGAATCTCTCGAACCGTCAATTACAAAGGCAATCGCATCGACATCGGAGGGCACCGCTTCTTCTCCAAGTCCGATCGCGTCATGCAGTGGTGGCTGAAGATCCTCCCCATGCAGGCCGTCGACGGCGATACCGCCCAAATTACTTATCAGAGACAGACCACCACCGTGGCCGCCCACCCGCAAGGTGCCGATCCTGAGCGCGAGGACCGCGTCATGCTGGTCCGCCACCGCAAATCGCGCATCTATTTCATGCGCCAGTTCTTCGCTTATCCCATTACGCTCAGCGTGGATACCTTGCGCAAGCTCGGCTTCATGAAAACTCTTCGAATAGGGCTGAGCTACATGCGCGCCGTCGCCTTCCCCATTCGCGACGAAAAGAATCTCGAGCAATTCTTCATCAACCGCTTCGGCCGTGAACTCTATCTGACGTTTTTCAAGTCCTACACGGAAAAAGTCTGGGGAATCGAGTGCAAGGAAATCAGCGCCGAATGGGGCGCGCAGCGCATCAAAGGCCTTTCCATCTACAAGACCATCACTCACATCCTCAAAAAGGCGCTTCCGAAAAAGAAGGGCGATCTCGCGCAGAAAGACGTCGAAACCTCGCTCATCGAACGCTTCCTTTATCCGAAATTCGGGCCCGGCCAAATGTGGGAAGAAGTCGCGGGTATGGTTCGTAATCTCGGCGGAGAGATCCTAATGCATTGGTCCGTCGAAGAGATCGAACGCAGCGATGACCGCATCCGTGCCGTTGTTGCGCGGAACTCGCAAACCGGCGAAACCCGCCGCTTTGAGGGCGACTACTTCTTCTCCACCATGCCCGTCAAAGAACTCATCGCCGACATGCATCCGCCCGCGCCCGCCGGCATTCGAGAAGTGTCGGACGGATTGATGTATCGCGACTTCATCACCGTCGGCGTCTTGTGCCAGCGCATCAAGCTGCGCGAGCCTTCCGGTGAATTGGTTCAGGACAACTGGATTTACATTCAGGAGCCCGATGTGCTGGTCGGCCGTCTCCAGATCTTCAACAACTGGAGTCCTTTCATGGTCGCCGAGCCCGGCCGGGTCTGGATCGGCTTGGAATATTTCTGCAATGACACCGACGCCCTATGGCATAAAAGCGAGGCCGAAATGATCGAGCTCGCCAAAACGGAGTTGGCCTCCATGAATATCCTCGATCCCGAGGATGTGCTCGATGCCACCGTCATCCACATGCCCAAAACCTATCCGGCGTACTTCGGATCCTACAACCGCTTCCCCGAAGTCATCTCGTGGGTAAACGTTTTCGACAATCTCTTCCTGGTCGGCCGTAACGGCATGCATAAGTACAACAATCAGGACCACTCCATGCTCACGGCCATGACGGCGGTAGACAACATCATCGCCAACATACGCAGCCGCGATAATCTATGGGCGTTGAACACGGAGCAGGAGTATCACGAGGAGAGCCGCGAACCGAAGCAAGAAGAAAAAGAGGCTGTTCAGGTATAGCGTCGTCGTCGGCCCACTGCACGATCAGCGCGCCCGTCAGCAAGGTCATCAGCCATTCGATCGGGTATTCCTGCCGCAGGCCGACCTGAATAAGATAGTTGGGCAGCGGGTAAATCAAGAGGATCAGCATCGCGACAACTCCCGTCACCGGCGCCGCCCGGAAGATGCCCACCAATCCGGCCAATCCCAATAACACGGTTGCGTTCAGGAACAGCGTCTTCATCGGCGACGTTGGATCCTGGTAAAGCCAAAAGCAGCGCACGCGCCCCAGGCAAAGCTCGAGAAAGCGGATCGGGTGCGTCCGAATCCATTCTTTCGCCTGCTCACCAGCTTGTTGGTTGTATGCCACTTCTCCCAACTGTCGAACTTTGATGGCTTCGCCTACATTCTGCAAAGGATGATATTTGTCATACACTCCGTCGATGGAGTTGATGTGTTGATCCGGTGAGGCCAGATCGTTGTTGGAAACGCGTAACTCCAGCCCGAGATTACTGCGGGTGAGAATCGGGGATCCCAGGGCGCGGTCATTGCGAATGGCCCACGGCGCAAGGCAGAGCGCCACCACCAGCACCTCCAACCCGGCGAACGCCAAATACTTCCGAAGCCCCGCCTCACGACAGAAATAAACTCCTGCGATTACGAAAACCACGAACATGGTCAGTAGCGCCGACACAAACAACAGCGCCACGCCCCACACCAAGCCGTGCAACAACGCGGTGCGTCCGCTGAGGCGCTGCTCGGTCCAAAGCCGCACCGTCAACATCGCTACGAATATGAGCGCGAGCGCGGTATACGGCGCTTCCCAATCTCCATCGATCTGAACCAAAGGCGTGGCCGGATACAGCGCGGAAGCCAGTCCAGCCAGTATCCCCGCGCGAACATCGATCCCAAGCACCCTGGCCGCGGCCGGTAACAGCGCGCATACGAGCGAGCTCACGCTCGAAGCAAGCAACTCTTTAACGATTTCCGCCGGAATTCCCGTACCGAAAACCCGGAACAGCCCAGCCAATATCAAGGTGTATCCCGGCGATACGTGCGCGGTAGGACCGGTGGGCGCGGCGTACGGATTCCCATACACCCCGGTTTGGGCCAGCGAAAGAGCTGTGCGCTCCAATTCGAAACGCGTCAAATCGCGGTACGGATGGAACACCACCATAAACGCCAGCCGTACCACCAGGGCGATCAGAAAAATCCTCAGCCCCAACTTGAAGGAACTGGCAGCGGACCAAGATCGCCACAACCGCCCTATAGTTTCCATCGGAAACGGTCGAAATTGAGGTGAGCGGTTCCCATGGAAAAGCTTACGATCTGAAGTTTCACCAGAACCGGCAGGCACCTTTCACAAGTATCATAGGGAAAGTGATTGCTGAACCAACGCCTTCGTACGTCACCATCTGTTCAATGTAGATCTTTTCAATGATTCTGGACAGTGAGTTGGATGCCCCCACGGCTCGCCCCCCGGTTTTGACCCGCTGGCGGATGGATCACGCCTTTTCGGCCCGATCCGGGCACATTATCGCCTTGTTTCTGTTCTTCGCGCTGGCCGTTGCGCTCCAGTTCGCGAGCGGCACCTACCATAGCTGAATTCGGCGGCTATCCCGACGAGCCCGCTCATTACGTAACCTCGCTTATGGTCCGCGAATACCTGACCAGCCCTCAACTGCTTTCACCGCTGCACTTCGCCAGGGATTATTACCATCACTATCCAAAAGTGGCGTTCGGGCACTGGCCGCCCCTTTTTTACGTCGTCCAGGCGCTTTGGATGCTCCTGTTTTCCTCCTCCCGCGTCTCCATCCTTCTGGAGCTCGCCGCCACCACGTCCCTCCTGGCCTATGCCGTCTTTTCTGAGGCGCGGCGCTGGTTCGGATGGAAAGCGGGTATGCTCGCTGGGCTGTTGACCGTCTGTCTTCCGCTCATCCAGGTCTATACCGACGAGGAAATGGCGGAAACCCTGCTCGTCCTGACGTGCTTCTGGAGCGTCATTTACTTCGCTCGCTACCTTGATTCCGAACGCTGGCAGGACAGCGTGGCCTTCGGCGTCTTCTTCGCGCTTGCGGTCTTGACCAAGGGAAGCGGATGGCTCCTCGCCATGGTCCCCCCCATCGCGCTGATTCTTACCCGTAAGCTTCGCATTCTTTCGCGATCTGGATTCTGGCTCTCCGCGCTCATCGTCGCAGCGGTATGCCTGCCCTGGCAGTTGACCACCATGGGCATGGCCGAGCAGGGATGGGCCGGCGGCACTCGCCCCAGCGTTCACTACACCCTCGCCTCCTTATGGCAGTTTCTCCCCATCCTGATGCAAATAACCGGTGTGGTTCTGGCGTTATTGGTCGCGCTCGGCATCGTCGTTAAAGTCGTTCTCCCGGTCTTTCGAAAGCACGTCGCTTCCGGCCCGGCCGTCATGTTCTCATTCATTCTCGCGGTTTGGCTCTTCCATTCGCTCGTCCCGGCCGGCGTCGAAGACCGGAAAATGCTCATTGCTGCGCCGGCTCTGATTCTGTTCCTGTTCGCCGGCGGATTCTGGATTGCCGATCGTCTTCCCTTGCGCGGCGGCCTCGCCCGCTGGCGCTACAGCTTCGTGGCTGCGGCAGTGGCGGCCATCTTCTTTTTGCAAACCTTTTCCGTCCCTCGCGAAACGCATTACGGGTACAGCGAGGCCGCGAGATTCATCACGTCCGATCCCAGCCTGCGCGACGCCACCATCCTGGTTTCCTCAGGCGCCATCGGCGAAGGCCTCCTGGTGTCCGAAATCGCCATGCGGGAGCCGCACCCGACCGATACCATCCTTCGCGCTACGAAAGTGTTGGCGCAAATGGATTGGGCCGGCGCTCACTACCAAAGTTTCTTTTCAAAACCGGCCGAGATCGTCGACTACCTCGATCGGAATCAGGTCGGCTTGGTCGTTACCGATGACTTTACGCCCGACAGTGCGCTTCCGCACAATGAGCTCCTGAGGCGGACGATTCAGCAGTCGGGCCGCTTCCAACCCATCGCCCGTTTTCGCCCCGCGCCTGGGGTTTCTACCCGAGACATCGAGGTATATCGCTTCCACCCGCGGTAGTTACGCCGTTCCCAAGCTGTGACGTACCAGTACGGCGGATCTTCCCTCTGGAAGCTATAATTCCCACATGAAAGTGGTCATCCTGTGCGGCGGATTAGGCACCCGTATGCGCGAAGAAACGGAGTTTCGCCCCAAACCGCTCGTTGACGTCGGTGGCCGCCCCATCCTCTGGCATATCATGAAGTTGTACGCGCATTACGGCTTCCGCGACTTCATCCTGTGTCTGGGCTACCGCGGGCACATGATCAAGGAATACTTCCTGAATTACGAGGCAATGAACAATGATTTCACCATTTGCCTCGGCAAAAAGGCCCAGATCGATTTCAAGAACGATCACCAGGAACAGGATTTCAATGTCACGCTCGCCGAAACGGGTCCCGACTCCATGACCGGCGGCCGAGTCAAGCGGGTCGAGCGCTATCTCCAAAAGGAAGACCGCTTTATGGTCACTTATGGCGACGGCGTCAGCGACGTAAACATTAGCAAACTCATCGACTTTCATCGCAGCCATGGCAAGCTCGCCACCGTCACCACCTTTCGCCCCGTCTCCCGCTTCGGCATTCTCGATATCAATAAATCCCACCAGGTGCAGAACTTTCATCGAAAAGCCGAAATCCGACGCTTGGGCCAGCGCGGGATATTTCGTTTTCGAGCGCAAGGTGCTCGATTATTTGGAGGGCGACGAAACTATACTGGAGCGCGAGCCCCTCGAACGCCTCGCCAGAGAGGGCCAGCTGATGGCCTACAACCACGAGGGCTTCTTTTACGCGATGGACACTTTCCGTGAGTACCAGATATTGAACGACTTATGGAAATCCGGCGAAGCGCCCTGGAAGGTTTGGGCCTGAACGGCAAGTTCTAGATTCCATGCCAATTCCCAATCCCAACGAAGTAATCGAGTCCGATGTCGCGTCCATCTGCGCCGAACTCGCCTCTACTCTGCAGCCCCTCGCCGGAACCACCCTGCTGATCACCGGCGGCAGCGGTTTCCTGTGCAGCTACCTGCTCGATACCGTCGCGCATCTGAACGATCATGTTTCTTTCGCAGCCCTGCCGCGTCATCAGCCTCGATAATCTGCGCAGCGGCATCGCCGATCGCGTTGCGCATTTGGCCAGCCGGCCCGATTTCCGCTTTATCGGACACGACGTTTCGCAACCGCTCGAGCTCGACGAGCAGGTGGATTGGATCATCCACGGCGCCGGTATCGCCTCGCCGACTTTCTATCGCCGCTTTCCGCTCGAAACCATCGACGTGAACGTCTCCGGGACGCGGCACATGCTCGATCTGGCGCGCCGCTCGAACTCTCGAAGTCTTGCTTTACATGAGCACCAGCGAGATCTACGGCGATCCCGATGCCGCGCACATTCCCACTCGCGAGGATTATCGCGGCAACGTCTCCTGCACCGGCCCGCGCGCCTGTTATGACGAATCGAAGCGTCTGGCCGAAACCGTCTGCGCCACCTACTTCAACCTCTACCGCACGCCCGTAAAAGTGATTCGCCCGTTCAACGTTTTCGGGCCCGGCCAGCGGCTGGACGACAAGCGCATGATTCCCGATCTGATGTCCGCCGCACTCGAGCGCCGCCCCATCGAGTTGTTCAGCGACGGCCGCTCCACGCGCGCCTTCTGCTATATCAGCGATATCATCCGCGCCATCTGGTTCATCCTGCTGTCCGATGCCGACGGCGAAGCCTTCAACGTCGGCAATGACGAGCGCGAGATCACCATCGGCGAAGTTGCCGAAGTTCTGCGCGAAGCCGCCGGTCCGCCGCGCCTCGAAATCCTGCAAAACGTCAGCGAAGACAAGCACTACCTGACCGACAATCCGCAGCGCCGCTGCCCCGATCTGACCAAGCTCCGCACGCGTTTCCCGTGGACCCCCAAAATTTCTCTCGCGGAGGGTTTGAAGCGAACTCTGCTCTCGTATCAGGGTGCGGTTCAGACCGTTGCATGAGCGAGCGGCAGACCGGCCGCAAAGTGGAGATCATCCGGCGGGAAGAATACTCGGCGTCCGAAGACCAGAAGCATCTGTTTCTCGTTGGCGACCTCGCGCAACCGAATCCTCACCCCTTCATTCGCGACCCGCGCCTCGAATGGATCCTCTGCTTCTATGAACCCGGCGACGACGGCATACCTCACTGGCACCGCCAAGTGACCGAGTACGAAATCGTGACCGAAGGCGAAATCGGCTACTTCGAGGCCGCCACCGGCGAGACGAATTGGTTCCGCCCCGGCGACTTCAGCGTGATTCCTGCCGGCGTTTGTGTCAGGCGAATCGTGCGGGAACGCGCCCGCACCATAGCCGTGAAAGTGCCTTCCAACCCGGAACGCGTGGTTTGCTCCGGCTGCCCACGCGAATGCGCCTTTCGCCTCAGCCCCTATTTAGGAGATCGTGAGAACTGAATGCGAGTAGCTGTTATCGGAACTGGATATGTAGGATTGGTCACCGGCGCGTGCGTAGCCGGAACCGGGCACGACGTCATTTGCGTCGATGCGCTCCCCGAACGCGTAGACGCCGTGAATCAATGTCGTCCGCTGTTTCATGAGCCCGGTCTTCCCGAATTGTTGAAGCGAGTCGTCGGCAATGGCAAGCTGCGCGCCACCAACGACGTGGTCGGTTCCGTGAAAGCGTCCGATATCACCATACTCGCCGTCGGTACGCCTTCGCGCGACGGCAACATCGATCTCTCGTTTATCAAAGCAGCTTCCGAAAGCATCGGCCAAGGCGTGCGCGAGGCCAGCGGCTACCACGTCGTAGTCGTGAAGAGCACCGTCGTCCCCGGTACCACCGATTCCGTTGTCGGCCCGATTGTCGAAAAGGCCTCGGGCAAAAAGCCCGGCGACTTCGGCCTCTGCATGAATCCGGAATTTCTGCGCGAAGGCACCGCCGTCGCCGATTTCGAAGATCCCGATCGCATCGTCATCGGCCAATTCGATGAGCGCGCCGGCCAAACCCTCGCCAAGATCTACGAATCGTTCGATTGCCCCAAGATCTTCACCACGCTGCGCAATGCCGAGATGACCAAGTACACCTCCAACGCTCTGCTTGCCACGCTCGTTTCCTTCAGCAATGAGATCGCCGCGATTTGCGAAGCCACTCCGGGCACCGACGTCGAGCAGGTCATGGACGGCCTGCATCTCGATCGCCGTCTCAATTGCATGGTCGATGGCAAGCGCTATTCCCCCAGCATCCTCAGCTATCTCCGCGCCGGTTGCGGATTCGGCGGCAGTTGCCTCCCCAAAGACATCACCGCTCTCCGCACCTTCGGACGCGATAAAGGAGTCACGCCGCATCTGCTCGAAGCCGTGCTAGCCGTCAATCGCAGCCGCCCCGCCGCCTTGATCTCCATGGCGGAATCCGCTCTGGGCGACCTCAAACATAAAACCATCGCAGTACTCGGCCTCGCCTTCAAGCCCGGTACCGACGATCTGCGCGATTCTCCCGCCCTTGCCTTGATCGATCTTCTGCACAAAAAAAACGCCGTCGTCCGAGGCTACGATCCGTTCATCTCTTCACTGCCCCAGAACGGTACCGCCGTCAACGTCTGCAAATCCGCCGGCGAAGCATTGCGTGGCGCCGACGCCGCCGTCATCGCTTCCGGTTTGCCCGAGCTCGCAAAATTAGACTGGAACGTTTTAGCGGGCGAGATGCGCCGTCCGCTCGTGATCGATGGCCGCAGCGCTCTGCGTGCCGTGAAACTTCCGCCTGCGATCGAATACATCCGCATCGGGCAACGCAGCAGTTGACGCAACCGGCCCGCTCGCAACCAGTCCGCTTGCGCCCGGCATGGTCACCTCAAAAATCTCCGTGTCTTTGTACGGGATCGGGAAATTGCCCAGATAATCGAGCGTCGCGTGTATGTCTAGCAGCCGCGGAATCAGCCAATCCTCCGCCCACCCCTCAGCTCCCACCACCAGGAAATGTGGATGCTCGGCTACAAACTGCCGGTAAGGCGCCACCCTCGCGCGGATTGGAAAATGCTGGTTCAACGTAACGAAGCCGCCTTCGAAGATGGTCGCGTGAGCATAGCGGAGTGCCAATTCGCGATCGCTCAAATAATACAAGCGCGCCACCGTCGCCGGACTCTCGTACCGGTCCATTTCCAGAAACGTCAATCCGCTTGCCGCCACCAGCGGTAAATCGGGCCGCACTCGATCTAGCGGCAGCGTGTGCACAGTCGCGGCCGTCGTTCTCCCCCATGTCCGCAAAGTGTGCAACGCGGAGGTCAGCAAACTCGCCGCCGAGATACTCACGAGCAAAACGCAACACGCCGCCGCTGCTGCCAGCCGGTTCACATTGGTGTACATCGCAACAAAAAACGCGACCAGCAGGCCATACGCAAACAGTGCGGGAATCGCATATCGCGGAAAGAATGCGCCGTGTATTCGCATCAGGCCAATGCCAAGCACTACCGGAATCGTCAGCAGCCCAGTCGTAAACACCACCTCGAGCGGTTTCATCAGCGCCGCCGAATCGACGCGCTCCCGTTCGCGCCGGAAGACCACCAGTAAACCGATCAAGATCGCCAGCAGCAGAATCGAGCCTTCAGGCTCCAGCGTGTGATAGAAGAACACCAACACCTTGAAAGGTGAGGCCTGCTGCAGCGGCGGAAGCGCTCCCGATTCGTAGCGCCGCAGATCCGACAGATAGAACAGCGGAACTGCATAAGGAATCAACAGCGCCGCCCATATCCCCCCGTCGAACTTGCGCGATCGGTACCAGCGCCACAACTCCGCTAAACCGAACGGCCAGATATAAAAGACCGTGTAGAAATGGCTGAACATCATGGCCAGCACTGCCAGCCCCAGCAGCACAACCGACCATCCGCTGCGCCCCGGCGCCACCGCTCGCTCCCACGCCAGCATCGCGAGTCCAAAAAATCCCACCACTAGCGCGTACGGCCGCGCTTCCGTCGCGTAGTAGAGAAACGGCGTCGACCACCACACCAGCATCGCCAGCATTCCGTACGCCGGACGAAGCCGCTCCGACACGAACCTGTACAAGCACAGGCTCCCAATCAGAAACGCCAGCATGAACGGAATCCGCGCCGCAAGCTCGTTGTCGCCGAAGATTGCCAGCGAAGCTCGTACGCTCAGGTACCCAAGCGGCGGATGCAAATCCAGCCGCACGTCTTTCAAGAGCTGCGCCACCGACGGAGCCTTGGCGATGTAGTACGTGTACAGCTCGTCGAACCAGAAATGCCGCCGTGCGAGAGGTATGGTGATCGCGAAGTAAATCGCAATCGCGATTCCCAGCGCGATCTGCGAATCGAAGCGTGTGAAGCGCGTCGTCTCGAGCCGGTCGCGGAAACGCTCGAGCGATGCCGCCAAACGGGACGACCGCATGCGTGCTCCCGGGTCGCGTTCTACCTGCGGCAAACTGTCATTTTAACAGGACTGCTAACCCGCGCCCCCGGACGGTTAGGCCCGCACTCCCGCGTATAATTCCGAAAGTGAACCTGTCTCCGCATCCACTCGCGCAGGATCTCGACTTCATCCTTGAACATTCCGGCGATATGTGGGAATCGTTGCGCGACCAGCAAATCTTCATCACCGGCGGAACCGGTTTCATCGGCACTTGGCTCATGGAGAGCTTCGTCTGGGCCAACGACAAGCTCAACCTGAACGCCCGGGCCGTTCTCTTGACCCGCCATCCCGACGCGTTCCGCCGCAAAGCCCCGCACGCCGCCCATCACCCCTGCATTCACTTGCATCACGGCGAAGCCGCCACCTTCGAGTTCCCCGATGGCGCGTTCCCCTTCGTCATCCACGGTGCCACCGAGCCGCACATTCCTTCCACCCCCGAAGAGCCCACCGCCAACTTCGACCTCGATCTGCGCGCCACCCGCCGTGCGCTCGAATTTGCGCGCACCCACGGCACCAAAAAATTCCTCTTCACCAGCTCCGGCAAAGCCTATGGCACTCAGCCCTCCGACATCGCCAACGTGCCGGAAGATTATCCCGGCGCCCCGCTCACCGTCGATCTCGCCGCCCCGTACGGTCACGCCAAGCACGCCTCCGAATTTGTCTGCGCCATGTACGGCCGCCAATTCGGTTTCACCACCGTGCTCACGCGCCTCTTTGCCTTCGCCGGTCCGCACCTGCCGCTCGATCTGAATTTCGCCATCGGCAATTTTGTGCGCGACGTGCTCGCTGGCGGTCCCGTGCGCATCGCCGCCGACGGCACTCCCTATCGCTCCTATTTGTATGCCGCCGAAATGGCGATCTGGATGTGGACGCTTCTACTGCGCGGTCAATCGCGCGTCTACAATGTCGGCTCTGCCGAAGGCCTGACTATCGCAAAGCTGGCCCGTTCGGTGGTCGCGAACACCGTCCCCGGCACGCCTATCGAAATCGCGCATAAGCCGGTCCCGGGAGCTCCTCCATCCCGCTACGTTCCCGCGGTCGACCGCGTAGCCCAGGAACTCGGCCTCCGCCAGATTCTGGGTCTCGACGAACAGATCCGCCGCATGTACGCCTGGAACAAGCATGACCAACAGAACCGCGCACGTCAGTAAGCGGCGTGCGACACTTCACTAATTCTCCATGAAGTAGTAGCACAACATGTGGCACACGATCAGGTGCGCGTCTTCAATGCGGCCCATGTGATCTTCCGCCACCCGTATGTTCAGCTTCGCCACCTTGCCCAGCTTCCCGCCGTCGCGCCCCGTCAGCGCAATCGTCTCGCACCCCTTCGCATTCGCGTATTCCGTTGCGCAAAGCACGTTCGGCGAGTTCCCCGATCCGCTGATCGCCATCAACACATCGCCGCGCTCCGCGAAGTTCTTCAGTTGCTCCGCGAAAACGCAATCGTAACCGACATCGTTCGAGTACGCCGTAATCGTCGACATCGAATCCGTCAAAGCCATGATGCGGAAACGCGACTCACGGGTGTAGCTCGCGCCCTTCACCATATCGGTCACGAAATGCGAGGCCGTCGCCGCACTGCCCCCGTTCCCGCACACGAAAATGTGCCGGTTTTCGTCCCGCGCCTGCTTCAGGATCTCGATCGCGCGCGCCACCGCCTTCAAGTCGACAGTGTCCAGGGCGTCAACCAGCTTGGCTTTATATCGGCTCGGGAAATGCAAAGTTTCGGATTCCAGTTCAGTAGCCATAAACGACATTTCCCCTCGCACTCTCCTTATAATCCCGCTCTAGCCCTAAATCTCCCGACCCACGGCTGCCGCACGCCTAGCGGAGCCGCAAGTATCGAAGCTTCTCGCGAATCAGGTACGCTTCGTCCTCTTTGAGTCGTGGCTTCCCGATCTGATTCGGAAGTAGGAGTCGGTGCCATTCAGCAGGAAAGTCTTTGGTGTACATCGCCCCGTCGCTAACAGCTATCACCGCCCCCGCCTTCCTGAAAGCGTCGAGCACATGTTCGCGCGTGGCGGCCGGAGCCTGCCAGAAGGCCCGAATCTGAACCGGATCTTCGATGAGATTGTTTCTGAAAAGTTTTTGCGGGCGCCGCCACACCATGGGTACCTCGCCGATTACTTTCAAGTGATCTAAACGCGCCCAATCGGTGCCATTCAGTCCTTCCCCGATGAACGCGACCTTATCTCCCGGGTGAATGCCAAGCTGCGTAAGCCGCTCCGCCGCCTCGTAATTGAAGTTCTTTTCGCGCTCGGTTCCATGACTCAGATCCCACAGCGCATCGCGCACCAGCGGGAAAACTCTCACGCCCAGAAAGACGCAGAAGGATACCACGCAGATCGCTTGCACGCCGAGATTTCCCCATCCCCGCCACCGCTCGCCAGGAATGCGAATGCTCCCGAGCAGCAGCAACCAAACAAGCAGCAGGTTCGCGATGATATAGCGCTTTTCTACATAGACCAGACAATAACTCAGCAGACCGGCCCCAACCGGAAGAAGAACCGGCCACAACTGGAGAACGCGGCGAAACCAAGCCCGCGCGCCCATATGGAAAATCAGCAGCAGAGCGGGCAGCATAATCGGCGCCACCAGAAGCAAACGCAAAGTAACGCTCAGATTGACAGCAAGAGCGCGAAATTCTGCGCCTAACTTCAGTCGCGGTTTGATCCCTGCATACCAATAATCCGGTTCGAACCAAGGCGGGAAACAGCCCCCCACCGGCCCATCGAAAATGTACGCCGCCGGTGACACGCTGACCTGCTTCGCGGGATGGATTGGCGTGCCGATGTTGCCGGGTTCGCCTTCCCAATACATGAAGCGCGGCGCTCCCGCAACTTCCCACGCATAAGTGAGTCTCCCGGATTCGCCGACCGTAAAGTGCCCTTCTTTGTGACTGATGGCGGCGACGAACGGGCCCGCCACTGCCAGTATGCAGACGATCATGAGAAACGCCGGATACAAAACCGGGCGGCGCTGTTGCCACAGCGAGAAAAGGACAACCCCTACGCACACGGGGATGGAGGCGATAAACCCGGCGCGATCCAGGAAGAACAAAGCACACACCACCCCTATGCCCGCGAACAGAGCCGCCGAACCACCCGTCCTCCTCGCCCGTAAAATCAAAGCCATCAGCAACAGCATCAACGCCGCCCCCACTTCATCCGGGGCTGGATATCCGATGAATGCCAGTCCGGCGAGCGGAAACATTGTATAGGCAGCAATGTAGAAGGTGTTGCGATACAGCGTGCCGCGCTCCCCGCCGAGCAACTGCAAAAGCTCGTGCAGGAACAGCTCGAGGCACAGCAAAGCGCTGACAAAACCCAGCAAATTTACCAAGTGCAGCGTAGCGGCTTGCCAATAGGGACCAGGCTTAAGAATCCACAGCACCGCCGCGATCAACCACGAGTAGAGCGGGCTCCAATAGGGGTTGATGGCGTTTTGCCAATCTCTTTCCAGGTAAGCTCTCGCGATCTCAATGTATGAGATACCGTCCGAAAAGATCGTGTGCCTGGTGCTCCAGGCTGCCGGCACCGCGCAGAAAAAAATAATAACAACATACGCGACGATACGGATGTCCCGCAGCCTGAGAGATTCGGCTAGCGAAATGAGCCTGGGCGGATTTTGCCGTACCTCACCCGGTAAGCTGTCTAACTCCGGTTCTCGTATGATTTGCTTCATCGCTGAGTAAAGAGGAGGGAACTGCGGAGTAAATGGCGGGGTATCGCCGCGCTGTTAGAAGCGCGAGATCGAGTCGACTAACCCCACCCAGTATATAGCCCGTGCAGGCGCGCTCTGACGACCTGACCGTTCGCTCTAAAACAGACCGGCTTTGAATTGTTCGGAGCCTTTCAACGAGCCGATCCCTCCGCATTCGTAGGCTAGACTCGATACGAGTGCTGTCGAGCAACTACACGGTATCCGACCTTTTCGGAAGTTTTCTCTGTGTAGTTCTTTTCATCCCGGTTCTCCTCGCGCCCGGATACGTGGTGGGCTGGTGGGCGAATTGCTTCGGTTTCCGCACCTTCACCGCACCCTGGCGGTTTCTTGCGAGCCTTCCACTTTCTGTCGGATTTGTGCCCATCGCCATCTATTGGCTCGGCTCTTGGTCATGGGCCCTCGTGTGGCTGGCTTTCGCGCTCGTATTTGTAGCCTGGATCGCCTTGCTTCTCGGCGCCTGGGATCATGAATCCCCGCGTCACTGGGGGGCATCGTTGAAAACCGTTTCCGCCGTTGGATGGGCCATCCCCGCCATCTGGCTCGTCGTGGCGCTCTTTTCTTTGGTCGACCTGCAGATCGGTCACCGCCTCTACTTCTCGTCCATGGCGTACGACTACAGCATGCGTACCGCCATCACCGACGCCGTCATTCGTGCGGGAGCAAGGCCCAACAATCCCTTCGACTTGCTCGGTGGACCCTCACCCCTGCGCTATCACTACTTCTGGTATTTGCCGTGCAGCCTGGTGCAGCGGCTCACCGGAACCGCGACGAACGCGCGAGACGCCATGATCGCCAGCGCCGTGTGGTGCGGATGGTCGCTGATTGCTTTGGTGCCACTCTATTTTCGCTGCTTCCTCGGCGTCACGGGCTCGGCCTTAAAGCGCCGTAGCCTAATCGGAATCGCATTGTTCGCCGTGACCGGTCTCGACCTTCTGCCCACCGCGTTCCTGTGGTCTCGCGGCATCGTGTACCCCGACATGGAGTGGTGGAACGAACAAGTCACTTCCTGGTGGGGCACGGTTCTGTGGGTGCCTCATCACGCGGCTGGTCTCGTGGCCGGATTGGCGGGCTTCCTCTTAATATGGAACGCCGCCCTCAAACCGCTGAACCGCCAGCGAATCGTCGGCGGCTTGCTCGCCGGCGTGGCCTTTGCCACCTGCGTCGGTGCTTCCATCTACGTAGCGTTCGTCTTCGTTGTGTTTCTTCTACTGTGGACTGTCATCGTTTTCTTGAAAGGTTTGCGCCGCTTTGCATTTGTGCTTGTGATCGCAGGCCTGCTGACCGTCGTACTAACTGTCCCTTATCTGAAAAGTTTGGCCGGACCAGGCGCCGGCGGTTCTTTCGTCCGGCCGACCATCCGCAAATTCATGCCGCTCAATCAGTGGCACGTCACCCGTAATCTCGAAATGAAGCAAGAGGCGGTGCTTCGCCTGGTGCTGCTGCCGCTCAATTACTTTCTGGAGTTAGGTTTCTTTCTGGTGGCCGGGTTGGTTTACCTGCGTAATCTGCGCAAGCGCGGAAGCCCCTCGCTCGCGGAACTGGCGCTCATCGTTCTCGCCGCCACAAGCATCTTTATCTGTACGTTCCTGCGCTCCGGAGTGATCACCAACAACGATCTCGGCTGGCGAGGCTTTCTCCCCGCGCAATTCGCCTTGCTTCTCTGGGCTGCCGAACTGTTCGCGCGTCGTGGTCAGACTTTCCAATCGGAACAAGTGGAAGACGCGCAACCGGCCAGCCGCCGCAATTGGTGGTGGCTGCGCAGTCCGCTGTGGGCCCCGCTGCTGCTGCTCGGCTTGGCTGGAACCGCCTATGATCTAGTGCTCTTTCGAGTCGATGGGCTCCTGGCCGACAAAGGCACGCTGCCCCTGGCCTACTCGCCCGACCGCCAACTCGGCGCCCGAACGTACCATCTCCGCCGCGCCTATGACCAACTGCGCCGCACCTTGCCCAGAAGCGGCGTCGTGCAGAATAACCCCAGCTGGAACTATCTGGATTTCTTCTACGGCCTGTATGCGCACCGTCAGACCCTTGCCTACGAACCCAGCTGTGGCGCCGAGTTTGGCGGAGATCCCAAGATCTGCGCCCGCGAGTATCCTGCCATCGACGCGCTGTTCGAACACCCCGAAGGTATAAACGCGAGCCAAGTAGAGTCGCTATGCCGTCGCCTCGGCATCGACGCAATTATTCTGAAAGATCTCGACCCTGCCTGGAACGTGCCCGATAGCTGGGCTTATCAGCTCAAGCCCGCCATTGCCAACAGCTACGGCCGTATTTATCTGTTTCCACGCCTCGATTCGAAAAGCGCTCCCAAAGCCATCGCCGCCCGTCAATAAACGGCAGCAGCGACGAACGAGCTGCGGAGGCGACGAAGCTCTCGAAAAGTAATTCAACTTCACTAGTTTGTCGTCAGCTACAATTCCTTACGAGGTTGCTCTTGCTCCGCATTTCGTCCTCCATCTTTTCGCCGCTTCGCGTTTTTGCTGTCGTTACCCTCGTTATCCCGGCCACCCACTTCCCTGCGAATGCCCAGGCCGAACTTGAGCCTGCAGCGAAAAAGATCGGAAGGGATGCGGAAAAGAGCGCAGCTGAAAAAGAGGCCAAGACTCTCTCCGAGCGGGAAGTCGCGAACATGCGCGCGAACGCCGCCGAGCGCTTGCGTTCAATGAGCCGCGAAGAATATCATATTCGCTACAATCTCGCGAAAGATCCCCAGGCAAGACTAGGCCCTGCGCCATCGGACGCCCAGATACAAGATGCCCTGACCGATTCGCTCCTTGTGACTCCTCTGCTGCGGCCGCAGCTTCCCTCGAGCGCCTCCATCGCAGCCGGAAAAACCGCCGACGGAGCCTACTGGCTTATGGGAGCCGGCTGGATCGATCGCGTGGATACAGGCAGCTATCCTGCGCTGGCCGATGCCATCGTGCAGATGTTAAAGGATAAGGCCCAAAACGGCGGGTACTTGGGAATTCATCTCCAGGACTTTCCCGAAAGTGAAGCGCAGGCACTGCTGAAAACCGTGCAGCTTCGGTGCGGCTTTGAAGAACAGTGCTCGCGCGCCTTTGGCCTCAGCTATAAACAAACGCCCGGCGTTCGCGCCATGTTGACCAACATCGACGCTGGCGCCTATGATCTTTCTAAAGCCGAATTGACAAGCTTCGCGAACGATTCGGGAACGGTTCAGTTTTCAATCGCCATCCCGGCTTTCCAGGCAAACGGCAACAACAAATCCCTGGTGTTGCGGGTCAGGCTCGTGATGAAGCAAGCCCTGTTCATCACGCGATCGTCGATAGATTCTATCGTCGGAAATGTGTTCGCCGGCTCATCCGCCCCTGTGCGCAGCGCCTACGATGCGGGAAAATTGCTGAAATCGGAGCTGCAAAGACTGCACCCGGATATCACCCGAATCGATCTCGTCTACAGCACGGAGTTGGGCGATATCTACTTCTCCAATTCAGCCTCGCCTCGTGTCTCGTTTGGTCTCTATGGAACTCGCGATCCGGAAGCTTATCGAGCCGAATGATTGCACTCTCGCTATTGCGCTGCCGCTTACCCGCGACGAGTTCCTGCACGACCTGCAGTCAGGCTCGCGTAAAGCTTTTGCCGCCAGCTATGCCCGCAAACTCGCCGGCTTCTCTCCCGAAAAAGTCTGGGAGCGCTACCGAAAATACTCGGATGTCGTGACCCAAGTCGCTGCTGCCGTTGAGCGCTGCGGCGTTCGAGTACTTCCGCGCTTCACCCTCGGCCAACTTTCCGACACGCTGCAGCAACGCACTGTTCTGACGCTCGTCGCGCATTGGGAGCCCGCTGCCAATGCAGCGCAAGACCCGGGCCAAGTGGAATTTTTCGATGCCTTGCATCCCATCGACGCAGTCATCCGCCAAATGCCCGCCGGGTTCTCCGGCATCTTCGACCTGACGATCTGTCAATCGACGGCTCTAGGCCAAGCCATAAAGCGCGCTGCGCCGGATTGTCTCGTCACAATGAATAAGCAAAACGCGAGCTTCGACCTTCGCCTTCTGCTCTACCGCGCCATCATTGAGCAGTTAACAAACTGCCCGGCTCCATTCGTCGATGCTGTCACCCAGGTCCGTCTGGAACTGAAAACCGCTATGAACCTATGATGCATGTCAAGGATGTACTCAGCAAATACGTAACGGATGTGCCCGAATTGGGCCCTGAGCAAAGCTTGCCGCTCGATCGCATCAAGCTGGACCTTGACGCGGTGCGCCACAGCGGCGACAAGGTCTTCATGATCTCGGTAATCATGCTCGTTCTCCTGTTCGTCGGCGCATTCGTTGTGATGGTCTTTTCCTTTGTTTCCTTGCACAATTTTTCCATCGCGGCGGCGGCCTTTTCTGTTACCGGCGTCTCATTTCCCTGGATCATCAGGACAATGTTGGACGCCTCCAAAGAGAAAACACGCTCGGACATGATGCTGGCTCTCGTTGGTACGCTGAACCCGGAAATAGTTCGTTCCGTGCTGCTGGCATCGCAAGCCAAACCGACCGCATAGCGCCCCACCGCACGTTCGAGAGTCAACTCGGAACCCGTCAAACGCCCTCCGAACTGCTTAACGAAGACGAGTCCCTTTCATCATTTCCTGCCGACGCAAGGTGGCCATCACTTCGGCAAACAAACCACCCCATACGACTCGATCGTGCTCACGGATTGGCTCGCGGGCCATTTCGGAACTTCACTGCAGTAAGCTGCTGCGGCAGCTTGTATAGACGGCGGAGCTGGCTGGAAGTCATAACCTGAGGCTTCGATAAGAAGCGGCAACTTAGACCAAGATTTACTGAACGCGGATACATTCATGTCGTGAATGTCCGTTGTTACTGGCACCGGGTAACCCGACAGTCCCCCGTCGATGGCAATACCTCGTAGGCTTTTGAAATTCGGCAGCATCTCCAATCGCGTGACGATGCGGTTTGCTTGCGCTTCATCTCGTTCATTGAGCCGTAGTCGACCGTCAGGCGATCGCGAAATCGCAGCCCTGTGCAACGTGTGAGCGACAATTTGCAAGCTGATTTCGTACAACGCGCAGCCCGCGAACATCGCTCCAAAGCGCCACTTCAAAGTTGAGATGAATCGATTTCGTTCAGCGGGCGCCGCATCGACGTAGAACGGAATGGCTAACAGAAGCGCTAAGAAGACATAGTTCAGAGCGAGTTGATATATGCCTAAACTGAAGCCCAACAAAACAACCGACAAGTACCATTTCCGGCCATACCTGTCCGAGTAGGCCAAGCTGACGACGGCGCTCGCAAGAGCAATGCCGGTGACCAACGTTACCGTATGAAAGGTGAATATCTCGGTCTGATACGGGTGCAGCACAAAGATCAGAATTGCAGCGGTCGAAATTACGGGAAGCTTGTCGATCCTCCACAGCCTGCAGAAAAACAATCCGATGCCGACCAGCGCGACGGTCAACACTGCCCATCCGAGGGGGCCTGTAAATGGTGGCTGTGCACCGATCTTTCTCAGTAGCCACAAAAGCACGGCTTCAACCGGCCTGCCATCATCTAAGGCAAGAGTTGGATGTAAGCCTTGGAAATGAGCATAGTCGTCGACGGAGTACCCGAGAAATAGACTGTAATTCGCGCAAGCGTCGCGCAGCCCAGCGCGATGAGACCGACGATCGCTTCAGCCCTTGTCAGCCGCACCCAACGTGTAAACAGCATGAGCTCAGGTGGCTGAGCTTCCAGCCTTCCCACCGCAGGAGATGCCACGGACACTCACTATGACACACGCGTCGGAGGCGTCTCGGAACAGGGCAAAATGCGGCCCCCGCGTTCGCTTCATCACAGATCGACTCTCATTTATATCTGCCGCGCTTTCAGCAGCCTACCGCTATTTTTCAACGTACATAGTACGTTTTGGGCACTTCGTGTGCTACGTTTTGTCAGGCTCGCCGAGGCACGCCGCCTCTCGCGGGCCATTTCTTTTTCAGGAGACGAACATGACCCCTCGATCCATCCGTCGCGCTGCTGAGCGCAAACGCATAAAGCTCGAGAGAAAAGCCAACTCACCCGCTATCGCCGCGCCGTACGATGCGACCGCGCCACTGAGCGAACCGGACATTCTCCACGACGAAGAAGTTCTAGAAGAAACTCCCTGCTTCTCCGCACCTGCCGAAGCCGAACCCGATCTACATCAAGCAACCGATGCGCCTTCCCTCTCCGCCGCTCAGCTCGCTGCCAACCGCGCCAATGCCCAGCTCTCCACCGGTCCCACCACCCCACAGGGCAAAGCCAAAACCTCGCTCAACGCCGTCAAAAGTGCGCTCACCGGCCGCACCGTTCTGCTCCACAGTGACGATGTTGAGGAATACCAGCGCTACCTCACCGATTATGAAAAGGAACTCCAACCCGTCGGCCGCCGCGAATCCGACTTAGTCCAATCCATCGTCGACACCGTCTGGCGTCTGCGCCGCATTCCCGGTCTCGAAACCGCCATCTTCGCCCTCGGCTACCTCGAATTTGAGAACGCCTTCGACGCACACGCTCCCGGCCTCCGCTCCGGTATGATCGAGCTCGAAACCTTTCTAAAATACGAAAAGCAGCTCCGCAATCTCCAGCTCCAGGACGCACGTCTCTCCCGCCGCCGCGAAAAGGAAATGACCGAGCTTCGTCAGCTCCAGCAAGAGCGCAAAGCGGAAGAGGAAAAGAAGAGGATGTGCGCCCTCGATGCCGCCGCCCGCGAATACCTGATCGCGAAAAAGAACCACGCGGCCTTCACCCCTAGAGCCAATGGGTTCGAATTTTCAACGGGCGAAATCGAGCGCTATCTCGAGCGCTGCTCCCCCGCACATGTAGTGGCCGGGCATGCCCGGCCAGAAATGGGGCACGCCCGGCCAGCCGCTGCATAAACGCCGCAAACCTATCAACAAAGGGCTCCCGGGCGCTGCCAGGGGCCCATTTAAAGGGAAATATTCCGCTATTGAAGTGCCGATAAGGTGGTGTGCGAAACATTGCCCGCTTGCTCGAGGATTTCGAGCATAACCCCACGTCCGTTGCCAAGACCATGCGGGACTGGATCGAAGCCGATCCGGCCACTTTTTGCGAACAAGCGGTTCCCATCTTGCGCCACACCAAAGATGGCGCTGGATTCCGGCACCTGCTGTGGCTGATTTCGGCAAGCAAAATACTCGCCCGCGTCCTCTGCGACCCCGGGCTGCTCACCGAAGAAGAGGCCGCCGCCCTAGCCGAACGATTGCGGAAAATCGACCCCTCCGTCGAGATGAACCTCGTCAAAGAGATCTTCGGAGTCGACGGAATGGGAGGAATCAGCCTGGCGCAACCGGCCTACGGTCTGCGATTCCTCTCCATCTTCAAGGTGGAAGTCAACAGCGTTCACCTCTTCCCCGTGGTCGGGCGTCTGCTGCGGCATCCGAATGCCACCATCCGTTCCAAAGCCGCCACCATGCTCGGCAGAATGAGCCGCCACTACGACTGGCTCGAACAAACCCGAAATGAAACCGACGATCGCGTTCGCGCCAACGCCCTCGAAGCGTTGTGGGAACCCGGTATACCGGAGCGCCTTCATGCCCGCCTCTGGGAAGGCGTCCACGACACCAGCAATCGAGTGGTCGGTAACGCGCTGCTCGGCCTCTATCGCCAGGGTGAGTCCGGCTGTATACCCATCATCACTGCCATGACCAAGCACCCCGAAGAGAGGTTTCGTGCCACCGCCGCTTGGGCCATCGGCGAAAGCGGCGACGATCGCTTCCGCAACTCTTTGTTCCCCTTGCTCGAAGAATCGAGCGCGCTCGTCCGCCAAAATGCCCTTCAGGCCGTCCAAAAGCTCGACGTCCGAGCCGCTTTCTCCGGAATCGAACGGCTCCAACTCCTCATATTTTCGAAAGAGACCGGCATCCTCACTCCTCAAGCGGTCGCCCCGTCTTCACGCGACGCTGTCGCCAAACACTCCGCCGGAGTCCCCAGCCACATCCTGCACTTGGCCACCGTTTCCCAGCACGGCAGTCCCATCTCCTCCCTCCTCGCCACCGATTTCCGCATCGCGCAGGATTCCTCCGTCATTGAGAACTACACAGTTCGCAGCGAACCTCCTCCGGAGACCATGAGCATTGCTTTCGCCCTCCCCAACACCGACGCCGCCGGCACCCGCGTGAGCGCCAAATGGCGCGCCTTCCTCTCGCACTTCTTCAATCAGAAGCGCCACTTGGATTATTGGGCTTTCCTCGAATACACCGATCTCGGCTCGAATGTGGTGCGCACCAATGCGCCGGACACCCACAGCGCTCCCCTCTCGCGCGGCTCCCTCGCCCCGCCGGAGAAGCCCGCTTTCATTCGCAACTTCGTCGAATTGGATGACTTCTTAACCGCGCGGATGCAATCCACCCGGTCCTATCAGTTCAGTAACGTGCTCGATCTGCTGCTCACCGCGCCGCCCTTCGTTCGCAACGGCGTGCCTTCCGCCAAACGCACGCTTCACGCCGTCGTCATCGAATCCCTCGGTTCGCGCGCCATTCCGCGTGAGCGCTTGGAAGCCGTAAAGCAGACCGCCCTCACCCGCGGCTTCATGGTTCATGTCATTTCCGCCAATAACGCCAGCCCCTTGGCCGATCTCGCCGCCGCCACCGGCGGAGCCTTCCTCCTCTGTCAGGAAGACGCCGAGTCCTGGCAGCGCCAGTTGACTATGCTCTACGCCTCGTTGTTTTCTACCTATCGCGTCGAGTTCGAATCCGCCTGTGCCGAGCATGCCGAACAAACCAAGCTCCGCGTCGTCGTCCGCAAAGGCCCGCTCTTCGGAGAGCTTCGTACCGCGTGCGCCGTCGGCGATCGGGTATTGGTCCCCGCCTAATCGCTGTACGGGCGCATGCCTCGCCCAATCACGCGCAGAATGCGCCCGCCATGGTCGTCGTCCGCCTGCACGCTATCTCTTTCACGGTCGAAATCAACTCCTCCGCCGAGAAAGGACGTACCAGAGTTTCCGTGTGGGGGTGCTCCCGCTCCGCGCTCGATCCGTGCCGGTGATCGCAAATCGTAATCATCGGCAGCGAAGGCGCCAAACTGCGCAATTGCGCGGTCACGTCCTCGCTCAGCGGTTCGGATCTGCCGGTCGCGCTGACGATCAGCGTGATATGGTTCTTCCAGGCCTCGAATAGATCCATCGCGATCGAGCCGCTGGTCGCCTCCATCACGCGATAGCCTTCTTCTTCGAGCGTCTTCGTGATCAGTTTGCGCACCGGCCCGTCCTGCTCGATGACCAGCGCCGTCGGCCGCGATGGCACCGGAACCGGACCCTTGCGGGCCGGCGCTATGCCGCGCTCCTCGAAGGTCTTCATTTTCGCGAGTAGCGTCGTCCGCTTAATCCTTAAGAGATCCGCCGCCCGCGCCTTGTTGCCTCCCGAAGCAGTCAGCGCCTGGTTCAGCAGCGAAAGTTCGAAGGTGCCGACCACCTCGTCGAAATCGATTCCCTCGTTCGGAATGGTGACTGAGGCGCGCTCCGCATTCCCAGCGGATTCAGCCGCGCGAGCCGCTTGCGCCGGCCGGTTCGCCGAGAAATCGCCCGGAAATAAAAGTCGCCGATCGCCGCTCAGCGCGAACGCCATGTGAACCGCGTGCTCCAGTTGACGGACATTGCCCGGCCAATCGAGGCTCGTCAAAAGATCCACTGCCTCCGGACTGATCCGCTTCGACGGGCCCTCTTCTGCCGCTCGAATCTTCTCGAGGAAGTGCTCCAGCAGCGGAGGAATGTCTTCGCGGCGTTCGCGCAGTGGCGGGATGCGCACCGGCACCACGTTCAGCCGGTAAAACAGATCTTCCCGAAAGCGCCGCTCCCGCACCGCCTCTTCCAGGTTTACGTTGCTCGCCGCAATCACGCGCACGTCCACATGAACCGTCTCCGAGCTGCCCACGCGCTGAAACTCCTGCTCCTGCAAAACGCGCAACAGCTTGGCTTGCGAGTCGAGCGGCAGATCGCCGATCTCGTCCAGAAAAATCGTGCTGCGATTGGCCTGCTCGAAGCGCCCGATGCGGCTGCCGTGCGCGCCCGTAAATGCTCCCTTGGCGTGTCCGAAAAGTTCCGTCTCGATCAGGTTGACCGGAAGCGCCGTGCAGTTGACCGACACCATCGCCCGCGCCGCCCGGTTGCTTGCCGCGTGAATGGCTTTCGCCACCACTTCCTTTCCGGTCCCGGTCTCGCCGCTGATCAGAACCGTCGCCCGCTTTGACGCGATCAGCTGGATCACTTCCAGGATGTGTTGCATCGCGCGGCTCTGCCCAATCACTGAATGCCGCCACGGCAGCGTGTGTAGCTCCGGCAGATTCTTAGGCCGCGACCTTTCAAGCGCCATCTTCACCGCGTGCTCCACACGGTGCGGCTCGCTGTCGCCCAACAATACGTAAAACGCGCCATGCCGCGTCAGGCGAATGGCGTCGTCAATCGTTCCCTGTGGATGATGTACGATCACCGGAAAACGGCGATCGTGATGTAACAGCTCTTCGAGCGCCTTCTCGCCCGAATCCCCCAGCGGAGCCAGGCTCAGAATCACCAGCCCGTACTCGCCGCTGTTCAGGCGCTGCACTGCCTCGGGGAGCGAAGGCTCATGAACCACCGCTAGCCCATGCACGGTTCGATTCAGTTCACTCTCGGTGATAGGTGAACCCGCGCCGATCCAGAGCAGCTTAGTTTGCACACGTCACCTGTGAGTTCTCATCGACTTCCAGACGCCGAATCGGATTGCACGTTTGTGGCTTTCACCGTTCGCTCAACCTCACACCCGGACGGACGCAGGCGTGCTACACCACCTGAGTCAGCCTGCTTTGCTCCAGTTGTCGCGCCCCGCAGATGCCGCGCCGAAAGCCACGCTTCCTGCGCCGCCGTCTCGATCTCGAGATCCGCTTCATGCTTCCACTCCGCGCGCTTGCCTTCGCGCAGCTTCTCGAGCAGCCGCACCTTCCGTTCCGCCCTGATCACGTACTGCCGCCGCTCTTCGATAAAGCGCGCCATCTCATCCAGGCGCACCCGCGTCTTGGCGCTCCGTGCATCTACGCCTAGAAGAAAAGCCGACATCGTGCGTAGTTCCGCGTTGTCCAGATTGGTAAGGCTGTATACGGCCTCTTTCGCCGCGCGCCGCTCCGTCGCCGCCGCTTCCAGCTCGCGCACCAGCCGCTGCCGTTCTCCTACCAGCTCCTGAAGCTTCGCCCGCTCCGCTTCCAGTTGAACTTGTCTCAAGCGCAGCACCGAAGCCAGCCGGAATTCAAACCGTTTCATGGGCCGGCGCTCTAGAGTAGAGCCGCAATCTCCGTCAGATCCTTCAGCGTGGCATCGAGGCTGGCCTTCTCCCGAGACTCTTGCTGCAGGAATTTCATGATGCGGTCGCGTGCCCGGATGCTGGCATCGAGCTTGGCATTCGATCCCGACACATACGCTCCCAGCTGGATCAGGTCTTCCGAATGCCGATAGGTCGCGAGCGCTTCGCGTATCTTGCGTGCCGCGCTCAGATGTTCGGGAGCGGCTACGTCCGAAGCCACGCGCGAGATGGATGACAACACATCGATGGCGGGGTAATGTCCCGCCGCCCCAAGCTGCCGCGACAGAATAATGTGGCCGTCGAGGATGCCGCGTACCGCGTCCGCGATCGGTTCGTTGAAATCGTCTCCCTCCACCAACACGGTGAAGAAGCCTGTGATGCTGCCTTGCTTGAAGTTGCCCGCGCGCTCGAAGATCTTCGGCATGATGGCGAACACCGACGGCGTATAGCCTTTCTGGCTGGGAGGTTCTCCCGCCGCCAATCCGATCTCGCGCTGCGCCATCGCGAGCCGCGTCACCGAATCCATCACCAGCAGCACGTTCGCGCCCTGGTCGCGAAAGTATTCGGCCACTGCCAGCGCCACGAAACAGGCCCGCACGCGCAGTGGAGCCGGACGATCGGATGTCGCCGCTATCACCACCGAACGCTTCTGGCCCTCCGGCCCTAGCTCGTTCTCGAGGAATCCGCGCACCTCGCGGTTGCGCTCGCCGATCAGCGCGATCACCGAAACATCGGCCGAGTTTTGCCGCGCCATGGCCCCCAGCAGCGTGCTTTTGCCTACACCGCTTCCGCCGAAGATGCCGATGCGCTGGCCTAACCCGCACGTCAGCAGACTGTCGATCGCGCGTACTCCCGTCGTCAGCGGAGTCAGCACGTGCTCGCGTTCGAGCGGACCGGGCGGAGTCGCAAACAGATCGTAATGCGCGCGCCCCTCGATAGGCGGCCCGCCGTCAATCGGCCGCCCAAATCCATCCAGCACTCTTCCCAGCAGACCGGGACCCACCGCAAGCTGCGAATCCTGCGGACGTGCGTAGATCGGATCGCCGGGCTGCAAGCCGTCGATCTCTTCCAGCGGAATCGACAGAATGCGGCCGTTCCGAAATCCCGCCACCTGCGTCCGAATCACCCGGTTGCGCGCCGTCTGTATCTCGCAAAAGCTGCCGATGCGTGTCGCGGGCCCTTGCGATTCGATCACGAAACCGGTCACGTCCGTGATCACCCCGCGCCAGCGCAGCAGGTCGCATTCGTCCAACCCCGCGGCGTACGCGCTTAAATCGATCGGCATGTCTTGCCGATGCGGATCGGCCGTCATCGCGACACAAGCCGATCCGCGAAGCCGCGCTGGATCTCTTGCAGTTGCGTATCGACGGACGCGTCCAATTCGCCGAGCGCTGTCTCAATCACCAGATCTCCGTTTTTGAGAGAGGCATCCCCGACGATCTCGATTGCGCCCAGGCCCACGCGCTCGAGCGCCGCGCGCACCGCCTCCACTCCGAGTGGAGAAATACGCACCCGCCAGATCTCGCGGCCCTGTACCTTCTGAAGCGCGGCGTGTATCAAGCCTTGCATCGCTTCCGGATCCGTAAGCAGTTCGCGATGCAGGATGCGGCGCGCTACCGCGAGAGATAGTTTCACAACCTCCGTCTCCGCCTCCGCCCGCAGCTTGCGTTTGAACGACACCAGCTCCGCCAGCGTTGCGGCGAGTCTTTCGGAAGCTGTCTTCATGCCCGCCGCTGATTCCTCGCGCCCTTGCCGCAACCCTTCGTCGAACGCCGTCTGCCCGGTTTGCGCTACTTGCGTCTTGAGCCCCGCTTCGAGCTCGGCGATACGTTTCTGCAAATCGGCTACTTCCACCGTCGGCGCTTCGGCCGGCGAGAAAACGCCATTCGGATTCGTCGAGTTCGCGCGGAGCTGCCGCCATGTCACCGACTTCGCCCCCTGCGGGCGGTCTGCAATGCTACACAACATACTGCTCACCCACCGTTCCCTTCAGACTCACCACGCCCTCACTATCGAGCTGCCGTACCACGGAGATGATCTGCTGCTGCGCCGCTTCCACTTCGCGAATCTTGACCGGCCCCAGCGCTTCGATGTCCTCTTTGAGCATCTCCGAGCCGCGCTGTGACATCGACGAGAACATGTGGTCTTTCAGCTGATCGCTCGTACCCTTCAACGCCACCGTCAGAATCTTGCGGTCTACCTTCGCCAAGATTTCCTTGATGCCGCCCTGATCGATCAGCAACAAGTCCTCGAACACGAACATCAGCTCGCGAATCGTCTCGAACAGGTTCGGGTCCTGCTGCTCAATATCGGAAAGAATCGTTTTGCTGGCTCCCGAATCGAGGCGATTGAACATGTCCGCCACCGCGCGTACGCCGCCGTAGGACTCGCGGCTGAACTCGCCTAAGCTTTTGATCTTCTGTCCCAGCACGTTCGCGATCTTGTTGATGACCTCCGGCGAGATCTGGTCGAGCGTAGCCATCCGAAAGGCGATGTCAGACCGGATCTTCTGCGGCAACGAGGTCAATAGCGACGCCGCCTGCGTAGGATTCAGATGCGACAGCACCAGCGCTACCGTTTGCGGGTGCTCGTTATGGATGAACTTCGCCAGTTGCTGCGGATCGGCGCGTTGCAGCACGTCGAAATCCGCTCCATCGCCGCCCGCCGCCTTGCTCACCCGGTCTATCAACCGCTTGGCCGATTCCGGTCCGAAAGCGGTAGACAGCATCTTACGCGCGTAATCGATGCCGCCTTTCACCACGAATTCCTGTGCCACCGTCATTTTGTGGAATTCGTCCAGTATCGATTCGGCTTGCTGCGAATTGATGTTAGGCACGCGCGCGATGGCCCGCGTAAGCATGCCGATTTCCTCTTCCGTCAGCTCCTTGAGAACTTCGGCGCTGGCATCCTCGCCGAGAGTCACCAATAGAACCGCGGCCTTCTGGAAGCCTTTCAGGGTCTCGCTCGCGGCGGAGGTGTTGACGACCATCTTCTACTCGACTTATCGACGCGCTAGCGTGCGTCTTCCTCAAGCCAGCCGCGCAGAACGCTCGCCGCGAAAGCCGGGTCCTTCTTGACTCGTTCCTTCAGATGCTCGCGAAGCAACTCCACCTTTTTGGCCGGGGCCGCCAGCTGAAGCGCATTCCTCTGCTCTTCGTCCACTTTGCCCGCGAGCGCCGCCGCGGCAGCCTCGCGTACAGCCCTTTTCGATTCCGGATCTAGGGCGTCCTGAGGCGCCTCAAGACCTCGCGGCCCTTCCACCAGCTCAACCGATTTCGTTCTGCGGAGAAGCAGAAACAGTATCGCGCCCAGCCCAATCACGAGAGCCGCGCCCCCTCCGATCAGCACCCGCCGATCGGCCCAAAGCGCCGGCTTCGCAGTGCGCGTGGGCAGCGCGCTCGTGGGAGTGCTCTCGGGATTCTCCGTCTCGAGCGTCTGCTCGAAGGGCAGGCTCTCGATAATCAGTTGATCTCCACGATCGGGCAGTAGCCCCAGTACGCCCGCCACCAGATCGTGAATCGCCTTGATCTTCTCCGGAGACGCCGGCACCAGCGTGCGATGCCGCTGCTTGTCTTTGCCCACCCATTGCACGTCCTGATCGAGAAGCACCGATGCCGAAATGCGTTTAATCCCCCCCTGTGGAGTCTTTACGTGGCGCACCATCTTGGTCGTTTCGTACTGCACATTCTCCGTCTTTCGCGACACGGTCGAGCCCGTCGGCGCCGGACGCGCGTCGGCGCTCCCGCGCGGCGTATTCGATTGCGTTCCCGGCACACCGGCCGTTTGCGTCGAGCCCGAAAGATCTTCCGACCGCTGCGAGCTCACCATTACCGACTTGGTCGGGTCGTACATCTCATCGCTCTGCTCGCTGGTCGTGAAGTCGCAATCCGCCGAGACGCCGACGCGGAACTTCGCCGCCCCGAGCAGCGGCTCGAGCGTCGACTCCACCTTCGACGTAAGATCTTTCTCGATCTGATGCTTGTAGTCGAGCGCCGCGTCCGATGCTTGACTATCGTCGAAGCCCGCCTTGCGCGGACGGCTCAGCAGATTTCCCTGCATGTCCACCACGGAGACGAACTCCGGATTTAACCCTTCCACGGCGCTCGCGACCAAATTAGTAATGGCCAGCACGTTTTGCGGCGTGAGACTTGCCCCCGGCCTGACATCGACCAGAACACTGGCTTTCGCAGGCTCGCGCGAATCGAGAAACACCGAATCCTTAGGGAACGTGATATGCACCCGCGCTTGCTGCAATTCGCTTAGGCTCTTGATGGATCGCTCGAGTTCGCCTTCAAGCGCGCGTCGATAGTTCACGTGCTCCGTGAAATCGGTGATGCCGAGATTTGTCTTATCGAATAGCTCGAAACCCACCCGGCCGGTTTTCGGAAGTCCCGCGCCGGCCAGCTGCAGACGTATCTCGTCCACCTTTGTATCCGGAACCAGAACCGATGTGCCGTTCTCGCCGATGCGATACTCGACTCCGCTCTCTTTTACCTTTTGAACGATCGCGGCGGCATCTTCCGGCGCCATGCCCGTAAACAGCGGGCGGAAATCGCGCTCGTGCTTCCAGTGCACCAGCCCCGAGATGCCGCTCGCTACCAGAATCGTCACGATGACGATCCCGACCCGCTGTCCCGTCGAGAGCGTGGCGAAAAGTTTTTTGAATTGATCCATGGCTTGTGTTCAGCGGCTTCTGTTCAGCGCGACCGCTCAGACCTGCATGCGCATGATCTCCTCGTAGGCGGAAACCACTTTGTTGCGGACCTGCATGAACATTTCAAATTGCAGTTCTGCATTCTGCGTCGCCAAAATGGTCGAGTGCAGCTCCTGGTTCTCGCCCGAGATGAAGCGTTGCGCCGCGGAATCCGCCGCCGTGCGCGTCGTCTCCACCTGCTGGATGGCGGAGTTGAGCACCTTTTGGAAATCGCCGCCCGCGGGAGTCGCCGGCTGGAGGCGCGGCGCCTCGATCGGCATCGGGAAGTTAATGGGAGAGATCGGGGCGGACATGGGGTTAACGGAACAGGTCGATCGACCGCTGGATCATATCTTTTACCGCTGAAATCGCCGACACGTTGGCCTGAAACGAGCGCGAGGCGCCCACCAGGTCAACCATGTCTTCGGCCGGATTGACCCGTGGAAGAGAGACGTAGCCGTCCTTATCTGCATCCGGGTGCCCCGGCATGTAGCGGCGCTCGGGTTCGCTCTTGTCCACCGTCACCTCGCTCACCCGGACGCCGGTCGCTTGCCCTTCCATTTGCGAGCCGAGAAACGAGGAGAACGGCGAAGCCACCGGCGCGCTTTCAAAAATCGCATCGCGGCGCCGATACGGGCCGCCTTCCGCCGTGCGGGTGGTGTCCGCATTCGCAATGTTTTCGACCAGCAGCTCCGCACGTTGCCGCTCCGCCGACATGCCGGACTCGCTTACCGAAAAGCTGGAGAATAAGCTCACGACGCTGAACCTCCGCCTTCGATTGCCATTTTCACGATCTTCAATTGCGAGCGCAAAAGATTCGAAGCAACGCTGAAGCGCAGCGCATTCTCCGACAGCAAGCGCGCCTCGCGATCGAGGTTCACATTATTGCCGTCGTTCTTCAGTGTTAAGCCCGAAACCTGCTGTACCGCGGGAGGCAAACCCGCCGCCGCATTTTGCAGCTCCGTCTGGAAATCGACATCTTGCGTTTTATAACCGGGCGTGTCCGCGTTGGCGATATTCGACGCAACCACCTTCTGCCGCACACTAAGGAGCGTCATGTACTGCTCGAGATTTGCAGCCACTGGATCAAGCATTTCGGTTTGCTCTTAGTGGAGCAAGTGTCGTGCCAGACAAAACGCCTGAATTTACGTGGAGGGTGCAGCGTTATGCGTCAGAATCCTGACGGGTCCGCGCCATGTTGGCAGCGGACTGACAGATCAGCCGTCGACGCGCCAGGTATAGGTTTGCCGGTTTGCTTGGTATAGCGATCGGCCGGTGGTGACGTGGAGCAGGGCACTGATGTGCGAGCGCATCGCTCGCGCGAGGTAGAGATTTGCGTTGAGCGTCTGTAGCGCGTTTCTCAAGATCGTTTCGCGTTCTACTGCATTGGAGGCCAGGGAGAGCTCGCTTCTTACGGCCTTTGCATATTCGAGAACAAGCGGCTGCGCTGCGTCGAAGTCGCCCTTTTCGAGCGCTCGTTCCAGTTTGCCGGCTAGATCAGTGGCCATTGCTAGCGCTGGTTTGGGCTTGCATGGCCGCGAACAAGTCCGTGATTTCCGTCAGTTGTTGTTCCATGGACGAGATGGAGGCATCGGCCGCGGCCATCTGCGCTACTAACGATGTTTGGAGATTCGTGATCTGCGTCTGGTCATTAGTGATCTGAGTGCCCACACTCGAAAGCTCGGTCGTGAGGGATGTGGTTGCGTTCGGCAGTATTCCAGTGGTCGGATCCGTGACGCCGGTGAGGACACTGCTTGCGGCTTGCAGGAATCCTCCACCCGTTTCGGAGCCGAAGAAATTCAGAGTATCGCTGATCGCATTCTCATTGAACGTGGTCTGGTTGAACTGCAGGTGCCCATTCGTATCGAAGGTGACCCCGGCGTTCGCCAGCGACGCAATATTGCCCGACGGCGCAACATAGTTTGTAAGATGTCCCAGCGCATTCTGCAGCTGGTATACGACGCTGTCCCCGGCGAGCGCGCCTCCGCTTTGCCCTCGATTCTTGTTCAATTCGTCGGTGGCGTTGTTATACGCGCTTACGAAGGCATTCAGTGCGTTGCTAATCCCAGCGGTATTCTGTGTGACGGTGACACTCGCGGTTCCGGTTTGCAGAACATTCACCGAAAGTCCGGGCGACAAACTGAGCGTGCGCGAATCGGAATTGATCGGCGGCGCGGGCGGCGCAGGCTGGCCGTTCACCTGATATTGGACATACGATCCGGTGGAGAGCGTACTCAACAGATTGTTCGTGCCATCGCTGAGCTGGACGGAATCGGGGGAGTAATTGAGACTCTGAAGTGACAGCCGGTAATCGGGTGATCCGCTGCTGCCGACATTCACGACGGTTGCCTGCAGGGCAGCGCCGCTGCCATTGATAGCCTGCACCAATCCGTTCAAGGAGCCGGCGGAATCCGTAAGTTGATAGTCTGTTCCGTTTACGGTGAGCTTATACGTGGAACTCGAGTCGATATTGCCGGTGGTCGGATCGCTGACCGTGGTCAGGCCGTTCATGCTCATCGCATTGGTGCGTGAGCCCGTGTTTGAAACGTTGACCGAGTAAGTGCCCGGCAACACGCCGGAGCTGATGGTCGGCGACAAGATTGACGTATTGTCGACGCTAGCCGAATAAGAGCCAAATCCGGCCGAACTGTTGACTGAATCGAGGGCCGTCTGCAGAGACTGGAAATTCGAGGAAAGCGTCTGCATCTCCGCCTGTTGGCTGGTTATCGTGGACTGCTCAGTCTGGAGCGCGTCGAGCGGCCCGGAAGCGCGACCGACAGCAACCGCAATTACGTTTGCAAGCTGGGCGGAAAAAGAGCTGCTCCCCGTGAAGCTGGCCGGACTGGTAGAAGTTGTTCCCATGGCAGAGGTAAAAGAAAACGAGGCTGATCTCTAGAAAACGAGGCTGATCCCCGGAGAGATCAGCCTCTTAAGTGACGGATTATTGCAGGAGCTTGAGAACTGCCTGCGGTTCTGCGTTGGCCTGGGCCATGGCTGCGATGGCGGTTTGTTCCAGGACCTGTCCCCGGGTCAAGTTCGCGGCATCCTCGGCGACGTTGGCGTCTCGAATCGAGCTTTCCGCAGACGAGAAGTTCGTAACCTGCGATTGCGCCAGACTGATAGCATACTGCAGTTTGTTCTCACCCGCTCCGACGTTACCTTGAACGAACCCAAGATTCTGGATCGCGGTATTGATCGCCGTAATGGCGAGCGTGGCATTGCCGGTTGAGGTCGTGCTCTGGGTCGGCGCGGTAACGGTTTGTGCTCCTACCGTGGTGCCGAACAACGAACCCGCGCCGGCGGTCGTGCCGCCCGCGCCAGGCGTATTCGCCGTCTCGGAGATCGTGAAAGAAGCGGCACTCTGCAAAGCGATCGCACTGCCGTTGGCGACGGCATAGATGCCGCTGCCTTGCAGCTGCGTGTTGAGCGAGGCGATAGCGTGGGCCTGAGTATCGGCTTTCTCCGTCGCGTTGGTCGTATCAGAGGTGAGCGTGACGTTGTAGTTCGTCCCACCGACCGTGAATGTCAAGCCTTCTGTAGTGTTTGTGGCGCCGCTACCGGTGCCCGGCGTAAAAGCGGTGAATGCCGCATTCGATTGATAGTTCGCGCTGTTGACGAGAGTCGCGCCTGCGGCCGCAACCGCGGAACCGACCGTGCCGGTCTCTGTATGGGTAGCAGAAAGCAAGTTGCCACCGGTCAGCTGCAGCGTGCCGTCGGATCCGATCTGCGCGCTGATGCCGGTAATTCCCGCTTGATTGATGGCGGTATTCAGCTGGCTGACGAAAGTCGCGCCAGACACTCCGTTCGTTGTCGATGCAACGCTGACGGTCGTGCTCTGGACTTGCCCGTTTGCAGTGTAGTTGAGGACGAAATTCTCGCTAGCGGAAGAGCCGCTGTTGAAGAGCGCATTCGCATTGTTCAGGTTCGTCGCGGGCGAGCTGCCGAATTCGGTTCCGCCGCCCTGCACGGAGCTTGTGGACAGGCCGAGTGACGCAGCATCGACCGCGTTGGTTGCACCGCTTAAGTTGATGGCGACGTTTGCGTTCGCGGCATTTTTCGCGCCGCCGATGTAGACCTGGAGCTGCGTGTTGAAGGTGCCGCCGGCGTTGAGGTTAATGTTCGTCGCCTGGCGCGTGATTTCACTGATCAGGCCTTGATACTCCTGGTCCAGTGTGGCGCGGCTTCCAGTGAATGTTCCCGAAGCCGATTCGGTGGCGAGCGTCTTCATACGGTCGAGGATGGTGGAGATGTTGCTCAGGCCGCCATCGACGATCTGTAACTGCGTTACGCCGTTGTTGGCGTTATTGACGCCCTGGTTCAGTTCCGAGATATTGTCGCGGAGTCCGTTTGCGACTGCCAGACCCGCGGCATCGTCACCGCTGCTATTGATTCGATAGCCGGAGGTCAGTTGCTGAATGGTCTTGCTTTGTGCGTTATTGTCGACATTCAGATTTTGCTGCGCATCAAGTGAGTCGACGTTGGTTTGAAGTGAAATCATGCTTAGTCCTTTGATTTTTAGGTTCCCCGGCGTCTTCTCGCCTGGTACGGTCTAGTCAACCGCTGAAAACCTTGTCGCACGTTTCGTGCCGAATTTTAGTTTTTGTTGCCGGGCGTAGAGTTTGAGGTGAGTTGGCGCGGTTCGGCTCGCATACCGTACTCATTCAGAATCACGATGTCTACGCGCCGGTTCTTGCCGCGCCCCGCTTCGGTCTGATTCGAGTCGAGGGCACCTGCGTCGGCGTATCCCACGATCGCCATGCGATCGCGCGCCACCCCGAATTTCTCGTTGAGCAAACGAAGCATTGCAATGCTGCGCGCCGCCGACAGCTCCCAATTACTCTTGAAACGCGGGGTGTTGATGGGCACCGAGTCCGTGTGTCCTTCGAGCCGCAGCGAATTAGGCAGGCTGTTCAGCACCGCCGCTACTTTCGCCATCACGGGGTAAACGAGAGGATCGATGCTGTCGTTGCCGGAAGGAAAAAAGGCTGCCTGCTTAAGACCGATCACGAGGCCGCGCTGCTCGAGCCTAAGCTCCACGTCGTGCCGCTCAATTTCCTGATTCAATGCCGAACGCAAAATTTTCATGGACGAAGACAGATCGTCGACCGAGGGCGGCGGGTTGGGTTTCGGCTTCCGGCTTAACAGCCTTTTCGCCGCCCGGTCCGTGCATCATGGCATTGCCCTTGCCGGTCTGGTCCGCTGCGCCTCCGAGAATGGAGGAGAATTTGGGAGGCACGCCTCCGTGGCTCAGCGCCTTGCGAACTGCTTCAGAGACGGCTTTCGCGTGCGTAGTGTCGGTTTGCGTCGATGCGAACATCACGACGAAAAATGCGAACAGCAGAGTAACGAAATCCGCGTAGGAAACCAGCCAGCGTTCGTGATTGTCCTGCGACGAGTGCCTTCGTTTTCGCATCACCGTCAGCGCACCGCGGCGGTGCGCGCGTTTCGAATCGGAGGCGGCGCTTCGCGCCCTGCATTTTCGAATCGCGTCGCGGTCTGCTGAAAGGCCTCCAATTTGCTTTGGATCAGTCTCGGATTCAACCCTTCGGCGATGCTGATGACGCCCTCGAGCATCAGTTCTTTCATCTGGATCGAATGCTGCAGCCGCAGCTTGAGCTTGTTGGCGGCGGGCAGCAGAAATACGTTGGCGAGGCCGACGCCGTAGACGGTCGCGACAAATGCAACCGCGATCCCATGGCCGACCGCTTCAATGTCCTCGAGATGTTTCATCACCTGGATGAGGCCCAGCACGGCGCCGATGATGCCGATGGTGGGAGCATAGCCGCCGGCCGCTTCGAACACCCGGGCTTCGGCTTCGCCGCGGCGCTCGGCCATTTCGAGCTCGAGCTCCATAATGCGCCGGATATCCTGCAAATCCGTGCCGTCTACGGCGAGCGTCAGTGCTTTTCGAAGAAATGGATGCGCAATGAACTCCACGTCCGATTCGAGCGATACCATCCCGCCTTTTCGCGCACGTGTGGCGAAAGTAAGCAGCTGCTCGGTGGCGGATTTGCTCGAAGGTGTCGAATCCCAGAACACTTGCGGCAATTTTTTGACGGCCGCGACCAGTAATGCGACAGGAGTCGTGACCATCACCGCGCCCGCCGTGCCGCCGAGCACTATCAGGGCGGCGGTAAGCTGCGCCGACATCGCTCAGCCGTCCTCCTTCGAGCAGCAGACCGCCTAAAATCCCGACAACGCAATACACAGGCCAGCGAGGCTCGACAAATCCGGCTTGCCGGAACGCGCGCTTTCGTCCGGCTCTCCGCGCTTTACTGTTCATGGCCAGGCAGATTCCCCCACCCGAGTACCTGTTTTGAAGGGGTATACTGCCACTCCATCGAACAGAGATCGCCGGAATCTTAGCGACTCGCTCGATCACTTCATCCGCAGTTTCAAGCACCAGGAACTTTTGGCCGGTTGTCAGCGCGATGACCGTGTCGGGCGTGACTTCGATGTGTTCGATGAGATCCGAATTGACCACCAGGGGAAGGCGATTCAAACGGGTCAGGTGGATCATATCTGTCTATTCGGCACGATCCTGCCGCCACACCGACAATTCGAGTGCACGCGGCCCGCCACATGCGTACAGCATCTGTGAATTGCGGCTTCTGGCGAGCCAATTGCTTGCATTCTGTGGATGAACGAAATCGCATCAGAGGAAGCCGGGTACGCGCGCCGACACGCAAGAGCAGGCGCCACTCGACGATCTAGGGTCGAGCTATCGACGTCTTCGATTTCCGGCGGCCGGACCGCATCGCGAAATCGCAGATTCGCGCCATTCACCTGCTGCATGAAAATTTCGTGCGCAGCGCGGTTTCGAGCCTGTCTGCCTATCTGCGCACTTATCTCTCGATGAACCTGGTTTCGGTCGAGCAGCTCTCTTACTCCCAATTTCTCGAACGGCTGCCCACGACCACTTGCATGGCTTGTGTCGGCCTGAAGCCGTACGAAGGCAGCGCGCTGCTCGAAATCAATCCCACGCTGGTGTTTCCGATTCTCGAAATTCTGCTCGGCGGCAGCGGCAAGCTGGCCCCGGGAATTCAGCGCGAAGTCACCGAAATCGAGCAATCGCTTGATGGATGGGCTTTTTCGCATCGTCCTGAACGATCTGGCGGAGGCCTGGAAGAGCGTTACCCCCATCAACTTCACGATCCAGTCGGTCAGCACCGAGCCGCAGTTCCTGCAACTCATGGCGCCCAATGAAGCGATCCTCGCGATAGCGATCGAGATTCGCATCGGCGACAGTATCGGATGCATGAACATGGCAATGCCCTCGCTGCTGATCAAAACGCTGCGGCACAAATTCGACCATCAGCACTCCACGCGGAAGAGCGAAGCGACGGCTGAACAGCAGGCCCGCGTTCTCGAGCTCATCAGGCCGGCTCGCGCGGAGGCGGATGCACGGCTTCTCGATCAGCACATTCGAGCCAAAGATCTGGTGTCGCTGCAAGCGGGCGATGTCCTCACCTTCGACATACCGATCGAAGCGCCGGTCGAGCTGGTCCTGAACGGGTGCCGGCTCTTCAAAGGGCACGTCGTCAGTGTGGGAAACAAGCGCGGCTTCAGCCTGAACGGCGCGATAGTAAACTAACCGGCTCCGCAGTTCAGCCAGATAGCTTTCCGCCGCGGACAGCTTTTTGCCCGAATCACTTCAGCCCAGATAGCTGAACAGCGATTTGTTACCCAAGCTGGCGTGTGCCGAAAGCGCAGCCTCAAGCGCGGTCTGGTCGGTGGTCAGCTGCGTGGCCGCGGACGCAACATTCGGTGTCGCGCAGGCCGCTGAGCGTCCCTTGCAGATTCGTAAGGCGCTGCCCCGCATCGGCGTTGGCCTGCTCGATCCAACTCTCGGTGTTTCCGTAATAAGCGTTAGACTGTTCCACTTGGCTCTGGCCGCAGCGCTGATGGCAGTTGTAGCGGTTTGGATTCCTGCCTGGTTGTTGTTTATCAACGCTTGCCCGAGCGTGTACACAGCTTGAAAAACATTGTTCGGCGCCGGAGTGCCGGGCGGGTTCTGGGCATCGAAAATCTGCTGCGCCGTCATGACCGGGAACGATGGTGTTTCCGCTCGCATCGGTGATGACATTCGTGTTCGGGGCGGTGTTGTTTTGCACGACGCCGTAAGGGCTGCCCCCGGTGTAGGTATACGGCTGGGTGGCAGGGTCGTCTCCTCCGAAAATGTAACGTCCCTGGACCGTTGTATTACGCGATCGAGACCAGCTGCTGTTCAAGTTCCTGGACCTGCTGTCCCAACGCGGCGCGGCTGTTGGCCGACGTGGTGGAGCTCGCTCCCTCCGCCGCAATCGATCCGAGCTGGCTCAATATGCTCGAAGCGCTTTGAAGCGCTCCGTCGGCGGTAGATGCGTCGTTCTTGGCCAAGGTCAGATTGGTCTGCACTTGCGTGACTTGATCGATCTGATTCTGATAATCCAGAATGGGCGCGAATGGCGCCGGGATCGTCCGAGGCCTGGCTGACGCGGATGCCGGAACTGAGCTGCTGCGTATCCTGGCTGATGCGGTTTTGAATGCTGTTCAGGTCAGCGAGAAAACTTCCGTTTGTGCCGTCGATTCCACTTAGCATGGGGGTCTTCCTACTCGTTACGAAATGCTCTGCATGGTCGTCATCAGGTATTGCGAGGTGGTGTTGATGACGCTGATCGTCTGAGCCGAGGCCTCATAGGCCTGTTGAAACTGAAGCAGACTGGCGGCTTGATCGTTGAGCGAAACGCCTGAGACCTGATCCCGCATGCTCTGCGCTTGAGCGAGCAGCCCGGTCTGCGACTGTTGGGCGCTCGAAGCAGCCGATTCCTGTTGACCGATGCCGGAAGCGATGCTGCTGTAGTAATCCGTATAGCTCATTCCGTTCACCATGCCGGCGGTGCCTGGCGGACTGGAGAGCTGCGCGAGCTGGCTCGCAATCCCATTGGCGACGCTCGGCGGCCCGGGCTCGATGGCGGCCAATTGCGAGGGGGTGATGGTCGAACTCACTGCGAGAGTCGATCCGACCGCCGTTGGTGTCGCGGCGTTATAGGTGAACAGTGGGACGCCCGATACCGCGGGCGGCCCGGAGCTTATCTGACCGCTTGTCAAAAGGCCGTTCACGCGATCGGCAATGCGCTTGCGCCAGTTGATTCAAACTGCCTTGCTGCGTCCCGTCCCCGGTGACCGATGGCAACGTCATGTTCCGGAATTGCAAGAGAGCGGCAAGCTGCCCGCCACTCACGATGGAAGTAACATCCTGTCCGCTGGCGGTCAGGATGTGGGCATCCGGAGGCGCACCGGGGATCGTTGCGCCCGGCGAAGCGAGATCCGTGACCTTAAGCGGCATCTGGGTCGCTCCGAGCACCAGCGGTGTTTGGCCGTTCATCAACACCGAGACCGTTCCGTCGCTTTGGTTCTGCACGCTGATGTCGGTCAGATTCGAAAGCTGTTCGAGGGTATTGTATAAGTTGGCTTGCAGACCCGGCATCGTTGGCGTCGCCGTTGCGTATCTGACCGTTGATGCCTGCAATCTGGGAACTGAGCTGGTTGATCTGGCTGACCGTGCTCTGAAGCTGCTGGTCGGTTTGCGAGCTGATCTGCTGAATGTTCGACGAGGTCTGGTTGAACGCTTGCGCGACGCCCTGCGCGGCGGTGATTACCTGCTGTTGCTGGTCGGGGTTGGTCGGAGAATTGCTCCACGCGGAGAAGGCCGAATACAGACTGCTGAGAGCGGCCGGAATGCCGGTCTGCCCCGAAACATCGAAGTTGGATTCAAGCGCCGAAAGACTGGAGGCTTGCGTAGAGGCGCTTCCGAGCAGCTGATTCTGGTTCCACACCGACTCTTCCGCGTATTGATTGCGTGAGCTCTGAATGCCGTCGGCCTGAACTCCGCCCCAGATGTTGCCGCTCGGATTGAACGGATTCGCCGCGATCTTGAGAGTCTGCGTGACGTAGCCGGGCGTAGAAGCGTTCGAGACGTTATTTTGCGTTACGCCCATGGCCTGCTCGATGACGTCAAGCGCGTCGCTCGCGGTGTGTAGAGCTGCGAAGAGACTGGACATATTGTTCTGGCCTACGCTTCGAGCTGAAAGTAGCCGCCTTCGGTGCGGCGCGGCAATTCGCCGTGGGCGTATATGGAGAATGGCTGTGCGACATGCCGGCCGGATGCTAGCCGACATGCTGGCCGCCATGGTTCCGCAATAAAAACTGGCCGCCGCATCGAGCAGCTGCTGCACCCGCGCGGCGCGCGCCCGAATGCTCTGAACCAAATCGCGCCATCGACGGAGTGCGCTGGAACGAAGAACGGCTCTCGCCGGCCTTCTTTATGCTGTCGGCGGCGGCCTGCAGTTTCGCCTGCAGTTGCCCGACGTTCGACGGCTTGAGCGATCAATCAGATCGACGGCACGTGTCAAGGACTGTGCTCGGCTGCTTCGAGATGTTGTCGGGCTTTGTCGGTCGTCATCGCCTATGGCAGGGCCTTCTCACCCCTGCATGTGTCCTTGCACGATGGCCTGACTCACGCCCGGCGCATCCAGCTTGTATTGCCCGGAGCCGACCTGCTTCGAGACCGCCTGGAATTTGGCTTGTTTATCGGCCGGCATCAACCCCTTGGCTAACGACACCAAGCTGCTGGCCTTCGAAAGCGACACTCGATCCGCGCTTCCGCCGGCCACTGCGTTCGAGCCGGAACGCGCACTCGACTCCCGCACCCTGTGCCGCCTCAGAGCGTCTGCTGCTGAATGGGCTTTCAACTGCGTCGTTTTGAACTCTCATGTTTCGCCGTGCCTCCTATTTGCGGCCCCGTGTATCTGTATCGAAACTTCTGCGGGCAATTAGAGACTGTTGACCAGATTTTTCTGTATCGGGGTCCGAGCGCGTCAATTCGTGGACTTTCACGATCAACGTAACCTCGCCCGGAGACAAACCTAGGGCGGATGCGATTTCCGAAGAAGATTCGCCGCGGCGGTGCATGCGCAGTACCTGGCCGCGATGGTTTAAGTGGAGAGAAGCCGATTCGCTCGACCAATCGACGCCAGGCAGACGGCGCTGCTCCGCCTCCGACACCTGCGACCCGATCTGTTCCACTTGCTTTTGAAGTTCGGCCAAGGGCCCGGCGAAGGCTCCGGCCGCAGTCACCTCTGCGCTGAGAATGCCGATACTCTTTTCCGCGGCAATGAGCCGTACCGCGAGAGCGATGGATAAGGCGAGCGCCGACAGAATGGCTGCCCAGGCGATGGCCGTCACGACATAAGAACCTGCGATCATGCGTTTACCCTCATGCGCTCACCCGCATGGGCCGGCTCGGATTGAGGCCCTTTTTGTGCTGCAGCAGCATGCGTTCGCGGCGGCTGATGATTTCGTCTATGCGCACTCCGTAGTTCCCTTCGATGACCACCACTTCTCCGCGCGCGATGGTGCAGTTGTTCACGATCACGTCGACATAGGCGTTGGCCGGGCAGTTCAGCTCGACAATCGAGCCGGTCGAGAGCTTCAGCACCTCCCGTAGCGCGAGATAAGTACGGCCGAAGGAAATGCTCAAGGGCAGTTCGACGTCGAGCAGAAGTTCGAAGCGTGGGCGGACTCGTCTGCGCCCCTTCCGTTGCCTCGTAAGCACGTTCGGGAGCTTCTGTCGCGGTCTTGATGACGCGTTCGGGAGCTTCTGTCGCGGTCTTGATGACGCGTTCGGGAGCTTCTGTCGCAGTCTCGACGGCCGCCTCGGCGGCGTCTTCGGTTGCGAGAAGCGTCTCTTCCTGATTCGCCATGACGCTAGAAAATCCCCCTTTCGCTCGGCCACTTGTGTTCCATGAAGGCGCGCAGCCGCAGAATGCCTTGCGCCCGCAGCTGGGAAATGCGCGTGACATGCAGCGACATAATGGAGGCGATCTCGCGCAGGTTCAATTCCTCCTTGTAGTACAGGCTGAGAACCAGGCGCTCGTTTTCGGGCATTTTGTTGATTCCCGTCGCAATCAAGCGCTCGAGCTCCGAACGCTCGAAGATCTGGGCGGGCGATTCCGATTCATCGTCGCCGATGAACTTCAGCAGACTCACCTCTTCGCCGTCTTCGATCACATCCAGGCTGCCGAGCGAAACGGCGCGCAGCTCGACCATCCATTGCTGATACTCGGCCAGGCTGATGCCCAGCTCGCCGGCGATCTCGTCTTCGCCCGGCGTGCGCTGCAGATCGCGCTCGGCCCGGGCGATGGCCTGCTGCACCTGCTTGACGCGTTTGCGCTTGTGCGTGGGAATGCCGTCGAGCCCGCGGATGCTGTCGAGAATCGCGCCGCGGATCTTGTATTCGGCGTAAGTTTTGAGCGACGCGTTGTGGCTCGGATCGTAATTGTCGACCGCCGCCATCAGTCCCACGATGCCGGCCGAAATCAGATCGTCCAGCTCAATACCGGGAGGAAGCTTCTCCTGAATCCGCAGGGCGATCCAGTTCACCTGCGGCAGATGTTCCAGGATGAGCTCTTCGCGCTCTTCCTGCGTTTTGGTCAGCGTGGCACATTCGTACAAGGGTCGCGCTCCTCCTCAGGCCGCGGCAAAGGCGGCTGCTCTCACGCGCTCGAATAGCTTATCGGTCAGCCGCTCTTTGGAAGCTTGTTCGAGATCGTCCGGAATCTGTTGCCCATTCGCGAGGAACGAGATCGGCAACCCGCTTCGCAGGGCGGTGTCGAGGGCGGCTCCGGGCGTATCCGCGTCGTCGAGATGGGTAAGTAAGAGTTTCGATGGATGGAAGATCGCAAAATGGGCTAGAGCGGACGATAAGGCGCTCGGCCGCAGCGTCGCGGGCAGAACCAGTTGCATTTCGACGTGCGGATTGCGGGCGAGAAATCCTTTCAGGTCGGCGGCTTCCTCCAACTCGGCCGCACCGTAGCCCGGCGTATCGATGAGTACTAATTTCTTGGCGCGGCACTCCTCAAGCGCCTGCTCGAGAGCGGCCATGGTCGGAACCGCCTGAAAGCCTACGCCCATGATCCGCGCATAGACGCTGAGTTGCTCGGAACCGCCGATGCGCAGCGTATCGGTGGAAAGAATCTGCACGGGTATTCGCGCGAGCGACTCCCTGCCGCATCGCCAGCTTGACCAGCGAAGTGGTTTTCCCCGCTCCCGATGGTCCGACAAACGCGACGACGCGTTGCTCTACGCCGGGCAGCCCCAGTTCGGGCGCACGCGGAGGCGCTGCCGAGTTCTTCGCGCAGCAGCGCCGCACAGCAACTCGGGCGCGAGCGAGCGTTTCTCGCCCAGAATGTTGCGCGAAGCATCCCGCTGCGGATTCGGCATGCGGGTTGCGACCGATTCGACCAGCTCGTGCGCGATCTCATCGGAAAAGTCAGCCGCGATCAGCCGTTCGTACAGCTCCTCGAATTCCGGGAACGTGTCGTAGCCGGCTCTGCGCGAGTGGCCCTGCCGCGATACCGAGCGCCGCACGTGTCTCGATCTGCTTGCGCAGATCCGCGAGTTCTCGTACCAGGCCATCCGGATTCTCCGCTGCCGGAGATGCTGCGCCCGCGGCCTTCGAGCCGCCGCTGACGGTGGCGGCCGGGTCTCGGTGGCGACCCCGAAAACCACTTCGTACGCTCCGAGCCGGCTCTGCTCAGGCCCGCTCTTCTTCGAACTCATCAGCATGGCTTCAGGGCCCAGCTCGATGCGCGCCCGTTCCATGGCTTCCTGAACCGACTGCGCGAAATAAGATTTGATTCTCATCGGCGTTTTAAATCACTCCCAATGACACGACTTTGACTCCAGAGGGCACTTCGTTGTGCGAAATGAAATTCAAATTACTCAGACGAACCTTCGAGCATCTGGCGCAAGAAGTAACGCGCTCCCGAACTCGTCAGAACGGCGGTCGGAACCTCGCGCCTGTCGAGTTTGCGCTCGATGCGGGTGACGATCTCGCGCACCATTTGCGGCGAAAGCACCAGAATGCTGTTCTGCTCGGTGTGCTGCACTGCCGATCTCGATCGCCTGCTCGACCGACGGGTCCATCAGATAAGCCGGCAGTTCGCCCTTCGGATTTAGGTAAGGCTTCACGACGGTTCGGCGGATGCTCTGTCGGACGTATTCGGTTAACAGCACAGGATTCTTCGTGGTTGCCGCGGCCTCGCCCAGCGCTTCGAGAATCGAAACGCCATCGCGAATGGAAACACGCTCGCGCAGCAGGTTCTGCAGTACTCGTTGGATCACTGCAAGAGAGAGCAGTTTGGGGACCAAATCCTCGACCACCTTGGGGTTGTCCTCGCCCACGCGGTCGCAGAACAGCTTGGCGTCCTGGCGCGAGAACATCTCGCAGGCGTAGCGCCGAATGACTTCCGAGAAATGCGTGCCGATGACGTTGACCGCATCGACCACCGTGTAGCCGGCCGCGCGCGCGGCATCCACCCTATCGCCGGGAATCCAGAGCGCCGGCAGTCCAAAGGCGGGCTCGCGACGTTTGCTGGCCGGCAAAGCTCTTGTCGGCTTTGGGCGTCGGAATCGCGAGCTCGCTGCCGGGCAACAGCTCGTAGCGGCCGACTTCGCTGCCCTTCAGCAACACGCGTATTCGCGCGAGCGCAGCGACAAGTTATCGGTCACCCGGACGGGAGGCAATAGATACCCGAGGTGCGTGACGAATTGTTTGCGAATGCCGGCGATCTTCTTCAGCAGCGGAGAGCTGGCGCCGCCCGCCACCAAACTCGCCAGGCCCAGACCCACTTCGATCGAGACCGGCTCGACTTTGAGCAGCGTCTCGAGGTTCTCTTTCGCGGGTACGGCGGCCGCCGCGGCGGTCTCTTTCTTGACGGCCGTGTCAATTTTTTTACGCTTGCATCCAGGCGACCGTACCCATTCCGCCGCCCAGCAGGAAGAACGGTATGGTGGGCAGGCCCGGGAAAGCGCCGAGCGCTATCAGCACTCCGCTCGCCAGCAGCAACGGCTCGGTTTTGCCGAATAACTGTCTCTGGAATTCCTTGCCGACGCGCTCATCCGAGGTGGCGCGGGTGACGATCAGACCGCCCGAAACCGAAATCATCAGGGCCGGAATGACGGTGACCAGGCCGTCCCCGATGGTGAGGACGGTGTAAGTCTGAAGCGCATGCTTGAACTCCATGCCGTGCTGGAAAACGCCGATGAGAAAGCCGGCCACGATGTTGATGCTGGTGATCAGGATGCTCGCGACCGCATCGCGCTGCGTGAAGCGCGAGGCGCCGTCCATGGCCCCGTAGAACTCGGCTTCGGCGGAGACTTGTTTGCGGCGGCGGCGCGCTTCGGCTTCGTCGATCAGGCCGGCATTCATTTCGGCGTCGATCGACATCTGCTTGCCGGGCAGCGCATCGAGCGTGAACCGGGCCGCTACTTCCGAAATGCGAACCGCGCCATGGTTGATGACGACGTATTGAATCGCGATCAGAACCAGGAAGATGACCGCGCCGATGATGTAATTGCCGCCGACGACGAAGTTTCCAAACGCCTCGATGACGTTGCCCGCCGCCGCCGTGCCGCTGTTTCCATTCAGCAGAATCAGGCGCGCCGAACTGACGTTGAGGGCCAGACGGAATAGGGTCAGCAAGAGTAGCGTGGTGGGAAAAACGCTGAACTCGGCCGGCCTGAGGATGTACATCGTCACCATCAGCACGATCACCGACATCATGATGTCGAGCACGATCAGGATGTCGAGCAGGAACGGCGGCAGTGGCGTGATCAGCGCGATCACGATCGCGAGTACGGCGACGGGGACGCCGAGTTCGCCCACTTCGGCAGCGAGACTCTTCCAAAGCCCTTCGGTTCGCGCTGGCGCGGGAATAGCCTGGGACTGCGATGACATCAGCCGGTAATTGCTCCTTTGGAACAATTACGCAGGCAATTTTCGGCCCATCAGTTTGTAAATGTAGGCCAGAATTTCCGCAATGGCCTTGTAGAACTCGGGTGGTATGGCGCGGCCCGACATCGATCGCTTCATAGAGTGCGCGGGCGAGCGGCGGATTTTCGATGATCGGCACCTGGTTTTGCGCCGCGATCTGGCGGATGCGCAGTGCCAGCCAGTTCTTGCCTTTCGCGACGCACACCGGGGACGCCATGGTGTCCATGTCGTAACGGATGGCGACGGCGTAGTGCGTCGGGTTGACGATGACGGCGGTGGCTTTCGGCACCTCGCGCATCATCTGCCGCCGCAGGAGATCGCGGCGCAGCCGTCGAATGCGCCCTTTCATCTGCGGATCTCCTTCGTTGCGCTTGTGCTCTTCCTTGACTTCTTGCTTGGTCATGCGCAGTGTGGACATATGCTTCCGGTATTGACGGAACAGATCGACGGCGCCGAAGACGATGAAGAAAGCCGCTGCTTTCCACAGCAGGTCTTCGAGCGAACTGCCAATCTGCGCGGCGCCCGCTGCACGGACTCGAACGGCAGCCGCATGAGCAGTTCGGCATAGCTGCGGAAAAACGAGTAAATCGCCACAAACAGCACCGCCAGCAACAACGCGGCTTCAATCACCGATTTCAGATTTTGCTGCGGAAGCTCCCGCAGTTTCGCCATGGGATTGAAACGCTCGAATTTGGGCGTGAGCCGCTCCAGGCTGAAGCCCATCTTGGTGATGGCGAGATGAGTGCCGGTGGTGACCACGAGCACCACGGCGCCGCTCGTCACAATCGGGAGCAAGGTGTGAATAAAGAGACCACGCAACAGGTCCGGCCATTCGCCCGCTCCGATCTCGGCCGCCATGCTGCGCTCGAGCAGTGTGGCCATGGAGCGCTGAATCGTTGTCCTGGAGCGCGGGTACCAGATCGGCGCAAGACGAGATACGATGGCGAGAAACTGAATGGCGCCGACCATTCCGCGAGCGGAGAGGAACTGGCCTTGCTCGCGCGCCTTCTTCAGGCGCTGCGAGTGTCGGTTTTTCGGTTTTATCCCCGCCCGAAGAGGCCATGGCGACTCAAGGCGTGAAATTACGCCGGATGTTTTCGAACACCTCCGCGGCGAAGGCCTGATACAGCACCGGCACGATCAGCAGAACGGACGAGAGTGTGACCAGCGTCAACAGCATTTTGGCCGGGAAAGCCTGCATGCCGACGTGAAGCTGCGAGTTCACTGCGGCCCAACAGCGCCAGCGCGACTTCGGTCATGAGCAGGAGACCGATCACGGGCAACGCCAGCCGCAGCCCGACGGAAAAAACGTTCGAGCAAAGCCTGACGACCGTTCTGGACGAGATCCGGCGTGACGGCGAACTGGCCGGGCGGATATCTTTCGAGGCTGGCCGCGAAAGCGCTGATCACGTAGCGGTGCAGGCCGGTCGTGAAGAACAGGAGCCCGCCGGTGAGCTGAGCGAGCACGGGCAGGACGTCGGAATCGGCTTGCGTCGTGGGATCGACCACCGATGCATAGCCGTAGCCCGCCTGCAGGCCCAAGATCTGCGCGCCGAAGGTGAGGAATTCAGTGATAAAGCTGACCATCAGGCCGATGGCCGTTCCAAGCGCGGCTTCCGAGATCAGCCAGACGACGATGCGTGCCAAGCGTCACCTCGCGCGCGTCGATCGAAGGCCAGCGGGGAAAGAGCGCGAGCGCGGTAGCAAAGGCGAACACAATGCGGGCAATCCCGGGGCCCGCTTCCTTCACGGGCAGCGGAACGAAGACGAACACGCCCACCATGCGGCTCAGCACCAGGATGAATGCGATCAGTGTGGATGCCGAGAGCGTGAGCTCAGCGTGCATACTGCGCCAGATCCCCGAAAATGGCGACCGCGTACATTACCGCGCGATGGAGCATCCAGGGCAGCAGCAGAAGAAAACCGCACAAGCACGCGGCCAGGCGCGGCACCGTAGCTGAACACCGGATCTTGCATGGAGGTGGCGATCTGGATCAGGTTGATGAGAATGCTGACGACAAAGGCGACGACTAGCAAAGGCGCGCAAATCCAGAACGCCGCCATTAAGGCTTGAGCCGACGACATGAACCGCCAGCTGAGGAGTCATGTCCCAATGCCTTTGTCATTGATAGAAACTCTTCATTAACGACCCGATCACCAGATTCCAGCCGTCCACCAGAACAAACAGCAGAATCTTAAAAGGCGCCGACACCATGGCGGGCGGCAGCTGCATCATGCCGATGGACAGAGTGACGGAAGCGACGGCAATGTCGATTACCAGAAACGGCAGGAACAGCACCGCGCCGATTTGGAAGCCGGCCTTCAACTCCGAGAGGATGTAAGCCGGAATCAGGACCCTCAGGCTGATATCGGCGGGACTATGGGGCGGCGGCTCTTTTGAAATGTCGACGAACAGCCGGATATCGCGTTCTCGCGCGAACCGCACCAAAAACTTCCGCAGCGGAGCGGCGCCTTGATCCATGGCCTGTTCGGTCGTGATTTTGCCGGCTTCGAGCGGCTGCCAGGCTTGCGTATAGATGTCGGAAAACATGGGCTGCACGACCAGCAGCGACAAAAACAAGCGACAAGCCGATCAGCACCTGATTCGAGGGCGCGCTTTGCGTTCCGAGCGCCTGCCGCAGGAAATGCAGGACAATGACGATGCGCAAGAACGGCGTGATGCACATGATCACCGCCGGCAGCAGGGTCAGCAGCGTCAGCCCAAGGGCGATCTGCATTGGCGCGCTGAGCGTCATGCCGTGACTGCCGTTCGCGGCGCTTACTCCAAAAGATTGGAGCACGGGATCCGCCGCGGCGTGAGCTGCGGCGAAGCGAGCGAAAAACAGAATCGCCGCGAGAGCGCGGCCCAAATATCTCATTGATTTCTAGTTCCTTGCGTCACCGGCTGAGTCCCGAAAAGAGGCGATGCGCCGGCACCCCGACGGCGAGACGCCGATCAAAATGGTCCGATCATGGACGCGAACCAGGTGCAGCGAATGGTGCGCGGTGAGCGACATACGCTCAATAACATCGATCTGCCTGGCGGCGCCGGAGCGTTTGGGCAAAGTCATATGGACGCTCGCCAATCCCTTGCGGCGCAGCAGCCACAGGGTGGCCATCAGCAGGGCCAGAACAAGCAAGGCAGCCAGAATCTGTTGGAGCATGGCGAAAATCGCCGGGCCGGTCTACTGGCGTTCCCGGAAATCGGTGAGCCGCACGCACATCATGTTGTCCATCGCCACAATGTCTCCGTCGGCCACATGCACGCCGCCGATATGGACGTGCACGTTTTCTCCAGCCGACCGGTTCGTGCGAATCAAACTGCCCGGTTCGAGCTCCAGAATATCCGCGACCGTCATGACGCGGCTATCCAGAACAGCTTCTATCTCCAACGGCACTTTGGCTATAGTTCCAATCTCCTCGAGTGGTGTCATGCATCCTTAAGAGTCTTATCGTCTTAGTGGATAAGATTCATAAGGTCCTGACTCAGCTGGTTGGCGGTGGTGATCACGCGGGAGCTGGCTTGGTAAGCGCTTTGATAGACGATCAGGTTGGTGAATTCGGTCGCCATATCGACGTTCGACCCTTCGAGCGAGCCGCCCAGAATCTCACCGCGTCCGCCGGTTTGCGGCATCCCGATCGCCGGCGCGGCGGTAGCACCCGTCGCCGTGAAATTGTTGTTGCCGACGTTTGAGAGCGAATCCGGATTTTGGATCGCGGCGAGCGCCAGTTGGCCCTCCGTCTTCTGCTGCCCGTTCGAGAACGTAGCAACAATTTGCCCTCCGTTTTGGATGCCGACCTGCATCAGTTCCGCCGCCTGCGCGCCGTCCTGCGACGACGAGGCCGAGTTGGAGGCCTCGGCATACTGCGTGATAGCGCCGCTGCCGTCGGGGTTGAGCAGGTTGAAGTTGATGTTCATGTTGCCCGCGCCGTCGGCTAGACCCGCAATGGTCACAGCCACGGGCGAGGTAGTGCTCGCGCTCATGGTTCCAGCGCTGTTGAAGGTAAGAGTTCCTGGCGCTGCCAACACGTTGACCGTCGTGCCGAAGGTCAGGGGAACGCCGGTTCCGGTGGCCGTCGCCGCTGCCGATAGTGTTACGACGCCGGTACCGGCATTAACTGCCGTAACCGTGGCGCCCGCCGGGATACCTGCGCCGGCAACACTTTGCCCGACTGCAATGCCCGCCGCGCTAGCAACCGTTACCGACGTGCTTGCCGTGGTGGTAGCGCCGGTCGTTTGGGGCACTCCGTTTGTAAGATCGCCGCCGGGAATGGTTACGTTGTAGTTCCAGGTATTCGCCGTTGCGCTCTTAGTGAAGTCGACCGCCAAGGTATGCTCGGAGCCGACCGAATCGACCACCTGCAGCTGAACGGAGAAGCTGCCCGTCGAAGTGCCCACGGTGCCGCTCGCATCGAGATTGGCCGTGAGCGACATGTTCTTTGTCGTGACCGGCGGCAGCAGCGCCCCGGTAGGCAGCACAATGCTGGTGGGCGCGCCCGTCGTATTGATTCCGGTCGGACCGGCCAGCCAGCCTTGCACCGTCTCCCCGGTCTGGGTCTGCAATGTGCCGTTGGCGTTGATCGTGAAGTCGCCATCGCGCGTAAACAATTGTTGGCTGCTCGCGTTTTGAACAACGAAGAATCCGTTGCCCTGGATGGCGGTTGCCAGCGGCGAAGTGCTGCTTTGGATCGAGCCTTGCGTAAAGATCTGGTTGTTCAGCGGCGCGCTGACTCCCATTCCCACCGCGGTGCCGGTCGCTGTGCCCATGGCCTGGCTGATCATGTCTTCGAAATCGACATTGCTCCCCTTGAAGCCGAGCGTGTTCATGTTGGCCAGGTTGTTGCCGGTGGTGTTGATCGCGTCTGATTGCGCCTTGAGCGACGAAAGGGCGATTGAAAATGCGCTTGACATATTATTTCTCCTTGGAATTACTGTGGCAGCGAGTTGGCGCCGGCCAGACCGGCGGTCGCGGCCGCGTTTGAAACAGCCGACGCGTCCGCGTTTGTGCCCGGAGACGTAGTGCTTGCCGAGGGCGGCGTGGTCGTTCCTAGATACTTCTCGCTCATGGCGTCGAGATCCGTGCGTGTGCCGACGTTTTGCTCCACATCGCTAAACGTCGCGAGCTGCGTGACGAAAGTCGTTCCGTCCACCGGCTGGGTTGGATCCTGGTTCTGAAGCTGCGCGACCAGGAGCTGCAGGAACGTAGCCTGGTTCGCCAGCGGATTGGCGCCGCCCGATGAATTCTGGCTGTTCGAACTGCCGGTTGTTCCCGACACGCCGTTCGAAGCTGTGGTCGGTAATATATTTCCTATGCTTGCCATATCTGATTGGTCTCCTTAGTACCGGTCTGGCTCGGAATATCCTCGTCCTGCCAGTCCCGCTGATTGTGTTGGCGGCCGTTTTGTCGCCGGCCGGAATTTTGCTGATCGGACGTGTGGCCCGCTTGCGAATTGGAACCGCGCGTGTTCGAAGCATCCGAATTGGACGTTTGCGACGAGCGCGGAAGCCAGACTTCGGTCCGAAAATGTTGCTGCTGCAGCCGGTTGGTTAAGTCCGGCATATGATCCTGCATGGCCTGCGTGAGCGTTGCGTCGGCCGATCTGACATTGACGCGCAACTCCCCTCCTTGGTCGGTGAGGCGGACATCGACACGCTGGTTGTTCTCTCCCTCAACTTGTAAACGCACGTTGCGGACCGCCTCGTTGCGGCTGGCGTCGGCGGCTGAATCCGCCTGCGCTCCGCTTGTGGCCGCAGATGATTCAACGGCCGTAGCGCCGCTATCCGAACCGCGCGCGCCTTCCGCCTGCGCCACCGGCGCCGCCATGCTATTGGCCTGAGCGTCGGAGGGATGCTCGCCGGCAATGCCAGGCGTCGTTTCAACCGCTGCCGCGGCCGCCATGGCGGAAGAAAAATGTGGAATCTCGGGCGCGAGTGCGGGCGCATCCGGAGATCCCGCCGCCATGGCCGCCGTCGCCGGCGTGGCGTTTTCGCTGGCGGGATTATCGGGGCTGACCAGCATCGAAAAAGCGAGTGGAGCATGCGCGCTAAGAGCTGCGGCGCCATTTGCCGCCGTCGTGTTTCCGGTTTGCGGCGCCGAAGCGCCGTTGGCCGCGCCCACAGCCGGATCGACATCGGCTTGATTCTGATCGGCCTGGTTCTGATCGGCTTGGTTCGGGGCGTTTTCTATTTCGCCGCCCGGCACTCGGGCAGGGTCGATCGGGAGCGCGACAACCGCGGGCGCTATCGGGGCTGCATGCCCAGGCGGAGGCGTCTTCGCGTCGCCCGCTTTGGACCAGGCCTTACTCGCGCTCACGGTCGGGGCTAGGGCGGTAACCGGCAGTGCAATGGGTTTCAAAATGCTGAAATTCGGCTGCGGGTTCTGCTGAGCGGCCTCGGCCTTGGCGGCATCCGCGCTGGAATCGCCGCTGGTCTCCTGCGCGTCCGCTTGGTGTTGTTGTTGCAGTAATCCGAGCAGGCCCGTGATCGTCAGCGGCTTCTGTGGCGGTGCAACGGCCGCCCCGGCTGAAGGATCGTCGGCCGCTTTGCCGTCATTGTCAGGAGCGTCTTTAGAACTTTTGGACGGCGCCCGATCGGCCCCGTCATTGTTGCTTTTCGAATAGGTGGCCAGTACCTGCGAGAAACTCGAGCCGCTCACGGGCGCATTCTTCGCATCGTTACTTTCCGAGCGCGCGGCATTGCCGCTGGTCGGTTGCACACTCGTGACGAACGAGGCCGTAGAAGACGCAAATTGCGGGGGAATCACGCCGCCGGAAGGTGCACACCACGCGCCAAATCGGGAGCTCTTATTTCACAACTACTTGCGACGGAAGCGGCGCGAAAGCAGCTGTCAAAAAAATGAACGGGCGGCGGAAACGGGGTCGAAATCTCGACGCTTCCGTCTGGCCGGGCCGCCCCGTTCGGAACCGGGCGCGGAAGCTATATCGCACAGCGCACATCACTTCTCCGACGACTCTCGAGCGTGGCACGCCGGTTGCAGTGTTACCGCTGAACCGAACATCATGGACCCACTGACCACGGCTGCCGCCAGCGGCCTACAGGCGCGCATGGACTCGCTCGACATACTGGCCAATAATCTCGCGAATACCTCTACCAGCGGCTTCAAAGCCGATCGTGAGTTCTACAGCACTTATCTCGCCCCCGAACTTGCGAATCAAAGCGATCCGGTGGTAGGGCAAGCGCCTGTCGTGCAGCGTCAGTGGACCGATTTTGCGCAAGGCACGCTGGTGAATACAGGAAACGCGACGGACCTGGGCCTCTCGGGCAGCGGCTTCTTTACGGTGAACGGCCCGAATGGGCCTTTATATACGCGCAGCGGCAACTTTCAGTTTTCGCCGCAAGGCGTTCTTCAGACCCCCGAGGGATACCCGGTGCGCTTGGTCGGAGGACAAACCTTGCAGACCCAATCCTCGTCGCCGCTTCAAGTTCAACCGGACGGCCAGATTTCGCAGGATGGCGGTTCTCTGGGGCAGTTGGAACTGGCGGACTTCAAAGATACCAGCCAGCTGACTAAACAGGCGGGAGCGTATTTTAAGACCTCGTCCGCCCCTACGCCCGCCGCCTCGACCCAGGTATTTCAGGGCAAAGTAGAGACTTCGAACGCAGCGCCGGCCGAAGCAGCCGCGCGCATGGTGACGCTGCTGCGCAACTTCGAAATGCTGCAGCATGCGGTGAAGATCGGGACGGAGATGAATCGCCAGGCGACCGAAGAGGTCGCTCGCATCGTCTCGTAAGTAATCGGGAAAACGGAAGAGGACAAAAATGATTCGTGCACTTTACAGCGCCGCCAGTGGAATGACGGCACAGCAACTGAATGTCGATAACATCGCGAACAATCTCGCGAACGCGAACACGACCGGCTTCAAGATGCGCGTCGCGCAGTTCCAGGATTTGATTTACCAGAACATGGTTCAACCGGGCGCATCCGCGGGCGCCCAGACCACCGTCCCGGGAGGCTTGCAGCTGGGCCTCGGCACCCGCGCGGCGGGAAACGAGATCATCTTCACGCAAGGCAATTTGGTACAGACCAACAATCCGCTGGACATGGCCATCCAGGGCAAAGGATTTTTCCAGATCCTGCAGCCTTCGGGCACGGTCGCTTATTCGCGCGCGGGATCGTTTCAGCTTGATAGGAACGGCAATGTGGTCGACGTGAACGGAAATGCGCTCGAGCCGCAGATCACGGTTCCGGCCAGCGCGCAAAGCGTCACGATCGCACAGGATGGGACGGTGAGCTATATGATGCCGGGCCAAACCGCGGCGCAGAAGGGCGGCCAGATCCAGCTCGCCAATTTTCAGAACCCGGCCGGGCTGAACAGCATCGGGAATTCCTACTTCACGCCCACCGACGCCTCAGGCGACCCGCTGGTCGGACCGCCCGGGGGAGCCGACGGGATTGGCACCCTCATGCAGGGTTACAACGAGCAGTCGAACGTCGACGTGGTGTCGCAGTTCGTGGCTCTGATTCAGAGCCAGCGCGCTTATGAAGCGAATTCGCGCGTGGTGAAAGCGGCCGACGAGATGTATCAGCAGGTCAATCAACTCACGCAATGATCGGCAACGCAACCATCGCTCGCGCAATGATCGCTCACGGAATCATCGCCGCTGCCTTATTTGCCGCCACACTTTCGGCGTCAACGTGCTATCCGATCAACACGGACCGGATCTATGCGCGCGATCTCGCCGCCGCGCTGCCGGTGTTTGGATCGTTATCGCCCGACCTGGAAGTTGGGTTTGCCGCCGCGCCTGGCCAGCAGCGAATGTTTCATGTTGCAGAGCTGCGCCATATTGCGCTGACGAATCATTTGCAGGGCGATATAGCGGAGAACGTCTGCTTCGCGTGGCCGACGGAAGTCCCCGCGCGCGAACGCATTTCAGTGGCAATGCACGCCACCTTGAAGGGCCGCAATCCGAGCATCGAGATTTTGGATCAGAGCCTCGTGGCGGCGCCCAAAGGCGAGCTGGTGTTTCCGTTATCGGGCTTGTGCGGTTTTTCCGCGGAACCCGTGATCTGGCGCGGCTACGTGGCCTACGGCGCGAATCAACGATTTTCGATTTGGGCCCGCGCGCGCGTGTCGGTGAAGGAAACGCGTTTGGTGGTGGTCGACGATCTCGTGGCGGATCAGGCGGTGGGAGTGAATCAGCTCCGCGTTGACACCTATGAAGGCCCCCTCTCGCGGCAGGACACCGTCGCGGACCTTAAAGACGCCGTCGGCATGATGGCGCGATTCGATGTCGCCGCCGGCACTGTGCTGACCAAGAGCATGCTCGAAAAAGCCAAAGAGGTGGAGCGCGGCGACACGGTGGCCGTGATTGTTGAAACGGCCGGCACGCGCATTGAAGCCGAAGGCGTCGCCGAACAAGCCGGCCGGACCGGCGCCGTAATCACCGTTCGCAACGCGAAAAGCGGAAGCAAGTTTCGCGCTCGAGTGGAGGACAAAGACAAGGTACTGGTGGTGCCGGGCGGCCCGTTCGGGCTGGTGACGGAGGGATCGAAATCATGAGTCGTTGGACATACGCGCTATTTTTTGTGGCGCTGCTCGGAGTGGCTTCGGGGCAAGACAAGAAAACGCAGAAAAAACAGCCAAATCCGCTCTCGATCAGTACGTGCAGCAGGCCCACAAGCGGGCGGAAGCGGCGGCGCAGGAAAGCCCCGGTTCCTTATTCGCCTCGGGCGGCGGCCTCGCGGATCTGGCCATGGACGTTCGCGCCCGCGGGATCGACGACATGGTCACCATCGTCGTAAATGAACAAGCGTCCGCGGTCTCGACCGGACAAACCAAGACCTCGCGCGCTTCCAGCGCGAATTCCGCCATCACTGCGCTCGCCGGGCAGTTGAAAGCCGCTGGAGCACTGGCCAACCTGCTGAACACCAATACCAATACAGCGCTTGACGGCGAGGGTACAACTTCCCGAACCACCACCTTGAATACCACTCTTTCGGCGCGCGTTATCGACGTTTTGCCGAACGGCTATCTCGTAATCGAAGGAAGCAAAACCTTGCTTGTCAATTCCGAAAATCAGTCGGTGACTCTCAAAGGAGTGGTCCGTCCTACCGATCTGTCGAGCGGCAATATGGTGCAGTCCGCCAGCATCGCCCAAATGGAACTGAAGATCAATGGCAAGGGCGTAGTGAACGATTCCATCCACCGTCCGAACTTCTTGTACCGGCTGCTCCTTGGTATCTTGCCTTTCTAAAAACAGCGATGAAACATCTCAGCCTTCTTTTTATACTTGCCTTGTCGGGCTTTGCGACCACGACCGATGAACCGCACAGCGTGCGTTTGAAGGATCTGGTCTCGATCGAAGGAGTCCGAACCAACCAATTGGTGGGCTATGGGCTGGTGGTGGGCCTCAACGGCACGGGAGACAGTCAGCAGACTGTCTTCTCGGTTCAGAGTCTGACAAATCTACTGCAGCGCATGGGCGTGAGCGTCGCGCCCGGACTCATCACCGTCAGAAATACCGCGTCGGTGATGATTACGGCCACGCTGCCGCCGTTTGCGCAGCCCGGCACAACCATCGATGCCACCGTGGGCGCGATGGGCGACGCAAAGAATCTGCAAGGAGGCTTGTTGGTGCTCACCACTCTGCGGGGCATCAATGGGCAGGTATATGCGACGGCGCAGGGACCCTTGGTCACCGGGGGCTTCGCGGCGGGGCGAGGCGGCGCCAATTCGCAAACCGTCAATCATCCCACCGTCGGCCGGCTTCCAAACGGCGTATCGGTCGAGAAGGTCGCTCCTTCGGTCCCACTGGGGAACGTGATTCGTCTGCAGTTGAGGGAAGCGGATTTCACCACCGCCGCACGAGTTGCCGCAGCCGTGAATCACCGCTTCGCAGGCGGCGTTGCCATCGCTCACGCCGACAATTCCGCTCTCGTCTCGGTAAACCTGCCTCACCAGTATGCGGCGGAGCCGACCGAGTTCATTTCCGAATTGGAGCGGGTCAGTGTACAGCCCGATCGTATTGCTCGCGTCGTGATAAACGAAAGGACCGGAACGGTCGTTTTCGGCCAGGACGTACATATATCGCCGGTTGCCATCATGCACGGAAATTTGACGGTTGAGATCCAAACCACTTACACCGTTGCGCAGCCGGGCGAGATGTCGGCCGCGCCCGCCACCGTGGTTCCGCAAACCACCGTCAGCGCCAAGGACGAAAAGGCCCGCGATGTGGTGTTGAAAGACGGCGCGACGGTCGAAGAACTGGTCAAAGCGCTCGGATCGATCGGTTCCACCACGCGCGACGTCATCGCCATTCTGGAAAACCTGCGTGCGGCCGGAGCTCTGGATGCGGACCTGGAGATCATCTGACGAATATGGACGCAATGAATAGCGCGGGGCTGCTGCCGTTTTCGGCCGGCGATATTGCCGCCACCAAGAAGCCTTCGAAACTTCACGACGCGGCGCAGCAGTTTGAGGCGCTGATGATCGGCGAGATGATGAAAACGGTGCGCGAATCGGGCTCCGAGGGCTGGCTCGGAAGTGGTAGCGATTCCGGCTCCGAATCCGCCATGGACATGGCGGAAAGTCAATTCGCCAGAGCTCTGGCCATGGGCGGCGGGCTCGGTCTTTCGAAGTCGATCGAGCAGAGCGTGAGCGCGCAGCACCCGGACGCTCAGCCGCAATCTCAGAATGTGAACGCGAGTCGCGAAACCGCGCCCACCGGCTCGTAGAGATAGCCGCCGTAGGGCGTTACCGGCGATTCGTCGGCGACAACATGCGCCACTCTGGGGTTTAAATCCTCTCGCGATTGCCGCTCGGCTTGCGCTGCTTCCGCTGTTTTCGCCATAACCACGCGCCAGGCCTCTAACAGCGTGTTCAGCAGCCGCTCTACTTCTTGCAGTGGTTCGGCGGACTTCTTAATGTGAGCGTCGAACAGCCGGGATTGCATATAGGCGTAAAGACGCTTCAAGTTCTGGCTCAACGCGCCGCCTTTTTCGTGATCGAGCGAAACAAGCAGTTCGGTCAGGATGTTGGTGGCCTTCGACACCGCTTTGGAGCGGCCCCACATATCGCCGGTTATAAGGCATCGTCCGGCTTCTTGCGTGGCCCCGATCGCAGCCTCGTAGAGCGCACGGATAAGATCCACCGGATCGCTCCCGAGCACGCTGTCTTGTATGTATGCCTGATATCGATCGCCGGGTACCATGTCTTCTCTCTCCGCAGACTCTATCGCGAATGACAGCCATAGTTTAGAGAAGTCTCTTGAGTTTTCTTGGCGCCTTGCTCGTTATCCCTGATTTGGAATGCGGTAGAGCCTGAACGAACCCCCGCCGATATGTCTTAGGTAAGGAATTCGTCAGGCTAAGAATGTTCGCCATTATTGGAATATTGGTCGTGATCGGCGCTATCATGGGCGGCTATCTAATGGAGCACGGCAACATGCGTGTTCTGATGCAGCCCGCGGAATTGATAATTATCGGCGGAGCGGCGGCGGGCACGCTGCTCATCGCCAATCCGCTTCCCGTGATCATGCGCATCTTAAAAGGGCTGGCAGGCGCATTTGGGTCCGACAAATACAACAAAGCGTTTTACCTGACCACGCTCAAGATGCTGAACGATCTCTTCGCGCGCGGCCGCAAAGGCGGACTCGTCAGCCTGGAGACCGACGTCGAAGAGCCGGAGAAAAGCGAAGTCTTCAAGAAATATCCCGACATTCTGAACAACCATCACGCGCTGTACTTTATCTGCGACACGCTGCGCATGGCCATGACGGGCAATGTTTCCCATTTCGAGTTGGACCAGATGATCGAAATCGATCTCGAGGTTCACCACAAGGAAGTGAACCAGCCTGTCACCGCGCTGATCACTGTCGCCGACGCCCTGCCGGGATTGGGAATCGTGGCGGCGGTGCTCGGCGTGGTGATCACCATGGGAGCGCTGGGCGGCCCTCCGGAGGAGATCGGCCATAAAGTAGCGGCGGCGCTGGTCGGCACCTTCCTCGGAATCCTTCTCTGTTATGGTTTTTTCTCGCCGCTCGCTGCCAACATGGCGCGTACTAATGAGGCGCGAATCCCAGTACTACCATTGCTTGAGAACAGGGCTGATTGCCTTTATTCGAGGCGCCGCGCCGATCCTGGCGGTCGAGTTCTCGCGCCGCTCGATCCCTGCCGAAGTGCGGCCCAGCTTTCAAAGAAATGGAAGCAGCCTGCCGCGGCAAATCCGCCGCTACCCCCGAAGCTGTCGCTGCGTAATCAATGTCGTCGAATTCCGAGCAGATCTTTATCATCAAGAAGAAAGTCAGCGGCCACGGGGCCCACCATGGTGGCGCCTGGAAAGTCGCTTATGCCGATTTCGTGACCGCCATGATGGCGCTTTTCATCGTTCTTTGGCTGATGACCGCAAGCCAGGACGTAAAGAAAGCCATCGCCGGCTACTTTCGCGATCCAAAAGGCTTCGGCACGCAAACCGGAAGCTCCATGGGCGGTAACGGGGAAAGCTTGACGATTTCTAAAGATCACATGGACCTCCTCAAAGACAAACTGCAGCAGGCCGTCAAGCAAAGCCCCGAGCTGTCGAAATTGAAAGATTATGTGCAGATGACGGTGACGGGCGAGGGTCTCAGGATCGAACTTCTCGAAACGGAAAAAGGAATGTTTTTCGAGAGCGGGAAACCGGAGCCTACCTCCTACGGAAAGGATCTTCTGCACGTGCTTTCACGCGAACTCGGCAAATTGAAGAACTCTGTCCTGGTCGAGGGGCATACCGACTCGAAGCCCTATGACGGTACCGCGGAATACACCAACTGGGAACTATCTGCCGACCGCGCCAATTCCGCGCGACGCATCATGCAACGCAGCGGTCTACGCCCCAATCAAGTGAGCCAGGTGCGCGGCTTTGCGGATGAGCAACTGCGCATCCCCGCTCATCCGGAGGATCCTTCCAATCGCCGGATCACCATTATCGTGCAATATCTTCAGGCGACACAGGCCACCAGTGTGCAAAAACCAGCCGATATCAAAGTCGCCGGCAAAGTGCCCGCTAAAGTGGACGCCTCGCACCCGCACTAAACTCTCCAAATTCACGTAACCGGCCTTTTTCCATCTAATAAAGCTGGTCTTCCTCGATAGAGCTATATCCAGGCGGACATGCAGGCCCAGATTGAAGAGCAGCGCGACGCGCAAATCGAGATTGTTGTGCCCCCGGGCGACTGCCGGTTCAGCACGGATTCAAACTGCCGGCTGATCACCCGCCGCGTCGAATCCTGTATCGCGGTAGCAGTCCATGTGCCTAAGCTCAAACTGGCTGCGCTCTTGCGCTTCATTGCGCCAAGTTCGGCCACAGAGCCAGCTCAACCAGATCTTGGCCAAATAAATCCGTGGCTGTTTGGCGATACCGGGATTCCTCTGTTGTTCGCGCGCCTGCGATCGATCGGTCTCACGAATCAGGATCTATCGGTGTATGCAATCGGCGGGGCAGTGGCGGCCGAAGAAGATGCTTCCGGCCCGTCGGGGAAAAGCAATGAACTGACCATGCGACGGCTGCTGTGGAGAGAAGGCGTATTGCTGAAAGGTGACGATACCGGAGGCCATGCGGCACGGTCGGTGTGGCTCGATGCCGGGACCGGACGGATTATCGTGAGGACGCAGCCGTGCGCCTCGCGCGCCGCAGCCCGCGTCGAGGATGGAGCTAGACTATGCCACTTCGCGTCTTAGTAGTCGACGATTCCCGGGTGATGCGCCTCGCCATCGAGCGCGTCCTCGATCTCTCGTGTTTACCGCTGAAATGCTTTACGGCCCAGCACGGAAACGCGGCGCTTTCGGTCTTGAAGAACGAGCAGATCGATCTCATGCTGGTCGACTTGAACATGCCGGAAATGAGTGGCGGCGATCTGGTCCGGCGCATGCAGCAGGACTCCGCACAACGGCGGATTCCTTTCATCGTCATCTCTGCGGACGCGACGCAAACCCGCTTGCAGGAAATGTTGGATTTGGGAGCCCTTGCCTACATTCCCAAACCGTTTGCTCCCGAACTCTTGAGGTCGGAAATGGCGAAAGCACTGGAGCAAATACAGCTGAATAAAAGACAGCTGGAGCAAATACATGCCTGCAACTGAGACCAGCGAATTTCTGACTTCAAGCGTGACGCAGGTGCTCGAGCTGATGTGTTTCTCCGAAGCTCAGCCTAGCTCCGATGCGTTCGAGGCCGACGAGGTGATCGCGAGCAGCGTCAACTTCCATGGCAGCGTGTCCGGATCTCTGTGGCTCGAGATGAGCAGCAGCGCCGCCCATTGGCTGACGGCGTCCTTTCTCGGGCTTCACGACGTGGGCGAAGATTCGCTGGCGGAGGACACGGTGTGCGAGCTGGGAAATGTAATTTGCGGGCGTTTTATCAGCTGGCTTGATCCCTCCGCGAATCTGCGTATCGATCCACCGGTCAAGGGGAAGGCGATCGCCGCTTCTCGTGAGCTGGTGTGGCAGAATTTCCGGGCCGATGCGGGGCTGTTTCGTGTCGCTATCCAGCTCGACTCAACAAAAGGGAACGACCGCCGATAAGACAGTTCTAAGTGTTTGTCGTCGGAGTTCTCGTTGCCGCTTTGAGCCTAGCCGGTCTGGGCCTCGCCGCACCTGCGCCTATAAATGGTTCCGCGGCCGCAGCCATGCAGGCCTCGCTTCAAAAGCAGCGTGAATCGCTGCAGAAGCAGCGCGATTCGTTAGCGCAACAGCCGGCCAGCAAGACCCCGGTGGTCGGAATATCCAGTGATTTTGTCGTCGCCCCTATTCCGCCCCTGGTTCAGGCCGATTGTCCTCGATTGTCCGCGAACGAAGTGGAAGAATTGATTGCGAGCGCGGCGCAGAAGCAGTCGCTTCAGCCCGCCTTACTCCGTGCGGTGATGCGGCAGGAGTCGGGCTTCCGGCCCTGTGCCGTTTCGATCAAAGGTGCACAAGGCCTGATGCAGTTGATGCCCGCGACCGCGACGCAATTCCGTGTGCTGGATCCTTTCGACGCTAAGCAAAACGTGGCTGCGGGCGCGGCTCTGCTGAAACAGTTACTCGACCGATATAAAGGCGATCTACGATTAGCGCTTGTGGCGTACAACGCCGGCGCGAACCGCGCCGACGACTCGACCAATCAATCCTACCCGGCGGAAACCCAGCGCTACATCGCGAACATTTTCGCCGAGCTCGGCATCGGTCCGCCGGAGCGACCAATGCAAGCACCGGAAACAGCAGATCCTGCCGCGCATTAACCACGAGCGTTTGCTTTAGACGCCTTACTTAGAGCCGAAACAGAGATAGCGGAGAATGGCGCTCCGGGGACAATATCCCTTCACCGCTGGTTCGATTGCGCCGATTTAGCGTACGCATCTAGGATGTGGTCGATGCTCTTTAAAGATCACGGCGGGCTTTTGGTGCGTTGCCCGGTAACGCGTCTTGATCAGAGAACACGGTTCCGCCGGCTGGTAACCGTTTGCGGGCTCCGCTATGGGCGTTCATCTCCATAGAACGCCGCGGGCACGGCGCAGCTACGTCGTTCCTCCAGATGCCAAATTTCGCCCAGGCTGACGATAGTCGCAGCAATATATGGCCTTGTACTGGTCAACTCAATAGCAAAATCTGAAGTCTCGAAGAGCCGATATAATCAGAACGATGCCCTCGGTCACGCAAATTGGCAGCCTGATTGAGAGTCATGAAGGCGTTCAGGGTGGGCGCCCATGCGTCGCGGGTACAAGTGTCTCCATACGTCGAATCGCGTTCTGGCACAACGCGGGGCTTGTTCCTGAGGAAATTGCCCAGAAGTTCGGGCACCTCTCGCTTGCGCAGGTGTACGCTGCCCTTGCTTACTATCATGCGAATCGAGGCGAGATAGACGCGGACTTAGAGTCAGAGGCCCGCGCTACCGAAGTACTCGAGCGAACTGGCCATTCATTTGGAATTCGCCAGGTTAACCTTCTTCCGAGAAACTGACCCATCGGCAACGGACATCCAAACCTGAAATGCGGCCATACGATGTCGTAATCGCCGGAGGCGGCATTGTAGGCGCTTGCTGCGCGGCCGAATTTGCGCGCGCTCGTTTGCGGGTGGCTTTGGTTGAGCCGACCGTCCTGGGCGGTGGTGCGACGGCCGCGGGCATGGGTCATCTCGCGGTGATGGACGATTCGGAAGCGCAGTTCGCGCTGTGCCGATATTCACAACTGTTATGGCAGGAATTATCGGAACGTCTTCCTGCGAACGTCGAATATGTTTCGTGCGGCGCTCTGTGGGTAGCGGCGGACGATGAGGAGATGGCTGAGGTTCATCGTAAGCAAATTCATTACGGCGAGCGCGGAGTTCCCGTCGAAGTGCTGGACCATCGCTCGCTCGCCGAAGCCGAACCGCACTTGCGCCACGGGTTGATGGGCGGGCTGCTCGTCAAAGAAGATGCCGTCCTATATGCGCCCTGTGCAGCGCGTTTTCTCGTCGAGGAAGCGCGCGAGCACGGTGCGGACTTACTCTTGGGACGCAAGGTGACTCAATACTGCGAGCAACAAGTCACGCTTGACGACGACACTGTTCTTTCAGCCGGAGCGATTGTGCTGGTGACCGGTTCCGCCGCGACTGCGCTCGTGCCGGACCTCAACATCGTTCCGCGAAAAGGGCATCTGCTGATCACGGATCGTTACCCGGGCTTCGTCCGACATCAACTGATCGAGCTGGGTTACTTGAAGAGCGCGCACTCGCTCGACGCGGATTCTGTGGCCTTCAACGCGCAGCCCCGCAAGACCGGACAGCTCCTGATCGGCTCATCGCGTCAATATGGAATCACGGAGCCCGCGATCGATAAGCAGATGATGTCGGCCATGCTCAAAAGAGCAATCGAGTACATGCCCGAACTTGCGAAGTTGTCCGGCATCCGAGGCTGGACGGGTTTTCGCGCCGCCACACCCGACAAACTTCCTCTCATTGGCCGCTGCCCAGGGTTCGAGTCGGTTTATCTCGCGCTTGGACATGAGGGTCTGGGGATCACGATGGCGCCGGGAACAGCAAGACTGCTTGCGGATCTCGTGTTGCAACGCGAATCGGCTATTTCGCGCGAACCATACTCGCCTGCGAGGACCTATGCAGTCCATGCCTGAAGCGGTGAATATTCTGATCAACGACATTCCTGTGCGTATCCTCGCAGGAACGACCGTTGCAGCGGCGGTCTTGATTGCTGGCGAAACGCAATTCCGGCAATCGGTGTCGGGCGAACCCCGCGGCCCGTTGTGCGGCATGGGCATCTGTTATGAATGCCGCGTCACCATCGACGGTCTCGCGCATTGCCGCAGCTGCCAGATCGTCTGTCGCGACGGGATGAAGGTACATACGCGTGCGTGACACCCGGCACGCAGACATCGTCGTAGTCGGTGCCGGACCGGCCGGCATGGCGGCGGCTATACAAGCAGCCGAATGCGGGGCGGGCGTAACGATGCTCGACGACAATCCATCTGCCGGTGGCCAGATCTGGCGTGGGGAGCAACTTCACCCCACCTCACCGCAAGCCGCAGACTGGTTCCGCAAGCTGCCGAATTCCGCTGTCGACGTGATAACCGGCGCACGAGTCATTTCCGCCGACGCGCCGAGCCGAACGCTGCTGGTCGACAGAGACGGCGCATTCGAGTTGAGCTATAACAAGCTGATTCTTGCTACCGGAGCCCGCGAACTGTTTCTTCCGTTTCCCGGATGGACTCTGCCCAACGTCATGGGCGTGGGCGGATTGCAGGCGCTGGTCAAATCCGGACTCCCGATTGAACGTAAACGGATCGTGGTGGCCGGCAGCGGACCCCTTCTCCTTGCGGCTGCCGCGTATTTCCGCAAACACGGCGCAAGCGTTGTCGCCATTGCGGAACAAGCGCCATGGTCCCGGCTGTCTCCGTTTGCTTTTCAACTGGCGCGGCATCCTGCGAAGTTATGGCAGGCCTGGAAACTAAAGATGTCGCTCGGAACCACGCGCTACTTGCCGGGCTGCTGGGTCGAAGCCGCCACAGGAGAAGAAAAGGTCGCGAGCGTTCGTTTGCATCGCGGCCGGAAAACCTGGACCGAGCACTGCGACTACCTCGCCATCGCGTATGGATTCCGCCCCAATACTGAACTCGGAGCGCTGCTCGGTTGCACGCAGGAGAATAGCGCCGTACGCGTCGACCATCTGCAGCGGACATCAATCGAAAACATCTATTGCGCCGGAGAATCGACCGGCATCGGTGGTGTCGATCTTTCGCTGATCGAAGGCCAGATTGCGGGCTATGCGGCCACCGGGCGCCTAGATATGGCAAACCGCATATTCGCCGCGAGAAGGCGCGCCGCAAATTTCGCCGCCGCTTTGGACCGCGCGTTCGCGCTGCGCGACGAGCTGTGCCACCTTGCGGCCGCCGAGACCATCGTTTGCCGGTGTGAAGATGTCACACTGGGCCGTCTTCAGTCGTGCGATTCATGGCGGTCCGCGAAACTGCACGCCCGTTGCGGCATGGGCCCGTGTCAAGGTCGCATCTGCGGTCCCATCGTTGAGTTTCTTTTTGGTTGGAGCGCGGAATCGGTACGCCCCCCGTTGTTTCCTACCCGCGTAGCAAGCTTGGCTTCGGAACAAATCCATTTAGAAGGTGTAAACAGATGAGAATCGAATGGCGCGGCGTCATCCCCGCAATCACAACTGCATTTAAAGAAGACTTGAGCATTGATTACGAATTTATTGGCCGGCACTGTCGATGGCTCGTCGAAAACGGATGTACGGCAGTGGTCGCTCTGGGTTCGTTGGGTGAAGCCGCAACTCTGACGCATGCCGAGAAATCTCAACTTCTGAAGACTTGCGTCAAAGCGCTTGGAGATCGCGCGCCCGTGCTCGCCGGTATCTCTGCCCTGAGCACGGCGGACGCTGTGGCGCTGGTGAAAACGGCGGAAAATGAGGGCTGCAGTGGCCTCATGGTTCTGCCGCCGTATGTGTATCTGGGCGATTGGCGCGAAACGAAAGCTCACGTCACCGCCATCGTCAAAGCGACCAAATTGCCCTGCATGCTGTATAACAATCCGATCGCTTATATGATCGATTTCCTTGTCCATCAAGTGCAGGAATTGCTGGAAGAGAACGACAATCTCGAAGCCATCAAAGAATCGAGTGCCGACGTCCGGCGCGTCACCGCTCTTCGCGCGCTGATAGGTGAGCGGCTGAAGATTCTTGTCGGAGTAGACGATGCGATTGTGGAATCCATCGGTATGGGCGCGATCGGTTGGATCGCCGGGTTGGTGAATGCTTTCCCGAGGGAATCGGTCGATCTCTTCAACTTGGCCATCGACGGCCGCACCGACGAAGCCTTCGAGCTATATCGCTGGTTTCTTCCGCTGCTCCGGATGGACACCGTTCCCAAATTTGTTCATCTGATCAAACTCGCGCAAGAGGAAGTCGGAATGGGTAACTCGCGTGTGCGTCCGCCGCGTCTGCAACTCGTCGGAGCCGAACTTGAGCAAGCACGCCACGTTATTCGCGCTGCACTTGCTGATCGTCCGCAGCCACGGAGCAGGGAAGCAGCGGCGGCTGGCACCCGCGAGACCATCGTCGCCGGATAACCGCCGTCGCAAGCAGACCCTTCTTCGACCGCTGCTAAACTGCGAAACGATGAAGGCCGCGCCGCTTACCAGGCGAACCATGCTCGGGCTGATGCTGGTTCCGGCAGCCAATAGCTGGGCACAGGGCGTCTCCTCGCGAAGCGTGAAGCCTCAGCCTCGCGGAAAGCCTTCCGGACTTCCGTTCCGTGCTTGTTTCACGGACGTTGCGGCCCAAGCGGGCTTGCATGCTCCTCTCATCTACGGGGCCGCCGATCGCAAAACCTACATCCTCGAAACGGTTGGCTGTGGCTGCGCTTTCATCGACTACGACAACGATGGCTGGCTAGATATTTTTCTGTTAAGCGGGACGCATCTGGAAGGCGCGCCCGAAGGCGCAACGAACCGTTTGTACCGCAACAATCGCGACGGAACTTTCACCGATGTTACCGAGAAAGCCGGTCTCAGGCGCACGGGTTGGGCTTCCGCCGTGACGGTTGGCGATTACAACAACGACGGGTTCGACGACCTGTTCGTCACCTATTGGGGTCAGAACGTCCTTTACCGAAATAATGGCGACGGCAGTTTTACAGACGTCACCGAAAAGGCCGGCCTGCTTCATCCGGGTACCAGATGGGGCGCTGGATGCAGCTTTCTTGATTACGACCGCGACGGGCACTTGGATCTGTTCGTATCCAATTACGTCGATTTCGATATCAAGACGGCGCTGAAGCCCGGCGGCGGACCTAATTGCAATTGGAAAGGCATTCCGGTCAATTGCGGTCCCCGCGGTTTGCGTCCCGGCGCGGTCTGGCTCTACCACAACAATGGCGATGGAACATTTACGGACGTAAGCGTTCCGTCGGGTGTCGCCAAATCGACGGGCAGTTACTGCATGACCACGGTCGCGGCGGATTTCGACAACGACGGATGGCCCGATATCTATGTCGCCTGCGATTCCACTCCGAGTTTCCTTTTCAAAAACAATCACGACGGAACGTTCACCGAAATTGGGCTCGAGAGCGGCGTGGCGCTCAACGAAGATGGCATGGAACAGGCCGGCATGGGATTGGGAATCGGTGACTATAATCTCGACGGCAATCTCGATATTTTGAAAACACATTTCGCCGACGACACGGCGATCCTGTACCGCAACGATGGGAAGGGCAGCTTCGAAGACGTAACCAACTCCGCCGGACTCGGTGTCGAAACGCGGTTTATCGGCTGGGGCGCGGGCATATTCGATTTAGACAACGATGGCTATCCCGATCTCTTCTGGGTCACCGGCAGTGTCTATCCGGAGATGGAAAAGATTCTGCCGGAGTATCCATTCAAGAGCCCTCGCATCGTATTTCGAAACCTGAGAAACGGAAAATTTGAGGAACTGTTGGATCAGGCTGGCCCCGCCATAGCAGCCCCGCATGCGAGCCGCGGCTGTGCCTTCGGCGATTTCGACAACGATGGCGACATTGATGTACTCGTAATGAACCTGAACGAGCCTCCATCGCTATTGCGCAACGATGTCACTGGAAATGATCACTGGGTCAAAGTGAAGCTGATTGGAACGAAATCAAATCGCGGCGCAATCGGCGCCCGCGTGACGGCGCATTATGGAGGCAAATTGCAGAGCCAGGACGTGTTGAGCCAGGCGAGCTTCTATTCGGCGAACGATCTGCGCGTTCATTTCGGCCTCGGAACTGTAGGCAAATGTGATCTGGATATCCGCTGGCCGAATGGCGGAACGGAGCGCATCCTCAATGTTTCGGCGGACCGTCTAGTCACCATTCGAGAAGGCGCTGGGATCGTCAAAACTGAGGCATTTCGGCGACGAAATGCCTAGTGATTAGCCGATTTTTTCCCACTGCTTCACTTTGTAGGAATGTTCGTAGAGTGGCCCCGAGCGCCGCATGCTTCCGGCCTGGCGCGTCGCATCCCAGGCGAGTGTCACGTGCGTAAATGTTGGAGCGGCAGATCCGTCGTCTTCGTACAAAGTGCAGGGCCGATCCCCGTTTCCGTAGACGCGCATCGTCAGAGTAAAGGCGTCGGGATCTTCCGTGTGAAGCGTGGGCGCCGCCAAAGGCAGCAGCGCGCCCGCCCTGACGAACACTGGAATCTGCTCGACAGGCGCCGAAATTTTCACGTGTCGTTCGCCCCTCATTTTCCGTCCGGTCCAAAAATCGAACCAGTCGCCCTGCGGAAGATAAACAGCGCGCTCATACTCACCCGCAACCAGCGGTGCAATCAGTAAATCCTCGCCGGCGAGATACTCGTCGTCGAGCGTCCAGGTTTGCGGGTCGCCGGGATAATCCATTACCAACGCCCGAAAAGCGGGAACGCCTTCGAGGTGATAGCGTACGAACGCTGAATAGAGGTAAGGCACAAGCTGCATGCGCACCTCAATCAATCGCCTGCCCGCCGCCTCCAATTCTTGCCAGCCGTCGGCGAATTTGCCAGAATTATTCGCCTCGCGATCCACTTGCTTCCACGGTGGATTCTTGATGTACCAGGCATTAACCATCGCCAGCGGCGAGAAGATCACGGTCTCGAGACGGCGAAGCAGATCCTCCGCATTCTGCGCGTCCCGCACTTCCGGGCACCACAGCAATCCCGAAAAACCCGCGTTCGCAACCGCTCGAATGAACTGCTTATGGTTGTACAAATCGCTGTAGAGGACGTACGGATAGGGCCCCGCGAGCGCATGCGAAGAGCGCACCAGTCCAAGCGTGCGAACCTTTCGCTGCTCGAAGGAAGCTTGGATGGTGTCCTGGTAACGAAGCCCGAAAAAGCAGTGCATCTGTTCGCCATCGGCGCCCGAAGGGAAATGGCCGAGCTCGGGGAAAGACCAATTGCCTGTGTAGTCGGAGTTGTCACACTCGTCCAGCTTGAACCCCGAAACGCCCTTTGCAACGAATTCGCGCTCATGATAATCGCCAAAAACCCTGCGCGCCTCACCATCCAGAAAGTCCGGTACGATTCCACCCCAAACCTCGTAATCGCCGGAATGCGGCAAGAGAGGTGAATAAAGCGGCGAAGTCGGATGCGTAAAGGCGTGCTCCCACAAATTCACGTGATATTTAGATTCGTTCAGCTTCGCCAACATGCTGCCCGGATCCGGAAACTTGTCGCTCCAAACGAACGAGCATGAGTATGAATGCGACTGCCATCCTGGTTCGAGTCCGATCACATCGCACGGAATGTTATCTTTTCTAAGCCCCTCGGCGAGAGCGAGCACCTCGGCTTCATCGAACTGCCCGTAGCAGCGGTACCAAAATCCTAATCCCCAACGGGGCGGCAGCGCGCCACCTCCCGCGAACAAGTTGTAGCGCTGAACGGCTGCACGCATTGTCGGGCCCGCGAAGATGTACACGTCCGCCCCTTGCGCCTCCGGAATCTCGATCAGCACCTGGCTCGCTTCGTTCATGTGGAAGCGCTCATATGCCTTCGGCAATTGTGCAACTCGAGATGCGCTTTCCCCGTTTCCGGTTCGCGGCCGCGCACCCTTTTTCACTTTGTTTCCGCAGTAGATATTTACGTAGCGCGCTGAATCGACCAGGACGCCGTAGCCATCGGTCGAAACATAAAAAGGAACGGGCGCATGCGAATCGCCCAAATCAGCGATAGCATCGGCATTCACCCGCAGCTTCTTCTTCAGGCCGCGCTGCAGGAAAGATTGGAATTGCAAGCCTAGCCCGTAGACCATCTCACCAGGCTCGAGCGGCAGCCTGATCTCGAACCCACGACGGGAGTGAGATCCACTGATGGATTTCAGCGGAATGGGCGATTCTGGAACGCTCGGCAGCTTTGCCAGTGCTTCTCGCGCCGGCTGATAGCGTCGAACTTGGATGGGTGTCAATAGCTCAGGAGTGCCGAACCTGAGTCGCCAAATTCCCGGAGCATTCGAAGCGCCATCGTCCGCTGTCTGCGCCAGCGCCGTGAGTGCGCTCAGCGCCGCTGTCGTGCTGCCGAACTTGCGCCGCGTGATCTTCGATGCTCTTCCCATTTTGGCAATTTTCGCCGCGCCTACTCAGGATCTGCGCGCGCGAATATCCACCACTGCTTCGGCAATTTGACCGAGATACTTTCCATCGGCCATTACATCGAACGCGATAGCCACCCTGGACAGCGGGTCCGACCACCCGGCGGGAATCGAGATGGTGGCTTCCGCCTTCCCCTCCGATTTTGCGTCGGCGGCAACTGAAATCTCGGACGGCGTGCTGCGCCAGCCCTCGGGAAGAACCAGTGCGCCGACGATCTGCACACGCCGCGTGCGATGATTCCGCAGCCGAATTTCTATCTGCTTCGTCTGTCCGGGAAACATCATCATCTGATAGGGGTAAATGCTGACCCACGACGGATCGAGGCCCATGTCAGGATCCGGATCGGCGATCAACTGAGCGAAAAAGACATCCTGCTTCTTGGCGCGTTCTTCGAAGTTCAGCGCAGTCTGGCGATTAATGAGGAAAGGCCGACCGTGACCGGGCGCCACGATGTTCGGCTCAAAATCGAGAATGTTGCGAATCGATTGCACGTGATCCCCGCTCTTCACTTCATTGCGGTAGATCAGGTTGTGGCGAAGCGAATTGGGATTGTCGGGATCGTTAAAAAAGGCGTCGCCCGTAAAAGCGATGCGGGCATCGTCGATTGTTGCGAACATCGCCATCTGATAGTTCGTGTGGCCTGGCGAGTGCACCACCGTGAGCTCGAACTCTTCCCATTTGAAAGTTTCTTTGTTTTGGAAGGTGCGATCCACTTTGATCTGCTCGCCGAAAATGCAGCCGACGTTCAGTCCTCGCGGGTTCTCGAGAATGCCGGCCATATTCTCGTAACACCAGATTTTCGTTCCGTATCGCCGCGCTAAGTAGGGGAATCCGTTCAAATGATCGTCATGCATGTGGCTTGGCATGGCTACGTCAATCGATTTCATTCCATAGCGCGCGCGTATCTTCTCTATGCTGTGCTCGACGAAGCGCATGTGATCGAAGGTGTCCACATATCGCGTAAAGACCTGGAAAAATGTCCAGCTCGCGGACCCGTAATCGATAAACAGCGCTTTCCCGCTGTTGCTGACGATCGCGTAGAACGAAGACGTGGTTTCCGTATTTGCAATCAGGTGCGGAGTGACAGCGATCGGCTCCAAATCGGAAGTAGGCGGATGCGTGTACCAATACGCGTGCCACTCTCTCAGCTTTTGCGACAGTTCCGCCATGCCGGGAAGCGGATCGGGCACCGGGCGGCCATGAGACGGGCACAACAGCTCCGGTTTCAGTTTGCCCAATTCCGTCAGCGAGTAGATCGAGAAGTCGACGCCTTCGTGCTCTTGGTAGTAATACTGCAGATCGTAGAGTGTCTGAACCTTCCCTGGCGAATGCATCAGATCGCCTGAGAACGCAACCCGCTTCCCGTCTACTTGCGTGACCAGCGTTATGGATCCCGGTGTGTGCCCCGGTGTCGGTTGCACAAAAATGTCGAAGCCTTCCCAGCGGAAGGTCTCGTAGTCGCGCAATAAAGCGGTTACCGGAACGTTTTTTGTGAGGGAAAAGAAATCGTTCTTAACCTCGTAAAGCTCGAATATGCGACGATTGCGCCAGAAATTCTCGACCGCCTCAAAAAACTGACGCTCATGCTCGGGCACCGCGAGGGGAATACGCCGCGCCACTGCCAGCGAGTCGCCCTGCGCCTGATCGCGATGATGGTGAGTGTGCAAGATCCAGTCGATCCGCGACACGCCAAGAGAGGGAAGGAAATCGAGAATCTTGCCCGATCCGAAATCGATCAGCAAACCGCGCCCGTCTTTGCGAATCAAGTAAACGTTGCAGGTGTCTTCGAGAAGAAAGAGATTCTCGGACAGTTTCTCGGGTCTTGAGTTAGACTGAAAACCCCGCTGCTCAGAGACCTGACTGCCGACGAGTGGACTCGCGGCCACTCCCGCTCCGGTGCTCTGCAAAAATCGCCGGCGAGAGACCTCGTCTCCGCCTTTCTTTTTAGACATTCGTGGGAACCTGGGCTCGCAAGGGCGTGACGCGCATCCACGCCTCTGTTTCAGCTCGTGGCAGAACGCCTTCCGCTGCGCCGATGTTTTGGACGCTCAAGGCAGCCACAGCGTTTGCAAATTGACCGGCTTCCGCCAAAGATCCGCCGCGTTGCACGGCTGCGAGGAAGCCAGCGACGAAACAATCGCCTGCGCCCGTAGTGTCCTTGGCCTCCACATTGAAAGCGGGGCAGAGGATCTCCCGGTCGCCGCTATAGATCGCGCAGCCGCTGGCGCCCAGCTTCACAATGCTCGTCTGCAAACCTTTTTCGAGCACGACCCTCGCGCCGGAAGCGGGATCGGACAACCCCGTCACCATCCGCGCTTCATCCTCATTCATAAATAAAAAGTCGATGTATGGAAGGCAAGGTTCCAACGTTTTTATCCAGCTACCCTCCGGATCCCAGTTTGTGTCGAACGAGGTTGTCAGCCCGGCTGCGCGAGCGCGAATCAGCGTCTCGGGTCCGCGCGCACGCAACCGGGGCAGCACGAAGAAGCTGGCGAGATGGAAATGCGACATGCCGCTGCACAATTCGGAGCTGAACTCGATCGGCTCGGCAAAAGCTTCGTAACTCGCGCCGAGCCGATGAAAAAATTTGCGATCTCCAGCCGAATTTACTATAGCTACTGTCGCTGCGGTCGGACTTGACACCTCTGAAACATTGGTCGCATCCACTCCCGAGTGCTCGATAACGTCCAGCACGTAGCGTCCTTGCTCGTCTGCTCCCACGAAGCCCAGAAGACGTGCGGGCGTGCCTAAAATCGCCAGCGCGCGTGCTGTGTTCGCGCCATTGCCGCCCGCGTGGTATGCGATGGCTTCCACGAACGTCGTTCCGCGCTCCCACTGCAGTTCATCGACAGGGCTGACCAAAGCGTCGTAGACGATGTTCCCGCAGCAAAGAACGCCTTCAGGTTTCACAAACTACACACCCATCACCTGCCGCTTGCTCCACGCAACCTGTTGGACCGGGCCAACAACCAAACCCCACATCAGCGCTCCTGCAATCACAATTACCGCAGAGACCACGAACGCTGGTTTCGAAGATCCACTGATTCGAACCGCATATCCTGCAACCAACGGCGCCACAATTCCGGATATGTTGCCGATTCCATTTTGTAAGCTCGTCCACCGCCCGGCCATAAAAGGCCCCGCTAAGGTCTGCGTAATGGCCCAATGATTCGATGTGTAAGTGCCGAAGCCTATGCAAGCCGCAAATAAAAGAGCGACGCACATGGTGACGCTATTCACAAAAGCGACCGGGAGGATGATCGACGAAAAAGTTAAGCCGCTCACCACGACAGTTTTCCGCACAAGCGTCGGAGATGCGCCTCGGGCGATACACCGATCGGAAATCCAGCCCGCGAGCACGGTCGCTCCTGCAACCACTAGAAAGGCAATAGCTGTGACATTCGCCATGCGCTGGATGGAAAAGTTGCGCTCCTTCACCAGGTATGACGGCAACCACGTGAGAAGGAAGAACCAAAAATAATTACCGCAGAAGTGGCCCGCAAACGTGCCCCAAGCCGATCGAAGTCGAAGCATCTCGCGCGTCGACGGCAGACCGTCCGGCCGCGTGCTTCGCACCGAACTGGTTCGCAGTAAATTAGACCGCGGCATCCATTTCAGCCATGGAATCAGCCAAAGCAAGCTGCCCGCACCCAGCACGATGAAAAAGAATCGCCATCCGAAACGCACGAGCAAAATGCCGCCAAGAAACGTACCCACCGCGGGCCCGAGCTTTGAGCCCGCATCGAGCAGTGCATTGGCGCGACCGCGATGATGCTGCGGAAGATCGCTCGCGAAAATCCTTGAGTAGCACGGATAGGCGAGCGACTCGCCCGCGCCGAGCAGCAGCCGTGCCGCGTAAATACCGGCGAAACCAGACAAGAAGCCCGTCGCGATGGTGGCCATTGACCACACGAAGAATCCGGACGCAAACACCAGTCCGACGGGAAAAGCATCGGCAAGCCAACCGGAAAATCCGGTGAGCTGAAGCAGCGAATAGGTCCAGAAGAACGCCGCCAGCAGTGAACCAACCTGAAGAGGCGAGAGCGCCAGTTCTTTTTCGAATAGTGGAGCGGCAACCGACAAGTTGCCGCGATCGATGTAGTTGACGAAAATCGAGACGATCAGCAGAATTAGCAGAGTCCATTCGGCTCTGGACATCGGCTTGAGTGCGTCGCTTTCAGGCAACAAGGTACTCATGTTGTGCCTCTTCCCGGCAGCCCGTTACGCGCACTATGCGATTCCCAACTTTTTCTGCATATCCTCGAGCGAAACGCCTTTCGTCTCCGGGAAGAACGAGAGCACAACGAAAAACTGCGCGACCGCCATGAACGAGAAAAACACGAAAGGCGCCGCATGCGAGAAAGCGGCCACAGCGGGAAAAACGCCGGAGACCACGGCATTCGTGGCCCAGTGCGTGAAACTCCCCAAACTCTGTCCTTTGGCACGCACCCGATTGGGAAAGATTTCGCTGATATAGACCCAGATAACGGCGCCCTGCGAGAAGGAAAAGAACGCGATAAAGCCGATCAGCAGCCAGACCAATAACCCCTGGTGGCTCGCGGTTGCGAACACCCATGCCACGCCGGCCAGGCAAAACGCGCAACCGACTGACCCGATCAACAGAAGTTTTTTTCGCCCGGCGCGGTCGATCAGCGACATTGCCACGACAGTCGCGACCAGGTTCGCAATCCCGACCGCTACCGCCTGCAAATCACCCGACATTTTGCTGAAGCCCGCGCGCGCGAAGATGTCGTTGAGATAGTACAGAATCGCGTTCACGCCGAGAGTCTGATTGAAGAACCCGATCGCGACAGCCAGAAAAATAGGGCGACTATATTTTCGGGAAAAGAGAGGCTCTTTCCCGTGCCCGTGTTCCACATCGATTGAACTCACAATGTCCTGGAGTTCGCGGTCGACGTTTTCTTCGCCAATCATCTCGAGCACGCGTTTCGCATCGGCCGTCCGCTGTTTCGCCGCCAGCCATCGCGGGCTCCGAGGGATGAAGAACAGTAGAAAAAGAAACAGCGCGGCCGGAATAGCGGAAACCCCCAGTTTCCATCGCCACTCGATTACACCCAACGACAGCAGGCCGATCAAATAGTTGGACAAATAAGCAAGCAGGATGCCCACCACCACGTTGAATTGGAAAAAGCCGACCAGACGCCCTCTCCATTTCGGCGGCGATACTTCGGCGATGTACATGGGCCCGAGTACGGAAGACCCACCCACGCCGATGCCTCCGACGAATCGAAACGCCAGGAGCGAGTACCAGCTCCACGCGAATGCGCAGCCCACCGCCGACACCACGTAAAAGACCGCCATGATGCGGAGGCTGTCGCGCCTGCCATAACGATCGCCGGGCATACCCGCGAACATGGCGCCCAAAATCGTCCCCCAAAGAGCGCTCGCAATCGTGAGCCCCAGCATGTTGGGAGAAAGTCGAAAGATGTTTGTAAGAGCGCCCGTGGCTCCGGCAATCACAGCCGTGTCGAAACCAAAAAGCAAACCGCCGAGTGCGGCGACGGCAGCGCTTCTAAGCAGATAGGAATTTAGTCGCATGTTCGGCGAGGGCTTTGGCCTCGGCGCGTCACCCACGATGCGGCGTTTGGCGCCAACGTCCAGTTTGCGCTAGCATCTGATAGATGGCCCGCCGCTCTCAGAAGCGCAACAGTTCGTGCAAAAACGCCAGATGTGCGATGAAGCTCGACGGCCGCCTGAAACTCGGCAAGCAAGGCGTCTACCTGGTGCGCGGCGGCAAAAAGCTCAAGACTTTTCAACTTGTTCCATGGGAGCAGATCGTCGCGGCGCTGCATAGCAGTGGACTTGGATCTACCTGATCACTACGTTAGTGACCAGCTCCATCGGCGTGTGCGGCAATAAATTCCAGCACCGCTTGCTGCGAAGCTTCGCTCTGATCGGTCGAAAAGATATGGCTTGCGTTTGGCAGCATCACGAGCCGGGAGCCGGGAATTCTTGCCGCGATGAGTTCGGCATTGCCCGACGGCACCAGCCGGTCGCACGTGCCATGGATCACCAGCGTCGGCGCCGCAATCTCAGACAAGCGGCTGTATGCTTCCCACGACACGATTCCCTGAAGCTGTGCCAGATAGCCTTCGGGGCGTGGGAACCACTTTCTGCGCACCACCAGATCCTCCTCCATCCGCTCGCGCGAAGTGGCCGCATCGTAGACAAACGGCAGCATCGCCTCGCTCGCTTGTTCCGGAGTCATGCTGCTGCGTCCCATCAGAAGGTCGGTTGCCGCGCGTTCGGCGCGCACAGCTTGCGGGCCGCCAGGCGAAGTGCAGCCTAACATCAGCGAGCGCACGCGCTTCGGATATTGCAGCGCGAACTCCTGTGCGATCATGCCGCCCATCGACACGCCGTACACATGAGCATTCTCCACGCCTGCCGCGTCCAACACCGCGGCGGCATCGCTTGCCATCACCGTTATAGGATACGGACCCGGCGGCACATCGCTTCGCCCCGAACCGCGGTTATCCAGCGCGATAGTTCGGTACCGTGCCGCCAGAATCGGTCGCGTGCGAAACCACATGTCCGACGGGTACCCGAGCCCCATGATCAGCAGAACGGGTTCGCCCTTCCCCTGCTCATCCCAATAAATCCTGGCTCCCTGATTCTCAACGAATGCCATCGCTGTCGGTATCGAAATCCAGTGTACGCTTTGCGTGAAGCTGCGCGCCCCATCGCGGCGCCACCGCCTCCAGCTCCATCACATCCAGCGATACACTGGCTGGATGCAAAAACTCCCCGCTGTTCTGCTCGCGATCTCTTTTCTCTCTGCCGCCTGCGGCGCCTCGGAAGATCAAAGTCCAACCGCAGCCGTTCAGCGTCTGTTTGATGCAATGTCAGCCCACGATGCCGATGCTGCACGTGCGCTGTTCCTCCCGGAAGCGATGCTTTTTTCCGTTCGTCCGGACGGCACCGCCATCGCTACGCCGCACGAGAAATGGGTGGAACATCTGGGCGCAAGCAAAGACGCCTGGCTCGAACGTATCTGGAATACCAAGCAGCTGGAGCACGGTCCCGTCGCAGTTGTTTGGGCGAATTTCGATTTTCATCTCAACGGCAAATTCAGCCATTGCGGAATCGATTCCTTCAATCTGCTCAAGACCGCCGCCGGATGGAAGGTCGCTGCCGTCGCCGACACGCGCGAAACCTCAGGCTGTTCACCCAGTCCGCTTGGTCCGCCCACGAAGTGAGCGCCGACAAGCTGGCCCGAGCCTCGTCTAGCCGCTACGACTCAAGTTCTAGGCTCCCGCGAAATAACCATCGCGCGCCTGAACCTTACATCCCTTCTGCTTTACCGTCACTTGAATTTTGCGATAGCCGGTCCCGGACTCTGATGCGTCCGACGTATATCCGAGACTGTATTGGTTGCGCAGTTCGTCTTCGATCTCGCTGTAAATCTGATCGACGGACTTTTTCTTGGAAACCTCGAAATAGGAGCCGCCGGTTTCTTTGGAAATTCGCTGCAGGATCTTCTTGCCGTCCGGCCGATTGGACGAACCACGACCGTAGGGACCACCGCGTCCTCCGCCACCTCCATGTCGTCCCATGCCTGGACCGCCGAACCCGCCCGGGAAACTTTCTTGCTCATCTGCAATGCGCACGGAATAACCCAGCGCATCGGCGCGTTGGGCTGTGCGGATCGCTTCATCTATCGAGATTTTGCTTCCGGTATCCTCGCCGTCGGTCAACATGACCAGCGCCTTGCGGCCGCTCTGTTTTTTCAGCAGATCGTCCGAGGCGAGATAAATCGCGTCGAATAAAGCAGTGCCGCCTCCGTGACCGCCGTTGCCTCCACGTCCGCCATGGCGACCGCCGCCTCCGCCACCCCACCCACCAGCGTTTCCGCTGCCGGTCGACTGCCCATTTCCACTCTGACCCCACTCGGGCTTATCGAGTTCGTCGAGCGCCTTCTCCAGCCTTTCGCGCGACGATGTCAGATCCTGCAGCAGTTCCACATCGTGGTCGAAATGAATAAGGAACGCCTTGTCCTTGTCCGGGCGCAGGATCTGCTCGAAAAACGTGTAGCTCGCCTGGCGCTCTGTGCCGAGCATGCGGCGCTCGCTGCCACTCGTGTCCACTAACAGCCCCAGCGTCAATGGCAGATCGCTCTGCTGCGCGAAATAGCGGATCGCTTGCGGACGGCCGTCCTCTTCGATTGTAAAATCGTCCTTGCTTAAATTGCGGACGATCTTACCGTCTTTATCGCGCACCGTCGCAAACACGCTTACCACCTTGACGTTGCTCGAGAATTTAGGTGGCTGCTGAGCGTCTTGGCCCTTCATCAAGCGAGCGGCTGGTAATAAAGACAGCGCGGACAGGAGAACTCCACGCCGCGATACGGAAGTCGGGTCAGGGCAGGGAAGCTGTTTTATCACAACCACAGAGATACCTCGAATCGGGTGGGATGTGCTCGCGACGGCGCCGGTTCCCAGGTTTTATGTGACATCCGATGTGAAGGGACGCTCTGCTCGGCGTCCTTGCGACCGCTATTGACCTGACGCGATCCCACCGGCTGGGAGACTGTTGTCCTGGTTTCCCCGGCGGCTCGGCCGGGCTTCTTGCACCAGAGCCGGTCCGCGCCGCGGCGGAGCGGAAATCTCGTTCAGAAATACCAGCGAGAGCGGCGTCCCGGCGGCGAACTGCATTCCGTGGTGATACATTTCTTGAAGCAGTTTGCGGGCCGCCACATCGTAGCTGGTCAGCCGGGAAATGTCGATCGTGAAACGCCGCTGTCCCGCTTCAATCAGCGCGTTTTTCCATGTCCCACACATATCGTCTACGCACTCGCCGGCAAATCTGCCAACGACTTCGATTCGGAATTCATCAGCCCGATCGTAAACCTTTACCGTTGCCACCCTTGCTTACTCCTTTTCTCGAAATGATTGGACGGCGAAAATGAAAGACAGGCTACAACCTTTGTTGATGATGATTAATAGATTTCTTCTGTTTTGCCAAGGTTTCATGCATCGAAGCCAAGCTCTTCAGCGAGGTAACAAAGCAGCAGCAGCAAACATCTGATGTCGAGTTTGAACGAACTCTCGAGAGGACAAAAAATAGCGAATGCCACGTAAGATACTGCCCGGATCTCCCTATCCCCAAGGCGCGACATGGGACGGCACGGGGGTGAATTTTGCGGTCTATTCAGAAAACGCGAACCGAGTCGAGCTTTGCCTATTCGACGAGTTGGGCTCCCCGTGTAAGGAAACCATTCAAGTAGGTGAGTGTACCGGTTATGTATGGCACTGTTACGTGCCGGGCATGTCGATCGGCCAACTGTATGGGTACCGCGTTCACGGGCCCTACGATCCCAAAAATGGGCAGCGCTTCAACCCCGCAAAACTCGTGATTGATCCTTACGCAAAGGCGATCGCGGGCAAAGTGGACTGGAATTATCCGATCTTCAGCTACAAAGTGGGCGACCCGGAGGAGGATTTAAGCCGCTGTGAGAAAGACGATGCGGCGGGAATGCCGAAAGGCATCGTGACCACCTCGCATTTCGATTGGCAGAATGACCGCTCACCCGAAACTCCGTTGCATGATTCGGTGATTTACGAAGTCCATGTGAAAGGCTTCACGGCGCGCCATCCCGAGGTTCCGGAAAACCTCCGAGGAACCTATCTCGGCCTGTCGAGCCCGCCCATCATCGAATACTTCAAGAAACTTGGGATCACCGCGGTTGAGTTGATGCCGGCCCACGATTTCCTCGACGACAAGCATCTGCTCGATAAAGGGCTGCGCAATTACTGGGGCTATAACACCACCAACTTTTTTGCGCCGGCTGCACGTTACAGCAGCTCCGGTGACACAGGCCAGCAGATCGGCGAGTTCAAAACTTTAGTGCGCGAACTGCATCGCGCCAATATCGAGGTGATCCTCGACGTGGTTTACAACCACACCTCGGAAGGCAACCGGATGGGTCCGACGCTCAGCTTCCGAGGTATCGACAACGCGACCTATTACCGGCTGGTGGCCGACAATCCCCGCTACTACATGGATTACACGGGCACCGGAAACACGCTGAACGTTCGGCATCCGCAAGTGCTCAAACTGGTCATGGACAGCCTTCGCTATTGGGTACTGGACATGCACGTCGATGGATTCCGCTTCGATCTCGCCTCTGCCCTCGCGCGCGAGCTGCACGACGTCGACCGGCTCTCGGCCTTCTTCGATGTCATCAATCAGGATCCCGTGCTGTCCAAGGTAAAGCTGATTGCAGAGCCCTGGGATGTCGGCGAGGGCGGGTACCAGGTAGGACGATTCCCGGCATTGTGGGCGGAGTGGAACGGCAAGTATCGCGACGTGGTCCGGCGCTATTGGAAAGGAGATGAGGGGCAGCTCGCGGAATTGGGTTATCGCCTGACAGGCAGCAGCGACCTCTATCAGCGGGACGGCCGCCGCCCTTCGGCCAGCATTAACTTTGTCGTTGCGCACGATGGTTTCACGTTGACTGATCTGGTCAGCTACAACGAAAAACACAACGAGGCCAACGGCGAAGACAACAAGGACGGCGCCAACGATAACCACTCGTGGAATCACGGCGTCGAAGGACCCACCGACGACCAGAACGTAATCGAGCTTCGCGAGCGCGAGAAACGGAACTTCATGACCACCTTGTTGCTCTCGCAAGGCGTTCCCATGATCTGTGGCGGCGACGAGATCGGCAGAACCCAAGACGGCAACAATAACGCTTATTGCCAGGACAACGAGATCAGCTGGTTCGATTGGAATCTGGATGACCGCAAAAAAGCGCTGCTCGAATTCACGACCGGCTTAATCGCGATGCGCAAAGGTCATTCCAATTTGCACCGCCGGAAATTTTTCCAGGATCGCAAAATCAGCCCGGCCACCGTGCAGAAGCGGCAGATCGATGGACTCGAAGTACAGGACATCGCCTGGTATCGTCCCGATGGCCAGCAGATGACGGAAGACGAATGGACCGCGGGATGGGTTCGCTGCCTCGGTATGCGCTTGAGCGGAAGAACTGTGGATGATGTGGACCGCTATGGCGAGCCGCTGCGCGACGACAGCTTTCTATTGTGCTTGAACCCGCATCACGAGCACATCCAGTTCTACATCCCGCCTTGTTCGACCAGCTGCGATTGGGAACTGATTCTAGATACGCGCGACCCGAGCCATACGGCGCCGCAGTCTATCAAACCGGGTGAAGCGTACGACATGGTCGAGCACTCGGCGGCGCTCTTCCGCGAAGTGGAGCAAAAACGACAGCAATGAACTGGCGCCCAAACCCGTAAACCGTCCGGATCTTGGAGGGAACCGGCGGAACGCTTTGGCATTCTAGGTATACTGATACCGATACCCCGAATGTCTAGGCAACCAGCCGATAAGCACTCCGACACTGAACTCCTCCAAGGAACGCTGGACATGTTGATCCTGAGAGTGGCGGCGCTGCGGCCGATTCACGGCTACGCGATCGTCCAGCGCATCCAGCAGTTTTCAAAAGATGCGCTGCAGATTCGTCAGGGATCTTTATACCCCGCGCTTTACAGGCTGGAAGAGCGAGGCTGGCTTAAGTCCGATTGGAAGACGACCGAAGGCGGCCGCAACGCAAAATTTTACAGCCTGACGAAGGCGGGACGTCGCCAGTTGCATGCCGAGAACGGCCGGCTGGAAGCGTCTCTGTGAAGCCATTTCGCTGGTTCTTGAAACGGCCGAGTGAGGAGTCGAAGAAATGAAATGGGGCTCCTGGCTAAAGCGACGGCGCTGGAAACGGCAGATGCATGCCGAGTTTCAGTTTCACCTGGAAAATCAGGTGAGCGATTACATGCAACGGGGACTGACTCGAGAGGACGCGGAGTTGCGCGCTCGCCGTGATTTCGGCGCGCTCGAGTTGGCGAAAGACGAATGCCGCGACCAAAGAGCGTTCGAACCGGTCGATCGCTTTCTGCGCGATCTTCGGTACGCCTGCCGCGGGTTGCGCACGACCCCCGCTTACACCGTCGCCGCCATTCTGACTCTTGCCTTGGGTATCGGGGCAAATACTGCAATCTTCAGCGCGCTGGACGGCGTTGTTCTAAAACCGCTGCCGTATCAAGAACCCGATCGCCTGGTAGTCGTGGCGCTTTACAATCGGAGCCTCAAATACCCGACCTACCTCTCCTATCCCGACTTTCTCGATTGGCAGCGCGATGGACGCTCCTTCGAGCAAATGGCCGCCTTCCGGCCTGTCGGCTTTGACCTGACAAATCCAGGCTCACCCGAGCACGTTGCCGGCTACGAAGTCTCTGCCGGTTTCTTCAGCACCCTCGGCGTGAACCTTGCTCTCGGGCATTCCTTTTCTCCCAACGAAGACCGAATCGGCGGCATGCCCGCGGCCGTCATCAGGAATCGTCTATGGCAAGAACGGTTTCACGGCAACCCGGCTATTATCGGCAAGTCCATCACCTTGAATGGCGCCGGATATACGCATCGTCGGCGTTCTGCCGCCCGCCTTTCGTTTTGAAAATCAGCCAGCCGATGTCTTCACCCCGATCGGCCGCGCCGATCTACTTTTCATCAACGATCGTACGGTTCACGATGTCCTCTGCCTTGCACGCTTAAAGCCTGCGGTAGGCATGGGTCAGGCACAGGCGGAAATGAACACGCTGCAGGAGCATATCGACGAGCTCAACCCCACCACGGAGAAAGGGCAGGGAACGTTTATCCTTCCGCTGAAGCAAGTCCTTGTCGGCGACGTCGGCGGGACGCTTCTGTTGCTGCTCGGAGCTGTCGGTTTCGTTTTGCTCATCGCCTGCGCGAACGTTGCCAATCTATTACTGGCGCGCTCGGCGGCACGCACGCGCGAATTTGCGGTTCGACGAGCGCTGGGCGCCAACCGAATGCAAATCATCCGGCAATTGATTACGGAAAGCGTGCTTCTGTCCTTGGCTGGCGGAGTTCTCGGGCTGGCGGTTGCAAAGCTCGGGCTCAGCGCAGTGCTGGCGGCAGTGCCGGGCAGTCTGCCACGCATCGAGAATATCGGCGTAAACGCTTCTGTCCTGCTCTTCGCGCTTGGCGTCTCAACTGCGGTTGGCATATTGTTCGGCCTTGTGCCGGCGCTCAAACATGCGAATGCCGATCTGCAGACGCGGCCTGAGAGAAGGAGGCCGTGGTTCGACCGCCGGCCATCGGCGCACGCAAGGTGTTCTCGCCGATCGCGCAAATCGCGCTTGCGCTGGTCCTGCTGTCGGGCGCCGGACTGCTCTTTCGCACCATCCACAACTTGTGGGCCGTGAATCCGGGCTTCCAAACGCAGCACGTCATTACCTTCCAAGTTGGCTTTCCCCTTCCGTGACCGCAGACCGCGTCAGGCACGCGCGCCGCGTACCAGCAACTCACCGAGCGCATCCGCGAGATTCCGGGCGTAGAGTCAGCGGACCTGACCGCGCTGGTGCCCTTGGGCCGCGGCGACAATTCCGGCCCGTTCTGGCTTGGAGGACACCAGCCGGCATCCATGGCGGAGATCCCGCGCGCGACCTATTATCCGACTGGTCCCGATTACCCCCGCACCATGCAAATCCCCCTGCTGCGCGGCCGCTTTTTAACCGCAGCGGACAACATCCATTCGCAACTGGTGTGTCTCATCGACAGTCTGCTGGCGCGCACCTATTTTCCCGAGTCGCGACGCTCTGGGTCAGACCATAACGATTCCCCATTGGGGCGCAGCCGGGCGCCGTGGATACTCGGATTGTAGGCATAGTCGGTCACGTCGAACAGTATGGGATCGACGGCTCGGAAGGCGAGAAACCGCAGATCTACTACTCCTTCTATCAGCTTCCCGATGAGGGTTTGCCCATCTTTCGCAACGAGGTCACATTCGCTGTACGCACTCCGCTCAATCCTGCCGCTGTGATGCCGGCGATCAAGAACGCAGTGTATGGAGCGAGCGGCGATCAGCCGGTTTATAACATCCGCACTATGCGTGAGCTGGTTTCGGGATCGATGGCGCGACAGCGCTTTCCGATGATTCTGCTGGTTGCATTCGCGGTGTTGGCCTTGCTGCTGCGCTGTATCGGAATCTACGGCGTGATCTCCTACTCGACGGCACAGCGTGTTCCGGAAATTGGAATTCGCATGGCGCTCGGAGCGCGAAGTGGGACGTTCTGCGAATGCTGATGGGGCAAGGCCTTCGATTGGCGCTGATCGGCATCGTCATTGGCACTTCGGCAGCCGCCATCCTCACGCGAGTGCTGTCCAGCTTTTCGCACCTGCTCTACGGCGTGCGGGCGACGCGATCCGTTGACCTTTGTGGCCGTCTCGCTCTGTCTCATCGTGCCGCTCTCTCCGGCCTGCTATATTCCAGCTCGCCGAGCGGCACAGTTGGACCCCATGATCGCCCTCCGTCATGATTAGGCTTGGACATGGCGCCTTAATTCAGAAAGGCGCAAATTGCCCAGCCGCCCCCAAACACCGCCCTCAGTCATACACGCCATCGACATACCATTCATGAGTTTGCATTTCACGATAAATGCGGTAGAGCGCGCCATCGTCTAAAGCCACGTCCCATTCTTCGCGCACCCATGATGTCAAAGCCCACCATTCGCCGGATGTTTTCCATGGGCCTGCCGACCGGATCACATTTCCTTTTACGCCCGGCGCGATCACTTCTTTTGGTGCCGACGCCGCAAGCCTTACGTGTGCGGGAACGCCGGCCGGAACAAACGCATCGCGAACCGCAAAATTGGTCCGGCTGCTTGTTTGCCCCTTCATTGCGACATTTTTCGATCGGCGCGACATTCAACGCCGTTATCTGAAATGCATCGGGGCGGTGTGTATTCAGTAATCGTGGCGTGCCCACGTTTTCTTCCCGACCATTCCCGCAATACGAGACAAGCGTAATTTGCAGTTTATCGGCGGGCGGTGCGGGCGGGAGAAAAATTCCGCCTTGTACGCGCCGCGGCTCGGCTGGCTCTACTCGCAAGGCAAAAGCGACGATAGGCGCCGCGGGAGGATGACGCTCTAAATGAAGCTGCAATAGCTTGAGTAACGTGCTGGCTTTCATCCAGCGGAACCGGAAATTCCAGTTCGCAGCGGTAGTCTTTCCGCTCTTCTAATTCAAATCGTGCTTTGAGTATTCGCGCCGCCCTGGATTGCGATCGCAACCGCCCGCACAGCTCGTTCAACACTCTGCCTAATAAAAAAAGCAGCGGCTCCAGCAGATCGAGCGGATGTTCCAGTTCCATTCGCTCCCGATAATTCGTCACCGGCGCGGCCATATACGAGCGGCCGATCGATTTTGCCGCACGCCAGATTGCGCAGATAGACTCCGGCCTTCCTAAACGCTCGGCTACTCCGCGTTCCGGCAGCGCCGCTAAATCCTCGCAGGTCTTCAAACCCCACCTTTGTAAAACCTCAGCAGCTTGGAATCCAGAGATATATCGTGCGTAAATAGCGCGGCAAGGGGAATCGGCGCGAGCTTGAGCTGTTCCTCGCCCGGCGTCCCAGCGTTACGCCCAGTGAAGTGGCACGCCAGCAATATCGCCGTATCGGGATTCGACGCGATCGCCAGATTCGCTTGCAGCTTTCGCTCATATCCTAAGCGGCAAATCTCCGAAGCGATCTGATGCGGCGAGCCGATCAACTTGCGCAGCGCGCAATCGAGAAACGGCACGTGTTCTCGGCAGGTTCGCTCCACGGCCGGAGCAAACTGCAGCGCCAAAGCCATAACTCTTCCGCCAGGCGTCCTGCCGGGTACGTGACGCACGCGTACATTTAAGCCACCGTTTGAATGGAAAACGATTCCGGCCGAGCTGGGGATGCCTTGCGCGAAAGGGCGCTCGTCTATAGCCTTGCAAGCAGCGGGAAAGGAGCTTTGCCGGACCAATGAAAGATTTAGATTTCAGTTCAAGCCTGCGGGATGAGCAGGATTTCGCCTGGGCCGATTCCGCGCACACCAAAAGAATTGTAGGCGTATGTTCTACCGCCCGGCGAAATCGATACCAATAGGATAAGGGAATACGGTTCAAAACTCGCGCATTCGCTTCGCATAGATCCAACAGCACCACCCCAAATCCGCCGGCATGCAGCAGAAGATCCGCTGCCCGCATCGCATGTTCGGCGTTTCCACGGCACCGTACCCAAACCAACTGTTCCAGCCGCACGCCTGCCGCAGACGCCGAGGCAGGATGAAAACTATCGTGCAGATCCACTACCGCGCATACTTCACCCGCGAGCCGGTGGCTTGCGCCAGGATAGTAAGACAAATGGAGGCCCGTCCAGAGGAACGCGCATCCATTTATTTCAGTAATTGCGCCACGACGGCAACCCTTGTGGCAACAACGTTTAAGACCCGAAAGTCATGTGCTGGAACTTCGGTTTTTCACGCAGTATTGAAGTGCAGAAGCCGCTTTCCAAAGCTCGGGGGAACGAGAAGCGTTGCCTGGATTCGCCATTTGTTCGCCTAATGCTATTTTGCGCAATCAGCTCTGAAAAGCCAGGAGCTTTGCTTCGAAATCCAGGTTCAGCCAGTAATGCATTTATATCGTGCTACGATATAAAGTGTGAACGCTTCAGGAACTCAGCCTGACCTCTCCGCTCCCGGCTTCCAACAGCTTGCCGAGTTTCGACACCGCATCCGCCAGTTTCTTCATTTCAGCGAAGAAGCCGCGCGGGCGAACGGGATCGAGCCTCAACAGCACCAGCTGCTGCTCGCCATAAAAGGACTGCCCGAAGGGAACACGTCCCACTGTCACGGCGCTCTCTTCGCAGCTTTGCCTGCGCCATCACAGCACGGTAGAGCTCATTAACCGGCTTGTCGAACGGCGCGCCGTGGTTCGCCGCCACAGCGATCAAGATCGTCGCGAGGTTCTGGTAGACCTGACACCCCATGGCGAACAACTTCTGCGGCAGCTCTCTGTTTTACATTGGGAGGAATTGCAAACCTCAGGTCCGGCGCTTTCCGACGCACTTCACGCCATCGTGCATCACACGAAAAATCGGAGACTTGCATGAGCCAGGCAGCTACTCGCGCGGCCGCCGCAGCGAAGCACAAGAAGAAAAAACATTCGGAAGAATTGGGCGACTTCACCACCACGGTAGAAGTCATTCCGATTTCGGTCATGGCGATCATTATCGGATTCATCGCTACTTTTGTCGCCTGGTTTCTGCTCAAGCTGATTGGTGTTTACAAACCTCTTCTATTACCACCGCATCGACACCGCGCTTTCGTCACCAGCCGGCAACCATCTCGGCGTATTCGCCATAGCTGTTCCAGTGATTGGCTCCCTGATAGTGGGGCTCATGGCGCGTTACGGATCGGAACGCATCCGCGGCCATGGTATTCCGGAAGCAATTGAATCCATCTTGATGAACGGCAGCCGCGTTCATCCGCGCCTCGCCATTCTGAAGCCCATCTCGGCCGCTATTTCGATCGGCTCCGGCGGCCCGTTCGGCGCCGAAGGACCCATCATCATGACCGGGGGCGCCTTCGGTTCGATGATCGCGCAGTTTTTTCATCTCACCAGCGCAGAACGCAAAACTCTGCTTGTCGCCGGGGCCGCCGCTGGTATGTCCGCCACCTTCGCCGCTCCGCTTTCCGCCGTACTGCTCGCTGTCGAGTTGCTGCTGTTCGAATGGAAGCCGCGCAGTGCCATCCCTGTAGCTTTGGCAAGCGCCACTGCCGGCGCAACACGCCGCTATATCCTCGGCATCGGGCCGCTCTTTCCATGTCCCGCCGCATCCCGTCTTCATCGGACCGGAAGGTTTAATTGGCTGCGTCATCACCGGAGTTTTGGCCGGCGCGCTCTCAGCGTTACTGACTCTTGGTGTCTATGCGGCCGAAGATCTGTTTCAAAAACTGCCCATTCATTGGATGTGGTGGCCGCCCATCGGCGGTGTCTTTGTCGGCATCGGCGGTCTCATCTTCCCGCAGGCATTAGGCGTCGGCTACGACACCATCGGCCTTCTGCTGAAGGGCAATGTCGCGTTTCAGTTCATTCTCGGAGTGCTGCTGGTCAAATCCCTGATCTGGATTATCTCGCTCGGCTCAGGCACTTCCGGCGGCGTGCTCGCTCCCTTGCTCATGATGGGTGCTGCTCTGGGTGGCCTTGAGGGCATGTTTCTCCCTCACTTCGGCCACGGCTTCTGGCCGCTCGTCAGCATGGGAGCCATTCTCGGCGGCACCATGCGCTCGCCATTTACCGGTATCGTTTTTGCAATCGAGCTCACCCACGACTTCGATATGCTTTTGCCCTTGCTCGTCGCCTGCTTCCTAGCGCACGCCTTCACCGTGCTCACCCTCAAGCGCTCCATCCTCACCGAGAAGATTTCCCGTCGCGGCTATCATCTCAGCCGCGAGTACGCTCTCGATCCACTCGAAATCTTGTTCGTGCGCGAAGTGATGCGCACCGCCGTCGTGGTCCTCCCCGCGACTGCCACGCTCGAGCAGGCGCGTGAACTGATCCGCCCTACACAGAAGCAGCATGGGCAACATCTCTTCCCCCTGGTCGAGGAGAAAAACGAACGCGACCGGCAACTCATAGGTGTCGTGAGCCGCCATCATCTGCTGAAAGTCTTCGAGGAATCCCATGGCGCCGCCGCGAACACGCCCCTCCGCGACATCCTCTCCGGCGAGCCCGTGGTTGCCTTTCCTGACGAGCCGCTGCGCGTCGTTGTCTACCGCATGGTCGAGTCCGGGTTCACGCGTTTCCCGGTGGTAGATCCGGCGGACGACAAGCGCTTGCTTGGAATGGTTTCGCTCGACGACTTGCTGCGCGCTAGAAGCCGCAATCTGGAGGAAGAGCGGGCGCGCGAACGCGTCCTGCGCCTGCGGAACCCTCTGGCACGCGCCTCAAAGTCCGCGAAACCGACTCCGCCGCAACCCTCGGACGTAACCGAAGACTCCGACGTGAAGGTCTAACTTTATGCGTGAAAAGCTATCGCAAAGAGCTGTGGTTTGAACTGCCCTCGCGGCGCGGTTTCGTCAACATCACCGATCAAGTGAACGGATGCCTGCGCGAGAGCGCCGTCTCGGAAGGCATCGTGCTCGTGAACGCCATGCATATCACGGCTTCGGTCTTTATCAATGACGACGAATCCGGCTTGCATCACGATTACGAAAAGTGGCTCGAAAAACTCGCGCCGCATGAGCCTACATCCCAATACCGCCACAACCAGACCGGAGAAGATAACGCCGACGCCCATTTGAAGCGTCAGGTGATGGGCCGCGAAGTAGTCGTTGCGATCACGGGAGGTCGCCTCGACTTTGGGCCTTGGGAACAGATCTTCTACGGCGAGTTCGACGGCCGCCGCCGCAAACGCGTGCTCGTGAAAATCATAGGAGACTGAGCCTTCCGCTTCGAAGGCGACAGGCGTACGCTTAACCTGTGAACGCGTTGATGAACATGGAAGACCTCCGTGGTTACTGGCTCACGCGCCTGCTGCTCGAGCGAAGCATCGGCATCATTTGCCTGATCGCGTTTCTCGTCGCTCTCAACCAATTCAAGCCGCTGCTCGGCGAACGAGGATTGCTGCCCGTCCCGCTCTTCGTCAAGCAGATACCGTTCCGCGAATCCCCCAGCCTGTTCTATTGGTTCCCTCGTGACTTCGCGTTTACCACCGCCGCCTGGCTCGGAATCGTTCTTTCCTGCCTCGTCATCACCGGCATCGCTTCCCGGCTACACCTGGCTCGATCGTCCTCGTTTGGGCCGCCATTTACCTGCTCTATCTGTCCTTCGCCAACGTAGGGCAGACGTTTTACAGTTTCGGTTGGGAATCCATTCTTCTCGAGGCCTGTTTTTTCGCTATCTTCCTCGGCGGCTCGCGAGTTGTGCCGCAGCAGATCCCCATCTGGCTCTTTCGCTGGCTGCTGTTCCGCATCATGTTCGGCGCGGGTCTGATCAAGTTCAGAGGCGATCCCTGTTGGCGCGATCTAACCTGCCTCAACTACTACTACGAAACCCAGCCCATGCCCAATCCGCTCAGCTGGTTCTTCCACTGGGCGCCGCAATGGCTCAACAAAGGCGGCGTGCTGTTCAACCACTTTTCGGAACTGATCGTTCCGTTTTTCTATTTCCTGCCGCAGCCTATAGCCGGAATCGCCGGCGTGATCACCATCGTATTTCAACTCTTCATCATTATGCAGCGGGAATCTCTCCTGGCTGAACTGGCTGACGCTGTTCCTGGCATTTTCCACCATCGACGCCAAGTTCCTTTCTTTCGTGTCGCGAGCTTCCGAACGCCCAGCCATGCACGCGCCGCCGCTGGCCGTGCACTGGGGAACATCGGCCTCGCGATTCTGGTCACGGTGATGAGCGTGCCCGTGGTCATCAATATGCTATCGGCGCGCCAGGTCATGAATACCAGCTTCAACTCGCTGCATCTGGTCGGCACCTACGGGGCATTCGGCAGTATCACGCGACCGCGTTATGAGGTGATCGTCCAAGGCACCGACGACGCCGTCATCACGTCTGCTACGCAATGGCGCGAGTACGAATTCAAAGGCAAACCAGGCGATCTGAAGTACCGGCCGCCTCAAATCGCCCCCTACCATTTGCGCTTGGATTGGCTGATGTGGTTCGCCGCCATGTCCAGCTATCAGGACTATCCGTGGTTCGTCAACTTCGTCGCCAAGCTGCTCGAAGGCGATCGCCGCGGTGCTGAGTCTTCTACGAGAAAATCCGTTTCCCGATAAGCCGCCGCGAACGTTCGTGCGCTGCTGTACGAGTACCACTTCACGACTCCGCAGGAAAGAAAACAGACCGGCGCCTGGTGGAAGCGGACACTCACCGGCCCCTACTTCCCCGCCGTGTCGCTCGACAATCCGGCGTTTCGCCAAGTGCTGCAGCAGCCAGGGTTGGCTGGAATAGCGGAGTCCACTCGCCGCGCACGGAAACAACTTGCCCCTCTAGGCGGTCCAATTCAAGGGAGGATGGACATGCAGAAGCTGACAATTAGTGTTTTGACCGCCACTTTAACCTGCGGGAGCGGAGTTCTTTATGGCCGGCAGCAGAATCCCCCGGCAACACCCCGCCGCCGAACAGTCAGGATGTGCCGCACCAGCAGCCCGGCACCAATAATCCTGACCTGCAGCAGCAAAGAAAACCCGCGCCGCCCAACACGCCCAAGCATTCCCCCGGCACAGAGAATCCAGCCGGAGCACGCCCACGCCAAATAGTCAGGACGTTCCCCATCAGCAGCCCGGAACAAACAACCCCGACCTCAGCCAACAAGGCAAGCCAGCACCCGCTACCTCAAGAGCACTCATAAAAAGAAACCCAAAATAAAGCACAAAAAGAAGAAGGATCAAGCAATTTCCCAGTCCTGAACCGTTCTCAGAACTGAAACGCGTCCGCCCGACCGCGCCGTTCATCTAACAACCGTAGGCTTATGAATATCGTTAAAACCGTTCTCTTGCTGGGTGTACTGAGCGGCCTGCTGTTATTTCTCGGAGAAGCCTTCGGCGGTCGCAATGGCCTCTACATCGGCCTCATTCTCGCCGTCGCCATGAATTTTTTCAGCTATTTCTTCTCAGATAAGGTCGCCCTGGCAACCTATTCGGCGAAACCCGTCACGCCGGATCAAAATTCCGACATTTACACGCGCGTCGCCCCCATTGTCGCCGGCCTGGCGCAGCGTATGAGCATTCCCATGCCGAAACTTTGGCTCATTGCCGATCCTTCGCCGAACGCATTTGCGACCGGCCGCAATCCGCAGCACGCCTCTGTTGCGTTTACCGCCGGCATTTTGCAGGCTATGTCGAACGATGAAATCGAGGGCGTGGTCGCGCACGAATTAGGCCATGTGCTGCACCGCGACATCCTGATCAGCTCTGTTGCCGCGACCATCGCCACGGCCATTACGTTTCTTTCGCGCATGGCCTTTTTTTTCGGAGGTCGCCGGTGACGACGAAGACGGTGACGGTTGGGGCGGCTTGCTCATGGTATTCCTCGCGCCCATCGCCGCCATGCTGATTCAGATGGCAATCTCGCGCAGCCGCGAGTACGATGCCGATGAAGCCTCCGCCAAATATACGCACAGCCGCTAAGAGCTGATCTCGGCCCTCAAAAGCTCGATGCCTATTCCAAGCAGCTGCCTATGGACGCCACGCCCTCGACCGCACATCTGTTCATCATTAAGCCGTTCACCGGCGCCAGCCTGATGCGCCTGTTTTCGACCCATCCCGCCACCGCCGACCGCATAGCCCGCCTCCAAGCGATGCGATCAGTCTGAGCTCAGCCAATCTGAATCGATCTCTCGTACTAGCCGTCCCAAAGATTACAGAAATTTTACGGGCGATCCGGTCAATTTAAGGTATCTTACTAATGGCCCTACCAGCTCCACATGCTCAAGAGCTTCGTCCTCTCGCTCCTTCCCGCCGTAACGTTCGTTCTCATACCTTTTTCCTCAACGGCTGAGCAGCTACCCGCAGGCACGACTCTCGAAGTCCGGCTCTCGGTCGCTACCGGATCTCGCATCTCGCATCCGGGCGATCTCGTGGAGGGCACCGTCATCGCACCTGTGCTGCTCAACGGCCGGCTCGTCATCCCGCAAGGAGCAACCGTTTCAGGAACCGTCAACAGCGTTCAGCGCCTCGGTTACGGACTGAAACACCTCACGGCGGGCATCGAGTATAGCTTTCACACGCTCCGTTTGCCGGAGGGCGAAGCCATCCCGATCGAGAGCCGCCTCATCGAAGTGGAAACCGCCAAAGAACGGATAAATGCCGATGGAAGCGTCGGCGGAATCCACCCGAGCGCGAATCTCTCTTCCAGCGTCTCCTTCTACGCCTTGCCGTTCCTGTATGCCGCGCCTGCGGTTGCCGGGCCGGTCCTCGCCATCAAGTTTTTAATCGCCCGGTCCCCCGATCCGGAAATCTATTTCCCCCCCGGCACTGAGGTCATTCTGCAACTGACTGCCGCTGCTGAGGTTAGCACCCGAAGCAACATGCGCCCGGGGATTGCTTCGTTCTCGCCGGACGAAATAGCCGACGTACGGCGGTTACTCGCGAGCTCGACGCACCAGCGAGCGGCCAAAGATTCCGGCCTCCCGTCCGACTTGGTCAACATTCTCTTCCTCGGGACCCGCGACGAGATCGATCGGGCCTTCTATGCCGCCGGCTGGTGGGGTCCACAACGTGGGTCTGCAGTATCGCTCTTCCGCATGTATCACAGCGCGGTGCAGCGGATGGGATACCGCATGGCTCCCATGGAAACGTTGAAACTGAATGGCAAGCCTCCCGATGCCGCATATGAAAAAAGCCTCGACACCTTTTCCAAGCGCCACCACCTGCGACTTTGGAAGCAGCAACCCGGCTCCTGGCTGAGCGCCGCAACCGAGGACGTGGGTTACAAGGTCCGTCGAATGCGCCTCACGCATGCTACCGATCTGCGCATCGACAATGAACGCGCCAAGGTGGTGAACGATCTCGATTTCACTGGATGCGTGGATGCCGCTACCCTACTGAAGCGCGGATCGCCCTATGCGGACGATGCACACGGGCGTTGGGTTGTCACCGATGGAAACATTGCCGTCATCCGGTTGAACAGTTGCCGGAACCCGCGCACCATGCCGGCGCTTGAAGCGAGCTTTGCACCGGGGCGGCACCGCCGGTTTATTCAAGGGTTGCTGGCGCTGCGGAACGACATCGTACGATCCAATCTCGTTTTCCTTGGGTTCAACACATTGAGGATCTTCAGTGCCAAGCCAAGCCTGCCCGTCACTGCATACAAGGCCCCGGCGGATGCGCACCGGCAGCCGTTAGACTCACCGGCTGCTGTACAGGCGACCTGGGTCCGCGGCAGTGTCTTTGAGGTGAGTCCGCAAATCCAATGATTCGCGTTTCTTATTCGCCGATCAGAGCTTATCGACGCCCACTTCAGCCGACACTTCCTGCCGTAGCAGACGAACCTTGCATTCGCGTTCGATGCGCCGAACTTCGGCGCGCTCCGATTTGGAGCTGAACGTCGACGCCGTCCCTCGTGCACCCGCCCGACCAGTCCGCCCAATCCGATGGATGAAGTCCATCGGCGCTTGCGGCAAATCGTAATTCACCACGTGGGCGACGCTGTCGACATGAATGCCGCGTGCCGCTACATCGGTTGCCACCAATATCCGATACCGTCCATCGCGAAAGCCGGCCAGGGCTTGGTTGCGCTGGTTTTGCGTTCGGTCTCCATGCATCGCGATCGCGCGCATGCCGCCTTTGGAGAGCCTCTTCGCCAGCCGGTCGGTGCCATGCTTGGTGCGAGCGAACACCAGAAATGATCCGCTCTGCTGCGCCAGCATGTGGCGAAGCAGCCCGACCTTCCGGTCATTCTCAACCTCGTACACATGCAGATCGATCTCTTCCGGAGCTTTCGCCGCCAGTCCGCCGATCGCGATACGAACCGGATTATTCGAGTGCCGGTCGATCAACCGCTCTATCGGCTTATCGATCGTCGCGGAAAAGAAAAGGTTCTGGCGCTTCGCCGGCAATGCCGATAGGATTCTCTCGATCGCTGGAAGGAAACCCATGTCGAGCATGCGATCCGCTTCATCGACCACCAGCGTCTGGACCGACGTCAGATTGATCAGCCGCCGATTCAAAAAATCCTCCAGCCGCCCCGGCGTCGCAATCACGATTTGCACGCCGCGCTTCACTGCATTCAGTTGCGTCTGCTCGCTCATACCGCCCACGATCACCGCCGCGCGAAGCCCGGTGTTGACCGATAGCTTCACGAACACATCGTGGATCTGAATAGCTAATTCGCGAGTCGGACTCACAATCAGCGCCTGGATGCCGATGCCGTTCCCGCGGTTCTCTTTAGAACTGGATGCGCTTGAAGCAGGCGGCTTCAGTAGTTTCTCAATAATCGGCAGTAAGAACGCGAGCGTCTTTCCCGTTCCGGTTTGAGCGGAGGCGACTACGTCTGCACCCTTCAGCGCCGCCGGGATAGCTTGCGTCTGTACCGGAGTCGGCTGCACGAAGCAGTTACGGACTAAGTTTTGACAGACGGATGGTGATAACGAAAATTCGGAAAATTGGTTCATATGTTTTAAAGGACTTCATGCCGAGTACCGGCAGGGCGCCCTTAGCAACGAACCAGAGTTTGGAAATTAACAAACTAGAGGAGTCGGGGAAGTGGGATAACAACCACTACGAAAGGACGAATGCGGCAAAGACTTCTTTACTTTAGCACGGGTGAGGCGCGCCGGGCAACGTGCTGTTCCCCGTCCGCCGTGCGCGGCTCCGGAACCTTGAAGTCCTTAAAGCCCCCCCCGGTATTCTCCGAGCTCAGGTCAGGCGGCGGATCCAGCCGTTTGCCAGCCGCAGGGAAAAAACCGGATGTGCGCCATTTCGATTTGCTCAACTGCGTAACCAAGCGGCCCGTCCGCGCCACTTCGCCCAGGTAATTCCCATCGCGGCCGTAGATTTCATCGCCTTTGAACTGACCTACTTGCTTGCCTTCACAAGAGAACAGTGCATCGCCATCTCGGTATACAAGCGCCTTGCCGGAACAGGTCCAAAACCAATCGATGTCCACCAACACCTCAGGGTTGACTTGCACGCTAATTCACATCCTCCGTAGCAGGAGCTTGAGGTTGTGTATCGACGCTGTGATTCTCTGCCGGGCCCGACACGCGCCGTAAGACTTGCATTTGGCTGCGCCGAAGACGTCGCTTTCTCGTCTTCTTATTGGTTCTCGCTCGATCTCCATTTTTTGCTGACATGTTCGCGCTGGCAGCGCCCTCCGGAATCTCTCGAACGTGCCCAGGACAAAATGCTAGACTCCGGGCTAAGTATGCAGGAAAATTCGAAAACGTCGACCTTATTTACCGACGACTCGACGGCCCGAGCGAGATTGCCGCGACCATCATTAGTATACGCGAATCGGGCCCATTCTGCCTAGCGAATTCGTGCGGCAGAATACGCCCGAGTGCCCGTAACCATTGGACGCGGGCGTGTTTTTAGTTTATACTAGGTATGGTCTGAGCGATCTTGCCCACCCTTCAGATCCTCTGAACTAAGTCGGATCTTCTGAACCCTGCTTCTTAGAAAACGAGTAACCCAGGAACTGATCACGCGCATCGAATCGAACCCAGGTGAGAACAACCGAGCCACGCAGCGTGACGGCGCCAGGAGGTGCGAAGTGGCGGATCTAAGTACTTTTTGGAATTGGAGCGGCCAGTATATCGGTTACCGCCTCTCCGACGGCCTGTTTTGTTATGACGGACGACAGGTCGGCTACTTCGCCGAGGGCGACGAAGTATATGGATGCAACGGCGACTACATCGGCGAGGTGCGAAGCGGCGACCGGCTCATCACCAACCTCCGCAAAAAGGCTTGGACTAGAGGAAGTTTGATTCCCCGGTTCCTGAAGAGTTTCCCGGGGCAGCGCGATGTGAATGCCAAAGAAATGCTCGCCGGCTTTGAGGACTTTCCCGTTCCGCAGGAGCGCGTCGCATAGCGCCCACAGTTAGCGGCTGACAAGCAGCGCCGAAGAAGAAAGAATTAGTCCAAAGGAAAAACATGCTCGCAAAGTTTTACGTCGTCGAAAAGAATGGAATCCCCGCCGTTTGGCAGGCCGACCCCGGTCGCATTGGCCGCCTGCTCAAGCAAAAGGCAGGCTTCACGATCAGCTCTGGCGCCCCCAGCGACACGCGTGCCGAAGCTTTAACCAAACTTCGTCGACTCTTCCCCGGATCCCGCCCCCTCAAAGCCAACTGAGAGCCGACGGGATCGCTTCCTGTCCTCCCCTGCGAACGCGCCCGCATCGGACCGCGGTGGCGTGAGCTGTCTCGACTATCACCGCGCCACCAAACACACGCCCGAATCCGTCTGGTCGAGCGCTCCTCCACTCGATTGGGCCAACATGCCCAATCCCTTTCGTCACTATGAAGGCGCACCGCTCATCGATCTCCCCGCGGATCCGCCCCCGCCGCCAGTCTCCGCCCTCGGCGTACTTGATGGGACGCTCGGTCCCCCCTCGCAACAGGATCCCGTCAATTTTCTCTCGCAGTTGCTGTTCTACTCGGCTTCCATCAGCGCCGTCAAAAGCACCCCTTCCGGCTACCGCTACGCGCTGCGTGTGAATCCCTCTTCCGGCAATCTGCACCCCACCGAATTTCACTTGGCATCCCGGCAGGGCATCTTTCATTACCGCGTCTCGTCCCACATGCTCGAACAACGAGCCGCTGGCGATTTCGGCGACCCTGCGTTCTTACTAACCACCATCGCCTGGCGCGAGGCGTGGAAATACGGCCGCCGCGCCTATCGCTACTGCTTACTCGATGCCGGTCACGCCTGGCAAGCGCTCGCACTCTCAGCCAACGCTTATGGATGTGAAGCCGAGGCCATCGGTCATTTTCCCGATGACGAAGTGAGCGAGCGATTCCGTCTTCCCGACGATGAATGGCCTCTGCTGCTGATCAGATTGAAGCGCGACTTAGGCGCATCTCCGAAGACCGCTCAGGAGTGGATCGGAGGCGTTCCCAACCAACTCTCGGATCGCATAGTCGACTACCCGGCCATCGCGGCGGTTCATGCATCGACAAAAGTAGCGGTCAACGCTCCACAGCCCTTTGCTCAAGCGCCTTGGTCTCACATCAGTGAGCATCCTGCCGGAAAGCCCTTCGGGGAAGTGGTCCGCCAACGCCGTTCGGCGCTCGATTTTCGCGGCGGTTCCGAAAGCATGTCCGCCGACCAACTACTTACTCTGCTGCGGGTAGCCACTCATTTCCTATCTCAGCCATATGTAAATTTATATGCCTACGTGCACCGCGTGGACGGACTCGCGCCCGGCCTATACTTCCACGTTCGCGAATCGAATCGCCTCGAGCTCGTGAAACCGGGCGACCAGCGCTCCATCGCCGCACACTTGAGCCTGGGCCAGAACCTGGCCGGAAATTCCTGCGTGACCTTTTCGATGATTGCGGATCTCGAACGCGCCATCGCCGACTCCGGCGACCGAGGCTATCGGTACGTTCACTTCGAAGCCGGTGCCATCGGCCAACGCCTCTACCTGGCCGCCGAGTCGCTCGGCCTCCAATCGACCGGCATCGGAGCCTTCTACGACGACCACGTCCACGACTACCTCGGCCTCAGGTCTGAAGAAAGGCAGGTCGTCTACCACTTCGCCTGCGGCCACGCCATCGAAGACCACCGCCTCGGCACAACCAACCCTTAGCTGAAGCCAGCGGCGGACGCCGAAGAGTGAACGGCCGCGCAAGTGCGCATGACGAAAACCGCTCCGGCGAATTATTCGATGGGCCACTCGACGAGGCGTCCCGGCCGGGGCACGATCGCAGCCGTTACCAGTTCGCCGTTGGCATCAAGCAGCCACATGGAACGATTCAGTCAATTCCGAGGCGACCTGGAGGACTTCAGATAAGGCGTCTGGGAGCAAAACGTGGTTGTACGCGTCATGGATATCGGCAAGCGTCATCCCGTTCGCAAGACACTCAAGAATCAGCGAGACGGAGATTCGAGTACCACGAATCGCCAGCTTTCCCCCTAGCAGGTCGGGATCGGCAACGATCCACCGGTATTCTTTGTACGCTGCTGGCTGCCACTCCGGCATTCCCGTTCCTTTACCTCATTGTAAATGGCAGAGCCGATAATCGGTGTTTTTCCGAAAACGCATTCGCCCGTGAACTGACAAATATCCCAGCGGAGGGCCGAGTGAACTGTCGCAAGAAAACTTTACCTGCAGAGATCGCAACTCGTTGTAGGGTGGACCTCCCGGTCCGCGCCGGACGTCCTCGTCCGGCTCTGCCTACGAACGAAATCACTGCGACAAGCCACTAGAACCGCCAAATTCCCGGTGCTATGTTGAATTTTCAACCTTCGATACAACATTAATTAGGATGGCCGAAGACCTCACCTCGCATAATCCTTTCTTCGAACGGCCAATCCTCAACTCGCCCTACCAGCACCCGTCGCGCCATTGGGAACTCGATGAAAACGGCCAACCCACCCAGCGGATTATCGAAACCCGCCGCCGCGCCGAATTCATCACGCCCATCCCAAAGCCCAAGAGGCGCAAAACCAAGCAGCGCGGCTTAGCATTCGACGAGGGCAAGGGTCTCTCTACCGAAACGCAGCAGTACGAGGCGACCGCCACCAGCATCAACGAACTGCGGCAATATATAGACGAATGGCGTCGGCTGCCCAATCCGAATGACTGGCTCGTAACTCCGGAAACCGCTCGTCTCCTGCAACATTGGCGCCATCACAAGTTCAACTCTGTCCGACCCTTCTTCTGCCAACTGGAGGCCATTGAAACTGCCATCTGGCTGACCGAGGTTGCACCCAAAATAGGCAAGAGCGGCAAGAAATTTGAGAGCTATCTGGAAGACGCCAACCGTGATGCCAACCCGGAGCTCATGCGCCTCGCCTTGAAGCTGGCAACCGGCGCGGGCAAAACCACCGTCATGGCCATGCTTATCGCCTGGCAAACCATCAACGAAAAGCACCACCCCGGCAGCCCCAAATTCACGCGCGGCTTTCTGGTCGTCACGCCCGGCTTGACCATCAAGGATCGCCTCCGCGTCCTCCAGCCCAATGATCCCGACAGTTACTACGGGAGCCGCGAACTGGTGCCGCAAGACCTGCTCGGCGATCTCGACCGCGCCAAGATCGTCATCGTCAACTATCACGCCTTCAAACTCCGCGACCGCATGGAACTCGCCAAAGGCACACGCGGGCTGCTTCAGGGCCACGGCGAACCGTTAAAGACGCTCGAAACCGAAGGGCAGATGATCCAGCGCGTCATGCCGGAGCTGATGGGCCTCAAAAATATCCTCGTGCTCAACGACGAGGCCCACCACTGCTACCGCGAAAAACCCGGCGACGACAACGACGACGAAACCGATCTGAAAGGAGAGGAAAAGCAGGAGGCGCAGAAGAGAAACCAGGAAGCCCGTCTCTGGATCTCCGGCCTCGAAGCCGTCAACCGCAAGCTCGGCATCGCCCGCGTCATGGATCTATCCGCTACGCCCTTCTTTCTTCGCGGGTCGGGCTATGCCGAAGGCACTCTGTTCCCCTGGACCATGAGCGATTTCTCACTCATGGATGCCATCGAATCCGGCATCGTCAAGCTTCCGCGCGTCCCGGTTGCCGATAATATCTCCAGCAGCGAAGTCCCCATATTCCGCAATCTCTGGGAACACATCCGCTCCAAGATGCCCCGCAAAGGCCGCGCCAAAGCCGAAAAACTTCTCGATCCCCTCAACATTCCCATCGCTCTGCAAACCGCGCTCGAAGCTCTCTACGGGCACTACGAAAAGACTTATCAACTTTGGAACAACGCCGGCATCCGCGTTCCGCCCTGCTTCATCGTGGTCTGCAACAACACTTCCGCATCAAAGCTGGTCTACGATTACATATCCGGCTTCACCCGCAGGAACGAGGACGGAACGGAAACCTTTTTTCCCGGCCGCTTGGAATTGTTCCGCAATTTCAACGAACATGGCGATCCGCTCCCGCGTCCCCGAACCCTCCTGATCGATAGCGAACAGCTCGAGTCCGGCGAGGCGCTTGACGACAGTTTCCGCACCATCGCCGCCCCCGAAATTGAACGCTTTCGCCGCGAAATCATCGAGCGCACCGGAGACCGCCAGAAGGCCGAAAACATCTCCGACCAGGAACTCCTTCGCGAAGCAATGAACACCGTCGGCAAAGAAGGTCGTCTGGGCGAGTCCATCCGCTGCGTCGTCTCCGTCTCCATGCTCACTGAAGGCTGGGACACCAACACTGTCACCCATGTTCTGGGCGTGCGCGCTTTCGGCACCCAGCTTCTTTGCGAACAGGTCATCGGCCGGGCGCTCCGCCGCCAGTCCTACGATCTGAATGAAGAGAACCTGTTCAATGTCGAATACGCCGACATTCTCGGAATCCCGTTCGACTTTACCGCCAAGCCCGTCGTCGCCCCGCCGCAGCCGCCGCGAAACAATTCAGGTGAAAGCCGTTCGCCCCGAGCGCGATCCTCTTGAAATACGATTTCCGCGCGTCTCCGGCTATCGCGTCGAACTCCCCGAGGACCGCCTCACCGCTGAATTCAATGCGGATTCCGTTCTCCACCTAACGCCCGATCTGGTCGGTCCCTCCGTCACCAGAAACGAAGGCATCATCGGCGAGGGCATTGACCTGAATCTGAAGCACCTCGCCGATGTCCGCCTCTCCAGCGTCTTGTTCAACCTGACCAAACGTCTGGTCGAGAAGTATTGGCGCGATCCCGCTGAAGAACCAAAACTCTACCTCTTCGGCCAGCTCAAGCGCATCACTAAGCAATGGCTCGACACCTGCCTGGTGTGCAAGGGCGGCACCTATCCCGCCCAGCTCCTCTATCAATCGCTCGCCGACACGGCTTGCGAACGCATCAACGCCGCCATCACTCGCGATGAGATGAAGCGCAGCCGCCCGGTAAAGGCCGTGCTCGACCCCTATAACCCCACAGGTTCCACCATTCACGTGAATTTCAACACCGGGAAACCCGATCGCTGGCAAACCGATTCCCGCCGCTGCCACATCAACTGGGTCATCCTCGATAGCGGCTGGGAAGGTGAGTTCTGCCGTGTCGCCGAATCCCATCCGCTTGTGAAGACCTACGTGAAGAATCACGGCTTGAATTTCGAAATCCCGTATCGCTGCGGCTCCGAGACCCGCAAGTATCTTCCCGATTTTATTGTTCTGGTAGAGGATGGCCGCGGTGAAAACGATCCGCTGCACCTGATTGTCGAAATCAAAGGCTACCGCCGCGAGGACGCGAAAGAAAAAAAGACCTTCGCGGAAACGTATTGGGTGCCGGGCGTGAATCACAACGCTCAATACGGTCGCTGGGCCTTCGCCGAATTTACCGACGCCTACGAAATCGAAGCCGAATTCAACCACATGATCGAATCGCTCGCCGCCCAGCCGGTTGCCTAAAATGTCCTCACCTCTCGCCGCTCAACCTATGCTCTTCGGCGCCGTCAACCGCTTAGCCGCTAATAGAAAACAGAACCGCGACTGTAAAGGAGCGGCAACGATACGCTTTTCTCTGCGAATTGGTACTAGCTAGCTTTCGAACACTCCATGCCGGAGAACTCCACGAACTGAATCGAAAAAAACCGTCGTAACCCTCAAGCACGACGAAGCCTCGCGCAAAAATATCCCCACCGCCGAATACCAGCCCGTCCTCGAAAAAGAGCAGCAAGCTCCGATTCGCCTCGCATACGAGCGCGGCGTAGCCGGGCTGAAAAGAAAAGCGCGTCGCAACCGCGATCTCGACCCGCAGCTCGTGTGGCGCGGCAAAGACGAGCAGGATTGGTCCGATCTGGTCGTCACCGCGCCGCCGCTCTACATCCAGGAAAAGGTGCATCCCAAGGCGCTGATCGACGACTTGCTGCGCCGCAGCGCCGTCAACGGCAAATCTGCCGCCGAGCAGATCGATCTCTTCGCCGATTTCAACGGCCTGCCTACCGAGAACGCCCGCACCGAGTTCTACCAGCACGACGCCAACTGGAGCAATCGCATGATCCTCGGCGACAGCCTCCAGGCGATGGCCTCCTTAGCCGAGCGTGAAGGTCTGCGCGGCCAAGTCCAGTGCATTTACCTCGATCCGCCCTACGGCATCAAATTCAATTCCAATTTTCAGTGGTCCACCACGACCAATAAAGTGACAGACGGCAAAAAGGAGCACATCACTCGCGAACCCGAGCAGGTGAAAGCATTCCGCGATACCTGGCGCGACGGCATTCACTCGTATCTGACGTATTTGCGCGACCGGCTCACGGTCGCGCGCGATTTGCTGGCGGATTCCGGGTCAATCTTCGTGCAAATAGGCGACGAGAACATCCATCGTGTGCGCGCGCTCATGGATGAGGCTTTTGGCGAAGCAAACTTCTGTTCGTTGATTGCCTTTGAAACTACTACTGGACAAACTTCGGAGTACCTAGCGCAGAATAACGATTTTTTGCTCTGGTACGGCCGCGACTCTTCGAAGACCAAATTTCGCCCGCTCTACAGATCCAAGATTTCGGGCCAAGAGGGAGGTACAGGGTATCGATATGTTCTGATGCCGTCCTTAGCTGAACGAGCATTCGACGGAACACTTCATAGCGGCGAAAGAGTTTTTATGAAAGGAGACGCGACATCACAGCGACAAGGTCGACCGTCCGGAGAGGGTTCCGCGATGCACTTCACTGTGGAATGTCGCGGAGAAACGTTCCAGCCGCGAGGCGGAAGAGGGTGGTCCACGACCCAAACTGGAATGGCACGGCTAAACAAAGCTGACAGGCTGATGCCGAACGGGATTAACCTGGCGTACAGGCGATTCCTTGACGACTCTCCGGTCGTCCCAGTTGTTGCGTCTTGGCGCGACACCGGAAGTGGCTTCATGTCAGACAAGGTCTATGTAGTTCAGACCAACACTAAGATCATTGAACGTTGCATCCTCATGACCACCGACCCCGGCGACCTCGTCCTCGATCCCACCTGCGGCTCCGGCACAACCGCCTATGTCGCCGAGCAGTGGGGTCGCCGCTGGATCACCATCGACACATCCCGTGTCGCTCTCGCACTCGCCCGCGCACGCATCATGGGCGCGCGCTATCCCTATTACCTATTGGCTGACAGCCGCGACGGCCAGCTCAAAGAAGCTGAAATCATTCGAAGAGCACCATCCGAAGCCCCCACCCACGGCAACATCCGTCAAGGCTTTGTCTATGAGCGCGTCCCGCACGTCACCCTCAAATCCATCGCCAACAACGCCGAAATCGACGTCATCTGGGAGAAGTTCCAACAAACGCTCGAACCGCTGCGTCAGCAACTCAACGCCGCACTGAAACAAAGCTGGGAAGAATGGCAGATTCCGCGCGAACCAGATCCGTCATGGCCGAAAAACGCGAAAGACCTGCACGCGGAATGGTGGAAACAGCGCATTGCCCGCCAAAAAGAAATCGACGCCTCCATCGCCGCCAAAGCCGAATACGAATACCTCTACGACAAGCCCCATGAAGACAACCGAAAAGTCCGCGTAGCCGGGCCGTTTACCGTCGAAAGCCTCTCGCCGCACCGCACGCTCGCCGTCGACGAAAACGATGAGCTGATCGATTGGCAGGCCAAGTCCGGAGAAGCCAAAGATTTCGTTCAGGTCATCCTTGAAAATCTCAAAACCGCGGGCGTCCAGCAGGCCCACAAAGACGACAAGATTTCCTTCTCCTCCATTGCTCCTTGGCCCGGCTATTTCGTCTGCGCCGAAGCCCGCTATATGGAATCCGAAAAGGAAAAACGCGCCGCCATTTTCATCGGCCCCGAATTCGGCACGGTTTCTCGTCCCGATCTGGTCGAGGCCGCCCGCGAAGCCGCCGACGGCGGCTTCGACGTCTTAATCGCCTGCGCCTTCAACTACGACGCGCATTCATCGGAGTTCAATAAGCTCGGCCGCATTCCCGTGCTCAAGGCCCGCGTGAACGCGGATCTGCACATGGCTGAAGACCTGAAGAATACCGGCAAAGGGCAACCTATTCGTTATCTTCGGCGAGCCTGATATCGAGATCACCGACGCCGGCAACGGCCAAATCCAGGTGAAGATCAAAGGCGTCGATGTCTTCCATCCCAACACAGGCGAAGTTCGCAGCGACGGCGCGGAAGGCATCGCCTGCTGGTTCATCGACACCGACTACAACGAAGAAAGTTTCTTCGTCCGCCACGCCTATTTCCTCGGCGCGAACGATCCCTACAAATCCCTCAAGACGACCCTCAAAGCCGAAATCAACGAAGAAGCCTGGGCCACCTTGAGCAGCGATATCTCACGGCCGTTCGACAAGCCGAAATCCGGACGCATCGCCGTTAAGGTCATCAACCATTTAGGTGATGAAGTGATGAAGGTGTTCCGAGTCCACCAGTAGGGCGGTCCTCCTGGACCGCAGCCGACCTTCAGGTCGGCTCATCCTGATGTAATACAATAATGTATGTACGTCAATGAATGTACATGCGGTTTACTTGGAGCGCTGAAAAGAGGCGAAGGAACCCGATTGTTCATCCGGGTATCAGCTTCGAAATGGCGGAGGAAATATTCGATGATCCGAATCACGTCGTTCTTGAAAACTATTTCTTCGAAGATGAGCGTGAGCAGCGGCTGCAGATCATCGGCATGACAGGGCAGCTCGTCTTCTTCTGGTGGTCTTTGTGGAACGTCTCGAAGGCGAAGAAGAAATCATTCACATCGTTTCGGCAAGGAAGGCAAGCAAATATGAAAAAAAGATCTACGAAACCGCAGCATCGAAGACTTAAAATCACCAACGAAGTCCGGCAGGAATATGCAAGGCGAGACAAGACGCTCGACAATGCCGACCCCGACGCCCCTGTGCTGCCTCCCGAAATGTGGGAGAACGCCATTATCGGCAAATACTACCGCCCGAAAAAGACGCCCGTTACCGTACGGCTGGATCAGGACGTCCTTGCCTGGCTAAAAGCAAAGGGCGCCGGCCATCTCACTCGTATCAATGAAATCCTTCGCAAGGAAATGATCACCGATCTTCGACGCTAATTCTGAACGGAATTTCGGATTGCCGATACGCTCACCGGCAGCCACTCCACGCAACAGCCACGGTCACCGCTCGCCCCGAAACTCGATCTCACCCATCCTCAGCCACTTACCGCCATTCTTTCCCTCTCGCCCCACACCCTCGTGCTACGAAGTTGATTAAATCGCTCGCGCCCGGTGCCGATCCGATCGCGCCTGTCTACTGAGGAAGCTCGTCCGCTTCTACCGTCTCGAAAAACGCCGAATCAGCCGCCGCGCCGATTCAGCGTTTTCCCATTTCACGCACTCTGAAAGGAACCCCACATGTCCACTGAAGCTCAAATCGCCGCCAACCAGGCCAACGCACAACTCTCCACCGGCCCGCGCACTCCCGAAGGCAAACTCGCCATCGCACAAAACAATCTGCGCCACGGCTTCACTGGCCGTTTCAGCGTTCTTCCTTGGGAAGATCACGAAGAGTTTCAATTCCTCCACCGCGAGCTCGCGGCAGAGCATCGCCCCGTCACCGCCACCGAAGAGGTCTTGGTCGAGAAGATGGCGCAATCGTACTGGCTGGCCAGGCGTGCCATCGGCATGCAGCGCGCCTGTTTTAACCAAAACTCGCCGATTTGCGAGCGCCCCAAAGACCTCGCGCTCTTCCTGCGCTATGAAACCACCCACGACCGCGCCTTCCACACCGCTCTGAACCAGCTTCTAAAGCTTAGAGCCGAAACGCGCAAAGCCAAAATTGGGTTTGAATCGCAACAACGCCACGAGGCGGATGAATCCCGCAAGCAATCCAACGAAAATCGCAAGAAAGACCTGCATCGGTTCGCGGTTTTGCTCGCCGAAGCCAAGGTCGAACACCAGCAAGTGCTGACCAGAGTCGCGCAACGGCCCGAATTGATCGTTCCCGTCGCCGAAAAAAGCCGATTGAAGGCCGAAGTCGCAGCCTAAACCGCTTCAATCGCTATCGAATCCCGACTGCACGTCCGAATCCGCGCCCGAAGTGCGCCGAATCGCGGCAGCGTGCCGGCTTGTTATTGGCAACCGTCTCATGTTCCCGCCAGTCGTCACTGCCGAATCGCCGCTCAACGCGCAGCCCCAAAACGCCTCGATTTCTGGACCACATTCTCCGCCCGGTACCAATCCGACTCCGCGTTTCCATGGCGCCGTCCCGCCTCTTCCCAAAATTGATACGCCAAACGTTCCACTCGGAATTGTCCGGCCCTGGCCATCTCATTCCGGTCGCCGACAACGCCTTTCGGGGCGATCTTTGCGATCATGTAGTCCGCCACCTTATTCCTACTCTCTCGGTACGACGCTTCAGCCCGTCCAACACGGTTGCGCGCGTCCTTTATCGCAGTGCCGTCTATGCCGTTCGATGTAAGGGACTGCCATACGCCTACTTCGGCACGCAACCGTTTCCAAGCCTCCTGATACGCACTGTTCAGGCGACGAAACTCCAATTGGGATTGCGGAGTGGGGGCGTCCATAACTCTTAGACGCTACCCACTCGGCATAAGGTCCGTAATGTATGGTTACATTTCCGCAACTCACAAATCGAAATTACATAACTCTTACAGAGCAAACCACGAATTCCTGATACGGTCGAGGTATATGGCATTGGTCCGAGGCCTCGCGTGTACGGATGTTTCGAAGAACTCCCAGTCTGAGCGATTGAATTGGGCTACCACCATCGTCATGGTGCTGCTCCATCTGGGAGCTTTGGCCGCTCTATTCATGTTCACTTGGCGCAATCTCGCCATTGCCGTTTTCCTCTACTGGGTAGCGACCGGCCTCGGCATCAGTCTGGGTTATCACCGCCTGCACACGCATCGCTCGTACAAAGTGCCTCGCGCTCTGGAATATTTCTTCGCCTTCTGCGGATCCTTGACCTTGGAAGGCGGTCCCATCTCCTGGGTCGCTACGCATCGCATTCATCATCAAAAATCCGATCAGCTGGGCGATCCGCACTCCCCTCGCGATGGCGCCTGGTGGTCTCATGTCGGCTGGCTGATCCTCGGAGAAACCAACCACAACAACACTCGCGCCATGTCGAAGTATGCGCCCGATTTAGCCAAAGACCGTTTCTATATCTGGCTGAATAACTATCACTGGATTCCGAATGTTGCTCTTGCCGTTCTGCTCCTGGCCATCGGCGGCCTTCCTCTCTTCCTTTGGGGCATCTGCGTCCGCGTCGTTTTTGGACTGCATGCCACTTGGCTTGTGAATTCTGCCACGCACATGTGGGGCGCCCGCCGCTTCGCTACTCGCGATGATTCCCGCAATAACTGGTGGGTGGCGCTCATCACCTTTGGAGAAGGTTGGCATAACAATCATCACGCCCACCCGACCTCGGCGCGTCACGGACTCGCCTGGTACGAATTTGACCCCTCCTGGATACTGCTCAAAATTCTGCGGCGCCTCGGTATCGCCAAGTCCGTTCATGTAGCGACCCTCGAACCCCTTCTTACTGAGCGCAAAGTCGCCTGAACGTAAACTCAGCTTCAGAACCGCGCGCGACCGCGTTCAGGCCGCGACGTCGGGACTGGCGCATGCCGCGCTGATGCTTCAGCGTGCCGAAACACCTTTCTCAGTCGATTCTCCCCTTTTGCCGGTTGCCACGTTTGACCGGATAGTTCACTAGATTACCGCCTGAAAGATTTCTTCGAGTACGTGACGGTTTTCGATTCCAGATGTCGCTCATCAGAGTGGACAAGCATGAAAGGACTTCGAAAATGAAACGATCACGCACTCTTTTGGCGCGTAGCTATGTGCTAACGACAGCCGCAGCCGCCCTGTTATGCGCATCGGCAAGCAACGCTGCTTCGATGTACGGCTTCCAAACTCTCGACAATCAGGCCGACCCGACATTCAATCAACTGCTGGGTATTAATAATGCCGGAACCATCGCGGGGTATTTCGGCGTGGGCAGCACGACGAATCCTAATAAAGGGTACACGCTTGGATTGCCTTACGGACAAGGCTCATACAGCAACGAAAATTTCCCCGCGTCGACGCAGACCCAGGTGGTCGGAATCAACAGCAACAGCTCCCCGACGACGGTCGGTTTCTGGGTGGATAACAATGCCAATAACTTCGGATTCGTCAAACAGGGGAGCACATTTACCTCTGTTATGAATCCAAATACGCCGACGGGCGCGACCGTTGTCAACCAACTTCTCGGCGTCAATCGCAACAACGTGGCGGTGGGATTCTACGCCGATGCGAACGGGGATTTTCAGGCGTATTCATACAATATCGCCGGTGCAACCTTCGCACCGATTACGCTGCCGGGTTCCTTCAACGCCACTATGACCACTGCGACCGGGATCAATGACGCGGGTGTTGTCTCGGGTTTTTATGCTGATACGGCGGGCAATGTTCATGGGTTTCTGGACAATGGCGGCAGCTTCTCGAGCTTTGACGATCCGGCGGGAGCAGGAACGAATACCTCATTCCTGGGTCTCAACAACAACGACGAGGCGGTGGGCAGTTTTGTCGACGCCAACGGAATTAACAACGGGTTCACCTACAACTGGCTCACAAACACTTTTACGACGGTGGACGATCCTAATGCGTCGGCAACAGTCGCCTTTGACGTAACCGGCACCACGATCAACGGAGTTAACGACCTGGGACAACTGGTCGGATTCTATTCGGACGGAACGAACGTAAACGGGTTTCTCGCAACGCCGGTTCCAGAGCCGGGCTCGATCGGATTTCTTGCCTTGGGAGGGATTGCTTTCGGTTGGGTAGCGAGGCGCAGGCGAGCAAAACTGTCCAGACTTCCGTGCATGCATCGTTTCCTACTTGTTGCGGGGGCAGCGACGGCGCTGCTGACTGTTTCCTCCGGGGTGTGCCGGGCATCCACAATCGATATAGGCATCGGCGGCAGCTTGGCGGCATACGCCGACACGATTGTGAACTTCAACGTCAATGGAACCAGCGACTTCAGTGGCCTTGGTGACAAAAATATCGTAACCGGCACACTGTCGATCGACACGACCACGGGAATCGTCGAAACGTTCTCCGCAGTCGCCGGGCCTGACGTTGCGTCCGGAGTCCAATCTCAAATCGGCGATCTTTTGTTTCCGGGTGGTAATGGCGGGATCTTCGATTTCCAGACCCGGAACAACGTCAGCCTGGTGGGTTATGCCGGTTCCCCGTTCAATCTTTCCGAGATCGACGACATTTATAGCGGCAGCGTGACACTCGCCAGTCCAACTGCCGTGAGCCCCGAACCCGCTAGCTTTCTTCTGCTCGGCACCAGTCTGCTCGGAGTTGTCGGTGTGATGCGGCGGCGGTTCGCGGTCTAGGGGCGATCCGGTCGAAGCGCGGACGACGACGAGCGGCGAAGTGAGACTTCATTTCCGGGCTATTGAAATCGATAGCCCGGTTTCACTTCGCAGCCATATAACTTTGAGCCATTCGCGTTGGGCTTGAGAGTACACACGGCCCAGGACAAAAGGTTATCGGGTCCAAGGGGAAACACGATATCCGATCCGTTGAGTTCGGCTTCAATACTGGGTCCCTCGGCTGTTTGCGGCAAAGTGAAATTCATCCCATTCCCGAAGATCACCGGGATCGAGTAGCGTACCGCGTCACTAACCAGAGTGCGACTCACCTCCGCCTCGACCAGAAACGTTGTGGTATCCGACCAATCACTCGAAGACACTTTCATGATGCGGTCCTGGTTGGAAAAATCGGTGGGTTCGATATGTGTGAAAGGGCAAGGTCCCGCGATGCAGGAAACCCGTACGTTGCGGAACTGGTTGCCTTCTCCGGCGTCGTAGGACATGGAGCCGATCGCCGCTTTCCATCTGCCGTCCGGGGAGCAAGGAGCATGGCCATTGCACGGAAGCCCGTCGACGTTCGAAACTTCAAAGGTCTTCGCGATGCTCCCCACGTTCACGGTTGCCGTATTTTTGACGGAATACCTCACTTGTAGATTGCTAATCACGACCTCAACACCGTGAGCCTCCGCACTCGATTCGGTATGGACCGGTACCAAGCGGGCGATGTAAATCCGGTCTGTGGCGGGCTCCGTCAAATGAAGAGGCTGATAACCGGAATGTCGGAAGGTGAGAGTAACTGCCTGGCCAATCTTTACTTCAGGAGGCAAAATCAAGCGGAAAAAACCGGATACATCGGAGCGGGTCGCGGCGCTTGCTGAATTACTGAGGGCGGTGATCTCCGCGCCGGCGATGGGTATCTCCCGTCTGGGATCACCGGCCTGCTGCAGAACTGCGCCGGTTAAAGAGGCGCTCTGTTTTGTAGAGGTCCGGGATGCGATTACTCCGGCTATGATCGCCGCCCCGATAGCGATAGCTGTCCCAAGCACGACCTTTCGCCCGCGATCCATTCATTGCCCTTGTCAAATTCTATGACGGTGATCGAAGGAGATCTGCGTCCAGGAATTCCGGATGCTGATCGTGTATCGATCGATGCGGCGGCGTGACAATCGTCTAAAGTAAGTTGATTGGCGGCCGACGATATCGAATGCAAGGGTTTCTCGCGGCGCCAACTCTTAGCGAGCATGGCCGCAATTCCCATTCCTTGTGCGGCGGCAGCGGTGTTGAGGCAGGGCATCGTCCCGCTGCTCTTAGCCGGAGAGGAGCTGCAGCCGCAAGCGCCTCAGGTGAGCGCCGAGACGATTTCAGCGGAAGACGATGTATTCCTGGAGGAGCTGGAGAAAGCGAATTTCCAGTTTTTCCGAGACCAGACGGATTCTGAAACCGGACTTGTCAAGGATCGATGCAATGTGCGGGCAACGGACCAGACCACGGTGGCAAGCATTGCGGCGACAGGCTTCGGATTGACGGCGGTGTGCATTGGACACAAGCGAGGATATCTGTCACTCGGCGATGCGCATCAACGCGTGATCACCGCGCTGCACTTTTTATACGAAAAGATGCCGACGCATCGGGGGTTCTTTTATCACTTCGCGAATCTGAAGACCGGCGAAAGAATATGGGAATCCGAGATCTCATCCATAGACACGGCGATCTTGCTGTGCGGCGTGATGACCTGCCGTCAATACTTCCGGCACTCGGAAATCACTCGTTTGGCGCATGACATTTTTGCTCGGCGTCGAGTGGACATGGTTGTCCGAAGATACCCAGCTGCTGCCGCACGGATGGTCCCCTGAAACCGGATTTCTGCCCTATCGCTGGGATTACTACAGCGAACTGATGATGATGTACCTTTTCGGACTCGGATCTTCATCCCATCCGCTGCCGGGTGAGGTTTGGAACGCGTGGAAACGGACGACCTTTGAATATGAAGGGCTTCGCTACATCGGCTCATACGCGCCTCTGTTTGTGCATCAGTATTCGCAGGCGTGGTTCGATTTCCGCGGCAAACGAGATGCGTACGCGGATTACTTCCTGAACTCGATGACAGCGACGGAAGTCCACCGTCTCTTCTGTTTGGAGCTGGCGAAGCAGTTTCCCGATTACAGCAACGATTTGTGGGGCATCACTGCTTCGGATTCAGAGAATGGCTATGTTGTCTGGGGTGGTCCTCCCGCGATCGGACCGATTGATGGAACGGTTGTACCGAGCGCGGCGGGAGGCTCGTTGGCATTCCTGCCCTCGGCTACATTGCGCGTACTCAAGACAATCAAAGATCGTTACGGCACCCATGCTTGGAGCCGCTATGGGTTCGTGAATGCGTTCAATCCGCTGAAGAACTGGTACGACACGGACGTGATTGGAATCGATACGGGAATCACCATGATGATGGCAGAGAACCTGCGGACGGGTTTTGTTTGGAACACGTTTATGAAGAATCCGGAAGTGGCTCGCGGATTCGAACGGGCGGGATTCCACAATTATCCGGTCGATTACAAAGCTCTGCAGGGCGACTTAGAGGCGCGGGTCCGGTGATGGTTCGGCGCTTGGTTGTTGAAGAAAGTTCCGCAGGATTTATTTACTCGTTAACCGGCGATGCCAGCCGATGGCGCCACAGAGCGACAGTCTTGGTAGAGATGGTAGTGGCAGCAACAACCCAGGTATCAGTTGAAATCGGGAGATAAACAGTGGCGAAACGGAAAGCGCTTTCAGAGAATCAGATCCGTCTGATTGCCAAGGCTCTCGCCGATCCGCGGCGCTACGAAATCCTGAAGCAGATTAGCGCAAAGAGGTGTGCCGTCCCGTGTACGGATTTACGAGAGTGCCAATCCGTCAGCGCAGCTACGCTGTCACATCACATGAAAGAGCTGGAGCGGGCGGGGCTGGTTACGATCATTCGGGAGGGCAAATTCGCCAACCTTGTGTTACAGCGGGATGTATTGAACGGTTATCTGGACCACCTGGCAGAGCTCTAAGTCCAAAGCTGAACCTTTCCACGCGGGCGGCTCATCATTCAAACGGTTGTCGAAACGTCGAACGGATGACGATTACAGCCGAAGGAGATAGATGAGCAAGCTAAGCAACAAAGTTGCAGTGGTTACGGGTGCATCGAAAGGCATCGGAGCGGGCATTGCAAAAGGCCTAGCGGCCGAGGGCGCAGCGGTTGTGGTGAACTACGCGTCGAGCAAAGAAGGCGCAGACCGCGTGGTGGCCGAGATCGTGAAACAAGGCGGCAAAGCGATTGCCGTGCAGGGCGATGTGGCAAAGGCGTCCGACGTGCAACATATCTTCGGCGAGACGAAGAAGGCGTTTGGAAGACTGGACGTGCTGGTGAACAATGCGGGGGTCTACGAATTTGCGCCGCTCGAAAACATTACAGAAGAGCAGTTTCACCGGCTGTTCAACATCAATGTATTGGGACTGATTTTGGCGACGCAGGAAGCGGCAAAATACTTCGGTGCCGAAGGCGGAACTATCATCAACATCGGCTCGACAGTGAGCCAGTTATCGCCTCCCATGACCGCCGTGTATACGGCGACCAAGGGCGCTGTCGATGCGGTGACGCATGTACTGGCTAAGGAGCTGGGGCCAAAGAAGATTCGCGTGAACTCAATCAATCCGGGCGTGGTAGCGACGGAGGGATCTCATGCGGGCGGAATCATCGGCAGCGATTTCCAAAAGCAACTTGAGGCACAGACTCCGCTGGGGCGCATTGCACAGCCGGATGACATTGCGCCGATCGCCGTCTTTTTAGCATCGGCAGAGTCAGGGTGGCTAACCGGCGAGACGTTGCTCGCATCGGGCGGGCTACGGTAACACCGTGCGGGGTTGCTAAGGGCACCCCCGCTGTCCAATTGTCTTTGGGACGCCAGCGGCACAGGGTCACGCATTGAGCTACCTTTAGGAGGAATTATGAAGGCCTATCTCACGACGACTGCCGTGGTCTTTGGTCTGCTCACCTTGGCACATATCTGGCGCGGCATTGCGGAAGGGCGGCAACTGGCGATGCAACCCTGGTTTATTCTTCTGACGCTTGCAAGTGCAGTTCTCTGCGTGTGGGGCTTGCGCTTGCTTTGGCAGCGGCCGCGACAGTGACATCGTACGCTGCCGATCAATCGTGGCGCAACGTCTGCATCGGATCCAACCGCGCCGCGCGCCGAGCCGGAACAGTCGAAGCCAATGCCGCTACGGCCAGCGCTCCTGCGGCGACGCCTAAGTAAGTTGTGGGGTCCACTCGGGACACGCCGTAAAGCATGCCTGTCAACAACCGTGACAGCGCCGCGGCAACTCCCAATCCCGCCAAGCAGCCGAGCAAAGAGATGCCTAAGCCTTGCGCCAGATAGCGCGTGGCAATCTGGCCGGGCAATGCGCCCAGTGCCATTCGCAACCCAATCTCTCGATTCCGTAGCGCAACCAGATAAGAGAGCGTTCCATACAGACCGATGGCAGCGAGCGAGATGGCAGTTAGTGCAAACAAGCTCAGCAGCAGCGTTCGGAAGCGACTTTCCGCTGTACTGTCCAACAGATGCTGCTGAAGCGGCATTACCTCGAAGACGGATCGCCTCGGCTCGATGCGGTGAACCTTTTGGCGCAAGACATTGGCGAAGGACATGGGATCGCCATGCGTGCGAATCACGAAATAAGGGTCGGGAATACCGTTGGTGCTGCACCAGTAGGCAGTGGGTACGGGCTGACGGTTGAGGCCGTTCTCGCGTGCATCGGCGACAATTCCGAGAATGGGCGCCGGGGGCGTTTGAAACGGATTCGGCGTCATGGCCAGATGATGACCGATGGCGGGTTGGCCCGGAAAGTAGGTGTTCACGAAACTGCTGTTCACGACGACACTATCCCAGAGCGAATTTTCCTTACACGCTTCTCCGGCGAGCAGCGGAATGCGCAGCGTCTCGAAATATCCAGCGGAGACGAACTTCTGGTCGGCAGTGATTTTGCGGTCGGGGTCAGCGGCCGCGTCCGTTGATTTGAGGTCTCCCGGATAGCCCTCCGCGATTCCAGGAAGCGAGACGGAGAGGGCAGCCGATTCTACTCCGGGAACACTGCGGAGAGCTTCGAGGGTTCGAAGCATGCGTTGATGCAGCTTCTTTTGATTGCCAGTCTCGCCGTAATTGCCACTGATTCTAAGTGTCAGCACGTCGCTCGCGTCAAAGCCCGGATAAACTCGGCCGAGCTCCTGAAAACTGCGAAGCAGCAATCCAGCACCCACGAGCAAGGTGACCGCGAGTGCCACTTGAACACCCACCAGACTCCATTGCAGCGGCGCACGCCCGGAGACTTGAGAGCGGCTATCTGCTGCGAGCATGGAAGAGATGCTGCGGCGCGAAGCGATCAGCGCGGGAAGCAGGCCACACAGCAGAGTCGTTAAAATCGCGCATGCCAGCGTATACGACACCACGCGCCAGTCGAGCCCGATTTCATCGGCGCGCGGGAGCGCTCTCGCAAGCGAATGAAAAATTCGTACCGCCCCGGCCGAGATGAGTAGCCCGGCGGTGGATCCGAGCAGGGCGAGCAGCAGTACTTCGGTAAGTAGTTGCTCGATGACGGAAGCCCGCGATGCGCCCAAGGAATATCGAATCGAAATCTCGCGCTGACGCTGGGTAGTGCGGGAGAGCAGCAGGGCAGCGATGTTGGTGCAGGCGATCAGCAGCAGCAGCGACACCGAACCGAACAAAATCCAGAGCGAACGCCGAGAAGCGCTGACCGTGATGTCCTTCAGAGGCTGGACTTCAGACGTCACGTTTTTGTCCGTCCGCGGAAACTGCCGGGCAAGCTGCGCCTGGACGGTATCCAAATCCGCTCGCGCACGGACAACCGTAATGCCGGGTTTCATCCGCCCGATGGCTGTGAACCAGGTTGATTTTCGATCCTGCGCATACGGTGCATCCATGGGAACGGGCCGCCAGATGTCGGCGTCTTTGTCCGGAAAATGAAAGTTGGCCGGCATCACGCCAACGATGGGGAATGCCCACCCCTCGAGATGGAGAATCTTGCCGATCACCGCGGGGTCGGTGGCGAACCGCCGTCGCCACAAACGATCGCTTATCAGCGCGGCATTCGGGCCGCCAAAGTGCTCTTCGGCGGGCGTAAAGTCGCGGCCGAACCGCGGAGCAACTCCGAGCACCTCGAAGAAGCGCGGCGCAACCTCGGCGATCATCAGACGCTCCGGCAGCGTGCCTGAAGTCTCAGAGACGTTCTCAAGGTAATAGCCGCTGATGGCCTGGAACGTAGAGTTCATCCGGTCCCACTCTTTGAGGCGGATGGGCGCGAGAAAATCCTCGGGAGCTTTCAAGGTTCGGTTGTATTGATGCAGAACCACCAACTGGCCCGCATTGGGAAAGGCAGCGGACGCAGAAGAATGGCGTCGATGGCAGAGAAGACCGCGCTGTTTGCGCCGATGCCAGCGCCAGTGTCAAAATCACAATTATCGAGAAACCCGGTGACCTGCGGATAAAGCGAATCGCCGATTTGAGATTCGCTATCGTGTTCTCCACAGTTACCGCGCGGTGAACATAGCGGCATTCTTCTTTGATCTGCTCGCGCCCGCCGAACTCCACAAGCGCTTCGCGTCGCGCCGCAGCAGGCGACAGACCGGCAGCAATCTTCTCCTGTATCACGGATTCCAGATGAAAACGAATCTCGGACTCCAGTTCACGGTCCACCGCCGTCTTACGAAGGAAAAAATGAATCCACTTCATAGCGCTTCTCTATATCGCTGTTTGCATGATGAGAGTGACGGCGGCGGCGAGCCGTTCCCAATTCGCTTCCTCTTGCGCCAACTGCTTGCGGCCCTTTGCCGAAAGTTTGTAGAACTTGGCCTCTCGGCCGTTCTCCGATTCACCCCAGGTGGAGTCCAGCCAGCCGCGCCGCTCAAGACGATGCAGCGCCGGATATAACGATCCTTGCTGTACCTGCAAGACATCTCTCGAAACGTGGCGAATCCGCCTCGAAATGCCGTAGCCATGGACCGGTCCGAGCGCCACAATTTTAAGAATGAGCATGTCCAGCGTGCCTTGCAAAAGATCCGATTTTTCGAGGGGCACCGTCTCTCCTAGCCGTTCTGCATAATGTAATATCCCGATATGTAGATTGTCAAGGAGAGTACTTTTGGAGCTGGGGCCGGGCAGAGACGGCTACAAACGCGGGAAACTTTCCGGTGGGCCGAGCGGTCTGGTTTACAGGAGGGTTCGTGCCGAAGGCGATTACACCCTATGCCGGCCCAAGATATCGGGCGGATGCGCTCACGCCTGAGATCGTCGATCCGCGCATCGCGGATGTAGAGGCGTTGGCGCGCTGGCTCGATTACGCCTTTGAACTCCCTCTCCCCGGGCACTTCCGATTTGGACTGGCCGGAATCATCGGACTGATTCCCGGAATCGGCGACGTGTTCGACGCGCTGGTCTCGTTTTACATCGTGTACCGTGCGATCCAACTTGGAATCCCACGCGTCGCGATCGCCCGCATGCTGGTGAATATCGGGATAGAATCGCTCGCCGGGGCGGTTCCGTTCATCGGGGATTTGTTCGATGTCGCATTCAAGGCGAATCGCCGCAATTATCATCTATTGAAGAGGCACCTGTTGCAACCGAGGCAACAAAGTGTTCACGATTGGTTGTTCCTGATATTGACGATCGTGGTCGTATTGGCAAGCATTGCGCTGCCGGTGATCGGGCTGATCGAATTCGCCAAACATATTTAAACGCCGGTCTGGTTTTGATCCCTACGGCAGCAATTCGATAATAAATTCAGAGATGATGCTGGGGTACCATAACCGCAGGATGCCTAAGGCGATTCGACGAATATACCGACTCTCGAGCCGGTTATTATGCTTTTTCATCCTACTGGCAGCGCTCGATAGAATACCCGATCCTCCCGTCATTCAGCCGCACCAGGACAAGGCGGCTACGTTTTGCTGCTACAACCAGCACCAAGTGGTTGCCGACGAAGATCGTGTTTTGGATCGGGTGCTATTCGATCCAAAATGGCAGGTGCTCTCCTTTGAGGAGAGTTTGCGATCCGAAAGCAAGCCGCCGATTCAGTTAGTCATCTATTTGAGTGAAATATCGGACTCCTCACCCCCCTCCGCAACGTTTAACACTTAGCAGTTCTGTTCCAGAATGTGGTCCGTGGCGAAGCCATCGCCAGGACTAATAGTGAGACTGCAGTAGGTCTTCGTACCTACGGGTGTTGTTTGACACTTGCCAGCACATTCGCGCTCTCACGGTCCGTGTCAACGTTGCGAATTGAAGCAAGGATGTACGCATGCGCACTTCAGAAGTTATTCAAGCGTGGGGCAAGATTTTGCGGGGAGAAGCCCCTTCGCTTTCGATAGAAATCACGCGAGAATGCCCGCTACGCTGTCCCGGGTGTTATGCCTACGACGCCGCTCATCTGGGCGGGAGCTTGACTTTGAGAGAACTGAGCGACTTGAAAGGACAGGCTCTAGTGGATGGAGTTCTGGAAGTGGTCGATCGCCTGAAGCCGTTGCATCTATCCCTTGTCGGGGGTGATCCGCTGGTTCGATATCGCGAAGTGGAGCAGTTGCTTCCATCCCTGCTCGCGCGCGGGATTCACGTGCAGATCGTGACGAGCGCGTTTCGATCGTTTCCGCGCGAATGGAGTCTGGAGCCGCACGTAAACGTGGTTGTCTCGATCGACGGGCTGAGGCCGGAGCACGACGTGAGGCGAAAACCAGCTACGTACGAGCGAATCCTCGAGAACATCGCGGGCCGGCAAATCACGATTCATTGCACGATTACCGGGCAGATGATGAAGCGGCCCGGATACCTGGAAGAGTTCCTGGAGTTCTGGACTCCTCGGGAGGAGGTTAGAAAAATCTGGTTCAGCCTTTTTACGCCGCAGATCGGAGACGAGCTTCCAGAGATGCTGGCGCGGCACGAGCGCGACCAGGCTATTTCCCAAATGACGGAACTGCGGAAGCGATACAGCAAGATCGATATGCCAGAAGCCTTGATCCGGCAGTTCACGTCGCCGCCCGCGCGTCCTGAGGAATGCGTATTTGCACTTACGACGAAGACCATTTCCGCGGATCTCAAGACCGTCATTTCGCCGTGCCAGTTTGGCGGCAATCCGGATTGCAGTTCGTGCGGGTGCATCGCGTCGATGGGGCTAGCGGCAGTTGCCAAGCATAAGCTGGCGGGCTTCATTCCGGTGGGAACTATTTTCAGAGCTTCGATAAGAGTAGGGCGCGCGCGCTCGAAAACGGCCACTTCACAGCTAGACGCCGGCCATGAATTTCGAATTTTGCAATGACGGGAGAGGAGGGCGGCAGATGAACACGAACTCGTGGGAGGAGGAACAAGCCTGTATGAGCGGCAGTGTCAGGAGAAAAGACGCAATCGAAAGCGAGCGCAGCGAGATGGACGGTCTGCTGCACTTGTCCGCCCGGATTGGGCACGAACCCTTATTGGTTCAGGCGAGTAACGGCAACACCTCATTGAAGATCGACGGAACGCTTTGGATCAAGGCGTCGGGCAAGTGGCTGGAGGACGCAGATCGGCAGGGCATTCTAGTGCCGGCTGAGCTTTCCGAGTGCTTAGAATGTTTCAGGCAAGGCGCACCGCTTCCGCAGCACAACGAGAGCGCGAGAGGAGGGCAACTGCGTCCTTCCGTCGAGACGTTCATGCACGCAATCCTCCCGCAGCGAGTGGTTGTTCACGTTCACTCGGTGAACACCATCGCGTGGTCAGTGCGGTCACAAGCGCCTCTCCAACTGGCAGAAAGACTCCGCGGGTTGCGGTGGCAATGGGTTCCGTATGCGCCGTCGGGACTGCCTCTTGCCCGAGCCGTTCAAGGCGCTTCTGCGCGTTCTCCGGGTGCGGATGTGTTTGTTCTCGGAAACCACGGACTGGTAGTTTGCGGCGAAGACTGGCAGAGCGCGGAAGACCTTCTATTTGAGGTAGAGCGGCGTCTTGCGATAAATCGGCGTTTTGCTCCGCCGCCTTGTTTGGGCGTCGTGGCAGACCTTCAAGATGTTTGTGGCTGGCGATGGGCGCTATCGGAATCGCTCGATGCACTCGGCACCGACGCAATCTCGCGGCGGATCATGCAGGGAGGTATTTTGTATCCGTGTCAGGCAATCTTTCTTGGACGAACTTTGCCCCAGCTCAGGAGCTCTCACTCTGCCTCTGAAATGCGGCGTCGAGTGCATGAGCTGGCCGAATCAGCTTCCTTTCTGATCGTCGAAGGAGGCGGCGTTCTGATGCACGAGAGGATTACAGCAGCAGAGAGCGCCGTGCTGACTGGCTTTGCGGAAGTTGTGCGACGCATCGAGGGGTCGGCTCCCCTGCGCTATATGACGATTGAAGAAGTGAACAACGTCATGGGCGCCGATGGCCATCACTATAGAATGCTGGCCGAAAGTGAGTCAAAGTATAGGAGCGCGTTCGCTTGGTAGTCTCGTTGGACAAGGAGTACGAGACGATTGTTAGAATCTGACCAGCGCGGCGAATTTATGTTGGGAAACCGGAGCTGGGACGATTGGATTTCGCAGTACGAGAGCAGCCATCGGAACAGCATCAATCGGGCGTGTCACACGGTAGGCATTCCAGCGATTGCGCTCTCGATCGCGCTATTGCCTGGTGTGTTGGTTTCGCGGAAATGGTGGCGAGTGCCCGCGGCGCTTTTTGCAGGCGGCTGGGCGCTTCAATTCATCGGCCATGCTGCGGAGGGCAAGCGACCGGAATTTATGAACGACTATCGGTTCCTTTTCGTGGGCGCGCGTTGGTGGATGAAGCACGTGAAAGGTTCAAGCGAGCAGCCTGAATAGGGCCTGAGCTGGAACCAAAGCAAATTTTCTTCGACGCTATACTGCGAGCCATGCCTACGAGATTGGTGGTGCTGGCATTGCTGGTTCTGCCTGGCGTGTTTCCCCAGCAAAGCGCGCGCGATGACTTGCAAAAAATGCTGGACGATCAGACTGCGGCGTGGAATCGCGGCGATCTGGAAGGCTTCATGCGCGGATACGAGAAGTCGCCGGACTTGACGTTTTTCTCAGGCGACACGATCGCAAAGGGGTGGGAAGCGACGCTCGCACGCTATCGCCAGAGGTATCAAGGCGAAGGCAAGCAGATGGGACAACTCAGTTTCACTGAGAGGCGAATCGAGATGCTCGGCGGGGACGCGGCGGTGTTCACGGCGAGATGGCATCTTGCGCTCCAGAATGGGCAGAAGCGAGAAGGACTCACGACGGTGATCTGCAGACGCACGAAGGACGGCTGGCGGATTGTGCATGACCATTCGTCATGAGAGTGGATGAAGTGGGAGGGCGGCGAGCGGCGATGACATTGGCTCACGGAACCTTTTTTCAAGACCTGCGGTACGGGTGGCGCATGCTACTCAAAAATCCTGGTTTTACGGCGGTTGCCGTGGTGACGCTCGCAATCGGGATTGGCGCAAATGCGGCAATCTTCAGCGTTGTGAATGCGGTTCTGCTGCGGCCCCTGCCGTTCCATGACCCGAAATCGCTATGCCTGTTGACGGAGCAATTGCGAGATATTGCGGTGCTGGGCCCTTCTTAATCAGAACTTTGTCGACTGGCGCGCGCAGAATCACTCGTTTGAGGCGGTGGCCGGCGCTCACACGGCCACATTTACATTGACGGGAGCGGGGGAACCGGAGCGCGTTCAGGGACAGATGGCATCGGCAGACCTGTTCCGAATGCTGGGAGTCAGAGCGGTGGAAGGTCATACGTTCCTTCCGCAAGAAGACCGGGTGCGCGCAGCGCCGGTGGCCCTCATCAGCTACGGATTTTGGAAACGGCACTTCGCCGGCGGGTTCGTGCTGGGTGAAACTATCGCGCTAGACAACCAGATTTACACGATTACCGGCATTCTGCCTCCGGGATTTCAACTGGTGCAACCGGTGGATGTGACGGTCCCGTTTGAGCCATGGACGAAGACGCTGCCGGACGATCGCTCGTGGCATCCGGGAATTATCGCGATCGGCAGGCTGAGACCCGGGGTGCGGATAGAGAGTGCGCGTGCCGAAATGGATGCTATCGCGAAGCGGCTGGCACGACAATACCCGGTGTACGACACCGATGTGCGCACGAATGTCTCGCCGATGCAGGAATCGCTGGTCGAAAATGTTCGCCCGGCGCTTTTGATCCTGCTGGGTGCGGTGGGGCTGGTGCTTCTGATTGCGTGCGCGAACGTGGCGAATCTGCTGCTGGCGCGTGCGACATCGCGGCGGAGAGAGATCGCGGTGCGGACAGCGATAGGCGCGGGGCCGCTTCGCATCGTGCGACAGCTGCTGACAGAAAGCGTGCTGCTGGCTTTCGCGGGCGGGTTGGCCGGACTCGGGCTGGCCTGGACAAGCATGCCACTGCTGGAGCGGCTGGCATCTCAGAACATTCGCAATCTGGGTGCGATCGAACTCGACACTGAGGTGTTGTTCTTTGGGACGGCGGTGGTGCTGCTTTCCGGCATTCTGTTCGGGCTGGCTCCGGCTTTACACACGGTGACGCTCGACTTACGCGCGACGCTGAACGAAGCTGCGCGCGGATCAACGGGCGGAGGGCGGCAGAGCGGCCTGCGAAGCGCGCTGGTGATTTCAGAAATCGCGCTGGCGCTGGTGCTGCTGGTGGGGGCGACGCTGCTGCTGCGCAGCTTCGCCTACCTAGAAGACGTAGAGCCGGGATTTGAAGCGAACAATCTGCTGGTTGCGGATGTGCCGCTCTCGCCGCGAGCTCACAAGAGATCAGCCGAGCGCATGGCGTTTTTCGACCGGCTAGTGGAGCGCGTGCGCGGGATACCGGGAATTCGAGCCGTAGGCGCAGCCGCGACTTTGCCGGTCAGCGGCGGGGGAGCGTTGATCCATTTCAACATTCAAGGACGAGCTCCGAAGACGGCCCATGACTACATTCTGGTTGGGTACCGTCCGGTGAGCCCGCAGTATCTGGCGACGCTGCGCGTACCACTGCTGGAAGGCCGGATACTGAAGGATGCCGACACGGAGCGCAGTCCGTTTGTCGCGGTTGTGAATTCCGCCATGGCGCGGCGGTTTTTTCCGCATGAACGCGCGCTCGGAAAGCATGTGCAGCTGGGAGCACTGCCGAATCACGAAGTGCCGGTGATGGAGATTGTCGGAGTGGTGGGCGATATGAAGCAGAACCTTGCGACCGACTCACAGGCCGAGATGTATCTTCCTTATCGCCAAGCGGACTCAATGCTTCCGATTTTCGCGTTGTCTCTGGTTTTGCGCACTGCCAACGATCCGAGGACGGAAATTTCAGGGCTGCGCAGCGTAGTGCGGCAGCTCGATCCAGACCAGCCGGTGGTGCAGATTCGGACGATGCAAGAGAATATTTCCACGTCCGAAGCGGAGCCGAAATTCCGCACCATTTTGCTGGGGATTTTCGCGGGTGCAGCGCTGCTGCTTTCGATTGTGGGCCTATACGGCGTGATGACGTACACGGTGACCCAGCGTGTGCAGGAGATCGGGATTCGCATGACTCTTGGGGCCGGAAAAGGGAGGTATTGAGAATGATCGCGGGGCAGGGACTGCGGCTGGCGCTGGCGGGAGTGGGAGCAGGGCTTTGCGGAGCATTTCTGCTGAGCCGAGTGCTGACGAAATTCCTTTATGGGATCAGCGCGACAGATCCGCTCACGTATGTTGCAGTCGGGGCGCTTTTGATCGGAATTGCGCTGGCGGCCTGTTACATTCCAGCGCGGCGAGCAGCGAAAGTGGATCCGATGACGGCGCTGCGCCATGAGTGACGGTCCGCCGTTTGCTCGAACTGCTTCAGTGGCGTTCTAGCCAAGCCATGCCATCGGGACCGGTTCCGGTATGAAGACGGTTCTCGATTGCGAGCGTTTTGAGGTTCACGACAGCCACGTTGTTTTCGCCCGTGATGGCGACGTAGGCGCGAGAACCGTCAGGCGCGATCAGGATGCCGGCAGCGTCGCGGCCGACGTTCATTCGTTTGCGTTCGGCTCCGGTGTGGGCATCGAGAACGATCAGTTCGCCGGCGCCGAGGTCGGAAATGAGGACGAGAGTTCCGTCGGGCGTAAACTTCAAGCGGTTGGAGCGCTTGGTGTGAACGTCGATGGTGCGGGTGACTTTCTTACCGGCAACATCGATGACAGAGATAGTGCCATCGCGCGAATTGGCAGCCCAAACTTCGCGCTCATCGGGAGAAAGGTCGAAGCCCTCGGGGCCCTTTCCCACTGCGACAACGGTTTGATCCCAACCGTTTGGTGCCGCGGTGCGCTCGAAAATGCTGATTGAGTCCGAACCAATGTTGGATGTGAAGATCGTTTTGCGGTCCTTGCTGAGAACGACCATGTGGGTCGTGTTCTGGCCGGTACCGAGCACCCAGTCGACGACGTTTCGCCCGGGGTCATAGCGGCCGATGGCCTTGTTGGCTTCGACAGTGAAGTAGAGTTTTCCATCGGCGAAGAACAACCCGTGAGGGCGGCGCAGCGGCGTTAGATCGATACGATGAATTTCCTTTTGAGCGGCGACGTCGATGACGGAGATGGTATGGCCTTCGTGCCCCGGGACGGCTGAACCGTAGTTACTGGTGAAAGCGAGCCTTCCGTCACTTGAGGCAGCGGTCTCATGGGGATCTTCACCGGTGGGCACGCGCCCGATCACCTGGCCGTTAGACGGATTGACAATGGCCAGCGAGCCTTCTTTATTCAGAACGAGCAACGCAGGCGAGGGTATCTCAGTCTGAGCGCCGCATGCCGCCGCGAAAGCGAGGGCGAGAATGATCCTTGCGCGAGAGATCATCCGATCCTTTCGTAAACCTCTTCACCGGCCACCGGGTGTCCCTTGGCGTTTGTGCCTTTCACGCTGCTTCGCATGGTTCTGCCCTGGTCCGAAAGGACAGTCCGGCGCGACATCATTTCTTTTCCGTCCTTCAGGTAGGTTGTGTGACGCACATCGACGCTGATGTACGCGGACCCCACGGAATCGAAGAACCCGTGCTGGACCTGTCCGTTTCCTCCCTTGTCCGGCAGTGAGTACATGACGGAAAGCGGCGAACCATCCTCGTCGGCGCCGTGAGCGGCTATGCGGAGATTGTCTCCTTCGGCGTCGATCTGGATAGTCATCTCGCGTGGGGGTGCACCACTCGAATATTTCGATTTGCCTGGATCCAGTTTCCAGGTACCGATGAAGGGATCAGATGCGGACGCAGCACTTGCCATAGCAGACGTTACCTCTCAGGCTAGGATTCTATCCGATGCATCGATCGATCAGGTCAGGAGGCCGCGAACTCTTTTCTCGATGGCGGCGCGCGCTTGTTTCACAGGAAGGAGTTTCTCGAAGAAGCCGAGATCGGCGTCTACGGTCAGATCCTTGTCGGTGACTTCGACGGTGCCTTTGATCGGTGCATTGACGATGCCGGCTTTGGCGGTAAAGGAGAAGGTCAAGGTTGAGCCTTGCCAGCTTCTTTGCTCGTTGACGATTTGCAGTGGCACGATGCCGAGGCCACTAAAGAGGTCGTCGAAGGAACGATCGACCGCCCGGATGACCTCCTCTTTCGATCTGTTATGTGAGACAGTGACTCGCACGGTGAAAGGCGCTATTCCTTTACTAAGCCTGACATACGAGGCGCGATACTAACGGCTCGCGTTGCTGTACGATCAGACTAACCACGTTGTTTTTCGCGAATATTTAGAGATTGAAAAAGAATGCGTAGATATTTTGTTGGATCGATAGCGGTTCTGATTTTGGCGGTTGGCTGCTTTGGACGGCAGGGCGGAGATCAGAAAAAGAAGGTCAGAAGTGAAAGCGATCTGCCGCGCTTCACGTATCCGGTGAAGGGGACGGTAGCGGATCTGCTGCGATCCGATGCAGAGACGTTCCATGCGTTTGCGGCGAAAGTCGGCAGCGACGTGCAGTCGCTTTTAGACCATTACGACATCGCAGATAAATCCACGGAGCGGACGCTGCTGGATGCGAAGCTTTCGCTGGAGGAGCTGGCGGGCGAGAACGAGGAAGGGCTGCGCACGATTGAGCGCATCCGCAGCCTGGAGGACAAGCCCGACGCGCGCGTGATGGCGGATTTGATGGATAAAACGATTCTTCAGGCGCGTCTCGATTCGAAGGCGACGAGCGGAGCTGCCTATCAAGAAGCATTCGCGCGCCGTTTCCGCGAGGCCGTTAACCAGTTGCCGTGGAATCTCGTTCAGGATCGGGTGAAGCAAATGAAAGGGCGCTATGAGGTCGTGAGCGCGAATTACCTGGCCGGAATTGCGAACTCGGAAGTGCAGCCCATGGTGGATAAGTCTGGAGCGGTGGACAATCAGACCGCCTGGACGCTGCTGGATCTTCGCCGCGCTTTGCTTTACATGGTTCCGGTGAAGGACAGAGCTACAGAGATCGTTCAGTCGTATATAGCCGCGCATACGGTTGTGAAGCCGGATATCTGGCAGGCACGCGAGGTGACGCTTGGCGCGGATGAGAAGCTTCATCCGGTGCTGATTGGAATTTGGGACAGCGGGGTGGACACGTCTATCTTTCGAAATCAACTTTACACGGACCCGGATCCGGGTTGGCACGACGCGCACGGACTCGCCTTCAACGATGAGGGCGGCCATTCGAACAGCTTGCTGCTTCCGTTGACGCCGACGGAAAAGCAGGAATATTCGAGTTTCGTTGAAATCCTCAAAGGGATGGAGGACCAGATGAGCGGCGTCGACAGCCCCGATGCTACCGCGTTCCGGAAGAAGATGGCGAGCGCTCCGCCGGAGCAAGTGCGCGCAATGTTCGACAAGCTGAAGGTGTACGACCCATATGTGCACGGGACACATGTGGCGGGGATTGCGGTGCGTGGGAATCCGGCGGCCAGACTGGTAGTGTTCCGGTTCAACGATCAATTGCCGGATTTGAAGTTTGCGCCAACGCCCGAGTGGGCGCACCGGATGGCCGACGATTTTCAAGAGATCGGGGAGTATTGCCGGACGCATCATGTGCGCGTGGTGAACATGAGCTGGGGCGATGAGCCGGGCGAGTTCGAGACCTGGCTGTCGAAAACGGGCAAAGGGCAGGACGCCGCAACGCGGAAAGAGCAAGCGATGCAATTATTCGAGATATGGAAAGCGGGCATTCGCGATGCCATCAAGAGCGCGCCCGACACGCTGTTCATCTGCGCGGCGGGAAATTCAGACAGCAACGCGGGCTTCATCGAGGATGTGCCGCCTTCCTTGCATTTGACGAACCTGATCGCAGTGGGCGCGGTAAACCAGGCCGGAGAGGAAACATCATTTACCAGCTACGGGAACACGGTGGTGGTGGATGCAGATGGATACAACGTCGAAAGCTACGTGCCTGGCGGCACTCGGGTAAAACTCTCCGGGACTTCGATGGCATCGCCGAACGCGACGAATCTGGCGGCGAAACTGTTTGCACTCCATCCCGCACTCAGTCCCGAGCAGGTTGTTTCGTTGATGAAGGACGGAGCAACGGTGAGCGAAGACGGGCGGCGGCACTTGATCGATGAGAAGCGGTCAGTAGACCTGCTCCGGCAACAGGCCCAGCGCTAGCAGCTTCGGGCCGATATCGACGGGTGGCACGGAGTAAGGTTCGACGCGTGAGCTAATCTGAAATTAAGGTCTGTCCATTCTCCGCCAGACATATATATAAGGATGCCGCCTCACTTGCGTCTGCAAATGACGAAGGCCTCTAGTGTCTCGCGTTTACAAGGCTAGGAAAATCAACATGGCTACAACCGTGATCGGTGCTCGTGAAATTCGGCCAGCGCGTTTTTGGGCTTCCACGAACGGGAAAAAGGTCGTGATGGCGATCACCGGCGCCATCCTGTTCCTCTTTGTAATTTTTCATATGCTGGGTAACTTGCAGGTTTTCGAAGGGCCGGCGCAGATGAACTATTACGGAGCTGCGCTGCGACGGTTTCCGGAAGTTTTGTGGGCGGTACGGGCGATCCTGCTGGTTGCGGTGATTCTCCACATCTGGGCGTCGGTGGATTTGGCGGTGCGGAAGAAGAAGGCGCGTCCGGTAGGGTACGCGAAGAAGGACAACGTGGCGTCCACCTACTCGTCGCGCACGATGTATTGGAGCGGGCCGATTCTTCTGGCGTTCATTATTTATCATCTGCTCATTTGACGGCCGGCACGGCGCATCGCGGGGGAGCGTTCGTCGAGGGCGATCCGTATCACAACGTGGTCAGCGGATTTCAGGTCTGGTGGGTATCGGCGTGGTACATCTTTTCGATGATCCTGCTGGCATTTCACATCCGGCATGGGGCGTGGAGCATGTTTCAATCGCTGGGCATGAATCATCCGCGACACACTCCGATTTTGAAGAAAGCGGCGACGGTTGCGGCGATTCTGATTGCGGCCGGCTATATTTCGATTCCGGTCAGCATTCTTTTGGGGCTGGTGGAGTAAATGGAACTGGAATCGCGAATTCCTTCGGGCCCGATCGAACAGGCCTGGGACAAACTGCGCTTCGATATGAAGCTGGTGAACCCGGCGAATAAGCGGAGGCACTCGATCATCGTGGTTGGATCCGGCCTGGCGGGCGGCGTCGGCGGCAGCGACGCTGGGTGAGCTCGGTTACAAAGTGAGCTGCTTTTGCTTTCAGGATTCGCCGCGGCGCGCGCACTCGATTGCGGCGCAGGGCGGAATCAACGCCGCGAAAAATTATCAGAACGATGGCGATAGCGTGTACCGGCTGTTTTACGACACGGTGAAGGGCGGAGATTTTCGCGCGCGCGAGGCGAACGTTTACCGGCTGGCGCAGATCAGCGTGCAGCATTATCGATCAGTGCGTGGCGCAAGGCGTGCCGTTCGCTCGCGAATACGGAGGCACGCTGACGAACCGCTCATTCGGCGGCGCGCAAGTTTCACGAACGTTCTATGCGCGCGGGCAGACGGGACAACAGCTGTTGCTTGGCGCCTATCAAGCGCTCGAGCGGCAGATGGAGGCGGGCAGCGTGACCATGTATCCCCGTACGGAGATGCTGGACCTGATTGTCATCGACGGACGGGCGCGGGGCATCGTCACCCGCAACCTGGTCACGGGCGAAATCGATACGCATCTTGGCGGATGCAGTCATTCTGGGCACCGGCGGTTACGGAAACGTTTTTTATCTATCGACGAATGCGAAGGGATCGAACGTCACGGCGAGCTGGCGCGCGCACAAACGGGGCGCGCTGTTTGCAAATCCGTGCTTCACGCAGATTCACCCGACCTGCATTCCGGTTTCGGGCGATTACCAATCGAAGCTGACGCTGATGAGCGAATCGCTGCGCAACGACGGGCGCATCTGGGTACCGAAAGAGAAGGGCGATAAGCGCCGGCCCGATCAGATTCCGGAAGAAGAGCGGGATTACTATCTGGAGCGCAGGTATCCGAGCTTCGGAAATCTGGTTCCGCGCGATGTGGCCTCGCGCAATGCGAAATATGTGTGCGATGAGGGCCGCGGTGTCGGCGAAACGGGGCTCGGCGTATATCTCGATTTCTCCGATGCCATCAAGCGGCTGGGACGCAAAACCATCGAGGAACGCTACGGGAATCTATTCGATATGTATCAGCGCATCACGGATGAAGATCCGTATCAAGTTCCGATGCGCATTTATCCGGCGATTCATTACACGATGGGCGGTTTGTGGGTGGATTACCACCTGATGAGCACGATTCCGGGACTGTTTGTGGTGGGCGAAGCGAACTTTTCAGATCACGGCGCGAATCGCCTGGGCGCGAGCGCGCTGATGCAGGGCTTGTCGGATGGATATTTCATCGTGCCGTACACGGTGGGCGATTATATTGCCAATAACAAATTCGAAGCGGTCAGCGAGGCGCATCCGGAAGTACGAAACGCGGTGTCATGCGTACAGCAGATGGTGCAAAAGCTGCTTGCGATTAACGGCAAGCGCACGGTCGATTCGTTTCATCGGCAGCTCGGCAAGATTGTTTGGGATTACTGCGGGATGTCGCGCAATGCGCAGGGGCTGGAGACCGCCATCGGCCAGATTCGGGAGTTGCGGGACGAGTACTGGCAGAACGTGAAGGTGCCGGGAAGCGGGGACGATTTCAACCAAAGCCTGGAAAAAGCCGGCCGCGTGGCGGACTTTTTCGAACTGGCCGAGTTGATGTGCGTCGATGCGCTGGAGCGGAATGAATCGTGCGGCGGTCATTTCCGCGAGGAGTATCAAACGGCGGAAGGCGAGGCGCAGCGGGACGACGAAAACTACTCGTATGTGGCGGCGTGGGACTACCGGGGTTACGGGAATCGGGAGGAGCTGGTGAAAGAGCCGCTTGATTTTCACTACGTTCATCCGAGCCAAAGGAGCTACAAATAATGCGCGTGACGCTGAAGATCTGGCGGCAGGAAGGGCGCAGCGCCTCCGGCAAATTTGTGAGCTATCCGATGAACGACGCGAATCCGGACATGTCGATGCTGGAATGCCTCGACGTGCTGAACGAAGCACTCATTGAGCGCGGCGAAGATCCGGTCGCGTTCGAGCATGATTGCCGGGAAGGGATCTGCGGATCGTGCGGATTCATGATCAACGGCGTTGCGCACGGGCCGCTTCCGGCGACGACGGTTTGCCAGCTGACGATGCGGCACTTCAAAGATGGCGAAGAGCTGACGCTGGAGCCTTGGCGCGCGCGCGCATTTCCGTTGATTAAAGATCTGGTCGTGGACCGGCGTTCGTTCGACCGGATCATCGCGGCGGGCGGTTATATTTCGGTGTCGACGGGCAGCGCTCCGGATGGGAATGCGATTCTGGTGCCGAAAGAGGCCTCGGATCGCGCCATGGACGCGGCGGCTTGCATCGGATGCGGGGCTTGCGTGGCGGCGTGCCCGAACGCTTCCGCGGCTCTGTTCACGGGCGCGAAAATCGCGCATCTCGGCATCCTGCCGCAAGGGAAACCGGAGCGCGATATGCGCGCCGTTCGCATGGTGACGCAGATGAACGAGGAAGGATTCGGAGGCTGCACGAACATCGGGGAGTGTACGGGTGTGTGCCCGAAAGAAATTCCGCTCGAAGTGATTGCGGCGATGAACCGCGACTATTTCCGCGGAAGCTGGCGCGAGCGCGACAACGTTGTTACCACTCTGACGCCGTTCACGGAATGGAGCTACGGGTCGAAGCTGAAAAACGATCCGACGCGGTAGGGGCGCACGCAGCTAGTCGGCGACGGTGATGGTGGGCCGTTGACGCTGCTTGCTTTGCTCGGCCTTCTCGATGATCGTGCGGGCGAGTTTCTCGAAAAGGGTCACTTGCTTGTTGGGTTCTTTGAGCGTGGCGATGGGGTGGCCGGTATCTCCGCCCTCGCGGGTCTTGGGATCGAGAGGAATCTCGGCTAAGAGCGGCACTTTCATCAACTCGGCTGTTCTCGCGCCGCCGCCTTTGCCGAAGATATAGAGCTTCTCGCCGTTGTGTTCGAGGTAGCTCATATTCTCGACGATGCCGAGCACCTGCTCGCGCACTTGCTCGAACATGTGGACCGCTTTGCGAGCATCTTCGAGCGATACGTCGGAGGGCGTGGTGACGACGACGGCTCCGGTGAGAGGCGTGGTCTGGATGAGAGTAAGCTGCACATCGCCCGTGCCGGGCGGCAGATCGATGATGAGGTAATCGAGCTCGCCCCAATCGACGTTCCGGAGAAATTGTTGAATGACGCTGTTGAGCATGGGGCCACGCCATACGAGTGGTTTATCGCCCGGGTTGAGAAATCCCATTGACATCAACTTCAGCCCGTGCGCCTCGAGCGGCTGAATGCGCTGACCGAGAGCGTTGGGGGTGGCGCGAACACCCATCATGAGCGGCACGTTCGGACCGTAGACATCGGCATCCATCAGCCCGACAGCGTAGCCGAGTTTACTGAGGCTAATGGCCAGGTTCACGGCAACTGTGCTTTTCCCCACTCCGCCTTTGCCGGAACCGATGGCGATGATGTTTTGAACACCGGGAATCGGCAGTTTCGGCTGTTCACCCGGACCTTGAGGACCCATGTCTCAAGCTAACATCCGGGTCGGAAATTGTGCTGAAGTGTTTCTCTATTCGGCAGCTCACATCCAAAGATCTAGTACTAAACACGTAATTGGATTTAATTAGGCCTGTAATGAGAATGTATGAGGCGAATCTCACTGGCGGAGGAGATTACCTTAAGATGAAATATTTATTCCGGGGCGCCATCGGGTTCGCTGTGCTTGGCGCGGCGATGCTGATAAGCCCAACAAAAGCTAACGCACAGAACCCGCCGCCAGGCGCAATTTTGGATCTGGCGACGACATCGGAACACACCGGCGTCCTATCGAGTTACACGCTATTTACAGCGAGTTTTACCGCAGACAGCAGCAGCACCTACGTGTCCTTCGCATTCAGAGAGATCCCGGCGTATTTTGCGCTAGACGATACGTCTGTGACGGCCATGGGTAGCTCGACGAATCTGCTCGGCGATCCGGGTTTTGAAACCGCGACAGTTGGACAGAACGTTCCGACGGGCTGGAACCGTTGGATTCAGCCTATCGATACATCAGCAATCGGTGTTGTCGCCGCAGGGGCAAGCTCATCATGTGGCCCGAACGCTGCTCATGGCGGCAGCCAGTTGTGGTGCGACGGCTCGGTGCAAGGTTATGACGCGGTCTACCAGGCGGTCGCGACGACGGCGGGCCAGACCTATAACGTGAGCTGGTGGCTGGGGGATAATTCCGGCACGGTCCCGTACAACCCGGGTATCGACATGCTCCTCTATGCGGGAGACAGCATTCCTGTCGGCACTGTGCCGATTGGCGGCGCTCCGGAGCCTGCCTCGATCGGTCTTCTGATGGCTGGAATCGGCGGATTGGCATTGGCGAGCAGAAAGTATCGCGCGAACCGCTAAAACGGAAGTTCCTTTCAAAACAGAAATGCGGGGAGTGGAAGTTTCACTCCCCCTTTTTATTGATACGTCAGGCTAAAAGCAGGTTGGCTTGCGCCTTCAAATCAAATCCGGCGAACTGGTGGCCTTGGAATTTCGGGAAGGCGGCTGCGGCAATCATGGCAGCGTTGTCGGTGGACAGACCAGGCGAGGGGAAGTAAAAGGCGAGTCCGCCGGTTTCCGCCGCGCGCTTGCGAAGACCGGCGTTCGAAGCGACGCCACCGGACACGATCACGGCTTCGGCTCCGATCCGGTCGGCTGCGGCGAGGGCGCGGCGCAGGAGTTCCTCGATCACGGCGTGTTGAAAACTAGCGAGCAGATCGAGCGTCGGCTGCGGGGTAGTGGCGAGCCAGTCTTCGAAACTCGGATTTTGGAGCTGTTTGCGGCCAGCGATTTCTTCGGTCAGTTCGTGCGATTCAGTCCAGCGCAGGACGGCGGTTTTCAATCCGCTAAAGCTGAAATCCAATTCGTTGCCTTTCATTTTGGCGAACGTGAACTTCACGGCACGCGGATTTCCGTAAGGCGCGAGGCGGTCGACGAGCGGGCCGCCCGGATAAGGGAATCCGAGTAATTTCGCGACTTTGTCGTAGGCTTCGCCGGCGGCGTCGTCACGCGTTTTACCAAGAAGGCGATAGCGGCCCCATTCGCGAACCTCGAACAGATGGGTGTGGCCGCCGCTGACGACGAGCGCAACGGCAGGGAACTCAACAGCGGGATTTTCGATCGCGACGGAATGGATGTGACCTTCGACGTGATTCACCGCGATGAGAGGGATCTTGCGAGCGAAGCAGAGCGCTTTGGCGTACGTCACGCCCACCAGCAAGGAACCGACGAGCCCCGGACCGGCGGTGACAGCAACGGCATGCAACGCGGCGAGCTGAACCTGCGCGTCTTCAAGCGCCTGACGCACGACGGGTACGATAGCGCGCAAATGTTCACGTGCAGCCAACTCGGGAACGACACCGCCATATCTGGCGTGCGTGTCGAATTGCGAGGCGACAATGCTCGAGCGAATGAGGCGCCCGTCTTCGACCACGGCGGCGGCGGTCTCGTCGCACGAACTTTCAATCCCTAAAATGACGGTTTGAGCCAAGTTTCCGATTTCCATTATGAGCTTCCGGAAGAATTGATCGCCCAGGAGCCGCCGGCCGAGCGCGGCGCTTCGCACATGCTGGTTCTGTCGCGCGAGAAGCAGGCGTTTGAGGACGATGAATTCGCGAACCTTCACGAAGTATTTGCGGGAGGGAGATTGCCTGGTGCTGAACGACACGCGCGTTTTTCCGGCACGGCTGCATGGACGGCGGAATAATGAAACGGGCGGCGCAGTCGAAGTTTTTCTGGTGCGCGCGCTCGAACGAAGAAGAGACGGTGTGGAATGTTTTGGTGAAACCCGGCAAGCGGGTGCGAACAGGCGACCGGATCTATTTCGCGAAACATCTGCGTGCGGAAGTTTTAGCGCAAGGAGAGTTCGGAGAGCGAACCATTCGATTTTCAGCCGACCGGCGATGCGCGAATTACTGGAGGAGCTGGGAGAAACTCCGCTGCCGCCCTATATCCATCGACCGCGCGAGGACAGCGGATCGCGAGCGATATCAGACTGTGTTCGCGCGGGAGCGCGGCTCGGTTGCGGCGCCGACCGCGGGCTTGCATTTTACGCCGGAAATGTTGGAGGCATGCCGCGGAGCTGGGGCGGAAATCGCCTACGTGACTCTGCATGTGGGTCTCGGGACGTTTGCGCCTGTGCGAGAAAATGACGTCGCGGACATCCAATTGCATGAGGAGTATTTTGAGATTTCGGAAGCCAATGCGGAGATTTTGAGGCGGGCCAAACGGCTATTGTGCGTGGGGACGACCAGCGTGCGAACTATTGAGACAGCGCTGCTGCGCGGCGGACTGAATGCGATGAGCGGCGAAACCAACCTATTTATCCATCCGGGGTTTCGGTTTCGAGGCACGGGCGCGATGCTGACGAATTTTCATTTACCGCAGTCGAGCCTTTTGATGCTGGCGTGCGCGTTTGGCAGGGCGCGATCTCACGCTCAAGGCTTACCGGCATGCGGTGGCTCGAAAGATACCGTTTCTTTTCGTACGGCGACTGCATGCTTATGGTCTAGCGAGATATTGTTGGTAGCAGGACAGGCCGTCGGCGATGTAGGATTGCAGAGCGCGGAAGCCGTCGAGAGCAGCGCGAGGATCATAGAGCAAGCGGCGCCCGACGCGCGCGATGTCGAGCACGTTGTCGACCGTGCGCTTTCCAATCGTCGGGAGCCCAATCGATGGCGGTGAAACCACGGAAGGCACGCCTTCGGCGACACCATCGGCGGTAACCATGTTGAAGGATTCGGTGTAGCTGGGTTGCAGCAACAGGTGCATATGGCGCGACGGTCCGGCGAAATTTCGGCCAGGATTGCCATCCATTGTGGACGAGCTTTACGTCGGGTACGCCCTGCAGCATTTCCTTGACGGCTGACAGGACGCCTTCACCGCCGCCCTCGGTGCGCCCGGCGGAAAACCACAGTTCGAGCGGAACACGCAAAGCTCGCGCGAAATTTCGAGTGCTGCGGCCGCGGCGCTCATCAGATTTTTCAAAGGCCGTGTTGCGCCGAAGACGCCGATGCGGAGCGTGCCGCCGGCAAACGGCTGCTGCGGGCGGGCGGGATTGCTTTCGAGATAATAAAGATTCGGGAGATAAGCGCACGGTGCTCCGAAAGCCGCGTTGATCCAATCGCAGAATCGTCTGCTATTGCCGGCCAGGTGAACGTTGACGGTGCCGAGCTCGATCTCCATCATTTCGCGCACGCAGCTTAACGCCGTTGCGATCGGCCTGGAGAAAGCCGACGTTCGAATGGCAGGTGACGGTGAACTGCGTTTCGGGAAATCGTTCGAGAGCAACTGCAGATCCGGGCGCCGGGATCCAAGGCGCGGAGACGATGACGTGTTTGTGCAGGCGCGATCTCGCAGGCGCTTGCGCAAATCGCCGGCGCTGACGATGGGCCACACTTCGGCCTGAATACCCGCGCGGCGAAGTACTTTGGCGGTGTTGATGGCCGCAACGCCTAAGCCGATGTGGCTGATGTTGCGGCTCGCGGCGAAATTCTTATAAGCAAGGACAACGCTCAATGGGGCACTCCTCGAGAAACTTTTCGATCGGCGATCCCAGAATTAACGGCGCACGTGCTGCTGAATGGAAAATGGGGGCGCTAAGTGGCTGATTTGGTTCACGAAAGTTTTTTTTCGGAGTTCGTGACAATCTGACGATGGCGCGGATACAATGAGACCGTGCGCCGGCTGTTCGCGATTATCCTGCTGAGCGTCACAAACTTTTTGTTGATCGCGCCGCTTAATGGCCGGGCGCTCGAGCTGCAACTGCCTGCGTGCTGCCGCGCGAGCGGGAAACATAAGTGCTCCATGCATCTGCGGGCATCGCCGGGAGCGCGGTTCGAGCTGCGTCGATTGCGAGTGCCGGCGAGCCGTGCCCGTTCTCCTTCGCGCTCGCGAGCACGGCGGCCGACCGACTCGCAAGTCGATCCTCAGCGGCGCGATCGCGCGTTCTGGTCCGGTAACGCTCCAAAAGCGATTCCGGCCTGACACCCGAATGCGAAGTTCGCATCGGATCGCTTCAGCCGTACGCGCCAGAAGCGCGGGCCGCCTTCTTTGCTCTCCTAAACAGCTCTGATTTGAAGTTTTGTTTTTGAGTGCGGCGTGGCGTGGTTCTTCACGCACGCCGCGGCAGGGGAGTAATGAAGTATTTTGAACTGCTTTCGCGGCCGTCATGGCTGCTGGTGGCGGCGTCCGCCTGGGCTACGATCTTCAGCACCGTTCGCGGCATCGTGCATGATCCAAGCCATCGGCCGGTTTCGGGCGCGCGAGGTGGTGCTCCGTGCGGACGTATTCCGAGTACATGCAAGCTGCCGCCACGCGGCGACGACGGATCGTTCGAATTTCTTTCGGTACCGGCCGGCGAATACATGGTGGATGTGACGCATGCGGGTTTTGCAGAAGAAGAGCAGCCGTTAGTGGTTGTCTCGAGCACTGCGCCGGTGCTGCATTTTCAGCTCGAGCTCGCGCCCCGGAAGGAATCGGTTGTGGTGGCGGAAACGCCCGAAGGAGTGAATCCGGAATCGATGACGCCCTCCACGCTGATCAACCGCGCAGGAGATCGCGCCGCACGCCCGGCGCCGACTGACCAACAGTCTCGAACGATGATCACCGATTATGTTCCAGGCGCGTACATGACGCACGATCAACTTCATGTCCGCGGCGGACATCAGGTGACCTGGGCGATTGACGGCGTTCCCATTCCGAATACCAATATCGCGAGCAATGTGGGGCCGCAGATCGATCCAAAGGATATCGACACGCTGGAAGTGCAACGCGGCGGATATTCCGCCGAATATGGCGACCGCACCTATGGCGTGTTCAACGTTGTTCCGCGGACCGGTTTCGAGAGCAACCGGCAGATGGAGGTCAACACCACGTTCGGCAGCTTCTATCAGACCAACGATCAAATCAATTTCGGCGATCATACGCGAGCGCTTTGCGTATTTCGCCAGCATTGACGGCAACCGAAGCGATTACGGGCTGGAGACGCCGGGCCCGCAGGTGCTGCACGATCGGGTGTGGGGAGTGGGCGGATTCGGCTCGCTGATTTTCAACCTCGATCCCGCCAACCAACTTCGGTTTGTGGCTTCCTCCCGCGGCGACGATTATCAGATACCGAATACGCCGGATCAGAACGCCGCCGGCATTCGCGATGTGGAGCGGGAGCGCGATGCGCTGGCGACATTTACCTGGATGCACACGTTCTCGCCCGGCCTGCTGTTTACCGTTTCACCGTTTATGCATTTCAACCGCGCCGATTACGACGGCGATCCGAACGATACGCCGATCAGCACGACGCAGCATCTGGATTCGACTTACGCCGGGGCGCAGATCGTGCTGAATGCGGTCACGGCGCAGCACGACGCGCGCGTCGGGATTCTACGGTTTTGGCCAGCACGACGACGAATATGTGCATCTGATCGCCAACGACGGATCAGGAGACAACGTGATCGCGGAAAAGCCGGCGAGCGGGAATCTCGAAGCCGCTTTTCTGGAAGATCAGTTTAAGGTGACGCATTGGCTGACGCTTGACCGGCGGCCTCCGGCTCACCCATTTCTCAGGAGGCGTTTCGGAGAATGCCGCGGATCCGCGCGCCGGCGCCGCGCATTCGCATTCCGCATCTGAACTGGGTTCTGCGCGGATTTTACGGCGCGTATTATCAAGCGCCGCCGCTTTCGACTGTGGCGGGTCCGCTGCTCGATTACGCGGTGGCGCAAGGTCTCGGAATCATTCCGCTGAAAGGCGAGCGCGACGAGGAGAATCAGGTGGGCCTGACGATTCCACTGCAAGGCTGGACGGTGGACGTGAACAGCTTCCGGCTGCGGGCGAGAAATTATTTCGATCACAATGCGATCGGGAATTCAAATGTTTTTTTTCCGCTGTCGATTGCGGGCGCGCGCATTTGGGGCGAGGAATTGACGGTGCGTTCGCCGCGGCTGTTTCGATCGCGGGGATGTTTCGATCGCCTACTCGCATCAGCACGCCGAAGCGGAAGGCGCCATCACCGGAGGGTTGACCGACTTTTCTCCGCCCGCCGAACGGCTATTTTCTGCTCGATCACGATCAGCGCGATACTCTGCACGGCAACTTCGAATGAATCTGCCGTGGCGCGCCTGGGCCGCGGCGAGCATCTATTACGGATCGGGCTTTACCGACGGCAGCGTGCGACTATCCGGCGCATCTGCAGCCGCACACGACGTTCGATCTGTCGTTCGGTAAAGCGATCGGCGAGAACTGGTCTGTTTCGCTGAATGGACTGAATGTTGCGAACCGCCGCTTTCTGCTCGACAACAGCCAGACGTTCGGCGGAACGCACTATGCGGATCCACGGCAGATCTGGGTTCAGGTGCGGTATAGGTTCCGGTACTAGGTATCAGTGGTGCGGGACGGGTGCCGTTCGCGCTCTCCTGATGATCGCTGCCGCGGATCAGGCCAAGAAATGTTTCTGGTGGTTCGTGGCGAGCGAGTGGCGCAGATTCTTCCCGTAATCAAGCCAAAGGCGAAAAATAGCGGCTTCGAAATGTTTAAAGATGTAATTCACCTCCCGGAAGATTGCGATTCGCCGGAAGCACGAAAAAAGGAAGAAGAGGAATTCCTGGCGCTGTTTGAGGGGCTGGAGTGAATCTTTTCTTCGTCGCGTGAGAACGCTCGCTTACTCGTAGCGCAGGGCGACGGTGGGATCGACACGGCTGGCGCGGCGCGCCGGGACGTAGCTTGCCGCGAGCCCTACGGCAACCAGCACAAAGTACTCCCACAAATGTTAGCGGGTCATTGGGGCTGATGCCCGTGAGAAGGCCACGCATGAGTCTGGTCAGGGCGATGGCTCCCGAGAGGCCAACGGCTGCGCCGGCTAGGATCAACAGGCCTCCTTTTCCGAGAACCACCTTGAGCAGGTCGGCTTTTCCGGCGCCGAGCGCGATTCGGATTCCGATCTCCCGGATTCTCTGGCCGACGGTATAGGAGATGACGCCGTAAATTCCGACAGCGGCGAGGAGCAGCGCGAGCGCGGCGAAAAAGCCCAGCAGGATCGTGGCCAGACGCGCCGGGGCGTTGCCCTTGCGGCGCGCTTCGCTTAGCATCTGGATCTGAAAAGGAGGTTGATCGGGATCGATTGCGGCGACGGCAGCGCGCGCTTCCCGGGTTAGAGTTGCGGGTTCGATTTGCGATGAAAGCACCAGCGAGACCTCCGTCTTCGGCATCTGTGCGAAGGGAACGTACACCTGAGCGAGTCGTCCTTTGAGGAACCTGACGATCAGGCTCTGCTCGACGTTGCCCGCGACGCCGATGACCATTCGCAGCGGTTGCTTACTGCCGAGCCTGATCAGTTTGCCGACGGGATCCGCGTGAGGCCAATATCTCTTGACGGCCTCTTCATCGACAATCGCGGTAAGCGGTGCTTGCGCGCGATCGGTTTCCTCGAACCTGCGGCCGCGAAGAATAGGGATGCGCATAGTACGGAAATAGTCGGACGTTACGGAACCGTTCAGCACGATGGGAGCCTCGCCGAACTTGGGATCGGGACGGCCGGCGAAGAACAGTCCGGAGGCGTGAACGTTGTCGCCTTCCGGAAGGAGATTGGTTGCGGCGACGCTCTCGACGCCCGGCAAGCTCTTCAAGCGCGTTAGAACGTTTCGATAGAAAGCGATTTGTTTTTCGGGCGTGTCGTACTGAGGGCCGGAGAGCGCCATTTCCAGCTTGAGCACGTGGCCCGTATCATAGCCGGGGTCGGCGGTGCGCAGATGAACGAAGCTGCGGAGCATGAGGCCAGCTCCGGCGAGCAAAATCACCGTGACCGCGACTTCGGCCGCGACGAATATATTTCTCAACCTACGCTGGGGGCCCGCCGTATTGGATCTTTGCGCTTCTTTGAGCGGCTGGTTTGTGTCCGATCTCCACAGCTGCCAGGCGGGCGCGAGTCCAAAAAGTATTCCGGTAATCACAGCCAGAATAAAAGTGAATGTGACAACGCTGGCGTTCAAGGTGACGAGCTCGGGCCGGGGCAGCTCCTCAAGCTTGAAATTCGCAATGAGGCGAATACCGGCCCAGGCGGGCAGAATGCCGGCGATGCCGCCGAGAACGGCCAGAAGAACACTTTCGGAAATCAATTGGCAGGCTAATCTGGAGCGGCTGGCACCCAGAGCAGAGCGCACGGCCATCTCTTTGCGCCTGGCAGTGCCCCGCACCAGCAGTAAGTTCGCGATGTTTGCGCAGGCGACGAGCAAAACGAAGCTCACCGCACAGAGCAGCAGGATGACGAGAGCCTGAATATCCTCTACATAGGCTTCTTTGATGGGCTGGAGGCGAACGCTTGAACCGGCATCCGCGTGGTATTGCTTTGCCATCCGGAGGCTGAGATCCAACATTCTGTGGTGAGCCGCAGCAAGGCTCAGTCCGTCATGAAGGCGGCCGATGACCAAATCCGAGCGGCTGCCGCGATAGAGATCCGCGGCGGTGTCGAAAAGCAGCGGCGCATAGAAGACTTCCTTGTCCACGTTCAACGCGTGTCTGGGAAGAACGCCAATGATGGTGAATGGCTCGCCATTTACGATTACGCCTTTGCCGGCGATTTGTGGATCGCCGGCGAAGCGGGAAGTCCATAAGTCGTAGCCCACGACGGCCACCCGGTCGTGCCCGGGGTGCATGTCTTCGGAATTAAAAACGCGACCCAGGTAGGGCTTTACCTGCTGGATGTCGAACCAATCGGAGGTAACACGCAGGCCCGCCACGCGCTCGGTTTTGTCGGCGATACGGAGATTGAAATTCGCGTCGTGGAAGGCGGCCAGGTTCTTGAAGATGCCGCTCGCTTTCCAATCGGAATAATCGAGGGCGGAGGCGGGAAGCTCATGCCAGCCGCGAAGCGGGTTGTCAGTCCAGACCATCACCACGCGATCGGGCGAGGGCACCGGCACGGGAGCAAGGAGGCTGGCGTTCATGACGCTGTAAATGGCGCTGTTGGCTCCGATGCCGAGGGCCAAGGTGACGACTGCCACAGCGGTGAAACCCGGCTTCTTGTAAAGCATTCTTGCACCGTAGCGCAGATCCTGCCATAAGGTTTCGAGCGCCGCACCGGTTCTTGCATGGCGAACTTCTTCTTTCACCTGTTCGATGCCGCCCATCTCGATGCGGGCAGCGCGCCGGGCTTCCTGGGGCTTCATGCCTTCTCCGATTTTTTCGTCTGAAAGCATGTCGGCGTAGGAGCGGACCTCGTCATCCAGGTCTTTGTCGGCGCGCGCCGGACGAAAAAAGTTTTGGGCGACGAGGCGTGTGCGTTTGAGCCACTTCATGGGAGTCATCGCCTTGGCCTCTAACTTGCTTCGAGGGCGCGCGACATGGCGAGCGAGATGCGCTGCCAGCGCTGAGTTTCGGTCTCAAGCCGACGCCGGCCTGCACGCGTCAGCTCGTAGTATTTTGCGCGGCGATTGTTTTCCGATTCGCCCCAGGAGGATGCGAGCCAGCCTTGCTCTTCCATGCGATGCAAAGCGGGAAACAGCGAGCCGGGCTTCACTTGAAAGGTGCCGGCAGTGACCTGCTCAATGCGCCTCGAAACGGCGAGGCCATGCAAGGACTCTAGGTTGAGCGCTTTCAGAATCAACAGGTCGAGGGTTCCCTGCAAGAGCTCAAGCTGTGGATTCGGCACGAGAGCGCGCTCCTATCGACATTCTGTATCAGTGTAGCGCACTCCTACAGAATGTCAGTAGGAATCCGGCGATGTAAAGTGGAAGGGCCTGCCGCGAACGCGAAAGCCCATTCGGTCCTTCAGGTGGTTTTTTAATACTGATCATATTGGGAGCATTTTTGATGTGGAGCGATCGGAAGCACGATAATTCTTCTTCAGGAAGACCTTCGGACACAGAACGCGCGGAGCCGATGTCGGAATCAGCCGGGAAAGTTTCGCTGGTGACGGTGATCGGCAAAGGGATGACGATCAAAGGCACGATTAAGAGCGAAGAAAGTCTGCACGTGGATGGGGAAGTGGACGGAAAGCTCGATTTGCCGGATCATCGGCTGACTATCGGGTCCAACGGGCGAGTGGGCGCGGATACGACGGCGCGCGAGGTGGAAATACTGGGCGCGCTGAACGGAGATATCGACGCTTCGAAGAAAATAACGATCCGCAAAGGCGGCCGGCTGGTTGGAGATCTAAGAACTCCGGCGATCGTGATCGAAGATGGCGCGTACTTCAAGGGCAGGATCGAGATCGTGAATCCGGAGCAACGTCCGCAGATAGTGCGTCCGCAGGCGAGTGCGAGAAAGAGCATGGCCGGCGGTTAGGCGCGAGGCGTGCCGATTTCCTCGTCCTGTCTCCTCGTCTTATCTCCTCGTCTATTGCGAGAGCTTTAGCATGATGAGCCGCAGCGGCTCTTCGTCGGCTGTTGTAACATCGCCGCACAATTTGAGGCGCGCTTGCCAGATCTGTTCCGAGAGGACGAGCACGCGTTCAGCCATTTCGTTTGTCACTTGCGCGGGAGTGCGGCTGGGAATGGCGTCGACGGCGTTCGAGAGTAACTGCTCGACGGCTCCCGAATCGGCGGTCGGCTTTTGGGCCAGGCAGTCCTGAAGATCGGCGCTTGCCAGCTGCAAGATGCGCAGGCTGCGTTGATACTTTTCGACCGATGGGAGTTCCCTCACGGTGGGGTCGAGGACGGCCAGGGTCGTGGCGAGTTCCAGGCGCGAACGGATGCGAGCGTCATGCGGGTCGTGATAGATGGCCTGGACGAAGTTCGCATGGGCGGTGCGGTAGTCGCCGCGCTGCAGGTCGGCTTCGCCCAGACCGGCATAGGCGACCGCATCGTCGGGGTCCCGATGAAGAAGGGAACGATATAGATCCGCCGAGCGCGACGGGGATCCTGCGACCAGGAAAAGGTGCGCAAGCGTGTGCTGAAGCTGCGGATGGTTCCCAGCCTCTTCTTCAAGAGGCAGCAGTTCGGCGAGCAGGTCCTGCTGATTACCTTTGCTTTCGAGTAGTTCGATCAGCTCCATGCGCGCCGCCACGCGGTGCTGAGGGGCGTTGCTGGGCCACTCTCCATAAATCGCACGATGATAATAGGCTTCGGCGTCGCGCGTTTTGCCTGTTTTGACCATCAAACGCGCTGCGATCAGATTGGCGCGCCCGTCGTTGGGCTCGTCCTGCAGCACTTCGTTCATAAGCGGCTCGGCCTCGTTGATTTTGGCCGCAGTCATGAGCGCCTCGATCAGTCCCAGCTCATAATCTTCGTTCGGACGTTCGAGGGCGTGTGCCTGACGCAGCGAATCGACGGCTTGGCCGGCCCTCCCCTGCTGAAGCAGAGCCAAGCCGTTCCGATAAGCGCGTGCCGCCGACTTCTGCATTTCTCTGTCTTCGGTACGTGCTAACGACCAGTCGAGCGCGGCGAGGCCGGCGATGACCAGAGCAACAATTACGATCAGCCCCAGCTGGGCAGTGCGAAGGCGCACACCGGAGGCGAAAGCGTTTGAGCTACTCATTTTTCCTTGTGGGGGCCGGTGCGCCCGCGAGTCCGTAAGTGGTCAGGATGTCGGGTAGACTCACGATGCCGTACAGCTGGCGTATATTGGCGCGACTGACAACGGGTAGGACGTCGAGACCGGCCTGGCCCATGCGCTCGAGTGCATGACTCAGCGGATGGTCCTGATGCACATAGGGGTAATTGCCGTTGGTCTTGATCAGATCCCGGACCATTGCGGGGGGCGGTTCGGCGGTCTCGATCTGATGCAGGCTGACTACACCCTCAAGATAGGTACGACTGCCGACAGGCCACGAGTTGGCCTTCTCCTGGCCGAAACGCGCTTTGGCGCTATCGATGTCGGCTTCGACCGGCAGCGGCTCTATGTCGCGGTGCATGACTTGGCTGACGCGAATGCCGGCAAGCTCTTCACGCGATTCGCCGGTGGGAAGATACACGCCTTCCTGTAGGGCGAGCGCTTCATAGATGGGCTCATGCTGCAGCTGCTGCGAGATGAAAAAGCTGATCAGGTTGGAGATCATGAGCGGCACGATGATGGAATAATCGCGCGTCATTTCGAAAATCATGATGACGGAGGTAAGGGGCGTGCGGACGATGCCCGCAAAGGCAGCTCCCATTCCGACCAAGGCGTAGGCGCCCGGATTCGCGGTGACAGCGGGCAGCAGGGTATGGGCGACGCTGCCGACCGTGCCGCCGATCATTGCGCCGATGAACAGGCTGGGGCCGAAGATGCCGCCGGCGTTTCCAGACGAGTAGCAGGCGGGCGTAGCAATGATCTTCATGACCGCCAGCACGGCGACAATTTTGACGGGGAAGTCGCCGCCAAGCACGCGATCCACATAGTCGTAGCCGACGCCCAGCACTTCCGGCATAAACAAGCCAAACAGGCCCATGAGAAGACCTCCGGCAGCGGGTTGAAACCAGGTCGTGGAGGCGGGGAACTGCCTGAACCATACGCGCAACCGCAGAAGCAGCTTTACAAAGCAAACCGAACCGAGGCCACCGAAAACGCCGAGGATGGCATAGATGCCGAACTCCAGCGGATGGACAAGTTGATAGGGAGGAACATGGAACAGCGGTTCATCGCCGAGTATGAGATGCAACACCATCCATGAGGTGGCCGAGCTTAAAACGACGGCCCCGAGCACGGGCGCGTTTAAATCGCCCAAGATCTCTTCGAGAGAAAAGAGCACAGCGGCAATAGGCGTGTTGAACGCCGCCGCTAACGCAGCTGAGCAGCCGACGGGCACGAGCGCCTTTACTTTCTCTTTGCTCAATCCGAATCGCCGCCCTAGGACCGAGGCGATGCCGGCGCCTATTTGTACGGATGGTCCTTCGCGTCCGAGCGCGATGCCGCTTGCGAGCGTGATGGAACAGCACAAAAATTTCCCGAGCACGGTTCGCAGCGAGATGTAGCCATCCTGAAGAAAAAGTGCAAACTTGGCCTGCGGAATACCGCTTCCGCGGGCATTAGGGAAATATCGAAAGAGCAGATATCCACTGACCAGGGTTCCGACGATGGGGATGAAGAACCGCCGCCAAGCCGCGCTTTCGGGCGGATACATGCGTACCGCGAGGCGGCCGGTAAGGAGGATAAAGGCGGTTACCGTGAGCCCGACCAGCACGCCAATAACAAGGCTCAGGACTATGACGACCTGATCCTCGCGATTGCGGAAACCCGTCCAATTCCACAACTTGCCGCGAAGAGAGAGCTTCGGCATTACTTATCTATATTCACAGACCTGCCTTTGTAAGTGAGGTTGGCGACGGAGCAAAGGGGCGCGGGCGACGCTAGTCTGCTTATCCCGAACGGACTAAGCGTCAGGACTGGGTCTAAAGCGGCTTGGGGCACCTAGAAAAGCGGAGAGGAGTGCCGAAGAGGTAACTAGTCCAAGGAGATACCCCTCTCAGGGCGAACAGCGAGTCCCGTTAGGCCGCCGCTTATGACCAACACCCATATTGATCCGCTCATGGCCGAAGAAGTGCGCCAGCGCGAGGATGACGTTCGGGCTCCCGAGCTTCGCCGATCAGTGGGTTTAGTAGAGCGGCGGTGGAGCGAGTCAGAGATGCTCCAGTATGTGCTTGAAACGGAGTTTTGCCGCCAGGACCTGGAGCGATCCGCCACCGAGCTGAGCCGGCTGATGGATCAAAACGCGAAAGCGACTCGCGCGGCGGAGTTGGCGGCGCAGAGTAAGAGCGATTTCCTGGCGATGATGAGCCACGAAATACGAACTCCTCTAAACGGCATTATCGGAATGACTTCGATTCTTCTGTCGCAGGAATTAGGAGTTACCGAGCGGGATTGTGTGGACACGATCCGAAACTCAGGCGAGGCGCTGCTGGCGATTCTCGATGAGGTTCTGGATTTCTCGAAAATCGAGGCGGGGCGCCTGGAACTGGAATGCGCGGAATTCGAGATCGCGCAAGCGGTCGAAAGCGCGGCTCAAATCATCCGGGGCATGGCCGAGCGGAAGCCCGTTCGCCTGTCGTTTGAAATTGACCGGGCGGTGCCGAAAAGGGTTCGAGGCGATCTGGTGCGGCTGCGGCAAGTGCTGCTGAATCTGCTGAGTAATGCGGTGAAGTTCACGGAACACGGAAACATCGAGCTGAAGGCCGAGCTGGTCGACTTCCGGCACGGGGAATACGAGCTGCGTTTTTCCGTGACCGATCAAGGCATAGGGCTGACGGAGCAGCAGCAGGCGAAGCTGTTCCAACCATTCAGCCAAGCGGATGCATCCACGGCGCGGAAATTCGGCGGAACCGGACTGGGTCTGGCAATCTGCAAGCGGCTGACGGAGCTGATGGGCGGGCAGATCGGAGTGAACAGCAGGCCGGGCAAAGGATCTTGCTTCTGGTTCACGATTAAGGCTTTGGCATCGGAGCGCGCGGCAGCGAAGGTGGAGGCGCCTCGACAGGCAGCTTCGAATGACGATGCGCGGAAGCGAGACTTCCACATTCTGCTGGTCGAGGACAACAGCATCAATCAGAAGGTGGCTCGCCTAATGCTGAAGAACATGGGTTACGGAGCCGACATTGCGAAGAACGGGATCGAAGCGGTCGCCGCGATTTCGGCCAAGCACTACGACCTGGTCCTGATGGACTGTCTGATGCCGGAGATGGACGGATTCGAAGCGACTCGCCGCATCCGGGCGCAGGCCGGGTACGGATCGCAGATACCGATCATCGCGATGACCGCCAACGCCTTCGCGCAGGACCGCGAGGCCTGCCTGGCGTCCGGCATGACAGATTACCTGTCTAAACCGGTGCGTGAGGCGGAACTGCGGAACAAGCTCGATTTCTGGCTGGCCGGTAAGGGCGAACCTTTGGGCCAGAGAGCTGTTCAAGCCGCCGTTTAGCTGCTGCCGAAGCGGCTAAGTGTTGCAAGTACAACGTATCCAAACGACCTAAACCGCTACTGTATCTTCCGGGGTGGCGAATAGTTTCTCATCCTGATTTGCTTTAACTTGGAATCCTAGGGATCACAAGAAGACTGCTGAGAGCGGAGTCGGACGATCCCCACTATTGCGGAGGAGAAAACTTTGAACCAAGAATTTTCACGCTGGATTCCTTTAGCTGTCGCGCTGGCTGCATCGCTGGCGGTTTTGATCCGGAACGTCCAAATGAGCAAAGAACGCCGCTCCTGGGGGCAGTTGCTGATTTTCACTCTGTACCGAGGATTGCGGGTGGTGTGGGCGATTTTGCGGGGCATCGACGTGGGATTCCTGGAGTATCGCCGGGTGCTGCAAGAGACCAGCATAGAAATTCAGAACGAGAGCTCGCTGGGCAAGCTGATCAAGCGCCGCAAGGCCGAGAAAACCGCGCTGTACGACTGGCAGCACGAAGCGTAGGAGCGTGGCGTCAATCTTTCGCTCGAGTAGATCGCAGGGTAAACACCAATTCCGAATCCATTCAAGATGGGTACAGTTGGCGTTACTCTGAAGGTGAGGGCTCAATCTTTTCTTACCTCATCATCTATCGCATCGATAAGCGGCCGCTTAGTGTGATCGCGATCCTTCACGGCAGGCGAAACGTGGAACGGCTGCTAGAGGACAGGTAGAAAAAGCTTATCTTACGGTCCGCACAAATTGTTTATCATTGCGTATCGGGGCCGCCGCAGCCGATTTACCGCTGCGCCTGTTAAAATCGGCGGGTGTCTGCTCACGCATCGACAGCGGCGCCGGGCGCGAACCACTTGAAAGAACTGATTCGGGAGATCGCCGATTTCCCGAAGCCGGGCATCAAGTTCTACGACATCACCACGCTGCTGAAAGACAAGCGAGGTTTCCGCGAGACCATCGACGCGCTTCAGAAGCATTATGAGAACGCGGACGTCGACGTGGTCGTGGGGATCGAGGCGCGCGGCTACTTTTTCGCGCCTGCCATGGCGCATGCGCTGGGGGCCGGCTTCGTTCCGGTGCGCAAACCGAAAAAACTGCCGTCGCGCGTTCACAGCGTCGACTACGAGCTCGAGTACGGAACGGATCAGCTGGAAATGCACGCCGATGCGATCGAGCCCGGGCAGCGTGTACTGATCATCGACGACGTGCTGGCGACCGGTGGAACGGCAGCGGCGGTGGCGCGGTTGGTCGAGATGGCGGAAGGGAAAGTCGCGGGCCTGGGATTCGTGATTGAGCTTTCGTTCCTGAATGGGCGCTCGAAGCTGGCGGGCTACGACGTCTTCAGCCTGCTGCAGTACTAGTTGTGCAGGTCACGGTTCCTTCGTTCGCTAAGCTGAACCTTCTTTTGCGCGTGCTCTACAAACGGCCTGACGGCTATCACGAGCTGCGAACCGTTTTCCAGACCATCAGTTTGAAAGACAGCCTCGGCATCGAGTTCGATTTTGCGAAACGAACCCGAATCGAGTTGAGCAGTTCGGTCGAGATCGCGGACAACCTGGTGGTTCGCGCAGCCAACGCGGTTTTGGAATTTCTGAAGGTGAGGGCGCGGGTCCGTTTTGTGTTGAACAAACGCATTCCGATGGGTGCCGGGTTGGGAGGCGGGTCGAGCAATGCGGCGGCGGTTTTGATCGCGCTCCCGGCGTTAGCTGGCAAACGAGTGCCGGTTGCGAATCTGGTTCGATTGGCAGAATCGCTGGGCAGCGACGTCCCGTTTTTCCTGTACGGCGGAACAGCGCTTGGCTGCGGGCGGGGAACGGAATTATATCCATTGCCGGAGCAGCCGCGGCGGCCCGTTGTGGTGGTCGGGACGGGCGTTCACGTCTCGACGGCGGAGGCCTACAAAGCGCTGAATCGAAGTGTTACAGATGCGTTGACTTCACCGGCGGACTCCCCTATCCTGAGAGAGTTTCAGACGATCGCGTGGGCTCTGGACGGCTCGAGTCTGGAGCAACTTCCGTTAAAAAACGACTTTGAGGGACCGGTTTTCGAGATGCATCGGGAACTTGCGGATGTGGCGCGCAAGTTGCGGCGGCTTGGTGCAAGCTCTGCGCTGATGACCGGAAGCGGTTCGGCCATATTCGGCTTGTTCGAGGGGATGCCGATGGCGAAGGCGGCCGTGGCGCAGTTTCCGGCGGACAGCGCCTGGGCGGTCCAATTCGTGCTGCGGCGGCAGTACCGGAATGCGTGGCGCCGGGCTTTGGGATCTGCCGCCGAAGCAAGCTGTTTTGCCCAGTTATAAAGGAGAGTCAATTCGGATGTCCGCACCCAAACCGGCTCGAGCGCTGTTCACCGACTTCAAGGTATTCAGCGGGACCGCGAACCCCGCTTTGACTCAGGAGATCTGTGACGCGTTGGGCTGTCCTTTGGGCAGCGCCATGATCCGGCGATTCGCGGACGGCGAAACGCACCTGCAGATTCAGGAAAACGTTCGGGGAGCGGACGTGTTCGTGGTGCAGCCGACCTGCACGCCGGTCGATCATCACCTGATGGAACTGCTGCTGATGATCGATGCGTTCAAGCGGGCGAGCGCGGAGCGGATCACGGCAGTGTTACCCTATTATGGGTATGCGCGGCAGGACCGAAAAGACCGGCCGCGGATGCCGATTTCCGCAAAACTGGTAGCCAGCCTGCTCGAAACTGCGGGAGCCAGCCGGGTTTTGGCGCTCGATCTGCACGCCGCTCAGATCCAGGGCTTTTTCGATATTCCTGTCGATCACCTGTTTTCCGCACCTGTGATGGTGGGATATTTCGAGGGCCGTTATGACCGGCGGGAATTGACCGTTGTTTCGCCGGATGCGGGAGGTGTTGAGCGCGCCCGGGCATTCGCCAAGAAGATGAATGTGCCGCTGGCGATTATCGATAAGCGCCGGACAGATGCGAATGTGGCGGAAGTGATGAATATCATCGGCGAGGTTCGCGGGAAGCATTGCCTGATGGTGGACGATTTAGTGGATACGGCCGGTACGTTGGTGAAGGGCGTAGAAGCGCTGATGGAACAAGGCGCGATGAGCGTGGTAGCAAGCGCGACGCACGCGGTTTTATCCGGAGCGGCAGTAGAGCGCATCGGCGCGTCGCCCTTGCAGGAACTGGTGGTTTCGAACTCGATTCCACTGTCCGAAGAAGCGAGCAACTGCAGCAAGATCCGGACGCTTTCGGTGGCGCCGTTGCTGGCGCGGGCGATTGAGTCGATTCACGAGGGTGGATCGGTCAGCAGATTATTTATTTAGTGATGCAAGCCGGGAATGCGCGCGGTAAGTGGTACGCGCCGCCCTCCTGGGCGGAGAAGGTGAAGGATGAGGAAGGAAATTACAATTGCGGCGGAGTCGCGCGAATCGCGCGGGAAAAATGAGGCGCGCCGTTTGCGTGCGAAGGGCTCCATGCCGGCGGTGCTTTACGGCGGTGCGGATGGACCGACGCCGGTGGCCATCGACCCGAAGGAGCTCACCAGAATTCTGCACAGCAAGACCGGCCACAACACGATTTTCAATCTGAGCGTGGGCAACGGAAATACACCCGTCATGATTGTGGATTGGCAATACGATCCCATCAAGGATTCGCTGCTGCACGTGGATCTGAAACGCATCGATTTGAACCAGCGGATTACCGTGAAGGTTCCGGTACTCACGCAGGGCGATCCCAAGGGCGTGAAAATTCAAGGCGGCATTCACGAAGTAGTGACGCGGGAAATCGAGATCGAGTGCTTACCGGATGATATCCCTGAGCATTTTGTTGTGGACGTCGCGGAGCTGATGATGGGGCAAAGCATCCGGGCGGGAGAAATCCAGATGGCCAGCTCCGTAAAACTGCTGAGTCCGGCGGACGCGGTGATTTCTCACGTGGTTTCGCCGCGAGCGGAAGAGGCGCCGCCGGCTGAGACGGTCGCGGCTACACCAGCTGCCGAGCCTGAAGTGATCAAGAAGGGCAAGAAGGAAGAAGAGGGGGGCGCGGGTGAACCGGCCGCTGCTCCTCCTGCGAAGAAGAAGTAAGAAGCTACCGTGTAGTGGCGCATGTCTGAAAACCCGGCGGTGGTCGATCGCCTGGAGAGTGCGCCGAGCGAGATTGCCGGTGAAGCAGAGCGCCGCATGTACTGCATCGCGGGGCTCGGGAATCCGGGCGCCCGGTATGAGGTGACGCCTCACAACATCGGGTTCTGGGTGGTGGACGAGCTTGCGAAGCGGCACTTCATTCGCGTGTCGAAGAACGAACGCGGAGCGGCGACGGGCGCGGGTAAGATCCGGAATAAAGATGTTGTTCTGGTGAAGCCGCAGACATTCATGAATAATTCAGGCGTGGGCTTGAGCGCAGTGCTGAAGTTTCGCAACCTGACGACAGAGGACCTGATCGTGGTGCATGACGAACTCGATCTTCCTTGGAACGCACTGCGCATCAGGAAGAACGGTTCGGCGGCGGGGCACAATGGTGTCAAGTCGATCATTGCCGCTTTGCAGACGGACGTGTTCACTCGGGTGCGGGTGGGGATAGGCCCGAATCACGAGATCGAGGATGCGGCGGAATATGTTCTCGCTCCGATGGAGCGGGAGATGAGGGAAGATGTGGAGGAGGTGGTTTCGTATAGCGCGGACGCTGTCGAGGCCATCGTTGCCGAAGGCGCCGTTAAGGCCATGGCGAAATTTAATCGCCGCGCTCGAGGCATACAAGAGGATAAATGAGGATTTACGAAGAATTGTTTATGGTTCGTCCCGATGCCACTGAAGAAGAGGTGGATCCGCTGATCGAACAGTTGAAAAACGTGATTACGCATGCGGAGGGCACGGTTGATAAGACCGAAAAGTGGGGAGTTCGCAAGCTCGCCTACCGCGTTCAGAAATACAACGAGGGCCAGTACGTCCTGCTGCAGTTCTCGGCCAAGCCGGAGACGGTGAAGGAGTTGGAACGGCGGCTGCGTGTTTCGGACATGGTGCTGAAACATATTACGGTGCGCATAGACGAGAAGCTGAAGCGGATCGAGAAGCGCAAGAAGGCGCGCGAGAAGCGGGCTGCCCGTAAGCCTGCGGCGCCGCCGAGCGCACCGGCAGTTGCCTCGCCGCTGCTGCCGTCCGACGCGCCGGTTCCCATGCCGGGAGCGCCCGGAAGTCCTGGTGCACCGAGTGGTGGCCCGGCCGCGGCGCCTGCGGGGCCGCGACCTGTACCGGAGAGGGCAGAGCAATTGACCGGCGGAAGCCAGAGAGAATAGAAGAGAGTCATTATGCCAGATCAAAGAGGCGGCCGTCCGATAGCGGCCTCGCAGCGGCCCACCGGCGGCGACAAAGCGATTGCAACAGGGAAGAAGCAATATTTCCGGCGCAAGAAAGTGTGCCGATTCTGTGTGGACAAGGTGGACGACATCAATTACAAAGACGCGAAATTGCTGTTGAGCTTCATCTCAGAGCGCGGGAAGATTACGCCGCGGCGTATATCGGGCGTCTGCACGCCACATCAGAAACGTTTGAGTGAAGCGATCAAGCAGGCGCGCAACATAGCGCTGGTTCCATTTGCTTCGCGGATGTAGGGGCGGGAGAAGACATGGAAATCATTCTGAGAGAAGATGTCGAGAAAGTGGGCGCGCGCGGAGCTGTAGTTAAAGTAGCCGACGGATACGCGCGCAATTTTCTTTTGCCGAAGCGTTTGGCGGTTCTCGCGACCGATGCGAACAGGAAAATCGTCGACCAGGAGCGCGAGTCCTATCTGCGCCGCGAAGCCAAGGTCAAGAACGATGCCGAAGGATTGGGACAGCTGATGTCGGATGTCACCGTGACCTTTCATCAGAAAGTTGGCGAGAACAATCAGTTGTTCGGCTCAGTGACGGCCAAAGATATCGCCGACGCGCTGGAGGCTCAGAACTTCCACATCGAACGCCGTAAGATTCAGCTGGACGAGCCGATTCGCACGCTGGGCGAGCACCAGGTGCTGCTTCGCTTGCACCGCGACGTCTCCACTCCCATCAAAATCGTGGTCGAAGCCGAGCAGTAACGGACTGCTTTGTTTCTCGACCCCGACAAGCTTTCCGAATCAACGCCGGCCGAGGTGTTGGAAGCCGCTCGACAGGGCCATCTCGGATTGGATCAGCGTTTTCTTCACGCGCTGGTGGATCGCCGCGAGGAAGCGCTGCCCGCGGTGGTGGCCGTTGCAGAGAGCGAGCGGAGCGATGATGCGGTCGATATAACGCCGGAGTTGCTCGCTTTGTTGCGGCACTGGAAGGCGCCCGAAGCCGTTCCGTTTCTGATCAAGTACATCAAAGAGGATCCGGAGGAGGTTCCCGACGAAGCGATCGAGACGCTGGTCGAGATCGGAAAGCCGGCTTTGGAGCCGCTGCTTTCTCTGTACGAAGAGCTGGAAGAGGCGGAAAGCGCGGAAGTGGCTTTCGTTCTGGCAAATCTGCGCGTTCGCGAAGGCCGCATTCTGAAAATTCTGCTCGACCGTTTAGAGTACGACCTTTCCGATGCCGCGCTGCTGCTTGGGATGTACGGAGATCCGGCAGCGAAGCCGGTTCTCGAGGCCGCGGCAGCCGAGCTGACGGAAAGCGATGGGGAGCTGAAGAAAGAGATCGCGGATGCTCTCGAGACGATAGATGAAACGCCCGCGTCCGGCGACCACGGGACGGCGGATCGCAATTTTGACATTTGGGCCCTGTATCCAGAACGAGCCGATGTGCCGATGGACGTGCTCGATGAAGATGAACGCACGGAGTTACTGCAGCATCCGGTAGCGGCGGTTCGGGCGGCGGCCGCCAATTCGTTTTTCAATCACGAGCTGAATCCCGAGCAGAGCAAGAAGCTGCTCGGCTTGGCGCAGCACGATTTCTCTGCCGCCGTGCGTGCGCGCGCCTGGGAAGGGCTGATGAACGCGACCGAAGACGCCGGAGTAGTGGAAGCCATGCTGGGGGCGTTGCGAAATTCCGCGCTCTCGGTTGAGGAGCGCGGCGGGTTATTGGTTGGAATGGCGCCGGAGGCGGACCGAAATGAGGTGCGCACCGCGATCCTCGCGCTGTACGAAACGCCGAATGGCCGCGCCAAGGCGCTCGAAGCGATGTGGCGTTCCGTGCATCCGAGTTTTCGCGATTACTTCGCGAAACATCTGGAGGATTCCGACGTGGAAGTGCGTCGCGGCGCAGTGTGGGGCGTTGGTTATTACGGATTGCGGGGCGAGCTCGAGCGCGTTCGTAAGCTGTTCGAGCATGACGAGCTGCGATCGGATGCGTTGTTCGCGTATGCGCTTGCTCTGCCGACCGAGGTTTCGCGCGGCCGAATGAGAGGATTGCTGACGCGCATTGAGAAGGACGCGCACGGGCTGTCCGAGATGGAAGAAGAGCTTGTCAAAACGGCGCTTGACGAGCGTTTGATGCTGGCCGGCAAAGAGCCCGTATTCGTGCAGCAAGAAGATTAGTCGCTTTCCGATGAGGTGCGCGGCCCGCACCCGCGCCTCTCTACCAGAGGCCCACTTTTGCGTAGGCGCGGGTCCACAATGCGATGGTCAGCAACACCGCCTTGGTCCACGCCGCGTGCATCTGATCGACCTCTTTTGGCGAGTGGCCGTTCTTGCTCAGGAACTCCCTGGCAGTCGTAACGATGACGGACGTGAAGCTCACCAGATAGCGCAACGGCACGAGCGGGGGTGCTTCGACGCGATCGGCCACATTCTTCTTTTCCGGCGTATGGCGCAGGCCGATCTCCTCCTGGTAATCGAGCCAAGCCTGATCGTAAGGGCGCGTGCACGTGTCGATTACCCATTGCACGAAACGCGGTTTTACAGCGGCCTTATAGCGCTCGTCCGGTTGGCCGTTGGGCCCATAGAACCACTTCGCCAGATGCTCTTGCGCGCCGATTCTCGCGCGCCAGGCATCTACCATCGCTTCGGCTTGGTCCGCGAGCACCTCTCCCGCCAATGTGAGGTGACGTCGATCTTCGTCAGTGAGCCCGGCGGCTTCCTTCAATCGATCCAAATCTTCGAGAGTGACGGGCGAGTGCTGGACTCGATCCGTGCCGTAATCGTAACCGGCGAGGTTGTTGGGATCGCGCATCACGAGCTCCTTTCACTTGTGATATTCGCCGCGTTGTAAAACGCCGAAGCCGAACCAGCCCCAATAGACTCGATGGTGTTGAATCAAGCCATCCTGGTTGAGCTCCATGACCTCGACGAAATCCATTTGATCCCCTTCGGCGCCTTCGCGCGGGTACTCCCACATCAACTTTTTGCCGTCCGTGAGAAAGCCGGTTCGATGATACTGGCGCACGGGTGGTTTCATGGCCGCGACCTTATCGAAGAACGGCCGGAGCTCTGCATGACCCCGGCAGATGCCTTGCGGTGAGCCCATGATGTGTGGAATCAGAGGACTTTCAATGGTCGCGTCCGGCGCATAAAGCGCGGTGAGCGCAGCCGCGTCGTTGCGGGAAAGCGCCTCGTCCCAGGCGTAATAGATGCGCTCGACGGGCTTGCTGGAGATGGGCCGGTGAGATGTGGCTGTGTTCGTTTGATTCATTTTGCTCCTCGATGTGCGGTGTTCAACGAATCTCTGCTCTGCTTCCAACATAACGGCGAACTCTGTCGGAATGTTTCAGCCCCAAATGAAACATGCGGTCGTGACAAGGAGTTACGATTTGAGCATGGAAATCGAACTCAGTAGCGCGGCTGCTCTGCTCGCTGAACGCGCTCGTGCCGCCATGTTGGTGGCGTTGCTGGATGGACGCGCGCTACCGGCTGGTGAACTTGCGCGCGCGGCGGGCGTCAGTGCACAATCGGCCAGCGGTCACCTCAACCTGCTTCGGGAACAGAACATGTTGCAAGTTGAACAACAAGGCAGGCATCGTTACTACCGGCTGCATAGGCCGGAGGTCGCGCAGGCGATAGAAGCTTTGGCAGCTCTTGTTCCGCAGCCGCGAGCGCAGTTCCGGCGCGGCCAAGCAGACCCGGCGATTTGCTTCGCGCGGCACTGTTACAGCCATCTGGCGGGGCGCCTGGCAGTCGAGATTCTGGACCGGATCGAAGAAGAGGGCTTTCTCCGTCCCCGAGGCGAAAAGCTATTCACCGTGACGCGGCGCGGCCGGGATTGGTTCGAGAGCGTCGGTATTGACGCTGCGCTGTGGCACTCCGAGCCGGGAAAATTGGCCTGCCGATGCTTGGATTGGACCGAAAGAAAACACCATCTCGCGGGACGATTGGGTGTTGCATTCTTTCATTGCGTCGTCGGGGCCGGATGGCTGAAACGTACGCGCGATTCGCGCGCCATGAGAGTAACGGATGCCGGGCGCGTCGAACTGGAAAGGCGACTCGGGATACTGATATCAAGGAATAGTTGAGAGCAAGCCTATGATTCGAGATATCCGATACGCCTGGCGGACATTGCGCCGCAGCCCCGTCTTTCTCACGATGGCCGTGCTGACGCTCGGGTCGGGAGTGGGCGCCACGACGGCGATTTTTTCGCTCTTCTATCAGGTGTTGCTGCGCGAGCTGCCGGTGGTAAAACCGGAGCAACTGGTGGTGCTGCACGAAACGGACCGCCTCTCCGGCCGTACCGATAACGACAACTTCGAATCGGCATTCTCTTATCCGCTGTATTTGCACGTGCGCGATGCGGCCGGGCCGGTTTGGAAGGGAATGATCGCCCGATCGAGCGCCTCGGTGAACGTAATGCGCAACTCCCACACCGAACTCGCGCAGGTCGAGCTGGTTTCAGGAAATTTCTTTCAAGTGTTGGGAGTACAGGCATTCGCCGGACGCCTCCTGACGCCGCCGGATGATACAGCCCGGGGCGGAAACGACGTCGCAGTGCTGGGGTACGCGTACTGGGAAAAAGATTTCGGAAACGCCAGTGCGATCGGCCAACGAATTCTCGTTAATGGCCATCCCTTTGTGATTGTCGGAATCGCGCCGCCGGAGTTTCGCAGCGTGCTTTCCGGGCAAACTCCTGAGTTATATCTACCGCTTTCGATGACGGCAGTAGCCAATCCGTTTTTCAACGCATTCGATAATCCCAGCTGGCACTATCTGACGATCATTGGGCGGGTCCGTTCCGGAGTATCGCTCCGCCAGGTACAAGCCGAGATCAATCCTCTCTTCACGTCCATTCTGCGGGATGAGCTTCCCGCGATGAAAATTCGCAGCGCACACAGCCGGCAGCGTATTCTTTCAGTCCATCTGCAACTGCATCCTGCAGCTGCAGGCCTGAACGAACTGGAACGCACGTGGAAGAAACCGCTGATGGTGCTGATCGGCGCGGCGGCCGGACTCCTGCTGATCGCCTGTGCAAATCTGGCTAGCTTGCTGATGGTTCGGGCGTCGGCGCGGCAACGCGAAATTGCTATTCGCCGATCAGTCGGCGCTACGCGCTTGCAGGTGATTTCGCAGCTATTTTCCGAAAGCATTTTACTTGCTTTGTTCGGGGGCTTGCTCGGCGCCCTGTTGTCGGTGGCGCTCACGCGAGGAATCCTGCACATGCTGCCGCCGAATGTAGCGGGTGGATGGGTCGGCATGAGTTTTGACTGGAGAATCTTTGCGTTCACGCTGGCGGTGTCGGTCGTTTCAGGTCTCGCATTCGGTGTGCTGCCCGCCTGGCAGGTCAGCGGCGAAACGGCTGCCTCGGCGCTCAAAGATCAGGCGCGCAGTGTGGCTTCAGGATCGAGCCAGGCACGCTGGCGAAAAGGGCTGGTGGTTTTGCAAATCGCGATGTGTGTCGTGCTGCTGGCGGGCGCTGGTTTGTTTACGAAGAGCCTCGGCAAACTGCTTCATCATAATCCCGGATTTCATGCGGAGAACGTGTCGATGTTCACGCTAGATCCGGGTTTGAATCGTTACACAACTGGACAAGCTACGAATCTGTATAGCCAAATTCACGATCGGTTGTCAGCGTTGCCCGGGGTGACGGCCGTCTCTTTTTGCGAATGGGGACCGTATTCGAGTTCCGACTCTTCAACAAATGTCACCGTTCAGGGATACACGCCGACTGAGGACGAGAACATGGATAGCGGGATCAATGTAGTTGCATCCGAGTTTTTCCACACTCTTGGAATTCCGCTGATAGAGGGGCGTGAATTCACAGGCGCGGATACATTGAACGCCCAGAAAACAGTAGTGGTGAACGAAGCGTTCGTCAAGCGCTTTGTGGGGGGCAGAGACCCCGTCGGCCTGCATATGGCGCGCGGTGCGGGAGTGCCGCTGGATCTTCAGATCGTCGGGGTGGTACCGAACGTTCAATTGGGCAGTCTGCGGGAGAAGGCAAAACCGTTCTACTGGCTGCCCTTCCTTCAGAGCGCTCAACCAAATGATCCGGCGTTACAGGCAGTATTTCTGATCCGGACGCATAGCGAGGAGGCTGCGCTGCCACCCGCGATTCGTAAGATCGTCGGCTCGCTGGACGGCACTTTGCCGATCACAGCAATGGAGAGAATGCAGGTGCAGATTCAGAACTCCGTGTATCAGGACCGGGCGGTGGCGCTGCTTACCAGCGCGACGGGGCTGCTGGCATTGCTGCTCGCGAGCCTGGGTTTGTATGGCGTTATTGCGTACGCGGTCAGCCGCCGCACGGCAGAGATTGGCCTTCGCATGGCGCTCGGCGCAAACAAGCGCTCGATCGTATCTCTGGTTTTGAAAGAGGTCCTGTGGATGGTTGCGGCTGGAGCCGTGATTGGCGTCGTTGCCGGATTAGCGCTGAGCCGGGCGATCGCGTCGCAATTGTTCGGCGTACAGGCAATGGATACCGCGATCTTCGCGGGTGCCGTGGGGGTGCTCGTAATCGTAGCGTTTGCAGCCGGCGCTGCTCCGACGCTGCGCGCGGCGCGCATAGATCCTATGACGGCGCTGCGGTACGACTGAGCTACACGGCAGCGCGGGTGTCGACGGACACCAGGCGTATCCATTCCTCGGCACGGCGTCTCAGGGTTTTGTGGTCGCAGCTTTCCGGTAGAAGTCCCGAAATAACAGCGACGGAATCCGCACCTGCATCCAAAACTTCGCGCGCGTTGAGCTGATCGATGCCCCCGATGGCAACAATCGGCTTCTCCGTCGGTGGCCGCAAAGACCGGAGTCCTTCCACGCCCACGACGGGATCGGGACGCTCCTTCGAGTTGGTCGCGAAGATAGGCCCAAGCGAGAGATATTCGACGGGCTCTTCGTCGGCGCGCGCCAATTGCTGGCGATTGTGCGTGGAGAAGCCCATCACCTCGTCATTGATGATGCGGCGGGCGGCGACGGGCGGCAGATCCTCTTGCCCGACGTGGAGAGCCGCTCCGAGAAGGCGTGCAAAATCGGCGCGATCGTTCATCACAAAAAGAACGCCGGCCTCATGACAGAGCCTTGCGACGCGCTCCGCCTCGTCGAAGTGAGCTTGCGTCCAATCATCCTTGTGGCGATATTGCAAAATTCGCACGCCCGCTTCGAGCAACGCTTGCGCGGCCAGCAGAACCGACAAACCGTACTCGGAAAGAACGATCGTGTCGAGGATGGGATAGAAACGCGGAAGCTTGAATGGGATTGGCATTCCGGTGTCGCAATCTACCGAGCGGCGAGACTGCTCTGATCTTCTTTGAGGTATCGGTCGAAGAACCTGGCTGCCCGGCCGAATGCATCTTTCAAGCTTTCGTCCCGAACGTAGGCGTGAGTCTCTTCCGGGTAGAACGATTCTTCAAATTGCTTGCCTTCATGAATCAATTTTTCCGAAAGCTGAACTGCGTCCTGAAAAAGAACGTTGTTGTCGACGATGCCGTGCAAAATCAGGAGATGATTCTGCAGTTGGTTTGAGAAATGAATGGGTGAGCTGCGCTCGTAGGCTTCGGGGTTTTCCGCCGGCGAGGTAAGACGCTCGTCCGTATAGTTGGCGTTGTAATTTGCCCAATCGTAGACGCCCGAAAAAGCCGCGCCGGCTTTGAACGTCGCGGGCGCGCGGAACATGGCCATGGCGGTCATGAAGCCTCCATAGCTCCAGCCCCAAATTCCGATGTGAGACATGTCGATGTTCTTCAGCGTTCGCAGATACTCGACGCCGCCGAGCACATCTTCGAGATCGGGACCACCCATGTCGAGATACACTCCGCTGCGCCAATCGCGGCCGTAATTGGTGCTGCCGCGATAATCCATTTCCAGAACCGGATAGCCTTGGTGCGCCAGATAGTTATTGAAGACGAAGCGAAGCTCCTGATAGCTTCCCCATTGCTTCAGAATGCTGGTGGCGTAGCCGGAGCCATGAATGTAAACGATGGCGGGGCGCGGTTTCTGGTTGGGATCGTCCGGATTGTATCCGGGCGGAAGCAGCAGGCGCGCGGAAACAGGTTTGTGATCTTTCAAAGAGGGATAAGTGAAGAAGCGGCTCTCCGCCCAGGGCATTTTGTAAAACTCGGGCAGGGGAGACGTAGTCACGCGATCGCCGTTCACGTACAGATCGAACGGATTTTGAGATCGGCCTGCAGGATCGCCTGGTCTTTCCGTCTTCCGAGATCCAGCCGATATTCAGGCCTTCATGCTCGGACAGACGCTCGGGCGCGGACGAGCCGTTCGTGCTTCACACGATAGAGTTGGCGCTCGGTTGTACCGTTCGCCGTCGACGAATAGTAGATGTAATCACCGATCCATTGCGGACTGTTTGAGAACGGATCCTGGTGAATCTCCCAGGAGCCTTTGGTGATCTGCTTCAGGTTGCTGCCATCGAGCGCAACCGTGTACAGATGTTGAAAGCCGGATTGGTCACTGGTAAACCAATATGTTTCGAGCTTTGTTCCCAGCCGACGTCGGATATTTCGATCCAGCGGTCATCGGTCTGATGGAAGACGACTTTCGACTTTCCGGTATTCACATCGATCACGCGAATGTCTTCGCTTTTGTAATTTGTCGCCCTGCGAAACAAGGACCAAGTGTTTGGAATCTTCCGACCATTGCGGGGGCGAAATCCGAATCCGTGCCCGGTTTCGAGCAGGCGCGGCGGGATTGTCACCGCTGCTTTCGACGACATAGTATTGCCACGGTGTCGGCGCGTCGCCGGCGACCGTGCGCGGAAAAGTAGGAGCCACGACGAACTGGCCGGAATAGATGGGAAGCGGCATCGTGCGGCCGGACGTGGGCTGCACCGCGTAGGTGAAGTATTTGCCATCCGGCGACCATCTAAGCGGTCAGCGAGGCGGGAGCATGCACGTCGGTTCGCTGCTCGAGAGTTCCTCCGCCCAGATTAAGAACGTAAATCTGACCGGATTGCGTGAACGCGACCCTCGCGCCGTCCGGTGAAAACCGCGGATTCACTTCGGGGGCTTTGGTTTTAGTGAGGCGAAGGATTGGGCCGCCGCTCGTAGGCACGAGGAACAGATCGCCGCGATACGAGAAGATCGCCTTAGTGCCGTCTTCGGAAAGATCGAACGACGTTAGTCCGGCGGGCGGAGGCAGATACTCTTTGCGGTGTTCGTCTCTCTCGGCCTCCGTTTCGTTGATCGGATCTTTCAGGCCTTCGAGATCGGTGAGGCGCGTCAATTTTTTGGTTTCGGCGTTGTAGACGTACAGGTCTTTGAAGGTTTCGCCTTTTGCGTTCCACAAGAAACCGAGCATGTGAGCATGTTTCGCCCAGCCGATGTGGGATGGCCAAGTGCCCCAAATGAACGGCCGGGTGAAGAGATGATCGAGCGACAGATCTTGCGCGGGAATGAGAAAGGAGCAGGCGACGAATGCGGTGACAAGCCGGAGCATGAAGCGACTATTGTACGTGCTTCTTGCCGGCCTACTTCGTGACGGCGCTGAGTTCGACGGGACGCCCACCGTGAACGGAATCTGCCTCGTGATCTGAATGCCGAAGCCTTCGAGACCGACCACCTTGCGCGGATGATTCGTCAAAAGGTGGATGGTAGAGAGGCCGAGGTCGGACAGGATCTGGGCGCCTACGCCGGATTCGTGCTGAAGCGGCTGGTGGCGTTCGGAAGGCAAGAAACTCGATTGCGCGCGGCCGTGTGTAAGCAACTCACGGCGGCCATCGCGTGCCAACGCGCTTGTACGCCGGGCCCGGTCTGGTGAAGATAGACGAGGACGCCGCAATCCGCGCGTGAAATGGCTTCGAGCGCCGCTGCGATGAGCCGGTCGCAATCGCAATCGACGGAATGAAAGACATCGCCGTAAACGCAATGCGAATGCACGCGGACGAGAACATTGCTTCTTTCCCGGCGATGTCGCCGTGAACCAGCGCCAGATGCGTTTCGCTGTCGATGCGGCTGACGTATCGAATGGTTTGAAATTCACCGAATGCCGTGCGAATGCGCCCGGAAGCTTCGCGCTCGACCAACTTTTCCGTTTGCATGCGGTAACGGATGAGATCGGCCACCGAAATCATCTTGAACCCGTACTGGCGGCAGAATTCGATCAGCTGCGGCACGCGCGCCATGGTGCCATCCTCGTTCATGATTTCGCAGATGACGCCGGCGGGCGAGAGGCCGGCCAGACGGGCGAGGTCGACGGCGGCTTCGGTTTGCCCGGTACGAACCAGCACACCGCCGGGCCGGGCGCGCAACGGAAACACATGGCCGGGACGCGCAAGATCCTGAGGGCGCGACTCGGGATCGATGGCGACGCGAATAGTGTGTGCCCGGTCGTAGGCCGAAATACCGGTTGTTACACCTTCCGCCGCGTCGATGGCCTCGCAAAATGCCGTACCGAACCGGGCAGTATTGACCGCCGACATGGGCTGAAGATCGAGCCGCGCGCAGATTTCGGCATCGAGCGCCAGGCAGATGAGCCCACGGCCGCGCGTGGCCATGAAGTTGATCGCCTCGGGCGTGATCTTCTCGGCCGCGATGGTCAGGTCGCCCTCGTTCTCGCGGTCTTCATCGTCGACAATGACGACGATTTTGCCTTGACGAAAATCTTCAATCGCTTCAGGTATAGAAGCAAAGGGCATTTCTCGAGCGCGCACGCGTGCAGATCAAGCGTGTCGGCGACTAGCGCGACGCCATACTTCGCATACCAGGGCTTCGCCGATTGATCGCCTCGTTCACCGCGTCGATGTTCTTGACACCCTGATTCCCGAGCCAGTCTTCAAGCGCTTTGACGCCTTGTTTGGCGTAAACCGGTATGCCCTCTTTCCATGTTGCGCGGCCGCACAGCACGCCGGAATAGTCGGTCCCGGCCTCGCCTGCCATGTGCAACGACTCCACGAACTGCGCGTTGCCGACGCCGGCGCTGAGATAGATGAATGGCTTTTGCGCGATTTCGGCGGCCCTGCGATACAAATCGAGCGCCTCTTTGCGAGTGTAGGCGGCTTTGCCCCTTGTAGACGCTGCTGCTCTCGACGAACTCGGCATTAACCGGCACTTCCACCTTCAGCACGTCGACTTTGTACTGCGGCTTGCCGAACTCCTGCATCGACTTGATGACGACTTCGGGCTTCTTTTTTGCATAATTCCAAACCCTTCTCGTCGCCGCCTTGGGGATCGTAGCCGACGAATTCGAGGAAGAACGGAATCTCGTTGGCTTCGCATTCCGCGCCGATGCGCTCGATGAAAGCGTGCTTGATGTCGTTAACGTCTTGTGTCTCGAAAGGCGTGTAGTAGATCAGGATCTTGACGGCGTCCGCGCCGAACTCTTTGATGCGATTGACGGAGAGGTGCGGAAGCAGATCGGGCAGGCGGCCGGGCTTGGTGTTGTCGTACCCGCTTTCTTCGTAGGCGAGCAGCAGACCGGCGTTTTTGAGCGCGAGCTTTCGCAGCGGGAAGTCCGAATTCGGGATCCAGAAGAATGGCGCTCGCGTGGGGCGTCAGGATCTTCGTGACCGCCACCTTGAACTCGGTCATCATGTCGTCGTTGACTTGTTTCTCGGGAACGCCCTTCGCGCCGGCGATGGCTTTGCGCAGGCTGCCGCGCTGGTCCATGGCGGCCGCGGCGATGACGCCGTTGTGGTTCGAGAGAGCGTTCAGATGTTTGATTTTGCCTTGCGAAAGCTGCATGAGTGTCTCCGGAAAGAGTGGGATTCGCGTTCACTTAATCGATGCTCATTGTATCGAAGGCGTGAGCTTTGAGAGGCGACGCCAATAGGCTTGCGCGCGCGCCACATCGTTCGAAGATTTGGGCCTTCAGCGCCTCGGGTTTCGGGAACTGGTGTTCGGCGCGGATGAAGCGGCGAAAGCGGACCTGTATCTGCTTCGGGTGTATGTCCATCCAGCGGCCCCAGCAGGAACGTTTCGATGGTGAGCTCGTCGCCGCCGAAGGTCGGCCGGATTCCGGCATTAGTGATGGATGGCCAGCGGCGATGCCGTTCGAGGTTCGAGCGTCTCGGTGACATAAACGCCGCGTGGAACAATTGGCCGGGAGGAGGCGGCAAGTTGAGAGTGGGGACAGTCTGCTTCGAACCGACGCCGTGGCCGGATACAACCGGCCCTTCGAGCGAAAAACAGCGGCCGAGGAGCCGGCCGGCGCGCGACGACATTGCCGTTCCCGAGATAGGCGCGAACGGCGGAACTGGAGACGATTTCGCCGCGATACGAGATCGGCTTTACGATTTGCGAAACGAACCCAAACTGTTCGCCGAGCGCCTGCAGAGTATCGGGCGTTCCCGCCTGCTTGTGCCCGAAGCGGAAGTTGTCACCCACGAACACCGCCTTGGTCTCTAACGCATCGGCGAGGATTTGCGAAACGAACTCTTCCGGCGAGAGACGCGCGACATCGCGCGTGAACGGGAGCACCAGAACACGGACCGCGCCCGCGACCTGGAGCAGGCGAATGCGCTCTTCGAGCGCGCAGATCATAAGCGGCGTGCGATCAGGCGCGACGACGGCGGTGGGATGAGGATCGAAAGTGAGAACGGCGGGCGCAAACGCCTCCCTCGGAAGCGAACTTCACCAGTTGCGACAGAAGCGCTTGGTGACCGATGTGAACGCCGTCGAAGTTGCCGATAGCGAGCGCGCAGGGCCCGAATCGGCCGCGCGCCTCGTCGAGCGAACGGAACACAGTGGAAGTCATCAGTGGTCCGCTCGTCCGATAGGGATTTCCAGGCCGTCGTAAGCGATGTGGACGTGCGGAGGAAGACGTGCTTCAACCATCGCATGAAGAAGATCATGCGAAATATGAGTAAAGTAGGAGCCGTTTTGGCTCGAAGCAAATCCACGGTTTTCAGCGATTCTTCGACCGTTGAGTGAGTCGGATGAGGGTTGTGCCGAAGGGCATCGAGGAAAAGAACGTCGAGACCGGTGAGTTGTTCGAGGCTTTCGGGCGGGATCTCGCTATGGTCGGTTAAGTAGGCGCAATCGCCGAAGCGAAACCCATGCACGGTTCCTTTGCCATGAGAGGCGCGGATGGGCTGAAAGACCACGTCGGCAGCGGAAATTGGATCGCTTTCGAATAGGTATGGCGTGAGGTGAGGGCGGCTGGATTCACTCGGAGTGGTATCGAACACATAGCGGAAGGTGCGCTCGATCACCTGCCAGGCTTCCGCAGAAGCATAGATCGGAATGTCTCGCCGCTGCAAGAAGTTGAAGGGTCGAACGTCATCTAACCCTAGAATATGATCCGCGTGCGAGTGAGTATAGAGGATCGCGTCAATACGATCAATTCCGAAGCGCAGCGCCTGATAGCGAAAATCGGGCGAGGTGTCGATCAGAACGCGCTTGTCGCCGAGCCTCAACAGCACGGAAGGACGAAGGCGTTTGTCGCGGGGATCTGCGGAGGTGCAAACCTTGCAGCGGCACCCGATCATGGGCACGCCCACGCTGGTTCCGGAGCCGAGCACGAGGATGGAGGCGTGCTCGAATTCATCGAGCATCTAGTCGGTCTTGCTTCCTTTGCCGCCGTCGGCGGTGATGATGAGCGGGCGGTCGTCCTCTTTTTCCTTGATGGCGGAGGGTGGCTCGTTTTTGCGTTTGAGTTCGTCGGCCACTTGGATGTAGCGGAAACGGAGCTCGGTCAGCCCATTCTCTACCAGCCGCTGTTCCTCGACGTTGAGATTGCCTTTAGTCTTTTCCTGCAGCATGGCGAGAAGGTCGATGGAGTGGCGCGCAAGCGGGAGATTGGGCTCCGGTTCATTCTCCGTTTCGTCCGTTCCGCCGAAATTCAGCAGCCCGAGTTGCATCTGTGCCTGCATCAGGATGGACTCGACCAGGAAAAGAAAATTCGCCGGCGGGATGGGGAGATCGGTGGTATCTGCCATACAAACCTCAATGTTATCGCTATAGTCGGAGCGAGGCATTGCGGTGGCGGACCGGTTCGATGAAGCGGGGGAGAAGTTCGCGGAATTGGTGCGAGTGATGGCGCGATTGCGGGCACCCGGCGGTTGTCCATGGGACCGCAAGCAGACGTTCGACACCATCAAAGCGTACACGCTCGAGGAGACGTATGAGGTGATGGACGCGATTGACCGGCGCGACTGGCCGGGCTTGGCGGAGGAGTTGGGCGACCTGCTGTTGCAGCCGGTCTTCTTCGCGGAGATGGCGGCCGAGGACGGGACTGTTCACGATTTCCGATTCGCTCGATGCGATCAACGAAAAGTTGGTGCGCCGGCATCCGCATGTGTTCGGGGACGCGGTGGCGCACACGGCGGAGGACGTGAAGCAGCGCTGGGACGAGATCAAGAAGCAGGAAAAACCGAACGGCGGGAATGCGGGGGCGGAATCCGTGCTCGATCGGCGTGCCGCGGAATTTGCCCGCGTTAGTGGAAGCGGAGAAGATCAGCAAGAAGGCGGCGGAGGTGGGGTTCGAATGGCCGGATGTGAGCGGTGTTCTCGACAAAGCTGCAGGAAGAGGCGGCGGAACTGGCGCGCGCCAGGGAATCGGGAGACCAGGCGCACATCGAAGACGAGATTGGCGACTTACTGTTTACAGTTGTGAACCTGGCGCGTTTTTTGAAGACCGATCCGGAGCAGGCGCTGCGCAAAACGAGTGCGCGTTTCCGAAAGAGATTCGCGCATGTGGAATGCGCAATAGGTGCTGAGGGCGGAAGCCTGCGCGAGACGCCGCTCGAGCATATGGAAGAGCTGTGGCAGGATGCGAAACGGTTGGAGGCAAACTAAGGGGCGGAGGTTTGCATCCGTGCCGCTACCTTTTCGACTTGGCGCATGACACGAAGCGTATTCCCGCCGTATATCTTCTTGATCTCGGTGGATGAGTAACCTTTCTCCAGAAGAGCGCGGGTCAGATTCGGAAACTTTGAAACGTCATCGAGTCCTTCGGGAGTGCAGGTGATGCCGTCGAAGTCGGTCCCGATGCCGATGGTATCGATGCCCGCGATTTGCTTCACGTGATCGATGTGAGCGACGACGTCCGATAGAGTTGCACGAACCGGAGCGTTTTTGGGCGCGTCGGCGGATTTCTGCGAGATGAAGCCGCAGTTGATGTTGATCTGGATGACGCCGCCTTTCTTCGCTAAGGCCCTGATCATGTCATCGGTCATGTTGCGAGGCACGTTTGTCAGCGCCCGGCACGAAGAGTGAGACGCAATGATAGGCGCCTCGCTCGTTTCAAGCGCATCGTAGAAGGTCTTGTCGGCGGTATGTGAGATGTCGACCATCATGCCGAGCCGGTTCATCTCGCCAACGATCTGTTTGCCCAAAGGCGTGAGGCCGTTGTGATGCTGGACCTCGGGATTGTTAATGTCGCCGGAAGAATCGGCCCAGTTGTTCGTGTTCCAGTGAGTCAGCGTCATGTAACGGACACCGAGCCGGTAGTAATCACGCAGCAGCCGCGGACTGTCTTCAATCGCATGGCCGCCTTCGATGCCCAGCAGAGCGGCGATCTTGTGTTTTCGATGCGCTTTTTCGATGTCCTCGGCTGTGAGCGCCAGCATGAAATCGTCCAGGATAACGCTCGATGATGTCGTGATGGACCGTGTCGATCATCTGGAGAGTGCGATTGGCGGAGTGGTTGCCATTCACATACGTTGCGGCGACATACACGGAGAAGAAGACGGCGCCGACGCCGCCCTTGCCGCAGCCGCGGAATGTCGGTGTGGTTCTTGGGCGCGTTGCCGATGTCCACGCCATCGACGGTGAAGCTCGGGATGTCGTTATGGGTGTCGATCAGGATCGCCGATTTTGTGATTTGCTTCACCTGCGCGTCAATCTTGTTCAAGTTACCGGAATCCGCGGCGGTGGCCTTTATGAAAGCAAAAAGGAGCGCTAATGAAACAAGTGAGATCGCTTTTGTGTATAGACGCATTCAGTGGGCCTTCGCTCCTCGTTGGCGTACAAACGCTCGCACGTCCTTGCGTTTGATGTCCAACAAAAGATAACCGATCAGGCCGAAGACGGTGATGGTCAGAACGTTTATGAAGAACTCGCCGATGCGGGCAGCGATGACGTGCGCATCCGGGAAACCTTGGACGAGACAAAAACCAAACCAGACGGGATAAATGCCGTACTGAACCGCGGCGGCTACCCCGATCAGATAGCGGCGGCCGGCGTCATCGGCAGTGATGAAACCGGCTGTGACTCCGATCACTGCTGACAGCAGGAAGCTGGGAAGAGGAGGAGTGAAGGTGTGATAGAGCATGGGTGGACCGTGCAGCAGCGTGACTATTACGCCGCCGAGCACCGAAGCGCCGGTACTCACGGCGAGAGCTTTGAGGCCTTGCGCGGCGAGGCTGAGATCACCGGCCCAGGCGCCGAAGCTGAGAGCGAGAACCTGTGAAAGAAACGGAAGGAATAGCGCGGCAACGACGATGGTGATGGGATCGTTTTCGAGCATCCCGTAGGCGAGAAGAACGGCTCCGCCGAAACAGCGCGCCACGTAGCTGATGGTCACGTGATTGAGTTGCCAGAGATCTTCGAAGACATTGATGGGCGGCTCAAGCATGGGCTGCGTGAGGTCGTGCGGGTGAGCGTTGCCGACAATGGCCCGCAGCTCGCGCGAGCTGACTGAAGATTCAGCGGAATCGAACCAGGGAGAGGTCAGGACGCTGTCGGCGAACTTTTTCGCGAGCGGCGTGGAGGTTTCGGCGCTGACGATTTCCTTCTTCCGATTCGGTCCGTGGGCGAAGACGCTGTAAATGGAAACCTCCGAGAGGCCGGCTTGCATCGCAAGCTCCGCGACATCTTTGGCGCGACCTTCGGGCACGGTTACGCGAATCTCATGCATAGGCTGGAAGGGGTGCGCCCAGCCGTGATTCGCTGGCCGTGCGGCGGCACTGTAACGAGATCGTAACAATTCAGAATACAATTGTTTTCAGGGCGATGACGGAACAAGGCGTGCGGTGGAGACGAACGGTCGCGACAGTTGCGGCGATTTTGCTGGGCCTGGTGTTTGTTGTTTCGGGTGGATGGAAAGTGCTGCGGCCTTTTCAGAGCGGCGAGTTGCTGGAGCAAGCGCAAGTGCCGGCGGGAATGGGCGTAGTGGGGGCGGCGGCGCTCGGCACGCGTCGAACTGTTCACCGCGCTGCTGCTGTTTGTGCCTCGATTCCGGCGCTGGGGCGGATTACTGGGATCGGCATTGATGATCTTTTTTATTTGCTGGATCGCGTACTACTACCGCGTGCTGGTGGGGCATGAGTGTAACTGTTTTCCGATCATCAAGCGCACCGTCGGGCCCGGATTTTTTATTGGCGATGCCGTGATGCTGGTGCTGGGGCTGCTGGCCTATGTGTGGTCCTCGCGGGTGAAGGCGCTGAGGGGACCGGCGGTGGCGTTCGTGACGCTGGTTGTGTTGGCGGGCGTGAGCTTCGGCGTGAATGCAGCGGAACGGCACAACGTGCAGGTGCCGACGCCGGTGACGGTGGACGGCAAGCCGCAGGATCTGGCACGCGGCAAGGTGTTTCTGTTCTTCTACGATCCGGAGTGTTCACACTGCATCGCCGCCGCCAGATTCATGTCGAAGCTGAATTGGGGGCAGACGCGAGTGATCGGCATACCCACGCATGATCCGCAATTTGCGAAAGATTTTATGGACGATACGCAGTTCCACGTGGGCACCAGCCTCGAAGCTGCGAAGCTTCGGAAGGCGTTCACGTTTGTCGATCCGCCATTCGGCGTCGCGCTCGATGAAGGAGAAGTGAAAGCGACTTTCGGGCAAGCACAATTTAACGAGCCATCCCCGGAACCGGATTTGAAGAGATTGGGATTTGTGGAATGACCAACGCGGCAGGACGCGTGAGCTGCGTATCTTCGGGTGTCAATTATCCTAACTGCATGGAATTAATTTTCGAGGTTCGCGACGCCGAGGAAGGTGGATTCACAGCGCGGGCTCTAGGACATTCCATCTTTACGCAGGCAGATACGTGGGAAGAGCTTCGCTCGAACGTCCTTGAAGCGGCGACTCTGCATTTCGAAGATCAAATCACTCAACCACGTCTGATTCAGCTGCACTATGTAAAGGACGAACTGATCCCAGTTGAGGCGGCGTGAAGCTGCCGCGCGACGTATCCGCTGATCGTCTAGTGCGTGTTCTGGAAAACCTCGGCTATGAGGCTGTTCGGCAAAAAGGCAGTCACGTGCGGCTGAAACATGTGGTCCGCCAGAACATATGATTACGGTTCCGAAGCATAAATCGCTTAAGATCGGTACTCTGCGCGCGCTACTTGCAGACGTGGCTCAGGCGCGTGCACTTACGGTCAGCGCCATCGCGGACATGCTGTGATGCGCTCGAGATCTACTGCGAGGAGCCGAGTCCCAGGCGCGCGAAGATCTGGTCCATGTCATCGGCCGAGACGATTGGGAGCTGAATCTGCTTTCGATCGTTTTCCTTCAACTCCACTTCCGTGCCCCTGCTTTCGAGCTGTTTTAGAACCTCCGGATTTTGCAGGTCATTCATGTTGACCTCTTCGAAGGCGTAGGCGCGGTAATGACCGGGAGGGACATTCTTGAGCGTGAACGCAGCATTTTGGTTGGTGTTCCCGAACCGCATGCCGGAACCGTCCGCATTCAAAACGTCGGGAACCAGCAAAATGGAAGCCGTCGAGGAGGCGGGCTGGGCGCTGGAGGAAGCACCGACCGGCGCAGAAGCGTTTTCCGCGGCTTGCACGGTGCCGTCAACCTCGGCTGGACCGTATCGGAAAAGAATGTCCAAATCGCCGGCAGCGCCCTGGCTCAGGTCTAATTCGTTGCCGAGAATTTCCTGCTGTCCGAAGCGAATGGACTTTAGGTAAGTTCCAGGGGGTGTGTTGATTTGGACGTAGTACTTGCCTGGAAAGACGTTATCGAGTTTGAATGTGCCGTCGGGTCCGGATTGGCCGTTCGGCGTCGGCCCCGCCATCATGCTGCTGGTATCGGCAGATGAAAGACTCAGGTGAATGCCGGCTAAATTCAGAGGAGTGGCGCCGGCTTGCGGCGTGCCCTCGACGCGGATGCCGCCTCGCAGGGAGCCGGGCGGAAGGATGGTCAAAACCACATCGTTCACGTCGCCTTCTCCGACATCGATAGGCTGGTGCGCGAGACCTTGAATATTCCCGCCGATCAAGAAGACATTCAGCACGTAGGCGCCAGAAGCGACGCCGGGGATATCGAAAGTCAGATCTTTGTTTGCATTGGTCTGGTTACCAAAAAAAAATGCTTGCTCCTCGCGAGGAAGAAGGTTGAGACTGACGCGCTGAGCATCTCCAGCAGCAAAATTGCCTGCAACTTTGCCGCGCACGTGATAGGTCGGCGCGTTGTGGATGCGAATATCGACGCCGGATAGGTCCTGGCCGGCTTTAACTTCGACAGGCACGGCAGCGTCCAGAGCGACCGCATCGGGGTAGCAGGTGCGAACGGGCCGGATATCCGGCTTACCGGGTGTGGGCGGCGCCTCCTCCGTCCTTCCGAAACCGAATCTTTGCGCACAAAGGTAGTACTTGCCGGGCGGCAAATTGGCGGAGCGAAACTCGCCCAGATCGTTCGTACTGGCCCTGCCGCGGGGAAGCAAGCGTATCTTTCCGCGCTGCCACATCTGCCCGAGCACCTGAACCATAGCGCCCGTCATAGGATCGCCGTCTTCATCGACCACTTTTCCCGCGATCACCGCCTGAGGGTTGAGGCTCAGGTTAATGTCAGCCAGTTGTTGACCAGGACGTAAAGTCAGGACGGTTCCCTGTCGCATCGGCGCTTTCGCTCCGTATTGCGTGTTCAGATAGCCGGAGCGCTGGCCGGAAAGGTTGTAATCGCCCGGCTCGATGTTCTCGATACGGAAGCTGCCATCCGCTTCTGAGGTGGCCGAGTAACCTTGAGGCCCGGAGGTGGGCAATGCGCCCATCGAGCCCGCGCCCGATCCTCGCCGCGTGAGACGAACGCTGACTTTTCTGAGTGTTTCGCCAGTCTGCGAATTGGTCACGCGCCCTTGAACGACGCATCTTTGGTCCGCCGGAGTGCTGCTTGCAGGCGGCGAGAGTTGAGGGCCTTGCGCACTGCCTGAGCCGACGATGAACTGGGCGGAGAGCAAGCTTGCGAAAAGCAGGGCTGCGGAGCACGCTACTAGGCGGACGTTCAACATAAGGTGAACCTGCGAATCAGTATAGGGACGAAACGCTGAAGCGGCAAGTTGCGACAGTTTACGGTTTAGACGAGCGGGCGAGGCGTTTCGGAAGCACTTTCCGCCGAGGGTGAAGCGGCCTTGCGGTAATAGGCGACCCCATCACGCTCTTCGACGAAGACGACGCGATCTCCAATGCGGGCTCGCTCTTGCGGTTCTTTCCCGAGGACGCGTACAGTCAGACGCCCGCCACGATCCATGTCGGCAATCGCGAGTTGGTATGGCGCGTCCGAGGCGTACTGCTCAGGCGGCGAATGGACGATGGTTTCGGTGTAGATGACGCCGTCGCTCAATTCAGGGGATTGCATTTCAAGCGGCTCCCAAAATGGTTACGACGCAGGTGGCGCCGGATCCGCCGAGATTCTGCGTCAGGCCGATGCGATGGCGCGCGACCTGGCGTTCGCCGGCATCACCGCGCAACTGCATGACGACGTCGCAAATCTGGCCGACACCGGTTGCGCCCACCGGGTGACCCTTGGATTTGAGGCCTCCACTGGTGTTGATGGGCAGCGGCCCGTTGATGGCGGAGCAGCCCGCAGCGGCGTACGGACCGCCCTTGCCCTTTTCGACGAACCCCAGATCTTCGCTCGCAACGATCTCGGCGATGGTAAAACAATCGTGCAGTTCCGCTACTTCGATTTCCTTGGGGCCAATGCCTGCCATCGCGTAGGCTTTCGCTCCGGCAGATTTTACGGCGGGAAATATGGTGATGTCGGATTTGGAATCGAGAGCGACGTGATCGGATGTTTGTGCGACGCCCAGAACGCGCGCGAAGCGACTCGTGTACCGGTGCGCCTGGTCCGCGGGGACGATTACGACTGCGGCGGCGCCGTCGCTGATGAGCGAGCAATCGTAGACGGTCAAGGGCTCGGCGATCGGTTTACCGGCGAGCGCCTGTTCCAGAGTGATGACTTTGCGCATGTGCGCTTGCGGATTCTTGGCGCCATTCGCGTGATTCTTTACCGCGACGGCGGCGAGCTGCTCGCGCGTGGTTCCGTATTGGTACATATGGCGGCGAGCGATCATGGCGAACAGAGCCGGGAACGTGGCGCCCGCGCGTCCTTCGCCGGACATGTCACCCGCCCCCGCGAGAATTTCGGTGACGCGAGGCGTGCTTTGCGAGGTCATCTTCTCGACACCCGCGGCAACCACCGTGTCATAGACTCCGGCGGCGACGCTCATCCAAGCGTGAAAAAATGCAGAGCCGCTCGACGCGCAAGCGTCTTCGAAACGGGTGCAGGGTATGCCCTCAAAACCGGCAGCGGTACCGATGTAAGGTGCGAGATGGTTCTGACCGACAAAGGAAGGCCCGGCGAAGTTGCCCAAGTAAAAGGCTTCGACGGCAGGCGCGGGAACATTCGCGTCGGCGAGCGCGTGGCCTACCGCTTCGACGGCGAGGGAACGAAGGTCGCGATCGGGGAATGCGCCAAATCCGGTTTTCCCGATACCGATAATGGCGACAGGCCTCATATACACTTAAGGATAGCCTTGATGGCTTCGCCGTCCTGCACGTTTCCGAACCCTTCTCGTCTTTCCTTAGTAGAGGAATGCAACAAGCGACGAGCGAGTGGCTGCACGGAACGGGGCTGGCCGGGCTTTTGGATTTGGCCGCTCGGGAGGGCGCGGTGAGCGAGCCTCTGCCTCCCATTTCCGATTCGCAGCTCCAAACTGAGTCCGACGCTCAAGCCCAGTTTGTGCAGCAGAATCTGCGGCGCATATTTCTGTTGATCTATCGCATTGTCGGAAATGTGGACGATGCTCAGGATCTGACGCAAGAAACGTTCATCAAAGCGTTGCAACGGCAATCGCAGCTGAAGGATCTGAACAAGGCGGCAGGTTGGCTGTCGCGAATCGCCGCGAACACGGCCATCGATTTTCTGCGCCGCAACAAGAAATTCTCGTTCACGGAAGTCAGTGAGCTGGCGGAAACGCGCAGCTCGGGAAATGATAATCCGGAACAGTTAGTATTGCGAGGCGAGCGGAAGTTACATCTCGATGGCGGCCTCGCGGCGCTTACGGAACGGGAGCGAACGGCGCTGTTGCTGCGCGACGTGGAGGACATGCCGGCCGATCAAGTGGCCGCGCAGATGAACTGCTCCATGGCTACAGTGCGCTCACACATTGCGAACGCGCGAATCAAGTTCAAACGGTATTTGCAGGCGAGGAAACTGTCATGAGATCGCGCGATGCGGCAAAGAGTTTGCATCCGCGCTCAGGAACTCTGGCGCTGTATTCGAGCGGCGATTTGCCTCTAGCGAGCCGCTGGAGATTGCGCTATCACGTAGCGCGCTGCGCCGATTGCGAGCAGCAGGTTGCGACATTTCGCTCCGCCAAGGACGCACTGAGGCGGGAAGCAAAGGCGCAAACCCTGACCGGCTTCGAGGCGATAGCGGATTGGAGCCGGCTGGAGCGCGAGATGGTCGGCAATATCGGTGTCGGGGTGGCGGCGGCGCGATGCGTCGATAACATGCGGCGAGGGCGCGTGCTGCTTGCGCGGGGAGCTCTGATCGCGGGCTTGGCAGCGCTGTTCGTGGGCGGATGGGTGACCCACATTCCGAAAGAGCAGACCGAGCATTTAGCCGCTTCGCTGCGCCGCTTGGTGGGCCTGGAAGGGCCCCAGATGACAGGCACGATTTTGCGAGCGACGGCTGACGGGGTCGCAGTGCGCGCTCAAGGCGCGACGCTGACGATCATGCATCCACCTTCGGCTGTGATTTCACTCTCGGGCAGTTCCGCGGTTTCGGCGCGGTACGTCGATGAACAGACCGGAGAAGTGACCATCACGAAGGTATATGGGCAATAGCGCAAAGCGATGCGGCGTTATTGTTCTGGCGACGCTGCTGATCTCGATTTGCGCGTGGGCGCAAAACGACAGCGGGCGCTGGCTCGATGTCGAATTTCCGAATGACTCTCCAGTCTTGCCGGTCTCCTTCAGCTTGGGACCGACGACGGCGCGCGTGCGCGGGGTTTCCATGGCGCTCGATCTGCATGCGTCGTTGCTGCTGCGCAATACGGGAACCAAGCCGATCTCGGGATTGACGCTGCGCGTGGAAGCGCAAGATCTGACGCCATCGGGGAAAGGATCGGTGACGGTTCCGAGCCTCGACGTGCAAGCCGGAGAAGTGTTCCCGGTGCGCATCGACATGGAGCTGTTGCGGCCCTTCAATGTGGCGAAGAGCGACCGAGCAATCGTGCAGGTGTCGCTCGATTGTGCGCTGTTTACGGACTTTTCCTCTTACGGGCCGGACAAACTGAATTCGCGTCGGGCGTTGGTCGTGTATGAGCTGGAAGCGCGGCGCGACCGGCGATACATGGCGAAACTGCTGCAGACCGGCAGATGGGCGGAACTGCGCGAAGAACTGAATTTCGGTTTGCAGGATTTCAATCCGCAGCAGCTGGGTCTGGAATTGCTGCGCGATCCGCGCACAGCCTCGAAACGGGAACAAGCGATGAGCGTGAGTGCGGTCTCGTTTCCGAGCGCGCCGGTGCAGCCTTTGAGCGGCGCCGCGCAGATAGCGGGCAATGAAGTGCGGGCTCCGCAGATTGAAGTGAAGAACACGTCGCAGAAGATGGTGCGCAGTATCGAGATGGGTTGGATCGTGCAGGATGAACGGGGGAGAGATTTCGTGGCGGGATCGATTCCATCGACGATGGAACTCGGTCCGGTGCAAACGGGCACGATGACGGAATCCGCAACTCTGCGATTCTCGCATCCGACCGGAATGCCCATGGTGATCGGCGCGCTGATGGCCTTTGTGAACGATGTAGAGTTCGCGGACGGCAAGTTGTGGATTCCGAGCCGTGCCGATATCAACGGAGCGACCAGTGATCCGATGCTGCGGCGCGCTCTGGCGACTTCACCGGAACAGCAAAGGCTGGCGGATATTTATCGCCGCAAAGGCGTCAGTGGACTGGCGGAAGAGTTGCATAAAAGGCTGATAGACTGAGGAAGTTCGGGGCGTGGCTCAGCCTGGTAGAGCGCCTGGTTCGGGACCAGGAGGCCGGAGGTTCGAATCCTCCCGCCCCGACCAAACTCCCGGCTCGCTTCTGCAGCTTTTGAGTTTTACCGCCGCGCCGAAAGCAAGCGGACCCGCGAAACACCTCGACCACGCATGAGCCACATCGCCGCCGTTCGACGAGATATGCTCTTATGAATGTCCCGTTGGACTCCGATGCATGTCACGAAACAGGGGACTTACTCGACGCTCGCGGGAGCGATCTGTTTAGCCGCCGCCGCGCTGCTTGTCCTCTACATCCTGCAGCAATCTTCTTCTGTATCTCGTTTGAACCCGTATACCGGGCAGAGCACTTCAGCGCGAGATAAGAACGGTGCGAACAGCAGGAACGTGTGGGTCGATCAGCTTCCGTACAGCACAGCTCGCAACCTTCATGCGCGCGCCACCACGCCTAGGGAACAGGCCTTCGCAAATGAAGCGCTCAGCGTAGCGGATGACGAAGTGAAGCAGGCCTTTGACCTGAATACACGCGAATCGGATCTAAACCCGCCTAAGCTCAATCCACAACAGCAGCAGCTCGCCGATCGAGTCACTCACCTGGAGGGGGAAAATCAAGAAGACGCGGCCCAAGCATCCCGCTTAAAGAAGGCACAGAGCGCGAGCGGCTCCAATTCGGCTGCAATCGGCCAGGATCTTGACGCGCTGAAGGCGCAGCAGTCGCTAGACGACATCGACCTCCAGGATGCTCGACTCGATCTCGACCGTGCAGGTGGCAGCCTCGAAAGCAAACTAAAGCGGGAACGCGAACAGTACAACGCGCTCGAACAAACACCTCTCGCAAAGCCTGTCGACTCACCGGAAACAGCGAGTACTCTACGCAGCTTGCGGGGCCAGATTCAAGCTTTCCTTTTCCTTGCTGAACTGGACAGGTCGCTCAAGAAGGCCAAGACGGACAGCGACAATGCTGCCGTCGATCTTCCAAAACAGCATGAAGCGCTTGAGAATCAAATTCCGCCCGTCGTCAGTCGATCGCCGGGCGAGCGTTCTGCTTTCTCGACCGCCGTACTACGCGAAGCCAAAGTCAAGAACATCCTTGTTGATTTGGATCGACGCGATGTCGATTTTAACAAGCTCGATACCATCTACACCGACTGGGATGCTCTCATTGCACTGAGGCGTCAGTCTGTCGGGCTCATTATTCTCGCCACCTTCGCGCTGATCGTTGTCGTTCTGCTGGCCGCGCGAGCGGTCGCTTTCTGGGGTCGCAAGGTGTTCCCCGATTTCAGAGACGAGAAAGCGCGCCTACGACACGTGCGAGTCCCCATCTCGCTTTTCGTTCAGATTGTCGGAGCAGTGATCGTATTCGTGATCGTCTTCGGACGGCCGGCACAAATCTCCACGATGATCGGTCTGTTCGGCGCCGGACTGGCGGTCGTCATGAAAGACTTCATCGTTGCATTCTGTGGTTCGTTTGTCCTGATGGGCAGGAACGGAATGCGCAAACGCGATTGGGTTGAGATCGACGGCGTCACCGGGGAAGTGATCGAGGTGGGCATGCTGCGGACCGTGTTGCTCGAAGCGGGCAACTGGACCGACGATGGCCATCCGACCGGACGGAAAGTCGCGATTGTGAACAGCTTCGCTATCGAGGGCCACTATTTCAATTTCACGACTTCCGGGCAATGGCTCTGGGACGAACTGCACGTGACTGTCCCGTCGCCGGACAAGGTCCACGATGTGATGGACGACATTCGGAGTAAAGCCGGGGAACTGACCAAAGCGGACGCTGAAACCGCGAAGGCGGAATGGGAGGACGCTACGCGGGATTACGGGCCGTGTGACTTTCCAGCCGTTTCGAGCGTTTACCTCCGCCCAGACTCGAGCGGCCTGCAAATCGTGGTTCGCTACATCACGCATGCGGCGGGACGATACGAAAGGCGTGCTCAAATGACGAACCTGATTCTGGACACGATGTACCAAAGACGCGTACCGGCGGATAAAGCAATGATCACAACAGACGCGCCCCTGGTCACCGGCGCGGCGTCCGCGTAACGACCAACGAATACAGGCGGAGCAAGTTCGCCCATCTGCGCCGCGCCACGTTAGCATAGATGAGTGTTCACCCAAAAAATAGCTATTCTTTTCCTCGTTTTTGGGAGTGTCGCGAGCGCCGAAGAGCATTCTCTGACGCTGCAGCAGGCGCTCGAACTAGCTGCGCGCCAGAATCCCGATGTCGCGCTCACGCGCCTCGACGAACAGCGCGCGGAAGAGGGCGTAAAGATCGCACTCGATCCATTCCGGCCGAAAGTATACGGCGGCAGCGGCCTCGCCTACACATACGGCTATCCAAATTCGATCGAGGGCAATGCGCCTAGTTTGTTCGAGGTGAAAACCGATATGGCGCTTTACAATCGCCCTAAGAGTTATCAGGTCGCCGCCGCAAAAGAAACCTCGCGCGGCTCGCAATTTGCCGCGCAGGAGAAAGCCGATGAGGTCGCGTACCAGGCTGCGGATCTCTTTCTCACCGCCAGCCAGCTGGAACATCAAAGCAGCACGATATCGAGTCAGCTTCCGAGCTTGCAAAAGGTAATGGACGCGGCCGCCGCAGGTGTAAACGAGGGCAGTCAGTTGCCGCTCGACGAAAAGCGCGCGCGCGTGGATTTGGCCATGTCGCGGCAGCAGCTTGAGGCGGCCAATCTCGACTCCGATTATTACGAAATGATGCTTGCGGTGGTGCTCGGTTATCCCGCCGCCGACCGCGTGAAACCTGTCGATACGGACTTGGCTGCCATTCCCACGCCGCCTAGCGAAGACGCCGCGGCCGACGCCGCCCTGCGCAATAACCGGGAACTCAGCCAAATGCAATCGAATGTACTGGCGAAGGAGCTCGACGTGCGCTCTTTTAAAGCCGAGCGTCTGCCGAAAGTCGATCTGGTGGCGCAATATGCGTTGTTTGCGAAATACAATTACGAGCAATACTTTCAGAAGTTCCAGCGCAATAACTTCCAGCTGGGGGCTTCCGTCACGCTCCCCATCTTCATCGGTTCGGCTCCCAAAGGTTACATCCAGCAGGCGTACACGGATCTGGAAAAGTTGCGCATTCAGATGGACCAAACCCGCAACCGCATTCTGACCGAGACACGTCACAGCTATCAACAATGGAAGAAGGCGGAAAGCATTCGCGACCTCGCCTTTATGCAGCTGGATCTCTCGCGCGAGCAGTTGACGGTTTTGTTAGCGCAGAACAATGAAGGCCGTGTCGCGCTGCGAGACGTGGAACAGGCCCGCCTCGATGAAGGGAATAAATGGATGGCTTGGTACGACGCCGAATCGCAAGTGGCACGCGCCAAATTTGCCATTTTACGTCAAACAGGCGAGCTTCTCGCGGCGGTTCGAGAACGGCTGGGAGGCGGCAAACCATAATGATTCCGGGCGGGAAGCTTCACCTCAGAACGTCGTTGCACCCGGCTCCTCGCCCGGCGTTCCGGCGATTGAAATTCGTGATCTGGTGAAGACGTATAACGGATCTCGCGCTGTCGACGGATTGTCGGTGGCTGTGCCGCAAGCGTGCTTCTTCGGCTTTTTGGGACCGAATGGCGCCGGCAAGACCACCACCATTAAGATGCTGATGGGTTTGGCGCAGCCGGACTCCGGGAGCATGCAGGTGCTTGGGCTTCCGATGCCTCAACGGTCGCTCGATATTCGCAAAGAGATCGGGCTGGTGCCCGATGACACGCTGCTGTTCGACTATCTCACCGGCGCCGAATACCTGGAATTCGTCGCCCGTTTGTATGGCCTCCCCCGTTCTCTTGCGCGCGAAAGGGGCGGTGAGCTGCTCGATCTTTTCCAGCTCAACGAAAATCGGCGCAAGCTGATCGGCGAATATTCCAAAGGTATGCGCAAGCGCGTAGCGATGGCGGCCGCGCTGATTCACCGCCCTCATCTGTTCCTCATGGATGAGCCTTTCGAGGGCGTGGATGCAGTGGGTGCGCGCCTGATGAAGGACATTTTGCTCGAACAGGTGCATCATGGTGCGACGGTTTTCCTCACTTCGCACGTGCTCGAAGTGGTCGAGCGGCTCTGCGACCAGGTGGCCATCATCAATCGCGGCAAAGTCGTGGTGCAGGGAACCATGGCAGAGCTGCGCGCACAGGGTACCGCAGGCGCAAGCACGTTAGAAGACATTTTCGTCAATCTGGTCGGCGCGGAGCGGTATACCGAAAAGCTCGATTGGCTCTGACTCGATTGGCTCAGAATGGACTGGCTCTGAATACTATGTGGCCGCAAGTTTTCGCTATCGCCTGGGCGCAGTTCCGCACCATGCGCAATCATCTTCCGCGAACCAATGCCGGAACCATTCTCATGTGGTGCGTTTCGCTCGTTTGGTATGGCATGTTTGCGGGGTTCGGAGTTTTTCTTGCCATTTCGCTTCCCGAGCTTTCTGTTGCCCAGCTCGGTGAGTGGGTGCCCGTCGGATTACTGGCTGTATTCCTGTTCTGGCAGTTGGTTCCACTCTTCACGTTGAGCAGCGGCTGGTCTCTGCAGCTGAACAAACTGCAAATTTACCCTGTCGGTAGCAGCGCGTTGTTCGGCATTGAAGTTCTTCTGCGATTTACCACGGCGCCGGAAATGATCCTTGTGCTCGTGGGCGCGTTCATAGGACTGCTCCGCCATCCCGCCATCCCGGGTTTCGCCCCCTTGTTTCTGCTGCTGTTCATTCCGGTAAACCTTTTTCTCTCGCTTGCCGTTCGAGAGTTCATTCTGCACGCCTTCGAACGCAACCGCTTCCGCGAGATTTTCGCGATTCTGATCATCAGTATTGCCGTTCTTCCGCAATTGCTGGCACGCACTGCACTGGGCCGAATGCTCGCTCCGTATTTTTTTGCGGTGGCGCGCGGCACCGCTACGCCTTGGCGTGAAAGCTCAGCGCTCAGCCTGGGTCAATTTTCAATTCTGGATCTGGTGCTGATTCTTTTCTGGACAGCGGTATGCTACTCGCTGGCTCGTTGGCAATTCGAGAAAGGCTTGCGGCAGGAAGGCGGCTTCCGCGCGGGTCCGTCCATTCTCACCAGTCGACCGGAGGGCGCGAAACTTGGACTTCTGCAAAAACTGGGCGATCTTCCTAACCGTCTATTTCGCGACCCGATGGCTGCTCTCCTGCAAAAAGAATTTCACTCGCTGTTGCGCATGCCGCGCTTCCGCGTCACTTTCGGCATGGCCTGTGTCTTCAGTGTCGTGATTTTCATTCCAATCGCCTTCGGTGCAGGCTCGAGCTCCCGGCACGGGTTCCTGCATGAAAACTTCCTTCCCATGGTGACTTTGTACGGGCTGCTCATGCTCAGCGATGTGCTGCTGCTCAACGTCTTCGGTCTGGACCGCCACGCCGCTCAAATGTATTTTGTGGCGCCGCTTCCATTCGAGACCGTGTTGAAAGCTAAGAATTTGACGGCGATCGTTTTCATCGCAGCCCAGTCCGCCGCTGTCCTGCTTTTCGCCGCAATTTTCCGCGCAGCGGTGACGCCGTTGAACATCGCCAACTCTATCGCCGCGGCAGCCGTGGTGGGCATCTTTTTCCTGACGGTTGGCAATCTCACTTCGATTTCCATGGCCCGGCCCATCGACCCTACGCAAACTTTTCGGAAGCAAGCCGGAGGCAGAATGCAGCTTTGGTTCGCTCTTTGCAGCGTGGGCATGTTTTTGCTGGTCGGTTCCGCATTCCTCGCTCGCTGGGCGCTCCAGAACAATTGGGCACTGCTGGGCGTGCTCTCGATCGAATTCGTGATCGGGTTGATCGTCTATCGCATTGCGACGCAGTCTGCCACCGAGCGAGGCTTGCGCGAGCGTGAAAAACTGCTGGCAGCATTGTCGAAGGGTCCGTCGCCGGTCGGCGTCGGGCTTTCGTGAAGGTAAGTTGAGCGGGTCGCGTTAGCCCCGCAGGTTCTGAACCTCACGCTCAATCGCGTCCCGTACTGCCTCACGCGCCGCGTCATCTTTATATTGCTGGCGTGGCCAAAAAAAGCCTCTCAGTCCGTCGCGGCGTTTTTTAGGCACGATGTGGATATGCAGATGCGGCACCGTCTGGCTTACCCGATTATTGATGGCGATGAAGGTGCCTTCCGCGACAAGCGCGGCCTCTACGGCCTTAGCCAGCAACTGCGTGGCCGTCATCATGGGGCCGGTCAGCTCAGGCGGTAGATCCATTAGCGTTTCGAAGTGCTCGCGCGGGCACAGCAGCACGTGTCCGGGAAATACGGGGTGCGTATCGAGGAACGCCACCGAGCCGGCGTCTTCATAAACGATCTGCGCGGGCAACTTGCCGCCGGCGATTTTGCAAAATATGCAGTCCGGGCTTTCCACGCCAATATATTAACGGGCTCGATAGCCGGTAGAGATGACCGCGTGCGTCCATGCCCGCATTGTGCGCCTGCCAATCTCCCGCGGAGTAGGGAAATGGCACTTAAACAGTTGAATGCGAAGAGCCAAAAGTTATTTCTTGGCGTCGTGATTCGCCAAACAAGAGTGGCGCCGCGCTCATCTGGCGGCTTCGATTGTTCCGACTTTGTTCACCTCGAGGCGCAAATCGCCATCCGGCTCGATCTCAAACGCAGGTGCAAACCTGGCCCCCCAAACGATCTCGTCGTAGCGGTAGGAGTAACGCGCGTTGACCGTTTGCCCGAACGTATCGTCGAATCCCTTCATCATGATCAGCACCTCCGCCTGGAGCTGTTCGAGATCCTCTCGGGTCTTGCCGTACAACGGGCTGTTCTGATCGATTGGATGTACCACCGTCCACGTCAGAGGAAAGAACAGAACCTGATTCCTCTCCAGTTCCAATGGGGCGTAACGCCGCTGGAGTCGTTGCCCGATGAACTCAACTGTCATGAGCAGCAGGCGCGCTTCCAGGTCGATGAGGTTGTTCGATCGTCGATTGACGACGCGAAACTGCAGACTCATTCCGTCCATGTAAGACGCCATCAGCATATTCGGGCTGAAACCGATGCGCGCGGAAGGGCGTGAAAATCGCCCGAAGAGCAATCCCGTGGCAATTGCGAAAGCCATGAGACCGGCCAGCGCTTCGATGGCGGCGACTGTATTCGCTGCCACGCCGCTCGGATACATGTTTCCGTACCCGACGGTGGTGAGGGTGTGCGCGCTGAAGAAGAATGCATTCACGGACCTCAACCATTCGGTCGGGGCTTCGGTTCCCTTTATGTTCTCGATGCCAATCGCCATGTAGACGGCGGCAAACACGATATTCACCACAATGAATGCGGCTGTAACCAGTCCGATGAAAGCCGGTAACGATGCATTGATGAGAAAAAGGTAGGGATGAAAGTCGCGCCACGTGATGCCGGAGCGCCGCACGTTGAACTCCCCGTCTTTATTGATGGCGCGCTTGAGAACTCCTGTGTACTGCTGCGTCAGGCCAGGGTCGAAGGTCGGCTTGGTCATATCCAAGCAGATGCACGGCGGCAGATGCACGGTGCGCGCGAATTGTCTCATCGGCGTAGAGCCGCATTCGAGCGGCCGGTACGGTACTCGCCTTAGGACGTCGAATTTATTAGATATAACGTTAGATGCCCTTTAAATTCAGAAACCGGCCGGTCCGCCGCGCCGGAGGGCCGTCCAGGAGGTTTCGCGTGCGCTGTTTCAAGCTGGCGCCGGCGTTGCTCGCCGCGCCCATTTTCGTTTCTTCGTTGCTATTCGCCCAAGGCGCTCCGCCCAGTTTCAGTGGCACTTGGCAGCTGGATGAAGCCAAGAGCCCGACGGGCGCGGGAGCCGTCACTCTCACCATTCAGGACAATGCCGGGAGCATCAACTTCACCAGAGTGGCCCGCGAGAGAGATGGGAAAGAGATCACGTCGAAGTTCTCCTGCAAGACCGGGGGCACTCAATGTGACTTCGACGAGGGCGATCACAAGGCCAAAGTCTCTCTCTGGTACAACGGTCCCGATCTAATGATCCTCAAGACCGACGGCCCTAAAGAAGACTCGGTGACACAGTGGAAGCTGGAGCTTTCGCCCGATAAGCACAATCTGAATGTCGAACTCACTCATATCGAGCCGAATGACAAATCGGAGAATCTTGTCTTCGACAAGAAGGCCTCTTAAAGCGACGTAGGCCGCTTACTGCTGCGGGTGAAATTGGAAGATAATCGTGTGCTCGCTCGCAACGGGCTGGCCGTGAAGTTTAGCCGGTTCGAAGGACCACTGCTTGGCGGCGACAAGCGCCGCGCCGACAAGCGCCTCTTTCACTTTCTTTCTGCCGCTCACGACGTGCGCTTCGGTCACGCGGCCGTCCTTATCGACTTTGACGGTGACTTCTACCTCGGGGCTGGAAGCCATGAAAACCGGCGGGAACAGGGTGGTATCGGGCAACACTTGCCGTATGGGGTGAGGGGCTACGAAATCGCGGGCGGGGAGGCCGTCGTGACCCATCCCTAAAACGGGCTGTGCAGGATTCGCGGTTTGCGGTGAGGGCGCATTTTGAACGGGGCCCGTCGACCGCGCGTCCGCAGGTTTCAGATTACCCGAATCGGTGGCGGGTTTCGTGGGCGGGAGATCCTGGGACCCGAACTTTGCGGGTAAGTCGGTCTGCTTCGCCGGCGTCTGAGCGACAGGCGCCGGCGCATCTCTGGAGGCGTCCGCAGTTCTTTGCGCTGGCGCGGTCGATAGCGGGGCCGCTGTAGTATTCACCGGTGGAGCGGCAGCCGGAATCGTGTCGATCGGAGAAGCCGGGGGAACGCCTTCAGGCGGTTTGGAGTTGGTGGCGGATGCAGCCAGGAAGGGTGTTTCGGCGGCAGGCAACGGAACTGCATCGCGCGGCACGGTCGAAACAGACGGCGTTGCGGCGGGCGACGCGGCCGTGCGCTTCGGCGGTGCGTCAGCGACCAAAATAACCGGTTCCGCAAGGCTGCCGGCCGAGGGTTCCTGCCGGCTGCGCGCGGGCGGTGGAACGGCTGCGGTTGTTTCCGTCACGGCCTTCCAATCGTGGTGTTCCGGTGGTTTGACTGGGACTTCGGAAGCAGGCTGTTGCGGCACGTCCGCTGCCGCACTCAGGTCCAGCGGCGTGTTCCCCGCTCCGTCCAGAACGCGAATGGTTTCCGTGGCCGCGGCACCCTGCTGGTTCCGCACCTCCAATCGAAACGTCACGTCATCGGATTTGGGGCGATAGAGCACCGCGCCGTTTTCGGCCTGTCCGGCATTCAGCGTAAAGTCCCGATGTTGCGAGCCATCGTCGATGTGCAAAATGCCCTGAGTCGCGGAGCGGACGACGGAATTGCGCCGGTTCCAGCTCAACATAACTCTGTCGCCCTGCGTCTGGACATGCAACCCTAATCCGCTGTCGGGAAGAATGGCGCGCAAGAAGGCCGGCATGGCGCTTCCGGGCGGCAGGCCGTGTATAAAAAGGATGGCGAAGGTTGCGCCTGCAACAACCGCAAAAAGAACAGCTGAAGGAAACCAGGGCGAGCGCGGCTTAGGGGGCGTGAAGAGCACCGGAAGTCCGGGCGGATCGCCGGCCTTGATGGGGTGAACCGGTCTTGCCGCGTGCGAGGCGGCGGGGCGTTCGCGGACAATGCTTGGCTGCGCGGAGCGGGGAATCGCGGGATCGAGGGCGGGTGATGGTGCGCTGTTGCCCGTCTCGGAAGGCGCGTGCTCAGCAGTGCGTTTTGGACGTAGGACGAGGGGGATTCTGGCGCGCAGTCCGGTCTTCCGCTGTCCATTGTCGAGCGCACGATCGAGCGACTCGAACGATTCCAGCTCTTCGCCGCCGCCGGTGGTGCGCATCGTCACTTCAATTGGACCGAGAGCGGGCACGTCGGTTGCGAGCCGCAGCGCTCCCCAACGATGCTCCTCCGGCGACAATGGCCCGGTCTTTGCTTTCGTGTACAACTCCAGCAACACGTCGTTGTCGCCTTGCTGTCTGAGGATGATCGCTAAGTCGTTGGGGCTGGGAAAATGCGCGTTATGAAATTCGACATCTCTGCCATGCAATCCGCCGGCCGGCCGCAGCGCGTACCAGCCGATGACATCAAGGGCGGAGACCTCGGGGTCGGTCTGTGATGCGATAAAGGAGCGCTCCAAAGCTTGTGCGAGGCGAGGGCCGTCGAGCGCCGCGCCGTTTGAATCCGCACCCGTGAACGATCTGAATGCCTGAACGATGATCAGGCTTTCACCGGCGATTCCAAACAAGAGGCCGGCCATTTGCGCCTGCTCCGGCCCAGTCTTTTGAACCCGACCACACAGTCTGTTCACAAACTGCGGGGACAATCTCACTCCTAAGGGGATGCGGCGAGGCAAGCTCGACGCGGCTACCCTCTGATCAGCGATGCTCATGGTGCAAAAGACCGCTCCCGAGATGGCTTACAACGAGTATTGGAAACAATCTTATACTCTACTCCTAGGTGGATAGAAAACTGGGGTTTTCTCCTGTTGGATGCAGCGCTCCGAGCGGGCATTTCGGCTTGGGTGTGACATGAGGAGTAGAATCGTTGGACAGGGGTTCTTATGCGCATAACCCGCGTCCTCCTTTCGTCCGCGGCGGCGTTGCTGGCCTGTTTCCAAGTCTCCGCGCAGGCGGTGATTTCAGCCCACTCCGGCGTGGTGCATTTTTCGGAAGGCTCGGTCTTCCTGGACGATCAGCCGCTCGATCATAAATTCGCAACCTTCCCCACTATTAAGGAAGGATCCACGCTGCGCACTGAAAAGGGGCGGGCCGAAATCCTTTTGACGCCGGGCGTGTTCCTGCGGATAGATGAAAACAGCGCGATCCGGATGCGCTCGAATGCGCTGAGCGATACGCGAGTCGAGTTCCTGCGCGGCTCTGCGATTGTCGACTCACTCGACGCGCTCGCCGACAATCATGCCGCCATCCTTTATAAGGACACCGCGATCCGATTTCCGAAGCAAGGCGTGTATCGCCTCGATTACGATACCGGAACGCTTCAAGCCTACAGCGGCGAAGCGGCCGTGACGCACGACGGAAAAACGTCGAAGGTGGACGAAGCGCACTTGTTCTTCTTTACGCTCGATATCGACACCGCCAAGCTCGGGGACGGGACGGACGATGAGTTCTACGATTGGGCGAGAGAGCGCAGCAACGACATCTCCGCCGAGAATCAACTAGCGGAGCAAAATTCCGGCGATGTAGGCGATGCGGACGCGGGCGATCCGAACGCTCTGACAGTGAATCCAAATTTCGGACTCCCGAATCTGGGTATTCCTAATGCGGGCATTCCCAACGGCGGAATCCCGAATTATCCGACTCCCGGATACAACTACCCCGGATACAACTATCCGATGAGCAGCGCTTTAATCGACCCGTTCGGTCCGTATGCGGGCGGGTGGGGTTATTATCCGTTTTCCGCGTTTCCGTTGATCATCGTTGCTCGCCCGTATGGATACCGCAGTGCGCATTCGCACTGGCCACAGGGGTCTTTGCCAAACGGTACGTGGTCGCACCGTGCATGGCCGCACAGCGCAACGAGTTCCGGTTATCGGTCGCCGTGGAGCGGAACCTCGATGGGAATCTCGCACGCGCCGGGGGTACACCCGACCTACGTAATGCCTTCCACACTGGGTCATTCCGGGTACGTTCCGCACACAATGTACGCTCCGCATCCGACCTATGTGCCGCGGGCAACCTATGTGCCGCGGGCAACGTACGCGCCGCATCCAGTGGTTGCACCGTCGGCAGTACACGCGATCGGCCACCGCTAGCCGCTTCTCGCAGTGATTTCGCTGGCAACCAGGAGCCGGACGAGAACGTCCGGCGCTGACCGGGAGGTCCGCCCCACAGCAGGCACTTCCATTTACTGGGTCGCAGCGTAATAGCCGGTGCGCCAGCGCGTCTTCAACCCGGACAGACCTTGCGGCGGGTTCAGCTTCACTTCCACCTTGCGATATTTCCCATTCTTCTCTTCGTTCGAAGGCGAGTATGCGAGGACATACTGATTGCGCAGCTCGATTCCGATGCGGCGCGCGATACTCGGCAGGGCGCTCGAGGTCCGCGCGGGAAACGCCCGGCCGCCGGTCTCTTCGGCGAGTTGCGCCAGCAGCCGCGGTCCGGAGAGTTCGGCTCGCGTGATACCGAGGTAGGGCAGTTGCTCAAAAACGCCCATGGCGTAAATCTGCACGTCCGCTTCGCGCACCAGCTCTTCGATCTGCTCAGGCGTGTACTGGCTGTTGTTATCTCCGCCATCGGAAATGATGAGCAGCGCTTTACGCGGGTTCTTGGCTTTCTTCATCTCCGTTATTCCCATGGACACGGCATCGAGCAGCGCCGTCAAACCCTGCGACTCGACGGAGGTCAGCTTGTCCTCGATTTCGGCAGTGTCATTCGTGAATCCGGCCACCAACTTCGCCCGGTCGCTGAATGCAATCAGGAACGCTTCGTCCTGCGCGTTCATTGTCCTCAGGAATTGAGCGACGGCTTCGCGGGAGGTGGCGAGCTTGGTTCCCATGCTGCCGCTGGTGTCGACCAGCAAGCCGATTGACAGCGGTGCATCTTCGCCAGCAAATTGCGTGACCTTCTGTGTCACGCCATCTTCGGAAAGGCTGAAATTCTGTTTCTCCAGCCCCAGGACGAATCGATGCGAGGCATCGGTCACGGTCACCGGTATGACAACCAGCGTCGTTTCGACGCGTAGAGCCTCAGGGCGGGGAACTTCCTGCGTCTGCGCAGGCGCTGCTAAAACAGTCGGGAGAAAGGCCGCGATGAAACAACTGAGAGTGAGCCGCACGTTTTTCAGGCACCCATCTCAAACACCAGATTACGCGGTCGACATTTGCGCCTGGGCGGCTTTCCGTGCCTGGGCGTCGTCGTAGCTCTCTCCGTATATGGATGGAACCTTCGCGCCCATTGGCCGAAGGTAGGTCGATAACTGTCCGCGATGGTGAATGGAGTGACTCGATCCAAGCCGTAAATACACGACTGCCGGGAGCTGAAGTAAGCCGCGGAAGTCTACGGTCTTGGCGAGCTGCTCGCCGGAGAGCTGGGTCAGGCGGTTGAAATTCTGGTCGAACGTTTCTTCGTACCAGCGGGCGATATCGGTCGAGGTTCTGATCGATTCTGGGCGTTCGCTTCCGGCGAAATTGAATTGTCCATCGACGACAGCTTCATAAAAACGATTTTCAGCGCTGGCGATGTGCCAGGCGAGTTCCAATGCGCTTTTGGAAATCGGATCGGGCCGGTAATCGCCCCGATCCGCCGGGATGGTTTCGATCACCTTCTTAGTGATGCGATGCTCATTCTTGATTGCAGGCAGCATTATTTGCAGGAAAACTGCGGCGTGCTCCGGCTGCATAGATTGCATATCCTCACCTCATGAAACAACGTACCGCACGCGCGTTGAAGGGCGAACTGAGCGCTCTCGTAAAGCTTTGATAACATGGCACAGATTACGAGAGGAAATATGCGGAACGTGAATATATTGCCGTCTAAGAAGCACTTCGCGGGTGCGTTGCTGGTGGCGTTTGCAGTGAGCATTGCGGCCGCGCGGGACAACGCTCCCGCACAGCGCATCTCAGCGATGGACATTTTCGAATTCCGTACGGTGGCAGACCCGCAGATTTCGCCGGACGGCAAGCACATCGCGTACATGGTGGACTTCGCCGACATCCGCACCGACACGCGCTATTCGAACCTGTGGACGATCAACTACGACGGGAGCGATAACCGGCCGGTTACGTCGGGGAACTTTCACGACAGCTCGCCGCGCTGGTCCCCGGACGGGAAAAGGCTGGCCTTCATTTCCAATCGCGACGGATCGCCGCAGATTTATGAGCGTTGGAGCGATACCGGAGAAGTCGAGCGAGTCACAAATCTTCCGGAGGGACCGAGCGGGATCAGCTGGTCGCCGGATGGACAGCAGATCGCGTTCTTCTCTTTAGTCTCGGAGCAACCGCACAAACTGGGCACCTTGCCGACGCCTCCACCGGGAGCCAAGTGGGCCGATCCCGCGCGCATTGTGGACAAGCTGGTGTATCGGTTCGACCAGGTGGGATATCTGAAGCCGGGCAAGACGCAACTGTTCGTCGTGGCGGCGGACGGCAGCGCGCCTCGCCAGATTTCGGAAGGGAATTTGAACATTGGGGCGGGAGGCGGGATGGGCGCCGCGGCGCCGGCTTGGGCGCCCGATGGGAAGAGCATCATTCTTTCGGCCAATCGAAACCCGGACGCGGAAGCGAATCCTCTGAACACGGACGTTTACGAGTTTTCGCTCGACGGCGGCGCGGTCAAGACGCTAACAGCGCGCAAGGGTCCGGATAATTCGCCGGCGATCTCGCGCGACGGCCGAAGAATCGCGTATGTCGGATTCGACGATCGCCATCAGGGATATCAGGTGAATGGGTTGTATGTGATGTTCCGCGACGGGAGCAACTCTCGCGAGCTGACGGCGGATCTCGATCGCGATGTGAGCAATCCGAAGTGGGCGCCGGACGGGCGCGGCGTGTACTTCATTTATACGGATAAGGGCGACACGAAGCTCGGTTACGCTCCTCTGGACGGAAAGGTTCAGGAAATCGCGCAGCACCTGGGTGCAGGCCTGAGCGCATACGGCGGCGGCGATTCCTTCACGCTTGCTCCGGATGGGAGATTTGTCACAACCGTGACGAGTCCGGAAGATCCTGGCAACATCGGCGTCGGGAAACTGGGCGGCAACGGTTTGAATACGATCACTCACCTGAACCGCGACCTGCTGGCGCAGCGAAAGATCGGACCGGTTGAAGAGTTTTCGTTCAACTCGTCGAAGGACGGACGCAAGGTGGAGGGCTGGATCATCAAGCCGCCCGATTTCGATTCTTCCAAGAAATATCCCATGATCCTCGAGATTCATGGCGGGCCGTTTGCGAACTACGGCGATCGATTCGATATTGAGAAACAAGTATTCGCGGCAAAGGACTATGTGGTGCTGTACGTGAATCCGCGAGGAAGCACGAGCTATGGCGGCGAATTCGGCAATTTGATTAATCATGCGTATCCGGGCGACGATTTTTACGACTTAAACTCCGGGATCGACGCAGCAATTGCGAAAGGCTACGTCGACCCAGAGAATGTATTCGTGACGGGAGGCAGCGGCGGAGGCGTGCTGACCTGCTGGATGATCGGGCACAGCAAGCGATTTCGGGCTGCAGCCGCGCTCTATCCTGTGATCAATTGGAACAGCTGGATCGGCACGGCCGATATTGGTCCGCGCATGGTGAATTACTGGTTCGCGGGAGCGCCGTGGGAGAGCGCCGAAAATCTTCAAAACTACGAGGAGCGTTCGCTGCTGTCGGTAGTGAAGAACGTCCAGACACCGACGCTGGTGATGACCGGCGAAGAAGATTACCGCACGCCGATTTCGGAAGCCGAGCAATACTATCGCGCGCTGAAGATGCTGAATGTGGAGACGGTGATGGTTCGGGTGCCGGGTGAGGGGCACGGGATTCAGCGGCGGCCGAGCCACCAGATCGCCAAGGTGTCTTACATCCTGTACTGGTTCAACGAGCACAAACAGAAGTCATAGAAGCGCAAGTGGGGCGCGTGCCCCGCGATTACTTGTCCGACCGAGTCGATGGATGCGAGCGTGCGGTTAGAAAATACTGTAGCGATTGTGACCGGTGGCGGCGGTGCGGGCTGCGGACGCGCGATTGCGGGACGTTTTGCGCGTCGCGGCGCTGCAGTGGTGGTCTCCGACATTCAGGAGAACGGAGCGAAAGAGACAGTTCGGCAGATCGAGGCGGAGGGAGGGCGCGCGAGCATGTTCAAGGCGAATGTGCGAAGCGAAGATGAAGTTCGGGCCTTGATCGGTTATGCGGAACAAATATACGGCGGGGTGGACATTTTGGTCAACAACGCGTCGGCTCTGCCCGCGGGTGCGGATGTTCTTGAAGGCTGGAACGAAACGGTAGAAACCGATTTGTTAGGCGCCATGTATGGCACGCGCGCGGCGATTGACGCGATGCGGCGCCGCGGCGGAGGAGCGATCGTCAATGTCGGGTCGACTTCCGCGCTATCCCATGGAAGAACGACACCGGGGGGTTGGCCGGCGTACGATGCCGCGAAGGCGGGCGTGATGCGCTTCACAACCCGCCTAGCTTCCTTGAGAGAGACAGACTGCATCCGCGTGAATTGCGTAGTGCCGCACTGGATCGCGGTGCCGCACATTCAAGACTACGTAGACTCTCTGACGGAGGAGCAGCGGACCGCTCGCGGAGTTCCGCCGAGACTCATTCCGTTGGATGAGATTGCGGATGCGGTGGAATATTTGGTGACAGACGAATCGCTGGCGGGACGCTTGCTGGTTTTGTGGGACTACGGTCCGCGACTGATTCCCTGGGCCGACCCGGGCTTTGCCGCTGCGGAAATCATACCGGCATTGACAGTCGACCGAACATAATGCCGTGAGCTTTCGTAGTGCTTTTGTGACCGAATGTGAGACGAGGACCAGTTTTACCGCAGTTGCAAAGTTAGTGGAGGAATCGATTGGAGTGTGGGAGGCAAGCAGCCCGGATTGTCTTGAGCTCGCTCGGCGGTACACGCGCGATGAACAGCAAGGACGCGAGAAGTTGCTCGAGGGTTGGGTGGATCGGATCGAGAGCGCGGCGCGCAGCACGCCACGATCGCGAATCGACGCGGAACAAATGCTGGCCCGGATCACAGCAACAGTCGTTCAACTCTCGACCTGCGCACTTGATTTTGAAGATCCCGAGATAGAGGGGCTGCTGCGGGACGGGTTTTCGCAAATCGGAACGGAGCTGGCGCGATGGGCGCGCGAACTGGACCGGGACGTGAGCCTGACGGACATTCTGCAGGCATGCCGAAACGCCTGGACCGCTTGCGGCTTGCAGCTGCTACTGGGCGTCCCGATGCGGTTGACGCCTGCCATTTTTGCGTACAGCATGCTGTATCCATACAGCGATAACTATTTGGACGATCCCGGGATATCGGCTGACGCGAAGCTGCGCTTCAGCGCGCGGTTCCGGCGGCGCTTGACGGGCGAGCACCTACCGCCCGCGAGCCAACGGGAAGCGACGATGTGGCAGCTTGTTGGCCTGATCGAATCCGAATACCCGCGCATCGAGTATCCGCAAGTCCACGATTCACTACTCGCGATCCATCAGGCGCAGCAGCAAAGCATCGCGCAGATGCAGAGTGTTCGGCCCAGCGATCCGGATGTGCTGACCGTGAGCGTTACGAAAGGCGGGACGTCCGTTCTTGCCGATGCTTATCTCGCGGCGGGAAATTTGACGGACGCCGAAGCGGAGTTCGCTTTCCAGTGGGGCGTTGTGCTTCAGTTGAGCGACGATCTTCAGGATGTCCGGCAAGATGGACGGTGCGGCTCACTCACGCTGTTTTCACAAGCCGCCAAAGACGAACCGCTCGATCGATTGACGAACCGGTTGTTCGATTTCGCGCGGACGGTGATGGCCGGCATCGCACGTCTTCCAAATGGGTCGAACACTTTGCAACAACTGCTTACGAGAAGCTCGCGCACGCTGGTGATTCGCAGCGCGGCCAGCGCGCCGGAACTGTACAGCAAGGCGTATTTGTCGGAGATGGAGAATTACTCTCCGTTCCGGTTCGAGTTTCTCAGGAATCGCGAGCAACGATTCTTCCGCAGTACGCGCTCCTATGCCAGGATCTTCGACCTGCTGCTCGAGAAGATGCTTATCCCCGTATATTGATCGAGCTTCCGCTATGGAGGAAGTTCAAGGCGTTCTGAAGTACATCCATCGAAATAGGATCGGTGGAAGAGGCGTACGCCTGTGCCGCCCTAGTGCTTCGTTCCTGTGCGTATAGAGAGGCTTGTTGCCCATTGAGCGCCGAAGTTTCCTTCTCTTGTTGCATTAAGCCCGTTATGTAGGAGGGCGTAACATCACCCTTTAACGTACCGTTAGCACGGCCGAGGGCAAGATCGGTTTTGAGGTTTGATACGGACGATGAACCTCCATCGAGGCGACCTCCGTTCAAGGCACTGATCAGAGTTTTGTCGCTGGCTGTCAGAACTTCGTCACGTTTAATAACCTGCGTGCCGTCGCTTGACGTATACACACCCGGCTGACCGGTGGGAGTTAGGGTTTCGGGAGAGATCGGTGGAAACTCAGCCGAAGTGCGCGGCCGAGCAGTTGTTGGATGAGTTCCGAGAGACTCTAAAGCGGACAGTCCCGCCGACATTATGCTAGTTGCCATATAGACCTCGCTTTCACCGCCCAATGAGTCGGGGCGGTGATTTTGTATCTGGATTCGATAGGAACAGCGGAAGTAGAAGCAATTCTGAGACCAATCGCGTCGGGCGAGGCACGTGCCTCGCCCCTACTACGGTTCGGGTGATTCTTGCGGGGGAGGCGTGACGTGTCTGGAGCAGACGGGGCAGTCGCACTCGCCGTGCTCTTTGGGGCGCGGCAAATTTCCGACGCCGGTCCTGCCGATGTGGCCGTCCTTGTTTTTCGCTTCGCGTTCGATCACTTCGAGCCAAGTGTCGACGGTCATACGCTGAATTCCCATGCCGCCGTACTGGCGCATGGTCTCGTTTTTTGTCGTCCAGGCATACTCGTCCGGAACGCCGTCGGGAAAATGCAGCCTGCGATAGACCATCTCGGGAGGGGGGTCCATAGTTTCTCCCTGCTTGATCAGGGCGTTGTTAGGCGGGAACAACTCCGTCGTCGTTTTCCCATCCGTGACACGGATCTCGACCCACTGATCGAGGAGGGGTACCCTGCGCCGGTTCTTCTTGGCGTTCTGCCCGCGGAAGAGCATCTGCGCGGCAGTTTTTGGTTGTTGAGTAGTCGGATGTTTCATTTGGAGCGGTTGTCAGAAAGATTTTGGAGGATAATTTTGGCGTCTTCCCAGGTCATATCGCAGAGAGCCAGGTTGGCGAGATCTTTGGGTCCGATGTGACCGGTGGCGAGGAAGCGTTCGCGCTCCTGCTCAATGACGATGAGCCATTCGTCGAAGGTGAGTTCCTGATCGCGGCCGGTGCTGATGCCGGGAACCTCTTTGCGCACCCAGCGGTAAATGGCCGGAATGCCGCCGTGAAAGGACATCGAGCGCGTCACTACGACCGGCGGCGGATCCATAGTCTTGCTCTTCTCGAGCAGAACTTCGTTACTGGGAGATGCTTTGGTGGTGGTTTTACCGTCTTCGTAGATGACGTCGACATACAGGGTGAGCTGCGGAAGGACGGTCACACGTTTGGTCAAGTAGGCGTCGAGGTCGAAGTTGGCGAACGGGCCGGAAGGTTCCGGGTCGACCTGCTTAGCGGACTTAGCGGACGTTTTTGCGTTGGTGCGTGCTTCGCGCGCTAATTCCAGGTCGAGGAGTTCGCGGCGGTGGGCTTCAAGCGCGCGATTTTTGCGGATTTGCTCGACGGCGTTGCGCTCGCGGTGAAAGGCGCGCTCGGCGGTGGTGCGGTAGCGGGTGAAGCGCTCGACTTTGAGGTGATCTTCTTCGGACCAGTCGATGGAGGCGGCGTATTTGGCGGAGAGGGACTGCTCACATTCGTTGTACTGGCGGGTTTTGCGCCACAGGAACCATTGGGCGCGGGCGGTTTGTTCGAGCATGGACGCGAAGGTCTGGTTGTCGGGCTGGTAATCGTCCAGCCAGGCCTGGCGGAGCGCGTTCCAGTCTTCTTCCTTTTCGTCGGGGAGGATGAGCTTTTCGGAACAGCAGCCGTGGGTCAGGCGGTTCATGCTGGAGTTCGACTTTCCGTGTGGGGTGTTTGGGCCGGTGGGCATGCTTTTGAACACGAGCGTGGCGCAGCGAGTGCGGCGATGAAGGCGGGAAGCGGGTGGAAGTCGATGAAGGGAAATGAAGAAAAGAAAAACGGCGAAGCTGTTACCGGGCGTGGCGGTGGGCGCGGGCCGGTTTTGACGAATGGGCGGGTTAGCTGGTTTTTGAGCAAAAGGCGAAGAGACAGCGCATTTTGCGGAACGAATTATTTCACGTCTGCTTCGCGCTGATAACGCGCGGTGATACGCCAGAATACGAATCCGACTGCGTTTTCCGGCGCGTCGAGAGAGACAGCCTCGAACATCTGATCATGCGGCTTAGCCACGTGAAAACCACAGCTTGCTTTTCACGTGACGAGCGGAACCGTTGAGATTCGCAATCCGTTCCTGAATCTCGCAACTGCTCGCGGTCCGGGGTCTACAATAAAACCCGGCTGACATGAAACTCCATCGACCTGGAAACCCGTTCCAAAGCAAGCCACTAATTACTGGTACGCGAAGCCTCTTGCTCGCGCTGATAGCGGCGATTGTGTGCACTATCCCACCCCAGGCCCTCGCGCAACAAACCGCGGCTGATCGGCAACTCATCGCTAAACGCAACGCTATCGAGAAAGAGCTTGAATCCATAGCTATCATCGATCGCAAGCTGATGATCCCGATGCGCGACGGCAAGCGCATGGCAACCGACGTGTACCGTCCGAAAGACCCCGCCAAGAAGTACCCAATCATCTTTGTCCGCACGCCATACGACTTCAACTACTGGGATGTGAAGCTAGGAGCCCCGCGCGACATGACCGGGGAACTCGAAGCCGTCAAGCGCGGCTACGTCTACGTCGAGATGAATGAGCGCGGACATTTCTTTTCGGAGGGCATCTACGACATCCTCGGCGCTCCCTTATCTGACGGCGAAGACGAACTCACCTGGATGTCCTCCCAGCCGTGGTCTAGCGGCAAGGTCGGAACTCTTGGGTGCTCTTCGACGGCCGAATGGCAGCTTGGCGTCGCTGCCCAAAATAATCCGGCCTTAGCGGCGATAATCCCGCAAGGCTTCGGCGCGGGTGTCGGAAGAGTGGGTCCGTACTACGAGCAGGGCAATTGGTATCGCGGCGGAGCCGTCCAGATGCTCTTCATCGCGTGGCTCTATGGCGAGCAGAACCAGGTCCGGCCGATGTTCCCGTCCAACACCACGCAACAAGACCTGATCCGCGTCTCGAAGTCATTCGATCTCGCGCAGCAACTCCCGCCTGTCGACTGGTCGAAGGCGCTCTGGCATCTGCCCGAGAAGGACATCATCAAAGCCGTCGACGGACCGCATGGCATCTTCGCCGATCGTGAGGAAGTTTCAACCGGCGGCGCCATGATCGAACGCACGCCGAACGATCCCGCCTGGTATCGCGGCGGCCTTTGGAATGACAGCATGACCATCAATGTGCCCGGATTCTGGTTCATGTCTTGGTACGACGTTTCGATCGGACCGAACCTCGCCGCTTATAACTACGTCCGCAAGACCGCACGCCCTGAGATTGCGAACGAGCAGTATGCGGTCATTGCGCCCACGCTCCACTGCAGTTACAAACGCGCCACCGAAGACACCGTGGTCGGCGAGCGCAGCATGGGCGATGCGCGTCTCGACTATGACGCTCTCACCTACGGCTGGTTCGACTACTTTCTCAAGGGAGAGAAAAACCACATCCTCGAAAAAACGCCGAAGGTTCGTTACTTTCTGATGGGTGCAAACAAGTGGCAGACCTCCGATACATGGCCGCCACAGGGAGCGCAACCCGTGACGTTTTTTCTTTCGAGTGCCGGAAAAGCAAACAGCTTAAATGGTGATGGCACGCTGGCCGGCGCGCCTGCAGATCGGGATCTTGCCGACGGCTTGGTGTACGATCCCATGAATCCGGTTCCCTCCTACGGCGGTAACGTTTGCTGCACGGGTAATGCCGTCACGGGAGGCGCCTTCGATCAACGCAAGATGGAAGCGCGCGCGGATATTCTCGTTTACACGTCACAGCCGCTGAAAGAAAGCACCGAAGTGAGTGGCCCGATCGGTGCGACGCTCTACGTCTCCTCAGACGTCAAGGATACCGATTTCACCGTGAAGGTACTCGATGTCTATCCCGACGGCACAGCGTACAACCTCGACGAGACGATTCAGCGCGTTCGCTATCGCGACGGGTACGACAAGCCCGCAGTGTGGATGGAAAAGGGCAAGGTCTACAAAGTCACGCTACAGCCGATGACAACCAGCAACGAGTTCGCGGCTGGTCATCGCATCCGCATAGAGGTCTCGAGCAGCAACTTCCCGCGCTTCGACCGCAACATGAATACCGGCGGCAATAACTACGACGAGACCACCGGCATCGTGGCGCACAATGTCGTGCATCACTCGAAACAGTATCCTTCGCAGATTACGCTTACGGTTGTGAAGCGCCAGCCCGGTTCCGAAACCGCCACGCGCTGACTTCTGGCATCGTCCGTCACCTCCGCGCGAATGGCTCTTCCGGCGATGGGCTTTGCGGCGTAAACAGTTCGGCGCCATTTTCGGTGATGTGCATGTCATCTTCCAGGCGCACGCCGAATTCGCCATGAATGTAAATGCCCGGTTCGTCGCTGAAGGTCATATCCGCCTCTAGCGGCAAAGTGTTGCCCTTCACGAGGTACGGCCATTCGTGCCCGTCCATGCCCATGCCGTGGCCGAGACGATGCTTAAAATATTTGTAGCCCGGCCCATAGCCCGCGTCAGTGATGACTTTTCGGGCCGCGGCATCCACTCCGCCTGCGGCAAGCCCCGGACGCGCTGTTTTGACGGCCGTAGTTTGCGCCTGATGAACGATGTCGAAGACGCGCTTCATCTTGTCCGTCGCCTTCCCAAGCACAAACGTTCGACTGATATCTGAGGCATAGCCTTCCGCCGAGCAGCCGCCATCCATGAGAAGAATCGTTCCTTCGCGAAGGGTCTGCGGCGTTCTCGAGCCGTGCGGCAGAGCAGAGTATTCGCCCGCCTGAATGCTCGCCTCTCCCGTAAAGCCGAGTTGCCGGTGCGCCGCCGCCACCATCGCTCCGAATTGGTTTTGTGTCATGCCCGGCTGCAAGCTCTTCCATGCCGCTTCGTAAGCGGCGAGCGAAACCTCCGCCGCTAAACGCATCAGCGCCAGTTCCGCGGGACTCTTGATCATCCTGCATCCCGCGGTCACGGGCGTTGCACTGACAAACTCCGACCCCGGGTTAGCTTTTGCGATTCCATTCGAGAACACGAATGTAGTGCGCTCTTCCATTCCGATGTGCCCCGTTCGAATCCCGGCGTCGTGCAAACCGTTCGCCACCAGCGCGTAGGGATTCTCATCTTCCTGCCACGTCAGAACTCGACAGGAATCTCCGTCCGGAGCTTGCGCAATCTGCTCTCTAGCGCGATCCTCCTCGAACGCGGGACTGATGTAGAAGGCGTTGCCTTTTTGCGGCACCACAAACGCGAATAAGCGTTCGCTGTTGCCCCAGCGGATCCCCGTGAAGTAAGCCAGCGACGTTCCGCCGATCATGCAAACCGCATCCAGCTTGTTCTGCTGCATCAGTTGCCGGGCACGTTCGATACGATCGCGCCGCTCGGCAACCGTGATCGGTTTCGCCTCTTCGCGCCTGCTCTTCAAAGCTGCAATAGCGGGAGGGAGGGAACTCGGAGTAGCAAACTCATTCCGGGAGCGCTGCGCCCGCGCAACATCCGCGGCCGCAGCGGCCGTCAAAACAGAAGATAAAAAACTTCGCCGCTTCATCATGATCTCCGTTATCGTACACCGATTCAGATCCTCATGCGATGCTACGCTCAGTGGCGAGCTGGTCGATCGTACGGAAGGTGGCGGCAGCTGCGTTCGTACTGGCCGCGATCAATTTCGCGATTCTAGCGATCGTTGGCCACTACGATTTTCGGATCGGCCCTGTACATCTGGCGGCTACCTACCTCTTCAAGCCGCTGCTTTATCTGAATGCCGCATTCCTCATCGCCTTTGCTTGGGCGTTTTCCAAATCGCCGCCGCAGGAGGCACACGCCGCAAACACATCGTTCCATGCACGGCCGCTGTTTTGGCTCGCCTGTATAGTGCTGGTAGCACTCGTATACGGAATTTCTTTTCAAATCAACCTCGACTTTCCAGACTGGACCCACCGTTCCCTCACTAGCGGAGTGAAGCCCTGGAGCTTTTTCCTCCACCGGCAATACGACGGCTTTTACCGTCCGCTGACCTTTGTGTCGCTGTGGTTGGATCATTGGATCTTTGGAAACGCGCTCTGGGGCTATCACGTTCAAAATCTGCTGCTGCATTTGCTGAACGGCTTTCTGGTCGCGCGATTGGCCTTTCGACTGGGGTTGAAACAATGCGCCGCCGAGTGGGCGGGCATCGCATTTCTCGCCGTCCCCGCTTCTTTTGAGGCAGTCATTTGGCCGGGCGCGCGTTTTGACTTGATGGCGGCCGCCTTCACCTTTCTTGCTCTGGAACGCGCGCTCGCGGGGGCCGTTTGGGTCAGCACGGCTGCGTTCTGCCTGGGAGTCCTCTGCAAGGAGACCGCGTACGCCTATCCACTGTTGATCGCGGGACTCTTTTTGCTTCGTCGGCCGTTAGGATTGTTTCTCCCGAAACGAAAATGGATGGCGGTTTTATCTTCGGCGATCGCGGCGGCGGTGTTGCTCGTGCTGGTCCGCATCGCTGTCTATGGCAATCTAGGCGGCTATCCCGATCTCGCCGGCGGAAATGTCAACTTCGTGTTCACGACCAAGACGTTTACGTCTGTCTTCACTCGGCTTCCGGCTGCTTTGTTTCTGATCAACACAGGCGCCGGATTGCCTATCTGGCTTCGCCTTACGTTGCTTGCATACGTGGCGTTCTTGTCACTGGTTCTGTTCAGCGGTGTTAGTGCCTGGCGACGAACTCTTCTTCTTTTAATGCCGTTTCTCGCCGTCGTCCCGATGCTCAACATGTTCGGTTGGATGACGCAGTTCGCGCAACAGGGGAGGTATTTGTATCATCCGGTGATCTGGATTGTGTTTGTACTTGTTTGTGCCATCTCGACTCTGCGCTTCCGACGGATGCTGCTGACCGCCTGGGTGCTTATCATGATGTCCGCTGCTCTCTTCAACACGCTTGCCTATGTGAGGATGCTTCGTGTCGTGAAAGTTGCTGTAATCGCGGCGGCCGGCGCCTGTAAGGACGCGAGTTGCTGCCGGACTCTCTACCTGAGCGATTTGCCGCGAGACCTGTATGGAGCTTTCTACTTCCATTACCAGGTAGCTCATGATGTCGAACGTGCCCTGCCGGGAGTCTCGGTCGTGTCCGAAGGCGCGGCTGTTCCCGCTTCGTCCTGCTCGGTGAATTTGCGATGGACGGAGCACAATGCGTGGGCGAGGTAAGCGCCGCGAACGTCACCCGTGTCGAAGTGCCGCTACCGGATTCATCCGCGCAGCTCGCCACAACGGCAGCGCAATACCCAGAGATCCCGCGATGGCAAGAACCGATACGCTGAGAAACAGAGTAAGCACATCTGTAGCGGCGACGCCGAAAAGCAAGCTCTTTAGCGCCTGCACCGAAACCAGAGCGGCTGGTGCGCCAACGATCAAGCCGAGAAGTAGCAGTATGAGACTCTCCCGTGCAAACAGGAACGCGATATTGCTTCTTTGCGCACCTACTGCAAGACGGACCGCAATCTCACGTGTGCGCCGCGTCACCGCGTATGAAAGCACGCCATACAATCCAATTCCCGCCAGCAGTGCAGCGAGTGCAGCGAACAGCGCCGAGAGATAGTCGAGAATACGTTCGCTTGAAAGTCCCGCCTCTATCTCTGTATCCAATGTGTGCACTGAATAAACTGGCAAGCGCTTGTCGATGCTTCGAACAATCGCAAGCAACGAAGGAATAAGGTCGTTGGGGTCGTTTGCAGTGCGCACCAGAAGCGTCAGCCCTGATGTTTGCCCCTGCTTTTCGGGTATGTACACGCTCTCCTCCGGACCGCTTCTTGTACTGCGATCTCTCGCGTCTCCCACTACACCGGCAATCTCCACATCACCGCCGCCCTGGCGGAATTTGTGGCCGATCGGATCTAGACCGCCCAAATAGTGCCGAACGAATTTCTCATTCACAATGGCGATTCGCGGGGTGTTGATGGTGTCTCTTTCTGTGAAGTCTCTTCCGCGGAGCAAGGGCTGTACCACGGTTTCAAAGTAGGATGGGCTGACGAAATTGAAATCCACAACATCGTCCCCGGGTCGAGTGGGAGTGTACCCTGGAACCTCGACGCTCATTGAGATAGCCATAGAGCCGCCAGGCGTGCTGGCCGCCAGGCTTGCTGCGCGCACGCCCGGCAACAATCGCGTTTTTCGTAAAATCTCGTCTAGAACGCGCGAGATTCCCGCGCTCGAATACCCGTTCGCCGCAGGATCAACATGGAGTGCGACAACCCGATTGGGCTTAAAACCGAGATCTACTGTCTCGAGCGCTCGCAAGGTGCGCGTGAGTAGACCCGCTGCAAAGACCACCACCAGCGAAAGAGCGATCTGCATGACAACCAACGCTTTGCGCAGCACCGCACGGCACCCCCGCCCGCCGCCTGCCGCCTCGTCTTTCAGTCCTGGCAGAAGTTCAGGCCGTGTGGCCTGCCATGCCGGAATCAGTCCGAATAGAATCGCGGTTGCAAACGATAATGCCATCGAAAACGCGAAAACTTTTGCGTCCGGCGTTACCTGCATGGCCGATACCGCTGATCTGCCGGCATTCAGAAACGCCAACAAAGTTCTAGCAATCCAGAAGGATAGTGCGAGGCCCGCAATCCCGCCGCAAGCCGCCAGAACCAGCGCCTCAATCAGTAGTTGTTGGATCAATCTCGCGCGGGATGCGCCAATCGACAGGCGCACCGAGAATTCCTTCACGCGCATCTGAGCCCTGGCAATCAACAGATTCGCGAGATTAGCGCAAGCAATAAGCAACACCACCGCCGCCACGGCCATAAGCGCCAGCACGGGCCGGCCGAAACGCGATCGCATTGTGTCGAATCCCTGGCTGCCGTCCTCCAGCCGTAAATCTTCCTGATTTCCCGGCTTATACCTCGGGTCACGCTCGATTTCGATCTGCCGCAATAGTCGCTGCGTTTGCTCCTGTGCTTCGAGCCTTGTGATGCCCGGTTTCAGGCGCGCCATCGGACTTAGCCATGACAGCGTCTTCAGCCAGTCGACACCTGTAGCGCTTCCAAACGCCGGCATGAAGTCGCCTATTCGCGTCGCCGGAATCTGCAGCTCGGAAGGGTGCTGCAGTTCGGCGCCGTAAAATCCCCGTGCCGTCACTCCGAGGACGCGATACGAGTGCCCATTCAGGAACACCGTTCGACCAAGCACGCTGCGCTCACCCGCGAACTCGCGCTGCCAAAGCCCATAGCTCAGCACGCAAACCGGGTTCGCCATTGCATCTCGAACGTCATCGTTGGTCAACAATCTTCCGACCGCCGGCTTCACTCCCAGAGTCGGGAAATATTCACCGGTGACCAACTCGCCCATGACCCACTGGGCCTTATCGCCGTTGGAAAAACTGACGGGCCTCCCAAACCAACCAAATAGGCCCGCGAAAGCCGAACTCCGTTTTGCAAGCTCGTCAACCGTAGTCATGCGCCAGACCTTCCCGGTTATCTGGCCGCGATAAGTCTCAGCGAAGGTCACCAGCCGCTCAGGCTCAGGGCCCGGTAGCCGCTTCAGCAAAATCGCATTGACAAAGGAAAAAATGGCCGTGTTAGCACCAATTCCGAGGGCCAACGACGCGACCGCTACGGCCGTGAACGCCGGAGTCTTTCGCAATGTGCGTAGTGCGAATCTGAAGTCGTTCCACATATATGCCGTCCCATCCGAGGCTTTCGCCCAGGAGTTCATGGCTAGCCCAATCTTACTTTCCTCACCCGACGTTCGATACGATCGCTTAATCCGCCGGGCCTACTGAAAACATTCCTTGCGTTTAGCCTCTAATTTCTCGCGTATTCAATCGATACAGTCTCCGGAAAGTAGAGGACACCAGAATATGGTGAACGCAATATCGGGCAGCGCGACCTCTTATGCGGTCGGCGGGGTACAAGGAACGCAAGCAATTACGGGGCGCTCAAGCACCACAAAAGCAGCCGCACCTGAGGCCGATAGTGTGAAGCTCTCACCCACCGCGCAAGCCAGAGTGATGCTGCACCAAGGCATGGGCGTCGATCAGATTGCCGCGAAACTCGGCATGTCGGTCCAAGCGGTCTCGAGCTCTCTTGGTCTTACCACGGCGCCTCAGTTTGTCCCGGTCGCCGCTCCACAATCGAGCTCAACAAAGAATTAAACGCAATTCCGCGCATCGATGGCGCGCACCCCGCGGGCGACCTTTCGACAGCCTCGATTCGCTGCTAAGGTAGAGCCATGCTCATCGAGAATGAGGAGGATCCGAACGTCGTCGCGCCTGAACTCACGGAGAAGCAGCGCGAAGAAGCGGAAGAACGCACCTCCGTCAGCGTCGACGTGGTGCATGAAGCCATTCGGCACGACGGCGAAGAAGAGCTGAACCGTGCGCTCTCCGCGTTGGCGTGGTCGGGCTTCGCGGCTGGGCTTTCCATGGGCTTCTCGTTCGTTGGCCAAGCCGTGCTCAGGACGCATTTGCCGGACGAGGTGTGGCGGCCGCTGGTAGTCGCGCTCGGGTACCCAATCGGATTCCTGATCGTCATCGGCGGACGTCAGCAGCTATTTACAGAAAACACTCTCACCGCCATCATTCCGCTTCTAGCGAACCGCAATCTGTCCACGCTGCTGAGAGTAGCGCGATTGTGGTCCGTTGTTCTCGCGGCCAATCTCGTGGGTGCTCACCTGTTCGCCTGGGTCGTCGGCGATACGCCCATGTTCAAACCCGACGTGCAAGCCTCCATGCTCTCGCTCGCCAAGCAGGCTATGCAAGTGACGTTCGGCGCGGCCATTCTGCGCGGCATCTTTGCCGGTTGGCTCATCGCCATGGTGGTCTGGATGCTCGCCGCCATCGATACGGGGCGTTTGGCGACTATTGTGATCCTCACTTACCTGGTCGGTTTGTGCAATTTTACTCACATCATTGCAGGCGCCGTCGAAGTGTTGTTTCTCCCCATGGTGGGTGCCGCAAGCTGGGGTGCCGTCGCCTGGGGTTACCTGTTCCCCACGCTCATCGGCAATATCATCGGAGGCGTTTCGCTAACGGCCGCGCTGAATCACGCTCAGGTCGTTGCCGGCATGAGCAAGAAGAAAAAGAGTCGTCTGGTCACGGAATGACTCGCCTGCGTCTTCGCGGGCTGCGCGTCAGGAATCGCGTTCAGTCACCAGATCCACGATCGCGTTCAGCGCCCGCTGTGCCGCCGATCCGGGAAAACTCGCGATAATGGCGCGCGATTTTTCGGTGAATGCGTGCGCCCGCTCGTAAACGCGAGATACGCCTCCATGCTGCTCCAGCATCTGCAGGACACGCATGAAAGGCACCTGCTCATAGCTCGCGTCCGCGATAACGGTCTCTACAGCTCGCCGCTCCTCGCTCGATGCCGTTTCGAGAGCATAGATCATCGGCAGCGTCACCTTCCCTTCGCGCAGATCGTTGCCGGACGGTTTTCCGAGAATCTTCTCCGTTGACGTGAAGTCGAGAATGTCGTCGACCAGCTGGAACGCCATGCCCAGATTCCAGGCGAAATCGCTCAGCTTCGATTCGACCGCGTCGTCCGCTCCACCCGTGATCGCTCCCAAGGAAGCGCACGCCGAGAAGAGGCTCGCTGTCTTTCGGTCGACCAGCTCCATGTAATCGGCTTCCGTGATATCGATGCGGTGCAGCCGCTCCAGCTGAAGCAGTTCGCCCTCCACCATCATCTGCGTGAGCGAAATCAGTACATCGAGAAGGCGAAAGTTGCGCTCGCGGAGGGCGACTTGGAATGCCTGCATGTACAGCCAATCGCCCGCGAGCACGGAAATGTGGTTACCCCATACGACGTTCGTGGAAGGTCGTCCGCGGCGCGTTTTCGCTACATCGATCACATCGTCGTGAACGAGTGTCGCTGTGTGGATCATCTCGACGACTGCTGCCATGCGCCGCGCGCTGTCCGTGGCTGGGCCGAACAGGCGACTGCACAGCAGCAGCAGCGCAGGGCGTAGCCGCTTTCCGCCTCCCGCCTGCAAGTATTGGTTGATGGTAGTGATCGCCTCGACGGAGGCAATCGAGTCTACGCTGATTTCCCGCTCGACCAGTTCCAAATCCGGCTGAACTAAGGCGAACGCTTCGCGCGCGCTGATGGATTGCCGGATGTGATCGAACATTGTTTCCTCTTACCGGAAGCAAGCGCATTCGCCAGTATTTTGGCCGAGACGCGCGTTTCACCTCAGTGTAGCTGGTGAGGGCCCTCTAACCCGGCCGTCCGCTTTACCCAAAATAACCGTTCGAAATTGGCGGTGGTTTCATCCGCGAGTTGTTCCAGAGAAACGCCGCGAACGTGCGCGATCGCCTGGGCTGTGTGCGTCAGGAACGCCGGTTCGTTCCGCTTTCCACGGTGAGGAATGGGCGCCAGATACGGCGCATCGGTCTCGAGTAGCAGCCGGTTCGACGGTGTAAGGCGCGCCGCTTCGCGGATCTCCGCTGCTTTTGGGAAAGTCGCCACGCCTCCGAATGCCAGATAGAAACCGAGATCCAGGCACTCCCGCGCTTGCTCCGAGTTTCCTGTGAAGCAGTGCATGATGCACGCGAGCCCAGTCGGCGCCCAATGCGTACCTAGAACATCGATCGTATCGGACCATGCGTCGCGAGTATGAATGATGACTGGCATGTGCGCTGTCGCCGCGATTTCGAGCTGCCTGATGAACACCGGAAGCTGCGTCTCCTTAGGAACGCCCCAGTGATAGTCGAGTCCGATCTCGCCGATGGCGACAACTTTGGGATGCTCCAGCAAGCGCTCCAGATTTCCGAAAGTGTCTGCATCGACCTTCGCCACATCGTTCGGATGAACGCCGGCCGTTGCGAATACAAACGCGTATTGATCGGCAACCCGAACGGCTGATTCGAGATCGGGTGGACCTTCGCCTGTGCCGATCGACAGCATGTATTTCAATCCAGCGTCGCGGCCTCGCTCGATCATCGCGGAACGGTCGTTCTCGAATTGTCGATCGTCGAGATGACAGTGGGAATCGGCCAGCTGCACCAATTTGCTTTGCGCCTTATTTGAGCCGCACGCCGACCGGCACGTCTTCGTGAAAACCTGCCAGTACCGGCAGTCCGCCTTCGAGACTCGCCGCCACGATCATGCCTTGCGATGTTAGGCCCCGCAGCTTGCGCGGCTGTAGATTTGCAACAATCACCACCTTGCGGCCGACCAGTTCTTCGGGCTTGTATTTCAGCGCAATGCCGGCGACAATCGTGCGCGGTTCGGGCTCGCCAATGTCCACTTTCAAATGCAGCAGCTTGTCTGCGCCTTTTACGTTCTCCGCGAACTTCACTTCACCTACCCGCAGATCGACTTTCGAGAAATCGTCGATCGAGATCAATTGCTCCGCTTCCGGTTTCACCGTCGTCGTTTCGGAATTTGGCTCCGGTTGCGCTACTGCCATAGGCGCGTCCTTCGGCTCTTGCGGTTTTTTGCCGAGCAATGCGTTCTGTCGATCTACCTCCAGAATCTCGAGCTGCTGCATCTTTTCGATAGCGACCTTTGCATCGATTCTCGGAAACACTGCCGCGGGCTTGTGGATCCGCTGATGCGCCGGCAATTGCCCCCACTTGAGCTCAGTCGTGAGGATCTGATCGAGGGGAACCGTCATGCCGAGTTGTTCCCAGATCTTCGGCATGGAGAAAGGCATCACCGGGTAAAGCCAGATACATATAAACCTCAGGCTCTCGGCAGCGGTGTAGAGCGTATCGGCCAGATGTTGTCCGGCGTTATCGCCTGCGTCGCGGTGCTTTACCATCTTCCAGGGCGCGCGCTCCACGATAAACTTGTCGATTCGCGAGACAAATGCGAGGATTGCTTCGATGCCGCGCGTGAACTCGAATGCATTGAAGAAAGCAACCACCGCATCGGTCGTCTGAGCCGCGCTTTCGGCAACCGCGGCATCTCCCTCTCCGGCCGGAATTTTGCCGACGAAGTATTGCTGAACCATCGCCAGCGTACGGCTCGCCAGATTACCGATGCCGTTTGCCAGGTCCGCGTTGTAGCGGTCAATCAGAGCGTCGTAGCTGAAATTGCCGTCCTGTCCAAACGGAATTTCGCGCCACAGGAAATATCGCAGTGCATCCGCACCCGCAAGCTCGCTACCGTTGCCCATGACGTTCGAAATCGGACCAGGCCGCACCACATTGCCGCGCGACTTGCTCATCTTGCTTTCCTGCACCATAATCCAGCCGTGCGCGAAAACTTTTTTGGGCAGGCGCAGCTCGCCTGCCATCAGAAATGCCGGCCAGTAGATCGCGTGGAAGCGAAGAATGTCCTTACCGATTAGATGCAAATCGGCGGGCCACAAATCTTGTCCCTTCACCGCGCTCATGTACGAGATGAGCGCATCGAACCAAACGTAGAAAACGTGCTTATCTTCTACTGGAACCGGTATTCCCCAATTGATCGTCGTCCTCGTGATGGACAGGTCGTTGAGACCTTTTTTCACGAAGGCAATCAGTTCGTTGCGTCGGGAATCCGGTTGTATGAAGTCGGGCTCGCGGTTATAGAGGTCAAGAAGTTGGTCCTGAAACGCCGACAGCTTAAAGAAGTAATTCTCTTCCGTTACCGTTTCCGTGGGGCGCCCGCAATCCGGGCAAGCGTCGCCCGGCTTCGCGTCGTTGACATAAAGCTCGTCGTAAAAGCAATATTGGCCCGTGTAGGAACCCTTGTAGATGTATCCGTTCTTCTGGCAGCGCTCGAACAGATCCCGAACCACCTCGAAATGCTTCGGATCCGACGTTCGGATAAAGTTGTCATAAGAGATCCCCAGCCGCTGCCATTGATTGACAAATTCATTGGCGATCGCCGTCGCATACTCTTCCGGACTCTTGCCGATGGCCTTCGCTGCACGCTCGACATTCTGGCCGTGCTCGTCCGACCCGGTGGTCAGTACGACAGGATCGTACCCGCGCTGCTTCTTGAACCGCTTGATCAAATCGGCGGTAAACGTGCAGTACGCGGTGCCGATATGCGGTGCGGCATTGACGTAATAGATCGGCGTGGTGAGGTAATACTTGCCTTGGCTCATGGCTTGACTTAAATCGACGGGCTAAGAATTTCGATGCCTGCGGAACGCCTCATTCGCTTCGGCAATCACAGTGCGAAGCGGCACCTGTTTCGCCGCGGCGGCTTTGCGGCAGTCTTCGTATTCGGGCGTGAACGTGCCTGTTTCGGTATATTTCACTCGAATGGGCCCGTACGGCGTCTCGATTTCCGCGCTCTTGCGTGCCAGCACGCGGCGCTCCGCATTCATAATGCGAACACCGAGCGTGGTCGTCTCCGCAAACAAAATCGCGGCCAGCTCTTCCGTCTGCTCCGGCGCTGCAATGACGGAGATCAGAGTTGCCGGACGATTTTTCTTCATGAAAATCGGCGTGAGTGTGACATCGAGCGCACCCTGTTCGAGGAGCCGTTCCATTGCGTACCCGAGAACCTGGGGCGTGGAGTCGTCGATATTGGCTTCGAGTACCGAGACAGAAGTCGATTCAGGCGCATGCGTGCGCTCCCCGATCAAAACGCGCAGAACGTTGGCTTGCGTCGCGAAATCTTTATCGCCCGCGCCGAACCCTTGCGAAAGCACGCGGACGGCGGGAACGCCTCCGAACTCGCGGGCCAGCGTGGTGAGGATTGCGGCGCCGGTCGGAGTGGTAAGTTCCATCTCCGGCCCGGCGGAATAGATGGGTCGATCCTTTAACAGGTGCGCAGTAGCGGGCGTGGGAACCGGGAGCACGCCATGCTGTGTTTGAACCGTTCCGCTGCCGACATTGATACGAGAACTACAGCTCTCCGTCACACCCAGCAGATCGAGCGCCACACACGCACCCACAATGTCGCAAATGGAATCGACCGCGCCCACCTCGTGAAAGTGAATTTTTTCGATCGCCACATCATGCGCCCGCGCTTCGGCTTCCCCCAGCCGCCGGAACACCGCCAACGCGTTTTTCTCGCTGCGGTCCGGCAAGTGCGCTGAAGCGATGATGTTTTCAATTTGCGGAAGGTGCCGGTGCTTCTCTTCGGCGGCGCTTTCGACGACGAACTTCGAAGCGGCGATGCCCCGGCGCTTGGTCTTTTCGATGCGAAAAGACGCGCCCAGATTGAGGCTTTCGAGTGAGCTCTCGAGCGCGTCCCAGTGGGCGCCGGCGTCGACGAGCGCACCCACCGTCATATCGCCGCTAATGCCAGAGAACGCATCGAAATAGCAGATTGTCATTAAGGAGAAGCGACTTACATCGTCGCTAGGGTTGATCACTTCCTAGTTTACAGACGCAACCGCGGTACGTTCCAAGATGCTTCGGGCGCGCTCGACCTCTCGCAACGCTTCTTCCGCAGTGGCCGCCAGAGCGGTTAAATGCCCCATCTTGCGCCCTGGGCGGGGAATCGATTTGCCGTACAGATGGAGCTTGACGTCGGCTACCGACACCGCCGTTGCCCAGTCGGGCTGGCCGTTTGTCCAAAGATCGCCTAGTAAGTTGGCCATCGCCGCGGGTGTGAATTGCGTGACCGCACCCAATGGCAAAAGACAAACTGTCCGGAGCTGCTGCTCAAACTGACTGGTGAGATTCGCGTCGAACGTGAAATGGCCGGAGTTGTGCGGCCGCGGCGCAAGTTCGTTAATCAGCAGGCGGCCATCTTTGCAGACAAAAAACTCAACGCACAGCACGCCCACTACGTCCAGTTCCTCCAAAACAGCTCTCGTTATCTCGATTGCCTCGCGCGCGATTTTGTTCTCGACTGGCGCAGGCGCAATGGAGATGTCGAGGATTCCGTTCCGGTGGTGATTTTCGATGGGGCCGTAATGGACAAAGTCGCCATCGATCGTCCGGGCGCCTATAACGGAGATTTCACGATCGAAATCAATAAATGCTTCGAGGACCGCTTCTCTTTCGCCGACTGCGCGCCACGCGTCGTCAAGGTCGGAGGCGTTGTGGATGCGAAATTGTCCTTTGCCGTCGTATCCGAAGTCCGCGGTTTTGAGAATCGCGGGCAATCCGAGGTCCTGTGCGGCCGGGATCAGATCTTCGAGGCTTGCAACCGGGCGAAAATGCGTCAGCGGAAAACCAGCCTGCGATAAGAACGCCTTTTCGCGCAAACGATGCTGCGTCGTGTGCAGGATCTCGCCGCTCGGCCGAACCGGCGCGCACTTGGCAGCCGCTGCTGCCGTTGCCGCCGGAACATTTTCAAACTCAAACGTCACAACTGAGACACCGCGCGCAAACTCGCAGACCGCGTCGAGGTCCTCGTATGGCGCGTTGATCTCGAGATCGGCTACTTGGCCTGTGGGAGTGTCTTCATCGGGTGAAAGGGTGTGCACGCGATAACCCATCCGTCGCGCCGCAATGGCGAACATGCGGCCGAGTTGTCCGCTTCCAAGCACACCGATCGCGCTGCCGGGCAGAACCGGAGCGCGGCTACCGGAGCGCCTCACGATAACCGGTCCTGCAGAACCGAACGAGTTTGTTCCTGGCGTAATGCCTCCAGCCGGGTCCGAACTTCCGGGTATTTGTTTCCTAGAATGCTCGCCGCGAGCAATGCCGCATTCGTCGCGCCCGCCTCGCCGATCGCGAGTGTCGCGACTGGAACGCCCGCCGGCATCTGAACAATCGAGAGCAGGGAATCGACCCCATTCAGAACGCTGCTCTTGATCGGGACGCCTAAAACCGGCAGCGTGGTATGCGCGGCAATCATGCCCGGCAAGTGAGCGGCGCCTCCGGCTGCAGCAATGACGATCTCCAAACCTCGACCCGCGGCGCCTTTGGCGTACTCAGCCATCCAATCCGGAGTGCGATGCGCGGAAACGATCCGGCACTCGTGCGCGATCCGGAGCTGATTCAGCATCTCACTCGTTCGGCGCATCGTCTCCCAATCGGATTTGCTGCCCATGATGACGCCGACCAGCGGCGCATCGGAAGTGGAGGAACTCATGGACGCGACCGGCTATTGAGCCTGCATATTGGCCTGCGTAGATGAAAGAACCGTTTCTTCACCGCCTAATTCGTCCGCCACTTTCTCCAGGTACTGCCGCGTGGTTAGCCATTTCTGATCCTTACCGACGAGAAGCGCCAGATCCTTGGTCATGAACCCTGCCTCTACCGTGCCGACGGTCGCTTTCTCCAATCGTTCGGCGAACGCCACCACTTCCGGTGTATTGTCGAACCGCCCACGATAGCGCAGCGCCGAGCTCCAGGCGAAGATCGACGCGATCGGATTCGTGGAAGTCTCCCGGCCTTTCTGGTGTTCGCGAAAATGGCGCGTGACTGTGCCGTGCGCCGCCTCGGTCTCGACCGTGTTGCCGTCCGGCGTAATCAGGACGGAGGTCATAAGGCCAAGCGAGCCAAAGCCCTGCGCAATCATGTCCGACTGCACGTCGCCGTCGTAATTTTTACAAGCCCAAACGAATCCGCCCTCCGACTTGAGCGCGAACGCCACCACGTCATCGATCAGGCGATGCTCGTAGGTAAGTCCCGACGCTTCGTATCTCTGCTTGAACTCATGGTCGTAGACAGACTGAAAAAGATCCTTAAAGCGGCCGTCATACGTTTTGAGGATCGTGTTCTTGGTCGAGTGGTAAACGGGAAGCCCGCGCGAAATCCCGTAATTGAAGCAGGCGCGCGCGAATCCGGCGATCGATTCGTCGAGATTGTACATGCCGAGCGCGACGCCTGCGCTCTTGAAGTCAAACACCTCATGCTGAGTCGGCGGCGCACCGCTTGCGGGCGTGAAGTTGAGGGTGAGTTTGCCCGGTTCCTTCACGAGGATATCGGTCGCGCGGTACTGATCGCCGAATGCGTGGCGGCCGACGATGATGGGCTTTACCCAGCCGGGCACGTAGCGGGGCACGTTGCGACAGATGATAGGCTCGCGGAAGATCGTGCCGTCGAGAATATTGCGGATTGTGCCGTTGGGCGATTTCCACATCCGCTTGAGGCCGAACTCCTTCACCCGTGCCTCATCGGGCGTAATCGTCGCGCATTTTACGCCGACGCCGTATCGCTTGATGGCGTTCGCGGCATCGACCGTGACCTGATCGTCAGTCGCGTCGCGGTTCTCGACGGAGAGATCGAAGTATTTTAAATCAACCGCCAAGCCGGGTAGAATCAGCAACTCCTTGATGCTCGACCAGATGACGCGCGTCATCTCGTCGCCATCCAGTTCCACCAGCGGCGTCTTCACTCGAATTTTCGTCATGTGTTTGGAGAGAAAAGCTAACAGAAGCTATTACACCAAAGCTGCCCCTACGTAAAGACAAATTCTTGCCAGACGAGAAGGAGTACACTGACAGTGTTGGTGTCGGGGTAACGCAGCGCACAACCGTCTCATACCTTAATCCTCTCTGTCCTACAAACAACCGAGTGAAAGACTACATCGCACTCACTAAACCTCGCGTGACGTGGCTCATCGTAATGAGTGCGGCAGTAGGTTATTACTTCGGCCACTCGGGCCGCTGGTCTGCCTGGGGAATCTTAAATACGTTGCTTGGGACCGGCCTGATCGCTTCCGGAACTGCGGCGCTGAATCAGTGGTATGAGCGGGAGGCGGATCGGCACATGCGCCGGACCCAGATGCGCCCATTACCCGCCGGACGCTTAAAACCCAACCAAGCTCTGTGGTTCGGCATTGCCCTGGCGGTCGCGGGCGGTTTAGAACTGGGATTCGGGGTTAGCTGGCTGGCATCAGCACTTGGCACCGCGACGCTCTTAATGTACCTGTTTCTCTACACGCCCCTGAAACAGAAGACCTGGTGGTCGACCACCGTGGGGGCGGTGCCCGGAGCTATGCCGCCGCTGATCGGCTACGCCGCCGCGGCAAATAAACTCACTGCCGATGCGTGGGTGCTCGCGGCAATCTTATTTCTTTGGCAGTTTCCGCATTTCTATGCCATCGCCTGGATGTACCGCGAAGATTATTCGCGCGCCGGCATTCGCATGCTGCCCGTGATCGAACCGGATGGCGGGTCTACCGCGCGGCAGATCCTGCTTTATTCCGTCCTATTGATTCCGATCAGCCTGCTTCCCAAATGGATGGGCATGACGGGGACGATTTACATGGTCGGCGCCATTGCGCTGGGATTGTTCTTCCTCTATTCCGGCATTCGCGTGTCGGTCGACCGCACCAAGACGCGGGCGCGAAAAGTGCTGCTGGCGTCGGTGGTCTATTTGCCCGTGTTGTACGCCCTGATGGTCCTCGATCCGATCCGGCTGTGAGTGGCGCAGACAGATTACTGCTTTTCGGACCGCTTGCAGTCGCACTCCTGTCTGTAGGCTGCACCGATCCTGCCGCCAAGCTGCCCAGTTACGGCAAAGTGCCAGCTTTCACAATGACCGACTCGCAGGGACGCGCCTTCAATCGCTCGGCCCTTGCCGAAAAGGTGTGGATTGCCGATTTTATTTACACCGAGTGCCCGGCCGAATGTCCGCGAATGACCGCCCAAATGCACAAAGTAGAGCAGCAGGTCAGAGGCGAAAGCGACGTGCGGCTGGTATCAGTATCGGTCGATCCCGAGCACGATTCGCCGCCGGTGCTGAACGACTTTGCATCCCGATTCGGCGGCCCGACGAAGCAGTGGGTTTTCCTGACCGGATCTCCGGCCACGGTGCATTTGATCGCGTATCAAACGTTCCATGTGGGCGATGTGATCGGCAAGATTGAGCACAGCACTAAATTCGTTTTGGTAGATAAGAACGGCTATATCCGCGGCTATTACTCCAGCTTCGACCAGGACGACCTTTCACGACTTTTGAAAGATGTGGAAGCGCTGCGGAACTCCCACTCGTGATCCCACTCGCTTTTCTCGGCATTCACGATCTTCCAGTCGTCAATGCGACGCTGAACGGCACGGCGGCCATCCTTCTTCTGATCGGTTACGTGTTCATCAAGCAATACAATGTTCGTGCTCACAACCAGATCATGCTCGCGGCATTCATTGTGTCTTGTGTGTTCCTGGTTTCGTATCTGGTGTATCACTACAACGTGGGTTCCGTGAAATTCGACAAGCCGGGCTGGGTCAGGACCGTATATCTATGTATCCTCACCACGCACACGATCCTTGCCGTCACGGTGCCGGTGCTCGCGACTACGACGCTGGTGCTGGCGCTGAGACGCAAGTTCGATCGGCACCGCGCACTCGCGAAATGGACGTTTCCCATCTGGCTGTACGTCAGCGTAACGGGCGTAATCGTCTATTTGCTGCTGTATCAAGTTAAGCCGCGGCTGTAGGGGCTCGTATCGATGGCGAAGCGACCGGCATGGGATCCGGAGCAGTATGAGGCCCACCACGCATTTGTCTGGCAATTAGGCGAAGGCCTGATCGATCTGTTGGATCCTCGGCCGGGCGAGCACATTCTCGATCTCGGCTGCGGGACCGGACAGCTGACCCACAAGATTGCGGAGCGCGGGGCAAAAACAGTTGGGCTTGACGCCTCGCCGGAAATGATCGGGCAAGCGCGGCAGAACTATCCGGAAGTGCAGTTCATGCTGGAAGACGCGACTCGCATGAAGTTCGAGAGCGAATTCGACGCGGTGTTTTCGAACGCAGCACTGCATTGGATGCTGGATGCACGCGGCGTGGCGAAGGCGGTTGTTCGCGCCTTGCGCAACGGGGGGAGATTTGTGGCGGAGCTTGGCGGCAGAGGAAACATTCACCACATCGAACTTGCGATCGAGCGAGTAGCCCGGCGTTATCACGGTGACAAGATCCCTGAACGCCGCACTTTCTACCCGTCTATCGGCGAATACGCCAGCCTCTTGGAAGAGCATGGACTTGAAATGCGTTCCGCAGTTCTGTTCGACAGGCCCACACCGCTCGCGGGAGAAAAGGGAATGGAGAACTGGATTCGGCAGTTCAAGTGGTACTACTTCGAAGAATTGCCGGGCGCGCAGAGGGAAAGCGCGTTGCAAGAGACAGTTGACGAATTACAGCCGCTGCTTCTTAAGGATGGAACCTGGACGGCAGACTACCGCCGCCTTCGCATCGTCGCGGTCAAGGCGTGAGGAATGCAGGAGCGGCTGAGCGCCGCTCCTGAAACGCAGAGATTTAGCGGCGACTGTCGTGCTGCCGGCGTGAGAGGCGGAAGAAGCCGAGGCCCCCGCCGCCTGCGGGTTCACTGACGATTCAGCAATCGTGTTGAGCTTCTCGTCTGTTGCTTTTTCCTCTTGCAGCGTTTGCTGAAGGAGACTCGCAGCTTGGGTTAAGCCTAACCGGCGCGCGAACGATCGTGCCGTGCCGTAGCCCGATATTTCATAGTGCTCCACGCGCTGACCGGCGGCAATCAGGGCTGCATCTTTCACATCGGAATTGCCTTTCGCCTTGATCATCTCGTCCCCTTCGGCGATAAGGCCCTTCATGGCCGCGCAGGTTTCGCGTTTGGGGTCCATATTGAGCTCCCGAAAGATTTGTTCCAAACGGGACACGTGTCCCTGTGTTTGGACGAAGTGTTCCTGGAAAGCTTGTTTGAGCTGGCTCGAATGGGCCGCCTCGGCCATCTTCGGCAGAGCATCGGTTAAGACGGTTTTCAGCGTCGTACAGATCTTCTATCTGGCTGACAAAAAGATCCTGAAAATTGTTAAATTCTTGGCTGGTGAAAAGTGACATAGTGTTTACTCAACTTTGGCCCGCCGGGCATCAAACACAACCCATTGTTTTGCAGGCTACTAATGGGACTCTTTCGCGTAGCCGACGTTTCGCTTGGGCGTGGGCACGTTGCGAGTTACTGGAGCGACCTAGGAAAGAAACGAGTTTGGAGTTACAGGATCTAATCAGCGGCACGCGGAGGCTAAGGAATGGCGAATCTTTCCAACACCACAAAAGATCACGAGGAAATCCGCAGATGGGCGGAGGAGCGCGGCGGGAAGCCCTCGCACGTGAAGAGCACCGGCAGCAAGCGAAGACATTGGAATTTTGCGCCTCGACTTTCCGGGCTTCAGTGGGCAGGGAAGTCTGGAGCCGATCAGCTGGGAGGAGTGGTTCGAGAAATTCGACGATCGGGACCTGGCGCTTATTTACCAGGAGGAGACGGCGGCGGGAGAACGGAGCAACTTCAACAAGATCGTGAGCTCCGAGACTGCGGCAGAGAACGAGGGCGGCAGCAGGCGAGGGGGAGCCAAGAAGTCGAGCTCCAAGAAGGCTTCCAAGAAGAGTTCCAAGAAAGCCGCCAAAAAGAGTTCGAAGAAGACGTCCAAGAAAACTTCCAGGAAAGCCTCGAAAAAAGCCTCGAAGAAAGCCAGTTCCGCGAGCGCGCGCCGCTCTGCCGGAACAAAGAAGAAGTCCTCAAGAGGGGCGAAGAAGACTTCTTCGCGCAGCCGTAGCAGCAAAAGATCGGCAGCGAAGAAGACGGCAACCAAGAAGCGCCGTTGACGAGGCCAGCGGTGGCGACACCGGCCGCACGACAAGAAGCTCCCCGTCGCCCCGTTGGTGATCGGCACGATTGTGGCGGTCGCGATGATCGGGGGCTGGATTTATCTTCGGAAACCCGTCCCCAGACCTGCGGAAGCTTCCGCAACGGCGGAGGCGAAAGCTTATCTTCCGAATCTGACGCTAAGCGATGTGACCATGAAGGCTACCGAGAACTTCATGAAGCAACAGGTTGTCGAGATCGAGGGTAAGATCGCCAACAAAGGTTCTCGGCCATTGCAGTCTGTCGACGTATATTGCCTGTTTTCCGGCGTGGATGGACACGGGAGTCTATCGCGAACGAGTGCCGATCGTTCCCACCGAAAGGTTCGCCATTGAAGCCCGGCGAAATGCGGCGCTTCCGGTTGCCGTTCGATACATTGCCGGACAGTTGGAATCAGGCGCTGCCGCGGATGGTGGTCGCGCAGATCACATTCGCGCGCTAAGTTCACCGGCTCCAGCCCATGAAGGTTCTTGTGGCGGAGGACGATGCAGATCAGCTCTTTGTTCGGAGCATGTTGCTGCGCCAAAACGGATTCGAAGCTATCGAGGCAGCGGACATCGACTCCGCTATGCAGAAGGCCTTTCTGCACAAGCCGGAATGCGCCATTATCGACCTGAGATTACCGACCGAGGAAGCCGGGCTTGAGGCTGATACGGGAGCTAAAGAGATCTCGACCCGACGATTCACGTCTTCGTACTGACGGGCACGGGACGCCGGCCGGCTCTCCGCCTATCCGGAGAAGGACCTGATTGACGAGATCGTTGTGAAAGGCTCGGGGTCAGCATACCTGATTAAGAGACTCAAGGCCGTGGCTCGGTCTGGGTCGGCATGGCGGGCGTCACGTGCCCGCTCCATATCCATCGTGAGCTGACGGGCGACTTTTCGCGGCAACGTCGGCGCTGGCGCCGTGAAATTTGGCGCCCATGCTCTCCTGCGTGGTGGACCACAGCACGTCGCCGTCGCGGTTACAGAGCCGAACCGCGGCGTAGGCTTCGTGCTTGCGTTCCTTTATATGATGCGATTCGTTGTCGCCGACGGAGAGTCCGCCGTAAAGACCGCTCGCCGCGTCGAATACTGATTGCTCGAACCGGATTTGCCGCCGTTTTGACGTGCGCATTCAGGCTCTCGTCCGAATCGAACGCTGTCGGTAAATGTGTGATCGTCCGCCGCGCCTTTCAGAACTGCGTCGGCGCGATCTGGATTGTCGGTCAGGATGAACAACTTGGTTCGAATCGAGGCTGGCGATGATCAGCTCGCGAAGTGCGTCCGCTTGTGCGCCGCCGCCTAAGCTCCGCGACGTAAATGCGCTTAACTTGAAGCAGGCTTTCAGGCCCGGCGTCCGCGCCCGATTTCTGCGCCGGGACAGAGCCTGCGAACAGGCAGCGAGGCGCATATCGCGAGTAAGGCAGATGGCTTCATCCTTTCCCTGCGATCCGCGCTTCTTCGTCCTGATACTGCACCTGTTGCCCGGTGCGGGCTTCGAGGGCCACCAGCGTCAGGCGAACGTCGTTCTTGTCGACGCGGAATACCATCGCCTCCTGCTGGCCGTTGTCGTCCTGAAATCCAACCGTCAGGAAGTGCTCCCGCTTCTTGGCCAGCATGAAAAGCGGCGAGATGATGACCGCCGCGACGTACCGGCGGTCCACCTTCTGCCCGTACTCGAGCAGGTTTATCCGCTCATAGGGCACCTTCACCTGGGTGTGTTTGGAGACAAAGACGAAGTAAACGCGATCGGTGACCCTGATTTCGCCGGAATTATTGGCCGGAATGTCGGCCCGGGTGCCACCGATGTACTCCGCCTGGCTGCCGTCGTGATGGGCCGGAGCGAAGCAGAGTGCAGAAGCAAAGAGAAACAGCGAACGCAAAGATGCGCATCATCGGAGAGTCATCCGCCGGAGTAATCCCGGAAGAGAGGTGCGGGAACGGGCTCGATTTTCTCAGGAGGAGCGGGCGGCTTACGCCCAGATCTTCTCGACTGGGACGCCCTTCTTACAAAGCTCGCAAGAAGCCGAGTCCTTGTAGTAAGTCGCGTCCATTTTCGGCAGATAGAAGATCGGCAAGATTTCCGAAATCTCACGATTGTCGGATTGGGCTGATAGACGGCGACCGCGATGCCCACCACTTCGGCGCCCCTCGATTCCACCAGCGTTCGCAGCTCGGTAAGGCGCCTTGCCGATACGCAGAATGTCGTCGACGAGCAGGACTTTCTCGCCCTTCTCCGCCTCGACGAATTGCCGGAAGCGCATAGGCGCGGATGTCGTTGTCCTTCTCGGCCCAATAAACCTGGTGGGCGCGAAGCGCTTCGCAGACGCCGTAACCAATGGGCAGGCCGCCGGTAGTCGGGCAGACGATCGACAGCTCGCGGATCATGGCGCGGATTTCCGAGTCGGCGCGCAGGCGGCGGCTTAGACCGACACTCAGAATCTTGGCCCATTCGTAGTAGCGGAAGGCCAGCGCAACCTGCAGGAACTCGTCGGCATGCATGCCGTTCGGGTATTCGAAATGCCCGTCGCGCAGAGCGCCGGTCTGGCGCAGCATGGCGATAACTTCTTCGTTGGTGGGTATGAGATGCATGATGGGTTGCGCTTTTCAGTTGGTGAGTCTCTAGTGAGCGCCTCTTCCGGCGAGCACGTGCGGAATCGTCTTCAAGATGATGGACCAGTCCAGTCTGAAGGACCAGTTCTCGATGTAAGAAATGTCCATTCGCATCCAGGCGTTGAAATCGATTCGATCGCGGCCGGCAACCGCCCACAGGCAGGTGAGGCCCGGACGCATGCGCAGCCGGCGCCTCTGCCAGCGCTCATAACGATCGACCTCCTCGGGCAGAGGCGGCCGCGGACCGACAATCGACATGTCGCCGCGCAGGACGTTATAAAGCTGCGGCAACTCGTCGATCGAAAATTTGCGGAGCCATCGCCCGACGGGCGTCACGCGCGGATCGCTGGTAAGTTTGAAAGCGATCTGCCGCTCGCTCAGATGCTGCAGTTGCGGCTTCAGCTCGTCCGCATTCTCGACCATCGAGCGGAACTTGTACACGTGAACCGCCTGCCGTTCAGACCGCAGCGCGCCTGGCGGAAGATGACCGGTCCCGGGGAGGTGAACTTGATCGAGACGGCAGAGACCAGAATGCAGCGGCGACAAAATCACCAGGGCGGCGGCCGAAACGACGATATCGAAAAAGCGCTTCAGCAACAGCCGGAGATCGTCGAGCGGAGCGGCGGAAAACGTAAGCAGTGGCGCATCGCCGACGCGATCGAGCGTGATCTCGCTGTTCACGTGCGGGAAGAAGTCGATGGCGACGCGCGTCCGCACGCCCTCTTCGTCGCACTTGCAGAAACACTTCCTCGAGCGCGGGCAGCTTGCTGCTGTCCACGTCGAAGATAACTTCATCGACGACCTGGCGGGCGAGGCAGCTCGGGCAGCTTCTCGGCGCATTCTTCTTCGCTGATCGTCGCCGAACTTGAATGCGGAAGGGCGTGTCCTTCGCAGAGGTGGCGCTCCAGCGCGGCGGCCTTCTCGGACTGCCGACGATCACGATGTGATACGGAGTGCCGAAGCCACGCTGGAAGGCCCCGATCAAGTCGAGGCGAGATCACAGCGGAAGGAACCAGAAGCAAGAAGCGTCGTAAATAAAGAAAAGCGAGAGGAAGCTGCGGCTGAGCGGCGGATCGAGGCGCAGCAAGTATTGGAACAGAATGACCAGGACCGTGCCCAATCACGGCTTGCCGAAGCGTGTTGGACAGGACACGCCACGGGCTTGCCGATATCGAGGTATTCGTAAACGCGCTGCAGCGATCCGAGCGCAACCCAAACGATGACGCAGAAGACGAGCAACAGGATGTGCGGCTGGAGGCGCAGGAAGAAGACTCGCTCGAAGGCCAAGCCGGTACGGGTAAAGTACGCCAGCTCAAACGCAAGGATCGGTGAGAATTGCGTCTGCTACCGCAAACAGCAACTGGATCTTTTTTCGATGGTGCGCGAACACGGATGATCACTATGTTAATTGCAACCAGTTTATCAGTCATGAGACAGTGCGGCAGCCGAGCGCAGCGCCTGATCAAGATCCGCCTTGATATCGTCGACGTCTTCGATGCCCGCGGCTACGCGAACCAGGTTCTCGCGAATGCCCATGCGCTCGCGCATCTTCGGCGACACGTTCCGGTGCGATGCAATTAATGGATAGAGCAGCAGCGTGTGCACGTCCCCCAGCGAAGTTCCCGGCACGATCATTTGCAGCCGGTCCATAAAGGCCAGCACCGAGGCTTTGTTCGCGTCTTTGATTTCAAAGCTGAGGATGGCGCCGAACAGGCCGGGCGCGAAACAGTCGCTTGATAGCGGCCGCGTCCGGATGATCCGGGTCGGAGCAGTAATAAACGCGCTCGACGCACGGGTGATTCGGCGAGCCATTCGGCCAGCACCTTGGCATTCTGGCACTGGCGCTCGAAACCGCAAGGCGAGGGTCTTTATGCCTCGCATGGTCAAGTAGCTTTCGAACGGCCCGAGCACCGGGCCGGCGATGCGAGACAGCATGCGCGACCGTTTCGTGATGCTGCCGCGTCGCTGACCACGATGCCGCCGAGCACGTCGCCATGGCCGGCCAGGTACTTGGTGACGCTATGAACCACGATGTTTGCGCCGAGTTCGAGCGGCCGCATCAGCATGGGAGTCGCGAAACGTGTTATCGACGATCAGCGCCGCTCCGGCAGCGTGCGTCAGCTCCGCAATCTTCGTCGAATGCCGGCAACGCGCAGGAGCGGATTCGAGATGCTCTCGAGGAAAATGCAGCCCGGTTTGTCTTCGGCGATCGCCTTTTCGAGCGCATCGCCAGGTCGCACATATCGACAGTATTTGACCTTGACGCCGAACGGGGCGAGAACCTGATCGAGCAAGCCCACGGTGGCGCCATAGATGGAATGGGAAGCGACGACGGAATGAGGCCGGTCGCATAGCGCCGCCTGAAAGGCAATCTGAACCGCCGCCATTCCGGAAGCGGTCGCGAGCGAACCGTGCCCGCGCTTCCAGTTCGGTGGTCAACTCGTTCCAGCGCTTCGTTGGTCGGACTGGAGTAACGCGAGTAGCTGAAGCCTGCCTCTTCATTTCCCAGGACGCGATCGAGCGTGGCAGCCGAATCGTAGAAATAGGTGGAGCCGAGATGAATGGGAGTGGTGGAGGGGATGGGAACGCCGGGGCGGCGCTTGCGATCACCTGCATGCACTACTTGAGATTCAAACTTCATTTCCGTTTCCAGCGGACTCCATCTTTGGTGTCCTCTAGAATGACACCTTTCTCCTGAAGAATTGCCCGTATCTCGTCAGAACGCGAGAAGTTCTTCGCTTTCTTTGCTTGCGCTCTCTCCTCGATAAAGGCTTCGATTTCGGAATCGGAGATCAATGTAGCTTTGACGCCCGAGCCGGGCGAATCGCGAGCCGGGATCGGCATCGCCTGGCTTCAGAATATCGAAAACGCCGTCGAAAATCTCAAGCACACGAGCGGCATCCCAACGGTTCTCCTCACGAAATTGACCCTCATCGATGGCGGTGTTCATGGCCCGCACATATTCGAAGATGGCCGCCAAGGCTTCGGCGGTATTGAGGTCGTCGTCCATGCTCTCTTCGAAATCGCGGATGGCCTCATGAGAACGCTCGCTGAGTTCCTGGTTGTTGCCGGGAAGGAACTTGGTGGAGGTGAGGCGCAGCTCGAAATCGCGCAGCCGCTCGATGCTATTGGCGGCGGCCTTCAGACCTTCGAACGTAAAGTTCAATTTCTTGCGGTAAGGGACGGACGCGAGCAGATAACGGATGGCCTCGGGTTGATAGCCCTTATCGAGGAGGTCGCGCAAGGTGTAGAAGTTGCCGAGCGATTTCGACATCTTCTGAGATTCGATGTGCAGGTGCTCAGAATGAAGCCAGAAGCGCGAAAACGGCCTTTGCCGGTGATCGACTCCGACTGCGCGATTTCGTTTTCGTGATGCGGAAAGACCAGATCGACTCCGCCGGCGTGAATGTCGAGCGTTTCGCCCAAGTAGCTCATCGCCATGGCGGAGCATTCGATGTGCCAGCCGGGGCGCCCTGGCCCGAAGGGCGTTTCCCAGGCAGGCTCGTTCTCCTTTTGCGCCTTCCAGAGCACAAAATCGCGAGCGTCGGCCTTATCGTACTCATCCACATCGACGCGCGCGCCGCTGCGAATTCCGCTGAAATCGTTATGCGAGAGCTTGCCGTAATCGGGGAAATTCGCGATGCGGAAATAGGTGGAGCCGTCGCTCGTATACGTGCAGCCTTTTGCGGCAAGTTGTTCGATGGCTTTCACCATCACGCCGATGTGCTTGGTCGCCGGCGCGACATGCTCTGGCTGTTCCAAGCGAATCGCGGCGGCATCTTCAAAGAACGCCTTGGTGAAGACGGCGGTATACTCTTCGATCGATTTATTCTCCTTTTGCGGCGTTGAGCGATGATCTTGTCGTCCACGTCGGTGACGTTCATGACGTGATTCAGCTGGTATCCGCGATAGCGCAGCCAGCGGCGCAGGATGTCCTGAAAGGTAAAGGTCCGGAAATTGCCGATGTGCACGAAATTGTAGACAGTGGGCCCGCAGGTGTACATGCGGACCGTGTTGCCGTCAAGCGGGCTGGAAATCTTCGACCTCTTGCGTCAGAGTGTTGTAGAAGCGAAGAGCCATCCGGAGGAATGAATTAATCGTAACAGCGGCACGGATTCTATAGCATCGAAAGCCCGCTTGCTCACGCGCGCGGTTCCGCAATTGGCTTCAGAACCGTGACCGGTCACGGTGCGGTGCATGGCGCTTATTCGGTGCGCGGGTTGAACTTCGGCGGATTGGCCTCATCGCAGAAGGACCAGGCGGACAGATAGGCGAGGCGCAAGATCTTCTGCATCTTCGGATAGTTGATCTTGTCGGCAGTGTCGGTGGGCTGATGATAATCCGGATGAAAGCCGGTGAACCACCAGATGGCGGGGATGCCGTGCAACGCGAACGGAAATTGGTCGCTGCGGAAGAAGACGTTCAAAGAGGCTTCCTGATCCCACTTGTAGCTCAAATGCAGCCCGACGTCTTCGTTGGCGCGCTCGATCGTTTTGCGGTATTCGGGAGTGTAGTTGGTGCCGATCAGGTTCAATTCGTTCGAGGTATCTCGCGCGATATCGATGACTCCGTTGGTCTGCGTACTGGGCGTTTCGTTGCGGCCGATCATGTCGAAGTTGATCACGGCGCGGGTAGTGTCGAGCGGGCGCAAGGGATGTTGGACGTAATAGTAGGAGCCGAGCAAACCGCGCTCTTCGGCGGCGAACACTATAAAGAGGATCGAGCGGTGCGGTTTTTTCGGATTGGCCTCGAAGGCGTGCGCGAGATCGACGACGCCGACAGTTCCCGAGCCGTTGTCATCCGCGCCGTGCCAGATCTTGCCGGCGTATGAGCCGTCATGATCGTAATGACCGCTGATGATGACTGTTTCGGCGGAAAGACGTGGATCGCTTCCTTCGAGAAGCCCGGCGACGTTGTAGGTGCGGCCCTGCCGGGCCTCCGAGTTTTCCATATGCAAGGTGACGGTGGTGTTGGGAATCGCTATCGAGGCGTTGCTCAGATCCCGATCGATTTTGGTTTGCAGTGCGGAGGGCGTGGTACCGAGAGGAGCGATGAGCTTGGCGGCGACTTGATCGGAAATGGTCATGGTGGGGATGTGCAGGTCATCGCCGACGATGGCTTCCGAAGGGATGCGCGCGCCGCGGGTTGCCATGCCGGGAATTTTGGCGAGACGCTCCTGATTCGAGACGTGCTTGCGATTTGGTTCGGCGACGAGCAGCACGGCAATGGCGCCGTGAGCCTGGGCGTTGAGCGCTTTGACGCGGGCGGTGGCGTAGCGCGTGTTACCGAGACCGTTGAAAATCGATTTCGCATTCGTTTCCTGCGGCTCATGATCGAAGATGAGGACCACTTTGCCGGTGGGGTCGATGTTCTTGTAGTCGTCGTACTCGAGCTCGGGGGCAGTGATGCCGAAGCCCGCGAAGACGAGCGATCCGGAGACGTCGACCTTTTCCGGATACTGCCCGTAGGCTTCCGGAAAATGGAAGGTTTCGCCCGAGCCACTCTTATCAGAGCCGCCTTGCTCGATTTTGAGAAAGCCGGCTTGCCGATCGGGGCGATAATCCCAGAGTTCGACAGGCTGCAGATAGGTTCCGTCGGCGGCCGGCTTCAATCCGGCTTTGGCGAATTCGGAAGCGATCCACTGAATGGCTACTTCGGAGCCGCGCGCGAGCGACAATCTTCCTTCGAGCGAATCGGAGGCGAGGAAGGTTAGATCGGCGCGCAGATCACTGGCCCGGATGGCTTCGTAGCCGGGGTCGACACTGGTGGAAACCCGGCCGGCAGACACGAGCCGAGTGGTGCCGATGAGCGCGAGCGCACACGTACCCCAAAGCGCGATGGACTTTCGTTGCATAGCCGCGATTGTAGCGCCGGTAAAGCGGCGTGATTAGGCGGCCTCAGCGCGAGTTTTGGATGCGTGCGAAGCGGTGTGGGGCGGTGCGGGAGTCGACCATCTGTCGCTTGCGCGGTCAAGCGGGCGAACCAAGTGGGGGAGCAGCCTGCGAGATAACGCTCGATTTCGGCAGTTGAAAATTCGAACCCATTGGCGCTTTGGGTGAACGGCGCGTTGTTCTTTTTCGCGAGTACGTATTGGCGGGCAGCGGCATTGAGCGCCGCGGTTTCCTTGGCCTTGCGCTCTTGCTGGAGGTGGCGGAGTTCGGCGAATTCCTTTTCGCGGCGGCGCCCGAGACGCGCGTCCTGGAGCTGCAGATTGCGGAGCTGTTTTTCGTACTTCACGAAGGTTTCGAGCTCGATCATGCCGGGGCGGAGGCCGGGAGCGTGAGCGTTGAAAACGTTCTCAAATTCGAGGTAGCCGCGGGCGAAGATGGCGGTTTCGAGACCGGGGATGCGGCGCAGACGCCAGACGGTGTCGACGATGGATTGGACTAAGTCGGATTCGCGGCGGCCGACGGGTTGAAGTTCCTTTTCGTAATCGGTGAGGTAGCGCTGGTATTCGGCGACATCGTCGGAGTGGAGCAGAACGGTGCGGCCGGTGAGCGCGGTTTTGACGGCGTTGAGACTGGTTTTGGCCTTGCCCTGTGCGGTGGTGGGGCCGGTGGAGAGTTGGGCATTGGCGCGGTTGGCGGCGAGCTGGGCGGCGGAGATGGCAGGCGCATGACTGGGTTCGGCTTCGGCGGGTGTGGAGAAGCAGAGTTCTTCTTCTAGAACGTCTTCGTCGTGAAGGCCTTCCTGGAACAGGGCTGGCTGCGCAGCGGCTGCGGTGTTTGTGAGATTCGAGTTTTCGAGTTCACGGGCGAGTTTTCGCTCTCGCTTGTTGCGTTTGCGCTCAGCCGCGCGGCGGATGGATCGAGGGGTCATGTTCGTCTCCTGAAAAAGGAATGGCTCGCGAGAGGGGGGGTGCCTCTGCGAGCCTGCCAAACCGTAGCACACGAAGTGGCGAAAACGTACTATGTACGTTTTGAAAGCCGCGTTAAGTGGCTGAAGGGGAAACTAGAAGAAAGTTTTTTGAAATTTGTGACCGAGAGGCGGCACCTGTCCCAAAATGACTCAGCTTTCTCCGCGGCTTCGTTTCGACGGTTGAGCGCCCTCTCGCCGTCGCGAGTCCTTGCGGGTTTTTGGGGCGTTTTTCTCGGTGCGCAACTTCCACGCGGTGTGCAGTGCGCCGCTTAGCACTTCCTCGGTGGCTGCGGCGAGTTTAATGTGGGTCGCCCCCATCCGCCCCCATCCACCGGCTATAGGGACGAAAATCTCAGGAGCTTCTTCGACGAACGCTGCCTGCTGCTCCGGCGTGAGCATCAGGTTTCCATAGCCCCGATCTTGAGAGGCGAGCGTAGCAAAAATCCTACCGCCCACCCGAAAGTCAGCCGACCCCATATGCGATCCTTCTTCCGCGCCTGGCAGATTTAGCGCTATCCGCCTGAAGTCTTCGGCATTCATAAGGCATTGGCCATTTTCCACCGAGCATCACATCTTACCGCTTGTTATAAAAGACCAATGCGGCTAAACGATTACGCGCCCCGGGCCGCGCACATGAGATGGCTGCTCGATTCTGACCCGGCCATTCGTTGGCAGGTCATGAGGGACCTCACTGGTGAACCGCCCGGCGCGATTGCAGCCGAGCGGTCTCGCGTGGCAACGGAAGGCTGGGGAGCCCAACTTCTCGCTCTTCAATCTCCTGCCGGCAACTGGGGTGGGCCACGGGAGGACTTCGGCTGGCTTGTTACCAGTCGCACCCTGACCGTCTTGAAGGACCTGGGTCTGGACCCCGCCAGCAAGCAGGCTCGCAAAATGATCGACCGCGTCAAGAAGCGGATCTTTTTTAAGCCGCTCAACAACCGGCCCCTCCTTCACGGCGAAACGGAGCCCTGCATCAACGGCAGGATCCTCGGCATCGGCGCGTATTTCGATGAACCGAATGACGCGCTGGCCAATCAACTGCTGGGGGAACAGCTCCCAGATGGCGGCTGGAACTGCGAGGCGCCCAAAAGCCGGCGCTCTTCGTTCCATACCACCATCTGCGTGCTCGAAGGGCTGCTTGCATACGAACGGGCAGGGCGCAAATCGGCGGTCGTCAGGAGGGCCCGCAAACGCGCCGAAAAGTATCTGCTCGAGCGCCGCATGTTCCGCTCGCTTCGAACCGGCGAAGTCATCGACAAACGCTGGCTCCGCTTCTCATTCCCGCCGTTCTGGCATTACGACGTACTGCGCGGACTCGACTATCTGCGTAATGCGGGAATCAAACCCGACAACCGCGTCGATGATGCGATCGAAATTGTGATCGAGCGCCGCCACCAGAACGGACGCTGGCCGCTCAACCTTCTTCATCCCGAACGTATTCCGCTCGAGATGGAGACCGCTGTCGGCAGCGCAAGCCGCTGGAACACACTACGCGCTCTCCGAGTCCTGAGTTGGTATAACGACTCAACGCGCTATGGGTGACTTGGCGTCCTCGCGCGATGGCTTGGGCCAGAAAGTTGCCGCGAATTTACCATTCGGAGCGGACGCGTCTATCTGGAAGCTGAACTAGACCGTGACAACGCAGCAACTGATCCTGTTTAACTGCCTGTACGGGGTCATCCTGGCTGCCGTCGCCATGCTGACGCGGGCGACGCTTCGGCGCATCGGGGGCGCGCTGGCCGGTGCGGCCGCAGCCGGCATCTTTGCGCTGGCCATTATCGACCTCTGCGAGCGCGCCGGATGGTGGCACTTCATCACTCCCCGGGGACGGTTTTTCTTGGCGCTCGAGGAGATTGGCTTCACCCTGAGCGCGTTCGTCTTTCTCATCACCTGGCGCATAGCCCGCCGGTTTGGCGGGCGTGGCCTGGTTGTGGGCGTGTTCATCGTGGCGGCTATCGGACCGGTTCGGGACTACTGGTATATGAGAAGGTTTCCGGAATGGGGCGCATACGCACCGGGAATTGCGCCCATGCTGGCAATCTCCGGCGCGTACGTTCTGTTTGGGATCGTCGGGCACGGATTGATGCGGCTGATCGCCGGGCCTGCCGCGGCAGATCGGCTGGCGCGGCGGCCCTGAGAATCGGGCTGATCCCTGCCGTCTGAGAGAGCCTCACTCCATTTTGAGCCAGCCTATCTCACACCCTTGACCAAGTACAGTGTTTCGAGATCGCGCTGATAGGAGAACCCATAGGATTTGGCGTCGGGCGTCATACACACCTGTCCGAAAATGTATGCTCCCGGATCTGGTGGCCTCAATTCGCGCCAGAGTTCTTTTTTTCCACTGTGCACGTCCATGCGGAAGATTTTCGAGCTTCTATTTTCGGAAGTATCGTGCTGAATAAATAGGTAGCGGCCATCCGCGCTCCAGGAAATTACCAAATCGCCAGCTTCGATCGGACCCAACGAGGTCTGCTCGCCAGTCGCGAGCGAACGAATAAGAATGGTACCCGCGCTGATCACCACCACGTTTTGACCGTTCGGTGAAACTCTCGAAGCCCGCACACCAGGAGGAGTGATGGGTGTGGGCTTTTTTCCGGACAGGTCCAGAAGATACGTTCTCACCGGCTGGTTGGGCGCGCTACCGGTTAAGAGAATTCGGTTGCTATCCGGAAACCATTCGAATCTTTCGGAGCGAATTTGGCCAAGCGCCAAGGTTTTCGTCTCACCGGGCCCGGTTGGCAACACGACCACTCGAGATGTCCCAGTCTCCTCTTGCAGACACGCAACCCATCTGCTGTCGGGCGAGAGAACGGCCTGGGTGCCGTAACCTAGCTTAAAAGCAGGTGAGCCATCGGTGTGCCGGATGTAGATGGCGGGGCTGCGGCCCTTGCCGTACGAGAGCTCCAGGAACAGGATGGTATTTCCATCGTCTGAAATTCCCTTTATTGAGGATGCATCCAGCCAACTGAGTTCCCGTTCGCCGCCAGTTTCAGGCGTCAGGCATCTCATCCCGAGCCGTGAATCTGCGCTCGAGAGCAATAGACTTCCGTCCGCCGCCACATCGTGCAGAATCGGGATGCCGCCGGTCTGCAGGAGCATGCGTTCGCGGCCGCTGAGATCGACTGCATACACAGCCGGATCGACACCGGTGCGGGCGGCGGCAAACCAGAGCTCCCTTCCATTAGGCGCCCAGTCCAATCCGCTTATCCTTCGCCAGCCTGTTGAGAGGACCTGCTTCGGATGGCGAGCGCTTATCACTTGTATCGAGTAATCGCCTGCGTCCGTGTACTCGAAAAAGGCCAGCAGCCCGTTCTTTGGCGAGATACGAAGATAGCTGGGCGGCCGCGGGGACTGCGTGTCATAGAGCACGGTGCCGATGGGGTATTCGATGCGGTAATGTCCTTCAACCGTTCTCACTACCGCGATTGATTCGCCGGTTCGATCCCAGTCGGCGGCGGACACGTTCTCCAACAACTGATGAGGAACTCCGCCTCCCAGAGGAACCTCAGCCAGAACTCCTTGCGTAAGAGCATTACCGGCACCGATCACAATCGCCAGATTCCCATTGCGCGAGACCGACATAATATTGCCGGACGGAAGTCCCAGGTTGCGAGCCTCCCGATTGCCCAGTTGCGCCGAGAACAGCGTGCTCGGCGCGCCGTTCCACTCGGCCGCGTAAACTATGCTTCCACCCGGAGCAAATCTCGCGCCGAGGATATCTCCTCGTTGGAACGTCAGGCGGTGAAACGTAATCTGATTTGTTTGGAATGTCCGCCGCCCGAGCCACGCTGCCAAAAGCAGTGCAAATGCCGCAACGCAGATGGCCGGGATCAACCAAGCCCGCCAATTGCGCTTTTGAGCAGCCGCAGGTAGCGAGGCGGTGTCGATATCTACCAGAACGTCCTCCAGCGCGAGCTTCACATCGTCCATATGCTGAATACGCTGTTCGGGATCTTTCTTCAAACATCGGAGAATGACTCTTTCAAGTTCCGGGGGCAGCGTGGCCACTAGAGCTCGCGGCGTGGGCGGCTGCTGGTTCAGTACAGCCGCCATAATAGAAACAGTGCTTTGGCCCTGAAAAGCCCGGCGGCCGGTCACCATTTCATAGAGCAACGCGCCGAAAGAAAAAATATCCGAGCGCGCATCCACTCGTTTCCCTTCGGCTTGCTCCGGAGACATGTATGCGGCAGTGCCAAACACCAGGCCGGGGTTCGTAAGCGGTGCTTCCACCGCGATCGATCCATCCTGCGACGATCCGTCCTGTGACGTTTCCGCCTGCTCCGTTTGCTTGGCAAGACCGAAATCGAGTATCTTCACCCGGCGTTGCTCGCTCACCATGATGTTTGACGGCTTGATGTCGCGATGCACAATGCCGGCGGCGTGAGCGGCGGCGAGGCCATCGGCGATCTCCGCTGCATACTTCACCGCCTGCTTCAGCGGGAGTGTCTTATGCCCAATCAACCGGTCCAGCGTCTTGCCAGGTACGTACTCCATCACGATGAAATCGGTCCCGTCCTGCTCGAGAACGCCGTGAATGGTGATGATGTTCGGATGGTTGAGCGCTGAGGCAGATTTCGCTTCCTCCAGAAAGCGTCTTTTCCGTTCAGCATTCGAAAAATGACCCGCAGGAAGAACCTTCATGGCCACCTGGCGATTCAACTGCGTATCACGAGCTTTAAATACACGGCCCATGCCGCCTTTGCCAATGATTCCAGTGATCTGGTAAGGCCCAATCTGTTTGCCTGCCAAGTCGTGGTCGTCGGCAGAGCCGTCGGGCAATAGCTCCGCTGCCCGTTCTACCGCCATCTCAAGCACGTCGTTGGTCGAATCGTCGTGCGCTGCCAGTGATTCGATCTCCTGCCGTAGAGCCTCGTCTCCGCCGCACATTTCCGCCAGGAACCCGGCGCGCTGGTGTGGGGGAAGGTCGGCAGCCCGATGAAAGAGCTCCTCGACCCGTTGCCAGCGCTCGTCGCTCATGACGTAATTGTGCTCGCCAGAAATCGCCGCAGCCACGCTTCTCCCAAACGGAGGTCGCGTTTAACGGTGGGAACTGTCAGCCCGAGAGCGGTGGCGATCTCTTCCCGCTCCATGCCACCGAAGTATCGAAGTTCGATCACCTTGGCCTTGCGCTCATCCACTTTCGACAACTGATCCAGAGCTTCGCTGACCTCCAGCACGTCGGGAGCTCGGGCGGGAGAGAGCGCGCTCGTTTCCTCCAAACTAACCGCCACAACATCGCCTCCGCGCTTGGCAGCACTGTGTGCCCGGGCGTAATCCACCAGAATGAGCCGCATCAGACGTGCGGCAATACCGAAGAAATGGGCCCGATTTTCCCAGTGACAGGGCTGCGCGGGGTCAATCAGGCGCAACCAGGCTTCATTGACAAGTGCAGTGGGTTGTAGTGTCTGGTTTGGCCGCCCGCGCCTCAGATAAGTCTTGGCAAGTGCGTGCAGCTCGCGATAGACGTGAGGAGTGAGTTCTTCCAGCGCCGCGGGGTTCCCTTCGCTCCAATTGGCCAGGAGCTGGGTTATGGACGCCGCTGGTTCCATCAGGGCGATTTTGACACAGGCGAAGCGAGCAGGGAAAAAGCCCAGGCAAAAAAATTGCAAAAACGTGGCGGCGAGGTTAGCCACTTAGCCCGGCTTCTACGAAGGAGTAAGGTGAAAGGGCTTTTAAACATGAAACGCACAATTTTCTTCGGGTTACTGACGATCGCTATGGGGCTCGCTTCCTCCGCCGGGGCGTATGCCAAATGTATTTGGGGCTTCTAATAAGAGGCTCTGTAAGATTAGCCATTTTGCATATCTTCCACGAAAGAAAGGAATTTTAGACATGAAACGCACGATTTTCTTCGGGTTATTGACGATCGCCATGGGGCTTGCTTCCTCCGCTGGGGCTTACGCTCAATCGATTTGGGGCGCGTAACAGCAGGCTTTTTAGCGACTCTTCTCTCTTTTCCGCTTCACAATCGTTCATAAACGGCACACGCACTGTCTGCGTGTGCCGTTGACGTTCCCCACCGGCCTCATCTTCGGCTACCGTTTCTTCCTCTGTTACTTCTTCCTACGCCTGTGATACGCGAGCCAGGGGCGGCTTTCCTACGACCTTCACATGCGCTGATCACAGACAAGCTCTCTGGCTCCGGAACGTTAATCACACCCGGGTGTTTCCCGAGCTCGTTTGACCAAACCACTGCGCGTAGAATCTAGCGCCGCTGATTCCATCAGGGCGTTTTGACACAGGCCCAGGCAGCAGGAGAAAGCCCAGGCAAAAAATTGCAAAAAACTGCTGACGGTGTTAGCCGTTTAGTCTGCTTTCTACGAAGGAGTAAGGTGAAAGGGCTTTTAAACATGAAACGCACAATTTTCTTCGGGTTACTGACGATCGCGATGGGGCTCGCTTCCTCCGCCGGGGCTTACGCTCAATCGATTTGGGGCGCGTAAGAGCAGGCGCCTCTAAGGTTAGCCATTTTGCAATTGTTTTCTACAAGGAAAGGACATTTAAACATGAAACGCACGATTTTCTTCGGGTTACTGACGATCGCCATGGGGCTCGCTTCCTCCGCTGGGGCATACGCTCAATCGATTTGGGGCGCGTAACAAGCTATCTAGTGACTCTTCTCTGTTTTCCACTTCACAATCGTTCCTGACGGCACACGCACTTGTTTGCGTGTGCCGTTGAAATTCCGCAGCGGCCTCATCTTCGGCTACAGCGTCTTCCGCGTCGGTGAACTGCTTAGCGCTACTCACAGACCCGGTCAGCCGGCGCGCGTGCCATCGGGAACGGGGGACTCCGGAACGGCCAGAACGGGCGTGACACCGTCTGCGTATCCGATGTCGAACAGCATGCCTTCGGAGGTGACGCCACACATCTTGCGCGATGGCAGGTTGACCACAAACAAAGCTTGGCTTCCGACGATCCCACGCGGATCGGCGCGTTCCTGCTTCAGGGCCGCGACGATGGTACGGGTATGATCGCCGAAGCAGACGCGCAATTGGACCAGCTTTTCGGAGCCGTGCACGTCTGAAACGCTCTCAATGCTTCCGACCCGCACGTCTATTTGCTCTACGGCTTTCATGTCGATCAACGGCTTCACGGGTGCGGGCAGCATGACGTCAGTCTGGCACGCCGAGATGATGAACCGAAGAGTTAGGGGCGATCATCAAGACGATGTCTTCACGATCCAGTGAGTCGCTGGAAATCCTGGCAGCGAATGCCCTTCGCCATATCGCCAGAAACGAGCAGCTCAAGGAAAAGATCGAGCAAAATCCCGTTCTGTTTCCCCTCCTGTTGCGCGCAGCAAAACGGTACATCGGCGGGAGTACGCGGGACCAATGCCTGAACACTGTCCAGATGTTGAATGGGGCTGGACACGCGGCAACAGTCGATTACATGGGTGAGAGCACTCGAGACCGGGACAAGGCACGGGCCGAGACTCAGGAGTTCCTTCGGCTGGCAGCCGACCTGAGAGAACGAAACCTGCACTGTTCCGTGTCGCTTGACCTGTCGCATATCGGCTTGGTAGCCAGTCCTGCACTCGGGCTGGAAAATGCGAGAACCCTCGCAAGCGCAACACGTGATCTCGGGACCGAGATGATTATCAGTATGGAGGCTTCGGACCGGGCCGATAGCATTCTTGCTGTGTATCGCGAACTCTGCAGCGAATTCGACCATGTTGGTATCACGCTGCAGGCTCGGCTTCATCGCACCGCCAATGATCTCAAAGAAATGATGCAAATTGGCGGCAAGATCCGCTTGGTGAAGGGAGCGTACGAAGAGCCGGTGGCCGTCGCCTTGGAACGGGAAGACCCTGCACTCATTCCAGCCTACGTTCTATATGCGAAGATGCTCTTGGACTCCGGTCAGAGGTGCTCCATCGCAACGCACGATCCCGTAATTCACGATGAACTGCGGACGCATATCGAGCGGCACAATTTGCGCGGCAGCCCCTTCGAGTTCGAGGTGCTGGTCGGATTGGGAAATGACCAAATCACCGCGCTGCAGCAGCAAGGCTTCAACACGCGTGTCTATGTTGTTTACGGCAAAGAGTGGTTCTTATATGTCTGCCAGCGGATCGCCGAGCAGCCGTCGCGATTATTCCAAGCTCTCGCGGACGTGATCGGCACAGCTCCCGAGCACACGGATGGTGTATCAGTCGAATCGCGACACTCTTCTCTGTTCCCTCACCGATGAAACCGATTTTGTCTTGTTCGATCACAACGGGGTGGGCGCCGCTGGTTCCATCAGGGCGAGGTTGACCAAAAAAATTGCAAAAACCTGGCGGCGAGGTTAGCCGTTTAGCCCGGCTTCTACGAAGGAATAAGGTGAAAGGGCTTTTAAACATGAAACGCATGATTCTCTTCGGGTTACTGACGATCGCTATGGGACTCGCTTCCTCCGCTGGGGCTTACGCTCAATCGATTTGGGGCGCGTAACAAGCTATTTAGTGACTCTTCCCTGTTTTCCGCTTCACAATCGCTCCTAACGGCACACGCACTGTTTGCGTGTGCCGTTGGCGTTCCGCATCGGCCGCACTGCCCTTGAGCCTTCCAGGCCTGGGATGTATTGATGAGCGTTTACGGCATTGATTTCCTGGCCACGATTGCTAAACGGCGCGATAGGGATGTAACATGTGCCGCACATGTTTTGTATGCTAAGTACATGCCTAAGATGGTACAGGTAAGAAACGTCCCGGAGCGAGTGCATAGCACTCTGAAGGCTCGTGCGGCTCGCGAGGGGATGAGCCTCTCGGACTTTATCAAGAGGGAATTGGAGCGCAGCGCGGAACGTCCTACGATGAGGGAATGGCTGGAGCACACGCGGCAATCGAAGCCGATTCGCGATAAACGGAGTGCCGTGCAAATTGTGCGCGAGTCGCGAGATGAACGGTGATTGTTCTGGATGCTTCCGTCGTGGTGGAACTCCTCACAAATGGGCCATTAGCCGAGTCGATCAGGCGTGCTATGGCTGGCCGCCCGGACCCGTTCATTGTTCCCCATCTGCTCGATGTAGAAGCAATGAGCGCCCTGCGAAATCTGGCTGCGGGACATCGGTTGGATTTGCATCGAAGCCAGCAGTTTCTGGCCGCACTTTCGGCACTGCCGGCGGAACGCTACTCGCACACATCTCTTCTGGGCCGGATGTGGGAGCTGCGGCACAACTTTACGGCCTACGATGCCGCTTATATAGCCTTGGCGGAAGCGACCAATTCCATCCTATACACGAGCGATGAAAAATTGGGGAAAGGCCACCGCGCCCGGGTGGTGTTGTTCACCCGCTGAGCGCTGAGCACATCGTAATCGATTTACGCTCATCACGGGCATGTTGACGGGGGTTCGCATCGCGTACCGGCGGACGGGGAATCAGAGCCATCGCCGCACGTTGTTCTTGTATTGCACCCACGCCTCGCCGAATTTTTGCGCCAGCTGCTTCTCCTCTTGCCATGGTTTATAAATCGACATATAGACTGGCAGAAAGGACGGAATGAACGCAGTACGAGATCCTTTTGTACCGCTTATCCCGCGGCAATTGCAAACGCGGAGATCGCGATTGCCGAGTGGGTAGAAACGGCACGGGAGCTTGCGCACGAGCGGTGGTTGAGGCGATCATTTTGCAAGCGGCTCAAGTGATTGATGGTCCAAGCAGGCTTTTCAAGCGCAAGGAAGACTGGGCTGCCTGGCTCGAGAGGAAACATCGGGAGAGCCCCGGCTTGTGGCTGCGGATGGCAAAGAAGGGCTCGCAGCTACAATCCGTGACATATAAGGAAGCGCTTGAAGTGGCGCTTTGCTATGGCTGGATCGACGGACAGAAGAGAGCTGAAAGCGAAGAGATCTGGCTTCAGAGATTTCTGCCGCGTTCCGCGCGGAGCCTATGGTCGAAGATCAACCGGGAGAAGGCCTCGGTTCTCATTGCCAGTGGAGAAATGAAGGCGGCGGGACTGGCGGCAATCGAGAACGCAAAACAGAACGGACGATGGGATACGGCCTACGATTCGCCGAGTGGAGCGGCAGTTCCGAGCGATTTTCAGGCTGCGTTAGATGCAAGCCCGAGGGCCAAAGCGTTCTTCGCTACTTTAGACAAAGCCAATCGGTACGCGGTGCTCTGGCGGATACAAACGGTGAAAAAGGCAGAGACGCGCGCTCGGAAGATCGCGCAGTTTATCGAAATGTTGGAGCGGAAAGAGAAGATCCATTAGCGGCCGGTATATATATGAAGCAGCCCGGTTGATTTCGGCGCTGAATGAACGCGTTTCGAATCGCGCTCGGGTTGGCGCTATCCGGAAACGGTCCGCTGGGCAGTCCGGCACGGTGCACAGATCGTGTTCCATCCTCATTTCCATCAAGGTGCGGCCGGACGGGACGCTGCAAATCGATCTAGAAGGTTACGTCCTGGTACGCTGGCATGGCGGGCGGCTTTCGCAAGCGCCGAAATTACGAGGAGCATCTATGTCGAAACAAGAAGAGGCAGGTCTCATTCTCAAGCTGTACGAATTGCGTCGTGAAGAGACGATGCGCAAAGCGCGCGACTGGTATTTTCAGGAATTTCATCCACAATCGCTGGCGGACTTCAACGCGGCGATGTTTAGTGAGCACAGCGGCCATTTGCGGATGGTTTTAAGTTATTGGGACATGGCTGCAGCGCTGGTGAACAGCGGAGCGATCAATCTGGAACTTTTCAATGAGACCAACGGCGAGCACATCGGCGTCTACTCGAAAGTGGAGCCGCTGCTCGGCGAGATTCGTGCGATGTATGCGCCGCAGTTTGCAGCGAATCTCGAAAAAGTGATCGAAGCGACGCCGCACGGCAAGGAGCGGGTGGCGATGGCGCGCGAACGCATGCAAGGAATCCGCGCGAAGGTTGCCGAGAACCAAACGAAGTCGGCCCGGCAGAGTTAGCGGGGTTGCAACGCCGGCGCCCATGCTGACGACGGCAAAGGCTGAACGGAACACCGCGACGCTGTTTCTGGAGTTTTCCCGCCGCAAGCTGTTAGAGCAATACTGGCCTCGGCTGCGGGAGTGTGTCGAATCGTTGACGGACGAACAGGTGTGGCACCGTCCCAACGGCGCGAGCAACAGCGTTGGGAATTTGATTCTGCATCTCGACGGCAACGTGCGGCAGTGGCTGGTCGTCTCCTTCAACCGGCAGGAGGACACGCGCGATCGGCCAGCCGAATTCAACGAACGGAAAGTAATTCCCGCTTCTTCGCTGGTTGAGCAACTCGGCGCAACCATGCAGCAGGCAGCGGACGTCCTTGCACGTCTCACTGAGACCGATTTGCTCACCGCGTTTGAGATTCAGGGTTACAAAGTGAGCGGTTTGGATGCGGTGTACCAGGTGGTGGAACACTTCGGGATGCACTACGGGCAGATTCTCTACATAACAAAGATGCTGCGGGGTGAAGATCTGGGCCTGCATAAGGAACTGAACAAGACCGGCCGAGCTTCCTAAAAAATCGCCGAGCGCTGTCGATTCGGGCCGTTGTCGTTCGACATACAAGTGAAAGCTCAGATTGAGCGTCGGACGGCAAGGGAGGGGGAATCGCGAGCAGTTCAGCAAAATCGTGCGGCGGCAGCGTGGACCGGTGTGTTTCGCTTATGCCGGTGTTGCTCGGCCGTCGGTCGACGGAGCGTGCCCAGAGGCCAACATCTCGGCAGGTCTGTCGTAGCTCGCGGCGAGGCCTTCCTTCATTGCGGTCTTGAGCGCCGCGTCACGAGCGTTTCGAAGCGGTGACGGAAGCGTCTATCGATGCCAAGAGGTCGGCGAGCTTGTCGTAGGTCTCCGCGGCACCGTGCTCCATGCCGGATTTGAGGACAGCGTCGCGAATTTCACGGGAGGGGGAGAGCACGGTGGCGGTGAGCGTGGTCCTGCCTTCCTGCTCGACGAGAACGGTGGTTACGAGCGACTCACCCGGGTAGTCGTCAAAGGATTCGACGTGGACGGAGCGCTCGGGCGGCGCGATTTCGCGATAGAGGCCGCGCATTCCCATCTCCCTTCCGGCGGGGCCGCGCAGCACAAAGCGAAAGGCGCCGCTTACCTTCAGGTCGACCTCGCAGACCACGAGCGACCAGCCGTGCGGTCCGAACCAGCGCTTGAGCAGTTCGGGTTTGGTGAGGGCGTCGAAGACGAGGGTGCGAGGCGCGTCGAAGACTCGCGTGAGGACGACTTCGCGGTCGGTGGGCGTAGTTACTTTCAAAGTTCCAGTGTTCTTCATTGGTGCTTTCCTTTCTTGGTGCGTTTACTTTTTTTAGGTGTCTTCATTTCGTCGAGCAGGGCGTCGAGGCGCTGAAAGCTGGCCTCCCAAAACTGCCGATAGCGCTCCAGCCATAGGTTGGCTTCGGCGAGCGGCTTGGCTTCGATGCGACAAGGGCGGCGCTGGGCGTCACGTCCGCGGGAGATCAGGCGCGCGCTCTCCAGCACTTTCAGGTGCTTGGAGATGCCGGGTTGACTCATGGCGAAGGGCTTGGCCAGCTCCGTAACCGAGGCTTCGCCGGACGCGAGGCGGGCGAGGATGGCCCGGCGCGTGGGATCGGCGAGGGCCGCAAAGGTTGCGTCGAGGTGCCGGGAGGAAGTCATAGATAGTGAATCGATCTTATTAGATAACCAGTAGATTAAATAACCATTCGATTATGTACAAAAACGCTGAAGCCGTCAAGAGTCGATTGAGCTTCCGCGCGAAACGCGCGCGGCCGAGATCGATGGGGTGAGACGGATGTGGAAGCAGCCGTATTCGGTCGCTTAGGCTTTCCTCTCCATTTCAAGCCCTCAGGCCAGGGTCACGATCAGGATTACTTCGGCAAGGGAAACAGGATGGCGATGGAGGCGCCGCTGTGACTGGACGCGTGAAGCGTGCCTTGCAACTGCTGGGTCAAGATCCCGACCATATGGAAGCCCATGGAATCGGCAGCCGAGACATCGACGCCCGGAGGCAACCCGACGCCATCGTCCACAATCCGCAGCTCGCCGAATTCGTGCTCATGGTTCCCGGTCTGATGATCGGCATAGCGGAGCAAGATGGAGATCGTGCCGGCGCGGCCATCGGGAAAGGCATGCTTAAAGGCATTCGACAGCAGCTCATTCGTGATGAGCGCGAGAGGCAGGGCGTGTTCGATGTCCAAGGCTAGATCCGCCAGCGAGACATGCAGTTGCACACGGGATCCTAAAGCGTAGAAGCTTTCCAGCTCGCGGATGAAGCCGTTGAGGTACTCTCCGAAATGTACGGTGGAGAAATCGCCGAGGCTATATACCGGCTCATAGATGTGTGCAATCGCGCGGACCCGGTTTTGCATTTCCCCCAGCATGTCGACGACTTCGGGTTGTGTCGTTCGGTCGGCCTGCAGGCTAAACAGGCTGACGATCACCTGGAGATGGTTCTTGAGGCGGTGGTGAATCTCACGGATGAGAGCAGTGTGCTCGGCCAGCGTCACCCTGCCAGCGCAACCTTAATGACAGCTTCCAAGTGCGGCAGCGAGAAGGGCTTCGAAAGACAGAGGTAGGGTTGCTGCATTTCGTTCGGAGTGCGGACGAAGACGCTGGGATAAGCGGTGAGATAGACAACCGGTACGCGCCTGGTTTGCTGAATGCGCCGGGAGGCCTCAATGCCATCCATCGCGCCTGAACGACATCCATGAGAATCAAATCGGGATGCAATTCTTCGGATAGGCGCACGGCCTCGTCGCCGGACTTGGCTAAAGCGTTGACCTCGTACCCAAAGCGGCGGAGCTGATTGCGGAGATCGATGGCCGTGATCATTTCGTCTTCGACGATCAAGATGTTGCGACCGTCCACGACTCATCTTACCTACTTTTCGGCAGCGACGATCAAGTAGTAAGATTTCAGGCTGTGAAGCTAATACATGTATAAGTAATCGCGATACTCAGCCGCACTTTCTGCGAGACACTCATTCTTCCTCCTGGCGTCAGATCTGGCGTATGAGTGTGCGCGTCGTTTTATATGTCGAGGACGACGACGCGGCCTTTTCTCTTGCCAAGATCATACTCGACGAAAGAGGAGCCCGAAATTCAACTGCTGCGCGCCTGTGACGGCGAGCAGGCACTCGCGTTTCTACGGAAGGCTGCCCTCTATGACCAGCAACGCCCCGGCCGGATTTGATCCTTCTGGACTTGAACTTACCGAGAAAGAATGGATTCGAGGTGCTGGCCGATCTCAAAAGGAGCGAACCTCTTCGTTCCATTCCGGTGGTGATGTTCAGCACGTCGGTGTCTCTAAGCGACAGAAGCGATTCTCTAGCTTTGGGAGCACGAGATTACGTCACGAAACCATCCAGTTTCGATTCGTTTGTGGAAGCCGTGAAGACGGCGTGTTCCTTGCCGGGGACAACTTCGGCGGAACCGCGACGATAGGGACACTCAGCCCGATCCTGCGGGAAGGACTAGCACCTGAATGTAAATCCGTCGTTGATGACGGAAGTGTGCAACGCTTGAATTAGCCAGACGGCTTCCCAGGCAGAACTTCCAGTTGGGACCCCGGCGTTCACCGGCTCGCCCCGGTTCACCTTACTCGCTTCGGCAAAGGCAGTAAGGAGAACTGAGTGGCAAAAAGCAAAATTCTAGTTGTCGACGACGAACACGTCGTTGCGCACGAACTGCAACGGAGCCTGCAGGCACAAGGCTACGAAGTTTCAGTGGCCGCGGACGGCGAAAAAGCGATCGAGCAGGCCAAAGCCATGGCACCGAATCTGGTGCTGTTGGACATTATGTTGCCGGGCGCGATCGACGGGATAGCGGCGGCCGAACAGTTGCGGGATCTAAACATCCCGGTGGTTTACATAACCGGCCACTCGGACGATGGGCTTTTCGATCGGGCCCGGCATACGGAACCGCTCGCGTATCTACTGAAGCCGCTGCAGCTTAACGAGTTGAATCGCGTTATTCGCTTGGCGCTGTTCAAGCGCGATCGGGAGATGGCGAGAGAGCACGAGAGACAAACGCAAGCGCAGGCGCTGCGCGAATCGGAGGAGCGTTTCCGGAGCGTGGTCGATCAGGTGACGGACTACTCGATTTTCACGCTGGATACGGCGGGCCACGTGAGCACCTGGAACAGCGGGGCGGAACGCATCCTCGGGTACAAGACCGACGACATTGTGGGCCGACACTTCGAGGTGTTTTTTTCGGCCGACGATCGCCGGCGGAATGCTCCCGCGGAGGAACTGGAAGGAGCCCGGAAGGACGGTTCAGCCGATGATACGCGTTGGCTGGTCCGTCAAAACGGCGAACAGTATTGGGCTGAAGGTGTGCTTACCGCGATCCACGATGGAGACGGAACCATCACGGGCTTCACCAAGGTCAGCCGCGATACCACCGAACGCTGGCGCATGCAGGAAACGCTCAAAGAACGCGAGGAGCGGCTGCGAGTGGCTTTGCACGCGGCGCGGATGGGCACGTGGCGGTGGGATCTTCGTACCAATATCGACACTATAGACGACAGCCTACACAAGCTGTTTGGACTGCGTCCGGATCAGAAGCTCGAGATCATCGACGATTTTTATGCCATTGTGCATCCGGAGGAGCGTGCGCAGGTTATGGCGGCCTTTCAACGCACGTTGCACGAGGGAGTACACCTAGACACGGAGTTTCGCGTGATTTGGCCGGATGGCAGCGAGCATTGGCTGCTGGACCAGGGCGAGGTGGCACACGATCAGGACGGGAATCCGATGTATTTGACGGGAGCGTGCGCGGATATCACGGAACGAAAACAAGCGCAGGAGTTGTTACGCGAGCACCAAGCGCGTTTCCGGGAGTACGCGGCCAACGTGCGCGATTATGCGCTGCTGCAATTGGATACGGAGGGACGGATTGTGGGTTGGAACACGGGCGCCGAGCGGGTGCTGGGCTACTCCGAAGAGGAGATTCTGGGCCAATCCGTGGCGGTCCTTTTTACACCGGAAGACGTCGCGAAGGGGGAGCCGGAGAAAGAGGTGGAGAGAGCTCTCACGACCGGCCGGTCGATGGACGACCGCTGGCACATGCGAAAGGGCGGCACGCGGTTTTGGGTAAGCGGCGTGCTGACGTCCATGTTGGATGAAAAGGGCCGGCCAAGCGGATTCGCGAAGGTGATGCGCGATGAATCGGAGCGGCGGCTTTCGGAGGAGCAGCTGCGAACTTCTCTGCGGGAGAAAGAGGTTCTTCTGCAGGAGATCCACCATCGGGTCAAGAACAACCTGCAGGTGATTACGAGCCTGCTTCGCTTGCAATCGGAGCACATTCCGGACGAGCAAACGAGAGGGATGTTTGAAGAAGCGCGGAACCGGGTACACGCGATCGGCGCGATTCACGAACTGCTTTACCGGTCGCCGGATCTGGCAAGTATCGATTTCGGCGCGTACCTGAATCGGTTGGCGCGAGACCTTTTTTCTTTTTACGGGATAAGCCCGGACCGGGTGCATGTTTCGATTGACGTTGACCACGCGAATTTAGAAATGAGCCAGGCGATTCCGTGTGGACTGCTGGTGAATGAGCTGGTCACTAATTCGTTAAAACACGCCTTTCTCAAGGGGCGGAAGGGCACGGTCAAAGTGTCATTGGACTGCGCTAAAGGAGATTGCAGGCTGATAGTGGACGATGACGGAGTGGGATTGCCGGAAGGATTCGATTGGGAGGGTGCGGACTCGCTGGGGTTGCAGCTGGTAAAGGTTTTGACGAATCAACTGGATGGTACCGTTCATGTCGATCGCGGTTCAGGAACACGGGTCGAGATCTGCTTCCCGATTTCAATCAATTAGATTAGGAGCTGAGGGTCATTTGAAAGCGCGAATTCTTGTGGTCGAAGACGATCAGATCATTCAGCTGGATTTGCGCCGGCATTTAAAACAGCTCGAATACGTGGTGGTGGGGGCGGCTAGTTCAGGAGAGGAAGCGGTTACGAAAGCGGCCCAACTGGAACCCGATCTGGTGCTGATGGATATTCGCCTGCGAGGCGCGATGGACGGCATCGAAGCAGCGCGCCAGATCCGGTCGGCGCGCGATGTTCCAGTGATCTATCTGACGGCGCAGGGCGGAGACGATCTGAGTCGCAATGGCTGCGACGTGCTGGACAGGCGTGTCACAAAGCCGTTCAAGCAGACCGCGCTGCAGGCCGCCATTGAGAGTGCGTTGCGCAGCGAGCAGCCGTAGGGCTTGTCGCAGTGATTTCGCCGGGAGCAGAGCCGGGCGAGGACGTCCGGCGCGGACCGGGAGTTGCGCCCTACCACGAGTGGAAGCACTTCGATGGAAAGCGCTTCTACAATCCGGATGCGCCGCAAGTGCGCGGATTGCTTGACGTGCTGCGATGGAAATTGACCAGCCGGGCGGAGCCATCACCTCCATTTATTTCCGACGTTGCGCCGTCCATACCGCTGTCGCGAGTGGAAGGCGGCGAACTGCGGACGACTGTTGTGAACCACTCGACGGTGCTGCTGCAGCAGAGCGGCGCGAACATTCTGACGGATCCGATCTGGTCGGAGCGAGCGAGTCCGCTCTCCTGGATCGGCCCGCGACGCAGGAGAAGCGCGGGAGTGCGGAGAGACGATCTTCCGCGTATCGATGTGGTGCTGATCAGCCACAATCACTATGACCACCTGGATCTGACGACACTCCGCCGGCTTTCCGGCCGCGGAGAGTCCGTGTTCGTCGTTCCGAGGGGCGTAGGCCGGCTGCTTCGGTCGGAAAAGATAGGGCCCGCATACGAGCTGGATTGGGATCAAGCGCGGACGTTCGCGGGAACGACGATTCACTGCGTTCCGGCGCTGCATTTTTCGGGGCGCGGGCTGTTCGACCGGAACAAGACGCTGTGGTGCGGATATGTGGTCGAATCGCAGAACGGAATGGTGTATTTCGCCGGTGACACGGCGTTCGGCGATCATTTTTCGCAGATTCGGACGCGATTCGGATCACCGCGCCTGGCGCTTTTGCCGATCGGGGCTTATGAGCCAAGGTGGTTCATGTCGCCTGTTCACATGGGCCCGGAGGAGGCTGTGAGAGCGCACGAGATTTTAGGCGCGGGCACGAGCCTGGCGATTCACCACGGCAGCTTTCAACTGGCCGACGATGCCGTGGATACGGCGAAGGAAAGAATCCTGGCGATGGGGCGGCCGGAATCGTTCTTGATTTTGGGGAATGGCGAATCCGCCGATATTCCGTTAGGATGATGCTGCTCGAGGTAAGTATTGGCTAGGATCTGAGCGGCTACTTGCCGCCGCAACGCAGCAACCTCGTTCGGGCCGGTACGCCTTATTGCGATTGTTTTCCGTTGCGCCGCGGAGCAGTTTGAAAATTTGTGCAATACGGCGCGCAAGCTCCTCGCGAGGAACACCGGTACGCAAGGCGATTTGTGAAAGGCGGCGGCCGGAGAAGTAGACAGCGTCGAACAACTCGCGATCCTCGGCACTGAGTCGGTTCATGACGGCGTTCATGCAGTCGACGATATTAGGGGTGACGCGCCCGCGCTTGTCTACAGTACACACGACAGGACACACGGCAGGAGGGGCGTACACATGCTCGATTTTGCGGGTCGGACCGTTCGCCTGCAGCTGCTTGTATTCGATGGCGTTTCTGCGCCCCAATAACAAAGAGAGTATTCGAAGTTCTCCATCGGTTTGAACCTCTTTATAAGAGTGGTTCCAAATCTCGCCGAAGGTAAGCTCGAAAATGATTTCCGCGGCTCCACTGTTCTCTACAATTCTGAGGATCAGTCCGTAGAGAATTCCGCCGCAATCGTCGTAAAAGGCGCCTAATGCCTCCGTGCTCCGTTGCCTTAATCCGTCGACGATGGTTGTGGCGTCCATGTCATGCGCGATAACACTTTAAGGGTAACTGCAGGGAAGGAAAAAAGGAACTAGGCAGAGGCCTAAGTTCGCGCAAGTAACGTACTCTTGAAACGGCTGTTGAGTTTTAGAACTCTGCTGGCAAAAAAAGCGGAAGCGGTTGACACAAAAGCGTGTCTTGGCGGTTGATTCGCTTCCCGTGAGATAGCTTACGAGCGGTCGTGCGGAGTTAATGCGAGGCGCCCAGTCAAGCTCGACGATGGGCCGGATTAAAGGCTGCGGTTCCCGGAAAAACTCCTATCTTTCGGTTTCTGAGCTTCCGGCATCTCACGGGGGAGGAACACGTAATGGCGAAATCAGCTACAAGTACCAGGCAGTTTGGCGTCGTGACGGGCGCATCGAGCGGTATCGGCTACGAGTTGGCCAAGCAATTTGCCGAGAATGGCTTCGATCTTCTGATTGTTTCCGCGGGTGACCGCATCAATAATACGGCTCGGGAGATCCAGACGGATGGAGCAAAGGTCCAAGCCGTGCAGGCGGACCTCGCGACGCACGAAGGGGTACACAAACTTCTATCCGCGATCGAATCGAGCGGGCGGCCGGTGGATGCGATCGCGATCAACGCGGGCGTCGGCGTGAGTGGGCGTTTTACCGAAACAGACCTCGCCGAAGAGCTGAAGATGGTGGCGTTGAACGTGACTTCTACTCTGCATTTGGCGAAATACATGGCCAGAGACATGGCGGCTCGGGGCAGCGGGCGGATTCTGTTCACGGCCTCGATTGCGGGTACGATGCCGACGCCTTACGAGGCGGTGTATGGTGCGACGAAAGCTTTCGTGCGCTCTCTCTCGCAAAGTCTGCGGGAGGAGTTGAAGGACAGCGGCGTCTCAGTAACGGCATTGATGCCGGGAGCCACGGAAACGGAGTTTTTCCATCGCGCCGGGGCGGATGACACGAAGCTTGGTGCAAGCGAAAAGGACGATCCGGCCGAAGTTGCCAAAGACGGCTTCGAAGCGATGATGGCCGGGAAGGATCATATCGTCGCCGGTTCGTTCAAGAACAAGCTGGAAGCAGCCGCCGGTTACGCGTTACCCGATCCTCTGGTTGCGAAGGCACACGCGGGCATGGCCGAGCCAGGGTCAGCAAATAAAAAGTAACTGTTTCACGCGCTGCAAATGCTGGGCGTTTTGCGGGGAAACGGTCGAATCGCACGGGCGTCACATGGCCGTCGGCTAGCGTTCTGCTTTGCGGTTGTTCGAGGCGGATCGCGGGATAAAGAAGAGGTAACGAGATGGCAACACAAGATGCATGGCAATACGGCGCCGGCAGCGAGAACGGGGCCGAGGAGAGCACTGGAGAGCGGATCGCGAACGGACTGGGCTGGTTCAGCATCGCGCTGGGGCTCGCGGAAGTGGCGATCCCGGGAAAAATGGCGCAGCTCATCGGTATCGAGGATGAAGACGGGACACGCAATCTGCTGCGCATGTATGGCATGCGCGAAATCGCGGCGGGGCTCGGGATACTGTCGCGGCCGCAAGCGGCTGGTTGGGTGTGGAGCCGGGTGGCGGGCGATCTGATGGATTTGTCGTCGCTCGGAAAGGCGCTGAGTTCGAGCAGCACGAATCGGACCAGAGCTGCGGCGGCGACGGCGGCGGTGTTGGCGGTGACGGCTCTGGACGTGTTCTGCGCGCAACAGCTAAGCAGCAATGCCCAGGAAGACGGCGCGGAAAGCGATGTGCGCCCGACGATCAAGACCATCATCATCAACCGTTCGGCCGAAGATCTTTACGGATTCTGGCACGACTTCAGCAATCTGCCGACCTTTATGAACCAGCTTGAATCGGTGGAGGAATTGGGACAAGGGCGATCGCACTGGAAGGCGAAGGGACCGGCGGGAACAACGGTGGAGTGGGACGCCGAGATCGTCGACGATCGAGCCCAATCGGTACATTGCGTGGCGATCGCTAGAGGGCGCGGATGTGGACCATTCCGGATCGGTGCGCTTTGAGCGTGCGACCAGGCGGACGCGGCACGCTGGTCAGGGTGGAAATGCGAATATGCGCCGCCGGGCGGCGCGATCGGCGCGACTATCGCGAAGCTCTTTCTTCAGAGCCCGGGACAGCAGGTGGAGGACAGCTTGCGCGCGTTCAAGCAGGTGATGGAAACGGGCGAAGTCGTGAGGTCCGACGCCAGCATTCACAAAGGCATGCACCCGGCGCAGCCGCCCAAAGCGCTAACGGCGAGCGCGTGAGATCGGAATAAGGAATGAAGTAATAAGGAGCAGCCATGAGAGCGAATTGTTGGATGGGCAAGCATGACGTGCGGGTGGAGCATGTGCCGGATCCGCAGATTCTGAACCAGCGCGATGCGATCGTGAAAATCACCTCGACCGCGATCTGCGGTCGGATCTGCATCTGTACAACGGCTTTGTGCCGACGATGGAGAGCGGCGACATTCTCGGCCATGAGTTCATGGGCGAGGTCGTGGAAGTCGGGCGCGGCGTTAAGAACCTGCAGAAAGGCGACCGCGTCGTGGTCCCGTTCCCGATCGCGTGCGGCGGCTGCTTTTCGTGCCAGCGCGGCTGTTCTTCGCTGTGCGAGAACTCGAACCCGAATGCCTGGATGGCGGAGAAGATGTGGGGGCATTCGCCGGCGGGGTTGTTCGGCTATTCGCACCTGTTGGGCGGGTATGCGGGCGGGCAAGCCGAATATGCGCGTGTGCCGTTCGCCGATGTCGGGCCGCTCAAAGTTCCGGAAGGTTTGACGGACGATCAGGTGCTGTTTCTTTCCGACATCTTTCCGACCGGGTACATGGGCGCCGAGATGTGCGACATCCAGCCGGGCGACACCATCGCGGTCTGGGGCTGCGGCCCGGTGGGGCAGTTCGCGATCAAGAGCGCATTCCTGCTGGGAGCGGAGCGCGTCATCGGGATCGACCGCTTTCCGGAACGGCTGCGGATGGCGCGCGAACAAAGCGGGCGCGGAGACGATGAATTACGAAGAGGTCGACATTCAGGATGCACTCAAAGAGATGACCGGCGGGCGCGGTCCGGACGCCTGCATCGACGCGGTTGGCATGGAGGCGCACACGCCGGGCCTGATGTACGCTTACGATCGCGCCAAGCAGGCGGTGATGCTTGAAACCGATCGGCCGATTGCGCTGCGGGAGGCGATCATGGCGTGCCGCAATGGCGGAACGGTTTCGGTGATCGGCGTGTACGGCGGATTCATCGACAAGTTCCCGATGGGCTCGCTGATGAACCGATCGTTGACGATCAGGACCGGGCAGTGCCATGTGCATCGCTACCTGCGGCCGCTGCTGCGAGCGAATCCAGAAGGGCGAGATCGACCCGAGCTTTGTGATCACGCATCACATGCCGCTCGATCAGGCGCCGGAAGGGTACGCGATTTTCCTGGAGAAGCAAGACGACTGCATCAAGGTTGTTTTGAAGCCGCATTAAGGCGGGGATAACGCGGCGGCTTTTCCATCGAGCCTGCTGCCTACCTCTCTAACGCGCCATAGCCGCGACGATCGCCGCTGCCATCGCCACCTTGTGATCCTTGCCCCACGGCGACCCGATGGACCTCCTCAGCTGGAGGAAGTGGGCATCGAGGTCCTCGATGCCCAGCGCCTCGCTCGCTGCATTAAACACCTTCTTCGCCTCGTACCAGTGGACGGCCCAACCGCGCGCCTCGGCCGCGGCGGCTAGCGCCTTGCGGTACATCACCCAGTCGGCGACGTTCTGCGCCCGGTAGTCCTTGATCCGCTCGGCAATGGTGGGTGGCAGCTGCTGGGCACTGGCGAAGCGCGACGCCGAGGATGCGCCCGGGCACCGTCATCGCGACGGCGTTCAGGCCGAGCTTCGCGTGCCGTTCCGCCGACACCCGCACGCGCTCCACCAGCGCCACTGCCTCATGGAGCGGAAGCGCCTGCCCTTCGCTGTGGTGCGGAATCTTCGGCAGGTCCTCGTCCACCAGTTCGACCCGGCGACGGTCGAGGAGCGTCCCGTCGCCCGCGACCGTCACCAGCACCGCCCAACCGCCGTGATCCGATACCCCGATGATCCCATCGCCCCTCGACATCATGTTTCCTCCAGCGCGAGTGCTTTGCGTACCTTTCCGGCCGACGTTATCAGGGGAGCCCGCCTGACGTAACCGCTTTCACGCGAGGAGTCGGTTGATTGGCTCCTGTACGATAACTCAACAAAGCCGTTCTTGTAAGCGACTACGTTCTTCAGATGCCACTTCTGCTCGGTACCGGAATCACCGAATAGGTGCAGTCCGTCACCCAATATGACCGGGGCTATCATCAATCTGATTTCATCCACCAAGCCGAGCCTGAGAAAACTCTCGGCCTAACATGGCCCCTCCCACGAGCCAGATGTTTCCGTATCGAGGCGCGAGTATCTCACCCACCAATCTCTTAAGGTCGCCTGAGTAGAACTCCACGCTCTCCCTCGTGGACGGCAGTTCTCTATTTGTCATCACGACCGTCGGAGTATCGCCATAGCGGCCAGCCGAGTTGCAGCGCGTGCTCATAGGTGCGAGAACCTAGAACCTAGCAGTCGATCGACTCGCTGCCCTCAGCGCCGTCGTCAGTTACCCCTCTTTCGTAGACGTCGCCAGAACTGTCCATCCACGAAACACTGTTGTCCTTTTTGGCGATGAAGCCATCCAGGCTTGAAACTACGTGCAGCGTTACCGTCGATCTCATTGAGCTCGACATGTTTCCTCCAGATGAGGCCGATGCCGGCGGCGTCTGTACGTGCAAGCGACAATAGCGGCTTGATGTCGGCGCTGCGTTTTGAAATTGAGGCGACGTGTCCGGAGACGGGGGCGCGCGCGGGGCTGCTGCACACCGCGCATGGAACTGTCGAGACTCCGGTGTTCATGCCGGTGGGCACGCAGGGCACGGTGAAGGCGCTCACGCCGCGCGAGTTGATGGACGATCTCGATGCGCGTATTATTCTCGCGAACACGTATCATCTTTTTCTGCGGCCTGGACATGAACGTATCGAGCGTATGGGCGGGCTGCACCGCTTCATGGCGTGGCCTCGCGCGATTCTCACCGATTCGGGCGGATTTCAGGTGTTCAGCCTGGATGCATTGAGAAAAGTTACCGAGGACGGAGTGTTGTTCCACTCGCACCTCAATGGCGACCAACACTTCTTCACTCCGGAGGGCACGGTCGATATTCAGCTGGCGCTCGGGAGCGACATTATGATGGCGCTGGACGAATGCCTTGCCTTTCCCGCCACGCACGAAGCGGCTGCCGCGTCGACCAGGCGCACCGTGCGATGGGCGCAGGCGGGATACGCGCACTATTTACGGCGGGAGAAGGGGTTCGATTGCGCGCTGTTCCCGATTGTGCAGGGGTCGATGTTTGCGGACCTGCGGAGGGAGTGCACGGAAGCTCTTCTCGAACTCGATGCCGCGGGGTACGCGATAGGTGGACTATCGGTAGGCGAGCCACGGGAGCTTAGTCAAGAGATGGTGGCCGCGACGGCTCCGCTGCTACCGCCGGATCGGCCGCGCTATGTCATGGGGGTGGGGATGCCGGAAGAACTGGCGCAATATGTGGCGCATGGGATCGACATGATGGATTGCGTGCTGCCGACCCGCAACGCGCGGAACGGATATCTATTTACGTCGCGCGGAAAGGTGATGATCAAGCAGGCGCAATATATAGAGGATGAGAGCGCGCTGGATCCGGCGTGCGATTGCTACACCTGCCGGACCTTCAGCAAAGCTTATTTACGGCATCTGTACCAGGCGGGAGAAATTCTGTTTTCGACACTGGCTACAATGCACAACATCCGTTATTTTTTGGAATGGATGCGCCGGATGCGGGGAGCTATTGTAGAAGGCCGATTTCCGGAGTTCTTGAAATCGAGCGCAGGGGACCGCATTGAGCAACCCCACGAGCACTACGACGATTAAGCTGAAAACAGGATTCTATGCCATTCTCGTTGATTCTTTTGCAGGCCGCGACACCTTCGCCCAGCGGCGGCGGGGGCTTGCTGCCCGGCCCCATTCTGACCTTTGTGGCCATGGTGGCGATTTTTTATTTCCTGATCTTCCTGCCGATGCGGCGGCAGCAGAAGAACCAGAAGGCGATGCTAAAAACGCTGCAGAGCGGGCAGACCGTTCTGACGAGCGGCGGCATCATCGGGACGATTCTGACCGTGAACGATGATAATCTTATACTGCGAATTAAGCCCGATAATCTGAAGATCCAGGTAGCGCGGAGTGCGATCACGAGCGTAGTTGGGGGAAATGAGCCGGTGAAGAAGTGAGGCGCGCGGGCGGGGAGTTATGGCCGGCGCGGTTTGGGCATTACTGAGCAAGCATGAAACATTTGAAGTTCAAGTTTTTCTTTATTATCGCGGTGATTCTGGTGTGCATTTACGGGATCATCGGTCTGCCCAGAAATAAGGATGAATTGGTTGCCAATTGGCACAGAAACATCCATCTGGGGCTGGACCTGCGGGGCGGGACCTATCTGATTGTGCAGGTTCAACAGCAGGATGCGTTCAATGCGCAAGCGAGCACGGACGCGGACCGACTGAAGGACGCGGCGCGGAAGGCGGGGATCCAGTTTTCCGATGTCGATGTAGACGAGGCGAAGACGTTAAAAGACGCGACCAAAGCGGCGATTGTGGTGAAAGGCGTGCCCCCAACGCAGGCGGGCACGCTGCGCGGGATTGTGAACGATCAGTTCTCGCAGTGGCTGGTGACGCCGCAGAATGGGGGCGCCGATTACCGGCTGACCATGAAACCCTCGGAAGCGCTGGCGATGTGGCAGCGCGTACTGGGGCAAGCGAAGAACACCATCGATAAGAAAATCAACGCGCTGGGGTTGAGCGAGGCCACGGTACAGCAGCGTCGCGAAGACGCGGATTCCGAGTTGTTGGTGCAATTGCCGGACGTGGACGACCCGGCGCGCGTCAAGCAGATTCTGCAGACGGCGGCGGTGCTGGAATTGTACGCGGTGAAGGGCGGCCCGTATGCGAGCCGCGAAGAGGCGCTGGCGCAAAATAATGGTATTTTGCCGCCCGGTACGAAGCTGATCGGGGCGGCGAATACGGATCAGACGGGGCACGGCGGCGGGGTATACCTGGTGGGGCGCGCGCCGGAGGTTCGAGGGCCGGACATTCGCGATGCGCGACCGCAGCAAGGGCAATTGCCGAACAGTTGGGAGACCGGATTCGTGCTGAGCCAGGATGCGGCGAAGCGGTTTTCGAAATTCACGGGCGCGAATATCGGGCAGCGGCTGGCGATTGTGCTGGACGGAAAGGTGCTGGAGGCGCCAGTGATCAACGGGCAGATCAGCGACCAGGGCGTGATCACGGGGGCCGGTACTCAGCAGGAGGCGTCCGACCTGGGTCTGAATCTGAAGGCTGGTTCGCTGCCGGCGAGCGTGAGGTATCAGCAGGAAAACACGGTCGGAGCATCGCTGGGCGCGGATTCGATTCGCAATGGGTTCGCGGCGGGCATTGCGGGAGTGCTGGCAGTGATCGCCGTTATGCTGATTTATTACAAGAAAAGCGGCATCAACGCCATGCTGGCGCTGGTGCTGAATGCGGTGATTCTGATCGCCTGCTTGAGCTACTTCGACGCGGTTTTAACGCTGCCGGGATTGGCTGGGATCATCCTGACCATTGGTATGGCGGTGGACAGCAATGTTCTTATTTTTGAGAGGATTCGCGAAGAATTGCGAGCGGGCAAGGCGATTATTCCGGCGGTGGATACCGGGTTCAACAAGGCGCTGCTCACCATCATCGACACCCACGTGACGACGGTGGTTTCGTGCGCGATTTTGTTCCTGTTCGGCTCGGGACCGGTGAAGGGGTTTGCGGTGACGCTGGTGATCGGGCTGGTCGCGAACCTGTTTACAGCGGTTTTCGTGTCGAAGTTTATTTTCGATTGGGAGCTGTCCCGGCCCAAGCCGGTGACCGCCCTGAGCATTTGACGTACTATGCGGACCCCTATGTAGTTTTAGCGCGCTCCGAGTATGGGATTGGGAACATTTGTTAATGGCCGGTGTCTATTCCTAGTGGATGCTGGCCGGGGACATTGGAACACGTACAAGGGACACCAGACGCCCTGTGCGCTATAGAGCTAGATGGAAATTTTCAAGCGAACGAATTTCGATTTTCTCGGTAAGAAGTGGCCGTTCATCATCCTGTCCTTGGTGCTCACCGCGGCGGGCTTGGTCAGCCTGTTCGTCAAGGGTGGGCCCAAATATGGAATAGATTTCACCGGTGGAGCGCTTATGGACGTGAATTTCATCAAGCGGCCCCCTGCGGAAGCAATTCGCTCCGCGCTTCGCAAGAAGATTCCGGGCGAAATAGAAGTGCAGGAAGTCAGCAACTCACAGGCAGTCGGGAACTCGCAGGAAGCTCTGATTACGACGGGCGTGCGGGAGGAGACCCTGCAGAATGTGCGGACCAACATCGTGGACGCGCTGAATGCGGCTTTCAATCCGAACGCCGGGGGGCGACTGGATTTAAATCTGACAGGACAGGCGGAGATGGCGGACCGGTTGCGCGATCCGCTGGCGAGGGCGAATGTATCGCTCTCCGACGACCAGGTGCAGGCGTTGACACAGCGCGTCATCGGTTACCGCAGCGCGCACTCCGGGCTGATTCGCAATCCGGACGAACTCTCTTCGGTGGCGGGAATGACGCCGCAGATTCTGAATGTCTTGAAGCAGGAATGCTTCACAGGAAATTTCGCGATTCGAAGCAATGAGGTGGTTGGTCCGAAGATCGGGTCGGATTTGCGGCAGCAGGCGATTAATGTGGTTCTGATCGCGCTCGCGGCGATGCTGGTTTATATCGCTTTCCGCTTCGAGTGGATCTACGGCGTGGCGGCGGTGATCGCGGTTTTTCACGACACGATCATCACGATCGGGCTGTTCTCGATTTTCAACAAACCGATCGATCTGACGGTGATCGCAGCTTTGCTGACGCTGGTCGGCTACTCGATGAACGACACGATCGTGACGTTCGATCGCATTCGCGAGAATCTCAGGATGCAGATGCGCGGCACGTTTACCTACATCGTGAACCTGAGTATTAACCAGACGCTGAGCCGGACGGTGCTTACATCGGGCTTGACGTTTCTGACTGCGATATCGTTGTTCCTGTTCGGCGGACAGGTACTGAATGGCTTTTCATTTGCGTTGGTAGTAGGTATCATCGTCGGAACGTACTCGTCGATTTTTATAGCGAGTCCGATTTTGGTGTTTTGGCAAGATGTGGCGGAACGACGCAGGCGAGGAGCCAGACCGTCGGCGATGGAGAGCCGGCCGAGGGCGACGGCTACGACGGTGAAGGGCGCGAAGCCTGTAAAGACGACGAAATGAGCAGGACGTGCAAACAGCAAGGTGAATGGCAGGCCCGCAGTCGAGGGCGGGCGAAAGCGAGGAGCTTATGTTCGATCAAACTTTCGTAGACGGGACACAGAAAACGAAGAAGCCGTACACGATTGTTCTATCTCTGCTGCTGCAGATTGGAGTGCTCGGAGTCCTGATTCTGATTCCTCTGATCTACACTGAGACGCTGCCGAGCGCACAATTGAAGAGCATGCTGGTGGCGCCTCCCCCACCACCCCCTCCGCCGCCTCCGCCACCGCCGGCGGCCCCGAAAGTACCCGTAAAGCCGGTGGTAAAGCAGTTCATCGCGAACCAGTTGTTGGCGCCGAAGGTGATTCCGAAACAGATTAATAGGATCGAAGAAGCCGCTCCAGCGCCCGATGCAGGCATTGGCGTAGTGGGCGGTACGGGTGATGCGGGTGTAGTGGGCGGCGTGATCGGCGGCGTGGTTGGCGGCGTAGGTCCCGCACCGCCTCCGCCTCCGCCTCCCAAGAAGGCTGCTCCGGTAGGGCCGCAGCGAATCGGCGGAAACGTGATGGAAGCGAACCTGATCAGGAAGGTTACGCCGATGTACCCGCCGCTGGCGAAATCGGCGCGCGTGCAAGGAAGCGTGGAGTTCACGGCGACGATCAGCAAAAGCGGAAACATCGAAAATCTGACACTAGTGCGCGGGCATCCGCTTCTAGTAAATGCCGCGAAAGAGGCGGTATTGCAGTGGAAATACCGGCCGACGCTGCTTAACGGTCAACCAGTGGAAGTGATCACTGATATCATCGTTAACTTTACGTTGAGCCAATGAGTTTTTGAGAGTAAGTAAGGCCGATTTAGCAAATTCGATTCAACTTAGGAGACAAGCATGGTACTACAACTTCAAATATGGGCGTTCTGGCTGTTCCAGGAACAGGAAGGGATCAGTTTCGACGTGCGCTCGGTGTGGGGCAACATGGGCGTTATGGCCAAATGTGTTGTCGCCTGTCTATTTATCATGTCGGCGTGGTCCATCGGCGTGATGATCGATCGAGCCATCGCATACAATGCAGCGCGAAAGCAGTCGCGGGCGTTTGCGCCAGCGGTAGCGGGAGCGTTGCGCGAAGGCAAGCTCGATGAAGCCATCAAGATTGCCGATCGTTACAACAAGAGTCATCTGGCGAAGGTTGTCGTGGCCGGGCTGCAAGAATTCAAGGCTCACCAGATGAGCCCGGAAATCTCGGGCGAAAATATCGAAGCGTCGCGACGTGCTTTAGAGCGCGCGGAAGCGATCGTACACGCGGAGCTGAAACGCGGCGTCAGCAGCTTGGCTACGATCGGTTCGACGGCGCCCTTCGTCGGGTTGTTCGGAACAGTGGTCGGCATCATGCACGCGTTCCAGCAGATTTCGTCGTCGAAATCGACTGGTTTGGGCGCAGTTGCAGGCGGCATTTCGGAAGCCTTAATCACGACGGCTGTGGGTCTGTTCGTCGCGATTCCGGCAGTGTGGGTGTTTAACTACTTCACCAACCGTATTGAAGCATTCGATGTCGAGATGGGTAATTCCAGCTCGGAACTGATCGATTATTTCTTGAAGCGGAGCCAGAAAGTGGCGGGTGCGACGCGGTAACTCCGCTTCGCAAAAAAGCAGGAGAGCTTAAGTTGAATCGTGTGGAGCGGCAAGTTGCCGAGCATGCCGTATGCGCTCTAGACGGCCGCTCCACCTCATGCACTTTCAGGCCTTAGTTTCAGTAGTAAAGCGTTTGTTGAGAGGAACTCAAAATGAAGTTAGCCAAAGCGCCCGCAGTTGTATCAGATATCAACGTTACGCCGATGGTGGACGTGATGCTGGTGCTGCTGATTATTTTCATGGTGATCACGCCGATGTTGTCGAAGGGGCAAAACGTGACCCTGGTGAAGGCGCGCTATCCGATCAAGATGCAAGAAGCGGACCGAGAGGATGCGATCCTGATCGCCATAACGCGTGACGGCAAGGTGTTCCTCAGTCCGGGCAATTTGCAGATGGTGCCCGATCAATTGAGCGGAAAAGTGAAGGATCTGCAGCAAAACCGTCAAGACAAGACGGTATACATCAAAGCGGACGCACGCGCGCGTTTTGCCAGCGTGACGGATGTGATCGACAACCTGCGCACTGCGGGTGTGGACCAACTCGGTTTGTTGACCGAAGAGGTTCAGGACAAGAACAAGCGAAGTACGGCCCTGTAATAAGGGCATTTGGAGAGGGTTCAAGACTATGTCAATGGCAGTTGGCGGCTCCGGCGGAGCCAAAGCGGACATAAACGTTACGCCGCTGATCGACGTTTTGCTGGTGCTTCTGATTATTTTCATGGTGATCACGCCTCTGACACCGCATGGATTGGACACGCTGGTGCCTCAGCCGCCACCACCGAACCAACCGCCGCCACCCCCGAATCAAGATCCCACGGTGGTGGTCGAGATCCTGAAAGATAAGAGCATGCAGATCAACGGGCAACCTATCAAAGAGGCGGACCTGCAGGCGCGGCTGGAGGACATTTTCAAGACTCGAGCGACGAAGGTTGTATTCGTGAAGGGCGACCCGGACGTAGATTACCGCTATGTAGCACGTGCGATCGACGACGCGAAAGGCGCGGGCCTCGATAAGGTGGGCATCATGACTCCGAAGGTCGAGGCGGGGCAGTAAACACTTCAGAAGGAGTCCAGACGATGCGAAGGTCTATTGAAAACTCCGGCGGCCGCGGCGCCGGCGCGCCGTTGTTGTTGGCCTTGTGTGCCAGCCTGCTAACGCTTACGGGTTGCGCCAAGCTGCAGTCGCGAGACCAGATGAATCAGGGTGTTCAGGCGTACAAGAACAACCACTACACGGATGCGGTGAAGCACTTCAAGGATGCGGTGAGGCTCGACACATCGAATCAGAACGCCCAGCTGTATCTGGCGACTTCGTACATGATTCAGTGGGTGCCGGGAGCGGATTCACCGGACAACCAGAAGAACTACAACATGGCGAAACAGGAGTTTCAGCGGGTCTTGGATAGAGATCCTAAGAATTCTTTAGCGCTGGCTTCGATGGCATCCATGGCATATAACTCGGCGAGCGCCGGGACGCAAGACGAGAAGAAGGCCGCTTTGGAAGAGGCTAAAAAGTGGAACGAACGCCGCATCGAAGTCGACTCAAAAGACTCGGAAGCGTACTATTACCTGGGCGTGATCGATTGGGCGGAGGCGTTCACGGGGATCCAAACCGCGCGCGGCGAGGCGCACATGAAGCCGGACGATCCAGGTCCGTTGAAGGACACCAGGGTGAAGGACGATCTGAAGGCAAAGTACGAGAAGACCATCAACGACGGTATCGATGACCTGAAGAAGTGCCTTTCGATCGATAAAGAAAATGAGGACGCGATGTCCTATACAAATCTGCTGCTGCGTGAAAAGGCCGTATTAGAGGATTCACCGGATTCCGCCAAGGCGGATGTGGCGCAAGCCGAAGATTGGTCGAACAAATCGCTCGACATGCGGCGGATCAAGGCGGCGCGGCCGGCGAAGAAGACAGAAGCGAATTAAAATCGAGCGCGCATAACGGGCGGTAAAACGCCCTGGGCGGCAAACGTCGAGCGCGCACAACGGGCGGTAAAACGCCCTGTGCGCTAGGTCAGCGAGTACGCTTGAAACAGCGCGTCGCGCTGCTTCGGAATAAATCCGCCGTCGCGAATCAGGCACCGAAGCTGTTCTTCGGTGGGACGGTCCTGCAGGCCGTCGAAGGCGCTGATATCATCAGCCCCAAAGCGTAGCGCGATCTGGCAAATCTTTCAGACCCACTGTCCACGATGTCTGCACATGCGGAACGTTCTCCAGATAAATGCGGGAAATCGCGAGCATCTTGAGGTATTCGGCGGCCGTAGCGGCAAAGGACGGCACGATTGCGACCAAGGCGCCGTCGCGTTCCTGAATGTCGCGGACAAGCTGCAGGCGATCGACGTGCTGCTCGATGGTCTCGCGGGGGGCAAAAACGATTGACGCAATGCTCAAGGGCGGCGAGGCAGGATCGGCATCGAGGCAGTACGTGACGATGTGCTCGGGGTGCAGCTTTTTGCGAAGAGCGTCGGCTTTCATGCCGAGGCCGATCAGGTCATCACTCTCGAACAGCTCTATGGTCTGTTGACGAGTAATCATAGTCTGGCCGCGAAGGCCGGCCGGGCAAGATTCGCGAGCTGCAAAAAGGTGTCGAGCCCCTGCTGCTCCGAGGCGCCCAGCTCGTAGCGGATGTGGTGGCGGAGGTAGCGCTCAGCCAGTTCGCGGGTAATTCCACGTTCTTGCCATTCTTGCGCGGCGATCTCGGCAAGACGCGTTTTGCCGAAGTCGTAAGACCCGCGCGTGACGGCGGAGAGGCGGTCGAGCGGAATCCCGGGCTTACCGGCCCAAGCGGCGAAGACGAAGGGGAGGCCGGTCAAGGCGAGCCACTCCGCGCCGAGATCGAGATATTCGAAGGGCAGGGTCTCGGGGTTGAGGCGCAACGCGGCATCGCCAATGATCAAGGCGGCATCGGCGGTGGACAACATTTCCTCAAGCTGCGGTTGGTGGGGCGTGATCTGGGGTTCGACGCCAAAGCGTTCGCGCAGAATGACGCGCGCGAGCTCGACGGAGGTTCTGGAACTGGAATCCACCGCGAGCAAACGCACGCTCGACCAGGGCAGGCGGGAGAACAGCAGGATGCTTCGCACCGGGCCGAAGCAGGCGATGCCCACGCCGGGAACGATTTCGAGCGCTTGCCGCGCGATTTCCGCGACCGGCACGAGGCCGGCCTCAATCTCGCCGCGCCGGACCTGTTCCGCGCAAACGGAGGGGATGGAGAACGATAGGTCTACTTCTTCGCGTTGCGGACCGTAGAGCATGCCCCACACCAGCGGCACCGGATTGAGGTAGCTGACCGCGCCGATGCGGAGCTTCGAAAATTTCTCTTCCAACTATCAGTTTCTCAAACGCCTCGCTTGTCGCCCCACAGATCGATCTGCAAGCGGGGACTGTAACGATAGCCTTCGGCTTTGCAAATATCGGCGAGCCACAAGCCTCTGTCGCGCAACACATGCGGGTCGGTTCCTTCGGGCATCAAAACGACGCGCGAGAGAGGCGCGCCGAGATCGTGGCGAATGGCCGCAATCTCGTCCAGGTCGTCTCTTGAAGCGACGACGAATTTAAGTTGATACGGGTAGTTATCGATCAGGCGTTTGAGGACCTGCGGCTGATAGCGCAAGCGATCGTGCTGGGCAGCCCATCTGCCCCCTTCGCGTTCCCGCGGTACGGAGTTCGATAGCTTCGGACTGATGCTCATCAAGTCGCAGTCGACGGGAGCATACACGGTTCCGGCAGTTTCGATGGTTATGTGTAATCCAGCCTCATGCAGGCGGCGGGTGAGATCGACGATTTCAGGCGCGATCATCGGTTCACCGCCGGTGACAACGACGTGGGAAGCGCGGAAGATCGCCACCTTTCCGGCAATTTCGCTGACGGAAAAATCCTCTCCTTCGGGTTGCCAGGACGCATATGGCGTATCGCACCAGGTGCATCGCAAGTTGCAGCCCGAGGTTCTCACGAAAACGGAGGGGGTGCCGATCAGGATGCCTTCGCCCTGGAGGGAATAAAAGATTTCTGCGATTTTCACGGGAAGAGCAGGGATGGCGCGAAGAGTGGATCAGGTATACCCACCTCTTCAAAACCCTTGCGCCGCAGCACGCAGGAGTCACATGTGCCGCAAGGCGTTCCGTCCGGATGTGGGTCGTAGCAGCTATGGGTGAGCGTGAGATCGACGCCGAACTGGGCAGCCTGGCGCACGATGTCGGCCTTAGTCATCTGCATCAAAGGGGTGCGAATAACGATTCTTGTTGTGCCTTCGACGCCCACTTTGGTGGCGAGGTTGGCCATATTTTCGAAGGCGCGAATGAATTCAGGGCGGCAGTCGGGGTATCCCGAGTAGTCGAGCGCATTCACGCCGATGAAGATGTCGGAGGCGGCGACGACTTCGGCATAAGCGAGCGCAAGAGACAGAAAAATAGTATTGCGCGCGGGGACGTACGTGACGGGAATGCCGTTCGTCATCTGGCTGGCATCGCGATTCTTGGGCACTTCGATGTCGCTGGTCAGCGCAGATCTGCCAAAACTGCGTAAATCGAGTTTCATGGTTCGATGCTCGTGGGCGCCGAGGTGTTGGGCTACTCGACGGGCGGCTTCGAGCTCGATGCGATGGCGCTGGCCGTAATCGAACGACAGGCAATAGCATTCAAATGCCTGCCGGCGGGCGATGGCGAGGCAGGTGGCGGAATCGAGACCACCGCTGAGCAGGCATACGGCGCGTGGGGTTTGAAGCGGCATGGGCTAAGTTTGGTCGCGAACGGCTGAGACGGTTGCGTCGATCTCGCCGCGATGGAGACGGATGGCGAGTTGTTCGCCGGCGGCAACCTCGGCTGAGGATCGCACGATGTGCTTGTGCGTGTTTTCGACGATGGCGTAGCCTCGCGCCAATACCGCGAGAGGGCTGAGCTGGGTCAAGTGAGCGCCGGAAGATTCGTATCTGCGCCGGGCGTTCCAGAGTCTACTCCGCAGAGTCTTCGCGAGTTGTTCACGCAAGAGCTCTTCGCGGAGGCGGCTGCGCGCGAATCGCAGGCGCAGATCGGTGGCTTCGAGGCGACGCGTGAGCTCGGCGAACCGCCGGGAGCGAGCGAGCAGGAAGCGCTGCTGAACGCGCCGCAGCTCGGATTCGAGCTCGTCCGTGCGCTGTGCCCGTTTCGACAGCGTACGATGCACCAAGGTGAGGGCGCGGTCGGCGCCACGCTGATGCAGGCTGCGCGAGCCGATCAGCATACGGTAGCGAATGGCTTGGGTGGCTTTGGCGCGGCAGGCCGCGATCTGCTCAATGAGACTCTGGCGGGTGCAAATCACCAGCTCCGCGGCGGCGGAAGGCGTGGGAGCGCGCAAGTCGGCGACGAAATCGGCAATCGTGAAGTCGGTCTCATGTCCAATGGCGGAGATGACCGGTATGCGGCATGCGGCAATCGCGCGGGCGACAGCCTCTTCATTGAAGCTCCACAAATCTTCGAGGGATCCGCCGCCGCGGGCGAGCAGGACCACTTCCGCCCAGCCGCTCTCGCCGAAGTAGCGCAGCCCCTGGCAGATCTGTTCGATTGAGCCCTCGCCTTGCACCTGGGCCGGAAAGAGGCGAATGTGCAGGCCTTGGAAGCGCCGCTCGAGAACCTGCAAGATGTCGCGGATGACGGCGCCTGTGGGTGAAGTCACGACGCCGATGCGGCGCGGCAGTTTCGGCAGCGGGCGCTTGCGCGCGGTCTCGAACAAGCCTTCGGCGGCGAGCTTCTTTTTCAACTCTTCGAAGGCCAATTGCAAAGCGCCGGCGCCTTGCGGCTGAAGCAAGTCGACGATGAGCTGATATTCGCCGCGGGCCTCATAGACCTCCAGATTGCCGCGCGCGAGAACGGCGAGCCCATCTTGCGGCTTAAATCTTGCAAACCGGGCGGCGCCTTTGAAGAGTGCGCATTTAATCTGGCTCTGCTGATCTTTGAGGGAAAAATAGTAGTGCCCGCTGGCGGCGAGGCGGCAGCCGGAGATCTCGCCCGCCACCCAGATGCCTCGGAGTTCTGCTTCGAAGAGGGCCTGAACCGCGGCGTTCAAGTCGCTGACGCGGAAGACGCGGCGGTCGGAGGAAAGCGAAAGCTTCATCTGATCGGGCGCGGCGGTGGCTTTGGGCAGCATGCTTATTACTAGTTTCGATCATGGCTGCTTGGCGGGAGCAAAACAATGCGCTATTCTTCTAAATGATCGCCCTGCAACGCATGACGCGCCGCTTGTCGATTTCCTGGCCTGTGTTGACCAAGCATCGCTGCCACGCTGCCGCGGCTAACCAGTCGGCAGATTTTTCGGCGCCGCCCGTACGCAGCAATTCCCCTACATCTTTAGATAGCCGGATTGAAGGACACCAAGAATGACTCCACAAGAAGTTCTGGAATTAACTAAGAAGAACGACGTGCGGCAGATGGACCTGCGGTTTACGGACCTTCCAGGCCTGAGCCAGCACATCTCGTACCCGATCAGCATGCTTCAAGAGGAATCGTTCGAAGACGGGTTCGGCATCGACGGTTCGAGTATACGGGGTTGGGCGGCGATCAACGAAAGCGACATGCTGCTGATACCGGATCCGTCGACGGCGTTCATGGATCCGTTCGCCGAAACACGGACGCTGGTGATGCTGGGGGACATTCTGGACCCGATCACGCGCCAGCATTACGATCGGGATCCGCGCTGGATCGCGAAAAAGGCCGAGCTTCACCTGAAGAATAGCGGCGTGGCGGAAATCGCGTACTTCGGGGCGGAGGCCGAATTTTTTATTTTCGATAACATCCGATTCGACCAGAATCAACACAGCGGCTTTTATTTCATCGACGCGGAAGAAGGGCGCTGGAACTCAAGCCGCGAACACAACAACCTGGGCTACCGTCCGCGCTACAAGGAAGGGTATTTCCCGGTTCCGCCGACCGATCATTATCAAGATCTGCGCAGCGAGATGGTGGCGACCATGATTGAGTGCGGGCTGACGATCGAGTGCCATCATCACGAAGTTGCGACGGGCGGGCAGTGCGAAATCGACCAACGGTTCGACACACTGGTGAAATCCGCCGACAACATGATGCTGTACAAGTACATTGTCCGCAACGTGGCATATCAGTACGGGAAGACGGTGACCTTTATGCCGAAGCCGCTGTTCGGCGACAACGGCAGCGGGATGCACACTCACCAAAGCTTATGGAGCGGGGGTAAACCGCTGTTCGCGGGCGACAATTATGCCGGCCTGAGTCAAATGGCATTGTGGTACATCGGCGGACTGTTGAGGCATGCGCGTTCGCTGTCGGCGATTATTGCGCCGACGACGAACAGCTACAAACGCTTGGTTCCGGGTTACGAAGCGCCGGTGAATCTGGCGTATTCGAGGCGGAATCGCTCAGCTGCGGTGCGGATACCGATGTACTCGAACAATCCGAAAACCAAGCGGATCGAGTTCCGGCCACCGGATGCGGCCTCCAACCCGTACCTGGCTTTCGCGGCCATGATGATGGCTGGGCTCGACGGCGTCGTGAACAAGATTGACCCGGGCGAGCCGCTCGACAAAGATATCTACGATCTGTCTCCGGAAGAGATGAAGAAGGTTCCATCGATGCCGGCTACGCTCGACGAGGCGCTGACGTGCCTTGAAGAGGATCACGCCTTTCTTACCAAAGGCGATGTTTTTTCCGAGGAACTGATCGAGACCTTCGTTTCTTACAAGAGAAAAGCCGAAGCCGAAGCGGTTCGCCTGCGGCCGCATCCGTACGAGTTCGCGTTGTACTACGACATCTAGGATTCCACTCTTAGGGCGTGGGCCGGTAACTTCCAAGCACCTTGAGGAAATTTGTGATTTCGCTGAGATTGGCCAATGCACGTTTTAGAGATGGCTCGTGTTGCGAACCGGCGATGTCCAAGTAAAACAGGTATTCCCAGGGACGCGCGCGCAAGGGGCGGGACTCGATTTTGGTGAGATTCAAATCGCGCAGTGCGAAGCAGGCCATAGCGCGGAACAGCGCGCCCGCCGCATTCGGCGTCGAGAACGCGATGGAGGTCTTCCATTCGCCGGTGGCACTTTTTAGCGCCGGTTTTCGTTTGGACAAGAGAAAGAAGCGCGTGAAGTTCCGCCGGTTATCTTCAATGTTGCGTTTCAGCAGGATGCCGCCGTACATTTCGGCCGCGGTTTCGGAGGCAATTGCCGCTGCTCCCGGAGGATGCTGTTCCTTCAGCAGTTTGACACTTCCCGCGGTGTCGTAGAACGGAACCGGCTCGATCTGTTTGAATTTTTCGAAGAAGCTGCGGCATTGGTTGAGCGCGACGGGATGAGAGAAGGCTCGGCGAATCTCCCGAAACGGCATGCCGGGTAGGGCAATCAGATGGTGTGAAATGCGGATGCTGGTTTCGCCACAGATCGGCAGGTTGTACTCGAGGAGATGATCGTAGTTCTCGTGAACGCTTCCATGCAACGTGTTCTCGATGGGAATCACGGCATGAGGGGGGCTGCCGGAATCGAGGGCTGCGAACACGTCTTTGAACGATTGGCAGGGCAGCACTCGCAGGTTAGGTCCAAGCAATTTACAGGCAGCGGCGAAGCTAAACGAACCACGTTCTCCCTGAAACGCCACAGAGTATGGTGGGGTTTTCGCCACTTCGTTGTCGACAAGTTAACACAGAACGGGGTGTTTCTCCCAGCACATTACAGGTAACGTGCAGGACGCGTTTGAATCGAACAAGAACATGACCGCTGCCAAGTTAAGCCAGTGCGTGGCCCGGCTTAATTGCGGAAATTTGTTTCGTGGACAGAACAGATTGCGGCACGGTTCTGGCGTGTTACTTAAATCGTTCTATATAAACGCCAAATATGAGGGACATTACCTAAGGGATTAGCCGAGTTTACCCGTAAAATGCTACCGCTTTAGCTCGTCTTTTGGCACTGGTTCATGTATAAGGGTTGAAGGTTCCAGAGGGAGCGCTAGTACCGCTCGTACTAACGCAGGAAGTTCCTGTAACGCGGTTCTCCTTAGGCACCATCTATATACCCACTGTGGTGAGTTCTGGTACGATGCCGGGCTGTAGCTGGGAACACGCGGGGCAGGATCTTCTAGTCGTCACAGAGATACAGTGCTAAGGTGTCAGAAATGTTCTGAAAACAGAACAATAGAAGTGTGCCACATGATAAGGTGTGTGGAGGCACTGCTGGCGAGCGCAGGCATCCAGCGCTGTCGCGGCGTAAATGGAAGAAGCAGGGCAGAAGCTCCGACGCGCGAGGGAACGGCTGCGCCTACGATACCGGGATGTAGAAGAAGCCAGCAAGCGGATTGCGAACGAGCGGGGAAGCAACGAATTCCTGATTGGTTTGAGCCGGTTAGCGGATATTGAAAACAAAGGGACGATTCCCTCTGTTTACCGGATGTACTCGCTATGCGCTATCTACGGACTGGACTTCGGCGGCGTGCTGGGCTGGTTCGGAATTGAACTGCAACAGCTGCCCAGCGACTCGGCGCGTTTCGCGTTGGAGCAGACTCATCCTATCGATTTCAAACCGCCCGACTTGGCTCGAGTGGATTTTCCGGCGGAGATCGATGCCGAATTCGATTTGCGGCGAACCTCGTACCTGGCCCGACATATCCGGCGCTGGGGAAAACTGCCGGTCGCGCTGCTGAGCACAATCGGATTGCGCCGGCATCGTTTTGCGTTTATCGGCACCGAGGATTGGTCGATGTATCCGATTCTTTGGCCCGGCGCGTTTGTGCAGATCGACGAAACGCGACGGCGGATTTTAAGCGAGGGATGGGTTCACGAGCAGGAGCGCCCGATTTATCTGGTCGAGCATCGCGACGGGTTCAGCTGCGGATGGTGCACCGATCACGCCGGACTCCTAATTGTGCAACCACACTCCGCCTCGCACGCAGCTCCGCAGATCTTTCGTTATCCAGGTGACGCCGAGATCATCGGCCAAGTGGTAGCGGTGGCTATGCGTCTGGATCTGGGGAAGCGACGCCATACACATTCTTGAGAAGGCCTAAAATCGCTTCAAAGTCCGAGACGTGCCTGCGGCGTTCCGGCCCCTGAATAGCGGCGGGAACCAGGTTCTTGTAAGGCGTGAGCCGGAGCCATGCATCAATCAGTTCGGCCCTATCCACCTGGTCGATACCGGCGATGTAAATTTCAATGTCGGCCTTCTTGCGTTCCAGAGAGTAGCCGATCCATTCTTTGAAAATGTTTTCATGAACGCGTCGAAGTGTTTTGTTCGCATCGGCACGAACGGAAGCATCGGCTCCGTAATGCTCATACAGGCCCGTATTGGAATTTCTTAATCCGGCTAAATAGACCAAGCGTCCGTACGAGGTGGCGATGTGGGACAAATCACGCGCCCAGACTTCACTCGATCCCTCTCGCTCCGTTACGGTTGAAGGCCGCCGCATGTACTTTCCTTTCCCATCTTACACGTATTTGGTATGGGCACAAGTACATGCAGTACTGGCAGGACTAGGCGTTCCGTTGGCGGAAAACATTTTGCGTAACATCCTTAATACAACGGCACTAGGCTATCTTACAGTCGAGTGTATTTCACGAAACGGATGAACATACCTCGAAAATCAGCCCTATGAAACACCTATTAACAACCTCTTTCTTGATTTTTGCCGTGTGCGGAAGCGCCATGGCCCAGATCGGGCAGGCGCCACTGCCGAATCCCACGTCGCCGTTCCCAGCCGGGTTACTGCCGAGTCCGACGTCGCCGAGCGCGGCTGGCGGAACACTGGTTGGCCACATGCCGCTGCCGAATCCGACGTCGCCGTATCCACCTTGGTTAATGTCCAATCCCAGTTCATCGCCTGCGACGAACGGAATGCTGGTCGCCCATATGCCGCTGCCGAATCCGACGTCACCGTATCCACCTTGGTTAATGCCTAATCCCAGTTCATCGCCTGCGACGAACGGAACGCTGGTCGCCCATATGCCGCTGCCGAATCCGACGTCGCCGTATCCACCTTGGTTAATGCCCAATCCCAGTTCATCGCCTGCGAAGAAAGGAACACTGATCGCCCACATGCCGCTGCCGAACCCGACTTCGCCATATCCACCTTGGTTGATGCCGCGTCCCAGTTCGTCGCTCCCGGCGGACGTTACGCTCTCCTGAACGGCTGCATTCAAAGCCTGCCGGGTCCCCTTTCGTTAACGGGTGTTAATGGACGAATAGCCTTGTTCTCTTGTGCCATTTTGCAATACTATGCAGTTAAAGCTAATCGCAGCAAATGAATTGGACTCGCGTTGCAGAGGTGGCAAGCGATATTTTGACCGTCGTCGTCATTGTTCGTTTCCTAAGTCTGCATCTACACCACGTTTACCGAATCGTTTGCGCCTTTCTGGCGTTTGATCTTCTTTCTTCTTTTGTCGGCCATATAGAAGTATTCCTACATAACCCGCAACTAGATTACCGGATCACGTGGATTATCTTGAGCGTGGTTGGCTGGGTTCTTTCGCTGTGGATGGTCTACGGGCTTCTTCAGGCGATCCTCGAAACTCTTCCGGGCATTCTCCGGCTTTCCAAGAAGCTGCTCAACGTCACTTTCGTGTCGGTCATAGTGGTGAGTTTGCTCACAAGTAGAGTGGATACCGAGTTTTCCGGGCCTAACGGATTTCTGTCGGGATTGGTAGACCCAGTGGGACGGGCGGTAAGGATCGCTTTTGATTTGGAGCGCATTGTTTCAACCGTGGCTTTGTTGGTTCTGCTATTCATTCTTGGTTTTGTGTTATGGTTTCCCGTGCGAATGCCTCGAAATTTGGTAATCCTCAGTATTGGCCTAGTGGTGTATTTCGCTGCAAATACGGCGCTGATGCTTACCAGGGGGCTTTGGTCGGAGCAAACGCTAGCGCTGGTGAGTAACGTAATAACATTCATCTTGAGCGCTTGTTACGCCTGCTGGGCAATTGCCATCACGCGCGAAGGAGAGGCGACTCCGGTGCGAATCGGACACAGTTGGGATACAGGGCAGCAGCAGCGCCTAGTGGGGCAACTGGAAGCTATGAACGCGTCGCTTCTGCGGTCGGCTCGCCGGTCGGCACCTTAAATTCTAAAGCTTGCGCGGGTTTACCCGATCAGGAAGGTGGGACTAGGGCTCGCGTTTACGGGAGCGCTAATCCAAGGCGAAAGAAGTATGTTTCGCCGTTTTAAGAGCGGATTACAGAAGAAAGACAATTTCGGGAGAAAAAAACAGACATAGGGGCTTGAAATCGGTGGTGTTATTACGTTACTTTATAGTCACGGTGATGTCGTCAACGGCTTTGATCCTGGTCCCCATCGTTTTTTGCGGACTCAGCTTGATCCTGGTTGCCCCAATCCTGTTCAAACTCTACCGCCGCTCGCGGATTGAGGAGATTACGCCGGAATGGCTGGAGAGTTTTTCGCCCTCCTCCTATTACCCGATGCAAGGTTTGCTTGCGGATGAGGATTTTCGCTTTCTTTCGCGGCAGCCCGGGTTTGACTTTTCGCTGTATCGAAAGTTGCGGCGGGAACGGCTGCACATCTTCCATCAGTATCTGAACCGGCTCATACGCGATTTCAACCGTCTGCATGCGGCTGCGCGTGTGGTCTTGGCACACGGCAAAGAGGACCGGTCCGAAATGGTCGGGCAGCTGATGCGCCTGAAGCTGAGGTTTTCGATGGCCGCCATCCACGCGGAGTTCAGCTATATGCTCTGCTGGGCGGGGTTCCGCTCTCTCGCGGCGCGCGCCATGATCCAGCATCTAGAGGAAATGAGCACTCAGTTGACGTTCATTACGGTCGCTGAGGCCGCTTAGTTCCACCGCTGGCTGTTTCTATTCACTCCCGATTCGCACGCTCAACGAAGCGCTTCACTTCCAGCTTGGCCTCGCGATAGTTTTCCAATTCCCGCTCGGCCTGCTTGAAATCTTTGGTGTGAACGCAGCGCCGAATGCCGCGATGCTCGGTGGGATATCTGAGATGAAGCATTTCGTGGAACATGACGAATCTCACCACTACTTCGGAGGCATTTTCCGAATCGAGAAGGCTGCTCAATACGATTACATTGTGGGACGGATCATAATGGCCGAGGGTCGTACGCGAAGGTCTCAGACTCCAGCCCAGCTGCGGCCGTGCCACCAAACCGTGGAAGTAGCGCAAATTCAGGTCCTCGAAAAAGGCCGAGAGATCGTGGACGCGGCCGCGCGGATCGCGGAAGGCCTTGCGCCCGCGTTGCTGTTTCACCAGATGCAGCGTGCGTCGAACGTCAGCCCGGTTGAGATAATGGCGGTAGCGAGCTAACACACTCCGGTCCGGCACTTTACGAAAGAGTTTAGCAATCAAGATGGTGGCCAAGGCCTCTTGGATGGGGGCAGGCGCGCCTTCCAGCAGGTCGCTGATATCGACCCGGAGATTCCCGTCTTCGAACCGGATGCGGCTGTTGGCATTGGCATACTTGCGGAAGTGTACCGCGATGCGCGGCGCGGGCGTGCGCGGCCGGAAGGCGAGAAAAACGCGCAGGTAGATCTGCTCTACGGTCTCAAAAAAGAGAGCGGTCTCGACTTGCATTTCGCTCAACTGCGGGGCTTACGACAGTACTGCGACGTGACGACAGCCCATTGTCGCAAAGCTCGTAAATTCCCGCTATCCTGAAGAGAGTTCATTGCTCATGCCCAGCAATTCCGATGACTCACCCGCCAGCAAAGCGGACCTGTCCGAGGCCGTCAGAGAGCTCCGCGAAATACGCATCCGATGAACGAACACGTGATCTGCAAACTGAGCTCCTGCGAGCCTTCGCCGATTACAACAACTCGGCTGGCGTCCGCTTCCGCAAACTGGAAGGCGATAGCAGCGCATAGCCGGCAAATCGCGTGAATTCGGCCACGTTCGCAACGCGCGACGGGCGCCAACTGTAACATGGTGATTCGGGTTGTCGCCCGGCTCGTCACCGCGCTTCCGCCGACGGAGAAATCAAACGCGAGGTATTCTTGCCGACCGCCAAAATAAGCGCTTTAGGCTGCTTTGTGCCGCCGCAAATCCTGACCAATGAAGACCTGTCTCACATGGTAGAGACGAATGACACCTGGATTCTCGAGCGCACCGGTATCCGCGAGCGCCACATTGCGGACAAGGGGGTGGCGACTTCAGACATGGCGGTGGCAGCCGCGCGCGAGGCGCTCGCGTCGCGAGGCATCGAGGCGAGCGAGTTGGATGCCATCCTTCTGTGCACCGTCACGCCGGACATGTTGTTCCCATCGACAGCCTGCCTGGTACAGAATCAACTGGGCGCGGCGGGAGCGTGGGGATTCGATCTGGTCGCCGCCTGCTCCGGTTTCCTCTACGGGATGACGGTGGCCGCGCACCTGGTTTCCGGGGGTACGCATCGTAAAGTGTTGGTGATCGGCGCCGATACCATGTCGCGCATTATCGATTACACGGACCGCTCGACATGCGTGCTATTCGGCGATGGGGCGGGCGCTTTCCTGATCGAGCCGTCGGACGATTCAAACGAGGGATTTATCGGGCACCTCAATGAAATCGACGGATCGGGAGCGCCCTTTCTCAGGATGCCCGCCGGGGGGAGCCGTCTGCCCGCTTCGGCTGAGACGGTCGCGCAGCGGCTTCATTACGTCAAGCAGGAAGGCGGACAGGTATTCAAATTTGCCGTCCGGAAGATGTATGAATTGTGCGAGAAGCTGCTGGAGCGGCACGGCTTTTCGCCATCGGACGTAAGCCTTCTGATTCCGCACCAAGCGAATAAGCGGATCATTACGGCGACGGCCGAGCGCCTGGGCCTCCCGGACGAGAAGGTGGTGATGAATCTGGATAAATACGGGAACACTACCGCAGGAACGATTCCGCTTGCGACGCGCGATGCGGTGGAGCAAGGTCGGCTGAAGAAAGGCGATCTGGTGTTGTTTGCGGCGGTAGGGGCAGGATATACGGCGGGAGCTATTTTGTGGCGTTGGTCGTATTAGCGGCGCGGATGAGCGAAGCTGTTTTCGCTTTGGCCTTTTGCCGCTCGTATTCGCGCAATACCAGCAGCACATAACGCTGCGTCTCGGGATAAGGCGGGACTCCGCCGAACTTCGCGACCGCGCCCGGCCCAGCGTTGTAAGCGGCGAGCGCGAGGGCAGAATTGGCGTGATAGCGGATCAAGAGATCACGCAAATACTCCGCTCCGCCGCGCGCATTGTCGGGGGCCTGATCGGCGCGAATGCCGAGCTCAGCCGCAGTTGCGGGCATTAACTGCATGAGCCCGACGGCTCCTTTTCGCGAGACGGCGTCCTGCCGCAATCCGGATTCGACTTTGGCTACGCTGCGAACGAAATCCTCGTCGAGGCCTTGGTTCTCAGCCGCCTGATTGAGGATCTCCTCCGGCCTGCGGGATTCAGGAGACGGTGTAACGGTCGCGCGAGGAGACACGGCGTCGGGAATCGCCTCGATCCGATCTACTTCGTCGGCGGAGAACTCCAGCGTCCCTGTTCCGACGCGGAAAACGAGGATCCGGTCCAGCTGGGTATGGGAATCGGCCTCCAGCGAAAAGCCGGTTTTTAGGTAGACGGCCTCTCGGGCGCAAACACGGGGCGGCAATCGCGGTCGCGAGAGCTACGGCTATATACCAGGAGCGAGGCATCAGCGATTAATAGGCCGCCGCCATATGCCGGGGGGTAGGTTCCACGGTTGAGCGTTCGAGAAGCAGTAGTTCGTGCTCTAGCAATGTCGATGATTCCAGTGCTTTGGCCGCAGCCTCGGCGATGCTGCTGTCATTTCCATATCGGCCGATAAACAGGTCCGCGGCTTCCTGCAATTGCGTTCGAATGGTCGAAAGACATCGCAGCAGGGCAGCATGTTCCTCCGTGCTCAGCGGATACTGCACGTACGCTCCTTACAAGCCATCCGGCAACAGGCGACCGGGGCGCGGCCGAACACTCCTTGACGAACAGGTTACGGAGTAATCGTAGACCGGCGGTTATCGGGCCGTAGCCGACAAATTACCTCAAAGTTTTTCCTGGCTTACCCCGTATTCTGACACAGATTGCAACATTTTTCATCCGAAAAAGCGCGTGGCACGGGCCTGGAATTGCGGCCAAAAGGCACCTTTTCCCCGAACGTTACCATTGAGCAAGAGATGGGAAGAGCAAAAAGTCTAGTATGTAGCCGGTGTGCCAAAGCGTTCGCGCCCGACCGCCTGATGAACTTGTGCGAGTGTGGCGCGCCTTTGCTGGTGGAATACGATCTTGCAGCCATCCGGTCGACGTGGCGAAAGGAGAGCCTGCAGACTGCCGTAAACAGCATGTGGCGGTATGCGCCGGTGCTGCCCGCGGACGCGGAAGAAGCTGTCACGCTTGCAGGAAGGATGGACACCGCTGGTTCGAGCGAGCGTGCTCGAGCGGGAAATCGGCGCGAAGAATTTGTGGATCAAAGACGAAGGTCGCAATCCGACCGATTCGTTCAAAGCGCGCGGCCTGTCGTGCGCGGTCACGATGGCGAATAAGCTGGGAGCGCGCAAGCTGGCCATCCCCTCGGCGGGAAATGCAGCGGGTGCATTGGCGGCTTACGCGGCGGCCGCGGGTCTGGAGGCACATATCTTCATGCCCCGGGATGTTCCTCAAGCCAACTTCATCGAGTGCAAAGCGTATGGCGCGAACGTAACGCTAGTCGATGGCCTGATCAGCGACTGCGGCCGCATGGTGGCGGAGCGGAAAGAACGCGAAGGCTGGTTCGAGGTCAGCACGCTTGAAGGAGCCATACCGGATAGAGGGCAAGAAGACCATGGGCTACGAGGTGGCGGAGCAATTCGACTGGAAGGCGCCCGACGCCATTCTTGTACCCTTGCGGCGGCGGCGTAGGAATGATCGGGATGTGGAAGGCCTTTGCGGAGCTGGAAGAGCTTGGCTGGATCGGCGGCAAGCGCCCGAAAATGATAGCGGTTCAAGCGCGAAGGCTGCGCGCCGATTACCCGCGCTTTCGAGCAAAATGCGGAATCGAGCGAGTTTTGGCAAGACGCGCACACCGTGGCGAGCGGGCTGCGGGTTCCAAAGGCGCTGGGCGATTTCCTGGTGCTGAGAGCGGTGCGCGAGAGCGGCGGCACGGCCATTTCGATTTCCGACGAGGACATGCTCGATGCGGGCCTGCTGATGTCCCGGTGTGAAGGGATTTTCCCGGCACCGGAAGGCGGCGCTTGCGTGGCCGCAGCGAAACGGCTGCTCGAGAACGGCTTTCTGAAACCCGAAGAGCAGATCGTGATCTACAATACCGGTTCGGGACTGAAGTATTTGGAAGCTTATTCGACGCGATTTCCGCGCCAAAGCGGGGGTGAACAGGACAAGCTCGGCGGCCTAATTACGCCGCGTTGAAAAAGGCGTCCGGTACAATTTCGGGCGGATCGCCGTTTCGCTCCAACATGAAGCGTATTTGTGGGAACATATAGGAAGTCAGTTTGGAGCTTCGGTTTTTTCCCTTGGAGTGATTTCTCGTTAATTCGCCCAACGCCAGATAACCTGTTTTCCGAACAACAGTCAGGAGAAGAATAGTGACCAAGCTTTTCGTGGGGAATCTGCCCTACAAGGCTACGGAGGCCGATTTGCAGGCTTTCTTTGAAGAAGCGGGTGTTCACGTGGACAGTGTGAATATCCTTCGTGATCGTTTCAGTGGTGAAGCGAGAGGGTTTGGGTTCGTCGAGATCAACGATGATGCCGCCGCTAAACAGGCAGTGCAGGCATGCAATGGACGCGCACTTATGGGGCGCGCTTTAGTGGTGAATGAAGCTCGACCGCCGGAGCGGCGCGAACGCTCGCAGGGCGGTGGTGGTGGCGGCGGTGGCCATCAACGTGATTTCGGTGGAAGCAAGAACCGCTGGTAGTTCGCCACATTCGGTTACATTTCTTTACTGCGATTCTGAACGCGACCGTTATGGCGCGCGTAGATCCTGAACGCGTCCTTTCCATTCGCCGCCGCGCCCGCGCCAGTACTGCAGTGCGGAGTGAATGGTCGCACCCAGGTAGAAGCTCGCGATGAGCGGCAGAGTGAAGCTCCACAGGGCAGAGCGTCGATAGAAACGCACTGTTGGAAGATAAGCGAGGCTCATGAGCAGCCAGGCGGAGGCGCCCAGAAGCACAGGGACGCGTCGGGCACTCAGAAGCAGCAGCGGCGGAAGCAGGTACGTAAAGAAAAGCCCGACTAGTGTTCCGGCCAGCAATAATCGAGAATGCTGAAGCTGGTTGAACGCCGTGCGCGAAATCATGCGACCGATCTCGCTGAAGGTGTCGTAGGAACGGAGGCTCGCTGCTTCGTTCGTTAAGCCCAGCCAAATACGGCCGCCGCTGCGTTTGACGGCGCGCGCCAGCGCACAATCGTCGATCACCTCGTTACGAATGGCTGCCATGCCGCCTATTCGTTTCAGCGCTTCCGGGCGGATGAGAATGCATCCTCCCGCTGCGCCGGCGGTCTTCGACTTTTTCGAACAGACCCAGGCGGGCGGGTAGAGCTTGAAAAAGAAAAACACGAACGCGGGAATCAAGGCTTTTTCGGCCGTGGTGGCGCACGCCAGTTTCACCATATGCGAGGCGAGATCGTATCCGCCCGACTCCGCTGAGGCGAGCAGGCGCGCGATGCTATGCGGCCCATGGCGGATATCGGCGTCGGTGAACAGCAGGTAATCGGGCGCGAACGACTCTGCCTGGGTCACGCCGTGGGAGAGCGCCCATAGCTTACCCGTCCATCCGGGTAGCAGCGGCGGCGCTGCGACGACGGTGAGCTGAGGCGTTTTTCCGGCGCGCTCGGCAGCCGCCCGGGCTACATCCGCAGTGCTGTCGGTGCTGGCATCGTCGACTACGATGATGTGCACCGGGGCAGGGAAGTCCTGCTGAAATAGCGATGCGATTGTTTCCGCTATTGTGGCCGCTTCGTTCCTTGCGGGAATGACGACGCAAACGCGCTTGAGCGGCGGCGCGGGAGGCGTATCGCGCGACAGGTTTTTCGAGATCGCGCCAGAACGCACCTCGGCCGATCAGCAGATAAATCCAGATCAGCAACGGAATGGCGGCAATGGCGCTGAGCAGCACGGATGGTTGCCCAACCACAGTCTATGTGAAGCGGGCTCTCAACAAGCGAGCGGAGGTATTTGTTTTTGGAAGATATAGCCCAGCGTTTTATAAATAAGCTTCGCCGAAAGAAAACTTGAAGCGTTACCGGCAGGCGACCCGCATAGTTCGACGAGATCCATTCCTACGACATTTCGCTTGAGCGCCAAGACCCGGATCAGACCGAGCACCTCGTTCCAGGTCAGGCCGCCGGGCTCCGGAGTTCCAGTCGATGGAACCAGACTGGGATCGAACCCATCCACGTCGACGGTTAAATAAACATCCTCGGTTAGCGCATTGACGGCGCTGTCGATCCAATCCATCCGGCCTGCAATATCCTTGGCGTAGAAAACGCGGGTGGGCAAGCGCGGAATGGCGCACGCTTCCTCGGCAGAGAGGGAGCGTATGCCGACCTGGACCGCCGGGCAGACTTCCAAAATTCGGCGCATTGTTGAGGCGTGACTACACGGAGTGCCGTCGTAACTGTCCCGCAAATCAGCGTGCGCATCGATCTGCAGAACTGAAAGATTCGGGAACTCTTCGCAGAATGCTCGAACGACTGGAGCGGAAATGGAATGTTCGCCTCCCAAGATGCAAAGAAATTTGCGCGTCTTCAGCAGCCTGTGTGCTTCTCGCTGCAAGGCGGGCATCATTTTTTCGGGTTCAAGATCAGCGCTGAAGGCGGGCAAGGTATGGATGCCGATCTTCGCTGTTTCCGCTCCGAGCTCCTCGTCATAGAGTTCCATGTGACGAGAGGCATCTATTATGGCGGCCGGTCCCTCTCCGGTACCGCTGCCATACGTCACGGTTTTTTCGTAGGGAACAGGCCAGATCAATACCTTCGAATTCTCAAATTCCGAAGCAGGCGGCTCAAGACCGCCAAAAACGAACGGCAAAGTTGCTGATTCCGTCATGGTTGTATGGCCTTCCAGCGCGCCAGCTACATGTAAATTCCGCCGTTCACATCGAGTACGTGCCCGGTAATGAAATCGGCTTCATCGCTGACAAGAAATTTTACGGCGTTAGCGATGTCCTCCGCTGTGCCCATCCGTTTCAACGGCGTTTGATCGAGCATCTTCTGCTTCAGCTCCGGCGTAAGGCCCTGCGTCATGTCTGTTTCTATATATCCGGGCGCTACGGCATTGACGGTGATGTTTCGACTGCCGATTTCTTGCGCAAGCGACTTCGTGAGGCCAATCAGGCCCGCCTTCGAGGCCGCGTAATTAGCCTGTCCGGCGTTTCCCGATTCGCCCACTACGGAAGAAATATTCACAATTCGCCCCCATCGTTCGCGCATCATCCCGGGCAGAACTTGTTGGATGGCGAAAAACGCACCGCTCAGGTTGGTCTCGAGTACCATGCTCCAGTCGGCCTGCTTCATGCGAACAGCCAATCCGTCCTTGGTAATGCCGGCGTTGTTGACCAGCACTTCGATGCGTCCGAATTCTTTAGACGCCTTCGAAATTCCATCTGCAATGGATTCACGGCTGGCAACATCCATTTCGATTACGAACGACTCGCCGCCCGCAGTTTGAATCGCAGCGGCCGCTTCCTGTAGCTTTTCAAGCGATCGCGCAGCCAATATGACACGATATCCAGCTAAGGCCAATGCCGACGCACATGCTTTTCCTATTCCACGGCTCGCACCCGTGACGAGCGCCGTTCGCTTGCTCATGAGTCACTCTCATGATAATGGGTGTACGGTAACTCATGGCCTTTGACGATTTGCGCGACTTCATTCGCGCGCTAGAGCGCAATGGCGAGCTGAAGCGCATCCCATTTGAGGTCGATCCTTACCTGGAGATGACCGAGTTCGCCGACCGTTCGGTGAAGACCGGCGGGCCCGCGCTGCTCTTCGAGAAGCCCAGGGGCGCGAAGATACCCGTACTTATAAACGCGTTCGCGAGCATGCGGCGGATGGAGATGGCGCTGGGAGTTTCAAACATAGAAGAAATAGCGGAGCGGATCGTCGGCTTTCTCGAGATGCAGAAGCCCGAAGGCCTGTTGGACAAATTGAAGATGCTTCGAGAGCTGGGACAGATCAGCGCTATGTTTCCAAAGACTGTCTCGGGCGGCCCGTGCAAAGAGATAATCAGGCATGAAAATTTCTCGTTGAGCGAGTTTCCGATCCTGCATTGCTGGCCTGGCGATGGCGGGCGGTTCATCACGCTGCCAATGGTGTTCTCAAACAATCCGGAAACCGGCAAGCGTAACTGCGGCATGTACCGTCTGCAGGTGTTCGACGGCCAGACGACGGGCATGCACTGGCAGAAGCACAAACAAGGCGCGGCGCATTACCGCCGTGTAACTGCGGAAGGCAAGGACACGCGCATGCCGGTCGCGGTCGCCATAGGCTCCGATCCGGCCACTATCTATTCCGCCGTTTTGCCATTGCCGCCGAGCGTGGATGAGATGCTGTTCGCCGGATTCTTGCGCGGCAAGGCGGTGGAGATGGTCAAGTGCGAAACCAACGAAATCGAGGTTCCCGCCAATTCGGAAATCGTTCTCGAAGGGCACCTGAATCCGGGTGAGCTACGCCGTGAAGGACCGTTCGGCGACCACACCGGTTTCTATTCGCTCGATGACGATTACCCGGTCTTTCATATCGATTGCATCACGCACCGCAAGAATCCGATTTACGCGACGACCATCGTCGGCCCCCCTCCGATGGAGGACTTTTACATGGGCAAAGCCATCGAACGCATCTTCCTGCCGCTGATGCGCATGCAATTGCCCGAGGTTCGTGACATCTGTATGCCCGCGGAAGGCATATTTCACAACTTGATTCTGGTGGCGATTCGCAAGTCGTATCCGGGGCAGGCGCGCAAAGTGATGCATGCGATCTGGGGGCTCGGACAGGCGATGTTCAGTAAGTGCGTCGTCGTGGTCGACGAAGACGTGGATGTGCAGAACGTTCGTGAAGTGACATGGAAGGCTCTCAACAACATCGACCCGCAGCGCGATATCGAGTTTGTGATGGGCCCGATCGATTCGCTCGATCACTCGAGCCGGCTGGCGAATTACGGGTCCAAGATGGGCATCGACGCCACAACGAAGTGGCCTTCAGAGGGATTTACGCGCCGCTGGCCTAATGTGATCGAAATGGCGCCGGACGTAGTACAACGCGTCGACGAACTGTGGAAGCGCGCTGGACTCGATCGCAAGTAAAGCGCGGATCACGCGGGTGTGGAAGGCTGACTGCACGGCCGCCACGCTCGGCCATCGCGAGCAAGTAATTCATTCGCGGTGTTGGGTCCGTCGCTGCCTGCGGCGTAGTTGGGGAAATCGGAGGGCGGTTCCGAGCCCCAGGCGTCGAGAATAGGCTGGACGGCGCGCCAACCAGCTTCGATGTTATCGGCGCGTTGAAACAGCGTCGCGTCTCCGATCATCACGTCGTAAATGAGCGTCTCGTAACCCGTCTCGGGAGCAGTTCCGAAATAATCCTGGTACTTAAAATTCATCAGCACATCCCCGAGCGTCATCACGGGTCCGGGTATTTTTGCGCCGAACTCGAATGCGATTCCTTCGTCGGGCTGGATACGAAGCAGCAGCCAGTTCGGCTTTGGATCGTCCACATGGCTAGCCCGAAGAAAGCCAGCCGGCGGTTCCTTGAAGCGGATCGCGATTTGAGTTTTTCGGGCGGACAATCGCTTGCCGGTGCGTATGTAAAACGGTACGCCGGACCAGCGCCAATTATCGATGCCGAGCTTGAGAGCGACATAGGTTTCAATTGTCGAGTCGGGCGCAACATCGGGCTCTTGCCGGTAACCCGGAACCGGTTTGCCGCCTATTTCCCCGGCACCGTACTGGCCGCGCACCGCAGTCGAGCGGATCTGTTCGGGCGTTCGAACGCAAATCGCCTCGATGGCTTTGGCCTTTTCAGATCGGACTGCATCCGCGCTGAAGGAGTTGGGCGCCTCCATGGCTGTCATCGCGACCAACTGGAAAACGTGATTGGGAATCATGTCCCGCAACGCGCCGGTCTTCTCGTAGAAGCCGCCGCGCCTCTCGACGCCTACTGTTTCCGCGACAGTGATCTGAACGTGATCGATGCGATCGCGATTCCAGAGCGGCTCGAACAAGCCGTTTGCAAATCGGAACATCATGATGTTCTGAACCGTTTCTTTGCCCAGGAAGTGATCGATGCGGTAGATTTGCTTCTCGTCTAAAACACTGAGTAGCTGCTTATTCAGAGCCTGTGCGGAGGGAAGGTCGTGGCCAAATGGCTTCTCGATGACTACACGCCGCCAATGGCCGTCTTTCTCGCACCCGAGACCGCTCTGGCCCAGATGCTCGACGACGGGTCCAAAGAATCGGTCTGCGACCGCCAGATAAAACAGATAGTTTCCAGCGGTTCCGCGTTGCGAGTCCAGCTCAGTGAGCCTCGATTGCAGCTTTTGATACATGCCCGAGTCGTTCAGATCTCCCTGGAGATAGGTCATATGGCTGGTCAACCATTTCCAGACGTCCTGATTGACTTGCGCGCTTGTATCGGCCGCCTTGACGAACTGCTCCGTCATGGCAAGGAGTGACGCGCGCCAATCGTCGTCCGAGTGTTGCGCGAGATCGACTCCCACGATGACGGACTCTTCAGGAAGCAGTTTTGCGCACGCGAGATTGTAGAGAGCCGGTACAACCAATCTCTTGGTCAGATCGCCGGCAGCTCCGAAGATCACCATGGAACACGGCCCGGCAGGCTTCGCGCCAGTCGCTTTGTCGTGAGGCATCGCTTCTATTCTCGCGTGAAGCTTCAGGCGACTCTCAGCTGGAAAGTTTCGCCTGATCCTGTTCTTCGCGGATGGCCAGCGGGCGGCGCAGATCGATGGCGATTACGATCAGGAGAGCTGCGATGGGTACAGCAAGAGATTTCAGCCTGAATGCGGAATCACCAAGCGCGCCGGAGTAAGCACCCAGAACATAGGCGATCCATATCGCGGCCAGCCAAAGCGCAATGCGTAAGGGCTTTTGTTCGGAAGAATGCTTCAGAAGCGCGCTGACCGACCCTTGCGGGCTCCGTATGTGATCAAACGCCCAGGTAAGATATTTCGCGAACTCCTCCGTGAATTTCACCAGGGTTCCCGTGACGAATCCGGTGTGAAGCGTCATGGAACTGAAGTGAGTGACAGCACCGTTCTGGATTCCCATGGCGACCGCAAGCAATCCGATATAGGCAAAGGTCACGCCGGAAGCGGATGCTCCCGCGGGTGCATGGGCGGTAAAGGGGGGCGCTAGAAGTGCAATCTCAATCAGGAATGCGATGGAAGCAATGGAGCGAATCCGTTCGCGCGCTCCGAATTCGATGAGTATGCGGCAGAACAACAATCCGATCACGTATGCGAGGACCGGCCAGGCTCTGCGGATGGTCTCGGGCCAGTTTTGAGAGAGCGACTGAATACCGATGGCAATGCTGTTGCCGCTCATATTAGCGGTGTAGATGTTTTTCAAAGAGACGAAGCCGACGGCATCTACAAATCCGGCAGTCCAGGTGAGGAAAGCGGCGATTGCGAGCGGGAGTTTCTGCATCGTAAGAATGACGCTTTGCAATCAGAAAATCTAACGGTTTCGCCCGATTGCGCATAGTAGGACGATATTGGTAGAGGACAGATGAGCATTGGTGAACAGTTTGCGTTCCTGGTGATCCTGGCGTTACCCATCGCCTCCATCGCCTGGACCGTTACGCATGAAGAAGTTTTTCGCGAGCCGCGGGACTGGTGCAAGGAGCGCAGCGAACAGTGCAATAAGCTGCTGCAGCGCAAATTTTTCTATCTCTTTACTTGCGAATATTGCTTCAGCCACTACGTGACGGTTCTGTTTCTGGTGATCACGCGTTTCAAGCTGCTCTATACGGATTGGCGCGGATATCTGATCTCCGGGTTTGCGCTGGTATGGCTGGCCAATGTCTACATGAATATCTATTCGCGCGTCCGGCTGGACATCAAACGAGAGCGGGTAGAGATCGCCGTCAAAGAACAAGACATTAAGGATGACGCAACTCCTTCAGCGACCTATTCGGCGGGCGGCCGATGAAGTTAATGTGCTGACTGGCCCAGCAATTTCCGCTGGTCTTGCGGCGTGAGCTGATCGTACAGTTCCGTAAAGACGGCATTCGTCCAGCCGAAACCAGCCTGATTGGCGCTGTATCCGAAGTGAATGTTGGCGGCGACATTCGAGCCGCCACTCACGACGTCATACTTCTCGACGATATAGCCCTGCTTCAAAAACTCGCGCCGTATCAGCGAAAGAAACTCCATCGAGATGCGTTCGGCATCATCGCGGTAGCCGTATCGCCGCAATCCTTCAATTGCGATCATCTGTAGCGGCGCCCACCCAAACGGCGCGTCCCATTGATTGCCGCTGACATAGGTGCTGGTCTGGAGACCGCCGGGCCGCTCGAATATCGATAGATTTTTCTCGACGCGAGCGGCTTGCTCCTTGCTGGCGATGCCTGCCCACAGCGGATAGAAAGTGGTGAGAAAGGGATAGTGCCTGACGCGCTTCTCGGCGAAATCGTAGTCGTAATAGAGACCGTCCTTGGTATCCCACATCAGTCGATTGACTTTCTCCGCACGAGCCTGCGCGCGATTGCGCCACGTGCCGGCTTCACCTCCGCGGCCGAGAATGTCGAGAATCTCCGCCGTCTGTGTTTCCATCAGGTAGAGCAGGGAATTGAGGCACACAGGATCGTAATGAATGATGTCGATATTGAACGGGCCGAAGCGATTTGATGGATCGAATCCCGATTCCCGCATCGACCGGTCGCCTTTATAAAACAACGGCGTCAGCTGATCCGTTTTCCGGTCGTAGTATTCACCGATATCGTAGTCGGTGATCTGGTGCGTCTTGAAATATTCCTTCACCAGCTCGTAATGAGTCCGGCCTTGGGCGTCAAGCTCGGCTGAAAGCGACTCGGGTGCCGGACCTTCCCCTTCATCGAAGTAGCGCGACAGCCCCGTTTCGGGCGTCAAGTGAGGTTCGTTTGTCCAGTAGGGGTAATAATTCTCGATCTCGCGCAACGCGCCTTCGAGCCATTGACGGTCATGCGTCTTCTTGTACACGCCAAGCACCATTTGCGTGAGAAACGGCGGCTGCGAACGGGTCAGGTAGTACGTGCGGTTCGCATTCAATACCTTGCCGTAATTCTGCACTTCATATAAAAAGTTATCCGCCATATCTTTGGCGAGATTCAACTCTCCATCGCGCAGCAGTCCGACTTGTATGAAATAGCTGTCCCAGCCATACATTTCGTTGAACCGGCCGCCGGGAACAACATACGGCCGAGGCAGGTACAAGAGGCCCTGCACTTGAAGCGAACTCAACTTCTCCGGAAGCGGCCTGATCGCGATGGTCTTGAAAGCGGCCGGCGGAATTTCACTCTGTAGCTCCCTTTCGACAGATCGAACGTCGCCATTCTGCGGAATGTACACAGGCCAGCGGCCATCGGGACCGGGATGGAACTTGGGATCGACCGCCGCCGTCGCGAGGTTCTTATTCGAACGCGTTAAGACCGTCCAGGTCTGTTTGATGTACTCGAGAATCGACGGAGTTTGTGTCTGCGGGGCGGCGGTTTGCGCGTAGAGCGTCGCGGCGAGCAGGGCAGCGCCGAATGCGCTGCCAAAAAATGCGAATTGTCTACAGCGGGTGTGTGTGGATTGCCTGCTTTGCAGCTGTAGCATCAACTACATTTACCAGACAAACGTCACGGTCTGCTGCTGGTAAGCGGCTCCTTCCGGAAACTGGAGGTGAAGCTTACCTGCGACGATGTCCGCGTTATTCACGGTCATGTGAGAACGATTCAATCGGATCGGCAAATCGTATGTCGAGCCGCCCGGGGCCTGGAAGGTGAACATCGCCTGCTTCGTTGAGACCTCTTCGTCCAAGACCTTCAGTTGAGTGGTGGCGGAACCTTCTTCAGGTAGTGTGGCTGGGATAACAAGCTCGACCGCATTAAGCGGAATGGTGAGTTTATGAACGGGCGCTGCGGCCGTTTTGCAAGGAGCTGCGGGTACTGTCTGAGCGACGAGACACAGTACTTCGGGGCTGCTGGTGGTTGCTCTGACAACCAGCTGGCCTCCAGTGCGTGCAAATTCCAGATCGACAGTTGTGGAACCGAGCCGCAGGTTGTGTAGATGAGCCCGATCCCAGTCCGCCGGTAAACGAGGCGCCACCTGAAGCGTCTTGTCCGGTGCATCCCAGCTGAGGCCGAAGAGGCCGCGAAGTAGCGGCGTGATCACCATGGCTGACGACCACATCTGGTGCGAACTGCTGCGGCCGAGCGGCTGGAAGAATCGTCCGGAGAGCAGTTCCGTAACGGAGCCGAGATCCTGCGCCCAGGTCAAATTCAGGTTTTGCATTAGGTGCGAGTAACCAGACAAGGGCCGGCCGGCGCGGTACTCCGCGAGCGAAACCCATCCCGTGAAGAGCGGCCAGATGGAGCCTTGGTGATAGCTGAGCGGGTCATAGAACGGCGTGCGTGGACTGATGTCGCGCGTTCCCCAATCGGTCGAAAACTCATTCGACGCCCAGCGCGTGAGCATGGGTCCGGCGTGCTCGAGTGCGAGCGTTCCATCCCACCAGGCAACCGATGGATAGATGGTCGCGGTATCGTCGAGCGAACCATTCGCATTGCGGCTGAACGCGTAGAAGTTTTTCGACGATTCGTAAAATTGCGATTCGATTTTGCTTTGAATGGCGACGGCTTTTTCTCGAGCAGCGCCGGCGAGCGCCCGATCGCCCATGACGGTTGCGAGATGCGATATCGCCTCCGCCGATTGTTGGTCGAGAGCCGCTAAATAGAGCTCCTGGTACGGCATTCCCGGCGGCCAAGATTCCACCCATCCTGTTCCTTGCGAGTTGTTATAGATTCCGTTGTCAGCTTCGTGCGCGCGGGTGAAGGCATACGCTTTGCGCACCGGCTCCCAATTGCGGGTCAAGTAATCGGTATCCCCGCTGGTCTTTACGTAATCCCACATCGCCATTACCAGCAGCGGAGTGGAATCGGCAGAAGCATAGAAATAGGGAGTCGATTTCCAATCGATGGCGTCGGCGGATTGAGAGAACTCATGCATGATCTTGCCGTCGGCACGCTGCCTGCGAATGAGGAAATCGAGCGCCGTTCGCGTGAGCGAAAAGTCTCCATAGCTGTTGATGGCATAGGTGGTCCACAGTGTGTCTCTTCCGAAAAACCAGGCGTACCCGGGACGAGCGGAATCGGCGGACTCATAGTACCCGGCAACTAAACCGGTCTCATCGTGATATCTCAACTGCATTTGATCGATGGCGAGCTCGGCCCATTGCAAGGCCTCGTTCACACGCCGGTCCGGCGTGTCCGCGGTCACGCGCGTATCGAAGAAATGCGCGTAGTAATCTTGCGTGGCGTGGTAGAGCTTTGCGATGGCTGAGTTGAGGGATGCGGCTTGCTGGCCCGGTGCATCTCCGCTGTCCATGGTCATAAGCAGCGGATAGATCGACCCGTGATCGCGCTTCGGGTCATACGAAAGTTTCAGCTCGAGCGGATAAGTTTGTGGGTGCTCCTGATACGGCACCAGTATTCCGGGCCTGGTGTGCGGCATGGCGACCACCGCAGAAAAATGCGGATTATCCGTGTGCAACATGTATGCACCGCTATCGCCCTGCGCTATCCATTCGCCATTTGGGCGCCCGAAGTTGGGAGCCGGCCACATCCGCAGCATTTCTGGAGTAAAGGAAAACGTCACATCGAGCGGCCGTACCGATTCGATCTCGAAAAACACCACGGCGCCGGTCGCGGGCGCATTCGGGCCACGCGGCGCGAACATGTGCTGCCGAATGGTGAACGCCGCATGCGAATAGGTGATGATGGTCTCGGCGGGCGTAACCTCAATCTCGGCAGCGAGAGCGTTTACGTCGATCGGGACAGCATAGTTCGCGAGCTCCGCCCGAATCGTGAAGTTACTCAGTATTTTCACGGGCCATAGCCAAGCCTCGAACTTGCCGTTTTGCCGCCCAAATAACGCACCGTGTTCCCCGGCAACGGTCCAGGGCGTGCGCGGCACACAGGGCGCAACAATGTGGAGCGTGTTCGCGGGATGGGAAAAGTGAGGGAGCGGCGCAAGCTCCGCGGCCATTGCGCTGGAGGCCAGTAGAAGGAGCAGCACTGCCGGTTTCGACATATCCGATATTTGACCGCGATCAGTTCGTAGATGTCACTCATCCTTACTTATTGCGAATTAAAACGTCTACATAGTAGGAGGTTGAAGAGACATGACACCCAATGAACCGATACGCAGCAGCGCGAAAATGGATCCCGCCGCACCAGCGAATGGCGCGAAGGCGGCGAGCACCATTGTTCTACTGGCTGGCATTTGGTTTTTCGTTTCGCCATGGGTTTATGGCGCCTACACAACATCGAACGCTTGGAATTCCTGGATCGTCGGTGCGATCCTGTTTATCCTGGCCTGCATCCGAGTAGGGCGTCCAATCTATTCGACTGCGCTTGGCTGGTGCAATATGGTCCTCGGAATCTGGGCGTTCTTTTCACCTTGGATCTACGGCTATACCGGCAACTCAGGAAGATTCATAAACAGCCTGTGCGTGGGCGTGGTCGTTTTCGTGCTTTCGATAGCCAGCGTCCGATTGGCATCGAGGAGCACGGCAGTTCCGGTCTCACGCGTATAGCAGTCCTGCCGCATACGACGTGACTGGCTCGCCAGGTGAAAGCTGCATTGAGTGCAGTTCATCTAGCGAGCCGGTGAGGCCGGGTCAGCTTTCGCCGTAAGGAATCGGTTCCAGGGTCTCATCCGGCTGGGGTCGAAGATCGTGGTGGCGCATCAGGGTTCGCGCGCAGGTGTTCCAGCGAAGAATGGAATCGTCGTTACTGGGCGGACGCAGCGCTTCAGCCTGTTCGTACGATTGCATCGCTTCGACAAATTCGTGATAGGCCTTGAAGTTCGAGCCCGTGAGCCCGTGCTTCATGCGAACTCTTGCAGAGCGTTCCGAGATAATTCCTGCGTAATAGGCGCGCTCATAATCCCCCTGAATGGATCGCAGGACCTGGCGCGCTTGCGCCGGCGAAATTCCCGTGTCGAATTGGTCGGTGATCGCGAGCAGCAGAGTCACTAAGGCGGTCTGATTCGCGGGCTCGACGCGCAGAACATCCAGACAGATGCTTTCCGCCTGGGACGGCTCATCCAATAGGCGATAGCGATGCGCTTTCTCGAGAGCTTCGGGGATAGCCATGCGCGAAAGCGATTTCAACTGGAACTCCATAACTTACTCCTTACTCGATCGAAACACACGAAAGAGTCGGCGCAGCGGATCGAAATATTCGTCTACGACGCGCTCTTTCAGAGGAATAATGGCATTGTCGGTGATGGTAATCCCTTCGGGACATACCTTTGTGCAGCACTTCGTAATGTTGCAGTATCCGATGCCATGTTCGGCGCGTAAATCGCGGGCGCGATGGTCACTATCGAGCGGATGCATTTCGAGTGCTGCGGCATACACGAGAAAGCGCGGCCCGATGAAACGATCATGCAAGTTGTGTTCCCGCAGGACGTGGCAGACGTCCTGGCACAAGAAACACTCGATGCATTTGCGGAATTCCTGGACACGGTCGACATCCTCCTGCGCCATGCGCCAAGTACCGTCCGGGGCGTCGGGCGGACGAGGCTTGAAGGGGCGAATCGTCTTCTTGACGCGATAATTCCATGCGACATCGGTGACCAGATCTTTGATGGGAGGAAACGCCTTCATCGGCTGAAGCGTGACGGGCTGGTCGAGCGGCAGCGCATTCAGGCGCGTCATGCACATCAACCGCGGATTGCCGTTGATCTCCGCCGAACACGAGCCGCACTTGCCGGCCTTGCAATTCCAGCGAATGGCGAGATCGTTAGCCTGCTCCGCCTGAATGCGGTGTACGGCATCGAGAACGACCATGCCGGGTGAAATCTCGGTCGCGTAGTCACGGAAATCGCCGACGCCGTTCTGCCCACGCCAAATCCGGAAGGTTGCAGTCGCCATATTATTACTTCATCTCCTCGATAATCTGCTTGAGCTCGGGAGCCATTTCTCTTAGAGGTTCGCGCTTCACTTGCATGTCGCCCGAATCACCGCGGCTAATGATGATGTTCGAACGCGCTTCGACCTCGTTCTTGGAAGGATAGTCGTCACGGAAATGCGCTCCGCGGCTTTCTTTGCGGTCGATCGCCGCACGCGTAACCATGGTCGATACGGCGAGCAGATGGCGCAAATCCAAAGCGGTATGCCAGCCGCCGTTGTACTCACGGTTGCCGGAAACCGCCACGTTAGCGGCGCGTTGCTGAAGCTCACCGAGCCCGGCGAGAGCGCGATGCATTTCGTCTTCGCGGCGGCAGATACCGACCAGGTCCTGCATCATGTCTTGCAGGTCGTATTGAATTTGATACGGGCCTTCGCCGGTTCGCCCGAATGGCTCGACAGCTTCGGCAGCGGTTTTCTCTACCTGATCCGAATCCACCTGGGTTGGCCCATTTCGGTTCGCGAAGGCCGCCGCGTGTTCGCCGGCGCGCTTGCCGAAGACCAGGAGATCGGAGAGCGAGTTTCCGCCCAGACGGTTCGCTCCATGCAAGCCCGCTGCGCATTCTCCTGCCGCAAACAAGCCGGGCACGTCCGACATCTGCGTGTCGGCGTCGACGCGCACACCGCCCATCATGTAGTGCGTTGTCGGTCCTACTTCCATTGGTTCGCTGGTGATGTCGATGTCTGCGAGTTGCTTGAACTGGTGATACATGCTGGGGAGTTTTTTCTTGATGTGCTCGGCGCCATGGGGAATGCGGCTCTTGATCCAGGCAATATCCAGAAAAACTCCTCCGTGCGGGCTGCCGCGCTCTTCGCGCACTTCGCGCATGATGCAGCGGGCGACGTGATCGCGAGTGAGCAATTCGGGAGGGCGGCGCGCATTGCGATCCCCCTGGGTGTATCGCCAGCCCTCCTCTTCGTTGTCGGCGGTTTGGGCAGAGTAAAGCTCCGGGATCTCGTCGAACATAAACCGGCGGCCGTCTTTGTTCTTCAAAACGCCGCCTTCCCCGCGCACGCCTTCGGTGACGAGAATGCCGCGCACGCTGGGAGGCCAAATCATTCCGGTGGGATGGAACTGAACGAACTCCATGTCCATGAGGGAGGCGCCGGCGTCGTAGGCGAGCGAGTGCCCATCGCCCGTGTATTCCCAACTGTTGCTGGTGATCTTATAGGCGCGGCCGATTCCGCCGGTGGCCAGCACAACGGCTTTGGCGCGAAACAGCAGAAAGCGGCCACGCTCCCGCTCATAGCCGAAAGCGCCCGCAATGCGCCCGTCGTCCTTCAACAGCTTGAGAACGGTCGCCTCCATGTGAACTTCCATGCCGAGGTGGATGCCGTGATCCTGCAGCGTGCGGATCATCTCGAGGCCGGTGCGGTCGCCCACGTGAGCGAGCCTGGGGTAGCGATGACCGCCGAAGTTGCGCTGCAGAATGCGACCGTCTTTGGTGCGATCGAACAGCGCGCCCCAAGCCTCGAGTTCACGAACACGCTCGGGCGCTTCTCTCGCGTGCAACTCGGCCATGCGCCAATCGTTGAGGTACTGGCCGCCCCGCATTGTGTCGGAAAAATGGACTTTCCAGTTGTCGCGCTCGTCGACATTAGCGAGAGCAGCGGCAATGCCGCCTTCCGCCATGACCGTGTGCGCTTTACCGAGCAGGCTCTTGGTGATCACACCTACGCGCACGCCGTTTGCCGACGCTTCAGTCGCTGCTCTTAATCCTGCACCTCCCGCTCCAATCACCAGCACGTCGTAGTCGTACGTCTGGTAGTCCGCCATCAGACGATTCTCCAGTCGGACCAAATACCCATCGCGCACAGGCGCACATAGAGGTCCGCGAACATGACGCAGAACAGGCTCGTCCAGGCGAACAGCATGTGCCGGCGATTCAGGCATCCGACGCATTTATAAGTGGTATGGCGCACTGGAGCTTTGGATATTTGGTCGAGACGACCTCCTACGAGATGCCGCAACGAGTGACAGCCGAAGGTATAGCAAGCGAGCAGCACCACATTCGCAGCAAGCACCACGGTGCCTAGCCCGATACCGAAGCGGACGGCGCCGGTGGCGGGGTCGGTGAACCACAGCGCCCGCCATACGTCGAGCGCCAGAAGAATCAGGAACAGAAGCGCGAGATAGAGAAAGTATCGATGCACGTTTTGCAGAATTAACGGGAACGAGCGCTCGCCGCGATAACTCTTGCGCGGTTCGCCCACCGTGCAGGAAGGCGGATCGGCCCAGAATGCCTTGTAATAGGCGCCGCGATAGTAGTAGCAAGTCAGGCGGAATCCGCCGGGCGCCCACAGAATCAGCAGCGCGGCGGAAAGCGGAATCCAAGCGGGCCACCAACGGGGCCAAGCGCCGAACCAGGCGTGCGCGCCGTCGCCCAAAAGTTCCGGCGAGTAGAACGGCGACAGGTAAGGCCCGAAGCGATAGTAGTGGCCCTGCAGTGCCGCCCACGTGGCGTACACGATGAAGAGCCCGAGCCCCAAGAATGTCAGCAGCGGGGGCACCCACCACCAATCACGGCGCGACGTGTGGCCGAAACGGTTGCCCTGCAATGGAACGTCGATGGAGGACATGCGCGATTCTCCTTCGCTATGAAGAAATGAAATATCCCTAGAGGTTCATTTCAACACGTCGCGTTGAGAAGACAGAGCGCGGGTGTGGAGTTGTACGTTTGCGGCCCGTTCCGCGCTCAGAAACTGAGACGAAGGCCGAGCTGAAACTCGCGTTTCGGAAGGTCTGAAGTGAAACCGAGCGGCTGGCTCGGCGACAGCGCGGCGCTTCCTTGCACGTTGAACGGCGGAGCGAACGTAGCGCCTACGATGTTGTTGACGGTCGCATAATTGGTGCGGTTCGCGAGGTTGAAGCTTTCGGCGATCAGTTGTAGATTCAGCTTCTCGCCGAATCTGAACTGGCGGCTCAGGCGCAGATCGAAATTGATGTAGTTCGGCCCCAGCCCCGTATTGCGCCCCGCACCGGGAGGACGATCGTTGGTGAAATGGTTGTCGCCGTTGATGTCGGAGCCGGCCAGCAGATTGAACGGATGCCCGCTGTGATAGCTGAAAATGGGCGCCAGTTCCCAGCCGGAAAGGATACGCGAATGGCCCGCGGGGCTTTGCAGGACGGCGGCGATCACTACCTTGTGCCGTTCATCGAAATCCGAGAGTGCGCGGTCGGCACGTAAATCGACTTCATCAAAGGCCGCGTAATCGCTGTTGAAATCGGTCGTGTCGTCGGTAGCCCTGCTGTAGGTGTAATTAGCGATCAGCGATAGAGTGGCGGAGAAGCGTTTCCTCATTTCGAAGATGCCGCCGTTGTAGATGGCTGCGGCGACCGAACTGTAGACGTTGTTCTGAAGAATGGTCCGCGTAGCGTCGGCGAAGCAGGGGTTGGCCGCGGGCGGTGCGACTTGGCATACCGGAGCGCCCCAATTTTGGAATGGTAGGCCGTTGGTGGGCAGCCCATCCGCACCCGTCCCGGTTACGACCGGCGCACCGGCCAATAGGTTTGAATCGACGGCCCAAGGCAATCTGAGGGTGTGGACGTAAATATAGCTGGCCGAAACAGTGAATCCGTTGCCGATTTCCCGCTCGATCTGAAGCGAAGCCTGCTGCGAGTAGGGGTTGCGGTAATTGGGTTGCGCGGAAAACAGCACAGTCCCGGGCGGAAGAGGACCGGTGTTCGCGACGGTCAGCCCGAATTGAGTCAAATTCCCTGGCGTGATGCAAGCATTGGCACCAGCGGGAGGGGCGCCGCAGAGAATCTTGCCTTCGGCAAATAACGTCTGGAAGATCGCCGCGGAATTGAGCGCTGGATTTCCGGGAACACCTAAAACATTCACCAGCGTATTGGCGATCTGACGAACGCCATTCACGTTCCCGAGCGTCTTCACGACGTTGTCGATTTGCTCGTAGACGGGTGAGTAGAAGATGCCATAGCCGCCGCGGATGGCAGTTTTGTGATCGCCGAACGGGTCCCATGCAAACGAAATACGTGGAGCAAAGTTCTTCTTATCGGTGTTGATCGGGCCCGCCTGCGTGTCGAGCTCGTAACGAAGTCCATAGTTCAGGGTCAAGCTTGGTCTGACTCTCCACTCGTCCTGCCAGTAGAGGGCAGTCCATGGCCGATTGATGGCATATTGCGGATTGCCAAAACCCTGTTCATAGAACGCAGGCAATCCCAGGCTTAACGATTGAAGAGTGCTGATACTCGCCGAGGGCGTGGAAGTAGAGAGCCCGCACGCGGCGGGAACCTGCAGGCACGGGCTGACTAGACCGCCGGGTAACTGCAGAAATTCGAAGCGTCCGCCGAAGAACGTGTCGGAAGTCGTGTTGTTCCCCCGCAGGAGCTCATAAAATCCCATCCGCATGGTGTGTCGTCCGCGAACGATGGTGAAGTTGTCGGCGAACTCGTAACGGCGGGAAGTCGTATAGCTGGGCAGGAAAATATTCCGTCCGAAGAAGCCATACCCTTCCACATCCAAGCTGGGGCCGCCGGGGTCGTTGCTATTCACATTGAATTGATTGAGGTCCCATTGAAAGCGAGCCTCGTTCTGGGCAGTTGGACTGAACACGTGGAACCAGGAGACTTGCGCGTCGCTGTCCCAATTCAGCACGGAAGTACCGCGCGAAAAAGCGGTTAAAGCCTGGAGGTTCTGGTCGGTCTGCTCTAAGTGCGCGGCGCTGTAGCGCAGGAAAGCCGAGTCGTTATCGCCGAATTTCTGATCGATGCGGAAGGATCCTTCGTATTGGTGGGTAGGGAATGGAAACAGACCGCCATCTTTTTCGAATTGATTCACAACGAACTGGTTGAGCGCGATGCGGCCGGGTGTAATGACGCCGGGAATGGGCGTTGCGTTGGGATTCACCGTCAAAATGGCGGAAAGCGCTCCGGCGCAAACGGGTCCGGGAAGCAAAGTAAAGTTGGGGGCGGTGCCCAAGCAGGGCACCACGCTTGCAGGCGATTGACTCGCCAGACCGGCAAGGATACCCTGCTGCGGAGCTGTGGGCGCAAAAATACTGCTGTTGGTCAGCAGAGGAACGGCGGCTTGTGAATCAGAGTGTAGGCCTTCGTAAGCGAAGAAGAAAAAGGTTTTGTCTTTCTTGATCGGGCCACCGATCGTCCCGCCGAACTGCTGGCGGTTCAGCGAGTCTTTGGTCGGTTGTCCGACCGCGCTCAAGGAAAAAGGGGAGCCGGGTTGCAAGGCCTGTGTGTAGGCGAAGTGGTCTCGCGCGTCCATCACATCGTTGCGGAAAAAGCCAAAGAGCCCGCCGTGCATCTGGTTAGTGCCGGATTTCGTGACGATGTTGATGGTGGCGCCGCTGGCCGAGCCCAGGTCGGCGGAATAGTTGCTGCGATTGATCTGAAATTCCTGCACAGCATCCTGGCTCACCGTGAGACGCACGCCGCCTGCATCGTCATTGGCTTCGCCGCCGTCGACCGTGACGTTGTTGCCGCGGCCGTTGCTTCCATAAAAAGAGAGTCCGCTCTGCGGGGTCTGCCTGACGCGGAAATCCGCATTATCGGCGATGGTATTCGAATCACTGACACCCGGCATCAACAGCGTGAAGCTAAGGTAATCGCGGCGGTCTATCGGCAGGTCCGTAATGGTCCGCAGGTTCACAGTGTTCGCCTGAGATCCTCTGACGGTATCCACAACGGGCGCCTCGGAGGTCACCTGTACCTGCTCTTCCGCTCTTGCGACTATCAGGTGAAAATCGACGATGGACGTCTCGCCGATATCAATGGTCACTCCCTTTTGAACCTCCGTTTGGAACCCGGGTATTTTCACGGTGACGTCGTAGGTTGCCGGCGGAAGTCCCATCAGCTCGTAGTGGCCCGAACTGTCGCTTAGGGCGCTGTACTGCGTGTTCGTGGCGGTGGCCACTGCAACGATAGTGGCTTTCGGGACGACGGCTCCCGACGGATCGGTGACAGTTCCGGTGATGCCACCGGACGAACCTACGCCCTGCGCGAAAAGAGCGCTGCTCGCGGCCAGCAGCAAAAACGGGAGGAGTGCGATGGTGATCGGCTTCATTTGATGTTTCTCTTAATTGTTCGCCTGCGCGGGCGCGGTTTGAAACGGCTGGAACAACTATCCACCGCGAGCTCAAAGCGAGTTGTGATAGTAGTTATCACACTTAAATGTTCGCCGTCAAGAGATTCACCGGTCCGCTAGGATTTCTTCCCGCAGGTGTGCCAGCTAGATGAAGGCCGCCGTCCTGCACGAATTCGGTAAGCCGCTTGCGATCGAGGAAGTTCCTCAGCCGAAACCGGGAGCGGACGAGGTTCTGATCGAAGTCGAAGGTTGTGGCGTGTGCCACTCAGATCTGCATATCGCGGACGGAGATTGGGCGCAGTTTAAAGGAATTGTGAAAAGACCGCTGATACTCGGCCACGAAATTGCGGGGCGCGTGGTCGAGAAGGGTGGCCCCGTGAGGGGCTTCGACGTCGGAGACCGCGTAGGCGTGCCGTGGATTCACTGGACATGTGGGCAGTGCGAATTCTGCCAGGAAGGAAACGAGAATCTGTGTGTGGCGCAGAAGATCACGGGCGTAACTGTGGATGGCGGCTACGCGGAATTCGTGAAGGCGCCGGCCACTCACGTCATGAAAATCCCGGAAGGGCTTTCGTCCATTCAGGCCGCTCCGCTCTTCTGCGCGGGAGTGACGGTGTTCCGCGCCTTGAAGCAAGCAAGAATCGCGCCGGGTCAGCGCTTGGCCGTCTTCGGTGTGGGCGGTTTGGGGCATCTCGCCGTGCAGATTGGGCGAACGTTGGGCGCTGAGATCACGGCCGTCGATATCTCGGATGAGAAGCTGGCTCTAGCCAAGTCGCTCGGCGCGCTGAATGCGCTCAACGCTGCTTCGACGAATGTGGTGCAAGAGCTGCGCAGTAAGGGCGGTGTTCATGTCGCGCTGGTGACTTCGGCAGCGAAGGCCGCATACAGCACGGCGTTCAAATGCGTACGGCCGACCGGGACACTTCTGGTGGTCGGATTGCCCGCGGAGGACATTTGCTTTTCGCCGGTCTTAATGGCAGGCGGGGAAGTCCGCATTCAGGCCTCTGCCGTAGGCACGCGCGAAGATCTGCGCGAAGTCTTGGCGATGGCCGCCAACGGGGATATTCACTGTGAAGTGTCCACACGGCCGCTCGAGCAAGCAAATCGAGTGCTGGAGGAATTGCGCACGGGTCAGATTTCGGGCAGAGTTGTGCTCACGCCGAAAGTGGGACCCCTCCTCACCCTATGATCCCCTTCGATGAAGCACATCGCGCAGTCCACTATCCGAAGGACCGGCGGTTCCGAATCTGGATTCGTCCCTCGATTCTCATTCTACTGATTGTGCTGGTTCTGGTTCCATTGGCGATGGCCTGGGTACAGCACGCTCTCTTTGGCCTGCCGTACATCGCCGCTTCCTCGGCTTCTCTCGAGGGCGCAGCCAGCGGGCCGCATGGCTTTCCGGTCTGGATACGCTGGAGCCATTTCTTCAACATGATCTTCCTGTTTATGCTGATCCGCAGTGGCCTGTCGATTCTGATGGATCACCCGCGCTTATACCTGAATGACCACTGCACTCCAGGGACGGAATGGATCCGCTTCACGCCTTTGACGGTGCCCAAAGACCGCGTCTGGACCGCAAAGGACGACGCACGCTATATCTCGCCGGCCTTTGCGCTGCCGGGCTACCGTCATACGGTCGGCATTGCACGCTCGTGGCACTTCATCAATGTGTATGGATTCGTGTTGACTGGTGTTTTCTTCGTCTGCGGCCTGCTTACCAGCGACCAGTGGCAGCGTTTAGTGCCCACCTCACCCGCCGTCATCGTAGAAGCGTGGAACACTTTTGTCCACTATGCAAATTTCCACTTGCCGCCCGAGCCGAATGGTTTTTACGGCTACAACGCGCTGCAGCAATTGGCGTATTTCGCCACGATCTTCGTTATGGCCCCGCTCTCGATTCTTACCGGCATGGCCATGTCTCCGGCGCTGGTAAATCGCTTCTCTGGATACGTCAGAATTTTCGGCGGCCGGCAGGCAGCCCGATCCATTCACTTTTTGATGCTTGTCGGATTCCTGGCGTTCGTGGTGGTCCACGTGGCACTCGTCATCCTGACGGGCTTTGCTCGCAACATGAACCATATTGTGCTCGGCACCGACGACCTACGCCCCTCGGGAATGATTCTGGGCTTTATCGGCATTGGCGTTGCACTGCTTTGCTGGGTGGTGGCTCACTATGTTTCCTGGTATTTTCCGCGCGCCTTACAACACGCCCAGAAGGCGGTCACAGAGCCGGTGAAGCTCATAACGCTCGACCGTCTTATTCCACGCGAGCATTACACGATAGATCAGATCTCGCCGCACTTCTGGCCTAACGGCAAAATGCCTGTGCGTGAAGACTGGAAACAACTCGCGGCCGATGGCTTCAAGAGCTACAAACTGAAGATATCCGGCATGGTCGACAACCCGGTCGAGCTTTCCCTCGATGAGATGCGCGCCCTGGGAGCCGAAGAGTCCATCACCATGCACCATTGCATCCAAGGCTGGTCGGGCATTGCACAATGGCGCGGAATCTCCATGCGCAAACTGATCGAGCTCGTCAAGCCCAAGCCATATGCCAAAGTGCTCGCATTCTACTCTTTCGGAGGCTCGTTGTACGGCGGTGCGTACTACGATACGCAACAAATCTACAATGCGATGAAGCCCGAGTGCCTGCTGGCCTTTGAGATGAACGGCGAGCCGCTGCCTGTGGTGTATGGAGCGCCACTCCGCCTGCGCGTCGAAAACCAGCTCGGCTACAAGATGGTCAAGTGGATCGAGCGGATTGAATTTATTGAGTCCGAGAAATTGATCGGTGAGGGCGAGGGCGGCAAAAACGAAGACGACGAGTATTTCGATCTGCTGCCGAATATCTAGATGAAGAGGAATGAATCCCAGAGTCCGCTAGGCGCCCCACCGCATGGGACGGAGCATGTTTTCCAGCTCATCGAGCGCCTGAGATTGAACTGGCTGCTGGCACATTTGCCGCCCACCGCGGTCTGGGCGAGTTACGTGTTCGTGAACGGTTTCATCACCATTGCTCTGCTGGCTGCGCTGGGAGTCGTGACGCACAATCCGTTCGTTTTTCCGTCGCTCGGCCCCACCGCGTACCTCTTCTTTTTCACTCCACTCGCAGACGCCTCGAGTCCGCGCAACGCAGTTCTAGGCCACGCTGTCGCACTCGCCTGTGGCTTTGCTGCGTTCTCTGTTACGGCCATGGCCCATCTTCCACAGGGACTTCCTGTCGAGATCTACTGGCCGCGAGTTTTAGCCGCCGCGCTTTCGCTGTCGCTCACCGGAGCCATCATGGTGCTACTGCGCATCAACCATCCGCCTGCCGGTGCGACCACCATGATCGTTTCCTTAGGAATTATTGCCAAGCCCAAATATCTGTTCATCATTGAAGCGGCGGTGATCCTGCTGACGGCGCAAGCCCTTGTCATAAACCGGCTGGCTGGACTTCCATATCCCACCTGGCGAGGTACGAAAGCCCGCTTCTAATTAGTCGTCCTGTGAGCGGCTGCGTGTATTCCGCCCCGTAGTTCTTCTCGTGAGTTGCTCGCCTCGCTTTTTCGTCTGATCTTTGACTGAAAACACATGCCCGGAAATGGCTATTCGCGTAGACAATTTATCGGAGGCGCGGCCGCTCTTTCCGCCGGTTTAGCGGCCACGGCGGAGGCGCAGACCGGTTCCATACCGCGCCGGAAGTTTGGGCGGCACCCGGATGAGGTTTCGGTTCTAGGTATCGGCGGACATCATCTCGGGAATGCGGCAACGGTTCAGGACGCCATCTCGATTGTTCATGAAGCGGTCGATAATGGCATCAACTTTTGCGACAACGCCTGGGAGTACAACGACCATCGCTCAGAGGAGTGGATGGGCAAAGCGCTGGCGGGCGGCTACCGGGACAAAGTTTTTCTCATGACGAAGGTTTGCACGCACGGGCGTGATGCTTCCGTTGCGATGCAGATGCTCGAGGAATCGCTCGGCCGGCTGGGGACGGATCATCTGGATTTGTGGCAGATACATGCTGTGGTTTACGATAACGATCCGGAGCTCGCTTATCGTAAAGCCGGAGTGATTGAGGCGCTCGATCGTGCGAAGCAGCAAGGCAAGGTACGGTATGTGGGCTTTACGGGCCACAAGGATCCGCGTATTCACAAGCACATGATCGATATGGGCTATGCGTGGGATTCCGTGCAGTTTCCCATCAACGCCTTCGATGCGCAATTTCGCAGCTTTCAGCAAATCGTTTTGCCGGAGGCGTTGAAGCGCGGCATCGCGGTGCTTGGCATGAAGCCGCTCAACGGCAATGGCGCGCCGTTTCATCACGGCGCCGTGAAGCTGACGCCGGAGCAGGCGCTGCGATATGCAATGAGCGTTCCGGGCGTGACGACGACGATTACGGGCATGGAATCGCTCGCCGTGCTGCGGCAGAACCTGGCGATCGCGAAGGGTTTCGAGCCGCTAAAACATCTGGAGATGCAGGAGCTTGTCGCGGCGGTGCAGCCGTTTGCGGGCGATGGCCGGTTTGAATTTTACAAGACGTCGCTGATGTACGACGATATTGTCACGCGGCAGATGCACGAACAGCCCCTAACCGGGGCGCACGCGTGAGGGGGAGATAGAGCCGTGCCGGTACCACATCGCGAGCTCAAGGGCGCTTCCGTTTCCATCATCGGCGTGGGCGGTTCAGCTCTGGGCGACATCAAAGATGGTTCGGAGGCGGGGCGCGTTGTTTCGGAAGCGCTCGCCAACGGGATTAATTTCTTCGACAACGCGTGGGAGTATCACGACGGAATGAGCGAGGAGGTTCTGGGCCGCGCGTTGAAAGGCAAACGCGATCAGGCTTTCGTGATGACAAAGGTGTGTTCGCACGGACGCAATCGAGGGGTCGCGATGAAGATGCTGGAGGATTCGCTGCGGCGGCTGCAGACGGATCATCTCGACCTATGGCAGATTCATGAGGTGATTTACGACAACGATCCCGATCTTCACTTTGCGCCGAACGGAGCCGTGGAAGCGCTGACGCAAGCCAAGCAGCAGGGCAAAGTCCGGTTTGTCGGATTCACCGGGCACAAGGACCCCGACATTCATTTGAAGATGCTTTCACATCGTTATCCGTTCGATACGGTGCAGATGCCTTTGAATCCGTTCGATAAGAACTACCGTTCGTTTCAGGAGCGGGTAATTCCGGAGGCAAGGCGACAGGGCATTATGCCGATCGGAATGAAATCGATGGGCGGCGGAGGTGAACCGGTGAAGCGCGGCGCGGCTACGCCGGAGGAACTGCTGCGGTATGCGATGAGCGTGCCAGGCATACTGACGACGGTAAGCGGCATGGATTCGTACGACGTGTTCCGGCAAAATCTTGCGATCGCGATGGATTTCACTCCGCTGAACGGCTCTGAGATGGCGGCATTGGAGACGCGAGTGGAGGCCATGGCGGGCGATGGCCGACTGGAGCACTACAAGGCGACGAAGCTGTACGACGCTGCCGTAGGACGCGAGCAACACGGATTTCCAAGCGCCAAGGAATTGCCCGCATGATTTCGATCCTGTTCGTTTGCGCGCTGCTGGCGCAGGCGGGGCTGCCTTTGCCCCAGGCTCCCATGAAACAGAATCGCGCGCCGGTGCCTGTGCATCCCGCACCGCTCGAAGAACCGGCGTCGGCCGAGGTCGACCGCTTGTTCGCGCTCGCCGCGACGCAGGGGAACAATGCGGAAATCGAAATGGCCGAGCTGGCGTTAAAGCGCGGATCGGCAAACGAGGTAAAACAATACGCCGGGAAGATGATCGCTGAGCACAAGGGCCTGATGGACGAATTCATGCCTGTGTTGCAGGGCATTTTGAGTAATCCTCCCACGGATCGGCTGGCAGCCATGGATCAGCTCGCGATGCGCCATCTGGAGGCTGTGAAGCCCGTCGACTTCGATCAGCTCTACGTGATGGAGCAGATCGGCGGACACTTGGCGATGCTGACGGCGTTTCAAACCCAAGCGGACAACGGAACCAACGCCCAGTTGAAAGAGCTGGTCCGAAAATGGATGCCGACGATTCAAGCGCATCTGCAGCTTGCCGTGGATACTGCAAAGCATGTGGGGGGAGCGAGTCCGTTTAAGTAAGTAGGTAATACCCTCCGCAGCCGATTGCAGCGGCCCAGAACCGCGCGAACAGGTAAGCCTTACATCAAACTAATTGGATCCACATCGATCACCAGCGCTGTCGCGTTCCATTTCTCTTTTTCCGCGAAGTTACGCAAGTCTTTTAGAACGCTGCGAACGATTGCGCGTTTCGCGCCCTTTATCAGAATCTGGTAGCGAAACTCGTTCTTCAAACGAAGGACGGGGGCTTCAGCGGGTCCCATTACGCGAATGCCCTCAGGCGCGGGGTTCAAAGCGAAGCCGAGTTGTGTTGCCATGCGGAGCGCTTCCTCTTGTTTTTCAGCTCGCACCAACACATTCGCGAAGGCGGCGAAAGGCGGATACCGCAGCCATTTTCGAAACTCGATCTCTTTTTTGTAGAAGCCTTCATAGTCCTGTTCGGCTGCGAAGCGGACGGCATAGTGATCGGGATTCAGAGTCTGAATTATCACCTGCCCAGGCGCGCTGCCGCGTCCCGCGCGACCGGCAGCTTGGGTCAAGAGCTGAAAGCTGCGTTCGGCCGCTCGGAAATCAGGCATGCTGAGGCCGATATCCGCCAATATCACCCCAACCAGCGTGACGTTGGGAATGTCGTGTCCTTTCGCGATCATCTGCGTGCCGACCAAGATGTCGATCTCGCCGTCTCGAAACGCATGCAAAATTCGCTCAAAGGCGCCTTTACCACTGGCGCTATCACGGTCGAGGCGCGCAATCCTCGCGGCCGGGAGGTGCTGGTGCAACTCGTCTTCGACGCGCTCCGATCCGGTGCCGAGAAACTGTATATAGTCGCTGGCGCACTTCGGGCATTCGGTGGGAACTTTTTCGGCATATCCGCAGTAGTGGCATAACATACGCCTGTCGCTCCGATGGTGAGTCAAGGTGACGGAGCAGTTGACGCACGCCAGACGCTCGCCGCAGCCACGGCAAACCATGAAGTTCGAAAAGCCGCGCCGGTTGAGAAGCAGAATCGTTTGCTCTCCCTGCACGAGGCGCTGCTTCATTTCCTCCAGGAGTTTTCGCGAGAAGGTCGCCTGACGCTTCGTCTCCAAAAATTCCACGCGCATGTCGACGATCTGAACTTCGGGCATGGGCCGCTGCGCGATGCGCTCCGGCAAGCACAGCATCGTATATTTGCCGTGCTCGGCGTTATAGCGCGTTTCTACACTGGGCGTTGCCGAGCCAAGGACCGCAACGGCGCCGGATTCCTTCGCACGCATCAATGCGACGTCACGGCCGTGATAGCGCGGCGTCTCCTGCTGTTTGTAGCTGCCGTCATGCTCTTCGTCAACAATGACGAGCCCCAAATTTTGAATCGGCGCAAAGATTCCCGATCGCGTTCCGACGATTACGCGTGCCTGGCCGTTGCGAATGCGGCGCCATTGCTCCGCGCGCTCAGAGTCGCCGAAGGCCGAGTGCAGAATCGCGACCTGCTTGCCGAAGCGATGAAAGAACTGACCGGCTACGGCGGGTGTGAGCGCAATCTCAGGCACCAAAAGCAAGGCATTCTTTCCGAGTGCGAGCGTTGCCTCAATGCCGCGCAGGTACACTTCCGTCTTGCCCGATCCCGTGACTCCTTGCAGCAGGAACGATTTGAATTGATTCGTCTCCAGACCGGCGCGAATTGCGGCGAACGCGGCTTCCTGGTGCGCATTCAACACCGGGATCGGGCGCTCAAAACCGGTTGGCGCGAAGAGCGCCTCGGCCTCGAGCTTGATCAGTTCGTATCGAGCGAGCGCGCGTGCGGCTTCACTCGCTTTATTCATCGTCTTGCCGAGCTCGGCGACATTGTGCGGACCGGGATGCAGTTCGAGGAAGGCGAGCAGTTCCCGTTCGCTTTTCTTCAGCTTCATCCCCGGCGGGGGCCGACGCGAGAACTCCGCCTGAAGGCGTTCCGCCGCAGCTCGCAGCGGGTCGCGCTCCTCCTGTCTCTCCTCTCGAGTCACCCAGCCGCGCTTGACCAGCGCAGTCAAGGCTTGCCGCGCATCGGTTGCCTTGCCGGCCAGATGCTGAGCGGAACGGGGCCGCTCCTCGAGCAGCTTGAGAACAGCCGAGGCAGCATCGTCGGGCGGCTGAACGCTTAATTGCCGAGCGACATGCCGGCCTGCATCGGTGAGCGAGTAAAGCGTGCTGCGGCGCACTTCGCCGCTCAGAGGCAACATGCCTTTCATGACTTCACCGATGGGAGCGCAGTAATATTCGGCAATCCATTGCGCGAGACGCAGCAGGTCGGCATCAAGCACGGGCTCTTCATCGAGCAGATTCAGAATCTCGCGTGCGTCTTGCGTGGATGGCTCGTCGTGGGTGCGCAGGACAACGCCGGTTAGCTTGCGCGGGCCAAACGGCGCCCAAACACGGCAGCCGGGGCGAACTCGATGCCGCGAGGCGAGCGGAACTTCGTAAGTAAATAGCCGGTCTACTGGGACCGGAAGAGCGACGTCGCAATAGCGGAAGCCCGCCTCAGGCATCCAATTCGCCAATGGCTTGAAATGCCGGATTCAATGCCGGATAAAGAGATCGATAAATTTCGTATCGCCTCCGATAAAACGACGAGGCTTGCGCCTCTGGCTCTTTGACACTGGTTTCCCTTACTGCGGTGCGGCAGACTTCGGCAGCGCTTCCGTACTCGCCGGTACCCACGAGCGCCAGTAGAGCAGCACCGTATGCGGAACCCTCCTGCGTCTCAAGAGTCGCCACGCACCGGTTGAAAATGTCTGCAAACAATTGATGCCAGAACGGGCTTTTCGCGCCGCCGCCGGACAATCTGATCGTCGACGGACATGCGCCGAGTTCTTGAATGATTTCGAGTGCATCCTCTTGGCTGTAGCAAACGCCTTCGAGAACAGCGCGCAGCAAATCGGCACGCTGATGCTTTGCAGTCAACCCGACCCAAGCTCCGCGCGCGCTTGCATCCAGATGGGGTGTGCGCTCGCCCATAAGGTATGGCAACCAGAATAAGCCGTGCGCACCGGGCGGTGAAAGTGCGGCTTCAGCAGTTAGTTCGTCATAGCCGGCATCGGGGGCGAAGCGGTTGCGGAACCACTGCAGACTCAGGCCCGCAGCCTGAGTCACTCCCATCACGTGCCAAGCGCCTGGAATGGCATGACAAAAGGTATGCACTCGCCCGGCGGGATCGTAGGCGGCCTTGTCCAGAAACGCGAAGACGACGCCTGAAGTGCCAATCGTGCAGGAAACGGCGCCCGCTTCGACGATGCCATTGCCGATAGCGCTAGCAGCTTGATCTCCCGCGCCGCCGATAACCGGAATATGGGCGGAGAGGCCGGTCGCGTCCGCCCCGGAAAGCGAGACTTCACCGGTCACCTCGCTCGACTCGTAAGCCTTGGGCAGGATATTGGGATCGACTCCTACGCCGCTCGCCATCTCCGTCGACCATTTCCGGTTTGCCACGTCGAACAGCGCCGTTCCACTCGCATCGGAGACATCCGTGGCGAACTCGCCCGTAAGCCGGAAGCGCACATAGTCCTTCGGAAGTAGAAGCTTGCGCACAGCTTCAAATTGCCGAGGTTCGTTGTCGCGCACCCAAAGCAGCTTGGGGAGGGTGAAGCCGGTCAATACGGGATTCGCAATCAAGCGCAGCACGTTTTCTCGCCCGAGCCGCGAGTTGACGAGATCGACCTGAGGCTGGCTCCGCTGATCGCACCAGATCAAAGCCGGCCGGACAACATTACACTGCGCGTCGAGCAAGACCAAGCCGTGCATCTGACCCGATAGACCGATGCCCGAAACGGCGCTGCCGTCGATGGCTGCTTTGTGCAGAACTCCCTTGATGGCGATTTGCGAAGCGCGCCACCAATCCTCCGGATCTTGTTCCGCCCAGAGCGGGCGCGACATGCGCATCTCTTCGTGCGGGGCGGTGAAGGAACAGCGCAGGCGGCCAGCGGCGTCGACCAGCAAAGCACGGGACCCGCCGGTCCCGACGTCGAGTCCGAGCCAGTACATGCGGACTTAGAGCCTACCTGTCTTCAGCCGACACTTGCCGACGTTTCCAGGTACATGCCGCGCTCAAAAGGGAGGTAAGCAGCTCCGAACAGGCCGGCATCGGCACCTAACAAAGCCTTTTCGATTCGGGTGCCACTCCGACCAAATGTAAAGGAACGCTTCCGAACCTCATGAAACATGGTAGGAGCAAACATGTCCCAGGCAGGCAAAGGTCCGCCACTGAGCAGATACAAAGGGAAATTAAACAAATTGATTAGATTCGCTAATGCTAAGCCGAGCGCCCGTCCCACCGACTCGAAGATGAGCAAAGCGCGTTCGTTGCCCTGCAGGGCCAGCTCGTGTACCTTTTCCGCCGTAACATCATTGCCGAAGTGCATCATGCGGCCCATAGCGGCTATAGCGGTGGCGGACGCATGTTTCTCGAGACAACCGCAGTTTCCGCACCCGCACGGATTACCGTCCGCAAAGATGGTCATGTGCCCGATTTCGCCAGCCATACCGAGAAAACCGTGCAACACTTTTCCACCGACGACGATTCCACCCCCGATACCGGTCCCGAGCGTGATCAGGATGAGATCCTTTACGTCTTTGCCGGCACCCAGCCACATTTCGCCGAGCGCCGCGGCGTTGGCATCATTCTCGAGGGTGATCGGGGTTCCCAGAACCCTTTGGATCTCGTGCCGAATAGGGAAGCCTTGAAAACCGGGCAGATTCGCCGCCCCAACGACAACGCCGGCGTCCATGTCGATAAACCCGGGAACGCCGATACCGACTCCTCGCAGGCTCGAAACCGAATGGCGCGAACGGAACCGCTTGATGACATCGACGATGTCGCCGACTACGCGCTCTGGCCCGGCGGAGTAATCAGCCGGTAAGGAGATTCGGTCGAGGACCCGACCGGTCGAATCGATCGCGGCTACACGAAGATTCGTGCCTCCCAAGTCCACGCCGATCGAATAAGGGCCCATGCGCCCAGAATCATAACAGATATGATTTGTTCACTGCGTCTGCCTCTAGATCGGCAGGGATATACGCTACGTCGAGCCAAAAGTGGGCCGCTTCACGGATGGTGGCGAAAAATCCATCTAAATCGACCGGCTTTCGCAAATAGCAGTTGGCGTGCAGCTCATACGCTTCGCGAATATCTTTTTCGGCGTCGGACGTTGTGAGCACTGCAATAGGAATGAGGCGGAGCTCATCGTCTTCTTTTATCCGGCGCAGTAGCTGGCGCGAGTCCGATTTCGGCAGATTGAAATCGAGAAAAATCAGATGCGGCTTTCGTGCGGCGGTGTGGCGGCCCTGCCGGCGTAAGAATTGCAGCGCCTCATCACTTTCTTCAACGACGTGAATCGTGACGGGAGGTTGCACCTCGCGAAGAGCCTCGCGCATAAGGCGAACATCTCCCGGATTGTCCTCGATAATGAGTATATTTCGCTCGCCTGACACGCGCGCTTCCTGCGTCTGGTCTAATTTCCGGATCTGTCGATTGACTAGCTCAGTTTATACGCAAATCTAAAATACTGAAAGCCCCGAAAAAACCTGAGACAATTACAATCCTGTGTCAATACGATTCGCTGTTCTTTTCCTGATAGCTTCTTTTTTGGTCTGCGCGGAGCAGCGGCCGCCCGCTTCCGAGCCGCAGACCTTTGCCTCGCGGACAGCCGGGCTGCACAAAATCGACGGTTTCTTCCCTCTCTACTGGGACGAACACAGTGGGAAGATGTGGCTCGAGATCGACCGTTTCGATCAAGAATTTCTCTACATTACGGCGCTCTCCGCGGGCGTCGGCTCAAATGAACTTGGGCTCGACCGCGGCAGCATGCGCGCGCCAATGGTGGTTCAGTTTGAACGCTCCGGTCCGCGCGTGCTGCTAATCGAATCGAACTACGGGTTTCGGGCCCCCGGCGGAGATGCGGCGGCGCGCCGCGCGGTCCGCGATTCGTTTGCACGGTCGACCCTCTGGGGCTTCGATGCGGCGGCCGATGACGGCGGGCGTGTACTGGTGGATGCAACCAACTTTTTTCTGCGCGACGCCGCAGGGGTGTCGGATCGGTTGGCGCACCAAAAGCAAGGGCAATATCGCGTCGATCCCACTCGCACCGCTTTCTATCTTCCGCTTACGAAAGCGTTCCCAAGGAACACCGAAGTCGAGACCACAATCACGTTCACGGGTGAGCCGACCGGTAAGTATATCCGCGAAGTGACACCCTCTCCCGAGGCGGTTACAGTGCGCGAGCATCAGTCCTTCGTGGCGCTCCCCGAGCCGGGCTACCAGCCGCGCTTGCAGGACCCGCGAGCGGGATATTTTTCAACTCAGTTCCTGGACTTTTCGGCACCCATCGATGAACCTGTCATGAAGCGCTACATCGCGCGGCACCGGTTGGAGAAAAAAGATCCGACCGCGCAGGTCAGCGATCCAAAAGAGCCCATCGTCTATTACGTGGATCGCGGTGCGCCGCCCGAGGTTCGAGCCGCGCTTATAGAGGGAGCGAGTTGGTGGAATCAAGCGTTCGAGGCGGCCGGGTTCCGCAATGCCTTTATAGTGAAAGAGTTGCCGCCGGAAGCTGATCCAATGGATGTACGCTACAACGTCATCCAATGGGTGCACCGGTCGACCCGTGGATGGTCCTATGGGAACTCGCTGGTGGATCCACGAACGGGCGAAATCATCAAGGGAATCGTGTCGCTCGGATCGTTGCGCGAGCACCAGGATTACCTCCTCTTCGAAGGATTGCTCGCGCCGCACGTACCGGGGCACGACACGAGCGACGAGCTGAAGCGCGCCGTATATGCGCGCTTGCGGCAACTCGCCGCGCATGAAGTGGGGCATACGCTAGGCCTCGAGCACAACTATGTTGCCAGCACACAAGGGCGCGCTTCGGTGATGGATTATCCGGGGCCGTGGATCGACATTCGCCCCGACAATACGTTCGATCTTTCGAACGCCTATGCAGCAGGAATCGGCGAGTGGGACAAGGTCTCGATCACATGGGGCTATTCGCAATTCGACCCTGGAGTCGACGAACGCCAAAGCCTCAACAAGATCCTGATGGATGCAGCCAAGCGCGGCCTAACGTTTATTACCGACGCCGACAGCCGTCCGCCGGGCAGCGCACATCCGAAATCTCATCTGTGGGATAACGGCCCAAATGCAATCGATGAGTTAAACCGTTTGTTGAAGATCCGATCGATCGCATTATCGCGCTTCGGTGAAAACAACATTCAGATGGGGGCGCCGATGGCAACGCTCGATGAGGTGCTGGTGCCGTTGTATTTCCTGCATCGCTATCAAACGGAGGCAGCGAGCAAAGTGCTCGGGGGCAACGAATATACGATATGCGCTGCGGGGCGACGGGCAGCCGATTACGCAGATTGTTCCGGCCGCGGAGCAGCGGCGCGCCTTGCAAGCGCTCTTGCGCACGGTCGACCCGGTCACTTTAACATTGCCGGAACGCATTTTGAATCTGATTCCGCCGAGACCGCCCGGATATCCTAGAACAGAGGAGACGTTTCCTTCGCGTACGGGGGTGACTTTCGACCCAATCGCGGCGGCGGAAGCAGGTGCGGATATGACGGTCAGCTTGATGTTGAATCCGCAACGTGCAGAGCGCCTTGAGCAGTACCATGCAGAAAATCACGAGAACCCTGGTCTTCAAGAAGTGATCGAACGGCTGCTGGACGCCACTTGGCGCGAAAAGCACAGCCCGTATGCGGGACTCGATCGCCAAGTCGCCGCTGCGATCAAGAATGTTGTCCTTGTGCGTTTGGTGGGGCTGGCGGCGGATGCATCGGCTCCCGCAGACGTGCGCTCTATAGCGGGGACGGAGGTCGAGAAATTGAAAGCCTATACCGCGTCTCCCTACCAAGTGCAGCTGATCGAGGCGTTGCGAAGGGATCCGAAATCAGTGCAGCTTCCCAAGCTGCCGGAAGCGCCGCCGGGGCAGCCGATCGGAGATGACGAGGAGCTTTGGCCGTTCACGGTTTCGCAAGCGCGACCCCAATGAGCTCGGCGGCGGATCTTGACCAAATGAATAGGAAAGCAGTTCTGCTTGCCGTTGGCATAACGGTGTTGCTCGCCAGTTGCACGGTGGGACCGAAATACAGCAAGCCGAACGTGGCGACGGCTCCGGCCTACAGTGAGCAGCCGCCGGCGAGCTTCAAAGAGGTGGACGGCTGGCAGACGGCGCAACCGAAAGACGCGGAGATTCGAGGGAAATGGTGGGAGCTATTCGGCGATACGCGCCTGAACGCGCTCGAAGAGCAGATTCCCAAGGCGAACCAGAGTTTGAGAGTTGCGGAAGCGAACTTCCGGAATGCCCGGGCACAGATTCAGATTACCCGGGCTGGTCTTTACCCGACGGTCGGCACGAATCCGAGCATCAGCAGTAACCGCGTATCAGGGAACAATCCAACCGGGTTGCCGGGGTTCCAATACGCGGATTTCACAGCGCCGCTGAACGTGTCATGGGACCTGGATTTCTGGGGACGCATCCGCCGCACCATCGCGAACGCGCGTGAGCAGTTTCAAGCTTCAGCGGCGGATCTCGAGAATACGAAGCTGCAGCTCGAGAGCGATCTCGCCGTGGATTATTTCGAGGCGCATAGCTTGGACGCGCAGAAGCAATTACTCGACGATACGGTAGTGGCGTACGAAAGGGCGCTCCGGCTGACCAGGAACCGATTCGAAGGCGGGGTAGCGGCGAAAGCGGAAGTGACGCAGGCGCAAACGCAATTAAGTCAAACGGAGGCGCAGGATATTGACCTCGGCGCGGCACGGGCGCAGTTTGAACATGCCATCGCGGTGCTGGTGGGGCGGCCGCCGGAGCAGTTCAAACTGGACGTGAAGGCCTTGGAGCAAGAGCCGCCGAAAGTTCCGACCGGTGTGCCATCGCAGCTTCTCGAGCGCAGGCCCGACATCTCAGCGGCAGAGCGGCAGGTGGCTGCGGCAAACGAGCAGATCGGAATTGCGAAGGCGGCCTTCTGGCCCGACTTACTCATCACGGCCACCGGGGGTCTTCAAAGCGGCAGCATCGTCAGTTGGTTCGCTTGGCCCAGCCGCTTCTGGTCAGTGGGTCCGGGAATAGCGGAAACGATCTTCGATGCGGGGCGGCGGCGTGCCCAGGTGCAGAGCGCGATCGCGGGTACGATGCGACGGTGGCGCAGTATCGGCAAGTGGCTCTGACGGCGTTTCAGGAAGTAGAGGATAATCTTTCCACGCTGCGAATCCTCGAAGAGGAATCGGGGACGCAGCAGGAAGCGACCGCAGCGGCGGAAAATTCGCTGGAGCTTTCACTGAACCGATATAAGGGCGGGTTGGTAACTTACCTCGACGTCATCACGGCGCAAAGCATCGCGCTCACGAACGAGCGAACCGATGTAGATCTTCTGCGCCGTCGCATGGACGCGACCGTGGGGCTTATCAAGGCGCTTGGCGGCGGCTGGAATACGAGCCAATTGCCGAAGGCCTAGCGGCCGTAATACAGATTTGCGGAGCTGTCAGTAAGGCCGCTGCGGCTCGCGATTGGGACGAAGCACCAGCGGTTGAGTGAGCTCAAAGGTGAGGGTGGTTTCGGCGGGAACGTAAACACGATGACCGTGCGTGACGATTTCTCCGATGGCGCCTGTCCCGGCACCGGCAGCCGCTCCGATGGCAGCGCCCCTTCCGCCGCCGGCAATGGCCCCAATCAGAGCACCCAAGACGGCGCCTCCACCGACGAACCTGGCTGTCCGGCGGTTCTTGCCGATGCTTTGCCCGTTCGTTTGAACAACGTCAGAACTGGCAACAGAGTGGCGCACACCGTTGATGATGACCGAATCGAGATCGAGGATTACGTCGCCACTATGGATGCCGCCGCCGGATTCGCTGCGAAGCAGCAGAGTCGCATCGGAGTTGCGAGGAATGACGACGCGGCCGTTCGCGGCGAGAACGTCCTGCGTAATGGCGGCCGGAAAAGTTTGCCCCGGCTGGGCACGCCGTGAATCAATCGGCAGATTCGACATGACGCTGATCTCGGTACCGGCGGGAAGAACGAGTCCTTTACCGCTCGATTGATAGGGCCCACCCCAGTCGGGCGAAAATGTGATGCCGCTGACCTCGTTGGTAGGGAACTGATAGCCGATGCCCTGTCGATCGACGAATGGAATGGCGTTGTTTTCAGGCCCGGTAAGCTGGCCGTTGTAAACTTTGCCGTTGCGCAGAGTGACAGAGTCGCCATCGCGATTGAACGAAAGGGATTGGACATCGCGAATAGGGAATTGGTACTGTACGCCTTGATTGTCCTCAAAGGTGAGCCTGGCTTCCCGCGGTCCCATGAAATGGCCTTCGTAGCTGGCACCGCTGTAGAGATACACGGTATCTGCGGCTGCCGAAACGGCAAGAAGCAATGCGGAGAGAGCGACTAAAGTGATTCTGGCCATATCTGCCTGTTAGACTCCCGGGGCATTCGGACGCTACGCATACAAGGATTAATATTTGGTCTACCGGAGCGGCTTTCAGATAAAATCGGCGATATATGGCTGAGAAGGTTCCGCAGACGAAGGGCAATCATGCTCGCTTAGATCCGCTGTTTCATTTTTTCCTCCTGCCCGCTTTGCTGCTGCTGCTCATATGGGCTATCGCCCACCTGATACGTCACCCGGGTTTTGAAGCGTTGGGAATTCTGGGAATCGTTGTGGTTCTATGGGTGATCGCATTCAAGGCGCGAACGTATTCACTTAAGGTGCAGGACCGGGTAATCCGTTTGGAGGAGCGGCTGCGATTCGCAATGCTGCTGCCGGATCCCTTGCGAGCGCGTATTCCGGAGTTGAGCGAATCGCAACTGATCGCACTGCGATTCGCCTCGGATGCGGAGACACCTGCATTGGTGGAGCGCACATTAAATGAGAATTTAGGCCGAAAACAGATCAAAGACGCGATTGGGGATTGGCGGCCGGATTATTGGAGAGTGTGACGGCGTTGTGAGCAAGGCATCGCTTTGCATATTGGGCCTGTTGGCTGCTCTCGCGCCGCTTCGAGCCGACTGGAAGATCACGACCGTTGTCACATCCGCCGGTCATCGATCCGTATCGACGGAATATTTCAAGAATGCGTCGAGGCGCTACGACTTTGATTCGGGCGCTGGCAAACAAACCGTTTCGATCGTTGATTACGATAAGCTGCGACAGACGATTTGGGATGTCGATCGGCGGGAATATGTCGTTATGCGGCTACGGCGCGCGTTGACGCCCTCCGCGCCGCGGGTGAATGCTACAGCGCGGCCCGTCCTGCTGGTTGAGATTGCCACGACCGATACGGGTGAGCGGCAAACCATCTTCGGGCGGGAGGCGCGTCATCTGATCAGTTCGGAGAAGCGCTATCAGGAGAGCGACGGTGGTTCGGCTCCCGTACTGGAATCGGAGCAACTGACCGACGGATGGTACGTTGACGCTCCCGGGTTGCCTGGCGAGAAGAGAGCCGGTACGGGTTACATTCTTGCCGCTGGCGCCGAACGGCCCGTAATAAAGGTGAAGCACACCGGGGCCACCCTGACGGGACTAGCGGTCCGTGAAAGGATGACTTCACATTTCGTCGGCGGGCGCGGCGGAAGTAGCACTCACGAAACGACCTTCGAAGTGACGGAACTATTCGAGGGATCGTTGCCGCAGAAACTGTTCGAGGCGCCACGAGGGTTCCAGCGGGTAACCCGGCTTCCTAGTGATTACCACCGTAACGTTAGCGACGAGATTGAAATGTACTGGAACTGGTTTCAGGATTGGGTTAGCGGTTGGTTCTCCTGAGCCGTGTATGCGTTCGATGCAGGATTCCTTAACTATTATGAATCGCGCTCGCGGTGACTTGTCCCGGCGGCAGTGGATGGCGTGCGTTGCCGGCGCACTGTTGGGTCCGACGCTCGAAGCGCAGCAGCAGCCGACGTTTTCGACGGAAGTGAAGGTGGTTAACCTCTTTGCGACCGTTCGCGATAAGAGCGGTCAGATCGTTCGCAATCTAACGAAGAGCGATTTCACGGTTCTAGAAAATGGAAAGCCGCAGACGATCCGATATTTCTCGCAGGAATCCGATCTTCCGTTGACGGTGGGATTGCTGGTCGATACAAGCTTGAGTCAAAAGCGCGTGCTCGAAGATGAGCGGGCCGCGAGCTATCGCTTTCTAGATCAAGTGTTGCGGGAAGACAAAGACAAAGCGGTGATTGTTCAGTTCGATCAGGCGGTGGTCATACGTCAGGGGCTCACTGCGTCGCATAAAGAACTGCAGGATACGCTTGCGCTACTTGATTTGCCAAGCGCGGAGCAGGCGGCGAACGGCAGCGGAACGTTACTTTACGATGCGGTGCGGACCGCTTCGATTCAGGTGATGCGGCAGCGGCAGGGGCGAAAAGCCTTCATCGTTCTGACGGATGGCGTGGATGAAGGAAGCGAGGTGACTCTGACGGATGCGATCGAGGCGGCGCAGCGCGCGGATACACTCGTGTACTCGATCCTGTTTTCCGATGAGTCGTACTATGGAGGGCTTTCGATCGGGGGTGCCGGGAAGCGAGTTTTGGAGCGGCTATCGCGCGAAACAGGCGGGGGATTTTTCGCGGTTACGAAGCAGCAGACGATTCAGCAGATCTTTGACGTAATACAAGAGGAGTTGCGCAGCGAGTATAGCTTCGGGTTTGTTTCCGACCAGCCCGTGACTTCGTCGGGCTTTCGCAAAATCCGGGTGAGCACTAAGCAGAAGGGGCTCATGGTGCAAGCGACAGACCGGTATTACGCGGAGACGTGATTGCGCGCGGAAGCTGCCCGCGCTCAGCGATGGTAACTAAAGTAATCCGCGATCTGCTCTCCGATGCGGCCGATCGCATCTTCCAAATTCGCTCCGATACCGAAATGATCGGCGGTGAAGACGCTGACGATGATGTTTCGTGTCGGACTCTCGAACACCCCTACGTCGTTGCCGATGTAGGGGAGGAAATCGCCGGTTTTGTGCGGGATATTGAAATTGCTGACGTACTTCGGCAGCCGCGTGCGGTAAACCTGGCCGCGCATGATACTTAGCATCTGATCGCTGGCCGACTTACTGACGGCTTGACCGAGCTTGATGCGTTCGAGCAGCTTGCCCATGTCGCGAGGCGACGACAATCCGAATGGATGTTCGCCCTTGCGATAGAACTCCTCCGCGGTCGGAGCCGTGCGCAAAGCATCGAACCACGCCCTCGCTGTACCGATCGCTCGAGTTTGCGTCAGCTGGTAGTCCTTCATCAATGCGTTCACCGGGTCGATGCCGCCCACCTGCCGGAACATCAGATCGGTGGCGGTGTTGTCGCTGACGATGATCATGAGCGTCAGCAGATCGTGGATGGTGAGCGGCACTCCTTCATCGAGGGAGCGAATGACACCAGTGCCTGGACGTTTATCTTCGTTCCGCAAGGTCACGCGGTCGGTCAGCTTGAACTTCCCGGCCTCAATCTGCCGGAACGATTCGACCATCAGCGGAATTTTGATCACGCTCATGGTGTCCATCTGTTCATCCGCGTGAATGGCGATCTCTTCGCCGGTTTCGAGACACTTTATATAGATTCCCCACTTCGCATTGACAGACCGCGTGATGCGCTCGATGTTGTCTCGCAAGGCATCCAGTGGCGCGGGTAGGGCTCTTCGGCCTTGAGCGCGCAAAAGAACGGGAACAGTTAACCAGAGAAAGGAGCGTCGAAGCATAGTTGGATCCCTTAGCGAGCGGTATCGGGCAAAAGCATCAGGCGCTCTTCGGCGGCGGCCTCTACGGCTTTTCTCGAGTACGGCATCGGATGGTAGTGTCCATCCGCCCAACCCTCGATGAGGTCGCCGTAGTGGCGATTACCGGGAACGCCGGATTCTCCAGGCACGTTGGTCATCACAGAGCGATCCCAGTCGCTCACGTCGATGATCTCGCGGTAGGACGCGCCGTGGGTCTGCGCGTAGTTCGGGCCGCCGGTGGCATTCACTGTGTAACCATCGCCGGGGCGCGAATGCGGTGGCAGGTCGAGACTCGCAACATGCAGCGGATGGCGGAAGTACACCTTGTGCAAATTGCCCCAGCTCCATTCCGATTGATCAGGGCCGAGGCGCTCACGAATTTCGGCGAGGCTCGCAGCGAGCGTGTTGGTGAGAATCGCGCTGCTGTCCGGACTTGCTTTCAATTCGTTGAGCAGAATGTCGGGCGCAAGCCGCGTCGAGGCAATTCCTTGCGGAAGCAGCGCATGATGCAGATGTTCGATCCAAACTTCATAGAGCAACGCGGGCTTGGATTCCATGCTCACGTTGCAATCCCAAGCGAGCAGTTGGGAACGGATGTTTACTGCATCGCTTTCTTCCGCGGGATGCCAATCCTTCAAGATGGCGAGAAAATCGCGAGCGGGCAGCGAAACGGTGTCCTGCTGCATGCGCGCGAAATCGTTCACATCGAATTTCCGGCCGGTGGTCAACATCTCGACGATGCGGTTGTAGCGAGTGGGCGGCGCCCAGGCATAACCCAGCTGATAGGGATAGCCGGGGGGCAGGATGTTGTGATTGGCGGTCGCGATGAAGTGCCGGGCAGGGTTGTAGGAGGTCGGGTTGTCGGTGATCGGCAGATAACCGGTCCATTCGTAATTGCCGGAGTCGCCTGGGACGGGAAACAGGCCTGACCATCCCTTACGAATCGGCACCTGGCCTGCGGCGATCCAACCAATGTTGCCCTGGCGGTCCGCGTAGACGAGATTCTCCGACGGTATTTTGTAGTTTGCAACGGCCGCTCGAAATTCCTGCCAGTTATTAGTACGCGCTAATTTCAACGCCGGCAAGTAACCGGCGCCGCCCGCCTGGGTTCCCACCCATTTCAGTGCATAGGCGCGGTGCCGGGTTCCATCTTCATAGATGACCGGACCGTGGACGGTATACTTCAGCTCGATGTCGCGGCGGGGTTCCCCTTTCACGTCGATGGACTGGCGCTCGGTTTCGAACTTCTTCCAATCGCCTCGATAGAAATATTCAGTTGGATCGTCGGGATTCACTTTCTCGACGTATAGATCCTGCTGATCGATGCCGACGATGGTGAAGCCCCAGGCGACATTTTCGTTATGCCCGAGCGCGATGCCTGGGAGAGCCGGTTCGCCCGCGCCGATCGCGTCCCATCCAGGCGCAACCAGGTGAACTGTCTTGCGCAGCGAGGGCAGCTCGATTCCACGGTGCGGGTCATTGGCCAGCAGCGGCTTGCCGGTTCGCGTCATCGTTCCGTCGACGACCCAGTTGTTGCTGCCTTGCTCACCGGGAAAGTGCACGGCCCCAATCGCAGCGATATAGTCCTTCACAACCGCAGCCGTAATGTCGGACGTGTCGAGTCCTTTCGGAATAAGCAGCGGAATGTGAGGGTCGGGAGGGAACAGCCGCGCATCCGCTGCGAGCCCGAGCTTCTCGACATCGAGCGTTCGATTCACCTCAGCGAGCAGATTCCCGGTCATGAGCAAGCCCGCCACTCGCGCGGTGACATCTTCGGGATTCCAAAGCCCCGGATCGAAGCCGGCGATGCGGAACTCCAGGGGCGCCCGTTTAGGGATCGGATGTAAGCGTTGATTCCGCTGGTGAACGCGGTTGCGATCGCTTTCGCGTCCGGCGAGTAACTGCGCCACTCGTCGTCCCAATTGCCGCGATAGCGAACTAAACGGGCGATGCGATCGCGTTTGACGTACGCTGGTCCCAGCACCTGCGCCAAGTTGCCGGTGCCGGTGCGTCTCCAAAGGTCGAGTTGAAAAAGGCGATCCTGGGCGGTGATGTAACCTTGCGCGAAGAACAGATCGTCGGAGTTCTTGGCGTAAATATGTGGAACGCCCCAATGATCGCGGATGACCTCGACCGAATCTTTTAGGCCTGCAACCCCAAGCTGCTTCGAGGAAGCAGCAGGCGGATCGGGAACGACTTGGACTGTGAGAAACAGGCACAGCACAAAACCTGCGGCCCGTCCGACGAAACTTGCCATTTCACAAGTCTACATACCGTCTATCTGCTGCATTTTTGCCCCGGTTCGCATCTTATTATTGGTATAGGAGTAGAAAAATGACGCTGCTCGAGTCTTTGAAGAAATATAGTGTGGTCGTCGCTGACACGGGAGACATCGATGCGATTGCCCGGCTGAAGCCGCAGGATGCAACTACGAACCCGTCGCTGCTGTTTAGCGCGGCGCAGCGGCCGGAATACCGCCATTTAGTTCAGGAGGCGATCGAACATGCCGAGCACGAAGGCGGTAACGAAACAGAGCAGTCGATAGCCTTCATGGACCGGCTTTTCGTCAGTTTTGGCAGCGAGATCCTAAAGCACATTCCAGGGCGGGTGTCGACGGAAGTGGATGCGGGGTTGAGCTTCGACCGGGAAGGCACGCTCGCTAAGGCGCGCCACCTGATTGAGCTTTACGACGCGAAGGGTGTTGGCCGGGAACGGATTCTGATCAAAATCGCGAGCACGTGGGAAGGCATCCGGGCGGCCGAGGAGTTAGAACGCGAGGGCATACACTGCAACCTGACGCTCTTGTTCAGCTTCGCGCAGGCGGTGGCGTGCGCGGAAGCGGGCGTGACGCTGATCTCGCCGTTCGTGGGACGGATTTACGACTGGTACAAGAAGGAGCGAGGGGGCGGCGAGATCCCGATCGACGAAGATCCTGGAGTAGCGTCGGTGACGCGCACTTACAATTACTGCAAGAAGTTCAACTACAAGACGCAAGTGATGGGCGCGAGCTTCCGAAGGGTTGAACAGATAGAGCGGCTGGCGGGGTGCGACCTGCTGACGATCAGCCCGGAGTTGCTCGAGAAGATGCAGCAGACACAAGGCGACATCACGCCGCGTCTGACGCCGCAGGCCGCAAAATCGAGCGAAGGCGATCGCATTCACCTGGACGAGAAGACGTTCCGCTGGAAACACAATGAAGACGCGATGGCGGTGGACAAGCTGAGTGAAGGAATCCGGAAATTCTATGCGGATGCGCGCAAGCTGGAAGAGTACGCGCGGACGCAAGTTGGCGAGCACGTAGCGGCCTGAGAACCGTCTGAAGGACGACGCAGCGGATCCACTGGGTGGCGCTAGGTCGACGGACGCTGCATGCGGCGTTTCTTCGGTAGGGGCGCAATCTCGATGAACTCGAACGAATTCGGAGCCGCCCTCGGCGCGCCGGATCAATTCCCCGTTCGAGATTTGTCGCCAGCCTTCTTCTGCCGCAGTTCGAACCTCGTGTGTGCTAAGGTGCCAGCGCAGTGCTACTGGAACGTTATGGTCAAGCAGAACGCGGAACATGCACCTGATGCTTTGCCGCGTAAGAAAGGATTTCTTTCACCTGCTGGACGGTTACGGATGGGAAGAGCTCGGCAATCTCGGGGGGTTCCAGCCAGCCTCCCAATTGCCGAGAATGCTGTCGTCGACAGTGACGCGGGTTCCGCGCACCACGGGCCGGCCGCGCTGCACGCCCGGCTTCGTTTCCACGAGAGGGCAATCTGACCAGTCCATGACGGTGTTCCGGTTCCAGGCTCAATTTTAACCAGTTTTCCTGCTGAGCCGCTACCGGGCGTCGGCCGCAGCCGTCTCTCTGATAGTTTCCGCAATCGAACGAATCTCCGCCATCGTGCGGTCAACCTCTTCGTCGGTCGTATAGAAATGCGGCGCAATGCGGATTCCCGCTTGTGGCCGGTAATCCACAATCACCTCGCGACGGCCAAGCTCGCGCGTGACTTCTTTGCCGTTCGGCACATCGACGATAACTGTTCCGCCGCGCAGGCTGGGATCTCGACAAGTACGCACGGGGATTCCAGCTTCATCCGCAAGGTCCATCAGGCGCTGGGTCTGACGTAGCGATTTTGCGCGGATGGGCTCCACTCCGATCTGGTTGATGATCTCGTAGCCGGAGCGTGCCGAGTACAGGGCGGGAACGTTCGGTGTTCCGTTTAGGAAGCGGAACGCGTCCGATGCGAAATCAATAGGACCGCCTTCGAAGTCGAACGGATGGGTATGCGCCATCCACCCAGTCGCGGCGGGTTCGAGCCGTGAGCGCAAGTCGGGGCGCACGTACAAGTAACCGGCACCGGGGCCGCCGCACAGCCACTTCACGGAACCGCCGGTGGCGAAATCAAGCTCCAGATCGTGCACGTTGAGCGGAAGTATGCCGGCGGATTGATAGATGTCGGCGATGACGAGCGCATCCACTTCATGCGCGCGCCTGGTGATGGCGGCAAGGTCCTGCACGAACGCGCTGCGGAAAGCAACATGCGACACGGAAACCAACTGCGTCTGTTCGTCAATAGCATCCAGCATGAGTTCGAGGGGAACGGTCATGCCGTCCGGCGAAGGTACGGAGCAGACGCGCGCTCCTTGACGCTCGAGTCCGTAATAGATGTAGTCGTTCGAGGGGAAGTTCAGTCCGTCGGTGACCAGTTTGTTGCGGGGCCCGCGCCAATCGAGGCAGGAAGTCACAATCCACTGGCAAATGGAGACGTTCTGCTGCATGACGACCTCGCCCTTACCCGCGCCGATAATTGAGCCGATGAGGTCGCCGATGGTGACCGCCATTTCCCACCACCCTTCCTCCCATGCGCGGACCCCACGGGACGCCCATGTGGCAGCGAACTCCTGCAATGCGTCTGCTGTTCGGCGCGGCATGGCGCCCAGCGAATGGCTGACCATATAGGTCGTATGTTCGAGGATCGGAAATTCTTTACGCCAGGCGAGCAGCGGGTCCACTTCCTGATCGTAGCTGCACGTCGCCCTAGCGTGGTGCGTCGGTTTCGATTGGTCCAGCGTCGGATGATAAAGGCGATGGATATTGCTGGTTGGGAGGTCTTCCCGTGATCCGGCGCATCGTCGTCCAGTTGCCGACACTGTCGCTCGACGCGACTGAAACCGAGCCAAAGTATTTTGGTTACTTGCCTAGCTCGGACAAAGTGACAGAGCGCACAAGCAGTAACTATCTTACACAGTCTGATTCTGCAGTACTTCGGATTATTCATTCAGTCACTTGAAGCTTGACAACTCACGCAAACCCATTTATTCTACGGAATCCCCAGCCAGTCTAAGTGCTTCCTGCAATCGCATTCGTTAGGAGAAATATATATGCTTCACTCGTTCAAGACAGCTTTAGCACCGGTGTTGGTGTTAACAGCACTAGCGATTGCAGTGCCTTTACGTGCCGACACAGTACTTTATTCCACTTCATTTGAAAGCCCGACGTTCACCACGGGACCTCTCTTGAACCAGAACGGATGGAACGTTTATGGCCCAAGCACACCGACCGTGGAAAACTATTTTGCCAAAACCGGCACTCAAGCGGTTTTCGTCGACGGCGGGACGGCAAGCCAATCCGGTCCGTATCATCAGGACCTTTCTGCTGGCCCAATGATTAGTCTTTCGGCCGACATTGCCATCTTTACGGCTTCCACGCAGAGTGCATGGCAGTTTGCGGCACTCGGGCCCGGCTTGGTTGGATACCTTGGCGGTATCGATATCGGAGTCAACGACCAAATCATCGCGCTCACGGCTGGCAATCCCGTAATCGGCACATTTGCTAGAGCGACCAGCTTCAGCGGACCCGGAGCCGTTTGGAATAACGTTAATCTCCTGTTCGATATAGCGAACCAGACTTACAGCATTTCGATTAACGGCGTGACGCTCGATTCAAACGTTCCGTTCTGCGGCGCCAATGGCAGTTGCAGCGGAGCAACTTTGAGTACATATGGCGAAGGCTTCTTCGACAGTTTCGGAACGGGCAACGACTCCGCATATATGGACAATTACAGCGTTACGGTTCTCAGCAGCGGCGTTCCAGAACCGTCCAGCGCGCTCCCGCTCCTCAGCATTCTTTTGTCCGCCGTGGGAATCGGCCTGAGGCGGGCGATCTTTCCCCGTCAAAGGCTGAGCGAGAGGCTAGATTAGCTGCGCGACGCGGTCGGCGCGGTTGCCAGGATCAACGGGAGACAAGTCGTGTCTCGGTCGCGACCGGGGCGGGATGCCGGCGGTACCAGATGAAAAAGACGGCCGAAAGCGCGAGCAAGAAAGGTACGCCGCAAATCAGCGTCATCTTGAATTCGCGCGTAAAGAATGTGGTCAGCAGCGTGCCGCTCATGAGCGCAGCACCGGCGAGCGTTGTATATGGATAGCCCCACATACGGAAGGCGAGCGGTGCGCCCACGTGACGCCGGCGGAAGAAGAGATGCGTGACGAAGATCATCAGCCAGGTGAACATCGCGCCGAACATGGAGATCGACATCATTAAAAGGAACGAAGCATTCGGATAGATCACATTCAAGACGGTCGCGAGCGCAATGCCGATGGTCGAGAGCAACAACGCTGAAACGGGCACTCCCTTCGCGCTTAGCGCTCCGAAGCGGCGTGGCGCATAACCGGCGCGGGACAGACTGAACATCATGCGGGTAGTGATGTAAAGCTGGCTGTTCATCGCCGAGAGCGCCGCGATCAGAATGACGAAGTTGATCACGCCCGCCGCATGGGGCACGTGGGTGGCGGCCATGACCTTTACGAAAGGGCTGCCCTCCGTACCGGCGGAGTTCCATGGCACGATCGCCAGCATCAGCGCAATCGTTGCCAGGTAGAAAAACACCAGCCGCAGCACGGTTGCGCGGAACGCGCGCGTGATGGCGCGTTGCGGATCACGCGCCTCGCCTGCCGCGACGGCGATCATCTCAATGCTGAAGTAGCTGAAGAGCGACACGATCACCGCGACCCACATGCCCCATGCGCCTTTGGGAAGAAATCCGCCGTGCGAGGTGTAATTCGCAAAACCGATTCCTGAGCCTGCGTGCGCGCCGAATACAACGTAGCTGCCCAGCGCGATGAAGGCGATAATCGCGACGATCTTCAACAAGGAGAAGCCGTACTCGACGGTTCCGAATACGTTGACGTTCACCCCGTTGATTGCCATCAGCGCGGCGGAAAACCCGATAATCCACACCCACCCCGGAACCGCCGGATACCAATACCTCATGTAGACAGCGATGGCCGTGACCTCGGTTCCAACCGCCAGTACAATTGCCGACCAATACGCATAACGAACCAAGAATCCAGCCAAGGGGCTGACGTAATGCTCGGCGTAAGCGCCAAAGGAGCCGGAAATTGGGTGCGCCACGGTCATTTCGGCAAGACAGCCCATCAGCAGAAGCGCGATCGCGGCGCCGATCGCGTAGCTGAGCAGCACGCTCGGCCCTGCGAAACCGATTGCGAACGCGCTTCCGAGAAAGAGCCCGGTGCCGATTGCGCCTCCAATCGCGATCATAGAGAGCTGGCCGGTGGATAAGTTGCGACGCAGCCCTTTCTCGCGTTCGACGATGGCATCGAAGGGCGAGCTTTGCCGGGTGACGGGGGTGCGGAAATGTGACAGTACATTCACGTTACAATGAATCTGTTATCCGCGCTGCAAAAGGGCAGGCGCGGGAATTTCCGGAAGGTGGTGAATTTTTAGTTGGCAGAAGTCCATCTGCAGGACGGCGAAACTCTCGAAAGTGCTCTTCGCCGTTTCAAACGCAAAGTCCAGCAAGAAGATATTGTGAAAGAAATCAAGCGGCACTCTTTTTACCTGAAGCCGGGGGAAAAGCGCCGCACCAAGGAAGCTCTCGCTCGCAAGCGCAATCGCAAGAAGCGTCCCCGCGACATCGAGTAGCAGCAACTTCCGCAAAAGCAAAAGCCCGCCGGTCCTGAGTGGATCGACGGGCTTTGTAATTTGCAGCGGGATTTCAGTTCACGGCGAGTTAGTCGCCCATGGCCCCGACTTCTTCGCCCTTTTCGGTCTCCGCGGGCTTCGGGGTCGAACCGAGCAAGCCATCGAGCGGAACGAAGCCGCCTTCGGGCTTCTTCTCGCCCAGCACGTGCTCACGATAGAGGCGCATCATCTTGTCGTTCTCGATCTTCTTCTTCAGAGCCTCATCGCGCGCCCGCGTCTTTTCCTCACGCGCAGTTTTCGCGATACCCTTCAGCTCGAGATCGTGTTGGCGGTCGGCGTTCACGTGCTCCTCGACCAGAACCAGATTGTGCTCTTTGCTCGCAAGGGGCACGCTCTTGTTGCCGGCGAAGATCTCATGCCGTCCGCGCTCTTCATACCACTTCGTGAGCGTCGAGGTCATATGCATCTTCTCAATGATGTTTCTCCAACCCACGCCGGTGTTGTAGGCGCAGAAGGAGATCTCGCCTTCCTGGGTGGCGTAGGGGATGATGCATTGTTCGGTGCGCCGGAAATCGTAATTGAAGAGATCCTGGAACCACATTCCGGCGATGAACAGGAAGTTCCAGCGATCGGCGCGGCGCTTCTGGATATCGGCGATGGTGCGGTCTCCGGTGACCTTACCGTACGCTCCGGTCGTAGCCTTTTTGCTCATACCGAAACACTTGTCGAACTTCGCGATCAGATCGGTCAGTTTGAAATGCTTCGGTGATTTAAACGGATTGTAATTGCGGAGCAGCGCGATGGTCACTCCCGCGACTGAGAGGAAACGGCCGCGCGCGGCATCGTTGATGCGAGCTATATCTTTGGCCAGCTGATCGGCGTGTAGGAACGCGGTGACGGGGACGTACTCTTTGGTGTCCTTGTCGCACATGATGGCCATGCCGATACCGCAGTTGGGATGACAGCCGCAGCTCAATTGGCCCCAATCGGCGGCGGGACCGTGCACCAGATCCGCGAAATCGGAAAAGGTGCTCATGAAGCTGATCGGGAACCAGTCGCGCACCGGCTCGCCGATACCGGTCTGACTCTTCACATCGTGCGCGAGGTGGGAGAGAGTGTAGCGCTGGGCTTGGCGCCGCTCGTCGGTGATCGCTTCGTCGCGGCCGGTGAAGGAAACCGGCTGGAAGGAAAGGAACGGAATCTTCTTCGGATTATCGAGAGCGAATTGCACCACGTGACCAACCTGCTCGTTGTTGATTCCGTTGAGAATCGTGATGACCGGAACGATGTCGACGCCAGCCGTCCACAGATTCTCGATAGCGCGAAGTTTTACGTCGAACAAATTTCCGACCGCGCGATGCGAGTTAGCGGCATTCCCGATTCCATCGAATTGCAGATACGCATAGCGAAGGCCGGCCTCGGCCGCTTCTTTCGCAAAGTCAGGGCGCTTGGCGAATTCAATCCCGTTCGTCGCCGCCTGCACGCTGTTGTAACCAACTTTGCGCGCGTACCGCACTGCGTCGAGAAAGTAAGGGGAAAGCGTCGGCTCGCCGCCTGAAAACTGCACCGACATCTGACGCCGCGGCTTGATCGAGATCGCATTATCGAGCAGCGTTTGGATGTCTTCCCAGCTCAGCTCGTGGACGAAACCGACTTGGTTCGCGTCCATGAAGCAGGGATCGCACATCATATTGCAGCGGTTCGTCAAATCGATGGTCAGAACCGAACCGCGCCCGTGCGTGATGGTGCTGGTGCCGTGATTGTGGAGCGTCTCATCGCTGTGCGCGCGAATGTCGCGGCCCGGGAATACGTCCTCCAGGTGTTTTGAAAAGGCCGGGTCGATCGACATGAGGTCTTCAAACTCGCCGTGCTTGGGACATTCCTTGACCATCAGGATCTTGCCGTCGCGCTCGATAATCTTCGCCTTGATCTCACCGACCGGTTCGTTCAGCAGGATTTTGTAATCGATCTCGCCGTCGACGATCCGCTTGCGGATTTCCGGGATGCACCTGGGACAAAGGGAATCCGTTTCACGCGGCCAGCCGAGAGGCGGCTTGGACTTTTGGTAGCTCTTCAGAAGCGGTTTCTCGGACCACTTGGGAATGAACGACGGATTCTGCTTGATCTGGTTGATTCGATCGAAGACGTGCCAGGCGGCGTTCGCGCCGACAGTTACTGCCTTTTCGAAGTACTTAACTGGTTTGTGCATTTTCAATCTAATCCAATGTAATGAGCTAGGCGCCGGCCGTTCGGGGGTACCCGGCGGATACCCCCAGTATAGGTAGGGGCTAGCCCATTGATAACGAAAAGAAAGCGAACAGCAGCAATTGGGGGTTGTATAGCGTTTAAGGACACCGAAATGACGTGAGATCTGGAGGAACTTCTTACCTGTCAACCACTTAACTTGCCGGGTCCGCTTGGAACCTGCGATAAAAACCAGGGTTTTAACTACGGCGTACGGATGGCGCGGCGTCACAATAAAGGAGCAAGGCGGCGAACACCTCCGATCATGGCGATAACCGGGGAGCAAATCAAGGATCTGGCTCGGGGATGCGGGTTCGAACTCGCTGGGATCGCTTCGGCTTTGCCGATCGGCGATTTCGAACGCTTTCAGGCGTGGCGCAAGGCGGGGATGGCGGGAGAGATGGAGTATCTAACAGACCGCCGGGGCGACCTGCGCGCCGATCCTCGAAATCTTCTCCCGAGCGCTCAAAGCATCGTTTGCGTAGGCAAGCTATACAACACGGGGTTTCCGCACTCGCTCGACTTCGATGATCCGGAAAGCGGCTGGATTTCGCGTTATGCATGGGGAGCCGACTATCACGATGTGATGCGCGGCAACCTGGAGATTTTAATGGAGCGAATAGCGGAGGTTCACGGGCACTCATTTGAGTGGAAGGTGTGCGTGGATACTGCACCGCTGCTCGAACGCTCCTATGCTCAGGCGGCCGGTTTGGGTTGGATCGGAAAGAACACATGTCTGGTGAACCAGCAGCAAGGCTCCTGGTTTTTTCTCGGCGAAGTGTTGTTGTCGATTGCGGTCACGCCGGACGGGCCGCCTCCCGAGCGTTGCGGAACATGCCGCCGGTGTATCGACGCTTGCCCTACGACCGCGATCGTGCCGATGGATGATGACGGTTGGCGACTCGATGCGCGTCGTTGTATTTCCTACCTGACCATCGAGAAGCGCGGCGATATTCCCGACGAAATACCGCACGAAGAAATCGGCAGGCACGTGTTCGGCTGCGACATCTGTCAAGACGTGTGTCCGTGGAACCGGCGTGCTCCGGTAAGTGAAGAGGCGGCGTTCGCCCCGGGCGAGTTCGCGCCCCGCCTGCAAGACATGGCCGCTCTGACGCAAGAGGAATTCCGCGACCGTTTCCGCCACTCACCCGTTTGGCGCGCGAAATATTCGGGCTTTTTGCGGAACGTGGCGCTGGCGATGGGGAACTCCGGCCGCTCGGAAATGCGGGAACCGCTGGAGCGGCTGGCCTCTCACGCGGACCAAACTATCGCGACGGCGGCCCACAAGGCGCTTCGCGCACTGGATAAGGAAATCGGCCATTCAGCCGATAGTGAGGTGAAAGTGTTATGCGTTTCAACCCACTAGTCGGCGCGGCGGTTGCCCTGCTGCTCGCGGCTTGTCTTGGTCTCGGTTCTAGCTCCCCGCCGAAACTGGAAGACCCGGCGACGAATCCGGGGTTCGTCGCTTTTTACAACGACGACTTCGATAGCGCGATCGCCTATTTCGACGGCGAAGTGAAGGCGCACCCGGACGATCCGGCGCAATACAATCACTTGGCCCAAAGTATTCTTTACCGGGAGATGTTCCGGGACGGCGCTCTGGAAAGCGAGCTGGTGAGCGGAAACAATCCCTTCTTGCGCCGGCACAAGATGGAGATCGGGCCCGAGGATCGACAGCGCTTCGAGGATTGCATCCGTCAATCGGTTCAGTTGAGCAACGCGCGGCTGGCGCGGGATTCGCGCGACGTGCTGGCGCTCTATACGCTCGGTGTTGCGCACGGCTTGCGTGCGAACTACTTATTCCTGGTGGAGAAAGCTTGGATGGACGCTTTGCACGAGGCCACGGCAGCCCGCAAGATGAATCAGCAGATTCTGGAGATCGACCCGAACTTCGTCGACGCCCGGCTGATTCTGGGGCTTGATCAGTACCTGGTCGGCTGCTTGCCCTTTTACCTGCGGGCGATCGGCTCGGTAGGAGGCTTTCACGGCAACAAGAAGGAAGGCATCAGCCAATTAGAATTCGTGAGCCAACACGGAGTGATGAATCGCTACGATGCAGACGTTCTGCTGGCAGTCATTTACCGGCGGGAGCACAGTTCAAAACAGGCTATTCCGGTGCTTCAGGACTTGGCGCGGCAGTTTCCCTGCAATTATTTATTCCGCTTCGAACAGGTGCAGATGTACAGCGACGGCGGCGATAAGGGGGCCGCTCTGAAGGTGCTTGCCGAGATCGACGATTTGCGGCGCAAGGGTGCACCGGGATATGCCAATATTCCGCCTGAAAAGATCGAGTATATAAAGGGAAATCTGCTGTTCTGGTATGGCGACCTCGAGTTTGCCTTGGCAAATCTAAAGCAAGCGACGAAAAAGGCCGATGAGCTTGATTTGAACACCGCAGTCTTGGCATGGTTAAGGCTCGGGCAGGTATATGACTTGCAGGGGAATCATCAGGACGCCATCGAAGCCTATCGGGAGACGATGAAGACTGCGCCCAAGTCAGAAGTTGCACAGGAAGCAGAGAGCTACATCTCGAATCCCTATCGGCGGAAGCGAACAGCGGCCTGATCGGCTGGCGCGTCGCATAGGGCGAGACTCTCTTGAATGGAGATAGACTAAGTATGCAAATGGAAACCCTCGCGCGCGTCGAGCCCGCTGGTTCTAAGTACGCGCTGTACCAGCAGATCTGCGAACAGCTTCAAGGGCTATTGGGAGAGGAACAGGACTTCATTGCCAATGCGGCCAACACTGCCGCGCTGCTGTTCCACATGTTGCCGGACGTGAACTGGGTCGGTTTCTACACTGCGGAAGGCAAGGAACTGGTGTTGGGCCCGTTTCAAGGCAAGCCTGCCTGTGCGCGCCTGCCGTTTGGGAAAGGTGTTTGCGGATCGGCTGCGGCAAAGCGCAAGTCGATAGTCGTTCCCGATGTGAATCGCTTTCCCGGTCACATCGCGTGCGACGCGGCATCGCAATCTGAAATCGTGGTCCCGCTTCTCAATTGGGGAAAACTGCTGGGAGTGTTGGATATCGACAGCGCCAGCTTGAAGAGATTCGATGATGACGACCTCGAAGGCATCGAATCGGTGGTAGCGGTTTTCCTGGCGTCGCAAGTGACGAACGATTTGCCGGATTTGAGCGATTCCGCGGCCTTAGAGCGCTAAACCGCGGCCCAAGACCCGGCGCGATGCGCTCTACACTGAAACTTGGCTACCTTCAGTTCACCGCCGTCCCCTCAGCTTGAACAATTAGCGAGGCAAGCCCGGCAACTCGCTGCGATCGGGCAGCTCCACGCTGCGCGTGAGCATTGGGAAGCCGCCTTAAAGCTTATGCCGGTGGATTCCGCGCACGCGCGTGGGGTTCAGCGCGAAATCCAAAAGATCGACGCAAGGCTTGCGCCCAAGCCGCCGGTGAACTGGAAGAAGCGGCTCGGCCCGTTCGGCGTGCTCCTTGCCGCGCTCGCGAAATATAAAACCCTGGCGCTAGTGCTGCTCACGAAAGGGAAATTCCTGATCAGCATTTTGCTGTTCGTCGGGCTCTATTGGGGCCTGTACGGATGGTGGTTTGGCGTGGGACTCACCGCTTCGGTGCTGATGCACGAAATGGGTCATTACCTCATGGTTCGGCGCTATGGTTTCGCGGCCGAGTTGCCCATGTTCATCCCGGGTTTCGGCGCGTATGTCAAGTGGAATGGACCGAACGTCGACCCGGGCGTGCGGGCTCAGATCTCGCTTGCCGGTCCGCTGTTCGGATTTCTGTCGGGGCTCATTGCATACGGGGTTTTCCTCTCCACGGGACACGCGGTGTGGCTTGCTCTGGCACAGTTTGCCGGCTGGCTAAATCTGCTGAACTTGATCCCCGTTTTCATCTTCGATGGCGCCTCCGCGATGACGGCGCTCGGAGCGCAGGGGCGCTTGGCCGTACTTCTGGTCAGCGTGGTTCTGTTCTTCACGTTGAGCGAGTACCTATTTCTGTTTGTCGCGGCGGGCACGGCATATCGGCTCTATAAGCGCGATTTTCCCGCCCAGCCGAGACAAGGCATCGCGTACTACTTCATCGCGCTGATCGTCGCGAACGGTTTCCTGAGCTGGTTTGCTTTGAACCAAGCGAGGACGTTGTTCGGGCGGTAGGCAGCGGGGCGCTCCAGGTGCAGGGGGATTGGCATGAGCTCACCAACGAGCGTGACATTGCCGAGCTCATGGACTTGGTTGGTCATTTCCATGACGGGTGTGTTCGAGAGATTCACGTGGCAACCGGTCACTTCGTTGGAGAGAACCTCTCAATGAGCGTCGATTGGCAAACGACGGTGCACATGATCGTCCAGCGGCAATTTCGTGAGTTTTCCGCTGTCGAGCTGCGGTTCGAGGAGGTTACGGGGTTGAACGTGAGCCCGCCGCCGCCCAATTGCGAGTCGATTATTTTTGGGGCGGCGTTCCTCTTGCTGAATGGGATCTTCTACTGGGCCGAGAGCGCCGAGTGGAGTCCCGGTGCACCCGACTCGCTGGAGTTTACATGGATAGCGGCTCGGCGTGCATGGTGGAGAAACGCGAGTGAATGGATGGGTCCAACCTTGCGGTACCGAACTCAACACTCCTGACTGTCGTCCTATTGCGAGTTACTTCCAGAACAACTCGGCATCCGAGCGCCGCACGTAATTCGCATCGAGAGCGGCGAGATCGACTGGGGGCGTTTTCTCCGCGCAGGCCGCTACGGCGGCTGCAACAGCTTTCGGCGCTTCGATCCAGGGCATCCCGGCGAAGCGGGTTCCTTCGAGCGCATGCGGTTCCAGTGATGAGATGAATTGGTACACGGGCTCGGTGAGCGTCGCGAGCCAATCGGAGAAGTTGAGGACCACTTCCGGCATGACGGGCTCGAGATCCGCGTTGTACACCGCCGCATAGACCTGCCCGCGACGCGCGTCGAGAACGACTGCTCGCAGGGGCGCATTACCGGGCACGTTACCAGGCGCATCACCAAACGAAGCCAACGCACGCAGATTCGAAACTCCGACGCCCAACCTACCTGTGGCCTCCGCTAGTCCCTTGACTGCGGACAGTCCGACGCGGACACCAGTGAACGAACCCGGGCCACTCGCTGCGGCGAAGCAGTCGATTTCTTCCAAACGAACTCCCGCCCGACGTAGTACCTCGTCAATGGCGGGGAAGATGAGATGGGCAAAACCTTCCAGAGAATGCAAGTTCAGTTCCGCTACGAGTTCGCCGGCGCGGCGGACAGCCAGGCTGCCGAATTCGGACGTGGTGTCGAGGGCCAGGATCGTCACGGGCCGAGACGGTAGACCTTGTCGATCTCGTAAGCCTTGCCGTTCGCGTTAATGGCAAGCAGGCGCAAGTTGAGCGTCGAGCCGGGCTGGTTGATCAAATCCGCGGGAACGGTCAAATTACCAGACGAACCCACGCCCAGCAACCGGGCACCCTGGCCTCCCGCGACAACTTCCCCCCACCAAACGAACTGCATATCGCGCGTGGCGCGATTGGAACGAGTCAGCTTGGCCTTAAATGGCGTCGGAATGCTTCGCAGGATCTGATCTCCTGGCGGATCCGCGATTTCAAACGGTATCTTAGAAGTATCGCTTTCAATTTCCTGAATGGGGGGATCGACCGACTCGAAGTAATAAGACCGCAGCATCCCTTGCTTATGGCCTTCGCGCGGAACCTGCAGAACCCAGTCGTGTGAGTTGTCGGGGGTTTGACGGCTGAATACCTCGCCTTTGTAGTCCTTTAGCGGAAGCTCCTCTCCAGTGGCAGGGTTGACCCACACGGGATTGTATTTGTGCTTTGGGAGGGTTATCTCGACAATACCCGGCGTCTGCGCGTAAGCGAGGTATTCGACCTCTTCGAGACCGACGGCCCGCGCGCCGGAAACATCGAAATAAGGTTCCAGTTCCCAGTGCCGGGTATCGGAGATCACTTTGAACCAGGTTTGAACGGCTCTGACGTTGGCTTCGTTTCGCAGAGCTTCATAGGACACGCTCGGGTACTCACCATTCGTGGTGCAGTTCCAGAGCTCGTGCCGGAGGGTGTCAGGGTCAGTCGCGTCGATGACGTGGATTTCGGGTTGTTGCGTAAATTGATGCTCGACTGCGGCGACTTCGGGATGGGGAGAAGCTTCTATCAGGTAATCCATCCAGCCATCCAGCAGAAGAGGTGAGGAGGAGACGCGAGCGTCGGTGGAGCGGGGATGCTGGAAGGCGTCGTACTTTTGCAAAGAGGACCCCAAATCCTTCAGAAGTGCGCGGGAGTCGGGAACGTCCTCAAAGTGCTCGATGCCTTGCCAGGTGACGTTCAGGCCGCCATAGCGGGCGATGAGGTATCGCATGATCGGATCGCGATGATCCCAATCCTTCAATGCGCCGGAGCGGACAAACGAATCGTCAGCCAAAAGTAGATCGAGGGTAAACCCGCGATTCGCGGCTGCGAGGATGCGATCGTCGAGCGCGGCGAAGTAGGTGAAGTTGGGTTGCCCATCATCAGTCAGCGGCTTCGCGGCTGCTCGTACAGTCAATAGCGTGCCGCGGATGTGGGTAAAGCCGTCGTGCTTGCGGGCATCGAGCCAAGCTTCGAAGGCCGGTTGATCCACATCGAGAAACGGGACGGCCGCCGCGAGCCAGAGATGCGGCTGCTTGTTCGTCGTGCGCCAGTGGCGCAGATTCGCAACGCTGACGAATCCGGGATTGCCCGTCTCAGCGGCGCTGAAGGTAGATTCCTGATTGTCGTAACGCGGGATCGAACTTAACACGTGGTAAGTCCACGCGCCCGGTTCGGTCGGTGTGAAGCGGACGCGCAGAGTGCGGCCTCCATCCCAAAATGAGCGAAGCAGATATGTGGTGTGGCGAGGGGAACGGAACTCAACCGTCAGAAGTTCATCTCGGAAGGGCGACGTACCTGTGGAGACTTCATTCGTATTCCACTCGAACGTCAGTTCACACGGTGAAAATGCCCGCGCACCTTGGGAGCAAGGTGCTAATGTCGCTGCGTGGGCTGGCAAGATTGCGAGGAACAGGCCTGAGGCGCACAAAAACCGAGAGAGCAAACGGGTATACACCAACCTTCAAGATAACGTGCATGTGAGTGTGCATCGCGATGGCACTCTCCCCCTGGACCTGCCAAAATGCCCAGGGGTATGAAACAAATTTAAGGTGTTTTGTCACTAAAGTACTAGAACAGACCCAGGGGCAACTTGTAACTGAAAGCAAACGTCTTTACAATCGGGCATAGAATCACGCGACCCGGTTGTCGATAAAGACCATATCGAGTTTAGTTATGGACATCGTTGGTGATCGCAAGTTCGTTGAACTTGCGGGCGACAAAACGCATGAGCTGCCTCCACTGCTGGTGAAGACCGTGCCGGAGGTGAAGCGGCTGGACAAGATCATGGGGATCGCGGCCGAGATCATCGAGCAGGAAGACATGGTGCCTTCGGTGGCGGCGGACAAAATCGCCGACGAAGACACAATCGAGCGCCGCAAGATGGATCTCGCGATTAACCTCGTCGAGCAATACCTCGGGTTGTTAAGCCACTGGCACTGGGGCGACGCGGTGATTGAGTGGATCCGGCAATGTGAGATCACGTTCGGCACGCGCCTGGAGCTGCGCAATTTGCTGTGCAGCGATGTTTGGCCCCATGCGGGGCGTAGCAGTTTCGTGACGCTGCTGGAAGATAAGGCTGTCGAGACGAGGGGCGTCCAGCTGGACAAAGCGGTTGGCCTCAGGCTCGCGTTCCGGCAGATGCCGCCCATGCGCTGCTGTTCGGACCAGTTCCTCTTTTATCTCAATCGTTCGGTTGCGCAGACTGCCTACCGCACCTGGCTGAACATGACGCCGAGTCCGATCTCTTCCTTTCCTCCCGAGCGATTCCAGTTCGACGTCGTGAACATGTCGCTCAACGTGCATTAGCACTCGCCTTCGAAAGCTCATCGCAAACGAGCGAATATTGCCACAGCCGGCTGCGGGCCTGTGCGTGCGCGAGCAGGCAAGCCGAGCCCGAGGAGATCGCCTCAGCAGTGCTATGGCTTTGTAGTCCCGGAGCGAGTTACGTCGTGGGTCACGCGCTCACCGTAGACGGCGGAATGACCGTGGTGTAGGCAGTTGCACAAAGGACCCTTTATGCAACGCATTCGTCCATCTGTCCATATCACCCGCTTCCATCCTCTTCTTATCAACGTTCACTCGTAAACCGAAATCCGCACCGCGCGCATGCTTGAGCCACACAGCCGGGGGGCGCGGCCCGTCACGCATCATCCCAAAACCTGATCTCTCTCACCCTCATCGACTTACCGCTAATCCCTCCCTCTCGCCGAACACCCCCGTGCTACGAAGTGTTTGAATCGCTCGCGCCCGGCGCCGATCCGGTCGCGCTGATCCAGCATTTTCTTGTTTCACGCACTCTGAAAGGAATCTCTATGTCGACTCAATCTCAAATCGCAGCCAATAAAGCCAACGCGCAGCACTCCACCGGTCCGCGCAGCGAACAGGGAAAAGCCGCCTCTTCCCAAAATCACACCAAGTTTGGTTTCAATGGCCACTTCATGGTCCTGCCCTGGGAAAAACAGGAAGACTTCGACGCGCTGGCAAAAAACTTAAGTGATCAGCACCGGCCCCGCACCGAGTTTGAAATCGATCTGGTGAAGAAAATGGCCGAACATTACTGGCTGAGCCGTCGCGCTCTCTTATTGCAGGAAATGTGCTTCGATCTCGACCACCTCAAGTGCGACGACTATCACGAAAAGAAGCTGGCGCTCTATCTGCGCTACCAAACCACGCAAGAGCGGGCCTTCGAGCGCTGCTCGAACGAGCTGCGAAAGCTAAGAAACGAAAAGGTGAAAGCAATAATTGGGTTCGAATCGCAGGAGCGTCGTGAAGCCGACGAAGCGCGCAAGCAAGCCGCCGAAAATCGCAAGAAAGAGCTCCATCAGCACGCCATTTTGCTCGCCGAAACCAAGGCCGAATACCAAAAAATGCTTACCAGAGCCGCGCAAGGAGCAAAACCAACCGCTGCTGCCGTCGAAAAAGCCGGGTTCAAAGCCGAAATCGCCGCGTAGAACCTGCCGACCGCTCTTGAATCTGGACTGCACGTCCGAATCGGCGCCCGAACTGCGTCGAATCACTGGCCCTACGTGCAACGTTAATAAGGACCGCGCGAGAAATTACCTGCGCGGCACTGCACCGCTTCAGGCTTGGCTGGGCTTAGGTTCCCCGGCCGGTTCCGCGCCCATGTGCTGCTTCTCGCTTTCCTGACTTTTCACAAATTCGAGGATGTCGAAGCGCTTCACTTCGCGATCGGGGAAGAAGCTGTTGACGGCGGCTGGCTCATCATCAAACATTTGAAAAACGGTACTGAGCTTAGTCAGAATCATCAGCTGAGCGGCACGCTTAGGAACGTTCAACAGCTTCATTGAGCCGCCGGCGTCTTCGGCTCCGGAATGGCCGATCACCAGCGTTCCCAGCCCCGTGCTGTCGATGTAGTCAACGTCTTTCAAGTTCACGATGACGTTGTTCTTTTTTTGCTCGATGAGCTGCGTGAAATGGCGGCGCAGATCGGTTGCCTCTGGACCAACGACGACACGACCGCGCAAATCCAGAATCGCCGACCCCTTCGACTTCCCGTTGATGCACCTCAAGAGCCATAATGGTCCTCTCACTATAGCGTGTTCGGAGAGTGCGGAAATTCGGTAGAAATGCGGGGATATGTCTTCGCGGCTCGGCGGTACATTAAGTACTTGCCACTTCGGCGGGAGGAAAGAACGGTTTGTTTGTGCATGCTTTATTCGCTTTGCTACAGACCCACGTTCCAGGTCTTCCCGAGCACCGCATAGCGGATATCTTCAAGCCTCTAGCGACCCCGGCGGACGAAGAACACGGAATCGCTCTTCTGACGCTCGCCATCACCGGCGCGATTTTCGTGGTGGTTGCCGGACTGATCGTCTATACGATGGTGCGCTTCCGACGGCGGCCTGGCGACCACAGCCTGCACGAACCGCCTCAGGTTTACGGCAGCAATCAAATTGAAGCCGCCTGGACAGTGATCCCGATCCTGATTGTGTTCGTGTTGATCGGTGTTTCCGCCCGCGTGATTGCAGCTATACAGAACCAGAGCCCGCCACGGTCCATGCTGAAGGTGAAGCTCATCGGTCATCAATGGTGGTGGGAAGTTCAGTATCCGGATTACGGATTTACGACCGCGAACGAAATTCATGTTCCCGCAACCCCGGACGGTAAGCGAGCAACTTATCTGCAACTGACGAGCATGGACGTGATCCATAGCTTCTGGGTGCCGCAATTGTCGGGGAAGACGGACCTGATACCGAACCGCGTGAATTACATGTGGATCGATCCGCGCGAACCGGGCATTTATTTGGGCAATTGCGCGGAGTACTGCGGAACGCAACACGCCAATATGCTTCTTCGTGTGATTGCGCAGCAACCCGCCGACTTTCAAACGTGGGCATCCGATCAGCAGAAGGCGGCGGAAGATGACCCGCAAGCGAGCGAAGCGAAGGCGGTCTTCGGCTCGCTAGGCGTGCGTCAATTGCCATAGCGTTCGGGGCACGCCCGCAGTCGGCAAGTTCGGCCCGGACTTGACACATTTGATGAGTCGCCAGACGATTGCGGCGGGAGTTCTGACGAACACTCCGGAGCACCTTCGCGCCTGGATCAACGATCCTCAAGACGCAAAGCCCGGCTGCCTGATGCCCAGCATGAAATTGGCGAGATCGAGAACTGGCCCAGGTGATGACATACTTGCAGTCGCTGAAATAAAGCAGAGGTCCGATGGCAACAATCGATTATCCACTTGAGCGGCCTAAGGTCGAGACGCGGGAGTTTTCCTTTTCCGAGACCTTATATAAGTGGGTTGCGACAGTCGATCACAAACGGCTCGGGCTTGATGTACGTCGTCTCAGCGCTTGTTGTTCCTCATCATCGCAGGACTGATGGCATCCGTGATACGGATGCAACTGGCGTTTCCGAACGGCCACGTGGTCGGGCCCGACACCTTCAACCGGCTGTTCACCATGCATGGAACCACGATGGTTTTCCTGGTCGGAATGCCGATGGTCGCCGGCTTTTCAAATTACCTGGTTCCGTTGATGATCGGAGCGCGCGACATGGCTTTTCCGCGCCTGAACGCGTTCGGTTTTTGGATCTTCCTATTGGGCGGATTGCTGCTTTACTTCAGCTATATCGGCGGGGGTGGGCTGTCGGGCGATGGTTCGGCTCCGGACGTCGGGTGGTTCGCTTACGCGCCGCTAACGGAACGCGGATTTTCTCGTGGGAACGCGACCGATTACTGGGCGCTGGGAGTTTTGATCTCCGGATTCGGCAGTATTGCCAGTGCGATTAACGTGATTGCGACTACGTTCTCATTGCGTTGCCCGGGCATGACGCTCAGCAGAATGCCCATGTTCGTATGGGTGATGCTGATCGATTCGTGGCTGATCCTGGTGGCGCTTCCGCCGCTCTCGGCAGGGCAGATCATGCTGCTGCTGGATCGGTATCTGGGAGCGAATTTTTTCAATACGCAAGCGGGCGGCTCCGCAGTTCTGTGGCAGCACATCTTCTGGATCTTCGGGCATCCCGAAGTCTATATTTTGATCTTTCCTGCGTTCGCAATTCTTTCGGAAGTGATTCCGATCTTTTCCCGCAAGCCGCTCTTCGGCAGACCGGCCATGGTCGGTGCGGTGGTCGCGATCGGATTCATCAGCTTGGGCGTTTGGGCACACCACATGTTTGCGGTCGGAATGACCTCGTGGTCAAACACATTTTTCGCAGCGTCCTCAATGCTGGTCGGCGTGCCAACGGGAATCAAGATCTTCAACTGGACGGCGACAATGTATGGCGGCAAGTTGCGCTTTGCCGCTCCTCTTTTGTTTTCTTGTGGGTTCTTGCTGCAGTTTCTAGTGGCGGGTCTGACCGGGATCATGCTAGCGGTTACGCCCTTCGATTGGCAGCTGCACGATTCCTATTTTGTGGTGGCGCATTTTCACTTCACTTTGATCGGAGGTCTTGTCTTCGGGCTATTTGCGGGCATCTACTATTGGTATCCCAAGGCCATCGGAAAAATGACCAGCGAGAGGCTCGGCGAAATGGCACTTCTGGTTGTTTTGCATCGGCTTCAACATGACCTTCATTCCACTGCATTTCGCCGGTATGCTGGGCATGCCGCGGCGGATCTACACCTATGCGCCCGGACGCGGGTGGGAGTTGTGGAACCTGATCGCGTCGATTGGCGTGATCTTCCAAGCCGCCGGCCTGCTGTGCTTCGTTTGGAACATGATTCGCTCATCCATCTGGGGCCAGCCGGCAGGCGACGATCCCTGGGATGCGTGGACGCTCGAGTGGTCCACCACGTCGCCGCCACCCGAATACAATTTTGAAAAGCTTCCGGTGGTGCGGAGCGCCCGGCCGTTATGGGACCTGAAGCACCCGAACGATCCCGATTGGAAGTTCGAATAGAGGCGCCATGGCAGAAGGAAACGTCGTTACGGCCGATGCTCTCGCGATGGAGCGGGAATGGAAAGTGCCCGACCGCGGCAAAGTCGGCATCATTTTCCTGATCATCACCGAGACAGCGCTCTTTACGATTTTTGTCGCCGCTTATCTGATCTACATCGGCAAGAGTCTGACCGGGCCGTATCCGAGAGATGTGTTGGAGATCCCCATTCTTGCAAGCATCTGCTTGTTCTCGAGCAGCGGGACCATCGTATTCGCCGAACACGCCTTGGCGAAAAACGATCTGGGGCGCTTCAAAGTGTGGTGGACTCTGACGATTTTGTTAGGCGCCTATTTCCTGCTCGCCACCGGCATGGAATGGCACAAACTGATTTACGAAGACCATCTGACGATCAGCACGAATTTGTTCGGTTCCACTTTCTATGCACTGGTGGGACTGCACGCGAGTCACGTAATCGTTGGGCTGACATTTCTTCTGCTGGTACTGGTTGTCACGCTACTCGGATTTCCGATTCAGACGCAACTTAGGCGCGTGCTCTTTCTCTCGTGGTACTGGCATTTCGTGGATGCAATCTGGGTTGTTGTCTTCACGGTCGTGTACATCATCGGCAGGTAAAGGATTGGGTCGCATGGCACACGAGACGCATCACGGGGAAGCGGGAGAGCGGACTGCACAGACTCACGTTCAGCTGCCCGCGCCGACTTTTTGGCCGCTGGTCTTGGCGTTCGGAATCACATTGCTGGGTGCAGGTCTGGTGACTCACTGGGTTGTGAGCGCAGTGGGACTTGTGATTGCGTCTCGCGCGGTCCTGGGCTGGTGGCACAACGTGATTCCACATGAGGAGCACGAGGAAGTGCCGATTGATCCGGCGCTTCGGCCCGCTCCTATTGAGGTGGGCACGCGATGCGTGGTCCGGCTGAAACCGGGCGAACATGGTCACCGCATGCGGATTCCCGCGGAAGTTCATCCTTATTCGGCTGGATTATGGGGTGGTTTGGCGGGCGGAGCTGCCATGGCCGCGCTCGCGTGCTTGTATGGGCTAATCGCCGAGCACAGCATCTGGTATCCCATCAATTTGCTGGCCGGTGTGGTGATCCCTTCCATGGGGGACGCCAGCATCGCGCAGTTGAAAGCATTCAACGGCCTTGCGTTCCTTGCTGCCCTGGTAGGGCACGGCCTCATTTCCATTCTGGTCGGCACTGTATACGCAGTGATGCTGCCGATGTTTCCGAAATACGCGCCGTTCTGGGCCGGAATTCTGATGCCGCTGTTTTGGAGCGGGTTGGTGGCAACGGCGCTCAACATCATCAATCCCGTTCTCAACGATCGAATCAGTTGGCCGTGGTTTGTGGCGTGCCAGCTCGGGTTCGGCTTGGTGGGAGGATATGTCATTGCGCGCAGTACCAGCATCAAGACCATGCAATCGTGGACACTCGCTGAAAGAGCGTTCGTCGAAGCGCCGGGTGTGCTTCCTCCGCGCGGGGAAGATCATCAGTGATCAGCGGCGCGGCGCGAGCTTTTTCGAGTGTACGGCTTCGGCTCATCGCGCCGGGAATATGCGTGTCAGTGCTATTTGCAATGGGCTGCGAACCTCCGGGCAAGCCGAAACCGGAGCCGCCGTCCTCCCAGGACATCACCGATTTCAATACGCTGTACGGAGAGAACTGCGCGGGTTGTCATGGCTCGGACGGAAAGAATGGCCCGGCGCGCCCGCTGAACAATGCCCTGTATCTGGCGGTGATTCCGAGAGACGTGCTGCAGCAAACGATAGAAAACGGGCGCCCGGGAACCGCGATGCCGCCGTGGGCGCGTAGTCAAGGCGGACCGCTCACCGCTAAACAGGTTACGGCGCTGGTTAATGGCATCGAGCACAATTGGGCCAAACCTGCGAACTTCCAAGGCGCGACGCTTCCCTCCTATAACGCGGGCAACAACGCGGGCGACTGCGGATCGCGGAAAAAAATTGTTCGCGAGCGATTGCTACATGTGCCATGGCCCGAGCGCGCCGATTGGTCCAGTGACAGATCCGGCATTTCTACAACTCGTCAGCGATCAGGTGCTGCGCACTTCGATCATCGAGGGCCGGCCGGACCTGGGTATGCCGGACTACCGCACGTTGAATCTCGGCCACGCTCTGAGCGATCAGGACATCGCCGACCTGGTTACGTATCTGACCTCGCTGCGGCCGGTTGAGCCGAATGTACAGAGCGCGCGTACGAATGAGAACGGAGCAGGGCAAGCCGGTTCGATGACCAAAGGAAACGAGGGCAGCGGCAATGGGCCAGGAAGTCCGCGCCAGCAGAAAAACGAAGGGCCCAAAGTGAAGGGCAACAGCAGCCAGAGAGGCGTAAAATGACCGGAGCTGATCGGGAAGAAGACAAAGGAAAAGACAAAACATTAAATCCTACGCGGCGCGACTGGCTGTTTACGGCGGGCGTAGCGGTAAATGTGGCGGCGGGGCTGTTGCTGGCAGTGCCGCTCATCGGATTCGTATTTTCGAGCTTCGTCGAGCGGAAAGACCCGCGCGTCTGGATTTCGCTTGGTCCTACAGAAGCATTTCCTGAACAAAGCACACGCATCGCAACGTATCGAAACCCGTACACGCGTCCGTGGGATGGACAAACCGCCGACATTCCCTGCTGGGTACGCCATCTGCAAGGCGATCAATTTCAGGTATTCGCGATCAACTGCGCGCACCTGGGTTGCCCGGTGCGATGGTTCCCGGAGTCGGGTCTGTTCCTGTGCCCGTGCCACGGCGGAGCTTATTACGAAGATGGATCTCGCGCAGCGGGGCCGCCGCCCCGCGGGCTATTTCAATACAACTACAAAGTTGATAACGGGGAGCTTTGGGTGAAGGGCGGGGAAATGCCGACGCTCTCGAACCCGGTTTAGCGGCGGAGGCGATCGCATGAATTGGCTGAGAAATGCAGCGGTCTGGCTCGACGATAGATTGCACCTCACTGCTCTCTACGCGTCGACTGCCGGACACGAAGTTCCTGCCAGCGCAGGAAGCTGGTTCTACGTTTTCGGAAGCGCGACGCTGCTATGTTTCGTGATCCAGATCATCACTGGGCGCGTGTCTGGCGTTCGTCTATATCCCGTCGACAAACGAAGCCTGGACGAGCCTGCAATATCTGAATCACGCGCAGTTTTGGGGTTGGTATCTGCGCGCTGTGCACAACTGGGGATCGAATTTCATGGTCTTCATCATGACGCTGCACATGATTCAAGTGTTCCTGTTCGGCGCTTATAAATATCCGCGCGAAATGACTTGGGTCAGCGGCGTGTTCCTCTTGCTCTGCACGTTGGCGATGGCGTTCACCGGGCAGGTGATGCGGTTCGATCAGGACGCGTATTGGGGCCTGACGATTGGGGCTTCGATCACCGGGCGAGTGCCCTTGATCGGCTCGCACCTTGTACATCTGCTGCTGGCGGGCCCGATCATAGCGGGGGAAACGTTATCGCGATTCTTCACGCTGCACGTGTTTATCATTCCCGGGCTTATTATTGCGATCGTCAGCATGCATTTGCGGCTGGTGCTCACCAAAGGCATCAACGAATATCCGAAGCCCGGACGTCCCGTTCACAAAGCGACCTATGATGCGGAGTACGCCGAAATCATCAGGAAAGAAGGCGTGCCGTTCGTGCCGCACGCAATCGGCAAAGACCTCATCTTCGCTGCTATCGTGATTGTCGGCATTCTGGGATGCGCGCTCGTGTTCGGGCCGAAGGGCCCCGGTGGCCGGCCAGACCCGACGCTAGTCAACACGAATCCGCGGCCGGATTTTTATTTTCTATCCATCTTTGCTTCGCTCGCGCTGTTGCCGGATTGGATGGAAGTCCTGGTCCTGTTCGCTGCTCCCGCGGTGCTGATCCTGTTTCTGCTTGCACTGCCATTCATCTCGGGCACGGGAGAAAAGAGTGCTCGGCGCAGGCCGGTGGCTGTGCTCTCCGTTGTCTTCATCATGCTGGTTATCGGAGTACTGACGTATATGGGCCAAACCTCGCCTTGGTCTCCGAAGATGGCGGCGTGGAGTTCGGATCCGATCCCGGTGCAGTTTGTGAAAGGACGGACGCCGCTTGAGTTGCATGGTGCGCTGGTATTTCAGAACAAGCAGTGCCGCAACTGCCATTCGCTCGGCGGCGAGGGCGGTGAGCGTGGTCCCGCGCTGGATGCAGTGGCGACGCGGCTGACGCGCGAAGAGATGATCCGGCAGGTGATTCAGGGCGGCGGCAACATGCCGGCGTATGGAAAGAAGCTCAGTCCCGCAGAAGTGGAGGCGCTGGTTTCTTTCATGCAGACGCTCAGGCCGCGAAGTGTGCCGCCGGTCCGCAATTCAAATGGTTCCGAGAACCATCTTCCGCGCGACTTCGCTGTGATGGCACCGCCCGCTGCATCGATTGAACCGGTAAGCAGTGGACCCCGTCGTCAGTGCCGCGCTCTCATCCTGGAAACTGGACCCGCGCGTCATCGCGATCTTGCTCATAACGGCGCTGGTGTACGTGCGCGGATGGATTCGCGGCCGCCGCGTATTACGAGATGACCGGGATCATGCGCGGCTGGGCGCTTTTCTCTGCGGGTTAGCCGCTGTGTTTGTGGCCACTGAATCGCCGCTTGAGGCATTCGACGGCCTCTTCCTGTCGGCCCATATGGCGCAGCATTTGCTGCTGCTGATGATTGCGCCGCCGCTGCTTCTGCTCGGGCATCCCATGCTGCCGCTGCTTCGAGGTTTACCGAAAGGGTTCGTCAAGGAAGGCTTGGGCCCGTTCTTGACGTGGCCAGCGCTGCGCCGCGTGTTGAACTTTCTGGTTGCACCGGCTGTTCGCGTGGCTCGCGTTTGCGATCAGCACGATTGTTTGGCATTTGCCCGCGCTTTATGAGTTGGCGCTCGGGTCGCCCGCGTGGCACGGGGTGCAGCACGCATCATTTTTCTGGACGGGCATTTTGTTCTGGTGGCCGGTGGTGCAACCGGGCCCCGGTAAAAGCCGCTGGCCGGCATGGGTCGCCGATTCCGTACCTGTTGTTTGCGGATATTTTGAACACGGCCCTTTCGGCGTTCTTTGTTTTCTCCGGCAAGTTGCTTTACCCCGCTACGCGGCAGTTCGCGTCAGTCATATGACCGCGCAAGACGATCAGACGCTCGCGGGTTTGGTCATGTGGGTGCCGGGATCTCTGGTTTATCTACTGCCGGCGATCGTGTTCGCGATGCGATTGCTTTCCGGATCACCGGTCGAGCGGCGGCCACGTGTTGTGTTGAGGCGTGTGCCTCGGCGGGAGCCGCGCTTTTCGATGGCTTCAGTCAAGCTGCCGATTGTTCGCCGGGTGGCACAGGTCGCGATGTTGTTGCTCGCCGTTGCGGTGATGGCAGACGGATTTTTCGGTCCACAGGTCGCGCCCTTGAATCTGGCGGGCGTGCTGCCCTGGATTCACTGGCGCGCGTTGTCGATTGTGGCGCTGCTCGCAGTCGGAAATCTGTTCTGCATGGCCTGTCCTTTTATGTTCGTGCGCGACCTGGCACGACGCGTTCTGCCGGCCGGCCGGCGGTGGCCTCGCTGGTTGCGAACCAAATGGCTGCCCACGACCCTCTTGCTGGTTTATTTGTGGGCATATGAAGCTTTCAAGTTGTGGGATCGGCCATGGCTGACGGCTTGGATCATCGCCGGCTATTTTCTTGCTGCGTTGATCATCGACGGCTTCTTCCGCGGCGCGAGTTTCTGCAAATATGTGTGCCCCATCGGCCAATTTCATTTCGTGAGCTCGCTGATTTCGCCCCGCGAGGTACGCGTGCGCAGCGCTGAGGTGTGCAAGTCGTGCCGGACACACGATTGCATTCGCGGCAACGAGCAGGCGCGAGGTTGTGAGCTGTATCTTTTCCAACCGAAAAAATCGGGAAACCTGGACTGCACGTTCTGCATGGATTGCGTTAAGGCCTGTCCCCACGACAACGTGGCGCTACTGCCGATTGCCCCGGCGAGCACACTCACAGTCGATCCCTATCGATCGTCAATCGGACGATTATCAAAGCGCACGGATCTCGCGGCGTTGGCGCTGCTCATTGTATTCGGCGCATTCGTCAACGCGGCGGGAATGGTCGAGCCCGTGATGGGTTGGGAGCATAGATGGCATGCGAGGCTGGGCGTACATATGATCCCCACGACGGTATGCCGATGATCGTCGCGGGTTTTGTCTGCGTGGGCGCCGTGCTTGTGCCAACCATCAGCGTCTTACTGTGTGCATGGTTGAACCGGCTAGCCGGCTCCGGATTAAGGATTGCCGACGTGGCAAGGCGTTTCGTCTTCACGCTCGTGCCGATCGGAATCGCGATGTGGGCGGCGCACTTGCTGTATCACTTTTCGACCGGATGGAGTGCGCCATGGCTGGCCGTCCAGCGAATTATCGGGGGTGCTGTTGGGACGCCTGGCATGCCCTTTCTTCCCGCGTGGCTCACGCCGGCGCAGATCATCCTGCTCAACGCGGGCCTGCTTCTTACGTTGTATGTTGGATGGCGCGTCGCCAAGCAATATTCGCGATGGGGCGCGAACGGCGATTGCACTTCTGACGCCCTGGGCCGCGCTTGCCTGCGCACTTTATGGAACCGGCATCTGGATTCTGTTCCAGCCGATGCAGATGCGCGGCATGTTGCATTGAAACGCACTATTCGTAAGTTTGGCGCGCTTTGCGCCGGCGCGGTGTTGGCGGCAACGCTTGTGTTTGCAGACGGCGGAACGATGCTGTTTCGCAAGCGGGCCGATCCATTTCTGGTGACTGCGTTCAGCGAACCTGTGCCCGTGCGGGTGGGCGCCGCCGATTTGAGCGTGATGGTGCAAAATGCCGACGGACCGCACCTCCGTGCTCGATGCAAGCGTCAATGTTCGCCTGAAGAAATCGTCAGCCGGAAGCGATCGTCGAGATTATCGCGCCCGCGACACATGGGCGCGCGACGAACAAGTTGTTGTACGCCGCTCACGTGACGTTACCGTCTGCCGGCGAGTGGCAGTTGAACGTAGACATGAAGAAAGGTCCGACGGCAGCTTCCGCTTCGGCGGAGTTGAATGTGTTGCCACAAGAAGCCCCGGCAGAGCGCTACTGGCCGTTCTTCGCGATGGTGCCGCTTTTGGTGCTGGTCGTTTGTGTTCAACCGGTGGCTGAGGAGCAAGTGGCGCAGGAGTCCGCAAGCACGGCCATAGCGGCGTTGCGGCCATTGATCGCGATAACGCTGCCGCCGGGGTGCGTGCATGCGCCACAAAGATATACCCCGGGCATGCCCGTTCTGGCGCGAAGGCGATTGCTCCACATGTAGGGCGGAAGGCACTCGCCTTGAAAGATGTGACCGCCGGTGAGCCCAACCTTCCTTTCGATGTCCGGAGGGCCGAGCGCTTCGGCATCGATCACGGCATCGGGGATGTTGCTGCAGAAACGTGCCAGAGCCGCGAGGGCGCAGCTGTTTTGCGGCTTCACGATGGTCGTCCCAGGTGCCTTCGGCGAATTTGTAAGGCACGTATTGCGAGAAGATGCTCATCGTGTGTGTACCTTGCGGCGCAACATGCGGGTCGTGCACGCTTTGGAAATAGAGTTCGGTCCAGAGATGATCGGGCAAGCGGCCTTTGCGTGCGGCGGCATAGCTTGCCTTCCATTCGTCTTTGGTGAGAGGCGTGTTGATCTGCGCGAAGTGGTGGATCTCGCAGGTGCCGGGACGGGCGCGAAAATTCGGCAGCTCGCGAAGCCAAACGTTCACCTTCAGAGTGCAGCCTTCCATAGGGATCGATTCGACTTGCGTGCGCCAGCTTGAATCTGCCGCATTGCCGAGGAGACGAAGCGTCGTTCGCGGATCGGCATTCGAGATGACTACGGGCGCGTGGATTCGTTCTCCGCCCTCGAGCAACACGCCTTCGCCGGGTACGATTTGCGACACGGCCACACCGGATGCGATGACCGCTCCAGCCTTCTGAGCAGCATCGGCCAGAACAGAACGAGACCATGCCCATTCCGCCTCTGACATAGCCCCATGCGCCGGGAAAGCCTCCGAGGCGGCCTGAGGAATGATGGAAGCGAATGGACGGCAGTGCCCGGATCGAACGGGCTCGCGTTCGTGCCGATGACGCCTTGGCCGAGATACCCGATCTGCAGGCGCTCGTCTGAGAGATAGCGTTCGACGAACTCGGCCATCGACCAATCGAACAGAAGCGCGCGCGCTTCTTCGTCGTTACCGAGACGATCTTCGAGTTCTTCGCGAGTGGGCGGTTCGCCGATCCAGACGTCGTTTTCGTTCGGTGGGCGTAAGGCATCGCGCAGCCGGCGAATCACGTCGGACATGGCGCGCCAGCCTGGGATATCGGATGGCGAAAAGCGCGCTAGCTCCGCTTCGCACTGCTCGTCGTCATCATAGAGTTGAATGCTCGTGCCGTCTACGAAACGGAACGAATAGACCGTTCGTTGCAGGCGACCACGAGTAGCCGAGTTCCGGCAAATTCAATTCTTCGATGACGAACGGATGAAGCAGGCCGGCCAGATAGGCGCAGGGCGACATGCGCACGCCGGGCCAAGGCTCTTCGATGGTGCAGGCGCCGCCAATTCTTTCTCGAGTTTCGAGCACGAGCACGCGCTTGCCCGGCACGCGCGAGATAAGCGGCACAGGCAAGCCCGTTGTGTCCGGCGCCGACAATGACGGCATCCCAGCTCTCGAGCCGAAGTTCGCCGATGGGAGCGGGCAGACCAAGCAGGCCGAGAGACTCGACAGCGGAACGCGGACGCGGAGCAACCGAGGACTGCATCAAACAGGGAGCTTCTCGGTGTCGATGAGCACTTTCTCGATGCACGCCTGAGGGCGAGAATGCTTCTCTGCCGAGTGCCAATGGCCATCTAAGAATTGCACCGCACTCAGTTTCAACAGCGCGAGACAGCGCCAATTGGCAGGTGAACGGCCCGGTTCGAGTCCACTCCTGCTGCTGCCGCCGTACTGGTAGCAGAGCGCCTGAAGCTGTCCATCTTTGTTCCAACCGAGAACATGCGGACACAACGAGCGCGGCTGATCGCCGTAGATGGCGCTGATCGGCTTCTTCAAGATCATCGCGGTCGTGACCAGTACGATCACTTCTTCCGGCGACTGAGCTTTCGCGCGCTGAGGCACAGCCATGCTATGCCCAGCATATGTCAGCGGCCGTCGAGATCAGGCCGTTCGCTGCGCTTCAGTTTTGCTTCCGCCAGCGATGGCGGCCTGTGCCGCGGCTAATCGGGCGATCGGAACGCGATAGGGAGAACACGAAACATAATTCATGCCCATGCGATAGCAGAACTCGACGGAACTCGGTTCTCCCCCGTGCTCGCCGCAGATGCCGACTTCGAGATCGGGCCGTGTCTTGCGGCCCAGCTTGACGGCGTGCTCGATCACCTTTCCGACGCCGTCCTGATCGAGCACCGCAAACGGATCCGCCTTGAAGATTTTCAGATCTTCATATTGCTTGGAGAACTTCGTGTAATCGTCGCGCGAAAGACCCATGGTGGTTTGGGTGAGGTCGTTGGTGCCGAAGCTGAAAAATTCCGCTTCTCGCGCGACTTCGTCAGCGGTCATGGCAGCACGCGGAATCTCGATCATGGTGCCGACCATGTACTTCAAGATCTTTCATGCCGGCCGCGCCGAGAACTTCGTCCGCGACTTTGACCACGAGGCCTTCTGGTTTTCCAATTCCTTGACGTTGCCAACCAGGGGAATCATCACTTCGGGCATGAACTTTGATGCCTTTCTTGGCGACCAGGACGGCGGCTTCGAAAATCGCGCGGGCCTGCATTTCCGTGACCTCGGGATAAGTGATACCGAGGCGGCAGCCGCGATGCCCAAGCATAGGATTGAATTCGTGCAGCTCTTCCACACGCTGCAGCAATTCGCGGCAAATGCTTCTTCAGTTCGCCGACGCCGACGCCGTAAGTGCTCGCCATCTCTTTCTTCTCTTTTGATGACGCGTGCGGCAGCTTCGCGATATCGACCATCAGGTTCTCGCGCTTCGGCAGGAACTCGTGCAAGGGCGGGTCGAGTGTCCGGATGACGACCGGAAATCCATCCATGGCTTGAAAAAGACCGGCGAAATCGCTGCGCTGCATCGGGAGCAGTTTCTTCACGGCCTTCTTGCGGGTCTTCTCATCGCGTGCGAGAATCATGGCCTGCATGTGCGGGATGCGATCCTCGGCGAAAAACATGTGCTCGGTGCGGCAGAGGCCGATGCCTTCGGCACCGAACAGACGCGCCTGCTTGGCATCGCGAGGAATGTCGGCATTAGCGCGGACGCCGAAGTTGCCGCGGAACTCGTCCGCCCACTCCATGAAGGTGGCGAAGTAGTGCGATTTCGGATCGGGCTCGTTGGTCTTGCATTGGCCCAGGTAGACCTCGCCGAGTGTGCCGTCGAGCGAAATCCAATCACCTTCATTGAGAACCGTCTTCTTGCCTTCGAAGAGAATCGTGGCCTGCTTCTTTGCTTCATCGACGGCTACAGACGCCGCGCCCACTACGCAAGGCCGGCCCATGCCGCGCGCCACAACGGCGGCGTGGCTGGTGAGGCCGCCGACCGCGGTGAGAATGCCTTTTGAAACATCCATCCCGTGAATGTCGTCGGGAGTCGTCTCCTTGCGGACCAGGATGACCGGGCCGCTCGCCGACAGCTCGACGGCATCTTCGGAAGAGAATGCCACGCGTCCCACGGCAGCGCCGGGCGACGCCGGAAGGCCTGTTGCAAGCTTCTGCAAACCTTTGCGCATCGCGGATCGAGCACCGGATGCAGCAAGTTGATCGAGTTGGTTGGGCGCGACGCGCTGGATCGGCTTCGCGCTTTGAAATCAGGCCTTCGCCCACCATGTCGACCGCGACACGAACCGCCGCAGGCCCGGTACGCTTGCCATTGCGCGTCTGCAGCATGTACAGCTTGCCTTCTTCGATGGTGAATTCGAAATCCTGCACATCGCGATAATGTTTTTCGAGATTCGCGGTGATCTCACGCAGCTGCGCATAGGCTTGCGGCATGACCTGCTCGAGTTCCGTGATGGGCTGAGGCGTGCGAATGCCGGCAACGACGTCCTCGCCCTGCGCATTCACGAGAAATTCGCCGTAGAACGTTTTTTCGCCGGTAGAGGGATTGCGCGTAAAGCCGACACCGGTGCCGGAGTTGTCGCCCATGTTGCCGAAGACCATAGCTTGTACATTTGCGGCGGTGCCGATGGAATCCGGAATTTTTTCCATGCGGCGGTAATAGATCGCTTTGGGCGTGTTCCAGGAATTGAATACCGCGTCGCGGGCGAGCGTGAGCTGTTGGTGCGCGTCCTGCGGGAACTCGCGCCCGGTCTCTTTCTTCACCAGCTTCTTGTATTCGCCGATGATCGAACTTCAGATCTTCAGCCGTGAGATCGGTATCGAGCTTGGCTTTTGACCTTAGCTTTGCGCGCGTCGAAGATGTGGTCGAACTTCGCCATGTCGATCTGCAGCGCCACTTCGCCGAACATCTGGAGGAAGCGGCGATAGCAATCGTAAGCGAATCGCGGATTGCCGGTCTTTTTCGCCAGAGCCTCGGTGGCTCTCGTCGTTGAGGCCGAGATTGAGAATGGTGTTCATCATGCCCGGCATGGAGAACTTCGCGCCGGAGCGAACGCTGACGCAGCAGCGGGTCCTTCCCCGCGCCGAGCTTTTTGCCCATTTCCTTTTCGAGCTTGCGCAAGCGCTTTCTCGATCTGCTCGTCTACTTCCGCCGGGACTTTGTTGCCGTTTTCAAAGAACAGGTTGCACACTTCTGTCGAGATCGTGAAGCCGGGAGGAACAGGCACTCCGGCCTTGCTCATTTCCGCGAGGCCCGCTCCCTTGCCGCCGAGGACGTCGCGCATTTTGCCGTCGCCTTCGGCGCTTGCCTCCGCCGAACGAGTAAACGTATTTCTTCATTACCAGTCTTGTCTCCTGAGTTCAGGTATCAGCGTGGTTAAATGTTTCAGACGCCACTTGCGCCTTGCGTGACGATTTCGGAAAAGTCGGCGATGGTGGAGAACTCCGTCAGCAGGCTATGCAGTAAAGCCAGGCGGTTCTGCCGGATCGCCGGATCTGGATCGTTCACTAAAATTTTATCGAAGAAGAGATCGACCTGTGGCCGAAGCGAGGCGATTCCGTGCAGTTTCTCGCGATAAGAGCTGGTGTCGGCTGACTTCCTGCCTCACATGCTGGAATGGCTCTGAATAGAGTGTCTTCTCTTGCTCGGTTGCTTAAGCAGATTCTCGTTCGGAGCCGTCGGCGACATGGAGTAACTCAGCCTGCTTGAGAATGTTCTTGATGCGTTTGAAGCTTGCGGCGAGTGGCTCGAAATCCTCAGTCGGGCGAACCTTGTGGATGGCCTCCGCGCGATCGGCCAACATCGGCCAGGGTTGTCACCGGCGGAACGAGAACAGCGTTCACTTCGTCGTAGGCGTAATTGAGAATGTCGCGCAAGTAGAATTGGATCCGCTCGTGGAGGAAGGCGCCGAGTTCAGGCACTCTTCATCCGAGCGATCATCAACTCGAGCGGCAATCGCGCTTCGAAGAGAATTTTGACGATGCCTTGCGCGGCGCGGCGCAGCGCGAAAGGATCTTTCGAGCCAGTGGGAACAAGACCGATTTTGAAGCATTCCTGTAAGCGTGTCCAGCTTGTCGGCAATTGAGACGATTTGTCCTTCGAGCGTGCGCGGGATGGAATCGTCCATGCTGACCGGCTTGTAATGGTCGTAGATTGCGGTCGCGACCGCTTCGCCTTCGCCCTGCGCTTTTGCGTAGAGGCCGCCCACAACGCCTTGCAGTTCCGTGAATTCTTTGACCATGTCGGTCGTGAGATCGGCTTTGCACAAGCAGGGCGGCGCGTTCACGATCGCCTCGTCAGCTCCGGCTTTGCGACCGCCAACTCGCGAGCGAGCTTGACGATGCGGTCAGTCTTCTCCTTGTAGCTGCCGAGTTTGGCTTGGAAAGTGATCTTCGCCAGATCAGCGACACGATCTGCCAGTTTCTTCCGCTGATCGACTTCCCAGAAAAACCGCGCATCGTTGAAGCGCGCACGCAGGACGCGTTCGTTGCCTTGGCGAATCAGGCCGTCGGGATCGCCATCCGTGTTTGTGACCGCAACGAACTCGGGCGCGAGCGAGCCGTCCTCCTTCAGCACCGAAAAATAGCGCTGGTGATGGCGCATCACGGTCGAAAGAATCTCTTTCGGCAACTCGAAGTAAGCCGGGATCGAAGCTGCCGCGGATAGGCGTAGGAAATTCCGTCAGGTAAACAAGCGTGCGGAGCAGATCTTCGTCTTTCTGAACGTTCGGTCCGAGGCCGGCTTCAATGCGCTGCTTGCGTTCTTCGGCACGAACAATCACGAAATTTTCGCGCAAAGTGTCGAAATAGGTTGCCACGGTAACCGGCAGCGGCTGCTTTGATCCCAGAATGCGATGACCGCGCGTGGTGTTGCCCGATTTCACGCCCGCTACTTCGAATGGAACGATTTGATCGTCTAATAGCGCAACGATCCATCGGATGGGCCGGATGAAATCGCACTGCCTCCCTTGCCGGTCCAGTACATCGTTTTCGGGAAGTGAATGCCAGCGATAATCTCAGGCAGCTTTTCGCTCAGTGCTTCCGTGGCTGACTGGCCCTTCGTGAGCTGGTGAAAGACATACCGCTCACCTTTCGCGTCTGGTATTTTGCCGAGCCCAGCGACGGTTGTGCCTTCCATTGCGAGCAAAGCCTTCGGCGGCTTTTTCTCCTGCAGAAACATATGGGCCGGCAACGACGGTTTGCACGTCGGGCGCTTGCTGCACCAATTCTTTCGCCAGCAAAACGAGGCGGCGAGGCGTAGCCTCCATTATCAAAGCCGATCCGCCGAATGCGCCGAAGGCGCTCTGGAATCTTGTCCGCAAATCCTCGAGCGCCGGCTCGATCATCCAGTCCGGAATCTCTTCGGTGCCGATTTCGAGAAGAAAATCGGCCATTACGCGACGGCCTCTTCGGGAGGAAACTGCTGCTGTGCCCAAGCTTCCGCAACGCCGACGGCCAGCTTACGAACGCGGGCGATGATGCCGACGCGTTCCGTCACGCTAATGGCGCCGCGCGCATCGAGCAAGTTGAAAATATTCGAGCATTTCAGCGCTCGATCATAGGCCGGGAGCACGGGAAACCGGGCGTTTTCTGTTTTGTTGAACAGGTTTAACAATCGCTGGCATTCTCGCTCATGCAGCTCAAATTCCTGCCAAAGCGCAGAAACATCGGCCATCTCAAAGTTGTACACCGAAAACTGCTGCTCGTCCGCGAGCCGCACGTCCGCATATTTCACTCCGGGCGCCCACTCGATCTCGTAAACGCTGTCGACATTTTGCAGAAACGCGACAATGCGTTCCAAGCCGTACGTGATTTCGGCGGGAACCAGGTCGAGATCCATGCCGCCGCACTGCTGAAAATAGGTGAACTGGGTGATCTCCAGGCCGTCGAGCATCACTTGCCAGCCGATGCCCCAGGCGCCGAGCGTAGGCGCCTCCCAGTTATCTTCTTCGAACTTGATGTCGTGCTTGCGCAGATCGATGCCGATCGCTTCCAGACTGCCGAGATATTGATCGAGCACGTCATCCGGCGTGGGCTTCAAGATCACTTGCAATTGCTGGTGCTTGTAAAGGCGGTTGGGATTTTCGCCATAGCGGCCATCCGCAGGCCGCCGGCTAGGCTGCACATACGCAACGTTGTAAGGCTTGGGCCCGAGCACGCGCAGGAAAGTTTCAGGCGCCATGGTGCCCGCGCCGACTTCCATGTCATACGGCTCCTGAATGATGGCGCCGCGGTCGGCCCAATAGCGCTTCAGCTTGAAAATTGTGTCTTGAAAAGAGTCCATGATCGCGTTGAAAGGCTCGTGGATTAAAGGCCTTCGAGCAGAACCGGAGTGTGGAAGCGCCGTTCGGCATGCTCTTCCATTTGGCGGATCAGAAAACGCCGCAAATCGAGCGCAGTATCCCGGTTCCATGTCGCGCGCGGAATTTCGGCGATGTGCATTCGGAGCATCTCACCGGCTAGTTCGCGCGAGGATGAGGAAAGATTGCGGTCGGGATGGCTCGCCAGATCGGGCAAAAAGCCGGAGAGGCGCGTGGCCCATAGAGAGAAATAGGTGATGGCGGCCCAAATGGCGCCCGGCATATGCTCGTGCATATAGTCGAGAACGGCCGTGATCAGGCGGAAAAAGCGCTCGTTGGGTTCGTGAGGCGGAAGCATGTGGTCGCTGATTTCCGCGACGTAGTCGAGCGCCACGCTCGCATCGAAATCTCTAATCAGATCGAACTGCGACTGCAACAAATCGCAGGAGTTCAAGTTGACCAGTTCGCGAGTTTCCTTTTGCGAATACGATAAGTTCACTAGCGACAGCCGTTCCAGCCCCGATCCGAAGCTGCTCTTGGGTTTTCTCGCCCGCCTCGCCACGCCGCGCAGCTTGCCCTGATCCCGGGTGAAGAAGCTAACGATGAGGTCCGATTCGCGAAATGGATATGTGCGGAGAACGTAAGTTTCACTTACCCGAGCCGCCATGACTTATACGGCCGGTGCCAAGCAGTTTTGCAGCCGGTCGAACTATCAGCGTAACAGAGCGACCCGAACGCATCTGTGGAACAATGTTGCTTGCGTGTAGCGATACTTGCATTCCTGGCATTCTCGCTGTCGTGCTTGGTGAGTGCGCAGACCACACCCAAACTACTGCTGACTCCGCAGCGCCTGCGCCGACTGCAGCGCGATCAGGATCGGCAAACACTACGCTGGACGAATTTCAAGAACCGCGTTCAGTCCGTTGCCGATTCGCCGGAGCGTGGGTTTGAACTCGCGCTTTATTATGCAGTCACGCACGATGAAAACCGAGGCAGGGAAGCGGTCGAGTGGGCGCTCGCACATCACTGCGATCGCAGGCAAGCCGCCCTCGTGGTGGATTGGTGCGGAGGGCTTCTCTCACAATCCGAGCGGCAGCAGCTTGCGCACGCCTCGTGTGAAGCGACGCCAGGCAATCCGGCGGATCGCGTGCGCGACGCTTTTTTTTCCGCGGTTGTTCGCGAAGAAGCTGCAAACACCGACGGCTGGAAGGATCTGCTTCCCTGGCTGGAAGCGGGAAATTTCGAGCATGGCGATGCTCTTTATGCTGCTTGCGAATATCTCGCCTGCGTGCGTGCGACCGAGCACGTCGAACTGCGCGAAGATGCGCGCGAGTTTTTCTCCAGCCTTCCTGCCGAATTTCTGCTTGCTCTGAAGCCGGGCGAACTTGAGCATCCGGATTGGATGATCCACATTGCCGCTCTGGCGCTAGTCGGCTTAGACCCGAATCTCGAGGGTCCAGTATCTGCAGGGCTGGGCTATGGAGAGCGCGCAGATCATTCGCGACGGACCCGGCGTTGCCTATGAATTCCTGTGGGCCGATCCGTATTTGCCGGGCGTTGGCTATCAGAATCTGAACCCGTGGGTATACGACCCGGAGGGCCGTCTATTTGCGCGCACAGACTGGGAAGCCAATGCGTGCTGGGTCGCCATTTCAACGCACGGTACCGAAGAACAGAATTGCGCCCCGGGTTGGCAGAAGAGCGCGGCGACAATCGGATCGATGACGCTGTTACCACTCACCGCCCGCTGCGTAGAGGTGCCGTCCCGCAAGACCGCGAGCGAAGCCACTGTCGTCTGGAAGCTGCAGCCTCACCAGCAAGTTTATTCCTTCTGGATGCACGGCCAGAATCGGCCCAGGCGGACGCGGCCGGCATGTGGCGCATGCCCTCCAATGTTGGAGGAAGGGTTTGTACGAGCCCTGATACACTGAAGCTTCCAGCGGCGCACACTTCAACGCGCAAACGTTGATCGCGCATAACGGGCATGGCCCAAAGGTTTCCCGCCATTGCGCCCCGTAAGGAGTGTTTCTAATTCATGATTGCAGCGACACAACTGCGCCCGGGCATGGTCGTCAAGTTCAACAATGAGCTGCATTCGGTGTTCAGCATGGTCCACCGGACGCCGGGTAATCTTCGCGGCTTTGTGCAAGCCAAGATGCGGAACTTGCGCTCGGGCTCAATGATCGAGCATCGGTTCTCCTCCGAAGACAAAGTGGAGCGCGTCGCTCTGGATGAGCACGAAATGGAGTATCTGTATGACGACGGCGAATACTACTACTTCATGAACACCGAGAACTATGAGCAGATGCATCTGACCAAGGACATCCTCGGCGATGGCGTGCTCTATCTGATTCCGCAGCTCAAGGTCAATGTCGAATTCTATGAAGGCAAGGCGATCAGCGTGGAGTTGCCGCCGAGCGTGGAAATGACTGTCATGGAGACGGAGCCGGGCTTAAAAGGCGCGACGGTTTCGAACGTCACAAACCAGCCAAAATGGAGACCGGCCTGGTGGTACAGGTGCCCGCCTTTCATCAACCAGGGCGAGCGGATCCGCGTCAGCACGTCGGAAGGAACGTACCAGGAGCGGGCGTAGCTAACTTTAGAGCTAGCGCGGCCGTTCAGGCTTGTTTATTGTTGCCTGGATAGAATTAAAACTGACGCGCAGACTTGCGATAGGATCGCCGGCGTCTGATCCTGTTCGACGAAGTAATGCCGCACGCCCGCCGAATCCGCCGCAGTTAGGACTTGCGGGTATGTCGATGGTGCCTCTGCCCACTTCCTTGAACGCACCCGGCGGAACTTTTTCGTTGTATTGAACGGGAATGCCCTTCGCCTTATCTTTCAGGTGAAGCAGCGGAACTCGACCGCTGTACTTTCTTCAGCATCGCAACGGGATCGTGGCCGGCCGCGCTGACCCAGAAAATATCCATTTCGAGGCGAGACAAGCTCTTCTGTGTTTCGCTTCATCAACAAATCGAGGCAGGCGTTCCGTCGATCGGCTGAAAATCGATGCGCGTGGTTGTGATAGCAGAAGATCAGGCCTTTCGCCTTCGCATGCTCGCCTGACTTGTTCATCATTTCCGCGGTACGCTTGATACCATCGGCGCCTCCCTCTGCCGTGGGATACGAGGGCAGCACAACGTATTCGAAGCCGCGCTGCTTGATTCCGCTGAGAGTAGTGTCGAGGGCTACCGGAATCTCCCGTGAAAATCTTGCTGTCCACGTGAACGCTGACCGGTTTCAGCTTGGTCGCTGTCAGGGCGGACCAGATCTGATTGAGTGTGTCGTAGGTCGCTTCCACTTCCGTGTAGCCGATGTTCTGCATCGCGTTGAGCACCGCCAGCAGGGTTCGCGGTAATGATTTTTCGGACGGTGTAGAGCTGGACGCCGAGATTCTTCGCGTTGAGAGGATCTTTGGCGAAGACAGCTTGAGTCGCAGAATACAAGCGCAGCGGTTTGCGCGAGAAAGCTCCGACGCGGATACTGGCACGATCCTATTCTAATCGTCCGTTTATTGACCTTCAAGGTAAGGCTCTCTTCTGGGCGTTTCGTTGTCGTCCATTCACCTGAAAAATGGCTGTCGAGATGCACGTGAGAAGACCCGACCACGAACACGCCCTTTTCGGAGTACGCGACAACGAACGAAGGCAACGATGAGCCGTAAATGTCGGTCAGCTCGTCGGAGCTCTTTTTCGAAGTCTTCGGCGATTGCCCGAAGCAAAAACGAATTAGCACCGTACGTGAGGCGCTGAAATTCGATGCTGACAAAATAGTGGTTCCAAGGCTCGTGCCGACGCTCGAGCAACGTGACGATGCCGTGCAGAACTGCGCCTTTAGGAATAATTCGTCTTTGTGCCGGGCACTTGCACCGGCATCCAGCAATACGCCTTCGACGGCATCGCCTGTGTAAGAGGTCCGATCGTCAATGGAGTGTCCGAAGCCCGATCCGCAGAGTCATGCCCGCGGGCAACCACTCATCAATGGCCGGCGGATCCGCTGTAGATGATGCTGGTGCATTGCTCAGATCGAAGCGCAACGTGGATTCGCCTCGGAATTCGCGGCACTGCGAATACTCGCTGCGACTAATCGTATACATATGCGACGTCATCGTCAAGCTGCAACAGGAACATGACGGGAATCAGGGATGGCTTGCCGGAGATATTCATCGTCTGATAGGTCACGTCAGTGTGCAGCCGAAGCAGATATTCGAATCGGCGGGAAGGGAGTCCGCGATCGACCTGCAAGCTGGTCAACCGATAGTCCGCATTGGCCGTGAAATGAACCGTGAAATGGAACAACTTTGGAGGTGCGCGTCGCTTTCACGTGGTACCCGCTGCGGTCAACCGGCACGACATACTGAAAGCGAAAAGTTGTCACGCCCTGTACATCGGATGCGCCGGAATATTTGAACTGAATACCCTCGACGAGAAAGATGTTGTGCAGAAAGCCGACGAAATTGCCCGAAGAGATCGGGCCATTGCCAACCACCTCGGCAATGGTGGAAGAGGAGAACCTATTTTCGCCATGCCACGAATAGATCTCTCTGCCTTCTGAAACAGCGATGTCGAGTCGCAAACGGTCGTGTATCACTTCCTTCGCTCCCGCGCCGCTGGTTCGTAGCGCAGCGCTGAGGCAGATCGCGAGTGCTTGCGAAATAGGTTCTGTCGATGGTTTGAACGCAGGTGTAGTTTGCCGATCGCTCGATTTGCGCCGCGACATTCAGGCGAATGCGATTGAGTATTTCAGCCGGATCTCCGACGCGCGGCAGATCAAGCCACGATAACAAGAGAGACGCACAGCCGGTGCATACAGCGGACGAAACTATTTGCTCATAATGGCAGATTTGGACTCGCCTGGCTCGTTGCGCTTGACGTAATTGCAGGACGACGATGGCGAGAATCGCCAAGCCAACCGCAATCGCTGCGACGGCGAGTAGATGCGAGGCGAGGAATTGGAATGTCTGGTGCCCGTAGTGCAAACCCAGGTACGCGAGCGCGAAATAGCGTATGGCCCTCGCAGAAAGCACGACCGCACTGAAATAGGACCAGCGCACTTCGAAGGCGCCCGCGCAGAAATACCGGAACCTTCATAGGCAGCGGGAAGAGGAGAGAGCGCCGGAATGAACACCGTCACCAGGCCGTAACGCTCAAACCAGGCGTGCAGGCGCTTGCCGCGGCGCGTTCCAGATATGCTTCGCAAGCAACACCTCGCCTCCCTTGCGCGCGATGCCGAACAGAATCAGACTTCCGGCTAACGAGCCGAGAATCGCCCAAATGGCCGCGATGTACGCCAAATGCGGCTGATTCACAGACACAGCGATCAGAAGGGCATCGACGCCGCCGACCACGGGAAGGCCCGCCGAATCGAGGATGGCGAGCAAAAATAGCCCATAGGGTCCCCACGACAATAAAACAGCGCTTAAGTGTTTCCACCCAGAGGCAAGGCTGCTAGAAAAATGCTTCAGCTTCTACTCCGAGGCGGTCTTGCGTTGCGTCTCCGACCCAAGCATAGCGAAAAGCCCGGCTTCATCGAGAACGGGAACGCTCAGCTCGCGAGCTTTCTCGAGCTTGGATCCTGCATCTTCACCCGCCACCAGATAATTTGTCTTGCGCTGACCGATCCCGCCACCTTGCCGCCTGCGACTTCGATGCGCTGCCTTCGCCTCTTCTCGTTTCAGTGTCGGCAACGTGCCTGTGAGCACGAAAGTCAGTGCCGGTGAGCGGCCCACGTTCATTTACTTGTCCTTCGGGGCGGTGAAGCGTAAGTCCAGCCGCGCGAAGCCGCTCGATCAGTTCGCGATTTCGCTCCTCGGCAAAGAACTGCCGGATTGCGTCCGCCACCTTGGGCCCGATCTCGTTCGCCTCCTGCAGAGTTTCGGCGGAAGCAGCAGCGATCTCATCAACACTGCCGAAATGAGACGCAAGAATCTGCGCCGTGCGCTCGCCGACGAAAGGAATGCCCAATCCGTTCAAGACGCGAGCGAGCGGCTGTGACCGCGAATGATCGATATTGCGGATGATCTTCGAGGCAGATTTCTCGCCCATGCGCTCCAGCTCGAGAAGCTGGTCGATGCTTAATTCATAAAGATCGGCGATATTGTGGACCACGCCCGCGGCTCAATAGCTGATCGACGAGTGCGTCGCCCATGCCGTCGATGTCCATTACGCCGCGTGAAGCAAAATGCAGAAGCGATTCGCGTAGCCGTGCGGGGCAATTGGTATTCACGCAGCGACTGGCTGCTTCGCCTTCTTCGCGAACCACCTGGCCGCCGCAAACCGGGCACGTCGTGGGCATGCGGAATTTCCGGCGATGAGCGCCTTGCTCAACGACGCGCACGATCTTCGGGATTACGTCACCGCTACGCTCGACCAGAACCGTATCGCCGATCTCGACACCCAGGCGCGCAATCTCGTCTTCGTTATGCAGCGTGGCTCGCGACACTGTGACGCCGCTGAGGCTCACCGGCTTGAGATGGGCGACCGGGGTCAGCGTGCCAGTCCGCCCTACTTGTACTTCGATACTTTCGAGCACCGTCGAGGCTTGACGCGCGGGATACTTGAACGCGATTGCCCAACGAGGCGCTTTGGCCGTCCACCCGAGCTTCTCCTGTTGCTCAACGGAGTCGACTTTTGCAACTACGCCGTCGATCTCATAAGGCAGAGTGTCGCGTTTCGTCTCCCATTGGCGAATAAAGTCGAGCAGGTCCTCCAGCCCGTCGCATTTTTTTCGGTACGGATTCACTTTGAAGTGCGCGGCGTGCAATGTCTCTAAGGTCTTCCACTGGCTATCGAGAAAGGGGCGGCCAGTTTGGAGCAGAAAGTAAGTGAAGTAATCGAGCTGGCGCGCGGCGGTTACAGAAGGATCGAGGGCACGCAAAGCTCCGGCAGCGGCGTTTCGCGGATTGGCAAAGCGTGACAGCCCGGCACGTTCGCGTTCCTCGTTGAGGTGCTCGAAGGAGCGCCGCTGCATCACGACCTCGCCACGGACTTCGAAAGCTGCTGCGCGAATCGCGCGATCTTGCAGGCGCAAAGGCAGCGAACGGATGGTGCGCGCGTTCTGCGTAACGTCTTCGCCGACGCGCCCGTCGCCACGGGTGACCGCTTGCGCAAACCGGCCGCCGTCATAATAAGCTGCCATTGAGAGCCCGTCCAGCTTCAACTCGGCTACGTACTCATAGCGCTCGGATTTAAGCAGCGCTCGAACCCTGCCATCGAATTCGTGCAGCTCCTGCTCATTCAGCGCGTTATCCAGGCTGAGCATGGGCGAGCTGTGCGGCACCTTGACGAAACCTTCGCGCGGCTGGCCTCCCACGCGCTGTGTGGGCGAATCGGGAGTGCGCAACTCGGGATGCGCGTCTTCCAAATCGCGCAATTGGCGCATGAGACGGTCATATTCAGCGTCTGAAATCTCAGGCTGATCCAGAACGTAATAGAGATGTTCGTGATGTTCGAGTTGCTTGCGCAGGTCTTCCGCGCGCTTGGGAAGCGACTCTTTCATTGCTGAACCTATAATGGTGACGCTTGGAGTCTTTCGACGCGAAACGCGCAGCCATCATCTACAATCCGGTCGCACGAGGTCTATCGCGGCGCCTACACTTGCTCCAACGTACCACCGCCGAGCTGGCTCGTCAGGGTATTGAAGCAAGCCTGATTCCAACCGACGGTCCAGGCGCTGCGGGCGTCCAGGCGCGGCACCTCATTGAGACCGGATGCGAGCTCATCATTGCCGCAGGCGGTGATGGAACCATCAATGAAGTGGCGAACGGGATGTTAAACACCGGCGTTCCTCTCGCTATTCTGCCCGGAGGTACGGCCAATGTTTTGGCGCGCGAGTTGCACCTTCCGATTCATTTCGAACGCGCTGCAGCACAAATTTCGAAGTGGCGCCCGCATCGAATTGCGGTGGGCAGTATGCAAATGGGTGGTTCGGAGCGGCGGCTTTTCCTCTGCATGGCCGGGGCTGGCCTCGATGCCGAAATTGTCGCGCGGCTGAATCTCGATCTGAAAGCCGCTGCGGGAAAAATCGCTTACTACGTAGCTGGTTTTTCGCATGTATTTCGACCGCTCAGCGAGTTTGAAGTAAGCGTGGACGGTAAACGCTACGAAGCGAGCTTTGCGCTGATCAGCCGCGTGCGGAACTACGGCGGCGATCTGGAGATTGCGCGCGGAGCATCGCTTTTGCGGAACGAATTCGAGGTGGTCTTGTTTCGTGGCACCGCCAGTGTGCGCTACCTCGGCTATCTCGTCGGTGTCGCGCTCGGACGCGTGCATCGCGTGAAGGGCTGCATCGTAGTGCGCGGCCAGTCCGTAACTTGCTGCAAGCCGCCGGACCAGGAAGTATACGTGCAGGTCGATGGAGAGCTCGCGGGCAGATTGCCGATGACAGCCGAAATCCTACCGGACGCGCTCACTCTTCTTGCGCCGCCCGAGTATCTCGCACGGGAGCAGTCCTACGTCGCTGTTCCGGCTTGCGCCTGAACCCGAGCGATGGATAACATCACGCATTCCCTCACCGGGCTCGCGCTGTCCCGCGTGGGACTCGATCGCTTTTCGCCGCATCCGGCCGCCCTCCTGATTCTTTCTGCAAATGCGCCGGACATCGACGTCTTGGCGGCAGCCGGAGGAAGCCTCGCCTACCTGGAGGCGCATCGGGGTTACACGCATTCGCTTCTCTGCCTACCCCTGATGGCGCTGCTGCCGGTGCTCATTGTGGCGGGCATTTCGAGGCGCCGCTTGCCCTGGCTGAGAGCCTGGCTGTTGTGCTGCATTGGAGTGGCAAGTCATCTCATGATGGATTGGACGAACAGCTATGGCGTGCGATTGCTGCTGCCGCTTTCATCACGGTGGTTTCATCTGGATCTGAATAGTCTCTTCGACGTTTGGATCATGGCCGCGCTCGGGTTCGCGGCGGTGTGGCCTCTGTTCGCGCGACTTGTCAGCAACGAGATTGGCGATCGAGCATCGGCCGGACGAGGCATCGCCCTATTCGCACTCGCGTTTTTCGTGCTTTTCGACTGCGGCCGAGCTGCCTTGCATGCGCGTGCAGCGGCGCAACTCGAGTCGAGGCTGTACGAAGATGCGCCGCCCCTGCAAGCGGCAGCGCTGCCCCAACCCTTCAGCCCGTTTCATTGGACCGGTGTGGTGGAGACGGCCGATGATTACCGGACGGCCGCGCTTGATCCCTTAGACCAACTCGACATGCAGGACGCTCACATCTGGTACAAGGCCGCGATGACATCGAGTCTCGAAACCGCCAAGGCGACAGAACCTTTTCGTTACTTTGTTTACTTCGCGCGCTTTCCTATTTGGTCGGCGACTCCAACGTTTACCGAAGGTGGGCGGCCGGCGAAGCGGGTTGAGCTGACGGATCTACGGTTTGGTGTCCCGGGCGCGGGATCGTTCCACTGTATTGCGCTCGAAAATAGCAGCAATCGAGTGCTTGAATCGGTATTTACATTGGGTTCGGGACGAGACCTGGGCTGGGGCGCGGGCCGCGGCCAGGCACGTGTTGATCAGTAGGCCAATCCCATAGCTTCCCCGACGATCCGACGGCTCAACTGCATGGCGTCGACTCGATAACTTCCGTCGCGCACCGCGCGCATGGCTTCTTGGGCGTGACGGCACATGGCGGAAGCGCCACTTTCCAGTCCATTCAACACAGAGCTCAGCATCGATAGCTGCACGGCTTCCATATTTTGAACGCCCTCCGGGGAGGTGCTTGGGTCAATGCTGTTCATTCCGAGATTGGTCATAGGCCAGTCCGAACCGTAACGTCACTGAGGCAGTCACGTTCACATTTACTCTTATCGGCGCGTCTCTCTGCTGCGCTTAGAGGCATACGCACAAGAAAACGCCTCCCTAGTACAGAGGTAACGGCTCGCTCGATGCACGGCGCTTGAAAAATAGTAAAGATCGCAATAGAACAGCCGAAGCGGTTCCTGTTTCCGCACGGATGATACAATCGACCCTGTTTTCACTATGTTCATTGCAAAGTCTCGCATCTATGCGGCAGGTCTGCTGCTCGCCTCCACCCTTCTCGCGGCAGGCTCTTACAAGCTGCTGAAGACGATCCCGATTCCCGGCGCCGGTGGGTGGGATTATCTGATTGCCGATAGCGACAACAGGCGGCTATACGTTTCCCACGGCACTGAGGTGGACGTGCTCAACCTCGATACTGATGCCATGGTAGGCAAAATTCCCAACACTAACGGTGTTCACGGAATCGCCCTGGCGAATGATTTGGGCCGCGGATTTATCAGCGATGGTCGCGATAATCAGGTCACCATCTTCGATCTGAAAACTCTGGCCACGATTGCGACGGCCAAGGCGGGAACGAATCCCGACGGAATCCTTTACGATCCCTACAGCAAGCGCGTATTTGCATTCAACGGACGCAGCAAAGATATGACCGCAATCGATGCCGCGACTGGAAATGTGGCGGGCACGACGGCGCTCGGCGGCAAGCCCGAGTTTCCGGCCACCGACGGGAACGGCAACGTCTACGTGAACATCGAAGATACGAGCGAGCTGGTGCGCTTCGACCCCAAAACTCTCCAGATCAAGAATCGCTGGCCGCTCTCGCCGCAATGCGATTCGCCTTCGGGATTGGCCATCGACCCGGCGAACCGCCGCCTCTTCCCTGTTTGTGAGAACAAGGTGATGGCAGTTGTCGACGCGGATTCAGGTAAAGTGATCACCACCGTTCCGACGGGCGCTGGAACCGATGCCGCGGGCTTCGATCCAGGAACGAAACTGGCCTTCGCTTCGAACGGCCGAGACGCGACGCTTACCGTTGTCCAACAAGAATCGGCCGACCGGTACAGCGTTTTGGAAAATGCCAAAACTCAGCCGGGCGCGCGCACTATGGCGCTGGACCTGCACACGCACAAGATATATCTTTCGGATGCCGAGTTTGGCGCGGCTCCAGCAGCCACTGCGGACAATCCGCGACCCCGCCCGAAAATGGTGCCCGGCACCTTCAAGCTTTTGGTCATGTCGCAATAGTACGCTTGACCTGAATGGCTTGACGCGAATGACGTTATTGCGTGGATTGACCATTGTTTCTGTTGCGGCCGGTTTGATGCCGCTGTCTGCCTATGCGCAGCAGGAATCGCAGCCGAAGACGGATTTCTCCGGACGCTGGCGCATGGTCAAAGATAAAAGCGATTTCGGGCGCGCGACGATGCCCGACATGATTGTCCGCATAGTGGATCAGCACGGGATCACCATGAACGTCCATACCCTGCAGACAAGCGGAACGAAAACCACTAGCGCCGACGTGAGTTACTTCACCGACGGATCTGAGGCGGCGAACGTCATCAATGGACATGATGCTTCGAGCAAAGCGTTTTGGGACGGTCCCGCGCTGCTGATCCGGACCCACATCAAACTGTCGGACGGCGAAGACGAGGTGGTGCTCGACCGCTGGACGCTCTCCGACGACGGTCAGACGCTCACCACGACCAGCGAGATCACGACCGCGAAGGGCGGGGCGAATTTAAAGCTGGTGTGCGTGAAGGAGAAGGTCGGCAGCTAGTGTTACGTTCGTTTCCCAAGCCAACGCAGCGCCCGCTGGGCTGAATTATAGCCGCACATCCCGTGCACCGCGCCTCCGGGCGGCGTAGAAGACGAACAGAAATACACGCCTTTCAAGGGCGTGCTGTAGGTTCGCCAAGTAGGCCGCATGATGAATTGCTTTGCGTCGGCAGCGCCTCCGTTGATGTCGCCGCCGATCAGATTTTCGTTCGCCCCTTGCATCGCCGCAGTGCCGTGGGCGGCCCGGGCGAGAATACATTCGCGGAAACCGGGCGCGAACCGTTCGATTTGCGCCTCGATTTGGGCGAGCGCGGAACCTGGCCAGCCGTTTGGGACATGGCAGTAAGCCCAGGCCGTATGCAAACCGGCGGGAGCTCGTGTCGGATCGAAGAGAGTGTGTTGAGCTAACAGCACGAATGGCTTTTCTGGAGATTTATTCTCCCAGGTGGCGCGTTCGGATGCGGTAATTTCCTCGAGCGTCCCACCCAAATGAACAGTTCCCGCGCGTAGGCAGTCTTTGGCGGTCCAGGGAATCGGTTCGCGCAAAGCCCAGTCCACTTTGAAAACGCCGGGACCGTAGCGGTATTGCTCCAGCAATTGGCGAAACGGCTGGTGACCCGTCAAATCCGCCATGCGAAGAAACTGCCGCGGTGTGACATCGCACAGTGTAAGATCTGGCGAGCCCAACTGCTCGAGTCGCTCGACGCGCGAGCCTACCACTATGCGACCGCCGAAGGAATTCAAAACATCCGTCAGGGCGTTAGTGATCTGCTGCGCGCCACCCTGCGGCATAGGCCAGCCGACGGCGTGGGCGGAGCCGCCCATCATCAGGCCGAACGCCGCGCTAAGGGGGGCTTCCAATCTCAGAAAGGAATGGGCGCTCAGGCCGGCGAATAAAGCTTGAGCGCGGAGGCTATGAAACGAACTCCGAGCCAGAACAGCTGCCGGTTGGATCGCCCGTAGACCGAATCGACCCAGCAGGAACGGGTGCCGAGGAAAGCGCAACGGACGGAGTGTTTCGCTCAGCAGGGTCTCCCAATTCGTGACAATTGGATTGAACAGCTCGCGGTATGCGGCGGCATCCGAGCCGAACTGCGCCGCGGTGGCCGCAACATCGCGTTCCAAGATAATCGCCGTTCCGTCGTCCAGCGGATGTGCAAGCTCCGCCGGTGGAAACACCCATTTCAAGCCGTGCGAACGCAGCGGCAGCTTCGAAAAAAATGGCGAACAAACCGCCATGGGGTGAATCGCGGAGCACAGGTCGTGGATGAATCCGGGCAGGGTCAGCTCACCCGAACGCGCTCCGCCGCCGGGTACGAGAGAGGCTTCGCGGACCTCTACCTGCAGTCCGGCTTGGGCTAGAACAATGGCCGCCGCTAAACCGTTCGGACCGCTTCCCACGACCATAGCTCTGCCCCGCATATGTCGCCGTATCGTAGCATTGATCTATTCGTTTTCACTCCCGTCCAGGAACATTCTTCGTTGTGTTTCTGCTTCCGGAAGTGTCAAACAAATAGAGGAAGTTTTTAATGATCGATCCTAAGTTCAACAAGTTACCGGCCGATCAGGCAGGGGATTTCGAGGATATTCCGGAATCTGAGCTCTCCCCCGAACAAAGGACTGCGCGCCTGGAACGGCCGAGAGCGGGCCTCAGCATCAACGACACGATCGCCGCCGATGCTAATTTGTCGGTGGGTGCGAGAGGTACGGATGTTTCGGGTGTGAGGACCGGATCAGGCGCCGGAGCGGGCATGACCTCGGTAACGCCGGGCGGATCTGGCGGCTCACCTGCCCCGAATATTGTTCCGGGAGCGAGATCGTCCGGAACAACGCCGCGCGGCACGACTGGTGTTGACCAGAGTCCGACCACCCGGGTGAACGAGGCCTCCGGGCGCGGAGAAGCTATGTCCGGGCGGGAACAGATGACGTCGGGGCGCACAAATGTGGGCTCGGGACCGAGTGACGAGGAAATCGGCGCTCGTGCTTACCGCTGCTGGCATGAACGCGGCTGCCCACATGGCTCCTCGGAAGTAGATTGGCACCGCGCCGAAGAGGAACTCCGGCGTGAGCGCGAAAAACAAAGGTCTGCGGGCGCATCGGCCTGAGTGGATTGCTCGGCATCAATTAGATAATTTCGTAGCACCGTTACCTGGCCGCAGTTGGGGCCTTCCCCACTGCGGCTATTCAATTTGTATTCTCGCCTACTGGTCTCCCCTCGGGGTTTCCTTCCCAACGAATTCGTCTTCCATTCGTAGCACTTTCATGCTATGCTCACCACACTTCGGGAGAATATGCAAAAAGTTCTGCTGCTGGGTGCATCGCTGCTTTCGTCCGTTTCTTTCGCTTGGTCGCAAACGCGAAATGATTATGTAGACGTTTTTTCAGACGCGTTGACGGTTCCGGTGCTGTACTACTCGGAAGATTCGATAACGACGAATGAAGAGGCAGACCCCGCACACGCTGCCGTAAAGAGCGCTGAAACGCTTTGGCCGGGCCCAGGCTCAGCTGCCGATTTGAGCCAGACGCCCTCCAATCCGGTCGCGCCCCAGGTGATTCACAGCCGGAGAATAGCGGGAAGTTCAACCGGATATATCGACAACGCCATCATTGAATCCGAAATTCGATTTCGATTTGATGCAGATTTCAATTTGCAACAGCCGGATCGGGCGGAATTTTTCTACGCCAAATGCGGATGCTATCGGCCGTCGCCAGACCCCAACGCACCCGGGCCTGGCACTGTTATCGCCCGCAGCGCAAATCTGCAAGAACTGCAGCTTCACCTCGAATACGCGCCGCATAGGCGTCTTTCCTTTTTCGCGGAACTCCCCGAGCGATCCATTCAATTTACGTCGGTCGGCGCTGGAAGCATTCCAAGCGCAAGCGGATTCGGAGACTTTCGAGGTGGATTCAAGTTTGCTCTGCTGGCGGCGGAAAAGCGCTATCTCACTTTTCAGATGCGCGCCTATTTTCCAACCGGCGATTCGTTTCGCGGCCTGGGAACACATCACTACAGCGTCGAGCCGACACTGCTTTATTACCAGCGGTTTGCTGAACGATGGACACTCGCCGCTCAATTCGGCGACTGGCATCCAGTCGGAGGCTCGAACTCCTTAGGCCTCTCGCCGCCCAATCCCAACATCGGCTTCGCCGGAGATGTTCTCGAGTACGGCGCTGGCGGCAGCTACGATCTCTTTTCTGGATCGACCTATCGTTTTACTCCTGTTGTTGAATTCGTGGGCTGGAGCATTCGAAGCGGACTTGTCACTACATCCGCCGACGGGACTGCTTCAGCGCAGGCCAACATAGCAAACGTAAAGATCGGCGCACGTCTCGCGATAGGCGCTCACAATTCGATTTACCTGGGATACGGGCATGCGCTGACGAACGTCACATGGTACACGAATCTTGTCCGGCTCGAATACCGATTCGTATTCTGACCTACTTCTGCGATCCTTTCAAATCGCGAAGCGCCGCCTCCAGTTCCTCTTGGTCTGCCTTCGTTAAGTCAGGAATAAGTTTGCTCAACGCTTGCATGCTGTCCTGGGCCTCAACGGCGGAGCCCATGGCCTTATAGGCTGTTGCGAGAGAGTAGTAATCCCATGCCAAATCGTATTTTGATCCCACTTCTTGGTGCTGACTGATTGCTTCCAGAATCAGCGGAACAGCACCCCGGTGGTCGTTCTTCTTTTCGAGCACGCTAGCCATGTTCGCCAGAGCTTGACCAAACCAGATATGGTAATCGGCAGTTTGTGCACTGCTGGGCAACTGTCTAAATGCGTTGACAGATTGCTGGTACTCCGATTCCGCTTCCTGTAAATTCTTCGATTCCAATATATGTCCTCGGATATTGTGCAGAAGGCCCAGATGCATCATCCATAGAGGCAAGGGCTGCGTCAGTTGTTCGTAGAGAGCAAGAGCGTGCCCGCTGTTATCAAGGGCCGGTCCCGCCCGTTTCTCGCTCTCGAGCAAAGTGGCGAAGTTATCGTAGTACTGCGCCAGTTCGAATTTGTAGTCCCGATTCTGAGGTTGGTTCCTTGTCAGGTCCTCGCCAGCCCTGATCGCATTCTGATAGAGCTTGCCCGGGTTGCCTGGCAGTTGAGCGTCGAACATCAATCTGGCGAGATTGTTCTCTGCACGTGCGAGTTCCTGCTTGTACTGGCTGCTTGATTTCGCCGAAGAGTTGCCTGCGGCTAAAGGGGTGAGCAGCCGGATGGCCTCTCGATAATCACCTTCCGCCTCTTTAGCGCGGCCGCTGTCCTTCCGGAGAATGCCCCGGTTGTAATACGTTCGGGCGAGCATGAGCTGATACGCGGGATCAGTTGGGAACTGATGCTGAAGGTTTTGTTGGAGGCTCAAAGCATGGTCATACGCAGCCTCTGCGTCGGAGCGATACTTTGCGGTCGGCCGCTCGGTTTCGCCCAGCCAGTTGTAGGCGTCGGCTAATTCCTGACGATATTTGCTGATTCGCGGGGAAGCGTCGGCCAACTTCTGAAACTGCCTGATTGCTCTCTTATATTCAGCGATCGCTTGATCTGTCCGGCCGGTGATCCGACCTCCATCACCCAGCCGTACATTCACAAGCCCGATCTCTTCGGTGAACTCGCCGCGGCCGCCGTGGGCGAGGATCTTTGCGTAGGTGGCCTTCGCCTGCTCCACGAGAGTTCTGCGAAAATCTGCAATCTCTGGCGATTCGGCGGCAATCTGCGCCGATTGACTTCCCGCCGAAGTTAGCAGCGAATCCACTGTATCTTTGGCTAGCTGTAAATTACTCTCCGCTTGGGAGCGTTCACGAAACGCAACGGCGGCCAACCACCCTGTGATGATTAGCAGGACGGCCAGAGTGCTCGCAACACTCCAGGCCAAAGTCAATTTGCGTCTTCGTTGCTTTTGGCGTTCCGCAGCCAGGCGATCCCGCTCGTCTGCGCTCCGGTCGAGAAAGCTCATTGCTCGCTCGAAGTTGGGGTCTACCCGTCGAGCCCACGCTGAGGTGGGCCGGTTTTCGGTTCGCCATCGCAAGCCGAATTCGAGCTCCGGGTTCCGCCACAGGCCTGCCGTGCCATTCTCGAACGACCGCGCGGCCTGCGAAACCAGCACGTAATAATCGGCTGAGGCGCGCTCCTCTTCGGTCCACTTGATAAGCCGCGTCCAGCCCCGCATCAGGCTCTCATGCGAGAGATCGACCATGCAGCCGGAATCGAGCGGCGTACTGGCAGGCGGCATCAAGAATGACCTGCCGGGGCGTCGGAAGATCTCAATTACCGAGATCAGTTTCGTTTCCGCGGTCTCGCAAATTGCGGCGAGTTCCTCGACTGAAGTTGGCCGTCGCACGCCTCTCGCGTTCCCGGATGTGTCGGTCAACGCCTTGAACATTCGTTCCGCGATCTCGGCGCTGCCCCCGGCGCGAGCTTCTTCGTATGCTTCCTCAGCGTGCCGGGAAAGCGCCTCGCGCATGGTTCCGATTGCTTCGTAATGCGAGATTTCGACCGGCTCGCCGGGCTCTCCATGCTTGGTCCAGTAGTCCCAAGTGCGCATCAGGGCATGCTGCAGCACGGGAAGCTGGTCAGGGTCGTCTCCGCAATCGTTCAGCAGCCGTGCGACCAGCCGTGGCGCGATATCTCCGCCGGCCACCGCCGCCGGGCCGGTGATGGCGCGCCGCAACTGATCGCGTGTCATGCGCGGGACCAGATACTGCCCTGTATTTATGGCTTCAGGCAGGCCCGCAAAATTCATGCAATCGCCGATAAAATCAGCGCGCATAGTGAGCGCTATATAGATCGGCACAACATCCTGCTGGACCGCTTCCAGCAGCAATTTGACGAACGCCGCAGCTTCGTCTTTCGATTTCTCGATATCCCGGCTGTTGCGAAATCGAAAGAGCTCTTCGAATTGATCCACTAGAACGAGAACGTTTTCTCGCGCGGGGATTCTTGCTTCGCGAACCGCGTCGATGAGCCCTGACGTACTGCGTCGCAACGTAACGTCCAGCAGGATGCCGCTGGTCTCGTGCGATTCCGTCGCCATTCTCAGCACTTCCGGCTTGTTGAGCGATACAGCCAGGTTCGTGATCGGGCTCGCGCCAGGCCGAAGTATGGCTACACGCCAGTTAGATCCGGCGTTTGCCATCATCCCGCTGTAGAGCGAAGGAATAAGGCCGGAGAGGACTAGCGAAGATTTCCCGCTTCCAGACGAACCGATGACCGCCAGAAAGCGGTTCGTCCGCAATTTCCTTAATAGCTCGTCGATCTGCTTTTCGCGGCCGAAAAACAGATGATCTTCGTCGGGCTCGAAAGGCCGAAGGCCGGGAAAAGGATTGAAGCGCGCCTCGGGTTCCATATATCCCGTGCGCTCCTACTCTTGTTGCACGCGATCGACGAACGGAAGAAGTAGATCGGGTTTGAATCCGTCGCACTGTGAGATCACTGTGGCCTCGTGCGTGTTGAACAACCGCTTCTGGGCGGAGTTCGGCGGCGCCAGTAAAACACCAACTGCTCGCAATGGCTCGGTACGCCCATAGGCAGCACTTTTCAGCAGCTCTCGCAGCTTGCGCCGCAGCCATATTTCACCGGCTGCGCCGTAATGGACGAGCACAGCATCCGACATGCGGAGATTTTCTTCGTGGAATTCTCGAATCTCAGCCTCGTCGCCCTCAAACACCGGAGACATAACTTCGAAGTGTTCAAACAAGAAGTTCAACCATGGGCTGATCGTTTCCTGATCCTGCTGGTCGAAGATGAAGTACAGTTGCTTCAGCCCCTTGGCTGAAACCGGCGTACCGTCGGCCTTTGGTTTAGGTTCACGCTTAGGCTTGAGCCTCTCGTGAATCACTGTTCTGAGGTCCTCGAGAGATATTTCCAGCAGATCTGTCGCCCTTCGAATGCGAGGATTCATTCGCAGTCTCTCGACAAACTCTCGCTGCCGCGCGTCCTGGATGTCCAGACCCGGGGGGATCCATACGAACTGAGAGAAATTCCCCTTTTCGGCGCGCTCGATGCCAAGCTCGTTCTGCACCTCCGAAATCGATTGCATCCCTCCTTCAGGCACCAGACTGTAAGTTTTCCCGACCAGATGAATCGACAAGTCGCACGTTGCCATTTCTTCACGCACGTACGACGTCAGCTCTGCGGCGATGAGAGGGAGTGGTTGCGACGGCAAAATAGTGTGGCCGTGCTGCTGCAGGTCGCGCTTGATAGTCTCGTACTCGGATCTCAAGTCAAAGGTCGTCTCCGCCAGATAGATCGTTCTCTTTTCACCGGCGGTGGGAAATGCCGAGCCTTCGCCCTCAAGAAGCTCAATGAGCTGCGACATGTCATGCGCGATGTCGTCAATCTTGGTCCAATAATCCTTTTCACCGGGATCATCGAGCTCCCGAGGCCGCCCGTTGTCGGGGTCGACTTTGAAGAACTCGTAGCCGAGGAGCCGCTGTAATGTTGGAAGCTCCAATTCCCTCGGAATGGGCGTTTTCACCACCTTGAAGACTCGCGCCTTATTAGCGATGTCTAAGCCGCCGGTCTCAGTTGCCGCGAGGCAGAACTCCTCCAGTTCCCGGCGCGTCCATTCGGATTTTATGTATCGCGGCGATAGAACAGAAACCAGGAGGGCTACATGCTTCAGCCGCTCCAGAAGTGTTTCGGCAAAGCAGTCGTTGCCTTGTAGTTTCGGGTCACGCCAGATCTGAGGCTCTTTTCCGAGCAGCTGTCCTACTCGTACGGCCAAGGCACGGTGAAAGTCACTTATCCACTCGTGTCCTTGTCTCGCACCTTGGTTGTCGAGATGGGCGTAGCTGATAAAGACCTCGGTCTCGAACTTCACTTAGTCTCCTGCCGACACCTTCTAAGAGAGAGGTCAAAGTATAACATCGGATGAAGTTTCGGGATACAATTGTCCAGCGTGGCGACAGCTGCCCAACAAACAAGTCCGACACTCGACCGGCTGGAAGACCAAATTAGTTGGTACGACCGAAAGAGTGCGCGCAGCCAGCGCTGGTACAAGTGGCTGAAGGCGCTGACCATAATTTCAGCGGTCCTCATACCGATTTTCTCCGCTGCCCCGTGGGGCCGGCCATTTGCAGCGGCACTTGGTATCGCAATCGTCGTCGCGGAGGGGCTGCAACAGTTGAATCAGTTCCAGGCAAATTGGATCGCTTATCGTTCCACATGCGAGACCCTTAAGCACGAGAAGTACCTGTTTTTGGCGCAGGCGGGACCGTATGCCTCATCGGAAAAGCCTCTTGCGCTGCTCGCGGAGCGAATCGAAGGTACCGTGTCACAGGAACACGCCAAGTGGGTTTCTGCCCAAGAAGAGTCTCCGAAGAAGGTTGCTCAGGCGCGATCCAACTGAAATGAAACCGGCGTAGCCAGTCGGTTAAGTGCGTCTACCGCACTCCCCGGCGCTATTCTGTTCTTGTGCGCACCGCGTCCAGGCTTGCGTTTCTATCGATAGCGCTCATGATTGTATGTGCTTGTAGCCAAAGATCGCTCGCCGGCAATAAGAGGGCATCGAAAATGACTGACGTGCAAGTTACAGATGAATCGAACGGGAAAGAAGTCGCCCTGACGGTTGGTCAGACCTTTACTGTCGTTTTGCCGGAGAATCCAACGACTGGTTACGATTGGAAGGTCGCGAAGAACGGCGCCCCAATCTGCTCGCTTGTTGGCGATTCGTTTAAACCCGACTCGCACAATATAGGAAGTCCCGGCGTTCATGAGTGGCACTTTCGCGCCGACGCGCCGGGAACCTCCACCATCGAAATGCGTCTGAGCAGGGAATGGAACCCCAACACTGCTAAGCGTTCGCTTTTGCTGCACCTGCGTGTAACTTAGCACCAGCTTCGGTAATTGCGCGAATAGTCCAGAAATCACTCGCGAGATTCGTATCGGTCAGGTACGCATAAGGAATGTATCCATAACCGCTGTCAGCCCATGAGGTTCCCCAGGAATTCCGAAACTTGAACCGCTGCGTCTTGTCGTCGAATCCCACGGCGAGAATGGCATGGCCCCCGAGAACCTTCTCCTGGGTTGTCGGCATCGGTACGATTCCCGTTTTCGCCACGTCATCGGACATCATGCTTTGGTACACAGTGATGCCGAATACAAACGGGTATCCTTCCGCGATGCATCCTTTCATCGTATTTTGATCTTGAATCAACCGCTGGTACGTGAGCGCTTTGTACTTCTTCGCGTCGGTAAAGCACTTCGGCGGCGGCTTTTGGCTGAATTTTCCGGTGTCGTACGGCCACTCGCTTTCCGGGCAAACCCCGTTGCTGGCCACCACCTTGATGCCGTCGCGGATTTGCGCGCCGCTATCTTCGTTTATTGTCCCTTCTACGGCGCGCTCTCCGTAGTAAATGAAGAGCCGGGATGGAACGGAAACATTCGGCTCTTTCTGTTTCATCTCGTCGAACTGGAATGCCGCGGCGATCGCATTCGCCGTGCAACTTCCGAGTTGTCCCTGATCGTAAACGCTTGGGCATTGAGCCGTCAGGTCCGCGGACGCTGGAATATTGTGCATGACGGGTGTTGGGGCGGCATACATAAAATCTCGGTGGTCTGGAAGATCCGGAATCCATCCGAGACGAGGTTGATTTAAGCTCATGGAATCTCCTGTAGAAAAATATGCTGGACTACGCGTCCAGAAGCATGCTGCGGTTTTGCGGCACGATGCTGAACACCTTTGCAGATTGTATGCCAACCCTAACTTAAATACAGTAGATTGATATCCGATTACAATTCGCAAGCTGCGCCGCGTATTGGGCCCGAGTTTTATCCAAATAGATAATCAGACGCAACATTCGAGTACCGAACGTTAGTTTCCGCTGACCTGGGATAAGCAGAATAGAACTGCAGCCAAAGCCGCGATTATAATTAGCGAGTGCCCGGCCAGGAAGGAACGGAACGTGATTGCGATCTGACTGTCGTGAGTCATTCCTCCGAAGCAGAGCACTCGTCTCATCCCGCGAACGACACCGTGATCTCGCCTCCGGAGAAGAGCGGACCTGCGGATGCTTCCGCGAAGGGCAACCTTCCTGAAGACATCGCCCATTACCGATTCCTTTCGCTGCTGGGTCGCGGCGGAATGGGGGCAGTCTATCTTGCTCTCGATACCCGCCTGGGCCGGCAGGTTGCAATCAAGATTCTTCCCGAGGGCACCAGTGCCATTGCGCGCGAACGTTTTCTCCGGGAGGCGCAAGCGGCGGCCAAGCTGAATCATCCCGGCATTTGCACCATTCACGGCATCGATCAACAGGGTGACACTCTTTTTCTGGTCCTCGAATACATTGCGGGCCAAAGCTTCCGCCAACTGACCGATCTTTCTCCTGAGGGCTGGCCTCCTTCGGCGGGTGTCGCCGCTGGTTATATTCTGCAAGCTGCGGAAGCGCTCGGTTCGGCGCACGCGGCCGGCATCATCCATCGTGATATCAAGAGTTCAAACCTCATGCGCACTCCCGAGGGCAGAGTCAAGGTCCTCGATTTCGGCCTCGCGAAATTGGGCGATGCCGCGCTGATCACGCACGATGGCGTGGTGGTGGGTACGCCGGCTTACCTCTCGCCGGAGCAGACGCGAGGGGAATCGGTCGACGCACGTACCGACCTGTGGTCGCTCGGTGTTGTGTTCTATGAAATGCTCACCGGATGCTTGCCGTTCATGGCCGAGGACGCCGGCGCTCTCGGGTATGCTGTGCTTCACCAGGAACCGAGGCCCGTGCGGCAAATCCGGCCTGATGCTCCGAGCGGCATAGCGCGCATTCTGGAGAAGCTTCTGGCCAAGGATCGCGACCAGCGCTACGCATCCGTGCGCGCCTTGATGGAAGACCTGCGGCCGTATGCCATCGTGCCGCTCGCAGGGCTTGAAACTCAGATCGCGTACGGGCCCCTGAGGGATGCGTCCTCTTCTTCCGCCGCCCGCTTTGTACTCGGTACCGCCGACCGGCGTCCCATCACATTCTTGAGCATCGAGCTCTCCGGCACAGTGGCCAGCGCGGACCCCGAAGACTTTGAAGCCGCATTGCAGGAGAGCCGCGAACTTTGCTCCAAGGTTGTTGCCGGCAAAGAAGGCTTCCTCTCGCCGTGGACCGGCAACACCGCCATGGCGTATTTCGGTTATCCCCGGGCGAGGGAAGACGCGGCCCGGCTCGCGGTTGAAGCTGGGCTCGCGCTTGCGGAGGCCTTCGCCGGTGAACACTCCGCGTTCTACGTCCGCCTGGCCGTCGAAACCTCCTTGGCAGTGGCCGATTCTTCCGACACAGGATCCGCTCGCTCGGTAAGCGGAGAAGGATTCGCTCTGGCGCGCGCGCTTGGAGAACATGCTCGCGCTGGGGAACTGCTCATGGGTGCCGAAACGCAGCGGCTGGTTGAGGGCCGCTTCGATTGCGGCGAAAGCGGCGAGATCAAATTGTTCGGCGGCCGCCCCTTGCGCTTCACTCGCGTGCTGCATCGCAGCACCGCGCGCAGCCGCTTCGAAGCGATTCCGGAATCCGCCCTCACGCCGCTTAAAGGCCGCGACCAGGAATTGCAACTTCTACTCAGCTGGTGGGAGCAGGCGGTGGAGGGTCTTGGGCACGTCACGCTCTTAAGCGGCGCGCCAGGCTTGGGGAAATCACGGCTGGTTTATGAGACCAAGCGCCGCGTTGCGCAGAACCCGGCCGCTTCGCTCATCGAATGTTTCTGCGCGCCCCAGTACGCCAATACCGCGCTCTATCCCATCACCGACTGCTTCGAGCGCTTGATATTTGAACGCGAAACCCGGGCGTTAGATCCGCCGGCGAAGCTACGCGTGCTCGAAGCATTGCTTGCGGAGCTGGGCTTTCCTCTGGCAGAAACTGTTCCTCTACTTGCGCCGTTGCTGAACGTACCGCCGGAGGGTTACGCCGCGCTCGAGCTGACCCCCGAGCGGCAGCGCATACTCACGATGGAAGCGCTCGTGAACGTTTTCATTGAGCGTGCCGCGCGACAGCCGCTCTTGTTTATTGTCGAAGACCTGCAGTGGGCCGACCCAACCACGCTGGAACTCCTCGGGATGCTGCTTGATCAGGCGCCGACCGCCGCGTTACTCGCGCTTTTCACCCATCGCCCCGAATACGTCTCTTCCTGGCCTCCGCGGAGTTATGTCTCGATAATTTCTCTGAACCGCCTCTCGCATGGCGATGCGTTGGCGATTGCTGCGGCGGCAACTCGCGGACACGCTCTTGATAGTGCGGTGCTGGAGCAGATAGTCGTGAATTCCGATGGCGTGCCGCTGTTTCTGGAAGAGGTGGCTCGAACCGTAGCTGAATCGGACCCGACGGCATCGCGTCCAGGCAAGCTCCCCGTCCCGGAAAGTCTGCGCGATTCGTTTGTAGCTCGCCTCGATCAGCTCGGCGAAGCGCGAAACGTTGCGCGCATGGCATCTGTGCTGGGCAGAGAATTTCCCGAGTGGATGTTGGAGGCGCTTTCCGGATTAAGCGGCCCAGCTTTGCGGCACAGTGTGGACAGGTTGGTTGATTCGGAAATCCTTTACGTACGGGGCGCTGGTCAGCGGCGCTCCTATATCTTTAAACACGCGCTGCTGCGAGATGCGGCTTATGAGTCGCTGTTGAAGAAATCGCGCACTGCGCTGCACGGCGAAGTGGCGGAAATGCTCGTGCTTCGTTTTCCGGAGACCGCCGACCGTCAGCCTGAGGTGGTGGCGCACCATTTCACGGAGGCCGGATTCGGAGAGAAAGCGATTCCGTACTGGCATCAAGCAGGGATGGCGGCCCTGCAGCGTTCCGCGTATTCGGAAGCAATTGGACACCTCGAGCGTGGGCTGTCCGTATACAACCGGCTGCCCGTTGATAGTCGTGACCCCGCACAGGAGCTATTACTAATAGCGAGCTTGGGCCCGGCGTTTATTGCGACGCGAGGATTTGGCTCGACTGAGGTCGGCGACACATACAAGCGTGCTGAACAGCTTTTGCCGCACGCCGGCAACTCGCCCCTGTTATTGCCGACGCTATCGGGCGTGTGGGTCTATCACTTGGTGCGCAGCCACCTCGATCGTGCGCTGCGCACCACCGAACGGATGATCTCAACCGGTGAAGCGCTCGGCCATGACGGAATGCGCCTGCAAGGTCACTGGACCTCCGGCAACACGCTCTTCTGGCGGGGCGATTTGCTCCAGAGCAATAAGCACCTGGAAAAGGCAGAGGCGTTGTACGACGTCGAACGCTTCCGCGAACATGCTTTCCGTTTCGGACAGGATTCGCTCGTCGGCACGCTCTGCTACCAATCTTTCGTTTGTTGTTTCCTTGGGTTCTTCGATCGGGCGAAAAGCGCTAGCGACCGGGCCATCGAGCATGCGCGCAGCCTCCGCCATCCGTTCAGCATTGGTTGGTCGTTGGCCTTTCGTGCTCTCCTCGAATGCTTCACCCTCAACATCGACGAAGCGCGTGAGTGGAGTGAAACCGCGACGCGTTACTGCCAGGAACAGGCATATCCATTCTGGAGTTCGGCAGTATTAGCCTCCTGGGGATGGGCATTAGCGGAGCAAGGTGAAGTGGCCGCGGGAATCGCGAAAATGCGCGAGGGAATCGCGGTGATGCGTTCGATTGGATCGCGCGTGATCGAGCCTTTGTTTCGTGGACTGCTCGCTGAAGGTCTAGTGCGAGCAGGCGACACGGACGCCGCCCTTGAAGAGGTCGACGGCGCACTCGAGCAGGCGGAGGAGCTGGGAGTAGGCATATCTCGGCTCGACCTGCTGCGGATTCGCGGAAACGTGCTGTTCGCGTCAGGCCGCGTGCGCGAAGGGGCGTCTGCTCTCGGGAACGCGCTGCTCGAGGCCGATGCTGCCGAGTGCCGCTACGTCGAGTTGCGCGCGGCGATTGACCTCGCTCGCCTGACCGGAAATTGTGAACCCTTGGTTAAAGTGGAGCTGCACTTTGCCGCTGAAACTTATGAGCCGGCGGTCCTGCGCGAAGCCCACCTACTTTTGCATTCGAGGAGCAATTAACTATGCCGATTTCTTACGTTGAGTACGGTGGAACGCAGATGATTCGCCCGCCGTACGTGGCCGAGGATGTCAGCTTTTACGCTTTCGTCCTCAAGGCGGATCCTGCCGTCCTGCAGAAGCTCATCGACGATCGGCTCAACATTCCGTCGGGCGGCGAGGTGCAGTTCGAGCCGGCCGGTCCCTTTGTTGTGCTGGCATTCAACTCGCTCGGGAAAATGTACAGTTTGAATCCGCCCGATTGCGACAAGGGCTGGTTCGCGGAGCAGGAGTGCGCCGTCTGGGTACGCGTGATCGATCGCCAGCGTCAACGCGCCTTCTGGTTTCATCCGTACATCTTTGTGAACAACTCGTACGCGATGGCGCTGGGCCGCGAGGTCTACGGCTTTCCCAAGGCGTTCGGCTGGTTCCAGATTCCGGGGTCGCCGGACCAGGCCGCGGTCCTTTCCATGGAGACCCTCGCGTTGCCGGTGTACAGCCGCGACACGCAAGCCGTCCGCACCGAGTTGGTTCGAGCCGAACGAACCTCGATCAACGAGGATCCATTGACGATCTTCGAGGACGCAGCGGAATTCGGAGCCGAGTTGTTGGGAGCCCTCGCGCCTCACGTGGGATTCCTCGGCAAAATCGACCTGATCTATAGCAGTCTGCGAGATCTCGTCCAACGCGCTGAGCCGATGGTTTTCCTGAAGCAGTTTCCAACCAGCAACATGCCGGGACAGCCTGCTATCAGGCTATCGTTGAGGCGCGAGCCAATGCCACTCGATTGCGTGGCGTGTGCTTGTTGCCAGGTGACTGGCGCATAACGATCGCCGATGTCGCGAGCCACCCCATCGTCGCCGATCTCGGCCTCGCCGGGAACATCGTCCAACCGGTCTTGCAACTCTGGATCGGCTTCGACATGATTGTGGGCCTGGGCAGCGACATCTGGACAGCGCCCTCCTTCGCCGCGACAGCCTCACGCCCGCAGAAGATCGCCATTCTGGGCGGCGGGATCGGTGCCATGACCACCGCCCTGCAGCTCACCAGCACGCCGGATTGGCAGTCGCGTTACGAAATCACGATCTATCAAATGGGCTGGAGGTTAGGCGGCAAGGGAGCCAGTGGTCGCGGCGAGAATGGACGCATTGAGGAACACGGCCTGCACATCTGGATGGGGTTTTATGAAAACGCCTTCCGCATCATGCGCGCAGTGTACGACGAGAACCAGAAAAATCGGCCGCCCGGCACGCCCCTGCGCGACTGGACCGATGCCTTTCGCGAACATGACTTTGTCGCGATCACCGATCGGCACGGACAGGAAAAGGGAGCCGAATGGGAAGTGTGGCGTTTTCATTTGCCGAGAGTGCCCGGCACGCCGGGGGACGGAAACCCGCAGACGCTTTGGAGCGCGCTTATTCGCGTGCTCGGCTGGCTCGAAGAGACTTATCGCGACTCAGCGTTCCGCCAGCGCGCCGAGCAATCGGCCGTGCACCACGTCTTACTCGCGCGCTTGAGAGACTATTTCGGCAACTTACTCGCCGATCTTGAAACCGTGGCGACTGTCGAATTGGTGATCCTCATTGAAGCGGCGGGCCGCATCGCTCGCACCCTCGATCCCGATCCGCGCCGCCATGCGGCTTTGGCGCATGAAGGAGTGGCCATGCTCCTGGACCACTTCCGCGACGTTTTGCGCGAACGGATTCACGCCCACTTGCATGCAGGCGACGTCGAAGCGCGGCGGCTGTTTGTGCTGATGGATCTGGGCGTCTCCGTCGTCAGCGGGCTTTTGCGCGGAGGTTATCTGCGCAATCCCGCCCTGCTCGATTCCCTTGAGGACGATCTACAGGATTGGCTAAAGGCGCAAGGTGCCGACCCGGTCACGTACGACGTCGATCAATCCGCGCCGCTGCGCGGTTTGTATGATCTCGTCTTCGCCTACATAGATGGAAATGTCGAAAAAGCGTCCTTTGAAGCCGGCCCCGCGCTGCGAAGTCTTCTGCTGATTCTCGGAGCATATAAGGGTTCCGTCTTTTGGAAGATGCAGGCCGGCATGGGTGACGTGGTGTTCGCACCCATGTACGAAGTACTGCGAGACCGCGGCGTAAAATTCGAATTTTTCAATCGCGTCGAGGGTCTCGATCTAAGCACCGATGGCACATTGGTCGAATCCATTCGGATCGGCGTACAGGCAACGCTGAAGAATTCACAAGACACTTACCATCCTCTCGTCGATGTCAAGGGGCTGCCCTGCTGGCCGGCAGAACCTAGATATGACCAACTCGTCGAGGGCGAGGAACTGAAAGCGGGCGGAGTCAATCTCGAATCGTTCTGGACATCCTGGCAAAATCCGAATACGCGCGTTCTGCGCGCCGGCACTGATTTCGATCAGGCCGTGCTGGCGATTTCCATCGGCGCTCTCCCCTATCTTTTTGAAGACATCACGAAGCTGCCTGAGGCGTTTCAGTTGATGCTCGAGAACGTCGAGACCGTGAGCACTCAGGGCGTCCAACTGTGGGTCAATCAACCTCTCAGCGAACTTGGCTGGACACAGGGCGATGTGGTACTCGATGCTTACACAACGCCCATTAATACCTGGGCCGTGATGGATCAACTACTCGTGCGCGAGGACTGGCCGGAGGGCGCGGTACAGGGCATCCATTATTTCTGCGGGCAAATGGAAGGCAGCATTCCGGATATTCAAGACCACAACGCTCCGGAGCTGGCTCTTCAGCGCGTCAAGCAAGCTTCCGAGGATTTTCTTCGAAACAATTTGAAGCCGCTGTGGCCCAAGGTTTCGGGCGAGGGTAGCGGCTTCCGTATCGTCTCGGAATACCTGCGCGCAAATATACATCCATCCGAGCGTTACGTGCTGTCAGTGGCCGGAAGCACGCGCTACCGCCTACGGGCAAACGAATCAGGCCTGACCAATGTCATCTTGGCCGGAGACTGGACCAACAACGGCTTTAATGCCGGCTGTGTTGAAGCGGCTGCAATGTCGGGCATCCAGGCGGCCAACGCAATCATAGGCCGGCCACTCGATGAAGGCATCGATGGTCCGTTGGCGCGTTCGCTTCAGGCGGCGGTTACGGCGGCAGGCGGCGATTAAGTTCACCGCCGCCCCTCTTCAAATGACGAAGGGCAGAACCCGCGCCGTATGCCGGGCGTAGTGCGCGTATTCCGGATAGGCACGCTTGAGAAGTATCTCTTCGCTGTGCATCCGCAGCGCTAACATTCCTGACGCAGCCACGCCGATGAGCACACTCTCCATTGATAGATGCGCCGCGATTCCCGCCCACACGAAATAGAAGATCGCCGCATAAATCGGGTGGCGCACGAATCGGTACGGCCCACTCATCACCAACCCGCCTTCAGTCGGATTTGCTGATGCATGAAAGCTTCGAGCGCCGAACGTTATTCGTGCCCAGATCATCAGGACGGCAGCCGCGACCTGGATAGTAGTTGAGACAGGTCCCCTCCCGAAGAACGATCCTGTGAAGTACAGTGCACATACACAAGCCGCCAGACCCACGAAAGCAGCGACTGACACCACTTTCCAGTTCACGTCTTCCCCGCCGTATTCATTTCTTCCACCAGAGTTGTGACAAGCTTGCCCGCAGGCATCGAACGCGCTCGCGTCACGCCCGTTCCAGCCCACAACGACAGATACTCGGCATCACCTCGCTGCGCCGCAGCCGTACGCATGGCCCGAGTCAACGTATTCTGCAAAGGAAAAGGTAAAATCACACCCTGTTTGCCTTCGAGTTTTTCGATGAAGGCATTGGTGAGACCGCGCGCCGGCCTGCCGGAAAACGCGCGAGTGATCACGGTAGTATCTTTGCGCGCCGTGACGATAGCTCGCTTGTGGGCTTCGGGTGCACCGCATTCCGGGCACGTCAGGAATGCCGTGCCAAGCTGCACTCCGGCAGCGCCGCTTGCAATTGCTGTCGCGATCTCCCATCCATTCATGATGCCGCCTGAAGCGAACGCTGGAACGGAGGCAAAACCCGCGATGGTCTGCACCAGTTCCAGCGTAGGAATCATCGCGGCTTCGAAAGAGCCCGAAAAAGTCCCGCGATGCGCGCCCGCTTCGGCGCCTTGAGCGATAATGCCGTCGACTTGAGCCTCTTGCAATAAGCGCGCTTCTTCGCCGGTCGTGGCCGTGCCAAAGATCGCAATACCACATGACCGAAGACGGCTCAGCGCACCGCTCGTAGGTATACCGAAAGTGAAACTGAACGCGGCTGGCCGCGACTCCAGAACCGCCTCCAGCTGTTCGGCGAACGGATTCGGTGGAAGCACAGGCACAGTGGGCAGCGGCAATCCATATTCTTCATGAATCTCTGCAAGTAATGCCAGCATTGGCTCGGGATCCACACCCGTTCTGCTCTCATACCCGCCCGCAAACAAATTCACGCTGAATGGCCTGCTCGTCAGTGCCTGGACGCGTCGCATCGCGTCGGTAATCTGGTCGGGCGTCAGGTAGGCTGCTCCCACCGACCCAAGGCCTCCTGCATTCGAGACCGCCGCGACCAGCTCGGGGGTCCCCGGACCTCCAGCCATGGGCGCCTGAATGATCGGGTGCTCAACGCCCAGTTTGTGCAAGAGCTCATTGCTCATCGTCAGCCGCGATGCTACATTCCGCAGACTTTCGGATATTTCGCGCCGTTGACCGTCACCCAGCCGTTATCGGAGTGCGAGTTTGTTGCGCAATGAACTTCGTCGAGACCCGCCGCATATTGGCGCGTGTCGCTGAAGAAGGCGCGTCCGTAAGCAAACACTTGGGCGTTCATGGGAGCCGTCACGATCCCGTCCAGAACATCGTTTGTCACTACTTCGATTAATTTCGTGCTGCCGTCCGGGAGCGTGACTCGCACAGATAAGATTTGGTGATCGCCGTTCGGACCTCCATGCTGCGTTTGCGACGGCTGCGTAGTCACGCCGCATACCATCACGTTGTAGACATCGCTCTGCTGGTTAGAGTTGAGCAATTGCGACAATTTCTGGTTCACTTGCGCAGTGCAGGTTGAAGGGACCCCAACATCGTGGGGTCTTCGAGCCGCGGCAGCGACGTCCGCGAAACTGATGATCGTCAGGGCTGCGATGAAAATTCTGTTCATACGCGTTCCCTAATCTTACGTTGCCGGCATCTTTCCTGCGAGCATCTGTTTTCGCTCCTCCGGCGGAAACCGCTCAATGGCGTAACGCAACGTGGTTCGCGGCATCTTCGCGTAGTGTTTGCGAAGAAAGCTCAAAAGTTTCGGACGCGACACCTTGCCGGCTTCGCGCAACGCCCAGCCGACTGCTTTTTGAATCAGATCGTGTTTATCGCCCAAAAGTCTTTCGCCGATGCGGAACGTGTCTTCGAGTTCCCCGTGCTTGATCAGAGCAAGTGTGGAGACAATCGCAATGCGCCGCTCCCATACATTCTCGGATGAGGCGAGCCGATCGAGCAGATCTCGTCGCCGCGTAAGCAAATGTGCGCCGAGAATATATGGAGCCGACGTGTCCACCAGGTCCCAGTTATTGATGCAATCGGCTTGTTCGAGATAAAACCCGACGATTTGCTCGCGCTGTGCCTCTGCTGCCCGTTCATACTGAGCAACCAATATCTCGAGCGCCGCGAAGCGATGCTCGTGAATCCGCGACGCCAGTAAGCGCGCTATGTCCGCGAACGAGAGGTCCAGATAGCGTAGCGCGATCTCACGCTGAAGAGGAACGGTGATGCCGAGGAACCGGTCGCCCTCTCCATACTCGCCTTTGCCCGTCTTAAAAAACCATGCCGAGCTTTCCGCCCGCTTCGGGTCCGCCGCTGCAGCAAGATCGTGTTCCAGTGCGCGGCGGCTTGGTCGCGATACTGCCATGCGTATGCCGGCACTCTAACATAGAAAGCGGCTCCGGTTCGTAGAAATGTTAGCTGTGGAAAGATAGCGCGACGATCTCATGCACACCACCTTCTTCGTGCTGGCGGTTATTGCAATCAGCATTCAAGGCCTGATTCTCTTCCTGGCGCTTTTCGGACCCGATCTTCCATACCGCATCAAGAAAGCTCCCGATGCACCGCTGCAATCCAAGTATTTTCTAGATCTGCTCGCCGTCCTCACCGACGCACAAGTACACAGGACCAATCGGATTGAAGTACTCACGAATGGCGATTGTTTCTATGAGGCGGAGCTGGCGGCGATTCGTTCAGCCCAACACACCATCAACCTCGAAGCCTATATATTTCATCGTGGCGAAATCGGCAAACGTTTTGCGGATGCCCTAGCGGAAAGAGCCGGGGCCGGTGTGCGAGTCAAGCTGATACTCGATTACATCGGGAGCTTCAGCATTTCCCGGCACTATTTCAAGGCGCTAAGGGACGCTGGCGGACGGCTGAAGTGGTACCACGATCTGCAGCTCGATCTGCTTCCGCGAATCAACAATCGCACTCATAGAGAATTGCTGATCGTGGATGGAAAAATCGGCTTCATCGGTGGGGCTGGTATTGACGACCAGTGGTACAAAGGGCGTCGGAATCACCCCCGATGGAGAGATACTGTGGTTCGCGTCGAAGGGCCGGCAGTTGCCAGCTTGCAATCCGCCTTCGCGCAGAACTGGCTGCGGGTCGCCGGCGAAATTCTGACACACGACGATTATTTCTCGTTTTCTTCCGGCGAGGGCGGGTCCATAGGACTGGTTGTGAACAGCACGCCCGCGGCTGGTTCCACCAGAGCCCGCATTCTCTTTCAGACCCTCATCGCTTGCGCGAAGGAAACAATTTACATCAGCACGCCGTACTTCCTTCCGGATCGGAGCGCCCGCGAGGCGATTGAGCAAGCAGTTCAAGAACGAAACGTGCAAGTGAAGATTCTGACGCCGGGCAGGCACGCCGATCATTCAATGACGCGGAGTTCGAGCCGCCGCCTCTACGGGTCATTGTTGAAGCACGGCGCGGAAATCTACGAATACGAGCCCGCCATGATTCACGTCAAGGCGATGATGGTGGATCATCAATGGGCAGTTGTCGGCTCGACGAATTTCGATCATCGATCGTTTGAACTGAACGACGAAGTGAATCTGGCGATACTCGATCCAGCCGTAGCAAAACGTCTCGTCGAGGACTTCCATCGTGACCTGACGCAGAGTACCCGAATCACTTACGAGGATTGGCGGCGCAAGACTCATTTCCGTTTGTACGAACTCCTTGAATCGCTTTTAGACAAAGAGGAATGAGCCGCCTCCGTATTGCCACCTACAACGTGCACAAGTGCCGTGGCCTGGATTACCGGGTGCGCCCAGCCCGGATACTCAAGGTCATACAAGAGATCGATGCGGACGTGTTCACAGTTCAGGAAGTGTTTGCCAAACAAGTAAATTACCTCTCCGAGCATCTGCGCATGCCGCAGGTTTTCGGGTCGGCGAGACAGTCTGGTGGCCACGATTACGGAAATGCCGTTTTTAGCCGCTATCCGATTCTCCAAAGCCACAATTACGATCTGAGTGTCGATCGTAGGGAGTCGCGGCGTTGCCTCCGCGTCGACATTCAGCTGCCGGAAGACAAAGGCGTGCATCTCTTCGCCGTACACCTTGGGACCTCGTTTTTTGAGCGGCGCCATCAGGCAGTGAAACTTGTGTCGGACGAAATTCTTGGAGAAGCGGAGCTGAAAAATCCGCGAGTTCTGATTGGCGACTTCAACGAATGGACCCGCGGTTTGGTCACTCAGACGCTTTCGCGGCACATGCGCAGCGCGGACCTGGTTCAGCATCTGGGGCGCACCAGAACTTATCCCGGCGTGATCCCGTTTTTGCATTTGGATCACATCTACTATGATGAGCCGCTACAACTCGTAAACATGCACCTCCACCGAACGCCCGCGTCGCTGATCGCTTCCGATCACTTGCCGTTGGTCGGCGATTTCGTCTGGCCTTAGCTTGGAGAAACGGTTTCAATACCGCGCCTTGCCCTAAACTGGCGATTGTGCTGGCGCAAATATGAAGGCTCCCGCGGCATCCGGCGAAAGCGCCGCTCCTTCCGCATGGGCGCCTTTGCGGGCGCCGCTGTTCCGCAATCGGTTGATCGCTTCCATGCTCTCCAATATTCGGCGGGTGGATGCAGGACACCGCCGCGACATGGTTGATGACGGCGCTCACCAGGTCGCCTCTCCTCATCGCGCTCATGCAGACCGCCGCCAGCTTGCCGGTGCTGCTCGTTGGCCTTCCTGCTGGGGCGACCGCCGACATTCTGGATCGCCGCCGGCTTCTGATGTTCTGGCAATCGTGGATGCTCGCCGTCGCCGCTGTGCTTAGCGTCCTAAGTTTTAACGGCAGCATCGGTCCTTGGATGTTGCTCGGTCTTACGCTGCTGTTGAACGTCGGCGCGGCGATGAACAATCCAGCGTGGCAGGCGATCGTCCCTGAGCTTGTTCCTCGATCACAACTCGCGGAAGCCATCTCTCTCAATAGCGCCGGGTACAATCTCGCTCGGGCTGTGGGGCCCGCGCTCGGCGGTTTAACCGTCGCATTCTTCGCCAGCATCATGATGGGTGCAGGAACCGTTTTCCTGGTCAATGCGGCGTCTTTCGTTTTCGTAATCGTTGTCCTCTACATGTGGAAACGGAAGCCACTGTACACCAGCGACCTCCCCGCCGAGCGCATGCTCGGCTCCATCCGCGCCGGCTTACGATATGTTCACCACACCCAGCAGATTCAGGGCATTCTGATCAGGGCGTTTCTTGTGACCAGTTGCGTCGCGGCTATGTGGGCCTTGCTCGCAGTGGTCGCGCTGCGCGATCTCAAACACGGAGCGCTCGGCTACGGTCTCCTTAACGCGTCCATCGGCCTTGGTGCGGTTTTCGGGGCTGTGTCGTTGCCTAAAGTGCGCGCGCGATTTTCCGCCGATCAGATCATCGCCGGCTCGTCCGTTGCGTTTGCCTTCACTCTGCTGGTGATGGCTCTGTCTCATCAAAACGCGTTAGTCGTCGCGGCACTTCTGCTCGCGGGATTCGCCTGGACCAGCACCACTTCCACGTTTAATATCGCGGTGCAAACCTCCGCACCTGCGTGGGTGCAGGCTCGCCTCCTGGGTACCTATCAAATGACTTTTCAGGCTGGCATGGCGATCGGTAGTGCGGTTTGGGGAGCGATCGCGGAGCGCTGGGGCACGCCCGCAGCTCTCTGCATCGCCGCGTTTGGCCTGCTTGTTGGCCTTCCGTTTGGCCGTCGTTTTCACGTCGCAACCGGCGATTACGCCGATGTTTCCTCCGCCAAAGGTCTCACCCGCTCCGATCCCTCGGTCGTGATCGAGTTGCGGCCCGAAGACGGTCCGGTGCTGATCTCCATTCGATATCGCATCGATCCGCCCCAGGAGGAGGCGTTCGTCGCCGCCATTCACGATCTGAAACCTATACGCCTTCGCGACGGGGCCATGCGCTGGGGACTGTTCAAGGACGCAGCCGATCCCACCCGCTACGTCGAAAATTTCCTGGTCGAATCCTGGGCTGAGTATTTGCGTCAGCGAGAGCGCCTGACGGTAAGCGACTTGGCCGTGCGATCCAGGGTGTACGCCTTCCACAAGGGGGATGGTGGCCCTCGGGTCTCACGTATGATCTATACGCCGATCTCGGAGCGCAGAAACAGTCATCCGCCTCGCTGATTTCTCAGCATTCAAACCTCCAGCCCTACCGCGCGCATTAGCTCGAGCGCATTGCTGCGAGTAACGATTCCCGGCCGCAGTTGATAGTCAAATTCGATTTCACCCGCCACGATTTGGTCGTCAAAGTGGACGTTCGCGGCAGCCGCTCCCAGATCCTGCTCAATATGTGCGAGTGCCAGGTCATGGGTAGTGATCAACCCGATGCCGCCCGCTCCGACGAGCCCTCGCACAATTCCGGCGGCGCCAATCCTGCGATCGTGCGAGTTCGTGCCGCTTAAGAGTTCATCTAAAAGAAAAAGTACGCGGCGGGTTCCCTTCGTCAGATCGACGATCTGCCGGATGCGTGAGATCTCGGCGAAAAAGCGTGAGCGGTTATCGTGCAACGAATCGACGACACGAATCGAGGCCGCCGGCTGAAGTGCGGAGATGCGCATGTCCGTTGCGGCTACGGGAGCACCTGCCCAGGCAAGCACGGAATTTAAGCCGATCGACCGCAAAAGCGTGCTTTTTCCCGACATGTTCGATCCGCTGACGATGAACAGACGCAAGCCGCCGTTGAACGCGATATCGTTTGGCACGCACTTAGTGGGCGGCTTTAGAGGATGCTGCAGCGCTCGTGCTTCGAACTGTGGTTCAGGATCTTCGCTCAGCGCCGGAAAAGCCCAATGCGGCCGTTCGAAGCAGATCGATGCAAGCGATGAGAGCGCCTCGAATTCGGCTACGCCGCCTAGCCACTGGCCCACACGCGCACCGTTTTCACGCCGCCACGCTTCGATTCCCATCGCTATTTGCTCGAACCACAAAACGATGGGCCGGATGATTCGAACGAGAATATGATCCCCCGAATCGAGCCAGTCGATCCAATGCTCGAGGCGGGCGATTCGTTTAGAGGCGGGAAGACCCTTTACATCGAGCGCCGCTCGCAAGTTCTTGAGTAACGGTGCCTCGAATTGTTCGCGCTCGAGCCGCTCGAGCATCAAGGATAGAATCCCGAGACCGTGTGCGGGCGTTTCACTCGCAGATCTTACCTGCGCGACTCGCGTCCGTAGGGTCCACATCACGACAAAGTCGCAAACCAGAATCGCCGCAAATGGCCATAGCGGAAGCGCCTGGCCAAAGAACGCGAGCAGCGTCGCAACCCCGCTCAACGCAAGCAGAGGCGCCAGCACTCGCAGCCATCCCGCAAACCGCACCGGAGCGGCGGATCCCCATTGTTCAAGCGCCTGGACATGTACTTCCGCTCGAATGTCTTCCCCCAAAAGCGCGAGATCCTCGCGCAGATCGAGACGCGTGGACAATTCACGAACTGCCTCCTGGCGAGACAAGGCCTCCTCGCGACTCGCGGGTGACAACAGCCATGACGCAAGCCTCTCTTCTCCAGCGCTGGTGCGGGCCGAATTAATTAATTCGAACAGAGAGCCTTTGCCGAATACATCCAGGTCCTCGGCGTAAACGTGAGAAGCGTTCCGGAATTGATCCCCCTGGCTGGCCGTACCCATCCAGCGATCTTCCAGTCGCGCGATGCCTCGCTCGTAGTAGCCGATCGCGCGGTCGGCAAGTGTTCGCCGCCGCATAATGCGTTCGTGCCAGACGAAAAGCACGACGAACGCGATCGCCGGAATCAGCAGAACCCAGGCGGTGACAACATGAGCTCCGAATGCGAGCCACGCCAGTAGCACCTCGGCAATCCCTAGCGTCAGACGCCAGTTGCCGATACGGATGAATCGCCGCTGAAGAATCTGCTGCTCTGCTCGCCAACGATCGCGTCGTGCGGCGTACTCTTGTAGCGGGTCCATGCAGTCACAGCATAAAGGGTCGCCCTGCACGGTCTCGCTCGCGGCTAAAATTGAGTAGCGAACTGTGAGTAGCGAGATTTAAATAGCGATGAAACGCTCAGGATTCGCCGATCTCCCCTTGCACGGCGGGCGTGTGCCGCCTTGGCTCGCCGAGCGCATGGAGATGCTCGGCACGGCTATCGTCGAAAGCATTGTTTACCATTACGGGGCTCCGGAGTTCCTGTCGCGCCTCAGCGACCCGTTCTGGTTTCAGGCGCTCGGTTCTGTGATGGGAATGGATTGGCACTCGTCGGGAATTACAACCTCCGTCCTCGCCGCTCTGAAACGTGGTCTCAATCCGCGCGCGCACGAACTCGGCATTTACGTCTGCGGCGGCCGCGGCAAGCAGTCGCGGAACACGCCCGCTGAACTGCTCTCGGTGGCCGACCGCCGCAGCCTCGACGGACAAGCGCTGGTCAGAACCAGCCGCCTGACCGCGAAAATCGATAATAATGCGATTGTCGATGGGTTCCAAATCTACCTGCACTCGTTTATCGTTACCGCTTCCGGCGATTGGGCCGTCGTTCAGCAAGGGCTCAACGATAAGAGCGGGCTCGCACGGCGCTACCACTGGCATTCCGCATCGGTTCGGGATTTCACGAGCGATCCGCACACGGGTATCGTTGGTGAGAACGAAGGAATCATTCTCAATCTGGTTGATGGGGGCGCCAAGCCCGCTCAGAATGCACTGCTCACTATCGCGAGTGAACGTCCCGAAAAGACGATCGCCGAATTGCAAAAGCTCGTCATGCCGAAACATCACGAGGTGCGCGCGTCCAATGTCGACCTGAAGCGGCTCGGCGCTGTGCTGGCGGTGAGCTATGAACGGCAGTTGCGCGATTTCGCTTCGCTGTTGCTGGTGGAGAATCTCGGGCCGCGCACGCTTCAGACGCTGGCGCTCGTCGCCGAAGTGGTTCACGGCACATCCAGCCGCTTCTCCGATCCGGCGCGTTTCTCCTTTGCGCTCGGCGGTAAAGACCGGCACCCGTTTCCTGTGCCGTTGAAGACCTACGACGAATCGCTGTCCGTGCTCCGCCGCGGTTTGGACGCTGCGAAACTCGGCCACACCGAAAAGATCGAGGGGTTCAAACGGCTCGACGGACTCGTTCGTGCTGTTGAGCGGCAGCATGAGCCTATGGCCGACTTCGAGCGTGTTGTCCAGCATGAGCATGAAATTTCGCCGAGCCTCAACGGCAGATCGGTCTTCGATGACAAGCGCGAAAAGCGGAAACAGCGAATACCGGCCGAACAGCTCTCGCTCTTTATTCCAGTGCCTCGAAGCCGTCCATAAAAATGGACCGGGTCATCGTTGGCTTCCATCAGGACGATGAAGCGCATTGGGTGGCCGATCTCGAATGCGGCCACACGCGTCACGTCCGGCATGATCCACCTTGGCAGAATCGCGCTTGGGTGTTAACGGCCGAAGGTCGAGCGCAGTGGCTCGGCACGTCGCTCAATTGTGTCCGGTGCGATGAATCGATCAGCCTTCCGGTACGCCCGCTTTCCTGAATACTGCGCGCGACGTCGTCAATCCGAGCTTCGCGGCCTCCTCCGGTGATAAATCTTGCAGACCGTCACCGAAGACCTCAACGCTTACGGCATCCGAATACCCGATCTTCTGAAGCGCTCTCAAGAACCCGACCAGGTCGATGACTCCCTCGCCCGGCAGCAGTCGCTGGTTGTCGCGAATCAGCTCCGGCGACACATCAGGAGAGTCGTTGAAGTGAACGTGTACGATGCGGTCGCGTCCCGCAGCGATAATGTCGTTCGTTGTTGCGCCCGCATGATGCCAATGCCAGGAGTCGAGCAAGAGACCGACATTCGGCCCGCACTCCTTCGCAAATTCGAGCATTTCATTCATGCGCCAGATAAATTCGTACGGCTGCGCTCTCCGCATGTGCAGAGGGCCCAGAAATTCCAGGCCGAGTCGCACATTCCAGCGCGCCAGTATACGCGCGCTTTCGGTGAACCGCTGCTTATAAATGCGCCGCAGCTCGTTTTTCGGAGTCGTGCTGGACGGCAGAATGTGCGTCGTCATGCGCGGGCAGAAGATAGCCGCCGCAAATTGTGCCGCCGGCTCTAGCCTCGATAACGATGCGAAGAAGGTCGCATCGTCTTTGCGAAAATCAACGGGAAAAGGGAACCCGCCCCGCTTGAGCTTCAGCTGAGCGAGATAACTGTTCGTCTCTGTCACACCCAAATCCATCGCTTTCAGCATGATGTCCGTGCCCGGAAAACCAGTGTGCGCAGCGAGGGAAGCAAACGCAGGCCAGCCAACACGGTCCGACAGCAGCGCGCTGTTCAGGGACAAGTACATATTCCGGTCGCCGGCAAATCCGTTCGCAACCGCCGGAACGCCGGCCAGGAGTTTACAAAACGCTCGCCTGTTGGCCAGACATCTGCTCATGCCGTTTCCGATATTACATTCTGGAACTTGCCCAAGCTTAAGAAATTCAACCGCAAGAAGCGGATAGTAAGGGATGGGCAGAAACCCTATGATTGGCTCACGAGGCCAAAATGCTAGACCAGGAGAAATGTTGGACCGCGGTATTGAAGAAAGATAAAGGCCAGGACGGCCAATTCTATTTCGGCGTCAAAACGACCGGCATATACTGCCGTCCGTCGTGTCCCGCCCGCACTCCGCTCCGCCGGAATGTGCATTTCTACGTCACGCGTGCGGAAGCCGAGCGCGACGGCTTGCGGGCCTGCCTGCGTTGCCGTCCAGCCGCCGTCACCACTGCCGATTCGAATAAGCTCCGCATCCCCCGCCTCTGCGAATACATCCGCCTGAACTGCCAAAGCGGCGAATCGCTCGCGCTCGATGAGCTGAGTCGACAAATTGGCCTGAGTCCATTTCATCTGCAGCGCACGTTCAAAGGGATCGTCGGCGTGAGTCCCAAGCAGTTTGTGGAAGCGTGCCGGATGGAGGCGTTGAAAGGCGAGCTTCGCGCGCGAGATTCCGTGACGGACGCGATCTACGAATCCGGCTTCGGTTCGAGTAGCCGCGTATACGAGAGAGTCGACACCCGTCTCGGCATGACACCGCGTGAATATCGCTCAGGCGGCAAGGGAGTGTCCATCTCCTATGTGTCGGTGGCGAGTCCTTTGGGCGTCATGATGATGGGCGCTACGGATCGCGGCTTATGTTTCGTGCAGTTCGGCGAATCTCACGACGAGCTGTTCGAACTATTGCGTCAAGAGTATCCGGCCGCAACCCTCGACCGGATGAAAGCGCCATATTCTGAGCAGTTCGAAAGCTGGATGAAATCTCTTCTGCGCTACTTGCGGCGGGAGCAGATCCGCCTCGATTTGCCCATCGATGTTCGCGGCACCGCATTTCAGCTCAAGGTTTGGAAATATCTGCAATTTATTCCCTCCGGTGAGGTCCAGTCTTATTCGGAAGTCGCCAGAGCGGTCGGCCATCCACTCGCTACACGAGCCGTGGCGCGCGCCTGCGCCGCGAACCGAGTCGCACTGGTCATTCCGTGCCATCGCGTCATCCGTGGGAACGGCGAGTTGGGGGGCTATCGTTGGGGAGCGGAACGGAAACGCGTTCTCATCGATGCCGAAAGAGCCGCGAAATCGTCCCTGGCCTCGGCGCCCCGTTAGCTCACGAAAATATGCCATCGCTTGCATATACTCAGAAGGATGTTTGGCGGCATTGAAGCGGGCGGCACCAAATTCATCTGCGGCATCGGTGCCGGACCCGACGATATTAGAACGGTTCAGTTTCCAACCTCAACTCCAGACATCACGGTCGCGAGTGTAATTGAGTTTTTCAAAACAGAAGCGGGAAGCCGTCTCGACGCGGTGGGTATCGGGTCTTTCGGCCCGGTCGATCTCGATCCGTCTTCGCCCTCTTATGGCCGCATCACTTCGACGCCGAAAGCCGGTTGGGAAAATTACGATCTCGTGGGCACAATCGAAGCAGCTTTGGGCGTGCCCGCCGCGCTCGACACGGACGTAAACGCTGCTCTTGTTGGAGAGGCGCGCTGGGGAGCGGCCTCCGGCTTTTCGGACGCCGTCTATCTCACCATCGGAACCGGAATCGGTGGCGGCGCCCTCGTTCATAGTCAGGTCGTACACGGCCTGATGCATCCGGAAATCGGCCACCTTCGCATTCCGCACGATTTCGCGCGGGATCCCTTTCCGGGCACTTGTCCTTATCACGGAGATTGCCTGGAGGGTTTAGCCGCAGGACCGGCGATGCAGGCGCGCTGGAGAGCTCCTGCCGCCACCTTGCCCCCGGGTCATCCCGCTTGGGAACTGGAGGCCCACTATCTCGCGCTGGCACTTGTGAATCTCACGGTGACCCTCTCGCCGCAGCGCATTCTGCTCGGAGGCGGCGTGATGCAGCAGGCTCACTTGTTTCCTCTCATCAGAGAAGAGTTCGCACGCCTGATGAACAATTACGTGCGGCGCCCCGAAGTGACTGAGGGTCTCGATCAATATGTCCAAGCGCCGCAACTCGGCGGGCATGCCGGCGTGCTGGGGGCGCTGATTCTCGCCGAGCAAGCCCTCGCCGAGCAGGCTCTCTCCATGGCGCAACTAAACAATATTGCTCGCGTATGACGGTACAAACGGCATCTAAGATCATCCTAGACGCGTGGATCGTTACAGCTGTGCTCTGGGTGCTCGCCAGCTTCATATCCAAACCGACCGTGCGGGTGCAATCAGCCGCGTCGCGCGCCGTGCAAGCGGGCTTGCTCATCGCCGTGTATCTCCTTCTCTTCGGCTATTGGCGCGTAGGCCCGCTTGCCTGGCGCATTCTCCCCGACTCTCCGCTCGTTGTTTATGTCGGAGTGGCGCTCACTCTCGCCGGCATGGCCTTCGCACTATGGGCGCGCTTCTTTTTGGGAGGCAATTGGAGCATGAACGTCACGGTGAAAGAAAATCATCAGCTGGTGCGAAGCGGACCGTACGCCATCGTGCGCCATCCCATCTACTCCGGATTGTTGCTGGCGATACTCGGCACGGCGATCGCTGAGGCAGAAGTCCGCGGACTCGTGGCCGTGATTCTCGCCCTCATCGGATGGCGTATGAAATCTCGGGTTGAGGAATCGTTCATGGCCTGCCAGTTTGGCTCTGAATACGCGCAATACAAACGCGAAGTCAAGGCCCTGATCCCATTCGTGTGGTAACTTTACATCGCGGTTGCACTCTGTCGCACTGCGTCTCTTCCCATCTGCTCTATGAATCTTTTACCTCGGGACGAAAAGTTCTTCGATCTTTTTCATCAGCACGCAAAGATTCTATGCCAGTCTTCCCAACTCCTAATTTCTGGCTTGAACTCTGGATATCAGGGAATGTGCGACATCTCGAAACAGATGGAGGCCCTCGAACGAAGCGGCGACGAAGTTATTCACGAGATCTTCAAAAGGCTGCAATCCACGTTCATCACTCCTTTCGATCCCGAGGACATTCAGACCCTCGCCACTGCCCTCGACAACGTGCTCGATGCGATCGAAGACGCGACGTTCCGGATCGTTGCATATCGTCTCGACCCGATTCCAGGCGCAGCCATCGAGTTGGGCCGCATGATCGACGAGTCCTGCAAAGCTCTCGCACGCGCGCTGTCCCTGTTGCATGATCGTAAGCCTGTCTGGGACGATTGCATCGAGGTGAATCGTCTGGAAAACGAAGCCGATGCGGTGGAGCGCACGTTGGTTGGAAACCTGTTCAGCTCCAACATGGATGCCCTCTCGTTGATCAAGCAGAAGGAAGTTTTCGAAATCCTCGAAGCCACCACCGACTATTGCGAGGATGTGGCGGACGTTATTCAGAACGTTGCGGTGAAGAACAGTTAAGCATGTCCGTTTTCGGACTGGTGGTTCTCATCATCTGCATCGCGCTCGTATTCGATTTCGTCAATGGATTCCACGATGCTGCAAATTCCATCGCTACCGTAGTCGCCACGAGGGTGTTGAGCCCGATTAAGGCGGTCGGGCTGGCGGCCGCTTTCAATTTCTTAGCGGCTTTTTTTCTGGGCACCCGCGTCGCTTCAACGGTCGGCAAGGGCTTCGTCAATCTGAATGTCGTCACGCCCTATGTGCTGCTGGCGGGCCTCATCGGCGCAATCGTTTGGAATCTTTTGACGTGGTATCTCGCGCTCCCCATCAGCTCCTCGCACGCTTTGATTGGCGGCTACGCAGGTGCCGCGGTCGCGAAAGCCGGACTAAATGGCTTGATCGTGGGCAAATGGCCCAGCACTCTGGCCTTCATTGTGGTGGCGCCCGTGATGGGACTCGTCTTGGGATACGGGCTGATGGTGGCGGTCTACTGGGTTTTTCATCGTTATACGCCGCGCCGAATGGACCGCTATTTCCGGCACGCTCAAATCGTCTCCGCCTCCCTGCTGAGCTGCGCGCATGGAACCAACGATGCGCAAAAGACCATGGGAATCATCGCCGCCGTGCTGGTCGCCGGCCATTTTCAGCGCGACTTCCATGTTCCCGATTGGGCCATTCTCGCTTCTGCGGCAGCTATGGGTCTAGGAACTCTCAGCGGCGGCTGGCGCGTTGTCAGAACGGTGGGAACCAGGCTGACGCGCCTAAAACCAAGAAGTGGCTTCTGCGCTGAAACCGGAGCGGCTATTTCGATCCTCACGGCGACCTCTCTGGGTCTGCCCGTCTCGACCACTCACGTGGTAGCCGGTGCCATCGCGGGCGTCGGATCCATACAGCGGGTTCGGGCGGTCCGGTGGAACGTCGCCGAAAACATCGTCATCGCCTGGGCACTCACCATTCCGGCGGCCGCTCTCGTCGCCGGTATAGCCTTCTTGCTTATCCGCTTGGCCGTACCAAACGCCTGATCGCGCGCACCGTCAAAAACTGAATCGTAATTGCAGATCCATGCGACGCTGGTTACTCGCGGTCGCTTCGGCGCCATAGCCTCCCGTGATCCCCGTTGAATTCAGGAAGTATGGCGAAGTAATAGCTCCATTCGGCGTATTCAGATTTTCATGATTCAGAATGTTGCGCGCGTTTATGGATGCCGTCAAGTTGTAGCGGTGTTCACTGCTTGAGCCGCCAAAACCGCGCGGTCCCCCGCCGAACCCGCCGAAACCACCGCCGCCTCCTCGTCCACCGCCCCCCGAGCGCGCCCCACCGGACGGCCCCGCGAACTTCGTCGTTCCGAATCCCCACGTTTTGCTGACACGCAAATTCAGCCCGAGGAAGCCCGGACCCGTCCCCGCATTACGTTCGATCATGTTCGACGTTCCAGGCGCCGGGACAAACGGGTCGGAATTGTATTCGCCGCTAACTGGCACTCCGTAGTACAACAGCGCAGTACTGGTCACCTCCGGCCTGGCCGTCGGAGTCGCGGCGCCCGTCAGATACAAATCTGTCCCGGTAGTGACGTTGAAAGGCACTCCGCTATGCGCGACCATGAATGGCGAAAACCGCAATCCCCACGGAGCTGCAATAGAACCGCCTAGAAAAAGGTTGTGCTCGGTGTCGAGAGAGGAGCGGCCCCAGTCGGCCGCTATGTTGTATGGATCGGCGGGCGTTGTGCCAAGCCCATCCGTATCGCTCTGCGCATTCGTATACGAGTACCGGCTGAACAAAGTGAGCCATCTGCCGATCGCAGTGTTCACGTTGATAATCGCCATGGTCTGCTTGAAAATGCCGGTGGACTGATAATCGTAGATGTCGCTGATCCCATTGACGATTCCGAAAGGCCTGCAGCAGACGTTGTTCGAGTTCGTCGTCCCTCGCGATCCCCCAGCCAATTGAGAGGCGCCCGGCGGGTATTGTGCAGGGATGGGATAGGGAGAATTGATATTGTCGGTTAGCAGTTCGTGGGTGCCACGCGAATTCAAAAAATTTACCGCCAGCGTCGTGTGCCCGAACAACTGCCGTTCGACGGCTATTGCCGTCTGCATCAGGCGCGGAGCCTTCAGGTCGCGATCGATCTGGTAGATCTGTCCGCTATTGTTCGAAGTCAAATTCGCCGTGGATATCGCCGTGTTAAATGCCGCATTGTAAATCGTCGGGTTGTCCAGAGTATAGGTCGTGAGTGGGTTCTGTTCTTGATACCGGTACGCTGTCTCAACGTTCGTGATTGCAAAGCGGTCGTAGAACATGCCCCATCCGCCCCGAATCACAGTCTTCGCGCGGCCCTTGCCGCCTTTCGCATCCGGAGACCAGGCGAAACCGAATCTGGGAGCAAAATCGCTATGATCGCTAATATTCGTTTGCCATTCCCAACGCAGACCAAAGCTTAAGGTCAGGTTAGGCTTGGCGCGCCAATCGTCCTGAATGAACGGACCGATGTCTGTCTGACTCAGGCCGACATATGGATTTCCCGCGTTCATTGTGTATTTCGTGGGTCCATAACCGCTTGCCGTCACCTGCTGGCTCGAAAGTCCCGAGGCAAGCAATTGTTCAGTCAAGAGATATTGATTGATCGATTGAAGGTGAACCGTCTGGCCCGCAACCGGCTGCAAATTGGAATTGAGAAGCGGGAACGTGCCGCCCTGGAAAACATACTCGCCGTTGAAATTCTGCGGGGTCGAATCGTCCAGTAGGGTAGTTCTGCTTCTGATGCCGAATTTTGTCGTATGCGTGCCCCACGTCACTGAGGTGTAATTCTGGATCTCAAAGTAGTTCTGAAGGTCGTAGCTGTGGGGAAACCCCGGTGCGCTATAGCCTGACCCGCCGGACACGAACGATTGCGACACATCGAGTGCGGGAGCTTCGCTTTGGCTGGTGCGCCCGACGTTCGTGTGGTCAAACTGGAAATGCGTCTCGTTCACTGCCTTCGCGTTCAAAACCGCAGTCTCAACGATTTGCACCGTGTGTTCTGTCGTGTTCATGCTGTAGCCGGTGCTCGGAAGGGTGAGATTGCCAATGGTCGTCTGGGGCAGATCGAACGCGCCGATACCCGTCACCGTACGGTCGTTCTCGAGATAGCTGTAACGGAAGCTGAGCGTGTTATTCGCGCCCAGCTGGTAATCCATGCGCGGGCTGACGGTCGTGCGTCTCTGGGGTGTCGATGAATAGATCTGATACGGCTGCTCCCCCAGGAAGTTCGCCGCCGGAATCGTCGCGGTCACGATCCCGTTATCGTCAATCTGCCGCCGCTCGACATCTATGAAGAAGCTTCCGTGCTTGCCGACCGGGCCGCTCACGTTCCCGCCGAATAATTGCGTGCGAAAAGGGGGGTTGTCAAACCCGGGCGTCACCAGGAATGGGTTGCGCGAATTCCAAATTCCGTCGCTGATGTTGTAGTACGCCTGACCGTGAAACTTGTCCGAGCCGGGTTTCGTGAAGATCTGAATACGCCCGTAGCCCAGCTTGTCGAACTCCGCCGAGAAGGGATTCGAGTTAATGCGGATCTCGCGAATCGATTCCTTCGGCGGTAGCCGTCCACCCGTGAATCCATCGATAAAAATCTGGTTCCCTCCCGGCCCAGCAGCCGGTCCCGCAAGCGCCTGAAGATCGGCCTCCAGGTCGTCCGGATCGTCGGGCAGCGCATCCAGATCTTCTTGCTTCAGCACCAGCGCCGTTGCGTTGTTGGTAGGCTCGGTGCTCACGGTGTTCGTGGTCGTATCCGTGACGGTCACCTCCTGCCGCTGCGTCTGCACCGTCATCACGATATTGCCGCTGGCCGCCTGGCCCGCCGTTACGCTTACCGCGATTACACCTTCTTGTTGAAGGCCCGCGTAACTTGCCGAAACCGTGTAAGTGCCCGGTGCCACCCCGCGGAACACGTAACTGCCGTCTCCGCCGGATTTCACCGTTTGGATGGTGCCGTTCGGATTCGCTAACGTAACCACTGCGCCGGGAATCACGCCGCCGGTATCGTCTTTGACATTGCCCCGGATTGTTCCGGCTGTCCGTGCTGCACTCCGCGCCGACGGTTGCGCCGACGGAGTCTGTGGTGCCGGCGCCTGAGCGCACAACGACCCGGCGAGAATCACTCCCACGAAAAGTACACGTATAGTCCTATAGTTCATCAACCCTCTGAAGTAAGTTGTTGCTGACCGTACCGCATCCAAAGCGGAATCTACTGGGGAGGCCCGCCGGGCATCCCGCCGCTCGCGTCCATGCCTCCGCCGGTGAGGCTGGCTCCCCAATCACCCAGCGATTGCGCTTGCCGCGTCGAAGCGGATTGAAAGATCGGCTCAACGCCTGCAATTACGTTGACCGCTACCATCTGAGATTTGTCCCCTCTGCTTGGGGAGCCGGAGACGACCACCGCATCTCCAGGTTTGAGATCGGTCGCGCTGATCTTCGGCAACTGGCCCAGCATTTGAGATAAGTCGCCGTTCGCTGCGCCCCGCATGCCATGACGTGCACCCTCTGGGCTTCCGGCAGGTCCGCCCGGCGCTGGTTGCGCGTGATCGCCGCCCGTCCTATTGCCTTCTGCAGTCGCTTCACCGGCCTTCGCGCCATACGGGGGAGCGCCCGCGGCAGCACTCCGTCCTTCTGCGCCGCCACGCCCCCTCCGGTTCCACCGCCGTTTGCTCCAGCGCCTTGCGGCGGCCGAAAATCCGGATTGAAGCGCCGCGCCAAGCCATACGCCAGCATCGGGGGAAGTCTCCGAACCGCTGAATCGTCGTTCATAGTCACCGTGACCGGTTGCTTGGTCTGCAGATTCTTGATCCTGATTTCTTTCCCATCGGCGGCGATCGAGGTCACCGTCCCCACGACCGTGCGGAACGAACTCGAATAAATCTTTTGCGCTATGATCGACGATCCGTCCGCGTTCATCTGGCCGATGATGCGCACTTGGTCGCCCGGTTGTATATCCGCCAACTGCGAAGCCACCGGCGTCCGCGGCGCCTCGGGTGAGTAGCGCGTGAAGTCAGCCTTCGCCGCGTCCACCGCTAAAGGTTTGGTGCCCTCCGGAGTTCGTGCCGCCAGAGTCAGTTTCTCACCCGCAGCGTCGACGCCCGTCACCACGCCTGCCGTGCCGTGTTGCCATGCCGCCGCCTCCGCTTGATGCGCCTGCTGTAAGTCGCGCGCCGACATCAATATCACGCTGCGCGCCGCCACGGCATTCGCGTTTTCAGGCGTCTTCGAACCCCCTACTTGGACACGGTCGCCCACCGCCAGATCCTGCGCGGTGATGCGCGTGGCGTTCTTCAGGTCCTTCGCCCCGGGCTCTACCTTAATAAGAGTCTTCGTGTTCGCGAGCTCAACCCTGTATTCGGTTCCCGTCTTGTCCTCTTTGACCGTGACTACATGGTTCGCCTCATCAACAGCGGTAACCGAGCCGATAATGCGTTCAGCCGGTTTAGCCGCCGGGTTCTCTTGCCCGAAACAGGTGCAGCCCAGCAGCAGAACCCCGGCTGCCAAGCACGTTCGAAAGCGCGTCAACATATTACTTCGACTCATCTATTCGCCACAATCGCTCATCGGTACGGCGAAAAGCTTCACAATTACGTTACGCGCAACGCGGTAGCGAGGGTCGACGTTTTCGCAGCGGAGTGTAAATAAGGAGAAAAGCCGACAACTCGGTGGGATGGGAACAGGTCTGACGCACGAACAGGGCGCTGTCCAGTGTTAGGGGAGCGCCCTGCCGGGGAATTTGTCGGCTTGGATTAAGCGGCGTTAACGAGCATGTCTTCGAACATCTCGTTGCCTTCATCATGATTGCGGTCGGCCTGCTCCTGGCACTGGATGCAATAGGCAGCCCACGGCACCGCGTTCAGACGCTTCGGGCTGATTTCCTCTTCGCAATGCAAACAGGTTCCAAACGAACCTTCTTCAATTCGACGAAGCGCCGATCGCACATTGCGAAGCAGATTCGATTCGCGATCCAGATTACGAATCGCCAGTTCGCGCTCAGCCGCGTGCTGCACCTCGTCCAGGGCATCCGCGCTTTTCTCAATTGTGATTGCGTCGCGGTTGCGAACGATCCGCTCCAACTCGTCCTGCTTGGTTTCCAGGATCTTCTTAAATTTGTTTACTTCGGTCTTCGTCATTTTGTATTCTTCTCCTTCTTACCGACTAGCGTTGCCCATCTAAAAGTAGTTCCAAGCAACCAAGTCTCCCGTTTAGACGCGGGGACCCTCAAAAAGGTTCAACAAGGGTAGCACAGGTTTTTCACCAGTTGTAAAGACTTCGTGGTCGTTACTGCTGGATCGAAAGAGCTGAGCAACAGACAACGCGTTCGCGCAATCTTTAGCAGTACTGGAACTCAAAGCTGAGTTCCGGATGCGCGGCGCTTCTGCTCCGACAAGTCGACGCTTTTCGGATCTCCGAATCATACCACAGCGCCTGAGCAATTCAAGCGCCAATTTGCCGGCGGCCGCCCTGCAAGCTCCCCGCTGCTTTCCCGGCTTCCCAAGCGGCTTTCCCTTCGACCGCCGCTCTTCATAAGATGACCTATCGGCTGAGCCGCCGAAAACCTTACCCGACAATGATATTCGGGCAGCAAATCTTTACGTGCGCTTTCCACCCCAATCCCGCTCTGCCGCTTGCCTCCGTGCGAGTCCAGTGTATTTCCCAGCTCTTATCGGGGTTCCCAATTCGCTTTCGCAGCGGGTCTGTTGAGTTTAGGGTGCGCACGAAAGGAACTTTCTCTCAGCTGGCTGGAAAGAAAGTAAGTGCCGCTGTAAAGTCGCCGCGCTACTGCTCACACTCGCATTTCTTTTGCGAGTGGGAACACTACTCTGTTCGGAGCAGTACTTAAACTGTTGCCGGAATCACTTCCACTAGACAGCTATAAAATGTTGGACCGCCGCCCAAGTCTGTCAGGCGTTCGGAAGTGAGTTGGTTGATTCCCAAAGTCGCGATAGAGCGCTTATTCCAGCGCACGCTTCTGGCACGCACAACGCCCGGCGGTACATCGGTTGCGACCCGCGCTTCGAAAAAGCATGAACCGCGATCGTTCTGAGCGCTTACTAACATTCCATCCACGATTCCGCGCCTTGCTGCGTCAGAGGGATGGATAAACAGAACAGCTGTCTGCGCGTCTACCTCGGCACGATGACCGAAGCTGGAGTTCATGCTGTCGTCATTCTTTCCCGACACCAGCTCGAGCGGATAGCGCCGCACCAGTTCCGCATCGCCGAACCGCGACTCTGCCGGAGGCGTGTACGCAAGCGACTCCGCGCCGAATTCGAACTTGCCGGAAGCCGTTCGGAAACCACCCTGCGCAAACGGCAGAAACGGTTCGTTCTCCGGCCCCACATTCAGCCGCACCCACCGCTCGCGTTCCAGCCGCTCCAGCGTAATGCCATTCAGATATCGCGAGTTCGCATTCAACAAACACCGCATCATATCGTCTTCCGTGTCATCGAAACAGGCCTCGTCGAAGCCTGCGTGTTTCGCCAACAGCCGGAAGATTTCCACGTTGGACTTCGTTTCACCAGGAGCCGCCAGCGCCGGCCGCGCAAGCTGGACATAATAGTGCCCGTACGCGAGGTAAAGGTCCGTGTGCTCCAGGAACGTCGTCACCGGAAGCACGAAGTCCGCATAATCGGCGGTGTCCGTTTGAAATTGTTCGAGCACGACCGTAAAGAGGTCGTTGCGCCGCAATCCTTCCAGGACCTTGCCCTGATTCGGCGCGATCGCCGCTGGATTTGAGTTGTAGACCACCAATGCCCCCACACGGGGGTGCTCCATTTCGGCCAGCGCGCCACCAAGCTGCGTCATATTCACCAGCCGCGCTTCGCGTCCAAGTGGCGATGCACTCTGCAAATCCTCCCTCTCTAGTGCCTCGCGATTAAACTCGAACGCGCCCGATGTGGTGAGCTGGAGTCCGCCGCCCATCTCGCGCCACGATCCCGTGACCACCGGCAGCGCCGCAATCGCGCGCACCGCACTCCCACCGCGCTCGCTCCTTTGAACCCCGTAGTTCAGCCGGATGATCGCCGGGCGCGTCGTCGCATACTCGCGAGCCAGCGTCTCCACATCACTCGGCGCAGATTCCCGTTAACTGGGCAACTCGCCCGGGTGGATATTCGCCCGCCAGTTTGGCGAGCTCCTCAAAACCGTTCGTATGGTTTCCGACGTATTCGCGGTCCTGCCAACCCTCACGAAAAATTACGTGAATCAATCCCAACGCCAGGGCGAGATCCGATCCCGGATGGATCGCAAAGTGACGATCGGCCAGTTTGCCCGTCCGGTTCTTCACTGGATCGATTACGTAGAACTTCGCGCCTTTGCGCCTGGCCTCTACAATCCACGGCCACAAATGCACGTTCGTCCCGAGCACATTCGCGCCCCACGCGATGATCAGCTTCGAGTGCGCAAACTGCTCCGGTTCCGTGCCGATCCTGACGCCTTGCGAACGCATGAGCGCTTCGCCGCCCGCCGCGGAGCAGATCGTCCGATCCAGCCGCGATGCCCCCAACCGGTGGAAAAAACGCCGGTCCATCCCCGCTCCGTTGAGCAATCCCATCGTCCCGGCGTAGCTGTAAGGAAGGATCGCCTCCGGCCCGTCCTCGGCGGAAATCTGCAGCAGGCGCGCCGTAATCTCTTTCAGCGCTTCGTCCCACGTCGTACGCTCGAAGCGGCCCTCGCCTTTCGCTCCGACGCGGCGCATCGGATACAGCAATCGGTCCGGGTGGTACTCATGCTCCAGGTATTTCGCGACTTTGCCGCATAGAAACCCGCGTGTGATCGGGTGGTCGCGGTCTCCGCTCAGCTTGGTCGCCCGGCCATTCCCATCGATTTGGACCACCAGCGCACACGTGTCCGGACAATCGAGCGCGCAGACGGACTTGCGAATTTCGGCCACGATCTTCTATTATCGGCGAAATCGAGACCTTAAATGTGAATCCGTCGTTGCAGAAACATGGCAGGCCAGCTAAAAAGGAGAAGCTGCCTTCGGCGCGCAGCGCTTGTACTGAATAGAATCGACGATATCAATCGACTCTTGAATGATCGATTCTAGATGGGCATTCTGAGGACTGGGAAGCTGTTCAGGCCGCTCGGCGGACGTGGTCAGCGAATACATCTTAGTTTCACAGGTTTCCGTAGAGGAATCCGTTGTCTCCCCCAGGAACCATCCTGCGTCGCCGTTCGAGAAATAACCCCCGAACCATTTCTCGGTGGTCACTTGTTTTCCGGCTTGTGGTGCTCCCGGTGGAGAAAACCACTCCTCGAACACTCTAGGAATCCCGCATTCCTTCCGTGTCTTAGCGTTGGCGGTGTCGATCACCGTATTCACAAACATAAGAACTCGGCCGGCGGGCTGCGGGATTTCTTTGAGAGCCAGACCGCACGTCGAAGGCTGATCCTGCCCGAGCGAGGGAATGGCTGTAAGCCAGGGAATCGCAAACGCCTCGCCAAATCGGCCGCCGACTACGCCACTTACGTGCGAGGTGCGAAAGGCAAGCCCGAGAATGTACCCGTCCTTCTCGAGGATGAGCTTCGCGTCCGCGGCCGAGATCGAACTTCCTAAGAACGGGTGCTCTCCCGAGGTGCGCACCCACCCGGCAGGAATGGCGATCTTCACCTCGTCATCCTCATAAAGGTTTGATTTCGCCTTTGCAGCCGTTGCACTTCCAGGCTGTTGGGCGATCAGCAAAGACGAGCAAAGCTCGAGGCAAAAAACGAAAGCCAATGCTTTCGATATCCTGCTCAGAAAATCGCGCCGCACTAAACGAAAATCCGGCCTTGAAGAAACAGCGTCGCGTATCCCGCGATCTCGACGCGATCGCCCGCCAGTTTACAGAACAGCTCCCCGCGTCTGGGCGAAACCTGGCGCGCATGCAACGTCGTTTTCCCCAGCTGCTTCGCCCAGTATGGAATCAGCGTGCAATGAGCCGACCCGGTCACCGGATCTTCCGGAATGCCCTTAGCGGGCGCGAAGAATCGAGACACGAAGTCGCAATCGGTTCCCGGTGCTGTGGCAATAAAGGCAAAGCGGTCGATCTTTTTCAGCGCTTCCATATCGGGCGTAAGCGCCATTAATTCCTCCGCCGATGCGTACCTCACCAGATAGTCGCGCGCCGCTAGAATCTCAATGGGCTTACCGCCCAACGCCGGTATCAACGCAGCGTCCGGGTCAACTTTTTCAGGCGGACGGGAAGGGAAGTCCATTGCCAGCCGGTCGCCATCCCGCCGCACCGCCAATTCGCCCGATTTCGTCTGGAACCGAACGGTGTCGCCCGGCTCCTTCAATTGATGAAACAGAACATGCGCGGAGCCCAGCGTGGCGTGCCCGCACAGGTCCACTTCGCATACCGGCGTGAACCAGCGCAGCTGAAAACGTCCGTTGTCCCGCACGAAAAAGGCGGTCTCCGCCAAGTTGTTTTCATTGGCGATGGCCTGCATGGTCTCATCGGGCAGCCACTTTTCTAGCGGGCAAACGGCGGCGGGATTACCTGAAAAAACACCCCGGCTGAACGCGTCGACCTGATAGATGGGAATTTCCATCTATGTACGATGAGCCGGCAGCGCTAATGGATGCGAACGCGGTACTTTTCTTTGAGCACCAGTTCGTCGAAAATGGCTAACACTCGCTTGCGATAGCTATAGATCTGGCGCAGCGAATCCCGGAAATTCTCTTCATAGCGCTGTGGTTGAAGCCATTTATGCAGCAGCGGTTGCGGCACATCGATGTCGCGGCGCAAATCGTCCGCCGAGTGCCCGCGCAGGAATAGGCCGTAGAAAATGGCTGCTTCCCGTTGCGGAGCGAGCGGATCGAAATCGTCCCGACCTTGCATCATTGCCGTACTGCTTTGAAATCCGTATCGTACTACCAATTCGAGAGCTTTAGAAATGCCGGAATTACCCTGCCTGACGGTGCTCCCTAAAGGCCTCAAATCATCAGTCTAGCAACGCTGTCAAGTCTCCGCGCAATTGCCCTGTGAACCTGCCGGAGGTACCCGGCAAAGGGCACCTTTGGCCTGAGGCCGATTCGCTGCGTGGGTTCTTAGCGAATTCAGGGAAGCTGATTCAGCTTCACAATCGAGCCGGTCGCGCCTCCGGCGTTTGCCGAGAGAGTCGCCGAAACCGTAAACATGGCGGTCGAGCCGCAGCCGGTGAAATCGATCGTGACCGCCGCCGTCGCGGTGGCTTGCGCGTCGATGCTACCGGCCGATACCGGCACCGCGCTCACAAAGACCGGAGTGCATGCCGCCCCCCTGGTTTCGTGCAGCGCCAACGTTGCGATCTGCGTATTAAATGCCGTCCCGGGACCGTTATTGCCGATGACGAACTGCCACACCCTCGCATTCGAAGGTCCGCTCTTCAGCCCCATCGAACCGCCGAGCGAAGTCGGCCCGTTCACTATATATGTCGCGCTGACCGGCGCAGCCGCGTTTCCGGCTTTATCCATCGCGCCGGAGCAGGTCGCTGTATAGTTGCCATACCCCTGGCCGTTGCCCCCCGTGATCGATATCGTCGCCGGCACCGCCACGCCCGACAGCGCATCCGTCGTTTGACATCCGGCCGCCGGCACCGCGTTGTAGAAGTATGTCGCGCCGTTCGAAACTCCCGTCACGCGTCACCACTGGCGGGTCAAATCGATGTTGACAGCGGCGCTGATCAAGGCGCTGATGTTTCCCGCATTGTCGAGCACGCGCACTCCCACCGTGTGCTGGCCTTCGCCGCTGACACTGGTGCTGGCCGAACTGGCGGACGTGCTGCGCGTCGCCCCGTTATCTACCCAAAAGCGAATCTGATTCACCCCGCTGCCACCCGTATCGCTGGCTGAAATGTTCACGGGCACCGGAGAGCTGTTGATCCATCCGTATGTATCGGCCGCGGGTTGAAGCGAGATGCTTCCCGTGGGAGGCGTTAAATCGATGCTCGCGGGAGCAGGCAGCAGCACTGCGCCGGTGAGGCCCGGCAGGCTCAAGGAAACATTGCCGCCCGAGACCGTGTAAGTCTCACCCGCTCAGCGCATCCTGTAACTGGTGCCGTCCGAATAATACGCGCCGACCTTGAATGACCGGCGCATTCGTCGCCGATCCATTATTCAGCGCCACAATCGCGGTCTGATTCGTGCCCACCCGCGCATAGGCATAGGTATTCGCCGCTGTGGTGGCCTGCTGCGTATCGCCCGTCAACAGCGTCACGAATGTTCCGCTCGCAAGCGCTGGATACTGCTTGCGCAGATGCCCCAGCTTCGTGTAAAAAGCGATCACGGTCTGGTCGGGCGGACCGTAAACGCTCGGGTCGCCTGGCTGATCGGTCCACGGATACGGCGCGCGCGCATACGGATCGCCGACCGGCCCGCTCGAACCGCTATATCGCGAAGGCGCATTGATGGCCGCTTCGTCGCCGTAGAACACCGTTGGCGCGCCGATATAGGTGAACTGGAACAGCGCCGCCAGTTCCAGCCGCTGCTTCGCCTGCGTCAAACCCGTGTCGCCCGTCTTCCGTCAGGACATAAAGCGCTCGATTCGTGTCGTGCGAGTCGATCAGATTCAGCATCGCCAACGTCGCCGGAAGCGGATAGTCGTCGCGCACTGCGCGATTCGCGATATCGAACTGGCTCGGCGTCAGCGGAATGATCGAATCGTTGCCGTTGTCGTTGTTGTCGGTCCAGCTGTACTGCCCGCGCGCGAAGCCCGTGACATTCCGCCGGAAGCGGTAATTCATCGTCGAATCGAGTTGATCGCCCGCCAGCCACTGGCTTGCATTCGGCCAGATCTCGCCGATCAGCGGTCCATCGCTCTTGTAAGTCTTCGCGGATTGCCGCGTATCTACCCACCACGAATGCGGAAAATTCGGATCCGGCGCCACATCGAAGCGCCAGCCGCTCGCGCCCGCGGCATACCACTTGCGCCATCACGCTGTTCGTCGGATCGGCGTAGAAGAAATTCTGCACGGCGGTCTGCGTGTGATCGAAAGTCGGCAAGCTGTCGGTGCCATCCCAGCCCGGATAATCGGCCGATGTGCACGGCACGTTGTTGTCGTTGAAATGAAACCACGTGCGATACGGCGAGCTGAGCGATTGGCACGCGCCTACATCCGGGAACCGGTTATAGCGATTGAAATACTTGCTGTCCGACGAAGCGTGATTGAATACGCCATCCAGAATCACGCGCATCCCGCGATGATTCATCTCGGTAACCAGCGAGGCGAACGCCGCGTTCCCGCCCAGCGCCGGATCGACGTTCAGGTAATCGTCCGTGTCGTAGCGATGATTCGAGCTCGCCTGGAAAATTGGCGTGAGGTAAAAGGTATCGAATCCAAAGCTCTGCACGTAATCGAGCTCGTTCTGAACGCCAAGCAGGTCGCCGCCGTAAAAAATGCTGCCGAAATTGTTGTAGCAGCCGCTGCTCTGACTATACGGGATCGCAGAGCAGCGTGTTCCAGGTTGTAACCGCAATGTTCGCCGAAGGCCGGCGCCGTAGAACGACGGGCAACCGGACGTGCTGCCGCTCACGCAGTAGTCGTTCGTCGGATCGCCGTTCCGGAACCGGTCCGGGAAAATGTAATACACATTCGCATGTCGCCATCCACGCCGGCGTCTGGAAGTTCGGATCGTACACCGTGATCTGGAACGAGTCGAACGGCTCGCCATCGCTCGCGGCGCCCGGTGCCGTCCTTATTGAGGTTGTCGTAGTCGTCCAGATAATCGTCGCTGTAGAAGCCGTTGGTGTCGGCCTTGTTGATGTGGAACTTGTAGTAATAGACCGTCGGCGACGGAAGGCATCGTAACCGTTACTTTCCAGACGTCGTATTCAGTGCTGCCGATCGTGATGTTCTGATCGAACGGCATGGCCGTATCCACCGGCCCGGTTGTGTTGCCGGTGGCGGTATCGAACAAATAGGCACGCAGGTTGACGCCGTACACGCCCGTCGAATGCAGCGTGCGGAAGCGCAGCGTGACTTGCGTGCCCTCCGTCACCGATCCCTCCGAGCTGCGATAGAACGGATCGAACGTATTGTGGTAGAACCCTGCCTTGTCCGCCGCGCTGAACCCGCTCGGCTGCTCGTTCGAGAAAGGCGGCGTGCTGGTGCCGTTCCCTGTATTCGTGACGCCATAGTACTGCGTGTACTGCGCGCTGGTGCCGATCGTCGTACGCCGGGTTATCGTTCGGAACCTGGCCGTAAACGTAACCGCCCGACGAAGTCAAATAGCCGAAAAAATTGAATGACGCCGGAATGCCCGCCGCCCGTGATCGCCGACCACGGAATCGCTATTTCCCGCGTGTTCGGTCCGCTGCTGCCGTTCGAAGCGTAAGCGCCGTAATTCGCGGTTGGGCCCGACCACGCGCCGCCGTTTGAGGTGCGATATTCGTGATAACCGTCCTTAAAGTAAGTTACGAACTGCGCCGGAAAGGGAAGCGACGAGAATCCTGTCCCGTCATAATTGTTTCCCGTCGTAGTGCCGCTCCCGCCCGTGCCGATGTAGATCACCGCGGCTTCCGCAAGATTCGCGTTCGTGATCCCCACGTATAGGTTCGCCGCATCCCAAGTCATGTACCAGGTCTGCGAGGTGTTCGTGCCGATCTGGTTTGTGCCGTTCTGCGTGTTGCCGTATTCGCCGCTTTCGATGACTCCGTCGACATTCGGCGTGGCCCATTGGCCGAACGCCGACCAGCAACAGATCGAGAACAGAATCGCTACTTGTGTCGTTCGTATGCTCATAATCTTCAAGAATCCTTCGTTTCCGCAGAATGCAAGAATATCGCACTCGAACAAACACTTACATCGAGCGAGGCACGCCCGCCTTTCACCGCACCAACCTCGCGCTTTTCTCCGCCGGCTTCTCCACCTTCGCCCTGATGTATTGCGTTCAGCCGCTCATGCCGCTGTTCTCGCGCGAGTTCCGCGTCAGCCCCGCCGTCGGCAGCCTCTCGCTTTCACTTACCACCGGTTTCCTGGCCATCTCCCTGCTGATCGCCGGCGTGCTCTCCGAGGCGTGGGGCCGCAAGCCGATGATGGTTGTCTCGCTGTTCGCATCGGGCGCGTTGACCGTTGTCTCCGCAGTGATGCCCACCTGGCACGGTTTTCTCCTCATCCGTGCCGTCGAAGGAATCGCGTTCAGCGGCTTGCCCGCCGTCGCCATGGCTTATTTAAGTGAGGAGATGGACATCGGCTCCATCGGACTCGCGATGGGCTTGTACATCGGCGGCAGCGCGCTCGGCGGCATGTCCGGCCGTCTGATCGCCGGTGTTCTCACCGACGTGGCCTCGTGGCGCGTTGCGGTCGCGAGCATCGGCGCGCTCGGCCTCGTCGCCGCCGTCGTCTTCTGGCGCAGCCTGCCGCGCTCTGCTCATTTCGAGCCTCAGCCCCTGCGGCCCGCACGCCTCTTCGCGCTCTTTCTCCAGCATCTGCGCGAGCCCGGCTTGCGCTTGATGTTCTTCGAAGGCTTTCTCCTCATGGGCACCTTCGTCACGGTCTACAACTACATCGGTTACCGCCTCGTCCAGCCTCCTTATAACCTGAGCCAAACCGCCGTCGGAGCCATTTTCATCGTTTATCTGGTCGGCGTTGTCAGCTCCGCCTGGGTGGGCGATCTCGCCGGCCGCCTCGGCCGCGGAAAAGTGTTCTGGGCGCCCATCGTGCTCATGTGGGCGGGTTTAGCTATCACGCTCGTCCATCACCTCGCCGCCATCGTCGCCGGTGTGGCCGTGCTCACCTTCGGTTTCTTCGGCGCCCACTCCACCGTCAGCAGTTGGGTCGGTCTCCGTGCCAAGCGCGCCAAGGCCCAAGCCTCGTCACTCTACCTGTTCTTCTATTACGTCGGCTCGAGCGTGGTCGGCTCAACCGGCGGCTTCTTCTGGAATGCTTTCGGCTGGCCCGGTGTCGCCGCCTTCACCGGCGCCCTCCTGCTGTTCGCCTTACTGATCGCGCTGCGTCTGGTTGCCTTGCGACCGATCATGGAGAAAGCTCCAGTCCCGTGATGCCCCCGCGAACCCTCTCATTCGACGTCCGTCGTATCGTCGCGCTCGCGCTTCCCGTCGCTCTCGCGGAACTGGGCTGGATGTTCATGAGCGTGGTCGACACCATCATGATCGGCCGCCTCGGTCCAGCGGCAATCGGCGCCATCGGTATCGGCAGCAGCGCCTTCTACTCCTTCGCCATCTTCGGAGTCGGCCTGCTGCTTGGCCTCGATGCGCTCGTTTCGCAATCCTTCGGAGCCGGTAATCGCGAAGACTGCCATCACTCCCTCGCACAAGGCATCTACATTGCGCTGCTGCTCGCGCCTCCGCTAACCATTCTCTTTGCGCTGTTGCGCCCCGTCTTTTATGCGCTCGGCATCAACCGCGAAGTAAGCGCCTTGGCCGGATCTTTCGTCGCTACGCTCGGATTAAGCACTCTCCCTCTGCTTCTCTACGGTGCCTTCCGCCGCTACCTCCAAGCCCTCGGCCACGTCCGCCCCGTGATGTTTGCACTCATCAGCGCCAACCTTATTAACTGGTTCTTCAATTGGCTCCTGATCGCGGGCCATGCCGGCTTTCCCGCGCTCGGCGTCGTTGGCTCGGCCCTCTCCACCGGCATGGCGCGCGTCTACATGGCCGGCGTTCTCGCCTTCGCCATCTGGTGGTTCGAACGCGGCCTCGAGCCCGGCGTCAAGACCATCGCGCGCCGACCCGATTGGCATCGCATTTCGCACCTGATCCGCATTGGCCTTCCCGCCGCCACTCAAATTCTGCTCGAAATCGGAGCCTTCGGTGCTGCCGCCGTACTTGCCGGTCGCCTTGCCCCGGTAGCGTTAGCCGCTCATCAACTCGCGCTCAACTGTGCGGCTCTCAGCTTCATGGTTCCGCTCGGCATCTCTTCCGCCGCCGCCGTGGCCGTCGGTCAGGCCATCGGCCGCCGCGAGCCTTCGGTCGCACGCCGCAGCGGATTCATCGCCATCGCTCTCGCTTGCGCCTTCATGGCCTGCTCCGCCACGATCTTTCTGCTCATCCCCAGGTCCTTGCTCCGCATCTACACAAACGACTCGCGGGTCATCTTCATCGGCACCGGCCTGCTCGCTTGGGCCGCCTTGTTCCAATTGTTCGATGGAATCCAAACCGTCACTACCGGCGCTCTGCGCGGTCTTGGGCTCACCCGCGACGCCATGCTCATCAACCTCGGCGGCTACTGGTTCTTCGGTCTGCCCATCGGTTACTTGCTCTGCTTCCACTACGGCTACGGCATCTATGGTCTGTGGTGTGGCTTGTCTCTCGCCCTCATCGTGATTGCCTTGATCCTCTTACATTCCTGGCAGCGGCATTCGCGCGAGATTCAACTAAGCCCCTCCGCAATCGGTCATACTTAAAAGCGACACTTCTATGCGACTTCTGAACCTCGCGCTTCTAACAGCTTCCGTTTCCGCCGCGCTGCTGGCACAAGCACCGGCAGCCTCGCCTTCGACCACGCTCAAAGTCGGCGACACGCCGCCCGATTTCACGCTTCCTTCCACGGCCGGGGGAAAAGTCCATCTCGCCGATTACCTCGGCAAGAGCACCGTCGTGCTGGCCTTCTTCCCCGCCGCGTTTACAGGTGGTTGAACCGCCGAAATGAAAGCATTCCAGTCTGGAATGCAAAAGTATGAGGAATCGGGCGCCAAGGTCTTCGCGATCAGCACCGACAACATTCCCTCCCAGAAAGCCTTCGTGGAAAGTCTTGGTCTGACCTTCCCGCTGCTCAGCGATTTCCTCGATCGCAAGGTTTCCCAGGAGTATGGAGTCTACATCGCCAAAGCCGGTATCGCGAATCGCGTCACTTTCGTCATAGATCCGCAAGGGAAGATCGACTTCATCGAATCCGGCGGCGACGCGATGAAGATGCTGGGCGCGCCCGACGCCTGCAGCCGTCTCGCCCACAAAAAAGCCGAGGCGAAGTAAGCACACGACCTTAAAGCTTCAAAGTAGCCCACTACCCAATTTTGGATGTGAGTGATATCATCGGCACCATCCAAAAATGTGCTTCAGACCGAACGCGGACGAGCGTGACACGTTACGGAAAGCCGTCACAAAGTTCGCGCACGATCCAGCCAAATCAGAACTGCTCTCACGCCTCGATCTGGAGCATGCGGAGTACACGCCCGGTACCGAAGAGTGGAATCACCTCAAGTTCTGTGTCGAGCAGCACCACCTCCACCTACAGACCGAACTGCGCCGGGATCCGAAAAAAAACCCGCAAAGCTCCACTTAGACAAAGCGGACGCCTTAGCAAGAAAGTTCAATCCGAATTTCTCTTGAGGGATCGACAACAGATCCGGGTCCGACGCTGATCCAGGGAGCGAAGCGCGTTTATAGTTAGTAATCAGTCCAAAGAGCCGAAAAGCCGAACTCCCTTACAAGGTTGTCACCTGACCCGCAGCTATCTAGTTTCAGGGCCCTGCACTGCTGTGTCGGATCTATGTTTGACTCAATCTGCATTCGAAAGCAACGGCGCTCTGGTCCGCCTATAGACCTAGGCTTCCTTGCCGAAGCGATGATTTTTTATCGAGACGTGCACGTCGTGTGTGACGACGAAATGCTTACGCATTTGCTCCGGGTCTGCGGACCAGACTCATTGTTGGCTGCGGTTAAAGATGCCCTCATCACCCTTTCGTACGTCGAGAACAAGCTGGGCGTTGCATCGCGTGATCTCGGCACTCCCACTGAGCGTCATGGTTTGGTGCTCGTCTCTTCGCCACAGTTCAACTTCCTGAGCTTTGCACAGAAGCAATTGGAGGGCGTAACTGCCAGGCGCGGATATAGCCGGCGACTGGCGATAAAACTTGACCGCCATGTCGGCAAAGTTCGCTGGGAGCAATCTGAAGTGGATGCAGCGCAATTAGACTTCATCGATCCAGATATCACTGACATCGCAGCAAAGGTCATCTTGGGCCAGCTTGCGCCAGGCGTGCCATTACGGCCGGACGGTTTTCTCCGGTTGAGTCAAACAGCCGGAGCATTCGCGGCTCGCACGAGCTTTGATCTAAGCACGGCGGCAGCGCGCTACGAGCAGCTAAATCCTGGCAATCAATTTTCTATCGGCCTCGTTCTGGTCGGCATGTTCGACGCCCTCGCGGACGTGAGATTCGCTGCCCGTTTCGGATCGGAGTTAGCCGTATCAGCAGAAACCGCCGCCATTGCCGCCGTCAAATTGCAGAAAATTTTCGAACGACAACGAATCAGCGAAACTCAGCTCACGCTGTTCCAGGAAGCTGTCTTTCACGAAGGTCGCGCAATCCGGGAAGCGGTCAATGTCCGCCATCGAACGTTCGAGGACGTTCTGAAGCTCGCCGATGCCGCGCGACCGTTCAAATTATGGTTGGCAGCGCAACCGGAGACTTCGGATATTCGCAACGAGTATCTGCGTGCCGTTTCTCAGCTGGGCTGGGCAGATAAGCTGCCAGCAAAGATATTTCGCTGGCTGCTCTTCGGCGTCGCGGCGAATGCGCTCACTCTTCCCGTAACGCCTCTCAATAGCCTGATCGCGAGTGCTTCTATCAGCGGCACGGATGAATTTCTTATGGATCGCTTGATAAAGGGGTGGAAGCCCAACCAGTTTATAGAAGGCAATCTAAGGCCGTTCGTGGAAGCTGCAGTTGACAGCAAGATTGTCCCCTGAATACACATTTACGATTTGAGGGGCCATTAGCTCATCCTGGCACGAATCCTCGCGACCTTAGGTGGGCGCCGTTCAAAGCAGTCGAGGCAGACCCATTGCCAGAAGCACCCAGCCGTACGCGGCCAGGTCGGACGATTCACGTACTGCGGGTATTTGGTCACGAACCTCGAACGTTGGGCGGATTACTCCTGTGAAGTCCCGTTCCGTCCGCTGATCCGAATTTCGCTTGTCTGCATTACGCGCATCTCGTAGAAGTGCGCCGCAGCCGACCTCTTGCACCTCTACGGAAGGATCGATCAACGCGCCATCAGACCAAGCAATTGAGAGGTCGCACCGGAATGGGATCAGTCCTCATTGTTTCGCCCGTTTCTCTGGAACAACGGCAACGGCTTCCATTTCGATTAAATAATCAGGCTCAAAGAGAGACGCGACGCCCACCAGCGTGCTCGCGGGCGGCGACGCCTTACTGACGTATCGACTTCGGACTTCCCGCAAAACAGCGAGAAACTCCGGATTGTAATCTTTGACATAGTAGGTGATCTTGATCACGTGATCGAAAGAGGAGCCCGCCGCTGACAGCGCGGTTTTCAGGTTCTCGAAAGCCCGCTCAGTTTGAGCTTTCAAGTCGCCTTTGCCGAGTGCCTGTCCTTCGGCGTTATCGGACACCTGGCCCGAGAGAAACACAAGTTTGCTGCCCGGTGCAACGATAACAACCTGGCTGTACCCGTGTGTTGGGGAGAGTCCTTTGGGGCTCAAGAACTCCGATTGAGCGGTCAGAAGCATGCCGCTCCCGCCGATCATCGTCAGTACAACGATAGCTGTTAATCTCATACCCGTTCAGGGTATCAGCGCAAAGTATATAATTTGGGCTGTGTCGGTCAGGTGCCGGCCGCGGAGAATAAGGAATCGGCTTCGGTCGGCTAAGAATCACGACCACCCCAAATCTCCATCCCTCCCGCTCTCAGCGACTTACTGCCAACCCCTTCGTCTCGCCGTACGCACCCGTGCTACGAAGTGATTGAGTTCGTTCGCGTCCGGTGCCATCCGGTCGCGCCTTTCCGCTCGAGGAAGCACGCTCGCTTCCACCGTCTCGAAAAACGCTGAATCAGCCGCCGCGCTGATCCGGCTGTCGCCCACAAAAAAGCTGAGGCGAATTAAGCACACGACCTTCAATCATCAGTAGAGGACATCCAGCCGCTAGCCGAACCAGATGAGCAGACGTCTCGACCCAGCTCGACGAGGTGCATTCCCTCGCCAGTTCGCGTTCGGGATCACTCCTTCAGCGCGGTGAGTAAGGCCGCCAGCAGAGGGTGACGCGCTGGCGCAAACGGGTTCGTTACGGTGACTCCCCGCCATGTAAAACCTTCTTGGAGATCCTCCGACAGAAGCAAGCGACATTCGGCTTCTGCCGACGCGCACAGCACAACTGAGTCCCAGATCGTAAGGCCATGAGCAGACGCCAGATCCGTTGCGTTGACCATTACGGCGGCGGACGTCTCAATCGTGGGGTACGCGTCGCGCCAGCTCAACACGGCTGTCCGTGCGCGTGCTGGCCGCCGCCTGGCTTTTCGGACGAGTACGTTGAACAGCTCGCCCAAGGTCTGAACCGGCAGCACGATAGCACCCGGTGGCGGAGACCAAGTAGCGCAGAACCTTAAATACGATGGCCTTTGCCAAATCGTAGCGTCGCAAAAACTAGAAAGCCGGCCGCGAGGAGACAAAATGGTGAGGGTTCGGGAGCGGTCGCGAAACCTTGCAATTCGCTGATGCGATCGCCCTCCCCGTTGGCGCTGCCGATGTCCAAGAGCAAACTCTGTGTGCCAACCGGTGCGTTCACATAGAAATCCATGTAGGCCGCGGTAGAGCCGGCAACGGGCATGAACGTTAAGCCACTCAGCGCGGTTGTCGGCAACAAAACGCCGGTGTAGCTGCTCGAGGTCAGCGAGGTTGTGGAATTAACCGAATAGTAAATTGTCAGACTGGAGGGAAAACGGCCCAGATCAGCAGGGCTGGAAAAGAAACGAATATCCCCGATCTTGCTGTTGAATCCGGTGATTGCAACTCGTTCGTCTGTATCGCTATCCGCGAAGATCAGACCGTTGTCCTGATTGGCGGTGTTTACGTAATTATCGTCTATCTGAGAGAGGCCTGCGCCGAAGCCGGTATTGCTGGAAGAACTAGCCAAGTCAGACACGGGTAACAGAGCAAGCAGATTTCCCGGCGTTGCCACGCTCACAAGAGTGGCATAGGCTGGGATTTGACCGATCGTCACTGCGGCCGTGGCAACCAAGAAAAAACGTTTCACAATATTCAATGCAATTCTCCTTAACTCGCGAATAAGGCAGTCTATCGTCTCCGCAAAGCTTTATCAAGTAAATAGTGCGTTACAGCGGCCGACAGAAAAGTCGGCCTTCCTTTCGGACCACCCACGAGCGGGCCTTCGAGCGCTGCGCCAATGAGCTGCGAAAGCTAAGAAACGAATGCCGGAAAAAGAAAACTGGGTTCGAATAATCGCAAAAGCGCAAAGAGACTGATGCTTTGGCCATCTCGTGCACGGAAAAGGCGAGACACAATAGCGCCTACCCTTTTTTACTCCGCAAACAAATCCCCCGCCGGAACACTTTCCGGCCGCGCGCCCCAAGCCACTCGGAATGCTTCTGTCGAGAACGTCCTGCGTCCGTCGGCGTCGTCGAAAAACAGCCTGCCCAGGCGCTGCGTGCGGTGTGCGTGAATCGCGGCTGCTTTCTTGTCCGACCATCGGCTCGTATCGATCAGGAAATCGATTCCGGGCTCTTTCTGCAGATCCGTTTTTTCCGGATATTTGAAAATGACCGTGGGAGGTTGCCACAGCAACCGTTCAATCGTGTGCGCCGCGCCTAGTTCCGGATACCAGCGCTCGTCCGCGGCCGCCGCCAGCGCCTCCGAGGTAAACCGGCTGATCGCCATGTGGTCGGTGTGCAGGTTCGCTCCATTCGGATCGAACGTAATCACAATCTGCGGCCTCGTGGCGCGAATCACTTCCACCAGCTGCCGCCGGACCTCGTCGACCGGCGCTTCCGCGAGTTTCTGATCTTCATACGGCAGGATATGAACATCTGCGACACCCAGTATGTGCATCGCGTCGCGCAGTTCTGCCTCCCTGATCCTGGGCAAGTCTTCTATCGAGCAAAGATCGGCCGTTGCGCCCCGCTCTCCGCGCGTTGCACACGCCACCGCCACGCGCGTTCCTTCCTCGGCGTACTTGGCGAGCGTGCCTGCCGCGAAGAATGTCTCGTCATCGGGATGCGCCCCTATAAACAGCAGTGTTCGCACGCACCCATAGGATAAGAGAGTGCTCCAAAACATCAACCACATCGTCGTGCTCATGCTCGAAAACAGGTCCTTCGACCATTTGCTCGGCTTCCTCTATCAATCGAGCGGCAACGTCTCGCCTCTCGGCCAGCCCTTCGAAGGCTTGAAAGGCACTGAGACCAATCCCGATTCAACCGGCAAAGCGGTGAAGGTGTTTCCTATCAATCCCACCGACGCGCATCCTTACTTCATGCCCGGAGCCAACGTCGGCGAAGGATATCTCAACACCAACTCCCAGCTCTTCGGTGCAACCAAAGCGCCCAGCCCCATCGTTCCCGCAACCAACAGCGGCTTCGTCGCCAACTTCGCGTATACGCTTTCTTGGGAAAGCAAGGAATCGGGCCAGGTTATTCCCGGTACGCAAGCCTCGCAAATCATGGGCATGTACGCGCCCCAAACACTTCCCATTCTTTCGGCCTTGGCAAAGGGCTTCGCGGTATGCGATCACTGGTTCGGGTCCGCGCCGACCGAAACCTTCCCAAACCGCGCCTTCGTGCAGATGGCGACGTCGCAGGGCTTCGTGCAGGATAAAACAACCAGCGTGTTCACGGCGCCCAGCATTTACACGGCGCTTACGAAGAAATCCGCCAGCTGGTGCGTTTACGGCTACGATGCGCCGCCGCTCACTCGCGCTTCGGTGGCCGATATCGCCCACGCGCCCGCATCGAACTTCGGCGAATTCGCCGCCTTTCAGGCCGCCGCCAAAAATGGTAGCCTCGCCAATTATGTTTTTCTCGAACCGCAGTGGGGCTCGAAGGGCAACAGCGAACATCCCGATTACGACATGAGTAAGGGCGAGCAGTTACTTCACGACGTCTATTATTCGCTGTTCGGAACACCCGTGTGGAATCAGACTCTGCTGATCGTTACTTACGATGAGCACGGCGGCTGCTACGATCACGTGCCGCCTCCCGAAAACGCCGTGCCGCCGGATAAATCGACAGGCGAACTCGGCTTCGACTTCAAGCGCTTCGGCCCTCGCGTTCCTACCTTGCTGATTTCGCCGCTGATCGCTGCCGGCACCGTCTTTCGCACCACCTCGGCGACGCCGTTCGATCACACCTCCATTCTCGCCACCGTGGAAGAGCGCTTCGGTCTCTCTCCGTTGACGGCGCGCGACGCCGCCGCTCCGCACGTCGGCGGTGTTTTGACACTCACAACACCTCGCACTGACGATCCTCTGAAGGGGATCGCCGTTCCGGTCAGCAAGAGCAAGCCCGCCCTGTCCAACGCGCCCGATAAATTCCAAATCGTTCTGGCGCAAGCCGCCGCCGACCTGCCGCTATCGGAGGATGAAAGTCCGGCTATGCCCGGACACCCCACTGCAACTCCGCAGTTTGCCACTGGGCAAGCGGCCATCGAGTACGCGCGCCGCCGCTACAGCCAGTTCGACGATGAGCGCTCCGCCACGCGCTAACGTCTTCCATGACGCCGCTAAACATTTTGGAACTTTCGCGTTAGCGGCCGGCAATACAGGCTGAGATCGCCACGGATCCACTGGTGATGACCCCGACCGACGAGACTTTAGATGATACTGATTTAAATGATAATGATCTGCTGCTCCGTTCCGCCAAGCACGACGAAGCAGCTTTCAGAGTCTTATACGGGCGGCATCAGGGCGCCATTTTTCGCTTCGCCTTGCACATGTCCGGCCGAACGGAAGTGGCGGAAGAGGTAACCCAGGAAGTGTTTCTGCTGCTGATTCGCGACCCCAACCAGTTTCGGCCGGAACGCGGCGCACTTCAAGCGTTTCTGATCGGAGTCGCCCGCAACAAACTCAAACGGTATCTAAGCGATCCATATCTTGCTGGCTCCGGTTTACACCAGCTCTCGGACGCGCAGCGCGCTTCTGCGTTCGATCTTTTCGACGACTGCTCGAAAGCGGGCGAGCTTCGCCGTCTGCAATCGGCAATGCTCACTCTGCCGCCCCGCTACCGCGAAGTAATCGTGCTCTGCGATCTCGAAGAGAGGCCGTATGCCGACGTAGCGCGCTCCCTTGGCTGCCTGGTCGGCACCGTGCGCTCGCGCCTGCATAGGGGCCGCGGCCTTCTCGCCGCAAAGTTGCGCAACCGGGAGAAATGTTCCGTATGAGCGATCTCAGCAAGCTGTTCCAGGATCTGGCCGATTCCTGTCCGCGCCAGCCCGGTGAGCACGTCGAACAACGTCTCCTGTCCGAGTTTCGCCGCCATCACAGTCGCCGGACTCTGCGGGTGCACCTCGCCCAAGCTGCTGCAATCCTGATGCTGGCGCTCGCGTTGTCTTTACTCGTAATGCACAACTCGCGTCCCATCGGGAATGCCCGTGCCGGCGATGGCGTTCAGGATTCCGATGCCGCCGCTCTAAATGGTTTTGTTCCGCTGCCCTATGCCGACAGTGGTGTTCCGCTGGGACTGGCAGTGGTAATGCGCGTTCAGCTGCGCGCTTCCGATCTAATCGCTTTTGGCGTGCCGGTTCCTGCTGACGACGCTCGCCATCCAATTCGTGTGGATGTGCTCGTCGGTCAGGATGGCATGGCACGCGGAGTTCGCTTCATTCAGTAAAAATTCAGCTTAAAGGTGACTGATTATGTATAAACTCGTCCTGCTTCCACTGCTTTTTGCCGGATGCGCTTTGGCCCAAACTGACCTCGCAGTGGATAAAGCTATTACGGTTCGGCTTAGGGACCCTGGCCAACTTGCGTCGCCGAATCTGGCTTACTTTCCGGTCGTTCGCGCGTCATCGCCGGTAACGCGGGCGCCCTACTCGGCGCAATCGACGACGCAGAGGATCCAGATGCTCGCCGACGGCAACCGTATTGAGCAGACTACATCGGCGTCGATCGCTCGAGACAGTCAAGGCAGGGTCCGTAATGAGGCGGTGCTCGGAGGTATGGCGTTGCCGGCCGGGAACTCTCTGCATGTGATTACCATAGACGATCCCGTCGCAGGCTACACATACGAGCTCAATTCCAACAACAAGACGGCTTTCAAGCTGCCCGCACCCAAAAACCGCGCTCTTGAAAAGGGAGCCTACACCCTCTCCACCAAGCAAATGCAAAAGATCCCCGGCGGCCTGGCTTCTCCCGATCAGAACGTCGCGAACGCCGATCTCGGCACCCAAACTATGGAAGGCGTCCTCGTCCAAGGCACGCGCCTGACTCGAACCATCCCGGCCGGCAGCATCGGAAACGAGCAGCCCCTCGTCATCACCACCGAAACCTGGTTCTCACCCGATCTCAAAGTGCTGGTCATGAGCAAGAGCACGGATCCGCGCATCGGTGAAACGACTTATCAGCTCACCAACATTCAGCGTTCGGAGCCCTCGCCCGCGCTTTTTGAAATCCCGAGTGATTACACCGTCAAAGACACGCCGCCCCTTCCCAATGCGATTTTCATTGGGAAACCCGGCCAACCTGAAGAGTAATTCCTGGGCATTCGCGGCTCGCGGCCGTTCGCGCCAGCCGCGTGCTGGAGCAGTGTCTAGTTCAGCCGCTTCTCAACTTGCGACCCGCGGCACAGCGCCTGCATGACGCCTGACAGCATTCCGGGCGTGAACGCCTTCGGCGAAGTGGACGATGCCGCATTTTGCTGAATCGACGCGGGCGAGGCCTGCTCGAGAGTGCCTGCTGAAACGAACAACACCATTAATCCGGGCCGCACCTTCGCGGCGCTCTCCGCCAGCGTCCAACCCGAAGCCTCATCCGCTTCGAGATCGGTTACCAACACATGAATATTGCCATCTTTGCGGCAAAGTTCTATCGCCTCGTCGCTCGTGCTCGACGTCAGCACATGATAATCCGCCGCCGCAAAAAAGCGCTTGAGTGCTTCTCTTTGAAGCGGTTCGGGATTGACGATGAGCGCCGTCCCTTGCCGATATCTGGATCCTGACGGAGGCGAAGCACTCACCGATTGCGTCTTGTTTCGCAAGAGAACCTTCTCTTATTCGCAGGCTATTCGAGGGGGAGCATCTCCAAACTACACGACTTCTCCCTAATGGTGAACTAGGGAACACCAGTGTTTCGATGTTATTGGTACTGTTTTGATGGATTTATCGCGGAATTCGCCTGAGCAGCAGCCTTTTCGCATTCGCCATGCCCGCACTCGCAGAAATCTCTTTCAATTGCATGCGATGTGGCCTGCTCGCAATGTTCGCTGCAATAACGCTCTCCGGCCTTGACTTCACACTTGCAAGGCCCGCGCTCGCAACGGCTCCGCTCGTCCGCCATAACTCACGGTATCAAAGTTTTATCGATCTCTATTTTATTGACGGCCATTTTACGGATCGTCACTTTTCATGGATTGTCATTTTATCGATTGGCGGTACAGCGCGTGCGCTCGGGACCCGGCACCGGCTACAGTAGAATGAGCCGGGACAGCGTACCGCTGTTCTGACCCCGCTCATGAGCAATCCTCGCGTAATAGTTGCTGACGATCACCGGCTTTTTCTCGAAGGCCTGAAGAATATGATCGGCACTCAGTGCGAAATCATCGGGACCGCCACCGATGGGCGGCAACTTGTTTCGATGGCGGCCGAACTAAATCCCGATATCGTGTTTCTCGATGTGGCCATGCCGCTGCTCAACGGCATAGAGGCAGCCCGCCAGATCAAGCGGAATAATCCGCGCGTGAAGATCATCGTCATCACCATGCAGCTCAGCCGCGACTACGTTCGAGAAGCCTTCGAAGCGGGCGCCTCCGGATACGTGCTGAAACAGGCTGCCGCTTCCGAGTTGCTCGCCGCCATTCACGATGTACAGCAGGGCCGCTTCTTCGTTTCTCCGCTCATCTCCGACCGCTTCCTCGGTCGTTCCCTCGCCCCCAATGAAGATCCGTCAAAGCTTTTCAGTGCCCTCACCGCGAGGCAGCGCGAAGTTCTTCAACTCGTGGCGGAAGGTAAATCGGCAAAAGAGATCGCAGCGCTGCTCTTCATCTCCGTCAAGACTGTCGAGTTCCACAAAAAGCATCTGATGGAAGAGCTTGCCCTGCACAGTTCCGCCGAGCTGGTCCGCTATGCGGTCGAGCACGGCTGGGTCGCGTCCTGAATCTCTTGGACCGTCGCCGGGCATGACAGCCGCTCGCGATACACCCATGGATTCGGAACAAGACGCGTTCGCTGAACTTTGCTCTTACACCCTAACGCACGGCGACGCGTCTTTTATTCACCAGCACGTGGTAGATGCGTTCGCGGCGCAAAAGGCGGATGCACAAACGAAGCCGATTAAGTTAACATTCGCGCTGGTCGGCCTCTACCTGCACATCGAGAAACAGTTCTCTGGAAAGCAGGTTCAGCGCGCCCATATGCGCCTTGCGCAGGATAAGAGGCCTTGGCCGGCTTTCGCACTGCCCAAAAATCGAGGCGTAATGACCGTTGCCGACGTGTTGGTTGTGCCACCGGGACCAGGGCGCGACCAAGCGATCGAGGATTGGTGTAACTCGGTGTGGGAAGCCTTTCGCGAAAGCCGTCCGATGGTGGCCCATCTGCTACGGGAATGCGGAATCGTTTGATATGCGTTCACTTACAGCCCCGATGCCGTTAATCCGCCCACGCATGCTCGCGCGCGGTTGAGCAGAAGCTCGCGCTCTCGTGCGTTGCGCGTTAGCGATGCCGCGCGTTCGAATTCCCCGCGCGCTTCCTCGAAGCGGCTTAGTTTCGTGAGGAGATCGCCGCGCACGCTTGGCAATAAGTGATAATTCTCAAGTGAGCGCTCCTCCGTCAGCGCATCGACGAGCTTAAGCCCGGCTGCTGGACCGAACGCCATCGCAACCGCGACAGCACGATTCAACTCCACGACCGGAGACGGAGCGATCCCGCCGAGCGCCGAGTACAGCGTTACGATGCGAGGCCAGTCTGTTTCCTCTGGCGTGACGGCTCGCGCATGGCAAGCTGCGATCTGAGCCTGCAAGACATATGGACCTGGTGTACGCCGAGCTCTTCGGCATGCGCGCGAGCGCCGCGAGACCGCGACGGATCAGCAGTTGGTCCCAATGCGCACGGTTCTGATCAAACAGCAGGATTGGCTCTCCTGACGGACCCACGCGCGCCCTCGAACGCGATGCCTGAATTTCCATGAGCGCGACCAGCCCGTGGACCTCAGGCTCTAGCGGTGCCAGCTCCGCCAGGATGCGCCCGAGCCGCAGCGCATCCTCGCAGAGCGCGGGCCGCATCCAGTCATCGCCCGCGGTCGCCGAATATCCCTCGTTGAAAGATGAGATAGATGACTCGCGAGCACCGATGACAAACGCGCGGAAAGCTCGTTACCGCGAGGAACCTCGAAGGGCACCTGCTTTTCCGCGAGAGTGCGTTTTGCATCGCACGATGCGCTGGGCGATGGTCGCTTCCGGAACAAGGAAGGCACGCGCGATCTCGTCGGTCGTCAGTCCTCCGAGCAAGCGCAGCGTCAGCGCAACCTGAGCTTCGGTGGAGAGCACGGGATGACAAGAGATGAAGACCAGCCGCAGCAGGTCATCGCCAATATCGTCGTCGAGAGTAGAAGCCGAGATCCGGCACAGCCATCTCTTTCTCAGCCAGTTCACGGCCAAGCTCCTCGTGCTTGCGGTCCAGCAGCGTGTTTCGGCGGAAGTGATCAATTGCCACGATGCTTCGCGGTAGCCATCAGCCAGGCGCCCGGATTATCCGGGACGCCTGACTCCGGCCATTGCTCCAGCGCGGCGACCAGAGCATCCTGTGCAAGATCCTCGGCGAGGCCGACATCGCGCACGATCCGCGTCAGGCCGGCAATGAGCCTGGGCGACTCGATCCTCCAGACCGCGTCGATTGTGCGATGTATCTCGGTGGCCGCCACCGCTACCGATCACATCATCTTTTATACCTCGGCGCAAGCCGCGTACACTCCTCGCCACGTTTTCACCTAGGAGGCGCGCTTCTGCCCCAGCGCTGCCCCTACCGGCTTCTGACGCCTTGGGACCGCAATCCTCCCGGCCCCAAGCATCTGACGAACCTCCGTCTCCCCTTCCCAGCCCGGCCAGTGTTTCTTGTGAAGCTCCATGAAGTTCATGGCTGATTCGATCGCCTCTTCCCTCGATTTCAACTCGAATTGCGCATAGCCGCCGATAACCTCCTTGGCCTCGGTGAAAGGCCCGTCGACCACCTTGATTTGCCCCTTGGAAAGCCGCACGCGGGTACCCTGCGCAGTCGGCCCAAGCCCCCCGTTCCCGAGAATCGTGCCCGTCTTTGACCGTCTCTTCGGTGAGTTTTGTAATAGCGTCCATCAGTTGCTTGGGCGGAGGGCCCTGGTTCTCGGAGTGCTTGACTATCATCATGAATCGCATTGTTGTTCTCCTTCTTATTTCGGTTGTGAGCTGAATTTAAATCCCGGCTCTACCTATGCGTCGAACGAGGGACGGCAAAATCGACATCGCACAGCAAATTTTCTTTCATGCGCCGCAACTACCGTTTCTTCGCGGCTCCTTCCGCGCGCATCCCTTCTTCCCGCTTCCTGAGCTCAGGAGTAAACTCCGGACCGAAGTCCTCCGCATCGAATAGCTGGCGAATCTCAATCTCGCCTTCCCCTTCGCGCGGACAGGGGCAGCGCTTGACCCATTCCAAAGCCTCTTCCATGGACCGCACCTGCCATAGCCAGAAGCCGGCGATCAGTTCCTTGGTTTCTGTGAACGGCCCGTCGATCACAGTCCGTTTCTCTCCTGAGAACCGGACGCGCTTGCCTTTCGAGCTGGGCTGCAGCCCTTCCGCGGCAAGCAGCACGCCGGCTTTCACCAGCTCCTCGTTGAACTTCCCCATCTCGGCAAACAGTTCTTGCTTCGGCATAATCCCTGCTTCCGAGTCCTTATTGGCCTTGACGATCACCATGCACCGCATTGTTATGTCTCCTTCTGTCAGTTTGAGATCACTGACCTCTACTTTAACGTCGAGCGACCGCCAGTCAAATCGACAAGTTAACAATATTTTGGGAAATCTGCCGGTCAATTCGAAAGCACGGTTCTTGTGCCGGACTGCATTCACCACCCGATGAAAGCTGCTGGTTCGCAGGACCCGACCCATGGCTCTCAACGCCACCGGCGGCCTAGAATCTAAATGGAGCTTCGAGCTTGAAGCTGCCGAAAGGGGCTCTCCTCACCCTAACTTGTGCCCCTGCGCGTATCTTCCCGGTTGTATCCCGCCGCCCGCCGCCGTTTCCGCATGATTCGCCGGAAACGCGGCAATCGAACACCAGAACTGAAAACAGGCTTGGAGCGTCTCGCAATACTTATCGAAGTTACTCGGCTTGTGTACGAAGCAGGTGGCCTGATACCTGTACGCGCGCTCCAGATCTTCTGGATTCGTCGATCCCGAAAACACGATAACCGGCGTGTACCGCAGTCGCGCACGCTTTCGGATTTCCTCGAGAAGATACCACCCTACGGTTTGCGAACAGAGGTATATGTCGAGAAAGATCGCGGCCGGTGCTATTACGCTATCGAAGGCAGCCAGCGCATCGGGAACGCTGTGCGCGAAGAATAATTCGCATCCCGGAGCAAAATCGGCAAACGCCGCCCGCGCCAAGTCCGTTTCGGACTCGTTGTCGTCGATCATTAATATAGATTTACTTTTATTTTCTGCCATGGCGACCGTCCGGTCCTGGTCGAGAATAAAGTCTCGATGACAGGCTTTCAGAGCGCGAGAGAGTTGTCGCTTTACCGGATATGGTAAGTCGATCGAATGGGCAAAGACAAGCCGAATCGTGTCTACGCGTACCCGTACTTAGCGGGTTAGAAGCAAGGCGCCGGTAGCAAGTAACAGCGCGGGGGGTGTTACCAGGACTCCGAGCTTCAGGAATGTCCACCCACTTACGTTCTCCCCCTCCCGTCGCAGCGCGATCAGCCAAAGAATCGTTGCCAGTGAGCCCGTCACCGACACGTTCGGACCCAGGTCCACGCCGATCACCAGCGCGTTCCGGATAACTTCCGCGATGTGATTGCCTTGCACGGCGCTTCCCGTCAACAAGCCCACCGGCAGATTGTTGGCGCCATTGCAAACGGCTGCCACTCCGAACGAAGCCGCAACGCTGCCCGCCATCGTTCCGTAACCTTCCAGATGATGCAGTATGTTTCTCACCTCGCCGACCGCGCCCACCGCATCAAGCGCCTCGACGATGACAAACAATCCCGCCACCAAGGGCACCACGCCCCAGGAGATCTCTTTCATGAGCGGAATCAGCGAATCCTGTCTGGTGAAAAGGACCGCGATCAGGACAACGGCTCCTGCGGCGAATGTCGGCCATCCTAAATCTTTGCCGAGCGCCGAAGCAGTCAGCAGCACTACCGCCGCCCCAGCAATGCCCCATGCCACCAGCCGCCCCGATCGGGAGAGCTCTGAGGCTGGGGCGTCCGCGTCCATGGGACCCGTTAACTCGTGCCGCGAGAGCAGCCGCAGAACCGCATACGTGGCGGCAATCGAAACCAGCGACGGCAGTGCGAAGAATCGCAGCCAATCGGCTAACGGCGGCATCTTCTTGCCGAAAATCACCAGATTGGCGGGATTCGAGATCGGCAGCACAAAGCTCGCCGCATTGGCGATGAACGCGCAAGCGAACAGGTACGGCAGAACCGGCACCCGCGCTTTCTTTACCGCTGCGTACACCGCTGGGGTCAACACCACCGCCGTGGCATCGTTCGATAACAGCGTCGTGACCACCACGCCTACCGCATAGATAAGGGTGAATAGCTTTGTTCGCGATCCCCTCGCCGCGCCGACAGCGTGAGATGCCAGCCAATCGAAGAGGCCCTGCCTACGCGCCAGTTCGGCGAGAATCATCATCCCCGCCAGGAACAGGTACACATCGGTGCCTCTTTCGATACCTGTCCATGCCTGACCCGGTGAGAGATACCCGAATGCCACCAGGACGCCCGCGCCCAGGCACGCCCATACCGCTTCAGGCCAGCCGCGCGGCCGGACTAGAATGGCCACAACGGTAAGCGCAGCGATCCCCCACACCGCGAGATAGGTCATTCAAGAAGTCTCGGCCGTGCGCTGCATCACGGTTTTAGAACTGCTGAGATGCTCGTCTCGGTAGCAAAATGCTCGGAAAGTCGTCTATAGGGCGAGGAGACGCTGCATTGCGCCTGTTATCGGATTTTTTCTTCGTTATCGTGTTTTTCGTTCTGCTCATCGTCTGGCTGGTCGCCTGGGCCGCTTTCCACGTCGCGGGCGGGTTCATCCACATCCTACTTGTCCTAGCGGTGATTTCGCTGATCATACACTTCGTGCGTGGCCGCGGCCGAGCTGCCTGACGGCGCTCTGCGGCTAGCGGAATTCCATACCGCGCAATACGCCATCTCCGTCCGCGCTTTTCCCGGAAATTGCGTACTCCACGCGGACCGCGCTTGCGGCTTGCGGTCCGCAGACGAACTCCGCTGGTGCATTCTGCATCAGCACATGCAACGGATCGGGAATCGCGAGCGTCAGTGCGCCGTCCTTGGTATTCAGGCCAACTCCCGTCACCTTGTTCTCGACGCACTCGATACTCCGAAGTTGTCCTTCCGCGCGCCGTATGCGATCGCTCGGCTCGATGAACGGATTCCAGCTTCCCGTGCCGTGCGGTACACGCGTGGTCGTCAGTTGCGAACGGCCCTTCGCGTCGCGAGTGAACTGAACCGTTAAGTCGGTTTGGGCAACATAGGCAATCTGGGCCACCCGGGCGCGCTCCTCGGGTGTAGTCGCGTACTTCATCGCTCGTGCCGCCGCCACGCTTGCCTCGTCACGTCTGCCCAGTTCGCCTTCCGCATACGCCAGAGCGCTCCAATAACCATAAGCGCGCCCCGCTGCCACGTTTCTCATGCCGCGCAGCTGCCATACTGCCGCTTCGTACTCGCCCGCGTTGCTTTCGACCAACGCGAGCTTGTAGCGTGCGTCATCGAAATCCGCCTTCAGCGCCACCGCGCGTTCAAGCGCGGACCGTATCTCGCCTCTCGCGCAGCCTGCCTCCTCGGCGAGCAGCGCATACCGGTAAGACAATCCCGCGTCCCTCAAACCGCTATCGAGCGCCTGCTTGAACTCGCGCCGCGCGCTTTCCCTATCGCCTTTTCGAATCGCAATAGCTCCCAGCGCCGCCCGCACCTCTGCGTTACCGGGCGACTCCACCGCGAGATCGCCATACAACGCCTCCGCCCTGTCCAATTTGCCGGCCGCTGCGAGCAGATCCGCCAGCAGCGCCCGTGATGCAAAGGGCGATAATTCCGACTCTTCCTCCATAACTCCGGCCATCACAACTCCAGGACGTTGTGCTGCAACGGCTTCGCTGCCATCCATCCAGTTCCGCATGTCGCGCGCGATCGCCTCCAAGGGCTTCCCGTATATAGTCCTCAGCGCTTCCGCACTCGGCTGCCCCGCGCCCACGGCCGCAATCAGCGCCCGAAAGCCGGAGCGGTACTCCGCCGATGTGGCGAGCATCGCCGTCAGCGCCCAGCTCTCGGCGTAGAACACGGCCCCGCTCTCGCGCTTCATCCTGATCGCTGAATCGCTCGGCGCTGTGAGCAACTCCTGCAGATGTATCCACTGCGCCTGCTTCAAGCTCGCCGCGTGCCTTGGGATCGCGCCCCCGATTTCACAACCCCGCTCGCCAATGCGCACTGTCGAGAAATATTCGGCCAGCCCCTCGCTCAACCAGCCCGGGAGCTTGACACCGCTCGCGTGCAGTAACACGTGCGCATATTCGTGCGCCGCCACCGCAAACTCCGTCGCGCCGAGCGTCGGCATGACAATGTAATCGCGGCCTTCGGTGCCGACGAAATAAGCATCCGCCGTCGGTCGCAAGCGGTAGGCCTCGTACTCCCTCGCCGACGCGAAGCCGATCACCTGTACTGGTGACTGGTCCCTTGGCTGAAGTCCGCTCTGTTCGAAAAATGCGCGTAGCTGTTCGAACCACAGCAGGGCCCCTCGTGCTTTCTCAGGGCCTGCCTGCGAATAAATTTCGAAATGCGAGCTGCGCGCCAAAGCCCATGGCGAAGTCGCAGCCGCCTCAGCACTGACGGCGAACGCTCCCACCACAGCGATCCCCGCTACTCGGGCCGACCAGCTCACGCCCAAACGATATCAGGAAGGCGCTCCGCCTGCGACATGAACCATTACTCCAGCCTTCGGCAGACCCATTCGGCCCCGCTCGATACGCGGTTACGGCATTCACCGGCGTGCTCCGATCACGCCACCGTTCGAGTATTCTTATTACAGAAGTTTAGGTACAGGCGTTAGAAGAAGGTTGCCATGCGCTGCATCATAGCTCTTCTCTTCGGAACTGCTCTCCTCCGTGCCGCCGACCCGCAATTCCCAGCCGCTGCCTTCTACTGGGACGCCGCACATATTGCCATCGTCGCAGGTGCAGCCTCGGATCAAGTACCTCAGAATGCAACGAAGATGCCTGACCGGGACGTGCGGCCGCCTTGGGGAGATATGTTCGCAGTACCTGACGTCAGCAATAGCGACGGTATCAAGACTGGCGACAGTTTCGACATCAACCTCACCGGCAACTTTTGGGTACGGGCGACAGTGAACAGCTTCGTTTACAGCAAAACCGAGTACCAGCGATGGATGCTCGCGATCGCCACTATCGATCCAGACCATCAGGAACAATACGCTGCCGCCTTTCAGGCCAAGCTGTCCGTTTTTTTGGCGGAACCCGCAAAGCCAAAAAGAGTATCGGATACAGGGCAGATCCGCAACCCTTTGGTGAAGATCGATCTTTCGGCATCCGAACGCGCAGCTCTCGAAACCAATCTGAACGAGATCATGATGACAAAGCTTGACCAAGCGATTCTGAAAGAGCAGAGCGGCCCGCATGAACTTGTATCGTCTTTGCTTAATGGCAAAGCAAAGCTAACCGTGGACGTCGACCAAGTTGATCTCGGCCAAGCACTTGGAGTGCGTCAGCACGTATTGGGAACATGGACCATTGGCGACGACACTGTGTTTTCCGCTCAAGGTTGGAAGCGGCCCGATAGCGATCGAATCGAAACTCTAGAGGCAATCGATGGGGTCCCGGAAGACAAAGCGGAGATAATTGGTGCAATTGGTGACTGGGGAGAAGAGAGTCGCGAGGACTTCACTATTGAAAACGTATTTGCAGGCGGTCGCCTTGTCCGGGACTCAGCCGGGTACGAAAGCTCGGCCATTTACCTGGAGCGAATGACGGGGAAAGGCCGCGAATTCGAACGATCTCTCTACGGCGGGTAAATCATGCAAAACGCGCTCGGTCGTGTAAAGTATGGGCGATTTCACCGACATCCCACATTTACGCCTGGCGCGCCTTTGATCTACGCACAGGTGACGAGTGGACGTACCGCTGCCGCCCGATGTGCCCGACTCGTGATCTGGCCAGGACCGCCAACGCTGCTGATGCCTTACTCGGCACAGGCGTTGTCATGCGGCGCAAAGCACGCGCATGCCGAAAATCTTGAGGAGCGCCCAGCAATGTGTCGTTGTGTCGCTCAGTTCGCTGGTTACGGTCCTTAGGTCGGGTTTCAAAATCCCGTTCGGCGAAGCCTGGACTGCCACGGGACTCAAGCTTTGTATTCGATCGACTTTTGAATAGCGGCAAGCGATTCAACGGCTTGCGCGAGAGTCGTTACTACTTCTACCTTGAATGCTTTCGCCAGTCGCTCTTCGGCTTTCAAACCGCCTCCCGAAAAATTCCATAATCCTACGATTATTCTTCGGGCCCGAAGGCGCCCGCGCACTTTTTCGCTCAACGAACGAGCCTTCAGAAGCGCGAAGGGCGGCACTGCCGAAATGCAGACCACATCTCCTTCCTGTTCATAAAACTCGTGCAGGATCGCTGCGGAGGAATCGCTAGCCTGGAAAGATACGACAGGATAACCGGCCTGACCGAGAATTTGCGCCAACATGCCCGCGCTAATCTCATCCGCACTGTCACGGGTCGACAAGCAAATCACGCGACAGTATGACAGCAGGCTCCTGCTTTCCTTAGCGCTGCCGCCATTCTCATCAATGCTGGCCGGCGGTGCCTCATAGTCGGCGAGTTCTGCAACGAATTCGCTGATGCTGCGTATGATAAACGTCTCGCGCGCGGCATCGAGCGCTCCCTTATGCCGATCCTCTTCGGCCATGCTAAGAGCGGGAATCATGACCACGTCATAAAGGTCTAGGAGCGACCGTTCTTTCAGAAATGAGCTGACCAGCACTCGCGCCTCCTGCTGGTCCATAGCGAGCAGCCGCTGATAAAAATGCGCCGCCGGCGCTAATACCGGCTCGTCGCCCAGCAAAACCTCAAGAAATTCGAACTGGGGCACGTGGCTGCCGAGGACGAATAAACAGACTGTCAACGGCGTGGACAGCACCAGCCCCACAGGTCCCCAAAGCACAGTCCAGAAGACCGCCGCCACAAGAATCGCCAACGCAGAAATGCCGGTGTGAGCTCCGTAAATCCAGGGCTCGATCACATAGGCGACCGTCAGCTCTATAGCAAGGAAAAGGCACACACAGAGAATCGTTTGGAGCCAGCTTTCGAATAAAGCCAGAGATAAAATCACCGGCACGCTGCCCCCAATGACCGGTCCGACGTAGGGGACAAATCGCAGAACGCCCGCTAACGCTCCCAGCAGCAAGGCATTCGGAAGGCCAATAAAATACAGGCCAATTGCTATAAGTGCGCCGAACGCTGCGTTGACGGCGAACTGCATGCGCAGGTAGCGGCTAACCCGCTCCGTCAATTCATCGAAAGCCTGTGTGACGAGATTAAGCTGTTCGTGTGCGATCAGCCGGAGCAGCCGGGTTCTCAGGTCTTCACGCTTGATTAACATCCCGATCGCAAAGACCACCACGATCAGGGCTGTCCCCAACGGCCCCAAAAGGGGCCCCAGAAAGTTTTCAAGAGATTGCACTGCGGTTGGTTGCCGCTCTATAACTTCAACCTGGAGCGGGCCCTCGCCTGTGGCGGCAGACAGCGGCTGTCGCGTCCGGTTTGGCGGCACAGGCAGCGATTGTGGAACTTGTTTCGGAGGGGGGTTCGCTAAGTCGTTGCTCACTTCTCCGATGTCGTCCGTGACTTTGGCGAGAATTCCGCCGGGCCGTCCCCGCAGCGATTCCATTCTCGTTTGAATGTTCGCTCTGTAATTTGGCAACTGATCCGCTACGTTAATCAGCTGTTCCGTCACAATCCAGCCCACCGCCGCCAGCAAGCTGAGCGAGACAAGCAGCACCAAAACGACCGCGGGTATCCGGCCCAATCTCCAAGCTTCCAGACGTCTTACTACGGGGGTGAGCAGAAACGCGAGCAGCGCCGCCAGAGAAAGGGGAACAAGAATTCTTTTTGCGAAATACAGAACCGCTACAGCCGCGACGAACGCAAATAGCGACGATTCGCGCCACGAGGAAGCTGGGTTGGCAAGCCGGGCCATTTGCCTTTCGGTCAGTATACATGCAGAACCGGACTCGCAGCCGGGTCGCCCCGATTTGAAGAAACGAACCCAATCATCCCAATCGTTCCGCAAAATGCGCTATCTCTTCGCCTTTTCCGCCTCACGAGTTGGCTTCGTTCGGTAATTTGAAGGCTAATGCTGATTCTGGCTTCCGCCTCGCCCCGCCGCCATGAGCTTCTCCTCGCCGCCGGCTTGGATCACGTGGTTCAACCCACCCTCATTCCAGAAGACCGACATCCCGGCGAGTCTCCCGTCGCGTTCGTCACACGCTTGGCCGAACAGAAGGCCCGTGCCGCTGCCCATCTTCCGGAAGATATCGTCCTGGCCGCCGATACCGTGGTTTGTCTCGAAAACGACCTATTCGGCAAACCTTCTACTGACGACGACGCCCGGCGCATGCTGCGGCTCCTCTCCGGCCGCGATCATTGGGTCCACACCGGCATCTGCCTCCTTGCCTCTGCAGCCTGCATTATCGATCTGGCCAGCACCAAAGTTTCGTTCCTTGCGCTCAGCGAACATGAAATAAGCGCGTACATTCGCACCGGCGAGCCACGCGATAAGGCGGGAGCATACGCCATCCAGGGCCGCGCCTCCAAGTTCGTCTCGTCCATCGAAGGTTCTTACCACAACGTCGTCGGACTACCCGTTTCTCTGGTCTATACTCATCTGAACGCGCTATGAAGCGCCTGCGTTCGCCTCGATCACGCTGAACGCCGTGCTACTTGCCCTTCCGATTGAGGCACTTCGCCTCCCAAACGGATTCCAGCGCGCACTGGCGGGGTTAAACAGATATCGGGCAAATAGTTCTAGTACTCCCGATCGCTAGGCAGCACTTGCCGGGTGCGCACTCTCCTAAAGATCTTTGGTTTACCAGCCGAAAACTCTCTTAGAGAGCAGAGTGTCCCCGCAACACGTCGCTGGCAAGTGAACGTCTGTTAATTCAGAGAGACGTCAAAAGTGTGTAAAATCGAGGATATCCGCCGAGGCCAGCTGTTGAAAACAATGAAGCACCCCATCTGTACACGAAACTCAATAGCCGCAACCACTTGCTTGTTTTTTTGCGTTTCTCTGGCGTTACCGGCCCAACAACCTCCCACGCCGCCGCCGCCCATTAACACCGCCCCGCAAAATCAGCCTCCCCCGACTTCCACGCAGCCCGCGCAAACGAATGCCGCTACAGCCCCGGGTCAAGCCAAAGCGCCTTCGCTACCGGCGGCCAGTTCGCCGGGAGCTCCCGTCGACTCAAACTCATATAAGGTCGGCCCCTCCGACGTTCTCCTGATCCGAGTATGGGCGGAGCCGGAGTTCTCGGGTGCTGTGGCCGTTCAACAGAATGGCAATTTCACCTTGCCGCTGGTGGGCGATTTGCCCGCAGCCGGAAAAACACCCATCGAGATCCAGGATTTGCTCGCCAAGGCATTGACGAAGTACGTCGTCAAGCCGCTCGTCACCGTCACCGTCCAAGACGTGGGAAGCAAGAAATATTACATGGATGGATTGATCGCCCGTCCGGGCGAATATCCGTTAGCCACTCCTATCTCGATTCTCGAAGCAATCAGCAAGGCGGGCGGCTTGCAGGATTTTGCCAACGCCAAGCACATCTACATCCTGCGTGGAAACAAACGTATTTACTTCAATTACAAGGACGTTTTGCGCGGGAAACGCATGGAACAAAATGTCCAGATCGAACCGGGCGATCACATTGTTGTTCCTTAGGATTGAAACGAATTAGAACTTTATATGCTGGACAGCCTCTCCGTTCCTCGTCGGGCCTTCGATTTCGAAGATTACATCGATATTCTCAGGCGTAACATGCGTTGGCTCATCGCGCCGACGTTCGCCGGCCTTGTTGTCTCTACCGTTGTTGCGTACATGATGGAGGACACCTACGTCTCGACGGCGCTCATCCGTGTCGATCCGCAACAGATCTCTACAGATCTGGTCACGAGCGCTACCAGCCAGGACGTCGCCGACCGCATCAGCAGCATGGCCCAAACCATTTTGAGCCGCACCACCCTAACCGATCTCGTGACTACCTACGGCCTCTACAAGAAGGACCTCAAGAGTGAGCCGATGGAAGATGTCATCGACAAAATGCATCGGTCCGTCAGTATCTCTCCGGCCGGCGGCAGCGCCATGGGGAACAAGATTTTACCGGCCATGCAGGTGGGCTTCGCCTATTCGGATAAGTACACGGCACAAAAAGTCTGTGCCGACCTGGTTTCCCGCTTCATGAGCTTGAGCAGTCGAAGGCAACGTCGAAAGCCAGCAGCAAGCAAACCAGTTTCTGAGCGGCGAACTGGGGCAAGCCAAGAACGATTTGGACCAGATCGAGCAGAAGTTATCCGTTTTCCGCGCTCAGCACGCTGGCCGCCTGCCCGAAGAGATGCAGTCGAACATGCAGGAGATGAACGCGCTTGAAGGCCGGCCTAGTACTTTGGGTGAGGCCGCCAACGGGAACAGTGAACGACGCATGATGCTCGAAAACGAGTTGCACATCGCGCGCGACCGTTTAGCCATGGTCCATTCGCCGTCGGCTCAAATGCAGAATCAGAAGGTTGCCGCGTTGGACCAGCAGATTCAGCAACAGGAAAACAGTATCGCCGCCATGAAAGAGCGCTACACCGAGGACTATCCCGACCTGCAGGCCGGGAAAACTCAGCTCGAGTTCCTCAAAAAGCAACGCGATGCCGCCGCCAAGGAGAAGCCGCCCAAAAACGAGATGCCGCTCGATAATTCGCTCGTGACCCGGGATCGCCTGGACGGTCAGGAATCCATCGATCGAATCCAAACGCAAATGAAGGCAAATGCGATGGATGCCGCGCAGATCAATCGCGATATGGCGCGGTCAACGGGGCGCTCAGGAATTATCAAGGCCGTCTCGAGGGAGTGCCGGCCGATGAAAAAGAATATTCCGATTTGCTGCGCGACCACGATCTCGCCAAGCAGCGCTATATGGACGCCGACCTGAAAGCGACAAAAATCGAACATCTCCGTCGATATGGAGCGGAGCAAGCAAGGCGAGACGCTGGAACTTCTCGACCAGGCTTCACTGCCAACCTCGCCGGTCGCTCCCAAGCGCCGGATGATTCTTCCCATCGGCACGGTAATCGGCCTTATCTTGGGCATAGCCATCGTGGCGGTTCGCGAAGTCAAGGACACTTCTTTGAAGAACCTAAAAGATGCCCGCCTCTATACCCAACTTTCCATCCTTGGCAGTATTCCGCTGCTTGAGAACGACATCGTCGTCCAGCGTCGGAAACAGGTCATGTGGGTCGGCTGGGCCACTGCAACCATAGCTGGCTTGGCCATTATGGCCGGTTCGGTAGCGCACTACTATTTGAAGGGATAACTGCATGAGCCGTGTACATGACGCGTTGCGTAAAGCGGCGCAGGAAAACCCGCAACCATCTCGACCGTCCGCTCCGCGCGCCGAAGTTATTGCAGCGCAGCCTCCTGTCCCGGGCGCCTTTGTTCCCGGCTCCTCTGAAAACACGCCCGCAACGCCGGTCGAGAATGCGGCAGCCATCGCTCCGCCCTTCATCGATGTCGCCGCCGATATCGACGACCTCGAGCTGATCATTGCCGGCGCTCGTCAGTTCCCCTTTAACCCGGTCAAGGAAGCCCTGCTGGTAAACCCGGCCGTTCCTCGCGAGGCGCCTGCCGAGGAATTCCGAAGCCTTCGTACTCGGCTTAACCATTTGCAAACGCTCCAGCCGCTTCACACGCTGGTCGTGACCAGTGCGTCTCCCGCAGAAGGCAAGTCTTTCACCGCCACGAATCTTGCCGTCACCCAAGCTCAACTCGCCGAAAAACGCGTGCTGCTGGCGGATTTCGATTTCCGGCGTCCTGCCATCGACAAAACCTTCCAAATATCCTTCCGCTCCCGGTATCACTGATTACTTGCTCGGCAAAGCCCCTCTCCGCGATGTCATGCGCCGCTTAGCCGACACGAATCTCTATGTGATGACCGCCGGCGAAACTGTGCAAAATCCGTTGGAGTTGTTGAACCTGAAGGAATGCAAGGCTTTGATCCAAGGCCTTCGAAGCCACTTCGATTGGGTTATCCTGGACAGCCCTCCTCTGTTGTTTGCAGCCGATGGAAATCTGCTCGCCACCATGTGCGACGGCACTATTCTCGTCGTCCGTATCGGAACGACGACGTTCGATTCCGTGACTCGCGCGCTGCAATCTCTCTGCGAAAACAATGTGCTCGGGGTCGTCGTCAACGGTGCTCGCCGTGGCGAACTCTACAGTAAATACACTTACTATCACAACTATTACTACGCTCCTGAGACTGAGGAACAACCCGCTCTCGAAGTGCCGGAAGGCGAAGAGGTCGGGGTGCAGGCCGAGCGAAGTAAGTCGCCTCACTTAGCATCGAAATCTGCTCCAGCTGCATTCAAAACCGGTAAGTCGCTCACGAGCGGTGGTGAGTTTTTTGGAGGGAGGTTTGGCACAGATCGACCGTCCCCGGCCCTCACCGACCAAGCGAGACCGGTGGATTCGCTTCCGAGGTTCATGTTTTGATCCGCTCCCGCTGGAGTCCGCGTGCATTTTCACTTCGGCCCGTCTCGATGAGGCGAGCCGCTCGCGCTTTATTGCGCAAATGATACTCTAGTCGCTCGACAGAGTAACAACGGTCGCACCCCAGCCTCCCGCTTCGCCTGGGGCATCGTAAAAACTTATAACGTAGGGCGTGCGGCTGAGAATGGAGCGAACCATTTCGCGCTGCACTCCGATTCCGCGTCCGTGAATAATGCGCAGCGCTGTCAGCCCAAGCCGCTGCGCCTCTTCTAAATAAGCTTCGACCGCTGCCTTGACATCGCGCGCCGCGATGGTGTGCAAATCAAAGACGTCGGTAATCGGAATTTCTATGGGCTCGTCTTCGGCACTCACCACGGAATACCAGGCGTCAATCTGCGGCGCTGTTGCTGAGGCGCACGCGAGCCGCCGTCGCTCAACGCCGCTCTTGGCGGTACGTTGCTGAAATCGAGCTCGCTTGCCTGGAAGCTTACTGAGCGGTCCAGCACCATCTCAACCGTCGATCCTTTGCTCAATGTTGCATCAGGTCCGCGGGTCAGCAGAACTCCGAGCAATCCTGCGGCTGCGCCCGCTCCCGCACCGATTCCGGCACCTCGCGCCACGTTGCCCGCGCCCGCACCTACGCCCGAGCCGATCACGGTTCCGGCGGTTGTCGCGCCGACGACCGTTCCAACGTCGCCTTTCTTATCACCGGGGCCGCTGATCTTGTTCTGCTCGCGGTTCAAAGTCTGATCGTCGCGCGGGTCGATTGCGCCAAGATCGGAACGAAAATTGCGGCTTACGCCATTCGGAAGCGTCAGCGAATCGAAGCGCACCTGCAACTCGCCGCGCCCTTTCACTCGTCCCGGACGCTTCACCTCTGTAACCGTGCCGGTCACCCAACTGCCTTGTGGAACGACGATGCGATTGCCCGAAAGTACCGGAAATGCCGTTTCCAGATAAATGCGATCTCCCACCTGAGCCTGCCTCGTGCTCACGCTGTTGATCATGCTGAGCAGGATGTGCGTGCCGGGTGCAACGCTGAACGATTCGCTGCCCTTCTGCGGCTCCTCGCGTTGTTTGAACCCAGGTGCCGATTGCTGCGGAGACGGCGGTTGCGGTGCGGTTTGGTCCTGAGCAGCGGCCGTCACTACAGCAACCCCGGCGAGAAATACGAATCCCACGCATCTCAGCATGCAAAGTCCCCCACGTCCAGTCTAGCTTTTTACAAGGGTGCGGCCACGCTTCGTCCCCGCTGATGGAACTGCCGGGCCCGATCGACCACTCGTTGCGCCTTCTTCAAAATCGTACTCGCCGGCCAAGCCGGCAGCTCGTCGAGTGACGCCCACCGGCACTCTCCCAATTCGCCCGGCGGATCGGCCTCGCAGATTGCGAACAGGTACGTGTGGAACGTGATGCCGTGCCGAAACGAACCAAGCTGCCGGCCCTCAACAATGCCGAATAGTTGTGTTCGCTCCGGCAGTTCCCAGAAGCCTGGCATCAGGCGCGATGTGGACGGCCGTTGCCAAACCAGCAGCTTGCCCTCGCGTTCGATCCAGAATACGATTCGCTCTTCCTGCATACTTTTCCGCGCTACAACCTTCAGCGGCAACTCATTCTGACGTCCGCTTTGGCGCGCCTGACAAACGTCCGACACGGGACAGAGCAGGCATTGCGGATTGCGTGGTAAACAGATGGTCGCACCCAACTCCATCAGCGCTTGGTTAAAGGTCCCGGGCCGTTCAACGTCGAATAGTTGTTGCGCAAGCGTGGCAAAGTGTTTCCGCCCGCTACCGGAGGCAATGTTGGTCGAATCGTCAAAGATCCGGCTCAACACGCGAAAAACGTTACCGTCGACGACGGCATGCGGTAGGCCGAATCCGATGCTCGCCACCGCCGCCGCTGTGTAATCGCCAATCCCGGGCAACCGGCGTATCTCTTCGTACGTGTTCGGAAACGATCCTCCGTCACGCATGAGCCGCGCCGCTTTTTGCAAATTGCGCGCCCGGTAATAATAACCAAGGCCTGCCCATAACGCGAGCAGCTCCGCTTCGGGAGCCTCAGCCAGCACATGGAAATTCGGATAACGCGCGAGGAAACGTTCGTAGTACGGAATGACGGCCGTAACTCGCGTTTGCTGCAGCATGATTTCAGAGATCCAGATGGCGTACGGATCGCGCGTGCGCCGCCACGGCAGGTCGCGCTGATGAGCCGCGAACCAGCCGAGAAGCTCGGTGCGGAACCGTTCTATTTCCGTGCCCGACAGCGTTCGCATCAGAGTCCAAAGGTGCGGAGCGGCATCCTATACTGAGGGGGAAACTCCTTTCCAGGCGTTCCACCCTGCCGTCCTGTCATGCCGGAAGACTCCAGCTTAGCGTCTTGTGAATCCACTGTCGCCGACGAGGTGGCCCTCGCGGCCCGGCCTGTTCTCGCCATTCGTGGAGCGCGCGTGCACAATCTCAAGAACATCGACGTCGATATACCGCATAACGAACTTACCGTGGTCACAGGCGTTTCGGGGTCCGGCAAATCTTCGCTCGTCTTCGACACCATCTACGCCGAGGGGCAAAGGCGCTACGTCGAATCTCTTTCCGCCTACGCGCGCCAGTTTCTGGAGCGCATGGAAAAGCCGGACGTCGACGAGATTCTCGGCATCGCGCCGCCCATTGCAATCAAGCAAAAGAACCAGACGCGAAATCCGCGTTCCACCGTCGCTACCGCCACGGAGCTTTACGATTTCATGCGTTTGCTATGGGCGCGCGCCGGCCGCACGTATTGTCCGAAAGATGGCACGCGAATCCAGCGCGACACCGTCGATCAAGTTGCCGACGCTATGCTAATGGAACCCGAAGCATCGCGTTGGTATGCGCTCTTTCCCGTGAAGGCGCAGGCCGCCGATGCTGCCGCTCTGCGAGACCGCTTGTTCGATCTGCGCAAGAAAGGCTTCAACCGGCTGTTTCAAGGCGGCTAAAACTTTCGAGTTCTCGACGCCCGAATCGCTGCTGGAAATCGATTTTTCAAAGCCGCTGTTTGTTCTTGCGGACCGTATCGTGATTGGCCAAGGCCTCCATCAGCGCATCGTGGATACGGTGGAGATCTGTTATCGCGAATCCGGCGAAGTCTTTTTCGAGCAGGCAGGTGTTGCAGATCCGCAGGTCCGGCATTTCAGCGAAAAATTCGCCTGCAAAACATGCGGCCTCGAAGCAACACCTCCCGAACCCACGCTCTTCAGCTTCAATAGCCCCATAGGCGCGTGCCCCGTTTGCCAGGGCTTCGGCAACACTATCGATTACGATCTTGATCTTGTCATTCCCGATCCGACGCTGTTCTATCCAAGAAGGCGCGGTCGATCCCTGGACAAAGCCGCAATACACCTGGTACTACGACGAATTCTTCAAACCAAAAGCCGCGCGGAAAGTACGGCTGAACGTTCCTTATTCCGATCTGACAAGCGATGAGAAGGAGTTCGTGCGCAAGCACATCTACCGCTTCTTTAGCGAAGTCGAAAAAAAGAAATACAAGGTACACGTGCGGGTTTTCATGAGCCGCTACCGCGCGTACACGGAGTGTCCCGACTGCCGCGGCGCGCGCCTTCGGCCGGAAGCGTTGTGGGTTCGTCTCGGCGATTGCAACATCGCGCAGGTCTCGCGCATGAACATCGCACGCGCGGAACAATTCTTTCGACGACCTGCAATTGAGTCCGGAAGAAGCGGAGATCGCCGAACGCGTTCTCGATGAAATTCGGCAGCGCTGCAAATTCCTGAACGATGTCGGGTCTCGAATACCTCACGCTTGACCGGCTTTCGGCTACGCTGTCGGGCGGCGAATCGCAGCGCATCCAACTCGCAACTTGTTTGGGCTCGCGGCTTGTGGGCGCGTCTACGTGCTGGATGAACCGTCCATCGGTTTGCACAGCCGCGATACCGCGCGTCTGATTCACATCTTGAAAAATCTTCGGGAGCTGGGGAACACCATCATCGTCGTGGAGCACGACCCGGAGATTATGGCCGAAGCCGATCACATTCTGGACCTCGGTCCAGGCGCAGGTGAAAACGGCGGACGTGTGATTTTCGCCGGCAGTTATCAGCAGCTGTTGCTTCCTCCTCCTCGAAAGAGCGGGACGGCATGCAATCCCTAACGGGCCGCTATTTGCGCGGCGAGCTTGCCGTTTCTCGACCGCTCGAGCGCCGCAAAGTGAATCCCAAGAAAACCGTCCGTTTCTTGGGCGCGCGCGCTAACAACCTCAAGAACATCGATGTCGAGATTCCTCTGGGGATGATGGTCGCGGTGACCGGTGTTTCAGGCTCCGGCAAATCGAGCCTGGTACATGACGTGATCTATCGTGCTCTGGATTTGCAGGTGAATAAAGCGCGCGGCCAGCAGGACAATGCCGAGGCGGAAAGCGCCGCGCGGAAATTGCCGCTGAAGCGCGTGGAGCGCGCGGATTTATTGACCAGCGTAGTCATGGTGGATCAATCGCCCATCGGCCGGACCCCGCGCTCGAATCCAGTCACTTACATCAAAGCGTTTGATCTGATCCGCGACCTGTTTGCCTGTACGCCGGAAGCGGAGCGGCGCGGCTATGCGGCCGGACATTTTTCCTTCAACATTCCCGGCGGCCGCTGCGAAACGTGCCAAGGCGACGGCACCGTCACGGTCGAGATGCAGTTTCTTGCCGATGTGGAGCTTGTTTGCGAGGAGTGCAAGGGCACTCGCTACAAAGCCAGCATCCTGGATATCCGCTACAAGGGCCTGAATATTCATGAAGTGCTGCAATTGACGGTTCGCGAAGCTCTCTCCTTTTTCGCGGACACGCCCAGGCTTGCGGCGCGGCTGAAAGTGCTGCAGGATGTCGGGCTGGGCTATTTGAGGCTGGGACAATCCGCAACGACGTTGAGCGGCGGCGAGGCGCAACGCGTGAAGCTCGCGGCGCATCTGGCGCAGTCGAGTTGCGAAGGCACGCTGTTTCTGTTTGATGAGCCGACCACGGGTCTGCACTTCGACGACATCGCGAAGCTGCTGCAATCGTTTGAACGGCTGATTCATAACGGTGGAAGCATTCTGGTCATCGAACACAATTTCGATCTGATCCAAGCTGCCGATTGGATCATCGATCTGGGCCCGGAGGGCGGGGAAGCGGGCGGTCGCATTATCGCGCAAGGAACGCCGGAGACCGTCGCGACCGTTCCCGACTCCTACACCGGAAATACCTGAAGCAAGCGCTCCTGCAGCGGGCTATCGCCTAGAGTGAGCTTAATCGTAAATGAGCTCGCTCGCGAAGCCTGCCATCCGTGGATCAGGTGCTGCGCGGGTTGAAGCACTTGAACGGTTGGCCTGAGCGGCTGATTACCAACGAAGTGCGCGCTGTTTTCGCGGAACGTCGTCGCGCCATCGCGGCGGGTGAACGGAGTCGAAGACACCTCCATCGAACAAACTGTGGAAGACCGTCTGAAAGTGCTGCTCGAACCGTCGCTGCGCCCGGTGATCAATGCGACAGGCGTGATTCTTCACACCAACTTAGGCCGTGCGCCGCTCGCCGATTTCGAGCCAATTTCTCGCTATTCGAATCTCGAATACGATTTGGAAACCGGAAAGCGCGGCAAACGTGATGTGCATACCGCGGCGCTGCTCGAGCACCTGCTGGGCAAGCCAGCCATCGTCGTGAACAATAACGCGGCAGCTGTTTTCCTGGTGCTGAATGAGCTCGCAGCGGGGCAAGAAGTAATTGTCTCGCGCGGTGAGTTGATTGAGATCGGCGATGGGTTCCGCATTCCGGAGATCATGGCTCGTTCCGGCGCTGTGCTTCGTGAAGTTGGAACGACGAACCGCACTCGGATCGACGATTACCGGCAGGCGATCAACGAACGAACCCGCCTGATTCTGCGCGTGCATCCTTCCAACTTTCAGATCTCGGGTTTTACGGGGCGGCCCGAGTTGGGGGAGCTTGCCGAGCTCGGACGCGAGCGCGGCTATTCCCGTGTACGAAGACCTGGGCAGCGGTGCCTTGATCGACCTGCGGCCGCATGGAATTGACGAGCCACTGGTGACCGATAGTCTGGCAGCCGGCGTGAATGTGGTCTCCTTCAGTTGCGACAAATTGCTGGGCGGTCCGCAGAGCGGAATCATTGCGGGCGATGCGGAACTGATGAACAGAATCCGACGCAATCCGATGTATCGTGCCTTTCGCGTGGACAAGCTGATCATCGAATCGCTGCAGACGACTCTGCGGCACCTCCTGCGGGAGAATTGGCGAGCCATTCCTACGCTGCGGATGATCTTCGCGCGCATGGACGAAATTCGCGCGCGAGCCGAACGCGTCGCGGCGCAACTTGGCGGATTCCAACTCGAACATTGAGGAAAGCGAATCGGCTATCGGCGGCGGCTCCACGCCGGATCAGACACTTCCGACGTGGATTATTGAACTGACTGTTCGAGAAACCAGCGGCTTTGGAGGCGCGCTTGCGGGCGCGCCTATACCGGTGATCGCCAGTATCGAGCACGACAAAATTATTCTGGACATGCGCACGGTTGCGGACGAAGAGGAAGATTTCGCTCGCTTCCGCGGTTCGCACCGCGGCTGCCGGTTAATCTCGAGCCGCCAGACAATTTCGCCCGCCACGATCGCGGCAACAGGTCCGCCGCGAAACTTGCGGCCATGAAACGGCGTGTTGCGGCTTTTGGAGGGGACGATTTACATCGTAAGTCCATTCGTGATCCAGGCCGAAGATCGTGACGTCTGCCGGCGCTCCGACTCGCATGGTTCCTCGATTGAGCGAAAGAATACGCGCCGGGTTCTGGGTGAAGAACCGGACCAGATGCGGCAAGCTGACTTTCCCAGGATGATATAGCCGTTCCAGCGCCAGGCCAATGGCAGTCTCCAATCCGATAATGCCGAACGGACAGCGTTCAAATTCCTGCATTTTCTCGGCGCCCGGGTGAGGTGCGTGATCCGTTGCAATGGCGTCGATCGCGCCGTTCACCAGACCTTTTGTGACTGCTTGCACATCGTTCTGCTCACGCAGCGGAGGCTTCATTTTGTAGTTGCTGTCGTAGGGCCGCATGTCGGAATCGCCAAGCGCGAAATGGTGCGGGGTCGCTTCAGATGTCACCGTCAGTCCCCGGCGCTTTGCGAACGCGACCATCTCGACAGAGTTGCGAGAGGAGATGTGCGCCACGTGATAACGGCACCCGGTCAGCTTCAGCCAGAATCATGTCGCGCGCGACCATCACATCTTCAGAACTGCGAGGTATGCCGCGCAACCCGAGGCGCGTCGATTCCACGCCCTTCGTGCATATCGCCGCCCGCGCTCAGGTGGAGGTCTTCGCAGTGCTCGATCAGCGGAAGGTCGAGCGCTCGAGCAAATTCCATGGCGCGGCGCACAACTCGCGCATTCATCACCGGCCTACCGTCGTCGGAGATGGCAACAGACGCCGGCCTGCTTCATCGACGCGATGGCGGACAGCTCTTCGCCGGCGCTGTTCTTTGTGATCGCGCCTATCGGATAAACGTTCACGACCGCCGAACGGCGCGCACGATCCCGGATATAGTTCGTTACCGTCGCGTTGTCATTCACCGGCTCCGTGTTCGGCATGCAGCAGATGGAAGTAAAGCCGCCCGCCGCAGCCGCTCGTGACCCGGTCTCGATCGTCTCCGCATGCTCAAAGCCGGGCTCGCGCAGGTGGACGTGCATGTCGATGAAACCCGGCGCGACGATCAAGCCCCGACGCATCGAATTGCTGCGCGCCCGACGTTGCAATATCGTCGCCTATTTCCCGAATCGCTGCCGTCTTCAATCGCCACATCGCAGATGCGATCGATTCTCTGAGCGGGTCGACTACGCGGCCGTTCTTGATGACCAGTTTGCTCACGCGGCGAGCACCCTTTCGAGCACGGCCATCCGGACCGCAATCCCGTTTTCGACCTGGTTCAAAATGGCGGAACGCTGCGAGTCGGCGACTTCAGAAGAAATTTCGCGGCCGCGGTTGATAGGCCCCGGGTGCATAACGATGACATTCGGCTTGGCAAGCTCCATGTGCTCGGGCCGCAGGCCGAAGATCTGAAAATATTCATTGGCGGGAAAGGCCGCTTCGTGTTGGCGTTCCAACTGCACGCGCAGCATCATGATGACGTCGGCATCGCGGATTGCTTCCTCCATATCGCAAGTGAGTTCCACTCCGGGCGCGATCTGCCCGATTTCGCGGGGCAGCAGAGAAGCAGGGCCGCACAGCACCACCTTAACGCCAAACTTCGAGAGCAGAAAAATGTTGGAACGCGCCACGCGGCTGTGGGCGATATCGCCGATGATGGCGACGCGCAGACCTTCCAAACTTCCGCGCCGATCCATGATTGTTAGCGCGTCCAGCAGCGCTTGCGTGGGATGTTCATGCGTTCCGTCGCCCGCATTCACTATCGGAATGGGCAAATAACGGGAAAGAAAATGCGGAGCGCCGGAGGCGGAATGGCGCATAACGATGGCGTCCGGACGCATTGCGGCCAAGGGTGTTGAGTGTGTCGACCAATGATTCGCCTTTCGATACACTCGAGCCGGACAGCAGTGATGGAGATGATGTCGGCGCCCAGGCGCTTTGCGGCGATTTCGAAGCTGGTTCGCGTTCTCGTGGATGCTTCGAAAAACAGATTGACCACCGTCCGGCCGCGCAAAATTTCGAAACGCTTGAACGTTTCCCCAGGTGCTGGCTGAAAATCCTTCGAACGATCCAGAATCGCTTCGATCTCCTGACGCGCCAGGGACTCAATGTCCAGCAAGCCCCGGCCCATCTCTTGAATCTTCGCCTAGCTGGAAATCGCTGGCTCATCTCTTGATTCTTCGCCTAGCTAAAAACCGTTGGCTCATTGGACGTGAACTGCGGGTTATCTGAAATAGGATCTTCCACTCTCTCGACGAGCAGCACTTTTTCCTGCCCATCGATCTCCTGAAACTTAACTTCGATAATTTCGCTGCTGCCGGTCTGCACCATGCGGCCCACGTAGCGCGCCTCAATCGGCAGTTCCCGATGGCCACGATCGATCAGCACCAGCAACTGCACGCGCGACGGCCGGCCGTGATCGAACAATGCATCGAGTGCCGCACGAATCGTGCGACCGGTATAAAGCACATCGTCCATCAGCACGATGTCTTTTCCAACAATCGGAAAATCGATTTGCCTGGCATGCACAATGGGCCGTTCCGAGACGGTGGAGAGATCGTCCCGGTAAAGATTGATATCCAGCATGCCTACCGGGATTTTCCGCTTTTCAAGGTTGTCGATCTTTGCGGCTAAGCGCTGCGCCAAAGGCACGCCGCGCCGCTTGATTCCCACGAATGCCAAACGATCCAAGTCGGTCGTCTTTTCCAATACTTCGTGGGCGAGACGGACCAGCGTTCGGTCGATCTCCGAGGCGCTCATCAACTGCTTCTTTTCGCGAACTGTCGGCATTCAGGTTCAGTGGGGCACTGCTGTTCACGCCAGATTAGCACGCGACTGCGGGATCATTCGTCGAGCGATCACATCCTGCGCCGTCATTGTTTCAGTCGCCCGCGAATTTTGCGCGCGAGACGTTCGATGTCCTCCGTCTTCTTCACTGAGGACAGGGGGATGACATAATCTCCGGCCTTCTGCAATTCGGCCTTCAGTTGTTGCGCAACCGCGATCAGGTCATTCGCATCTTTCAGCGCCTGTTCATGCTCTTGTTTTGCGATCGCATCCTTTTGCGATTTGCCGTTCGGGAGTTTCTGGTCTTCGTCTGGATTCGGCGGAAGCGTCAGGCCTCGCTGCCGCTCATTCGGCGGTTCCTGCTCTTGTGCGGTCACAAGCGCGGAAGCCGCTAACGCAAGTAAGGCAGTGCGGCGCGTACTCCTCATCCCGTTGCTATGATAAGCCACTTATGATCTGGCCCAGCGCGTACCGGAGTCGTGCAGCGTGGAAGTAGGTGTGGGCATTGTCGGCCTTGGAAATGTCGGCCTCGGCACGCTTCAGATCCTGGTCGAAAACGCAAAATCGATTGAAGAAAAACTTGGATTCCCGCTGAAGGTAAAAGCGGTGTGCAGCCGCAGCGTGCGGCAAAAGACTTTGCCCTGGATCGATGCAGCGGTCGTGCGTACGACGAACTGGCGCGAGGTGGTTTGCGATCGCGATGTGGAAATTGTGGTCGAGCTGATTGGCGGCACGGCGACCGCCAGCCACATCATCGAGGAGGCGCTTCGGCAGCGAAAATCGGTCGTCACTGCAAATAAAGAACTGATGGCCCTCCGCGGTGCCGAGCTGTGGACCGAGGCGAATCAGAACGGAGTGAATCTGGCGATGGAGGCGAGCGTTGCCGGAGGAATTCCCATTCACACCGTTCTGCGCGAAGGCATCGCGGGAGATCGCGTTGTAGAACTCTACGGCATTCTGAATGGCACAAGCAACTTCATTCTCACTGAAATTGAGAAGAGCAATGCAGCTTTCGATTCAGTGCTAGCAGAAGCGCGCCAACTCGGTTATGCCGAAGCAGATCCTTCCGCTGATGTGGATGGGCTCGACGCGCGTTCGAAGCTCGCGATTTTAGCGGCGCTCGCCTTCGGTGAGAAACTGACGCCCGTTGATATTTATACCGAAGGCATTCGGCGGATTATGCCGGTCGACTTTCAATACGCGCATCAGTTGCAGCACACCATTCGGCTGCTCTGCTTAGCGCGCCAAACGGCGCAGGGTCTGTTGCTCTCCGTTCGTCCCAGCCTGATTCCCCAGGCGGCTATTCTGGCGCACGTCAAGGGAGCGTATAACGCCATTTGGATCCGCGGCGCCTATGGCGACGACACGTTCTACTACGGGCGCGGTGCAGGTGCGAAGCCCACCGGAGTGGCTGTCGTAAGCGATCTGATGCGAGTGGCGCGAGAGATTCGATTCGGCAGCCCACAACGCGTCCGCCCGTTTGCGCACGAGCGCTTGGGCGAATACAAACCGCTGCCGAGTGCTACGCAGGAGCTGCCGTATTACCTCCGTTTTCGGGTCGAAGACAAAGCGGGAATCATCGCGACGCTCGCTACGATCCTCGCTAAACATGACATCGGAATCGACGCGGTGTTACAACTCCCGCGAGAGGACTGGCGCGATTTGCCGTTCGTAGTAACGACCGAGCCCGCGATGGAGCAGGCTATCCGTGCGGCCATTCTAGAAATCCGCGATGCCGATTTTCTCGTCGAACCGCCGCTTACAATGCCGATGGAGCGCGGCTTTTAGCAAAAATCGGCTCCTCCGCCGCACCAGTTTCTAATGGTACGATTGCAACAGACTCGCTCTTATCCGGAGAGGTGGCTGAGTGGTCGAAAGCAGCGGTTTGCTAAACCGTCGTAGGCCTTTAAAGTCTACCGGGGGTTCGAATCCCCCTCTCTCCGCCAGAATTTGTATTTTTTGAAAACAGCAAATTCCATTCGCGTAGCGATCGTTTGAACCGCCGCAGCGCTTTAGAAGCGCGTGATATCGTGTTCAAATCGCTCGCCGCGCACGTCGATTCGCGGGGCGCACGTCGAACCACGAATGAACGTCAAGCAACTCTTCGATCTCACCGGGCGCGTAGCCATTATCACGGGAGGTTCCGTCGGGCTTGGGAAGCAAATGGCCGAAGGCCTCGCGGAGATGGGCGCAAACCTGGTGCTCTGTGCTCGCAAGAAGGAGCGCTGCGAGCAGGCCGCGCAGGAGCTGAAACAGCTCGGAGTGGAAACGCTCGCGCTGGGCTGCGACGTGAAGAGCCTCGATAACGTGCAGGCGGTCGTCGACGCAACCATCTCCCGATTCGGACGAATCGACATCCTGATCAACAATGCAGGCGCGTCCTGGGGCGCTCCCATTGAGGAGATGCGTCTGGAGCACTGGAACAAGGTGATCGAGACGAACCTCACCGGTACGTTTCTTTTTTGCCAGGCAGTGGGGAAGATCATGGTCGATCAACGGAGCGGAAAGATCATCAATATCGCGTCCATCGCCGGGCTGCGCGGCTCTTCATCGGAGTTTCAGGCGATTGGCTATCACACGAGCAAGGGCGGCCTCATCATCTTCACCAAAGATCTCGCGTGCAAGTGGGCCATGCACAACATCCATGTGAATGCGATTGCTCCCGGCTGGTTCCCGACAAATATGTCCGGAGCGCTCATCGAACAGAATAAAGAAGCTCTGCGGAAGAGAATTCCGCTAAACCGTTTTGGCGGCGATTACGATTTGAAAGGGGCAGCGGTCTTTCTGGCGTCACGCGCTTCCGATTACGTGACCGGGCAGGTGCTCGTGGTGGACGGGGGCCAATCAGCGTGGTGAGCGGCGATATTTAAGATCACGCCACGGCGATGCGGCCCAGGTGAAGAACTGGATGTGTCCTCGCTTCGCGCTTTCCTGGCGCCGCATTTTCCTGGAAACGCGGGACCTCTTTCGGTCGAGCAATTTCCGAGCGGCCATTGCAATCTGACTTACCTGGTCCGCCTTGGCCCACGCGAAATGGTGCTGCGGCGTCCGCCTTTCGGGACCAAGGTTAGCCTTTCGGGACCAAGGTTAAAGGTGCGCACGATATGAGCCGCGCTCAGCGGGAAGTGCTTGCCATTTTTGAAGCTCGAGCCTGGCGATAGATTCATTGTGTACTTCGTCGGGCCCATCGGCAAGGCGCAAAGCCCGCACAAAGGCCCACGCGCTTGCGAGAAACGTGTCGTCGGAGACCCCGGCGCCGCCGTGCGCCTGGATGGCGCGGTCGAGGACCCGCAGCGCCACATTCGGCGCTACTACTTTGATCATGGCGATCTCGGCGCGAGCGACTTTGTTTCCCGCTGTGTCCATCACTTGCGCGGCCTTCAGCGTCAATAAGCGAGCTTGTTCGATCTCTGTGCGCGAGGTCGCGATATCGGCGCGGATGGTGCCTTGTTCCGCCAGCGATTTACCAAATGCCACACGCGATTGCACGCGTTTGCACATGGCCTCGAGAGCGCGCTCGGCCACGCCGATGCATCGCATGCAATGGTGAATGCGCCCCGGGGCCCAGACGCCCCTGCGCAATCTCGAAACCGCGTCCTTCGCCCAGCAGAATATTTGAGACGGGCACGCGAACATTATCAAACTGGACTTCGCCGTGTCCGTGCGGCGCGTGATCATAGCCGAAAACTTTGAGCAGACGGACGACCTTCACTCCCCGCGTGTCCATCGGTACTAGAACCATGGAGGTGATTATGCACTTGACACAGAAGGGTGTTTAGCCTCATAATTGAGGCATGAGTAAGGTCGCCAGCAAGTCCCTCATAGACATTCAAAAGCAGTTCGGGACGGATGAGCAATGCTTGGCTTACCTAGAAGCAATGCGCTGGCCCGATGGCGTTCGTTGCGTGAAGTGCGATTCGGACAAGATCTCAAAATTCACCACCAAAGAAGGCTCCCGTAAACGTCGCAACCGCAAGACTGGCGAATTTGACATCGTTCCGGTTCCGGCCCGCCATCTGTACGAGTGCTTAAATCCCGAGTGCCGTCATCAGTTCAGCGCTACAGCGAACACGATTTTCAACGATACTCATCTACCCCTCTCGACTTGGTTCATGGCCGTAGCGCTCATGATTAACGCGAAGAAGGGCCTTTCTGCGAAGCAGTTAGAGCGCGATCTAAACATCAACTATCGGACCGCTTGGTATCTCGCCCACAGAATCCGCAAGGCGATGGAAGACGGCGCACCTGGACTGCTTAGTGGAACGCTGGAGTGCGACGAGACCTACTATGGACCGCGCCGCTACGATCAACGCGTCAAGAATGCGATCCCCGGCAAAGCGCGTGCAACGATCTGGGGTGTTGTTCAACGCAGTACGCCAGAGACGCCATCAAGGGTTCGAGCATTCCCGATCAAGACCGCATCCCGCCGCGTCGTTACTTCGGCGCTAGTGAACAACGTTTCCATGCAAGCGGATTTAGTCGTTACCGACGAATCCAAGATTTACAACAAGATCGGCGGTCTATATCCCCACCAGACCGTCAATCACATACGGTTAGAGTATGTTCGCGCCACCGACCCGAACGTTCACACGAACACAATCGAGAATTTCTGGTCGCTGTTCAAACGTGGCGTGATAGGCAGCTATCACAAAGTTTCGCTAAAGCACCTGCAGCGCTACTTGGACGAATTCACGTTTCGGTTTTCGAATCGGCAGTACGAAGATCTGTTCGGATTCGTGGTGCTGAATCTGCTGATAACGAGCGGGATCAAGTACGCGGAGTTGATTGCCGATCAGCCCGAGACTTCGGACGACGTACCGTTTTAGGCTTCCGCTTCCGTTCTATCGCTTTCTTCTGCAGCGCGGGTGAAGCCAGGAGCTTCGCAAGCGCCGAATCGAATTCTTCCTTGTCAACCTTCACTCTAGTTCAGATTCTATACGAGCTTCGGTCCCACCCTGTACGTTCGCGCCTTGAATCGGGGAAAACCGCTGGCCGTGGGCTCCCCACACCTTGTGTGCCACAACTGGTTTGCACTGGGTGGCTGACCTGTGGTGAACGAATTTGCCTACGCCCGGCTACAACATTGTTGCCTCTGTTTGTTTTATTGCCCCTGATAGGGCACACTCTCTACGCCTTGGACGTTTCTGTGTTGCCATTGTTCCCATCGTGGTCTACAATGGACAACATGACCACGGTTACTCAATCTGACGTGGAACGGAAACTAGCTGAGGTCGCGAACCGACTTGACGAAATCGAGGAGGAGCGAGCGCGACTATTGAGGCGCAAGGAATTCTTGGTAACGGCAATGAGCGAATTCTTTGGTGAGTCGGTCGTTCAGCAGGGCGTCTCTCGTGAACCGCCGCCGCTCGCAACGGGCGCAAATCTACACGGGGATGCCGGGACCGATCTAGACACCGAACAGATGAGTGCGCTCACTGTGGCTGACGCGGCAGATGTCGTCTTGCGCGATGGCTCATGGATGACTGCTAGACAATTGACCGAGAAACTGAACGAGAAGGGAAAAATTTGTAATTACAAAGCGGTACGGATTGCGCTGGAACGAAACGCAGGGAAACGTTTCGAGCGAAGAACTAGAGGTCCTGTCGTTGAATGGAGAAGATTAGCAACTGCGACGCAGAGCTCACTAGCCGCCGCCTAAAAAGCCTCTGACGCTGAGCAAGCCAAGTACATGATAACTACGTAGCTTCTTTCGTCCTAGGCAGCACCTCATCGACGAAGGGAGCATAAACCGGAAGGCCAGCGCATCACTTGTGAGGGCGACCGCGCTGGCCCGTGGTGAGGAACCCGATTTACGAATTCCCCTTCTTTGCCGGAAGCGTCGGGCATTGGCAAGCCCACTGGTTTTATAAACCATTAACTCCTGACAGGGTTTTGCGGGTTCGACTCCCGCCGCTTCCGCTCAACATTGCTGAAACTGATTAGATTTGCAGCAATACTCTCATTCATCACATTATTCTAATTTGGGGCAATTTGCAACGCTTGTGACATAACCCTATACACGTCAGCGATTTTGGCACGACCGAGCATCTGATTCTTACCGCAAATAGACTACGACTTTGCTAACACGGGGGTAGCATGGGCCTCTTCGACTCTGGATCAAGACGTTTTTTCGTCGTTCGTAGGGAATGGTATTCGGAACTTGCCAGACTCGCCGTGTTGCCCGAGCATGACGACGTGGGCACCCAATTCTCGGGTGTCGGTTTGAGCGCCGAAGTCCAAGACATATCCAACCCGCATGGCATCACCGTACTCGTGGAAGAACTTGGAGGTGAGCACGCCAGTCAGGTTTTCATACGTTGGGATCAGATTATCTCCGTTGCGGATCTTCACAATCAGACGGCGCGAAAGCGGATCGGCTTCACTGAGGAATAGTGCGATACGCGCGGCCCACCCGACGTTTTCTTAGGACGAGAACTTGAACTCGCCTTCTGGCACATCGGCTTCCGCCAAACACTTTTCATCAAGGCGTTCCTCAAAAGCCTTGATTTCGCATTCGGTGAAGTGCGCCGTTTGCAACTGTCCGTGAAGAAGGTCGCGATTTAGGTCTGTCGGCCCAAATGCCCCGTCGCCTATGCGCTCGAATTCTACGATATTCTCGTCTTTCTTCCGCGCCCGAACTTGTGCAGCCATGGGGCAATAGTATCGAATGCGCGGTTCCCGATTACACTGAAATCGAGTGTACGCGGACTTCTGTGTCAACTGCATATTCACCACCATGGATTGCTGCTGGTGCGGCGGCGCGGACGAGTTCGTTTTTCCCATGAAGATCGCGATTTTGCAGCGTGGATCGCCAGCTCCGGAGGTCCACCACTTGCGCCCATTAATGAGATACTCATCGCTCTCTCGAACGATGCTTGCCTCAATGTTGGTAGCGTCCGAGGACGCTACTGCCGGCTCGCTCATCGCGAAGCACGACCGGATTTCACCGGCGAGTAACGGCTTCAACCATTGGTCTTTCTGCTCCGCCGTGCCGTAACGAACCAGCACCTCCATGTTGCCGGTGTCCGGTGCCGAACAATTGAATATCTCGGATGCAATCGAACTACGCCCCATGATCTCGCATAACGGAGCGTCCTCGAAATTGGTCAGCCCTGCGCCATATTCGCTCTCGGGTAAAAAGAGGTTCCACAGTCCCGCCGCGCGAGCCTTCGGCTTCAGCTCCTCAATCACCGGCACGGGCGACCAGCGGTTGCGCTGAATTTCCTCCTGGAAGCGCTGCTCGTTAGGAAAGACGTGCTCATCCATGAACCGCAGCAATTGCCGCTGAAGCTCCTGGACCTTGCTGTCGAACTCGAATTGCATTGTGCGGTGTCTACCCGCGAGTAAGCGGGCTCAGCGCCATCTTACATGGGCCCGCTTCGGCGGAGGCGGAAGCCGACGTGAAGCGCGAAGCGGCCGATGGGCATCGATTTCCTGATGCGGCTTGCACTGCGGATCATAGCGACTTTTTAGTACGGATAGCAGCTTAGCAGGTCGTTTCCTTGAACTTAAAGGATTCGCAGTGTGGACTGAGAATATCGATCTTACGACACCACACCCCTTTCGAGCGTGCATTCAGGTACCAGCGCACATTATCCGGAACTGAGGTGCGACGCACTGTCGAGGCCCTCGCAATCTCATGCGCAAACCTATGGCCGTTGGAAACGACTATTTCAAATAGAGGTTGCAACTGCGCGTGAGCGAGAGCGCCTGCGCATGGCCTATTCGCAAGATTGGTCGAGTTTGCGCAAGTACGTGCGAGACAGTTTCACGATCGCTCGGTGTCTCTTCCTGCTGGATGCGGCGTGTCTTCTATTTAGCTTGAGGCTTCCGGGGGCAGAAAAAGTTTTTAAGGCTGCCCGTCATCATGCAAAGGGCCTCTTGCGACTCCCCGGGATCGAGCAGCACAAGCTGTAAATCAGTCACTTTGAGCCGCAGGCTTAAGCATAATGATGTCGAGCTGAGGCCAAGGTTCAGTCTGCTCCCCACTCCGCGACAGACAAATGGCCCAGAGCCCATACAACAGCACGATCAGGACAAATTGGAGCTGTTCCAGCAATGCTACTGCTCCCAGAGGCGCTAAATTCTCCGCGAAAAAAAGAACCGCATACCCGCTGAAGTATAGGCTCAGGAGAATCGTATGTATCACCAGGTTGCGCGGGGGCCGCTTCAAAGGCGCGGGGAATCGTGCAAAGAAGATTGCTACCAATATGAGAGTACCCGCTATCGAGCCATCCACCCAGCGCTGCGCGAGGAAGAGGGTCCGCAATACCACCTCCGCACCCGTGAGGCGATGCATCTCAAAAGGCAAGCCCAGGCAGCAAATTGTCGTCGTGATTGACAGGCACGCGAGAAACAGGCGAACCGCGAAGGTGCCGATTTTCGGATATAGTCGCGCAACAGCTTTTAGCGTGTCTAGGCCCGCCCATACCTGCGCCGCAAGTAGCGGTGGAAGAGTCCACTCCCACGCTACAGCGTAGCCGTGCGTGCTGTAGCCAGGAATCGACAACACTGCATCACGCACAAGCACGATGCCTAGCATCCAGGCAAAGCTTTTCAGCGGTGATACAAGCAGACGTTGCTGAAGAATCCGTCCAACGATTACCGCAGCGAGAACGGCCGACGTTAACCAAAGAACATGATCGAAAGAGGACAGCCCCACGTATTCTCAGTGAGTTGAGGCTGACAAGATTCTCCGACGGCCGCGCTGCGATATCCCCGACGGGGACGGTGATCTAGAAGGAGCCGTGCGGCGGGAAAGCGTCCCTGATGATACTCCACACGGCTGCAAAAAAATGATGCCAAAACATTGTTCTTACTCCCTTAGCGGCAGATGCGCGATTCAACAATAGGGACGCCAAGGTCCCGACAACGAGCTGCTGGGCGATCAATTCCCTGCAAGACGATCAATCAAAAAGGGATGTGCTTCGCAATTAAACTTTGAAATGTTGTGAACGACGGTACGCGATGGGCGCTCGCGCCCGCCTTATTGAAGGAAGCGCGCCGAACCTCATGTTGCCCGGCGAGGGGATTAGGGAAGAACATCCCTAGAGCCCAGTCGAGTGGCGGCGCTGCACCTTATAACTGATGGCGACAACTGCGCTCCCCATACGAAGCATCGAAAGGCGAATGCGCGGTGGGGCGCAGTCGCTACTGGTTCGCGATGGCGGCGGGAACGCGTACATTGCTAAATGCGTCGGCAATCCGCAAGGAACTAGGACGCTGGTCAACGAATGGATCGTCAGCCGCCTTCTAAAATACCTCCGCGTATCAACCCCGGAAGTTCATACGATCCAGATCGACCGGGGTATCCCAGGAGACAATCTGTTGAACTTCGATATCGGAAATCGGAGGGTCCAGATTGCGCCGGGTGTGCATCTGGGGTCGCGTTGTCCGGTTGATCCTGAGCAGAAGGCCATTTTCGATTTTCTCCCCAGGCGTCTGTTGCACAAGGTCGTGAACTTGCCCGATCTGCTCTTGGCCTTTGTTTTCGACAAGTGGGTCAATCAAACGGACACGAGACAGGCCATCTTCATCCGAGAGCGCGCCGGCACGCCAGCGGGAACCTTCCGTACCTATCTGATCGATCATGGCCACAGCTTTGGCGGGTCATCTTGGGAGTTTTGTGACGGTGTACTCAACGGGCTATATCATGATCGATCGATTTACGAAAATGCCACCGGCAAATCCGAATGTCACGCTGCGGTAGATCGCATACACCAGCTGCCCGACGAGAGCATACTGTCTATTGAAAGGCAGATACCAGTCGAATGGCTGCAATCAGGAGAGCGCGAGGAGATGACGCGACTTCTCAATTTACTCCTTGGCCGGCGCACTAAGCTGCACGACATAATCGACCGCGCACTCGTACAAATGGGCCAGGCAGGTATTGCGATCCCGAGAACCTCTGAAGGAAGACGATTACTCGGTGCACTCCTGCTCCTCGCCTGCGTTCCAGGCTCTCTGTTGCGAACCGATGCCGTCGATATTCACATGACCCCGCGTGGACATTCTGAGTCAGCGCAAGCTTCGGAGCAGGGGACGCCGCTTGCGACCAGCTTCAGCTTGACGGCGCGATCCGGAGTGGAAGGAGCGGTCCAGAAGTATGAAGTTCGAATGTGGTGGGGCGAAGCGCCCCGAACCGATACCCGCGCGAAAGAAAGCAATGTCAGGAAGCCGAAGGTAAGCACCTATTTCTTGCGAGTCTATACAGACAAGCAGGACGGAGATCAGAATCAAGTTGTAGGGGAATACGCTTTCCTTGTTCGTCCCTGACCCCAATCCTCGTCACAGCCACATACTGGCATCGGCTCGCGCCAAGCGCCGCATCTGAATGCGTCATCTTTACACGCGCAGTCGTCAGCCGAGGCGCTGCTCGAATGGGGTTCGCAAAGCTCGAGGCGCGAACGGCACGATAGGATTGTGGGCATGGAAGCACACACTCCCAAGCGCGAAGCCATAGAGCGATTCGTCAATCACGAAAGCGGGACTGCGAAGGATTGGATCATTCGAGTGTTGGAGGATGAGCATGATCCGGTCTTGCGTCTGCAAGCCTGGAGAGATGATCGTCGAGAGGGTCCGGAGAAGTCGCTTGAGGTGCATACCCGGCAGGTACGGCTGGCGGATGACGAGCCGGATGAGGCGACCAAGACGATGATTCGACGCTGGCTCGGCTCGTTGGAAACGAGTATCTGAAGCGCGGTTCAGCTCCCCGCGTCTTCTGCCGCTTCCCCATGCTGAACAATGTCTCCCTCTTGAAACAAAATCCCTTTCAGGATGTCGCGCCATTCCCGTTTGCTGCGGAGCAGAAACTCGAGATCCATGCCGAAGTGTTTGAATTCTTCGCGTTGAGCGTTTTGCATAATCGCTCTCGCGGTGCGGTTTTTCTCCACTGAGATTCTCTGCTCATACCAGTTGATGGCTTCCGACTCCTCTTTCAAGGACGCCATCATACGTGCAAAGGTGCGGATTTCCTGAGATAACTCCTGAGGTGGTTCGTGGTATTGATCAAATCCCATGGCCAATAGCCTTTTCTTCCCGAGAGCGTTCGCGATTCTGGTTCACAGCTAGTGGATGTCCTAGACGAGGTCCTGTAACGCACAATTTCGCTGTCCCGATAAGAGAATTATGGGCTGACGCAATTTCAAGCCTCACACATCTACGCCCATTTGAGTCATATAACTGCGCGCCATGAGCGTGCTCCGCGATGCTGATTCAACTCTCGAAAAATGAACTAAAAAATGACGGTGGCGCTTACCCAAGACACCTGACCGGCAGTGAGATCGGACTTCCGGCGCATGCTGGGGAGCTCGAATCGGAATTGCGGCGCGTCATCCGCGGTGAAGTCCGCTTTGACGATGGGACGCGGGCAATATACTCTACGGACGCCTCAAATTACCGGCAAATTCCCATCGGCGTGGTAATTCCCCGTGACAAACAGGACGTGATGAATGCGGTAGCGACGTGCTCCCGGTACAGAGTGCCCGTTCTGAACCGAGGCGGCGGCACCAGTCTGGCTGGGCAGTGCTGCAACGTCGCTGTTGTGATCGATATGTCGAAGTACATGCGGTCTGTTCTGACTGTCGATCCCGCAAGAAAACTCGGGCGAGTCGAGCCAGGATGCGTGCTTGACGATTTCCGGCGGGAAACGAAGAAGTACGGGCTGATATTCGGCCCTGATCCCGCGACGCATAACCACTGCACTCTGGGAGGAATGGTCGGAAATAATTCCTGCGGCATGCATGCCCAGATGGCGGGAAAGACGACTGAAAATATCGAGCGGCTTGAAATTCTCACCTACGATGGCCTCCGCATGTGGGTCGGCAAAACCAGCGACGAGCAACTCGAACGGTTCATTGCGGAAGGCGGTCGAAAGGGCGACATCTATCGGCGGCTGAAGTTACTCCGCGACCGGTACGCGGATGAAATTCGAAGAAGGTTCCCCAAAATTCCGCGGCTCGTTTCCGGTTACCCGTTGAATGAATTGCTACCCGAAAACGGATTTCACGTTGCGCGCGCCCTGGTGGGCACTGAAAGTACGTGCGTCACTGTGCTCGAAATTGAAGGAAATCTGGTTCCCAACCCTCCGGTGCGAAATCTCGTCGTGCTCGGCTATCCGGACGTCTACCAGGCCGGCGATCACATCCCGGAAGTCCTTAAATACAAACCAATCGCCTGCGAGGGATTTAATGACAGGCTCTTGGACGATTACAGAAAGAAGGGGCTGCACCTGAATGAGATCAAGCTGATGCCTCCGGGCAAAGGCTGGCTGATTCTGGAATTCGGCGGGGACAGTAAGCAGGAGGTCGACGCTCAGGCGCGGTCGCTGATGGAGCATCTGAAACAACAGAAGAATGCTCCCAGTATGAAGCTTTACGACGATGAACCGCATGAACATCAGATCTGGGGAGTAAGGGAATCGGCACTGGGCGGAAGTTCCTTTGTTCCGGGGAAGAAGCCCGCTTGGCCGGGATGGGAAGATTCGGCCGTACCGCCGGACAAGGTGGGACCGTACCTTCGAGATCTCGACGCGCTATTTGCAAAGTATGGCTGGCAGCCATCCATCTTCGGACACTTCGGCCAAGGCTGCATACATATACGAGTGCCTTTCGAGCTGACGACGCAATCCGGGCTCGATGCCTTCACATCGTTCATGGACGAAGCCACTTCTCTCGTTATGAAGTACGGAGGATCGTTCTCCGGAGAGCACGGCGATGGACAGGCGCGAGCGCAGTTCCTGCCGAAGCTGTTCGGAAACGACTTAGTAAATGCATTCCGTGAATTCAAAGCTATTTGGGATCCGGACAGCAAGATGAATCCCGGGAAGGCGGTCGACGCTTACTCGATAACAGAGAACCTGCGCCTGGGAACGCATTACAGTCCGCCTCAACCCAAAACGCATTTTCACTATGAGGCCGACCAGTTCAGCTTTTCGAACGCGACAATGCGCTGCGTGGGAGTCGGCAAATGCCGCCGCGAGGACGGCGGCACGATGTGTCCCAGCTACATGGTGACGCATGAGGAGATGCATTCCACGCGAGGACGCGCACGGCTCTTGTTTGAAATGTTGCAGGGTAAACCACTGGACGGCGGCTGGCGTGACGATCACGTCAAGGAAGCTCTTGACCTCTGTCTCTCGTGCAAAGGATGCAAGGGCGAATGTCCTGTCAATGTGGACATGGCTACTTACAAAGCCGAGTTTCTCGCGCACTACTATCAGGGGCGACTGCGGCCACGTTCCGCATATGCATCCGGACTTATTTACTGGTGGACGCGGCTTGCTTCTAACATGCCCGCTACAGTGAATTTCTTCACCCAAACGCCCGGCCTAAGTAATCTCGCTAAATTTGCGGCGGGTTACTCGCAGAAACGCCATATTCCTCCGTTTGCACCTCGAACCTTCAAAGATTGGTTTGCGCAGCGAGGATGCCGGAACGCGGGCAAGCCGCCGGTGATTCTCTGGGCAGATACTTTTAACAATCACTTCACCCCGAAAGTGGCGGAGGCCGCGGTCGAGGTCTTGGAACACGCTGGTTATCAGGTGCGGGTTCCAAGACAGTCGCTCTGTTGCGGGCGCCCGCTCTACGATTACGGGATGCTCGATACCGCGAAGGGGCTTCTGCATCAGATCCTGACAGCGTTACGGCCGGCCATTCAGCAAGGTATTCCGGTTGTGGGCCTAGAGCCTAGCTGTGTAAGCGTCTTCAGGGACGAATTGACAAACCTGATTCACGGAAATGCAGACGCGGAGCGCTTACAGCGGCAGACTTACACGCTGAGTGAGTTTCTGGAACAAAAGGTAAATGATTACAGTCCGCCGGAACTGAAGCGCAAAGCTGTGGTACACGGGCACTGCCATCAGAAGAGCACGCTTGATTTTGAAAGCGAGGAAAATCTCTTGCGCAAGATGGGGCTCGATTGCCAGGTTCTCGATTCAGGATGTTGCGGCATGGCCGGAGCGTTCGGATACGAAAAGGAACACTACGAGGTCGGAATCAAATGTGGGGAGCGGGTGCTTTTGCCTGCTGTCAGGAACGCTCCCAAAGATGCCTTGATTGTTGCTGATGGATTCAGCTGTCGTGAACAGATTTTGCAGGAGACGGATCGTAAGGGCGTACACCTCGCACAAGTTCTGCAGATGGGACTTCGTGGCGGGGGCGCGGACCCTAGGCGCGAACTGCCGGAGCGGGATTACGCACGGGTCGAGAAAACGGCGACTGTACCGGTTACCGTAATTGCAGGAGCCTCGATACTCGCCACAGCTGCGCTCTGGTGGGCCGTTCACCGCAATCGGGAATGAGCCCCGCTCGGTCAGCGGCGTAATCCGTGTGCTCTAATTTCGTTTCGACATTCAATAACGAACGACGATAGGGTATGCGAATGAAGACAGGCTTCCTGCTGTGTCTCTTGTCGATCCCCGCTTGGGCCGGTCCGCCTTTTCAGACCGACGATCCGGAGCCCATTGATTTTCGTCATTACGAATTCTATACGTTTGCCAACTCGGACGGCACCCCGGTCGAGACCGACACGGAAGGGCCGGCGGTGGAGTTCAATTGGGGAGCGCTTCCCAATGTTCATCTGCACATCATCGTTCCCGCCGCGACGATTTTTCCTTCCAACGATCCCACCCTCGCCCCTGCCGGCACCGGCCCAAGAGCATTCGGTGTCGGCGATATCGAATTGGGCATCAAATACCGCTTCGTGCAGGAAACCAAGCACCGGCCGATGATCGGCACATTTACCATGTTCGAGTTTCCCAGCGGAAACTCGCAACGAGGGTTGGGCGTCGGCAAGACTTGGTACAAGGTACCGTTGTGGGTCCAGAAGAGTTTCGGCCGCTGGACAACCTATGGCGGGGGCGGGGAAACCGTGATCAGAGGCGTCCCCGGGTACCGCAGTTACCCTTTCGCCGGTTGGCTCCTTCAGCGTGATTTGGTTAAAAAGCTAACGCTCGGAGCCGAGGTTTTTTACCACGGTCCCGAAGGCTTAGCCACTCCTCAAACCCGGCCCGCCACGCTGATCGATATCGGCGGCTATTACAAATTTCGCGATCCTGGTTTTCAACTGCTTTTCTGCTATGGCCACACGGCGGTTGGGCAGACGGAAAATTATGCGTACCTCGGACTCTATTGGACGTGGGGCAATAGGTCCGCGAACCCGGACAAGACCATGAACAGCTTTGGCCCGCCGAACGGCATGGCACGTTCGTTATAAATGGTTGCGGGCAATCGTGCGACGTGTCGATGACGCAATGCTACGGGGACAGCTTGACCCACGAACGCCAGTTGTATTACAGTGTAGCTCAGGAGCTACACGTAAAGAATGGCGCTCAATATTCGAAACTCGGAAGCCGAGACGCTGGCCACGGAACTGGCCAAGCAAACCGGGGAATCGAAAACCGACGCGGTCATCAAGGCGCTTCGTGATCGACTCGCGCGGGTGCGTCGGGAACGTTCCAAACGCCCTTTGGCTGACGAACTGGAGGACATCGCCAAACATTGCGCGGATCTGCCGGTTGTAGATGCCAGACCGGCCGACGAAATTCTGGGGTATGACGAGCATGGTCTCTCAAGTTGATGGTGATCGACACGTCTGCCCTGGTCGCAATTCTGGCCGGCGAGCCTGAGCGACGCGCGTTTATCGAGATGATCGAAGCCACCGACTTTCGGCACATATCTGTTGCGACCTTTGTCGAAATCTCGATTGTGATCGAGGCGAGGCATGGCGCTGAAGGGCTGCGCGATCTGGATCGTTTTCTGAACCGAGCCGGTATCGAGCAGGTTGCCGTGGACTCCGAGCAAGGGCAGATCGCGCGCGGAGCTTTCAGCCGCTTCGGTAAGGGACGCCATCGGGCGGCTCTCAATTACGGTGACTGCTTCTCCTATGCACTGGCGATGTTCCTTGGCGAACCCCTCCTCTGCAAGGGAGATGATTTCATACACACGGATGTTGTGTTAGCAACGATGTGAAACGCCTTGGGACGTCATCTGATGAGTGGCCCACATCGCGCGGCTCGCTAAACGATTGCATCCAAATTTGGGACCACCCGCTGGGATCTGCACTCACCCTTCTGCGCTCAATTGATAAAGATTGAAAGAGCTCGAAAGAAATACTGGCCCATAATGATGTGGGACACGATGGCCTTTAATACAGCGCGTTTGCGGTGGATGACGGCGGCGCTGATTGCCTTCATGGCGACCGTGGTTACGTATGCGAAACAGGATCGGGTGCCGGTGGGGGCGATTGCGGACCGCAGGCTGGAAGTTACGACGCCTCGCGGAAATGGCGTGCTGCCGCTGTACGTCTCACGCGATTGGAACAAGCCTCAGCCGGAGGTGAAACACGCCCTGATCATATTTCATGGAGCGGCCCGCAATGCGGTGGATTATAACCACTCGGGCGAGACGGCCATTGCGACAGCTGGCATGGCCTGGCGCGGGGCAACTCGTATTTCATTACCTAGAGAAGCGGCATCCGGAAGGGATGAAGCAGAGGCTGTGGTATGGGCCGGGCGTTGACCACGACAACTATAAAATGTTCAATTCTGCATGCGGGCTGGCGGCGTTATTTGATAGCGGTAGCTGTACGACAACAGGTAAGTGATTCATTGCTGCTCTTCACCTAATTTCTCGCACCAATAGTGCGAGTTTTTCGTCCTTGGCATTGCGTCGTAGAACTGTTTGATTCTCCAAAGGTAGCGGCAGAGAAGCCGCCGATGCCCGGAAACTCCGCACGGAGATCCTTGCCAAGCGTCTCGACTTACAGATCGGCCCCAAGTCTCGCCCTCCCGCCGATTTGAGATCAGCCGCCCAATGTCCCAATACAGTGACAGCAACTCCAAATTGACTGCGCGGAGCGCCGCGTACTGGAGCCGCGCGAAACCTCTCTTTAATCTCCCCCCAAAAGCGCGCCGTAGGATTTCGGCGCCGGCCACTTTCGCTTTTCACTATCGTCATGATACGGGCTCATCCTGAATCGATGCACCTCGGCGTTCCGTCTCCGCAAACCAAACTCGCTCTTGTTCCGAAGAAGCCGTCCTGATCTCCTGATCAATTCAGAAATCGCCTTCACTTGCTGCAAGGCGGCGAGATCTTCCGATCTCACTTGCCAGTGCAGCATCGCCGCCACCTGAAAGATTTCAAAAGCTCGTGCTGACAACCGGGGGAATTAGAGGAGCCTACACGGGCTTGTAAACTGTTGATTTGAAGCTGGAGCCACCCGCCGGGATCGAACCGGCGACCTGCTGATTACGAAGAACCGTACCGGCCTCCAATTCGTCCATTTGCTCCATACGGATGTGCTTGTTTTTAACAACTTGGGGAAGATGCTTTCGCTCAGCGGTTAACCCCAAAGAGCCGATTTCAGTTGGATTATGACACAGTTTTGGCACAGCCATCGTGGTGCGGAACATCTTGTGGGTTCAGTGCGCAGACGGAGACAACTCCGGCGGAACTGATCGGCCACATAGAAACGCCAGCGGGTGCGCGGGACTCATTCTTCGACTTGCGGAGATGTGAGGAGGTGTTGCGTTCACTTGCCTCCGCAGCATACAAAAGCAGAACTGGTCTGAAGGTTAAGAAAGTATAGGTGATTTGGATAGAGCGTTTGCCTCCGGAGCAAAAGGTCGTAGGTTCGAATCCTACCGGGCGTACCAACCCTCTTGTTGAATCAATGATTTACGAGCTGCTATACAGCGCTTCGAGTAGCCGGAACCATTGCTTCGACCCTCTTTTATAAGAATTTTGGCAACCAATTGGCAACCACGCCGCAATCCGGCCAAACGTTCAATTCAACTGCCCTGCAGGGTTGGCGGACCGAAATTGGAGGTCGAGGTAGACACTATGGGTTACTTGCGGCTAAGAATTCCTCAAGAAGGATGGACCGACCGAGTCGTCCAAGACGCTTCCACGGGATCCGACAACTGCTACGTTCATACATTTTGAAGTCGTCTCAGCGGTTCGTCGTTGTGAGTAGCAGCAAGGATTGGTTTCCGCGGTGCCGATTGCGATCGCCAAATCGGTATTGGCGATCGGAATGTGGGCGCGGCGCGCGTCTCAACATCAGCGGACCCGAGCGCGTTTTTCGTTACCTATTCATTGAGCGACGCGCCCAAATCACTGTCAATGAGTGCATTAGCCGGATAGCGCCAATTGAGAAAACGATGTCTCATTGGCTCAATTCAGAACGGAGAGCTGCGCAGCGAGTTTTTCATTGCTGCATTTTCGCGGATAATTTCACCGGCCTCTCGACTTGTGCAAAGCTATTTCTGCGGCGATTGAGCGAGCGAGAATTCGCTGATCGAGATTGCCAAACGGCCCAGGCACGAGTCTTCCCAAAAAACCGACCCAGGCCGGAGTATGAACGTTGCCGACAATGATGCGGGGGCGAAAGATGGCGAGGCGGGTAAAACCGATGTTGCGCACGGTGTTTTCCTTCACGCCCATTACGCGGACATAGCGAAACCGGCTGCGAGCTGTCCTTCCTACCGCTGAAAGTAGGCAAAACTGGACGATTCCAGCCCCATGGCAGCCACGCGCAAAGGCACCCACGACGCCGAGTTCAAGTCGTTTCAAGTCTTCTTCGCTCCAGCGCCTCGATCCAGAACCGATACCCACACAGCTCACGGCGCTCGCGGGACCTTGGCTTAAAACTTCGCGGGCAAGGGCGGCAGTGCGCTTGGCAAAGTCAGCAGCGCCGGTATCAAGAACGACGTTGCGCACCCGCGATCGCGCCGCAATGGGCTTTCTGGTGACCATTACCATTTCCCGACATTCCGGAATTGCTAGCAACTCCGTGACGGCTGCACCACCGACTTGCCCGGTACCACCGAGGATAATTGCGGCGAAATTCTGGTTCATAAAATAGGACCTCTGCTTAGGTAACGATGCGACATTTTCCTCCTGGGGTGAACGGCGCATAACGTCGCAGTTTTTATCTCGTTCATTGCGCAATCTCGGCGCGGCACACCTTCAAACGTCGTCCCGATGGTTTGACCGACATCGACGTGGTCGTCGTACGCGACGGCAAGAACCTCAAGGGACGCCTGCTCGGCTTCGTGCTCGGGACCATCGGCAAGCGCGTTTTGGAAAAGGCGTTTTAAAACTCGGTGGGCCATCGAAGCCCGGAACTGCGCCGCGAGAGCGGCACACTCAGGTGGCATTGCCCGCGTCTCACCGATGTGGTGAAATGTGGTGAAGAGATCTCTACTTACATGAAAGATAAGAATCCGTTGGTTCCCGATGCCAAAGCGGAGAGCGTGGCTACGATTCGCGCGACGACAGTTTCCCATCAGAGCTTTACCTGACGCTTGAAGACATTGCGAAACGGAAGAAGGTATCACTTGCCTGGGTCGTACGAGATGCAACGGAACAATATGTGACCGACAAGTGGCCTCTGCTCGCGAAGCGCGTGATGGAAAACGGCCTTTGATGAAAAGCGAACGCAGCCGCGATGATTTTCATAATCCAGCAAAAGGTGGAGCGACGAATCTTAATGCATTAATAGCGGCGGAATGGCAATGTCGGATATCTGGAAATGCGAGGCGAGTGTGTTTGGGGCGGATTGGCCGCAATGTATGTCGGCATTGGGATGCGCCCTGACAAATCATTGAAACTCCGCTGATGGTCATGCCTCTGCGGTTGGGACTGGGAAAAGATGTTGAAAGCAGCTTTCATTGGGATCGACAAGTACGTAGACCCACAATCCGTGAATTAACTGGAGCCGCGCGTGACGCGACTGCACTGTGGGCACTCGTCCAAGACACACTTCCCGACTGCAAAGCGTCGCTTCTCACCAATGCCGATGCAACAACTGCAGGAATAAGAGCGGCGCTCGACGCCACCTTGAAAGACGCGACCCCCGACGACACGGTCCTTGTCGCATTCTCGGGTCACGGAACCAGCGGTCACCGCTTCGTCACGCACGATACGGCGCGTAAAAACATCGACGTGACGACTATCGGCATGGAGGAAATCTCTTCACTGTTCAAAACGTCAAAGGCGAAGGCCGTTCTGTGCATCATCGACTGCTGTTTCAGTGGCGCGGCGCCCGCCCGCGTGCTTGATGATCTGCCGATTTCCCGCGATCCCGGCATCGCGCTCGACAACCTCGCTGGCGCAGGCCGGATCATCATTTCAGCCTGCAAAGCAAACGAAGTCGCCTATGAGTCCCCCGGTACGCGCCATGGCCTGCTGACTGCGGCGCTCATGAAGGCGCTGCAAAATGGCGACCGCGACATCATTGACCTGACTTCGGCGATGGCCGAGGTGATGGAGCGCGTAAGGACCGCTGCCAGCCAACTGGGCGTTACTCAGACGCCGGTTCTCCTGGGCCACGTCGAGGGTGCTCTTGTCGTGCCGAAGCTGAAAAAAGGATCTCGTTTCTTTGCTGCGTTTCCCGAGGCCGTCGGTCTCAAGGTAACCGCGCAGCTTAGCGACCTGCGGGGATTTGGTATACCTGCGCCGGTCATCGAAGAATGGACGGAACGATTTCGCGGCGGCTTGAACGAGCTGCAACTGGCCGCCGTGAACGAATACCGCATTATGGACGGCCAATCCCTGCTTGTCGTCGCTCCGACAAGCTCCGGCAAAACGTTCATTGGCGAGCTCGCCGCGTCCAAGGCGATCCAGGACGGTCGCAAGGCCGTATTCCTGCTTCCCTACCGAGCCTTGGTCAACGAAAAATACGATCTCTTCCAGAGCGCCTATGGCGATAGGCTCGGGATGCGCGTCGTGCGCTGCACGGGCGACTACAGCGATCAGACAGACTTATTCGTACGCGGCAAGTACGACATCACGGTGTTGACCTATGAAATGTTTCTCAACATGATCGTACGTCGCGCCTGGGCGCTCAACCAGATCGGTTTGATTGTACTCGACGAAGCGCAATTCATCACGGACCCGATGCGCGGAATTGTCGTCGAGCTTCTGCTGACTTGCCTGTTGGCTGCGCGACAACGCGGGATTGCGCCGCAGCTCATCGCGCTTTCTGCGGTGATCGGGCAGATAAACGGATTTGAGCAGTGGCTGGGATGCGGCGCACTCGTGACGGCGAAGCGTCCGGTTCCCCTCATTGAGGGTGTTCTCGACCGAACGGGACAATTTCAGTTTGTTGACGCGGATGGTGAGGAGAAGCTGGAACAGTTCTTGCCGCGTCACGCTATTCAGGTCCGCCGAGATAAACCGAGCGCCCAAGACGTGATCGTCCCGCTCGTTCAGCAACTGTTGCGCGGCACGAACGAGAAAGTCATCGTGTTTCGCAATATGAGGGGCCCCGCGGAGGGTTGCGCGGCATATCTATCGAGGGAAGCGGGCCTTCCGCCCGCCTCCGAAGCTCTCGCGCAGCTTCCTAACCGTGATTTATCGACGACATCGGCGGCGCTACGCGAATGCCTCGCCGGCGGCACCGCTTTTCACAACACCAATTTGACGCGGGAAGAAAAGCAAGTTGTGGAGCGTGCCTATCGAGACCCGAAGAGTGGTGTGCGCATCTTGGGTGCGACAACGACCGTCGCCGCCGGGATCAATACGCCCGCGTCTACCGTCATCATCGCCGAACAGGAATTCGTGGGCGAGGACGGCAGGGCATTTACAGTCGCGGAGTACAAAAACATGGCTGGCCGCGCCGGACGGCTGGGATACAACGAGAGCGGCAAAGCCATTATTCTTGCGAATGACCCAGGCGAGCGACAGCGTCTTTTCCGCCAATATGTTCGAGGAACGCTTGAGTCTCTTAACTCTTCATTCGACCCTAACGATCTCGAAACCTGGATCGTGCGTCTTCTGGCCCAGGTAAAGCAGGTTCCGGAGAGCCAGGTTCTCCAGCTTCTGATCAATACTTTCGGAGGGTATCTTGCGAACCGCCAGCATCCGGGTTGGCGCGCACAGATGCAGGAGCGTCTCACGCATCTGCTCGGCAACATGATACGGCTAGGGCTCGTCGAAAGAGAGCTCGATAACGTTCAACTGACGTTATTGGGCAGAGCTTGCGGTGAATCCACTTTGTCCTTCAAGAGCGCGATGCGGCTCGTAGAACTCGTTCGCTCAATACCTGCGGCCGAACTCACTGCGGAGTGGCTCATGGCGCTCGTGCAGGCTTTGCCGGAATCCGACAATACTTACACGCCGCTCTTTAAAAAAGGAATGAAGGAAAGCGCTTGGGCGCAGAATGTGGCGGGGCGCTTCGGACATCGCATTGTCGGATGCCTGCAGCGATTTGCGGACGATAACCTCTCCTACTACGCGCGGTGTAAGCGCGCCTGCATTCTTGGGGACTGGATCAATGGCGTCGCCGTGAGCCGGATCGAAGAGATTTACACCGCTACTCCCTTCGCAGGAAAAATCGGGTATGACGATATCCGCAAATTTGGGGATGCAACCCGCTTTCATCTCCTGGCCGCGCACCGGATCACGGCCTTGCTGTTCATGAGCGGTGGTCCTACCGAGGACGCTATTGACAGATTGTTGAAGCAGCTTGAAGTCGGACTTCCGGCTCAATCGCTTGGCCTTATCGAGATTCCCGTCGTGCTGACGCGGGGAGACTATATCGAACTGGCATCTTCGGGAATTCGAACTCTTGAAGATCTCTGGTTGCGGTCGGACGAGCAGATCGTCGAGATACTCGGGCAGGTCGTCGGTCGCCGCGTTGCATCGAAACGTCCAATGATCGTTGCGCGGGGAAGCGCAGCGGCTTAGGCCAGAGCAGTACGGAGAGACAACATGGCAAACGAAGACAACCCGTTAGAAATCACCGTCGAGGATGATCCCGTGGACGCGAACACGGCTGGTCCGACAAATGCCTCGCAGCCAGCACAGGTAGCCTCGACCGAAGTCATGCCTAGAACGGTGAGCATCGACGTTCCCGGGTTCGCGAGTGCCCTTGATGAGCGCCGTCTCGCTGAAGCAAGTGCAGCCTTAAGGGCGTCCACTGACCCACTTCGGCAACTGCACGAAAATTCTTCCTACACCCGGATGATTGATCAGATGCGCCAATGGGACGAACTCAGCGGCATAGCGCAGATGGAGAAGCACCTGCAGTTGATCGGCAAAGACTCGGTCCTGACGAGGTTTTCTGAACAGTTCAAGCTGATCGAAGAAAGCTCCACGTTTGCGCGGCTCTCCGAAAGCATGCGACTGATGGAAGAGAACTCAACGGTGAAAAGGCTAGCGGAGAGCCTGAATGCTACTGGCGAACTTGCACGGGCCGCCATAGGTCCGATGTGGGAATTGCGCGCGGTGGGACTGCTAGATGCGACTGGCCGCGATCAGGTCGAAAGCATCCGAAGAGCAATGGGGGATATTGAATCGAAATTCCGATTGCCTGCCATCGAAGAAACGGTTCAATTGACAAAGTTGATGACAGGGAATTCGATTTCCGAGATCGCCCAACGTTGGTCCCAAGAGGCATCCAGCATCACCCGTGCTATCGAAAGCATGAACGCCCCGTGGCTCAACATCCAGGACAAGATTCGTTCAATAACCGGGATGGCGGAAATGCAAGGGCTAGGGCTCGCACTGCAAAAAGTGCAGGGCTTTGAAGATCAGCTATCTGAAGTTTTGCGTCTCCAACTCGGCGATTGGCGAGATCCAATTACGTGGCGCCCGAAATTTTCGAAGACTTCACAGTTCGCTCTGATTTTTACGTCAGCCTCGGTTTCAATTCCAGGCTGACGGAATTCCCGCTACCCGCTTTCGAGGAGGGCCTTGATATAGCAGGTTTGCGTCGTGACGAGCCTCCGTTGATCAAGGAATATGGTACTCCGATTCCTTTCGATTTAGGCGATGACGAAGACGGCCTTGTCCGCACCAACAACGCACATAACTGGCTCCAACGGCTCGAACGGCTGCTGCGACGGTTTATCGACGAGCAAATGACCCTCGCTTTCGGCGCGGATTGGCCGAAGCATCGGTTGCCAGGCGGTTTCCGAGACCGCTGGGAAGACAAGAAGAGTAAAGCGGCGGATGCCGGAGCGGCGGACCTGCCGCTCATCTGTTACGCCGACTTCACGGACTACGCCGTCATCATCTGCAAAAGCGACAACTGGCGCGATGTATTCGCTCAGTTCTTCAAGCGTCCGGAAGATGTAAGGGAGTCCTTCCAGAGGTTACATCCGATCCGGCTGGACACGGCGCATGCGCGCCTTATCAGTCAGGACGACGAACTCTTGCTTTATGTCGAGGTCAAGCGTCTTTCGTCGGCAATTCGTACCTGGCGTAACTGAGTTCGAAGAGAAGTCAGTCAAGAGTTTTGGGAATACGTAACCTTAGATGAGCGACGCGACGAGCCCCGCAGCAAGCGGACCGGCAGGAGGCCATTTTGAGGGCCAGGTCGGCGCGTCTTATCTGCTGTCTATGCTGGTCGGGGCGGACCCTCGCGGCCTTCCTGGAACGATCATTGATCGCGTCGCATTTCAAAGAACGGCAGAAGGGCATCCGCTGGATGATGTGATCGTCTACGCGCACGACGCACAGGGAAATCACGCGATGCTCGAAATACAGGTCAAGAGAACGGTTACTTTTGCTCCGGGAGATGAAGTTTTCAAGTCAGTCGTCGGGCAGATTGCCGAGGCGTCGCGGAAACCCGACTTCAGGAATACGCGATATGAGCTCGGGATTGCTGTGGCGCGCAGTTCGTTCAAGATCGATGGGCCATATCAAGATGTGCTCGCTTGGGCTCGGCAAGTAGGTGACGCCCGTACTTTTATTGAGCGCATCAATCGAGCGGGTTCCGCGAACGATGACATGCGAAGCTTCGTCAAGACTTTTCGCACACATCTTGAGGATGCGGGCGCATCGGCCGATGACGAGACCGTGTGGCAACTCCTGGAGAAGGCTCCATATCCTGACCTTCGACTTCGCGGCAAGTGGCTCTGCGGCAGAAGAATTGGCACAGGAAAGGTCGGTACGGGCGCTTCATCCCAAGGACGGAGGGCGAGCGGCTGAACTCTGGAAGGTTTTGACCGAACTCGCGATTGACATCGCCAAGTCGGCGGGAGATAGATCGAGAGGCCAACTCGTCGCTGACCTTACCGAGACGGGCTTTCGGCTCGCCGGAGAACGACATAGTTTTGCCGCCCGGCAGGCTCTGGCAGATGCCTCCCGTAATACTTTGGCGGATATAGGCGACGACGTCGGCGGTGTACGGCTAACCCGGCACGATCGTATCGCTGCGGTTCAAAAGGCTCTGGATGAAGGTCGCTATGTGGAGATTCGGGGTAATGCTGGCGTGGGCAAGTCAGCGATCCTCAAACATTTTGCCCAGCAACTTTCGTCGGAAACAGCTGTCATAGCGCTCAGTCCGGCTCGCACAATTCCGAAGGGATGGCTGCCTCTTCGGTCTGCACTTGGGTTCGATGGTTCGTGCCATGATTTCCTGTTGGATTTTGCTGCGAGCGGCAGTGCCATCTTGTTCATCGACGGGCTGGATTTTTTTGGTCAGGAAGAACGATTGACCGTTATCGACCTGGTCCGTGAGGCCATTACTGTTCCGGGAATGTCGGTTGTCGTCACAGCGCGACGCGACTTTGGGATTGAGGAAGGAAACTGGGTTCCGGGGGATACGCTCGACAAATTGGGCCGGGCAAAGCCAATCGTCATAGACGAACTGAGCGAGGGCGAAACAAATGAACTCCGGGGTATTGCGCCCCAACTTACGGCCCTCTTGTCAGAAAGCCATCCGGCCCGAGCGGTAGCGCATAACCTCTTCCGGCTATCGCGCCTCGCCAGACGACCTACCGAAGCGCCTGTCCTGCGCACCGAGGCGGAATTGGCCGAGGATTGGTGGAAATCGGCAGATGGCACCGACGACGTTGGTCGACGAGACCGTGCTCGCGTGTTGAAAGGGCTGGCGGAACAAGCATTAGAGGGTGCGGACCACCTCACTGTGAGCGGCATGGCTTCCGCTGCGGTGAACGCGCTCGTTTCAAGTGAAAGTCTGCACGATTTGGGCGATGATCGCGTGGCATTTCGCCACGATGTCCTTCGCGAATGGGCGATTGCCAACCTCTTGCACTCAGATCCCACATTAGTGGAGCAGCTTGCCACTAGATCGCTCGGCGCCGGCCGATCTCGGGCGCGGCCTTGAGCTTTTTGCGCGCCTTATGATGGAGCGAGCAGATGAACCAAGTAAGTTAGGCGCACTCTATGGCGCGGTCAGCAAGGCAGGAAGCAATGAGGCGTGGGCACGTCTTGTGTTGCTTTCGTTAGTGCGGTCGGAGATTGCCGCTGACCTTTTGACTAAAGCTTCCAATTCCTGTTTGCCGACCGGGCAAAATTACTTTGCGACCTCATCAGAGTTGTCATCGCCGTCGAAAGCGAGCCCGCCGACAAGCACTACGCAGCAATGGGCATCGATGCCAAAAATATACCCGCTGGAGTTAATGTCCCGGTTGGCACTTCCTGGGCGAGGCTCATTCTTTGGCTTCTCAAGACCGGTACTGGAATACCGGCACCAGCAATCCCTGACGTCGTCGCGCTCTATTTCAACTGGGCGATCGTTTGGGCAGGAAAAGACCAGCTTACCCCTTCAATCGTTGCGTGGTTCCATTATTGGCTTTCAGAGATGGACCGGTCTTAGCATCGTTCCCCCCGGAGAGCAACGTGCTCGTCCCTTCAATGGAGAATTGACGTCTTCGCAGCTCGCGTCCCTTCGCGAGGAACTGACGACTGGCTTCCTCCTGTTCTGCAATCATGTGCCGCATCATGCCGTTGAGTACCTGAAGGCGCTCGCAAAGCACCCCTATCCCGACCAAGCGTTTCGTGCGTTGATGAAGTTCCGAGGAGCGCTTGCGCAAGCAGCACCAAAGGAACTAGCCGAGCTTACTTCCGCGTATCTCATGCCGCAGCGGGACGAGAATGAGGAAGACGAAAACGACGGCGGCCCTTTCAGAGAAGCCTTTGGGCATCGGGAGTTGGATTTTGTGCCTGTATCACCAGCGCAAGGGCCATTTTATGAACTATTGCTGCATGCGCCGGATCGCGGTTTGGCGCTCATTCGGCAGGTGGTCGATCACGCGGTTGCTTTCAAGAGCGGCGGAAAGGAATTTGGGAGCAACGCGATCACCGTCCTTTACGCGGACGGCATTCAAAAGGTCTTTTCCTGGTATCAGACCTACAACTGGTCGAGAGACGTCGGTGCCGGGCCACCGGTCGTTACGTCCGCCTTGATGGCATTGAAGCTTGGACTCACAGGCGGATCGAGAAAGGCGAACCTGTCGAAAACGTGATTTTGGACGTGATCGGCGAATCTCCTGCGCCGGCGGCATATCTCCTGGTCGCGGTCGATGTCCTGCTGTCTCACTGGCCTAAATCCAAGGCTGCGGCTGTGCCATTTGTTGCCTGCCCCGAGCTTCTCTGCATCGATCGCGAACGGGTTATCACCGATAACGTCAAGATACCCGATATTTTCGGGCTCGGCGAAATTTCGCGAGAACCCGCAGGGATTGTCAGCATAGAGACCCTTAAGGTCAGACCGTCGCGGCGGTTGTCTCTCGATCAGTTGCTGGACATGTACGCCCTGGGTGATTTTCCTTTCTGGGCGGACTGCAATTGGCAGCTTTTACGCGAAGCCGAAAAGCGATTAGGCCCGCCCAAAAAGAAATCGACGCTCGGTGATCCGAAGTTCATGGTGCTGCATGCACTTAACCGCATTGATCCCAGCAATTGGCGTGAGCGTACGGTGCAAACGGCCGGCGGTCAGAAAGACATTTGGGAGTATGTCCCGCCAATGGCGGAGAGCGAGCATCTTAAGCCGCTTCAAGCCGAAGCCGGGGAACGCAATTCCGACGCCGGAATGCAAGCCTCCATCCGCACGGTGCTCAATGACGCGAGCAAGTCCTCGGAGGCATTCGCTGCTGCGGCGGTCAAATGGGCGCACGAGGCGGTAGGCAAGCCTGCGACAAACGAAACGGATCAATGGATGCGTGAGGAGGCCATTGTCACCGCTGGCTTGATCGCCGCACGCGATGGAAACTCCGGACTGATCCTTGAGCATGGTGACTGGATTCGGGAAACATTTAAGCGCGCCTTCGCCAAAGAGCACGATCCGGTACACCAGTCACGGGATGGGCTTCAATACAATCCGGTCGCAATTGCTTTTGCGGGGACCGCATTTCTGCTAAAGAATCAGTTCGAATTATCGTGTCTGCGCGCAATCCTTTCTGTCGCCGCCGGGAACGCGGGTGCCGCGCAGGGGTTGCCGACTGCGGCAACTTTGCTGGCCGACATCGACGAACGCATCCCCCGTGCCTTGCTGCGATGCGCACTCGTTGCGTGCGTCCGCCCTTGGCGGCAATGGGGCGAGGAAGAGGTACATTATCAAGCCGCGTTGGAACACCGTAAGCGGTCGATTAATGCCGCCATAGAAACCGAGCTCGCCTGGATTGCCGGACAAGGAGCCGAGCCTGATTGGCCGGTATTTGAGCCGTTATACGCTCACTCGCGCCACCGATACTCGCCGGTCGAGAGGCACCGTGAGCGTGAAGAACGGAGTAAGCGCCCCGAACGTCATACTGATCATCAGGCGGCTGCGCTTTGGCTCCGCAAGTCCATCACGCTATTTGATGTACAAAAGCGGCCTTGGATACGGGAGCTGGCAGAAGCCTATTCGAGTTGGACGGCAGTCGCGAACGGCTCTGAGCTCAAAGAAGGCGATGATCCCGATCACATCCCCCACGAGTGGAACGCCGTCTACTTCACACTCCTAGCGCGCTGCCTGCCGGGCCTCACGTGCGAGCAGATCGATGAAATGGCTCTCGCGCTGATTTTGAGTTTGCCGGGCGAGGCATTCCTCGACGCCTTGTCTACATTTGTGCGTAGCGTGGACAGCGTCTATTTCAACCAAGCAATTCTGGGAGATGCAGAAGCCGTTCACATCCGCATCACACTTGCCCGACGGCTAATGAGGTCGAGGCAATGGACGTGGCAGCAGCACGATCTCTTGGATTCTGTCAGCTTGCATCTTGGAATGGCAATCGCCGTCGTGCTGTTCAACGACTTCGGCCACTTTCAGCCAGCAAAATGTTATCTCCTGGAAAGGGGCATCGACCGTCTGACTAATTTTCTTCCGTTGCTGCAAGAGTTCGCTGAGAACGGCCCGTTCGTTTTTGTAGCGACAACATTGCTCAACCTGCTTGAAGTTTCGCCGCGACCTGAGCATCTCGGGCTCATCCGAGCCTCGATCACGACGTGGCTCGCGGTACACGCGGATAGCCGCGTATTTTGGGTTGACCGTGGGATTGGCCGTCGTGTCTGCTCTGTCATCGAGGTGCTCTTGGGGTTCTCCCCTGCACATTTTGCTCCAGGCGAACCTGCCAGGAAAGAGCTCGATGCCTTCAACGGAAAGATGATCCGGCTCGGGGTTGCGCAGGCTCATCGTCTCGAAGAGGCATTGGCGAAGGCGCGATAAGCCAGATGGGGTCCCAAGCTAGCTATAAGACATTGGATGCTGTACCGGAGGAAAACAGGGGCTGCTGTCGGATTACGTGCCAAAAGCATCACTCGAACGAATCATAGGCTTCTCGGAGAAGGGTAAGTCTAATACTACCCGCAAGTCCGCATCGACTCGCTCACTTCGGGTAGCGCGTCATCTGGACAGACGCTAGCGGAAATGCCAAAGAATGGCTCCAAAGACAACGCTACTCAAGCCATCCTGTCGGGGTACGCGACGCAAAAAAAGATGGGAGAGACATGGACTTGTTCGAGACATTCAACTTGAAAGAAGCGCTCACCCCAAGGTGCATCTCTCGGCAACTGAGGCTCTAGTCCTCGTTCCCGCAATACGCGGTAGTGCGCATCCACGCCATCGACTCGGAAAATGGCTCGACCCACCACCTGTGCTCGTATTGCGAATTCGCTACCAAGTTGCTGAAGGCTTTGCCGGCTTTCAAGCTGCTGAATCCGGCATCGCCGCCGCCGTAAAACAACTCGAATCCAAGCTTCTCGTAGAATTCGATGGAACGAGCCATATCACAGATGGCAAAGGTCACCGCAGTGATGTGCTGGATCAGCCCAGTCGTTTTCACAGCAACGAGTATGACGGATAGTTCCGCACGTTCAAATTGCCGCATCACGCGCGCCGAGCCCAGTGACATGCCCTCGGTGATCACCTGAAAACCGGCCATAGCGTGAACACTTCAAAACCGGCCAACGGAGGAGCGCGGTTCAGGACAAGAGTAGTTATAGCGCCAGAGTGGGCGCAATGCAAACTTTTGTTTGCGGAACGCGGAAAAAGTTGTAGAGTGACAACACCTGTGCGGAGGATACGGCAACGCAGGGATGCGACCGGAGCGCCGACATAGGGGCCGGAGTGCGGGGCGGCTAGGCCGCCCTTTTGGCATTCTGGCGCGAAAGCGATAAATCCCGGGAGCGCGAGGGCAGAGCCCTCGTGTTCAGCAAAATCCTTTCCTTATGAAGGTGCGGCGGTCTTGGTGCGCCAGCTTCGCGGGCCGCACTTCAGCACGTGTCCATGATGCAGAAGTCTGTCGAGCATGGCACTGACAGCGGCAACGTCGCTGAGCAGTTTGCCCCAGTCCTCGACAGGGCGGTTAGAAGTTAAGAGTGTGCTGAAACGCTCATATCTCCGCATGATGATCTCCAGCAGATCCTCAGCCGCCGTGTGCGGCAGCTTCCGCATGCCGAAGTCATCAATGATCAGCAACGGAACAGTGGCAACTGCCTCCATATACTCTTTGCGTGTGCCTTCCGCTACAGCTTCGGCCAGCTCATCCAACAGGACGTGAGTTTCACGATAGAGCACTTTGTAGCCCTGCAGAATAGCCGCTTGTCCGATCGCTTGCGCCAAGTGACTCTTGCCCGAACCGCCAGGGCCGAGAAAGAGAGCATCTTCGTGTTTGGCGATGAAAGCGCCTGTGGCCAGATCGAAGACCAGGCTGCGATTCATCTTGGGGTTGAAGGTGAAGTCAAAGTTATCCAGGCTTCTGCCGGGATCGCGAAAGCCTGCCTGTTTGCGGCGACGTGCGAGTAAGCGGTCGGAACGAAGTGTCAGTTCATCCGACACCAGGCAAGCAATCAGATCGATAGGCGCCATCGGTTCTGCCTGGGCCTGGCGTAAACGAGTTTCGAGCACAGCGGCCATACCGCTGAGGCGTAGTTGTCGTAACGAACGTTCGAGTTCTATAAGGTGCATGAATCATCCTTCTGACGGGTTCGCTTTTCTATCAGTTCTCGGTAGTGGGTGAGTTGACGGATCAACGGATCGACTTGGCGCAAGCTCAACGGAAGTTGAGGATTACGTTCCAGATAGCGGCGCACGAAGCGATAGGTACAAGCGCCGGCTTCTAAAGCAATGGCGCAAGCCTCGTCGGTGGAGCCGACGCCATACTTCTTGGTAAGTGCGGCCACGCCCAGGATGCGACGAACTGCCAACTGTCCTTCTGCGTCGTGCATGGCTCGGCACAGCGCACCTATGTGGAGCCCCGTGAGATCGGCTCGAAGAAGTAACTGTTCGGTCTTCAGCGGAGTCCGGTGCGGTCGGACAGCTTCTTGAATGCGATGTCGGCCGCGCTGCTGACGTAAGTGCTCGCGCAGCAGTTGTCCCGTTTACGGATCGACCAGCCGTACATGGTCATCGTTCCATTGCACATGGACGTGGCGGCTGATCCAGCCCGGCGGTGCGCTGTAGTACGCTGCTTCCACCTCGACGCAGCCGTCCAGATGCACCGTACGTTCACCGTATTGGTAGTAGCGAAAAGGTTCAAGCGGTAATGGCAGAAGTGCCGGTCGTTCTTCGGCAAACATAGCCGAGACCTGGCGCTTCGTCGTGCCGTGAATGCGGGTATCGGCCCAACGCTCTTCCCATTGATCGAGATAGGCTTGCGCCTCTTCCAAACTTTCGAAGCGCATGCCCTTGAGTGGGGTTTTCTTGGCGTGTCCCACGCCGGACTCGACTTTGCCCTTGCGGTCCGGGTCGCGCACCCGGCAAGGCAGCGCAACGCACCCATAATGCTGGAGTAAGTCGCGGTACAGCGGATTGACGGAAGGATCGTAGGTATCGGGCGCGAGTACGCCCTCGCGCAAATTATCCAGCACCACCACGCGGGTCGCTCCTCCGAGCCGCACGAATGCTTTCTCATGGAGTTCGGCCCAGACTCGCACGCTGGAACGGAACACTAAAAGTCGGACGCACTTCCTGCTGTATCCGAGCGTCATCACAAACAACCGGGTACGGCGATCTTACCGGTCTGCGGATCCCGGACCATCGGTCCGGAGCCGTAGTCCACCTGGGATTCTTCGCCGGGCGCAGTCTCGATGACCACTCGGGCTTCAGGTGTCGCCGCTTGCAGCTTCCCAGCAAAGCGTCGAACGCTTTGATAACTCGCAGAGAAGTGGTGCTGATCCACCAGGTCCTGCCAGATCGCCATGGCGTTGCGTCCCTGTGACAACGCGAGTTCGATCAACTCTCGATACGGTTCGCAGGTGCTGGGAGAGGAACGGCGAAACGACGGCGGGGCGGATGCAATCCTGTCCGACTCCGCGCCAAAGTCGGTGATCACTTCGTTGGCCGGTTTTGCTGGCGCGAGCCGTCCCCAGCCGCCTGGCGGTCGCACCGCGATCCCGGCAGCCCGCAGATAACCACCAATGGTCTCTCGGCGAATGTGCACGGCTGCTTCAATACGCCGCAGCGACCAGCCCAGCCGGCCCAGCGCCACCACTTGTTGCTTCTTGTCGTCGCTCAAGACATTGCTCACAGTGACGCAGGGTATTCCCCGCATCAGGATCAACGTCCTGCACCAGACCCCATTGGCCGGTTTTCAGCCGTTCACGCTATGGCCGCTTTTGGGTGTTCACCGAGGCATGCGGCTGCCGGCAACTCGGGGCTGTTTGTAACCGAGTCAAATCTTGGCGTCGGCGTCCTCGCAGATGAGGATCTTCTGAGGGAGATGGATTGCGATAGTTCGAGCAGCGATCATCAACGGAGTTCCGTCCTTTGGATTTCCGAATGATAATCAATTTAGTGTGGGAATTCGCAGCCGGATCTTTCCGTCCTTTCCACTGGGATGACAGCCCTAAAAATTGATTGTACGTTCCTCAACATCGCCTTGGGTTGCTCCTAAATCCGTCGATTCCGCTCAGACAAGAGGTATGTCGAACCGCTCCGCCGATGGATACTGATTCGCGTCGATCAGTGACATCTCCGGCATCGATTGTGTGGATTGTTCGGATTACAGGATTCCAACCAGCACTTGTATGCGGCTGGTGTGCACCTGATTCGAGTGACCATTCCGTCCGGGGCCTTTCTTAGCTCCGCAACATCTCCCCGGGTTTTTGTTGTTAAGATGTTCATTTTACAGTGATGTTCCAGAATGGCGCTTATCGACAATGTCAACTGGAAGGGACTCGACCGACTGGTTGTACGCCAGCAGCGAAACCGTTCCGCCTACGCGCCTGTGATCTCGCTTTTTCGGTGGTGGGCAAGACGCCCCCATTGCTTCGCCGGAGCTCTCCTCGAAGCGGCGCAAAAAGAATTCTGCAAAGAAGAAGATTTCCTTGTTGCGGATCCCTTCAGCGGTGGCGGGACAGTTGCGTTTGAGGCGGTTAGACGCGGGCTTCGAGTCTACGCTCAAGATCTCTATCCATGGCCGTCAAGAAGCCTTGCGACAGCGCTGACCGTCGCTGACCCCGACGAGTTTCGCCGAGCGGCTACTCAACTTCTCGAAATTCTTCAGCCGTATCGGAAGCGCTACTCGACGGAGAATGGCGACGTCACATGGGAGGCTACGCACATCATTCGAGTGCGAACATCAGCTTGTCCAAAATGCTCAGAACGGCTCTTTCTATTTCGAGAGCCACTTGTCTCCATAGCTTCACGACGCCGCGAGGAATCATTTGGCTTCTTCGGGTGCTCTGCGTGCGGCACCGTGAGCCGAAGAAAAAGGGAGATCCGGTCATTTCGCTGTGATGCCTGTAACGGCCGTTCACAAACGACAGTGCTAGCAGCTCCATCGACTAAACCGGAAATGGTTTGCCCCCACTGTGACAGTTCGGTTCAGCTTTCGGACCTTCTCAGCTCCTCGCCCGAGTGGCAGCCAGTCCTTATTCGTGAGCACAGTGTTCAACAAAATGAGGCAACTTCTCGGCTCCGCGTCATCACCCAGGAGGATCGATTGGACGACACCCACCGAGTTCAAGACCGTCGACTTCGCACCGAAATTCCAAACGGGCTCGAAACGGCAAGCCTGAAGCGATACGGGTTCTCCTCTTGGGAAGACCTTTACACGCAGACACAGCTCGACATCATCAAAGCCGCGCTCGGCGCAGTTTCGGAGATCAAAGTGTCAAGCGCTGTGGCGGATCATATTCGCCTTGCAATTCTGGGCTGCACGGAGATGGCCGGATACGTTTGTCGGTGGGAGCGCTACAACCCAAAAGCAGTTGAAGCTATCGCAAATCATCGCTTCTCGCGCTCCACCGTGACCGTAGAGACAAACTTGCTATCCCCTTCGGGTCGAGGAACGCTGCCGCGCAGATTTGAAGCCGTAGAAAAGGCACTTCGTTGGATGCGGTCCGAGGGATATCCAAACAGGACCGCCCATGCCGACGCGTCCTCTCGGAGAAGGCCCGTTTCCGGTGCACTAGTCGTTACCGGAAGTTCCGAGCGGCAGCTTCTCCCGGATGGAGCAGCACAACTCGTCTTCACTGATCCCCCGTACCACGACGACCTCCAATACGGAGAGCTCTCCCGCTTGTTCCATTTCTGGATGAAGACCGCGAACTCCATCGTGGAGTCGATCGAAGAGCAAGAAGCAGTTCCAAACGCCGTTCGAGGAGCTACGACCAGACATTACGAGGACAAAGTCACCGCCTGCCTCGCCGAAAGCAACAGAGTGCTTGCTCCAAACGGACGCCTCATCCTGACCTTCCACAACCGGGATATGAACGCCTGGGAGGCTCTAGCCAATGCGCTTCAACGAGCCGGATTTGACGTTGTAGCCCTTGCGGCGGTTGCCGCAGAGAACCCGGCAGACCATAGCAAACGAGGCAAACAGAGCCTCCTTTCAGATCTCGTGATCGAGTGCCTTGCGCGCCGAAAGAAGAACCGCCGTCCAAACACCCTGATTGTTCACGGAGTTGCTAACGGCTCGGAAAAGAAAAACTTGCAGGCCATCGGCCTCGCGCTTGCCGAGTGCGTAAATCGGCGAGAAGGATCAATCGAGGCCCTTTTTGAGATACACGCAAAACGACTAAAGTGCCGAAAGATCTTGATCCGACGCGGAGGAAGATAGTGTGGCGTGGCTCGGCGCATTTCGGGCGCTCAAACAAGAGGAGTCTTTCGAATCGGTCCTCCTTCGCGACCGATTGCCGCTTGTCGTAGATGGCCAGCGGCTGGCTCCGTCAGTAATTGAGCGAGCCAGCGGAGTGCTCGCGGCACACCTTCCAACGCAACTCGAACCGGACAGAAAAAGTAGGCTCATCTTCGTCCTTCCGAACGCGACTCAAAGCCTCGGGCGCTTTCTTGCCGTAAGTCTTCTTCTCGCTGATTTCGTCAAGCGCCAAGAACGAAGGCCGCGCACTTCTCACTGGGGATATTCTGCTCGTGACGCAGCATATTCGGAACTGTGTCAACGTGCTTCGCGATGTAGCCGTTCGCTACTATTCGGAAAAGCTTCCGCTAACCAAGTTCTGGCCTATTGAAGTCCTCTCTCAGTACGCTCCTACAGCCGATTCAAAGCCACGAATCTTCATCGCAAACCCAGGGTGGGCGTCGGTTCTCAGAGACCGGCAAGCATTCGGCTCTGTTGTCATCGATGTTTCCCACCCGCGCACAGCTGACCACCTGGAATTCCTCCTCAAGCAACCAAGTGTTGCAGCGGCCCCTACACAGATACTTGTGATTCCGCCTTGGGAACACGATCGAATCGAAGCGCTTGCCGAGAAGGGCAGGTCGTCTGATCTGATCTGGGCGTGGGACCCAGCAGCAGTCGAAGCAATCGAAGAACTGCTTGCTTCAAAATCCATCTCACCTCCGACCAAACAAGCGGAACGCTACATCTGGCTCTCCGATGATCCCGAGGTTGAAGACCACCTCGTCGAACTCCACACCCTCCTCGTCGGGGCAATGAAAGCGGGCAATGGGCGGGTTCCGGGAGGTGTGCTGCACGCATGGGGGACTTACCACAAGCTCAGACAGCTTTCCGTTCCACTCGTCGCACTTGAAGAGGAAAGGCGAGAGGCATACCAGACCCTTACAATTCAGGAGTGTATTCAAGGACTCGAAGAGGAACCACCCGGAGGCGCGAGGAGCAGTTGGCTCCTACCTTGATGCTCAGTGGCCGCGAATCATCTGGCACTTGAAATCCCTTTACGGTGCTCTATTCAACAGAAAAGAACCCGCAAAATTTTACACCCTTGCTTCCGTCGTGGCCGAGTTCATCGAAAAGAGAGGTCCCTCCGATGCACTTCGAATTGTCGCACCAACCGCACACGAGGGGAACATGATCGCCGGGCTTCTTGGGGACATCGTGACACCCTGGCCCGAAGCACTACAATCCGGCGCGGTCACCCTGACCACGATCAAGGAAGAACCTCGTCTCATCGCCGAAGGCTCCCTTCAAGAGACTGTACTTCTCGGTTTTAGAACAAGTGAATCGCGCTACCTCGACGTTTATCCGGGAGTTCCTCTCCATGTAGTCGCATACCCTTACGAAGCTGAAGTCGATGACAAGATCCAACAGCGCATTCACGCTTCCATCGAAAGCTTGCAAGAGAATGGACCACGTACGATAGTCCTCAAACAGCTTCAGCTGTCGGTTCCCAATGAAACAGCTCCTCAGGAAAAAACTGCCAAACTCCCAAGAAGTAAACGCCCTGAAACCCGCAGGCGCTTCGAAGTGCAGGCTCGACTACAGCAGAGGAGATTCGTAAATGAAGACTGCGTAGAGCCGTTAGATCTTGGTAGGATCGTCGGGCAACACTGGTTCGACGAGATTACAGTCGCCGAGACAAGCCAGTCCCAGGGCGGTGGCACAAGGTCCCTTGAGCAGTGCGAAATCACAGACACGATGCGAGACCGCTACCGTTTTCCTATTGGCCGGCTCGTCGATGTTTTCCGACCAGCGACTGAACAGCAGGAACGTATCGCCGCTGCAGACCTCGAACCCGGAATGCTCATGGTCATCCTGGTCGATGACCCTTACGAAGATGTTTTCCAGCGTATGCTCGAAGCTATCCGCGAGCGGCGAGATATTGGCGCGAAATTGGCCCTTGAGCTCTGGGGATATGCAAAGCCAGCGGCTCTAACCAAATACGGCGGCAACAGAACGAGACTCCACCGAGCACTTGAAGCAAATGGGCTATCCGTGGAGTATCAGGCAGTTGTTGGCTGGTACCGAAGCGGGAAGGAAGAGATCCTCGCCCCGCTTCAGCGAGAGGACTTTGAAATCCTCGCACGAGCAAGCGGCATTTATTCGGACCTCACGCGAATCGCAGCCACGTTCAATTGCATTCAGCACGAACGAATCGTTCGCAGAACTTGCGGGAGGCAGCTCAGTAAACTCCTCTCTCAATTGGCCGCAGGTAAGCACTATGAAGCGGCTCTTAAGAGCGCAGATGCGATTGGGACCGCACTAGAACAGGTAGCCGCTGCAGTCAGCCTTCGAGAGGTCGAATCCGTTAAAAGGCTCGGGAAGGGAATCTTTTCAGGGAAAGGAGCATTATGAGCACTTCACCCGATGCAATGGATTCTCGTATCGCGATGAAGAGGCCCTCGTTCGCTATCTCGTCGGAGACCTTGAACGAAAACTTGCGGGCCGCTATGAATCCCGAATTCTTCGTATCGTCCCGAGCGATCACTGCCACCTTGGAGTACTTGGGCCCAGAGACCCGCTCGTCGTCCAGCCGGAGCCGCTTGAGCCCGCAGAGGATGCCCCGGTAACAGGTGAGGGGCCTGAGGCTATCAAGAACGCTGCTCCCGAACCTCCTCCTCTGACGGACGAAGAGCCCGGTGAAACGGCGACGAGCGAGGCTGAACAGGTTACGGCTGAACAGCGCGGTTCAACACGAGATTCAACGAGAAGGCCACCATCTTCCCTGGGTTTTGAAATCGTCCTCGCCTCAGCACCCAATGACGACATCGAACTAACCCTTGAGATCGGGTTCTATATCTACACGCAACACTTTCCGACCTTCGAAGAACAGCGAGACGAGCTCGGCCGAATCGAACAGGACCAGGCCGATCCGAACGCGCCACCGCAAGCGAGGCAGACCGTCTCGCTCCTTGAGGTTTTCGAACGGCGGGAAGTCAAGGTTCCTCCCATTACGATTCACATTGACCCTAAGAGGCGAAGAGCACGCCTCAGCGATGAGGGCGCAGTACAGCACGTCATAAATGAAGTCCTCGCTGAAGCTGCCGCCTCGCCGACCATCGCCCGCGCCGTCGCGGGAAACGCTGTTGTCTCCACACCGTCCCTGACAGACGCAAATACTTTTGCGAACTTCCTCCAGGGTATCGCCGCCGGCTCACCACTGCTTCCTCCACTCAGTGCGAACTTGGACATTCGTTCAAGTGCTCTCCCAGATGGTTCCGTCCGCGTAAGCTGCTACATCTGCAACAACACTCCCAGAGACCTCGCACACCGCTATAGGGACCAGCACAACATTCTCGCTGACTGCCAACTGGCGGCAACCATCGTAAAAGGTGAACTTTTGCCAGTCGAACTACTTCCTGTTGCAAAGGACTACCAGTTCGACCGAAGAGTTTGGGCCGTCGGCCACTCAGCCAGCGTTGTTGTATCAGAGGACAAGAAAGCTCTTCGGAGCGAGACTCTCGCGCGCTTCGAGCAGCCTCGAAGAACAACAAACCAGACACCCCGCGCCGCGTTTCATGAACTGGCCACAGATCCACTCACCACCCTCGAAGCAATACGCCTAGCAATGATCACCTATGGGGATAGCTGGCAACACACGGTGCTCGGTGAGAATTTACTTGCGCTCTCGGGAGAAGAGCTCACGCAGTGCGCAGCGGATTTCAGAGCATTTCGAGATGAAGAATCAAGGTTTGCAGATGGAATCGCAGCGCTCGTCAAAGACGAGCGTCTCCTGAGCGCCTTTCAGGGGATGAACCGCATCTTTCAACGAACCTCGAAGTTCGAAAACTGGCACCTGTTTCAGATCGTCTTCATCGTCAGTCAGCTTCCCTCCCTTGCAGTAAGAGAGGGGATTTTGAGCGGTGAATGGCCGACCGGCGTCACCCGAAGCTGGAGCGAGGTTCTCAACTGGGCAGACGTCCTGTGGTTTCCAACTGGTGGTGGAAAAACGGAAGCCTATCTCGGCCTCATCAGCTGCGCTGCTCTTTATGACCGACTTCGAGGGAAGACTTTTGGAGTAACTGCGTGGCTTCGCTTTCCGCTTCGAATGCTCAGCGTCCAACAACTCCAGCGCGCTGCACGCGTTGTTTGGGAAACGGAAAAGGAACGCCGCTCGCTTAAAGGTGAAGATCCAAACTCAGAGCCGATCTCGCTCGGCTACTTCGTCGGAAAATCGAGCACCCCAAACCGCCTCAACTTCGGGGAGTGGTCATTTGACCGCCTGGAGAATGATCCAGAGCTAAGAAATAAACTCCTCCTCGTAAGCAACTGTCCGGCCTGCGAAGGGACCAACACCGTTCAGATCCAAATTGACAGGGATCGGCACAGAATCCGCCACGTTTGCTCGAGTTGCCACGAGCACCTCCCGGTCTATGTCTCCGATGACGAGGTCTACCGATTTCTCCCCACGGTGATCGTCGGCACAATCGACAAGATGGCAAGTATTGCCTACCAGCCTAATTTTCCAATGCTCTGGGGCGCCGCCGTATGGCGCTGTCCAGAACACCCGGAGCATGGCTTTGGAATGGGCGACTGGTGCATCTCAGGTTGCCCAACAAACCCGGGAACTGGTGGACGCAGAGGCCGGAGGCGAACAGCGGTAACTCCGTACGACCCTTCGCCAGCCTTTCATATTCAAGACGAACTTCATCTTCTGCAGCAGGAACTCGGGGCGTTTGCCGGCCACTACGAAACTCTCGTCCGATCATGCGAAGAGCACGTCGGCACTCGACCACCAAAAACTATCGCAGCTACCGCCACCATTGAGGGATTCGAGCATCAAATACGCCAGATTTACGGCGTTCCAAACGCGCGCCGCTTCCCGACCCGCGGATATGACCTACTTGAAACTTTTTACACATCGCCCGACCTAGATTTAGACACTCCGGAGCGGCGACTTAAGACTGCACGCTTCTACGTCGCCTTTCGGCCTCCCCACCTCCACGCAGCAGACGCGGCCGCACTCTGCGTGCGCTTCCTCCACGAAGAATTGATTCGCCTCTATGAGAACCCGTACGACGCGGCTGCATGGCTTCCGACCGCTCGGACGGAAGATGCCGTTCGTAAGCTGCTCTACTACTACTCCACAACACTGACGTACGTCGGCTCAAAATCGCGCGGCGTGCGCATCCGCCAAGCTCTTGACCGAGACGCGGGGCGCTTGAGGCCAGGAAAGAATCGGGATTTGAACACGGAATTTCTCTCCGGCGATTCAACGTTGGCAGCTATCGCAGATGTTGTCCGCCGCGTGGAAGATCCGCCCGAGTGGACCGAGGAGAACTATCTCGACGCCACTGTGGCCACCAGCATCATCAGCCACGGTGTTGATCTCGAGAGGTTCAATCTCATGGTGATGGACAGCATCCCTGAGGAGACTGCAGACTATATTCAGGCCTCAAGCCGAAGCGGACGCAGGCATGTTGGACTCATCCTCGCCACCCTTGCCTCATACTCGCTTCGAGCCTCCAGCATTTACCACCGCTTCACGGAGTATCACCGCAACCTTGAGCGGTTAGTATCGCCGGTATCCGTCAATCGTTTTGCAAAGTTTGCTGCGCTGCGAACGAGTCCTGGAATGTTCATAGGGCTCCTCCTCGGGCGCTATGGCGCAATTCTTCACAACCAACAACTCAGAGAACGCCGCGTTGCAGCAGAGTTCCTCAATTCAAACGCCGCATCCAGGCTCCCAAGGCAGCTCACCCGTTTTGAGATCGAACAGGCCATGCGAGAAGCTTATGGGCTCGATAAACACACGTACCCAGAAGGTCTCGAACTACGAATGGTGCAGACCCTCCGAGCCCAAATCGAGCAATTCCTCCATCTCGTCGCGGGAAGCCGGAAGGACAAAATCACAGATGTCCTCCAGCCACCGCCGATGACAAGCCTCCGAGACGTGGACGCTGGAGTGAGATTCCGTCCTGACGAGGACGCGGACTACCGAGATCTCCAATGGTTCAACACGGAGAATACCTAGATGGCCTTCACCCGGGGACAGACCCAGGTTCTCTATCAGTTCCTTCCGGGAGCAGTCTTCGAACACGATCAATACGGATTCTGCAAAATCAGCGGTGTAGAGCTACAAGAAAAACCGGTCAATCAAGACGCCGTATTCAACGCCGTGTCCGACCTGCTCTTCCAGTGGCGGGACGATACTTTTCGGGCGGGCTTCCCGGACCCCAGACAGCAAAATAATCGGCATTTCTACGCTATCGGTACTCCGACCATGGTTCGCTTCGAGCCGTTTCCCACTCTTCTCGAATGCAGACGATGCCGCAGAGTCTATCGTCTGCGGGACGTCACTCGCCGCGCAAACGCGCAGCCCAGGCAGTGTCCGGTATGCACGGGAATCCTTGGCCAGCTTCGCTACGTTCAGGCCCACAACTGCGGAAGACTTGAAGAACTTTACTACCCACCGAACGCTTGCCCGAGACACGGCTCCCGCTTTCTCATGTTTCTCGACACGGGCCGCGTGCGATCAGCCCGTTGGAGATGCGGAGCATGCGGAGACGCCGAAGTCGGGCGCTTGCGCATGACGCCCTGCACCTGCCAATACTCACGATCCCTTGGTACTCAACAAGGTACGATTTACGAGCGGGGCCTAAAAACGCTCGCGCTCACGGATAGCGCGCTATTTCTTCCACATGTCGTTCCGTTCATCAATTTCAATGAAGAAGAGGAGCGGGTCTTCTACCAAGACTCTGAAACCCTCGCCCTTGTTCTAGCGAGAACCTGGGGCATCCTAACAGACAATCTGCCAGATACCATTCGAGAACGAGCAAGACGCCTCGGTGCAACCACCGAGAACGAAGACACGACAGCAGATCTCGCCCGTGCACTTGAAAAAGTCGATCGTAACAATCCACTGGTTCTCCGGTGGAAGCGAGAAACGGCGAGCAGAGCCGGGCCACCAGGTCAGGCAGCAATTGATCGAGTTCGAAGTCTGCTCGGTGGTGCTGCGCCGCCCGCTGCTTCACCAACACCTCGCCAACTCGTCGAGCATGCCGCCATTGTGGATACCCTTCACACGACCTCAATCGACGAGGCGGCGGCAGACCTAACAAGCATTGGTGATACCCCCGGAGCAGACCATCTACGATCTGCCAGAGAATTCGCGCTTCGAGAGCTTGGAATCGCTCAGCTGAAGATAGTTTCGGACTTTCCGATTGCGCTTTCTGCTGTCGGGTACACCCGAATAACGCGCGACCCTACGCGAAGTATTCTCACGCCGTTTGAAACGAACGATTCGGACGGTCGTATCCCGCTGTACATCGTGAGCAGCGAGACTGAGGGCATTTACTTCCAGCTTGAACCGGTGAAAACCGTCACTTGGCTGATTGAAAATAGCTGGGTACAGGCACCGATTCCAGGATCTAAAGAGGTTGCTTGGGCTTGGCTATATGCTCATGTCACCGGCCTCTATGAGAGCCGTTGGCAGCCGAATTTCAACGAGCATCTTGCTGTGTCCATACGGACGCTTCTCCACACCATGAGCCACGTTCTTCTTCGGCACGTAGAGTGGAGTGGATTTAGCCAAAACAGTGTTGGCGAGTATCTCATTCCCGGTGCGCTTGCGGGAGTCCTTTACGCGAATCGCTACGCCGAAACGAAGATCGGCGGCCTGACCACGCTCTTCGAACATCAGCTCGGTATTTGGCTCGACGACTCGGCGCAAAGGGGACGACAGTGCGTCTATGACCCGTTCTGCACCGACGAGGGCGGCACTTGCGTAGGGTGCCTCCATCGGGAGTACAACTGCCCGCAATTCAACCGCGAACTTTCACGCGCCGTACTCTACGGCGGGCCCACGCCGCCGCCTGAACTTGGCGGAGCAATGGGTGTTCAAACTATCGAGCGCGGCTTCTGGCACACGCTCCGCACCGTCTCACGCAATGCCTAGGGGCGACCGATCCCCAGTTGACGCCTTGCGAGCGCTCCTCGCCGGGCGCTCGGAGCTCGTCTCCCGCATTGCGGCACCCCTCTGGTCACGCGTCGGCAGGCCACTCTCCCTAGGCGAGCTTTCCTGGGCTCGCCCACTTCTGGGAGAAGAGGGGCCAGAGATCCTCATACAGTCACTTTCTATGAATAGCGCACTTGACGCCGTAACCGGCGAACTCAAGGCCGAGGAACTCTCCCGTTTCCTATCTTCACTTCTTGGAGACACCAGCCCAGATTCTCCTGCGACGGTTCATTCACCCGAGTTGGTGTGGACCCTGCCAACCTCCCACCATTTACACGAGCTTCGGGGGCATTCGTACCTCGAGAGCTGCACGCGTTTGGTGAACGCGGCAACAAAGACGCTTACGCTTGTTTCGCCCTTCGTTGATCGGGCCGGAATCGGAACATTGTCTGGTCCGCTGCTTGCTGCCCTGCTTCGGGGCGTGGAGGTCCGGCTCTTTGCTCACGATGCGCTGAACCTCGGGTCACCGACAAGTCGCGCACTCGAAGACCTCCGGCGGGAGGCTGAGCGAATCAACGCAGACCTGTCGGTTTTTTCAGCAGAGGCGCGGACAGGCAGAGATCGAGTTTCTAACCCCCTGTTTCACGCAAAACTCGTGCTCGCCGATGACCGCAGCGTTCTCGCTGGGCTCTGCAAACCTTACTTCATACGCCCTCGGATCGAATTTTGAGGCAGGTGTCGTACTCGGGGAAGCCGCTGCACGAGAAGCCCACTTCATCTTGGATGGCATACTCAGGGCAAAGACCGTTTACCTCGTGTTTCGAACAACGTCATGAGTATCTTCGACCATCCCGGATTATGGAATACGACGGCGGGAGAATCGAAATCCTCCACGCTGACTGGCCAGTGTACCCGGCCGGCCACGGTTGGAATCTTGCCCTGAAATCTCTCGCGGTTTTCCCTCGGATGTCCGTTTTATCCAGATCGATGACATTGACCAGTGCCTCCTTTTCGTTGCCGTCGGTTACGGTTCTTGCCTTAATCCTAAGGTCGATTTGACGGACCCAAGGTGGTTTCATGCAGCTGTATGGCGTGATGACCTGAGGGAGCTCCATGAGCGAGGCCTGATTTCGGGAATATCACAAATCACCGCATACGAGGCTGCGCTCAGGTACTACGAGCGGAACAGGGATCTACACGTAGAAATCGATGGCAGCCTGCGCGCGCTGAATCTACCCCGCCCGCAATTGGAAGACTATGATCAAGACGAGCCAGGGGTCGAACAGATTAGCGCTCAAGGCATCGCGGTGACGAGCGTCAGCGCTGATATCCTAGTTTCCCTTGCTCGACCCCTTAATGATCTTGAGCATGAAATTCAGCGACGCGCAGAGTCCTTACTTTCGATTCCTCTCTACGACACCGCGATCAGAGAAGCCGGAATCATTCTTGAAATGAGGCTACGCGAGATAACCGAGTCAGCTTCCTTCGGTCAAGGATTGATCGAAGAATACTATAAGCTGCTTTTCTCTCGGTACGGAGGAAAGCCCGGAGCGATCTTTAAAGTGTTGCGAGGCGAGCTGCGAACTATTTTCAAGTTCATACGAAATGACTTTGCTCATGCGGTCCGTGACATTTCGAACGGTCCGTGCCGTGTGCTGTTGGACCGAACATCTTCGGCTCTTGAGGTGGTCAACCAAATCGAGCTGGTTGAGCGCGGAGATGTGGAAAGTGCTTAGGTGACCAACGAACACCCGCCGGAAGCCGTGGTTGGTATTCAACTGTTTTCGATGGCGATGCTCGTCAGCCAACCTGATGCCACTGAGGCGGACGCCCGCAGCGCTGAAGCTTTTTGCCCGATAAGTATCTTATCAGCACAGAGAATTTCGTTTTTGGTTCAAGCGGAATGAAGAAATACCAAACCACATCCGTAGTAGTGGTGCATCGACTACAGTTGCTCCTCCTCGAAGCTTCGTAACCCCGAAGGCGCATACAGGCCGCGCACACGGGCTGCGCAGGTCGGATTTATTTGCGGCATTTGAGGAGTGCTACCGACTGAAAGTCTCAGTGGGTCGGCGTTGAGCGCCGTCGCCGACTGTAGGATGGGTTGGATTTCGAACGCACTTTGGCCTTGAGTACCCAGTAATTTCAACACGGCATCGGGATTTTTTGGACGAATAGCTCACAGAGTTTC
>CAVRBR010000006.1:0-1197903 GCA_963719335.1 Terriglobia bacterium | reverse complement strand
GTTTTACCTCCTGGCGCTTAGCCAAAAAAATGTTCGGCTGTTGCGCTGTACCTTGGGAATTCCGAGGAGGTCCCTCGCCGGCGGCCACTGCCAACGAGCTTCGACGAATATATGAACACCGCCAAGCGGGATGACCTATCCGGCAGACCGATCCACTCCCGGACCATGGTCCGGCTACTCGAGAGGCGCGATGTTCAGAACCAGCTCGGATCTGAAGATAGTGACGAATATCTCGCCCACTTCTTGCTAAATCGATCGCGGGGTGAACAATGGTACGGGGCAAAACGGAAAGATCATTCTGCTGGGAGTCGAATACTAAATCTCGTTGTACCGTCCGCTGAATAATATTCGCATTTGGCGGAGGAATTCGTTGAAGGTGCGCCGAACAGTCTCAAATCCGGCGAAATGCACTCGCGCGCCATGAAGCGATTTCACGCTGTTACGAAAAGAAAGATGGACGAAGAGCTCACGGAGTACAACCACAAGGTCGGGGGCGGCGCCTCGAATCGGTTAAAGGAGATCATTCCGGCAGCGCATGAAGGGCGCATTTTGACTCTGGGTCTCCGACTCGACCGAGACCACGGGAGAGTTCGATGAGGCGACGTACACGGTCAAAGGACGGGAAACCGGCACATCGGAAGACGAAGATCTGGTGAACGATGGCGTAGTGCAGACCATTCTGCACGCGGCCGAGTGTATATGTCCCGAACGGGAAAATGTCGATGGGCACCAGTAGCTAGCAATCTAACAGATTCAAATTAAGTTAGTAGGAGTCTTGCGGCCAATCTTATAAGCCGCGAGAAGGCGGCAGACCCTGATCAGCGCTAAGTCCCGCGTTTAGGGGCTCAGGATCAGCCGAGGTCGAAGCCGAGAGATCGTCTAAGCGAGTTGGGCGAAGAAAGCGTCCCCTGCAGTGGTGGGTGATGTGTCCCAGAAAACATATTTATTGGGATCGACCCGGCAACCCATGCGCGGCATCCAGTTACGTCCACGAAACCATAATTAGAGGGACTGCCGATGACGATGTGAACAAGGTGCCAATGTCCACGCCCGACCACATCGATACCTTGACTTTGCAATTCGAAAGATCGAGTGCCCACTCGGCAGTCGAAGGCGGTCGAGGCGGCATTTAGTGCGCCGGATGCCGCCGCTCGCGCGGCCCGCGGGAGTGTCGCCCAGAAGAGGCAGATTGGGCCACAAGAAGTATCTTCCCCCTTCGCCAGAAAGCGTGAGGATGTCCTTGTAGATGTTGTCAGCCGCCGTCATGGGACTGTTTCCGTTTCTGATGTCGTCGGCGCCACCCCAAATTGCGTACAGGGCATTCGAGGCGCGCCGGTCAGATGCGTCGCTGTGAAGGTTGTGACCTGATTTCCGATATCGATCGACGAACTGGTTCCGGTCTGGGCTGAGCCACGGCGTAGTTTGTTCCTCCCGCAAGAACCGCAGTCGGATCGGGAAGATTCATCTTGGCAGCAAGCTGATCGATCCAGAGGCCGGTTGGTCCGGCGGTGCTCGGCGTGGTGTTGGTGCCATCGGTGAAATAGCCGACCGGCAAATGGTATCCCTGTATAGTTTCGCGTTGCGTAGTTGGGCCCAGGCTGCGCGCCGAGAGTAGCGATGGAAGCATTCCCGTTATCCGAAAGGCTGTCGCCAAAGACGATCAGCTGATTGACCGAGGTAATCGAGGACGCGAGAGCGGCGCACACCGGCGCGATCAGAATGACACCAGTGACCGCAAGTAATTTTAGACGCATTTCAATAGGTGGACAAGGAAGGTCGCCTTCCTGGTACATGGAAAATCGACTACAATTCGGATGGGCGTACTAGGAGACAAAATGCCAGCTATTTTGAGTGCTGAACAGCAGACGGACTTGCAGAGCAGGGGCTATTCGCGCCGGACTTTCGGGCGGATCGCCACGGTTTTGACCGCGGGCGCGGCCCTGCCATTCTACAACGAGCCGGCTCTGGCCCAGATGTCCAGGCTGCATCGGGTTCCCGAAGACGGCGTGAAAATAGACGCAAACGAGAATCCGCTGGGACCATGCCCGAAGCAGCCGACGCCATTTACAACGTCATCAAGAAGGGCGGCCGCTACATGTTCGAGTTCGAGCGATATGCTCGCCGAGACGATGGCCGGCACCCTGGACGTGAAGTTCAGCCCGAACCCGAAGGAGAGCTACATCCAGATCTTTGCCGGCTCAAGCGCTCCCCTGCATCAGACGGTACTCGCGTTCTGTTCCAAAGAGCGTCCGTTCGTGAAAGCCGATCCGGGCTATGAGGCCGGCGAACTCGCGGCCAAGTATGTCGGAGCGAAGGTGGTGAATGTGCCGCTCCGCAAACCTGCCTACGATCACGACGTGAAGGCCATGCTCGCCGCGGCGCCGGATGCCGGTTTGTTTTACATCTGCAATCCCAACAATCCGACAGGAACAGTGACGAGCCGTTCCGATATCGAATACCTGGTTGCAAATAAGCCGGAGGGTTCGATCGTGATGATCGACGAAGCATATATTCATTTCTCGAAGAGCGCGGTCCGGTGCACGGATATGGCGGCAAATGACAAAGACGTGGTCATCTTGCGCACATTTTCGAAAATATACGGGATGGCGGGATTGCGTGCAGGTGCGGCGATTGCGCGGCCTGCCCTGCTGCAGCGTGTAGCGCAGTGGAGCGCGGGCGCGATGCCGATTACGGCGATGTACGGAGCGAATGCCAGTTTGAACGTGAGCAATCTAGTGGCGGATCGTACCAAATACATGAGCGGCATTCGCGAGGACACGTGCAATTGGCTCGCGCGAAAGAACGTGGAATTCATTCCTTCAGAAACGAACTGTTTCATGATCAACGTGAAGCGCTCGGGCCGGGATTTCTACAAAGAGATGGCGGCGCAAAAAGTGTATATCGGCCGTTCGTGGCCGGTGTGGCCGAACTGGATACGCGTTTCCGTCGGCACTCCGGACGAGATGGCGAAATTCAGAGACGCTTTCGCGAAGTGCTACAACGCCTAGCGGTGTTCACTACTGCGCCAAAGTAAAGTTGACGACGATATCGGTGATGACTTCCACCGGCTGACCATTCAGCAAGGTCGGCCGATACTTCCATTGCAAGACGGCCTCTTTCGCGGCATTCACGAGCAGCGGATGCCCCTTCACGAGTTGCAGGTTTTCAATATTCCCATCTTTGCTGATGATGGCTGTGAACTCGACGGTGCCCTGTATACGTGCGGACTTCGCGAGAGCCGGATAGACCGGCTGAACTTTGCGAACGAGATTAGCTTCCGCAATCACGCCGCCGACTCGCACGGGACCGCTTCGTCGGTTCACCTTCGGCTGTGAAGCGGGAGGCGGAGGAGACGTCAGGTCCGGCATCGAGCCGACTACGCCATCCATCGGATTGCTTGCCGCGGTTGCATTTCCATTGCTTGCGAAAACGCCCAAGTCCGGCGCAGGCGCGGCATCGCTTACCAAAATTACTTTCTTCGGAATGACGACGGGCGCAATAAGCCGCTGCGTGTTCAATCGATGCACTACGGCTTTCGATGCGAGTTTGGCCACGGGCGGCGACGATGGCATGGGGCGCGGAGGCGGCGGAGCAACCAGGAGGCTCTTCAGTTGAGCACTGGGTAGAGCTTGCGTATAAACCAGCGGAACAAGAATCAAAACACAAATCGCGGCGACCTGCATGAAGAGAGACAACATCAGTGTCAACGGCTTCCTGGTCTTCTCCCTGCCATTAACGAACGTTTGGTTGAACATTCACTAGAACAGACACCACGGCCTATTGAAGTGTTCCCGCCCCTCTTTGTGTGTTTCGCTCGGAACCAGACTTCGATCCAAGGGCCGGTGAGTGTTCCGTGCCGATTGCGAAGGACAGAGCGAGCCAGCATGCGCATCTCAGCATTGATTTCCCGCTCTTCCTTTTCGACCCATTCCGGATTTTCAGGGAGCGGAAGCGTAATCAATTCCGAATTCAGCATTCCTTCGCGCGCGAATCCGAACGGCTCGATGAGTTCCTGCAGGGTCGTTCCGCTATGCCCGTATAAATAGGGGAAGCCGAGCAGATTGTTGTAGGCCATCGCTTCGATGAGAAATTGCGCTGCGCCGCGGTCGAGTTTTGGGTCGCGCAGCAACTCTTGGCAGATCGCGTAGAAGAAGCCATTGGGAGTGCGCACGGTGAGAACGCCATTCGGCTTCAGAATGCGGCGGCATTCGCGCAGCAGCGGCTTCGCGTCCTCGATCTGCTCGAAGCAGTTCCAGATGAACACAGCATCAAAACTTTGAGAAGGATACCGGCAGTCGCTCAACTCGGCGTGATGCACGGTAAAGCCTTTCGATTGGGCGAAGCGGCTGGTATCTTTTCCGACGTCGACGCCCTCGGCGCGCCAGCCCCATTCCCGTGCCGTTTGAAGGAAAGCGCCGTAATGGCTGCCGACTTCGACAACCCGCGCCCCGGACGGCAGCAGCGACTGGTAGGGCGTCTCCTTTCGCCGAAAACCGTCCAGATACTCCGGATAGAGACGCTCCATCACGCCTGGATCATATTCGTCTTCGGAGTAGCTCTCGGTGGGCGGAGCTTCGTGCTCATTGCGCACCAACAGGGCGCATCGCGTACATGCCAGAATGTCTGCTTTCTCCTGATGAAAGAAGTCGGTCAGATCTTTCAATTCGGCGGGAGAGGTGGGACGTGTCAAACGCTCTTTGATGAAGCGGTCCCGAATGCGGCACTCTTCCTGCAGCTTACTGTGCGGCACAAGTGTTGAGAATGCAGTGCCCCCGCAGACCGGACAAGCGGCCGACGCGCGCGAACGCGTCGCTTGCGTTACATCACGGCGGTGAGCGAGCGCCAAGGTTTGCCTTGCGACTGCGCCACAGCCGGGTAGGTGATCTCGCCGTGATACGTATTCACGCCTTCCCGAATCGCATCGCTCTCTTCAGAAGCGCGTTCCAGCCCTTTATCGGCGAGCGTGAGCAGATAGGGAACGGTGGCATTGGTCAGGCCGAATGTGGACGTGTGAGGGACGGCAGCGGGCATGTTCGACACGCAGTAATGCAACACGTTATCGACATAGTAGATGGGATCCGTGTGAGTTGTTGCGTGGGAGGTTTCAAAACATCCGCCCTGGTCAATGGCCACATCGACGACGACCGATCCGGGCCTCATGCGCGAGATCATGTCGCGGCGGACCAATTTGGGAGCGGAAGCGCCGGGAATGAGCACGGCGCCGACACCAGATCCGCCTGCTGGACCGCTTCGCGGATAGTGTAGGTGTTCGAGGCGAGAGTGCGTATCGAATTCGAATAGATATCGTCGAGCTCGCGCAGGCGGTTGAGATTGCGATCGATGATGGTGACGTTCGCGCCCAGTCCGCAAGCCATTTTCGCTGCATTGTGACCGACAATTCCGCCGCCGAGGACCACCACGTTTGCAGGAGCGACGCCGGGTATTCCACCGAGCAGAATACCGCGCCCTCCGTTGGGCCGCTCTAAGTACTGAGCACCCACCTGCACGGCCATGCGTCCCGCGACTTCGCTCATCGGCGTAAGAAGCGGCAGCGAATTATCGTGCTCTCGAATCGTTTCGTAGGCGACGGAGTTGACGCGCGCCGAGATAAGAGCTTCCGTCAGCTCCGGAAACGGCGCCAAGTGAAGGTAGGTGAACAGCAGCAGTCCGGGATGAAAAAACTGGTATTCGGACGATTGAGGCTCTTTCACTTTGACGATGAGGTCGGACTTGCTCCAAACCTCGGCGGCGCTGTTGATGATGAGCGCGCCAGCCTCTTCGTAATCTTCGTCGGGAATGGAACTGCCCACGCCGGCCTGCGTTTCGACCAGCACTTCGTGACCATGCTCGCGGAGAGCAGTAATCATGCTCGGCACGCAACCGACGCGAGTCTCGTGATCCTTGATTTCCTTCGGTACTCCGATGACCACCAGGAATGTCCTCTTCTCTTTTAATTTTGATTGACTTGCTGCGAATCGTCTCTTATTGCCGATTAGACGGATGCGGCGGAGACGGACTGGCCGTTGCTACGGGTGCCGTATCAGCAGTGGCAGGCGCAGCAGTCGGAAACGCAGTTGGAGTTGCGGGCGCCGCCTTCACAGGGCTGCCGTCGTGTTTGGGGCCGAGCCCAAGTCGGATCAGGCTCAGCGCGTTGATCTTGCCATCGTCCGTCAGCCCTTTGTCAGCTTGGAAGCGCGTGAGAGCACCGACCGAGTCGTCTTCCCACTGCCCATTCACCTCGCCTTTGAAGTAGCCTTTTTCGGACAGCGCATTTTGAATCTCCCGATAGCGGTCGGCGTCGGGTTGCAATTGAAAGCTAGGCGGCGGAGCAACCCGCAACAGGCGAGAGCGTTTTATCGAGCGGCCCCGAACTGCAGCTCTCGATCCACCACGCGAGGAAGTGCTGCTGACTGTCATGACGCGAACCGAACCGCGGACGGGCGCTCGTGTTCCGGAGGTTACACTGTGCTGAGAGGGTTTTACCAGCGTGCTGTGGGAGGTCTTAATCGAGACAGACTTAGCTTTCGTGGGTGCGGCGGCATACGCGAGCCCCACTTGCAATGGCAGAACCGTCAGTATAACCACCCATTTCATGGGTTTAAGACAGATTTTAGCATTGTTAGGCAGGTCGTGCGGGCTCCGGAGTCGTTTGCTGAAGAGGGTGAGCACATGCCTATATCGATAAAAAATCGCGCGCGTTAGCCTGAGAACGGCCCTACCGAGTTGCGTATTCGAACGAAACCTTGGTTATTTTTGGCGCTGCTCGCCGTCGCAACGGCAGCCCTCATCTTTGGTATTCATTCGTTTCGCTATCGCTTCGTGCGATCCGACGAGGACATGCTCGGATGGCTGCCGGGCAGGGATGGGACGGTTTTCTTCGTCAATGTTGCAGCGCTTCGTCGGGCAGGCATGCTGAATCTGCTGACGGGATCGAAATCCGCCGCCGACCCAGACTACCAGAATTTTGTCCGGCAGACGCACTTCGATTATTCGCAAAATCTGGATGCGATCGCGGGAGAAGCCGATGGCGAACAGCTGTTTTTCATTCTGCGCGGCGATTTCGACTGGGGAAACCTGCGCGGATACGCGGGCGCACATGGCGGAAGTTGTGCGGAGGGCATCTGCAAAGTGCCGGACCAGCAGACCCGGACGCTGGGCCTCCTTCCGGGCTATTCAACCGGATGTGATGGCGCTGGCGTTGAGCGATGACAACTCAGCGGTGGAGATGTTGCGGCGGCGCGATGCACGGCGGATGGCGTTTCAAATGCCTCGCGAGCCGGTTTGGGTGAACGTATCCCTAAGATTGCTGAAAAACCCGGTGACTCTGCCGCAGGCGGTGCGGATCTTCGCGATCTCCTTGCAGTCGGCGGATTCGGTGTTGTTATCGCTCGCGCGACGGCGGAGAATAGCGAAGCCGCGTTCAGGATCGAGCTTGATGCCGCTTGTTCCAACGAGTCGACCGCAGACACTACTCGCAACCAATTCGAGATCGAGACGAAGATGCTGAAGCTGGAATTGGCCCGCGAGCACGACGGCAGCCGAATCCCGCCGACTTGACAGGCCTTCTGACGGCAGGAACATTTCAGGCGGTCAACAAACACGTAATCGGAACGTGGCCGGTTCGCAAAGAGTTGCTGAATACGCTGCAGTGACGCGGCCCGGGCCGCTGATCTGTCAATTCGCGCTGCCGGGCTAACCTAGTAATAAGACGAATGTCGACGAGTGTTTTGGACCCGCCGCAGGTCGAGGAGCTTTACCAGCAGCTTAGAAGAGAAGGTACGAGCGCTCCGGCCAAAAGAAGACCTGGCAGCGCTCGATCGTGCCTACCGCTTTGCGGCCGAGCATCACAAAAATCAAAAACGGAAATCGGGCGAGCCTTACATCACGCATCCGCTGGCCGTCGCGCATATTTTAGCCGACATGCAGATGGATCTGGTGTGTCTGGAGACCGGTCTTTTGCACGATGTCGTCGAAGACACGGGCGCCAAGCTGGAAGACATCAAGGAACAGTTCGGCGAGGACGTTGCGCGCTGCGTGGATGGCGTGACGAAGCTGAGCAAAATCAGTCTTGGCGAATCGCGAGGACCGGCAAGCGGAGAGCCTGCGCAAAATGCTGCTGGCGATGACGGGCGATATTCGCGTGATCATCGTCAAACTGGCCGACCGGCTGCACAATATGCGGACCATCGGCGCGCTGTCGCGCGAACGGCAGGAATCGATTGCGCAGGAGACGATCGACATCTATGCGCCCATCGCGCACCGGCTGGGGATGGGGAAAGTTCGCGGCGAGTTGGAAGATCTGGCGTTCGAAACGCTGCATCCGGAAGCATCAGCGGAACTGATGCGCGAGATCGAATCGAAGCGGCAGGAGCACGAACAGTGGCTGCGGCAGGTGCAAACGCAAATCGAGCAGAAACTGGCGCGGGAGGACATACCGGCGCGCGTGGAAGGCCGCGTGAAGCGCGCGTATTCGGTCTATCAGAAGCTGAAGCGGCAAAAGATCACGCTCGATCAGGTGTACGACATTATGGCGGTGCGGATCATCACCGATTCGGTGAAGAACTGTTATGCGGCGCTGGGCGTGATTCATAACGAGTGGCATCCGGTGCCGGGGCGCATCAAGGATTTCATCGCCATGCCGCGGCCGAATCTGTATCAATCGCTGCACACCTCCGTGATCGGGCCGGGCGGTGTTGCGTTCGAAGTGCAGATTCGAACGGAGGAGATGCACAAGATCGCCGAAGAAGGGATTGCGGCGCACTGGAAATACAAAGAAGGCAGTAAAGGACCGCGGGCCGACGATCAGCGCATCGCCTGGCTGCGGCAGTTGGTCGAATGGCAGCGGGAGATGAGCGATTCGGCCGATTTCCTGTCGACGCTGAAGGTGGATTTGTATTCCGAGGAGGTCTACACTTTCACTCCGCGGGGGCGCGTGATCGTGCTTCCGCGAGATGCGACGCCGATCGATTTCGCGTACGCGGTTCACAGCGATATCGGGCAGACGTGCGTCGGCGCGCGCGTGAATGGCGTCATCAAGCCGCTGAAAGCACGCTGCGCAATGGCGACGTGGTGGAGATTCTGACGCAGCCAGGGCACCAGCCGAGCCGCGATTGGCTGGGCGTGGTGAAGACTTCGCGCGCGCGGAACAAAATCAGGCACGTGATCAATGCGGCCGAGCGGGCGAAAGCGGTCGAGATCGGGCAGAAATCGCTGGAAAAAGAGGCGCGGCGGCTGGGCGTGAGCTGGGGACGAATTTCCCACGACGACCTGCAATCGGTGGCCTCCGAGTACGGCGTCAGCAAGACCGAAGATCTATATGCGGCGCTCGGATTCGGCAAATTTTCGGCGAGGCAGGTGCTGCAGAAAGTTGCGCCGGACGATGTAGAGCCGGAGCACGCGCGGCGCCGACGCCGCGAGTAGGTCCCGCCACAGCCGGGAGCGCCGTCGGCGATGGCGATCTGACCATCCATGTCAAAGGCGCCGACGACGTGCTGGTGTATCGAGCGAAGTGCTGCAACCCGATTCGGGGCGAGCAGATCGTCGGCTACATCACCCGCGGCAAAGGCGTCGCGGTTCATTCCCTGCAATGCCCGAACGTGCAGAACCTGATGTACGAGGCGGAACGGAAGATCGATGTCGAATGGGCGCGCAGTGCGAGCGATCCGCTGCCGGTGAAAGTGGTTGTTTATACCGACGACCGGCCCGGCATTTTGCACCAACTGACCTCCATCCTGAGCGCGGAAGCGAGCAATATACGAACGCTGGAGGCGCGCGGAGACGAGACGCGAGCGGACGAGAGCGCGATCATCGACATCACCATGGAAGTGCGGGATAAAAAGCAACTGGAACGTGTCATCACCGCGTTCCGGCGCATCCCAGGAGTGAGCGATATCGAGCGCGTTTTGACTGCGTAGCTAACGAAATGCACGAACAAGCACAACTGACCGGCGATTGCCGATCCAGAGCATATTGCGATCTCGAAATCGACCGGCATCAAAATAGATTGGCGAGACGGACACCACAGCGATTACTCGCTGGCCTATCTGCGGGACGAATGCCCTTGCGCAACGTGCACGGGCGCGCACGGAACGGAGCCGCAGAAATCGAACTATTCGAATCGCGAGCCCATTCCAGATGTTCAAGCCGGCGCTGCGGATGGACTCAGTGGAGGCGGTGGGAAATTATGCGATTCGCATCTTATTGGAATGACGGGCACAGCACAGGCATTTATTCCTTCGATCATTTGAGGAACATCTGCCGGTGCGATGAGTGCAAGGCCAAACGGTTGTAGGGAGGCCAGCGCGGCGGAACGCGGGATCGCTAGAGCAGGCGGAAGTTGACTTCGACCTGAGCCTGGACGGCCACCGGCCGGCCACCCTTCATGGCAGGACGGAAGCGCCACTTGGCAACCGCTTCGATAGCTTTTTCGTCCAGACCGAGACCCAGCGGACGTACCACGTGAATATCGCGGGTGTTGCCGTGCTCATCGATGACAAGCGAGAGAAGAACGGTTCCGGAGTATTTCGCTTTTCGCGCTTCTTCTGAATACTCGGGCTCCGGTTTGTAGATCGGCACGGGTTGCGAAACATCGCCGCCGATCTGGTAGACTCCGCCGCCAATTCCGCCGCCGGATCCTGGACCGTAGCCGTTGCCGTTGCCGGAGCCAATTCCGCCGCCGCTCCCGCTGCCGAAACCGTTGGTCCCCGGGCCGCCGGAGTTCTGCATAATTTTGCTGAGCGGATCGCCGTAGTTGTCGGCTTGAATCTGCGGGACTGGAGCAGTGATTGTCGGCACAACCGGCAACTTCGGCTGGGGAATCGCCGGGGTCGGAGGTATGAACTGCTTTGGAGCGAATTTCGGCGCCGCGCCATGGCTGACCGGCGTCGGCACTTTCTGGCCGCCGCCGCCACCACCGCCCGCTTTCTGGGTGTCCTGAGGAAGTTTGGGGTGGAAGGCGGGGAGGTAGACGATAGGCCCGAGATTCTTCACTTTTTGGCGCACGGCGGGCGCTTGGAAAACCAACAAGAGCAAAACGATCACTCCGACGTGAATGAGAATTGATACCGCGCCGGACTTTGTTTCACCGCCCTGATAGCCGCCCCAGATGCTGCCGACTTCGACCGGTTTGGAGGTGACTTCAAGAGGCGGAAGCTTGGGCGGGTGGATCAGATCCCTGACATTGCCGATGAGCGACTTAAACCAAGGCTGCTCGATGCCGGTCACAGTCCCCGAGTTCCGCGGCATCCAGGGGTCGGGAAGTGAGCTCGAGAGGCGGAAGCTTGGGCGGGTTTAGCGTCTCCCGAATGCCACGAACAATGGACTTGTACCAAGGTTCCTCCAGATCGGTGGTCATGAAGAGCCGATCTATATGGGCATCAGAGGCATGATGGGCATCAGAGGCATGAGCATCAGAGGGAACCGACGGGAGGATGCTCCATATTTTCCTTATCGACTTCGTAGTCACAACAGATTCCGCCATTTACAATCTTGCGCGACTCGAATCGATGCATTCGTTGGACGTTGGGTAAGAAAGCACAGTTGCAGGCAATCCAGGTTCAGAAAATCAGGTTCAGAAATCCGGCAAGCACATCCAGTCTAGCACCACAATTTGCAGGATTAATCCTCGCTTCCATCTGTTCCTAAGCTAATGCGCCGCGAAGTCATTCAAGCAGAAAATCTTTCGTTTCCCGCCAGATTTCGTCCAGGACGTCAGTCAACTCATGACCGGATTCGAGCCGTACCAAGCGAACATTCTCGTGAGCCGCCGCGAACGCCATTGAATATTGAACGGGCACGACCGGGTCCTCGGTTCCATGAAAAATGAGAGCGGGCTGACGAAAAGCCGGGAAAGGTTCATAGCGCGTGGCGTCTTCCATGAGTTGGTAACCGATTGGCACCTCGCGCCCCTCCGCATAATGAAAGATCGGCATGGTGCTGTTTTTTCTCCAGGCATCCAGGCGTTCGGGGCCGAGTTCGTCGGTCCAGAGCCGATGAAACTGAAAAGCGGGCGCGAGCAGGACCAGCCGGTCCACTTCCGGGTTGCGCGACGCGTAAAAGGCAGCCAAGTAGCCGCCCAGGCTTGAACCGATCAGAGCGGTCCGGTGGTTATCGGCGGGCGACGAAGCGGCTAGGCGCCCGATCACGTTCAATTGGCCGGTGATCGTGAGCCGTTCAAAGTTGCCCTCGCAAAGATCCGGTATCTCAATTCCGATGCCCAGCGCGGCAAGCTGTTCCCTAAAATATTGGCCTTGCGAGATGCGGGCCCGGACGCGAACCCATGCAGATACAAGACACGCAAATGAGTTGGCAACATCTACATCTTAGTGGCTTTCCGGTAAAGTGAATGACGCGGTTGCGACTTGCCACAAACGGAAAGGGTCGCTAGAATTCTTTTGGACTGAACCTTAGCCACACACTCTCGCCGATTTGCTCCGCACGCTAGATCAATGAGGTAGTTTAGAGAGTTGGCCGGGCGGCTTCGCCGGGTGGCAGATGCGTTTGCGAAAACAGGAGAACAAGGAATGCCGGTAGCAGAAAGAGTGAAGCAAATCATCGTCGAGCAATTGGGCGTGGACGAGAACCAGGTGGACCCGAGCGCGTCCTTCGTGGATGATTTGGGCGCGGATTCGCTCGACATCGTCGAACTGGTCATGGCATTTGAAGAAGCATTCGATCTGGATATTCCCGACGAAGACGCGGAGAAGATCAAGACGGTGAAAGACGCCGTCGACTACATCGAGGCGAAGAAGAAGTAATTGGCCCCGGACGTGGGTTCCTTGCGTGAGCAAACGGAACAAACAGGGAGACAATGGCGCCGCGAAGAGTAGTCGTCACCGGGGTCGGGCTATTGAGCTCCGTGGGCACCGGAACCGAGGAATGTTGGTCGGCGATTCGCAACGGGAAGAACGGCATTGAGCGGATCACGCAGTTCGACGCCTCCGCGTTTGCCTGCCAAATCGCGGGAGAAGTAAAGACATTTCGACCCGCTGCTTTACGTCGACAAAAAAGATGTAAAGAAAATGGGGCGGTTTATTCAGTTCGCGATGGCCGCGACTGAATTCGCGGTGAATTCGGCGCAACTAATCGTCGCGCCCGAGGAAGCAGAGAACGTCGGCGTCTACATCGGCAGCGGTATCGGCGGATTCGAGGTGATCGAGCGGGAGCACAAAATTCTGCTCGAGCGCGGTCCCAGCCGTATCTCTCCCTTTTTCATTCCGTCCTGCATTGTAAATTTAGCGAGCGGATACGTCTCGATCCGCTACGGCGCAAAGGGACCGAACTCCGCCACGGCGACCGCTTGCACCACCAGCGCCCATTCGATCGGCGATTCGTTTCGCCTGATACAGCACGGCTACGCCGATGTGATGATCTGCGGCGGAAGTGAAGCCTGCGTAACTCCGATGGGAATCGGCGGGTTCGCGGCTATGCGCGCTCTTTCGACTCGAAACGACGACCCGCACCGGGCCTCACGTCCTTGGGACCGGGAGCGCGACGGCTTTGTGGTCGGCGAAGGCTCCGGGATTTTGATTCTCGAAGAGCTCGAACATGCGCGCGAGCGCGGCGCACCCATTCTTGCCGAGATCATCGGTTATGGGATGAGCGCGGATGCACACCACATCACGGCGCCGCCGGACGACGGGGATGGCGGGTATCGTGTGATGCGCAATGCGCTGCGCGATGCCGGCATCGAGCCTTCACGCGTGCAGTATGTGAATGCGCATGGCACGTCAACCGGGCAGGGCGATAAGGCGGAGACGATCGCTCTCAAGCGGGCCTTTGGCGACCACGCGGGCAAGCTCGCCGTCAGCTCGACCAAATCGATGACCGGTCATCTGCTGGGCGGCGCGGGCGGTCTCGAGGCCGGAATTACCGTGCTCGCGATCCGCGATCAGATCGCGCCGCCGACAATCAATTACGAATTTCCGGACCCTGAGTGCGATCTCGATTATGTGCCGAATCAAGCCCGGCCGACTGGAGATCGAATACGCTGTCTCGAATAGCTTCGGATTCGGCGGAACGAACGGGTGCCTGGTGTTCAAGAAATTCGAAGGGTAACGTTCCGCAGGGGTGCGATCAAAGACACATTCACTGAGGGAATGCCGCGTTTGGTGAAGTGGAGCTTTAGGCGCTCGGGTTTGTGGCGAGGCTTCCGGCATACTGAAAGAAGACGCCTTGAGGCCGCCAAGCCGACGGCCGAATTACCCGAATGAAAATTATTGTTTCCGTGAAGCAGGTTCCTGCACGCGATTCGACATTGCGCGTGAATAGCGAAGGAAAGTGGCTGGACGAATCGGACGTTACGTATGAGATGAATGAGCCGGACGCGTACGCCCTCGAAGAGGCGCTGCAGTTGAAGGAGAAGCTGGGCGGCGAGGTAGTCGTGTTGTGCGCGGGCCCGCAACGCGCAACGCAAACGATTCGGGAGGCGCTCGCAAAAGGCGCCGACCGCGCGATTCACGTTGACCTTGAGGAACAAGCGGCGCTCGATGCGCTATCCACGGCGCGACTCCTCGCGAAGGCTATCGAGCCGGAAAAGCCCGATTTCGTGCTGACCGGCCTTCAATCCGACGACCTCGGAAATGGGCAAACGGGAGTGATCGTGGCGGAAATGCTGGGGATGGCCCACGCCACGATCGTTATGGAAGTAGAGCCGCAGGGCAACAGCGTGCGCGTGAAACGCGAGCTCGAGGACGGCTGGTTTCAGAACATCCTACTGCCCATGCCTGTCGTTCTGACGATCCAATCGGGAATTAAGAAGCTTCGCTATGCCACCTTGATGGGCATTAAGAGAGCCAAAACGAAGGAAGTGAAGACTATTTCCGCTTCGCAGTTGGGAGCGGATTCAAGCTCCTCAACACAGATGGATCGGGTCTATCTGCCGCAACGCACCAAGCAGACGCAAATCTTATCGGGCGAGCCGCGCAAAGTTGCGCAACAGCTGGTGGAGAAGTTGAAATTCGAGGTTCGCGTATTATGAGTATCCTCGTTGTTCTGGAACAGCGCGGCGGTAAATGGAACCGCATGTCGTTTGAGGCGCTGGCGGCGGGACAGAAGATCGGGCAATCGCAAAACTTGCCGGTAGACGCGGCGGTTCTGGGCGCTGACATTGAGGGGCTCGCGAAAGAGGCCGCGGCGTACGACGTGTCTAAGGTTTATGCGCTCGACGACCGGCTGCTCCGCGAGTACACACCGGACGGATATACGACTGCGCTCGAGCAGCTGATTAAAGCGGCCCAACCTAAGACAGTTGTTTTCCCGCATACGTATCAGGTACGCGATTTCGCGCCCAAGCTGGCGACGCGTTTCGGAACGGCGCTCATCAGCGACGTGGTCGACATAAAGACGGACGCCGGCCCTGTGACTTTCGTTCGCCAGCTTTTTCAGGGCAAGCTGAACGCCGATGTGCGAGCCACGCGAGATCCTCAGTTCGTGTCCGTTCAGGCGGGCGCGTTCCGGGCCGCGGAATCGACAGGCGCGAGCAACGCCGTTGAGAAATTCGCGGTGCAACTCGAGGCTTCTCAAATCCGCAGCAAAACCGAAGCTCCTTTCCGCGAGGCGCAGCGATCGGTGGATCTGGGTGCGGCTGACATTATCGTTTCGGTCGGCCGCGGGATCAAAGAGAAGGATAATTTGTCAGTGGTTGAAGCATTGGCTAGCGCATTGGGCGCCGAACTGGCCGCCTCGCGCCCGATTTGCGACAACGGCTGGCTGCCTATGGAGCGGCAAGTCGGCAGCTCCGGTCAAACTGTATCGCCGAAAGTGTATTTCGCGGTAGGTATCTCCGGCGCAATTCAGCATCTGGTCGGAATGAAGGGCTCTAAAACCGTGGTGGCGATTAACAAAGACGAGAACGCGCCGATCTTTGAAACGGCCGATTACGGAGTGGTTGGCGATCTGTTTGAGATTGTGCCCGCGCTGGTGGAAGAGATCAAGAAGGCGAAAGCATAAGCGTCGATGGTAAGAAGTGTGGGCCGCCGTCGCGGCTTGTGGATCGGTTTAGCGACGGGTTGCGGGCTGGCCGTTTTCACCAGTTGCAATAAACCGGTTTCTGCAAACGTTGCCGCGACTGTGAATGGCCGTCCGATCAGCTATGCGGAATTGGATCGGACGATTGCCGCGCAATTTCCCAATGCGCCGCTCAAGGGCAATACGGACCAGATGACAGGGGTGCGGCTGGAAGCACTTCGCGCTTTGATCGACAACGAGATTATGCTGCAGCGGGCGGAGAAAGAGGGGCTGCTCGCCTCCGACGCGGATGTGGAGGCGAAATTCAATGAATTGAAGGCGCCCTACACGCAGGAACAATTTCAAAAACTGCTTCAACAGCGAAAGATGTCGGTGGCCGATTTGAAGGCGCAGATCCGCCGCGAGCTGAGCGTGCAAAAACTGTTCAACAAGGAGATCGGATCGCATATTTCCATCTCCGACGCTGACGTCACGGCGTTCTATAACTCGAATAAAGCAAGTTACAATCTACCGGAGAACAGAATTCATCTGGCGCAGATCCTAGTCACGGCAGCTCCCAACGCGACGATCAGCAATCTCAAGAACGATAAGGCGCAAAACGACCAGCAAGCGCGCAACAAGATTCAGATGCTGGAGCTTCGCATCCGTCAGGGAGAGGATTTCGGTTCGCTGGCCCAATCCTATTCGGAAGATCAATTCGCGGCAAACGGCGGCGATGTCGGGCTGATTCCGGAATCGGCGCTGGATAAAGCCAATCCCGAACTTCGCAAATTTATTCTGGATATGACGCCCGGGCAGGTCTCTCCGGTGATTCACACGCCGGAAGGGTATCGCATCATTAAGCTGATCTCGAAGGAGCCCGCCGGGCAGCGCGAACTAAGCGATCCACGAGTGCAGGAAGAGATCCGTCAAGGTCTTTTCCAAGGTAAAGAGCAAGTCCTCAGATCGGCATTTTATGAGGTCGCACGCAGCCAAGCGAAAGTCGTGAACTATTACGCGAACTCGGTGCTCGAGAGCCGCGATAAGAAATAGCAGGCCACATCGCAGCCGCGCTGCATCGACGAGCCTTTCTACTGGCCGGTCTTGGCCTGTTTTCGCACTAACTCCATGTATTCGCGAATATACTGCTGATCGTCAAGCGGGATTTCGTCGCGGTTGATCTCGCCTCCCGAATCGGCATGATGGCCCATGCGCTGCGAGTAAGCGGTCTTCAGCTGCTGCTTTCCGGACGGCGTCTCGACCATCATTTCCCCGGTGAGGTTCGCCGAACGCTTACCGATGATCTCCGCCAGCTTTCCCATGGCTTTGAGCTGCTCGGCTTCTTTGAGATCCTTGTCGCCATCTTGCCGCCCGATGCCGGAATGCGCATCGGAACCCTTCTGCGGTGACTGATCGGAGCTGTGACCCTGCGAACCTTGTGCTCGCTCAGTGGTCTGTCCCTGGGCCGGCGGTTCGGAGCTTTGGCCCCTAGGCGATTGCTCATTTCGAGCGTCTTGCTGCCGGCCCTGTTGACCCTTAGTCGCGGAACTCTGATCGCTGCCTTGCTGGTCCTTGGGCGTTTGCTCCCCGTTTTGCGGCGATTTCTCCGCACTTTGATTCGGGCGCATTTTGGCCATCAAGCTCGAAAGTGCATCTTTCATCTTGTCGATGAGACCCGGAGATCCTTGCTGCCCGGTGGTCCCCTGTTCCTTTGTGTTCTGCGCTTGCTCGGAACCCGGTTGATTGCCTGGCTGATCGCCCTTGTCCGCCGAAGCTCGTTGGGAACTCGAAGCGCTGCCTTCTTTGTTCTGCGATTGCCCTTCCTGCGGCTTGTTGCCGCGCTCTGAATCTGAACTCGGCGACCGCGTCGCGCTCGGACTTCCTCCATTCTGCTGGCCCGCTTTGGAGTCCTGTTTCTCAAGAACGTCGCTCGTGCCGTCGTTCTCGCGCAGGCCGTTCGACTGAGATCCAGCTTGTCGCTGATTCACTGCCATTTGGTCCGGCAGTTCGCGATTTTCTGCCGAGGGCGACTTCTCAAGCCGCTCGAAAGCCGCGCCCAGGTGAATCGGTATCAACGCTTGCTGCAGGCTCAGGCTATCGGTGACCAGGTAACGAATCGCAAACAATCCGAAAACGACTGCGCCCAACGCGGCCGTCAGAGCCCAGGTGCGCCGGCCTGTGAACGGAAAGGCTCGTGCGGGTCGCACCGCGATAGCGAGCTCTTCCGCTTTTTGAATTTGGAAACGCGCGACCGGATCGTCGCGGCGGTTTGCAGTGGCCAGAAGAAACCAAGCGGTCGAGAGCGAATCGCTCAGGTGCAGCCGTTGATCGACAATCTGGGCAACACGATAGCGCGGCAGCGTGTGGCGCCGAATGCGAACCACTGCAAGCGCCGCGGCAGCGGCTCCCAGCAGCAGAAGCCAATACCAGTGGAGGATTTCGGTGCCGAGCAGCAGCATCAAAACACTCCCGCCAAACATTATCGCGAGCGCAAGGGCGAGTTGCTCGAGCGCGAGCACTAACAACCTGCGCCGGCCGGCTGCCCGGATCACCGCTTCTACCCGGCTTGCGTGAGAGCTTTGGGAACTGGGCAATCCTCTTCCGCCTGCTCGATTATCCCACGCAACGGCGACCGGTCAGCCGCGCGCATCCAGTGCTCACTCGACCCGAACTGGAATCCCGAACACGTGGTGTATTGCGTAATGACGTCGATCTTCGTTGTGCTCGAAGGGCTGTGCGCGGCCCTCCTTGTCGGTGGCTCTCGCCATGAGCGTCACACGCCCAGGCTGCGCCGGAGTGTTCCACATGTACTCCCAGCGAACCCAGCAATAACGTCGCGGCGCATCCATTATTTGTACGGCGTTCCAATTCTCTCCGCCATCAACGCTGATTTCTACGCTTGCGATCTCCGACTCACCAGCCCAGGCGCCCCCATGAACACGAAAAGTACTCGCGCGGCTCACAGCGTCATTGCTGCAGGGCTTGATGATCTCAGCCTTCACTTCGCCCGCAGTTAATGGCACTAGGTCAGGCATGCCTTCGCCGCGTTCCCAGCGGCTGTATTCGAAGGTTTGGAAGTATCCAGCGAAGCGATGCGCGCTGACAACAATCCGCTGCAGCCATTTCACGGACGCCATTCCGTACCAACCGGGCACGATGGCGCGAACCGGAGATCCGTGCCGTCGAGTCAATTCGTTGCCATTCATGGCATACGCCAACAGCACGTCCGAGCTAAGAGCCTTGCTTAGAGGCAAGCTGCGGGCGTAATGAATGGCGCCGGGCGTTTTCGGTTCCTCGTCAACTGCGCCCGAATCAGCGCCCTCCAGCACGATTTCGCTCGCTTCCTGTTGCAGACCTGCTGCCGCCAATACCGACGACAGCGGCACGCCGGTCCATTCAGCGTTCCCGACTGCTCCCAAGGCCCATTGCACGCCTTTCGATTGCGGCAAGAAGGTCCGGCCGTTCCCAGCGCATTCGAGCGTAGCTACAACGGTGCGTGCGGGCAGCGCGAGCAGTTCCTGGTACTCCAATTCGCGCCGTTGTTCGACAGCTCCCTCGATTGTCAAGCGCCAGGCACGCAGGTCGAGCCAGGGTACGTCGAAGTGGTTGCGAACGTAGAAAAGATCGTCGGGCGTGAGATACGAATCGAAGACAGAGGAGGGGGATTCCAGATTATCCGGATTCTCCTGCCGTGAAATCAGATGCCCGCTCACCTCAATCGCCCAACGCCATGCTACTACGTGTAGCCCTGCCGAATCGCTCCGCACTTCCCACCGAAGTTGATATCCTCATGAGCCATGGCCAGCATCTTCCGCGATCGACTGCTCGAGGGCAAGGTTGCCTTTATCACGGGCGGGGGAAGCGGAATCGGCTTGCGCATGGCGGAGCGGTTCAGCGAGCACGGAGCAAAAGTGATGCTGGTCGGACGTCGCGCCGAGAAGCTTCAAGCGGCAAAAGAGGGAATCGAAGCTCGCGGCGGCATCGCGGAAACGGCTGCCCTGGACGTCAGGAATTATGCGGCGATCGAAGCAGCACTCGAGCGCACTCATGGAGAGCTTGGCGTGATCGACGTACTTGTTGCAGGCGCTGCCGGCAATTTTCCAGCTCCGGTTAAGGGCATGTCCGCGAACGGTTTCAAAGCGGTCATCGATATCGATCTCATCGGAACCTTTAATACTGTTCGGGCGGCATACGGCCATCTCCGCCGGCCCGGCGCTTCCATCCTCGCCATATCGGCCGCACATGCGACCGTTCCGATTCCTTTTCAGTCGCATGTCTGCGCCGCCAAAGCCGGAGTGGAGCTGCTCATGAAGACTCTTGCGATCGAGTGGGGCCCGGAGGGCGTACGGTGCAACTCGATCGTGCCAGGACCTACCGCGGACACCGAAGGGATGCGCCGGCTCGCACCCACGAAGGAGATCGAAGAGAGCGTCAAAAACTCGCTCCCGCTGCGCCGCTTCGGGACGAAAGACGAACTCGCGGATCTTGCTCTGTTCTTGTGCTCCAATACCGCGGCCTACATCACCGGTGGAACGTTCCCGTGCGACGGGGGACAGTCGCTGGTGCGCTCGGGAGTTGGAATGCAAGCTGCCTGGGATGCGAGCGGCCGGGGAGGCAACCCAGGCAGATGAGCCCGGTCGATTTCCCGGTCCTGATCGTGGGGGCTGGACCGGTGGGCCTGACCCTTGCTGCCGGACTCGCTAAGCAAGGCATTCGGTCTATCGTTCTCGAGAAGAAAACAAAGCTTGACGAGCATTCACGAGCGCTTGTCGTAGTGGCCAGGACGTTGGAGGTTCTGCAGTCATATGGCATCGCGGACCGGTTCATGGAGGAGGGTAATTTTCTTCGTCAACTGAAGCTTCATGATGTGGATCGGGACAAGCTGACTATTAAGGTGAGTTTTGATGAGATTGCGGGTGAGACGGCTTATGCCGGAATGCTTCTCATTCCGCAAGATCGTCTTGAGCACATCCTCCTCGACGAAGTGCTTGCAACGGGACTCTGCGAAGTGCGCTTCGACCACCAGTTCGTGTGGTACGAGGACGCGTCGGATCACATCGTAGTCTCGTTTGTTGACGATCACCAACTCCAGACCGCGACGACTGTTTCCTTCCTCGTCGGCTGTGATGGTGCGCACAGCACTGTACGACGACTTTTGAAGCAGGACCTTCAAGGGATTACTTTTCCCGTTCGCCTATTTCTTTGCGACATCCAGATTGCGGACCCTCTGCGCGACCAGCTACCGTTTCCCAGACTCCATTTGACGCATTCCGGACTGGCCGGGGCGGTCCGCTACAAACCGCTCCACTGGCGTTTACTAGGTTCCATTCCAGCTGACGAGAGTGCAGAACAGGCCGTGAGTAAAGAACGGATTTCGAACCTTGTTGCTCGCTTTCTCGGACCGGGGCCGTTCGAACAGATCTGGGCCGGAGTTTTTTCGATTCATCGCCGCATGGTTCCCTCGTTCCGGACCGGACGCGTCGTACTCGCTGGCGATGCCGCACACATCAGCAGCCCGGCAGGCGGCCAGGGAATGAACAGCGGGATGCAAGATGCTCACAACCTTGCCTGGAAACTCGCTGTTGCATTGAGCGGCGGGAGCGTCGACCAGATGCTCAAGTCGTATGATCAGGAGCGTCGTTCAGCGATAGCTTCTGTCGTTCTGCCGTTCACCACCTACTTAACTCGAATAGCGTTACGGCCAAGCCTAATCCGAATAGCATTATCGGCCGCAAGGTTCGCGCTGCGAAGCCGCCGCGTTCGAGTCGCCGCCGGCCGAAGCCTTGCGATGGTCGGAGCACGTTACAACGGCTCTCCGTTGATTTCCGGAGAAGGGAAGTGGGTTGGACGCCGAGTACCTTGCGCGCCGTTTCCCGGTTCTGCCCTAATCAGCTTCGGCGCTTCGTCTCAGGTCTTGCGAAACCTTGAACAGGCAACATCCAAATTGAATCGTGAATACACACTACCGGCGTTCGCGATCCGCAACATCCAGAAAACTGATCCGCTCTGGCGCCAATGGCGAGCCCGGCGCAATCTGGTCGTGTTTGTGCGTCCGGACGCATACGTAGGGTGGGCGGCGCTGGCGCCTACTGTGAGCGAAACGTTCAGTGGAATCGGTCGTGCGCTCGGTTACTTGGGCTGAAGAATTCTTGAGCTCTTTTTCCTCCGATTCTCGCGAATACTGGCATGAAGCTCGGAAATGCGTTGATCACATCATCACTTCTGCTGGTGTCGTTTCGGGTAGGGCGGCCCGCCGAATTGCAAAACCAGTTCGAAGCCGGTCGCAGCTATTACCAGGCGGGCGAATTCAAGAAGGCCATCGCTCATTTGGAACGGGCGGTCAGGACTCGGCCGGACGACGCGCGCTGCTATTTCTGGATGGGCAAGTCCTACGAAATGGTGGCGATCATAAACGGGCACATCTTCGGCGGACACGCCGGATCGCAGGCTCACAAATTTCTAGCCCAAGCAGTACAGCTCGCACCGGACAATCGCGAATATCGGGACGAGCTCTTCGAATTCCTGGTCGAATTCGACTACTCTCGAGGCACTCTGCGGGAAGCGGAAAACATGCTGCAAACCGTGAATAAGTCGGACCCGGATTATCCATCGATGCAACGCCGGCTGGAGGATGGACGCGATGGTCGTTCTACCCCCGAATACCGCGCCGGATCTGCATTGGTCCTAATGCCGCTAGAGGCGATCAGGATCGCGCACCGGCCCCTCACTCTGACACATTCGCCGGCAATGTAACAGCGCGAGGGTGGGCACGCGCAGCCCCCGATTTCTTCGCTATACTGACAACAAAGGTACTGCGGCTGCGCTGCCGGGTAAGCCTCGCGTCACTTGCATTTTTCAGCGAGGCGAAAACCGGGCTTGGCCTGCCACTTACCGCTCACAAGTTCTCAGCAGGAGTTTCCACCTTAGTCTATGTTTGATCTGTTTCGCAGCCGAGAGAAAAGTGTGCGCATTCTGTTGGGAGTGCTGCTCGGTTTAGTCGCCCTTTCGATGCTGGTGTATCTCATTCCCGGCGCCGCACCGGCGGGAGGCAGTTCTTCCAATCAGAGTGTCATCGCTTCCGTAGGCGACGAGAGCATTACCGCTACGGATGTGCAGCGCGCGGTGCAGAACATGACCCGCGGCCAGCAGAATTTCCCGAAAGCGATTCTCGCCATGTACATTCCATCGATCGTGAATCAAATGATCGAAGAGAAAGCGATGGCGTACAAGGCTCGCGAAATGGGACTCCGCGTGTCCGATCAGGAACTTGGCGACTCCATCCAGAGCGAGCTAGCTCCAGCGATGGGCGGCAAGTTCGACATGAATGTCTACCAGGTGGTGCTCGCGCAACAGGGCATGACCACAACGGATTTCGAGAAGAATCGCCGTGAAGCCATGCTAGGGACGCGGCTCGAAAATCTCGAAGCACAATCGCTGATCATCACGGATCAGGAAGCTCGCGCCGAATACCAGCGTAAGAATCTGAAGGTCGGACTCGACTACCTCGAATTCCAACCCAAAGACTTTACGTCAAAAGTCAACAAGGATCCGGCCGCTGTGAAGGCTTACTTTGACAAGAACCGCTCGCAGTTCCGGATTCCTGAAAAGCGGGACTTGACGCTGATCGTCGGCACGCCGGCCGATTTCATGCAGAGCGCGCAGGTCTCGGACGCGCAGCAGCAGCGGGAGTATCAAGATAACATCGACAGCTATCGCGCTCCGGATCGCGTGCTGGTCCGGCACATCCTGATTAAGACGCAGGGGCTGCCGAAGGAAGACGCACCGAAGCTGAAAGCAAAAGCGGAAGACATTCTGAAACAGCTGCAGCATGGCGCGAATTTCGGCGAATTGGCCAAGCAGAATTCCGACGATCCGGGCTCCAAGGTGAAAGGTGGCGAGTTGGGCTGGATCGTGCGCGGCCAGACCGTGCCGAATTTCGAAAAAGCCGCCTTCTCGCTGAAGCCGGGTCAGCTCAGCGGCGTCATTGAGACGGAATACGGATATCACATCATTCAGGTCGAAGATAAGCAGACTGCTCACACCCAGAGTTTCGATGAGGTCAAGCCGCAGCTTTTGGCCGAGCTGCAAAAACAAGCCGCAGCAGACAATTTGAAAAAAGCGATGGATGCCGCTCACGCGGAGATCCTCCGCTATCCATCCCAAGCCGAGGCCATCGCAAAGAAGTACAACTTAAAAGTTTTTGCAGCTGAACAAATTTGCAAACACGGACTCAATGCCCGAGATCAACACACAGGCCGAAGTGGTGAATGCGGTATTCAGCGCTCCAAAGGGCGGGGTAACGGACGTGATCGATATACCGAATCAGAGCAAGCAAGCCTTCGCGCGTAATCACAAATGTCACTCCCGCCAGAAACGCCGAATATGCCGAGGTTCAGAACGATGTTCTGCAGCGTTATACCACTGCAGAATCGCTTCGCCTCGCGCAGCAAGCGGCAAAGCAACGCCGCCGCTCGCGCTCGTAAGGGCGAAAGCTTGGAAGCCATCGGCAAAGAATCGGGAGTCGCGGTGAAGACGGCTGCACCATTCACCATTGACGGAGCGGCGGAAGGAATCGGCTCAGCCTCTTTGCTGGCGGCCGCCTTCAAAGATAATGTTGGCGACGTGGTCGGGCCGGTCACGGCGCAATCCGGCCGATTTCGTGTGCAGGGTGTCGCAGAAGAATCCCGCCGATATGGGCCACTTTGCCAAGAGCAAGGACACGATCATTCAGAACTTGACTCAGCAGAGGCAAAGTATGCAAGCGCCTTTGTTCCGCGATAGCGTCGTGAACGAATTGAAGCGGCGCCGCAAGATCAAGATCAATCAAGCGGCGCTCCAACGCGTGCTCGGCGCATATCAGAGTTAGGATTCATTTTGCCGGCTCATTTCATTGAGATCTCTTCGCAGCCTTACCGACCCGGACAAGCTCATCTCAGCTGCTGTCGACGACCATGAGCGGCTGGGTCGGATATTTGCTGCTTTTCTGGTGGTCTTCGCCGAGAGTGGTCTGCTGGTCGGCTTCTTTCTTCCAGGCGACTCGCTGCTGTTCACGGTCGGAATCGTGGCCGGCGCGGGCAAACTGCAAGTCGGCGCTATCATCGCGATGCTCGCGACCGCTTCCATCCTCGGGCGACGGGATCGGTTTCCTGCTGGGCAGCACGCTAGGGTATCGACTGTTTCCAGAACTCGCATTCGCGGATTTTCCGCCGCGAGTATCTGGATCGCACGCATGCCTTCTACGAGCGCCACGGCGGCAAGACGATCCTCTATGCCAAGTTCGTGCCGATCATTCGCACGTTTGCGGCCTTTATAGCGGGCGTGGGCAAGATGCATTACGGCCGTTTTCTGACCTTCAATATCGTGCGGCGCGGTGGGTTGGGTCACGCTGATGATCATGCTCGGCTACGAGCTCGGTGGAATCCCATTTATTCGACACAACTTCGAAAAAGTTGTGCTGTTGATCATCGTGCTCTCGCTGGTACCTGCCGCGTTGCAGCTTCTGAGCAAACGCAAATCCGGCGACCCGAAGACGCCCTTAGAAGTGAATACCTCCGCTGCAGACTAGCACTTCACCCGTCACATAGTCCGACAGCGGAGAGCAAAAGAAAAACACTGCGTTCGCGGCATCCTCCGGCGTGCCCAATCTGCCGAGAGGAATCATTTTCGGCGGCTTGTTCGCGCACTTGCGCCTGCATGCCCACGTGCACCTGCCGTTCGCCGATTGCAATCTGGGTGTCGGCATCCTCCATCGGCTTGATCAAGCGCGTATCGATCAGCCCGAACCCGACCGCGTTCACCGTGACGTTATAGCGGCCCCACTCCTTGGCGAGCGTTTTGGTGAGTCCGACGATTCGCTGCCTTGCCCGAAGCGTAACCAGCCTGTCCCGCATTGCCGTCGAGCCCGGAGATGGAGGTGATGTTCACCACTTTGCGCATCACGCGTGTTCCGGACTCCTTCTCCTTCTTGGCCCTCTCGCGGATCCAGTGAGAGGCGGCACGCAAAAGGCGGAACGGCGCCACGATGTGGATGTCGAGCATGGCCTGAAACTGCTCGTCGGTTGTTTTTTGGATGACGCTGTCCCAGGTATAACCGGCGTTGTTGACGATGATGTCGATGGATCCGAATTCCTTGACCGCGCGTTCGACGATGGCATCGGGAAATTTCGGCTGGGTCAAATCGCCGGCGATACTCGAAACGCTTGCCGCCTGCGTTCTGAATTCCGGTCTTGGTCTCTTGCAACGCCGCGCTCATCCACGTCGACGAGCAGGACCGCAGCTCCCGCGCTCGCCAACTTTTCTGCGATCGCGCGGCCAATGCCGCGCGCCGCGCCAGTGACGATTGCGGCTTTATTCGAAAGAGAGATATTCATTGCGAAGAATCTCGAGCGCGAGATGCTCCAGAATCTCAATGCTAAAACAGAGACATTTGCGATCCCGGCGGTGACGGCGGGTTCATGCGCTCGAGATCCCGCGACGGAATCCCGACGCGCTCGCGTATGCCATCGACCAGCTGTCGTATGCGCTCCGGATAAGCGCCGCTAAGATAGGCGCCTGTGAAAAGTTTGCTCTCATACCGGCGCAAGTGTTGCGGGAAGTGTTCCGCCAGAAACGGAAAGAAGACTCGCTGGGCGGCAGGCTTCAGGAACAGGACATTGGCTCCGAACTGGTCGGCCCCGGCCCGCTTGGCCGCCTTCGCGACTGCTTCGAGGTTTTCTTCAGAATCTGTGATCAGCGGCAAGACGGGATTCGCGATCACGCCGACCGGCACGCCGGCTTCCGCGAGTTCGGCAACTGCTTGCATCCGAAGATCGGGACGCGGAGCGAACGGCTCCGTCAAACGGGCCAGCTCCCGGTCCATCGTGGTGACCGTAATCGTGACGCCCACCTCGTTGTTCTTCGCCAGCTGTTTCAGCAGGACGATGTCGCGGGCTGACCAGATTCGATTTCGTAGTGATGAAGATGGATGTGCCGCGCAGTGGCGTCATGGCTTCGAGCACCTGCCGGGTCCGACCGAATTTGCGCTCGGCGGGCTGGTAGGGATCGGTCGCGGTTCCGATGCCGATGATGTGTCCGGCTTGACGGCTCTCAGCTCTTGGCGGAAAGCCGCTGGATCCCAATCTTTGGCGTAAATCTCGGTTTCGAAGGCGTCGGGTTCGCGGCGCTCCAGGAATTCGTGGGTGAAACGGGCGTAGCAGTATTTGCAGCCGTACTCACAGCCGCGATAGGGATTGATGGACCAATGGAAAGGAACACGCTGCGAGTCGCAGCGGTTCAGCCATTTGCGGGTGGGCAGTGTGCGGTATTCGACGCGGCGCTTTTCGGCTATGAGGTGCCTTCGGCGGCCGAGCCGCGCAATGCCGACCAGTCTGACGAGTTGCTCCACGAGAGTTCCCTCTCAGGAGCTATATTCTCCTTTTATTCGCCTTGTCAAGAGGCGGTGCGCAGCACGGCTTAGGAGGCTAGGAGCGAGATCACGCCCTTTTGGCGGAAGCCGTTCAGCGCGAGACCGTGGCGGCCGCGAACGCCGGTCTTTTCGAAGATGTGCTTCAGATGAATTTTGACCGTGCCGGGCCGGATTCCGAGTTCCTGCGCGATCTCGCGGTTTTTGAAGCCCTGCTCGACCAGTTCCATGACCTGATGCTCGCGCGGGGTCAGATCGGTTCGGATCTGCGTTTCGAGCGCTGGCGGCTTCGCGGAAAACGGAATCTTGCATCCAGCTGCGGCCTTGCGCGACGGCTCGCAAGCAGGCCAGTACCGTGTTGGTGTCCGCCGATTTGCGAACAATTCCCTTCGCTCCCGCTTGCAGGAACCTCAGAGCTTCCGCTTCCGTGATCGACATTCCCCAGACCACCACGGCCGGGCACGTGGAACGCGTGGTCCCGTGCTCGGCCGGCAACTGGCTCAGTGCGTCCAGTACCGTCTTCGCGCCCAGTCCCTTGTCGATGATCAGCACATCGGTCTTGTCGGCCCCGGCGCTTAGCATCCACTCGGCCGGCGACGCGTGCGACGACCCGAACTCCAAATCCTCGGTCGATTCAAGCAGGTGAACGAGCCCCTTCACCGTGAGCGGCTGCGTCTCGCAAATCGAGACAACCTTCTTATTCTTCCTTAATTGCAGTTCCATAGTCTGCCTACGCTCCTTATCGGCAGGGTTCTTATTCACTTGAGTGGGGGTAGGTTCATATTGCTCTCGGTAACAGCCATTTCTCACCCTCCGGTCCTACAGAATCGTCCGATTAGCCAAGGTAACCTCGCCGCCCGCTCGCAGGTCGAACCATAAGAGACCTATGTCACGACCTATCGCTTGTGCATTGCTTGCGGCGCTGCTGCTCGCCTCTTCCATCGGGTGCAGCCGGGCCGATCAACAGAACGCAGACCGCAAAGCCGCGGAAGCCAAGAGAAAGCTCATGCAAGGGCGAACGGCTCGCGAAGACTGCACGGAAACTGGGACACGAAGCCAAGCAAGAAGCGGGCAGCCTGCGTCAGAACATCGATCGAGCTCTACAGGGCACCGGGCCAGCCCAGGGCGGCGACGCCGGCAGGCGGAGAGAAACTGAGACGCGGGCGGACACGATCTCGCGCGTGGCCGGCGATCAAGCCGGCAGTAAAGCTCGATCATGCCGCCATCATCGCCAAGGTGAAGGCCAAACTCGCGAGCGACGTCGGCCTTTCCACCGTCACCGGCATCGATGTGGATGCGAGCGGTCAGGTCGTGACCCTGCGGGGAACGGTCGCTCGCGAGAGCAGAAACAGCAGGCCGAGCAAGCCGTCGATGCAAGTGAACGGCGTCACCAGAGTCGTCAACCGAGCTGACGGTCAAACCCTGAGAGTCCGCCTATCATTCAGAAGGTTGATCGTGCCGCGGCATTTCGGCGACCCGCAGCGGCAAAGCACCGTTCGACCTTCTTGTCGAAGTGATAGTCGATGGTCAGCTCTTCGCCCGCGCCGGATATCGCGCACGCTCATATATAAGGATGTGGCCTTTCAGGATCCGCGAGATCAGGTTCGGATCGCAGGAGTGATTGATGTACTCCGCGCCCGAGCCGCCCGACGGCGCCATCGATCGTCCAGTAGGCATCGAGCGTAAAAAGATAGGTGAATTCGCTCGCGTCCGCGCGGCGCTTGGTTTCGCGGCGGCTGATCCTCTCGCCCGTGTACTCGATCACCTTTCTGCCGGCCGGGATGAATTCGGTCGCATACACGCCCCAGCGATGGATCTTGGAGCGCGCCAGCCTCATGCCGAAGCAGGCGTAATTCGGATCGATGCGGGGACTGCCGTTGCGTGCCGACCCGTTCGCAGCCTTGCGCGCCACCATGCTCGACAGATTAGCGCGATCCGATCTGTCTCCGCCATTCGCTGTTTTACTGAGTCTTCTGCTTGAGGACGTCGACCAGCTCGCGAACCGCGTCGGCGCTCTTCTTTAGAGCGGCTTGCTTCGCTGGGCTCGAGCTTGATTTCGTAGATTTTCTCGATGCCTTCCTTGCCCAGCTTCACCGGCACGCCGACGAACAGCTCATTGATGCCGTACTCGCCTTCAAGTAAACCGCGCACGGAAGCACCTTCTTCTTGTCCTTCAGGATGGACTCCACCATCTCGACGGTCGAAGCCGCAGGCGCATAATAAGCGCTTCCGGTCTTCAGATACTTCACGATTTCGGCGCCGCCGTCGCGCGTGCGCTGCACCAGGCGCTCAATGGTGGCCTGATCCGTCAGCTCCGCTCAGCGGAATGCCGCTCACATTGGTGAAACGCACCAGCGGCACCATCGTGTCGCCATGGCCGCCCAGCACCATCGCCGTCACGTTTTCAAAGGAAACATTCAGTTCTTCCGCGATGAAGGTGCGGAAACGCGCCGTGTCGAGCACGCCCGCCATTCCGATGACTCGCTCGCGCGGGAAGCCCGAGACCTTGAGCGCGGTCCAGCACATCGCGTCCAGCGGATTCGTCACCAGGATCAGAATGGCTTTCGGCGATCGTCGGGCCGCCTGTTCGGTGGCGCTCTTCACGACTTCGTAATTCGCCAGCAGCAGATCGTCGCGGCTCATGCCCGGTTTGCGCGGAAATCCCGCCGTGATGACGACGATGTCGGAGTCGGCGGTTTCGTCGTAGCCGTTCGTGCCGACAATGCGCACGTCGTAGCCTTCCACCGGCGCGGATTCGAGCATGTCCAGTCCCTTGCCCTGCGGCACGCCCTCCACCACGTCCACAAGCACGACATCGGCCAGCTCTTTTGCCGCGATCTTCTGCGCTGTGTTTGCGCCCACATTGCCCGCGCCGACCACCGTGACTTTTCTTCGCATGATTGCTCCCTATCTGAGGAGCGCACAGAGGGTTCGGCGCCCGTTGTGCGCGTTAAGAGGATTTCAAAACCCGCAGTATAGCAATCGCGACGGATTCGACCAGTACGTAACGGTACGCACGTGTTCCCCCTGAGCGTCACCTAATTTTTGCTAACATTGACGAAACTGAAATTACCAGCCGGTATTCTATCGGCAGTTCATTGTGTTGGCCGGGAGGTCTTTAGAACATGCGCTACTGTTGCGCCGCTTCACTTTTGCTGCTTTTTTCTACCTTTGGCTTCGCTCAATCCGCCGCGGGCGTTGCGGGAGTCTCCGGTGTGGTCCGGGACCCATCCGGCGCTCTCGTGCCTAACGCCCAGGTCGTGGTCGCGAACGATGCTCAAGGTCTGGTGCGAAATCTCACGACGAACAACGCGGGAGTCTTTGCCGCGCCGGCGCTGATCCCGGGCGCGGGTTATAAAGTCACCGTGACGGCATCGGGCTTCAGTCAATACGAGGCGACCGATCTGACGCTGCGAGTCGGCCAGAGCTTGAATCTGAATATCACTCTTCCGGTCGGGCAGACGGCGACGACTGTCGTCGAAGTCAGCGCAGCGGCCCAATTACTTCAAGACACCGAAACCGACGTATCGGCGGTTGTCAACACCAACGACATTATGAATCTGCCGATTAATGGCCGGCGCGTCGACTCTTTCGTACTGCTGGCCCCGGGCGTGACAAACGATGCGACGTTCGGTCTTCTCAGCTTTCGCGGCGTCGCGGGAAATAACTCATTCCTGCTGGACGGCAACGACAACACCGAGCAGTTCTATGACGAGAACGCGGGACGCACTCGCATCCAATCGCAGCTCTCCGCCGACGCGGTGCAGGAATTTCAGGTGGTGTCCGCCAATTTCTCGGCCGAGTATGGCCACGCCATGGGCGGCGTCGTGAACACGGTTACCAAGAGCGGCACGAATCAGGTTCATGGCGACATATTCTATTTTTTGCGCAGCACCGGTTTCGATGCCCAGGATCCTTTTTCCACCTTCAATCCGACCGAGCACCGCATTCAAACCGGGGCAACCATCGGCGGCCCGATCAAGAAGGACAAGCTGTTCTATCTTCCTGAGCACTGATATTACGCGCCGGAACTTTCCCATCGTGGACAGCTATGTGAGGCCAGGCGTTCGTCAATCCCACGACTCAGACTTTTGTGGGCTGCGGCGCGCCGGCCACTCCAGCACAGTGCGCGGCGATCAATGGATTGCTGCCGCGCTTTTATGGCCAGCTTCCGCGCACGGCCGATAACGATCTGTACTTCGGCCGGCTCGATTACCATCTCAACGACACCAATACGTTCAGCGCGAGCTTCAATTTCCTGCGCTGGCTATCGCCCAATGGCATCCAGACCGGCCTTTCCTCCACGACTGGCGCCGCAATTAACGGCAACGGTGACGATTCCGTTACAGTGCGCAACGGGAAATTCACCTGGACTTGGGTACCGGCCAGCAACTTCGTTAGCGAGTTCCGTTATGGATTGGACACCGACCGTGAAGCAGATACTTTCGATCAGGCGGAGCTCGGAGGCGGACTCGGTTACCTCGACGTCTCAGGTTGGCGCCAGCAGCAACAACGTTCAGCTTGGGCCAGCAACCTATCTCCCGCGTGTCGAGCCACTCGAAACGCGTAACGAGTTCGCGGACGATCTTACCTGGACCAAGGGCAAACACACCATCAAGTTCGGCGGCGATTACGAATACGAGAGACGACGTCAACTATCTCAGCAACCGCTTCGGCTCCTATACCTACCAGACGCCTACGCTTTTCGCGCTCGACTATAGCGGCGCCACTCCGGGCGCTAAGAACTGGACCGCCTATTCGCAGACGTTCGGTAATCCGCTCGTGAGCTACTGGATTCGAGAGATAGGATTTTATCTCGAAGATCAGTGGCGCGCTACCGATAGGCTTACGGTGACTCTGGGCGCACGTTACGAACGTTCCTTTGTGCAGCAGCCATCGACCGTTAACCCCGATTGGCCGCAGACGGGACAAATTCACGATGGGCCTCTGGACCTGATGCCGCGCATCGGTCTCGCTTACCGCGTTAACGACAAAACCGTCGTGCGCGCCGGTTATGGCACGTTCTTTGCTCGCTTCATCGGTGGGTTGGTCGACGATATCTTCACTGGCAATGGCATGTACCAGATCGCGGACTCGTTGAGCGCCACGAATAAGACCCAGTTGGCGGCCGGCCCGGTATTCCCCAATGCGCTCGCAGCGCCCGAACCGGCGCCAGCGGGGCGCCTCGAGCATTCAGTTCACGTCTCCAAATCTGAAGACGCCTTATTCTGAGCAGGCAAACCTTACGGTAGAGCGGCAGATCGGCAAGACTATGGCGCTGAGCGTCTCAGGTATCTGGAGCCGGGGCGTGAATCTCTATGGCGTAACCGACGTAAACGCTCCCCGCTTGGTCCGAACTACACTTACAAGATCGACGACGCGAATGGAAATCAGGTAGGGCGCATATACAACTCCGGTCTATCTCTTCCCGCGCCCGAATACGAAATACAGCTCCGTACTCGATGTCACCAACGGCGTGAGCAGCTTCTACGATGGCCTCGCGGTCACCTTCGAGAAGCGCTTTTCGCATGGTTTACAGTTCCTGGCATCCTACACCTGGTCCCATGAGATTGACGACGGGCAAGGCGGCGGCACGAACGCCATTTTCTTCAGCACCGCAAGCCCGTGGACCTACAATGGCAATTACACATTTGATAAAGGTAGCGGCTTGCTCGATCAGCGGCACCGCTTTGTTTACTCCTTCGTGTGGGCGCCGACTTTCCTTCACAACGACAGCGCGTTCGCCAAGTACGTGGTAAACAATTGGCAGCTTTCGAGCATCACGACGCTAGCCGCCGGCCGCCCCACCGGTAGCGGCACCATCCGCACGACGGATACTCCGGTCCCAGGCATGTTAAGCACCAGCACGATCAACGGATTCGGCGGGAATAATCGTGTGCCGTTTCTGCCAGTGGACAGCCTATATACTCCGCCCACGTATCGCGAAGATTTCCGCCTTACCAAGCTGCTTCCGCTCCCTGGGGAGCGTTTCAAACTTGCCCTGAACTTCGAGGCATTCAACATAAGCAATACCTGGTCGCCAACGAGTTTGCTCGCGCAAGTTTACTGCGAGGGGAACGGATGCATATTGCCGAACGGATCGAAGGGCTCGACCGGTGTGCTCTATTTGACGCCGACAGCTTATGGCATAGGATCGGCGGATGGCGGGTTTCCGGACGGCACGCAGGCTCGCCGTTTGCAAGTCAGCGCGCGGCTCACGTTCTGAACCGCCACACGGGTTAATTTAGTCAGAACGTGAGATGTAGGTTGAGCTGCAGGAATCTGGAGCTTCCAATCGTGTGTTGAATGATGCCGAGGTTTCCTTGCGGCGGAAACGCCGGCGGTGCCGAGAAACCCGGGAAGAACGTCACGTCATTATTCGGCGTATCGAAATCCGGATGATTGAACAGGTTGAATGCGTCTGCTTCGAAGCGCAGCCGGAATCGCTCGGTGAGCGCGAACTCCTTGGCCAAGCTCACATCGAAGCGAACCTGAAACGGGCCGCGAAAGATATTTCGGCCTGTCGACCCAAAGAGCGACTCATAGGGGTCGCCCGCGGGCACTCCGTCTTGACCTGGCGCTACGAATTGCGGCGCAAAATCGTTTACGTTCAAAACCGGCAGGCCCGCATTCACACCCGTGGTTCCCTGCAGCTGCGCCTGCTTCACTGAAACGCCCGGCTTGAGCGGCACGACCGGATTGCCGATCTCATCGTCCGTCCCGAAATACAAGCTCCCGACGGAGCCGGAGTAATCGTAGACGCTGTACGGCTGTCCGCTTTGCGCAACGGTTTGGCCGCCGAGCGTCCAACCATTGATGAATCCGCCCAGGAGCTTTTTAGAAGTGAAACTCGGAATCGTGTAGCTGTAGTTGATCAGGAACACATGTGTTTGATCGAAATCCGCGGAAGCGTAATTCGATTTCGGATAAATGGGATTATTCCCGGTGACGAAAAGCCCGAGACCACTCTGCTCATCCAAGGCGTGAGAATAAGTGTACGAGGCGGTGAACTGCAGACCCGAGGAGAGTCGCTTGCGAGCCTGCAATTGCAAAGCGTTGTAGTTTGAAATTCCCTCAGCCTCATAGAGCACAGAATTCATGTCATACCCGACGTAAGGCACGCGAATCGGCGCGTTGCCGGAGAACTCACTCGTTGAGACGGGCTCGTCGCTAGGCGCGTTGTACAGCACACCACCATACGAAGAAGTCTGACCATTGACCGGGTTCTGCGCTGTTGCGATCAGCGGCTCGTTGAATGGAATGGGCAACACCTGGTGCACTCCATGGTTGCCGACGTACCCGGCACTTAACAACCAGTTATTAGCGGCCTGGTATTGAAGGTCGAAGGTCCAGTTCTCCGAATACGGCAGCTTGTTATTGATGTCATAGCCGCCGTAGAGAAACGGTCCATAAAGGTTGCCTGCCGGAAAATGGCCTGATTCGGTCTGGCTGATATTGGGCAAATAGGCCAGGAAAGCTGCTGGAGTGCCCGGGGGCGTTCCCGGAGCCACGCTGCCGAACGGCTCCGTAAACGGCGCGCCTCTCGCCGAAGAAATCGGCGTAACGAAGGGCGGTGCAAGCGTGACACCAAATGGTCCATTGAAACCGGCCCCGGCGCTCGGCGAAAGATAACTGAAAAACTCGCCGCGGTCGTAATACGTACCGAATCCGGTGCGAATTGTCAGCTTAGAAAAGGGCGTCCACGCGATCCCGATGCGCGGCGCGAAACCCGCACTGCCGCCGTTCCGCATTAACGGAATGCGCTTCCGTTCTTTGCAAACTCGAGCCCGGACCCGGTAATCGTATCGGTGCCCGCGTTGTATCCGTAGAGGCTGGAATCAAAGCCGGTGAGGCGTCCGTATTTCTCGGTGAGAGGCCCATCGTAGTCCCAGCGCAGGCCCATCGTCAGGGTCAGATTGCTGCGGATTTTGTAATTATCGTTCACAAAAGCGCCGACCGTATCCGATCGGTAATAGCGGTCGGCCGAACCGGCGAATGCAGTTCCTGCTCGTATGCTGCCTTGCACAAAAGTGGCGAAGGTGCTGAAGTCGAGCGTGTCAGTCGAAGTGTTGTTGTTAATGATGTTGAGCTGGGTGTGATCCCATTGCACTCCAAACGCAAGCGTATGCTTGCCCTTTACCCAGTTCAGGGTCGTCCCGTATTCCCACTGATTTTGGAACATGCCGGCGTTCCCGAAACTGGTACTGGGGCCGTATTCGAGCCCCGCACCGATGGTCGGATCGGCACTCGTGATGTCGAACTGGGGGAAGGTCGTCGAGCCCAGCAGGCTCATCCCGAAATCGCTCGGCGAGAAGCCTTGTGCTGTTGTCGCGTAGGCACGCAATCGCGTGAACCCGGCGCGCTGCTCCCAAGTGAGCGCCGGCGTGAGGACGACCGTGTTTTCAACGGAGCCCATCTGGCTTCCCGCCGCAAGCTGTTGCGGAAAACCCAGCAAGTTTCCCACCGCGCCAAATGGATTCGTCGTGGGGTCGTTTTGTACATAGTACTTGCCCGTGAGTCGATCCTTTTCGCTTGCCACGAAATCGATATTCGCGATGCCCTGATCGACGTTCGAAGTTGCATTTGGGCCCTGTGTCACAGCGTCATAGCCAAGCGATGTGGCCTGAGCTGCATTTGTAATCTGAGCGCTCGGAATGAGGAACTGCCCGTTTGGTAATTTGGCGTTCAGCAGGGCGGCGGATACCGGGTTGATCTGACTCGCGGTTATGGTGGTTCCATAGCTGTTCTTGATGGTGTTGACGATACCTTGATCACTGCGGTCGTTGGTGAGGCCCAGCGGCACGGTGACCTCTTTCGTTGCGTCGGTAGCGTCGGCAATGCGTACACCTTGGTACGAAAGAAAATAGAACAGCTTGTCTTTCTTGATGGGTCCGCCGAGCGTCGCGCCATACTGATTGCGGTTCAGGAACGGGACCTTCGTGGTGAGGATCGGCGAGGCGTTATAGAAAAATGGAGCCGCGTTCATGTCGCCGTTCTGAAACTTCTCGTAAATCTCGCCGTGAACCTGGTTGGTTCCCGATTTAGTGATGACCGAGATGTGTGCTCCGCTGTTTGCGCCTTGCGTGGCGTCGTACATCGCAGCATTCACGCTGATCTCTTGAATCGCTTCCGGCGGCGGGGTGGGCAGCGCCTGCCCGATCGCGCCATAAACGGACGTGCTCGTCTGAATTTGGCCTCCGGCCCCGAAGCTTTCGCCCGTATTCAGCACGAAGCGGTTTTCGCCAACCTGGCTGGTTGAGTTCCCATTGAATAGATTGTTCGTGCTTATGCCGTTCAGTGAGAAACTGTTGCTGGTATCGCGTTGGCCATTGGCGAAGATCGCTTGGTTTCCGAGGCCGGCATTACTTCCCGCTCCGCCGAGAAAATCGGCGTGCACGCCCGGCGCGAGGATCGCCAGTTGCGTGAAGCTGCCCGTGCCAAGCGGCGTTTGTTGAATCGTCAATTGATCGACGACATAACCGTTTGTCGTGTCCACCTGGTTCATCAGCGGCGTGCCCGTCACTTCGACAGTAGTGGTGGTGGCGCCCACTCGCAGATTGCCATCCACCGTAGTCGTTCGGTCCCCTTGCACCACGACCTGCGTATGAGTTTCGGTTTCAAATCCCTGCTTGGTGAACGTCAGCTCGTATGTTCCGACCGGCAGATTAGAAGCCGAATAAGAACCATTCGACGCGGTTTGGACCGTCACCCTGAAATTCGTGCCTGCATTGCGCGCTTGCACGGTCGCGCCCGGCACCGAGGCGCCGGTTGCATCCTTAACCGTTCCGGTAATCGTGCCGAGAATCGCCTGCGCGTTCCCTGAATAGGGAAGGCACACCAGCAGTAATACGTTGACAAGAAAACAGACCAGCTTTTTTAGCGATTTGAACACAACTTCCTCCTTTGGGGCATCCCTCACGGGGAGGTGTTCCGAACGCCCAACTTGACCCTGAATCGTGACTATATTACCGAAGTGAGATTACGATCATGTAAACGGCGGGAAAGCCAAGCGCCACGAAATGCGATCGGCGGGGGCCGGTTCAGCGTGCTTCGAGCAGCGTGCGCACGTGTGCTTCGCTCGCCTCTGCTAAACCTGGGAGGCTATAGCCGCCTTCGAGAACGGAAACCAGCCGCCCCTCGCAGCATCGCTCCGCCAAATCCATCATCATTCGTGTAAGGTCACGAAAATCGTCGTCGGTCAACCGGAAAAGCCCCAGCGGATCGGCGATGCGCGAGTCAAACCCTGCCGAAATCAGCACCAGATCGGGGCCGAATGCTTGCGCGGCAGGCATCAGCACATCTCGGAATGCGCCGAGAACTTCCGCGCTGCCCGAGCCGGCTGGAAACGGGCAGTTAATCGTCGTGCCTTCTCCGCCGCCTGCGCCCCGTTCCGAAGCTGCTCCCGTGCCTGGATACCACGGCGATTGGTGCGTGCTGAAGAACAGCACCGATCCATCTTCATAGAAAATGTCTTGCGTTCCGTTTCCGTGATGCACATCCCAATCCCCAATCAGAATCCGCTCCGCGCCGTAGCGTTGCTGCGCATATCGGGCGGCGATTGCGATGCTGTTGAAGAGACAGAATCCCATCCCTCGGGCAGCACTGGCGTGATGTCCGGGCGGCCGAACCACGCAAAACGCATTGCGCACCGTGCCTGAGAAAACCGCATCCACTGCCGAAAGAGCGCAGCCGGAAGCCACCCGGGCTGCTTCCGCTGAATGCCGGCTCACAGTCGTATCTCCGGTGCTCAGCTGCCGCCGATTTTGGGCTATCTCGCGTTCAACGAGCGCGATGTACTCTCTGGCATGTGCGAGCGCGAGCTCATCGTCGTTCGCGCTGCGCGCTTCGAGACGAATCGCATCCTGCAACAGGCCGGAGCGTTCCAGCCGGTTCATCACCGCGCCATAGCGCGCCGGCTGCTCCGGATGCCCGGGACCGGTATCGTGCTTCTGAACTCGAGGATCGGCGGCAATGCCCGTCTGTTGCATGGCCGGGGAGGCGAATAGAGATTCTAACGGCCGGCGACTTTGATCGACACCAATTGCTCTTGCGGCACGGGCTCAACAGTGCGCGTTTGCTTGCCGCGGAAGAAATCGAAATAGGAGATTTGGTGAACGCAGGAGATGGTGCACAACGGAGCACACGATTTTTGCGTGATGTATTCGCGCCGGATATCTTCGACCGTGTACTCCTCGAGCGGCTTCGCTGGAAAACCACGCTGCTGCGAACAGTAATGCACCAGCCCGTCTTCGCAGATGTATAGATAGCGCGAACCTGCCCGGCAACGCCAGTCGCTCGGCTGTCCGTTTGCAATATTTTCTTGAAAATAATTGATGCGCGAGAAGTGCTTTTTCTCGAACTTCTTCATTTCGAGAAACACTTCGCGCTCGCGCGCGGCAAGGGGCCGCAGCTGACCGTCGTCATCGTGAATGATCCCGACCGTCGATGTGAACCCAAGCTCCATCGCGCGCTTGCCCACCACCAGCGCGTCTTCCGGATTTCGAATTCCTCCGCCGAGAACGGAATTGATGTTGACGTGAAAGTCGGCGTGCTGCGCCAAAATCTGCAGCTTCTTGTCCAGTACCTTCAGGCTCTTCTTCGAGACGTCGTCCGGCTTCACATTGTCGATGCTGATCTGCAGGTAGTCCAAACCGGCCTCGTTCAATCGCTCGACGCGCTCCGCCGTCAGCAAATAGCCGTTGGTGATCAGGCCGGCCAAGAGTCGCATTTTTGCGGATCCCGCGGATGATGTCGTCCAGCTCGGGGTGCAGCAGCGGTTCTCCGCCGCTCAGCGTCACGACGCCGGTTTTCAGATTGCCGAGCAACTCCAGCCGGTGCAGCATGGTGTCCAGCGGTACCGGCTTAGAGTAATCGTCGTATTCATTGCAATAGGCACAAGATAGGTTACAACGCCGAATCGGGATGATGTGCGCCATGATCGGATGATCCGTATCCAGGGCGCCTCTCATCAACAATTTGGCTTCCCGCAATCGCCGATTCATCGTTCGGCGGCGCCGTTCACCATGCAGGTTGCATTCGGACATGAGGCGAGACTCTCCCATTAAAACACAACTTACCCCTCAAGGCCGATAAAAGCCGGTCATTTGAGGAATAAGTAATTGAATACAGTAGATTTACGGTCGATCGGGATATGCAAATTGCGAGATCTAGCAGGGCGCTTCCGTGAGCCGCAGCACGGTGGGGCTAGCCGTATCGAGCCCACGCCTTTAATGTATTCCGATGGGAAGCAAAGGACTCGGCACTGTCAACGGAGTGAAATGCAGGATGTAGGCCTGCATCCCACGTTCCGCGAAGCTCATTCCGTGCTGCCTCGCCTCGCCGAGCGCGCGCCTGTTATCCCACCCGTCATGCTGAATGCGGTAGCAGGCGACCACTGTTCCGGTGCGATCCTTCCCGCGCCGGCAGTGCACAAAGACTGTTGTGGAATTGCCCAGGAGCAGCGTCAGGACGCGTTCCATCTGCTCTTTGCTCGGCGCGGAAAAGCCGCTAAACGGAATGTTGACGTACTTGATTCCGAGCTTTCCCGCGGCTCGCTTCTCGGTCTCCGTACCTTCGCCGGCTTCCCGTAAATCGATGTCGATCTTTACGCCCATGGCCCCGAGCTCTTGAAGTCCCACCAGCGATGGCTCGCCCCCGCGAAACAAGTGATCGTTCACCCGGTCAAAATTCCGAACGTGCTCCGCAGGATCATCGGCGGCCGCTGAGAGCCGAACCAGGAACAGCAGTACCACGAATGGCGAAGCTAATCTGATGCAAGACGCCATGGAGCGGCTCTCCTGTTATTGCGGGGGTTTCTGCGGAGGCGGCGGATTTGTCGACGTATCGTTCACTTGGCTGCCGTAAGTGATGGTGGAATGCGTGTTGAAGTCCCACCTCTTGTAGTGATCGTATTTGACGACTTCCTTTATCCGCTGCGACGGACCATCCTTGAAATTCAGCGTGTCATCCGCATAAGTGTAGGTCGGAAACCAGTACTTGCCGTCGATCTGCTCACGGTACGTCTCGAATTTCGGAAACTGCTGGTCCTCGTTCCGGCCCAGGTGTCCGGTGGAGCGCCCAAACGTTTTCACGATCTGCAAATCCTGATCGTCTACCCAGATCTCGCCTTCGAAGTAGCGCTTCCGATCCTTCGTGAGTACCTTGGGACGCACCGAGAAAACGTAACAGGAGATCTCGTCGACTTTCTCCCGGCGTAGATAAGTGATGATGTACTGATCTGCCGTCTCGTTAGTCATGACGAAGGGCATGACATTGCGCAAATCCTGCTCGTCCTCCCGCAGTCATGAGGATGTTCTGGAGCGAAGTGACGGGAGCCCTTATGACGTGCGACGTACGCTTGTTCCGGTCGTCGAAACTGACCTCTTCCACCATTTCGTAGCTTCCGCCGGGGGGATCGGTTTCAACCAGTTTGCTGGTCTGGCGATAAGTATACTGCTCGCGAGCGATGGCGAAATCCGTTTCTTTTTGTGTGAATTTCTTGATGATGTCCTGTATCTGTTCCGGTGTAGGATCCGCCGCCGCAGTCGCGGCGCTCACGATGACTGCAGAACCCAAAAGACATAGCCCAAGGGCACAACTACGTAGAAACATAAACAACTTCTATTCCCTATTGTGACGGATCGAAATCGCGCGTGTTACGACTATTTGGTCGAATCCAGCAAGGCCTTCGCGATCGTCACCCGCTGCATATTGCTGGTGCCCTCGTAAATCCGGCCGATTTTGGCATCTCTGTAGAGCTTTTCCACCGGATAATCTTTCGTAAATCCCACTCCGCCAAAGATCTCGACAGCTTGCGACGCAACCTCTTCGGCGATTTTCGAGCAGAAGTATTTCGCCATCGCCGCCTGCGTGACAAACGGCTCTTCTGCATCGCGTAGACGGGCGGCGTTGTAGACCATCAGTCGGCCCGCCTCGATGTCGGTAGCCATCTCCGCCAACTCAAACTGCACGCCTTGGAAATCGCCGATGAGTTTACCGAACTGCTTTCGCTCACGGGCGTATCCGAGCGAATGCTGGAGCGCGCCTTCCGCTAATCCCAACATCTGAGCGGCAATGCCGATCCTGCCTTCGTTCAAAGTCTCAATCGCGATTTTGTATCCCTTGCCCGGTTCGCCCATGACCTGCTCGCGCGCTACTCGGACGTCATCCAAAATCAGCTCGCAAGTCGAGGAGGCCCGAATGCCAAGCTTGTCCTCTTTCTTGCCGACCTGGAATCCGGGCATGCCGCGCTCGATCAGAAAGCAAGTGATCCCGCGATAGCCGGCGGCCGGATCTATGGTCGCGAACAGCAAGAAGATATCCGCTTCCGCCGCGTTTGTAATCCACAGTTTTCGTCCCGAAATACGATAGCCGTTACCTTCTTCATTTGCACGCATCGTCAACGCAAACGCGTCCGAACCGGACCCGGATTCCGATAGCGCATACGCTCCGACGCTCTCCGCCGCCAAGCGCGAAAGGTATTTTTGCTTCTGTTCGGAATTCGCCCCAACGCTCAATCGCGTTGCTGACGAGCGTGTTCTGCACATCGACGATTACGGAAGCGGACGGGTCTACTTTGGCAAGCTCCTCGATCGCCAGCACGGATTGGAAGAATGTTCCGCCCTGCCCACCGTACTGTTCCTTGATGTCGATGCCCATCAGCCCGAGTTCGAACATCTCGCGCAGCAGGTCCTTGCGGAACTTCCCTTCCTCGTCCATCGCTCGCACATGCGGCGCGAGGCGCTCTTTCGCAAACTGGCGGATCGACGCTTGAAACAGCTTTTCTTCTTCCTGCAGCAGCGTGAGCGGAGTGACGCCTGCAAGCTCGGCAACTTGGGACATGACGGCTCCATCATAGCTCCCGGCACAGCCCTCAAGAAGCGAGTTCCGCGCCGTCAGTACCGTAAGCTGTGGATAGTTCAACTCATGCGGTTTCCGATTGCTCTTTTGATAAGTAGTTTTTTCCTCGCGGGCTCCTCAGGGCGTTCCCAGGCGCCAAGCCAGGCTAATAACAACGTCACGCGCGCAACGCTCGATAACGGTCTGCGCGTCGTCGTTGTGCGCGATCCGCTGGCGCCGGTCGCCACCATCGAAGACAATTACCTGGTCGGCGCCGATAATACTCCGGCAGGGTTCCCCGGCATGGCTCACGCGCAGGAGCACATGGCGTTTCGCGGGTGTACCGGACTCAGCGCTGATCAGATCGCCGCCATCTACGCCCAGCTCGGGGGCGACATGGATGCCGACACGCAGCAGAACATCACGCAATATTTCGTCACTGTCCCTGCCCAAGATCTGGATGTAGCTCTGCGCGTCGATGCGTCCTGCATGGCGGGAGTCCAAGACTCGCAAGAGCAGTGGGCACAGGAACGCGGCGCGATCGAACAAGAAGTGGCGCGCGACCTCTCCAATCCCATTTACAAATTCATCACGCGGCTCAACAAGGATCTGTTTGCGGGCACGCCGTACCAGGAGGATGCGCTCGGCACCAAGCCTTCTTTCGACCAAACCACGGGCGAGATGTTGAAGAAGTTCTACACCCAGTGGTACGCGCCGAACAATGCCATTCTCGTTGTTACGGGGGATATCGATCCGGCGGCGACACTAGGAAAAATAAAACAGTACTACGGTGCGATTCCGCGCCGCACGCTTCCGCCGCGCCCCGAGATCAATTTGCAATCCGCTCCGGCGGATTCATTTACGCTCGACAGCAATCTGCCCTACCTGCTGGTCATCGCTTCCTATCGCTTTCCGGGAACGGACAGCCCCGATTTCGCCGCGGCGCGCATCCTGAGCGACGTACTCTCAAGCCAGCGAGCCAATCTCTACGCTTTGGTGCCGCAAGGCAAGGCGCTGGGCACAGAGTTCGCATTGCTCGAAACTTATCGAAAAGCAAGCGCGGCGTTCGCATTAGCCGCGCTTCCCGCCGGAGCGGATCCAACCTCGATTAACGCGGAGCTGAAGAAGATTGTCGCGGATTACGCCTCGAACGGCGTTCCGCCTGAGCTGGTCGAAGCCGCGAAAAAGGGAGAAGTCGCGACGGCGGAATTCGGCCGCAATTCCATCACAAACCTGGCCTCGTTATGGTCTCAGGCGCTGGCCGCGGAAGGCCGCGAATCCCCAGATGAAAACGTCGAAGCGATGAAGCGCGTCACCGTCGCCGATGTTAACCGGGTGGCTAAAAAATATCTGCAGCAGAACGCGGTTGTTGCGACGCTGAAGCCGGTACCTTCCGGAGAAGCCGCGTCAGCGAAGGGTTTCGGCGGAACCGAATCCGCGACCAGCACGCCCACCAAGCCGGTTGCGCTTCCCGAATGGGCCGAGGCGGCCGTGAAATCGCTGCGCATTCCACAACCGACTCTGCGTCCCTCCGATGCGACACTGGCCAACGGCATCAGGCTGATTGTGCAAACCGAAAAGACCAGCCCAACCATTACTCTGCTCGGTTCCATCAAGACCCAAACGCAAATCGAAACGCCGCCCGGAGAAGACGGTGTTTCGGACGTTCTTGAAGGCCTTTTCTCTTACGGCACGAAGACGCTCGACCGCTTGGCTTTTCAGAAGGCTCTCGACGACATCGCCGCGTCAGAATCGGCGGGGGCGAATTTCAGCCTGAAAGTACTGAAGGCGGATTTCTCCCGTGGAGTAGAACTGCTAGCCGACAATGAACTCCATCCTGCTTTGCCGTCCGACGCCTTCAAAGTTGTGCAACAACAAACGGCACAGCTCAGCGCGGGTGAATTGCAAAGCCCCGGATACCGTACGGATCGAGCGCTGGTTCGCGCGCTCGTCCCGCCGGGCGATCCTCTTCTGCGCGAGACCACGCCCCAAACTATTTCTTCGCTTAAGTACGACGACCTCGACCATTTTTTCGCAAAGACCTACCGGCCCGATCTGACTACCATTGTTGTCATCGGGGACATCACTCCCGAGGAAGCACGGCCGATAATCGAAAAGTATTTCGGAGCGTGGCAAGCATCCGGGCCAAAGCCGAATGTCGTGCTTCCGCCTATTCCCGCAAGTAAACCCAGCGCCGCGAACGTGCCCGATCCGAGCCAGATTCAGGACACGGTGGATCTTTCGCAAGAACTCGAGATGAACCGCTTCAGTCCGGACTACTATGCCCTGCAGCTTGGGAATCACGTGCTCGGCGGCGGATTCTACGCCACCCGGCTCTATCGCGATCTGCGCCAACAAGCCGGATACGTGTACAACATCGACGATTCTTTGCATGCGGACGAGACCCGTGCGAATTACACCATAGATTACGGTTGCGATCCGCAAAATGTCTCGAAGGCGCGGGCCATGGTCCAACAAGAGCTCGTCGCGATGCAGAAGACGAATGTCACTCCGACAGAACTGCAACAGGCGAAGGCGCTGCTGCTTCGGCAAATCCCGCTCGCCGAATCGAGCGAAGATGCAGTGGCGGCAGGCATGATCGCGCGCTCCCGCATTGGCCTTCCACTGGATGAACCGATTCGCGCCGCGGGACATTACTTCAACATGAGCGCCGACGAAGTGCGCACTGCCTTTGCGAAATACATCAATCCGGCGAATTTCGTCCAGGTCGTGCGCGGGCCTGCTCCGCAATAGAGAATGCCTGAATCTGAAGAGCGGGCGGCAAAGAACCTGACAATCGTCAATGCGCTTCGTGAGATGTTTGCGCCACTCGTCGAGCGGCTTACACCAGAGGTAGAACCGGCGACGGTTTACGTGCCCGCGGCAGAAGAGCTGGAAAGCGAAGAATGACCGTTCGGGAGATCGGCGCACGGCTGCGCGCGAAAAAGGTCTCTTGTCTCGAGCTGATTGACGAAAGCTTCGCTGCCATACGACAGCGAGAGGTCTTCCGAAGCTTCATTACGAGCATGGAAGCGAGCGCTCGCGATGAAGCGATCGAACGCGACAAAGAACTTGCTCGCGGCGTCGATCGCGGACCGTTTCACGGCGTTCCCATCGCACACAAAGATCTCTTCTACACGCGAGGTGTGCGTACGACGGGCGGGTCGCTCATCTTCCGCGACTTCGTTCCGGATTACGATGCCACCGTAGTAGAGAAGCTCAGAACCGCCGGTGCGATCTGCATCGGGAAAACGAACCTACACGAGCTCGCTTATGGCGTGACATCGAAAAATCCGCATTACGGCTTCGTCCTGAATCCGCGCGACACAACACGCATCGCGGGAGGTTCGAGCGGGGGCTCGGCCACTCTCGTCGCAGCCGGGTTTCTGCCGATGGCGACCGGCACCGACACTGGCGGTTCCATTCGCATCCCGGCTTCGTTTTGCGGCATCGTGGGACTGAAGCCTACATATGGACGCGTGAGCCGCCACGGCGTTCTTCCGCTCTCGTTCAGCCTCGATCACGTCGGACCGATTGGTTCCTGTGTCGAAGATTGCGCGCTCGCCATGGATGCAATGGCCGCACCCGGATTCAACTTGTCCGGCCCATCCGATCTAAAAGGCGTCCGCGTCGGAGTGCCAACAAACTTCTACTTCGACCGCGTAGACCACGAAGTTGCCGCCGCAGTGAAGAACGGCATTTCGGAAATGGAACGCCTGGGCGCCTCAATCTCGGAAGTTCGGATTCCCGATCCAAACGAGATCAACGCCGCTGCCCGCATCGTCCAGCTTTCCGAGACGGCGGCGCTCTACCAGCATTACAACGATCCAAAACTGTTCGGCGAAGATGTCTGGGCACTGATCCAGCAAGGAAAAATGATCTGTGCGCATGAGTACGTGAACGGCCAGCGGATCCGGACTCTGTTCCGCCGTGAGTTCGACGCTCTGTGGCGGAGTATCGATGTTCTCATTACTCCGACGACTCCGATTGCGGCGCCACACATTGACGAAGTGACAGTTCAGATCGGCTCTGAGCGGGAGGATACGCGGATGGCCTCCACGCGCCTGGTCCGCGCGATTAATTTTCTGGGTGAGCCCGCATTGTCGATGCCATGCGGAAAAACGACCGTAGGCCTACCGATAGGACTGCAGCTGATCGGCGCGCCGTTCAGCGAAGCACGGCTCCTGCAGATCGCGAGAACCATCGAGCCCGTTTTAAGTTGAACCGCTGCCCTTCTCGAGGGGTAAACCGGAAGCTTCGATGGCCCGCCAGCCGCCGTCGAGCGAGATCACGTTCCTGTACCCCATCTTCTGCAGATTGTCGGTAGCGAGCGCGGAACGAAAACCGCCACCGCAGTAAAGAACCAGAGTGGCGTTCTTGTCCGAAACCGTCTTCTCTATGTCGCGCTCGATGGTGCCTTTACTGAGATGGATTGCACCAGCGGCATGAGCCGCTTCCCACTCGTGATCCTCGCGGACGTCGACCAGCACTCCGGCTTCTCTCGTTTCGCGAAGCCGCTTGTATTCCTCGATGCCGATCTCGCGAATGCGCTTTTTGGCGTCGTTCACAATTGCCAGAAAGCCTTCGCTGTGATGCTTCACGGGTGTGCTCATGCCTGATCTTTCACTGTATGCGCTCGATGTTCGCGCCCACCGCCGCTAATTTTTCTTCAATGCGCTCGTAACCGCGGTCCATATGATAGACACGGTCTATGATCGTTTCTCCCTGCGCAACCAAGCCCGCAAGCAGCAGCGAAGCGCTGGCGCGCAGATCGGAAGCGATCACCTGCGCTCCGGTGAGCCGTTCTTCGCCCGCGATGATGGCTTGTCGTCCTTCGATCCGCAGATTAGCACCCATTCGCGCAAGCTCCAGCGCATGCATGAAGCGATTTTCGAAAATCGTCTCGGTCACGAAACTGATCCCGTGAGCGACGGTCATCCAGGCCATATATTGGGCTTGCAGATCGGTGGCAAAGCCCGGATACTCTTCGGTCGTCATATCGACCGCTTTGGGCCTATCCGAGCAGCGAATCCGCAGAGCGTTCGCTTCCACCTCTTCCACTTCCGCGCCGGCCTTCTGCATCTTCACAGTCAAAGCCGCAATGTGCTCGGGATCGCACTGGGTCACCACCACATCACCTTGCGAAATGGCCGCCGCAAGTACAAAGGTTCCCGCTTCAATCCGGTCGGGTATGATCGAGTGCTCCGTTCCATGCAGCCGTTCGACTCCGCGCACTCTGATGATCGAAGTTCCCGCACCTTCGATCTTCGCGCCCATGCGGATCAGCAGCTCGGCGAGATCTTTCACCTCCGGCTCTCGCGCCGCGTTTCGAATCACGGTCTCTCCGCGCGCCAATACAGCCGCCATGAGCACATCTTCCGTTCCGGTGACGGTAATGCGATCGAAGTGGATTTTTCCACCACGGAGTCCATCGGGCGCTTGCGCTTCCACGTATCCGTGCGACTGGACGATGGTCGCGCCCAATTGTTCGAGCGCCGAAACATGCAAATTGATGGGCCGCGCGCCAATAGCGCACCCGCCCGGCATGGACACGCGGGCTCGGCCGGTTCGAGCCACCAAGGGGCCCAGCACCAGGCTCGAAGCACGCATCGTTTTCACTACTTCATAGGGCGCTTCGGGTTGATCGAGCGATTTCGCGTTTACGCAGACGGTACCGTCCTGATCGACAATCTTTGCACCGGTGTGAGCGAGCAGCTCCTCCATGGTGTGGATGTCTTTCACCTGCGGAATGCGGCGCAGCGTAACGGGCTCCTCAGTCAGCAGACAGGCGGCGAGGGCGGGCAGAGCCGAATTCTTCGACCCGCTGACCGGAAGCTCTCCGCTCAGCGGCGTGCCACCCACAATTCTGAACTTGTCCATTTCTATCTAATCGGCTTTATTTACTGGGAACGCAGCGTCCTTCTCGGCAGAACCTTCGAGTGCCGCCCGCAACCGGCCGTTCGCCGCAGCCAGCCGCGCTTCCGCTTCGCTCCGCGACAGCTTGCGCTTGTGCATCACAATCGCGGTACGCACCGAGCCTGCTTTCTCCAGCAACTGCGACGCTTCATCATAGGATACGTCCGCGATTGCGGCGATAATTCGGCGCGCCCGGTCCTCGAGCTTTCCGTTCGTCGCCTGCACGTTGACCATCAGGTTTCCGTACACATATCCCATGCGAATCATCACGCCGGTGCTCAGCATGTTGAGCACTAGTTTCGTAGCCGTTCCAGCGCGCATTCGCGTCGACCCCGTCACGATTTCGGGACCCGGCACAGGAGTGATGGCGATTTCTACCGCTCGCGCCAGCTCTGAATTGGGCGTGCAGCTCAGACCGACGGTCACTGCGCCGAGAGCCCGCGCATACTGGACGGCGCCCAAAACGTACGGCGTTCGCCCACTCGCCGCAATGCCGACCAGCGCGTCCGCCGCGCCGAAGTTGCGCTGCTCCAAATCGCGCTTTCCCTGCTCGGGATCGTCTTCGGCTTTTTCAACCGAGTGGCGCAACGCGCGGTCTCCTCCCGCAATTAATCCCTGCACCAATTCCGGAGGTGTATTGAAGGTGGGCGGACACTCCGATGCATCGAGCACACCGAGCCGGCCCGACGTACCCGCGCCGATATAGAAAAGATGCCCACCCGCTTCGAGCCGCTGCACGATGGCGTCCATCGCTGAAGCGATATTCGGGATCTCACGCTCTACTGCGGTCGCGATCTCCTGGTCAGCCGCGTTGATCACCCGCAGCATCTCGGCGGTCGGGAGCGCGTCGATTGCGGCCGAGGTTGGATTCTGGGCCTCCGTGAGCGGATGGGGTTCCATCGAAGTCTGTCGCATCGATATTAAATGATAAGGGCCGGAGGAGCATGGCGCCCCTTCGGCCCTAAAATCGAATATTCCGAAGTACGTCGATTACGCGCTGAACGAGCTGCCGCAGCCGCAAGTCGATTTCACCTGCGGATTGCTGAACTTGAACCCGGAGCCTTCGAGTGTCTCGACGTAATCCACTTCGGCGCCATCCAGATACAGCATGCTCGCCGAATCGACAAATACTCTTAGATCGCCGAACTTATAGGTCTTGTCGAGCATGCCCGGCTGGGTTTCGAAAGCCATCGAATAGCTGAATCCCGAGCAACCGCCGCCCACGACAGCAATCCGCAGACCGGCCGGCTTAGGCTCTTGCATGTTCAAGATCTCGCTCACCTTAGTGATAGCGTTTTCGGTTAGCTGAATCATTCTTTCTCCTTACGAGTGACGGTTGTCCTCTTCCAGTCTACAACCGATGTTCGATCTGTTAGATGCTCGGCCGAGCGTCCGGGCTTCGGCTGGCTCGAGCCTCAGGCGAAGGTGGCGATTTCCTCGAGAGGCTTCTTCGATATGTCCGGCACGCAAGCGTCCTCTGCCGGATAGCCCACAACCAGCAGCAGGAAAGCTTTTTCGTTAGTAGGCCGACCCAAGATCTTGTTTAGGAATCCCATGGGGCTAGGAGTGTGCGTCAGTGAAACGAGCCCAGCCAGGTGAACCGCCGAAACCAGCATTCCCGTTGCGATACCCACCGATTCCGTCACATAGTAGTTCTTAGTTTTGCGACCGTCGGGCGTAACTCCATAAGTTTGGGCAAAAACAGCAATAAGGTAAGGAGCCGCCTCCAAATAGGCTTTGTGTTCGTCTGTCCCCAAAGGAGCGAGCGCTTCCAGCCACTCCTTCGGCGCACGCTCATGATAAAAAATGTATTCTTCTTTCTCGGCGGCGTCTCGAATGCGACGTTTAACTGCCGGGTCGCTGACTACGACGAAATACCAGGGCTGCAAATTGGCGCCGCTGGGCGCAGTACCGGCAATCCGTAAGCAGTCCTCGATGACCTCGCGCGGAACGGGACGGCTGGAGAATTGGCGAACGGTTCGGCGCCGCAGCATGTCATCGCGAAATGCACGAATGCGGTCCTTCATTTCTTCAGTAGAAAATTCGCGATAGGTGGTCAGTGGAAAGAACTTCGGAGCGGTCATGCGAAATACTCACCCGGTCCGCTGGATGTTTTACGTTGCCTCATAGTCGCGTGCGAGCTGCGCAGGTCACCTAATAACGATTCGCCGCGGGTACGGGCTGGCCTTTGACGATGACGGCGCGGACCCGTTCGAGGGCGTGAATATCCTGGAGGGGATTGCCTTCGGTGGCGACTAAATCGCCTTCTTTGCCAACGGCGATGGCGCCGAGGTCATCGAGTCCGAGCAAATCCGCAGAGGCCTTGGTCCCGAAGAAAAGCGCTTGCTGCGGCGTAGCACCGAAGCGCACCAAGGTCATAATTTCGTTGCGCACAGTACCTTTCCCGGGCTCATAGCTTTGGTCCGAGCCCGCGGCCATTTTTACGCCTGTGCTGAGCGCAGCTTTGAAGCCTTGCAACTCGCCCTGCCAAATCAGATTGGCTTTGCGAATCGCGTAATCGGCCATGTGCATTTTTGCGCCGTTTTCGACGATGTTGTTGGCGATGTAGAGCGTGGGCGTCAGGTAAACACCGTGTTCTTTCATGTAGGCGGCGGCATCGTGGTCGAGACCCGCGCCATGCTCGATGGAGTCGACGCCGGCGTGCAGTGCAGCCCAAATGGTCGGAAGATTTTCGTCGTGGGCCGCGACTTTCACATGCGCAGCGTGCGCTTGTTCGACGATCACTTTCAACTCCTCCGGAGAAACCTGGTCGGCGAGCGGCGAATCGGAAGGCGATAGCACTCCGCCGGAAGCCAAAATCTTAATCACGCGCGCGCCGTATTTGAGCTGCCAGTGCACAGCGGCCTCAGCATCGGCCGGAGAATTGATGAAGCCATTTTCCGGCGTGTAGAAATTTTCCGGGGTCAGGTCAGGGGGAAAGTCAAAAAAATCGCCGTGCCCTCCGGGAATTGAGATCGCGTGCGCAGCGGGGATCAGATGCGGCCCCGGGATGGTGCCCTCTTCGATAGCATCCTTCAGGGCGACGTCGACAAAGCCGCCGCTGCCCAGAACGCGCGCCGCAACCACGCCGGAATCGAGGGCATAGGCCATGGCTTTCGATGCGCGCAAGGTCGCCAGCGGCAATGAAGGATATTTTCCGCGCGGGCCAGTCCAGATATGAATGTGCGCGTCGATCAGGCCGGGCATGCATGTGTCCTTCGAGAGATCCTGCTGCTGCGCGCCCGCCGGCATGGTTAAACTGCGCCCAACGGCGGTGATTTTTCCGGCCGTGATGATGACGTCGCCATCATCGATCGCCGGCTGGTCAGCGTCCGCGATTAATTTGCCGCAGCGCACGAACGTCGTCGTACCGGATTTTGTCGTCGTTGCCGGCATCGTTTCAGAATCTTGCGCTATCAAGCCCGGCGCCGCACATGTTGCTAAGACAAGCGCGCTCAGAATCAAAATTCTCGGTGTCATGTTCCTCCCTTATTCCTAACTCGACTGCCGCAACGGCCGGACTCGTCGCGCCCGCGCGGCTGCCTTGAGTTGCGCCTGTAAGTTTCGCATGAAACGAATCTCTTCCCCGTTCAAGGGTTTGCGAGCTCGGTTCCATTTCAGCCGAGCGTGGCCCGTTTTGCGGAACGAACCCAATTCCAATTTGAAAAAGGCGAACAGATGGCGCATTTTGCGGAACGAATTCCGGGTTGGAAAGTAACCTTTGTACTTTCGCAGAACCGAAGCACCGTACGAAACGAACCCAATCGCGAACTCGTCAACCCCGATTTTGCGAAACAGAGCCATGCGCGAGATTATCCTGCGCGGCTTCTATGCGGGGCGGTACTCGGCTGTAAGTTGTTGAACGCGATCGGGGAAAGATCCTGCGCGATCAGGCTCCGTCCGATAGTAGCGTTAGCTCGCGCACTTGCGATTCGTTTTGCGCAAGTAGACAGCAGCCATGCCCAGAATTCCCAGAATTCCTAAAGTCCAGGTACCAGGTTCCGGAGTCGCTACAATCTCTCCGAATAGGCCGTCGGCTTCCCCGTTGATGCCAGCATCAAAATACAGAGCATTGGGGTTCGATCCAGATCCGCCATTGGTTCGGAAGTCGAGCGCCCACAAGTCGCTGTTGACGATCGGATTACCGTTGGCGTCGGTGAGGGTACCCGCGAAGTCGCCGGTGTTCGGATCGAACGCGCTAACTGTCCCATCTCCGAAATTGCCGATCAGAAGGTCGCCCCCAAAGCTTCCGAAACCAGCAGGTGCGAAGGTGATGCCCCAGGGCACATTGAGGTGCGCGTTCGATAGGTTTCCAGGATCGCCTGGCAGAAAATGGCCGTTCAGGTCGAAGACCCCGATGTACCCCAGGCCGCTTCCAGTCACAGGGTGTCCCGTAGGGCCCACCTCGCCGTATTCGACGTAGAGCTTCCCGTTCAGCGTTTGAACATTGTAGGGAGCATACCCGGCCGGAACATTCGGATCCGTGAAGGAGCCAGCCAGCGTCGTTGAAGCGAAACTTGAATTGAATACATTGATGCCGCCGCCCACGGTGAAGTTCGCCGCGTATAGGAAGTTGCCGGTGCCGTTGTTCGCCAATGTGAGACCGGTGTAGGAAGCACCGGTGGTGTTGGGGACCGCTACGACGGCACTCGTTCCCTGCGCTCCATTCCAGGCGTCGATGGTTCCGGAGAGCGTGTCGAAAATAAAGTTGGCCGGGGCGGGCGTGGTGCCCATCAAGAAATTACCCGCGATTCCTGCATTGACTTGCCCTGTAGGCCCGGCGGGCGGGGGCCGGACGGTGGAATCGACACGATCAACGGGCCGCCAGCCGCAACACCAGCTCCGCTGTATAAAGTTGAGGTGCCCGTAGCTTGGTTCGAGATCCAGAATGGACTGCTGCTGCTGAAGGACATCCCCCATGGGTTCTTGAGATTCGGGTCGGTAAATTCCGCGTTTCCTGCAAGGTCGGAAACGAGATTGATCTGTCCGAAGGAACTGGCGAAAAGCGGGCAAGATTGCACCAGAAGGAAGAGCGTCAGCGTGCATGGCGCACGGAACTTGGCCATAGGTCTAAACTCCTGAGTTATTAGATCGACGCGGGCGCGAGTGATTTCAGTCGCGGTTGTGAGAGAGACGTCGAACGTAATTGCCTGCACCGCCCCCACCCTTGCGAAGCGAACCCAAATCCGATCGAGCCGTTTTTGCGAAACGAAGCGAATCTCGCGGTATGAGCCGACCTTTCAGTCGGTCAGAAGATTATGGCAGGAGACAGTTATACGGTAAGGAAGTGCTCTGTTGTAAGTTGTTGCAGGACTGTGAGAAAAATCCGGTGCCGTGACAGCATTATTCTTTGATCGTTTCGTCCGGTACGCCTTTGCCCACATATGGTGCGCGATGGAGTCTTGTCGGTCGCTTGAAGATTCCGAGCGACTGCTGTTGTTCGAGACCGCAGACCGCCCAAAGTCGCGCGCCAAAGCTGTAGTTCTTCAGTCAGATTAGAAACTGCGTATCGACCGAAAGTTGACCACATCGAAAGACCTTTTCGGATGAAATCAACGGCACCTCAATGAAGCGGATTTGGATTTCACGGCACAGCTCCATTCCTGTTCGTGAGCAAATAATCAGCAGGCAGCTCATGCCCGCTGAACGGTTAGCGAGCGTTCGTGATCTCGCACGGCGGGTAAAAGTGCATCCAAATACCCTATACTGCAGTAACTGCGCCCTTTTTCCTAGCCTCGGATGGTGTGGCATATCTGATCCCGCCGAAAGTCTACGAAATTGTCCACTGATGTTGAACGCAGCATGAATCCCCGAAGAGAACTGACCGGTTGTGGTTTGCATATACAACGCGGACCCTATGATGAGTCATGCGTCTGCTGTTTCTGCTGTTCGTGTTTTGCACAATCGGCCCTCAAGCGGCTGAGATCCGCAGGTTACCCGCTACGCCCCAGACGATTTGTTGGGGATATTATTGGGCTCACGCACAACCCGTCCTGAAAATTCATTCAGGCGATTCGGTTGAGATCCAGACAGTCTCGGGCAATCCGAACCGGCTGCTTTCGGCGGGTGTGAAGCCGGACGATATACAGCCCCCACTGAAGGAAATTTATGCCCGGATTCCACGGGCGGATCGCGGACCCGGGGGTCATCTGCTCACTGGGCCGGTCTACGTCGAGGAGGCTGAACCGGGGGATACGCTCGAAGTGCGAATTCAAAAAATCACAATGGACGTTCCGTATGCGTACAATGCGTTCGGTCCAACGACAGGTGTTCTCCAAGACGAGTTTCCGTACCCGCGTTTCAAAATCATTCCGCTCGACCGCGAACGGGGCGTGGCCAATTTCGCGCCGGGCATCGTGATTCCGCTAGCGCCGTTTTTTGGCAGCATGGGTGTTGCGCCGCCGGGTGAGGGAAAACTGAATAGCGGGCCGCCTTGGATTCATGCGGGGAATATCGACAATAAAGAACTGGTCGCAGGCACGACGCTTTACATACCCGTTCATCAGAAGGGTGCGCTCTTTGAGGTCGGAGACGGGCACGCGGGCATGGGAAATGGAGAAGTGGACGTAACCGCGATGGAAACATCGCTGACCGGAACGTTCCAATTTATCGTGCACAAGGGCATTGCCCTACACTGGCCCCGCGCAGAAACGCCCCGGTACTACATCACGATGGGCTTCAATGAGGACCTGACGAAAGCAACGGACTTGGCGATTCGCGAAATGATCGACTTTCTTACAACCGAAAAGAGATTGAGTCGCGATGAGGCTTACATGCTCACCAGCGTCGCTGTCGATGTCGACATCACGCAACTCGTCGACGGTAAGAAAGGCGTTCATGCGCTGTGCCCAAAGGCGATTTTCACGACGAGCGGATCGGTGCCGATGGTCGGCAGTGATCGGTAATGATGCTTTGTTAAGTGTTAAGTATCAATTAACCCTTGAGGCCGTATTACGCACAACACGGAAGTTCGCCGCCCGAAGCCGAACTTGGGCAAACGATTTAGCGTGCACCCCGTTCATTGCTCTGCCTAAGTGAAGATTGCGTGCGTACATCGGCCTGGAGGTCTAAACATTTTGGTAGAGTTCTGTTGTGGTTGAATACGACGAGATCGGAATTTGGTCGGAAGTTAAGCTTGCCATTATCAAAGAGTACGCCTCCGCATATTCCAAAATTCTCGATGCTACGCGTCGGGAGGCTATCCACAATCTGAAATGGCTTTACATCGATGCCTTCGCCGGGCCCGGCGTGCATCTGTCCAGGCGGACCGGCGAGATTGTGGAGGGGAGTCCGCTGATCGCACTGAAAACGACGCCGCCGTTTTCGGAGTATCACTTTATTGATGCCGACCTGGCCCGCGCGGAACAATTGAAGACGATCTCAGGATCGCGCAACGATGTTCATATCTATAGCGAAGATTGCAACGATGTCTTGCTGCGGGACGTGTTCCCCTGCGCAATTAAGCTTCTGGCGCATGCCCAAATTGTTGCACCCGGACAAGTCGAGCAAATCCGAGTTCGCCACCCTTTCGCCTGCGCTTGGTTAAAAGCTAGCCGAACTTAAGCAGCTAGGCCTCTGGGATAATGTCGTTATTGCCACCGCCGGGCTGCTCAGGTTCTTGTAACCCCTTCACAGCACAGCACGTCGGCTGGCATATATGAGCGGGCTTAGTGCTACTCTTGCGTTCCCGGCGGCAGCCGGAGAGGCAACTCGGGCGAAAACCAAATTGGATCACCGAACCACCGAAGAGGCGGCGCTAGTCCGACGGGTGCAGGCGCAGGACGAGCTGGCGTTCGGCGAGGTTGTCGACCGCTACCAAGCCAAAGTGTTTTCGATTATCTACGGCATTCTGCGCAACCGCAACGATGCCGAAGATATCGCGCAGCAGGTTTTCGCTAAGGTCTATTTCTCGATCAAGAGTTTCGATTTTCGCAGCTCGCTTCTGACCTGGATCTACAAAATCACGGTCAATGAATGCTACGACTACCTGCGCAAGAAGAGGGTTCGCAAGCTGGTTTATGAGAGTGATTTTTCGGCCGATGAATCGCTGCGCATGGAGAACTCGGAACCGGCTACCGATCACGCGCCGGCCGTCGATAAGCGCCTCGCGCAACACGATCTGATTCTGAAACTGCTCTCCAAAATTTCGGAGGAAGACCGCTCGCTGATTTTGCTGAAAGAAGTGGAGGGGCATTCGGTGGAGGAATTGTCCCAGATGACGGGCATGAACGAGAACACCATCAAGGTGAAGCTTTTCCGGGCGCGCCAAAAGCTGGTGAAGGCGGCGCAACGGCTGGAGAAATTGCCTCTGGCGCCCCCGGCTCCGTGAGAGTCTGACGCGCCGGTAAATGAGAGGCGCGGGTTCGGCGTTCGGGTGTAGAGTTGATTAAAGCAGACTTAGATCTGCCGCGGTGGTTGGGTTATTTTTGAGGGAAACATGCATGGGTCGATGCGGGATCATTTGGAAGATTTGCTTGCGGCCAGGGGAGCCGCTGGGGAGCAACAGGAGACTGTGAAGCATCTGTCTTCCTGCACCGGATGCTCAGCGGAGCTGGCCTCGATGAAGGGGCAGTCCGAACTCCTGAAATCCCTGCGCGCACCGGAGGAAATAGAGCCTGCTGCAGGCTTCTATGCACGCGTTCTGCAGCGCATCGAGGAGCGCGCCAAAGATTCAATCTGGGCGGCGTTCATCTATTCGCCGTTTGCTAAACGCCTGGTGTACGCGTCGCTCACAGTCGCGTTGATGCTCGGGACGTACGTAGTCACTCAAGAGAGCCGGGACGGGCACCTGGGCGGGGAAAGCATGGTTGCGCAGCAACTGCATGACGATCCTCCTGTCATAGGCAGCCAAGCACAGCAGCGCGACGCAGTTCTCGCCAATTTCGCCTCCCATTCAGGATCTCTCCAATAGCTACTCCGGTTACAATACGGCGGCACCCCATGCTGCGGAACCACGAGGCCGGATGGATGAACCCAAAGGTTCTCACTTTCCTTGGCGTCATTTTCCTGTGTGGGGTGGTGGTTGGATGTGAGATGACGCGGACGTATCTCCACTCCAGGATGTTTTCAGACCGGCAGCATGAGGGACTGGGTGCAGCTCAGCGGGTGGGTCTGAGCCGGCTCAAAACGCAATTGAACTTGACCGGGGACCAGGAACGGGTAGTCATGAAAGTGCTGGATGATTACGCAAAGTATTACCAGAACATCGAGGACGAGCGGGAAGACGTGGCCGAGCACGGCGAAGAGCGTATTCTCACCATCCTGACCCCCGATCAGCAGAAGAAATTCACCGAGATGTTCGGCCGCTCCCCGCACTAGCAGTGGCTCTGGCCCAACGGCGCTTATCAGGCTTGCAGCTTCTCGCCCGAGGCAGCACGCTTGGCTTTGCACTTCTTTTCCAAGGCGGCCATCAGCCGGGCCTGGATGTGTTGCGGAACTGGCTTGCGGCTCCATTCCCTTGAAAACCTTAAGCGTCTTCTCGGTGGTGTCGCAGACCACCCAGCAATTCGGGCACTCGTTGACGTGCCTCTGCAAGTCGGCCCGAAGTTCGGGTCGAGATTTTCGTCGAGGAACTCGCTCAGTTCCTGCAGAAACTGCTTACAGGTAAGCAAACGCGTCGTCCCCCTTTTGCTTGAACTGGCGGGTGAGCTTCTCGCGAAGCTGCAGCCGGGCCCGCAGCAGGCGACTCTTCACCGCTGAAATAGATAAATCCAAAGCCTCTGCCGTCTCCTCTATTGACAGTTCTTCGATGTCTCGAAGGATGAAAACGGTGCGATAAGCTGGCTTTAAACTTTGGATTGCCTGGTCCAATATGCTCGGCCAATTCTTCTCGCGAGTAGGTCTCTTCCGGGTTTTCGTCCCAAACGGCGATTTCGCGGGCCATCTCGTCTTCGCCGGTGTCGATCGGCTCATCCAGCGGCACGGTGCGGTCGGAGCGCCGCTTGCGCAGCTTCATGAGCGCTTCATTGACCGCGATCCGCACGACCCAGGTGTAGAACTTCGAATTTCCCTGGAAATCATCCAGGTGAGTGTACGCCTTCAGGAAGCTTTCCTGCAGCACGTCTTCGGCATCGTCGTCGTTCTGCGTGATCTGCTTGGCCATGCGGAAGACGCGCCGGTCATAATGCTGCACCAGCTCTGAGAAGGCCTCCATGTCGCCGGCCTTCGCACGGGCAACCAAAGCAGATTCGTCAAAACCGGAGATTACGGCGGAAGTACTCACGGGAATTACTCTTCAGTCTAGCAAGCTGGCGCCAGTCGCCATACGTCGCAACCGCGCGCAGGACCAAGAGCGTTGAGTTTCGAGAAGGTCTGATACCCTCGAATTTACCGAAGATCAATATGAGCAGTTTGAACATTACGCTGCCGGATGGCAGCCAACAATCCGTCCCGCCAGGGCACGCGCCCGATCGATGTGGCGAAGTCGATCAGCCCGCGGCTGGCGAATGACGCGATTGTGGCGCGCGTGAACGGCGATCTTTTCGACCTGACGCGTCCGCTCGAAGCACGACGCGAAGCTCGAGATTCTGACCACGAAGAACCCGGAAGCGCTACAGGTCTACCGGCACTCGACCGCGCATCTGCTGGCGGCGGCGGTGCTGGAGCTCTTCCCGGAAACCAAGCTCGGCATCGGACCGCCGACCGAATCCGGCTTCTATTACGATTTCCAGCGCGACGACGAAATTCACGCCGGAAGATCTGGAAAAAATCGAAGCGCGCATGCGCGAGCTGCAGGCCAAGAATCTGCCGTTCGAGCGCAAGCTCACGCCCAAGCAGGAAGGTCTCGAAAAGTATCGCGGCGATTGGATGAAGCATGAGCTGATTGAGGAGCGCGCGGGCGACATCTTCACCGAATACACGCTGGGACCGAATTTCATCGATTTCTGCCGTGGACCGCACGTGCCCTTCGACGGAAAAGCTGAAAGCTTTCAAGCTGCTTTCGATTGCGGGCGCGTATTGGAAAGGCAGCGAGAATAATCCGCAGCTGCAGCGCATTTATGGCACGGCGTTCTTTACGAAGAAAGAGCTCGACGACTACCTGAATCGGCTGGAAGAAGCCAAGAAGCGCGACCACCGGCGGATCGGCAAAGAGCTCGAGCTGTTCGCCGTGAACGAACTGGTGGGCGCCGGGCTGCCGCTGTGGCTGCCGAAAGGCGCGACCGTACGGCGCGTGCTGGAAGAATACATTCTCGAGAAGGAGCGCCTGGCCGGTTATCAGCACGTTTATACGCCGGCACTGGCGAAGGTCGAGCTGTACCAGAGCTCAGGGCATTGGGAACATTATCACGAAGACATGTTCCCGCCCATGGATCTGGAAACCGAACAGATGGTGCTGCGGCCGATGAACTGCCCGCATCACATTCTGATCTACAAATCGAAGATGCGGAGCTATCGCGACCTGCCGGTGCGCATCGCCGAACTGGGCACGATGTATCGGTATGAGCGCTCGGGCGTGCTCAGCGGTCTGAGCCGGGTCCGCTGCATGACGCTGAATGACGCGCACATCTTCTGTACTCCCGACCAGATCAAGAGCGAATTCACGAAGGTGATGCAGCTGGTGGAAGCAGGCTTATCGCGACCTGGGGATCACGCAAGTACAGCTATCGCCTTTCGCTGCGGGACAAAGCGAATACCGAGAAGTACGTTGCGAACGACGAGATGTGGGCGCTTGCCGAACGCGTGCTGCGCGAGGCTATGGACTCACTTGGGCTCCGCTACACAGAGGCTCCGGGCGAAGCGGCTTTTTACGGACCGAAGCTCGACATTCAGCTGGCGGACGTGATGGGTCATGAAGAGACCTATTCCACCATTCAGATCGATTTCCATCTGCCGAACCAATTCGAGCTGGGCTATATCGGCGCCGATGGCCACGAGCATCGCCCGGTGATGATCCATCGCGCCATTATCAGCACGATGGAGCGAATGGTTTCCTATCTGATCGAGCTGTATGGCGGCGCGTTTCCGGTTTGGCTCGCTCCGGTTCAAGCGATCGTTCTGCCGATCGCCGACCGGCAGAACGAATATGCCGCGACAAGTTCATCGAGAACCTGCTGAGCGCCGGATTTCGCGCGGAGCTCGATGAGCGCAGCGACAAAGTAAACTTCAAAATTCGGGAAGCGCAACTTCAAAAGATTCCGTATATGCTGGTTGTGGGGGATCGCGAAGCTCAGGCCGGACAGGTCTCTGTCCGCAACCGCAAGCGTGGCGATCAGGGGGCTGTTGGGGTGGACGAATTCGTTTCCCGCCTTTCTCAGCTCGTTACGTCGAAGAACTTAGAAGAGTAACGTTGCTTATTGCAGCTTTAGTATTGCTGGGCTGCTGGGTGTACTGCGTCCTCGCAGTGGCGGCAGCGGTGAGGCACGCGCGCACCCGCAAGCCTTCGACGCTTCGATCACGCCTGTCGCGATCAGTGTGCTCAAGCCGCTGGCCGGGCTCGATGAAGGGCTTGAAGAGAACCTGCGCAGCTTTTTCGAGCAGGATTACGCGAAGTTTGAACTTCTGTTTGCGGTGCGGCACGAGTGGGATCCGGCCGCGCAAGTCGTACGCGCTTGATGCGCGAGTATCCGGGCGTCGATTCCAAATTGATCGTCACCGGCGAGCCGCCTTATCCGCACGCCAAGGTTTTCAGCCTGCATCGCATGTTCGACGAATCGAAGCACGATCTGGTCGTGATGAGCGACAGCGACGTGCGGGTCAGGAGCCGATTTTTGCCGCAGTTTCGCGGCGGAATTCGCCGATGAACGGCTGGGCCTGGTGACCTGCCCGTACCGCGCGGTTCCGGGCAAAGGCATCTGGTCGCGGCTTGAAGCGGTCGGGATGAATACCGATTTCCATGCGGGCCTGTTTACGGCCGTGATGATGGAAGGCACAAAATTCGCCGTCGGGCCGACGATCGTGGCGCGCAGACATGTTCTGGTCGCGCTGGGCGGAATCGAGCGCGTAAAGGATTACCTGAGCTCGGAAGATTTCATGCTGGGCAGAATTGCGGCGGAGCTTGGATTCGGCGTGCGGCTGTCGCCGTATGTGGTGGAACACCGCATCGGCAGCGAAGGCATGCTGCAAGAACTTTTCGCACCGGCTGCGCTGGGCGAGGACGACGCGCCGCTCGCGGCCCTGGGGCTATGTCGGGCAGTTCTTCACGCACCCGTTGCCGGTCGGATTCTGCTTTTGCCTGGCCTGCCCTGGTTGCTGGCGCCTGCTCGCGGTCACGGTGTTGCTTCGCACCGCGGCGGCGTGGACCGTCTCCGAACGCATTCTAACGCGTCAGCGTTCCCTGGCTGCTGCTGCCCGTGCAGGATCTGCTCGGGTTTGGCTTCTGGATCGCGGGCTTTTTTGGAAATTCGATCCACTGGCGCGGACAGCGCTACATTCTGAACGCGACGGCACCGTCGAACTCGCCGGCTGAACGTTTCTACGGTACGGGGTGGCCTTTTCCGCGGTCCTCGGTTTGGCGCTTGTCTTCCTCGGCACCCGCGGAAGCTTGTTCGGCCGGTTTCGCGTCGTTGATCGCGTAGTATCCCTCAAGCGTCGCGTTGGAATCGGCCGCGTCTTGCAGGGTGCGGGCGGCACGTTCCGCTTCGCCCGGAGCTTCTACGAGATTTTCAGGCTTTTCGTGTTCTTCTTGCGCTGGCATTCGTTTTGATCCTACCCTACAGATCGAAACCGCAGCCGGCCGGTTTCCGTTATTCGTGCGCTTCGGCCAGCACGGGATGCGGACGCGACTTCGACCCACTCTCACGCGTTGGGCCGGCAGAAGGATCAGAGAAACAAGATTGGCCGTAGTTGCCATTAATTCTCTACACTTCCATTGTCACGCATCTTTTGATCAGCCTGGGGATATGTAAGGCACAGACCTTCGACGCGTGCCCAAGGCGTCAGCTTGTGGGATTTCGCATTCGTCTCACTCATGATGTCCTCAACGGTGACACCGCGCACCAGCAGCGCATCGCCCACGAGCGAGCGATGACATCTCCAGGGCACCGCCTCGGCGCACATGATGACGGTCGGCTGGACCGCAGCGATCGTCATTAAATCTTCAATAGCGCTCGCGAACTCAGGCGTCTGCATGTAATCGGCATAGCCGCGAAACGATGCGTTTTCCCAGCCTGTGTTGATGGAATCTTTGCGCGCGCGGCGCAACCCTCCCAGTGCGGGCAAATGGACGTACCCGATGCGATGTTCGTTCAAAAATGCCTTGAGTTCCGCCTGGTCGAACTGCGGATTGCGGCGCGAGCGCGGCACCGTCCTGATATCGGCCACAAGCTCGATCCCAAACGCCCGCAAAATCGCCAAAAATTCACTCGCAGAGCGGGTCGAATGTCCAATGGTGTAAACCGTCACTGGGTTCCGGGTCTGACCCGCAACACCTCTTTCGCGTCAACGTGGTCGAATTCCATTGGGAAGCTTTTCCCGGCGTAATACGCGGGCCATTGATCTTTGTAATGCGCGGAGGCGACAAACCCCGATTCGCCTACCGACAAGATTCTGCACGGATTTGTCCAGATCGCCGAGATCGACCACCATCCGCTCGGAAGGCCCGAGCGTGCCCGTCGTCTGCTTCACGGTAGTGCCCGAACCGCTCATCTCTACCGGCCCAATGTCGAAAAAGCGGTCGAGCAGCGGCAAGTCTTTGCCGACCGGATGCGCAAACTTCCACTGGAGTATGCGTCCCCATCTCCACTTGGAAACCGGAGTCCCCTGCCGTCTGCGCCCATCCTGCAAAGCGGAGCTGAATTCATTGAGCAACCAGACGTCCCAGTCGTTTTTCGGCACCCATCCGCTGGGGCGCGATCGCAGCAGCCCTTCGATAATCTGCGGACGCGGAAAAATGTCGGGAACGACCGGTCCGGAAACTGCCATTAAGCGCCCACTCGCGCCCGGCTTTCCCGCCTTGTTTTCGGTATTCTGCGGCTGCGATCGCAGCTTGGCCTCGACCGCTTTATTCATCGCCGGCTGCAGCAGTGAAGTGACCAACATCGTCCCAATTTCATCGTTGAGCAGCTCCGTCATCATCGGCGCGGCCTCGGCCTTATCCATCTGTCCGTTCCAGTGCCGCAACACTTCGACCGCATCGCGCACAAGCGAGTCCTTGCTGCCGCACTTGGCAAACGCGGCCAACACCTGCTGCGCCAGGGAAAGGTCGTAGGCCGAGTACACATCTTTCTGCACCGCCAGCATGTCATCGACGGTCAATTTGCTTTTCTTGCTTAACAAGGCCCGAATCTGAAGGACGCGGTATCTATCCGAGAAATTGCCGTCGATGCGATACGCGAAATCTGGCGGAAACGGATTCTGGTTCGCGGTCGCGATAATTCCCGAGGCCGGGTTGTAAAAGCTCGGCATCTGTTCGAAAGGGATGTAGCCGTCCCACTCAAATTGTCCTGACGCTCCGTCGAGCGGCGCATCGCCGTAGAAATCGCGCCGAACAGGTACGCGGCCCGCCGCCTGATATCCGATATTGCCTGCCCGATCGGCGTAGATGAAATTCTGCGCCGCCGCCCAGTAACCGCTGAGCGCGCTGCGGAACTGCTGCCAGTTCTGGGCCCGATCGATATCAAAAAAAGGAAAATCGAAACCGTCTGTCGCAATCCAGCGCATGCTGTAGCTTTTGCCGTTCTCGTGGATCACGACAGGGCCGTGCCGTGTCACCCAGGTGTCGAGTTCCACCGGTTTCTGACCGCGCACGCCAATCAATTGGCGGTCGAGCTGCGCCTGCTCCACTTTGCCCTGAAACAAGTAGCGGCCATTTCGCTCGTCGATTTGTTCAGCGTACAGATCCATGACATCGGCCTGCAGATTCGTTACGCCCCACGCAATCTGCTGGTTATGCCCAGTGATTACGCACGGCAAACCGGGCAGCGCCGCACCCGAGACATCCAGTCCAGGCGCCTTGAGATGCACGAGATGCCATGCGCCGGGAATGTTGTAGACCAGGTGCGGATCGTTTGCCGCGATGGGTTTTCCATCGTGCGGTATGCGCGCCGGAAACCACCCACGCGTTCGATCCCGGACTCACGTATTGCCCTTGAATAGCGGGGAAAAGCATCCTGACTTTAGCCTGATCCGCCCGTTCGAGCAATTGCCCTTTGCCGAACTCGAACTTCGACGAATCCGTCAGATCGCGGATCATCACCAGCCCGACCAGCATGGAATCGGTCAAGGTCCACGGGCGCGGATCGTAGGCATGACCCGGCACCGAGAACTCAAGCGAGTAATCGTCGCGATGCGTGTCGATGAAGTAGTTCACCCCGCGGGCGTATTCAACCAGCAGGGCGCGGTCTTTCGGAGTTAAGCGCTGCACGTAACTTTCGGCGATGGCACGCATGCGCATCTTGCGCGACCGCTCATCGAGCGGCAGCGCGCTTGCTCCGAAAATTTCTGCCAACTCGCCCGCCCCGAACCGCCGCAGGCCGTCCATCTGCCACAATCGGTCTTGAGCCGTCGCGTAGCCTTGCAGAAAAATCGCATCTTGCCACGATGAGGCTTCAATGTGCGGGATTCCGCGCGCGTCGCGCTTGATGACTGCCGGTTCGCGTATCGGCGCCGCGATTTCGCCTGAGGTTTTGGGCAGCGGCCGCACCGCATACCAATACACCGCAACCGCGATAAGCACTACCAGAACCGCTATGCTCACATTGATAATGCGCACTGCGCGGGAAAGCACGCACCGATTTTACTCTGTCGGCGTCGCCCGACACGCTGAGCGCGGCGCCATGTTCTAGCTCGATATGGCCCTGCGTTTCATCGTTTTGCTCTTCATCCTGGCAGCCAACGGCTTTTTCGCGGCGGCCGAGGTATCGCTTGTTTCGGTGCGCCAGTCCCGTCTTCGGGAGCTTGCAGAACAAGGACAGGCCGGCGCGCAGAGCGCACTGAATCTGCTCGCCAATCCGGGTCGTCTCCTCTCGGTTACTCAGGTGGGCATTACGCTAGCCAGCCTCGGTCTGGGCTGGGCCGGTGAACAGACGCTTTACCACCTGCTCGGCGGCGTGCTTGAATCCTTTCACTTTCACGCCTCAGCCGGTGCTGCTGCACGGGATCGCTTTCGCCATTGCGTTCCTGATCATCAGCTACGCTCACGTGATTATCGGCGAAGTGGTTCCCAAGAATCTGGCGATCGATAAAGCCGACCGCATCGCAGTTCTCGCTGCACCCGTGCTGCTGGTGTTCTATCGACTTTCACAGCCGTTCGTGGTTGTCATCGAGCGCTCATCGGCACTCATTCTTCGCGCTCTCGGCCTGGGAACCGGGCACGCGCGCGGCGGGCACACGCCCGAAGAGCTGAAGTACATCGTGCAATCGAGCCGCCACGAAGGCCACCTTCAGCAATTCGAGCAGGATGCCATTCAGCGCCTGATCGAGCTCTCAGACTACTCTGCGCGCGAAATCATGATTCCCCGCCACAGCATCGTCTCGCTTCCGGTCGATGCGGAGCTCGAACAGGTTCTCAGCGTGATGGCTGAGCACAAATTCACCCGCGTGCCCGTTTACGAGGATCGCCCGGAACAGATCATCGGCATCGTCCACTACAAAGACCTCATGCGCGTGTGGGACGAGCGCTGTTTCGCTCACGATCGACGGCGTGCCGCCCGTCCGTTCCGGTTGCGCCGCATCCTTCGCAAGCCGCTGGTGGTTCCCGAAACGAAGCCGCTCAGCCAGTTGATCGATGAATTCCGGACGAATCACAGCCACATGGCTCTGGTGGTAGATGAGTTTGGAACCGTTGCAGGCCTGGTCACCCTCGAAGACGTCCTCGAGCAAGTCTTCGGCGAGATGGGCGATGAGCATGACGTCGTGCGCCCCACTCCCTCGTATCAGGAGAAAGTCCTGCAGCTCGAAGGCGGCACCACCATCCGCGATCTGGAAACGCGTTACAACCTGGTGGTTCCGGGGGAGGCCGGGTTTGAAACGCTGGCCGGTTTTCTGCTCTTTCAGTTCGGCTATATACCCAAGGTGAAAGATTCCGTCGACTATGGCGGCCGGCGCTTCACGATCACCAAAATGGATGGGAACCGCATCGCGACAGTGCTTGTAGAAAGGCTCGACCCCAAGGTTCAGCCCGATCCGGTGAACGAAGGGTGAGCGGGCTTATCGCTTCGGCGCGAGCTTTCGCACTTTCTGGGCGGCCACTTTGGTCAGAGATTTGCTCAGCGGCTCTTTCGTCTTGGGGTGCTTTAAATCGGGCGCAATCTCAAGCAGCGGTTCCAAGACGAAGCGGCGTTCCAACATACGGGGGTGAGGAATCGTCAGTTCCGAGGTATTCATCACGACGTTTCCAAATAGAAGAATGTCGATGTCGATGATGCGCGGTCCCCGCCGAACCGTGCCAGCCCCACGCACCCGACCAAGCTCGCGCTCAATTTTCTGCAGCAGCGCGAGTAATTGAAGCGGGAAGCAGTTCGTTTCGCACTCGGCGACCAGGTTCAGGAACCAGGGCTGCTGCGCGATGTCTTGCGGCTCAGTCTCATAAATAGACGAGCGTGCGATGACGCCAACATGCTGTTGTTCAAGCGCCGCGAGCGCGCGTTCCAAATTTTGCTCGCGCGTACCGAGGTTCGATCCGAGAGAGAGAAAGACAATCTTAGCTGCCACGCGTCAAAACAGCGGATCCTGCGATCCTGCAAAGCGATGGCGCCGCGGAATTTGGAAATATTCGAAGGCTCGCTCGGTGGCAATGCGCCCGCGCGGCGTTCGATCCAGGAATCCCAGCTGCATCAGGTAAGGTTCGTAGACTTCTTCGATGGTGTCCGCCTGCTCGTCGATTGATGCCGAGATGGTACTCAGCCCGACCGGGCCGCCGGCATATTTCACGGCTATTGTGGTCATGATTTTTTGGTCTACTTCGTCGAGGCCATAGCGGTCGACCTTGAGTAGATCCAAAGCGGCCTGCGCGACTTCCCGATCGATGTGGCCCTCCGCGCGGACTTGCGCGTAATCGCGAACTCGTCTGAGCAATCTGTTCGCGACGCGCGGCGTTCCCCTCCCGCGGCGCGCGATTTCATGCGCCGCATCGGAAGTAATGGAAATATCCAGCAATCCGGCTGAACGGTTCACGATCTTCGAGAGCGTGTCCTCGTCGTAGGGGTCGAGCCGCAGCACGATCCCAAAGCGGCCCCGCAACGGCGCGCTCAGCAGGCCCTGCCGAGTTGTCGCTCCCACTGCTGTAAATCGCGGCAGTGAAATCGAATGCGTACGCGCGCCGGGACCCGTGCCGATCAGAATATCGAGCCGGAAATCTTCGAGCGCCGAGTACAAGGTTTCCTCGACATCCGGCAGCAACCGGTGGATCTCGTCGATGAAAAAAACCTGCCGCTCTTTTACGCTAGTGAGAATCCCGGTGAGATCCAGTTTCCTCTGCAGAATCGGGCCAGCGGTCTGATCGATCGTTACGGACAATTCGTTCGCGATGATTCCCGCAAGCGTAGTCTTTCCCAGCCCGGGCGGTCCGCACAGCAGCACATGGTCCATCGCCTCTCCACGCTTCTTGGCCGCTTCAATGGCGATCGAAAGCTGTTCGCGCACGTGCGGCTGCCCGGCGAAATCGTGGAGCTGGGTAGGGCGAAGCGCTGCTTCAAACTGGCGCTCGTCTTCCTGCTGTGCCGGGGAAACCATCTCCTGCGGAGGCATCAGACTCTCACGTTAACGCACCAGCCCTAATGCCGCGCGAAAGAATGGTTCGAACTCCTCCGGTGCTCCGCGCTCCTTGGTCTTTCGCACTGCTTCCTCTGCCGCGGAACGTGAACACCCCAGGTTTTGCAACGCGGAGAGCACATCTTTTTCGAGCACGCTAAATGTTGGGCCTTCTTCTGCAGCAGCGGGCGCTCCCGCCACACCTACACCGGACAGCTTGTCTTTCAGCTCCAAAACGATCCGTTCGGCGGTCTTTTTTCCAACGCCGGGAATCCGCACCAGCCGCTGCACGTCTCCATTACGAATCGCGGTGACCAGATCCGCCGTCGGCAAACCCGAGAGCACTTTGATCGCGAGCGTCGGGCCAATCCCGCTGACAGCAAGCAGCCGCTCGAAGACCAGCTTTTCTTCGGCGCTGGCAAACCCGAACAACGCCAACGCGTCCTCCCGCACATGCGTGTATATGCGCAGCGAAACCGCAGCTCCCTGGGCGGGAAGCGACGTATAGGTTGAGATGGGGATCTGCACCTCATATCCGACGCCGGCGGCTTCGACAATCACCTGATTCGGATGCTTCTCGACAATCGTGCCCCGCAGGTGTCCGATCATATAACTGGACTGTTGAAGGTCAGAAGAACCGGTTGAAACAGCATCATCGCATCCACGTCATCGATTCTCACACTGAAGGCGAACCGACGCGCGTCGTCATCGATGGAGGTCCGCCGCTCGGCAACGCGCCTTTCAGTGAACGCCTTCGATTGTTTCGCGAACAATACGACCATTTCCGCTCGGCCATCGTCAACGAACCTCGCGGATCCGATGCCGTCGTCGGAGCGCTGCTGTGCGAACCCACGGACCCTTCCTGCTCGGCCGGAGTCATCTTCTTCAACAACGTGGGTTACTTGGGTATGTGCGGTCACGGCACCATCGGATTGGCCGTCACGCTGGCGCATCTCGGCAAGATCAGGCCTGGCATTCATCGGATAGAAACTCCGGTCGGCATCGTCGAAGCGCAGCTTCACAATGCGGAAAAAGTGACTGTGAATAACGTCGCCAGCTACCGCTCCGCCACAAACGTCGCTGTGGAGGTCGAGAACTTCGGTCGCGTGACGGGCGACGTCGCTTGGGGCGGCAACTGGTTTTTTCTCACTTACGATTGTCCCTTCGAGGTATCGCTCTCGAACCTCGAAGCGTTGACGGATTACGCGTGGCGCGTTCGTCAGGCGCTCTCCGCTGCCGGCGTCACCGGAGACGGCATCGCTGGAGGAAATCATGGCGAGATCGATCACATTGAGGTCTACGGACCGCCCACCGTTTCCGGAGCGCACAGCAAGAATTTTGTTCTCTGCCCCGGTAAGAGCTACGACCGTTCGCCTTGCGGCACGGGAACGAGTGCCAAGCTCGCGTGCCTGTACGCCTCGGGCAAGCTGCGCGAAGGGGAAGTGTGGCGGCAGGAGAGCTTGATCGGCAGCGTATTCGAAGGGTCGATTTCCGTGCGCGGCGGCGTCGTGTATCCGCACATCACTGGCTCGGCGTTCGTGAATTCGGAGGCGTACCTCGTTATTGATGATCGGGATCCGTTCCGGTGGGGTATTAGCGAATCATTGCCGCTGGTTCCGACGCCTCATGGCGATGTAGATCGGTACGCCCGCGAGCACGATTAAGAGACCGGGCCAAGTGCTCGAGGCGCGATATAAGAACAACGCCAACAGAATGGCGGCTGCGCCTACGATATAAATCACCGGAACGACAGGGTAGCCCAAGGTGCGATAGGGCCGCTCGGCATCAGGGCGCGTGTGCCGCAACCGAATCACTCCGGCGATCGTAAGGATGTAGAAAATCAGGGCGGAGGAAATCACGTAGTTGAGCAAGTTACTGTACAGATTTCCATACTGGCCGCTTTGAACGTCAAATGTTCGCGGCAGCACTAACGCGGACGCCCAGATGCCCTGCACGAGGAGCGACCGTCCAGGGACTTTGGCTTTATTGAGCGTCCCTGCGCTGCGCAGAAAGAGGCCGTTCTTCGCCATCGCGTAATAAACGCGCGGCCCCGCGAGCACCAAGCTATTGGCACAGCCGAAGGTGGAGATCATGATGGCGACGGCCATCAAGACGCCGCCCCATCCCGGCGCGATGGCGTCGAGCATCGCAGTTGCAACGCGATCGGCCGGGGCGTGCTGAATCGCTTCGAGCGGGAGAGTCAGGAGATAGCTGACGTTTGCGAGCAGATACAGCACTATTACGATTCCTGTGCCGATAATCAGCGATTTCGGCAGGGTGCGGCGCGGGTCCTTCACCTCGCCGGCAGCGAAGGTAATGTCGTGCCAGGAATCCGCCGAAAAGAGCGATCCCGATTGCGAAACGCAGATGGCTATAAACAATCCGAAGGTGGTCAGCGCCGTCACTCCGGCCGAGATAGGAGTGACGTTGGTTTGCTGCCAGAAATGGGCGAAGTTCCGGCCCAGCGCGGCGGCATTTCGTCCGGCAAACACGCCCACCAAAATCAAGCCCGCCAAGGCTCCCGTTTTGGCGACTGTGAACAGATTCTGCACGATCTTTCCATAGCGGATACCCAGGCTATTGGTCCAGGTGAGCAGCACAATGACGGCAATCGCCAGCAACTGTGTAGTGGAGAGCGAAATGGCGTAGCCGCTCGACAGATGAATGGGCGGGATGAGATAGCTCTGCTCGGAAATTGCTGGAAACAGAATGCCGGTAAAGCGGGCGAAGGCGACCGCGACGGCTGCAATCGTTCCGGTTTGAATTACCGTGAACAGCGTCCAGCCATAGAGGAATCCCCACAGCGGCGAAAATGCCTCGCGCAGGTAGACATACATCCCGCCCGCTTCGGGCATCATGGAGGCAAGCTCGCCGTAAGAGATCGCGGCCGCGATGGTGAGAACGCCGGTGACGGCCCACGCCACCAGCAACCATCCGCTGCTGCCGATCACGCGCGCCATCTCCGCCGGGACAATAAAGATGCCGGACCCGATCATGGTGCCGATGACGATCATCACCGAATCGAACATGCCCAGCTCGCGAATGAAACCCGAGCTCTTGCCGCTTTCAGTGGAGAGGGCAGCGCTGCGCTTCGATTGTGAATCCATAAGTGTTCGAGACTCAGTCTAGCGTCAATCCGGACGAATCTCTTCGAAGCAGCACACCGAGCATCGGAAGACGCGCTGCGGGGCGAACGCACAAAGTAACAAAATTAACGATTCAGTATTGCTTCTCGCTCCATTTGCGTGCATTATGGGTCGTGGTACGGGGTATTTGCAGTTTTTATCGAGGCATGAACGACGCCAACGGTAAGCCGTTGCAATTTATCCGCCAAGATGTTTCCAGGAGAGAGAATCATTGCGTCTATACCTTGCTTTTGTCTCGTTGGCCTTTGTTCCGTCGCTTCTTCCTGCACAGGGGCCCACGTTACTCGGGTGCCCGATATTCCCTTCCGACAACGTTTGGAATGCGCGCGTCGACTCGCTTCCCGTTCATCCCAATTCTGCGACGTACGTGCAGAGCATTGGACTTTCCAGCCCGTCGCATGCGGAGTTCGGGTCAGCTTCCGTGAATGGCATCCCGTTCGTAGTGGTCCCGCCCACACAGCCGAAAGTCAATGTGTCCTTTAACTACGTGAGCGATCCGGGTCCATACCCCATTCCGCCAAATGCTCCGATAGAAGGCGGCGCGGGCAGTTCGGGCGACCGGCACGTACTGGTGGTGGACGGCGGCAATTGCATCCTCTATGAGCTTTTCAGCGCCTATCCACAGCCGGACGGGTCGTGGACGGCAGGATCCGGAGCAATCTTCTCGCTCTTATCTAATGAATTGAGACCCGCCGGCTGGACCTCCGCAGATGCCGCCGGCTTGCCGATACTGCCGGGGCTGGTTCGCTACGACGAAGTGGCTTCGGGCCACATCGACCATGCGCTGCGATTCACGGCGCCAATTACGCAAGAGAATTACATCTGGCCGGCTCGTCACTGGGCATCGGTTCACCCGGATTCGCAATACCCTCCGATGGGTCTTCGCGTCCGCTTGAAACAAAACTTCGATATCAGCTCCTTCGGTCCGAATGTTCAGGTTATTTTGCAAGCGCTAAAATCTTACGGCATGATCCTGGCCGACAACGGAGCGGCGTGGTTCATTACCGGCGCTCCGGATCCACGCTGGAACGACGACGAACTACACCAGTTGACGCAGCTGGTGGGATCCGATTTTGAGGCGGTGGACGAATCGAGCCTCATGATTGATCCCAATTCCGGTGAAGTCAACACGGGCGGCCCGATCATCATTGGACCGATACTTGGCGCGCCGGACCCTATCGAGCGCCCCTCGCCTCTTTCCTTACTGCCGAAAATTCCCAAGTAACGGCCGGCCGTTCGCGGCCGAATTCGCGACTCCGTCTCCGATCACGCGTTTAGAATTGACTTGGATTCTTTCGAAGGAGACGGGAATGTCTACATCCATCGGCGCCGGCAGTACGCTCGGCCTCATCATCGGGAACCGCGGCTTCTTTCCGGATCATCTGGCGGCTACCGGCCGCGAAGAAATGATTCGTGTGCTTGAACAGGCAGGCGCGCATGTCGTCGCCCTCACTCCTGAAGAATCCAAGTTCGGTGCGGTCGAAACGTTCGAAGAGGCGAAGCGCTGCGCGGATCTCTTCAAGGTTCATCGAGAAGCAATCGAGGGCGTGATCGTCTCTTTGCCCAACTTCGGCGATGAGCGAGCGATCGCGGACACGCTGCGACTTTCCGGCCTGAAGGTACCGGTGCTGGTTCAGGCGACGCCCGACGACCCTGGCCGGATGAGCATCCGCGACCGGCGCGACAGCTTTTGCGGAAAGATGTCGGCCTGCAACAACCTGATGCAGTATGGTATCCCGTATTCGCTGACAACTCTTCACACCGAAGCTCCCGGCTCGAAGCAGTTCAGCGACGATCTCGGCTGGTTTCTTGCGATCTGCCGCGTAGTTCGAGGCCTGCGGAACCTGCGCGTGGGATCGATCGGAGCGCGGCCGGCCGCGTTCAACACGGTGCGATACAGCGAAAAGCTGCTGGAAGCAAACGGCATCTCGGTCGTGACACTCGACCTCTCGGAAGTACTCGGGCGAATTCATCGCATGAAGGACAGCGACAACGCCGCAGAGACCAAGCTTGCCGAGATCAAGAGCTATGTTTCGACTGCGGACGTACCCGAATCGTCGCTGATCAAGATGGCGAAACTCGGCGCTGTCATCGATGGTTGGATGCGGGAACAGGAGCTGGCTATCAGCGCCGTCCAGTGCTGGACCGCTCTCGAAGAATATTTCGGAGTCGTTCCGTGCACGGTCATGAGCATGATGAGCAACAATCTGATGTCGAGCGCCTGCGAGGTAGATATCGTCGGGGTGGTCAGCATGCACGCGCTGCGGCTGGCATCCGGAACGCCCAGCGCACTGCTCGATTGGAACAACAACTACGGCGACGATCCGAACAAAGCGGTTTGTTTCCACTGCAGCAATCTGCCCAAACATTTCTTCGCGGACGTCAGGATGGAGTTTCAAGAGATCATCGCCGGCACGGTCGGCAAGCTGAACACTTTCGGTACGCTGTACGGACGAGTAAAAGCGGCGCCGATGAGCTACGCCCGTTTCTCGACTCGCGATCGGGAAGGAAAGATTCGAGGGTACGTGGGAGATGGCCGCTTCACCGCGGATACGCTCGAAACGTTCGGCGGCGCAGGGGTGGTGGAAATTCCGCGAATGCAGGACTTGCTTCACTTCATCTGCGAGCAAGGATTTGAACACCACACTGCGGCGAACCTCGCGCACACTTCGAGCATTCTTTACGAAGCGGCGACGAAGTATTTGGGTTGGGATATGTATTGGCACCGCGGATGATCTCGCGGCGCTCTGGCGCGCATGCAGTGCTGCTGCTCGCGCGCTGTTGGCCGTAGTGCCGCAAACTTCGGCCCAGCAATCGGCAGTTCGAAGATTGAGGGCCGATATCGAGCGGGTTGCGGGTGTGTCCGGCGATGCACCGCCGGCAGGGTTCTGGGTAGACAAACAAGAAAGACTGAGACAGCTGCTTCTCTCGAAAGATCCGCGTGCGTTCCTCACCTGGCGGGTAATTATCGAGACGATGTTTCCTGCCCCGTACGCGCGATTTGCCCGCGTCGAGTTGCACGCGCTGCGGAAGAGTGAGAGATGGGACGTCTGGCGGCGGGCGATCGGAGAACAAGCAGCCGGGCTTCCCTTCCCCTGTTTGTTCTATCCCCTGAGCAGCTCGAACGCCATCCATCACGGGTATCATCTCTATCGCTTCGAAACGCAGACCGGGGTGGGAATCCAGGAATTTGGAACCATCGTCGAATTCGGCGGAGGCTATGGCTCGCTATGCCGTCTTGCGCATCGACTCGGATTCCGGGGTAAGTACATCATCTTCGATCTTCCCGAACAGTGTGCGCTGCAACGCTATTACCTGAGCTCGATCGGCATTCCGGGGGTCTTCACAACATCTTCGGCGGAAGAGCTGAGAGCTGCGCATGCGGTACGAAACGGCTGGTCCGCGGCTGTTTATCGCGACTTGGTCGCTGAGTGAAGCGCCGCTTGCCGTTCGAGAAAGAGATGGCCGATGCTATTACTGGTTTTGAGGCATTCCTGCTTGCTTATCAGCACCAGTTTCTGGAAGTGAATAATTCCACCTTTTTTGCCGAATGGCAAAGTTGGTTTCCGAGCGTTCGCTGGACCGTTTCTAACATCTCCCACTTGCCGCGCAATTCCTACCTGTTTGGAATTGCCGCGGGCACGAGGAGCCAGGCAGGATGATCGAAACTCTGTTCATTCTCGGCACCCGGCCCGAAGCTATTAAGCTCTGCCCGGTCATCCTGAATCAGCGTTCACGTGGGGCCGAATTTCAACCCAAGTTGTGCGTGACGGCACAGCATCGACATTTGCTCGATCAGGTTCTGGCTGTATTCGGCATTACGCCGGATTTCGACTTGAATTTGATGCTGCCGGGACAGACGCTGTTTGAATCGACCTCCCGAATCGTCGCCGCGCTCGGAGCCGTGCTCGCAGACGGAGTCTCCGGATATGATCGTCGTCCAAGGCGATACGACGACTACATTCTGTGGCGCACTGGCGGGATTCTACGCGGATGTCCCGGTAGCGCATGTCGAGGCGGGTCTTCGCACAGGCGATATGCGCCAGCCGTTTCCGGAAGAAATGAATCGTATCCTCACGGCTCGCCTCTCGATGCTGCACTTTTGCGCGACGGACGGGGCAAGACAGAATCTGCTGACGGAGAATGTCGATGCGGCGCGGATTCACGTGACCGGGAACTCCGGCGTAGACGCGGTGCTCTACGTTCGCGACGGTCTCGAACGGGACGCCTGGCAGGTGTCAACGGTATTTCGCTGGATCCCGCGAAAAAGCTGGTGCTGGTCACCGCACATCGGCGCGAAAGCTTTGGCGCGGAGTTTGAGAGCATGTGCCGAGCACTCGGTCGATTGGCAACCCGCAACGATACGCAGATTGTTTATCCTGTGCATCCCAACCCCAATGTGCAAGACCCGGTGGAACGACTGTTGCGTGGCCTGCCGAACGTAATTCTCACCGAACCGCTGCCGTACGTTCCATTTGTGGACCTGATGCGCAAAGCTTACATTCTGCTGACGGATTCGGGTGGTATTCAGGAAGAAGGGCCGTCTCTGGGCAAACCCGTTCTCGTGATGCGAGAAAAGACCGAGCGCCCGGAAGCCGTAGAAGCGGGAACGGTGAAGCTGGTCGGTACGAGCGAAGACCGTATCTACGCGGAAGCCAGCCGCCTGCTCGAAGATGACGCCGAATACCAGCGCATGGCGCGCGTACACAACCCGTATGGCGACGGGTTCGCGAGCGAACGCATCTCGGATTACATCTCTAAACATTTTGATTAGTGCCTGTTTGCACATAAAAGCTGCCATTCCCAGGAACCGCATCTTGATCTGCCGTGCGCCAGAAGTAGAATATGTTAGTTCCCACGCCCCCGTTTAGCTCGAAACTACCATCTTGGATGGCTGCACCAATCCAACCTGGTGAACTTGTGCCTCTGCCGCCTGAGGGTTCGTACGCGGCCATGAATATATCCTCTGCTCCGGGTGCCAACGTCCTGTTACAACCGTTCACAGTTCCGGCGGGCGCGTATTCAGTAACTCTATCCTTTGAAGCTTTTACGCAAAGCTGTTATTGGTCCGCGTCGCAGGGCCTTGATTACCACATTCCAGGCAATCAGCAGGTATGCGTGGACATTCTTTCCTCGACAGCTGCACCGTTTGATACAGGTACCGGCGTTCTGGACAACGTTTTCGGAACTACTCCCAGTTCGCCGTGCGGACCGACGGGGTATAACTCTTACACATACAACATATCGTCCGTTGTCGGCGGGGGCGGAACATTCCAGCTCCGCTTTGGCGCCGTCGACACTATCTTTCCTACTTTTTCGGCATCGACTCCGTCAGTGTCGATGTAGAGTCCGCGCCGGAGCCAGGCGCTTTGCCGCTTCTGGCCTGCGGATTGGGAGTTCTCGCTCTCTATCTGCCAGCGTTTGTTCGAAGTCGTCAGGCGCTATGACCGCAGCCACGCCGGCGTCCTAACTGAGTACAATCCGGCGAAGATCGATGTGATCGTCGCGCCATTCACCGAGCCCGGCTTGTCCGGCAGCGGTGATGTATTGCGGCTGCCTGATGAGCCCTACGTTGCCGCGAGCTCTTGCTGATGCGCTGGCGGCAAGTGCATTTGGACACGCTTTTCGTCAATGACACGCCACCCGATGCGATCGATGGCAACTGCGTCGGTTGCAAAATAGATGGTCCGGTGTTCCCAATTGTAAATGGGATTTCCATTCGGGCCAGATTCGTATAAGCCGTTCACGCCATCGATGATGTTCAGCACCACCTTGTAGCGAATCACCGGCATCCAAACGACGGCGGGAACATAAGTAGTGAAGAAGTGTTGCGGTGGGCCGGGATGGGCTCGATTGACGTTGTTTGTCAGTCCGTGCGAAAGATTTTTCAGGGCCAGAGTTACACCGGCGGCATTGTGGTCCTTCAGTACGGCCAGATTAATAAGCTTGTTGACTTTGGTCGTGATGAACTGCGCTGCGAAGGATCGCCTGTGCGCCGGATTTTTCGGATCCTGCCACGGCAGGAAAATGGGCAGATCCACGTAGTGATGGCTATCATATGCCGGCGATGCCGGTTTGATCATCGGAATAGGTCTCGCTCGCGGAATCGGTTCGGATAGACGGAGGAAACCATCCGGATACCCGGTTCAGCAGTACCCGATAGCGCTCATAAACGATGATGTTTTTTTGCTCGACTCCAGCGCGAACCATGCCGTCGATGATCTCCATGATTACAGCGGGTGAGGACATGGTGCCGCTATTGCCGTTTGGGTTGATCTTGATCCCCACCACATCACCGGGACCGACAAATTGACTCCACGCCTGTACGTAATCGGCGGCACCGGTAAGTGTCGTTAGACCCGAGCGAATCATCTGCTGGATCGCAGGTCGCTGGAATTGATCTTTTACTATGCAGCGGGGATGGGAAACGGCGATCACGCGCCCGGGATAAAAGCCAGGGGTGCCCCACTTATTGCTCGGATAATCGGAACGCACCTCGCCAGATATCCGATAGGGAGAGATCGCTGCCGCCGCACCCGCAGCGGTGAGGCGCAGAACATCCCGACGCGATAGTTTCGAGGTTGCGGCCATTCGACTCTCCGTCTCAAGCTAGCATGCGGGAGCGAAGAAGTTTCGACGCAAGTGCAGCAGCGCACGCCAAGTCTTGCCTAGAATGCCGGCTAATGGCGTGCCCGATATTTTCGCGGGGAGATAATACGGCAGTCTCCAGGCGCGCGCAACGGAAAAGCGCTTATTGAGGCGCCCCGCCTGCTTCCAATGTCCCCAGTAACCCAGGACGCAAGCCGTCTTGAAGGCGCGAATCGCGAGGACGCGCGCGAGCAAGTGCTGCAGATGCGGAGGGCAAGCCGATTGGATTTCTTCCGGTTCGAGTAAGAATGGCTCCGTGGGCCGCGCACCCTTCAGATTCCTACTTAATCCCGATGCTTCCACGTGAAATCGAACCAGCGGAGCGAGGTGAAACAATACTGTTTCGTTCAGAAGAATCTTCACCCACAGGAAGGCATCTTCGGCGTATAGGCACTTATGCTTGTCATAAAAGCCACCCCATTTTCGAATTACATCCGCGCGAACGACTGTGGACCAGGGCGACATATAAGCAAGCATGTGAACGGCGAGAAGCGGCGGAGTATCAGGTCGAAGCCGGTGCGGTCCTTCCGTAACTCCGCGCTCGCGCCACATGGACTCGCGCGACACGCCGGAAGGGTACTCGATATAGCCGGAGGAGATCGATACGGCGTCTCCGTGACCGCTGAGAAGACGCACACTGGTTTCCAGATACCCAGGCTCCCATTCGTCGTCGGCATCGAGAAAAGCTATGTACTCGCCCTGCGCCTCGCGTATTCCCCGATTGCGCGCCGAACCGGGACCGGCATTCGGTTGTGTAACGACGCGGAATCGCTCATCCGGGTATTCGGCGACGATTCGGGGCCCCTCATCGGTGGAACCGTCGTCCACTACGATGACCTCGAAGTCTCGAAGCGTCTGGTTGGTGATCGACTCCAGCGTGCGCAGCACGTATGGCGCCTTGTTGTAAAGCGGGATGACAACCGAAATCGATGGCTTTAAGGTTTCATCCGGGCGCACGCACGCCATTGTCTCAAGCACGAAGTACGGCGATTAATTCGAGAGTTCGGGCACGTTTATAGTAGTTTGAAAATATCCCTGTTCGAGTTCACAGCGACCCGACGCGATTCGGTTCCGCACGATAGAGCTCAGGAAATCCATTGAGTCAGACTACGCTGCGAAAGGCCGCAATATCCGCTGCGCTGAAAGGATTACGATCGACCGGCCTGTTTTCCGCCGTCGAGCGGGTCACGCCGCCGCAGCTCCAGTCTGCTGATCCTGTGCTATCACGGCCTGTCGCTCGACGACGAGCACGAGTGGCTGCCGCACTTGTATATCACGCCTGAGCTATTCCGGCAGCGGCTGGCATCCTTGCGGGACATGAAGGCTTCGGTTCTGCCATTGGACGAAGCTCTTACGCGGCTGCATGCCGGTTCTCTGCCGCCGCGCAGTGTGGCGATCACATTCGATGACGGCTTGTATGACTTCCTGCATCATGGCGTTCCCATTCTCTCCGAATTTGGGTACCCCTGCACGTTGTATCTAACCACCTATTACTGTAAATACCGGCTGCCGGTGATCGTCCTGATCCTCGATTACCTGTTGTGGAAATCGCGACTTAGTCAGTATCGACTTACCGGAACAAAACATCGATGGACCTGCGCCGATTCGGACCTTCGCAGATCGTCAGCAGGTTGTGGGAAGAGTTCTCAGCTGGATGGAAGCGAAAGGGCTGAGTACAGTCGAGAAGGATGGAGTAGCGAGAGAAATCGCAACGCGGCTGGGCGTTGATTATCAAAGCTTGCTGAATCGCCGCATTCTTCAAATCGTCAGCATGGAGGAAGCACGGCAGATCTGGCGGGCGGGGTGGATTTGCAGCTGCATACGCACCGGCATCGCACGCCTAGAGACCGCGAGCTTTTTCAACGAGAGATTCGCGACAACAGCAACTGCATACTCGAGATCACCGGGAGACGAGCCGCCTGCCCATTTCTGCTATCCGAGCGGACACCACTTACCCGAATTTCTCCCGTGGCTTCGCGAACTCGGAGTAAAGAGCGCCACCACGTGCGAACCCGGTTTGGCGCGACGCGGTTCGGACGATCTGGTATTGCCGCGCGTGCTGGACGATAGCACCGTGGATCCGGTTCGTTTCGAGAGCATCGTTTCCGGGCTGTTCATGTAGATCGCCCTCCTGAACTGAGCAATTACATCTTGTGCTGCAGCGCGTAGACCAGGTCCTTTGCGAGTTCATCGGCGATGGTGAAGAATCCGGCGAGACGATACGGCAGATGAAGCTGAGCGTTTTGTAACGTCGGGCACCGGGCTAACTCTCACGTGCATGCCGCAATGTTCGAACACGCGGCGAGCTCTCCAGGAGTGATAATCGCTGGTTAAGATCACGATTCGAGAGTTCTGAGTGAGCAGCGAACGCTGTTGCAGAAGCGCTTTCACGTCGACCGCGTTTTCATAGGTTGAGTGAGAACGGGATTCCAAGAGTATCGAGGACGGTGGAACTCCCTGCGGAGTGAGGAACTTTGCCATGGCCTTCGGCGAGTCCATCTCCACCCGAGACGACGACAAACCGAAAGTTGTACGTCTTGAGATACCAACCGGCATAGACGCATCTGAGATACGAATCGTAACCTAGCGTGGCGTTCGGTCCGGTTCCCGAGATGAGCATAGAGCCGCCCAGTACGACGAGAACATCGCCATCGCCTTCGTACCAGTCTGTCGCCAACATTTTCCGCCGCCATGCTCACGAGGGGAGTGAATGTGATGAGTAAAACGAACACTCCGATAACCGCGGCACAGGTTCGAGCTATGGAAAAAAGCGTTCGGCGGGTCACCAGGCTGCGCTATTTCCCGGCCGAGCTATCGATCACGATGAACGTCGTGAATCAGCTCGAACAGCTTTTGCGCGTGAGTCTGCGCATTGAACTCGGTTTCAAACCAGGCACTCGGTTTTCTAGTGGTTGTGTCCAGGTGGAAAAACTTCAAGACGGCTTCATCGAGAGCCTCGGGAGATTCGGACGCATACGCGCATTGATAAGCGATTCCGCTTCGCTCAAGAATGCGTTCAGCGGGTGAATCGGGCAGAATAAACGCCAATATAGGTCGGCCAATTTGGATGTATTCGAATAGCTTTCCAGGAACTTGCAAGGCGGAGTGCGGCTGCACAAGCAGAAGTCCATCGGAGGTCTGCCTGATTTCCTGCGCTTCCTTCTCGGTACTTGCCGAGCCACAAGCTTGAGCCAGCCTTGCTCAGTGGCAGCGGCGATGAAGGCTGGATCCGGTATGGACGTGCTTCTGACGGGCCCTACCAATTGGATCTGGATCTCGTTTGCGGATAGCCGCCCGGCATCGATGAGGCGGCCGAATGAAAGCAACAGAGGAGTGATGGTACGGCCTTCGTACAGCTCGCCAATGTGACTAAATATGCGGCGTTTGCGGTCGGGGATCGGTAACGACTCAGATCCTTTCTTCCGGATCGAATCCGTTCGAAAGAAGATGGATGCGATCGGCTCGCGCCGGATAACTGAGCTTGAGCTTCTGTTGCGAGGCGTCGGTGTTAGCAATGATGCACGCAGCCCTGGGGATCAAGACCCGCTCCAGAACGCGATAGACGGTGTTGTGAAATCGGTTCGTTTCGCCGCTCCCCGGGTTGTTTGCAAGTGGATCTCTGAAATCCGCGATCCAAGGTACATCGGTCTTGGCGTGAGAACCAGAAGCCGGCGAGATGCGTGCCCAGCGGCGGATACGTGGAGAGAACGGTGATTCGCGCATCCTTGTGCCGATGCTGACAAAGTTCAGTGCCGCGCGGTGAGCGCGCGAAAGCCCATTGTGTTCCCGTGACGCCGGGAAGCAGGAATTTGCGAATCGCCCGTTCTAGCTGCCAGCCGATGCCCTCTCGCGGAGTTGTTACAAAGGGGTCGGAGACGTGTTCAGCATCGAGATCGGGACGGGCAGATACGTCCGCCGCAGTGATGACGTGACATTCGAGCGCCAAGTCGGCGAAGGTATTTATAGAATCTGAAAGGTCTCGCGCGCGCCGATCGCATTTTCGGGCGGAAAATGGTAGGCGAATATCAGCACCAGCTCTTTTCTCATGTGCTTGCGAATTCGCCATGGTTGCCGGTCGAAAAAATAACTCCTGATTGCTGCATGGCAGCGGATTCCTGCCTGCCCGTCCCAGAGCGGTGGGATGGCGCCCTGTCTTCGATGACTCGCGTTCCGTCGCGCCAAGCTCGCAGAATGCTTTCCTTGCGCGTGCCGGCCAAACGGTTCGTGCCGCATTCGATGGTAATTGGTCGTTCGGTGTTCTCGCGCAGCGTCAAACAGGGCACGCCCAGGACTGTAGACTCTTCTTGAATTCCGCCGGAATCGGTCAGCACGACAGCGCTCTTCGCCTGCATATGCAAGAAGTCGAGATAGCCGAGAGGATCGAGCAAGTGAATTCCGGTCGGGATCTGAAGGCCATTTTTGTCGATGCGCGACTTGGTGCGCGGATGCATGGGCCAGTACAACGGCAAATCATTTGAAATCACGCGCAGAGCGCCAATGAATTTCCGCGAGGCTGTTTTCGTCATCGACGTTCGCGGGCCGATGCAGAGTGACGAGTCCGAAGCGATTCTCCGTTATGCCGAGACGTTCCCGAATATCTGACTTGAGAGCCTCTTGTAGGTGACGCCGTAAGGAATCGACCATCAGATTTCCGACGAGCACAATCTGGTCCGGCTTTTTTCCCTCATTGATCAGATTGGCGCGACCGCTCTCTTCCGTTACCAGCAAGAGATCGGAAATGGAATCCGTCACCACGCGGTTGATCTCTTCGGGCATGGATCGATCGAAGCTCCGCAATCCGGCTTCGGCATGGATGACGGCGACGCCCAGTTTCGCTGCGACAAGAGCTCCTGCCGCAGTCGAGTTTACATCGCCGACAACAATCAGTCCGGAGGGCTGCTCCTCAAGCAGAACAGGCTCCAGCCGCCGCATGACCTCGGCGGTTTGCTGCGCGTGCGTCCCGGATTTCACGTCCAGGTGGTAATCGGGCGCCGGAATGCGAAGCTCACGGAAAAAGCTGCCCGACATGCTGTCGTCGTAATGCTGGCCGGTATGGATCAGGACGAGCTTGAACTCTGTATCCTCGGAAAAAGCAGCCATGAGCGGCGCAATCTTCATGAAATTAGGTCTTGCTCCGGCTACCACGACAATCCGAATCGGCAATTGTTTTGAAGTCATCGCGCTCTAACGTGTACCTTGTGAATCTGGCTGGGGGCTAGTCAGGCGAGCGCACCTTCCGTTGCGCGTACCTGGTAAATGTCTTTTCGGCAAAGATTCAAGCTCGAAGCGGTGCGCCGAAGTCGATTAGTTCAGATAGAGCGGTGGCTAAGCTGACACCAGTATAGTAGTGTCAGTGTTCTGCTGTTGCTCACGGGAAGTGATCCGTGAGGAGCGGCGATTTTAGCGCTCAAAGAACAACAGCAAATGCGCTATGTTACTGGCAATCAAACACTTGCGTCGTCGTGACCATCACACAAGCGCTTGAGATTTTGCGGGTTGCCCCGCGAGATAATGAGCCATTCTCGGTATTGCTCGCCTGCAGCTTTACTCCTCTGCACCTGCAGACGCTTTTGGCGGCTCACGTTCAGAGCCGGATGCCGGCGAAGCGAGCGGTAATCGCGGCCGGAGATTACGGGGACCTGGCAGGCACGCTGGAGCGTGCAACCCAACAGTCGCTTGACGCGCTGGTCGTCGCATTAGAGTGGCAGGACCTCGACGCCCGGTTTTCCTACCGAGAGGCAGGGGCCTGGGGTCGCGCGCTCGAATCCGATCTTTTGAACGGAATCAGGCCAAGGCTCGATCGCCTGGAAGCGGCCATCCAAAGCGCTTCAGCAAACGTTCCTGCAGCCGTGTGTCTGCCAACTTTGCCACTCGCGCCGGCGTTTCACAATCCTAGCTGGCAGGCCGGAGAGACCGAATTGTTCTTACACGAACAGGTGTTTGCTTTCGGCCGGCGATTGGCTCAGCAAAAAAATGTGCGCCTGTTGAATCCGAGCTGGATTTCGGGCACCACACCTATCGGTAATCGGCTGGACTTGAAATCCGAATTGCTGGTGGGTCTGCCGTACACGGTGTCTCATGCGGACCTGCTTGCCGACGCGTTTGCCCGCCTTCTGGCGCCGGCGCCGCCTCTGAAGGGAATCATCACCGATCTCGACGATACGTTCTGGAGCGGAATCGTCGGCGAAATAGGACCGGAGGCAGTACGCTGGGAGGCGGCGAGCCGCTATCATCTTCACGGGCTGTATCAAAAGATGCTGGCAGCTCTTGCGGATGATGGCGTTCTTGTAGGCATCGCAAGTAAGAACGATGCTTCTGTTGTACGAGAGGCGCTGAAACGGAGCGATCTGCTGATACCAGCCGCGAAAATTTTTCCCGTCGAGGTGCACTGGGCGCCGAAGTCGAAATCCGTAAGCCGCATTCTGAAGACGTGGAACATATCCGCGGACGCGGTCGCGTTCGTGGATGACACGCCGCTGGAGTTGGCTGAAGTAGCGAACACACATCCCGGCATTACATGCGTTCGGTTCCCGGCCGGAGATTATAAGGGAGTCTTAGAGCTTGTTAAGCAGTTGCGCGACTTGTGCGGCAAGGGCCAGCTTACGGAAGAAGACACGCTGCGACTGGAAAGCATTCGCGGCGGAGTTGCGTTTCAAGAACAGGGAGAACATTCGAACTCGCCGGAAACTTTCCTGAGCCAGATCAACTCCAAACTAACGTTCGATTTCGATACACCATCTTCCAGCACTCGCGCACTCGAGTTGATCAATAAAACCAACCAATTCAACTTGAACGGATTGCGCTTGACTCAAGCAGAATGGGAGAAGAGGCTTTCCCGGCGCGGCTCATTCCTGGCAAGCATTAAATACGAAGACAAGTTTGGCCCGCTCGGAACGATTTCAGTTATTCAAGGCTACAAGGATCGCGACACTCTCGAGGTGGAAACCTGGGTGATGAGCTGCCGCGCTTTTTCACGCAGGATCGAACATCAGTGCATGAAGATGCTGTTCCAGAGATTCGATGTCGCAAATCTGTCGTTTCATTTTGTCCCGACGGCAAAGAATGCGACGCTGCGCGAGTATTTCGGTTCGATACTCGGATCGGTTCCCGATAAGGGGTTCAAGGTGACGCAAAATCAGTTCTTTGCCTGTTGCCCCGCGCTGTATCACGGAGTTGAACAGACAGAAGGAGTTGCGCTAAATGGATGAAGTTCAAAATCGCCTGACGAAGTGCTTCCAAATTGTGTTTCCAGACCTACCGGTATCGGAGATCCCGAAAGCCACGCAAGAATCGGTAGCTACGTGGGATTCGGTCGCGGGCATTACGCTGCTGAACGTGATTGAAGAAGAATTTCAAATCGAAATCGATTTGGAACTGGCGGCCGATCTTGACTCTTATGAGAGTGTGCGGGAGTATGTTGCGCCGATTGTGAATGCTGCCTGAATACAGAGCAATTGAGAAGGCATGTTCGATAAGTTAGTGCTCAACGTGCGTCGAGGCGAGACGCCGTTGTATCGCACCCTGCGCTCAAGCGCGAAGACGATCTTAGCGAGCAACCTTCCCGTGCCGCGGCTGTTCTATCCGCTGCTCCGCGCAGTATTCGATTTGCAAAATATGCTCGCGCACGGGTTTCGCTGGGCGCTTACATACTTCTACAGAGAGCCTGTTTTTCGAGCACACTGTGCCTCGGTCGGGAAGCGTTTTCGACTGTTTCGGCTGCCCTTCGTGATGAGCCATGCCAAAATTTATATCGGCGACGACGTGAACATTTTCGGAAAGATCGATATCTTCAGCGGGCGAATCTTCGATGAACCACGGCTAGTCATTCACAACCGCGTGGATATCGGGCACAACGTGACGTTCATCGTGAACAAAGAGATTGTCATCGAGGACGATGTAAACATAGCTTCCGGCGTTCGATTCATGGATACCGACGCGCACCCTCGCGATGCCAAGGACAGAATTGCCGACCTGCCGCCTAAGCCGGAGGAGATCAAGGCTGTCAGGATATGCCGCAACGCATGGATTGGGCACAACGTGTTTATCCTGAAGGGCGTGACGGTGGGCGAAGGAGCCATTATTGGCGTAAACAGCGTCGTTCTGACCGATATACCGGCTTACTCCGTCGCGATCGGCAATCCGGCGCGTGTGATCGTCAAGAATCTGGAGCGGCCGGATAGGGCAGACACCGCGTCCTAGCTGCGGCCGAGCAATTCTCGATACACCCCGAGCAGCGCCGAAATGTGAGTCTCCGGAGAGAAGCGGGTAAGAACGGTGGCGTAGGCGTGATCGGTAAGATTGCCGGCCAATTCCGGGTTCCGGAGTACGGTTGTGATCGCTTCCGCAAGAGCAGCGGAATCTCTAGGCTGAACCAACAAGGCGCTGCGCCCGTGCTCCACCGTCTCCGGAACCCCTCCGACGGCAGAGGCAACAATCGGCGTCTTAGCAACCATCGCTTCGAGCAGAACGTTTGGCGAACCTTCGCTGAGGGACGGCAGAACGAAGAGATCCGCAAGCGCGTAATACGGAAGCGGATGCTGTTGATGTCCGGTGAAGCGGACACGAGGGCCTAAGCCGCATTGTTCGACCTGCTGCGTGAGCGCCGCCCTCTCCGGTCCGTCTCCTATGAAGAGTAATTGGAAATCGAGCTCTGGATATTTCTGACGCAGTAACTGTGCCGCGCTGATGAGGTAGCGGTGCCCTTTTTCGCGGGATTGCCGGCCGACCGCCAGGATGACGGGGGCCGTCGATAGATTCCACTGCGTGCGAAGGGCCGAAGCATTCTCGCCAGCGGCCCGCTTATGACTCTCAATCGAGTTCGGCAGGACCGTTATGCGCTCACGTTTGACGCCTCTGCGCACGAGCATGTCGGCGAACGGTGTACACACGGTGACGACGCGGTCGGCGGCAGGCAGGGACCAGCGATCGAATTCATTGTAAAGATGCATCTTGAGGTTTTCCGCGGTGTAGCCGTGGTGAAAGGCGACCCAGGGCGTTTTGGGCGGACGAGTAAGGCGCATTAGAAAATGGCTCTTGGTGCCATGAGTTTGCACGATGTCATGCGCCCGTTCGCGGAAGAATCCGCGCATCTGATCGAGGATCCGCGGGTCGAATGCGCGCCGCTCATGAACCACATCGATATGCAAACCGGCGTCGCGTACAGCCTCTATAAATTGATTCGATGCCGGATTGCTTGGCGAACTGGAGCGGAAGAAGGTGAGCAGCGAGATCTCGCAATTTTCTTCAATCGCCCTGCGGCACAGGCGAATGAGATTCTTGGCAGGGCCGGTGACGGTGTAGGCTTCTATGACGGCGATGACTCGCATCGGCACGGAAAATCAGGCCTCACGCTGAGAGTCGGCTGAGCGAATGACTCTGGCGGGGTTACCGACTGCCACTGAGCGAGGCGGGATGGGACGGGATACTACCGAACCCGCACCGATGGTGGTGGCGGCGCCGACATCGGCCATGACGATCGCCGCCGCGCCGATCCAGCAATCGGACCCGATCGTCACGGTATCGAACAAGCCCTCGTGTGCGCCTTGAATCTCGCCTTCCTCATTGCGCGAATGCTGGCGCCTGCCGCTCAGCACCTGAACGCCGGACGCGATCTGGGTGCGTTCCCCGATAACGCTTTTTCCGAGAACACAGTAACTGCCGATATATACATTGGAGCCAAGCTTCGCGTCGGAGTGGGCGAAAAATGTACCGAACGATATGCGGCTCGACAGGGAGCATTCAGCGAGCGTGAATTTGTAGAATGCGATACGCAGATAATCCCCGAGAATCCCCGGGACTAAGGCGTAGGAATGGGCAAAAAATGTGTACAGATTTTTCCATCTGCCGAAGGCAGACAGCGCAGCGGGCAGGATTACAGCCAATAGGAAGACGCCGAGCAGGATCTGTTTGGCCAGGCGTTTCGCCACAGAATCTTTATACTAGCGTATTTGCGCAAGAGAGAAGTTGATGGCTTCTCGACGCGGTACTTTCCGGATGAGGTCAACGAGTGGGAATTGATGTGATTCTGCCGGAAGCGGCTTCGCGCCGGCTTGCAACTTACAAGCTGGCCTTCAGACTCCGTCAGTATCGATCGCCGGCACTGGACGGTGTCCTTTCTTCAGTGGAAGAATCCGCGGATGTGTCGCGGATTCGACGGCTCTGGCAGGAGGTGAAGCCGGCTTTTCGGAAAGACCCGAGCAGCGCGGCCAAGTATGCGAATCGCCGCCATTGGCTGCTTCTGAATATCTATCGGGCGGCGCAGCTTGGTTTGCATTCGAGCCCTGCCGTTCGCATTCTGGATATCGGCTGCGGTCCCGGATATTTCGTGGCCGTTGCGCGCGCTCTGGGGCACCAATGCGAGGGCGTGGACGCGCCGGAGTCTTACCTCACCTCTCTTGAGCGGCGAGTTTACTCCGAGTTGCTCGAAGCGCTGCACTGTCGTCCCTACGCTTCTTCCCTTCTCATTGAGCGGTTCGTACCTCTGCCATTCGGCGACGAACGTTACGATCTGATCACTGCCTTCTGGATCTGCTTCAATCGCCACAAACAGCCCGACACTTGGGGGGTGGACGAATGGCGTTTCTTCATCGAGGATGCCGTTCAGCATCTGCGTCCCGGTGGACGAATTCACCTGGAGCTCAACGCGGACCCTGAGCGGTTCGGCGAGCTAAGTTATTACGATCAGCCAACGCTCGATTACTTCCGCTCAATCGGAAGCGTGGACCGGCAGCGCGTATCAGTCACCCGCGACTAAGCGGTCGAATCAGCGTCGACGCGAAGCGCGCCGATATAGAAATCTTCTAGACGGGCTACCGCTGCGGAGATGTCGAATTGCGTTGTGGCCCGCTCAAGGCCCTTCTGGCCCATCGCGGCGCGCAGATTGTCGTCACTGAGAAGCCGGGCTATGGGCTCCGCAATCGCAGCGGGCGCGCGGTCCCGAACCAGGTATCCGGTTACTCCGTCCTCTACCAATTCCGAAACGCCGCCCACATCGGTCGCGACCACCGGTAATCCGGCGGCCATGTATTCAAGAATCGCGTTCGGAAGGCCTTCACTTTGCGACGTCAGACAGGCGATTGACATTCTTGCCAAGTAGTCGGGAACAGCTCCTGCGGGGTCAGAGAAAAATACGTTGTTCCGAATTCCGAGCTCCGTTGCGAGCTGCTCGAGGTCAGGTTTCAGATCTCCATGTCCGACCAAGAGAAACGCAGTGTTTGGCAGGCGATTGAGCACGACCTGCGCAGCGCGCAGGAAAAGCAGGAGGTCCTTCACCGGCCGAAATGTCGCGACGATGCCGACCACGGGCGCCTCTGCCGGAATTCCCAGGGATGCTGCTGCCGAAAGATCTCCCGATGAAGACGCATACCGAACCAGATCTACTCCGGGATATACAACAGTTATCTTTTCCGGTGAAACCCTCTCCATGGCGGCGGTGGTGTTCTTCGCGCAAGCCGAGTTAGTGAAGATATGAGTCGTATATAAGTTCAACAGCCGGAACAATCTCAGAAGGGCAGGTGTATACCAGTAACCCGTGTTGAGTCGACTTGTTACAACGACGCGGCAGTGCGAGCGAATTGCAGCCAATACACCAAACAAGCTCGACTTAGTCATGAAGCCGTGTACGACATCCATTCGATTGCGGTTCAGGTATTGGCGAAATCTCCACACTTGGCGCAGTCCTGCCGGCGAGTAGATTCGGCGCAGCGGGAACACCGCAGTTCGGACGTGAGAGCGAAGACCCGCCAAGCGCGCGCTCTCCTCGAAGCAACAAACGTGCACCTCGAAACGATCGGCGTCGAGGCGCTTGGCAAACTCGGCGACCAGTTTCTCGGTTCCAGCATCGTATTTAATCGTGTCGACCAGCAGACACACCTTCAAGGTGCCGACGGGCGGACCAGGCTGGCGCATTTCAGCGGCATTCATATATGGGAGAACGGTCCTGTTTCGAAGGCAGGCGCAAACGCGACCAGCGCAGCGGGACCGTCCTCAAAGAATATCGAACGCCACAGATAACACCATTACGCGTGCTTGTTTCGGGGCATTGCGTCCGATGCCGTTATAGAACCAATCGCGACTCGACCGGAATTCGATCACAAGAATGGGAAAAAAAACAAACCTTCGCCAAGTCAGTACTTTAGCGACTGCGACACCGGGCACGAGCCCTCTCCGTTTGTAGTGGATCCGAAAGGAGTACGACGTGCCGCACGTGCGCAGATCTCGTTCTCAAAATTTCTTCCAGGTATTTGGTCCTTTTACAGCGCTTTGCTTTGCGCTCCTTCCCTTGTCAGGCCAAACTACGATCAATTTACAAACACAAGCCCGCAATCCGGACTTCTCGGCCATGTCCTTCACACGACCGCTGACGGTGGGAGCCAGCGTTCCCGCAACGTGCCAAGTGGGACAGCTGTTCTTCAACAGCTCGGCTGCACCAGGCGGGAACATCTTCGGGTGCACGGCGACCAACATTTGGAGTTCTATCGGAGGCGGCAACGGAAGCAGTGGAATCACGCAATTGACCGGAGACGGAACTGCGGGGCCGGGCAGCGGAGCAGAGGCGCTAACGCTTGCGACAGTAAATTCCAGCATAGGCACCTTCGGCGGTTCGACGACAGTCCCCGTGATCACGGTAAACGCCAAGGGACTTGTTACAGCCGTTTCAACAGCAATCGTTTCGGGAGGCGGGGGCGGCGGAGGCGCCGCGCTGGCCACTCAGTTACTGGACTTGGCGCCCACAGTGTCGGGCGCAACGGTGACGTTCGGCGGCAGCTGTTCAGTTTCGACTCCTTGCCTGGTTTATCTGAACGGAGCTCGATATCCGTTTACCAACGCCTCCACGCTGAGCGTCTCTGGAGGCGCTGGCGATACGGTTTATTTTTACATCGACACCACGGGAATACGTACGGCTGGAACCAACTCCGCTAATACTTACAGCCCCTCGAACGTAACGGTGGTCAACGGCATCACGGCCTTTCCACAAGGCGCTTATCCGCTGTACCAGTGCACTGTTGCAGCGGGCTCATTCACTGCCTGCTCAGACTACCGGCCGATTCTCTCTAAAACATCGCTTAGTAACGGGCTAGGTACAACGATTTCACAAAGCGGTGGCATCACTTCGATCAATGTGACTGAGACGATCGATTCCATTTCGGTCAGTAATTACACCGTTCCCGGCACGGCGTGCGGCCACCTTGAAATCGGGGCGAGTTCCCTAGCCGGAGCTTGGGGCTTACCACAACCGAGTGTCGGTGGGATGTTCACGAATGGATGCGCGATTTCATTCAATCCGCAAGGGAACACAATAACTTTGCAACCTAGCAGCGCCAGCATTATCGATGCTTCCGGAGGAAGTCATAGCACCATCGTCATCTCGGCTGGCCATGTTTGCCAGGTCGTTTCAGACGGAACGAACTATCACGTGGGTCTGGGGAGTTGTTCGTAATGCGACTAGCACTTGTTTTATTTCTAGCTGCGTGCGGCAGCTTCGCCCAGACGCCTAGTATTTCTTGCGGCAACGGCGCGAATGCCGTGCAGGAAGGGCAATCAATCTCATGCACGGCTACTTCTTCGGTCACGTGGTCTTTAAATGGCTCTGGTTCGCTCAGCAACCAGACGAGCACGAATGTCACGTACACCGCGCCTGTCTCAGTTATCAATCAGCATGTCATGGGCGCGTGTCCGGTACTGCCGGACAACTCGATCTACAACACCCGTATCGACAACCTGCCCGTCCACACAAGCAGCGCGACTTGGATCGCAAACTCGAATGGAGGGGGCATCAGTTTCCAGGCATCGTGGGGGATCAGCTTCGTAAATAACTCCACGCCTACGAAGACGCTAGTCAATTTCTATGGCGGCTCGACTTCCGGGTTCCCGATGCCCACGACACCCGCGCTCAAGGAAGAGGAAGGGGCTTACAAAGCACGCACGGATAACGCGGACCATCACCGCATGGAAGTGAATACGCAGCAATGCACGTTCTGGGATGTTTACAACGTTCACTCCGCGACCGATCCTTTTGCAGGCGAATGCAACGGCGGCGGCACAGGATGCAACGCGGCCGGCTCAATTGCGTATTGGTGGTACAACTATGGCCTTACGGCGGGTACGGATGCCGCCGGACTGCCGCTTGCGCCGCTGACGCTTCATTTGGATGAGATGCACAACGGTGTGGTGAACCATCCGATGCGGTTCACGACGGGCGGCTCATACATCAATGGAACGTCGCCTCCTCTGTGGCCGGCAGCAGGTCAGAACGGATACAACGAGCCGAATGCGCCGCCGATGGGAGCAAGGTTCCGACTACGTCTGTGTAACGGTGGATCGATCACCACGAATTGCATCACGCTCTCCAACTACTCCGCGTATCAACAAGAGGTACTGCTCGCGCTAAATCACTACGGGATGTTCCTGTCCGATATCGGTAGCAACAATGCTATTACGATCGGCGACGATCTGACCACCGATGCGAACGTTTACGGCGCTATCGTGAGTATGGGCAATGTCCCCATGGGCGATTTCGAGGTGGTGGATGAATCCAGCCTGATGGTGAGCTCCGGATCGCTCCAAGTAAACCCCTCGAACGCCTACGAGACGCCCGTGCATTCGGTCGAATTGACGGCGACTCCGACCGTCAGCGGCTCCGCGACGTCTATACCGATTGCCCTTCAGGGCGTGGCGATTGGTCTCAACGCCCCGCAGATCTCGATGCTGTCCGGGAATTACGGTTATCAAATTCCTTCGTGGGTGACCGGCGCGACAAACCAAAATGTAACTTGGTCGCTCGTGTCAGGGCCAGGCTCTGTTACAGCGGGAGGAGTATACACGCCACCGCGCGGAGTTATAGCACCCGGCAGCAACAGTCCAGGGGCGGAACTGGGAACCAAATTTTATTCGGATACCAACGGCTATGTGCAGGGCATTCGTTTCTATAAGTACTCGGGCGACACAGGGACCCACACCGCGTCCCTCTGGCATTGTTCTAATCCGGCATGTTCCGCGGGCACGCTTCTAGCCACAGGCACATATTCGGGAGAAACGAGCAGCGGTTGGCAAACTTTGACCTTTGTCTCGGCTGCGATGATTAGCGCCAACAGTGTGTACGTAGTTTCATACCACACCAGTGGTACTTATATTGGCGCACTGAATTTTTGGAATGTAGGTGGGATCGACAACGGCGATCTCCACGCTCCCGCAGACGGCGTGGATGGACCGAACGGAGTTTATGCCATCGGAACAGGCGGCAGCTTTCCTGCGAATGGATATTACGCAGGAGTGTACTGGGTAGACCCGATTTTCTCTACCTCCGCTACGGGCGGCACGCTTCAGAACATATTCACTGCAAGCACCAGCCCTGGACCCGTTGGCAATTCGGTCGCGCTCAAAGCAACGAGTGCGGCGGACGCGAACGCCACGGCCTTAGAGTACATTACGCTGCTGCCCTACGGGAATGCACCTGGACACAGTATTCGCATCGACTCCGGGCGCTCTGCCGTGGATACCGATGCCTATGGCAATCGGTGGGAAGCGGACTGTTGTTTCGAGACCGGGATTTATAACTGGACGCAGGGCGATTACCCGGACTGGCGAAACAGCTACGATACAAATTGGAATTCTACTAACCTGCCCCAGAATCCCGAGATCAGCGTCTACCAAAGCCAGTTTTACTCGGACGGAAACGATATCTTCTACAACTTCATCGTTCCGAACGGCAATTACAAGGTACGGATGTTGTTCGGGCAAGTTTGGAACGGGCATGGCTACACAGACCCGACGTTTCCTTTCTTTAATCCGCCCGGCGGCCACGATCGGAACAACTTAGAAACACAGGGTAACATCGTCTGGCATAATTTCAACTTCGGCTTGAACCAGCCGGGCTACGAGATGGTGTACGCGACTCCTAATTACGTCTATCTTCCGGCGAAGGTGACAAACAACACGCTCGAAGTAGGACTGTATGGTGTGTTTTTCGACGCAGATCAGTACTCGACATCGCAGATCACTGGCGGGGCCGCGGGAGCGAACTGCGGGCCCGAGTGCATAGCTCCGTCGATCAACGGCCTTGAGATCGTGTCCGATGCAACTCCGGCGCATTGGACGATTGATACCCAGCAGCAGACGACGGTGACGGCCGGCTCCGCGCAGTGGCAGTACTACTCCAGTTCTGGCACTCCGTACGAACTGGGCAGCATGCTCATCCCCAGCGTGAACGGTTATATCACCGGAGCGCGATTCTATAAGGGAGCAGGCGATATCGGAACGCACACTGCGACTTTATGGATTCTCAACGGCAACTATACGGGTTCACAGACGGGAACCCAGTTGACTACAGCCACGTTCACTGGCGAAACAGCCAGCGGTTGGCAATCGGTACACTTCAGTTCTCCCGTTGCCGTGACCGCCGGAATTCAATACGCAATTTCGTATCACAGTACCAGCGGCTTGCTGTATTACGCGAATATCTTCACGCCCGGAAACACGTTCATCAACGGGGCGCTCATGGGCTATGGCGGAGTGTATGTGGCCAGCTCCGGCGGCGCGTTCCCCAGCAACATGGTGACGGGCGCCTATGCGGTCGATCCAATCTTCTCGCTGTCGGCCGACGGCGCGAATCCCGTGACGCTGTTCCCGGCGAATAGCCTGCCCGCCCAGCAGCTTCAAATTTATGTGCAGGATTGGTATACGGGCTTGTCGGACGTGCAGTGGTCGATTCTAAGCGGCCCCGGCTCGATTGCGGCGGGAACCGATCTCAATGGGAATCCCTGCGGTATCTACACGCCGCCGTGGACGCAACCGGCAGCAGGTGCGGCGGTGGTGATTCAGGCGCAAAGCGCGTCAAATCCACTGGTCAGCGCTACGACTGCGCTGTACTTCACAGGCTCGCAGTTCGCCGCAAAATAGCAATCCGGGAGAGCCGATCTTCGGCTCTCCAACCCGCGCCTAACTTCTCATGCCGCAAAGCGATCGTAGCCTGAGAACGGTCTTGTTCTGCGATTCTCCTATCATTCCCTTCAAATAGTGAATAACAGCAGGTCGGAAAACCAACAATCCTGTTACATAAAATGCTGCCCCCAGAAGCGACGTCGACACCATCTTTATCCAGGGATTCGAGATAGAAGCCATAACCATTAGACGCATCCAGATGTAACATATGGATGTCATCCCTAGGGTCAGCAACGTCTGAGGTAGCAGGGCAGAGGCAAAGTCGAGAAACTTAAGTTCAATAAAGCGAAAAGGTATGGCGAACCCGAGATACGCGAGCACAATAAAGTAGGCGAGACAGTAAGCTACGGCGACTCCAATTGCGCCAAAGTGCACGCCGATGAGGAAGGCTGGAATCAGCACGGCGCAGTTCAGTAATCCCCAGCGGAACATCCAATCGGTGCGCCCTTTAGCCATGTAAATTGCCCCTACGAGCGTTTGGATCGATTGCACAGCGCCGACGGGAGCTAAAATTTCGAATATCGGAATGGCGCCGACCCATTTCGCACCTAGTATCCCGCGTATAAATGGATCCGCTAAGATTCCTAAACCAGCCATAACGGGAAACGTAAAGAGTGCAATGATGCAAACGCTACGCACCCATGCTATGCGGAAACGCTCGTTGTTTTCCTGGATCTGAGAAAAAGCTGGAAGGACCACTTGGGCTATCACCGAGCTGATGTTCTGAAGAGGAAGCAGCATCAAGTTATACGCCATCTGGTAATTCCCGAGCGGAACACGTCCTATAACTCGACCGATGATGATGTTATCCGCATTCCGATATCCATAATTGGCCAAGCCAAATCCAAAAAGATTCAAACTGAATCCCATAACAGATTTAACCTCGCTGAAACTAAACTCCCAAGTCGGCCGCCATGCAGATGCGATCCAGTACAAGGACGTGCTTGTTACAGAGTTGGCCAAGTTGGCGAAAACCAAACTCCAGACCCCCAGCCCTCTGCGCGCGCAAGTAAGAGCGACGATGTAACTGATGAATGCAGATGAGAGATCGGCGACAGCCAGCGCTTTAAAGCGCATTTCCCTGAGCAGAAGAGAATTGTGGACTATTCCGAATGCGCTCACGACAAATGAGATGGAAATCGTGCATAGGATCGGGACCAACTCCGGGGTGTGGAAGAACTGGGCTGTCAGACGGCTCGCCGCTATAACGGTCAGAGCCATAAGTACGCCCATGAGGCAGTTCAACCAGAAGAGACTTGCTAAGAGTTTATGAACGATCGAGAGACGCTGGACAATGGCAGTGCCGGTTCCGAGATCACGGAAGTTGACGACGACGACAAGTAGAAGGTTCGCCATGCCCATGACTCCGTAGACCCCGGGCCCCAAAATACGGGCGACGGTCGCCATGGAAGCGATGGAAAGCAACTGGCGTCCGATGGTCGAAAGAGTGGACCAGGCGGTGCCGGCTGCTGCTTTCTGCGACAAGCTCGGAGGGGGTGGAGATTTGACTTGCACCATATATCAGAGTTGAGGAGCAGGCGGGCTAAACTCGCATAGGGCTAAGCTATCCCTCCTCTGCAGTTTGGAAGAAATGCTGCGGAGAAGCGAGACTGAGATCACTTATTACCATCATGAACTGTATCGGTTTCCGCGGCGAAAGGAATATTCGTTGCATGGCGTGGTCAGAGCCACCGGCTGCCATGAGTTCCGAACCCGGGGGTTCAAGCATTCCGAGCTAGGCGGGCTTCTTCTGCAAAAGAACTAACATCCAGGTTGGCCGTGGCTTGTTGTACATGTATTGCAGATGGTAGAGCTTAAGGCCAACAGCTCCGGCAAGGCGGGGAATGAACCGGCCGCGCTTGGGCCGTTCGAGCTTCCCGTTGCAGTAGATACAGGATTCTTCCTGGTCATAGTTTCCATACGGGTTACCCGCAAGATCTTGGAGCCATGTTGAGACTGCGTTTGTACGCTCTCGATTTTCAGACACATACTCGATCGAAAGAACTTTGGCCCCGGCGAATAGCCGCTCCATTTTTGTCTCATCGAAAGAGTTGATGTGCCCGTATGGCGGGTTCATTCTTCCGCACTGGACGCACGTCGTCCTCCCGACCCGCGTATCCTGGCGATACGGAACGCCGAGAAGGACGTGGGAACGTGTTACGCGCGTAATCTCGCGAGCCGCAGCTGTGACGTCGGGAACGTGCTCGAGCACTTCGGTGCAAACGACACAATCAAAACAGTCGTCCGGAAATTCAAGGCGCTGCACATCCCCTTGCACCGCGGTTACACGATCGATATGAAAAGGGGGCTTCTGAAGATCGAGCGCGGTCACTCCATCCAGCACTTCCGCCAGGCGCCTCGTCACAGCTCCGTGGCGGGCGCCGATCTCAAGCGCGGTGCGAATACTTTTCGGCAGCATAGCCAGAATGCGGTCTATCCGCTGCTGTTCTTCACGCGTTAGCTCGAGGGACGCGCTTGTTTGGGTCACGAGGCTGTCCAGTTGCTCTGCGGCCGGAGAGCAATGCGCCGAAAATTCGACACAAGCATCACTGTACCTGCGGTGCCCCCGCGGGTTCGATTTCGATTCCATTTATGCCCGAGCCGACATAGCCGGCCCCGGGTTGCCCGGAAAAGGCAATGTGAAGCTCGCCGCGCGATACCGTGACTCGAAATGTGCGGTCATACGCTGCCAACGCTCCGCCAGCTGCCGAGATGGAATCGAAATTAGTCAGCACCAGTTGTCCGTTGATGTTCACGTTCATTTTGTAGGCGATTCGCTCAGCCGCCACTTCGCCGGCAGTCCGGTACTCAGCCCATTTGAGCGTAACCGCATAAAGACCGTTAGGCAATGAGAAAGAGTAAGAAAAGCCATCCGTCCCATAACCGTAGCGGGAGGTTCTATAGAGAGGTTGCATATCGGGAGAGGCGCCCTTAATAGGAATGTTTCCGTCGTAGTGAAGCCCTCCTTGAAAGCCATAATCTCCGGCCCACACGTTGCCTTGGGAATCGGTAAACTCGCTTCCTCCGCAATTAACCCGAATAGTCGGAATACCTTTCTTTATTGTCAGAGTAGAGCTCGCGGTTAGCTTGGGGTCATTCGTGCTTGTAGCTGATACTGTAACCACGGTGTCTTGTGAAAGAGGAGCCGCCGGAGCCGTGTAGCGGCCGTTCGCGTCAATGCTGCCGATGTTCGGAGAGATCGACCACCGGATGGACGGACTCGGAGTAAACCAGCGAACGGCGTAGAACTGTTTCGTTTGCGAAAGAGTGAGTTGCCCTCCGCTCGAAGGCGACACTTGGACGCGCGGAGTACCGGAATCCGGAGCAATCTGCAACGCGCTCAGCAGAGCCTGCTCACCAAGGACGTGGCGAACCCAAAACTCGAGTTTCCCGTCGTCGCCAACGACCGCAGGAAGATCAAAGTCAATCGGATTCCGTACTCCCGCCAGAGCAAAGAGATCTACATTCCGGTAGATCAACTGACCTTGCGAATCGAGGTGCATGAGGCGAATGCCGGGTGTCGTGTTACTGGGTTCAGCCATTTTGGCCGTGATCCGATAGTTTCCAGGTTTCACGTAAAACGCGTACTGTATGTCACTCCAGGCCACCGAGTCGTCTATGTACAGCTTGATATCAGGCTTTTTTGGCCAGCGGAAACCGTCATAGCTATAAACAGTCGCAAATGGGGTACAGCAGTTCGCGTACCAGACGTGACTTTTTGAATCCGTGTACGGTGAGGAACTCCCGTTATCGATTCGAATGGTTCCTTCCGGTAGTAGCGTTATGGCGATTGTAGTTAGAACAGTAGGCTCGGCGCGAGCTTTCGCCGTTATTAAGGTGGTTTGCGGAGTTGAAATACTCGATGGCGGCGTGTAAACACCTGTCGCACTAAGGCTCCCGACAGAAGGCTTCATGCTCCAGAGCACTGCCTGATCCGAGGAACCATTGACCCAGGCTTTCAGTGGATGAGCGGCAGCGCCGGCTTGAAAAACCATGTATTGGGCCTCGCTTCCGACGGTCACTCCCGTGAGGATGACGCGTGCCGTCGCGGTTTTTCCGTTGGACCTGTCGGTAGCGACGACCGTTTCGGCGTCGACATTTGTATCTCCTGAGCCGCCATTGATCATTAGCCCACTTTCGTCGACCACTTCGAGACTGGAGCCCCCGACTGTACCCGCGATTTCGCGAAACGCTGCAAGTATTTCCGGATCGAAGTACAAATCAATATCCTCTGCTTGAACCGCCCACTGTCCTCCGATATCCGCGACGATCAATCCGTATTCCTTTAGCTGCCTGATCAGCGTTTGAGTGTATGGATTCTTGGAAGGCGAAGTAAAGCTGGACTTCAAGCGAACGCGCGCACCGAACGGAAGCACGTCCCTAGAGTTATAACCAGCTTCCGCCGACGCCGGCCAGGATATGCGAGTTACGCACAAAACCGCCCAAGATAGTAACTCGCAACGCATGGTCGATCTTGCCAGCGAGAATCTCGTCCCGATGCAGGCTGAGAGGCGATAGATATAGACCTGCGGCATCCGTCGCTCCGGCGGGCAGCGCATAGGAAAGATTTCCGTAGCGAACGCCGCCTTGGCTCGTGCATTCCGGACAATTGTTAAACGTGTTAGCTCTACGCGGATAAAGGTTATAGATCTCCTGAAGAATGCACGTGTCCGTCTCGATGGCAATCACGTGCCGGTCCATATCCGCAAAAGGCGGGGTGTAATAACCACTCTCGACTTTCAGATCGGGCATGGGAGGAATGCGAAACAATCCGTTGTGCTGCGGCGTGTACGCGAACACCATCTTCTCGGCGGGAGTCGCGGACGTAATAAGATTGACGGGAAACGCCGGAGGGAGATAATTGACCGACCCTTCCGCCGCGGATTTCCCGTCCGGCCCCGGCCGTGAATCCAAAGATCGGATTTGGCGTTCACCGGCAGCTTGTCGATGCGGGTATTGAAGACATGATTATTCGGCAACAACTGACAACCGCCCAGACTTTGTTTCACTTCGAAATGCGCGGGCGCATGATAGGTTCCGTCTGCATCGATGGACCCTCTGCTGCCCGGGGCCATGGACCAGGAGACTGGCCCGTTGGCCGTGAATTTAAAACTACCTCCCTGATGTACTACGGGCGGCTCCTTAGGTTTGATGTTGGGACGCCCGGCCATTCCGGCACAAGCCGCGATCAACAACAGTACAAATCTCGTGGTCACATTTGCCAGTTTATGGTAGATGCGTCCGAAGGGCGACGCGCTGATCCGACGCCCTCCCGCAGCATCCGAACCTGATGGCCGAGCGCTTGCCTCGCCTTCGCGTACGCTAAGGTCGTGAAGGGATTTTCGGGCGCGAGATCTTCAAGCTCGCGGACTGCAGATTGTGAAAATGGCAAACAGGCGAACGTAATTGCCATCGATGTCGTAGTAAGTCAGGGTATCCGGGCTGCGCGCAATATCCTCCCGCGCAGCCCGGAGTAGGGTCCAGCCACGAGCTCGACCCGATCATGCAAAAACTTAGTATACTGGGGACTCGCCTCTTATCGTAGGCGCGAATGCGGCGCGAGAAAGGTGTTCTTGGCAGGCCGGTTTCCCCTCATTGTCCGTACATCGATGAGTGGAGCTAACGTCCCGGCCAAGATAGTCGATCTGTTCAAGCGTACGTCACTCGGAGAGGCACGCTGAGCAGCGTAAGCGTAAATCGTGTCGAAATTTAAGCCAAATCAGGAAACGACCGCGCCCCGCCGCGACCCTCCCAGCGCCGGTACAGCAGTAGTCGACCGCCTGAGAAGCATGGGGCTACGTACATCGGTTGTAGCTGCCTCCGTTGTGGCTGCCCCGTATGGGTCGGGGCCTGTCGACGGCGAAACGCTCGACTCGAACGCTCTCAAGAATGCGGAGTTCCGGTTTGCCGTCCAGAATTCAACGCGAAAGTTCGCTTTGAATTGCACCCTGGCGTTTATCTTCTTCCGGTTTAGCTTCCTGCATGAATACCTTGCCTCGCGTTTTGGAATTGCGGCGCATTTTCTGCTTATCCTGGGCGCGCTGTCCTATGTGGCCTGCTTTTTGGGCGGTACGGCCCTGACCGGTTTTAAGTACCGGCCCATTTTGATGTGGACCCTTTTTGGCGGGTGCATGTGCGTGGCAACCCTCACAAGTACTTGGCGTGGTGGGTCCGTGAACGTGCTGCTTCCGTATCTCAGAACTACGCTGCCGCTTGTTTTGCTGATCCCCGCTCTGGTCTACACGCAGTAAAGATATACAAAAAGTTATCGGAACAATTGGATTCGCCGGAGCGACAACAATCGTCATTGGTTTTTTTAACGGCGATTTCAGAACCGGGAGGCTCGCGCTGGATACGGCGGGCGGAACCATCCAGGATTCCAATGACTACGCCGCGCATATGCTTCTGGTGATGCCGGCCGTCGCCTACCTGACGTTGCGTCGCGGTCGAAATCCTCTCGTGAAGCTCATCGGGCTTGCTGTTATCGCAGCAGGTTTCTATGAATTCCTGGGTACCGGTTCACGTGGTGGGCTGATCAGTCTTATCGTTACCGCGCTCTACATCCTCAAGAAAGGTTCACCTAGATTGCGGATGGGATTGATACTCGGCATACCCCTACTCTTCGCATCGCTCTCCCGTTTATTCCAGGCGAATCGGCGCAGCGCCTTGCTTCCCTGTTCGATTCAAGCGATCAGACCGAAACATCGGCCGATTCGCAGAGTGCAAGAACGGTTCTCTTGGAAGAGAGCCTCAAAATAACGTTCTTCCATCCGCTGCTGGGGATCGGACCGGGAGAGTTTGAGGATTACCAAAGCGGGATGGCTGCACAAAGAGGCGAGCGAGGGCTGTGGCACGCAACCCACAACGGATACACTCAGGTGTCGAGCGAATGCGGTATCCCTGCCGCTATCTTTTACGTAGCGGCAATGCTCATGGCATTCCGTTCATTGCGAAGGTCGGTAAAGGCAAACATCGTTCCCCTCAGCCCAATCGCGCATACACTCTCGGTGATGATGGTTGCCTTCTCAGTTTGCTTATGTTTTCTTTCGCAAGGGTATAGCTTCAGCTTGCTGGTTATCACCGGCCTTGCCATCTCGATCGAAAGACTTTTGAAACAGAGCGCAGCGGATCCCGGCATTCACGCGGAGTCCTAGCGGAACTCTCGCCTGCTGATGGGATCGCTCAGAGAACAGCTTTATCGCGTCTACTGGCGTGCCGAATCGGCAATCGTTCCCGGGCTGAGAAACTCACAATACGTCTATTACGAGAACCTAAGTCCGCTGGTACGTAGAGCCGATTGGCTCGACCTGGGGTGTGGCCGCCATGTCTTCTCCGCCTGGATGACCAACGAGCAGGACGAAGTTGTGGCAAGCTGCAAGACCGTTTACGGTATCGACTTGGATGAAGGGATGAAAGCGCACCGGTCGATTGCCAACAGGGTTTTCGGCGATCTCGCTTCTCTGCCCTTCCAATCCGAGTCGATCGATATTGCAAGCGCGAACATGGTTGTCGAGCACTTGTCACAACCCGAAACCGTGCTTTCCGAAATCCACCGTGTGCTGCGCCCGAACGGCGTATTCATTTTTCACACGCCGAACTTCGACGGATGGTCTATTCGGCTGGCCTCCCTCATTCCGGACGGATTGAAGAAAAAGCTGGTCTCGGTCTTGGAGGGCAGGCGTGAAGAAGATGTCTTTCACACGTGTTACCGCATGAACACGGACGCGGCCATTTCCCGAATTGCGGCTAAGACCGGATTCGAGATTGAAGACATCACGATGGTCAGCAGTTCAGCGACGACGGCCGTGTTCGGTCCGCTGGCCTGGTTTGAATTGCTCTACATTCGGTGGTTGCAGCGTCCGCGCGGCGCCAAATTGCGGTCCAACATTATCGCGGTTTTGCGCAAACCAGCGTGTCCGTGATCACGTTGAAAACAAGCGGAATTATCGTTTCCCACGCCCGAATCGTCGGGGATGGCCGTGCACGGCACACAAGCGTGCAGTTACATATGCGCCGATATACTGATTACGTGTTTTCGAGTCTCCGTCCAGTGCAGGCTTTAGCTGCACAGGCCCGATGAGTGCGGCAGTCATTGTCTTTGTCTGCTCCGCGCTTTTTATTATTTATGTACTGGCGGGATACCCGCTGTTGCTCGCGCTGGGTGCGCGCCTGTTTCCGCGGCCCATCCACAAAGAAGCGGCACAAAAGCGCGTTTCCATCATCGTTCCCGTACGCAATGGCGCGCGCTGGATAGAGCCGAAAATCCAATCTCTGCTCGCATCCGATTACCCTGGTGAGCTGATCGAGGTTCTGATCGTCTCGGATGGCTCGACAGATGGCACCAACGATTTGGTTGAGCACTATCCCGACTCCCGCGTTCGGCTACTCGCATTGCCGCCCGGCGGGAAAGCAATTGCGGTCACCCGCGGGATCGACAATGCATCCGCCGAAATCATCGTGCTGACGGACGTGCGCCAGGAGTTTGACCGCCAAGCGCTGAGCAAACTGGTCGCGTGTTTCGCAGACCCCGCGGTCGGCGTTGTCACGGGAGAACTCGTCATTCGCGAGGGCAGCAGTCTCGGGGAATACAACACCGGTCTGTACTGGCGCTACGAGAAGTGGATACGACGCAATCTGAGCCGCGTGGACGCGATGCTCGGCGCAACCGGCTCCATCTATGCGATTCGGCGCGAGCTCGCGGCTCCCATTCCGCCGGGGATTCTGCTCGACGACGTCTATCTACCCTTCACGGCCGTCTTTCGGGGGTTTCGCATTTACTTCGAAGACGCCGCGAAAGCTTACGATCTCCCGACTTCGCTCCGGTCCGAATTCTGGCGGAAAGTGCGCACCCAAGCCGGCGTTTACCAGATTCTCTACCGCTTCCCGGCCCTGTTGTGGCCGGGCAATCGCCGCTTTGCGCATTTCCTCTCGCACAAGCTCGGCCGCTTGATGCTTCCCTTCGCGATGCTCGCGGTTGTTGCCAGCAGCTTCGGCTTACCTCAACCCTGGCGGACCGTCGCAGTCGCGGGCCAAATCATCTTCTATGGGCTCGCGCTGCTCGATCCAAAGATCGCGGAACGGAATCCGCTGAAGCGCTTCTCGGCCGTCTTTCGCGCCTTCGTCGTGCTCGTCGCTGCCGCGCTATGCGCGACCGCAGTGTTATTTGTGCCCGCCCGGCGGCTGTGGAAGGAAACCCGCGTCGGAGTCACGGGATCGCCCGATAATGCCAGCGAGACAGGTCGCTGATCTCGCGGCGATTATGTCGCGGAGGCCGCGCGAAGGTTCACACGCGCGCGCGTAATCCCCAAAAGTCCCCAAAACGTGATGAGGACATACTGTATAGCCTGCGCCAGCAGAATGTAAGCGATCGCGTCTGTTCGAGTGAAGCCGAACGGAGTCAGGACGCTGACCGCGACAAATTGATAGATCCCCACATACCCGGGCGTCGATGGAAGCGCACTACCGAGTGCCAGTCCCGTGATCAGCAAGAAAGCGAGCGGGAGGCTGACTCTCATACCAAGCGCATGCACGCCGACAACGGTACCGATTGCGTCGAGGAACCAGATCACCATCGTCGCTGCTAAGAAGCGGAACAGCCGCCCAGCGTCGTGAAAAGCGCGTATTCCCGAAAGAATGTGCTCAAGCACGTGCAGCAATTTGGTTCGTGCGGTATGGGGAACGGGAAGGCGTTCGAGCAGATATCTCCACAGCCGCTCGAGCATTGGCAACACCGCAATCGCGACAGCCCCGGCCAGGCCGATAACCGCAAAAGGTGTGGCGGCGTGATTGAACCATCCAGGCCTCACCGGAAGAGTAAGTAGGACGAGTGAGCTGATGATCACCAGAATGATGGCGTCCGACAATCTCTCCGATAGCGCCGTTGTCAGGACAAACGTCTTCGGGAGACCGGTGCGCGCGCTGATCATCACCGTACGAACCAATTCGCCCGCTCGCGCAGGAAGAAAGTTATTCCCGAAATAACCGGCCGCGGTCGCCCAAAACGCCGTTGGCACGTCGACCGGCGCACGCGACCGCAGCAGGATCCGCCAACGAAGAGCCCGTAAGAGCAGCGCCGCCGTTGCCGTCCCCATGGCCAGCGCCACGTATCGAAGATCCGCGCGCAATAGTATGCGCCAGACCTGCGCCCATTCGATTCCGCGAAGGGAAAAGTAAAGAAGGATACCCGCCAGAACTAGCGCCGCCGCCCAATAGATGAGCCGCGATCGGGGGCGAGTTGGAGCGACGGGGTCGGCCTGCATAGCGGCGTCAATCGATTGATCAGGCACGATTACCTGCTGTTCCATCCTACGCATCGACAGCTTAACACCCGGTCGTGAAACGCCAAACCGGGTTTAATCGCCGTAAGAGTAAGAAATTATATAGATGCGAATTGCTTATACCGCTATAAGCGTGGTATAGCTTAAAGAACTTTCACCAAGTATAGAAACTGGATTTCTTAGGACGCCTCACGAATGAACCTCTTCGCCCATTCACATCGGAATCTACTCGCGGTCGCCGTGTTCGGACTGATCAGTGTACCAGCCGCGGCGCAGCTACAGACGGGACCCGTTCCATCGCTCATCACACAACCGGTGAATGACACGGTGCTCATCACCTTGAGTGGGAATACCCACCCCCTCGCGCGCCCCGAATTCGATCGGGGCCCCGCGCCGGGAAGCCTGCCGATGCAGCGCATGTTGCTGGTGCTGAAACGCAGTCCGCAGCAGCAAGCGGAACTCGACCAGTTGCTCCAGCAGCAACAGCAGAACGGGTCGCCAAATTATCATGGCTGGCTGACGCCCCAGCAATTCGGCCAGCGCTTCGGCATCAGCGATCAGGATCTTCAAACCGTCACTTTCTGGCTTCAGTCACAGGGCTTTCAGATCAACCAGGTCGCCACCGGGCGAACGGTGATCGAGTTCTCCGGGACCGCCGCACAGGTGCAGAATACATTCCGGACCGCGATTCACCAATTTGTGGTAAACGGAATCGAGCATTGGGCGAACTCGAGCGATCCTCAGATTCCCGCCGCACTCGTCCCGGCTGTGGCAGGCATTGCGACGCTGCACAACTTTACTTCAAAGCCTCAGATGTCGGTGTTAGGTCAGCCTATCGCGGCGACGCTCCAGGCCGGCTCGCCATCGCCCCAATTCACCTCGGGCAGCTCGCATCTGCTGGCGCCCGCCGATTACGCGACCATCTACAACATCAATCCTGCCTATCAAGCGGGCATTAACGGCAGCGGGACAGTCATCGCCGTGGTGGGTCGAACCGACATCAATGTCCAGGACGTGGTGAGTTTCCGCAGCGTTTTCGGGCTTCCGAACAACCCTCCGCAAGTGATTGTGAACGGTTCCGACCCGGGCGACCTGGGCGGCGGCGAGGAAATCGAAGCCGTACTGGACACCACCTGGGCAGGAGCGGTGGCGCGGAACGCGCAAGTCGACCTGGTAGTCTCGGCGTCGACCGATAGCACCGATGGCGTGACCCTGTCCGAGGAATACATCGTCGACAACAATCTCGGCAACGTCATGACCGAGAGCTTTGGCGACTGCGAAGCCAACTATACCTCAGCACAGGCGGCGGGCATCTCCTCATTAGCAGAGCAGGCCGCCGCCGAAGGCATTACGTATACGGTTTCCTCCGGAGACGCCGGATCGGCAGGCTGCGACGATTTCGACACGGAGACCTCCGCCACCGGACCAATTTCGGTCAACGTGCTCGCTTCGAGTCCCTACACGATCGCGGTGGGGGGAACGCAGTTTAATGACAACGCTAATCCCGGGCAATATTGGAATTCCACAAACGGATCGGCAAGCAGTTCCGCGCTCTCTTACATTCCGGAGGATGTCTGGAACGCCAACTGCACCGGATCGTCGTGCGGCACGGGAAGCATTCTCGCCGGAGGGGGCGGCCGCAGTCAGTTTTTCTCGAAGCCTTCGTGGCAAACCGGCGTAGCGGGCATTCCGAGCGACGGAGCCCGCGACTTACCCGATGTTTCGTTAGCCGCCGCCGGCCACACGCCCTATCTGCTGTGCATGGATGGCTCGTGTACACCGAACAGCAACGGCCAAATCAGCCTTTATGGCGTTTATGGCACGTCGGCCGCAGCGCCGTCCTTTGCGGGAATCATGGCGTTGGTGAATCAGAAGACCGGGTCCCGGCAAGGGCAAGCGGATTCGGTTCTGTACGGCCTCGCGGCCGCGGAGAACCTGTCCAACTGCAACGGGTCGAATACAGCAGGCCTGCCCGCCGGCAACTGCATTTTTAACGACGTAACGGTGGGGACCAATGCAGTCCCCGGTGAGAGCGGCTACAACACCGGCAGCGAGACCTATCTATCGAATACCGGATACGATCTGGCCAGCGGCCTCGGTTCGGTGAACGTGGCGAACTTGGTGAACGGATGGGGTGGGACTTCCAGGTCGGGTCCTATCAGCGCGTTTCCCTCCGGGACGGTACCGCCGAATTATTATCCGGACCCGAATGCGGTGGAGGCTGGAGTAAAGTTCCGCTCGGATGTAAGCGGCTACATCACCGGCGTGCGGTTCTATAAGAACTCAGTGGACAGCAGCGTGCATACCGGATCATTGTGGAGCGACAGCGGCCAGTTGCTCGCAACCGGAACCTTCACGGGCGAGAGCGCCAGCGGCTGGCAGCAGCTGAATTTCGCGGCGCCGGTGGCAATCGCGGCGAACACGACCTACATTGCCTCCTATCACACCAGCACTGGTTACTACACGTCAAACTATTATTTCGCCAGCAACGGTGTAGATAACGGCACTCTGCATCTACTGCAAAGCGGGGTGGACGGAGCGAATGGCGTGGGCGTGTACAGTTCGGGCGGCGTTTTCCCCAACCAGTCTTACGAAAGCTCCAATTATTGGGTGGACGTGGTCTTCTCGGCAGCGGCGGCGAGTATGCCTGACATCTTCACACCTGGGACAGTGCCCTACAACTTTTATCCAGATTCGAATCCAGCAGAGGCTGGAGTAAAGTTCCGCTCGGATGTAAGCGGCTACATTGCCGGCATCCGGTTCTACAAGAACTCGGCCGATACCAGCGTCCATACGGGTTCGCTGTGGAGCGATAGCGGCCAGTTGCTCGCAACGGGAACGTTTACCAACGAGACTGCCAGCGGCTGGCAGCAGCTCAACTTCCCCGCCCCGGTGGCGATCGCGGCCAATACCACGTATGTGGCTTCGTACCACACCAGCAGCGGCTATTACACCGCCAATTACTTCTTCGCCAACCAGGGCGTGAATAACGGCACGTTGCACGCCTTGCAAAGTGGTGTGGATGGCCCCAATGGCTTGGGCATCTACAGTTCTGGCGGTGTGTTTCCCAACCAGTCTTATGAAAGCTCCAACTACTGGGTGGATGTGGTCTTCTCTAATATTGCGGCGGGCACGTCCAACCTCTTTACACCCGGGACGGTGCCCTACAACTTCTATGCAGATTCGAATCCAGCAGAGGCCGGAGTAAAGTTCCGCTCGGATGTGAGTGGGCATGTTACCGGAATCCGGTTCTACAAGAACCCGGCAGATACCAGTGTCCACACGGGCTCCTTGTGGAGCGGCACCGGGCAGCTGTTGGCCACCGGAACGTTTACCAATGAGGCGCCAGCGGCTGGCAGCAGCTCAACTTCTCGGCACCGGTGGCCATCGCCGCCAATACCACTTACGTCGCTTCGTATCACACCGGCAGCGGCTATTACACGGCCAACTTTTTCTTCGCCAACCAGGGCGTGAACAATGGCACCTTGCACGCCTTGCAAAGTGGAGTGGACGGGGCCAACGGCGTCGGCATTTACACCTCCGGCGGCGTTTTCCCCAACCAGTCTTACGAAAGCTCTAACTACTGGGTCGATATCGTCTTCACCCCATAGTGAGCCGGTGCCTGAGCGCTCACGCCGAACCGACATCACGCATTGAAAATCGCCGGCTCGTGCTTCCTTTACCGTTTAGGAGAAAACGCCGCGACTACTATGGCAGCCTAGAATTACACTAGCCCCATGGAGTTTCGCATCGCAGTTTCGAAATACGGATACATGGGACTCCGCTGTACTGAAGCGGAATGATGATCGAGTCAGAGGCCTTCCTTCGCCACGAAACCTCTCTCGTCGAGAGTGTTTCCATAGGATCCCGTACGCGCATCGGGGCCTTGGTCCATGTGCTTCCAGGTGCAGCTATAGGCGACGATTGCAACATCTGTGATCATACGTTCATTCAGAATGACGTGATTCTCGGCAATAGAGTCACCGTTAGCTGCGGCGTCGCTTTGTGGGATGGTCTCACGATTGAGGACGACGTCTTTATAGGCGCGAATGTCTCGTTTTCCAGTGACCGCCAGACCGCTGAGAATAAATCGTCCCAGACAGTCGCCCGCACAATTCTCCGCCGCCGCGCGTCGATCGCCGCCAGCGCAACGATAGAAACCGGCGTAACAATCGGCGAACGCGCTATCGTCGGCGCAGGCTCGGTGGTCACCCGAAACGTGCCGCCCCTCGCGATCGTGGCAGGGAACCCTGCGGTGATCGTGGGATACGAAGGAACACGCATCGAGTACCCTAAGTCGGTCGCCTCGCCGCCTTCCGAACCCAGTGTACGGAACACCGACGTTGCCGGGTTAACTTTGCACCGCCTCCCGTCGTCCGCCGATATGCGCGGTCAGCTTGCCTTCGCGGAGATTGGGAAGCAGATCCCATTCGAAGTGAAACGATTTTTTGTGGTATACGGCGTCGCAAGCAAGGAGACACGAGGCGAGCACGCTCATCGTAAATTGCACCAGTTTCTGATTTGCGTTCACGGGCAGTGCAGCCTGATGGCAGATGACGGCGAAAATCGCCAGGAGTTCTTCCTGGATAGTCCCACGGTTGGAGTTCATTTGCCGCCGCTCGTTTGGGCCGTTCAGTACAAGCACACGCTAGACGCAGTGCTGCTCGTATTGGCGTCGGACTACTATGACGCGAACGATTATATTCGGGATTATTCGGAGTTTCAGCGCGTTCTCCAGTCGGGACACTCCCGATGATTCCGCTGAACGATTTCGTTCGTCAGTGGCAGGACATAAGGGCCGACGCCATGGCTGCGTTCGCCGAGACAGGTGAGAGCGGCTGGTACATCTTAGGCGGCGAAGTACGGCGATTTGAGAAGGCTCTCGCGATCTATTGGGGCCTATCTAACGCGATTGGGGTCGCCAGCGGTCTGGACGCCATCGAAATATCTCTCCGCGCCTTAGGATGCGCAGCCGGCGACAAGGTCTTGACGACCCCTGTTTCGGCGTTTGCGACCACACTCGCGATTCTGAAAATTGGTGCGGTACCGGTGTACACGGATGTTGATAAATTTGGATTGCTGGATCTCGATATTGCACGCGAGGCGCTTCAGCGGGACTCGAGTATCCGTTATCTTGTTCCCGTGCATCTGTACGGGCATGCGTTAGATCCGGCAAAGCTGAAAGCTGTACAGAACGATTTCGGCGTTACAATTGTCGAAGATTGCGCGCAATCGGTCGGTGCGACTTTCAACGGCATCCCCACAGGGTCTGTCGGGCAGATGGCGGCAACTAGCTTTTATCCAACCAAGAATCTTGGGGCTATGGGTGATGCCGGAGCGATCCTCACGAATAGTCGGGAATATGACTCGATTGCGCGTACGCTTCGCGACTACGGCCAGACGGCTAAATATCGCCACGAAATGATTGGCTATAACAGCCGGCTCGACGAAGTGCAGGCGGCCCTTTTAGCGCGGGTCAGCCTTCCGCGTTTGGATGGGTGGATTAAGAGACGCCGCGAGATTGCCACACATTACATTGCGGGGCTTCGCAACTCCGCAGTGTGCGTTCCGGGATCTCCGCTCGGTTCGGAATCGGGCTGGCATTTGTTCCCGGTGATTATTGCGCCGGAGCGGAAGGCGGCCCTTATGGCGTATTTGACGGCTCATCATATCGGCGCGGGGGAGCATTACCCGGTTGCTATTCCGGACCAAAAAGCCATCGCAAACGCGAACATAGAAATTGCCGGTACAGGTATCGAACGCGCTCGGCTGTTTTGCCGTTCCCAACTCAGCGTACCGGTACACCCATATCTGACCGACGCGGAAGTTTCGACCATCATCGAGGCCGTTAACGGCTGGGCAGCTTGAAATGTTTTCGCTCATCATTCCGGTTTACAAAAACGAGGCGAATCTCGATCGTTTGCTCGTGGAATTGGAAAAACTTAGTGCACGAATGGCGGAGGAACTGGAGGTGGTCTTTGTGGTCGACGGCAGCCCAGACCGCTGCTATGAGATTCTGCACACCCGTTTACCCCAACTGTCGCTCCGGTCGCAATTGCTCCTGCTTAGTCGAAACTTCGGTTCTGTTGCTGCCGTCAGAGCAGGTCTTCAGGCTGCGCGGGGCGATTTCTTCGCAGTCTTGGCCGCAGACCTCCAGGAGCCGCCCGAACTCGCGGAGGCATTCTTTAACTACCTTTCGGAAGGACGCGCCGATATCGTATTTGGCACACGCGAAAATCGCTCCGATCCGTTCCTGAGTGAGCTAGCGGCGAGTGCGTTCTGGGGAATCTACCGACGATTCGTGATCAGGGATATGCCGAGCGGCGGCGTCGACGTATTTGGCTGTAACCGCATTGTCCGTGACCGTCTTTTGCAGTTTTCAGAAAGCAACACCAATGTCATCGGCCTGCTGTTCTGGATCGGTTATCGGCGCGCGTACATCGGTTATGAGCGACGCCTGCGTTTGGAAGGCAAAAGCGCCTGGACACTTCGAAAGAAGATTCGATACTCCTTTGACAGCATTTTCAACTTCACCGATATTCCAATTCAGTTGCTGCTGTTTTCAGGATCATTCGCCCTAGTCCTTGCCTGCATCGGAACGGTGATGGTCGTGCTCTCACGGGTTTTCGGGCACATAAGAGTGCCTGGCTACACGCCTATCGTGGTTGCGATTCTGTTCTTTGGCGCATTGACAAGTTTGGGCTTGGGTATTGTCGGCCAGTATCTTTGGTTAACGCTACAGAATACGCGCAGTCGACCGGCCTACATGGTACAGGCAGTCGAGCATTTCGATATGGACGCGCAGCTTCGTCCGGCCGAGCACTTTTCTAGGCATCCAAATACGTTGTAGCGTCACATGGGTTGGCTAAACAGCCGCGCACTCCACACCGTTGTTTTCAGGAGTACGGGTTAAAATACAGCCGAAGTTCCATTGAAACTGATCGAAGCTCTAAACATTAATGCGACACCTCGTAGTGGGTCTAAAGGGACCTTTGTGGCTTTGCTCGCCTGCGGATTTACTCCGGCATCTCTTGTAAGTTTTCTTCAGGCGGAGTTGCAGCTTGCATGTGGCGAGGTCAAAGCGGAGGTGCGGACTGGGTTATATGGCGATTTGATCGGAACCGTGCATGCAATAGGACAACAAGAAGAGAATGCGGCTGCTGTTCTCATCGAATGGTCGGATCTAGACTCCCGACTCGGAGTTCGATCGCTGGGCGGGTGGGCGCCGCAATCGCTGCCCGATATCTACGATCGCGTTTCGACGTTCCTGAACCATTTGCAGAACGCTATTTTGTCAGCGCCGGCATGGATTCCGATTGCGGTTAGCCTTCCCACGCTTCCTTTACCGCCGTTGTTCATCAACGCGGGATGGGAAGCGAACCCATGGGAACTGGCGATGCGCCAGTCTGTCGAAGCATTCGCCACTTCGATTTCTGACCGCGACAATATTCGTGTTTTGAGCACGCAGCGGCTGGGTCTTCTTTCGCCTGCCAACCGCCGCTACGACGCCCGAATGGATCTTGCTTCCGGTTTCCCATATACCTTGAGCCATGCCTCGACACTGGCGAATCTGTTAGCGCGTCTCCTTCGCGATCCGCAAAGTAAGAAGGGGCTGATAACTGATCTCGACAATACACTCTGGAAGGGGATTTTGGGCGATGACGGCGTCGATGGAATCTCTTGGGACCTTGACGGGCAGAGCCAAATCCACGGACTGTATCAGCAGCTTTTAGCGTCGCTTGCAGACTCTGGTGTCTTGCTCGGAGTGGCTAGCAAGAACGACCAGTCTGTGGTGGAAGAAGCATTCGGACGTCGCGACATTATATTGACGAAACGGCAGGTGTTCCCGATCGCCGCTGGCTGGTCATCAAAGGCAAAGGCCACAACCCAGATTCTGGAGACCTGGAACATAGGCCCTGAAGATGTCGTGTTTGTGGACGATAGTCCCACGGAGATCGCGGAAATGCGCGCTGCGCATCCCGCGATCGAATGTATTCTGTTTCCCGGTGACGACCCGGACGCCGGTTATGAATTGCTTCCCGCCATTCGGGATCGCTTCGGTCGACGCACTGTCTCGCAGGAAGACAAGTTACGGTTAGAGAGCATCCGCCAGTCCGTCAGTTTCCAATTCGAAGGCGCCGGGGATGGATTCTCTGACACCCTGCTTGCCACGGCCGGAGCCAAGTTGACCCTAGATTTAAACCGCGAAGCCCATGACACACGGGCCTTCGACCTCATTAACAAAACAAACCAGTTCAATCTTAACGGAAGGCGTCTCACCCAAACCGAGTGGCACGCTTACTTAGCGCGCGACACGGTGTTCCTATTAACCATTGAGTACGAGGACCGGTTCGGTTCTCTGGGAAAAATTGCGGTCCTGTCAGGCGAGCGCCGGGATTCTAAGTTGCGCATCGATATCTGGGTAATGAGCTGCCGCGCTTTTTCGCGACGCGTGGAACATCAATGCATACGACAGCTGTTTGACATTCTTCACGTTGACGTTCTGGAATTCAACTACGAGCCTACTGCCCGAAATGGTCCGGTAAGCAACTTCTTTATGCATTTCTGCCGACAGCCACTGCAGAGTCCTGTGCGCGTATCGCGCGACGAGTTCAATAACAACTGTCCCCCTCTTTATCACGAAATCGTAATCAGGAAAGCCTATGAGTGATGCTGTTATGAGCGACATCAGACCGCGGTTGATCCGCTGCTTCGCAGCGGTTTTTCCGGCGATTCCGCAGGACGAAATTCCGCATGCCAGTCAGCCTACAGTCCGCACGTGGGACTCTCTCGCGACGATGACGCTGGTAAACGTTGTTGAAGAGGAATTCCAAACTCGCGTATCGCCTGTGGACATGCAACTGTTCGTGTCGTTTCAGGCCATTCTCAATTATCTCGGAGCCGTTCGGAGCGCCTGACCCATGCGGCACGAAATTACAATCGCGGGACCGTTGTACCGGTTAAGACCAGTACGGATCGAAGATGCCTCATTCATAGTCGGCCTACGAACTGGGCAGGAGAGTAGGCGATTCATTCATCACACCGATAGCGACGTGCGACAGCAAGAGCACTGGATAAAACGCTATTTCGAACAGCCGAACGATTACTACTTCATCGTAGAAAGCATCGAAACGGCGAAGCCGGAAGGCACTGTGGCCATCTACGATTTCGATCCAGATACTGGAATGGCCGAGTGGGGAAGATGGGTGATTTCGCCGGGATCTTCTGCTGGGATACCTAGTATGATCCTTGCTTTTCAGCTTGCGTTTGGCAAAATCGGTGTAGTTACGCTTTGCAGTCACACGGCCGTCCAAAACGGCAAGGTTATCGCCATTTTGGAGCGCTTCGGAATGAGAGAGACCCGCCGAATTTCGAAGTACATCCGAATAAGGGATGACCTATACGATGCCGTTAGACATGAGATCACGCGTGCGGAGTGGCTATTACGTTCGCAACCCGTGACCGCGCTTTAGGCAATTTGCGGAGAGTATCGGTTTAGATGCACGCTAATCGAGGCCCGCAACGACGCAAATTTCAGCAGCTACGTCCGGATAACGCTCACCAAGTTGCATGAACGCGTTTATCATTTCCGAAGTCCAAGTCGCATCAATCTGGGCGTTGGACAGAGGCTTCACCCAATATCCTCCGAAAAATCGGATCTTCAGACCCGCCGACAGAAATTCGGCCCTCAACGACTCCGGATCGTAGACTCGTCTGTGTCCGTGGTGCCGATCCGTTTCATTGAGTGAGTGCTCGTTGGCCAACAGGCCCATAATCACCGCCGCCTGACGATGAATACTTCGAGCATTAGGAACCACGGAACAGATAACGCCTCCCGGCGCCAAATATTTCCTCAAGCGCCGCAGAATCACCGGGGGAGATTCCACATGCTCAAGCACATGCCCGATCACGATGACATCGAATTGCTCGTCCGTCTCAAATTCTTCGAACAACGAATGTACGATATTGGCTGCAGGAAAACGCCCGCGAAGACTCTGACAGAACGCCTCTGCGCCTTCGACAAGCGTTAATGTTGGAAACGCATTCGCGAGCGCTTCTGTCATTTCGCCTTCAGCCGGCCCGAGTTCCAAGCAGCGCTCGCCATGCCAGAACCGGCTGAGAACAACGGCGCTGTACCTGACCGAGGACCCACTTACCCCTTTGGCGTACCAACTATCTGCCGCGATATCGTCTAAACGAGTGCGCTCTGACGAGGTATCAGTTGCATGTGCCATCTGTACATCGTATCCGAGTCTCCGCTGTGCTCCAAAATCTTACGGGGGCTACTACAGATCCGCGAGACGCTCGGGTCCGGGCGACCGACGGAATTGCTTTTGAGATTTCCGATATTCTAGTATTTTTTATTCCGCATGGCCTGCGGCCGCCGTAGCTTCGGGGACATTCACGTCTAACGCTGTGTTCTCAAGTGTTGCAACTGTGGCTTCCGGCAACCCAGTGACGGTGATTCTAAAAGGCCTGCAGCACGACTGGTCCGGCGACCTGATTGCGACGCTTTCGTACGTCGACTCCAACGGAAACACGACTGCTTCCGCCAACTTGTTACCGAATTGGCAAGACGACAAGTCAGCCGGATGGGGATTGGGCCGGCTTCGGCGCTCCAGGACCGACTGGCGATAATTACATCTTCAACAGCGGCGCACCCGGCAACATCTGGTCGATATTGGGCGCGCTCGGATTTGCAGACTCTATTCCTGGACAGCAGACAGAACACGGTCAACGGCGGCCAGTATTTCACGACCGATGCAGGCCGGGGCGACGAACGACCTTTCTTACGCCTTTGCGGGATTGAGCATCGCCGGGGGGGACGTGGAATTTAACCATTTACTGGGTCGATATCGTCTTCACTAGACCATAGCTACGGCCTGCTGGATATTTGCGGGTGCGTTTCTTTTGACTCCATTTCAGCCAGGAAATGCCCGTCCGAAACTCGTAGCGATCTCATCTTTGCGCCTGCTTGAATTACCTGAGCCAATTGACCGACAGAATCCGTTCCGTACAGCAGAAAATGGGGAGTCGAACGAAGGAATTCCTCCTGCGTCATGATCGTGTACTTCACGGGCGACCAGACGTGAAACTTTTCGAATACGCGATAAAACGAATCGTTTTCAGACCGTTGGAGGTAGCACAGTTGGGGCGCGAGGTTCGGTGCGTAGTTCACGAGATAGAGGAACTCAATCGGCCAGAGGACGACAATGCGCTCTCGCTTGCTTGCTTCTGATTGAAGCAGTGAGTAACGGTTTAAAGGACCTGCGAGTGATGAATTCATTGAGAATCCGCTACTCGGCTCGGTGAGTGCCTCCGGAATTCCTCGAACCCTGTGCCAAACGAGCGTCGAAAACTGCCAGGCTGCCGAACAGGCCAGGATGGCCGCCAACGTCACGGCAACCCAGTTCGCGGGTTTCCCCACGCCGGCGGCCAGACCCGTCAGAATGCATACGCCGACCAGCGCTGAGAGAAAGTAGCGGTCGTAGAAGGGCGACTGAAGCGCTTTTGCGAGAAGCAAGCCGAAAACAGGCAAGGCCGCGAAGGAGACAGCGAGCACAAGCTCGAACGAGGGAATCGCCAGCGTCTTCGATTGAAAGGTTCTCGCTGCCCGGGTGCCTTCGATGAGCCTGAACGCCAGCATGATGACAACGAGGAGCACAATCAACATGCAGGGCCCGAGTAGAAAAACGTAAAAGCTATGGACTTGGGGCCAGATCAGCGGCGAAAGACTGAGGAACGAGGTATCTTTGGCCATTGATCGGAAGCCGTGAAGCAGAGGCACGTAGACTAGACAAGCAGCTAGAACGGGAGCAACCAACGATGCCCATCTCTGCCATTCGATGCGGCGCGAGCGTATGGCCCGGAAAAGCTCAGCTATGCCGAACGGGACAGCGATCGTCAAGGCATAGCAGTGAATCATCAAGGCTGCAAACAGTGACAGCGAAAAGCCTGTCCGCCACCACGGATGCCGCGGCTCGTCAAGCGACATCTGCCAGCACACCAGCGCCAATCCGCAGAAGCCGAGCACAATGCCGTGCGGCCGCGCGTCGTAGCCGTAATAAAACGCCCCGGTAAAAACGGGGAGAAGCATGGCAGTGAAACCCGCGACTGCACCGACGCGCCGATTGACAACCCGAAACATGCACACACAGAAAATCCAGACGCCGATTATCTCGGGCAGCCGCGTCGAAATCAGACCTTCACCGAAAACGGCATTGCTGGCTTTGGTCAGCAAATAAAAAAGCGGCGGGTTTGCATCGATGCCGGCTTGCAAGGCTGCCCACAACGAGTGGAAAGGCAGGCGGCAAAGATAAACGGTAAAGAGTTCGTCATACCAAAAGTATTTTTCTGACGCGCGCAGAAACACGTCCGCGAAGTAGAAGAGCGAGAACCCAAGCAGAAGCAGCGGGGTGAGACGAATCCGGAGTAGCGATTGTGTGTCTTGTTTGTGGTTCAGTTGTGTCTGGATTACCGGCACTCTTACCAGTTTACGTTCGCGGGCGGATGTCCATGGTACCAGTACATCGCGGAGCGCACCGCGCACTTGGTTCGCTTATAATTGAACAGACCCGGGAAACCCCGGCCAGAGCGGGTTTCCGACGGTCCAGTTGTCCCTCCGGCATGCCGTCAGGCGGCCCCAAAATACGAATGTTACTGAGGCAGGAGAACTGTTCCCAACAAGCCAGGCAAGGATGGTGCACGTAAATACACGGGCGGGCGGAGTATCGATTGCGCTTGTACGATAAAAGGGTGCTTCCAGCCCGAGTGCGTAAGACATGGTAAAGGCTTCTGATTACATCATCGGTTTCCTGGCCGACAGGGGCGTCCGGCAGGTGTTCCTCATCACCGGAGGCGCCGCGATGCATTTGGACGATTCCATTGGGCGCGACGACCGTATCCAGTACATTTGCAATCACCACGAACAGGCGTGCGCGATGGCGGCGGAAGGCTATGCACGGGCGACGGGCCAACTCGGCGTCATCAGCGTGACCACGGGGCCAGGCGCCGTAAACAGTTTGAACGGCGTGTATGGTGCATGGACCGATTCGGTTCCGATGCTGATCCTGGCAGGACAGGTGAGAAGCGATACCTGCGCCCGCGTGCGGGGGCTCACTAAGATCCGACAGTTGGGCGATCAGGAAGCCGATATGATCGGCATGGTCGGAGGCATCACGAAATACGCCGTTCAGGTATCGGATCCTTCCACCATTCGCTATCACCTTGAAAAGGCGTATCACCTGGCCACCACGGGCCGGCCTGGTCCGTGCTGGCTCGATTTGCCGGTGAACGTTCAGTCGACGAAGATCGATCCGGCGACGCAGCGCGGCTATGACCCGGCGGAAGACGATCCGCAAGTGGAACCTCGAACAGCTGAAACGCCAGTGCCGCGAGGTGGTCGAAAAGCTGCGGAACGCAAGCCGGCCGGTGATCCTGGCGGGAACGGGCGTTCGCGCGGCGGGCGCGCTCGAAGAGTTCGAAGAAGTCATCCGGAAACTCGGGATTCCTGTTACGACCGGCTGGACACACGATCTGATTGCATCCGACGACGAGCTGTTTTGCGGCAGACCGGGCAGCATCGGAGAACGTCCGGGCAATTTCACGGTTCAGAACTCGGATGTTCTACTGGTGCTCGGGTCGCGCCTGAACATCCGGCAGGTGAGTTACAACTGGACGGCGTTTGCACGTGAGGCGTTCAAGATTTGGGTGGACGTCGATGAGGCTGAACTGGAGAAGCCGTTTGTGCGTCCGGACCTGCCCATTCACTGCGACCTGAAGGTATTTCTGAGGGAGCTGTCCGCTGCTCTCGACGATTGGGAACCGACGCCGGCGCAGCGCGAATGGCTGGCCTGGTGCCGTGAACGAGTGGCCCGCTATCCGGTGGTGCAGCCGGCGCACCGGCAGTCTCGATCGCCACTGAATCCGTACTATTTCATCGAGCTGCTGTTTGAGGGCTTGCGATCCGATGATGTGGTCGTATGCGCGAACGCGTCCGCCTGCATTATTCCCTACCAGTCGGCGCGATTGAAAAAGGGCCAGCGGCTGATTTCAAACTCGGGGTCCGCTTCGCTAGGCTATGACCTTCCGGCTGCTATCGGCGCAGCGGCGGGCAATGGCGGCAAGCGGGTGATCTGCCTTGCCGGCGATGGGAGTCTTCAATTCAACATTCAAGAGCTGCAGACGATCCGGCATCATAACCTGCCGGTGAAGATTGTGGTCCTGAATAACGGCGGATATCTTTCGATGCGGCAGACGCAATCGAACTTCTTCGGCCAGCTGGTGGGAGCGGGGCCCGATAGCGGCGTCTCATTCCCGGATTACGTGAAGATCGCACAAGCGTACGGGATTGCCGCCGCTTGCGTCACGGGCCTGGATACGATGCCGCAGCTTTGGGACCTGCTCGACAGCCAGGGTCCGGCGGTTTGTGAAGTCATGCTGGATGCGAAGCAAGAGATCGAGCCGAGGCTGAAGCCGCGGCAAATGCCGGATGGCACCATCGTCTCGCCGGCTCTAGAGGACATGTATCCGTTTCTCGACCCGGAAGAGCTGCGCTCGAATCTCTTCATCAAGCCCCTTCAATAACGAAGCACATGGACACGCGCGCCGTTCTCTTCGATCTCGATGGCACACTGGTGGATTCGCTGCCGGGTATTCGAATTCTCGGTGGATTGCTCGCTCGCCGAGTGCAACATGCCGCCGCGCGATGGTGAATTGCGCTCTTTGATCGGCCCACCGATTCGAACCATCTTTTCCCAACTCGTGCCGCAGGCGGACGAAGACCAGCTTTCTAGATTGGAACGCGCCTTTCGCTTATCTTATGACTCGGACGGATGGCGAAAGACGGTGTTGCAACCGGGCGTCATCGAAACACTCACAAGGTTGAAAGCTGCCGGACTGCCGCTGTTCCTAATCACAAACAAGCCGGCTGGACCCAGCAGGCAGATGCTCGAAGAGTTCGGCCTCTCCGACCTATTCACGGACGTACTGTGCCGGGATTCGAAGACTCCTGCGTTCCGATCGAAGGCGGAAATGCTGCGAGCATATTACGTCCGCGCATAAGCTGGAACCGGCAGCGTGTCTTTATATAGGAGACACGTCGGAGGATTACCGTGCAGCGACGGAGGCTGGAATTCCGGTCGCCCTGGTTGCGCATGGATATGGCGAGCCGGGCATTGTGTACCCGGCCTGCATGCACGTGGACACTTTAGGTGAATTACTAACTCTCGTTGAAGTAATGGAGATGTCATCATGATCGACCGCGATATTTTTGAGGATCTTTTTGTTCTCGAAATTGCCAACAATCACTGGGGCCGTTTGGAGCGTGGGCTGAAGATCGTCGAGACCTACGGTCAAGTGGTTCGCTTCAACAATGTCCGGGCGGCTTTGAAGCTGCAATTCCGTGACGTTAACTCGTTCATCCATGCGGATTTCAGGCATCGGACGGATATCCGGTACATCAAGAAGACGATCGACACCCGGATGTCGGACGATGATTTCGCGACGCTGGTGAAGGCGGTCCGGTCGGTTTCCTGCATCCCGATGGCGACGCCGTTCGACGAACGCTCGGTCGATTTGTGCTGCGAGCTCGGCATTCCCGTTATCAAGATCGCCAGCTCAGACCTGAACGACTGGCTACTGCTAGAAAAGATCGCGAAGACGAAGAAGCCGGTGATCGTCTCTACGGGCGGATCTTCCATCAAGGATCTGGACGACCTGGTCACGTTCTTCCAGAACCGCAACATCGCGCTGGCGATCAATCATTGCGTCTCGCTGTATCCGGCGCAGGACAGCGAGCTCGAGATGAATCAGATCGACTTCCTGCGGAACCGCTATCCATCGCTCACGATCGGCTTTTCGACGCATGAGTGCAATGACTGGACGAACTCGATGCTGGTTTCGTATGCCAAGGGTGCCAGAACGTTCGAGCGACATATAGACATCGAGGCGGACGGTATTCCCGTGTCGCCGTACTGCTCGCGGCCCCGAGCAAGTGGATACGTGGTTCAAGGCGTTTCACAAAGCGAAGGAGCTGTGCGGCGCGTCGGGGAACCAGAAGCGCATGCCCCCGCAGAAGGAAGTTGAGTACCTGGACGCGCTGGTGCGCGGCGTTTATGCCAAGCGAGATCTTCCGGAAGGGCATATTCTTTGCGATGAAGATGTCTATCTCGCAGTTCCGCTGCAACAGGGGCAGATCTCGTGCCGCGAGCTGATGAAAGGCGAAGTGCTGCGCAACCCGATCGCGAAGGATGAGGCGATCGTGATAGATGCGATCGATAGTCCGTATTCGAGCATTCCGTCTCTGCGGGCGTTGATCTATAAGCGCGGCCTGGCGGCCAACCCCACGCAAACCGCGCCCAAGCGGCGATCTTCCCTGAATGGGCAGAGTTCATCCGATGTAGACCTGTCGATTCTCACGATTGCCGAGAACGGCTGATCCGGGGCGGAAGTAGGCGGCTCATGGGTGCAACCCGGTGAAAACGATCAGCGTTTATACAGCCTGTTACAACGAGGAGGAAAACGTCGAGGAGTTGTACAACCGCGTTCGCGCTCAGATGGCGAAAGTGGGGCGGTACCGGTATGAGCACATCTTCATCGACAACAGCTCCTCCGACAATACGGTAGCGATTCTGAAGCGGATCGCGAGCCACGATCATAACGTCAAAGTGATTGTGAACGCGCGCAATTTCGGGCACATCCGGTCACCGCACCACGCGCTTTTGCAAACCACGGGCGACGCCGCGATCAGCATCGTCGCCGACCTGCAGGATCCGCCTGAGATGATTCCGCAGATGATCGCCAAGTGGGAAGAAGGCTACCCCATGGTGCTCTGTCTAAAAACGACAAGCCAGGAGAACAAGCTGATGTTCTGGATTCGAACTCAGTATTACCGGCTTGTTCAGCGCCTTTCCGAGATCCAGACATTCGAGAACTTCACCGGATTCGGACTGTACGACCGGCAAGTGGTGGAAGCAGTGCGATCGTTCGGCGATGCTTATCCGTATTTTCGAGGCATTATCGCCGAAATCGGCCTGCCTCATTACGAGATCACTTACGACCAGCCACGGCGCATCCGCGGCATTACGAAAAACAATTTTTACACGTTGTATGACCTGGCGATGGCGGGCATCACGAACCTCTCTAAAGTGCCGCTGCGCATAGCCACGTTCCTCGGACTGTTCACGGCGCTGATTTCGCTGCTATCCGGCTTTCTTTACCTGATCGTCAAGCTCCTTTTCTGGAGTCATTTCTCGGCGGGTGTGGCGCCGCTGGTCATTGGCCTGTTCTTTCTGGGATCAGTGCAGCTGATCTGCCTGGGAATGGTGGGCGAATATCTGGGCGCCGTTCACACGCAGGTGCTAAATCGGCCGCACGTGATCGAGAAAGAGCGCGTGAACTTCCAGTACGAGCCGAGCGAACCGCTACAAGAACATCTCGTCACGAGCCGCTCGAACTGAATTCGCGAGTCGGTTCTGGCCCGGCCACTACGCAGCCGACCGGGCATGCCCGGCGATTACGTGGGCGGAAGCGGTGACGCCTGATGTCCACGCGGGGGAACAGCGTTCGAGATAGCGTTCGATTTCGGCAGTTGAAAATTCGAACCCATTGGCTGGCGGGGTGAAGGCCGCATTGTTCTTTTTCGCGATCAGGTATTCGCGGGCGGCGGTATCGAGCGCGCGCATCCTTTTCCTTTCCTCTTCCGCCTTGCGCTCTTGCTGGAGCTGGCGGAGCTCGGCCATTTCCTTTTCGCGGCGGCGGGACAGACGCGCGTCCTGGAGCTGCAGATTGCGAAGCTGTTTTTCGTACTTGAGAAAGATTTCGAGCTCGATCATGCCGGGGCGAAGGCCGGGAGCGTGTGCGTCGAAGGCGTTCTCAAATTCGAGGTAGCCGCGGGCGAAGATGGCGGTTTCGAGACCGGGAATGCGGCGGAGGCGCCAGATGATATCGACGATGGATTGAACCAGATCGGATTCGCGGCGACCGACGGGTTGGAGTTCCTTTTCGTAATCGGTGAGATAGCGCTGGTATTCGTCGACATCGTCGCTGTGGAGCAGGACGGTGCGGCCGGTTAGCGCGCTTTTGACGGCGTTGAGCGAGGTTTTGGCCTTGCTTTCGGGCGAGCGGGGGCCGGTGGAGAGCTGGGCATTGGCTCGGTTGGCAGCGAGCCGGGCGGCGGAAATGGATTCGGATGACATGCGCGGTCCTTCGAAAAAAAATTGGCTCGGATGACGACGAACGTCACGCGAGCCTGCCGAACCATAGCATGCGGAAGGGCGAAAACGTACTATGTACGTTTAAAAATGGCGGTAGGCTGCTGAAAGCGCAACAGATATAAATGAGAGTCGATCTGTGACCAGGCGGCGAGAGGGTGGCGGAATCGGGCCTTTCGCGCCCGCTTAGACGCTTCAAACGCCCGGATGGATGGGGTGTTCAGTACTTTCGCCGGGCATGGCAGTACCGAAAAATGGCACGAGCCCCATTATTTAGGTGCGCGGATGTTTGTCGTCGGATAGAATCAACTATTCATCCCATGAAGAAATGGTAATGGACGCTGAGAGGCGTTCGTTCCCTGAAGGACTGTATTAGTGACTACCTCTATGCCCGCGAACTCACGCACACATGCACAGCAGGATCTGGTAAGCAGCCAGCTCAATTTCGGCCTAGCCTACGCACACGAGGCGCGGGCCGCCTATGAATCGGACCGGAACACATATGGAGATCTGGCGCGTGATATCGCGGCCAAGGCTTACTGCGCAGCGGTTCGTTTCGCGGCTCAGTTGCCGGCTGGAATGGCCCCTTCGCTTTCAGACAAGCTAGTGGAACTGGAAACGGACCTTGCCGGTCTTTGGCGGCCAGAGGAAATGCCCGTTCGGGCTATCGCGTAGGCACTCGGGCGTCGCCTTGAATTCATAGGCGCGGTTCAGAGGGAGCCATGCGCCGACTGCGAGCGCGCGGAGTGCTGCGTTCCCGGTTCGTAGGTCCCGGCAGGCGTACGAAACGAGATTGCCAGGCGATTCCAACTGTTAATCGCAACAATTGCCATTTTGAGGTCGACGAGCTGGCGCTCGTCAAAGTGCTCGCGGACGTGACGATACACTTCGTCGGGAACGTGATCGAGACTCACTTGTGTCACTGAATCGGTCCAGGCCAAAGCGGCGCGTTCGCGGGCAGTGCGCTTCACGCCAGACGCCCACAGGGTAAAGGCGTTGCTCAGTTTCACCGTTCGCACGGGCATCTTTGGTGTGCATGTCGACGCAGTACGCGCAGCCATTGATCAGCGATGCACGGAGCTTTACCAGTTCCAGCAGCGCGATTTCTAAGCCGCATTCACGGACATAGCGTTCCACCTGCCGGAGAGCCCGAATTGCCTCGGGCGCTGCCTGCATGTAATCAATTCTTAGTTGCATCCCTCACCCTACGAAGATCAATGATATAGCCCGAGCAATTGTTTCACCCGCAGGCTCGGCAGGAGGGTTTGCCATGTTCGAATTCGACGTTGAGATCTCCAGCGTCATTGCGGTGAATAAGCCAGCCGTCGTCGAAACTGCGCCTCTTCCGTCCCGGCGGCTGTCTCCGGAACTGCTGGACAAGATGCACCGCTACTGGTGCGCAGCGAACTATCTCACGATCGGCCAAATCTATCTGAAGGACAATCCACTGCTGCGCGAACCTCTGAAAGCGGAGCACATCAAACCGCGACTGCTGGGTCACTGGGGAACTTCGCCGGGCTTGAGCCTGATCTATGTCCATCTCAACCGGCTGATTCGCGAGCACGATGTGGATGCGATCTACCTGGCCGGTCCGGGCCATGGCGGTCCGGCTATTGTCGCGAACGTTTATCTGGAAGGAACGTATTCGGAGATCTATCCCGATATCACGCGCGATGAGAGTGGATTGCAGCGGCTATTTTGGCAGTTCTCGACGCCGGGCGGCATCCCAAGTCACGTCAGCGTTCCGACTCCGGGGTCGATCCACGAGGGTGGCGAGCTGGGGTACGTGCTGACACACGCATTCGGCGCGGCGTTCGACAATCCGAATTTGCTGGTTGCGGCGGTGATCGGGGACGGTGAAGCCGAAACGGGGCCGCTGGCGGGCTCCTGGAAGAGCACGGCATTTGTGAACCCGGCGCGCGATGGCGCGGTGCTGCCCATTCTGCACCTCAACGGATACAAGATTAGCGGTCCAACGGTGTTTGGCCGCGCGCACGACGAAGAGCTCCGCCAGATGATTGAGGGGAACGGATATCAGGTGTATTTCGTGGAGGGTTCGGACCCGCAGTATGTGCATCAGATGTTCGCCGCGACTCTGGAGCATTGCTATGAATCGATCCGCGCTATTCAGGAACGCGCGCGAGGCGGCGGCAAGCGCGATGACCAAACGCGTTGGCCCGCCATCGTACTGCGGACGCCGAAAGGCTGGACGGGTCCCAAGGAATGGGATGGCGTGCCGATAGAAGGAACGTTCCGGGCTCATCAAGTTCCGCTCACAGAGGTTCGGACGAACCCGGGGCAGTTGCGCGCGCTGGAAGACTGGATGCGCAGCTACCAGCCGTCCAAACTTTTTGACACGGATGGGAGGTTGATTGCTGAATTGGCGGAGCTTGCTCCGGCCGGCGACCGCCGCATGGGTGCGAACCCTCACGCGAACGGCGGGCGGATTCTGCGGGAGCTGGACCTGCCCGATTTTCGCAAGTATGCACTGGAGGTGACCCAGCCAGCGACCGAGCATCACGAATCTACCCGGCAGTTCGGTGCGATGCTGCGGGATATTTTTGTCAGGAATCGCGAGGCGGCCAATTTTCGATTATTCTGTCCCGACGAAACCAATTCCAACCGCCTTGGCAATGTGTTCGATGTCGAGAACCGCTGCTTTACGGGGCGCACTATCGGGATTGACGATCACGTCAGTCCAACCGGTCGCGTGATGGAAGTGCTGAGCGAGCATCTCTGTGAAGGGTGGCTCGAAGGCTATCTTCTGACCGGGCGGCATGGTGTGTTCGCGACTTACGAAGCCTTCGCGATGGTTGCGGCATCGATGATTGTTCAACACACGAAGTGGCTCGAAGAGGCGACCCGGCTCAAGTGGCGCGCTCCGATCGCGTCGTTGAACATCCTGCTCACTTCGACCTGCTGGCGGAACGATCACAACGGCTTCAGCCATCAGGGGCCGGGGCTGATCGATGTCATGCTCTCGAAAAAAGGCACGGTTGCGCGGATCTATCTTCCACCGGATGCAAACTGCCTGCTTTCGGTTGCCGACCACTGCCTGCGCAGCCGCGATTACGTGAACCTGATCGTGATCGACAAGCAACCGCAGCTGCAGTGGTTGGACATGGAGACCGCCATCGAGCACTGCCGGCGAGGAGCGTCCGCGTGGCCGTGGGCCGGCAACGATGCAGGAACGGAGCCCGACGTGATCCTCGCTGCCGCGGGCGACATCCCGACGCTCGAAACTATCGCGGCGGCGTGGTGGTTGCGGAAGGTGATTCCGGACCTAAGGATAAGAGTAGTGAACGTCGTCGACCTGATGACGCTCTTCCCGCCCGATGCGCATCCGCACGGAATGGAACCGGTGCAATTCGAAGAACTATTCACGGCGGCCAGACCGGTGATTTTCGCGTACCACGGCTATCAGCGGGCGATCCATGAAATCATCCATGGACGGCCCAATCCCGGACGCTTCCATGTGCGCGGCTTCATGGAACAGGGGACCACGACAACACCTTTCGACATGGTCATCATGAACGGCATGAGCCGTTATCATTTGTGCATCGAAGCACTGCGCCGGTCCGATCGTTTCGCGAAGCGGGCTCCCGAACTGGTGGACGCGTTCAAGCAGCGCATCGCGGAGGCAGTGGCTTATTCAAAGAAACACCTGGAGGACATGCCCGAAATACGCGATTGGGTGTGGAGCGATGGAAGAAAAAGTGAGGGGCCCCGCGAGTAAATTGGATACTCAAGAGGCCTCTCGCGGTGGAGGTTCGCTGTCGCACGCGTGGCGAGCGCTGCGACACCGCAACTTCAAGCTCTTCTTCGCCGGCCAGAGCATCTCGGTAATCGGAACCTGGATGACGCGGCTGGCGACAAGCTGGCTGGTCTATCGGCTGACCCATTCGGTGCTGCTGCTTGGCCTCGTCAGTTTTGCGGGGCAGATTGTTTCGTTTGCGCTGGGGCCTTTCGCGGGCGTCTGGGTCGAGCGCCTCAATCGCCGCAAGCTGCTGGTGTGGACGCAAGCCGCTGCCGCCGTGCAGTCGCTCGCCATGGCCGCGCTCACGCTGGCGCACGTCATCACGCTCTGGGAAATCATCGCTCTCGCGGCTTTGCAGGGCTTGATCAATGCGTTCGACATGCCTGGGCGCCAATCGTTCCTGGTGCAGATGGTCGAGGATCGCAACGACCTCAGTAACGCCATCGCGATCAACTCCTCGATGGCGAACGGCGCGCGGCTGATCGGCCCGGCCATCGCGGGGTTGGTGATCGCAGCCGTCGGGCGAAGGCTGGTGTTTCCTGATCGACGGCATCAGCTACTTTGCCGTGATCGCCTCTTTGCTGCTGATGCGCATCAAGCCCTTGGATATCCGCCGGAACGCGACCAGCATGCTCGAACAAATGCGCGAGGGTTGGGACTACGTCCGTACCTTTCGTCCCATCCGCACGATCCTTCTGCTGTTTGCGCTCATCAGCCTGATGGGCTATCCGTACGCCGTGCTACTGCCGGTCTTCGCTGGCCAGGTGCTGCACGGCGGCGCGTCTACGCTTGGGTGGCTGACGGGAGCCTCAGGAATCGGCGCGCTCGTATCGGCGCTTTCGCTGGCGGTCCGCAAGTCGGTCGTCGGACTGACACGCATGCTTCAGATCGCGGCCGCGATGCTGGGAGGAGCGCTGATTCTGTTCGGCCTGTCGCATACATTGTGGCTATCGCTGGTGCTGATGGTGTTCGTCGGTTTCGGTCTGATACAAGTGCGCATCCGTCAGCAATACGATCGTCCAGTCGCTGGTGCCGGAAGACAAACGCGGCCGAGTGATGAGTTATTACACGATGGCCTTTTTCGGCGCGGCGCCGTTCGGCAGCCTGCTTGCCGGCACGCTGGCTCACCGGATAGGAGCGCCCCACACCGTCATCGTTACCGGCGCCTTTTGCGTCGCCGGCTCGCTCTGGTTCACGCTCGAGCTGCCGAAAGTCAAAGCGATCATCCGGCCGATCTACCAGGACATGGGGCTGCTGCCTGTGCACCACATAGACCTCATTTCCGACGAACACGAACCGGCCACATGACTTTCTAGTAAATCCCCAACCGAAAGGAAAAATCACCGTGAACTGGTATGACTACATCGCTTGTTTCTTGGCTGGAATGTTTCTCGCTAATGTCGTGCCTCATTTCGTGCATGGCATTTCCGGCGACCGTTTCCCAACACCATTCGCTCACCCTCCCGGAACCGGATTATCATCGCCACTTGTGAACGTTGTCTGGGCGCTATGTAATCTGGTCGTCGGTTATATCCTGTTTCGGGTCGGAAAGGTTTCGAGCGGAGACGACTCAGCACTTATTATTTTCTTCGCAGGCATCGTTGCAATAAGCGCCATGTTAAGCGTGCACTTTGCAAAGAAACAAGCCAAGTAACCGCCAGAGCGAAACCCGGCGCGATGTGCCAAACCTCCAATCAAAGGAAAAATTATGCCTATTACAAAACTCGATAGTACTGCTGCCCTGATCGTGATTGATTTACAGAAAGGCATTGTCGGTTTGCCGACCGTGCACCCTGCCGGCGAGATCGTCGCTCGAGCTGCCCAGCTCGCCCGCGCTTTTCGTGAGCGAGGTCTGCCCGTCGTTCTCGTCCACGTGACGGGCGTGGCTCCGGGCCGGACGGACGCCGGAAGTCCCAAGTTTTCGCCTGCGGCGGATTGGAGCGAGCTTGTTCCTGAATTGGAGCGGCGGCCCGACGACCACATAGTTACTAAGCAACGATGGGGCGCGTTCATCGGCACAAGTTTGGACGATTACTTGCGCGGGCGCGGCGTAACCCAGGTCGTCTTGACGGGCGTCGCGACGAGTATCGGGGTGGAATCGACGGCACGCAGCGCCTACGATTACGGCTACAATGTGGCGCTGGTCGTGGATGCGATGACGGACCGGGACGCCGACGCGCACCGTCTTAGTGTCGAGAAGATTTTTCCCCGGCTGGGTGAGACGGACACAACCGAAAACGTGCTGAGGCTGTTGCAGCAGGTTCCGGGCTCGGTGAGCCGGCCGTGATGTTCCAGGAACTCGCGAGGAAAAAATCGAGCTCTTGTCTACGCTGTGGTGGAAACTGAAACTCCGGCTTGCGATAGATTGCCGGTTATGAACTTTTCGACTTCCGCGACGGTTGCGTAGGGCACAAGCGTGCAGTTCGCGTGCGTGTTTCCGCTGATCAAAAGAGATATCCTGTGCTCCAATTCGCAGTGATACAGCAATATCACTTTCTTGTTTGTTGCACCCAATAAGTAACCCGTCTCAAATCCGAGACCGAAGGAAGACCCGGAAACTTCGGCGATGAAGAGATCGCACTGCGAGAGCCACGCCATGTCGCGCCGGTACACTTCTTGGGGACTAATCAATCGGTCCGCCTCCCATGCGTTGTCGCTCACCAAATGGCGAGTCAACACTTCATGTCCGAGATCCTCCAGCAACTGGGCAACTCTGCGGGCCGTGTCAATGGCCGAGCGGTCGCCCGCCACGGTGAACCCCAAGTAAATTTTCATGTTCGTAAGGTACTTTACCGACGCGTGCAGCCCGGCTCGCTCGTTCGATGACCCGGTTCAGCCGTTCTTATAGCAGCTTGTCCAAGGTAATCGGGAGATCGCGAATGCGCTTGCCAGTTGCGTGATAGACCGCGTTGGCAACGGCAGCAGCGGCCCCGGTAATACCGATTTCACCGATGCCGTGTGCGCCGAGCGGAGTATGCGGGTCGGGGATGTCGAGGAAGTATGTTTCGATCTTGGGAATGTCCGCATTCACGGGCACGTGATACTCGGCGAGACTTGGATTGGCAATACGCCCGGTGCGTTCGTCGAAAAAAGTTTCTTCCGTCAGAGCCATGCCGATGCCCATGATGATTCCGCCCATGAATTGCGAGCGAGCCGTTTTCGGATTCAGGATGCGGCCGGTGTCGAAGGCGCCCACCCAGCGGGAGACACGGGCTTCGCCAGTTTGCTCGTTGACGCGAATCTCGCAGAACTGGGCGCCATAGGAACCCATGGAATACTTCATGGATTCGAAAGGCCGGCCCGATTCGGCTTCCGCTTCGAGGAAATCCTGTTTGAGCCGCGCGAGGATGGCGACGTAGCTTTCGCCGGTCTCGCGCTTGTCCCTGCGGAACAATCCGCTGTCACAGGCCCGGACATCGTCGAAATTTGAGCCGGCGAGCGGCGAGTCCTTGTCTTTCTTAGCGAGCGTGAGCAGTTCACGTTGCAGCTTTTCGCAGGCTTGCTGGACCGCGAGCGCGATGCTTATGGTCTGATTCGAACCGCCGGCTACGGGCGCTTGCGGCAAGTTGGTGTCGCCATATTCGAAGCGCACCTTTTCCATGGGCAGACCCAACCGCTCGGCTGCATGTTGGGTTTGGACGGTGGCGGTGCCCATGCCCATCTCCTGCGCTCCACTCTGTACGACGGCTGTTCCGTCAGCGTTGAGCCTTACTTTGGCTGCGGCGGGAAACCGATAGGCGGGATAAAACGCTGTTGCCACGCCTTGGCCGATCAGCCACTTGCCATCGCGCATGGAACGAATCCGCGCAGGCCGATTATGCCAGCCGAACTTTTCCGCGCCGAGCCGGTAGGCTTCTTTCAGATGGCGGCTGGAAAATTCCGTACCCTTGACGGGATCCCGTTCGGGATCATTTCGTAAGCGCAACTCGATCGGATCCATACCGAGCTCGTATGCAAGTTCGTCCATGGCAGATTCAAGCGCGAAGGTGCCGATGGATTCGCCGGGCGCACGCATGAACGTGTTCGGTGTCGTATTGAGCCGCATTACCGATTGAGTGATGAACAGATTTTCAGTCGCGTAGAGGTGCCGCGCTGGAAAGGAAAACTGTTCCGCGAAGTCGTTGGTTGTGGTAGTGGCAGTGACACCGGTGTGAATCAAAGACGTCAGCTTGCCGGTTTCATCCGCCGCCAAGGCCACTCTTTGTTCGGAGGGCGTGCGGCCACCGACCAGTCGAAACACACCTTCACGAGATAAGACCAGCTTCACTGGCCGATCGACAACCTTCGCCGCGAGAACGCATAGCTGGACATGGCTCCACATGGAGCCTTTACCGCCGAAACCACCACCGACGAAGGGAGCGAGGACGCGCACGTTTTCCTTGTCGAGTGAAAACATTTTGGCGAGCGAATCGGCCACGCCGCGCACGAACTGGCTTGCATCATAGACGGTCAGCTTGTCCGCCGTTCCAAACGGCCGTGGTCGCGTGGAGTTCGATGGCGTTGTGGTTATAGCGCGGCGTGGTGTAGAGGTGATCGACTTTAAATTTCGCGCTTGCGAGCGCCCCTTCCGCATCGCCCCGCGCCACCTCCGTGTCCTCACCCATCAAGTTCTTGGGAACCTCCGGGTGAGTCTTGCCTTCTGCAAACGATAGTGTCAGCCGGCTCTTCGTCTGTACTTAACCTTTACGAGTGAGGCGGCGTGCTCGGCGCGGTCGAGCGTATCCGCGACGACCACCGCGACCGGTTGCCCGTTCCAGAAGATCTCGTCCGTGTTCAGAACATTTGCTTTGCTTCCAGCCGCGTCACTTCCTCCACCGGGACTGAAGAGCGGCGGATTTTTCATCTTCGGCGCATTCTGATGCGTGATGACCGCGAGAACGCCTGGCGCCTTTTCCGCCGCGCTTATATCGATGCTTCTTGATTGTCCCTTTGGCGATGGTGCTGTAGGCGAGCGAAGCGTAGACGAGGTTCTCGAGCGGATACTCGGCCGTAAAACGCGCCGCGCCGGTGACCTTTTCGCGCCCGTCGAGGCGGTCGATCGGCTTGCCGATGACGCGCTCGGCTTCGCTCGAGCTGATCGCGATCACGATCGGGCACGAACTGCACGACCGCTTCGGTCACTTTGGAAATGATGCTCATCGGGCTACTCCCTTTGCTCGATAATTCCGTCAGGACGCTCGACGATGGTTCGCTTGGCCAGTTCGATTTTGAATCCGTTGTGCTCAAACGCTTTTGCGGCTGCTAGTTCGAGTTCTGCTGCGTTCTTGAAAGGTCTGCTCGTCGGCCGCTTTACCGATCAAGTATTCTTCGGCAGTCGAGGCGCGCCACGGCTTATGGGCCACTCCGCCAAGCGCCAGGCGCACCTGTTTGATGACGCCATCCTTCACTTCCAGAGCGGCAGCTACAGAGACCAGCGCGAAGGCGTAACTTGCGCGATCTCGTACTTTCCGGTACAGCGACGTTCGGGCAAATGGAAGAGGCGGAAGATCCACTGACGTAATCAATTCGTCCGCTGCAGATTGGTATCGACGATTCGGCGTGTCGCCCGGCAGGCGATGGAAGTCGACCAGCGGAATACTGCGTTGCGCGCTCTTTCCAGTTACTTGCACGACCGCATCGAGGGCCGCCATCGCCACACACATGTCGGACGGATGCGTCGCAATACATTCCGGGGATGTTCCAAGAATGGCGTGAATGCGATTGAATCCGCCGATGGCATCGCAACCGGCTGCCCGGCACACGTTTATTGCAGCGAGCGGCGCTGTCATAGAAGTAATAACAACGCGTTCGCTGCATCAGATTGCCGCCGGTCGTCGCCATGTTCCGCAACTGCGCGGAAGCGCCCATCAAGATGGCTTGCGAGAGCACCGGATACCGTTCCCGAACAGTTTGATTTGCAGCTAAGTGACTGTTGCGGACCAAGGCGCCGATGCGCAAACCTCCGTCCGGCAATTCTTCAATCGCGGTGAGCGGCAGGCGCGTGATGTCGACGAGCGCATCGGGCTGCTCGATGTTTTCGCGCATCAGGTCGATCAGGTTTGTTCCGCCGCCGAGGAACTTCGTGTTGGCTGCTTTGCGAGAGGAAGTTCAGGGCTGCTTGCTGATCATCTGCCCGAGCGTACGAGAAATTTTTCATTTGCCGAGCTCCTGCAAGGCCTGATGGATCGCATCCGTGATTCCGACGTAAGCGCCGCAGCGGCAGAGATTTCCGCTCATGCGCTCCTTGATTTCGGCATCCGAAAATTCGATGTGCGCTTTTCGGCAAGGTCCGTCCGTGACCGCACTTGGCGATCCGCTTTGAAACTCGCCGATCATCCCTATGGCTGAACAGATCTGACCGGGCGTGCAGTAGCCACATTGAAAACCATCGTGCTTGATGAAGGCAGTTTGCAGAGGATGGAACCCGTCCGCGTTCGCCAGTCCTTCGATAGTTGTAATCTTGCGGCCCTCGTACTGGATCGCCAGGGCGAAACACGAATTGATGCGTTCGCCATCCACCAGGACCGTGCATGCCCCACATGCGCCTTGATTACAGCCCTTCTTTGTGCCGGTTAAACCGATGTTTTCGCGCAAGGCGTCGAGCAATGAGACGCGTGCTTCGAGCTGAAGGTTGTAATCGATCCCGTTCACACGCAATGCCACCGTTTGCGCTGCGAGAGGCGAATCCATAGGCAACGTACCCCACCAAGATCGTATCGCGACGACTCGCGCTGGGAAAGGCTCAGGAATTACGAGTGACTCAGTAACCGACGTCCCGAAGTTGTACGGGGTGGTTGAATCACGCAAGCTGTTCGCGGCATCTCAACGGCATCAGTATGCCGGCGCCTCGGACACTTCGATACGGGCTCAGTATCCTGTTGCTCTTAGCGAGGGCGGACGGGGCTCAGTTGAACGAGGAAACGCTCAGGGCATGGAATGCATACATTCAGACGGTGGATGCACGCAATCACGAGCGGCTCAGTCCTCAACATCTATTTCTTTGGACCGACGAGTCAGTCGCTAGACAACGTCGCGTTCAAGCGGGTGAAATCGCCGTCGCTCCGATGATCCCGCACAACCCGAAGCAAATTCCTTCCGGCCTCATTCATCACTGGATCGGCTCGGCTTTCCTTCCGAACATCAAACTCAGCGACGTCTTCTGCATTGTCCGCAATTACGATCGCTACAAAGATTATTACCGCCCGACCGTAATCAGTTCGAAGCGCATTCGCCAAAGCGGTACTGAAGATCAGTTTTCGATGATTCTGATGGACAAGTCATTGTTCCTGAAAACTGCTCTCGACAGCGACTACACCTCGTCGTTCGTTCAGGTTGACGCGCGGCGATGGTACAGCATCGCCTCCACCACTCGCGTGCAAGAGATCGAAGATTACGATCAGCCGCAAGAGCGCAAACTGCCGTGCAACGAGGGGAAAGGGTACATCTGGCGGCTATACAGCATTACGAGGTTCGAACAACGAGATGGCGGAGTGTACGTTGAAGTAGAGGCGGTTGCGTTGAGTCGCGACATTCCAGCCTCAGTTCGCTGGCTGGTCAACCCGATTGTCCGGCGCGTGTCGAAGAACTCGCTCGTCATTTCTCTTCGCCAGACTCAAGATGCCGTCGGCGGCAACGTTACCGCTACGTTGGCACCAGCCGCGACCGCGAATAAGATCATCAATTCGATGCGCTGAGACTGCTGACTGTGGCCGCTTCGCCAGGTTAACGCAGGCTCGTCCCTTTGAGCCGGGCGAGCAATGAATCCGGATCCAATTTACCGTCGTGCCGAACGCCATTGATGAATAGACCTGGCGTTCCGTACACTCCGTTCGCAACTCCGCGCCGAAAATCCTCGCGCACGCGGGCTTCGTAAGCTCGATGCGTGACTTCTTCACGAAACCGCGGGACGTTGAGCGATAGTTGCTCGGCGTACTTATGTAAATCTTTGGTAGCTAGAGCGTTCTGATTGGCAAAGAGGACGTCGTGCATTTCCCAGAAGCGACTCTGCGCGCCGGCGGCTTCGGCGGCTTCGGCCGCCTGCTGGGCATGCGGGTGAATCCCGGAGCGCGGGTAATGGCGGAAGACGAGACGAAGCTCGTTTTCCAATTGGGCACGCAGCGCGCGGATAGTCTCAAACAGGCGGCCGCAGTCAGGGCACTCGTAATCACCGTATTCGACCAGCGTGTAACGTGCATCCGGCGGACCCTGCAGATGATCGTCCGGTTGGATCGGCAGGAGCAACTTCGAGAGATCTAACTCATCTTGTGTAGGGAGTGCCACGGTACGATTCTCCTCGCGAGCTGGACTGCCCATAGGGATGCGGCAGGAGGCACGTTCGGTGCGACCGATCCGCGTCCTTGTGAGCGCAGCGACATCGAATGTGGTGTCATGTCGAGGAGGTGGTTATGGAAATAGCAAGGCCGGAAACGCCTCAACAACACGCGTCGTTGTTCCCCAAACTGAACGATGCCCAGCTCGCTCAGCTTGCGGCATCGGGCGTGCCGCGCCATGCAGAAGCGGGCGAAATCCTCTTCGATCAGGGAAGCTCGGACCACGGTATTTTCGTAGTGCTCAAGGGCAGCATCGAAGTTCTTCGGCGTCGCGAACGGAGTTGAATCTGCCCTCAATATTCTCGGGCCCGGAGAATTTACCGGCGAAGTGGCCCAGCTATCGGGCCGGCGCAGTCTTGTCTTAGCCCGAGCTCACGAATCGAGCGCGCTGCTTGAAATTGACAGGTCGAATTTACGGCACGTCATGCAGACCGATGCCGCAATTGGGGAAATATTCTTACGCGCGTTCCTGCTTCGCCGCGTGTATCTGATCGCTAACTCAATCGGCGATGCAGTACTAATCGGGTCCAGCCATTCGAGTGATACTCTGCGTCTGCGAACGTTCCTCGGGCGCAACGGCCATCCTTACACGTATCTCGATGTAGATGTCGATCCGGATATCCAGGTTGTCCTTGACCAATTCTCGGTAGCCGTGACGGACATACCGGTGCTGATCTGCCGCGGTCACGTCGTGCTGCGGAATCCCAGCAATGCCGAAACGGCCGCGTGCTTCGGATTTAACGCGGGCATCGCGGAGATCTCCGTGTATGACTTGATCGTGATCGGCGCGGGACCAAGCGGGTTGGCCGCGGCGGTATACGGCGCTTCGGAGGGACTGAATGTTCTGGTACGTCGAGAGCAATGCGCCAGGTGGACAGGCCGGATCGAGTTCCAAAATAGAAAACTACCTCGGATTTCCCATGGGGATTTCCGGACAGGAACTCGCGAGCCGGGCGTTCGTTCAGGCAGAAAAGTTCGGAGCGCAGATCTCGGTCGCGCGAAGCGCCCGTGCGCTCAAGTGCCTCAATGCTCCCTACACGGTGGAACTAGACGACGGAGGTTCCGTTCAGGGCCGCACCATCATCGTTGCCGCCGGCTCTCGGTATCGAAAACTGGATCTGCCTAACGTCGAGCAGTTCGAGGGCGTCGGCATCTATTACGGCGCAACTCAGGTGGAGGCTCCGATGTGCCGTGACGAGGCGGTCGCGGTGGTCGGAGGAGGAAACTCGGCGGGGCAAGCTGCCGTGTTTCCTCGGCGGCCTTCGCCAAGCATGTCTATCTTCTGGTTCGCGGGCCAGGGCTAGCCGATACCATGTCACGGTACTTGATTTCGCGAATTGAAGCGTCTCCGGAGATCACGATTCATACCTCGACAATCATCGAGGCGCTCGAGGGCAATTCGCACCTGGAGCGCATTCGTTGGCGAAATGCGCAGACCAAGGCCTGTGAGACTCACGAGATTCCGCATTTATTCCTAATGACGGGGGCCGATCCCAACACAGCATGGCTCGCGGGATGCCTTGAATTAGATGCGAAGCGATTTATTAAAACGGGGACCGATCTCGAAACCGCATGGAGACTGCGCCGACGGCCTTTTCTGCTCGAAACCAGCCTTCCCGGAATTTTCGCGGCCGGAGATATACGCGCGGGCAGCTTGAAGCGAGTTGCCTCGGCGGTCGGCGAGGGATCGATGGCTGTTCAGTTTGTCCACCGCGTGCTGGCCGAGTAACTGTGAGGTTTTGGCACAGTGCCGGCTCGCGGCGGGGGTTCTTGTCCACCGCCTCGCAATCTTTCTGTATCCCCCGCCCTCCGCCAGCGGATTGACTCGCAACGATCCAACCTGGCTGCTATTTAAACGACGACCTCCGCTGCTCGCAGAGCGATTGCCGATTCTTTCGTGGCGGGATACCGAGCGGTACTGTGCATCGCCGTCGTGCTGTCGGTTGCAAGTTCTCTGAGTATCAACCTAAAGACGTAGCGGTACGGCGCGGGAATAATCGGGCTACTTCTGGTATGCGACTGCAGGGCTTCCGGACGGATAGAAGACACCTAAAACTCGCACGGGCGCGGGACCGGGATTCTCCAGACAATGCCTGACGCCCGCAGCGAGATAGATGCTGCTGCCTCGCTCAAATCCGCAAACGTCATCTTCGACGTGTAAGGTTCCATGACCGTCGAGGATAAAGATGACTTCTTCGTAAGTGTGATAGTGAAAAGGCGCTGAGCTCGGCGGTATCCAGCCGACGAACTGAGTGACTTGTTGGCAACCTAGCTCCTTGTCCACCATCAGACAAAACTCCCGGCCTGTGGTGGCGGGCAACTTGTTTTGTTTGTCTTCATGAACCGTCAGTTTCGGCTGGGGACCGGACCGAATCGGGGGGCATCTTCCCGAATCACGCGATCCGGATGCTCTGGACAACAGGCGCTTACGATCAGGAGCAGTGCGCTATTTCGATTCTCGATGCTGTACTCCGCTCCGCTAGGAATGAAAACGCCCGTTTGAGGCACTAAGGGATATGAGAAACCGTCGATGTAACAGACTCCTTCGCCTTCGATGACATAGAGCACTTCTTCGGACGAAGGATTGACGACCGTGGCGGACCGGCCCGTCGCGTACCGATTGATGGTCTGGCTGACATGCTTTGCTCCGGTCGCCTTCCCGATGCGGAAGACGGAGGTCCAAGGCCCGCGCCCGGTGACATCGCCGTCTTCCGGATCAAAGAGCCGGCATCCACCAGCAAGAACCTTCATACTTCAATTCAAAGCGTTGCGCTGTCCAGCCAAAAAAATTAAGTTTGCGCCATGGCTTGCAACGAATCGTAAACCTGCGCTGAATGGCCTTCGGGTTTCACGTTGCGAAAGATTTTCCGGATGACGCCGCCCTCGTCAATTAAGAATGTCGTACGTTCGACGGCCATCATCTTTTTCCCTTCGATCACCCGTTCCTTCCAAACTCCATATTCTTCGGCTGTCTTGTGCTCGGAGTCGGCAAGGAGCGTAAACGGAAGGTTGAACTTGCTCTTGAAATTCGCTTGATCACGCGAACCGTCCGGGGAGACGCCTACAATTACGGCGGCAGCGGAATGAAACTTCTCGATATCCGCCCGAAACTCGCACGCTTCCGTTGTGCAACCCGGAGTGTCGGCCTTGGGATAGAAATATAGGATCAGTTTCTTTCCTCGCATTCTGGAGAGCTGAAAGGTGTTTCCTCGATCATCGGGGAGATGAATATCGGGAGCCGGGTCGCCTTCTTTTAGGTGGACCATGGTAGGTCAAGTCCTGGTTTACGGCCTTTGTCAGAAGAGGTATTTCAGTCCCAGCAGGACACGGCGCGGATTATTCGCTTGGCTCGTGAAGACGCCGAAGTTAGTGGGACTATTAAGGTTGAGCGAAGGATTGTTGAAGTTGACCACGTTAAACAAATTCAGAAATTGAGCCGAGAACTCCAGCCGCTGCCGCTCTGTGAATCTCACTTGCTTGGCCACGGATAAATCCAGGTTCCAACGCGCGAGCGCCCGCAATTCATCAAACGGTATTTGACCGTTCACGCTTAATAATGGCCGCGAGCAGGAATTGAAGACCCCCGTCGGGTTGGCGAACAGATTTAAGCCGCTACCGCCCGTCGCAGGGTTTCCGGAAGTCCCAATGTTGTTGGCGCCGGCCACTCCTCCGTTTTCGCCCTCCAGGCCAAGCATGTTGGCACTACAGATTGCTGCCGTGCCGTTGCTTTCATAAGCTCCATAGTCGCCGTTGGCGACGATATGCATCGGAGTTCCGGTATAGAACGTGTAAATTCCTGATACTGACCATCCTCCCGCTACACGGTCGACAAATCCATTTGCCGCGTGGAGGGAGCGTCCAAAAGGCAGCTCGTAATACCAAAAGAGATTGACCACATGGGTGCGATCGAATGGTTCCGAAGACTTATCGAGATTCAGGTTGTACGGGCTGTTCGCTGAGGAGCCGCTCTGCTGATCCACTCCCTGGTTTCCAATGGCGTGGCTCCAGGTCCAATTTGCCTGGAACTGTAAACCACTGGAGAAGCTCTTAGCCGCGCTGATGAATCCGGCGTTGTAGTTGGAGAATCCCTTGTCGGTTATTCCATAGGACTGGAACGACTGAATATTGTCCACCGGCACCGGGGTGACTTTGTTGAACTCGTCAAGTGAAAAGAGATTGATCGAGCCGTTGACCAGATCAGTGGGATCCTGCTTTGCCACCATCGCGCTGCAGTTCGTGAAACCTGCCGACTGGCACTTGGCTAATCCGATCTGATTGTCGAAGAAGGGCTGGCTAGGGACGGCCGTAGCCGGCGTTCCATTCCTCAGCGCCACTGCAACCGCGTCAAAGGCCTGCGCGTAGGTTTGGCCGCTGAGCTTATCTTTCATCAGATAGTCAGTGGAGTTGAACGCGATGTCCTGCGGCAGATTGCGGCTGAACCGTCCGATATAGCCGATTTCAAGAACTGTGTGACCCGGCAACTCGCGCTGAATTGTGAAATCGATACTATGGTCGTGCCCGGGAATGGCGAAGGGATCGAGACCGCTCTGCATGAACAGGCCAAACGGAGCCGCTGCGGTCCCGCTGGCTACGTAAGGGATCGGCTCTGCTGTGGGTGGGGGGATCGGAACGATCGTGCCGTCCTTGCCAATTCGGAACGCGTTAGTCGGATTGGTTGGGCCATTCGTGCAATTTACGTTGCCGCCCACTAGCACCGGTCCGCCGCATGCATCCACGTCAAGCAATCCACCCGTAGTGAGAGGCAGCGAAACCTGGTTGATGTCGCTCATACGATCGTAAATAAGCGCATAGCCGCCGCGAATCACCGTTTTCTTGTCACCGAAAATCCAGTTGTGGAACGGTACTTTCCAGGCAAGTGAAGCTCGCGGCGCGAACTGGTGCCAGTTGGTCGTCCGCAAAGTACCCGTGTACGGACTGGGCAAAGAATTCACCGGCGTCACCCCGAACAGGGGATTGAATGCTTGTCCCTGCGCTACCCCGTTATTCAGGGAATTGGCGCGTTGCGTTATGTATCCGAAATAGTCCACCGGAGTGTTATTGGCGGCATACACTAATACGTCATACTTTCCCTGTGCTTCCGTGGGCGACGGCTGTACTCCCCAATTGAGTCCCAAAGTAATATTCAGCCCTGGATTTACCTGCCACACATCCTGAAAATACGTATCGACAGCGTTGATGCCCGTTCTGGAAAAGGCCGGAGTTCCCAACGGATATGGCTGGAAAGATCCATTTCGCGTAATCACCTGCGAGCTGCGGTCCACCAAGCCCAACATTGTGGAATAGAGCTCATTCCACCGCAACAAGTCAGACGAGCGCAGGCAATTGCTAGTCACCGTACCGCTGCAGGCGGCGGGTTGATAAGCGCTGCTGATCGTCAAAAACTCCCCGCTCCCATTCCCGGTAGATTCGCTGTATAGAAGCGGACCAGCGGTCAGCCCTCCGGCAAAATTGTCCGTCTTCATGAAGTAATCGTTGTTCACGTATCCCGACGCGCCGAATTGAAACAGATGTTTGCCGTGCAGCAGGTTGAAATCTTGTCCGAAATACCATTTGTGGCCGTCGAACACGCGTCCCCGCGCCGCCTGTGTGGCCAGATTCACGGGATCCGCCAGCAGTTTGCTTGTGCTGTTGCTGGTGCCTGAACCTTCGCCGGCTAGCACCAGCGCTTGCTGCGTTCCGGCTACCAGGGGAGCAGGAGGCAGACGGTTCCAGCCCCACCAGTCGCGTAGATACGACGCATGCGTCACCGTGGTGAAATTCGGCGAGAGCTGACCAGTCAACTCGAACGTATACACAAACGGCAGTATGGGATCGCCGGCGGTGGATTCGGATGGACTGCCATTTACGATACTGAACTGCTCCGCTCCGACTCGCGCCGTCTTCGCGTAATGGTAGGTCGCAAACGCGTTCCATTTGTCGTTGATGGTTCCATCCAAACGAACGACTCCGAGATTTTGCGAGATCGGAGTGGGCGCGTTGAAGGTGTACCCAACGGTGTTGAGGCCGTCCCCCAGTGTGGTATTGTTTCCCGCTGGATAAAGTGCAAGTTGGTTCTTCACTACGGGGTTGAATCCCAAATTGCGGGGATCACAGGAGGCTCCGCCGCAGGCCGTCGTAATACTTCCCGGCAGGAACGAGTACTGGTCAATATTGCCTGCCGCATCCTTGAACTTGAGAATCCCCGCCTGCATCGAGGGCGTCGGAACAACCGCATTGAACGAGGTGTCGTCCTTAAACTGGCGGCCCTCGTAATTAGTAAAGAACCATAAGCGGTTTTTCAGGATCGGTCCGCCCACGGCGATCCCAAAGCGATTATCCACGCTATGCGGCTTGTTAAGCCGGTTGAAGTTATTGGTCCATCCATTCGCATTCAAGCCATCGTCGTTGTGAAACTCGTAGGCACTCCCGTGAACGGTATTGGTGCCGCGTTTGGTGAGCAGCGCCACCTGTCCCCCGGACGACCGCCCAAAGTTGGCATTGGGATTCGTAGTGGCAACCTGAAACTCCTGTGTGCTTTCAATCGGTACTGGCACCGTCGGAGACGGAGAGGGCTCACCCGGAGGCGCGGCGTAAGAATTGTTCCCCTCTAAATCGCTGGTGATGTCTCCGCCATCGAGATTGAACGTGACCTGCTCATCGCGAGCACCGGCAATCTGTCCGCTCGGACTGACCGCGGGCTGATAAAACATCAATGCGCTGGCGCTTCGGGTAAACACCGGCAGATTTTCGAGCGCTTGTCCGCCCAGCACCTGACCAACCGTTGCGCTGGTAGTCTGCAGCTCTGCCGTGGGTGCCTCGGTAACAGTCATGGTGCTCTGCGTGCTCCCAACTCGTAATTGCATATTCTCGGTATACGATTTCAACACTTCAACTGTTACGCTATTTACGAGCACGCTTTGAAAACCTTTCGCGGAAAACGACAGCCGGTAGTTGCTGGGCGAGACTGCCGAAAAGACGTAATACCCTTGAGCATCGGAAACGGTCTTGCTAAGCGTGCCGGTGCCGATTTGCTCGAGCGTCACAGCCGCGCCGACGATCACACCGCCCGAGCTATCGGTCACGACACCGGAGATCAGGCCGGTGGTGGATGATTGCGCGTGAACTGCGCTCGGAAACTGTCCGACCACCGCGAGGCAGAGAACTACAAGAGGCAAGCGAGAAAAAATGAACTTCTGAAACATGAAAACCTCCAATCGCAACAGCACACGAATGCAGCATACTGTATCGAGAGCAACAATCATTTGTCAAGGACAATACTTTTTCTTGCGGATCGCGCGAAGTTTTAGCGACTCTCGGAAACAGTTTAATTGCCGGCGACAGCGAACGCATTCAGCCGGCGTGTGCAAGTGAATGTGATAAGACAATGAGGGAAAAAATGGTTAATCGTCGGATTCCGCGCGCTTGTAGCCATCTCTGCACGGGCGCCACTGTCACGCTGTTACTCGCGTCGTCGATTTTTGCGCAAACAATCGATGCGAGTTTGTATGACGGCATGCGCTGGCGCCAGGTGGGTCCGTTTCGCGGTGGCCGCGTCGAGTCCGTCAGTGGAATTGTCGGAAACCCTCTCGTCTATTATTTTGGCGCCGTTGCAGGCGGGGTTTGGAAAACCATAAACGGTGGAGATTCCTGGACTCCGATCAGTGATCGTCAGGGAATATTCTCAATCGGCGCCATCACCGTGGATCCCTCTAATCCCGATGTGATCTATGTAGGGACAGGCGAGCCCTGCCTGCGCAATGACATCTCTTCCGGAGACGGCGTGTACAAGTCCACCGACGCGGGCAAGACCTGGACCAACATCGGTTTGCGTGATTCACGGCACATCGCCGACATACTGGTTGATCCACAGGACCCAAATACCGTTTTCGTTGCCGCCGTAGGACACGCCTTCGGTCCCAATGAAGAGCGCGGCGTCTTCCGATCGCGAAACGGCGGCGGAACCTGGCAGAAGATTCTCTACGTTGACGATAAGACCGGCGCCACTGATCTGGTTTTCGATCCGCACAATCCCAAGATCATGTTCGCGGCCATGTATCAGGTACGCAGAACCGCGTACAGCATGATCAGCGGCGGCCCGGGCAGCGGACTATACAAATCTACTGATGGCGGAGATACTTGGCAGCACGTGCAGGGGCATGGACTTCCCGGCGGCATTCTCGGAAGAATCGGTGTTGCCGTCTCCGGCGCCGATTCTGATCGCGTCTACGCCATGATCGAGGCCAAAGAAAACGCGCTCTATCGCTCCGATGATGGAGGGCAAAACTGGCAGATGGTAAACAATGAGCCGATTTGGGTGCGGCCCTGGTATGGCAATCACGTTTTCGCGGACCCAAAGAATGCGGATGCGGTTTACATTCTCGATCTGGGCGCTATGCGTTCCATGGATGGCGGCCATAAATTTTCCTCGATGCCGGTGCCGCACAGCGATGATCATCACCTCTGGATCGATCCGCAAAATCCAAAGCGCATGATTGAAGCCGACGATGGCGGAGCTTCCATTTCGCAGGATGGCGGCGTTACATGGAGCCCGGAAACTAACCAACCGACGGCGCAGTTCTATCACGTCGCCACTGACAAGGAATTCAACTACAGGCTTTATGGATCGCAGCAGGACAGCGGCACTGTCGCCATTCAGAGCCGCAGTGATTCCGGTTCCATCGGCGAGCGCGACTGGCACTCCTTCGGTGGTGGGGAGTCCGGGTTCAATTGGCCTGATCCTCGCGATTCGGACATCGTATATGGCGGTGATCACAATGGCCGTTTTACGCGCTACGACGGGCATACCGGACAGGTGCAGGACATCGCTCCGTGGTTTGGTGCGCGCGCACATCCACCGGCGGAACTGAAGCACCGCTTTCAGTGGACCGCCCCGATGCTGCTTTCTCCGCACGATCCTGGGGTGCTCTACATCGGCGGCGAAGTTCTGTTCAAAAGCACTACCGGCGGCATGAGCTGGACCGTAATCAGCCCGGACCTCACACGAAACGACAAGTCAAAACAGCAGTCGAGTCCTACTCCGCTCACCCCGGACAATTCCAGCTCTGAGTACTACGACACCATTTTTGCCATTTCCGAGTCCCCGCTCCAAAAAGGCTTGATCTGGGTGGGAAGCGATGACGGACTGGTCCACCTCACTCGCGATGGCGGAAAATCATGGAGCAAGATTACTCCGCCCCAGTTACCGGAATGGGCTTGCGTCAACCTGATCGAGGCCTCGCCTTACGACGCGGGCGCCGCTTATCTGGCTGCCGATCTTCATTTCTCCGATGACTTTCGCCCCATGATTTTCAAAACCACTGATTATGGAAAGACATGGATGGAGATTACGCACGGCATTCCGGCCAACGACTATGTTCATTCAATTCATACGGACCCTCAGCGCAAAGGCTTGCTCTATGCCGGAACGGAAGACGGAATTTACATTTCGTTCGACGATGGTGTCAACTGGCAATCGCTGCAATTGAATCTGCCGCACACTCCGGTATTCGACACCGCGGTTCACGGAAACGACTTGGTCGCCGCCACTCACGGACGCGCCTTCTGGATACTCGATAACATCACTCCGCTGCGGCAGGCGACCGCGCAAATCGCGACACGTCCGGCTTATCTCTACACGCCGGCGGTGGCTGTTCGTGAGCATGGAGGAGGCGGGGGCGGCGGACGCCAGGGCGGCATGGCCGGGCAGAATCCCCCGAGCGGCGCCGTGATCGACTACTACCTGAGCGCTGCTCCCTCGGGCCCCATTAGCCTGGAGTTTCTGGATTCGCATGGCCATCTCTTGCATCGGGTTTCCAGCGCAACCAGCGAGCAACCTGCTGCTTCGGCCGATGAGCGGGGACGAAATGGCCGTCCGGATATTTTGCGTGCGCGTGCGGGAATGAATCGCTACGTTTGGAATTTGCGTGTGAACGGACCAACGCCTCTACCCGGCATCTTCATCATGGAGACTAGGGCAGGCGGACCCGCTGTCCCTCCGGGCGTCTATCAGGTGAGACTTACCGCGGATGGCAAGCAGTACACCGCGCCTCTTGAAATCAAGATGGATCCGCGCTTGCATGTCACTGCGGCCGACCTGCAAAAGCAATATGACTTTGCCGTCAAGCTTCGAGATCGCGTAACTGACGTTCACAATTCAGTCATGCAAATCCGGCAAGCACGAGCGGCCCTCGAAGCCGCCCGCAATGGCGCCGACAATGCTAAGTTACAATCCATTGCCGCGTTGGAATCGAAACTCGATGGGCTGGAAGAAAGTCTCACTCAGGTCAAGTCCACCAATTCGAGCGCAGCGCTGGTTTATCCCATCATGCTCGACGCGCAGTACGCCGATCTGGGCAACGTGCTGGAGACTGCGGATTCCGCGCCTCCGGAACAGACCTATCAAGTCTTTCAGGAATATGAGCGCCGACGGCAGGACATCGACGCGCGCTGGAAGCTGCTCCAGCCGCAAGTAGCGCAACTCGAAGGCAATGCCGCGGCGCAGGAACATCCCTCGCAGCGCTGATCGCGATCGGCGCAGTTTTCGGTGAAGAGTAAACAACATTAACGGTGCCCCTGCTTCTACACACAGGTCCGGCACAGGAGTACACTTCATGGTTCGTCATTCAACTTCGCGGCTTGTCGCCGCAGTCCTATTCCCAGCTTTATTGGGAAGCTCAATGGTTTCGGCGCAGGTGAATCCAAAACTTTATCAGGCGTTGCGCTGGCGTTCGCTTGGGCCGGATCGGGGCGGTCGCGTGACCACCGTAGCCGGTGTACCCAATGACCGCTTGGTGTATTACATGGGCGCGACGGGTGGTGGAGTATGGAAAACGGTCAACGCGGGTGTGACCTGGACGCCGATCTCGGATCGTTATTTCAAGACCGGTTCGGTGGGCTCCATCGCGGTCGCCGGCTCAGATGCCAACACCATCTATGTGGGCATGGGCGAAGCTTGTCTTCGTTCCGATATCTCGCACGGCGATGGCGTATACAAGACAACGGACGGTGGCCGCACTTGGCGCAACGTGGGCCTGCGCGACACCAGCCAGATCGGGAAAGTGTATGTCGATCCTGCCGACGCAAACCTGGTGTACGTGGCGGCCATCGGCCACCCATATGGTCCAAACCAGGAGCGCGGTGTATTTCGCTCGAAAGATGGCGGCCGGACTTGGCAAAAGATCCTATATGTGAATGACAAAACCGGAGCCGCTGATATCGTCGCTGATCCGGCCAATCCCCGCATCATGTACGCCTCCACCTGGCAAGTGCTGCGCACCCCGTGGGACATCTACGAGTTTGGTCCCGGCAGCGGCATCTATAAAACCACTGACGGTGGAGACACGTGGACCGTCCTCAAGAACGGTCTGCCGAAAACGCCTATGGGAAAAATTGGAATCGCTGTTTCCCCGGTCGATTCTAACCGCGTATGGGCCACCATCGGAGGCGACGACGGCGGCATTTATCTTTCTGACGATGCCGGACAGAGTTGGAAACTGATCAACGGCAGCTTTGAAATGCATTCCCGTCAGTATTATTACGGCCACATCTTCGCCGACCCCAAAGAGCGCGACACCGTATACACATTCGTTGCAAAAGATTTCTACAAGTCCAGTGATGGCGGCGAAACGTGGACAAGACTTCAAACTCCCCATGGCGATTACCATGACCTCTGGATTGACCCGAAAGATAACCAGCGCATGGTGAACGGCAATGATGGCGGCGCGACCGTTACCTTTGACGGAGGTAAGAGTTGGAGTTCCGAGATGAATCAGCCTACCGGGCAGTTCTATACAGTTCGCGCCGACAACGATTTCCCCTACCACGTATATGGTGCACAGCAGGACAACACCACAGTTTCGATTTCAAGTCAGGCGGCAAGTAACACTATTGGTCGCGGGGGTCTTGGCGGTCCCGAAGATTTCACGGAAGTAGGCGGCGGCGAATCAGGGTATGTAGTTCCCGACCCAAGAAATCCCGACATAATTTATGCAGGTGCATATTGGGGATTGTTGACACGCTACGACAAGCGCACCGGCAGCACGCGCAACATCTCCGTTTGGCCGGATATGCCCGGAGGACGCAGCGGCGTCGACACAAAATATCGCTTCCAGTGGACCTTTCCGATTGCCATCTCTCCAGCTGATCCGAATGCAATATATGTCGGCGGGAATGTAGTTTTCAAATCCGTCGATCAAGGGCAGAATTGGAAGAGCATCAGTCCCGATCTCACACGAAACGATAAAACTCGAGAGGCCGGCGGACGTCTGGAAGACATCTATGACACGGTCTTCACGGTTGCACCGTCGCCCCTGGAGAAAAGTGTGATTTGGGCCGGCTCTGACGACGGACTCATCCACATAACGCGCGACGGCGGTAAGACGTGGAGCAACGTTACGCCTCCCGAAGTGCAGCCCTGGACCAGAATGAACGTGATCGAAGCCTCGTCTCACGATCCAGCGACAGCCTTCGTGGCCGCCAACCGCTATCAGCTCGACGACTTTCGCCCATATATCTATCGCACGCACGACTACGGAAAGACGTGGACCCTGGCGGCTCGCGGAATTCCTGAGAACACTTTCGTACGCACTGTCCGGCAAGATCCCATACGCCCGCAGTTGCTCTATGCCGGTACCGAAACCGGCGTCTATGTCTCGTTCAATGAGGGGGAACAATGGCAAAGTTTGCAACAGAATCTGCCGGTGGTTCCCATCACTGACCTCACGATAAAAAACGGAGACTTGATCGTTTCCACTCAAGGGCGTTCCTTTTGGGTGCTGGATGACATCACCCCCCTGGAACAGATTACCGGTGACATCGACGCAGCGGTGCGTCTGTTCAGTCCGCGGCCTGCCTATCGCGCCGGCCGAGCGCGCTCGTTCAGCCAGGGTGGAGCACTCGGTCGCGTATTAGTGAACTATGAACTAGGCAGTGCCCTGACTCAGCCGGTTACCATCGAGTTTCTCGACAACGGCGGCAAGCTGATCAAATCATTTTCCAGCGAGCCGAAGGAAACGCCGTTCAACCGGGGAACAGGCACGCGCGGCGCGGTCGGGCGGGGCGGCAATGAAGCCGTCGTACACACCGAGGCCGGATTAAACAGATTCGCCTGGGACATGCGCTATCCCGACGCAGAAGGAATTGACGGCGGGACCTTCCTTCTGGGAGGCAACTTGCGTGGCCCGGAGGCTGCGCCCGGTACCTATCAGGTGAGAATCACCACGGGCGGCGTTACGGCCAGCCAAAAGTTTGAAATTCGAAAAGACCCGCGTGTGCCTACGACGGATCTCGATTATCGTAAACAGCTAGCCTTTCTGCTAGAAGTTCGCGACCGGCTTTCACAAACAGACGCCGCTATTAACCGGATACATCGAGTTCAGCGACAAGTCAGTTCGATGTTGCAGAAGGCCGGCGCACAAAGTTCGTTTATTGAGGGAGGCCGCAAGCTGGACGCCGCTTTAAGTTCTGAAGTGCAGCAGCTCTTTCAGCCACATTTTACCGGGTTTGACGATCAGACGCTCATCTATCCCTTAGGGCTGAACAACCGCCTTGCTGCTTTGCAAAGCTACAGCCAGGGCGACTATGCACCGACGGGTCAGGAGATCGCGGTGCTCAAGGAACTCTCTGCGGAGCTTGATCGAACTTTAGTCAAAACGAAGCAAACCCTTCAGGTCGATCTTCCCGCCTTCAACAGCGAGTTGAAAGGAGCGGGACTACCTGAAGTGAGCGGCATTTGATGGTTAGCGCCGTCCACCGAAAGGCTCGTTCACAGAAACATTCCAGTGTGCGGAAGAAAGCTGCTATCAATGCACCACAACGCAGCTTCGTGATTGATCGGAACAGCCTACCTCTATCTTTATCAGAGAGATTCTGTGGAATTTCGATTTCGAGTACAAGATCCGCTGATCGATTTCGCGGCTGAAACTCTGTCTCGCGATGTTGTTGACGATCGCTTAATCACCAGCGTTCTTGAGTTATGGAAGACTGTGATGAGGCAGGGATTGTACGTTCGAATCTGTCCATCGGATAGTGGTAAAGAGTTGCTACAAAAAGGCGATCCAAAATCACTCATAGACGGGTGGTATAACGACCCGAAGATCGATCTCGTCAGCCCACAAACTGTTATGAGGACGAAAGGCTTGACCGACAGACCATTTTTACGTGATAATTTCAGAAGTCTAAGTGGACCAGTAAAGGGCAGGTCACTTTAACAGCGATACGGCGGGAGACCAAGCCAATTAGAGTTCATGGGAGAAGCTAGAAACCTGCTCAATCATCCGCAATTTATTCCAGGTTCGATTGACGATGTCTCCTCGATTAACACGACGGGCGCAAACGATTTGGCATTTGTGAACGTAGCGAGCGCCTTCTTTGGAAATTCCAGCCAAGCCTTTAGTAGTAATCCGCGCACCATTGTAGTGAGCGCGAAATTCGTCTTCTAATGGACGTTGCGCAAACCGAGGGGCGACCGGGCCTGAGGGCGATAGCGGTGGAAAATGTGCGTGCCAGCTTTCCAGCGTTACAGCGCTCCGACTTTATTTATTTCGATAACGCGGCGGGCGCCCAAATACCTCAGGCGGTGTTCGATGCCGTGAATCACCATCTGCTGGAATGCAACGTACAGCGCGGCGGCCGATATCAGAAAAGCCGCGAAGTAGACGCTTCCATCGCGAGGGCGAGAGAGAGTGTAGCGGTTTTGCTAAATGCTCGTGACCCGGACGAAATTGCGTTCGGGATGAACGCCACTTCATTCATACGGCTGGTGAGCTTGGCCGTCGGTCAAACGCTGCAAAATCGGAATGAGATCGTGGTCACCGATATGGACCATGAGTCGAATATTGCGACGTGGCTTGCGCTCGAGCGGGAGGGAGCGAAATTCGCGTGGTGGCATATGAGAGACGATGGCAATCTCCACGCCGAAGATTTGCAGCCTCTGTTATCGAACCGAACGCGGCTTGTGGCGTGCGCGGTCGCTTCGAATGCCACCGGGTCGATTGTCGACGTTGCGGCGGCGGCACGACTCGCACACGATTGCGGCGCCGAGATCTTTCTCGATTGCGTACATTACGCTCCGCATGGACCTATCGATGTGCAGGCATTCGGCTGCGATTACCTGGTCTGCTCGGGCTACAAGGTGTTCTCGCCACACATGGGATTTTTGTGGGGACGCCGCGAATTGCTGCGCACTCTTCCCACGTTTCGTGAAGACTTCATTCCCAATGAACCTCCCGGAAAAATCGAGGCGGGTACCTTTATCTATGAAAATGTCGCCGGTATGGATGCGGCGATCCGATATCTGGAGGATTTGGGAAAGCAGGTTGGCGGAGAGCAATCACCCGCGTCGCGCCGCGCGAATTTGCTCGCGGGGATGAATGCGATCCGCGAGTATGAAGAAACGCTTTCATTGGAATTCTTGCGAGTGCTCCGGGAATGTGGAGCACGTATTTATGGCATTCAAAACGAGGGTCGCCTGCGAGAGCGCGTACCCACGTTCTTGTTCAATGTAGGAACGGTCCCTCCAGAGAAGATCACCGAATCGTTGGCGAGCGCGGGAGTAGGCGTCCGTGACGGACACATGTACGCACCGAGACTAATACGACGACTTGGACTTAGTTATCCGGCCGGCGCGGTTCGGGCGTCGCTGGTGCATTACAACACGAGAGAGGAAATTCATCGCTTCGCGGAGCTGCTCGGGGATATAAGTTCGAATGGCTGATCCTCATCCGAACAGTCCCGTTTCGGAAGGCGATCTGGCAAATGCTTCGGACTCGGGCGAGGGCCTCAAACGCAATTTAACTCAGCGGCAGCTGAGCATGCTTGCAATCGGCGGGGCCATCGGAGTAGGTCTGTTCCTCGGGAGCAGTGTTACGATCCGCCTCGCCGGACCGGCCGTGATTCTCTCCCATCTTTTCAGCGCCGTTGTCGCGCTGATCGTCGCGTACGCGCTGGTGGAGATGGCCGTGGTGCATCCGGTAGCGGGATCGTTCGGCGTGTATGCCGAGATTTACCTCTCGAATTGGGCCGGATTCGCCGTACGTACGACGTATGCATTCGTTCAGATCATCGCCATTGGAGCCGAAGTAACGGCCGTTGCCATTTACTTCGGATTTTGGTTCCCGTCGGTTCCGCAATGGATCTGGGTTGTATCGGTATCGATCGGTCTGGTAGCGATCAATACATTGCAGGTAGGACGCTTTGGTGAATTTGAATATTGGTTCGCATTGATTAAAGTGCTCGCCATCGTGCTGTTTATCGTCGTGGGGGTAGCTCTGATTGTGGGATTCGGGTCCAGGCCGGGCATCGGATTGTCGAATCTAACTGCGCATGGGGGTTTTTTGCCTTTGGGATGGAAAGGAGTTTGGCTGGCGCTCAGCATCACATTGACGAGTTATATGGGCGTGGAAGTGGTGGCGGTCACGGCCGGCGAGGCTGAGCGGCCCGAGCAATCTATTCCGCGCGCCATGCGAACCATTGTGTTCAGGTTGATTCTTTTCTACTTACTGGCAATGACTGTGATGCTGGCAATCAGGCCCTGGAACCAGGGTGGAAGCGGCATTACGACCAGTCCATTCGTGCAGGCCTTTTCAAGCGCGGGAATACCGTACGCTGCCGCCATCATGAACATGGTCGTGATTACGGCGGCGCTATCAAGCTCCAACACGGATCTTTACCTGACCACGCGAATGTTGTTTTCTCTGGCGCGCAAATCCTATGTACCGGAATGGCTCGGGCGCGTGAATCGCAACGGAGTCCCGGGGCCGGCTCTGGCCGTTTCTACTGCGGGAATGATCGCAGCAATTCTCCTCGCTATTTACTTTCCGGGGCGGGCTTTCCTAATGCTGTATGGGATCGCCGTGGCAGGAATGTTTTTCGTATGGGGGACCATTCTTGTCACGCATCTTGCTTTTCGACGAGCCCTGGGTCCAGAGCGCGTGGCCGCGCTCCCGATGCACCTGTGGTTTCCCCGCTTTTCGGCTCTGTTTGGAATCGGGGCTTTGCTCGCGATCGCAATCGGAACGTTCTTTGTTGACGGACTGCAGTACACAATTCCGGCGTTCGCACCTTTTCTACTGTTCATTTCACTCGGGTATCTCAACGTGAGGAAAAAGAACCGCACCGAACAATCGCGAGCTGCTTAGATGGATGTGACGATGCCGGCATGTGCGATACTCCTACTTGCGTGCTGCTCGAGATAGCTAAAGGGTCGGCGCCTGAGCCTAAATCCGGCCAGCCGCAGCTCAACCGAATTGCTTTCGAGCGCATTAAACAAGACATCATCCGATGCACTTTGGAACCTGGGAAACAGGTAACAGAAGCTCAACTTTCCACCCGTTACGCGTTAGGTAAAGCACCTATTCGCGCGGCGCTGTTAGGTTTATGCCAAGCCGGCTTTCTACGCGCTATTCCGCGCCGCGGCTATTTGATCACTCCGGTAACGGTTCGCGACGTTCAGGACATTACCCAGGTGCGACTCTTGCTGGAGCCGACAGCGGCGCGACTGGCCGCGGGAAGAATCGCAACCGAACAGCTGAACCGGCTCAACGCTCTTTGCCAGGTTCGATACACGCCGGGAGAACGGTCGCGCGAGGCAGCTGTAGTAGCACATCGTGAACTACACCTTCTAATTGCCCGCGCTTCGGGCAATCAAAGATTAACCGCACTGCTTTCGGAATTGTATGACCAAGTAGAGCGACTCATTCACCTTTGTATTTCACGCGTGATTCCTGAGGAAATGCTCGGGTATCGTCCGCTGGTCGAAGCGCTTGCCACCGGCGATGGAGACGCGTCCGCGCGGCTCATGGTCGAGCAGATCGAATTAGGACGCAAACGGATTATGGACGCTTTGCTGTCAGCGTCCAACGACGAAGTGAACATCCGTGAAGGCGTGAGCAAAAGAGAAGTTACGCTCGAGGAGTTCGTGGAGCAGATGAATGAAATTCTTGCGACCACGAAGCCGAGCGACGTACCTTTCCGGATAGCGAAACGGCTGCCGAAATTGCTTCGCAATAATGAGTTACTTGCACCTGAGCAGCGCGAATCGAGTTCGCAATCCTATCGCCGGCACGTGCTCTACGAACATCCGGACGGACACTTCACGCTGGAAGTTCTGGTCTGGGAAGCGGGACAGACAACGCCTGCTTATGGCGTTCCCTTCTGGTCGGTTGTGGGAGTTTACGAAGGTGAACTGCGCGAGAGTTGCTATCGCAGACTGATTAGACAGGATGCAAGCATTCGAATTGTGCCTACCGGCGTGACTCATCATCGATCGGGAGATGTGACGTATATGGATCCCGCCGGAGAAAATCTGCATCGCTTCGATAATCCTACCGGCGAACTGACCATTTCAGTTCACGTCTTTGGAACCGATAGAAGAAGTTCCGAAAAGATCACCGATTGTTATTTGCCGGATGACTTAGCGGTATCGGGAGCAATGGACGGGGCAGAGTAAGTTCGGGTGTGACGTGAGGCTTACTCCTTCTTGTAAACCTTTCCTTCTTTCATCACGAACTTGACATTCTGGAGAAGCTCGATCCGCTGCAGCGGATCTCCGTCGACCCCTACAATGTCGACGAATTTGCCGGCTTCGGATGCTCAGGCGGACGGTTCATTTCGATTCTGTTTTCCTTTGGCTCAGTTCGTTGTAGAGGACGTGCGCATTGTCTTCAAACGTGGCGTGAAAATTGGGGAACTGGCGGAACTCGGCATAAGCCGCGCATATCCAGATGGTGCCGCACCGCATCCCACGATGCGCCTGCTGAGACCTGGGCAGCTACCTGATCGCGAAGCGCGGCCAGATAGTCATGAAATCGCTGCAGGTCTTTTCGGGATCCGATCTCGAAGTGGCCCGGAACGAACGTTTCCGCGGGAGTAGCGAGCAATCGCTCCAGAATGTGAATCCAATTCAGAACGCTGCCACGATCCATCGCGGGACAGCTTCGGTTTAGAAACAGATCGCCCGTCGCCACCGCTTTTTGCGTTGGAAACTCGACAACGAGATCACCCATGGTGTGAGCGGGACCGTAGAATTCGACGTGCACCTGCTGGTTACCCACCTGGCTATCCAGCACCTGGCTATCCAGCATTATAGATCTGCTATCGAATAAATATCCGCGTTGTTAGTGGTAATCGTTGCGGGGCGATAACGAACGCCGAGCAGAGACTCTCGCGCGGGGCCGGTAAGCTGCTGTTCGAGGCGCGGCAGATCATGCTGCAGGAAATCGATTGTGCGGTTGCGAGTCCAGGCCGTGCTGATCACGTCGGCTTGCGCTCCCACGATGCCATTCGCAGCCTGGTGGTCCCGATGGTAGTGAGTATTGACGATGTAGCGCACGGGCAGCGGAGAAATCGACCGGATTGCTGTAAGCAGCTTTTCTCCGGCGGGCGCATCGAATCCGGTGTCGACGACTAGGATGCTGTCCTTCCCGACAAGAAACACTGAATTGCAGCTCGCGTCACTATCGGAGATATAGGCGTAAAGTCCCTGACCGAGCGAATGGACGACCGGTAGCGCCCGCGCCCAAAGCTGTGCCCGCGAATGTTGCGAACAGAAGGATTGCCGGCAGCTGTTTCATCAAAACAGGAACTTCAATCCAAACTGGATCAGGCGCGGGCCGCCGGAACCTAGGCCGACGTTGTTCTGTGCCACATCGGGTGTTTCGTAAAGAGCGCCAAAGTTTGCCGCTGATTCGACGTTGCTCGGCAACGCAAAATTGGGATGGTTGAAGATGTTGAAAAACTCCGCGCGAAACTGCAGGTTAGCTCTTTCTCCAAAGTGCGTGTTCTTGATGACTGAAAAATCTAAGTCATGAAAGCCGGGCCCGGTAACTATGTTTCTGCCGGAATTGCCGAATGTCAGAAGAGCGTTCGGTACGAAAGCGGCAGTATTGAACCAGTCCTGTACGCTGTGAGGACCGGAGTTCGGATTCGCGATTACGTTCGGCCGATCGTTTCCTTCACCGGTGCGGCTGTTATTTAGACCTGTCAGTACCGAAAAGGGCTGTCCTGTTTGCAAGGTGAGAATTCCTGCGAATTCCCAACCGTTCGCGAGGACGCCTGGCGCTGCGGACAACCACTGCTTGACGGGAAGCTGCCAAACGAACGACCCGCTGAAGCGATGCCGGATATCGAAGTCCGAAAGGCCTCGCTCTCCCTCCAATATGTTGAAGTTGTTTTGCGGCAGCACCGTCGTTCCATTTGCCCCGGAGCCATAGAAATCCGATGCCTCGTCGATCGATTTTGAAAATGTGTAATTGAGCTGGAATGAAACCCCACGTGTAAGCTGCTTTGTAAGTGCTCGTCTGCAGGCTATCGTAATGCGAGTTACCGTCCGTTTCTCGCGGTCAGTATTTTCGGATAGCCGAAGTACTGGTTGCGAACGATTCCCGGGAGTGCCCCGATATTACTTTCAAGAATCGGAATTACCGGTGCAGGCACGCCGATCAGCTGCAGGCGCTGGGTTAGCGATGGAGTGAGGGTGTTCAACTGCGCCTGCGTGTGTAGGCCTGATCGATGTCGACAAAGCGCGGCAGATGGGTGCCATGCGTTCCAACATAGCCAGCCTGTAACACCATGTTCCAAGGCAGCTCCTGCTGAATATTGAAGTTGTAATCCTGCGCATAAGGCGTTTTGAAATTCTGGCTGACGATAGTCAGCACCGGGAACGCGGTGGGGCCAAACGCCTGCGGCCATCCGATGGAAGGCGCCGAATTGTAATAGTCGGGCAGATAGGGCGGATTCAGCGCCACGTTTCCGGGAATGTTGCCGATGATCGTGTCATAAAAGATGCCATAGCCGGTCCGAAATACCGTGTGATATTTCTGTCCCAGACTGTACGCGATCCCAATTCGAGGCGCGAAATTGGTGTGGTCGCCGTTGTAGATTCCGGGAACCTGATTTTGCGTTACGATGCCCGCTTGTTGGAGTGCAGTCAGGTTGGTCTGGCTGGCAGCTGGGCGAGAGATACGTCTTGAAGTTCTGAGGAAAGAACGTGCTGAGAAGGTTATTTACGTCTTTGAGGACGGTGTTGAGCTCGTAACGCAGCCCATAGTTGATGATCAGATTCGGCCGAATTTTGAAACTGTCCTGCGCGAAAAAGTCGAAGCTGGAGGTTCGCAGACCGCGTTCGGAGTTCCCCACAAACTGCAGCGAGCTTGCCGGCAGTCCTTCGGCAAAATCGACCAGGGCATTTGGAATACCTTGCGGATTCTGAGAACCGTCGAACACCAGTTCGCCGCTGAAGGCGAGATCATAGACACGGTTCATCTGCAGACGCCGAATATCGGTTCCAAACTTCCAGGAGTGCCGGCCCGAGGTGTATGAGAATTGATCGACGTATTGAAACGTGTTAATCGTCGCGCCCGACGGATTGTTATCGCTGCCACCCAGATTCGATACGGCGCTTCCGGCGGAAACCAAACCTCCCGAAAGAGTAATAAACGGTATATTGCCCAGACTCATCGGCGCTCCGGCGCTATAGCCTGTATTGATGCCATAAGTCGACGGCTTGCGGCCCTTGTTGGTTCACAGCTTAGCTCGTGCGTCCGATTGAATCCGAAACGCGCTTCATTCAATGCGTGAGGCCCCAGCAGCTTTGTGTAATTCAGAGATAACAACTCATTGGATCCGGTAAGATTCGTGCCGAAGCCTGGCACGGATGTGGAACTCTGGCCCGGCGTGAAGGGATACAACGTGTTGAGGCGTGATTCGCTGTATCGACCGGATAGAGTATCGCTGTTATGGAAATGGTGGTCGATCTTGATCAGGCCCTGGTCCGTATCTTGAATCAGATTTGGGCTCGAAACGTAATTGCCGAGAGAGCTTGCCAGGTTAGGCTGTGGCCACAAATTGAATAACTGCGCGCTGATCGGATTCACTGGAATGCGAATCTGTTGTCCGGCTCGCATTCGTGTAAATACCCTGGCGCTCAGCCAGACGTGGGAACATTCGTGATCAGCGTGATGCCGGCAATCCGGCGAAATCCTTCGTAATTGACGAAGAAGAAGGTTTGGTCCTTCTTGATAGGGCCGCCGAGAGTGGCGCCGAATTGATTCAGACGGAGCTCGGGTGTCGCAAAACCAGGCGGGATCGAAGTAATTGCGCGCATCGAGCGCGTCATTTCGGAAGAATTCAAAGCCCGAACCGTGCAGCTCGTTCGTTCCAGACCTGGTTACCAGGTTGACGATGGCGCCGCTGTTACGGCCGTATTCAGCAGCGAAGGTATTCGTCTGGACTTCAAACTCCTGGATGGAATCGATCGAAGGCTGCATCGCGACCGCCCCTGAGACATAGTTGTTGTTATCGACACCGTCGACCAGGAAGTTGTTCGAAGAGGATCGTTGGCCGTTGGAAGAGAAATTAGCAACGCCGCCTTCGCCACCCTGCTGTCCACCGCCTCCGCCGGAGGAAGCCACACCGGCTTGTATACGGGCTAGCTGAGTAAAATCACGTCCGTTCAGCGGAAGCTCGACGACATCGCGATGATTCACGACCGAGCCGAGCTGCGTGGTTTCGGCGTTTACGTTTTCGACCGCACCCTGCACCGTTACCTGCTGCGTTTGTGCGCCGACGTTCATCGTCAGTCCACTGTTCGCACCTGATCGACCGCAACGGTTACATCGGCAACCGCCGTCTGAAAGCCCGCCTTCTGCGTCCGCAGCGTGTACGGGCCGAAAGGCAGAGCGGAGATGATGAAATCGCCGCTGCTGCCGGTCGTAGTCTCACGTTGCAAGACCGGTCGACTGTATTTTTGACGCTGATCGAGACGCCAGCCATGACGGCTCCGCTTTGATCGCGAACAGTCCCGGAAATGCGATCCGGTAATCGTCTGTGCGATGGCTAGTGGAGCAGCGTAACTGCAGCGAGAAGAATGCAAAGAAAGTGAATCCTGCGGTGTACATCAAGTTCTCTCCTCGGCTGACATGTCACAATGAAAGCGATCAGGGTCGCATTATCTCACAGCATTTCAGCGTGGTTCATAAACGTCCGGAAGGACGAATCCTGGAGTTGAGAATTGACAAGGATCAGCCAGCTGTGAAATTCTAGCTGAGGTTTCACGCAGCACTGTTATAGCGCTACTGCGATCGCCTTTGGCTCCGTCTGCGGCCTGGAAGAAGTCTGCGTCAAGACGCACTCCTGCCGAAGGAGCGAGCACATTGAACCTGAGACATTTTGCCGAAGCTGGGCCTTGCTCTTGCGCTGGCTTACGCGCCTGCGACGACTTTACGCTCAAGAATCACTTCGCCATTGAACACGTCACGCTGATCGATGGCACCGGGCGGCCTCGGCGGTATCGAATGCCTGCGTGGGGGTAGACCGGCGAGCGCATCAGCCGCGTGGGCAGCTTGTCCGCTTTCTGCGCCGGCGGGCGCGTACGACATATTAACGGGCGAGGGCAAATTCCTCATTCCCAGGCCTCATGGATATACATGTTCACCGCCGCGGCGGCCGCTTTATGAATTCGCAGACCCTCATCGACGAGCAGATGGGCATCCGCGCGCTTCAGAGTTATATTTACGCGGGAGTTACAACCATTCTGGATGTTGGAAATAACCCGGATTACATCTTCAAGCTGCGCGACATGGAGCGTTCGGGCAAGATCGTTTCAACGCGCCTGTTAGCCGTGGGCGGAATTGTTACTTACCCGGGCAGCCATGGGAGCGGGCCTGGCGCAACGCTCATTGACAGCTGGCCGCAAGATATTCCGAAGCTCGATGCAGCGATTGCGCGCAAGCCCGATTTCTTGAAGCTCACTTATGCTGGGCTGCCTGGATGAAGGTGATGACGCCCGTGTGCCAGGAAAACATCCGGAAGGTCGATGCCGCGGGAGGAATTATCGCGCTGGGGACGGATCAATCGGGAGGGACGGCGGTTCATCGCGAACTGGAATTGCTGGTTGCGGGCGGCATTCCGACGATGAATGCGATCCGCATCGCGACGCTGAATTCCGCCATCTTTCTTGGCCGGGAACGGGACATGGGATCGGTCGAAGAAGGGAAGATTGCGGACCTTGTTTTGCTCGATGCAAATCCTCTGGACGATATCAACAACGCCAAGCGAATCGATATGGTGGTAAAGGGCGGTCACATTATCGACCGCAGCAAATTGGACCTTCCGGTGAATCGAAAGGCGACGGCGACCCGCTGAAACCGGGGGCCGAGGGCGCGTAGAGACCTGAGAGATTGAAGGTGTTACAGCAAGAATGACGACGTCAACTGAAAGCAGCACACTTAGCGACGAACAAATCTTGGAACTGCGCCGCCAGTTCCCGATTCTGGAGAGCCATGTCTATCTGTACAACTGCTCTCAGGGCGCGCTTTCGAAGGCCGTGCAGGCCGGCATGCAGGAGTACGCCGACAGCTGGCGAACATCGTCTGCGCCATGGGACGATTGGATGGCTAAATACGATGCCATCCGTGACGAATTTGCGCGCTTTATCAACGCGGACCGGGACGAAATCGCGATTCTAACGAGTGCCTCGGCGGGAATCAACCCGATCGCGAATGCGCTTCATTTCGACGGTCGAAATAAGGTCGTGATGGGCGAACTCGAATTCCCGACCATGGGCCAGATCTGGCTGGCGCAAAAAGCGCGGGGAGCAGAGGTTCAATTTCTTCCAGCGATCAGACAACCAGATCCCGACCGAAGCTTACTCGAAAGCCGATCGACGAAAGAACGATGATCGTGCCTTTGACGCACGTTTCGTTCGTCAATGGATTTCGCTCCGACGTTCCGGCCATCACCCGGCTGGCGCACGAACGGGGCGCTTTCGTCTTTCTCGACGGGTATCAGGATTGCGGCACGAGGCCGATCGACATTAAAGCCTTGGGAGTGGATTTTTACGTTACCGGCACGCTGAAATACCTGCTCGGGCCTCCGGGACTTGGGTTTCTGTATGTGCGCCGGCGGTCTGTCGGAGCAATTGACGCCGCCGATCACAAGCTGGATGGCGCAACGGGAAGCATTCGCGTTCAACGCCAAGTCGCTCGATCCGGCTCCGAATGCACGCAGGTTTGAGGGAGGGTCGCCGCCCATTCCAAACATTTACGCGGCGCTTCCGGCTTTGAAGCTTTTGCGCGAGGTCGGCTTGGCAAATGTGGCGGCGCAGATCAAGAAACTGACTTCCGCGTTCTTGAAGGGCGCGCGCAATCTGGGTATCGAAAGCAAAACTCCGTATGATTCCGAAGGACCTCTGGTGGTACTTCGCACGCACGATCCGTCGGGCCTGGTTGCGAAACTCACGGAGCGGCAAATCGTCGTCTCGGCCAGGCATGATGGCGTCCGTTTTGCGTTCCATTTCTACAACACTCTAGACGATGTGAACGAAGCCCTGACTGCGCTGAAAGGCAATCTGGATCTGATGGTACGGAGTGCAAGCTGAAATGTCAGTTGTCGGCAAAGCCATGGCTGGGCACCCCGAGCTGTACGTACAGCCGTTCCCAGCGGTAAAATGTCAGTAGAAGCCGAGGCGTGACAGGCACCCCCGAACTGACCGATCATTGAGTTGTACATGGAAGAAAGCATCCTAACCCGATTCGCGCAAGTTTGGCGAGCGGGGCCATTCGCGTTGTGGACTTGAGTCAACCGTTGGATGCGGGTACCGCCGTTATTCAACTGCCGCCGGAGTTCGGAAAGTCGCGGCCGTTTCAGTTAGAAGAAATTTCTAAATACGACAGCCGGGGACCGGCCTGGTACTGGAACAATTTTTCGTGCGGAGAGCACACCGGTACGCATTTCGATGCTCCCATCCATTGGGTGACCGGCAAAGATCATCCGCGCAACGCGACCGATACGATTCCGGCCGAGAGGTTCATCGCTCCTGCTTGCGTCATCGATGTATCTCGTGAGGCATCGGAGAATCCAGACTTCCTGCTCACGCGGGAGCGTGTTGAGGATTGGGAGAAGGAGCATGGGCGCATTGAAGCGGGGTCGTGGATACTGATGCGGACCGATTGGTCTCACAGGCAGAATGCGGCGGCGTTCCTCAACATTCGGGAAGATGGAGCGCATGTGCCGGGACCGCATCCGGAACTGGTCCCTTTTCTCGCGAAAGAACGGAATATTATCGGTTGGGGTTCCGAAGGGGTCGGGACCGATGCCGGACAGGCGTTTCGATTCGATCCTCCGTTTCCGTGCCACAGCATTATGCACGGAAGCAACAAATTCGGACTTGCCAGCTTGGCCAATCTGGATCAGCTTCCGCCGAAGGGGTCCATTTTGATAACACCGCCGCTGAAGATCGTGGGCGGCTCGGGCAGTCCTTGCCGGGTGCTCGCGTTAGTTGCCGCGTCCGGGTGAAACAGGAGACGGAATGGCAGAACGTTCATTCAAAAAGGAAGTTCAGAAACTCCGATCTGGGCGACGGGCGAAGAATTCCATGGCGAGGGAATTCTGGCGGTGACGAAGGCGCTGCTGCAATCCGGAGTTTCCTATGTCGCGGGCTATCAGGGCGCGCCCATCTCGCACCTGATGGATGTGCTGACGGATGCCAACGAGAACCTCGAGGAGTTGGGTGTGCACTTCGAGCACAGCGCCTCGGAAGCGACGGCGGCAGCGACCCTCGCCGCCTCCGTGAACTATCCATTGCGCGGGGCGATCACGTTCAAGTCGACGGTCGGCACCAATGTGGCATCCGATGCGCTGGCAAACCTGGCCTCCGGAGGCGTCACCGGCGGCGCTCTGATCATCGTCGGCGAGGACTACGGCGAAGGGTCGAGCATCATGCAAGAGCGGTCGCACGCGTTCGCCATGAAATCGCAGATGTGGCTGCTTGATCCGCGCCCCAATCTGCCTTCGATCGTGCGGGCGATCGAAGAAGGATTCGCGCTGTCGGAAGCAACCAACACCCCGGTGATGCTGGAACTGCGCATCCGCGCCTGCCATGTTCACGGGCGATTTATTGCCAAGGACAATGTTCGCCCCTCAGTTCACGCTGAAGGACGCGATGGAAAACCCGGTCCGCGACGCCAGCCGCATCGTTCTGCCTCCGGCCAGCTTCGTGCACGAGCAGGAGAAGATTCAAAAGCGATGGCCCGCGGCGCAGCGGTTCATTCAGGAACACGCGCTGAATGAATTTTTCGCTGAGGGAGCGCAGGATTTCGGCATCATGCTGCAGGGCGGTATGTACAACACCACCGTGCGCGCGCTGGAGCTGCTGGGGCTTGTCAGATGCTTTCGGCAACAGCCAAGTCCCGCTGTACGTTCTGAATGTCACGTATCCGCTTGTCGATGAGGAGATCAAGCGCTTTTGCGCCGCGAAACGCGCCGTGCTGGTCATCGAAGAAGGGCAGCCGGATTTCATCGAGCAGAACTTGAATACGATTCTCCGGAGGGCCGATCTCCAAACGAAACTTCACGGCAAAGATATGCTGCCGATGGCGGGAGAATATACAGCGGCGGCGGTGATCAAAGGCGATCTTGCAGTTTATCGAGAAGTACGGCCGCGCATCTGATCGACGCGGAGCAGCTGCCCTCGGTGGTACGACCGCGCGCTGCGCAAGCCTGACCGTGGTCGAGAGCGCGGAGGCGGAGGTCCATCCGCGGCCGCCGTCTTTTTGTACCGGTTGTCCGGAACGTCCGATTTTCAGCGCCATGAAATTAGTAGAGCGGGAATTGGGCTCGCATCATGTCAGTTGCGACATCGGCTGCCACCTGTTCTCGATCCTGCCGCCGTTCAATATTGGCGCAACCACGATGGGGTATGGCTTGGGATGGGCGGGCGCCGCCGCTTTAATACGAAGGAAACGAACAAACGCACGATCAGCATCATGGGCGATGGCGGTTTCTGGCATAACGGTCTGACCAGCGGCGTCGGAAATGCGGTCTTTAATCAAAACGATAGCGTGCTGGTCGTGATCGACAACAACTACACAGCGGCGACGGGCGGACAGGATATCCTCTCCTCGCAGCCGAGAATCCGATCCGTACGACGAAGCTGTCTATTGCCGATGCGGTGCGCGGAGTGGGAGTGAAATGGGTCAGGACCATCACACGAACCTATGACGTCGCTGGAATGCGCGACCTTCTGAAGGAAGCGCTGACCACGAAAGAGAAAGGTCCTAAGGTCATCGTCGCGCAAAGCGAGTGCACGCTGAACCGCGAACGCCGAGTGAAGCCTTTGATGAAACAGCTCGCGCAACAGGGTAAGCGAGTGGTGCGCGAAAAGTTCGGCGTGGATGCGGATACGTGCACGGGCGATCATTCCTGTATTCGCCTCTCCGGGTGTCCTTCTCTGACCATTCAGCCCAACCCCGATCCTCTGCGGAAGGACCCTGTGGCGACAGTTCTCGACAGTTGCGTGGGCTGCGGATTATGCGGCGAGGTGGCTCATGCGGCGGTGTTGTGCCCCTCTTTTTTCCGCGCCAACGTGATCTCGAATCCAAGCCGTTGGGACCTCGTGAAAGAGCGGATGAGGCGCCCCATCATCGCATTTCTGCAGCGCCGCATCGATTCCCGGCTCGCCGGGATTACCGCTTAACGTGAGCCTGAGGCACTGAAGGGCAGCGAAAATGGAAACGCATCCGACTGCCGAATCTGCGTCGGGTATGTCCGTCCGCGCAGCCAAAGGCCATTTCCATCGCCATTCTCGCTATGGGCGGAGAAGGTGGCGGGGTGCTGGCGGATTGGATCGTCGATCTGGCTGAGCATTCCGGCTATTATGCGCAAACCGACCTCGGTCCCCGGCGTTGCGCAGCGCACCGGCGCGACCATTTACTATGTCGAGATCTTTCCCGAAGCCGAGGCGCGCGCTGCGGGAAAGGACCCGGTTTTGGGATTGATGCCGGTACCGGGAGAAGTCGATGTAGTGCTGGCCTCCGAGTTGATGGAGGCGGGCCGCGCGGTGCAGCGAGGTCTTGTTACGCCGGACCGGACGGTTCTCATTGCGTCAAGCCACCGTGTTTACTCGATGTCGGAAAGGACGGCGATCGCGGACGGGCGCGTGGATGCGGGGAAAGTTCCTAGAGGCTGGCCAGGCCGCCGCAAAGCGCTTTGTGCATAGCGATTTTGCGCGTCTTGCGGAAGAGAAAGGAAGTGTCATCAGCGCATCGCTGTTCGGCGCTCTTGCCGCTACCAACGCTCTGCCGTTTAAGCGTGGGCAGTTTGAAGAGGCCATCCGCCGAGGCGGCGTGGGCGTAGAAGCGAGCCTGGCTGCGTTTTCTGCTGGATATACTGCAGCGGGCGAACCGGCCGTGGAGGTGTCTTCGGAAGCGCCCGGCCGACCCACTCCGGGTCGACGCCTGAAAGAATTGGCCGGACGTGTAGCGCGTGATTTCCCAGCTCCCAGCCATGCTGTCTTGTTGCCTGCGATCGAACGCCTTGTCGACTATCAAGACGAGCAGTACGGCTTGGCGTATCTGCGCTGGTTAGAGCCGGTACGGGACGTGGACGCGCAGTACGGGAGCGGTGATTTTGCCCTGTTGAGCGAAACGGGCCGGTATCTCGCTCTTTGGATGTCCTATGAAGATGCGGCTCGAGTGGCGGACCTGAAAATTCGACGGACACGCTTTGAGCGGGTGCGCCGCGAGGTGAAGGCGAAACCCAATCAGTTGGTCGAGATCAATGAATTTCTGCATCCCAGCATCGAAGAGATCACGGATATCTTGCCCGCCCCCTTCAGTCGATTCCTGCTCCGCACAGCGCCCTTCAGACGGACCATCGAACGGGTGACAGGCAAGGGGCGCGTCGTGCAGACGAGTTCGCTCGCGGGGTTCCTGCTCCTTTACACTTTGGCGGAAATGCGACGATGGCGACGCAAGTCGTTGCGCTTTGAAAGAGAATACAAGGCAATGCAGGAATGGCTGGCTGAAATTCCGCCGGTTGCCTCCGAAGACTACGCGCTGGGCCTCGAAGTGGCTGAGTGTCCGCGAATAATAAAGGGATACGGCGAGACGCATGCCCGCGGCAGCCGTAGTTTCAATCGTGGTGATGAGCGCTCTTCCGCAATTGCGCGGCAGACGCGATGCGGCCGCGCGCCTGAAGAAGTTACGTGAGGCCGCATTAGCGGACGAGAGCGGCATAAAACTCGACCGCGCCTTGCAAGAGGTGAGTGCGTGAGCGGCTCCGTGGAGGCGCTCCATTCGGAACGTATGTGCCCGACGCAACGGAGGCACGCCGCATGAAAATAGTCTGCCTGGGCGGCGGCCCCGCGGGCCTGTATTTTTCGATTCTGGCGAAAAAGGCGAATCCGGATTGGGATGTGACGGTCGTGGAACGCAACCGCGCCGGACAACACTTTCGGCTGGGGTGTCGTTTTTTCCGACAAAACCATGGACGGCTTCAAGGACGTCGATCCGGAGACCCATGCTGCGATTACAGGTGCGTTTCGGCACTGGGACGATATCGATGTCTTTTTCAAGGGCTCAAAGATTACGTCGGGTGGACACGGATTTTGTGGAATTGCCCGCATAAAACTGCTTCAAATTCTGCAACGGCGCGCCTCGGCGTTAGGCGTGAAACTCGTCTTTGAAACCGAAGTCACCGACCCGGATGAGTATGCGAGTCAGTATGATCTGGTGGTCGCGTCCGATGGCGTCGTCTTCGGTCACGCGGCGGAAATACGAAGATATGTTCAGGCCAAATATGCAAGTTCGGAACAATCGATTCATTTGGCTGGGGAGCAAGAAAAGGCTGGATGCGTTCACATTCGATTTCGGCAAACGGAGTGGGGCTGGTTTAACCTGCACGCCTACCGGTTCGACGAAAACGGGTCGACATTCATTGTGGAGACGCCGGAGAAGAACTGGCTGAATGCGGGAATCGACCGGATGGACGCGCAGGAGTCGATTGCGCTGTGCGAACGCATTTTCGCCGAACGGCTGGACGGAAATGCCCTGATCTCAAATGCGAAACACCTGAGCGGCTCCGCCGTGTGGCTGAAATTCAGGCGCATCCTTTGCGAGAAGTGGCACCACAAGAACATCGTCCTGATCGGAGATGCCGCCCACACCGCGCATTTTGCTATTGGGTCCGGCACCAAGCTGGCGATGGAAGATGCGATTGCGCTTGCGCGAGTGCTTTCGAGTCACGATGGAGATACGCCAGCTTCGTTGCAGCGTTATCAGGAAGAGCGCGAAATCGAAGCGCTGAAGCTGCAGAGCGCGGCTCGCAACAGGATGGAATGGTTTGAGGAGGTGGAGCGCTATGTGCATCTCGACCCGCAACAGTTCGCGTACAGCTTGCTTACGGGTAGCCAGCGGATCGGGCACGAGAACCTCCGGGTGAGAGACGCAAATTACGTCGAAGGTCTGGAGACGTGGTTTGCGGCGCGCAGCGGCGTGAAATATCCGGTTCCACCCATGTTCACGCCTTTTCGCGTACGCGGAGTATCCCTGAAAAATCGCGTGATCGTCTCTCCCATGGCTACTTACAACGCCGAAGACGGGCTGCCGAACGATTTCCACTTGGTCCACTTAGGTGCGCGCGCGATGGGCGGGGCCGCGATGGTTGTGACGGAGATGACATGTGTGTCGCCGGATGCGCGAATTACGCCCGCGTGCCCGGGGCTGTGGAATGAGTGAACAACAGCTCGCATGGCGACGCATCGTCGACTATGTGCATACACACACGGATACAAGATAGCGCTGCAACTCGGCCATTCTGGACGAAAAGGGTCAACGCAGCGCGGCTGGGAAGCGATCGATCATCCCTTGCCTTCTGGCAACTGGCCGCTGCTATCTGCCTCGCCTTTGCCGTATATCGAAGGCGTGTCGCAGATTCCGCGTGAGGCTTCGCGCGAGGACATGGACCGCATCAAGGCCGATTTTGTATCTGCCACAAGCGCGGGGCATCGAATCAGGATTCGATTGGCTGGAATTCCATTGCGCGCACGGCTATCTGATGTCCAGCTTTATTTCTCCGTTGACGAATCAAAGAAAAGACGAATACGGAGGTTCGCTCGAAAACCGCATGCGTTACCCGCTAGAGGTGTTCCAGGCGATGCGTGCTGCCTGGCCGCAAGATAAGCCGATGAGTGTACGCATTTCGGCCAACGACTGGGTGCCTGGAGGCATTACTCCGCAGGAAGCCGTCAAAATTGCATGCCTTTTCAAGTGCTGCCGGAGCGGACGTGATCGACTGTTCCGCAGGGCAGGTAAGCAAAGCCGAGCAGCCTGTTTATGGGCGAATGTTTCAGGTGCCGTTCTCTGATCGGATTCGCAATGAGGTAGGCATTCCGACAATCGCCGTCGGCAATATTTTCGAAGGCGACCACGTAAATACAATCATTGCTGCCGGTCGAGCCGATCTGTGCGCCATTGCCCGGCCCCATTTAGCCGATCCTGCGTGGACCCTGCATGAAGCGGCAAAACAGGGCTATTCGGAGATCTGGTGGCCTCAGGAATATGCAGGCGGCAAAGTACAACTTGAACGCAACCTCGCGCGCGCGGCTCTGCTCAAACTTCAGGTGTGATACCGGGAAGCGTGGATCAGAGTTCAAAGCTGCTGAGTGGTAAACATGCGCTGGTATCAGGGGGAGCACGCGGCATCGGCTTAGCCATTACGTCGATATTGCTCGCCCACGCCGCACGGGTCACCGTGATCGGCCGGAACAAAACTTTGATGACGCAGTCGCTGCGAGAATTGCAAGACGCTGAGCTCGAGTACTACAGCGCGGACGTCTCCGATCCGGAATCGGTAAAGCAGTCTTTCGCAGTTGCGCGCGAGCGGTTCGGCCCCATCGACATTCTCGTCAACAATGCCGGCCAAGCAGCTTCCGCTCCGTTTACAAAAACAGATGCGAAACTTTGGCGCCGAATGATGGCGGTCAATCTGGATGGCACGTTTCACTGCATCCACGCAGCGCTTCCCGGCATGCTGCAGGCGGGTTGGGGACGCATTGTGAATGTGGCGAGCCTTGCCGGGTTGGTCGGCTACAGCTATGTTTCGGCATACTGCGCGGCGAAACACGGAGTGATTGGACTCACGCGCGCGTTGGCCCTGGAGCTTGCGACGAAGGGCATCACTGTAAACGCGGTATGTCCGGGCTACACTGACACGGACATGGTGAAAGACGCAATCGCGAACATCGTCGCAAAACGGGCCGTACGCCGGAGCAGGCTCTAGCCGAACTGACAGCACGAAATCCACAGAAGAGATTGGTGCAGCCGGAAGAGGTGGCGAATGCCGTCGCTTGGTTGTGTTTACCGGGCAGCGATGCCATAACGGGACAGGCGATCGCGGTCGCAGGCGGAGAGGTGATGTGAGGAGGAAATGGTGATGCGTTATCTTCCTGGCGATCGTCACGAACTACCGGGCAACCGCAGCATGTTTGGCGGCTATCAGCGCGCAGCACTTCCAGTACGAGGTCGAGGGGAAGGTTGCCATTATCACGCTGAACCGGCCGGAGCGGAAAAACCCGCTGACATTCTCTTCGTATGCGGAATTGCGTGAGTTGTTCCGTGCCATGCTCTACGCCGACGACATCAAAGCGATGGTTCTCACGGGCGCGGGAGAAAACTTCTGCTCCGGCGGCGATGTGCACGAAATTATCGGCCCTTTGACAAAGCTGGACATGCCGGGGCTGCTGGCGTTTACCCGCATGACGGGTGACGTGGTGAAAGCATGCGCGCTTGTCCACAGCCGATTATCGCGGCCATAGATGGCGTTTGCGCGGGAGCTGGCGCTTTGCTGGCGCTCGCCTCGGACATTCGTCTGGGTACGTCCCGCAGTAAAACCGCGTTCTTGTTTAGCCGAGTGGGGCTGGCTGGCTGCGACATGGGCGCATGCGCACTGCTGCCTCGCGTCATCGGACAGGGCCGCGCGGCCGAGCTGCTGTACACTGGTCGCGCTCTGACAGGCGATGAGGCGGAACGCTGGGGATTTTTCAACCGGATCTGTACTCCGGAGGCGCTCTTGAAGGACGCTCGCGGATCTGGCAGGCGAGCTGGCCGATGGTCCAACCTTCGCGCACGGCATGACGAAGAAGATGCTGCAGCAGGAATGGAGCATGGGCGTCGATGAAGCAATCGAGGCCGAAGCGCAAGCGCAAGCGATCTGCATGGCGACCAACGATTTCCATCGTGCGTACCACGCCTTCGCGCAACAAGCAAAAGCCTCGTCTTCGAAGGTGATTGAGCATGTCCTCCCGCAGCCATCTGGATTGGCCCTTCTTCGAGCCGCACCACAAAGCGCTCGCGAGCGAACTAGAGAGATGGGCAGGATCATTTACGCGTTGACGACGATAGCGATGTGGAAGCAGCCTGCCGTAGGCTCGTCCGTGAACTCGGTGCAGGAGGATGGCTCAAATTCGGCGTTGGCGGCACGACGTTCGGCGGTGCAGCGGAGACGATCGACACGCGTGCTTTATGCCTGATCCGCGAGACCTTGGCATTTTATTCCGGCCTCGCCGATTTCGTTTTTGCCATGCAAGGGCTGGGCTCGGGCGCGATCACTTTTTTCGGCAATTCCGCGCAAAAAGAGCGTTATCTGAGGCGGGTAGCCGAGGGTTCCGCGATTGCGGCGTTCGCATTTCCGAACCGGAGGCTGGCTCCGATGTAGCTGCTCTGACGTGTGAAGCGCGCTTGGAAGGCGATTCATACGTGGTGAATGGCGAGAAGACATGGATCTCGAACGGCGGCATCGCCGATTTCTACGTCGTCTTCGCTCGAACCGGGGAAGCGCCTGGCGCACGCGGAATCACGGCGCTCATAGTCGAGCCGGATACGCCGGGTTCCACGTCGCCGAGCGCATGAATGTGATGGCGCCTCATCCGCTTGCGCGGCTTTGTTCGCGGACTGCCGCGTTCCCTTCGCAGCGAATCGGAGGACCTGGCGAAGGGTTCAAAATCGCAATGGCTACCCTCGACGTGTTCCGCACGTTCGGTTGCGGCTGCCGCGCTCGGATTTGCGCGCCGGGCCCTCGATGAGGCGCTGCGGCGTGCCACTTCGCGCAAGATGTTCGGCCAGACGCTCGGCGATTTTCAACTGACGCAGGCGAAGCTCGCAGCGATGGCCACCGGGATCGATGCCGCTGCGTTATTGACGTACCGGGCTGCCTGGCTGCGCGATCAGGGACACAGAATTACGGTGGAAGCCGCGATGGCCAAGATGACTGCCACCGAAATCGCGCAACAGGTGATCGACGCAGCCGTGCAAATTTTCGGCGGCCGCGGCGTCATCAGTGAAGAGCCCGTGGAGCGGCTGTATCGCGAAATTCGTCCGCTTCGTATTTACGAAGGTGCGACAGAAGTGCAACAGCTGATCATCGCCCGCGGCATTATCAAATCCTTCAATGAGGAAGGTGCGCATGGCTGAGGCGCTTCCTTTCGAAACAGGACAGGCCAAGCCGGTTGGCGCGTATCGTTCGAGTATTCTAGTGCGTTTCGCGCATTGCGATCCAGCCGGGATGGTTTTTTATCCTCGCTACCTGGAGATGTTCAACAACCTGGTAGAGGACTGGTGTGCTGAGGAATTGCACCTTTCCTTCGCAGAGCTGCATCATGGCCGGGGTTGGGGTCTGCCGACGGTGCATCTCGAAGTGGATTTTATTGCTCCCAGTTTCTTGGGGGAAGTGCTCTCGGCCGCTCTGTCAGTACGCAAGGCGGGCGCCAGTTCCATTCATCTCGACATTGTCCTCGAAGGGCCGGACGGAAGAGAGCGCGTGCGTGCAGCGATCGTGCTGGTCCTTATTGAAACCGGCAGTAAACGTCCGTTTGCTCTGCCCGAAGACCTCCGCGCGCGCCTTGCCGGCTTAGTGAATCATTCGAATCAACTCGAGAGCGGAAAATAAGAGAACTATGGAACTACTCCAACCGGAACATTGGCCACGCCCGAAAGGCTATTCGAGCGGAGTTGCCGCGAAGGGCCGCATGGTGTTCGTCAGCGGAATGGTGGGGTGGAATGCGGAAGGCCGCTTCGCGGACGATTTTGCCGGACAGGTACGCCAAGCGCTGAAGAATGTGACTGAAGTATTGTCGCAGGCGGGCGCGGCACCGGAGCACATCGTCCGTATGACATGGTACGTGCTCGACAAAAAAGAATACACGACTGCGTCCAAGGAAGTGGGAGCGGCGTACCGGGAGATTATCGGCCGGCACTATCCTGCTATGACAGCCGTCGAGGTGTCCGCGTTGATCGAGGAACGCGCCCGCGTGGAGATCGAAGTTACGGCAGTCATACCGGACTGATAGATTGTCGGGTCCGCATGAGGTTACTGCTTCACAGCAACAGAATCTTTAGCAACGCCCGACGATGAGGCTAGTGCGGCTGAATTGAAGACGTGCTTCAGTTTCGAGAGAATGTCCTCCAGATCGGCCGAGAGCTCGTTGAAAACCTGGTAGTCCTGATCCGTTGGAGCATAACCGCCTTCAACATAGCCCTGCAGTGCAGCGATGCGGTTGTTGAGTTTCAGTGAGTAAACCAGCATCTGATCGTCGAAACCCGTAAATTGCGCTTGCACGAGTTCGTGTGCGATTCCGTCGAGAGCGGCGATGGTTTTGCTCGCTGCTGTATCGTCACTGTTTTTCAACTGCGCTTCGGCTAAGTGGATCCGATTAAATGCATCGTCTGCAGCAGTCAGCTTGTCACGTATGGACATCAAAAGCGCAAATTGCTTTTGATATTGCTCGTTCGTGGTCGGCAGCCGCGGATCTTTGAGAATATCGAAGGACTGTACCTCGTCCTGACCGGCAATCAGCTTCACGCGATAACTCCCAGGTGCCGCGACAGGACCGCCACGAAGATTTCCGCCCGACAGATGAGATCCCCCTGCAATTCCGTGTGCGTCCGGATAGCGGAGATCCCACTCGAATCGATTCATGCCCGCCTCCGCCGGCATGTCGGAAAACGATTTGATCGGCTTTCCATCCTGTTCTTCGAATTCGAGCTTCACCGGCCCGGTGGGCTTTTGCTGGAAATAGTAAGTCACCACCGCGCCGCGCGGAGGGTTCTGGCCAAGCCCATCGCTGCAGGTCGGAAGCTGCGTCGTGCCGGCCGATACACGTCGTCGGGGCGAAACAGATGCATGCTGGTGGACGCTGACGTCGGGCTGCATTTGGCGGAGCAGCGCCAAGTCGTCCAGAATCCAAAACGAGCGGCCTTGCGTCGCTGCAATCAGATCGTGGTCTCTAACGGCTAAATCGGTGATGGGAACGACGGGAAGATTTAATTGGAGCGCTTGCCAGTTTTCGCCACCGTCCCAGGACACATACACACCGCCTTCAGTTCCCGCGTAAAGCAAACCTTTGCGCACGGGGTCTTCCCGAACGGTCCGCACGAAGTCGTTTTGCGGAATCCCGTTGGTAATGAGTTTCCAGGTCTTTCCGAAATCCGAGGTCTCATAAATGTAAGGCCGGAGATCGTCGAGTTGATAACGGTTTACCGCAAGATAGGCAGTACCGGCATCTCGCGACGAAGCTTCGATGATGTTATACGAGACCAGGCGGGAAGATTCGGGGGCGTTACATTGCGCTAATCTTTCCCGGCGTTCGTCGTTACGTGCACCAGGCCATCATCGGATCCCACCCAAATCACAGCCTTGTTCCGCCGGGAGGGCGCGATGGCAAAGATCGTCGAATAGTATTCCTCCAAACGGCCACCGTTTTCCTTGCCTTTGTCGTTCCTTGTGAGGTCGGGGCTGATTGTTTGCCAGCTTTGCCCTTCATCTGTAGATCGAAAGAGCACGTTAGCGCCCGCATAGATCGTGTGGGGGTCGGACGAGGCGATCACAATCGGGTATGTCCACTGGAAGCGATACTTCACTTGTTCGGCCGTACGGCCGCCTGGGTAATCGGGCCAAATGCTGATATTCCGGACCTGGTTTGTCTCATGGTCGTCTCGCGTCATCATCCCAAAAAAGCTACCCGCAAACACGATTTCTGATTCTTCGGATCCGGCGCTATATAGCCGCTTTCGCCGCCCGCCACGGTATACCAATCGGTGGCGCCGATTCCCGGGCCGTCCGTGCGGCTCGCGATGGATACCGTTGTGTTGTCTTGCTGGGATCCATAAATCCGGTAAGGGAACTGTTTATCGGTAATTACTTCGTAGAATTGCGCGGTCGGCTGGTTGTCCAGCGTGCTCCAGCTTTTCCCGCCGTCGAACGTAATACTTGCTCCTCCGTCGCTTCCATTGATCATGCGCAAGTGATTGTGGGGATCAATCCACAATCCGTGATAATCGCAATCTGACATTTCAAGTACGGCCACATCCCCTTAAAGCGCCGCTGTCACCGCTTTCTCAGGCCAACTGGAAATTTATTACCTAGTGCAATGGCTCCCGAACCGTCCCATACTCAGCTCCCCAACTGTCCGTCATCCTATTCCGGATCTCCCACAGTTCCGGGAAGAATTGCACGCGCAATCCGCTATCCAACATCTCGACGGCGCGCCCTTTCAAAGACTTTGCACCCAGCCCGATCGAACGGGCGATGAGCTGCAAATGGTGATATCGGAAACTGTGAAAAAGCTCATCGAATTCCGCTAACGCTTCTGCCACGACGTAAGCGTCTGAGTGGCTGTACTCGGAGTTGTAGATTTTTTCTACGGTAAGGCCGTGCTTGTCGAGATAGTGTTTCTGGAAGGAATGCCACAGCGGTTGATGCATTCTGAGCAAAGTGCGGAATCCCGGCGATTCCTGCCCGCTTCCTTGCCCTAGTTGAAGCCTGATCTCCTGATATTCCTTCGGCGCCATGGTTTCAAGCAAGCGCAGCTGCTCGGTCATTAACTGAAGGGTGAGATGAACCCGCCGAAAGAGCGTCAGGACCCGATTGGTATTTTCCTGCTGAAGGTAGTCATCGATATCGAGGAGGGTGTAGCTGATCAGCTTCATCCAGAGTTCTTCTACCTGGTGAACGATCTGGAACTGCAGCTCGTCGGCGTTGCAACACTCTCCGAAGGCTTTCTGAGACGCAAGAAGCTGGTGCGTGTTCAGATAAGTTTCGTAATCGGAAGTGCCTTCGCCCCGCAGTATTGAATAAAAAAACTCGCGATCCATAATCTGTTCCTACTGCAGCATCCTTCTACTGCTGGTTCAAAGCTCCAGGTACGAGTGCGCTCCTATAGAGAAGTTTACATTTGGTCCTTTTCACATCACGATGAGAGGACCGGCGGTTGCGGGCATCACTTTCTCGCGCAGCCGGTCCCCGCCAATACTTACGATCCATGCGCTGGAGATTAGTTGGCCCATTCCGTGGCGGGCGCTCCGAGACTGCGGTAGGTATCTCCGGAGACCCCAGCGTCTACTATTTCGGAGCGGTAGGCGGCGGAGTCTGGAAGACGACAAACGGCGGCATCACTTGGACGCCAATCTTCGACCACGAACCGATAGCTTCCATTGGAGCCATTGCGGTCGCGCCATCGAATCCGAAAATCATCTACGTCGGCACTGGCGAGCCTTGCTTACGCAAAGACATTTCGTACGGCAACAGCATGTACAAATCGGTCGACGGAGGCCGCACCTGGACTAGCATCGGCTTGCGCGATACGCAGCACATCGCAAATGTCCTGATCGATCCCCACAATCCGGATATCGTGTTTGTCGCCGCCGTGGGTCACGCCTTCGGACCCAACGAAGAACGCGGCGCTTACCGTTCGAGCAATGGCGGCGAGACTTGGCAAAAGGTGCTCTGGATAAGACGGGCGCCACGGACCTGGTGGCGGATCCACACGATTCAAAAATCATGTTTGCCAGCGATAATCACGACCTGTGGATCGCTCCGAACAATCCAAAACGCATGATTAATGCGAACGATGGAGGTGCGACGATCTCCGTCGATGGGGGGAAAACCTGGACACCGGAAAACAGTCAGCCGACAGCGCAGTTCTATCACGTTACGACGGATAAGGAGTTCAACTATCATCTCTACGGCTCGCAGCAGGACTCCGACACCGTGGCCGTTCAGCGCCGCAGTGATGCGGGCGTCATTGACTATCGCGACTGGCATCCAGTCGGCGGCGGCGAGTCAGGCTATATCTGGCCCGATCCTCGTGATCCCGAAATCGTTTATGGTGGCGATCATAACGGTCACTTCACTCGTTACGATGAGCACACCGGCCAGACCCAGACGATCTCACCGTGGTTCGGTGCGCGCGCCCACGTTCCGGCAGAGTTGGCGCACAGATTTCAATGGACCGCGCCTATGGCGCTCTCGCCTTATAATCCAAACGTCCTCTACATGGGCGGCGAAGTGCTCTTCAAAAGCACTACTGACGGAATGAACTGGACCATTATCAGCCCGGATTTAACCCGCAACGACAAATCAAAGCAGCAATCCAGTCCCGAACCGCTGACACCGGATAGCTCAAGCTCCGAATATTACGACACAATCTTTGCCTTAGCCGAATCGCCCGTTCAAAAAGATCTGATCTGGGCGGGAAGCGATGACGGTTTGGTGCATGTGACCACCGACGGCGGCCGGCACTGGAAGAATGTGACTCCGAAGCAGATGCGGGAATGGTCGCGGGTCAACCTGATTGAGCCTTCGCTCGACGAACCCGACAAGGCCATATGGCTGCGGATCTGCACTTTTCGGACGACTTCCGGCCGATGATTTTCAAGACCAGCGATTGCGGCAAGACGTGGACTACAATCACAAACGGCCTGCCGCCAAACGACTAGGGCCACTCCCTTCGTGCGGATCCCAAGCGCAAAGGCTTACTCTACGCCGGCACGGAGAGAGGCATCTATGTTTCCTTTGACGACGGCGCGAACTGGCAGTCGCTGCAGTTGAATCTGCCGCCTTCGCCCGTTTACGACACCACGGTGCATGACGACTCGTTGGGGGTCGCGACGCATGGACGCGCATTCTGGATGATCGACGACATTACGCCGCTCCGACAGGCGAGCGCGGAGATCGCTTCCTCTGAAGCGCACCTTTACACGCCGGCCGTGTCGTGGCGCGAACGCGGTGCAGGTGGGTTCGGCGGCGGAGGCGCGGTCCAGAATGTCGCATTCAATCCACCCGCCGGCGCGGTGATTGACTACTACCTGAGTTCTGCACCTTCCCAGCCGATGACACTGCAAATTCTGAACCACGACGGGAACGTCGTCCGACAATTCACGCACACTTCGGAAGAGGGAGGTAATCGTGGGAACGCCGCCCTCCCCGCGCACGCCGGGCTGAACCGATTTGTTTGGAATTTCCGGGAAGATGGCCCGAAAACAATTCCCGGGCTGGTGGTCATGGAACTGCAGGGAGGTGGTGGGCCGCTGGTCCCACCCGGAACATACCAGGTGAAACTCGTGGCAGCAGAAGGGAATCCACTGTGCCGCTCGAAGTAAAAACCGATCCCCGCGTCAAAGCCAACCAAGCCGATCTGGAGAAGCAATTCGAGTTTGCGATGAAGATCCGCGACCGTATTACTGAAATTCACCAAACGGTGAGCCAGATCCGCACGGCGCGCGCGAATTTAGAGGCGCGTCGTAACGGGGCGAACGCTTCGTTAACTCAAGCCATTGATCGTGTGGAGCAGGAGATGGCGGCGATCGAACGGCAGTTAATTCAGTCCAAGTCTGTCAATCGCGCAGCTTCGCTCGTGTATCCGATTATGCTCGATGCTCAATATGCCGACTTGGGCAATGTCGTGGAGAGTGCCGAATTCCGCTCCACCGTTGCAGACGTACCAGATGTTTCAGGTTTACGAGCAGAAAAGGCAGGAGCAGTTCGCACGTTGGAAAGCCGTGCAAGAAGAGCTCTCGAAACTCGAGAGTTAAATGCGGGTGCATCGAGGTGACGTTCGTGGATGTTTGGTGCTGTGAGCACTGCGTGAATCGCGCGGGCCCCACAACCAGGGGCTGTGATAGATTGAAGCAGTCGTGTCGTGTAAAGACAGGCAAGCAGAAGAAAAATCAGGCAAGCGGGAGTAATTCAGCGGTAGAATGCCAGCTTCCCAAGCTGGACGTCGCGGGTTCGATCCCCGTCTCCCGCTCCATAGAATCAACAGTTTGGAAAGCCGCCGAGCGGCGCGAGGGTAGCGTGGTTCAAAGGTCCTGACGGAAACACGTTAAGGTAACGCAGGATTAAGGTACCGCCCTGCTGAAAGCATCTCAACAAGGGCTGTTGCGCCGCTTCGAAGCAACCTCGTATCGCGTGATATTCTACTTACAACATTGAAGTTAGGGCGACAGATGGCCTCCGATAAAGCGCCGCAGCGTTTTTCCATGGTGTTGATCAAGCCATCGCACTACGACGACGACGGTTACGTCATTCAATGGCTCCGTTCCGCGATTCCGTCAAACACACTCGCCGTGCTCAACGGTCTGGCGCTCGACTGCAAGGAGCGCCGCATACTTGGCGACGACGTAGAGATCGACATAACCGCCGTCGATGAAACCAACACGCGCATCCGGCCGAAGCGCATCATACGGCAGATGCGCGGGCATCGCGGCCTGGTGGCGTTCGTGGGCGTGCAGTCGAACCAGTATCCGCGTGCGATGGATCTTGCGCGCTTACTCCGCGCCGCGGGGATTCAGGTCTGCATCGGCGGCTTTCACGTATCCGGCTGTCTGGCGATGTTGCCGCAGCTTCCGGCCGAGCTCAAAGAAGCGATGGATCTCGGTATTTCGTTGTTTGCCGGCGAGGCGGAGGGCCGCTTTGAAGAGGTGCTGCGCGATACCTGGGAGGGCACGCTCAAGCCGCTCTACAATTACATGTCGGACCTGCCGTCTCTTACCGGCGTGCCGATGCCGATTCTTCCTTCCACGCGCGTCAAGCGGACTGCGGGTAAGCTGACCAGCTTCGATGCGGGCCGCGGCTGCCCCTTTCAATGCTCCTTCTGCACGATCATCAACGTGCAGGGGCGAAAATCGCGGCGGCGTTCGGCGGACGACGTGGAACGGATTGTACGGAGCAATTTGGCGCAGGGGATCAATCGCTTCTTCATTACCGATGACAACTTCGCCCGCAACAAGGATTGGGAGAGCATATTCGATCGGCTGATCGCGTTACGTGAGCAGGAAAAGCTCAACATCAAATTCGTGATCCAGGTGGACACGATGTGCCATCGCATTCCGAAGTTCATCGCCAAAGCAAGCCGCGCCGGTGTCGCGCGAGTATTTATCGGACTCGAAACGATCAACGCGGGCAGCTTGGTTGGAGCTAAGAAAAAGCAGAACAAAGTCGCCGAGTACCGCAAGATGCTGCTCGAGTGGAAAGACGCTGGAGTAACGATCTTTGCGGGCTATATAGTCGGGTTCCCGAGCGACACGCCCGAATCAGTGATCCGCGACATCCAGATCATCCAGCGCGAACTGCCGATCGATTTACTGGAGCCGCACTGCCTTACACCGTTGCCCGGGTCCGAGGACCACCAGCGGCTGCACAGCGCGGGCGTTTATCTGGATCCGGATTTAAACAAATACGATCTGGAGCACGTAACTACCACTCACTCGACGATGTCGACGGCGGAGTGGGAGAAGCTCTATAAAGATGCCTGGGTCTCCTATTACTCGCTTGAACATATGGAGACTGTTATGCGCCGCGCCCATGCGACACGCAGTAATCCCGCCAACATGCTGTTGCTGCTGGTGTGGTTTTACGTCTGCGTCAACTTAGAGAGAGTGGACCCGCTGCAGGGCGGCTACTTGCGGCGCAAATATCGCAAAGATCGCCGGCCGACGCTGCCGGTCGAAAATCCATTTGTCTTCTATCCGCGCTATCTTGCCAACATCGCGTATAAGCATGTCAGGCTGGCGCAATTGATTTGGCGTTTCGGCCGATTCCGCCTGCAGTTAAAGCGGGATCCTGACGCACGCAACTACACGGATCGCGCGTTGACGCCGATTGCCGAAGAAGATTCGGAGTTGCTCGATATGGTCGCAGCCGGGGCTGGAACAAACGATGCGGGCCGGACGACTTCGAGCGGACAACACACCAGATTGATCGAGCTGAACGCGAAGGTCAAAAGTCGATAACCGTCTGCGCTGTGGAGCGCGCGCTGACGATCCTCCTAAAATAAACACGTGAGCACCGCCACGATTACCATTGCGGAGATTGCTGGAAAGATTGCCCAAGGTAATCGGATAGACAGCGACGAGGCTCGATGGCTGTGGTTGAATGCAACCGATCGCGAGATGCAAGAGCTCGCTTCGCAGGTCCGCGCGCGCTTTCACCCTGCCGGCCATTGCACCTACATGATCATGCGGATCGTCAACTATACGAATGTATGCGTGGCGCAGTGCGACTACTGTGCTTTCTACCGCCTGCCGGGCCATGCGGAGGGCTACGTTTTGAGCCGCGATGCGGTGTTCGCGAAACTCGACGAGTTGATCGATCTTGGCGGTGATCTCGCCGCGTTCAACGGCGGTTTCAATCCTTATCTGCCGCTCAGTTACTATTGCGACCTGTTCGCCGCGATCCGCGAACGCTACGGAAATCGCCTGGAATTCTACGCCCTCACGGTAGCGGAGTTCATGTATCTCGCCGATCACGCCAAGCTTGATTATCGTGAAACCGCCGAACGGTTCAAGCAAGCCGGCGTGCGCTGGATCACGGGCGGCGGTTCGGAGATTCTGACTGAGAGCTTCCGTGCGCGTCACAGCAAATTCAAGTACACGGTCGCGGAATACTTTGAGGCTCAGAGCGCGATTATTGCGGCCGGGCTAAGTACGACCGCCACGATGGTGATCGGCTTCGACGAAAGCCTTGACGAGCGGCTTGAACATCTGGAACGCACGCGCGTTTTTCAGGACAAGACACGCGGCCTGGCGAGCTTTCTTTGCTGGACGTACAAGCCCTATTTCACGGATCTGGGCGGCATTGAGGTCACCACTCGAGAGTATCTGCGGCATCTGGCTCTTTCCCGAATTTACTTGGACAATGTTCCCCGCATTCGCACCTCTGTTCTGACACAAAACGAGCGTGCTCTCGAAGGGCTGCGCTATGGGGCCGACGATTTTGACCTGCCGATGGAAGATGAAGTAACGCAGAAAGCGGGAGCGACTATCAGCCTCGAGTTCGACAAAATTCTCAGCGTAGCCAGGCAACTCGGGTTTGACCCGGAATACCGGCACGTGCCCTCGCAATGCGGGTCCAACGGAACTGCCGGTTTGAATTAGCGTGCGCTTACTTCGCTTCGCCTCGGTTGTTCTTCTGGCGTGCTGCGCGTTCCCCGCCAATAAGACCGACTGGCAAAATCTTCGCAAGCAGATTGAAAGCAAACTGCACATTCCCCAGCCGCTGCCGAAGCTGGAATCGAAATCGTATGGCCAGTTTTCTCCCGCAGCCGGTGTAGCCGCCGACCGAGTCTCGTACGCAACCGATTATGGGCTTCGTGTTCCCGCAATCGTATATCACGCCGCGGGCGCAACCATTACAAAGCATCCGGCCCTGATCGTCGTGAATGGTCATGGCGGCGACAAGTCGTCCTGGTACGCGTATTGGGCCGGAATCCTGTACGCCCGAGCCGGCGCCGTCGTGCTGACCTACGATCCTATCGGCGAATACGAACGCAACGCCGAACGCCGCTCGGACACAGGCCAGCACGATGAAATCGTTCCTCCGGACGATATGGCTCGGCGCATGGCAGGTCTGATGGCCACCGATGTCATGCAGGCCGCAGGTTATCTGGCTGAGAGGCAGGATGTCGATCAGAAGCGCATTGCCGTCCTGGGTTATTCGATGGGATCATTCATCGGTTCCATCGTGTGCGCAGTGGATACGCGAATTCACGCCTGCATGCTCGCGGCCGGAGGAGATCTGGATGGCCCCGGCGGTCTTTGGGATTCCAGCGACAAAAAAATGTGTGAAGGCATTCCGTATCAATCGTTGCGGTTCCTCGGAGATCGTTCCGCTGTCCTGTTTGCTCTGAATGCCAAGCGCGGCCCCACGCTGGTGTGGAATGGTTCAGCGGATCAAGTGATCGACATTCCCCATCATGGTCAGGACTTTTTCGAAGACCTGCGCAAGCGCACCATTGCAGAGGTAGGCAATTCGAAAGATATTTTCGACTTCGGGTTCATTCCCGATGGCGGCCATCGGCCGTATTTCCTGACCAGGCCCGTCGCGCTGTGGCTCGAGGACAAGCTGAAGTTTCCAAACTGGACCAAGAAAGACATTGAAGCGCTGCCCGAAACTCGCATTCTCGATTGGGCGGCGAAAAACGATCTGAAAACGCCCGCCGGCCTCTCGAACGCGCACGACCAAGGCGGCACCATGGCCTTGGGCAAGGACATCCCGGTGGTCTCGCGGGCCGATCTGCACGCGCTTCCGGAGGCGGTCTGGGATTCGCAGCGCGAGAGCTACGTTTACGAGACGTGGGTCAATCGGGCCAAGGCCGCGATCACTTCGGGTGCACCGTAAAGCCCCCGGCCGCGCGAAGCAAACCACGTGCTACCCTTTAGCTTCATTCGCGCCCATGGCTGATCGAAAGCTGCAAATTATTCCGATTGGAGGCCTCGGTGAGTTCGGCATGAACTCCATGGCGCTGCGTTATGGCGACGACATCATCGTCGTTGACGCAGGGATGATGTTTCCCGAATCGGAGTTGCTCGGTGTCGACATCGTCACTCCCGATTTCGCCTATCTGGAGCAGCACGCCTCCATGGTTCGCGGGTTGGTACTCACACATGGCCACGAGGATCACATCGGCGGGATTCCATTCTTGCTTTCGCAGTTGAATATCCCCGTCTATGGCACTGAATTCACGCTTGCGCTGGTGGAGCGCCGCCTCGAAGAGCATGAGCTTCTCGCGCAAACCAAACTGAATATCGTCAAGGCGGGAGACCGAATTACCCTCGGGCCTTTCGAGATCGAATTCATCCGCGTCACTCACTCCATCGTCAGCGCCGTTGCGCTGGCCATCACAACGCCGCTCGGGGTAATCATTCATACGGGCGATTTCAAAGTCGATCCGACGCCCACCGACAACGAACTCTTCGATCTGCACACGCTCGCCGCTTACGGCAAAAAGGGCGTCCTGCTGCTGATGTCCGATTCGACCAACGTCGATCGTCCCGGCTATACCGAAAGCGAGCGCGCCGTCGGCCCGCGCCTCGAAGAACTGTTCACGCGGTCGGAGCGGCGGCTGGTCCTGTCCTGCTTCAGCAGTTCCATTCACAGGCTGCAACAGATTCTCGATTTAGCCGCGGAATACGGCCGTAAGGTCGCGTTTCTTGGGCGCAGCATGTTGAACGTCACGGAAATCGCCCATAATCTTGGGCTACTCTCGATTCCGGATTCGATTCTGCTGCGGCCGCAAGACATTATGCAGAACGCTCCGGAGAAGATCGCCGTAGTTGTTTCGGGCACGCAAGGCGAGCCTATGTCCGCTCTCTCTCGCGTAGCCGTCGACAATCATAAACATTTGTATCTGCAGCCTGGCGATACGGTGGTGCTGAGCTCCCGCATTATTCCGGGGAACGAGAAGGCGATCTACCGGATGATGAATCACATCGCGCGCCGGGGAGCGAATCTGGTTTACGGCACGATGAACCCGCCCGTACACGTCTCCGGTCACGCCAGTGAAGAAGAGCTGAAGCTCATCCTCAATCTGGTTCGGCCGCGATACTTTATTCCCATTCATGGCGAATACCGGCAGCTGTCGCGCCACGCGGCGCTCGCCCAGCATCTCCGCTTCGCTGGACTCGAAGACACGTTTGTTCTCGAAACGGGCGAGACGCTCGAAATCGATCACCTCGGGGCGCGGCGCGGCGAAAATATCACGGTCGGCCGTATCTGCATCGATTCCGGCTCGCTCGATGATGTGGTCGAAGATCTCGTAATCCGCGATAGGCGTCATCTTTCCGAAGACGGATTCGTGCTCCCCATCATTGCGATCAACAAGCATAGCGGCAAGAGCGAAGGTCTTCCCGAAATCGTGAGCCGCGGCTTCGTCTCCGGTGATGGCGCCGCGATTTTGCAGGAAGCGCGAGGCGTAGTGGCGCGAACGCTCGAAACATCCACGCCCGAAGAGCGCGGCGACTGGGGCGTGATGCAGGAAAAAATCCGCACGGACCTGAAGCGCTTTCTCAGCAAGCAGACGCAACGCCGGCCCTTGATCATGCCGGTGATTCTAGAGGTCTAGTCCCGGATTCGGTCGACACGCGAAACTCTTCGCTTTGCGCGGGGCCAGACATTAATTGATCCACTGTAGAATGGGTCTCGTATTATCCCTGTGGAGGGCACATATGAAGAAACTGGTTTTCGCGTCGGTTCTGGCTGTATCGCTCGGCTCGTTCGGCGCTTTCGCGGACGACATTTCAGGCTACGTTTCCGAATCCCATTGTGGAGCCGCTCACAATGCTCCGAGCGCGGCCAACACTGCCTGTATCAATAAGTGCCTCAAAGGCGGCTCGGACCCGGTCCTGGTAAGCAACGGCAAGGTAATGCAGTTCGATGCCGAGTCAAAAGCAAAGGCGAAAGCTTATGCCGGCGATAACGTCAAAATCGACGGCACTATGAACGGCGATGTCGTAACAATCAACAGTATCGATAAGGCCCAGTAGAAGCGTTTTTCAGTGCTGGAATTCGAGGTCCAGCTTCCCTGCTGGGCCTCGATAGAGAACCACCAGCTTCTTGAGCTTGTGTTTCCCGTCGAGCGGAAAATAGAGATATCCTTCTACCGGTTGGATCGACTCTTTCTCCGGAAACTGCTTCGCCTTTAAGGCTTCCAGCAGCTTCGAGTTCCCTTCACTTTTCGTATCCGTTTTTGCGCTGAGAGTCGTAGGTGTCGGGTTCCCGGGCGAAGCATTCCCTCCTCCAAATCCCGCCGAAGCCGCCGGTGATGCCGCTCTTCTTTTGCTTGCCTGGTGTCGCCGTCTTGGTCACCACGAGTCCGGTTCCGCCGGCGATCTGCGACGGCTCAAATGGCTTCGAGCGCTCACCATCGTCGAGCGCCAGCAGGATGAAGTCGTCGGGGCTGATCTGCACAGGCTTGTCTGTCTTGGGGGTCACGCGTACTGCGAGCAGCACGATACCTGTGCCGGGATCGGCCCCGATTTTCTGCGTAACCTCGTCTTCCGCGAGCGAGATGGTCGCCACGATGTCGACCTGATCGTTGCTCGCGCTGGTTTCGGGCGACACCACCTTCTTCGAGGCAAGCAGGCTTGCCGCCGCCAAGATAAGAACTCCGGAACCTAACAACAACCGCATCGCGAACCTGTTTTGAAAATACCACCTGGATTATGTGAGTTGCCAAGCGGCGGGCGGGGAAACGATGCGGAGCGCGCCGGATGAGAAGATAAACCTTCGGATGCCCAAGCGTCACAACGCGGTGAATGCCAAGCAAGCGTTTGAAGGGATTCCGGACATACAGGTGAAATCCGCGCTGCCCGGATGGATCTGTCTCCGGATCGCGCCGGAGGGGGAGCTGAAGGACCGGGTGGTCGAGTTTTTTCGATCTCAAATGGCCAACCTGTCGGAGGATCTCTGTGAAAAACTGTCCCTGGCCCTTCACGAACTGCTCGGAAACGCGATTGAACACGGCTGTAAATTGGAGCCGAGATGCGGCTGCGAGCTTACCTATATCCGCACCTCGCGAATGATTCTCATTCAGATAAGAGATGCGGGGCCCGGTTTCGAATTGAGCGCCTTGCCTCATGCCGCGGTAAACAATCCGCCCGAAGATCCTCTGCGGCACGTCGAGTTGCGCTCGCAAATGGGAATGCGTCCCGGGGGCTTCGGTATCATGCTGGTCAAACAAATAGCTGACGACCTCATCTATAACGAGCACGGCAACGAAGTAGTCTTCGTCAAATACCTTTAATTTTCCTGTGGCGGTTCACGGGCGGAATTCGCCGCAGGAACGATCAAACTAAGAGGCCTGCGCAGTCACTTTCCTACCTTCTGAACGTGTTTTGCTGCTCTTTCTACGAGAAGATCAGGGACAGTGTTACATGCTACTGTACGAACGGCTCTGTAAGGAATGCCGAGGATCCCGACAGCAACATACCGTCTTCAGCTGCATGCGAGCTTCGGCTTCGACGACGCTGCCGCGATTGCGGATTATCTGCATCAACTCGGCGTTTCGCATGTCTACAGTTCGCCTTATCTGCAGGCTGCGCCGGGGAGCAAACACGGATACGACGTCGTCGATCATCACAAAGTGAATGACGAGTTGGGCGGCGCGGAGGCGCACGAACGCTTCTCCCTGCGGCTGGGCGAATGCCACCTGGGGCAAGTGCTGGATATCGTGCCCAATCACATGGCCATCAGTGGAAGGCGCAATCGCTATTGGTGGGATGTTCTTGAGAATGGGCAGTCCAGCCGGTACGCCTCCTATTTCGATATCGATTGGCAGCCGCTCGAAGAAAAGCTTCGAAATAAGTTGCTGGTGCCGGTGCTCGGCGATCACTACGGCCGTGTTTTAGCTCGTGGAGAGATTCAAATACAGCGCCGCGGCGGCGAGTTTTTTTTCAAGTATTTCGAGCAAGATCTGCCTGCCGCGCCTCGATCCATCCCATCGATTCTCTCCGCGGCCGCCAGGCGCAGCGGATCGGAGTACCTGGGGTTTTTGACAGACTCGCTATGCCAGCTGCCGGCGCCTACGTCCACCGATTACGCCAGCATGACCCAGCGCCATCGCGACAAAGAGGTCATTCGCGTTCTCTTGGAGCGGTTGTTCAACGAAGTGCCGTTCATCGCGGAAGCAGTGGATTCCGCAATAACGGAGGCAAACAAGAACCCAGACAAACTGGATCAAATCCTAGAGCAGCAGAATTACCGGCTTGCCTACTGGCGTACCGCCGAACAGGATCTCGGCTATCGCCGCTTCTTCGACGTGAACACGCTGGTGGGATTGCGCGTGGAAGACGATCGGGTGTTCGCCGATACCCATGCGCTCATTTTGCGATGGCTGCGGGAAGGCGTATTGGATGGAATTCGCGTGGATCATCCCGATGGATTGCGCGATCCACGCCGTTACTTCGAGCAATTGCGAAAAGAGGCCGCCGATGTCTGGATTGTCGGCGAAAAGATTCTGGAGCCCGGCGAACGATTGCGTCCCGAATGGCCCATCGACGGTACAACTGGATATGGCTATCTGAATGAAGCGGCCGGGCTGTTCGTCGATACGGAAAGCGCTGAACAGTTCACCAATTTATATGTGGACTTTACCGGGGAGTCGGGCGATTACGCGGCAGTGTGCCGCGACAAAAAGCACCGCGTCCTTCGTGACTTGCTGGGCAGCGACGTCAATCGCCTGACCACGCTGTTTACAGAAATCTGCGAATCTCATCGCGATCGGCGCGACTTTACCCGTCACGACGTGATCCGCGCTATTCGCGAAGTCGTCGCATGCTTCCCGGTTTACCGCACCTACGCCGTCCCGGAGCGGAACGAGCTCACCGAAGAGGACGAGCGCTATGTGAATGAAGCGATCGAGGCATCGAAAAACAATCGTCCGGAGATGGATGCCGAGATTTTCGATTTCTTGCGCGAGGTGCTGCTGCTTCGGGTGCGCGGTGCGATGGAATCGGAGTTCGTCATGCGCTTCCAGCAATTCACCGGTCCCGCCATGGCGAAAGGCGTCGAAGACACGGCCTTTTATTGCTACAACCGGCTTGTCTCGTTGAACGAAGTGGGCGGAGATCCCGGTCGTTTCGGCATAACGCCCCAAGAGTTTCATCGCTACTGCAGCGACATTCAACAGGCGCATCCGAGCACGATGCTCGCGTCCTCGACGCACGATACAAAACGCAGCGAAGACGTCCGGGCCCGCATCAGCCTTCTTTCAGAGATGCCGGAATGTTGGAGCGCCGCCGTCGGGCGATGGGCCAGGATCAACGCGAAGCACAAGAAGGAAGGCCTTCCCGATTCGAACACGGAATACCTGCTCTATCAAACAATGCTCGGGGCATGGCCGATCGAGACCGACCGTCTCTTTCCTTATATGGAGAAGGCCTCGCGCGAGGCGAAACAGCAGACCTCCTGGCTCGCGCCGAACAATCGCTTTGAAGAGGCAGTGCACCAGTTCATCGAGGCGCTGTATAGAGACGCCGCATTCCGCCGGGATTTTGAGGCCTTTGTTCAGCGTTTGATTGAACCGGGCCGTATCAATTCACTTTCACTGACGCTGCTGAAGCTCACTTCGCCCGGGGTTCCCGACACATATCAGGGCACCGAATTGTGGAATCTTAGTCTGGTCGACCCCGATAACCGCCGGCCGGTCGATTACACTTTGCGCCGCAGTCTTCTATCCGAGCTGCCGAATTTAAGGGTGGACGAGGTGTGGAGGCGAATCGACGAAGGGTTGCCGAAGCTGTGGACCATTTATCACGCCCTTCGAGTTCGTCGCGAAAATCCTGCCGCGTTCGACGATCACGGCGGATACACTGCACTCACGGCGGAAGGAGACAAATCCGATCATCTGGTCGCGTACCTGCGCGGCGATGATGTCATCGTAATGGTTCCGCGGCTCGTCCTGAAATTGAATCGCGACTGGGGCGATACCTCCGTCGAAGTACCGGGCGGAACCTGGAGAGATCAACTCTCCGCTTCTGTTTTCAAAGGTGGCAAGTTGCGCGCCGGAGATATTTTCAGTCGTTTTCCTGTCGCGCTGCTCGTCAGAGGTTGACATCGAATGCATACCTTCGAAGTTTGGGCGCCTCTTGCACACACCGTTGACCTGCTGATCCAGGACGCGACGCACCGGCTATCCCCCTCGCACGACGGCTGGTGGAAAGCCGACGTGGACCGCGCCGGACCGGGTAGCGAGTATTCGTTTGCGATCGACGGCGGCGACCCGATTCCGGATCCTCGCTCGCTTTACCAGCCTTACGGAATACACGGCCCTTCCTGTCTGATCGACCATTCCGCGTTTAGCTGGTCCGATGAAAATTGGCGACCGAAGCCGCTGCCTAGCGCTGTTATTTATGAGCTGCACATCGGCACGTTCACTCCGGCGGGCACATTCCGCAGCATGATCGATCGGCTCGAGTATCTGGTGAATCTCGGAATCACGCATGTCGAGCTGATGCCGGTGAACGAATTTTCCGGGCCTTGGGGCTGGGGCTACGATGGTGTCGATTTATATGCGCCGCATCACGCCTACGGCGCTCCCGACGATCTCAAAGCGCTGATCGACGCATGTCACGCGCATGGTCTCGCCGTGTTGCTCGACGTGGTCTACAACCATTTTGGTCCGGTCGGCAACTATGTCGGCCGGTTCGGGCCCTATCTCACGGACGCGTATTGCACTCCCTGGGGTCCCGCCGTCAATTTGGATCACAAGGGCAGCCACGAGGTTCGGCAATTCTTCTCGGACAACGCGTTGATGTGGCTGAGGGACTATCATTTCGATGGCCTCCGGCTGGATGCCGTGCACGCCTTCTTCGACAACTCCGCAATGCATTTTCTCGAGCATCTTGCATTGGAAGTCGAAGCGCTCGGCGCTCAGCTTGGCCGGAAGTTGGTCTTGATTCCGGAAAGCGATCTGAACGATCCTCGGCTCGTGACCAGCCGCGACGCAGGCGGCCATGGCCTCGATGCGCAATGGAGTGATGATTTCCATCACGCTCTGCATACCGTCATCACGGGCGAACGCAAGGGGTACTACGAAGATTTTGGCTCGTTCGACCAACTCGCCAAGGCGCTCCAGCGCGCGTTCGTTTACGATGGCACGTATTCATCGCACCGGAACCGCCTACATGGCCGGCCCGTGATCGGTCTCTCCGCACATCGCTTTGTCGCATTCGCGCAGAATCACGATCAGGTGGGAAATCGGGCGCAGGGTGAACGGCTTTCGCAACTCGTCAGTGTCGGAAAGCAGAAGATCGCGGCGGCGCTCGTTCTGATGTCTCCATTCGTGCCGATGCTGTTCGAAGGGGAGGAGTTCGGAGCTTCTACGCCGTTTCAATACTTCTGTCAACACGAAGACCCGGAAATCGCGCAGAAGGTCTCCTGCGGACGAAGGGCCGAGTTTGCGGCGTTTGGATGGGATCCCGAAGATATTCCAGACCCGCAGGATCCACAGACCTTTCAACGCTCAAAGTTGAACTGGCAGAAAATTGAGGAAGAGCCGCACGCCGAGCTTCTCGAATGGCACATGCAGCTGATCGCTTTACGCCGATCCGAGGGAGCACTCAGCGACGGGCGCTTGGATCGGGTGGAGGTCGATTTCGATGAAGGCGCAAAATGGTTCACCGTCAAACGCGGCGGCATTGAAGTGGTGTGCAATCTCGGGCCAGACCGTCAGGCCGTGCCCATCCGCTGCACGCCTCAAGCGGTCATCTGCTCTGAAGAGTGTTGGCGCTTGCGGCCCGGATTGATCGAAGTACCGGCAGAGTCGGTCGCGATTGTCAGCCGCGAAGCACTTTGTTCAGCACAAAAGCATTTGACTCGAAGCGCATTCGCCTAAGCGCCGGTCATCCGCGAATCGTCAGCGCCTCTCCGATGTCGTGTCGGGTGGCATCTCTTTGAACGCGATGCCTGCGGGCTTGGCAAACAGCTTCGCGTCGAAAGGCACGTCCTCATAAACGATGTATTCATAGGTGTATGTTCCTTCGCGCGTGTGCCAGCTCAACTTAATCGGGATGTGCGTTCCGGGCTTCACAACCAGTGTTGCGCCGCCTTCCGTCGTCGTAAGCCGATAAGCGTCGGTTGGCTTGCTGTTGATGATCGGACCTGCTCCCTTTGTCGCGCCCGCCTCTTCAAAGAAATCCAATTCATCGCCGAACTCGAGCCTATCCAAACTGGCGAGTTCGTGTTTCGGGTCGAAGGGCAGCACGATGGGCAGATGAAGATCGCTGGGACCGCCTTGATCGACAGCGTGAGTTCCTGTTTTATCGATCAAATTCGCGCTGTAGGCGTCCGGCTCGGCGATGATCGTTATTTTTTCTACATGTTGGCGAGCATCGGGTGGATCTTCCATGCGGGCATAGTGCGCACCGGCACGGTAAATTTTCCGCGGCAGCGCCGCATGGGAACGCGGCTTGATGCCGGGACCCATCAGCCGAACTTCCATTTTGGTCATAGTGGCGGGCGGCTGATTCTGGGCAGTCTGAGACTGCATCAGCAGAGAAAAGAATCCGGCGGCTAACGCCGTTTGAAGAAAACGCATGTGATCTGCCCTGTAGGATTACCAGGGCGGCGGAATCGTTTCAGAAGACCCTAGGCCCTGCGCTAGCATTGATGTTCGAAGTGGACACGGTTCTGGAGCTTTGCGCTCTCACCAAGCACTACCTCACGCATCAGGCCGTAAACGGAATCTCGCTAGCCATCGAACGTGCTGAGTTCTTTTCGCTGGTGGGACCTTCGGGCTGCGGCAAAACGACGACTCTTCGGTTGATAGCCGGATTCGAAGAGCCGACCTCTGGTGAAATTCTGCTCGGCAATCGATCGGTCGCGAGCCTGCGTCCCTACCAGCGCGACGTTAGCACCGTATTTCAGAACTATGCTTTGTTCCCACATCTTACGGTGGAGCAGAACGTGGCCTTCGGGTTGGAACGCCGTGGAGGTATCGCTAGATCCGCCGTTCGCAGCAAAGTTGAGGAGATACTGGCGCTCGTTCAGCTTTCAGGCAAGGAGTCGCGCTTGCCGAGCCAGATCTCGGGCGGTGAGAGACAGCGCGTGGCGCTCGCCCGATCGCTCGTTTTGGAGCCTCAGGTGTTGCTGCTCGATGAACCCTTATCCGCTCTCGACCCGAAGCTCCGCAAGCAGATGCGCAGCGAACTCAAGAATTTGCAGCGCCGTGTCGGAATCGCGTTTCTATTCGTTACTCACGACCAGGAGGAGGCCTTGTCGCTCTCCGATCGCATGGCAATCATGAATCGAGGAAGGCTCGAACAGATTGGAACGCCCCGGACACTTTACCTGGAACCGGCGACCCGCTTCGTCGCTGAGTTTCTCGGCGAAGTGAACTGGGTGAATGGCGCGGGCGTGCGTCCAGAGGCCGTGCGAGTCTCCAAGCAGTTCCCGGGCGAACAGGTGCGTTCGGCGTGCGGCGTTGTGGAAAGCACAACGTTTTTGGGCAATTGCGTTCACCTGCATACGAAGCTCTCCGATGGAGCGCGCTGCACTGCGGAGCTCGCTCAATATGACGTCGAGTTCGCTCCTGGCGAGGCCGTACACGTTTGGTGGCATCGTTCCGATGAACTTCACATCGCAGCGCACTGAACCGGCGAGCCGGTTGCGCAACCTTTTTCTTGCTCCGAGCGCGGCCGTGATGATTGTGCTGTTCTTTGCGCCTCTGCTGATCGTTTTCGCTTACAGCCTGCTGACGCGCGGACCGTATGGCGGCGTAATGCAACCATGGACGGTTGAAAATTACGGGCGCGTATTCGATAGATTGTACGGCGAGATCGTCGCGCGATCGATATGGATCGCGGGAATTTCGACCCTGCTGTGCCTTGTCCTCGGCTTTCCGCTCGCGCTCTACATAGCCCGTGCAAAGCATAAACTCCTGCTGCTGAATCTGGTGATGCTGCCGTTCTGGACCAGCTTCCTGATCAGGACCTATGCATGGATGTTCCTACTGCGCGATACGGGGCTGATCAACTCCGTGTTTGAAGCGCTACACTTCATCCGGCAGCCGCTTCCGCTGTTGTTCAATACAGGCGCGGTGACGCTCGGCCTGGTCTACGGATATCTCCCCTTCATGGTGCTGCCGCTCTACGCCACGCTCGAAAAGCTCGACCCATCGCTGCTCGATGCGGCCGCAGATCTGGGTGCGAGTCCCTGGGTAGCGGTACGGCGCGTTGTCGTTCCACTCGCAAAACCGGGAATGATGGCTGGCTGCGTGCTTGTGTTCATACCTTGTCTGGGCGCGTACTTGACCCCCGATCTGATGGGCGGGGGCAAGACTGTCATGGTCGGCAATCTAGTCCAGAATCAGTTCACCTCGGCGCGCGATTGGCCGTTCGGCGCGGCCGTGTCGCTTTTGCTGATGCTTCTCGTGCTCGCCGTCACGAGGGTGTTGAGGCGCTCGAGCGAGGAGTTTCTATGAAGAAGTTCCTCGCAATGTACGCAAGTGCGGCGTATCTTTTTCTGTACACGCCGCTCGCGATTCTAGGTCTGTTCAGCTTTAATTCTTCGAAGATGGCCGTGTGGCGCGGGTTCACTTGGAATTGGTACCGTCTAGTGTTCCATGACGATGCGTTATTGCACGGAACCACGAACAGCCTCATCATTGCAATCTCCGCCACTGCAGCCTCGACGATCATGGGCGCCTTGGCCGGATACGCAATCTGGAAGCGACGATCGACGCTGCTGACGAACTCGCTGTACCTTTCCCTTCTCACGCCTGAGATTGTTGCCGGTGTGTCGCTGCTGGCGTTTTTCGAATGGGCATTTCGCTTTCTGCACGTGCAGCTTGGCATGCACACCGTCATCCTGGCGCACATCTCCTTCTCGCTCGTGTACGTGGTGATCGTAATTTCAGCTCGTCTGCGAACCTTCGATCCGGCGCTCGAAGAGGCCGCGCTCGACCTCGGCGCGAACGAATGGCAGGTGTTCCGGCACATCACGCTTCCCCTGCTGATGCCGGGCATTATCGCCGCCGCTCTGCTGTGCTTTACGGTATCGTTCGACGATTACGTGATCACGAGCCTGGTTGCGGGCGTGAACTCGGAAACGCTGCCGATGATGATCTATGCAATGGCGAGACGAGGCATTAGTCCGGAAGTGAATGCGCTTTCCGTGATGATCACCGTTTCTCTCGGCACGTTCATTCTTCTTGCGGGCCGTTTGGAGCAACGCGCGAGTGCTCATAAAGGACCGCGTTGAACCGGCGTCTGTTCCTGATGTCGGTAGCCGGCGCGGCTGCAGGCTGCACGTCAGGTAAAGCGCTCCGGCTGAATGTTTACAACTGGGAGAATTACGTTGCGAGCACAACGATTCCCCATTTTGAGCGGGAGTTTAACTGCCGAATCCGATACGCGACTTATGGCAGCGCCGAAGAGATGCTCGCGAAAGTGATGAGCGGCAACTCAGGCTGGGACATCGTCTTTCCATCGAACAGTTTTATTCAGCCTATGCGGGATTTGGAGCTGCTGGAGCGGCTCGATCATGCCCGGCTGTCGAATCTCGGCAACCTCGACGCGCGATTTCAATCGCCTGAATGGGACCCGAGTCTCGAATGGTGCGTACCGTACATGCACAGCGCAACCGGCATTGTGTATGCGAAATCCGTAGCATGTCCGCCGCTTGCCTGGGCGGATTTGTGGATCGATTGTTATTCACGGCGCGTGACCATGCTCGATGATCCGGCGGAAGTTTTCGCCGCGTGCCTAAAACGCCTGTCGTGCTCCATCAATTCCGGAGACGACCGCGACCTGCGACGCGCGCGCGATCTGGCCATCCGGCAAAAGCCTCTGCTACGTGCGTACCTCAACGAAGAAGTACGCGATCAGGTGATTGCAGGAGATGTTTTGGTCGCGCAGATGTGGGCTCAAGTGGCCCAAGTTGCGATGGACAATGCCGCGAACCTGGCGTTCTCTTTTCCTGCCGAGGGCTTCGCGCTTTACGCCGACAACGGAGCGATTCTTCGCGAGAGCAAACACAAGGATCTGGCCTACGAATTTGTAAATTATCTGCTGGCGCCGAGGGTAGCGGCGGATATCGCTACAGAAATGCGGACTGCCACGGCGAACCGGGCCGCGTGGGCGCTTCTGCCCGAAGCACAGCGTAATAACAACGTTCTGTACCCGACTCCTGACGTGTTGAAGCGGGGAGAGTGGTTCAAGGCTTTACCGGGTCCCGTGCAACGCTTGCGCGACCGTTATTGGACTGAGATTAAGTCCGCTTGAGTCGCTACAGCAATCGCCGCGCGCGCGGCTTGATCAGGCGGCGTTCCAGCCGCGCTTTTCGATGGCTCAGCGCCGAAGAACCGTCATACGCAAGCGCCTGGTTCGTGAATTCCAGCGCGATGCCGTAATTCCGCTCCTCGTGTTCGTAATATTTGGCCAGCTCTTCCAACGCGCACACGCGATACTCATTTCTGCAGCCCGCGAGTTCTGTGAATACGCGCAGCGCAGCGTGCGGCCGGTCGAGCTTTTTCTCCAAAAGCGCGATGTCCCACAATGCCCGGAACAGCAGCCGGTCTGGCAATCCCGCGTCCACCGCCCGCTTGAGCAATGCCAGCGCTTGTTCGTGCTCGTCGGCTGCCATGAGCCAGCGCGCGATGCCGGCCAGGTCCTCGCCTCGCCGCACACCTACTCGCGCCAGTGATTCGGAATCGGTGCCGCGGAAGGCAGCCGGCACAATCGCGGTCAAACAAGCGAGCGTCAGAATATCGATCGCATTGTGATGAAAGATCGGTACCAGCCGCTGAGCTTCGCGCGAACGCAGGTATTCGAAATAGACGTACGGAATCATCTCGCCCGGCAGATCTCCCTCGCGATACACGCCCAGGATCTGTTCCTCGAGCTGCATCAGCCGGCAATTGTCCACGCGCAGCTTCCACAACCTGCGCGCGCCATGCAGAAGATCCAGGTGGCCCAGCCTGCTGAATGGAGCTTTATGGCGCGTCATCCGATAACGCGTCTCGAGCAGCGGCTGATCATAGCTCTTGCCGTTGTAGGTGATGAGGACATCGAACTCGTTGAGGTGCGCGTCGAGGGCGGCCAGTACGCTCCGTTCTTCGACGTACTCTCGCATGAAGAACTGCCGTACTTTGAAACCCTCGGGCGTGATGCGCCCAACCCCGATCAGAAAGGCATACGTGCCCGAGCCTCCCGCCAGCCCCGTCGTCTCGGTATCGAGAAAAGCCCAACGATGCGGCGGCGCCGGAGCGATCTCGTTCTCTCCCAGCACATCCAGCAGGTCGTGCGGCAAATCGGCGAGCGCCCCGATATCCGCCGATCCGTGTTGTTTGTGGGCGGCGAACACGCGCTCCATTTGGAAATGCGGGCCGAAGTCGTTGGCGACCACTTCGCCCTCCGACCATTCCTCTATGAACCAGCGCGCCGGAGAATCCTCCACAGGTGCAGGCCGCGGAACTGTCACCTGCCTCGGCGCAGCGAATTTGCGGTCAATAGCCGCGATGCGCTGTTTCAGGCGCGCTAATTGTTGATCGACGTCCAGCATCTGGCCAATTATTCGGTTTCGCCGTTTATTTGCCAGTATAGCTGCGTCCTGGCGAGCGCTTCCAGCAGGCGTCTACCATGGTTCTTCATGTTCGCTTTGCGACTTTTCGCGCTGACACTCGTTGCACTCTGCGGACTCTACGCTCGCGCTGCCGACGCGACCACCGTCGAATCGCATTACAGCAAGCATGAGTATCGAATTCCAATGCGCGATGGCGTGCGGCTCTTTACCGCCGTTTACGTCCCAAAAGATACATCGGAGAGTTATCCGATTCTCATGACCCGCACCCCGTACGGCATTGCGCCCTATGGACCCAGTGCTTACCCCAACCGCCTCGGCCCTTCCCGCAAATTTGCCGATGACAAGTTCATCTTCGTTTATCAGGACGTGCGCGGGCGCTTCATATCGGAAGGGGAATGGGTGGAGATGCGTCCGGAGAAGGACGTTACCCACGGCGCCCGCGACATCGACGAGAGTACGGATACGTACGACACCATCGATTGGCTTCTGAAGAATGTGCCGGGGAATAACGGGAAGGTTGGGCTGCTGGGCAGTTCCTACCCGGGCTTTTACACCAGCGCCGGTCTCATCAACGCGCACCCCGCGCTGGTTGCCGCTTCGCCCCAAGCGCCTGTGTCCGACCTCTACATGGGCGACGACGCTTATCACAACGGCGCGTTTTTCCTGATCGCGAACTTCAGCTTCTACCTGACTTTCCCCAAACAGCACAATCCTGAGCCGGATGGCGAGGAAAGAGACCTCGATTACGGCACCGACGACGGCTATGCGTTCTATCTGCGCATGGGTTCGCTGATCGGCTCAGAGAAGTATTTCGGCAATCAGAATCCTTACTGGACCGATATCATCAAGCACCCGAACTACGACGAGTTCTGGAAATCGCGCGACATACTGCCTCACTTGAAGAACATCAAGCCCGCCGTATTGGTGGTCGGCGGATGGTTCGACGCTGAAGACCTCTCGGGAACACTGAAGACCTTTCGCGCGATTGAGAAGCAGTCGCCTGAAACTGTAGACAAGCTCGTGATGGGCCCATGGGCGCACGGCGGTTGGATTCGCGGTAGCGGCGAGAAGCTCGGCGACATCTCGTTCGGCTCGCGAACGTCAGAGCTTTTTCAAGATGAAATCGAGCTTCCGTTCTTTCGCCACTATTTGAAAAACGCCCCCGATCCCGATCTACCCAAAGCCTACGTTTTCGAAACGGGAAAAAATGTTTGGCACAAGGAAGAGCAATGGCCGCCCCCCGACGCGGCTCCACGGAAGCTCTATTTCCATGCGCACGGGCAACTCACTCGCGAGGGCCCCGCGGAAGCTTCCGGTTTCGACGAATACTCGAGCGATCCCAATCATCCCGTTCCGTTCTCCAGTAAACCGACGCTCCGCATGGATCGCGAATACATGGACGCCGATCAACGGTTCGTCGAGAAGCGTCCCGATGTTCTCAGCTACGAAACCGAGCCGCTCACGACCGACCTGGCGATTGCCGGGCCCATCTCGGCTTCCTTGTTTGTCTCGACGACCGGATCTGATTCCGATTTCGTGCTAAAGGTAATCGATGTGTACCCAGCGGATACAACCGGAACGCTCAGCGGATACGAGCAGTTGGTGCGGGGTGAACCGTTTCGCGGCAAGTTTCGCAACGGCTTCGAGCATCCGGAGCCCTTCCATCCCGGCAACGTCGAGCAGATTCGATTCACTATGCCGGATGTTTATCATTGTTTCCTGAAAGGGCACCGCGTCATGGTGCAGATCCAGAGCTCCTGGTTCCCGCTCGTCGACAGGAATCCGCAGACCTTCACGAATATCCCCACCGCCGAACCCAAAGATTTCGTGAAAGCGGCCGAGCGGATTTACAGATCGAGCAGCGCTGCGTCGTCGATAGAAGTGAATGTTAGACCCTAACCAACCCGAAAAAACGCCACGCTCCCCGCTTCAGGCTCTCCTGCCTTACACCACCGTGGCAGTAATCATCGCGGCGTTGTATGTTGCATTGACATTTTATTCACGTTACGAAAGTAACCGCAAAGCGCAACAAACCATCCAGGCGGCGAAAGACGAGGCTCGCAAACGGATCGTCGATCAGGTCTACGGATCGGGAGAGATCAAGTTCAGCACTTTCGCGGCAGACTCCGGTGTGCTCAAACGCGGAGAGAGTACGCAGCTTTGTTATGGCGTCGAGAACGCCAAGATAGTGAAGATCGATCCGCCTGTTGAACAAGCGAAACCCACTTACTATCACTGCGTGCAGATCGCGCCGAAGACGACCACGACCTATACGATCACGGCGCAGGACGGCAAAGGAAACAGCAAATCGGAATCGCTCACGATTCAGGTTAAATGAGCGCAGAGTGCTGCGGCGTCGCGCTTTCACTGCCCGACATGGGGGCCAGTTCCTCATCCCCGCATCGTGCATCGACATTGATTCATCAGTCGGGTATCAGCTACTTTGGTAACGGAGGAATGGCCGAGCGGTTGAAGGCGGCGGTCTTGAAAACCGTTAGTGCCGGAAGGTACTCGGGGGTTCGAATCCCTCTTCCTCCGCCAAAATAAGGCTGTCCGGCGCGGAGCTGTGCGGCTCACAGTTCGCTGATCGGCAACACGTCCGCGAAGAGGAAGCCGTCCCGCTGAACTATTTCGCCGACCTCGATTGCAATCGGCGCGCTGAAATTCGGCGCATCATAAACAAACGTGTGGAACTCGCCGTTCTCGCCGCATGGATCGGCAGAAGACGGCAACGTTCGGAGGAATTCGCGGTCATACTGTCGCCCCGCATGTGATGGGTCGAGCTTAGCGGGATCCACACACGTGACGACTGATTTAATCCCGGCGCCGATCATCTCCAGCGCCAGTTGGTTGGTCGGCATCTGCCACAGCGGAAAGAGAGGTTCGAGACCGGTGTCGCGGAGTTGCCGTTCGCGATAGTTGCGGACATCCTGCAGAAATAAATCCCCGAATGCGATTGCGGTGACCTGTTCCGAAACTGCGCGCTGGCAAATGCCGCGCATGAGTTCCTCATAAGATGCGTTTGAACAGGGCCATGGCAAGTCGACGGTCCATAGCGGCAGGTTCAGCCGCTTCGCCTGCTTTTCAACCAGGCAACGGCGCACGCCGTGCATCGCGATGCGATCAAACGCAGAATTGAACGTGGTCAGCAGGCCCACGACCTCCAAATCGCATCGCTGCGACAGAACGTGAAGCGCCCAGGCGCTATCTTTCCCGCTGCTCCAGGAGAGAACGATTTTCGACATTCGGAAGTAAGGCGACGAGGGCGCTTGCTCCGCTGCTAATTCTTGCCGATCTCCGCTACCGCTGCGCTGAGGGCCGCCTTCCGCCGCGGGTCTTGCGTGTGAGCGAGAATGCCCTGTAAAGCCGCGATATGCGCTGTCTTCAAGGCTTCCGCGGCATCGGTCGCCACATCCGGTTTGACGCCGACCCCTTCCCAGTCCGTCTTGGTCACCGGATTGATGGCTCTTCCTTCCGGAACCCACACTGCGAAATGCGCGTTCAATGGCACGGGACCGCCGGGGTGCGCTCCGCCGCCCGTAACCTCTCCAACGATGGTGACTCGCTTTTGATTCTGGAGGTCGTAGACAAACTCTTCAGCCGCGGAAAAGGTGACGTGACTGGTGAGCAGGTAGACCGGTTTATCCAGATATTTAGGCCCAGGCACGTTTGGATCCGTCCACCATGTGTCCGTTTTGTTCCGCTCTCTCCAATAGAGATCGTTCAAATGGACGCGTGAATCTCCAAAGAAATAGCTGCATAGAAACGCCACCATGTCGGGACTGCCGCCGCCATTCTTTCGCAAATCGACGAGGAGCGCATCCGTGTTCGACAGAAAGTGCATGGCCGCTATGGCCGTCTCCCTGCCGAGTTCGAGAGGCACGAAACCGCGCAAGTCGAGATATCCTACGTTTCCCGACAGCCGTTCCGCGCGCTCAAATCCGAAATTGATTTCCGCCATCTGCTTGCGCATTCGATCGCGGTCGGCAGCGGAGGGCTCGTGCCCATTCAAATCGGGGAGAGGCTCAAAGCTGTACATAACGTGCAGATGCTTGTCATGGCTGACGGACTGGAGATCGCTCGTCAGCGATTGAGCGAATGTTTTAGCGCTCGTGATTTGCGCATACGCGCCGGCCTTCTCCTGCGCCAATAAACGGTCACCCATCTTCGACGCGGTTTCGGGATAAATGTAGGAACGATTCAGAGCCGCCGCAATCCCTGCAACGATCTGCGCCCGGGCGGCTTGGTCGACGGGACCATCTGGCTGGTCCTTGGGGCCGAGTTGCGCCTTGGCGATCATGGGTACCATGCCGCAGGCAAGGAGCAAAAGAAAGCTGAGTAGACGCCGCATATCCCTAATTCGACGCGCAACCTCGCGATTGGTCTTGAAATCCCGTGTCCGTTCGCCTTAGAACGTGTAGGTCGGCGGAACAATGTTCTTCAACCGGAGATAAACTTCGCATTGCGCGCGGTGATGCGCCGTATGCACGAACATGTTCATTATCATGTCGCGTCCGTTTGGCTGAGGACGGCCCTTAAACGAGGCGATATTCCAGCTACGTTGCAGCTGCTCGGGAGTGATCTGCGGCAGCACCGTGATGACGTAATCGAATGACTGCTGAAGCATCTTGACGATGCCGGCTTTATCAGGTATCGCCATCTTGGAGTTTGCTTCAAAAGGTGGCTTAGCTCCGCTAATTCATGGAACCGGTAGACGTTGGAAGCCGCGATGTGGAGCATCTGTTCCCCGAACGACATCTCGGCGGGAACCGGCTTGAAGTCGTAGAACTCCGCTGGCATGGCGTTGGCGACATCGAGCGTGAGCTGCTTCGATTGCGCCCAATCTTTGACAAACTCATCCATGGTTCGCACGCATGGCACTTGTGCGAAAAGAACGGCACCAAACAGGAAGAGAGAGGGAAGCGCAACTGTGGCCAACCAGGAAATTCTCATGGCCGCATTCTATCGCTCGCACTTAATAGCGAACGTGCGATTCGTTTAGCGCCCGACCGCTCCGACCGCAAACATCAGATCCGGGAAAGCAGCGTATCGCGGAGGTTGCTTCCAAGTGAATACAGCAGCTGCCGTGGCAAAGAACATCAGCGAGCCATAGGCGAGTAGCGGTCCAAATTCCAGATCATCAACGATGTCATTAATGACCCTTCTTCTTAGGGCAGGTCACATGCGTTTGCAAGCACTCATGAGAAATAGTTCCCGATTACAGCCGGTCCCTTTTACGCAGGCGCTGCCGAAGCTCTTCCGTGCGAAGGCGGTGGCACTTCAGGCACAGCGTTCGCATATTCGCCAGCTCGCATTCGCCGCCACCCTCCGCAACCGGGACGATGTGATCCGCATCCCAGAGCGTCTTCCGAGCCCTGACTCGCCATTCCAGATTTGCTTTGGCTCGTGCAGCGCCGCGCAACCTTTTCACTCTGCGCAGCTCGGCTACGCAATCGAGGCCGCACAGGGCACAAATCCCGCGATCACGCTCGAGCACGCGTTCGCGGAGATGGCCGGGATCGGCGCGAAGCTTCCACTCTTCAACGCACCATTCGGAACAGAACGTGAGGCGTCCGGGCGGAACTTCGACATTGCACCAGCGGCAAAGGCAGCGCCCGTTTGGACCTTTGGGCAGCGTGGCGCGATCCACTCGTCCGCCGGGCATCGAACGCTGCGTGCTCATGAGAACAGAATACAGAAGAAATGTTTTAGAACTCTCTTGACGATTACGGGGCTACCGGTACGATGCCGCTCTTGCGGCGTGCACGGTAGATCGCCACCCCAAGGCAATTGCTGAAAAGCACAGTGCCGCCGATTTTCGCCGCATACGTCCCATGGCTCGAGACATCGATGATGGGATACACGGCTATAAGCACCGCGACCAGGCTGGATGCGAGCCCGGCGGCGGAAACCAGCTTCAGCCATTTCGGCAATGCACCACGCACCTTGGCAGCGCCGAACAGCGGCAGCGCGAACAGCGCGACGTAGGTAATCCCGTAGTGCGCTGTCGACGCATTCTGCAGGAGCTGCATAGCCTCTTGCTCATGCACCCCCAGCATGCTCAGAACCAGGAGCACGATAACCAGCGCCGCCACGAACAAAATGGAATTGACCGGCGTTCTCCAGCGCGGATGAAGAGCGGTGAACCAGCTGGGCAGCAGATGGTCCCAACCCGCCGCCATCGGCAGGCGCGTCAGGCCGGTGAAGATGAGGCTCGTCGCCGCAACGGCGCGGCCGAGCAACAGGAAAATCGCGAACGGCGCCACCACAGCTCCTGGCCCGGTGTTTCCAAATGCGAGCCGAAACGCTTGCGGGATCGGACCGATCAGATTGATCGGACGAGCGCCGATAAACGCGAGCACCGAACTCGTTCCGAGAATGAACATCAGCGCAATCACCGGCGCGGAAATCACGACCGATTGACCGATCGTGCGCGCGGCGCTGCGGCACTCGCCCGCCATGATCGCCACGTATTCAAATCCGCTGAGTGCGCCGACCGTCATTTGCCCAAACACGGCGACGCTGAACCAACTCATCTCGGGCGTTTTCCAAGGCACCGGCGTGTAATGGACCGGCTCGCTCCTGACCAGGGCCCATAGCGGCAGGCACAACAGGATCGCGTAAGCGGACAGGATCATGAGACTGCCCGCATTGTGCAGCCACTTGCCGACCGCCAGGCCACGAATGGCAACCACCGCGATTCCCGCCATGACAAGCGCGATGAGTGCGGCCGTCGCGGTTCTGTTCGAGGGCAGCCACTCCGCGCCCCGCCCGATCAGGTACGAGAGATCGGTCGGGATGACGAACAAAATGGCAGGCACGCAGAAAATGGCGTATATCCATAGGTTCCAACCGATCAGGAAGCCCAGAAATTCACCGAATCCGAACTTCGCCCATTGGTACAAGCCGCCTTCGAGCGGCATCTGCCGATTCAAGTAGATGACCACCGCGGCCAGCGGCAGATAGTAGAGCAGCATGGCCGCGATCCAGAACGCGACATGCGCGCTCCCGAGCTTGGCCGCCACGCCCACCCACGCCGAGCCGACCACGCACAGCACCTGCGCGAGAACAAGATCGCGCAGGCCCAACTCTTTCAATAAGCGATGGCCGGCGGCTGTATTCGCCGGATGAAGCGGTTCGGCGGTGGTCGCCAAGATCTGAATATGATGTCACAGCGAACGCCGTTCGCCTATCTCCTCGTCCCGCTGCTTTCAGTGCATCTGGTTTTCGCCGAACGCGTCACCGTCAACGTCGCGCCTGACCCAAAAGCCTGCACAGCCGTTCACCTGCCCAAATGGAAAGAGTCTGCCATGCCACCCGGCGACCTCCCTTGGGGAGAAGCTATGCCCTGCGACATCGGTTTTCGATCATTCGATGGCGGTGTTCTCGCAGGCGCCTCCTGCCGACCCGGCCGCAGTAAGGCGCCGGTCTACAGCCCCAGCAAATACGCGGTCTACTTCGGAACCGGCCGCGTCCGAAAAGCAACTGACGACGAGTGGGACCACGCGGACCCGTACCTGAACTTTCGAGATTCAGCATTCCCAGATGGGCGCAATACGACACATGACCTCCGGCTCGTATTCAAGGGCAAGGAGCTTCCCAAGACCGGATCAGAGTGGCCCCTGGACACCATGACGTCTTCGCGCCTTTCACCGGCGAGGGACTACGTTGCAGTGAATAGCTGGGATGGCAGAATTGCGTATCCGGAGCCGCTCATGTTCGGGCGAAGTGACCTTAACGGCCATTACTACGTTGATATCTACAATGTCGCTTCAGGTCAGCGCGTGCTTGCGATTAGCGGCGAGTTCCACGGCGTGGACCCCTATCACTTCTTCGAAGAGAGCGCCTGGATCTCCAAGCGTTATTTCGTTCTCCCGCTCGATGAGGGCAGGCCAATGAGGCAGTTTGTCATTTGCTATATCCAGCGCGCCTCGGCTGCCGAAGCCCGGCCAGCTGTTTCTGAATCAAAGGCGAAAACAAATAGCAACTCTGCCTCTCCGCCGTTCGCAATCCACGAAAATAAACTCCGCTGATTGCTTTCAACTGCTTGTACCCGATTTTCGCTTTCCAAGGCACAGTCGGTTCGTTTCGCATGCTACGTTTCAACCGTTTCTTGCCTATTTCCCTTCCAGGAGCACTCACATGACATCTCGCCAGGCCCGCACGCAAAGACGCGAAGCCGAAAGAAAAGCAGCCAAGCTCGCCCGTAAAGCCGAGCAAGCGCTCGGCGCGCAAATTGGGTTCGTTTCGCAAAACGCACCCTCGCCCGCAAACGTGACGGCGGCTTCCCACGACCGCACCGCCGAACGCCGCCGCGAAATCAATCGCGCCAATGCCCAACTCTCCACCGGTCCGCGTTCGGCGCAAGGGAAATTGGCTTCGTCTCGTAATTCGCTCAAGCACGGTCTCGCATCCGGCGAGCTGATCATCCCCGGTGAGGACCGCGCCGCTTTCGAAATCCTTCTGAACGACCTCTTGGAAGAGCATCGGGCCGCCAATCCAACCGAAGAACTGCTCGTCAACGAAATCGCCCAAGCTTACTGGCTCGCCCAGCGCGCCATCCGCCTCCAAAACGAATGCTTCACGCAATCCGGAGTGGACGAGAAGCGCTTATCCTTATTTCTCCGCTATCAAACCACCCACGACCGCAGATTCCACAAGGCCCTCAACACGCTGATCCGTCTTCGTAGGGGCCGGGCGCATGCCCCGGCCCCTACGGCCGGGTTCGTTTCGCAAAACGCGGCAACGACTTCCCTGTGTCCAGAAATCGTTCCGCAAAATGCGCTATCTCTTCGCCTCGAAGCTGGGTTCGTTTCGCAGGGAGCACCCTGCCCGTAGAGCTTAGCCGCGAATTTTGAACTGCTCGTCGATTTCCACTTGATAGCCGCCTGCCAGCGCATTCGTCTGATTCGCCATCGCTACCACCGCCATCAGCTCGCCGAGCATTTGATCCGTCATTCCCTTTTTGCGCGCCGACGCCGTGTGGGAGGCGAGGCAATACAGGCACTGATTGGTCGCGCTGACCGCAAGATAAATCATTTCTTTCGTGAGCGCGTCGATAGCGCCCGGAGCCATCGTTTCTTTGATGCCCTCCCAAGTGCGACGAAGCGTCGGCGGATGGCTCGCGAGCGTCTTCCAGAAATTGTTGATCGAATCGGTCTTGCGCGTCGCCATGATGTCGTCATAGACGGCGCGCACTTCCGCGCTTGCCTCCGCGTACTCAATCATTCCATTAGCCATAGGTCCCTCATCATACTCGCGTGCACGGCGGCGTTTAGGAGTTGCCGATGATGATGCCGGCTGCGAATACCAGCACGCCGCCCAGAACCACTTGCAGCGCTGCGCGAAGAAGAGGCGTCTCCATATAATGCTGGCGAATCCAACTGATGATCGCGAGTTCTATCGCCACCACGATGATGGCCACCGTCGTGGCGATGCGGAAATTGGAGATCAGGTACGGCAAGGTGTGACCGATTCCTCCGGCTGTGGTCATAACCCCGGTGATCACGCCGCGCACGGCCGGTTTGCCGCGGCCCGTCAACAGGCCGGTATCGGAAAGAGCCTCGGCGAACGCCATGGAAATTCCCGCTCCGATGGATGCGGCAAGCCCCACCAGAAACGCGTCCCAGCTTTTGTGAGTGGCGAACGCAGCCGCGAATACGGGAGCGAGCGTCGAAACGGAACCGTCCATCAAACCCGCCAGGCCGGGCTGCACGAATTGCAGGACAAAAGTGCGCCGGTAGGCTTCGTCCTCTCCTTGGCGGATTTCGGGCGTCAACTGCGTCTTCTCGATCGTATCGGCGGCAGCCGTGTGTTTCGCCTCTGCCTCGGCAAGGTCGCCGAGAAGTTTGCGGGTGGAGGCGTCCGTCGTCCGATGCAGCGCAAAATCGTAAAAGCGGCGCGTCTCCGTTTCCATCTGCTCTATGGCATTGCGCACGGCGCTGGGCGGAATCGGCCGGATAAGCCATACCGCCGGACGGGAAACGAAGCCTCTGATGTCGTGTCGTCGAATCAGCGGGATATGTTCACCGAAGCGCGAGCGATACAGGTCGATCAGCCTGCTGCGATGTTCCGATTCCTCCGCCTGCATCTCCTCGAGAAGCCTGGCTGTGCCGGGATAATCTTCGCGAAGACCTTCGGCGAACTCGCCGTAGATTCGGCCATCCTCTTCTTCGAGAGAGATGGCCAGGGCCAAAATTTCGGGTTCCGACAAATCTTTGAAGTCCTTAGCCATGTGTTTAGAGCCCCGTGCCCGACAATAGAATTATCGCGTCCGAATGTTAGATCGCATTTCCGTGCATGGCGCGCGCCAGCACAACCTCAAAAATATCAGCGTAGAGATCCCGCGAAACACTTTCACGGTAATTACCGGGCTGAGTGGTTCCGGCAAAAGCTCGCTCGCCTTCGACACCATCTACGCCGAAGGGCAGCGGCGCTATGTCGAAACGCTTTCCCCGTATGCGCGGCAGTTCCTCGATCAGATGGAACGCCCCGAAGTGGATTCGATCGACGGCCTCAGCCCGGCGATTTCGATTGAGCAAAAGACCACCTCGCGCAGCCCGCGATCTACCGTCGGCACGGTCACCGAAATATACGATTATCTCCGGCTGCTCTACTCGTCCATCGGCGTGCCTCACTGCCCGCTGTGCGGAGCGGAAATCGCGCGGCAATCGCCGGCGCAGATTCTCGAACAGGTCTTTGCGCAGCACCAGAATGAGCGGATCATGATTCTGGCGCCGATCGCGCGAGGACGGAAGGGCGAATACAAGAAGGAGCTTGAGGCGATTACCAAGGCAGGGTTCCGCGCGCGCATCGATGGCGAGCTTCGTTCTCTCGATGAGCCTGTGAAGCTCGACAAGCGCAAGAATCACTCCATCGAAGTCGTAATCGATCGGCTTGTGGTGAAGCCGGGCATTGAGCAGCGGCTCGAGAATTCGATTCAGACCGCCTTGAAATGGGCCGACGGGTTGGTCGTCGTGTCGGTGATAGATGGGCCGGAGCGGCTGTACTCGGAGAAACTTGCGTGCCCGAACGACGGCACCAGCATCCCGCAACTGGAGCCGCGCTCGTTCTCGTTCAACAGTCCGTATGGTGCGTGTGAGACGTGCAACGGCGTGGGCAGTACCTGGGCCTTCGATCCGGTCAAGGTAATCTGCGATGCCTCGAAGCCGCTTCTCGATGGCGCGCTGGGACCCGCTTCGGGCTCGTCCTATATGGCATCGAGCCTGAACGAAGCGGCCGAAAAATTCGGGATCGATCTATCGATTCCATTCGAGGAACTGCCGAAGAAAACGCGTACCTTGCTGGTCCACGGTAACGGGCAGTTCGCCGGGATTTTGAAGATTTTGGACGAAAGCTATAGCCGCGCGAGCGAAGGATACCGCGACTGGTTGATGGAATACATGTCGCCGACCGACGTGTCCCGATTGCAAAGGACGGCGATTGAAACCGGCGAGCCTCGCGGTTCAAGTGAAAGGCGTTTCGATCGCGGAATATACGGAGATGCCGATCGCCCGCGCGTTGCCGCTGATTCGAAAGTGGCAGTTCACCGGCCGCGAGTTGAAGGTCGCCGCGCGAGTGGTGGAAGAGATTCAGAACCGGCTCGAGTTTCTGTGCGCCGTGGGGTTGGATTACCTGAGCCTGGAGCGCTCCTCCGCGACGCTCTCCGGCGGTGAAGCGCAGCGCATTCGTCTCGCCACCCAGATCGGCTCGAAGCTGCGCGGCGTTCTATACGTGCTCGATGAGCCTTCAATCGGTCTGCATCCGCGGGATAACGGACGTTTGATCGATACCCTTCATCATCTCCGCGATCTCGGCAACACCGTGCTGGTCGTCGAGCACGATGCGGAGACCATTGAACGCGCCGATTATGTGATCGATCTCGGGCCGAGAGCGGGACGCCTCGGCGGAGATTTGATCGCGCAGGGCAGCCCCGCGCAAATCATGCAGGCGCCGCAATCGCTCACCGGAGAATATCTATCCGGACACCTCGCCATCGTGCCTCCGCTGCTGCGCCGGCCGGGAAACGGGCTGAAGTTGACCGTGAAAGGTGCGCGCGAGCACAACCTGAAGAAGATCGACGTCGATTTCCCATTGGGCACGCTGATTGTCGTGACGGGCGTTTCGGGCAGCGGCAAATCGACTCTCATTCACGACATTCTGTATCGCGCGCTGGCGAAAGAAGTGTATGGGTCAAGCGAGCAGCCCGGCGCGCACGACGCGATCCTCGGCCTCGAAAACATCGACAAGGTGATCGAAATCGATCAATCACCTATCGGCCGTACGCCGCGATCCAACCCGGCGACATACACCGGCGTCTTCACTCCCATCCGCGAAATCTACGCCATGTTGCCGGAATCGCGCGAGCGCGGCTACAAGGCCGGCCGCTTCAGCTTCAACGTGAAGGGCGGCAGATGCGAAGCGTGCCAGGGTGATGGACTGAAACGCATTGAGATGAATTTTCTGCCGGATGTGTACGTCACTTGCGACGTCTGCCGCGGCCGCCGCTACAACCTTGAGACCTTGGAAGTGAAATACAAAGGCAAGAGCATCGCCGATGTGCTCGAATCGACCGTGGACGAAGCGCGCGAGATACTCGCCAACATCCCGCAAATCCAGGCGAAATTGAAGACGCTCACCGAAGTCGGCCTCGGCTATATTCATCTGGGGCAGTCTTCGACCACGCTCTCGGGCGGCGAAGCGCAGCGCATCAAGCTCGCCAAAGAACTCAGCAAGCGGCAGACGGGCCGCACTTTTTATCTGCTCGATGAGCCCACCACGGGGTTGCATTTCGAAGACATTCGGCACCTGCTCGATGTACTCCAGCGCCTGGTCGATCTCGGCAATACGGTGGTGGTGATCGAGCATCAACTCGACGTCGTCAACAGCGCCGATTACGTCATCGACCTGGGGCCGGAGGGTGGAGAAGAAGGCGGCCACATCGTCGTCGCAGGGACGCCGGAAGAGGTGCTCGAAAATCGTCGCAGCCACACTGCGGAGGCTCTGCGGAAAATGAGGCATGGCGCGAGATGAGGCTTTGCGCGGAATGAGACTTTTGCGCGAGATAATGAGAGCGGGAAATGCTGCCTGAACAAACAGACGTTCCGGGTGCGGAGCCCGTTATCGAAGTACCGCCTGCGCTCGCGCACGTTCGCGAACCATTTTGGGGATACGCGGACCTGGCGCTGGTGATCGGGCTGCTTGGCGTCGCTGGCCTCGTGATAGGGGGTGCGGTCTTCGCGCTCGCGGCGTTCTACCCCGGATTGCGCAAGGATCCCACTGCGCTCATCGTTCCAACCAACCTGGCCTGCTACCTCGCGCTCTATCTCATCTTTCGAGTTGTTTTCGCGAGCCGTTATGGGATGCCGGTATTCGCTTCGCTCGGTTGGCGGCGCACCACGCAGGCCGCTGCCATAGGCGGCGTCATTGCTGCAGTGCCGCTCGCGTTCCTGGTGAACGCCATTGCCTATCTCTTGCATACTCCCAAAATCACTACGCCTTTCGATGACATCGCGCAGAGGCCCGTTTTGCTGGCGCTGGTGGGAGCGATGGCGGTGACCGTCGCACCGCTGTTCGAAGAGCTGTTTTTCCGCGGATTCCTTCAACCGCTCCTTTCGCGCACGTTCGGAGTAGTCGCCGGTGTCCTGCTGACCGCAATCCTGTTCGGTTGCCTGCACGCGGCCGAATACCAATTCGTTTGGCAATACGTGGCCGCCATTTCACTCGTTGGAATCGCTCTCGGCGTGGTGCGCGTTGTCACGAATTCCATCATTCCATCGACGATCATGCACGGCTGTTACAACGCCAGCTTCGTGATCGCCTTAGCTATTACCAAACACGCGTAATCTGAATGAGTTCTCCAACCGTTTTGATGCAAAGTACTGTCGAGACGATTGAATGGACGGCCGACGGCGTAGTCATGATCGATCAGACACGCCTGCCGCGCGAGACCGCGTTCGTCACGTGCCGAAATTACGGGGAAGTGGCTGACGCGATCCGCAACATGGTCATCCGCGGAGCGCCGGCGATCGGTGTGGCGGCGGCTATGGGCGTGGCGCTCGGCGCGGTTCATTCAAACGATCTCGAGGCGGAGCTTCCCACCATCTGCGAAACACTCGCGAAGACGCGTCCGACGGCGGTCAACCTGTTTTGGGCGATTGATCGCATGAAGCAGCTTTACGCATCCGTGCGCCATCTGCCGATTGAAGAGATTCGCTCGCGATTGGTCGAGGAAGCCCAGAAAATCCGCGCGCAGGATATCGCCATCAATCAAGCGATCGGACGCCATGGCGCTCCGCTTGTTCCCGATGGGAAAACGGTATTAACGCATTGCAACGCGGGAGCGCTAGCGACGGCCGGCTTTGGAACCGCTCTGGGCGTGGTTCGCGCGGCGGTGCAGGCGGGAAAGAAAATCGACGTGTTCGCGGATGAGACGCGGCCGTTTCTGCAGGGCGCTCGCCTGACCGCTTGGGAATTGCAGCGCGACGGGATCGACACGACGGTCATCACCGACAACATGGCCGGTCATTTTTTGAAGAGCGGGCGAATCGGCTGCGTGATCGTGGGCGCCGATCGCATCGCCGCAAATGGAGACGTGGCGAACAAGGTGGGAACCTATGGCGTCGCGGTGCTGGCGAAAGAAAACAACGTGCCGTTTTACGTGGCGGCGCCCATCTCCACGCTCGATCTGACGCTCGCCTCCGGTGACGAAATTCCTATTGAAGAACGCGCCGGCAGAGAAGTAACGCATGTGCAAGGCGTGCAGGTTGCGCCCGATGGCATCAAAGTAGCGAATCCCGGTTTCGACGTGACGCCGAACCGGTACGTCTCCGCGATCATCACGGAGCGAGGCGTGGCGCGCGCGCCGTATAGCGAAACTTTGCGGCGGCTCTGCGCTGGAAAGGAGGCCCTACGCTAAACGATGTCGTATATGCGATTCGGACGCTGCGCAACAGCCCTGTTTTTACGCTGACAGCCGTCCTTACGCTCGCGCTTGGCATCGGCGCCAGCACGGCCATTTTCAGCGTCACGAATGGCGTGCTGCTGCGGCCTCTTCCTTACAAGAATCCGGACCGGCTGGTCCTGGCCTTGATGGATCTGAGAAAGCGCAACGTGAAGGACCTGGGATTTTCTAACGCTGATTACTTCGATCTGCGCAACGGAACGAAGGACGCGTTTGAAGATCTCGCTGCCGTCAGCACCGGCCGCGGCATTCTGCCCCGACCCGACGGCACTCCGGAGCAGGTCCATTTCGCCGGCGTTACTCCGAACTTCTTCCGGTTGCTCGGCGGAAAAATCGCGTACGGCCGCGACTTCACTGAGGCTGACGGCCAGCCGCAACCGCCCGCGCCGCAGGCCGGCACTGCCCCGAACGATCAAGCTCCGCCCAAGCTGCCCACCATCGCAATTTTGAGTTACGAGTACTTCGAGCGGCGCTATGGCGGCAATCCGAGCATCATCGGACATCCTATCCAGACGACGGGCGGCGGCGGACCATTGATAGTGGGCGTGCTCGCGCCTCGTTTTGAGCTGCTCTTCCCGCCCGACATGAATGTGGAGCGCGTGCCGGATATCTGGGTCGCTGCACGTCTCGCTTACGACAACGCCCAGCGACTCTCTTTTGGGAACTTGGCCGTCGGCCGATTGAAGAACGGCGTGAGTCTCAGTCAGGCGCAGAGGGCAGCGGACACCGTGGCGGCGGAGGCGCGGAGGCTTTTCCCGATCCCCGCAACAGCCGATTACCGCATCCGCCTCGAGCCCATGGGCCAGTATCTCGTTGCGGAGGTCCGGCCCGACATTTTGGCGCTTATGGGCGCAGTGATTTTTCTTTTGCTGATTGCATGCGCCAACGTAGCGAATCTCATGCTGGTGCGCATGTCTTTACGCCGGCGCGAGCTCGCCATACGCACTTCTTTAGGCGGAAACTGGTGGCGGCTGGCCCGCCAAACTCTTGTAGAGGCGCTGCTGCTAGCCGCTCTGGGAACGTTAGCGGGCCTTGGCCTTGCATGGCTCGGGATTCACGAACTTCTGGTTATTGCGCCCGCGAATCTGCCGCGCCTCGAATCCATTGCAATCGATCCCGTTGTGCTGCTGTTTACAGTGCTCGCCGGACTCGCAGCCGCGGCTGTCTTCGGAGTTGCTCCCGCGTTGCGCGCCGCCCGTCCCGACGTCATGAACGTGCTGCGCGGAAGCAGCCGCACCGCAGGTTTAGGATCCGGCGGATTGCTGCGCAGCAGCGTAGTCGTCGTTGAGGTCGCGCTCTGCTTCGTGCTGCTCATCGGATCCGGTTTGATGTTCCGCAGCTTTCTCGCATTGCGGCATATCGACCCCGGCTTCGATCCGCACAACCTCTTGACCTTCCAATTGCTGGGTCCCAGAGCGTCTGAGCCCGCGCAGCGCGCCGCGTCCATGCGCGAGATTCACGATCGGCTGAGTGCGCTTCCCGGTGTCCAAAGCGTGACAGCTGCCAGTCCGTTCCCCCTCACCGGCGGATTTTATCCCATACGATGGGGCACCGCGGAAGCGCTAACCGACGCGAGCAAATTTCAGGCCGTTAATAACCAAATCGTGCTGCCCGGCTACTTCGAAACGCTGCGCACGCCGCTGCTCTCCGGACGCACCTTCACGGAAGCCGATAACACCCCCGATCGGAATCTGGTGGTGATCGACGACCTTCTCGCCGCGAAAGCGTTCCCGCACGAATCCGCCGTCGCGAAACGCATCCTGATCCGCCTGCGAACACCTGAACCGGAGTGGGTCGAGGTAATCGGCGTCGTCGCCCACCAACGCGATGTTTCACTCGCCGAACCGGGACGTGAGGAGATCTATTTCACCGACGCCTTCGTCCGCAACGGCATTGCTTCGCGATGGGGAATCCGAACCGCCGGCGATCCCGCCAAGTACGCTGAGGCGGTCCGCAAAGAAATCGGTCGCATCAACTCGCATCTTCTGATCACCGAAATGCAGCCCATGGAGACGCTGATGGAACAGGCCCGCGCCGGCACGCGCTTCTCTCTTCTGCTCATTGGCCTGTTCGCAACCGTCGCGGCCCTGCTCGCCGCGGTCGGACTCTACGGCGTGTTGGCAACGATTGTCCGTCAACGTACCGCGGAAATCGGTGTCCGGATGGCGCTCGGCGCTCCGCCCGCCAGGATCTTCCGACTCGTGGTCGGCAATGGATTCCGCCTCAGCGCCGCTGGCGTCCTGATCGGCGTCGCCGCCGCTCTCCTCCTCACGCGCATGATGAAAAGTATGCTTGTTGGCATCAAGGCGACCGATCCGCTTACTTTCGTGGTCATGGCCGTATTCTTTTTCGTCATTGCCGCCCTCGCTTCCGGGCTGCCTGCGCGCCGCGCCGCTGCGCTCGATCCTACAGCAGCTCTCCGCGAAGAGTGAGCCGCGCCTGCTACTCCGCTAACCGTTGTTATCCTTGAAGTTGCTCCCAAAATCTGCTGTAGCGTGGGGCACAGCGTCTTCTCTCGCGCTTTTCGCCCTAACCCTTTTTTCGTCCCCGAAAAGCTTCGCAGCCGTCCCCGCTTCGCTCGTCGAAATCCTAAACGGTGAACTGTTCCGCGAATTTACGGTCTTGAAGGCCAAGGGCGATCCGGCTCCTTACTATATGGCCTACGAGGTCACCGACGAGCAGACGGATTCGGCATCGGCGTCCCTGGGTGCGCTGGTGGATAACGTGCATAGTCACGGCCGCGGCGTCGACACCACCATCCGCGTGGGCTCTCCGAAGTTCGACAATTATCATCCTTATAAAGGGTCGCGGATACGGTTCACCAGCTTCAGTTCGCTCAGTTTGGATGACGATTCGAACCAGATTCGCCGTGCGTTGTGGTCGGAAAGCGATCGGGTGTACCGCCTCGCATCGCGGCGTCTGCTGCAATTGAAAACGGACGAACAGCTGCTGGCCGACCAAAGCGAGCAGGATGCCGATTTTTCTTCGGAGCCGCCGCAAACCGCTTCCCGAATGCCCGAAACGTATCGCTACGACATGGATGCGTGGGTGCAGAAACTGCGCGGCTGGTCGAGCGAATTCAAGAAGCATCCGAAGATTTTGGGTTCGGGCGTCAGCTTCGTGGCGCAGCGCGAGATCAGGACCTTCGTCAATACGGAGGGCTCCGCGATTCAGCAAGGCCATAACCTGTTCAGACTGGAAATCAACGGTATCGGTCTGGCTCCGGATGGCATGGATGTACGCACCTTCGACACAATCGAGGCCTCCGATCCAGCCCACCTTCCTGCAGACAACGTGGTCCAAACGAAAGTGCAGGATGTCGCCAAAAAAGTGGAGGCGTTGACGACTGCCCCGCCCGCCGAACCGATCGTTTGTCCCGCCATTCTTTCCGGACGCGCCTCGGCCGTGTTCTTCCACGAAATCTTCGGCCATCGAATCGAAGGACACCGGCAGAAGGACGTCGCGGAAGGGCAAACCTTCACAAGAATGCTGGGGCACAAGGTGCTGCCGGAATTCATCAGCGTCGAATTCGATCCCACCAAGCGCACCTACAACGGCACCGACCTGATCGGCTACTACGAGTACGACGACGAAGGCGTGAAGGCCCGTCCCGTGAAGGTAGTGGCAGACGGCGTGTTGAAAACATTTCTGCTGTCTCGCTCACCGGTCGGCGAGTTCGACCACTCGAACGGGCATGGCAGACGGCAGCCCGGATTTGAAGTAGTTTCCAGGCAGTCGAATCTGATCGTGGAGTCGTCGAAACAGGTCTCCGACGCCGAGTTGCGGGTGCAATTGATCGAAGAGATCAAGCGCCAGGCGAAGCCCTATGGACTCTACTTCGAACAGGTCTCTAGCGGCTACACGACCACGGCGCGCGCCGGCTTGCAGGCGTTCACGGTGGTTCCGTTAGTTGTGTATCGTGTTTATCCCGACGGGCGGCCGGACGAATTGATTCGGGGCGTGGATATAGTGGGGACGCCGCTGGCAAGTTTTCAGAAGATAATCGCCACTTCGAATCGCGCCGAAGTGTTCAACGGCTATTGCGGGGCCGAATCGGGCAGCATTCCGGTATCGGCGATTTCGCCGGCCATACTCGTTTCCGAGATCGAGACGCAGAAAAAAGAGAATTCACAGCAGAAGCCGCCGCTGCTACCGCGCCCCGAGGGTGAGTAAATGCGCGCACTATTAATCGCTGCTGGTGCGGCCGCGGGAGTCGCGCTGTTTGCCGCGGGAGTAACGGGCGATGCATCGAATGCGGCGCGCACCGATACGCAGCTCCGGGCCATGCTCGACGAGCTCGCTCGCGCGAAAACGTTGCAGCTGAACAATCTCGATAAGCCGTATTTCGTGCAATACAGCACCAGCGAAGTGGAACAAGGCTCGATAAGCGCCAGTCTCGGTGGAGTGACCTCTTCCACTCATGTGCGCTTCCGCGAACCCCGTATCGAGGTACGGGTCGGAGACTACAAATTCGATAACACGAACTCAATTTACACGGGAAACACGCGGCTCGGCCTGTTCCCGATCGATGACGATTATCAAGCCCTGCGCACGGATCTTTGGCTCACGACAGACGGGCTGTACAAGGCCGCGACCGATCAGATTACCCGCAAGCGGGGTGCGCTGCGCGAGATTGCAGAGCCTGAGAAGACGGCAGATTTTGCGACCGCGAAAGCGATTCAACTGATGCAGCCCGTGGCAGCGGTTAACTTTGATCGGAAGCGCTGGGAGGACGTGGTCCGGCTGCTCTCCGCCCGCTTCACGGCGCATCCGGCCGTCCTCAACTCGAGCGTGCGGCTGCGCAGCGTATCTTCTACGTACCGATTAGTGAACACGGAGGGGACTGTCCTTCGGGTTCCTCAGCAATTGAGCGACATTGAAATTCTTGCGAACGGACTCGCGCCCGACGGCAGCCGCGTGTGGGACCACCAGTTCATCACAGTATTTGATCCGGCTCAATTCCCGAAGCAGCAAGAACTCGAAAAAGCAGCCGAGGCGGTCGCCACCGAAACCGAAGCTCTTACCAAAGCTCCCGCGGCGGAGGACTATAGCGGACCGGTGCTCTTCGAGCAGGAAGCCGCAGCCGAACTGATGGCGGACGTGCTGACGGATGCGGTTCGCTTGCAGCGGAAACCGGTAGCTCCCCCCGGAGCGAATGACCCCGGTTCAGAGGTGATTGAAAGCGTCTGGGCCACGCGCCTCGGATCGAAAGTTGCCCCCGACTGGCTGACCATCTTCGACAATCCGGACGAGCAGCAGTTTCACGGCGCGCTCTTGGCGGGACATTATCAGGTGGACGACGAAGGGATTCCCGCGCAACGCGTCACGCTGGTCGACAAAGGTGTTTTCAAAGGATTTCTTTTTAGCCGCCAGCCCGTCCGCGATTTCGCTGCCTCGAACGGCCACGGACGTTTGCCGGGCGGATGGGGATCCGAAGCGGCCGTAATCGGGAATTTGTTCGTACACGCCGATGGCACTGCCCCTGAAGCGCAAATGCGGGCCAAGCTCATGCAGAAAGTGAAAACGGCGGGATTGAAATATGGCGTAGTCGTTCGGCGCCTCGATTTTCCTTCGACGGCGAACTTTCAGGAATTGCAGAGCATGGCGCGGCAGCTGCAAAAGAACGGATACGCGCGAACCGTCAACATGCCGCTGCTTGCGTATCGCGTTTATCCCGATGGCCGCGAAGAACTCGTGCGTGGTTTGCGGTTTCGGGAATTCAGTGCGAAAGATTTGCGGGACCTTGCCCTCGCCTCCGACCACCCTTACGTTTTGAATTACGTGAACAACGGCTCGAGCTTCAACCTGGCGGACGCCGGGTCCGATGCCACCACCTCCTCAGTCATTTGTCCCTCGCTCTTGTTCGATAACGTCGATCTGGCGCGAGCTGAAGATCAGGCCGGCCGCTTGCCGATCGTTCCGCCTCCCGCACTCATCGCCCAACAGTAGTTCATGCGCATTCTCAGCAGGGCCATTTTCCGCGAAGTATTCACCAGCGCGAGCCTGGGAACGCTTTTATTCGTATTCGTTTTATTTCTCCGGACCATCGAGCACCTTTCCGTGGTGCTGGTAAAAATCTCCGCGCCCGCGGCCGTGGTGGCAAGGCTGCTGCTCTATGCACTGCCTTCGACGATTCCTTTTGCGCTGCCCTTGGGCGTGCTGGTCGGCATCCTGATTGGTCTCAGCCGCATGTCGGCCGACAGCGAGATTACGGCGATGCGCGCTTCCGGCATTTCGAGCGCGAGCGTGGCGCGGCCGGTGCTGTTTTTTTCGTTTCTAGCGCTGATCCTCACCGCGCTCGCGTCGCTGTGGCTGACGCCTTTATCGCTTCATCTCGAATCGAAGGTGGCTCACAACTTCGCCGCCGCGCAGCTCACCGGCGCTATCGAGTCGCGCATTTTCGATGAGCAGTTCCCCAACACCGTCCTCTATGTCGGAAACGTGAGCACGGCGTTAAACAAAGAGATCGTCTGGCACAAGGTATTTATCGCGGATGTTACGCCTCCCGAGCAGCTGCAGCACGAGGGAAAAGATCGCGGCGAAGGGCCACGGATCATCGTCGCGCAAGAAGCGATTCCACACGCCGATCCAGTTAACAATCGCGTGATTCTCGATATGAAAGGCGTATGGACGACCGAGCGCGACAAAGAGGGAAAGGTCGTCACAACGGCCGCCGTTACGCAGATACAGACGTTGCAGGCACAGAAGCAGGAAGAGCTTCAACTTAACAATAAAACCGTGCAGCAGATGGACACCGGGCCGCTGTACAAACGCGTCTATCGCCAGCACAATCTGTCGCACGAAGATTACGTCGATGCCGCCATTGAACTGCATCAACGCTTTGCTCTTCCCCTCGCGTGCGTGTTGCTCGCTCTAGTCGGCATTCCGCTGGGTGTATCCGCGCGCAAGGGCGGCAAGTCGGCTGCCTTCGTCGTCACGGTCGTGCTCGCCTTCCTTTATTACCTCGGCTTCATTACCCTGATTGGGCTGGCGCGCAAGGGAAGCTTGCCTGTGCCGGTGGCGGTCTGGACTCCCGACGCTGTCTTTTCTATCGCCGGAATCGTGCTGCTCTCTCGACTGGAAAGGCCCGGGGACCGGGATCTGGTCGCTTGGTTTCGCGACCTTGGCCAGCACATCGGCAGCGGCCTGAAAGCGCTTGGTAAAACGCCGGTCAGCCGCGCCCGTGCGAGCGCGTTTCAACGCTTCGGCTTCCGGCCGATGCTCGTCGACAGTTACGTCCTGAATGGCTTTGTCTTTTATTTTGCCGTGCTGGTGGCCGCACTCGTCGCGCTGATCGAAGTGTTCACGTTTTTCGAGCTTCTGGGAGACATGATCAAGAACGACATCAGTATGTCGACCATGCTCGACTATCTCTATCACCTCGCGCCCAGTCTTATCTATCAGCTCACGCCGATTGGAACGCTGGTTGCCTCGCTGATTTGTTTCGGCATCCTTACGAAATACAATGAGGTGACTGCATTTAAGGCGGCCGGCGTTAGCGTTCATCGATTGGCGGCGCCGGTTCTATGTGCCAGTTTATTTTTGAGCGTGGCGCTGTTCGCCTTCGATCACTACTACATTCCCGAAGCCAATCGCCGGCAAGAGATGCTCCGCGCAGAGATAAAAAAGAAACCGGTTGCAACCTATCTGAGGCCCGATCGGAAGTGGGTGTATGGGCAGGGTTCGCGGATTTACAATTACAACCTCCTGGACCCGCATGAGGCCATGATGACGAAAGTCAACGTGTACGAGCTGAACCCGAACACCTTTGAGGTAGTTCGCCAGATATCTGCGGACCGGGCGCGTTGGGAACCAGCTTTGCACACCTGGGTGTTCCAAAACGGCATGAGTCACAGCCTTCGCAACAATCTGGATTCCTACAAATGGTTCTACGGCGCGTCCGCGTCTTTCGCCGAACTCACCGAGCCGCCCTCCTGGTTTGTGCGGGAAGAGAAGGAATACAAGGAGATGAACTTCGAGGAGCTCGGGCATTACATTAGTGAGCTGCAGGCGAGCGGTCTCGAGACCACTCCGCTGCGCGTGCAGTACTACAAGAAATTTGCCGTGCCTCTGTTCGCGTTCATCATGGCCGTTCTCAGCATCCCGTTCGCGTTCGTCGCTGGCAATCGCGGCGCCATGACGGGCGTGGGAATCAGTTTCGGCGTCGCTATCGCGTATTGGACTATCGGAACTGTATTCGACCAGGTTGGCGACTTGAACCAGTTGCCTGCCATTATGGCGGCGTGGTCGCCGGACGTTATCTTTGCGCTATTTGGCTTTTACTTCATGGCGCGCATGAAGACTTAGCAGTTTTAGCCGACGCTGGAAAAGCGCGGGTTACGCGAAGCTATAAGCGCGCGGAACGGCATTCAGCATCAGATGGGCAATCTGAGCAGGCGTAGTTGTTTCAAAGTGGCAGGTTCGGAGTCCTTCGCGGCCATCGACGCGGACCCCATCCGAGGTAGAGCTGACGCGATATGCCGTTTGTGCACCGTGTTCCCGCTGCAGCGATTCGAGCGGCCAATCTGAATCAGCCACGATTCGAATGCCGCCTTCGACGCCGAGCAGGATGGCGAGCTGCGATGGAGCCTGACCGGTCATCATGACGCTTTCCGCCGCTTCGAGGATGCCCGTCGCGTCGTCAATGAATCGGCTCACACAGCTCTATCGCGACGTACCATCGGTTTTAGAGGAAGGTTTGGAACGTACTCCCCGGGATGTAAGTAAAAAGCGCGAAACGATCCACGGTAGAGGCACTCTCACGTTTCGGAGGAGAATTTCTATGTCCACACGAGACGATGTGAAAGATAAGATCGATAAAGGCGCTGATAAGGCTAAGGACGCGACCGACAAGGCAGCGGATAAGACCAAGGATGCAGCCCACAAAACGGGCGACAAGATGAAAGAAGCCGGCGACAAGATAAAGCACTCAACCGACTGAAACCAGCGGTCGCAGTGCGTTGAGCGAAGTCAGATCGCGGAAGTGCAAAACGCACATCTACGCGCAGCGATGGGCACTTCGCTCAGGCACTCCGAGCAGGTTTTTGTAGTTGGGTCGCGAGGCTGCTCTCCGCGCCGCACCCGCGCCGTGAGCTTGTTCACCGGCAGTACCACAAAGAAGTAGACTGCCGCTGCGATCAAGACAAACGAAACAAGCGCGTTGATAAATTCTCCGATTGGAAACTTGCTCCCGTTTACGGTGAAAACGATTCCGGAGAAGTCAGGCTTGCCCACAAGAGCGGCAATGATAGGCGTGATGAGGTCTTTAACGAGTGCCGTCACGACGCCGCCAAACGCGGCCCCAAGCACCACGGCGACCGCCAGGTCAAGTACGTTGCCGCGCAACAGAAACTGCCTGAATCCCTTCATCGGTTTTCCTCACAGGAACAATTTTGATGACGAACGAACGTCCATGATAGCCCGTTCGGGAACTAGAAGGTCATTAAGGTGTTGGTTTAACCCGCTATCAATTCGAGGTCGCGCGCCGGTTCGATACTCGTTTCTTGCACGCGTCCGAATTTAGCGGTGAAGTGGAAGGTACTGCCGGCCCCGAGCGAGCTTTCCACCCAGATTCGACCCCCCATCAGCCCCACCAGCTGCGAACAGATCGTCAACCCCAGACCCGTGCCCCCATATTGGCGCGTCGATGAGGCGTCTGCCTGAGAAAACGCTTCGAAAATGATCCGCTGCTTGTCTTTCGAAATGCCGACGCCGGTGTCGATGATTGAGAAATGGAGAGCAATGGTGGTTTCGCCAACGTCCTCTGCGATGACAAACAGCGCAACACCGCCCTCGGTGGTGAATTTCATTGCATTGTCCAAGAGGTTCAGCACCACTTGCCGCAACCGCCCAGGATCGCCGATTAAATCATTCGGAACGTCGTCAGCGGCTTGGATCGTTAAGGACAGCTGCTTTTGTTGCGCACGGAACGAGAGCAATTTCCCCAGCTCGCCCAAAGACTTCGAGAGTTGAAACGGTATCTGTTCGAGTGTTAACTTGCGCGCCTCAATCTTCGAGAAATCGAGAATATCGTTCACGATGACGAGAAGGGAATCCGCGGATGTTTTTATGATCTGCACGTATTCGGTTTGTTCTTCATTCAACTCTGAGGAGAGCGCGATATCCGCCATGCCCATGATGCCGTTGATCGGTGTGCGGATCTCATGGCTCATATTACTGAGAAAATCGCTCTTCGCACGGCTGGCAGCCTCGGCTCGCTCTTCCGCGCGCCTGCGAACCGAAATTTCCGCCTCGAGGGATTGGTTCAAATGCAATAAGTCCCGGGTGCGCTCTTCCACTCGAATCTCGAGTTCATCTCGCGAGTGACGCAATTCCTGCGTGCGTTCATCGACAATCCGCAAAAGCGCTTTTTCACGAGCCCTCAGATTAGCGGTGCGAACCCGGTGTAAGCCAAAAGCAAGACTGGCCATGAATGCGCCAATCAGCAGGAAAAAGCGCGTCGTTTCGTAAAAGTGTGGCTCGAGCGTAAGGGAAAGGACCGGCGCACTTTGGCCGCACACGTTGTCGCCATTGCACGCAACCACGAAGAAGCTGTAATCTCCGGCCGGAATGTTGGTGTAATAGGCAACTCTGCGAGTGCCGGCCTGAACCCAGTCCTTATCGAACCCTTTCAACATGTACTGAAAATGGATCTTCTCGGGCGCCGCGAAGCTTGGCGCGGTGAAATCGAATTCCAGCTGGCCCTTCCCGGGTCGAAGGGTGTTCGGCTTATCGAGCGCAAGAACCTTGTCGTCTGCCAAGACGCGCTCGAGCACCACCGATTGCGGCACTTCGTCCTTCCTCAAGCGGGCCGGATTCACGATCGACAAGCCTTTGAGAGTCGGAAAACAAAGACGTCCATCTCGGGTTCGCCACCCCGCCGGTTGAAATCCGCCATTGCATTCGCGGCTCTTCATGCCATCCGCTGTTCCGTAGACTTCCGATTTGATCGACGTGATCAGCCCATCGGCAAAGGCGCTGAGCTGTTTCTTGCTGACGCTGAAAATGCCTCTATTCGAACTCATCCATAGATGTCCCAACCCGTCGTCCAGAACCTCGAAAACGACATCGTCGAACAAACCGCTTTGTGTCGTATACCTGGTCAGCTTCCCGTCTTTTAACCGGTTCAACCCTCCGCCATTCGTCGCGATCCAAAGCGTCCCGTCCGCATCTCCATCAATAGCCCAAACGCGATTGGTGGATAGACCCTCTTTCGTTGTGTACGACGAGAATCGACCGTTCTTGAAACTGTTTAGGCCGCCGCCGTTGGTGCCGATCCACAGCGTGCCCTGCGTGTCTTCATAGATTGACTGGACAAAGTCGCTGGTCAATCCGTCCTGAGTTGTGTACGTGATGAAGCGTGTGCCATCGAAACGGCTGAGCCCGTCGCGCGTGCCCACCCAGAGATCTCCCCTTCGATCCGTATACGTGCAAATGATGAAGTCGCGCGCTAAACCGTCTCTTGAGTTGAGCGTTTCGAAACTACGGCCGTTGAACCGTGCCAGTCCATGCCGCGTCCCCGCCCAGACGGTGCCTCTGCCGTCCTGCGTGATGGAGAAGATGAAGTTGTCGGGAAGTCCGTTTTTGGTTGTATATAAGGTGATTCGCCCGTCTTTCCAACGATGCAGGCCCTGGTCGGACCCGATCCAAAGCGCACCTTCCCGGTCTTCAAACACGGGCAGCACGACGTCGCTTGCCAGGCCCTCTTGCCTGGAGATCGTCGTGAAGTTTCCGTCCCGCAGGGAATTCAATCCGCCATCCGTGCTGCCGATCCACAAATTGCCTTCACGGCCTTCGAAAATTGCCCAAACACCGCTGCCGGAAAATCCGTTCTTTGCCGTAAACTCGCTGAATCGTCCATGCGAGAGACGGTTGAGGCCGCCATTTAATGTCCCGATCCAAAGAGCACCCGAGCTATCTTCGTGAAGAGCCGTGATGGTGTCGTCCGTGAGTCCATCTCTTTGCGTGTAACGAACCAGACCGTCGCTGCTCAACCGGCAAAGACCGCCGCCGCTCGTACCGATCCACACAATTCCGTCCCGGTTCACATAAATGGAACGGATGTAGTTGCTGCCCAAGCCATCCTTCGTAGTGAGTGTGACGAACTTATTTCCAGTCAGACGGCTTAAACCGTTGTGCGTCCCAATCCAAAGCGTGCCCTGCCCATCCCCGGAAAGGGAGAAAACCGAGTTGTCCGGAAGTCCGTCAGCTTTCGTGAAGGCGTGGAATTTTCCGTTCTCAAATTGGATTAGACCGTCGCCGTCGGTTCCGACCCACAACGCACCGCGGCTGTCCACATAAAGCGACAGAATCGAGCTGCTCGATAGCCGACCTTGAAAGGGAAATGCGGTGAAATGTCCGTGCCGGAAGCAGCTCAGGCCTCCACCTCGAGTTCCGATCCATAGGGTCTGCTGCCGATCGACCAGGAGCACCGAGATCTGATCGTTATGAAGGCCTGGGGTCGTACGTGTCGAGTAAACTGTGAAGCGCACTCCGTCGAATCGAACCAACCCCTCTTCTGTTCCCAGCCACAAGTAGCCGTCGGATGTCTGTGCCAGCGATAGCACCGAATTTTCAGGTAATCCCGCGTCCGCTTGCCAAACCGAATGAACGTACTGAGGGATGTTCTTACTGGGATCTAGGCCCGCTCGTGCATCCACCGCTCCGATTTGCAGGAGTGCCAAACTCAACAGCTGAGCGCGAAGAACACGAACAATCCACAATCGCCGACGCCCGCGCCGAGCAGCGCTGGACGGAGCGTTTGGAGAAACTCCTTCTGGCCAGGAAAACACGTTTATACTCTTCCTAGTCTTAATCGGATAAACGTGGCTAAAGTTTGAGCTATCTTCGTCAGCTCGGGCCCAAGCCATTCGCGGACAGCTTAGTCCACCAGTAGCGAGACTGGCTAAGTGAGTCCAGTCCCGCATAATTCGCCTCTAACCGTCTCTTGTTTACCGCTCGCCCTTTATAAGGACTGAGTTGCTCGCGCCCCAGATCGACTGAGCACCCCAAAGCGATTCAAATGCCCAAATCGAATCGGCGCCCCAGATCGACTGAGCTCCCCAGAAGGACCTTTCGTCGGCCAAACTCGCCGCACCCCAGATCGACTGAAAGCCCCAAATGCACTTGTCTCCTGCCAAAACCGAAGCGCCCCACAACGACTGAGCACCCCAGATCGATTGAAAGCCCCAGATTGACCGATTGCCCCAGATCGACGAGGGATCATAGCTTAACGTGACGTTTCCCGTAGACGGATCGTACACAGCCGTCGGCGAGATAGCGGTAGCGCCCGTTGGCACGGAGTTTATTTTCGAGAGCGCCGCTGCGAGATCAACATACCCCGCCCCGACAGTAAAGATGTCGTAATAATCGGTGTATGTTCCGGTTGAATCGGATACAGTGCTCGAGGAAGGAAATGTCTTGTATGCCGATTCCATCAGCAGCAGTTTCACTTGGTCCGGCGTGAGGCTCGGGTTCGCTTGCAGTAAGTCAGCTGCGGCGCCGCTAACCACCGGAGTCGCCATACTGGTTCCACTTAGAGTGAAGAAATTGCTTGAAGTGCCTGTCGGCTGTAAGATGAGTAAGCCCGACTGATAATAGGAATTCTTTACGCCGTTCCCGGGATACTGGTTCGCCAGCGTCGATCCCGACGAGCGCAGCGAAACCACCGTATTGCCCGGAGCCACCAGATCGGGTTTAACGATATGGTCAACCTGGGTCGGTCCTTTTGAACTATAACTGGCAATAAGGTCGTCCGTGCGCGTGTAAGTTTCTTCCGTCTTCATCGCGCCCACCGTAATGACATAGGGATCGTCGCCCGGCGCATTAATCGTTCCGTAGCCTTGCTCTCCGAACAGGTCGTCGCGGCCGTCATTTCCTGCCGCCACCACCACCACGATTCCGGCCTTCCAGGCAGCCTCGACTGCTTGGCACAGCGGATCTTGCGTGTAACTCTCATACACCGGTCTTCCAAGCGACAGATTGATGACTCGCACGTTGTAAGTGGATTTGAGCGCGATCGCCTGGTCGATGGCGGCAATGACGTTGCTGTCCGTCCCCTCGCCCTTCTGATCGAGCACTCGGAAATTGAGAAGCTTCACTCCCGGCGCTATGCCCACGAACGATCGTTTGCAGGTCAGGCAGTTTGAGCTACTGCCGTTCGATGCGAGGATGCCCGCCACATGCTGTCCATGGCCGTAGTAGTCGTGTCCATCCCCGCCCACCAGATCCTGTGTATATACGACACTCGACGAAAACCCTAATCCTAATAAACCGCTTGTGCTTAGGTTTGGATCCGAACCATTGATTCCACTGTCCATCACCGCCACGCCGATTCCGGCGCCATTCCAGCCGGCGTTCCAGGCCGTGCTTGCATTGATCGCGGCAGCTGTGTAGTCCAACTTGGCTTGTACGGGACGGTCCGGCGCAATATAAGCGACCTCCGGATCATTCGACAAATCACGCGCTGCGTCCGCGGAAAGCGTCGTCACACTCGCTCTGATCCCTTTCAACCGAGAGTGCACGAGGCCTCCTCTATTGAGGACCTTCTGCTCCTTCGCATCGTCAGGCGCGCTATTCCACTGAACAATCACCCGCACATTCGAGGCCGGGTCGGCGTTCGCCAGGTCCTTCGAAAGTTTCGGCGTTTGAGGCGGTGCCGCCGCACACATAAAAGCGCTGAAAATCAGGCACAACGTAAGCTTCTTCATGTCTTCGTACTCTTCCTTCCCCGTTAGGGCGGTCAAGACGCTTATCGGGGCAGGTATTGTGAGTTTGAGAATTGGACGGGCCTTAATCCGTTCCTCGAGTACCGGTATGCGTGCTCTGCGCGAGTCCTAACGCACCACTTTGCCGTCCCGCACGGCCTTCGTGCGCGGCACCGCTTCGTCATCGTTCGCGATGTCGTAGACCAGCATCGCAATGACTGCCGATGCTTGCATCAAATCTTCCGGTACAGCATGTGCATACGTGTCCATATCCGAATGATGCGTCACGGTTTCGTAATCAAGTGGATCCTGGATGAACTGAAATCCCGGCAGCCCCACATTGTCAAACGACACGTGATCTGTAAAATCCGTATGCTTCAGCGTAAAAGTGGTCACGCCGAGATCTTGAAACGGCGCCAGCCAGTGCTCAAAGAGCGGTCGCGCGGCATCGTTGTTTTCCAGATATATGCCTCGTATCTTGCCGCTTCCGTTGTCCAGGTTTAGATACGCATCGAACTTTTGGTGCTCAGGTTTCACCTCCAGCGTTTTCGGATCGCCGAGATGTGCTTCTACGTACGCCTTCGATCCGTATAGCCCTTCCTCCTCGCCTCCCCACAATCCAATCCGCACCGTCCTATCCATCTGCAGGTTTAGCGTTTTCAGGATGCGCATGGCTTCCATCATCACGACGCTTCCCGCGCCGTTGTCGGTTGCGCCCGTGCCTGTATGCCATGAGTCGAAATGCGCGCCGATCATCACCACTTCGTCCGGCTTCTTCCGCCCCGGAATCTCTCCCACGATGTTCACGCCGTCAACATCTTTGTTCGAGATCTTTGCTTCCAGATTCATTCGTAACGTGACGTTTTGTTTCTGCTCCAGAAGATGGGCAAGTCGTGAATACTGCTCTTCCGTCAGAACAAAACTGGGCGGTGCGAGTGGATCTTTGCTCTGGTGCGATCCAGCCTCTTCACCCACTAACAGCCCGTTATGCGCTCGGCTGTCCGTTCGGATCACCGCTACCGCACCCTCGTCGTGAAAGAACTGCGCCATGTCCGCAGCCAAAGCAAAATACCGGTCGAGCAGTTCGTCGATGGTTGGGCCGGATAAGCTGGCGAAGTATTTTTCCGCTTCATCCTCATCCTCCGGGATCTTCAGCTCATCAATCGGAATGTCGCGCCGGATCACCGGGTTGGGCGCCTTCGCGATCTCTGCTAATTCGCCATCCGTGTACCGCCGGAAGAGAGGATGGGTGGTCGGCTTTGGCATCTTCGCTTCCGAAGCGAGCACGATTTTTCCCTTGAGTTTGCCCTTCCACTCCGCCTTGTAACGCTCGAACGCGGCTTTGTTCTTGTTCACGTCGAAGGGGTCCTCTTCGTGAAAGGGAGCAAACAGCACGCTACTCACTTGCATGCCGTTCGAAGAAGCGCTCCACGCCAGCGGCACTGCCAGCAGATGTGAATACCTGGGCGTCACCATCTCGAGCGTGTAGGTTTGAAGCGACCAACTCCTGCCGAACGGTCCCCACTTTTCTTCGTGTACGTTCGAAATGCCAAACTGCTTCAATCGGGACATGGCCCAATCGGCCGCCTGCTCGAACTCGGGAGATCCCGTCAGCCGCGGACCGTAGACCTCACTGAGAAGGGAAAGATGCTCCATCACTTTCGAATGATCGAAAGCCTCCGTCTTGATCTCGTGTAAGATCCGGAGCGATTTGTCTTGTCCCTGTAAAGGTCCAACAACCAACGTGAGCGATAGTGCGAGCGCCGCAAGTCGATGCATATACGGTCTATTGTGTAGCACCTTAAGCGTACCGGGGTTTTGTCAAAATTGCTCTTTACAAATGTCTGCTTGTGCGGTAATTTCTGTATAGACAGAAATAACAGATATGACGACCCTGAGCGCCGGACAGAAAAAGTTCGTTCTGCACTGGGGCGAGCTTGGTACCCGCTGGGGCCTGAACCGCTCCGTGGCCCAGATCCACGCGTTGCTGTACCTCTCCCCGGCGCCTCTCACGGCGGAGCAAGTCGCCTCTCTTCTCTCCGTAGCCCGATCGAACGTGAGTACAAGCTTGCGCGAATTACAAGGCTGGGGGCTCGTCCGCGTCGTTCACGTGATGGGTGATCGACGCGATCATTTCGACACTGTGCACGATGTGTGGGAGATGTTCACCATTGTTGTAGAAGAGCGAAAGCGCCGCGAGATCGATCCCACCATCGCCATTCTTCGCGAGTGCTCGACCGAAATCGATCGCAATACCCCGGAGGACAAGGAAGCACGAAAGCGTATCCGCGAGCTCCTCGCGTTTTTCGAACAGGCAACGACCGTGTACGAAGAGTTCCGCGGACTGCCCGGCGGCGTTCTGCGCCAGCTCTGGAAGCTCAAGGGCAACCTGAAGCGGTTCTTCTCGACAGCCGCTTCCTAAGCGACATCGTTTATGGTCCGCCTCGAAGAGCTTACGACTATCCGCGCGCCCATAGAGCGGTGCTTTGACCTCGCTCGAAGCGTGGAGGTGCACCTTGCCGGCAATGTGCATTTCGGCGAACAGGCGGTCGCGATTGCCGGCGTGACGTCCGGGTTGATGGAAATGAGGCAGCGCGTCACCTGGCGTGCCAAGCATTTTGGGATCTGGCAGACCCTCACCAGCGAAATCACAGCCATGGAGCGGCCGACCTATTTTCAAGACACTATGGTTCGCGGCGCTTTCCGCTGGATGAGGCATGATCACTTTTTCCGTGCTTTGTCGAATGGCGAGACGGAGATGAAAGACGTTTTCTGCTTTGCCGCCCCTCTGCCGCTCCTCGGGCTTATCGCTGAATTCGCCGTTCTCAAGCGATATATGCAATCGCTTCTCAGGGAAAGAAATTCGGTTCTTAAACAAATAGCCGAATCGTCGGAGTGGCGGAAGTATCTGCCGACCTATCCCGCATGAATAAGCGCGACCTGACCACCTGCGCAGAAATCCTCTGCGGATGCAAATGAGAATCGTGATACCCGGCGGTACCGGGCAAGTTGGCCACATTCTTTCCCGTCACTTTCACATGCACGGGCACCGCGTCACAGTTTTGAGCCGTCACTCCCGGCCCGCGCCCTGGCGTGTCGTGAGGTGGGATGGCATGACTCCGGGCGACTGGATCTCCGAACTGGAAGGAAGCGACGTCTGCATCAATTTGGCGGGGCGAAGCGTGAATTGCCGTTACACAGCGGAAAACCGGCGTGCCATATATGAATCGCGGATTCGAAGTACGGGCTTGTTGAATCAAGTTATCGCTTCTCTCCATCGTCCTCCTCGCCTGTGGGTGAACGCCGCTACAGCCACCATCTACCGTCATGCCCTGGACCGTCCGATGGACGAGGCCTCTGGCGAATTGGGCGGCAACGAGCCCGGAGCTCCCGACACCTGGAACTTCTCCATTCAGGTCGCCAAAGCATGGGAACAAGCCTTCTTCTCCACTCCTACTCCGCTTACCCGTAAGGTCGCGATTCGTAGTGCCATGACGTTCAGCCCGGATCGAGGAGGAGTTTTCGACGTTTTCTTAAGCTTGGTCCGGCACGGTCTCGGCGGTCCGCAAGGGCCGGGTACTCAGTTTGTCTCCTGGATACATGAAAGCGACTTTGTACGCGCCATTGATTTGCTGATCGCTTGCGACGATCTGACGGGCGTCGTAAATCTAAGCTCCCCGAACCCGATCCCTAATCGGGATTTCATGCGCGCCTTGCGTGATGCATGGGGCGCCCGATCGGCTTGCCGATTGCATCGTGGCTGATGGAGATCGGTACCTTTCTCATGCGGACCGAATCGGAACTGGTGCTGAAGAGCCGCCGTGTCATTCCGACGCGCCTGCTGAATGCGGGCTTTCAATTCCTCTTTCCGGAATGGCCTGCCGCCGCCCGTGAACTCGTTCTTCGCTGGCGCGGGGCGCTACTCAGCAAAAAGTGATTTACTTGGAGGCGTGTGCACGAAGCTTGCCATCCCGATTGTGCAGTTGTCGTTCGCCGGGTTGTGGCTGGCTGCGCCTTCCGCAAGAGCTCCCTCGTTTCACGAGCTCACGATTGCGGTCGGGAAAGGCCCCAAAGGGATCTCTGTCGCCGACGTGAATCACGACGGCAAGCCGGATCTCCTGGTCGCGAACGCCGATAGCGGAACGGTGAGCGTTCTGCTGGGCGACGGCAAAGGACACTTTCGGCCTTCGTCGGGATCGCCGTTTCCCGCCGGACATCTCCCCAACGACATCGCAGTCGGCGACATGAACGGTGATGGTCATCCAGACCTGGTCATCGCCGATCACCAGTCGCCCTACATCACGATTCTTCTCGGCGACGGCAAGGGAAGCTTCCGCCCCGCACCAGGGTCGCCCTTCGATGTGCACTCTCATCCTCATCCGCACGCGGTCGTCGTAGGACACTTCAGCGCGAGCGGAAAGCTTGATGTCGTCACCGACAGTTGGGGTAACAATCAAATTGAACTTCTTCAGGGCAACGGCAAAGGTCGGGCTTCGCACACCCGGTACGTTCTTCCACGTCGGGCGCCGTCCCTACGAACGTTTGCGCTCCGCTGATTTCAATCACGACGGTCATCCCGATGTGGTCACCACGAACCTCGATGACGATACCGTTACAGTGTTGCTCGGCGATGGCAATGGCGGATTCCATGAATCCGCGGGCTCGCCGTTCCCGGCCGGCGCGAAACCCTGGCAAGTCGCTATCGATGACATCAACGGCGATGGGAACCCCGACCTCGTCATCATTCCTTACGATCGGGACGTCGCTAGGGCCAACCAAATTGCCGTCCCGGTGTTGCTCGGAGACGGCAAAGGTGCGTTCACTCCGATGCACAGCTCGCTCAGGCAAAGCTCGCCTCTACCTTTGACCGGTTGTCGCGGCGCCAACGCCGTAGCCACGGGAGATATCAATGGTGACGGCGTTCGCGACGTCGTCGTGTCGTGTGCCTTGAGCAAGAATCTCTTTCTTTTTCTGGGCGGCAAGAACAATGCGTTTACTGTCGTCCAGCGTTCATGGCTGGGAGGATGGGGATCGATTGCGGTCGCAGATTTGAACGCCGCCGGCAAGAGCGATGTGATTCACGGCCAACAATGAGGCAGGATCGATTACAATTTTCTTCAGCAATTAAAAGGACGCATCCATCAGAGGTCCCCGATGCTGAGCTATTCTCGCGGTCCCCAACTCCCGCTGCTCGATCGCACCACCTGGGAGCAGCTGGAATCGATAGCGAGCCGTTGGCCTGATCGCGCAGCTGTCGTTTCGGTCCATCAGAATCGCCGCCTGACTTGGGCAGAGCTGCTCGATACGGCCAGCCGCGTTGCTGCTGGCTTGACTGAACTCGGTGTGAACCCGCAAGATCGCATCGGTATCTGGGCCATGAACTGCTACGAGTGGGTCGTGGTTCACTTCGCTTGCGCAAGGCTGGGCGCGATTCTAGTAAGCGTTAATCCTGCATTCCGCTCTCGCGAGCTTGCGTTTGTTCTAAAAAAATCGCGCATGAAGGCGCTCTTTCTGCGCGAGCGTGACGATCGCGCAGCATACGCCGAAATCCTCGCGGAGGCCACCCGCGAAACGACTTCCCAACTTGAGCATGTCGTCTATTTCGATAGCCCGACCTGGACGGATTTGCTCTCGTGCCAACCACGTGAGCACGCTGCGCCTTCGCTCGACAATCTCATCAATATTCAGTACACCTCCGGCACCACGGGCTCGCCAAAGGGCGTTCTTCTCACGCACCGCAATCTCGTAAACAACGGCTTCTTAATCGCCCGGTTACTCCGCTATTCGGAGCACGATCGTATCTGCGTCCCGGTTCCCTTCTCCCACTGTTTCGGAAATGTGATCGGAACGATGGCGTCGCTCGCCAGCGGCGCTGCCATGATTCTTCCTAATTGGTGCTTCGATGCGCGCGCCACTCTGGCCGCCATTGAAGCGGAAAAGGGTACGGCTCTCTACGGAGTCCCGGCCATGTTCATCGCCGAACTATCACATCCCGAATTCTGGCGTTTCAATATGACCACGCTGCGAACGGGAGTCATGGCCGGTGCGCCCTGTCCCATGGAACTAATGCGCAGAGTCATCTCCGATCTGCATTGCCCGCAATTGACCATCGCTTATGGATTGACGGAAACCTCGCCGGTCATCACCATGTCCGCCGTCGACGACGACCTGGAACGGCGCGTCTGCACTGTCGGCAAGGTGATGCCGTGCACGGAAATAAAAGTCGTTTCCACTGACAGCGGCGAAGTTGTCGAAAGAGACGTACAAGGTGAAATCTGCACGCGCGGATACATGCTCATGCAAGGCTATGACGACGAACCGGAAGCAACCGCCGGCGTCGTCGATCGCGAGGGTTGGTTCCATACCGGTGATCTCGGCAGCATGCGAGAGGATGGCTACCTCCGCATCACAGGCCGTGCGAAAGATATGATCATTCGCGGCGGTGAAAACATTTATCCTCGCGAGATCGAGGAGTTTCTCTACACGCATCCGAAAATCGCCGAAATCCACATCGTCGGATTACCCGATGAGCGGCTCGGCGAAACCGTCCTTGCCTGGATCCGGTTAGAAACCGGCGAAACAGCAACCGCGGAAGAGATTCAGGAGTTCTGTCGAGATCGTATTGCCCGCTTCAAAATCCCGCAGCGCATCCGCTTCGTCGACTCGTTTCCAAGCACGCTCAGCGGGAAAATTCAAAAGTTTCGTATACGCGAAATGGAAATACGCGAGCAAGGTCTCGAAGCGACCGCCCGCGTTGAGACCGCCTAGCTCAAGGCCCGGTCCCCTACGGCCCTCCGTTCGCTTCCCTGTTGCCGCTTTGTGGCCACCCACTGCCCTAACATGGTTGCGATGCCTGATCCTAATCAGCGTGGTCCTAATCAGCGTGCTCGTCTCGTTCTTCTCGTCTCCGCCGTGGTTCTCTTGCTCCTCTTGCTGGTCTGGCATTTTCGATCCACAAATCACGCCCACGCATCTCCAGCTTCGAGCACTGCCTCATCGTCCGCTGCAACCTCCGGCGCATCACCGGCCGTAAGTGGAACAAGCGCTTCTTCCAACTCTGCTCCGACGAACGTGTACGCGCACAATCTCATGCTGCGAAAGGGCCCCAGCTTCCGTATCTACGTCCGCTGGCTTCGCGGACAGCTGACCCGCGCTCATCGCAACGTCAACCCGTCATTTGATGATCCCGACTCTTTTTTCATTGACATCGACACGGGCGTCATTCGCGTCAACGTCGGAGATCTCAACAACTTCCTGAATGCGAGCGGACTGGGAAACTCCCCGCTGAAGAACATCACTCTTTCCGGCGACGGAAATCAGATCAAGCTGAACGGCACTCTGCACAAAATCGTCCCGCTTCCCATCGAGTTGGCCGGCACAATGGCCGTCACCCCCGACAGCCGTATTCAGATACACATCACGAAACTGAGCGTTCTCAAAATTCCCTTCAAAGGCCTCTTGGGCGACTTCCATATCAAGATCTCCGACCTGTTCCATCCGAAGGGCGTCTCCGGCATCCAGGTCTCAGGCAACGATATCTTTCTCGACACCGCGACGCTGATGCCGCCGCCCCACATACGCGGCCGCTTGACCACCGTGCGTGTCGTCAACCCTGACTTCGAAGAAATCTACGGAAACGCTAAGAGCGACGTAACGCGCGTCGAGCAATGGCGCAATTTCCTGCGCCTTCACGACGGCACCATCGATTTCGGCAAACTCACCATGCATCAGGTCGATATCATCATGATCGATATCTCAAACGACGCCTGGTTTGATCTTGACTTGACTCACTATCAGGACCAGCTTGTGAACGGCTATACGCGCATGACTCCGCAAGCCGGCCTGCAGATCTTCATGCCCGATCTGGACAAGATTCCTCATAACAAGGCCAACCAAAACATCAGCATCCAGTGGCTCAAGAATCGCAACCTTCCTCCGCCGTCTGATGTCACGTCCAATGTCACGTCAAAATAGATTTGCGGAGTGCTCTGTTATTCAGAGGCTACCCGGTCCTTGCGGTCGAGCCATCTCTTCAGCGGCAGCAACGCGCGCAGCGTAAACAGATTCAGAAGAGCGAGCGTTATCGCAATCCCGTAGTGGTCCATTGCCACCGCTGCGCCGATCACGCCCGCATTCCAGACGCTTGCGGCTGTCGCGGTTCCTCTCACACTGGTACCCTCTTTAAGGATGGCGCCCCCGCCGATGAACCCAATCCCGGTAATCAGGCCTTGAAGCAAACGGGATTGATCGCCGCCGCCCGGCTGAGAACCGAGCAGCAGCAGATATCCGCAACTCGCCATCCCCACAATCGGAAACGTACGCACGCCCGCGCTGTGCGCTTCCCGTTCGCGCTCCCAGCCGATGCTGGCTGTCAATACATACGCTATGGCTACGTGTTCGAAGTTCTTCCAAACGTCTTGCCAGACAAGAGGTAACTGAATCATGTTGTTCCAACCAGCGCTTTTGTGAAAACAGCAGAAGTCTTCGTCTTTGAATACCCCTCACGCAAGTAGAAGCGGTGGGCCGCTTCACGCGCTATTTGCGATCGTACAAGCATTTTTGTAATTCCCCGCTGTAGCACCCACTCTTCAGCTCGGGCCACCAGTTGCGCCCCGATCCCGCCGCTTCGACAGCTACTCGAAACCACAAGACCTCCGATCTCTCCGTAGGGCTCGCCTTGAAGGTGGTGCGTGATGCCCACATCTATCCAGCCCACGACGCTGTGCGGAACGCACGCAACGTAAACCTTGTGGTCTTTCAAATTCGCCAGACTTTGTATGCGCTCCTGCATGATTTCTAGCGGTGTGGGGTATCCAAGTTCATCGCTCAGTCTTGCAGCAGCTTCAGCATCTGTGACGGCAATCTCACGAATATGAAGTGAACCTTCGACTGCGTTCGCAGCTCCGGATCTTTCGGGCATCGTTTCATTCTGGCGTAAACGTGAATGGCGCAAGTACGAAGGCTGGGAGCATCGCGGCTACGGCGTTCCGTACAACTACGCTCCGCACTGGTATTACGGATATCCATACGGAAGACCCGTTGCATGGCGGAAACTCGCTCTATCGCCGCGCCTGCGAAAACATTGCAGCCATGCCACGCGCCACAGTACAATGCGGCAGTCTCCTGAGATAACCAAAACTGAAAAGGAAGGACAGCATCATGCGCTTTCTGTTTAAAATTTCTTTTCCGGTAGAGGCTGGTAATGCCGCTGCCAGGGACGATAATTTCAACGCCATCCAACGAATCCTCGAGCAGCAAAAACCGGAAGCAGCCTACTTCATCGCCGAGGGCGGCAAGCGAACGGCAATACTCATCATGAATATGGACAACGCATCCCAACTGCCGGCAATGACTGAGCCGTGGTTCTTGGCATTGAACGCCTCCGTCGAAGTGACACCCGCGATGGTTCCTCAGGATCTACAAGCCGCAGCGTCCTCCATTGAACGCGCGGTGAAGACATACGCGCACACCAATAGTCCGCACTGAGATCGCAAGCCGCTAAGCGAGCGAGGTAGTCGAGCGCGGCCGGAACATTCTCTTCAAAGCGCGCAAGATCCACCGGAACAGCAGCGCCGACAAGACAACTGCGACCACCACGATCACGATAATCGCAACCGGATGCAAGGCCATCAACAGAGTGCCGCCTATCGTGAGAGCATCGCCGATCAGACTCAGCACAATATTCGAAAAGGGTTCAGGTGAGGTATTAACAGCCAGTCTCGTGGCCGTCTTCGTGCCGTGGGAGCTGAGCGCGATGCCGCCGCCCAGCAGCAGGGCCAGCAGCCGGACCTTCGGATCGAAGTGAGCGAAGGCCGTTGCGGCGAGTACAGCGCCCGCGGGCACGCGAATGAACGTGTGCACCACATCCCAAACGGAATCGACTGCCGGTATTTTGTCCGCCACGAACTGAATCGCATAGAGCGCCGCGGCCACGCCCAGGATCCAGTTGTGACTCAAATACGCGAGGTCGCCCGGCAGTCGTGCGACGCCGAACCGTTGCAGCAGTCCCAGCGTCAGCACGGTCGCGTAAAGGTTGACCCCCGACAGCCACGCCGAGCCCATCGCGAATCCCAGCGTTCTCAGGTCCATAACTCTTTATAGTCCAGACGGGTTTCTATCGGTTATCGACGAAACTCCGCGCGAGCGTAGCGCTAACCGTAATGTCGCTAACGCATCTAACCGACGTTGATGAGCACCTTTCTACAAAATTGCGTGACAATGCTCGCGCATTCGGCACATAATAGAAACCAACTATTCTGAGGCCAGCGCGTTTTTCCCAGATGCTTGCCGGACAAGGTGGCTTGTGACATTTGCACGTACACACGCGACGCGCACGTCGTGGTTTGGCTTGGTCGCTTTGCTGTTGACGGCGGTGACGCACGGAACGGTCATGGGCCAATCAGTCATTCAAGGAATCAATTGGTTCCCCATCGGTCCGGCCGATATTTCGAACGGACAGACATATGGTGATTCGCGGGTCAACGTCAGCGGTCGAGCAACTGTGATCGCCGTGAATCCCAACAATGCGGACGAGCTGTGGATCGGAACAGCTTCCGGCGGCGTATGGCATTCCACCAACGCAGGGGTGAATTTTCTGCCGATCTCCGATGACCAGCCGTCACTCGCTATCGGCGCGATTGCGCTGGACAATTGCAGTGCGAGCGGTTGCGCCACCATCTATGCGGGCACCGGCGAAAACAGCATCCGCCGCGATACCTACTACGGAATGGGTCTCCTGGTCGGGCAGGTTTCGGGTGGCGAGATTTCCAGTTTCGGCTGGACTCTCCTTGGCGGCGACATTTTCAAGTTTGCTTCCATCAACAATGTGGTTCTGGACCCTACAACATCCGGCGCGAACAAAGTGATTTACGTATCTCTCTCGAGCGGTGTCACAGCATCGGCGACTGAATCCACAGTAACGGCGCCTGCACCTCCGCAAGGTTTCGGTCTTTACAAATCGACGAACGCAGGCACTAACTGGAACCTGCTGACCGTTCCCGGCGCAGCCGGAGCGAAGCCCAGCGATCTGGAGATCGATCCGACCACTAGCAGCACCCTCTACGCGGGGTTCATGGGCAAGGGAGTGTTCAAGACCACGGACGGAGGAACGAGTTGGTGTCCTTTGAATGCCGGAATCCCGCTTCCTCCGGGCTGTACGGCGGCATCGGGACTGCCCAATCCATCCTCCACCACGTTCGATCGCGTCCAAATTGCGATCTCCCGCCCCAATGTCGCAACTCCCGCAGTCCTCTACGTCACCTTTGGCAATTGTCCCGACCCGGTCGGCACTAATCCGTCGGACCCGCAGACTGGCGGCGGTTGTAACCCGCCGCTCTATAAGTCGAGCGATGGAGGGACAACTTGGACGTTGGCAAATTCGGCGTGCCCCGAAGTGTATTCCCGCTACACGCACGCCCTGACAATCGACCCCAACAATTCTGCCAACCTTTATTTCGGAGGGCTCGTGCTGAGCAAATCTATCAACAGCGGGAACTCCTTCGTTGCCTTGGGAACCAACGTTCACCCCGACCACCATCATTTGGTATTTCCCGATCCGGCGAACTCGCTTCGCCTCTACGATGTGTCCGACGGTGGCTTCGCGTTTTCAAACAACGGCGGCAATACTTGGACCAGCGGCAACAGCGATCTTCAGATCAGCGAGTTCCAATCGGTCGCTTCCTCGCCTCTCACTGCCCGTATCATCGGAGGCACTCAGGACAACGGAACCGAAATGTGGCTGGGAACCCGCATATGGGACCATCGCGACGACGGCGACTCGGCATCTACGGTAATGGACTTAGACAATGTTATGACTATGTTCGACAGTTACGTCCGCGTTACTCCACGGGAATCGACCGACGGCGGCACCTGCTGCGGCTGGAACTACATTACGAGTGGGCTGAACACGGCCGATCCCTCCGCCACGTATGCGCCCCTGGTCGAGGCTATAGCACCTCCGCACAATATGTACTTCGGAACCAACCGCCTGTACCAGAGCACCAACAAAGGCGGCACATGGAGCGCCGTCAGCCCGATTCTGGGTGGCACTTCGCCGGTGTTTCCGGATATCGGCTCGACGAATGTAATCACGTCCATAGCAGTCGCGCCCAACAACGGCAACCGCATCTACATCGGCTACTACGACGGCCAAATGTTCCTCACCAATGGAGCATGCAATTCCACAGGGTGTTGGACCGCGATCGGTGGAACGGCAAAGGGTCTTCCCGGCGCGCCAGTCACGCGAATCGCACTTGATCCCGGAAACGCGGATATTGCCTACGCGACGTTTTCCGGTTTCAACAGCGGCGCCCACTTGTTTAAAACGACGAGTGCCGGAAGTTCTTGGACTGGGCTTAGCAATGGCTTGCCCAACATACCGACGAACACCATCACTGTAGAAAACAGCACGACGCTTTGGGTGGGAACGGACGACGGCGTGTACCAGAGCACCGACAGTGGCAACAGTTTCAGCCGGTATGGAGCGGGATTGCCGAACGTGCCCGTTTACGAAATTTCGCTGGATGTGACGCGAGCCCGTCTGTACGCCGGCACGCATGGTCGCGGGACATACATTTTGACCCAGCCTTTCCTCACCAATTTCGAAGGGTGGGTGAACAACGACATTTGGGACATCCCCGTGTATGGCAACGGGTATGTAGCTTCCGTAGCCACTCCGCCCGGCACCGCCTGCACCATGCAGCTCATTCAGCAAAATGGAGCGGTTTGCGCGGCATCGACCACCGACGCCATGGGGGGGACCATCACGTTCGACACATCAGGGAGCCTCGTCACCAGCAAGGGAAGCTTCTACCACGGGAAGCCCGTCGCTTACGGTTGCTTCAACGGAAGCTGCATTGCCGGGAAAACCATCGCACAATGTAATCCCTCGAGCAATCCGCTCACCAGCGTCACGGTCACATGCGGCACGCAGGTGGGAATCGACCATATCCTAGGTTGTCCGTCGCAAGTGAATCCGCCCAGCAGCATTCTCGATCTTTCCGGAATGTCCTCTGGCGGAGGTGGCGGCGGAGGCGGTGGCGGCGGAGGGCCAGCCCCACCCTCGCCCGGCTCGGAACCAGTCCCAGCCGCCTCCTTCGATGTGATTCCTACGGTTCAAGCAAGAACTGGCGTGCAGGTGCTGTGCACCGCGAATGTCGTTCTCCAGGCGGGCGACACGCCCGTAAGAGCACTCGAAAAAACTCGTGATGCCGTGAATACAACCACCTCGTGCCAGCAGAGCACCGTTCAAGCGGTCGTGCGCGGCATACCGCCGGGCCCGCTTCAAGGCGAAGATCTGCAATACAGCCCGGCGAACCTCAAGATCCGCGCACCGGGTGTCGTTGGAGGGCAGCTATTCACCTCCATACATGCAGGCGCTGGTACCGCCACTGGCGCCTGCTTCGACGTCGCTGGACTCGGTTCTCCTCTGCTTAATCAAGTCGCCGTTATGAAGGTCGATTTCGAAACGTCTTCGGGCGGGGCAGCAGGGGGCACGGTTACAGTGCAGGAAAAGTCGAGTCTTGGTTCCTGCCTCACAACGCTCGCTACCACCGCCGGCGAGAGTGCCAACGATATTGCGACTTCCATCGCAAACGCGTTTCAGGCGCCAGGCATTCCCGGACCTCCAGCGTGTCCTGCCATCCAGAACCCGCGCGACATCACTCCGGATGGCACCTCCATTGTCAGCGTCCTTGCGTCCGAATTGCGAGTGTGCAATAGCGACAACAGCGTCGGCTTCCTGATCGGCCCCAAAGAGCTTCCTCCGAATATCAAGCACCGCGTATTGCAGTACGCTGCAAAGTTCTTGTGCGGCGAGATGGAGCACAAAGAACGTGAAGATCACGATCGCGCAACCAAGTGGGGGCAAGTCGCGCGAGGAACCTACCACACCGCGGTCAACGTGCATAATCCGACCGACAAACCGGCCCTTATACGCTTCAAATTCGCAGCCGCGCTCGCCGATGGCAAACCCGGACCGATTTCGCGCTTTTCAGAAATCAGATTGGGTCCCGACGAGGCCATTTCACTCGACTGCTCCCAAATCTTCGAACTTCTCCACGTAAGGCCCGAGTTCATCGACGGTTTTGCCGTGATTGAGAGTGACGTCGATCTGGACGTCGTTGCGGTCTACACCGCCGGCGGCGAGCACGGACGTGTGGAGACCATGCACACCGAGCGTGTACCTGCGCGCTTGCTGCAGTAACGGTAGATACCGCGTGCTTGCCGCATTCCCGATCGTTATGTTAGCTCTAGCCGCCACACCAGGCGCTGTTCGGGACAATGCGGTACTGCGCTGGAACCAAGCCGCCTTGCAAGCCATACAGGCCGCCAGGACTCCGCCCCCCATCGCCGCTCGCGCGCTGGCCATCGCGCACACGTGCATGTTTGACGCGTGGGCCGCCTATGTCGACGTCGCAGTCGGAACGAAGTTCGGCGGCCATTTGCGCCGGCCCAAATCGGAGCGCACTTCCGCCAACAAAGAAAAAGCAATCAGCTTCGCCGGTTATCGCGCGCTGGTCGACCTCTTACCCAGCCAGAAGATGATGAAATTCGATCCGTTGATGGACCAATTGGGATTCGATTCTTCCGACAACTCGACCGATGTTCAAACGCCCAGCGGCATCGGAAACGTCGCCTGCCGCGCCGTGCTCGATTTTCGACACCACGATGGATCGAACCAGCTCGGCGATCTTCATTCCGGCGCCTACTCCGATTACACGGGCTTCACTCCCGCCAACACAGCGGAAGTTTTGGCAGACCCAAATCGTTGGCAGCCGCTACTCGTCAATGGAGTTCCGCAAAGATGGCTCTTGCCGCACTGGGGAATGGTCGCGTCATTTGGGTCGGCATCCATTGCACAACTTCGCGACGAGGTGTTGTCCCAGGGGCCTGATGTATACCGGACCGCCGGTTACTGGAAACAGGCGCTCGACGTTGTGGAGCTCAGCGGTCAACTGGAAGACAGGCAGAAAGTCATCGCGGAATACTGGGCCGATGGATTCACTACCGTAACTCCGCCGGGCCACTGGAATCTATTCGCAGAAGATGTTTCGCGCCGGGACGCGCACACCCTCGACGACGATGTAAAACTCTTTTTCACGCTTAACAATGCCTTGATGGATTCGAGCATCGTCGTCTGGGACGTGAAACGCTGCACCGATTCCATTCGCCCTGTTACCGTCATTCGTATCCTCTTGGGCAGCAGGGAAATTCGGGCTTGGGCCGGACCCCGACTGGGCGTGAGAAACATGTATGCCAGAGACTTCAACAGCTATATTCCAACTCCGCCGTTTGGAAGTTACGTTTCGGGTCACAGCGCACTCAGCGCAGCCGCCGCCGAAATCCTCAAGCGATTTACCGGCAGCGATCATCTCGGTGAATCGTTCACGGCCGAGCCCGGATCGTCGCTAATCGAGCCGGGCCTCACGCCCTCCGCTCCAGTGACGCTCTCGTGGGAAACATTTTCGGAGGCGGCCGACCAAGCTGGCATGTCGCGACGGTACGGAGGCATTCATTTCGAGAAAGACGATTTGGTTGGGCGCGCACTCGGACGCCGTGTCGCTACCGAGGTGTGGAATAAAGCCGTGACCTACATCGATGGCACGGCGCTCACTGTTTTCTGAGATAGACGTCCGCCGCTTGAAGAGCAAGCCTATTCGCATCCAGATCGCTCCGGTTGCACAACACGACAACCGTCACTTTCTCTCCTGTGAATCGCTCAATCACAGTGCGAAATCCGATCGTCGTGCCGGTGTGCCACATCCGTGCCCGCCCCTGATATGGATTGAGAAACCATCCGAACCCGTAGGAGACCGGCTTGCCCGGATCCAAATTGTCGTCGCCGGGCTCCGCCGGCCAGTGCGGCTCGGATCCATCCGCAAGCTTCACGGGCGTGAGCGCTACCTTCATTTCGTCTTCACTTAAAAGCGTGTGGTCTTGCAACGCCCCATCCCACTTCGCCAGATCCGCAAGGTTGGAATAAATGCCGCCGTCGCCCAAAGTCGCGGAAGTCGGACTTTGATCAGTCTCAACGAACTTATCTCCGTCCTTTGTATATCCGTAGGCGCGATTCGGCACCGTGTTCTTCCCGTTTACATAAACCAGGCTGCCGCTCATGCCCAGCGGTGTGAAGATACGATCGCGCAACACTTGGCCGAACGGCTCTCCGGAAACCTTTGCCGCTATGATTCCAAGCAACACGTAGCCCGAATTGCTGTAAGCCCAACTTGTGCCGGGCCGGAATTTCCCGCTTGATTGTTGTTTCAGCAGCTCTAGAACTTCTTCGTCGTGAATCTGATGCGTGGCCGTCCAGATCGGCCCTTTCGTTTTCTCGATTTTTTCCATCAGATCTTCGTAATCCGGCAGCCCTGACGTATGTGTCAGTAGATTACGAATCGTGATCGTCCGCCCATACGCCGGAAAGTCCGGGAACAGATCCGCCAGCGTCTGGTCGTAACGCAGCTTTCCGTCACGCACCAGCAGCATCGTCGCCATCGCCGTGAATTGCTTCGTGAACGAGGCCAGTCGAAAGTCCGTTCGTTCGTCGATCTTTGCCAGAGTCCGCAGGTCGCGCACACCGTAGCCATGCTGAATCACTGTCCGGCCATTCTTTCGCACCAGGACCGCGACTCCTGGAGACTTTCCATCCGCCAGCGGCGCAAAGATCGAATCGACTTTGGCGGTCAAATGTTGTTCGGCCGCTGCTGGAATTCTCAACCAGGTACACGCGAGAATAAGCAGGAGCGCCGTTTCGCACACCGGCCTTCGTGTCGTCATTCAGGAAGACTACCAGTTCTTCCGCGCACTGTGAAACAGCACCGCCTCTGACCGATTCCTATATTTGTGCCTCAGAATCAAATGCGGTTAAAAGATAAGGTCGCCATTATCACCGGCGCGGCTACCGGCATCGGGCAAGGAATCGCCGTTCGTTTTGCTCGCGAGGGTGCGGCAGTTGTCGTGGATTATGTGGGAACTCCGAACGTACCGGAGCAGACCGTCAGCGCTATCAAGAGCTCGGGAGGAAACGCCGTCGCCATCGAGGCCGACGTCTCCGATCCGGAACAGGTGCAGAATCTCGTGTCCAGTGCCGTGAAGAGCTTCGGAAGGCTCGATATCGCCATAAATAATGCCGGAATCGAGTCCAAGCACCCTTTCGTAGACTATCCGGTCGAAGAACTTCGCAAAATCCTCAACGTCAATCTGGTCGGGCCGTTTCTGGTGGCTCAAGCTGCTGCGCGACAGATGATTCGACAGAATCAGGGCGGCCGTATCATCAACATCTCATCTGTTCATGAAGATCTTCCGATGCCGACCAACGCGCCCTATTGCGCGAGTAAAGGCGGCCTGCGCATGCTTACCAGGACCATCAGCGTGGAGCTTGCCAAGTACAACATCACCGTCAACAATATCGGCCCGGGAGCCATTTACACGCCGATTGACGCCGATATCGAAGCGAAGCCGGAGCTCGAAAAAGCATTGATGTCGGAGATCCCGCTCAATCGGTGGGGAAAGCCGGAGGATGTTGCCGGTCTCGCAGTGTATCTGGCTTCGGACGAAGCCGGCTACGTCACAGGATCGACGTATTTCATCGATGGCGGGATGCTGCGGCAGTCGGGCAGCTACTGATCGCCTCCAGCGTGCCGAGCTTCGCTACTCGTACCGAAGCGCCTGTACCGGGTCTAACTTAGCAGCCTTGCTCGCGGGCCAGATTCCAAAGAACAGCCCCACGCTCACCGAAACGACGATGCCCGAAATCGCCGCCCAGGCAGGAACGGCGGTCGGGAGCGATGTGAAAATCAGCTTACTCGCCATCGCGATGCTCCACCCGAAGACCAGGCCAAGCAATCCTCCCAAGCCGGTCAACACGCATGCTTCCAGCAGGAACTGAACAATGATGTCCGATCGGGTCGCGCCCACCGCTTTCCGGATACCGATTTCGCGCGTGCGCTCCGTCACGGAAACCAACATGATGTTCATCACGCCGATGCCGCCCACCAGCAAACCGATGGAACTGAGGACGATCATCACCAGAAATGTCATCGACGTTATTTGTCGAAACTGCTCCACCATCTGATCGGCCGTCTCGAGCGCGAAATTCTCAGGCTTGTTAGGTGGAAGATGGCGCTGAATGCGCAGAATCGTGCGGATTTGATCCATCGCCAGCGGCAAACCGTGATCCGCCCCCGTGATGATGAACGCCAGGTCGCGCGCGGTCGGATACGCCTTCTGCATCGAGAGAAACGGCACAAGAACGCGGTTGTCGGACGTATCGAACAAAGTCGCGTTCGGACGCAACAGCGTCCCAACGACCTGGAATTGCTGTCCATCCACGAGGATGGATTTGCCGATCGCATCTTCCTGGCCGAATAGCCCTTTCTCCACATCGGCCCCGATCACTGCCACGGGCGCGCGGTGCCGGTCCTCCGCTTCCGTGAAGAATCGCCCGTAATGTATGTCGACCTGTCCCGTTCCTGCATAGGATTCCTCGACTCCCCGGAGTTGCGCTTGATAGATCGCGTTGCCCTTGTATTTCGCCACCACCGGAAAGTGATTCGGCCACAGCATCGCCGAGACCCGAACACAAGCCGTGCAGTTTTCGCGAAGAGCTATCCCATCGTCGCGGGTCAGATACTTGCGGTTCCGTTCTTCGGGTGTTAAATCGGTGGTCTGAAATGCCGGCTCGCGCGAGACGATCACCGCATTTGGTCCGAAGCTCCGTAGAACATTCGTGACCGCGCCGTCGAAGCCCGTGAGTATAGAACCTACGCCGATGATCGTGCCCGTTCCGATAACGACGCCGAGCATGGTTAGGAACGTTCGCAGCTTGTGCTCGCGAATCGTGTCCAACGCCAGCATGGTGTTGTTGCGGCACGCTGTTAGAACGTTCATCAGGCCTCCGCGCGCAACGCGACGATCGGGTCCAGCTTCGAAGCCTGCCGCGCCGGATAGATACCGAAGAACAGGCCGACGGTCGCCGACAAACCCACACCCAGCAGGACGGAGGCGAACGGCATCTCCATCGGCAGCGGCGTGACATGCCGCACCACCACGGTCAAGATGTAGGCGATGATCACACCCGTCAACCCGCCCAGCGCCGACAAAAGCGCTGACTCCACTAAGAACTGATTGAGAATATCCTGCTTGCGCGCGCCGAGCGATTTCCGTATCCCGATTTCATAAGTCCTCTCGGTAACGACCGCCAGCATGATGTTCATAATGACGATTCCGCCCACTACCAGGAAAACAGAAACGATGCCGATCGCCGTCGCGGCAATCGCGCCCGTGAGCTTCTGCCAAGCCTGCGCGAACGTGTCCGACGCAAAAATCGTGAACGTATCGTCTTCGCCCGGTCTCAGATGGCGGTACGCACGCAAAAGCATCCGCACCTCGTCCTCCGCCTCGTCGATATGCTGCGGGTTTCGCGCTTTGCACATGAAAGCAAGTTCGTTGTGCAGGCCATAGGTCTTGAAGTACGAGTACACCGGCACCATCACGAATTTGTCTTGCGACTGGCCGAAAACGCTACCTTGTGCTTTGGCAACGCCGATCACCTCATAGGGAACCTGGTTCACCTCGATGGTCCTCCCTATCGGATCTCGCCCTTCGAAGAACTTTTGGCTGACGTCGCTGCCGATGAACGTGACGTTGGCATGACGGCGCACTTCGCTCTCGGTAATTCCTCGCCCCGTGTCCACTTCGATGTTGCTCATGCTCGGAATGTTCGCCGTGATCCCTTCGAGATCGACCGTCTGCATCGTTACCCCGGAGAATGAAATCGTGACGCTCTTCCAGGTCTCCATCCCGATGCCCTGCAGCATGGTTGAGTGGCTCTTGATGAACTCATATTCGACTGGTGTGAGTTTTGGGTTTCTCCGCTGCATCTCGAGAAACTTCTTGGGATCCCAATTCCCGATGAACGCGATGCGGACAACCTTAAAACCATCGGACCCCATATCGGAGAGCTTCGTGGAAATATAAACGTTCATCCCGTTGACGAACGACATCACCACAATCAGCGTCGTGGTCGCAAGGATGATCCCGAGCAATGTCAGAAAGGTGCGCAGCTTGTTCTTATTGAGCGAGTCAACGGCAATCCGCCCCGCTTCCCAAAACGAGGCGCTCGGGCGGAAGCTTCGATTCGCCATTTATGGGTCCTGGAAGAAGAATACGCTATTCTCCTCGTTTTCGTTCCCCTGATGTGGAACGAACGTGCCGGCGTTAGGGCTCGATTTTTACTAAGGTACTCTTACCCGTCGCACGCGCCTGACCGGGCTTGCGTAACTTCATAACCGCCGATTTCGCTGCCTCAGTCGCTGTGAACAACTCGAACGAATCGAAATCGTCTTCCACCACCGGTGTCAACGCAAGATCGGTGTAACTGCGCGCGTTGGGATCGCGTATCAACCGCCGCACAAACCCCCAATAACGCGCAACCGACTGCGCCAGCTTGAAATGCTTATACGCCAGATTGAAAACGTAGCGCGGGTAGAAAACGAACGCGCTTTCGATCGGAAGCGTTGGCCGCCGGTCCCGGCGGTACTTTCGTCTCACATAGCCGCCCTGATAGGGCTGAACTTTTTCGAGCTTCACGCACAGGTAAGCCCAGATCATCAGAAACAGCACTTTACCGGGGCTGCTCCCGGTCGCTGACGCGCGCCGCATCACAGTCTTTATATGCTCCGGCGAATAGTAAGCTGCCCACGCATCCTGATACACCTGCTCCCATTGCGCCTTCGACATGATGGGGTGGTCTGTCGTTACGTGCTCCACGTCGTATTTGTTCAGGTCCGGATCCATCTTCACGCCCGCGTTGTACAGGCGCTGGTGATCCTCTGAGCCGGGCAGCGGCGTCATGCAGCTGAACTGCACCAAGTCTACGGGCAGCTCGCGCTGAATGATTTTGATGTCGCGAAGAATCGATTCCGGTGTATCGGTCGGAAAGCCCAGAATGTAGCCTGCAAAAGTCATCACGCGGGCCTGCTTCCAGGCCAGCAGCATCTTCCGGTATTCCGTTATCTTGTTCTGTTTCTTCTTGGCGCCCGCCAGGCTCTCCGGGTTGATATTTTCGAGACCGATAAACGCGCGCACAACCCCCGCCCGCCCGGCTTTCTCAATGAAGTGCGGCAGCCGATGGCACATCGTATCCACCTGGATCACAAACTTGATGTCCAGCTTGGCGTTCTCGCGTAGGTCAATCAGGCGGTCGAAGATGCTTTCCCACTGCGTATTACGAGCGAAATTGTCGTCGGTGATGAAGAAGCGGTTCACGCCTTGCGACACATTTTGCCGGATGATCTGCTCTATGTCGTCGACCGACCGTCGCCGCGACTTCCGGCCCTGCACATTGATGATCGTGCAGAACGAGCACAGAAACGGGCAGCCTCGCCCCGCATCGAAGCTGGTGAGCTTGCCGCCCGTTCGCTTGATCTGCGAGGCCGGAAGAATGGGGATCGTCGCGCGTTCCAACGACGGCAAATCGTCCATGTAATTGTATAGCGGCTGAAGCGTGCCGTTCCATGCATCGCGCAGAAGCATCTCCAAGCGATTCTCGGCCTCGCCGGCAAAGAGCGAGATGCCCAGATCCATCGCTTCCTTGAGCTCGGGCGGTAATTCCGGCAACATCGACAAGCAGCCCGATACGTGGAAACCGCCAATGCAAACCGCAACTCCGAGGGCCCGCAATCTGCGTGCAATATCCAGCGCGCGCGGATACTGATTCGATTGCACTCCCACCAGCGCCACCAGCCCGCGCCCGCCCCGCATCTCCCGCGCGATTCGCTCCGGCCTGATGCGCACATTCGTCTCGTCCAACGCCGAGATCTCGATCTCGACATCCTCGCCGAGTACTCGACGCTCCTTGCACTCGAGCGCCAGTCCATTCATCACCGCGAGCGTATTCGATGGAATGGTCGAACGCAGCCACTGGATAACATAGCCATCATCGTCGTAATGCGATGGCTTGACCAAAACTAGAGAAAAACGCTTAACAGGTTGTGCTGCCTTCATGGCCTCAAAGGCACTCGACTGGGAATAAATAGGATCACGGCCGTCTTGAATAGGATACTGCGTACCAGGCATGTTCTTAAACCAACGGATTGGTTATAACCGCTTTCTTCTGCTTGTTGCCGGCCTCGGCGGCTTGCTTTACGGTGTCGATGTCGGCATCATCGGCGGCGCCTTGCCGTACCTGGAGGCTACCTCGGGCCTCAACGCAGGCCAGCTTTCCATCATCGTTGCCGCTGTGCTGCTGGGCAGCGTGATCTCGACGCTTTTCTCCGGCATGCTCTCCGATTGGATAGGCCGTAAACCGCTAATGGTCCTCAGCGGCGTCACCTTTGTCATCAGTATCCCGATAATCGCCCTTTCGCAGGGCTATGGACCCTTGTTTTTCGGTCGCCTGTTGCAAGGCATCAGCGGCGGATTCATTGGCGTGGTCGTCCCGCTTTATCTCGCGGAGTGTCTCTCCGCGTCGAACCGCGGCAAAGGAACCGGCATCTTTCAGTGGCTGCTGACGCTCGGCATCGTCACCGCCGCCCTCATCGGCATCTATTTCAGTTATCGAGTCGCGGAAGTCACCAGATTCGCCGACGCCGCCACGGTCTTCGCGTTCAAGGACCAAGCCTGGCGTCGCATTTTCTGGGTTTCCCTTCCGCCCGGCATTCTGTTCGTCCTGGGCAGCTTCGTCGTATCGGAATCTCCACGCTGGTTATTCCGCCGCGGCAGGAAAGAAGCCGCACATGCCGCGCTGCTTCGTTCTCGCACCGCCGAACAAGCCGACACCGAGTTGCAGGAAATGGAAGACATCCTCGCCACTGAAAAAACCAAAGCGTCTACCGGCGAAAAGGCCAAGGACTCGCTCTTGCGCCGCAAATACGTCATTCCGTTCCTGCTCGCCTGCATCGTTCTCTTCTGCAATACCGCCACCGGAATCAATTCCATCATCGGGTACAACACCAACATTCTTTTGCAAAGCGGCCTGTCCGATCTTCAGGCGCACTGGGGCTACGTCATTTTCACGCTCGTGAATTTTCTCATGACCATCGGCGGCGTTCTGCTGGTCGATCGCAAGGGTCGCAAGTTCCTGCTGACTCTGGGCACCGCCGGCATCATTGTCTCGCTTGCCTGCACCGGTGCACTCTTCCGCCACGCTGAAAAACTGCACGTCGATTCCCGCGATGCCCTGCAATCCATGGTCGCCCCGGACCAGACGCTCACGCTGCAGTTCAACCAGGCCGAAGCTGACAAACTTTTGGCGGCGAAGAGCTACGCGGGCCATGCCATTCAGGGCAGCCGCGCCTCTCTCACCGTCATCTATTCCTACGGCGATTTCACGGCAGCCACCAACGTCATACGTTCCGACGACCCCGCCGCGCCTCCCATCCACATCACGCGCGACAGTTGCGTGCCCGCGAACAGGCTCGAGGCATTCTCGAAAAACCCCTTTGCAAATCTCGATCGCGCGCGCACTGCGCCTCTAAAGATCGACAAAGCTCTCGTCAGTCCCGTCCCGCCCGCGCGCAACGGCTGGCTCGTCGCCATCGGGCTGTACGCCTTCATGGCATTCTTCGCCATCGGCCCCGGCGTCTGCGTGTGGCTGGCCCTCTCCGAGCTGATGCCCACCCGTATCCGCTCGAACGGCATGAGCATCGCCCTCGTGATAAACCAAATCGTCTCGACTACGCTCGCCGCAATCTTTCTACCCGTAGTCAGCAATTACGGATATTCGACCATATTCTTTGCATTTGCCGGATTCACAGTGATCTACTTCATCACCGCTGTCTTCTTCCTCCCCGAAACCAAGGGCAAGACCTTGGAAGAAATCGAAGAGCACTTTGCTGCTTCCAGCTAGTTTCCATCGCAAAATGTAAGTCTCTGTAAACAGGTGGTATCGATTCTGAACCGCGCATGTAAATAAGCGGTTTCTCGATTTCGTACTCCAAAGCGCCGAACACGCTGCCGACGCGCTCGCGAGACAGAGACGTTTGTAGATGCTCTGCTGAATCCGCCGGAGCCGGGTTCAGTGTTGCGCGCTGCAGCGCGACGCTAGAAAAACGCATCCCCGGTTAAGGTGAAAGTTACCCTCGCCGCGTCCCATTCCGCGGAGCCGCTTGAAGATTACGCGTGAAATCGGCTCCATTGCTGTAGTTTTCGACACCCATGACGAGAACGCACACGCGCGTCACGAGGCATGTTTAAACGCCGCAAGAACTGATTTCGGAACCTTCGCCACGACGTGAACCTGCGGATCGACGACTTCCGCAACGTCATAAACCATCGACGTTCCGAGAACGGAAGACACCTCCGCCGCGTTGAGCTTGTAAGTTTTTTCGAGCCAGCGCGCCAGATTCGTCGTGGCCCCGCGGAAGGCCTCGTCCAAACTGCCCGCGATCCCACTGGCCATGAGATAGTCGGCGTTCTCCATCCGCGGATACTGCGGCGCCCCGCCCGCAACCAAGTCCACCTTGAACTCGATATCCATCGAAGTTTCCAGCGCATTCCCCGTCAGTTCGCCCGCGCCTTGCAGTGCGTGGCCATCGCCGACAAACAGCAGCGCGCCAGGCGCGTTCACCGGTAAGTAAATCGTGACCCCTTCGCGCACCTGGTTGTAATCCATGTTGCCGCCAAAGCTGCCCAAGAACCCGGAACGATCGCGCGTTCCTCCAGGAGGAGCCACGCCCACACAGCCCAACATCGGGGCCAGGGGCACTTTGTAGTCCTTCATCGTCTCTGTCGCTTTCTGCAGCGATGCAAAACCCGCGGTGCGGTCGAGCTTCCAATCCGCGTCATAGCCTTCCACCTTTTTCCGTTGTTCGATGTAGCCCGGAGTGAGTGCACTGTTCACAATCAGTGGGCTGCTGATCGCGGTGTCGCGGTTCAGCCGGATCCGATCGAGATGAATAACCAGCGTGTCGCCCGGCAAAGCACCCTCGATATAGAAAGGCCCGGTAAGCGGATTCCCTCCTCCTGTGCGCCGTACGCCTTTCGGGTCCGTCCCGCCCGCATCGACGGACCAGGTCTTCACCGTATCGCCTGGGTTCAGATGAAGCACCGGCTGAATCGCGTCCGAAAAGTAGTGTTCGAACCGAGTAGGTTCGAAGGTGTACGTTTTCGGCGGACCCGTGCTCTTCGGCGGCTCCCGAGACGCTTCCCACCGCAGATCGATGTTCTGCCCGGCGATGCTTCCCGCGCCTTCAATGCGGTCGCCCGTGAGCATCCCCGAAAGTCTGAGCGTCACGTGAGGACCAACCTTCACCGTGCCTTCTATTCGGCCGTTTTGAAACGTACCCTCGAAGTTGTCTTCCCCGAGCTTCCCCGTCAGCTTCGTCCCGCTCAGTTCCAACTGCAGCCGGTCATAGTTATTGTCTTCAAACTCCTTCAGATTCGAAACCCACGTACCGGCAGGGGAGGAGACGATTTGGCAAAAAGCAAAGCAGCAAACAACGAGCAGCAGTATGTAGCGCAGCAGCATGGTGTCCATCTTAAGACGATCACTGCTTGTCGCGGCCGTTGCGATATGGCCTATAGCCTCGAGTGCGCCGTGAGAGAACCCGCCCGGCTAGCTATCCGTTTTTTTCCTCGCCCACGCTCCGCTGAAAACGATCAGTGCTGGTGTTCGGTGTCTTTGGGATTCGGCTTCTCCGTTTTCGTGTTAGGACGCGCTGGGGGCGCCGGATGCGGCTGCGCGGCAGGAGCCGGTCTTGCCTGGGGTTGCGGTTGAGCCCGAGGCGGCGCAGCAGGAGCAGGTCTCGTCTCAGGTCGCGGCTGGGCAGCAGGAGCAGGTCTTGCTTCAGGTCGAGGTTGGGCAGCAGGAGCAGGTCTCGTCTCAGGTCGCGGCTGGGCAGCAGGAGCAGGTCTTGGTTCAGGTCGAGGTTGGGCGGCGGGAGCCGGTCTCGCCGCCGGTCTCGTCTCAGCTCGCGGCTGTGCGGCAGGAGCAGGTCTCGCTTCAGGTCGAGGCTGCACAGCAGGAGCCGGTCTTGCCTCAGGTCGAGGTTGAGCGGCCGGTCTTGCCTCAGGTCGAGGTTGCGCGGCAGGAGCAGGTCGCGGCTGCGCAGCGGGCGCAGGTCTTGCCTCAGCTCGCGGCTGCGCGGCAGGAGCAGGTCTCGCCTCAGGTCGAGGTTCAGCGGCAGGTCTCGCTTCAGGTCGCGGCTGCACAGCAGCAGCCGGTCTTGCCTCTGCCCCGGGTCTGGTTTCCGGTCTACCGCTGGGATTTGCAGACTCTGGACGATTTGCCATGGCCGCTCGCGGCTGCGCGGTCGGCGGAGCTGCCGCTGGGGCATGATAGGCGGTCGGAAGTGGACGAGCCGCCGTCAGCTCAGCCGGACGCCCTCGGTTCGCCTGCGCGTATTGAGCCCGATTGGTAGCGGCTTCCCTTGTATGCTGAATCTGCGCCGGAACCGGTGCTGCCCGCCGCTCGCGCAACACCGCCTGCTCCGCTGGAATGGGCTGCACCCTCACTCCGCCGCTTCCACCGTTGTAGCTGGTTCGAGTGTCATTCCGGAAGCTCGTATTTCCAATGTCGTGAGCGTACACGTTGTGAACAGCTGCGGTATTCACGTTGGTGACGGAGCGATTGTACTCGAACCGTCCGTTGTTCCAATATCCGCCGTAATACCCGCGCCCGACATACCCGGAACCGTAATTGATGCCGCCATAGTAGCCGATGTGCCGAGCCCAGTACCCCTGGTGCAAGCGATAGCGACGTCCCTCATAATCCCAATAGGGAGGCGTCCAGAGCGCACCTACATAAGGAGCAACCACCCATGCGCCTGGAACCCAGTAATACCCGGACGACGCGTAGTTCCAGTAGCCTGGCGTCCAAATATAGTTGTCTCCTGGAGCCTCCGGCTGATTGTATTCAGGCAGCGGCGGAGGCGGTTCGGAAGCGTACACCGGCTGTTCCGAACCAACATAGTCGCCTCCATATGAGTTATCGCTCGGATAACTGCTCTGATCGGCAGGCGCTGCCCCAACCGGTTGCGCCGCTGGTTGGTACGGAGGCGCCAAGTTGCCGCTCGCCGCATCTGACGCCGAAGTGTCGGCTGGCGAGGCCGGTGCCATTGACGCTGTCGACGTCTGTGCCGTCGAGGTCTGTGCTGTCGAGGGCGTCGAACTCTTTTGGCAGCCGGTAGTGAGCAGGACCATCGCTCCAACCGCCAAACCGGCAAGCTCCCTACTGTGTCTCATCACGTTCTCTTTCTCAACTGTTAGACGCAGACATCTGCCAAAAAATGTCTTACCCGAATCGAAGAAGCATTTCAAAGAGAAAGCCTGAGAAAAATGGCATCGGGCGTTGGATTAGAAGAGTACGGCGCCACCTCGCAAAAGCCGATCTGACTGTACATCTGCAAAGCCGACGTCATGGATTTCAGCGTATCTCCGTACATCTCGCGATAACCGGCCGCGCGCGCCTCCTCTACCAGCCGCAATAGCAGCGACCTGCCGATACCTTTACCTCGATATTGCGGCCGAACATATAAGCGTTTTGCTTCGCACGAGCATGTGCTCACCGGACGCAAGGCAGCCGTGCCCGCGGGCTTGCCGTCGATGAGCGCCAGCAGCAGCCGTCCTTCCGGCGGAGCATACTTGCCTGGCAGTTCCCTAAACTCTTCCGCGAAATTCTGGAACTCTGGCGGAAGCCCCAGTGAATCCCAGTACTCGCGCCAGAGATTTCGAATCGCATCCATCTCTTCGCCGGATGCCGGAATAATATTGACTTCGCTGCACGCCGGCATTTCAGCGGCGACGTTCGTCTTTACGACTTTTCTTTCCGTATCCATGGCGTCAGAACCGTGTAGACCGGGACCGCCGTCGGCCGCCCTTTCCGCCGCCGGATGAGACGACGTTCGGATAGATGCGCCACCGCGGTTTGTACCGACCGCTTGGAAAGCCCGCTCAACTCTGCGAGGACCGCATGGCTCATGGCGACCGATTCCCGTCCCGCTCCCTGCGTGCGGCCATAAAGCTGCAAATATACAAGAAACGCCGCGCTGGACCGGCTGTGCGCTACCAAGTCGCGCATCAAGATGTCCACAACGTATGAATCCACTTTCATCGCTGTAGCAATCGTAGCTATAGCATCGGCTGCGCTCTTTTGCATCCCGGACTCTTGCTTTCGCCAACCCGCACTGTCATCCTTGGCTGCATGATCAAGCGCATCAAATTCGTCGGGATTCCAGTGCGGGACCAGGACCGCGCACTGAAATTCTACACCGAAAAACTCGGCTTCCGTGTGCTTACGGATCAGCAGTTCTCCGAAGCCCAGCGCTGGATTGAACTCTCCATCCCGGGCGCCGAAACGGGAATCGCCCTCTTCACGCCCGCCGGCCACGAAGACCGGATCGGAACGTTCGTCAACACTTCCTGGGAGGTCGATAACGTCGAGAAGACTTATGCCGAACTCCAGGCCAACGGAGTCGAATTCACCGGCCCTCCTAATAAGCAACAGTGGGGAACGTCGGTCATTTTGAAGGACTCGGAAGGCAATCAGATCGTCCTCGGGTCTCGCTGATCGCCGCAGTGCCGTGCGCCCGGCACTGGACTCGTTTTCTGGCCGCCCCGAACCTTCGGTCACAAGCCCAAAACTCCGCCAAACGACGTTTTGGGCCCAAAAAGCTTGACACGCCATGCTAGCCTGAACTCAGGAACCCGTTCCGCTTCCAAAGAACGCCCGGTGCTGTTGCGCCGGGCTTTTTCATTTCTGGAGTCTGATCATGGCAACGAAGCTCAAATCGCAGCGAACCAAGCGAACGCGCAACACTCTACCGGCCCCCGCACTTCCGAAGGCAAACTCGCCATCGCGCAAAATAATCTGCGCTACGGCTTCACCGGCCGCTTCAGCGTCCTCCCTTGGGAAGATCACGAAGAGCTTCAATTCATCCACCGCGACCTCGCGGCCGAGCACCGCCCCGTCACCGGCACCGAAGAGATCTTGGTCGAGAAGATGGCGCAATCGTACTGGCTGGCCAGGCGTGCCATCGGCATGCAGCGCACCTGCTTTAACCAAAACTCGCCGATTTGCGAGCGCCCCAAAGACCTCGCACTCTTCCTGCGCTATGAAACCACCCACGACCGCGCCTTCCACACAGCTCTGAACCAGCTTCTAAAGCTTAGAGCCGAAACGCGCAAAGACAAAATTGGCTTTGAATCGCAATCCCGCAAACAAGCCGACGAAAGCCGCAAGCACTCGAACGAAAATCGCCGCCAGGAACTTCATCAGTGGGCGGTCTGGCTCGCCGAAGCCAAGCTCACTCACCAGCAAGTGCTCACGAACGGGGCGCAAGGGTCTCAGTTCGCTGCCGCCATTGCCGAAGAAGACCGGTTGAAGGCCCAAAAAGCAGCGTAAGACATCGCTTCGAATCGCAGCACGGCCGAAATGCACTCGTAGTATTTATTGCATATGCCCGTACTAGGCATCATAATACACCGGTGATTCCGTTCCGGCTGACGTTTCGGCCAGGCATCTCGCTATACGAGCAGGTCGTGTACGCCGCCAAGCGGGCCATCATCTCCGGCGCCATGCGCCCCGGAGATCCGTTTCCTTCCGTACGGGCGCTGAGCAAGGAGCTGAAAATCAACCCCAATACTGCGCACAAGGTGATTGGCCAACTCGTCGCTGAGGGCATGCTCGAAGTCCGCGTCGGCGTCGGAACCCTGGTTGCGGCATTGGGATCGTCCAGCGCGGCCGAGCGTTCACGCTTGCTGAAGGGCGAACTGGAGCAACTTGTGGTCGAAGCGAAGAAGCTCGGCATGGAACTCGACGATGTCGTGCAGGCACTCATCCAACATTGGCGGCGGCTAGATCGCACGCAGAACACCCGCGCACAAAACACCAAAGGAGGTCGGTAGTGAGTTCACCCATACGCTGCGAAGGTATCTCGAAGCGCTTCCGCCGAGTCTCGGCCGTTGACAACCTGCAACTGGACGTGCCCGAAGGAAGCATTTATGCGCTGGTCGGCCCGAATGGCGCCGGCAAGACCACCCTCATAAAGATGCTCGTCAACATCCTGCGGCCTACCTCCGGTCGCGCCTTGGTGCTCGACACTGACTCACGCCTCCTCTCTCCGCGTGAATTTACACAGATCGGCTATGTCTCGGAAAATCAGGAACTGCCTGAGTGGATGACGGTTGCCCACTTTCTCGCTTACCTCAAGCCCTTCTATCCAAGCTGGGATGACGTCCTCGCGGAAGAACTGATTCGCGAATTTCAGTTGCCGCGCGATCGCCGTTTGAGCCAGCTTTCACGAGGCATGAAGATGAAGGTCGCGCTCGCTTCCTCGCTTGCCTATCAGCCGCGTCTGATTCTTCTCGATGAACCTTTCAGCGGGCTCGATGCACTGGTCCGCGACGAATTAATCCGGGGTCTGCTTGAGCGGGCAGCGGGCACAACGATTCTCGTCTCCTCCCACGACTTAGCCGAGCTCGAGACCTTCGCCAGTCACATCGGTTTCCTGGACGAGGGCCGCATCCAATTCTCCGAAGAAGCCACCACACTCGCCGACCGCTTTCGCGAAATCGAAATCACGTTGCCGACAGCGCCTATCCTCCCTCTCGCATGGCCGGAGACCTGGCTCAAGACGCAAGCTTCCGCCGCGACGGTTCGATTTGTCGAAACCCGTTTCGACGCCGATCGCACCTCGTCCGCGATTTCTCACTTGTTCCGGGAGCGCTGAACGTGTCGGTCAATCCCATGTCGCTGCGAGACATCTTTGTGGCACTCGCCCAAGCCCGGCGTAAACCCGCCGCTTGAGGAGAAACGCGATGGATCAAATCCTGCACATCTTTCGGAAAGATGTCCGGCACTTATGGGCGCACATCTCAGTTGTCTTGATGCTGATCATCGCGCACGCCGTTTTCGCCGTGCGCAGCTGGCCCGTCGACGTTCCGCGGATAGTCCGCATCAACGGCATAGCGAGCGTGCTCATTATGCTCCTGCCGCTCGGCATATCGTTTTTAATTGCCCTGCTCATTTTTCAAGAAGCGCTGCCAGGGGAGCGGCAGTTCTGGCTGACGCGTCCCTACCGCTGGCCCAAACTGCTCGCTTCCAAAGTTCTCTTCATCGCAGTTTTCATCAACGTCCCGCTGTTCCTCTCCGACTGCTACGTCCTCGGAGCGCAGAGCTTCCCCGTATTCACCGCTCTTCCTTGTCTGCTGCTGCGGCAGGTCTTCCTAACTGCTCTGTTCATCTTGCCGTCGTTTGCCATCGCCGCTGTCACAGCCGGCGTCGCACAGTTCATGCTGGCCTGGTTTGCTCTGCTGCTGGCGCTGATCTTCGAAAGCCTTCTCGCAACCAGCTTCCTCGGCGGCAGCATTGGCTTTGATCTCGGAAGCGGCTCGATTTTCATCAGTGCTCTAATCGTCACCACCTGCGCGATCGTGATTTGGCAATACGCCACTCGGCGTACCGCAACAGCCCGACTGATCTCGCTAACGCTTGTATGCGCGTTCGCACCGGTCACCTGGGGAGTTTCATACGCTCTTCGACGCACTGGCGTCGAAGCCGAACGTCCCCAATCACCCAACCGATCGAATGTTCAAATTGCCTATGATCCCCATCAGCACATGCCTTCTGAAATCGGCCCGCGAACCCCAATGCTCGGTTTCGTGGTCGCGCGCATTCCTCTGACGGTCGTGGGCTTGCCGCCAAAGACGCTCCTGCGCGGAGGCGGCCGCATGACCATTGACGTGGACGGAAGGGCGTGGCCTCACTCCGGTACTGTTCTCGGTACCTCAATCGAAAAAGTCGGCGACGTGTACTGGCAGACCATGGACCTCGAAATGTCCAAACTCAATATCCTCAAACAACGCACGGCCAATCTCCACACTTCCTTCGATCTGGAAATTGTCACGGACGAGGTTCAAACAAGAGTGCCCGTCGCTCAACGTTCCTTCTTCGTACCGGGCCCGCGATTTTGTCGCACCTTCGAGACAGCGACTCAAACACAATTCGCTTGCCGCGAAGCCCTCAACCCGTCACTGGAAACAACCGTCCGCTTGGATTCTCGCGAGGGCCCGGGCCAGGTCATTGGCTCGTTCGAGCCCAATTCCGTCCCGTGGGGCTTGAGCCCCACCACCGACCTCCGTGCTGCCGCTTTCTCGAGCGGGCAAACAGGCTCCGAGTTCGCCTTCATTCCGCGCGGCAAAATCGCGGAACTGCACCGGACTCTCGACGCGCACAACCTCCAGTTAACCAACTACATCCTTTACCGCATTCGATAAACTACCCTCGCATGAAACACCTTGCTCTCACGCTGATCTTCGTCGCGGCGGCGCTCACACTCGCGCGTCCTCCCCAGGCAGATCAACCATCCCTATTCGGCAGATGGGATCTGACCGTCCAAACTCCCAAGGAAACCTATCCTTCGTGGATTGAGATCGCCGGTACCGAAGCTAATCCCAAAGTGCGCATCGTGGGTCGCGTCGCGAGCGTCCATCCGGCGACAAACGTCAAGCTTGAGGGTGGACATCTCACTTTCAACAGCCAGGAATACTTTGGCAAGCAGATTCCGGTCACCTGGGACCTGACGTTCAGCGATTTCCCAGTCAAAGCGCGGGACGGCAGGACGCACGAGTTCGTTCTGCGCGGCGAGGTGTTCAAGGGCACGGAAAGACGCTCCGATGGCGTCGATGGCGAAATCACAGGACAACGGGCTCCGGCGTTGGCCTCCTCCGCCCAAGTGACGTGGGCCAAACCGGAGTCGCTGTTCGACGGAAAAGATCTGAACGGCTGGCAGCCCGACAACCCCGCCAAAAATCATTGGACCGTCGAATCAGGGGAGCTTGTCAATCAGGCGGCGGGCGCGAACATTCGCACCACCCGCACGTTCAACGATTTCAAATTGCACATCGAATACAACTGCCCGCAAGACGGCAACAGCGGCGTGTATCTGCGTGGCCGCTACGAAGTTCAGGTCGAGTACGAACCCGCCGACAAGAACGACAAGCTTCACATGATGGGCTCCATCTATGGATTTATCGCGCCCGCCGTCGCCGTTCCGCCGCGCCCCGGTCAGTGGGAGAGCTACGACATCATGCTGATCGGCCGCGCCGTCACCGTCGTGCGCGACGACGTCAAGATCATCGACAATCAGGAAATCCCGGGCATCACCGGCGGGGCTCTCGACAGCAATGAAGGCGCCCCCGGTCCTATCTATATTCAGGGCGACCACACCGGAGGCATGAAGTATCGCAACATCAAAATCTCCGTCGCGCAGCGCTCGGCAGCCGCCCGCTCCGGTCCGGTATCCAGCCGTTAACCACCCGCTTTATCCAATGCCTTCCATGGAAGCCCTTGCGAGTACACGTAAGTGATGGCAAACAGGTCTGAAATCGTTTGGCTCTTCACGCGCTCTTAGGTTGGCGTCCCTCAACGGAAAGTTAGAGAGGACGGGATCGAAAGTTCCCGAATATCAGCCAAGGAGGCTTATATGAAACATCGTTTGACACACATTATCCTGACTGCGGGACTCTCCGCCCTACTCGGCAGCCTCGTCCTCAGCGCTCAGGACCAAAGAGAGACCGCGAGCATTCCGTTCGCGTTCGAAGCCAGCGGCAGAGTTTTACCGGCGGGTGACTACCTACTCTCGGAAACCGGCTCGCGCGGCGTTTTCATCCTGCGCAGTAAAGAGGGTGACGCCCTGTTGGTGAGCGCTCCTAAGAACGACTCGGGCGAGGCCGAAAACCCCCGGTTGACGTTTAACTGCTATGGCAACGATCGCGTACTGTCAGAGATCTGGACAGACGATGGCGGCGGCTATTCCGTCACTTCCGCGAAAAAGTATCTGAAGCGCCACATGCAGATGGCAGCGCTTGTGTCGGTCAGCCTTCACCGCTAACGCCCCTGGGCAATCGACAAAAAGGCCGGCGATCCTAACAGGATCATCGGCCTTTTCCTTTTTGCGCGATCCGAATTTAGCGCTTGCACATGCCGGCGAACTGCTTTTTAAGCGCCGCGAGTTTCGGCATATCGTTGTAGACGATGTATGGATTGTCGGGATTGTTATCCAAGTAGTGCTGATGATAACTTTCCGCGGCATAGAAGCCGTTGAGCGGCACAACTTGCGTAACGATCGGGCGTGAGAAAACGTGCATCTCGTCCAACTGCCGGATGTACGCCTCCGTCACTTTTTTTTGCTCCTCATTCTCATAAAACACGGTCGATCGATACTGCGTTCCCGTGTCGGGACCCTGGCGGTTCAGTTCGGTGGGATCGTGAGCGACCGCAAAATAGACTTTCAGAAGTTGGCCAAACGTGATTCGCGATGGATCGTAGGTGATTTGAACCGACTCCGCGTGGCCGGTCGTGCCCGTGCTTACCGTTTCATAGTGTGCGGTCGATTTTTGGCCTCCGGCGAATCCGGAAACCACTTTGCTGACGCCTTTGAGATGCTCGAACACTGCTTCCATCCCCCAGAAGCATCCCCCCGCAAGAACGGCAGTCTGCGGACCGTGCGCCTCCGCTGCGGGAATGTCGACAGCCGGATCGGGGAACTGCGTCTGCGTTGCTGTCGCTGTCGACGCCGTTGCCAGCATCGCCGAAATAGCGCAAATAAAGGGTAGTTTCAACATGTAGAGACACCGCCTTTCAATTGGATTACGTAAGGCGCGCAAAAGTTGGATTTACTTCCATTCCGGATTCTTCCCGACACTTACCAGGTTCGCCAGGATGCGATACGCCCCCGGAACTCCGACCGGCAGCTGCCGATACAACGCCAGCGCGTCGTAGATATAGAACCCTCGCCCATAGCGGGTAATCAGTAGGCCGCCCGACTGCGGGTCCTGGTCGGGATCATGGGTTTCCACCAGAGCTTGGTAATGCGAATCCCACTTCTGCATGAACCCGTGGCCGCGCTCTTCTTCCCATCCTTTGAAATCCGTAGCCGTGATCTTGTTCGGCCACGCAAACGCCGGATTCGAGCCGAGAAGTTTTACCTCCGACCCTTCATCTACCACTTTCTGCGGGTTCGACCCGAGCGTAAACGGATACGGTCCGTAGTCGCTATCGAAGTTCTGCAAGTTGTACTGCACGATCAGCGCGCCGCCATTCTTGACGTAATCGAGCAGCCGGTCGTTCGCGGCCCTGAGCTCCGGCCGAACCGCATAGGCTCTGGTACCGAGAACGATTGCATCGTATTCGCTCAAGTTCCCGGACTCGATGTCATCCCCCGAGAGAATCTGAACGTGTAACCCAAGTTCTTCGAGCGCACGCGGCACATCGTCACCGGTACCGGGGAAAAAGGCCACCCGCAATCCAGGGGCGGTTTTCACATCCACTCCTACGGCTTTGTAGGCAGCCGGCCGGTAATAAGGATACGGGCGCAACCCGGGATAGCCGACCAGCCGGTAACCCTCTTCGTATCGTTTGCCCGAATATTCGGCGACGGCTTTGATTTCGTAGCTCTCCGGCTGAATGGAATGCGGCGCCACTTGGAAGGTGAGCGTTTCGTTTTCACCATCGCGCGTGATGGAAAACGGCACTTCGTTCGGCGTGGACTGCCACCCCTCGGGCAAGCGCAGCCGCAGTACACCTTGTGCGGGTCCCTTCACATTGCTGTGGATCGTACAGGAGAAGTCAAAAGAGTTTGCTGTGAGTGGAACCGCTCCCGCCGCCGGCGATACGGCCACCGAAATAGCCGGACCCATCAACATCGGATCTTCCACGAGGCCGATGCCCTCAATGCGGCGGCGGGTTTGCACCACTTTCTGAATTTCAAGCTCCGTTCCCTGATACGTGATGCGCGCACTCGCCGAGAGCGGATACGGGGCGAACGAGAGATTTCGATAACGCTCGTCGGTCAGATCGTAATAAGGTTGCTCCTGATCCGGCCGCGAAAAGTATGGTTTGGTCAGCGTTGCGTCTTGCGGCACTTTGATCGAAAATTTACGGCGCATGTCCTTGTCCGCCGCCAAAGAGGAGGCAGGCGCACCTTCGGGCCGAATGTCCCAGGCCTTCCCGTCAGACGCTTTTACTTCGATGCTTTCGATGTTCAGCGCTTGGGGCCCTTCGTTCAGAAGATGAGTTTCTACCGCGAACGACTGTCCCGGAATCCCGATCATAAAGGTTGGTTGCGATCCGCTAAACCGGGCAAAGGGTCCTGTGGCCTCGTGTTCGGGCGCGACTGCCGCGTCGAACCATATGCCGAGTGCTAGCGTGAGGGCTTTCTCGAACTGATTCTCCTTCTCCTGAAGCTCGAAGACAACGTCGCTCTTTCCCGGTTCAGGCAAGTTGCTGGCGCGCACTTCGTGCAGCAGCGAGCGAGTAGCATTCAGGCCCTCGGCTAAAACCGGCGCGATACCGGCAGGCCTATCGGGCTTGTAGCGGCTGGAAGCGTCGTCGGCGATTTTCGAAAGGCGCTCGAGACCTTGCTTGAGAAACGCTGTGTCGCCCGTGGCCAGGCTCGCGATGCCCGTCAACGAAACATCGATGCCATCGTACAGGGAATCTTCTTTATCGGGAGCAGCGACGCGCGAGCCGAAGCGATGGTACGGAACGGCATCGAGCGTAGGCTGCGGTATCGTGCCCCCGCCGTTCTGGCTCTTTTGATATCCCCAGCCTTCGCGGCCGATTTGCAAAAAGGTCAACCCGGCGGCGTTATCCTGAACGCCCTCCGCCACGGTGTAATTGGTGGCCGGTTTCTCCGTGCTCCAAGTCTTCTTCACATAATCGAAAAAGCGCACCGGGACGTATTTGTCCGTCGCGTAGTCGTAGATGGTGTGCTCTTTCGTGGGCTGGAAGAAGGGAACGCGGCAGTAGACTTTCAGCGGCTGCCACGGCCGCAGCCCTTCGCGAATCTGCTCAGGAAAACGATTGGGATCTCCCGCCGCGACGAACGCTTCCTGCGCCATTTGCCCCGCCACCTGGTGATTGCCGTGCCCGTCGGTCGGCGCCCCGATGAACACCGAAGTGACAACGAGCGGCCGCGTCATTCGCACCACGCGAACCACGTCCGACAGCACTCGATCGTAGCCCCATTTTTCAAGCGCTTCTTCACGGGTCTTGGAGAAGCCGTAGTCGATCTCGCGGCCCCAATATTGATCCACGCCGTAATAGCGGTCGGAGGCGAGCAACTCTACCGTGCGTACCAGGCCCAGCGCGTCGTAAAGATCCATCGACATCGCGTTCTGGCCGCCTTCGCCTCGATTCAACGTCAGCAGCGCCCCTCGTGCACCGAGTCCACGAGTCTGATAAGCCAATAAGCCGCCATCCTCATCGTCGGGATGCGCGGTGACCATCAGCATACTGGCACGCGTCCGAATAGCGGACAGCCACCGAGACAACCCCGGCGCGCCGCGGTCGAGGTCGATCTTCATTGCGTTCGGATCGATGGTCGCAGCGCGCTGCGGATTATCGGGAGCGGAACTCGCGTAAATGGCCGCCGCCACCGCAACGCTGGAGAGCAGCACTGCGGCTTTGAATAGAAGGCTTCTTTTGGATTGGTGAGCCATGCGGATTTGGATGAGGAAAGCCCGAGAAAAACCTTCCTCTATCTAACTTACTTAATGGGTCTTAATTCAGCGAGCCCACCGCAGCAGTATCCGAATCGCGCCTTCGGGCGTCCATCAAGCAGGAGAGTTGGAGGAATGCGCATTAACACCCTTATTTCAGCCATGCTGGGTACGATTTTTGCTGCAGGTTTTGCAGCGGTTCCCAGCTTCGCCCAGGATTCCTATCCTCAGCAGCAGCAATATCCGCCGCAGCAGCAATATCCACAGCAGCAGCAGTATCCGCCCGCGCAGCAGCCACCGCCCGGACAGTATCCGCAGGGCCAATATCCGCCGCAAGGACAGTATCCGCAGGGCCAATATCCGCCGCAAGGACAGTATCCGCCCCAAGGCCAATATCCGCCACAGGGGCAATACCCGCCGCAGGGGCAATACCCGCCGCAAGGGCAATATCCGCCCGGCGCCTATGGCCAGCAGCCGCCGATGATGGCGCCACAGCAACTGGATCAGCTGGTCGGACCCGTCGCCCTATATCCGGATGGATTGTTGGCACAGGTGCTGACCGCTTCTACATATTTTAACGAAATCCCTGATGCGGCTGGCTGGGCGAATCAGCACAGCTACATCCACGGCGACCAACTCGCCCGGGCGATTCAGGAAGATCGACTCCCTTGGGATCAAAGCGTCATTGCGCTGCTTCCTTTTCCGCAGGTGCTGCAATACATGGCTCAGAACATGAGCTGGACGCAACAGCTTGGTAGCACAGTTCTGGCCCAACGCGGCGACGTGATGGATGCCGTTCAGCGCGATCGCCAAGAGGCTTACAACTATCATTACCTGCAGACAAACCAGTACGACACCGTGAATTACGCCGGACCGGGAGACATCGAGATTGCGCCCGTCACGCCAGGTGATTATTATGTTCCGTACTACGATCCCTATCTCGTCTACCGGCGTCCGCGCCCCGGTTTCTTTGTGGGTGGAGCACTGCGTTTCGGCCCCGGGATCACGATTGGCGCCGCGTTCGCTCCCTGGGGTTGGGGCGGAGTTGGATTTGGATGGCGTGAACACAACATCCTGATCGATCGACGTCCTTTCGTTAGAACCTGGGCGAATCGTCAGGTGTATGTCCACCCGTACGCTACACCGCGGGAGCACTTCGAGGGTCCGCGAGTGGAGCATCATGAGATGAGAGGCCACGAAGAGCACGGCGGTCACGACCACGATCATCACTAAGCCACAACTGGCCTTCGTTTCAACCTGAATCGATAGAAGGGGCGCCGAATGGCGCCCTTTTCGTTCTTACGCCGGTGTTACAATCGGTGTCCGTTCGAAAACGATATGCCTTCAAACGCCACCACGCGCTCCGCGCACTCTTCATTTACGTACCTGCTGTCGTTCGCCTTTCTTGCTGCACCGGTGTTCGCGCAATCTCCTTATCAGAATGCCCTGAAAAATCTAAAATTCCGCTCGATCGGCCCGGCCATCATGGGCGGCCGCGTCGACGATGTCGCGGTTGTCGAGACGGATCCGCGCATCATTTACATCGCCGCGGCGGCGGGCGGCGTTTTGAAAAGTGTGAACGGCGGCGCATCCTGGATTCCGGTCTTCGACAGCCAGGATGTCGGGACCATCGGTGATATTGCGATCGCGCCTAGCGATCCGTCCATCGTGTGGGTCGGTTCGGGCGAGCCGAATAACCGGCAGAGTTCGTCGTGGGGTAAAGGCGCATATAGGTCAATGGACGCGGGAAGAACGTGGACCCACATGGGCCTCACGAACACCCAGGCTATTGGCCGGGTTCTCATTCATCCGACGGACCCGAATATCGTCTATGTTGCCGCTCTCGGTCACCTGTGGGGACCAAATAAAGAACGCGGCGTTTACAAGACCACCGATGGCGGAGCGACCTGGAATCAAGTTCTCTTCATCAACGAAGATACGGGCGTGTCGGACATTGCGATGGATCCGCAGAGCCCGAACATCCTTTATGCAGCGGCCTATGAGAGGCGGCGCACAGTATTCGGTTATAACGGCGGCGGCCCAGGTAGCGGAATATATAGGACCACCGATGGCGGCGCGCATTGGACCAAGCTCACCAAAGGCCTGCCGCAAACGGGCGATATCGGGCGTTGCGCGGTAGAGGTCTTCCGCAAGAATCCCAACATCGTTTACGCGCTTATCGAGAATGCACATGGCGGTATCTTCCGGTCGGAGGATCGAGGCGAGACCTGGACCAGGATGAGCGGCACCGATCCTCGCCCGTCCTATTACAGCCAGGTGCGGATCGACCCCAACAACTCCGAAAAGCTCTGGGTGTTGGGCGCTCCTCTTTATTACAGCGAAGATGGCGGACGCACGGTTCGCGAGGACCGCTGGCAAAAGATCCACAGCGACTTTCACGCTTTTTGGATCGATCCGGCGGATTCGGACCACATGATTGCAGGCTGCGACGGCGGCATAAATATTACGTTCGATGGCGGCCGCACCTGGGATTACGACAATAACGTTCCGCTCGGGCAGTTCTATGAGATCGCCTTCGATATGCAGAAGCCCTACCACATTTGCGGCGGGCTGCAGGACAACTACTCCTGGTGCGGTCCTTCCGCGAACCTGATGACGAGCGGTATCACGAACGACGATTGGTATAACGTCGGCGGCGGAGACGGTTTCGATACGAAGATCGACTTGACCGATCCCAACACCGTCTACACCGAATCGCAAGACGGAAATCTGCTCCGCCGCGACATGCGCACGGGCGAATCCCGATCCCTGCGCCCGCTCGAAGAGAACGACAAAAACCCACGATACCGGTTTCAGTGGAATTCACCCGTCATCCTTTCGTCGCACGACCCGAAGACGCTGTACTATGGCGGCAATTTCTTATTCAAGTCGACGGACCGAGGCGACAGCTGGGAGCGCATCAGCCCCGATCTGACCACCGGAGTGGATCGAGATAAGCTGACGATTCTGGGCAAGCTTCCCGGCAAAGACGTGCTGTCGCGGAACGATGGCGTGCAGGCGTTTCCGTGCACCACTACGTTGGCCGAGTCGCCCGTAAAAGCGGGCGTGATCTGGGCCGGTACGGACGATGGCAATCTGCAAGTGACCCGCGATGACGGCAAGACCTGGGCCAACGTGGTGGGCAACATTCCAGGTCTCCGCAAAGGCGCCTACGTCGCGAAAGTGGAAGCCTCTTCTCGCGATGAAGGGACCGCTTACGTAGCGTTCGACAATCATCGCAGCGACGATTTCTCGATCTACCTCTACATGACTGAGGATTTCGGACGTTCCTGGAAGTCCCTCGGCAAGAGCATCCCGGAAGATGCAGGATCGGTACACGTGGTGCGTGAGGATCCGGCGAATCCGAACCTTCTGTTTGCCGGTACGGAGTTCGGCTTGTTCGTTTCCTTCGATCGCGGCGGGTCATGGGAAAGGATGAAGAACGGAATGCCCCCGGTTCCGGTCTTCGACATTCACGTTCACCCCCGCGAGCACGACCTCATTGTCGGCACACACGGGCGTTCAATCTGGATCATGGACGATATCACGCCGCTTGAGAAAATGAGCGACACCGTGATGGCATCCAATCTGGATTTATTCGATATGCGGCCGGCAATCGAGTACCGTATCGCCAACATGAAGGGCTTCACGGGTACCCAGGAATTCATCGCGCCCAATCCGCCTTATGGCGCAGTCATCGATTACTATCTGAAGACGAAGGTTGAAGGAAAAGATCCGGTTCGGATCACGGTAACAGACAAGGACGGCAAACAAGTTCGCGAGTTGAAGGCCGCCGGCGATGCGGGAATTAACCGCGTCGATTGGGATCTTCGCTACGACTCGCCCGTCCGTCCGCCAGCCGAACAGGGTGCGACGCCCGCGACAGAACCGGGCACATCGACGGGCGAACCAGCCGGGGCGGCGCCGGCCGGCCAAGGCACGAGAACTGGTGCGGGAAGACGCGGAACGGGCGCGGCTGGCGGCAGCCGCGCGCAAACCGGAGGAGCAAATCCAGCCCAGGTTGCTCCGGTTGAAGGCGGGACGGCGGTGGCGGCTGGTGCTGCAGGCGCGGGCGGCGGCGGCGGAGGTGGCGGCGGTTTCTTCGGAGGCGCGGCGCGCGGTCCATTCGTCGATCCCGGCGAATACAAAATAGCCATCTCTGCCGACGGCCAGACGGTATCGAAACCCGTTACGGTTGATCAGGATCCGCGCGTAAACATGTCGCCCGAAGTGATTGCGCAACGTCGCGAGGCCATCACAAAGTTGTACGGTATGGCGCACGAAGCCGATGAAGGCCGCAGGAAAATCGTTGCGCTCCGAACCTCTTTAACGAATCTCACCGACAGCTGGAAGCGCCCCGGGGCGCCGCAAATTCCAGATGCAGTGAAGAAGCAGGCCGACAGCATGCTGGCGAACGCGAAGGAAGTTGTAGAGACGTTTGAGGTGCAACGCGAAGGTCCGCTGGGCGACGCAGGTCCCCCGCTGAAATGGACGCCGCCTCCCGTGAACCAAAAGCTCGGCCGGCTGATGAATTCAATCGACAGCTATACGGGACCGCCGACCGCGCGCCAGTTGACCGACATCGATGCAGACTCTCGCGACCTTCAACAGGGTATGGCGGCGGTAAATAAGCTGGTCAACGAAGACCTGCCTCGTTTGAACAAGATGATGGCGGAAGCGGGCGTCCCGTATGTCACCGTCGATACGGCTGCTCCGCAGGATGGCCAAGCTCGTCGGGGCAATTAGAATCGGCCACCGACCGGCGGCCTTTTGTATGCAATCGGGCCGCCGCCCCGTGCGAATAATACGTTCCCGGCCGCACTACTGTTTCGAACGACCGAAGGAACGCCTATGAACCGCTTTTTTGCTCTGTTTCTCGCTATCGCTTGTGTTGCCGGCCCGCTTGCCGCGCCAGTTCACGCGAGCAGTACTACGACACGCTCGGCGATCACGCAACGGGCAACTCCCCCGGACTCGCAGATCGATGCAACCATCCGCATGAAATTGGCTAAGTCCAAGATCGGCAAAGATGGTTTTCGCTTCCATGTGCAACGCGGGGTGGTGACGTGGGAAGGGACGACGAACGTGGTACAGCACAAGGGATCAGCCACCCGTATGGCCAGGACGGCGGGGGCCGCACGCGTGGTCAATAACATCCAGATCAGCGCCTCCGCCAAGGCAAAAGCCGCCTCCAACTTGAAAAAAGCGTACGTGCAGCAGTAGCCCCTGTCCGGGCTCGAGCGCCTCCCGTTTGCGTGTTAAAGTTGGAGGTATCGAATAGACATCCTGAATGAAAAGTAGTGTATCCGTTATTGCCATTTTTTCCTGTGGCATGCTCGCATGGGCACAGGGAACATCCTCACCGGCCAAGACTCCTGCCGCCGGCAGTTCTTCGCCTTCCAGCAGTCAAGCGTCACCGGCAGGATCGACTGGCCAGTTAAAGGTCAGAGGTCCTGAAGCGGTTGCGCAACAGGATCCAAACCGGATCGTCGCCACTATCAACGGAAAGCAGATCACGGCACAACAGGCTGCCGCCATGCTGAAGCAGGTGCCGGACGATCAGAGACGTCAGGCACGCAATCTCGCCAGCCTGGTGCAGCAGTTGTACGTGATCGACCAATTTTCCGACAACGCCGAGAAGCTGAAGCTCGATCAGCAGTCGCCCTGGAAGGAAAAGCTGCAGTCGGACCGTAAGCAAATCATGGCGCAGGCTTACGTTAACCAAATGGGCAAGGACACCAGCATTGCTCCGGGCACCGACCCGCAGCAGTACTACAACTCGCATCCAGCCGATTTCGATCAGGTGAAGCTCAGCGGCATTCTGATTCGGTTTAATCCTCCAGGAACGCCCGCTTCGGGGACCACTGTTTCGCGAACAGAAGCGGACGCACAGCAAAAAGCGAACGAGGTGGAGAAGAAAATTAAGGACGGCGGCGATTTCAGCGCGCTGGCTCGAACGGACTCCGACCAGCAGCAATCGTCGGTTCGTGGCGGCGATTTGGGAACGTACACGATGGGTGATCCCAACCTCCCGCCGGACGTGAAAGCCGCGGTCGGCAAGCTGCAAACCGGACAGGTCTCCGAGCCCATTCGCGTGCCGGGAGGGTACTTCATTTTGAAGGTGGATAGCCGAAGCAAACTGCCTTTCGATCAGGTGCGGGCGGGTATCGTTCAGAAACTCGAAATTGACAAATATAAAATTCAGGTGCAGGACCCGGATTTCTTTGCCTCAAGCGCGCCAACTCCGAACATCCCCTCGCTCCAACGCTCCGCGCCTACCCCACAATCAACTCCTTCTAAGCCTCCGGGTCAGTAAAGAAGCGCGTTATCGAATCGGCGAAATACTTGTCGGGTTGCCACAACTGAGTGGTAGCCCGATTTGCATTTGCAGCAGGTCGTTACTCATCGCGCATCGAGGCAAGCTGGTATCCGCCGGCGCGGGATGCGGCACCCCGGTTTACGCGGCCAGCTTCATTCGAAAGCGGCAGATTGTGTTGGAGAGGGATTTACTCGCCAGCTCGCACATGCTCCGGCTCATCGTGGTGCACGAAATTTTCCATTTTGCGTGGCCGCGCCTGGGCAACAGAGCCAGAAAAGAGTTCGCGGATTTGCTGAGAAGTGAAATCGCCGCTGGCGCGCGAGGTGAGCTCGGAGAATCCGCGGGCGTGAAGAAGACTTTGCTCAAAGCGCAAAGCGAGTGGTCCTCGAACTCGCGCCTGTGGCGTGAATATGTGTGCGAAAGCTTCTGCGACACTGCCGCATGGCTCTACGCCGGTGTCAATAGTCACAAATCGTTTACGTTGGCAAATCGCTGGAGACGGCGGCGCGAAGAGTGGTTCGAGGTGACGATTCCGGATGGTTGCAGATGCTGAGACCATATGTCGTCTAGATACACTGGAGTTTGAGGCTGTTCATGATCCGTCGAAACATCGGTGTCCTTCTGAGCGTTGCCGCAATTCTATTCCTGTGCGGCTGTTCCCGGAGCTCGTCCGTGAACAAAAATGCTTCAGCCAAATCGGATGGTCGCAAGCTGGCCCCGGATTTCACACTGACGGACGCCAATGGAAATTCAGTTAAGCTCAGCGACTACCGAGGCAAGGTGGTTCTTCTGAATTTCTGGGCGACTTGGTGCGGCCCCTGCCAAGTCGAAATTCCTTGGTTCATGGAATTTGAGCAGGAGTACAAATCGAAGGGCTTCGAGGTGGTTGGCGTTGCGATGGACGACGACGGCTGGAAAATGATAAAGCCGTATGTCGCCGAGCACAAAGTGAATTATCGAGTGCTGTTGGGGAACGACAGTGTTACCCAGCTATATGGCGGCGTGGATTCGCTTCCGACAACGTTTATCATCGATCGTGATGGCAAATTCGCGTTTTCCCCTCACGTGGGCCTGGCTGCGAAAAAATGAATATCTCAGCGAGATTCAAAGTCTCCTTGGTGTCAAGCAAACCAACGCTTCTCGGCGCGTTATGCATCCTCTGCCTGCCCTTCTTCTCCCGGGCTCAGCAGAATAAGCTTGCGGTCAGCCCGGCCGATCCGATTACAGTGAAACGCGGCGGCAACTGTCACCGAGACGCTTAAGGTTGTCGTGCTGCCCGGTTTTCATGTGAACAGCGATAAACCGAGGGATGAGTTTCTGATTCCTCTGAAGCTGACCTGGACGGGCGGGCCGCTCGAGGCGAAATCGGTCAGCTATCCAAAGCCGGAAGAGATTCGGGTAGGCAAAGACATGCTCGTCGTCTTCACCGGCAAGTTCACTATTCGGACCGAGTTCAAGGCTCCGGAGCACTACTCGAGCGGCGCGAGCGCCACGGTCACCGGCAAACTTCGTTACCAGGCCTGCAATAACGAGATGTGTTTCCGGCCAGCGTCGATCGAAGTCCGCGTTCCGGTTGTCATCGAATAGCAAAGCGCATGCCGCGTGTACCGCTTTGCGTAACTCTTCTGCTTGCATGTGTAGCTTTCGCCTGCAATCGCGGTGCATCTTCGCGCCTCCACGTCGACAATTCCATCGGTTCCGAGCTACTGCAGATCCAGGCCATCGATAATCACGCGCATCCCATGAAAGTTGTCTCGCCGGGAGAGGAAGATCATGATTACGACGCTCTTCCGGCGGACGGGATTCAGGACCTTGCTTTACCAACGCCCTTTCGCCAGGGCAGCCCCTACTTTCCGCAGGCATGGCACGCCCTTTTCGGCTATGATTTTTCCGATGCGAAGCCGGAGCACATCGCACAGCTCGATCAGGCCAAGCGAGCCATTGCCAAACAGAAAGGCGATCTATATCCCGTCCTGGGTGCTCAACCAGGCTAATACCGAGATCATGCTGGCAAATCGTGTCGCTATGGGGCGAGGACTATCGAGCGACCGTTTCAAATGGGTGCCGTTCGCGGACATGTTCCTGTTCCCGTTAAACAATGACGCGGCGAAGGCGAAAGACCCAGAGCACAAGGCCTTCATCAGCCGAGAAGAGGTGCTGCTGAAGGGTTATCTTCAAGGGGCGCAGCTTCGCGGTCTGCCGCCCACGTTCGACGATTATCTGACCTTTGTTTCGCATACCCTGGCGAGTTGGAAAGCGAATGGCGCAGTGGCGGTGAAGTTCGAGTTGGCCTATCTCCGCGATTTGCAGATCGGCAATCCGCAGCGCGAAAACGCCGAGCGCGTCTATTCTATCTACGCGCAGTCGTCCGAACCCACGCCGGATGAATACAAGATTCTGCAGGATTATATTTTTCGGCATATCGCATCGGAAGCGGGCCGTTTGGGAATGCCGGTGCACATCCATTGCTCGATCGGCGTGGGGAGCTATTTCCGCGACGCGAATGCAAATCCGTTCGCGCTCGAGCCTCTGTTCAATGATCCCAGCCTGCGCAGGACCAAATTTGTCATGCTGCATGGCTCTTGGCCGTTTGCGAGAGAAGCCGCCGCGCTTATCTTGAAACCGAACGTGTACGTGGATTTCTCAGCGTTCATGTACTTGACGTATCCAGTTGAGGCGTCGCGCGCGATTCGGCTTTATCTCGAGGCTGCACCGGAAAAACTGCTCTACGGCTCTGACGCGAGTCCCTTCTCGGACAACGTCGGATGGGAGGAGACGGCCTGGATTGCATCGAAAACCGGGCGTCTTGCTCTCGGACTCGCTTTGACCGGCATGATGGAAGATGGCGAGATTACGCTCGACCGCGCCAAGCAGATCTGCCATTTGGTCATGCGAGACAACGCCCGCCAACTGTACGGCTTTTAGCCTCTCAGACGTGCGGTGCCTTCTCATTCGCCCGGGTGCGATCGGCGATTGCATTTTGTCACTGCCGGCACTCGAATATCTTGCCGCGCCCGCGACGGAGGTCTGGATCTCTTCGCCCATCGTTCCGCTGATTCAATTTGCGGACGCAGTCCGGCCGCTCAACACGACCGGGCTGGACTTGGTCGGCGTTGGCGATCTAGAAATACCGGAGCGTCTGATGGGAAAACTGCGCACCTTCGATTCGATCGTCAGCTGGTACGGAACAAATCGCCCTGAGTTCCGTGACGCGCTTGCAACCAGCAGGGTCCCGTGCAAATTCCATGCAGCACTGCCTCCGCCAAGCTACATGGCACATGCGACGGATTTCTTCGCCGAGCAGATCGGTGCATCCGCAGGATTGATCCCGCGAATTCGCACACAGTCATCGGCGAGGCGAGAGCGCGTCGTAATTCACCCGTTCTCCGGTAGCCGCAGAAAAAATTGGCCGATCGAGCAGTATCGCGAATTGGCTGCGCAGCTTCCATGCCCGGTCGAATGGACGCGCCGGTCCGGAAGAACAGCTGCCTGAAGCGATTCGATTCGCGAATCTTGCGTTGCTGGCTGATTGGATCGCCGGAGCGCGTCTCTATATTGGAAACGATTCCGGGATCACGCATTTGGCTGCGGCGGCCGGCGTGCCCACGCTGGCTTTATTCGGGCCGACAGCGCCGGAGGTGTGGGCGCCGCGTGGAGAAAACGTAACGGTTCTGCGCTGCGATCCGATCGACCAGTTGCGGATGGAGCAGGTGGTGAGTGCCGCTAATCGGCTGCTTGGCTCGCCTTGGTCGTGGGCGTCCAGCGCACGATAGGCTTTCGCGCGGCGGTAACTTCATCCACGCGACGGGTGCGAGTGGAATGCGGCGCTTTCAGAACCAACTCCGGGTCTTCATCGACTTCTTTTGCGATCGAGATCATTGCATCCACAAAAAGATCCAGTTCGCGCTTGCTCTCGGTTTCCGTCGGCTCGATCATCAGCGCGCCGCGCACGATCAAGGGAAAGCTGACGGTGTACGGATGGAAGCCGTAATCGATCAGGCGTTTGGCGATGTCGCCCGTGCGCACGCCTTTCTTCGCTTGGCGGTCATCGCTAAACACGCATTCGTGCATGCTGGGAGCCTTGTAGGCGATTTCATAGTACGGCTCAAGCAGTGCGCGCACATAGTTCGCGTTGAGCAGGGCATCGAGAGTGGCTCGGCGCAAGCCGTTGCCGCCGTGCGCCATGATGTAGGCCAGCGCGCGAACCAACACGCCGAAATTTCCATAGTAGGCCCGCACCCGGCCGATGGAGTCCGGCAGATCGTAGTTCCACTTCCACGCGCCGTTCTCGCGCTTTAAGCGCGGGGTCGGCAGGAACGGCGTGAGCACCTTCGCAACCGCCACGGCGCCGCATCCGGGTCCGCCTCCGCCGTGTGGAGTCGAGAACGTCTTGTGCAGGTTGAGGTGCATGACGTCGACGCCGAAATCGCCCGGCCGTGCAATGCCTACCAGCGCATTCATGTTCGCGCCGTCCATATAGACGAGCGCGCCTTTGTCATGCAGAATCCCGCAGATCTTCCGAATGTTCTCTTCAAATACGCCGACGGTATTTGGATTCGTGATCATCAGGCCCGCAACATCCTCCGTGGTCGCGCGATTGAGAACCTCGAGATCGATCATGCCGCGATCGTTCGATTTGATGTTCTCGACCGCGTAGCCGACCATCATCGCGGTCGCGGGATTGGTGCCGTGCGCCGAATCCGGCACAAGAATCTTTTTACGCGGGATTGCCGCGCGTTTCGAGCAGCGCGCGAATCATCAGGATGCCGGTGAATTCACCGTGGGCGCCCGGCCGCGGGTTGCAGCGTGACCGCATCCATTCCCGTAATCTCCGCGAGCGCCTGTTCCAAAGCGGCGATCACTTCCATGCAGCCCTGCGAAAGCGCTTCGGGTTGATACGGATGAGCCCACGCGAGACCCTCCGTGCGGGCCACCAATTCATTTACGCGCGGATTGTATTTCATCGTGCACGAACCGAGCGGATAAAGGCCCAAATCGATGGCGTAATTCCAAGTCGAAAGCCTGGTAAAGTGACGCACCACTTCGAATTCGCTCACTTCCGGGAAATCTTCGATTCCCGGAGCGAACGTTCTTTTCGCCTAGCGCGGCTTTCGCATCGACCGCGGGAACGTCCAGCTCCGGAAGCTGATAGCCGAGCTTGCCCGGCGAGCTGAGCTCAAACAGCAGCGGCTCCTCCTGGACGATATGTTTCGATACTTTCTTGATCATTCGTCGAATCTTCGCGCTATTGCTTTTGGAACGCGGCCGCCACCGTGTCCATGTCCTGGCGTTTGTTCATCTCGGTGGCGCACAACAGCATGCAATTCTTCAGCTCCGGATAGAACCGGCCGAGCGGCAAACCCTCCGATGATTTTTTGTTGCAACAGCGCGGAATTGATCTGCTCCGGCGACTTGCCATTCGCCTCGCGTCACAAATTCGTTGAAGAACGGGCCTTCAAATTCGAGCGGCAGCTTACCCGCGAGATAATGCGCTTTCGCTAAATTCTGCTCCGCAAGCTCCCGCAGTCCTTCCTTGCCGTACAGTGTCATGAAGACGGTCGCCATCAACGCAAGCAGCGCCTGGTTGGTGCAAATGTTCGAAGTCGCTTTTTCGCGGCGGATGTGCTGTTCGCGGGTTGCCAGAGTCAAGCAGAAAGCCCGGCGGCCATCGGCATCGGTAGTCTCTCCCACCAGCCGTCCCGGAATCTGCCGGATGTACTTCTCGCGTGTCGCGATGATGCCCGCGTACGGGCCGCCGTAGCTCGGCGAGATGGCAAAGCTCTGCAGTTCGCCGACGACGATGTCGGCGGCTCGCGGCGGCTCGATCAGCCCCAACGCCACCGCCTCGGTGAAGACCACGACCAGCAGTGCGCCCTTGGCTGAAACGATGTGCGAAAGTTCGTCGATCTGCTCCAAGAGACCGAAGAAGTTCGGGGTCTGCACGATCACGCCCGCAACATTGTCGTCCAGTTTCTTCTTCAGATCGTCGAGATCCAGGCGGCCGTTCTTCGCATAAGCGATCTCATCGACCGGAATGCCCTGGTGCTGGTGTACGTCGCGCAACACCTCGCGATATTCCGGATGAACGGTGCGCGCAATCAAAATTTTGTCGCGCCGCGTCATGCGAACCGCCATCATCGCCGCTTCCGGGACTGCCGAAGAACCGTCATACATGGAGGCGTTCGCCACTTCCATGCCGGTCAACTGGCAGACCATGGTTTGAAATTCGAAAATGCTGGTGAGCGTGCCTTGCGAGATCTCCGCCTGATAGGGCGTGTAGGAAGTTAGAAACTCGCCGCGCGAGACGACCGTATCCACCACAACAGGACGGTAATGGTTGTACACGCCGGCGCCCAAGAAAGCTCGGAAACCCATTCGCATTCTCCGCCGCACGCTGCTTGAAATACTCGACGATCTCGTACTCGCTCTTGCCGTTCTCGATTTCAAGAGGTTCGTTGAAACGAACATCGGGCGGCAAATAGGAGATCAGATCTTCTTCAGATCTCACGCCGATGGCACCGAGCATTTCGCGGCGCTCGGAGTCAGATTTCGGTAAATATCGCAAAGACGTGTTTAACCCCGAAAAGAAATGGCCGCTGCTACTCTGCGCCTATGTATTTTTGATAATCGGCTGCCGACATGAGGGCACTGATTTCATCTGAAGAGGACAATTTCACCTTTATCAGCCAGGCAGCGCCGTGCGGATCTTCATTCAGCTTTTCAGGGCTCTTCGAGAGCAAATCGTTGATGGCGGACACTTCACCGGAAACCGGCGAATAGATGTCCGACACGGCCTTCACCGATTCCACGGAGCCGAACGTTTGTCCCTTGGTGACTTTCGCTCCCGTCTTCGGGAAGTTCCACGAACACGATATCTCCCAACTCTTCCTGCGCGTGATCCGTGATGCCGACGGTTGCCGTGCCCGCCTTCGACGTGCACCCATTCGTGCTCTTTCGTGTATTTGTAGGTCTCTGGATAGCTCATCCCTTTGCTCTCTTGTAGAACGGTGTCGGAACCGTTACCGCTTCCACCGGCGCATTCCGAATCATCATCTGAATGTTCACGCCGGGCACTGCCTTCTCGGTGGGCAAATAGCAAAGTCCGATGTTCTTATTCAAGCGTCGGAGATGGCCCTCCGCTGGTCACCCATCCCGCCGGCTTGCCTTCCAGCCACACTTCGTAGCCATCGCGGCCGATGCCGCGATCCTTCATCTCGAAGCCGGCCAGTTTACGCGTGATCGCCCTGCTGCGCAACTTTTTCAAGCGCTCGCCGGCCGACGAATTCGCCTTTGTCCATTTTGACGATCCACGCCAAGATCGGCTTCGAATGGATTGATGGAGGCTGTCAGCTCGTGGCCGTAGAGCGCCATCTTAGCTTCGAGACGCAGCGTGTTTCGCGCACCTAAGCCGCAAGGCTTGATTCCGAACTCCTCGCCCGCATTCAAGATCTCGTTCCAGAGTTTAGGCGCGGATTCCGGCGGAATATAGATTTCGAAGCCGTCTTCGCCGGTATAGCCGGTGCGGGCGATGCGCGCCGGAACGCCACCGACGCGCCATCGGTGAACCAATAATACTTGATATCGGCTGAGTTTGGTTTCCGTCAGCTTCTGGAGTGTCGCGAGCGCTTTCGGCCCCTGAATGGCTAACTGCGCGTAACGCTCGCTTGCGAAATCCACTTCGGCGTCGAATTGATTTTGGGACCGGATGTGCTCGAAATCCTTTTCCTGGTTCGAGGCATTCACGCATAAGAAGAAATCTGTATCCGAGACCTTGTGAACCAGAATGTCGTCGACGAAGCCGCCATGCTCATAGAGCAATGCGGAGTAGTGCGCTTGGCCGGTCTTCAACTTCGCCGCGTTGTTCGTGGCGACGTAATCGACCAGCTTGGCCGCTTCGGGCCCGCGAATCTCGATCTCGCCCATGTGGCTGACATCGAATAAACCGACGCCGTACGAACGGCGTTGTGTTCCTGCAGAATGCCCGAATACTGGACCGGCATGTTCCAGCCGCCGAAATCCACCAGCTTCGCGCTGAGTGAGCGATGGGCGTCGAACAGCGGCGTTTTCTTTAGCTCGGAAGCAGCAATCATCATGGGTTTAGGCGGGGGTTCGCCGGGAGCGTCGCTTCCTTCAGCGGCGCCGTATTCCTTCAGTTTGTTGAACAGCGTTTTCAGGCTGATGCCGAGAATTTCAGCGGCGCGCGTCTTGTTGTTCTTGGTGTGCTGCAGCGTGAGTTGAATCAGCGCCTTTTCCGCTCGCTCACGGTGGTGCCGACCGGCAATCGCACGCTTTCGGGCTCGAAGATCTGCGCGGGAGGCCGTGAACCCACCGAAACACCGAAATCGTAAGGCAAATGCGCCATCTGGATCGCGCCCTCGCCGGCCATGATGACGGCGCGCTCCAGCACGTTGCGCAACTCGCGCACGTTTCCGGGCCAGGAGTATTTCTTGAAAGCGTCCATGACGTCCTGAGTGACATACGTCACATTGCAGGCATGCTTTCGATTCAAGTGCGTAATCAGCGTCTCGCACAGCACCGGCAGATCGCCATCTGCTGCCGCAAAGGCGGCAGCGCAATCTGAAAAACATTCAAGCGGTAATAGAGATCTTCGCGCAGATCGCCCTTCTTCAGCGCATCGTCGATGTTGCGGTTTGTGGCCGCGATGACGCGCACATCCACCGAAATCTCGCTCTTGCCGCCCAGCCGGCGCACGCGCGAATCTTCGAGAACACGCAGCAGCTTGGCCTGGGTGCCCGAGGGCATCTCGGCCAGTTCGTCCAGCAGCAAGGTGCCGTGTTGCGCCAGTTCGAAACAGCCGGCGCGCCGCTCCAAAGCGCCGGTGAAGGCGCCCTTCTCATGGCCGAACAGCTCGCTTTCCATCAGCGTTTCAGGCATGGCCGCGCAGTTGATGGCGACGAAGGGACCGCCGCGCCGGTTGCTGAGTTGATGGATGGCGCGGGCGACCAATTCTTTTCCGGTACCGCTTTCGCCCGCCACCAGTACGGCCGCTTTGCTGGGCGCAACCTGCTGGATGACCTGAGAATACCTGCTGCATGGGCGACGACGTGCCGACCATGTCCACCAGCACGCCCTGATACGAAAGCTGCCGCTGCAGCCGCTCGGTCTCTTCGGCGAGCTGGCTTTGGGCCGACGCCCGCTCCAGCAACACGCGCAATGCGGCGGGTTGAATCGGCTTTTCGAGGAACCAGAACGCGCCGAGATCGTGAATGGTCTGTATAGCGGTTTCGATGTTGCCGAACGCCGTTAAGACGATCGCGGGCGGCATATTGCCGTCAGCAGCGAGCCGCTTCATCAGCTCGAAACCGTCCATTCGCGGCATCATGAGGTCGGTGACTATGACATTGGCTGAAAAGGTGCCGAGTTTATCGAGCGCCTCCTGACCATCCGCGGCGGTCTCGACGTTGAAGCCCCACGCGGAAATCATGGCCGCGAGCGGCGTGCGCTGCGACTCCTCATCATCGACGATGAGTACGTTAGTGGCCTGACGTGTGGACTGGTTTCCCAAGGTTTTCAGTTTACCGGACGAGACATTGTTGACCGTGTTGTAGCTGAAGCCCTGAAGCATGCTGACACGCAATGAACAGCAAAGATACTATTCCTGAGGCTTCCGACGATGAGCCGCCACCGTTTCTTGGCCGCTGGCGTCGCGTGTACCTAGCTGTGCTCTGCTACCTTTTCGTTCTAATCGCCGCGTTGTATGTGGTCTCGCGGGTGTTTGAGTACTGATGCGGAAGCTATCTGAAGTGCTCGAACGAACGGTCGCTTCCATCCCGAAGAGCGCGCTTGCATGAGAGCGCTTGATTGGGGGGTGATGTTCGCGTGGCTGATTTCACTCGTTTGTTTCGGCTTGTATCGCGGTCGCGGCAGCAGCACCACGAATAAATATCTGCTCGCCGGAAAAAGCATGCCCTGGTACGCCATGGGGCTGTCCATTCTAGCCACCCAGGCGAGCGCAATCACGTTCATCTCGACGACCGGCCAAGGCTATATAGACGGGATGCGCTTTGTGCAGTTCTATTTTGGCCTGCCGGTGGCGATGGTGATTCTCTGCGCAACGGCCGTGCCGATCTTCCATCGTGCCAACGTCTACACCGCATACGAATATCTGGAACAGCGCTTCGATGCGAAGACGCGCGCTCTGGTCAGCGTCGTCTTTCTTATCCAGCGCGGCCTTGCGGCCGGAATCGGGCTTTACGCGCCGGCTGTCGCGCTTGCGGCCGTCCTCGGCTGGTCGGATCGAGTGACTACCGTGCTGATCGGGGTGCTGGTGGTCGCCTACACCGCGACCGGCGGCATCAAGGCGCTGACTTGGGCCGATGTGCAGCAGATGAGCATGATTTTCGTCGCTCTGATCACTAGCCTCGTCATCGTGATCCATGCTTTCCCGTCCGGCATTTCCGTTCTGGATGCTGTGCATCTCGCCGGCGCGGCCGGCCGGCTGAACATCGTCGATCCGCGAGTCGATCTGAGTGATCGCTATACCCTCTGGAGCGGCCTGATCGGAGGCGGTTTTCTTGCGCTTGCCTATTTCGGCTGCGATCAAAGCCAGGTGCAACGATATCTGACCGGGAAATCGATCGCGCAAAGCCGGCTCAGCTTGCTTTTCAATGCCGTTGTGAAGATCCCCATGCAGCTGTTCATCTTGTTCATCGGCGCGATGGTGTTCGTGCTCTATCTGTTCATGCCTTCACCGATCATCTTCCAACCGGTCGAGGCCGTGCGCGCCGCTCACACCGCTGGTTGGAAGCCGGTGGAGGCCCAATACCAACTCGCGTTCGAGCAGCGCCGCGCGGCAGCCTACAAGCTGGCGGAGGCGACTCGGCATTCGACTTCAGAAACAGCACCCGCCTTATCGACCTTCCGCGCCGCGCAGAAAAACTTCAGCCACAGCCGTGAACAAGCTCTTCACGTGGTGGAACACCTGCATGGAGGCGAGAAGTTCGACGATACGAATTACATTTTCCTGTCGTTCGTGAAATCTTACTTGCCGGTGGGATTGGTGGGCCTGGTGATCGGTGTGATCTTTTCAGCGTCGATGGGATCGACGTCCGGCGAAATCAACTCGCTCGCAACAGTCTCGGTGATCGATATTTACCGCCGCTTTTTCGTGCGCGGCCGCAGCGATCGCCACTACCTGCGAGCTTCGCGCGTTTTGACGGTATTCTGGGGGGCTTATGCGGTGGCGTTCGCCTCAGTAGGCGCGCGCGGATTTGGAGCGCTGATCGAGCGCGTAAATATAGTCGGCTCTCTGTTCTACGGCGGCTTGCTCGGCGTTTTTGTTCTAGCGTTTTTCTGTAAACGGGTAGGCGGAACAGCAGCGTTTTACGGCGTCTTTGCGGGTGAAGCCGCTATCTTTTTAACCGCGCGTTTCACACCGATTTCGTTTCTCTGGTACAACGTGATCGGGTGTTTTGTGGTGGTAGCCGTCGGCCTATCGCTTTCGTTCGGGCGGTCTGGCGAACCGCCGTGTCAAACCGATTCAGCTGACCTGTAATACCGCGATGTCCACCGCCGACTGGTGTCCTTCGATGACTACAAGTCCGCTTTCAGTGACGTGATACTTTTGGCGGTCTGCATCGAGGTTGTAGCCAATCTCCGCTCCTTCGGGGATCTTGACGTTCTTGTCGAGAATGGCGCGGCGCACTTTTGCGTGCCGGCCGATATCGCAGTTGTCGAAGATCACGGAGTTTTCCACCGAGGAGCCGGTGTGAACGCGGACTCCGCGGCCCAACACGGAACCTCGCACCGTTCCGCCGGACACGATGGAACTTCCGGCGATGATGGAGTCAATGGCGAGGCCGCGGCGGCCTTCTTCGTCGAAAACAAACTTGGCAGGGGCATCGAAATAACCAGCCGTACGCAGCGGCCATTGGCGGTTGTATAGATTTAATTCCGGCGAGACGGCGCGCAGGTCCATGCTCGCTTCGTAATAAGCGTCCAACGTTCCCACGTCGCGCCAATATTGCGGAGAACCGATGGGATCTCCCGGGATGACGTTCGTTTGGAAATCGTATGAGTACATGTCGGCGCGCCCAATGAGCGAAGGGAGGATGTCCTTGCCGAAATCGTGCGAGCTCGCTTCGTTTTGGCCGTCCTTCATGAGCTCCTTCAGGAGCAAATCGGTGGAGAACACGTAATTGCCCATCGATGCATACACGCGCTCCGAATCCTGCGGCATGGTCGGAGCATCAGCCTTCTTCTCGTGGAAGCCGATGATGCGGCCCTCGGCCGTGGTCTCGAGGACACCGAACTCTGAGGCGAGTTCTTTCTTTACGGGAATGGCCGCAACCGTCACTCCGCTGCGTTTATCAATGTGGTATTCGATCATCTGGCGGATGTTCATGCGGTAGATATGATCGGCGCCGAAGATCGCCACGACGTGAGGACCGGCCTGCTGGATGAGATTGAGGTTCTGATAAATCGCATCGGCCGTGCCGCGATACCAATCCTCCTGCACGGAGCGCATCTGCGCCGGTACCGGAATGATGAAGTTATTTCTGAGCAGGCCGCTGACCTCCCAGCCTTCGCGAAGATGCTGCAAGAGCGACTGGCTCTTGAACTGGATCAAAACGTAAATGGAATAAATTCCAGAGTTGATGAGGTTGCTAAGGACGAAATCGACAATGCGGTAGCGGCCGCCGAAGGGGACGGCAGGCTTGGCGCGCTCCTTGGTGAGCGGATGTAGCCGGGTGCCTTTGCCGCCGGCAAGCACAAACGCAAGAACGCGAAGCTCCATCCTGACACCTCCGCCGATAAGGATATCCGATCAGGCCTGATTCCAATCGAGCGCAAGTTGAACGAAGGATCGGACGGCGACGCCCGTGGGCCCTTTGGACAGCCATGCTTTGGCGTCATCCAACCAGGCCGTATATGCGATGTCGAGATGAACCCAGGGAGTGGGATCGGCAAACTCGCGCAGGAACCAGGCGGCGGTGATCGAGCCGCCATAACGGCCGCCAATGTTGGGCAGATCGGCATAGGCGGACTTCAAGTACTCTTTGTACTCTTCGTCCATCGGCAACTGCCACGTCTTCTCTCCGGCCGTTCGGGAAGCGGCGAGCACGCGATCGAGAAATGCTTGATTGTTCGTGAATGCGCCGATATTGTAATGCCCAAGAGCGACACCGATCGCGCCTGTCAGGGTGGCGGCATCGACAAGGTGGGTCGCACCATTGCGATTCGCATGCGTGATCGCATCCGCTAAGATCAATCGCCCTTCCGCATCCGTATTGAGTACTTCGATGGTTTTCCCTGCGAGCGACATAACGATATCGCCGGGCCGCTGGGCGTCGCCGTTCACCATGTTCTCTACGGTCGGAACATAGGCACTCACCGGAATCGCAGGTTTGAGCTGGGCGATGGCTTTCATTGCGCCGATCACGGCCGCTGCCCCGGCCATGTCGTATTTCATCTTCTCCATGCCCTCGGAAGGCTTGATCGAAATGCCACCGGTATCGAACGTCACGCCTTTTCCGATGAGGGCCAGATGATCCTTGGTGTCCGGCTGCTGCTCCGGACGGTACTTCATGACGATCAGAAAAGGCGGATTGCTGCTACCGCGCGCTACGCCCAGCAGCGCACCCATACCCAATTGCTCCATTGCGTTCCGATCGAGCACTTCACATTCGAGGCCGGCATCGGCGCACATCTGCTTGGCGGCCTCGGCGAGCGCGGATGGGATGAGCTTGTTGGCAGGCTCGTTCACCAGATCGCGGGTCAGGTTTTGAGCCTCGGCAATGGTCTGCCCACGTCGCGCCGCTTCTTTGAGCGAAGCCTCGTCGCCGCCGGGTACGGCCAGGGTGAAGGAATCGATCTGCTTCTCCTTCTTTTTGGGGTCCGACTTATACTTGTCCGCGTCCCAAGCACCCAAGAGGGCGCCTTCGATAGCGGCGGCGACATACTCCGGGCCATCGAAACCATTCAGTGAGAGGGCAATCGTTCGCACGCCTTTCGATTTCAACGCGCGCGCCAGCGCTCCGGCGGTTCTTCTTGCTTCTACGGCCGAGAACTTGTCGCGTTTGCCTCCGCCGATAACGACCAGCCGTTTGGCGGCGATGCCCTGCGGGCGGTGCAAAATCGAGAGTTCATATAGCTTGCCCGTAAACTCACCAACCGTACGCAATTCCGCCAACCAGCCGGATTGCAACGCGATCTCGGGATCGGATTCCATATCCGACGCGCCGGTGTTCCCGTTCGGCGTGACGCGCTCCGCCTCGCCGGGCTTCTTCTCTTCGCGCTCAAAGCCAACAACGGCGAGTGCGTCGACCGCTAATTTGTCTATCGGTGAAGTTTCAATTTGAATTTGCATGATGTTATGGCGCGATGCCGGCGCGCTTTCTCCGCGAAAACTCATTCGCGGGCGCGCCTTGTGATAGCTGCCTTCGCCTCCGCCTGCATTTCCTTGGCTCTGGTCGCCTCGCGCTTATCGTGGAATTTCTTGCCCTTCGCTACGGCAATCTCCACCTTAATCCGTCCCGCTTTCAGATAGAGCTTGGTGGGAACCAGCGTGAGCCCCTTTTCGCGCGTTTCCGCCCGTAACTTCTCGATTTCAGAGCGGTGCAAGAGAAGCTTCCGCTTGCGAACCGGGGGATGGTTCATGATGTTACCGTGCGAATACTCGCTGATATGGGCATTCATGAGCCAGGCTTCGTCTCCGCTCACCTCGGCATAGCTCTCTTTCAATTGAATCTTCCCGTCTTTGGCGGATTTGACCTCCGTACCGGTGAGCACGAGCCCGGCCTCATACCGGTCGAACAAGTGAAAGTTGTGGCCTGCGGAGCGATTATCGCTCAAAATCTTTAGTTCGCCTTGCTGAGCCACTCGAATGAGGTTTCTTCTTGCCTAAATTGTTACCCGGCCGTCGATCGAGTCTGCACGGGAGGTACGCCGGGGACGTCTTCCATTCATTGGAGAGAGGAATATACTGCGTGTGCGACAGTGTTTCTTTAAGTCTCTTTTGACGAAACGAGGCGCCATTCGTATGGCCACGCAAGGTTTGCGACCATGATGGCGACAGGCCGGACCGATATGCGCTTTAGTAGTCTAACATGAGCTGGGATGCGTCTAAGGTGAAGGTTTCGAACAGATTACGGACATGGGTTGCCCTGGCCTGCGCGTTTGCGCTGGTGGTGCCGTCGGTGGAGGCTCGGACCAAACAGGGCGACAAATTCATGAAGTTGGGCCAGAAGGCCGAGGACGAAAAGCATTACGACGCAGCGCTCAACTACTATGACCAGGCCTTAGAGACGGATCGGCAAGATGCCTCCTACATCATGGCCGACGAGCGGGCGCGTGCCAAGGCGCTCCAGACTCACATCAGCGAGGGTAAGCGGCTGCAGCAGGAACAGAAACTCGATGAGGCGCTGCTGCAGTTTCAGAAAGCGTTCCTGGCCGATCCCGGATCACAGGTCGCGTTGCAGGAAATTCGTCAGACCACGGTGATGCTGCGAGAGCGGAACAAAGTTCCGGCGGGAACGCCCGTGCTGACAGCGGCGGAGCAGGCACGCGACGCAATGGAACAGCGCATCAACTCGCTCGAGGCTCCTCCTACCTTGCGGCCGATCAATGGTGAGATCACCAGTATCAAGATCAACAATCAGCCCGCTCGGGTGTTGTTTGAAAGCATCGGCAAACTGGCGGGAATCAACGTGCTGTTCGACCCCGCCGGGATCGACACGTCCGGAAACAAGAATTTCAATCTCGACCTGACCAGCGTGACGTTGGAAGAGGCGCTCAACTACGTCGGACTTGAAACGCACTCCTTCTGGAAGCCGATCAGCCGGAATGCCATTTTCGTCACTCAGGAGACCGATCCCAAGCGGCAGGAGTACCAGGACGAAGTCGTAAAGGTCTTCTACATTCAGAACGCTACGAGCGCCAACGAGTTGAGCGAGATCTACAACGGAATTCGCACGGCCACGAAGGTGAGCACCGGGATGATGTCGGTTCCCAGCCAAAACGCCATCATTGTCCGCGGCTCGGCCGACACCATCTCTCTGGTCGAGAAATTGATTCACGATCTCGACAGACCCAAACCGGAAGTCCTCATCGACGTGATCGTGATGGAGGTCAACAAGACGCGGGCTACGCAGATAGGAGCGTCGCTGCTCGGACAGGGTGGATTATCGAGTCCGTTGAGCTTTACTCCGCGCAATCCGACACCGGTCTCTAGCACTTCTACGTCCGGCACATCGGGCACGAGTACCACCGGTACACGGGACGACAGGCTCGTCGACCAGCACGGCAACGACTGAGACGCTGTCCCGAGTTGGTCATTTATCTTCCGCCGACTATTCGGTCACCTTGCCGAGTACGATCGTCAACGCGATGCTCAGTGATAATTTCACACGAGTTTTACAGCGTCCGCAGTTGCGGGCGACGGATGGCGGAAAGGCCTCCCTGAAAATCGGCGAGAAGATTCCTTACGTTTCCGGATCTCTGAATTCGGCGGTTGCTACGCCTGGCGCCATTCCCTATGCGACCACGCAGTTTCAACAAGTAGATGTCGGCACCAATATCGATTTACAGCCCCACGTGAATGGTCCTGAGGACATCACGATGCACGTGAAGGTGGAGATCTCGAACGTTCTGCAGCAAATACAGATTGCCGGAATAAGCGAACCTGAAATCGGCCAGCAGATCGATGAAGCCGACATTCGCATGAAAGATGGCGAGGTCAGCATTCTGGGCGGGTTGTCCGACAAAGAATTTAGTCTGCAGAACTCCGGGTTTCCGGGCTGACCAATATTCCATTGCTCGGATATCTATTCGGACAAAAGAACAGGAGCAACACCGACAACGAAATCCTGATCGCGCTGATTCCGCACATCATACGCGCTCCCGATATGAGCGGAATGGGTGAGGGGGCCGTATTCGCGGGCACAGAGCGAAGTGTGAGAGTAGAGCGGCGCCCGACGGCACCCCGGTTTCATCCGCTGTGCCTAACGCGATGCAGCCGTCCACCGTTCCCGTAACACCGCCAACCCCGCTCACGCCAGCAGCAAGGCCCGGGCCGCCACCGACGAATCCCCGCGACGCCTGTGAATATGGTACCTACGAGGCCTCCGGAAGGGGGGCAACCGGTTTCGGTCAGCAACCCTCCGGGACGGTCGAATCCGTAGGATGGAGTTAGTGGTAGATGCTGCGCGGTAGCGATTGCCCCGGCTTGCGAAGGCGACGCAGAAGCCAGGCTGGACTGACGCTGGTCGAACTCATCGTCGCTTTCAGCATTCTCCTGATCCTGACCACGATGGCTGTACCGGCAGCGCGTTACCAGGTACGGCGACAGCGCGAGCACGAACTGCTTGCCGATCTGCGCGAGATGCGCGGCGCGATCGACAAATACAAGGACTATTGCGATCAAGGGAAGGTTCAGTCCACAAATCCCGACGCGTACTGCTACCCACTGACTCTCGAATCGCTCGTCGACGGGGTGCAACTGGCGAATACGATCAGCGGTAATGGCCAAAGCGGGAAGATCAAATTTCTGCGCCGCATCCCGAAAGACCCCATGACGGGCGACACCGATTGGGGCAAACGAAGCATGCAAGACGAACCAGACTCCAGTTCGTGGGGCGGCCAAAATGTCTTCAATGTGTATTCGAAGACCTTGGACAAGACGAGCGATGGCACGCCGTATTCGGAATGGTGATGCGCGCCGCAAGTAAAACCGGACTATCGACGCTCAAACGGGCGCTGCGCGGCTTTACGCTGATCGAATTGATGGTGGTGATGGCCATTATCTCGATCCTGCTTGCGATTGCGCTTCCGATTTACCAGAAATCGATCGTACGCGCGAAGGAGAGCGTGCTGCGCAATAATCTCTTCACGATTCGCACCATGATCGACGAGTACACGATCGACAAACAAAAAGCGCCACAAAGCCTGCAAGATCTTGTCTCCGAGGGCTATCTCAGGCAGGTTCCGCAGGACCCGATGACCGGCTCCGATCAGACCTGGAGAACGATCATGGAAGACACTCCGATCGGCGGAAGCAACAGCCCTCCGGGGATCTTCGACGTGAAGAGCGGGTCGGACAAGACCGCGCTCGACGGCAGCGCCTACGCCGATTGGTGAGGCGCGGGTGCGCTTGTTAAACTGAGCTTTCGCCCTGATCCCCGATCGTCTAATGGTAGGACAGCGGCCTTTGGAGCCGTTAATCGTGGTTCGAATCCATGTCGGGGAGCCATAACTGTTCCGAAAACCAAGCTCGTTGTTTCAGAAAGTTGCGGACCTAGTCCGAAGCAGCCCAGCGTGGATTCGAACCTACCGAGACACGAGGCACATTCGTGTTGAGCAAAGAAGGGAGAGGGATGGCTGTTGAACTCCTTTCAGAACACAAAAGTAACTGCTGTTCCAGAGCCACTACAAGTGCCTGCGAAGTAACATTCCGGCTGCTCTAAACTGGCGAGCGGGAAAATTTGGTCGTCAGCAACTCGCCTTTCTTTTGGCTCCTGCACTGCCAGATTGCTGCGTCAGGCCCAGTTCGCACATGATGTTGTGCAAAACCGGATGGTCGCGCACGCCATCAAAGACTCTCCGTCAGTTTCGCCGCGCGCTCCTGGAGCGAACGTTCGAGCCACTGAGCGGCAGCGCTTCCATCTTCAAGCGCCAGATAGATGACCGCGGTATCGTAAGCGCTCACATACCTGGCGGCCCGGAGCTCCTCCAGGTAGTCCAGAACCGCGTGTGCCTTCACCCGGTAACCAGCTCGCCCGTAGGCGTAACCGGCATGCGCGGCGAACGGCAATTGGTTCCCCGAAACCCGGCAGGCGGCTTCGGCCTCCATAACAGCATCCTCGAATTCGCCGGTGCCGCACAGCGTGCGCGAGAGAATGTAGTGCGCGAATGGGTTATTTGGATCGAGCTCAACGGCCACCCGCGCCGCGTGGACGGCCCGGGTGAACTGCCGAGCCTTGAAGTAGGTGAGGCCGAGGAATGCGTTCATCACCAGTGAAAGCGGATCGAGGGTGCGCGCCTTCTCGACAAGTGCAACGGCCTCCTGATTACGACCAACAGCGCTCAGGTGAGAACCATACCACTGATGCGCAGTGGCGGAATTAGGATTAAGCTCGAGGGCGCGCTTGAATCGCTGCTCTGCGGAAGCGTCCCGATAGTATGTATCACGAATGGCTCCAAGGGACATATGCGCGGCGGCATGATTGCTATCGAGGTTTAGCGCTTTCTCGGCGGCCGCGCATGCCTCTGGAAAGGTCTGGCGGGGTGGGCGAAGTCCGAAAATGCCGAGCATAATGAGGGAGTCCGCGACGCCCACATAAGCCTCCGCATAGCTTGGATCCAGCGCGATAGCTTCTTCAAACCGTTCAATGCCCTTTTCGAGATCCGATTCGGTCCGGCGATTCCAGAACAGGCGACCCTTCAGACAGGCTTCATAGACCTCGGGCTGGATTCGTGGCATAACCGCGGCAAGACGAACCTCCGCGGCAGGCGTCAAACGCCCACTCAGTTCTCTTGCAATGGCGCCGGCGATCTGTCGCTGCAGGCTGACGATTTCATCAAGGTGGGCTTCGTAGCTTGCAGCCCAGGGTGGCATCCACGAAAGGGTCGACCAACTGCACGCGTATGCCAAGCTTTTGCTCCGAAACGATAACTGAGCCCTCAATGATGGCATCCACGTGCAGCTGGCGCGCGATCTCACAGAGGGAACAGCACTGCCCTTAAAGCGCAAGGAAGAGGTTCGAGAGATCACGGTAACCCCGCTGATCTGGGCAACGTTGTTGATGAGCTCATCCGTGATGCCATCGGCCCAGTGTGCCCGGCTGGGGTCGCCGGAAAAATCTGTGAGCGGAAGAACGGCGAGCGATCGGATGTCATGCAGAACCGGCGCAATCCAACTGTAGCCTCGCTTGGGAAGACTCTCAATAAATCGAGGTTGAGCGGAGTAGTCGCCCAAGGCAGTGCGCAGACGGTTGATAGCTTGTTGAGTCCGCGTTCCGATCAATGAACGCAACGTCCGGCCAGATCCGCCTTTGCAGAGCATCGCGCGTAATGAGCTGGCCGGGCTGTTCCAGCAGAACCGTGAGCACCTGAAATAGCTGGTCCTGAAGGGCGACCCTTACGCCTTTTTTGCGTAACTCGCGCGCATTGCAGGTCAGCTTGGAATTCGCCGAACTTGAGCGTCGTGCTCATGTCTGCCTAGACCTCCTCCATATTTTGGCTCAGCGGTCGAGGGAGTCGCCTTTCCCGACACTGCTCGCCACATTTTCGGTACATGTGCGGCATTGAATCAAAGCGGAGCTAACCCCATAATCCTGATCAGCGTTATGGAACTAAATCGCAGAGTAATGTTGAAGAGCGCCATCTCGGTCGCGGCAATGGGGAACGCAGGCGCTCACCGCGCCAAAGGATCGACAAATCAGAAGACAGGAGAATACATGGTCAACTTTCCCGTTGCGCCCCAGCGAACCGCTCTCATCGACGTGGACATGCAGAATGCATTTGTCGAGGGTTACCCACTCTCGGCGCCGGACGGCTTGAACGTGCTCGCACGCATAAACCGGCGTCTGAGGCCTGCCGGCGGGCAGGTGTACTGGTCGTACATACCCGCAGTGTCTTTCGACCCGATGGGTCAAAGTTGGGAGTAGTAGGGGAGATCGATCCACGGAATAAGAGGGGCTATTGTTCGAGGGATCGAAGGGGGCAGACTTGCATACACACCTCGCGGTAGCAGCCTCCGACATTATCCTCAACAAGCCGCGCTTTGGAGCCTTTCACGATACGGATCTCGATTTGATCCTCCGGTCGCGCGGCGTCGATACCGTATACATCACCGGCATTGCAACTTATGTCTGCTGTGATACGACAGCGCGCGAAGCTTCGGTTCGCGGATATCGCGTGTTGTTTGCCAGCGACGGAACAGCAACGCTCCCGATGGGCGGTGTTTCGCCAGCCGAGTTGCAGGCCGCGACCTGTGCAACGCTCGCCCAGGTCTTTGCCCAAATCACGACCGTAGACGACATGATTCAAAGGTCGGTGGTGCCGAACAAACCAGCTCAAACGCACTCTCGGACGAAGTCGAAAAGCAGTAGCGCGCACACATGACGGCAGCCGTCACTTCGGGAACGGTGATTCACTTCTTATGAAGGATGTTTTCTCGCACAGGAACGACGTGATGATCAGCGGGCGCCTGGGGTGGTTATGAGTGCGGCTGGAAGAATGTCGGGTCGCGGCTGGACTGGGCCGCGGAACGTTTTGCAGAAGAGCGCAATGCCACATCCGAGCGGTTGGCGGCGGGCGAGAGCGGCGATCTTGCCTACGAGATCTTTCTGGAGAAAGCCGACACGCGGCTGGTAGGAGCACAGAGCCTCCATCCGATGGCCCTCCGGGTTACGTATATTTACCGGCGCGAACAAGGTGAATGGAAGATCATCCAGCGCCACGCTGATTTCCTGACCCCGAGAGCCGCGTGATGGCGGGATTGTTATGGATCAGGGTCATACTCGCAAACGGATTGGTCGCGAGTTTTGGTCTTTATTCCGGTACCGGTACTCATCCGCAGCAAAAAACCTGAAACAAATTCAAAATACCGAGCGCTCGTTCGTCTTGTGGCTTTATACTTGTCGAGGGTCGCTCCTAAACTCTTGACGGAAGTTACTATTCAATGACTAATTATCTTTTAAAATTACCGATTGCACTCATGGCAGCTATGCTCTCTTCCACGCTCTTGCAAGCGGGAGAGATCACGGTGAATGGAAGCGCCGGTGGCGTTTTCGGCACTTACATAAGTGGCCTGAGTTATACGACACCGCCGAGCTTCGACGTCACGACTTCCGGCGGCATTTCGACGCTCTCGAATCTCGGTTCGCTCCATCTTCCCACCGGCAACTATACGGATATGTTTACATCGCAGATCGACATCTCCGGCATAACAGTGAACAACGTTTATAACAGTCCGAATCCTTCATACTTCACGCTAAGTGGAACGATTACATCCGCGAATGGCACCGTAAGCTTGACGTTCGCCGGTTCGCCCGAAACGGTCACGTACACGAATTACAGTGTCTATCCGAGTACGAGCGCCCATTTCTACTTCGGAGTAAACAATATTTCCTCCGCAACACCCGGACAGACGATTACGTTAACGGGATTTGCCGATGAAACGCTGCCCTCAGCTGTAAGTCCCGAACCGTCCAGCAACGCGTTGTTTGCGTCCGGGCTCACTCTGCTGGTGTTGGGAGCGTGGCGCCGCAGCCGGGCCAAGACGTGCGAACCGAAACACTCGATTGCCGGTGCGAGCTGCTGAAGGCGAAAGTTCGTTCCAAACTAGACCAGCCCAATACGGTACTCCGCGGAGCTGGAAGCAAACTTACCCGATCCACGGGTGGAGTCAATCTAAAGGCGCTCGTGGAGCGTGAACCAGATACAAGTTCCTTCTGGACAGTTAGGGTCGACCCAGATGCGTCCGCCGTGGCGTTCAACGATTTTCTTACATATCGCCAGCCCCATACCGTTGCCGGAGTATTTTTCGCGCCCGTGCAGGCGCTTAAAAATTCCGAAGACTTTGTCGGCGTATTGTGGTTCGATTCCGATGCCGTTGTCGCGGACTGAAAAGGTCCACTCGGTTCCCTTCGCGCAGGCTGAAACGTGTATTCGGGGCGGTTCGTCGCTCCGATACTTGAGGGAGTTGGTCAGCAGGTTCTGGAACAAGCGCGTCAACTGAATCGGATCGCCCACGACCGATGGCAGCGGGCCGCAGGTAATCGTCGCCTGAGTTTCCTGGATTCGTGTTTGCAGATCTCGAATTACCTGGTTAAGCAGTTGCTCGCAGTCGGTCAGTTTAAAGAAGTCACTCGAACGCGAATCTATCTTGGAAAAATCAAGCAGGTCTTCGATCAGTTGCTCCATGCGCTGTGAGCTTTCAACAATGGTGCCGAAAATGCATTCTGCCTCCGCATCCATTTCGCGTCCGTACTTCTTGGCCAGCAGCTGGGTATAAATCGAGATGGTTCGCAATGGCTCCTGTAAGTCGTGACTCGCGACGTAGGCGAACTGCTGTAACTCTTCGTTAGAACGAAGCAGCGCTTCCGTGCGCACCAATATGCGCTCCTCCAAGTGGGCATTCAGCTCACGAATCTGCTCTTCGATTTTCTTGCGCTCAGAGATGTCACGTAGGGCACTCGTGATGAAAAAGCCATCGTCGGTCTGTAACGGACTTACGCTGAGGTCCGCTGGGAACGATGTTCCATCGTGGCGCCGACCAAAGACCTCTTGACCTGAGTTGAGGGGACGCAGAACGGCCTTGCTCAGATCCTCGTCGGGGGCAGGTAACAGTTCAAAACTCCAGCCCGGAACGAGCAGAGCGATGTGCTTGCCCATCAAACTCGTCCGTTCATAGTCAAACAGCGATTCCGTCCTCGAGTTCACCATGAGAATGGTGCCGTCTTCCCGACAGATCACCATCGCATCGGGAGCTGCTTCAAGGAGTTGCCGGAATTTCTGTTCAGCCTTATGAAGAACCTCGGTCTGGCGGCGGAGCACATTGGTTTGCTCCTGAAGTGTCGTAGACTGTCGGCTCAGTTCGATGAAGACGGCTACTTTAGAGCGCAAAATTTCCGGAACAATCGGTTTAAAAAGGAAATCGACTGCGCCGAGATCGTAGCCTCGGAACAGGTGCTCGTCATTTCTGTATCCGGTAAGAAAGAGGATGGGGGTATGGCGGGATCTGGGCCGGCTTCGGATCAAGTTCGCGGTCTCAAAGCCGTCCATGTCGGGCATCTTTACATCCAGAAGAATCGCCGCGAAGTCATGCTCGAGAAGATGCAAGAGAGCTTCCTTCCCGGAACGGGCGAGCACGAGTTCCTCACCCAAGCCGTCCAAAGCCGCTTCAAGAGAGATCAGATTCTCGGGCGTATCGTCTACGAGCAAGATTTTGATCTTCTGGTTAGTATTCGTTACGTGTTCCCGATGTGTTCCGGTTCCTGCGACTGGCATACGCTCTGATCCTCCCCGCCCAGAAGTCGACTGCTAACTCCGTGACAAGACGGGTGTTTGCAAGAGCTCGTGTCCTTGAGCCACCCAGACGCGCAAGACGGAAAACAGCTGCTCCAAATCGACCGGTTTCGTAATGTAATCTGACGCCCCCGCCTCAATGCATTTAACTCGATCGCCCTTCATGGCTTTAGCAGTGACAGCAATAATGGGCAACGATTGGAACTCCCGAATTTTCCGGATTGCCCGCATGGTTTCGTAGCCGTCCATTTCAGGCATCATGATGTCCATGAGAACGACGTCGATTTCCGGTGTACGTTTGAGGAGTTCGATTCCTGCCCGGCCGTTCTCCGCATGGAGCACCTGCAACTTATGTTGCTCAAGAATGCTGGTTAGCGCAAAGATATTGCGGACGTCATCGTCTATGACAAGAACCCTCTTGCCGCTGAGCGTTGCGTCGCTGCGGCGAACCTGACTGAGCATCTCTTGTTGTAGATCCGAAAGATCGGTCTCGGCGCGATGCAAGAGAAGCGCGGTCTCTTCCAGCAAGCGCTCCGGCGACTGCGCATAACGGACGGTACTCACGCGGGCGACCCCGCTGAGCGCCGTCTCTTCCTGTTCGCTCAAGTCTCGCCTGCTATAGAGAACAACCGGAGGAGTTCCCATGCCGGTTTCGCCTTGAATCTCGGTAATCAGCGAAATGGGGTTCATATCGCTCAAGCGAAGATCGATTACCAGAGCGTCCAAGTACTCCTGCCGCACCGAATCTAATGCTTCTCTTCCCGACCGGACGTCCAAGATGTCGAGGTCGGGTCCACTCAACAGATCTCGTAACTTGTCCCGGCGGGTCAGGTCGTCAGTCACGATCAACAGCTTCTTGACTCGCGGACGGGCAGAGTGATCAATGGTGCCGAACGCCTGGATGAGGCCATCTTTGGTTATCGCTTTTTCCAAATACGTCATGGCGCCGAGCGCCAGACCGCGGCGACGATTTTCTTCACCCGAGATGACATGAACGGGAATGTGTCTGGTTATGGGATCGTGCTTCAAACGATCCAAGATGGTCCAGCCCGCCACGTCAGGCAGAGTAATGTCCAGAGTGATCGCTCCGGGCCTGAACTCACGGGCGAGCGATAGTGCCGTACTGCCACGCAGCGCCACCAATCCCTTCAGCCCTTTCTCATGCGCGAGGTCGAGGAGAATCCGGGCGAATGTGACATCGTCTTCCACGATCAGCAGAATCGGATCTCCAGGTTGGATCAGATTGCGATCGTCGTCGATGGCCAGGTCCTCTACGATGGCGTCCGAGACACTGGAAGGAGCGGGTAGAATCATGTCAACCGTAGAATGCGCTCCGGTATCCGTTGCTGCCGCTTCGACCGCGGGCGTCGGCCTCAGATCCGCTCTGGAAATGGTGGCTGCCGCGACGTAGGTCTGCGGCAAATAGAGAATGAACGTGCTTCCTTCTCCAGGCGCACTTTGCAAGCGAATTTCGCCGCCTAACAAACGCGCTAGCTCGCGACTGATCGAGAGACCCAGACCGGTGCCGCCGTACCTGCGGCTGGTGGTCCCATCGGCCTGTTGGAACGCCTCGAAGATAATTCTTTGTTTTTCCTGAGGTATGCCGATACCGCTGTCCGTCACCGAAAAGGCGATGACGGATTTCGCGCGGTTGAGCACCGGATGATTCGCGCTCCAGCCCGTCATGGCCTGTTCCATATTCAGGCAGACTGCACCATTTCCGGTGAATTTGATCGCATTCGATAGCAGATTCTTCAGCACTTGCTGCAATCGTTTGACGTCCGTGAGGATGGTCTCGGAGGGAAGGTTCTGGTCCAGCTCGACTGTAAACTCGAGACCCTTGTTCTCGGCGACGTGCCGGAACGTTCGTGAGCAATAGTCGCGCAGATCCAAGAACCGCACGCTTCCCACTTCCACATCCATCTTTCCCGACTCAATTTTGCTGAGATCGAGAATGTCGTTGATCAGTGCGAGCAGATCGGTTCCGGACGAATGGATGGTTTCGGCGTATTTCACTTGTTTCGACGTTAAGTTGGTGTCGCTGTTCTCCGCCAGCATTTGAGCCAGAATCAGCAAGTTATTCAGCGGGGTGCGGAGTTCGTGGCTCATGTTCGCCAGGAACTCGCTCTTGTACTTGGAAGTGAGAGCCAACTGCTCGGCCTTCTCTTCGAGTGCGCCCTTGGCTTGCTCGACTTCGCGATTCTTCGTTTCGACTTCGGTCTTCTGCTCTGCCAGCAGCTGGGCTTTCTCTTCCAGTTCGGCGTTGGTCTTTTGAAGCTGCTCGGCGAGCGCCTGACTCTGTTTCAACAGCTCCTCAGTACGCATCGTCGCGGCGATCGTATTGAGGACGATGCCGATACTTTGCGTGAGTTGATCGAGAAACGCAAGGTGGTTATCGCTGAACTGCCGGAATGAGGCGAGTTCAATTACCGCCTTCGCTTCTCCTTCGAAGAGAACCGGCAGCACGACAATGCTCACGGAAGTACCATGCGCCAAGCTGGAGCTAATTCTCATAGCGTCCTTAGGCACGTCGGTGATGAGGATGCGCGCCCGCTCCATGGCACACTGGCCAACAAGTCCTTGCCCCATCTTGAAGTACTTAGGTACCTGATTTCCGTCCTCGGATGCGTAAGCCGCCATCAGTTTGAGCGCGGGGTCTTCCTCGGCAGAATCCGTGATGTAGAAACTGCCACCTTGCGCCCCGACCAGCGGCGTCAGTTCGGATAGGAGCAATTTCGAAACAGCAAGCAGGTCGCGCTCGCCTTGCATCATTCCCGTGAACTTGGCGATGTTGGTTTTCAGCCAATCCTGGTCTGTGTTCTTGCGCGTAGTTTCAGCCAGATTGACGATCATTTCGTTGATATTGTCTTTGAGCGCCGCGACCTCGCCTTGAGCCGCAACAGCAATCGATCGCGTGAGATCGCCCTTGGTAACTGCGGTTGCTACGTCCGCGATGGCACGTACCTGAGTTGTCAGATTTGCGGCAAGCTGATTCACGTTGTCGGTGAGATCGCGCCAAATCCCTGCGGCTCCGGGGACGCGAGCCTGGCCGCCGAGCTTACCCTCAATTCCAACTTCACGCGCGACGTTGCTCACCTGATCGGCAAACACAGCCAGAGTGTCAATCATGCCGTTGATGGTGTCAGCCAATTGAGCGATTTCGCCTTTAGTCTCGAGGACGAGCTTACGCTTTAAATCTCCGTTGGCGACACCTGTAACGACTCGGGCGATGCCGCGGACTTGCGTCGTGAGGTTCGCAGCCATGGAATTCACGTTGTCGGTAAGATCCTTCCAGGTGCCTCCCACGCCCTTCACTTCCGCTTGGCCTCCGAGTTTACCCTCGGTGCCGACTTCGCGGGCCACACGAGTGACTTCCGACGCGAAGCTATTGAGCTGGTCGACCATGGTGTTGATGGTGTTCTTCAGCTCCAGGATTTCGCCGCGCACATCGACCGTGATTTTGCGGCTCAGGTCGCCGTTCGCAACCGCGGTCGTGACCTGGGCGATATTCCGGACCTGAGCGGTCAGATTGCCGGCCATCGAATTCACGCTGTCCGTCAGATCTTTCCATGTGCCGGCTACACCACGCACTTCGGCTTGGCCGCCGAGCTTGCCTTCCGTGCCGACCTCGCGAGCAACGCGTGTCACTTCGGCAGCAAACGACCCGAGCTGATCGACCATGGTGTTGATGGTGTTCTTCAATTCGAGGATTTCGCCACGCACGTCGACGGTGATTTTGCGGGACAGATCGCCTTTAGCAACGGCGGTGGTGACTTCGGCGATGTTGCGAACCTGGGTAGTCAAGTTCGCCGCCATCGAGTTCACGCTATCCGTTAAATCTTTCCAAGTTCCTGCGACACCCTTCACATCCGCCTGGCCGCCCAGCTTGCCCTCGGTTCCGACTTCGCGTGCCACGCGGGTCACTTCGGAAGCGAACGAGCTGAGCTGGTCAACCATGATGTTGATGGTGTTCTTGAGCTCCAAGATTTCGCCGCGCGCGTCGACCGTGATCTTGGTCGTCAGATCTCCCTTGGCGACCGCGGTCGTGACGCCCGCGATGTTGCGGACTTGGTTGGTTAAGTTGCTGGCCATGGAGTTCACCGAGTCGGTAAGATCTTTCCACGTACCAGCGACGCCACGCACGTCGGCTTGTCCGCCCAATTTACCTTCCGTACCGACCTCACGCGCCACGCGCGTTACCTCTCCAGCGAACGCATTCAGCTGGTCAACCATGGTGTTGATGGTATTTTTCAGCTCTAAGATTTCGCCGCGCGCGTCGACGGTGATCTTGGTGGATAGATCGCCGCGCGCGACGGCGGTGGTCACCTGAGCGATGTTACGGACTTGACTGGTGAGGTTGCCTGCCATGAAGTTCACGCTGTCGGTAAGATCCTTCCAGGTTCCGGCAACGCCCTTCGAATCGGCTTGTCCGCCGAGTTTTCCTTCCGTACCGACTTCGCGTGCCACGCGGGTTACTTCGCCGGCGAACGCATTCAACTGGTCGACCATGGTGTTGATGGTATTTTTGAGCTCCAATATTTCGCCGCTCACATGTACCGTGATTTTTCGGCTCAAGTCGCCCTTCGCCACAGCCGTTGTTACTTCTGCGATATTTCGAACCTGACCGGTGAGATTGCCAGCCATCGAATTGACGCTGTCAGTGAGATCTTTCCAAGTTCCGGCGACGCCGCGCACATCGGCCTGCCCGCCCAGCTTGCCTTCCGTACCGACTTCGCGCGCCACGCGCGTAACCTCAGAGGCAAACGAGCTGAGCTGGTCGACCATGGTGTTGATGGTGTTCTTCAGCTCCAGGATTTCGCCGCGCACATCGACCGTAATCTTTCGCGAGAGATCGCCGCCTGCCACAGCCGTTGTTACTTCTGCGATGTTGCGGACCTGGTCGGTCAGATTGCTGGCCATGGAATTGACGGAATCCGTCAGATCTTTCCACGTGCCGGCAACTCCCTTCACCTCCGCCTGGCCGCCGAGCTCGCCTTCGGTACCTACTTCTCGCGCAACGCGAGTCACTTCGGAAGCGAAGGCGTTCAACTGATCGACCATGGTGTTGATCGTATTCTTCAACTCAAGGATTTCGCCACGAACGTCGACTGTGATCTTGCGGGACAGATCGCCGTTGGCGACCGCGGTGGTGACTTCCGCGATATTTCGAACTTGCGCAGTAAGATTTCCCGCCATGGAGTTGACGCTTTCGGTGAGATCCTTCCAGACTCCACCGACGCCGGTGACCTCCGCCTGACCACCGAGTTCGCCTTCTGTGCCGACCTCGCGGGCGACACGAGTTACTTCCGAAGCGAAACTGTTGAGCTGATCGACCATCGTATTGATGGTGTTCTTGAGCTCGAGAATTTCCCCGCGTGCATCGACCGTGATTTTCGTCGAGAGATCGCCCTTCGCAACGGCGGTTGTGACGCCCGCGATATTGCGGACCTGTGCGGTGAGATTACCCGCCATGGAGTTGACGCTGTCCGTCAGATCCTTCCAGACGCCGCCGACGCCCTTTACCTGAGCCTGTCCTCCGAGTTTTCCCTCGGTGCCCACCTCACGGGCGACACGGGTGACTTCAGAGGCGAAGCTATTGAGCTGATCGACCATGGTGTTGATGGTGTTTTTCAGCTCTAAGATTTCACCGCGTGCATCGACCGTGATCTTGGTCGAAAGATCGCCCTTAGCGACCGCTGTGGTGACACCGGCGATGTTGCGGACCTGGTTAGTCAAATTTCCGGCCATCGAATTAACGCTCTCGGTTAAATCTCTCCAAGTGCCGGCGACGCCGGTGACCTCGGCTTGACCGCCCAGCTTCCCTTCGGTTCCGACTTCGCGCGCCACGCGAGTCACTTCCGAGGCAAACGAACTGAGCTGGTCGACCATGGTGTTGATGGTGTTCTTCAGTTCGAGGATTTCGCCTCTTACCGCGACCGTGATTTTCCGCGACAGATCGCCTTTAGCGACGGCAGTCGTTACTTCTGCGATGTTGCGGACTTGGCCGGTGAGGTTTCCCGCCATGGAGTTCACGCTGTCGGTCAAGTCTTTCCATGTGCCTGCGACGTCGCGCACATCGGCCTGACCGCCAAGAATGCCTTCTGTGCCGACCTCTCGGGCTACGCGCGTGACTTCGGATGCAAATGCGTTGAGCTGATCGACCATGGTGTTGATGGTGTTCTTCAGCTCCAAAATTTCGCCGCGAACATCGACGGTGATTTTTCTGGAGAGATCGCCGGTAGCGACCGCTGTCGTCACTTCCGCGATATTACGAACCTGTGCAGTGAGATTACCTGCCATGGAGTTGACGCTGTCCGTTAAATCCTTCCAGACGCCGCCGACACCCTTCACTTCCGCTTGACCGCCGAGTTTTCCTTCCGTGCCGACCTCGCGAGCAACTCGCGTGACCTCAGAGGCGAACGATCTGAGCTGGTCGACCATGGTGTTGATGGTGTTTTTCAGCTCGAGGATTTCGCCTTGCACGTCGACAGTGATTTTGCGTGACAGATCGCCATTTGCGACGGCTGTTGTGACCTCTGCGATGTTACGGACCTGCGCTGTCAAATTTCCCGCCATGGAGTTCACGCTGTCGGTGAGATCCTTCCAAACGCCACCGACCCCTTTGACGGGGCCTGGCCGCCCAGTTTGCCCTCGGTTGCAACTTCCCGAGCGACACGGGTCACTTCCGAAGCAAACAAATTTAGCTGATCGACCATAGTGTTGACGACTTGTGCAGTGTGGAGGAACTCACCCTTGAAAGACCTGCCGTCCACCTCGACGGCCATGGTTTGAGAGAGATCTCCTTTGGCTACGGCGCCAATCACGCGCGCGACTTCGGTAGATGGCTGCACGAGATCGCCCACAAGCCCATTCACCGACTCAATACAATCGCACCAATCGCCCGTAGCCGAACCGAGTGAAGCGCGCTGGTCAATTTTGCCGTCTTTCCCAACTGCCTGGTTGATGCGTTTGAATTCGCGAGCCATGCGCTCGTTCAATTTGAAGACGTCATTCAGCGTGTCGGCTATCTTTCCGGCCACCCCCGTCCGGTCGACGGGCAGACGCACGGAAAAATCGCCATCTCTGAAGGCGATCAGGGCTTGGAGCAAAACGGTGGTATCGAGAACGTCAGCAACCGATTCAGCTTTCACGAAACAACTCCTTACAAAAATATTTGAATGTATGCGGCGGAATGAGACGAACGGACGAGGGGCTCTACGGCCGCTCGCATTCGGGAGAGCCTTAGTCCGGCGCTTTTACCCTAGCGCTCCGGCCTGATAACGTCTGCCGTACAACAGCGCCTATCTTCATGAATTCATTGAGGTCTGAAGGTTTTCTAAAATAGGAACTGGCTCCGAGCTTGAAAACGTCTTCGCGGTCAGCGGGCGAATTGGAGGAGGTAATAACGATCACCGGAATCGAAGTCCCGCCCGGAGTCTGCTTAATCTTTTGAAGCACTTCCCTGCCTTCACATCTCGGCATGTTCAAATCGAGGAGAACCACGTCGGGCCACGGTTCAGATGACTTTTCGAGCGCCATCAGCAATCTAGCCGCGCTCTCACCGTCTTGAATGAGTTGCAGTTCGAAATCCAGATTCTCGCTTTGGAGGGCCTCGCGGATCAGGTATACATCGGCAGGGCTGTCTTCGACAAGCAGCACGCGAACCTTTTCCGTAGTCAGTTGCTCAGTCACGGTGCCTCGACAAAGAGTAGCTCCGGACTTCTCATCGGACGATTGGCTTCCGCCCATTAGACGGCGAGGTACTAAGGCTCGGGTTTGCGGAAACCGCTTATTTACATGCGCGGCTCAGAATTGATACGGAACCACGAGTGCAAGGGAGTGGGCTTTTGCGGCACTTTGCGACGGAAATTAGCTGCGCAATCCGTCGAAGGCTTGCTCGATTTCGGCCTTGGCTTCGGAGGAAGGCGGCACGAAGGGAAGCCGCGGCGGACCTCCGTAGTAGCCGTTTAAGTCCATGGCATATTTCAGGCCAGGAATCCCGTATTTCGTCACGACCAGTCGTGAAGCCGGATCGATGCGCGCCTGCCAATCTTTCCCGGCTTCCTGCTCACGCGTGCGGAAAGCCTCCCAGATGGTGACGCAGGCATACGGCAGCGGATTCGCGAGCGCCAGGATTGCTCCGGCCGCTCCGATCTGCAGCGCTTCCCATAAGATTCCGGCCGCACCGGTCAGCATCTGAAAGCCTGGCTTGACGGCGCGCACGGTTTCGTTCATCTTTTCCATGTTTCCGGAGCTATCTTTCATGCCGATGATGTTGGGATGATGCGAAAGCTCCGCGATGGTATCGACCGGCAGATCGTAGCCGGTGACTTGCGGAATGTTGTAAATCAGAACCGGGAGCTTCGATCGGTCCGCCACGGCGCGGAAGAACAAGGCCTGCGTTTCGGGCCGGTGCATCTGCGTGCGGTAGTAGAACGGCGTGAGTGTCAGGGCCGCGTGATAGCCGGCTTCGGCGGCACGATTTGCGATTCGAACCGTTTCGTGCACGCTTTCCGCGCCCACACCGGCAATCAGCGTCTTGCCTTCGGCGCTCGCTTCGCCGACCCACTCCATAAGTTGAATGCGCTCGTCGATGTTCATGAGCGGCGTTTCGCCGGTGGATCCGCAAACCACGTATCCGCTAAGACGCAATGTGATTCAGCTTTTGAATGTTGTGAAAGACTTTGGCCTTATATAGGTCGCCTTCGGCATTGAAGCAGGTGGTGAGGGCGGGAAAGATTCCCTGGATTTTCATTACAGTCTCTCAGTGGGTAAAAGAAAGGCCTGCCGGCACGAGCGCGCCAGCAGGCCTTTCCGATCGCAAACGAACTACTTGGCGATGAAGGTGATCACCAGCGTGTAAAGCGCAAGCGATTCGATCAGCACCAGGCCGAAAATGAGGGCGAAGCGGATGGCGGCGATCGCTCCCGGATTGCGCGCCATCGCTTCGGCGGCGGAGGCAGTGGCTCTTCCCTGGCCCAGGCCGCAAAGACCCGAAGCGATTCCCATCGCTATATACGCTGCCGCTAGACGGGTGGCATCGGAAGGCGGGTGCCACCGCCGCAGCCGCCTGTCCTTGGGCAAGCATCGGGCTCGCCACAGCCAAGAGGCTTGTGACGAGCATTATGAGTTTGTTCTTCATGTTTTCTCCTATGTAAGTAAGTTGCCGCCAGGAGGTGGTTCGACACCGTGCGTTGGGACGCCGGGCGCTCACACTGGAAGCGATAAGGCCTTAATGCTCGTGCGACACGGCCCCGCCGACGTAGACCATCGCGAGCAGCATAAATATGTACGCCTGCAGCAATGAAACGAATAGATGCAGGCCTATGAAGACCACCGGAATGACGACTTTCGTAATAGCGATGAATGTCAGATACACTTGCTCGCCCGCAAACATGTTGGCGAAAAGACGGACAGTCAGCGAAAGCGGGCGAGCGAAGTGGCTGATGATTTCGATCAGCAACATCAGCGGCGCCAGCCAGAGCATGGGGCCGAGGAACTGCTTGATGTAACCGAATCCGTTCGCTCTCGCCCCGGCCGCGTGATAGAAAATGAACGTCGAAACCGCCAAGCCCGAGGGGCACCATGGCGTACATGGTCGGCGAATCGAAGCCGGGAATCAGCCCGATCAGGTTCATGAACAGAATAAAGAGGAAAATGGTGCCGAAAAAGGCCAGGTATTTGGGACCTTCGTGGCCGACCACTTCTTCCGCGGAGGCATGGACGAATTCGTAAACGAGTTCGAGCGAGTGCTGAACTTTGCCGGGGCGATCTACAGAAAAGCGGCTGCGGGCGAATCCGAAGAATACGAGAACGAACAGCACGACCAGGATCTCGCAGACCATCCAGTCGCTCCAGGGATTGCGGGGATCTTGCGCCGGGAAATGGATGGCGTTCAACAGTGCATTGGCGGGACCGGCGAGGGCGCGGTTGAAGAGGCCGGTGATCCAGAGTTCGTGTGGCATTTAGTCGCGTGCGTCCACTTCCGGAGAACGCCTTGAACGATTTCGATGATTGATGAAAGAAGTACCGCGGCGGTGCTGGCGAGAAGACCCAAAACAACCGCCAAGGCGTTGACCTCTAAGCCTTTGACTATAACATAGGCGAACGTGAACAGAATCAGATAGCGGGCCACGAAGGCTCCGGTTTTCCAGGGCTGGCGGGGCGCATCGCCGGGCGCGATCGAACGCGGCAGCCGCTCGAACAGCCACAAATTACCGAAACGAACCCAACGCGCCCAACAGGAAGCCGAAGGCGGAGCGCGGGCCGAGGACCCAGAAATACGAAACGAACCCAGCGACGCCAAACGAAGCCGTCAGCCAATAAAGCCGCCGCAGGGACTCTGTCGCTGGCTTGATCGGTCATTTGCCGGATCACTTCCGGTCTTCGCGCGACAGCTCGCGGACGATCTGGATCAAGCCGGCGGTCATTCCGAGCAGAATTCCTAACGACTCGCAAGAAAGGCACGTGGAGCCAATGATCGGCGAGCGCGCCGAGGATATAGCCCGCCGACCACCGAAGCCGGGAGGGTGAGGGCCAGCGACAAGTACTTACCGAGCCAGATCGTCGACTTGTCGGGCTTGACCGCCATTTTGCGAAACGAACCCATTGTAAGGGGCGAGTCGGCGAAGAGGAGGCGCATTTTGCGGAACGATTACCCTCCAGGTTAGGGATTGGGTTCGTTGTTGCAAGTTGGGCCGACGATCTGTCGGGCGAGGCTTAACATCTGGTCGAGCACTTCGGAAACATCCTCGCCTCGGTCTTCGCGGCCGATCCAATCCTCAAGGAGCGCGGAGAACTGCCCAGTGAGCGGATGGTGACGGATGACGGGCATGCCGTGGGGTGGATCCATGATGCTGGCACAAACAGCGATGCATTCGTCACAGATGTAAGCGCGCGGGTAGTCGCTGGGCGAAGAGATCAACTTGCCAATCGTGTCCTCGGTCTTATGGCAGAAGGAACAGGCGAGTTCGCCTGGTTTCGAAGGCTTGCGGAAGATCTGACCTCCCTCCCGGCGATGGATGCGGGCAGGTTAGGTATGCGTAGTGGCGCCGTTACTTTCGCCGAGTAACTGATGGATCTGTCTTACAGCGTAGTCGATTTTCATGTCGAAGTACCGCTTGCCGAGCGCCGCGGATGAGCGCCGCGCGTCGCCGGTGATGCCGTTTTTGATTTTGTGTTCGGCAGGTTGGCCGGGCGCCGGCACTGGATCGCCCACAGCGGTCGGAAGCAGGTCCTTTCGCACCCACCCTTTGTCTCCGCCGAGATAGATCATCTCTGAGGTGTCCGAAATGTTAGCGTGCCCGCCAAATCCATAACCATGGTCGGCACACCATTTGTCAAAGTCATCCTGGGCTTTTTGATATACCTCGTCACAATAAACCACCCGAATGCCTTGTCCTGAATATTTTTGATTGAGCTTCTCGGCGACTTCCTTCAATTCTTTCTGGCCACCGCCATGGTCGCCCATGAGCACCACGTTTTTGAATCCATCGGTAATCAGTTGTTCCGCAACCTGCTCATTAATCTGAGCGAATAGCGGGGCGGTTATTCCGATGGTTCCAGGCATGGCGGGGTTGGCTTTATTCGGAGAGAAAGGCAGCACCGGCGCGGCGATCGCATTCCCCAGCTTGAGTGCAATCGCGCGCACTGTGGCGCGACCCATGAGGGTGTGGCCGCCAGTGACGTTTTGCGGGCCACGCTGTTCGGTGCCGCCGTTGTAGATGAGCGCGGTAGTCTTGCCCTGCTGGATCGCGTTTTTTATCTCGACCCAGGTCATCATTCCAAAGTCGACGAGCGGCTCATGGCCAGCGGTGTTCGAGACCGCCAATAGTTCCGGCGGGGGCGGGTTTTGGGCGTAGCTGCGAGCCACGAACATTGCGACCAGGCAAACGGTTGAGATGAGGCGGGACATGATTATTCCTTCCAGTTAGATCAACCCAGTCAGCTGAACGCTAAATGCTGGGCGCAACGGTACAAACCTAGTCATGCTAGCAACACTCAGTCGAGCAATCCAGCGATTAATTCTTCTTACGTCATAAGCGGAATTTGCCCCGAGCGGGCCACCTCGCGAGGTGATTGCATGATTAGAAAAATGAATTGGACGTGAGCTTGCGGAATGCTTATGATCGCCCAAACGGGTATAGAGGCCGGATGTGCTCCCAAGGCAAAAGCGGTCCAAGGGAGAAGCGCAGAGAGGGCGACAACATGAAAAATAAGCGAGCTTCAAACATCGTGGCGGGGCTGGCATTGGGCCTGCTGCTAGGGGTGCTGCAGATGTCAGGTCAGACGAACCTGGCAACGATTAGAGGCAGAGTGACTGACGCGCAGGGCGGGATCGTCGCCAATGCGGCGGTAACCGCCCGTCAGGTAGATACGAACCTCACGCGGAGCACTCACGCCGACTCGGCGGGCCAGTATCTGATAGCGAATTTACCGGCCGGTTCATACGACATAACTTTTGAGCAGCCGGGATTCGGGGCAGGAAGATCCACTGTCGTCCTGGAAGTAGGTCAACAGTCGACGGTGGACTTCGTGCTCCAGGTTGCGGGAGTTCAGGAAAAGGTAACTGTTGAGGGGACAGGGGCCGTGGTTCAGACGGAAGACACGGTCGAAATGTACATTCGCCCCAGCCAGCTTAATGAGCTCCCGACCTTCAATCGCAGTTTCACCGATCTCGCCCTGCTTGCGCCGGGCATCAACTCGACCGGCACGAGTTCCATGGGGTTTTCCGCAGCCGGACAGAAGCAATACCAAAACAACGTCCTGGTAGATGGCGGCTCGAACGCGATGCAGTTCTACGGTACTCAGGCCGATACATACCCGCAAGATTGGATTCAGGAGTTCCAGGTGATGTCGAACGGATTCTCAGCCGAGTACGGCCACGCCTCCGGAGCGTTTATAAACGTGATCACGAAGAGCGGCACGAACGATTTTCACGGTCGGGCTTACGCATTTTTTCAAAATGCAGTGTTGAATGCGGCACCGTATGCGGGCCATTACGTCAACGGTCAACCGCAGTTCCTCTCCAGCACGCCTCCCTACAACCAGTATCGAGTGGGCGGTTACCTCGGCGGCCCGATCATCAAGAACAGGCTGTTTTTCTTTGGTGGATTTGAGGACTTGAACAACAGCGAGACCACCACACTCTCCATTTCTCCGTACTGGATAAGCCAAGGTGTTCAGTACATCATTCCAACAGGCTATACACTGCGCCCGTTGATAGCTAAGGGCGATTGGATCATCAACAACAGCAACCGGCTGACATTCCGGTATGACCAGACTAACCAGACTCTGCACAACTGCAGCGGCCAGATCGGCCAAGGCTGCGACAACCAGCCGAGCTGGACGTTGGAGAGCCGAGGTCTTTATACCGGCCCGATCTGGAGCATGGTGGGGGCCCTAACGAGCACTTTCGGCAGCCGGGCGTTCAACGAAATCCGCGGCTACTACGGCGTGAACAAGGTCAGCATCTTTTCGAACCTCACGGGGGATAAATTGGGTGGCGCTGCGCTGCTCGCAGATACGTCGCAGCTTGGACTTTTCTCGGAGAAGACTTATCAAACGGCACATTTCGGTAGCGGCAGCCTGGGCGGTCTGGAAGGTGAGACAAACATGTATTTCGACGACGACTTCTCTTTTCTGACAGGTAGTCATCAGCTGAAGTTTGGAGGCGAGATATCACGGCCGAAGATATTTATGAACATCGACGCGTCTCAACATGGACGATGGTACTTTGGCCAAGATTTGGCATTCAACATAAATAATCCCGCCAGCTATCCCTATGAATATCTAATTACTCTCGGTGTGCCGGAAGATATCGAAGCTCACTTGAACGGCGCGCTGTACGCACAGGACACCTGGAAGGTACGCGACAATCTTACTCTGAATCTCGGGCTGCGGTGGGAGGTTGATACCACGCCGACCACAGGAAACCAGTTAGTTGCCGGCTACAATCAGCGGATTCAATCCCAGTACGGCGGCGCACCCGTGGCGTTTCCCATACGGTCAGACCTGCACGACTTCTCGCCACGGCTGGGACTCGTCTGGGCGCCGACTGCCGATCGTCACACCACGCTTCGGGTGAGCGCGGGGACGTTCTACGATCAGAATCACTTCAACTACAGCGATATTGCGCTGAATCAAACACTGCTGAATCGCGGGAGATACCTTTTCAACGCGAACAACAGCAGCCAGAACCCATTTTATAATCCCGCAAACCCGGCAGCGAGCGCAGCAGCACTAAGAGCATACCTCGCCTCGAACTTTCCAAATTCGCCCAATTTGTCGGCGGTGGGATTACTCCCGCAATCGGCAAATCTATTGGCTCCCAATTTCAGGACGCCCTACACAATGCAACTCACGGCGGGAGCGACACACCAGTTTGCTTCTAATCTCTTTTTCCAGGCCGATTTCGTTTATGCCCATGGGCGGGACCAAGTCATCGATGAACAGACCAACCTGGTACCGACCAACAACCCCGACGCACGGTTCGCCACCGCGTTTGCATCGGACGACCCGCGTTTCAGTCAAATCACTTACTACGAGAACCTCGGGTGGACACAATATACTGCTTTGCAGACCCGAATGAGTTACAACAAGGGGACCAGGCTGCACCTGGATCTTTCTTATACTCTGGCAAGGACAACTTCGGATACGACGGCAGATGGAATCGGCGGCGGGTTGGCGACTAATCCGTATAATTTGAGCCTCGACAACGGGCCTGACGATCAGGACCGGCGGCACAACGTAGCTTTTGACGGGGTGTACACATTGCCGCACGGCTTTGAGTTCTCGGGTATTTTCCATTATGGAAGCCCGTTCCCCTGGACAGTCACGAGCATTTTCGATATTTACATAAGGCCAGAGCCACGCAATGATCGGCGGGGAGACGACTATAAAGATGCAGACGTCCGTCTGAGTAAGATCTTCAAAATCGGCGAACGATATTCCATAAGAGCATTTTGGGAAGTTTTCAATCTGTTCAATACGGATAACTTCTACAATTACCAGGGCTCATTGCAGTCCTCGGCATTCCAAACGCCGGCGAGTGAGTTTGCGAAGCGGGCGCAGCAGGGTGGAGTCAGATTCGATTTTTGAGGACCTACAGAGTTCTGAATACCGTTAGGAAGGAAATTGAATGGTACTAATCCTTTCCGAAGGAGACGTGTCTCAGGCGGTCTCGATGGCCGACGGGGTGCGCTTGGTAGAAGGAGCCGTTCGGGTATATGCGGAAGGACAGGGAACGCTGTTGCCGCGACTCAGTCTAGAACTCCCTGGAAATGGAGGAGCGTTTCGCGTGATGTCGGCGACGATGCCGTCACTGGAGGCTTTCGGACTGAAAACGCTAACGGGCTACCCGGGGCGACGTCTTCCAGGCGAGACATACTTCGTGGTGCTCCTGTTCAGCGCTGAAACGGGCGCGTTGCGCGCGGTGATGGCTGCCGGCCATCTTACCGGGATTCGAACCGGGGCGGCGACCGGCGTGGCGGCGAAGTATTTAGCACGCGAAGATGCTTCGAGCGTGGGTATTTTCGGCGTCGGTGTGCAGGCCAAACATCAAGTGGCGGCTCTGATCGCGGTTCGGCCGGTTACGAAAATCAAAGTCTTTCATCCGCGCCGGGAAAAGGCCGAGGCATTCGCCGCGGAACTTTCTGAGGAATTCAAGATTTCGGCGTACGCCGCAGCAAACGCCCGAGAAACGGTTACCGGGAGCGATTTGGTTGTTACTGCAACGACGGCTCGCGAACCGGTCTTTTGCGGAGACTGGCTCGAAGAGGGAACGCACGTGAGCGGAATCGGAGCGAATACGCCTGGCAAGCGGGAGCTAGACGCGGCGACTTTCCGAAGAGGAAAGATTGTCGTCGATTTCAAGAAGCAGGCTCTAGAAGAGGCGGGCGATCTTCGAGAGGTGTTAAGGAACGGCTCAATTACCGCCGACCAGGTTTACGCAGAACTTGGCGAGATCGTTACCGGAAGAAAGCAAGGCCGGACAAGCCACCAGGAGATCACAATTTTCAAATCGGTCGGCATTGCCGTCGAAGACATCGCCACTGCCGTTCACGTTTACGAGCAAGCGAAGGTGAAAGGGCTTGGCACGCAAGTGGCGCTCAACGGGCGCTAGGATGCACGCTAGATCGTTTTAGTGAATCCGCCAAGCACTGGGCGGAACCGGCCCGCTATGAAAAAACTTTTCGGGAGTCATGACGCCATCCCGTTTGAAGACTATTCCGTTCTTCATCACAAATGGAACATCCCGAAGCGCATCGATGTCTTCCAGCGGATTGGCCCGAACGGCAATCAGATCCGCCGGTAGACCGACCTTGATCGGTCCGCGCTTGTCATAGATATCGCAAACCTTGTATCCATTTATCGTCATGATCTTTAGGATTTCGGGAGCGGGGATACCGGCAGCCTTCCAACTCTTCAGAAAATCGATCACGACCTGGCCGCGAGTCATGCCCGGGATGTAGTAATCCGCGTCCGTAGAGAAGGCCATCTTCACGTGGTTCTGGTAGGCGTTTTTCAAACCATCTTCTTGTTTCTTGAAACGCGCCTGGGCCTCAGGAGTGTCGCCGGTGTGATAGTCGGTCAGGGGGGTCTCCGTTCCTACGCGCCAGATCCCTTTCTGGGCCATTAATTTATGAGCCTCGTCGTCAAGCCCGATGGAATGCTCTATCGACCAGATACCCGCCTCGATGGCTCTCAGGGCGCCCGCGTGCGTCTGCACATGGCCGGCAACTTTGAGTCCGCTCTTGGCCGCTTCAGAGACGAAAAGCTTCATCTCGTCGACTGTGTATCCATACGGTTTGCAGTCCACGCAGATTTTGATAACTTTCGCTCCGAACAGGATGTTGCGCCGGATGGCCTTGACGATTTCGTCGTTGGTATCAGCGTTCAGATATTCGGGATATATCAGCATTTCGCGTTCCGGGGCGCGGCCAAAACTGCCCGCCAAAACCGCCAATGATGATACCCGAGTTAATAATGGTGGGGCCTGGGATCCAGCCCTGTTCGATGGCGACGCGCAATGCGGCATCCGCGTAATTGCCGTTGTTACCCAATCGCGCTCCACGGTAAAGCCCGCGGACATCAGCGTGATGCCGTTTGACACAGCTTGGATGGCGCGGATTGCCGTTGAATCCATGGCCGAGGTCAGATAGTAGCTGTTGTGCTCAGGGTCCATCTTGTAGGTGAGCGCCAGGTGATCGTGCGCGTCAACGAGACCGGGCGAGACGTAAGCTCCGGATAAGTCAATGACCTCAGCGCCGGCGGGAATCGGCACGCTTGACCCGATTGCCGTGAACTTTCCATCTTCGACGAGAATGATCTGGTTCGTGGCGGCGGTTCCGTTCTCCGGATCGACGAGGTGGCCTACCCGAAGAGCGACAACCTGCGCACTCGCCGCCATCGACAGCGCCAGCACTGAGAAAAAGCAGCATCGAGCTTGTCTGTTCATGAACACTTCCTTATTGATCTCGTGTGTTCTAAAGATGCCCATACTTGTCTCAACGCCGCGAGCAATGGCAGACCGTTTCGAATGTCGTCTCTGGCTTTCGATTCAGTTTTCGACCATTCGACGACTTGAGTCGTGATCTTTTCGAGCATACCGGCCGGTATTACGATCACGCCGTCATCGTCAGCCGCCACGATGTCGCCAGGGCAAACCGTTACCCAATCTTCGAGCGCTCCTCTTACGCGAACAGGTACTTGGGATGCAGTGACACGCCAGCGGCCGATGGCCTGAGCAGGCGTACGGTACCGAGCCATGATCGGTAATTTGATGGACCGAAGAAAGGCGGAGTCACGAACACCACCGTCCACAACGATTCCCGCGCAACCTCGGGCTTGCATGGCGGTGCCCAGAAGATCGCCGAAACAGCAGACGCCTCGAATGTTGGTGCCGGCCCAGACTGAAACTACGCCGGGCGACATAGCGTCGATGGCGGCCAGCTTGGCCCGATCGCCGCCTGACCAGCGGACAGACTCGCCAGTGACGGTATAAGCGGGGCCGATAAATGAAACGCCCGGATCCAGCGAGGGGAAACAAAGCGTTGTCGAGGACCGGAGGCATTTGACCGAGAGAATCGAAGACATCGGAGATCACGGCTGTTCCAGCCTTAAGTAGGGACTCGAGCTCCAGACTCATCTAACTCTTTCCCCCTTGGCAAAGTAAACCGTGGTGCCCGGAACACTTGCGGGTCCTGTCACCACTTCTATCGCACACCGGAATAGTAAGGAAAACTCTACAGCAAGTCCAATTCATTTTTCTAATCATGTAATCACTCCCGAAGGCTGAGCGGGACCGCTAATTAAGCCATCAGTTTTATTGACGGCACGAATCAATGCGCGGTGATAGACTTCCAAACACGCGGCAGCCCCAACCATGGATATTCTTCAGCTTGAACATTTTCTCGCCGTCTGCGAAGAGCGGACTTTCACTCGAGCGGCCGAACGCGTTTTCCGAACGCAGTCGGCCGTCAGTCAAAGCATCAAAAAACTCGAAGATGAAATCGGGGCTCCCCTGTTCGCGCGCGACATGCATGACGTCACGTTGACGGAATCAGGAAAGCTAACGCTCGAATACGCGCGCCGCATGGTGAGGCTCCGAGATGAGGCGGTGCGGCAACTGGGAGCGCTGAAAACTCTGAATGCGGGAACACTGTCCATCGCGGCTCACGAGTCGGCGGCGGTCTATCTGTTGCCCGCGCCACTGCGCTCCTACCTGCATGATTTCCCCGAAATTAAGATCGGGATTTACCGAAGCCGACTGGAAGACATTCCGCGGCAGGTTTTGGATCGCGAGGTCGATATAGGTTTCATTAAGGGCGAGCCGGCCTTCCACGGCCTGGAATCGGTAGAGGTACACGCAGACGAAATGATCCTGATCGCGTCACCGAGGCACGCCCTCGCCACGCGGCGAGACGTCCGTATTCGGGATCTCGGAAGTGAACCTTTCGTCGTGCATCACCTCTGCGGGAGTACAGAGCAAACGGTACTGCGATTGTTCGAGCAGTATGAAACGCGATGCCATATCGTGGCTGAGCTGTGGAGCTTCGAGAACATCAAGAGCTTCGTCCAGGCGGATGTAGGGCTGGCGATTGTGCCTCGCATCACAGTGCAGCAGGAGCTGCGTGAGAAACGACTTGTCAAGATTCCGTTGCGCGAGCTGAACATTCCACGCCGTACGCTGATGGTCTATTGTTCCGGGTATATATCGGATTCGGCCCGAGAGTTGATCAAAGTGGTCGCAAATCACCAGAAGGGTGAGTTCGGCGAGATTGTTCCACAACGATCTAGCCGCGCAAAGAGCGCCTAATCTTTGCGCGTCGCATAGTGTCTTAGCCGGCGCCTTCGCTCACCTTTACCGTCAGGGTTCTGCGAGGCAACTGATTGGGGTCGACATTTGGCACGTGCGTGATCTTGCGACCAGATTTGGTCATAGCCGTCACTTCTATGTCGACGGGGCCGTCGCTCGGGAGGCCAAAGTGGACGGGCATCACATTTTGTGAGCAGTACCCGCTTCCGGTATCCACGAGCCGGCTCCCCAGCACCTGTCGGGTACCTGGCGCGTAAACGCGCACTTCCGATCCGGCTTTTGTGAAGCGACCACGCTGGTCGAGGACCATTACTTGCAGAGAACGGCGAGCACGTTCCGGCGGCAGTAAATTGCGCCATAGGTAATGGTGGCCATTCGGATTGTTATTCGCCATGGCCAGATCAAGCGCGCCATCGCCATCGAAATCGGCCCATTGAATGCCATGTGTTGCTCCATTCTTGAGCATTTCCCATGGAATGACTTCCGAGAAATGATTCCCGCCATTGTGATACATGTGATCGTGCTCGTTCAATGGGCGCAGAATGTATGACGATACATATAAGTCCGGGTGGCCGTCGTTGTCATAATCGCCCCAGTTGGAAGGAGTCGCCTGATCGCCGCCAAGCACGCTCATTTCTGCCGCGACGTCCTTGAACGCGCCGCCGCTGTCGTTGTGAAACAAGAAGTTGGCGCCGTAACCGGCGACGAAAAGATCGAGGTTGCCGTCGTTATCGAAATCGATGACGCTCGGGCCATTGCTGCCATAGTGCGAGGGACGCCCCGCGGCATCCATTCCGAGCTCGTGCGCCACATCCACAAATCGCTTTCCCTCATTCCGGAAAAAACCGTTCAGCGTGCCGTCCTGATTTGCGGTAAAAACGTCGAGACGTCCATCCTGGTTATAGTCGAACCAAACCGCGCCAACGGTTTTCCGCGGATCGGCCACGCCCATATCGGGTGCGACATCGACAAAACGATTGCCCTCATTGTGGAACAGCATGTTGGGCGCGTCCCTGAACGCCACAAACAGATCAACTCTCCCGTCGTTATCGAAGTCGATCCATGAAATCTGACGAGTTTCGCCCATGACGTCGACGCCCAGATCGTGAGCAACGTCGACGAACTTCGTTCCGTCGTTGCGATAGAGTTTGTTGCGAGTAGCGGCTTTTCTGTTGAAACCCACGTAAAGATCGATGCGGCCATCGGAGTCGAAGTCGCCCCAAGATGCCGCTCGAGTCTCCGTCAAATCGGCAAGGCCCATCTCCGCGCCAACATCCGTGAACTTTCCGCCGTCATTACGATAGAGACGGTTCGGCAGTCCAACCTTGAAGCCCACGAATAAGTCCAGATCACCATCGTTATCGTAGTCCGCCCAGCAATTGGGCTGGGCTCCGGCGGCAGAAAACAACTCAGGCTGCACCAGTTCGAACCTGGGCATAATGAGATCCGGCGGCCGCGCGTCTTGCGACGATGCATTGCGCGCCGCTTGTGGCGATGCGCCGCCCTCTCGTGCTTGAGCCGAGGCCCGCCCACCGGGCGTGAATATTCCGGCAAGTGCGACCGAACTCCCAGCGATGAATTTCCTGCGATTCGTCGTCATTCATTTTGCTCCTGGCGGACGGACCTCCGCCTCACTTCGCAGCACGACTGGTGTCGGAGGCCAGAGGCAAGGCTCTTCTGGGCATTTTTCCGGCCGCATGGCGGTGTTATAGGCGAACGCTGAGACGACGATCGCCATTTGGGCGAGATCGTCCCGCTGGATACGATCGACTACGTCCATGTTGGAGTGGTGAGTGCGTGAGTTGTACTCCAGGCGGTCTTGCATGAACTGGAAGGATGGCAGGCCGACTGCGTCGAAGGATTGGTAATCCGAGCCGGCCACGGATCGTGGCGCAATTGTGCCCGTAACACCCAAGTCAAGGAACGGTTGAAACCAAGTTTTAAAAATTGGGGCATCCGCAAGGTTTTCCTGCAACCATATGCCACGAATGCGGCCCGTACCGTTGTCGAGATTGTAATAGGCGGAAAAGTTCTGATACTCAGGCTTAGGCGATTTGGTCGCCGGGTCCATCAAATGCTGTTTGACGTACGCTTTCGATCCTAACTCTCCTTCCTCTTCGGCGCCCCAGAGCGCAATGCGAATGGTGCGCCGCGGTTGGGCACCGACTGACTTGAGAAGGCGCACCACCTCCATCATTACGGCAGCGCCTGCTCCGTTGTCGGTGGCGCCGGTTCCCGATTGCCAACTGTCCAGATGCGCACCGATGAGAACCACTTCATTGGCCAGATCGGTGCCGGGAATTTCGGCGACGACGTTCGATGCGTTCGGCTCCTTGGGGTCCTCCGGATAGAACTTCGTTTCTATATCGAGAGCCACCTTAACGGGGATCTTTTTGTCCAGGATTCGAATCATGCGGTTGTAGTGCTCGACAGCCAGCGTGATCTCGGGAACGACGTTCCCGCCATTCGCTTTTTCCTGAGTTCCGCCTCTGGTGACGAAGATTGTGCCTCCGTCCGTTCTCTCAGTCAGCCAGGACATCTGATTATCGCCGTGAACCATGAAGGCATCGCTGCCGCGATCCAGAACGGCAACGACGCCCTCGTCTTCAAAGAATTGCTGAACCTTGGTCTCAGAAGGCGTGCGAAAGTTCGGCTCCGTACGGGCCCGACCAGCGGCGTCGTTTCAGCCTCCTTCAAGAGTTCGGGCGTCCACCGCTGCACGATGGTTCCGGTCAACATGTCCACTGCCCGAGCGGGTTGGGAGAGTACGATTTTGCCGCTCAGCTTCCCGCGGTACTTCTGAAAATCCGCTTCCGATTTTATGTCCACGCGCACGACTTCGGATTCCACGGGCTTTCCGGTTCCAGGCGTCCACGCCTTGGGAAACCCGATTAGCGGCTGGTATTGCGGTTCGGTCATATGTGCGGAGAACCGCGCCAACGACCAGCCATAGCCGAACGGAAAGTATTCCCTGTGTACGTTCGTCAGGCCCCACTCGCGAAACTTCTTCATGGCCCAGTCCTGAGCGGCTTTGAAATTAGGCGAGCCGGTCACGCGCGGCCCATAGACGTCGGCAAGCCAACTTACATGGTCGAGCGCTTGCGAATGGTCGAGCTCCTGTTGCCGAAGGGCCGAAATCATTCCGTAGTCCACTGATTCGGCGTTCGGAGCCTGGGAGTCAAGAGAAGGAACTGCGGCGCCCCCGAGTAGAAGCGCTGCTGCGAAAATTTTGGCGTGGCCCATTCGACACCTCATGCGGTTTGATCTCCTTTCGGTTTTCCGGGAGCGCAGAGGCGATTTACTCAAGGGCGCCGGCATCGTTTCGACTGCGCCGGAACCGTCAGTGTCGCATTGCTGTTACAAGGAAGCCAATGAGTAAAACTAATCGGGCAATTAGCACGCAGCAGTTTGCAAACTGGTTTTGCTGATTCGCGGACATGTTGATGTGATCAGCTGTGATCATCTGCCGCGCACGTCATCAACAAATTTGCCCATGGACGAGTAACCTAGCTTGGCGAACGCCGCTCCGCAACGGCACTTCCACTTTGTGAGGTTTAGTTTCTTGGGCACCTTTTTCTGTACGATGGACCCGCCGACCACGCGGAACTCAACTTCCGTTTCAGGCCCGAGGCCAAATCGCTCGCGGATCTCCTTTGGGATGGTCACCTGGCCACGCCCGCCAACTCTCATATTTTTAAGTATGATTTACGATTCATACCGTGTTAAGGAGGTGGTTGCTATGCGTCCGGTGGGCGCGTGAAGCCGGACCAGCGGGACATGCCGGGCAGGTCGAGGCCGAACTGATCGAGCAGGCGGCCGACGATGTGATGAACGACGTCGTCGAGGTTTTGGGGGCGATTGTAGAAGGCCGGCACGGGGGCAAGGATGACCGCGCCCATGCGGGTGAGAGCGAGCATGTTTTCGAGGTGAATTTCGCTGAAGGGGCTTTCGCGGGCGAGCAGGACCAGCTTGCGGCGCTCCTTTAATATGACGTCGGCGGCGCGGCAGATGAGCGTGTCGCCAAAGCCCGCGCGGATAGCGGCGAGGGTTTTCATACTGCACGGGGCGACGATCATCCCGTCGGTTTTGAATGAGCCGCTCGAGACAGAGGCGGCCTGATTGTCTTCGTGGTGGACGATGGAAGCGAGCGCCTCTACTTGATCGAGAGTGTAGTGGGTTTCGTGAGCGATGGTGGCGCGGGACCAGCGGCTGAGGATCAGGTGCGTTTCGACCGAAAGCGCTTTGAGCGCTTCGAGGGTGCGGACGCCGAAGATGGCTCCCGAAGCCCCGGTGACGCCCAGGACGATTCTCATTGAGCGGAGCGCCCAGAGCCAAGTTGGGCGAGCAGCTCCTCGACAGCGCGATCGAGCTGGCGGTCCTTGGCGGGTTGTCCTCCCGGGCCATTCAGAGCGTCGCCGACCAGGCGCTCGACCGCAACGTCGACGGGGCGTGGATGCATCTCCATGGTCTGGCCGTCCTCGGCTTGCACGCGGACATGCGGGACGCGAATGACGGAACCGTCGATCAGCGGCTCGTTCCAGGTGTAAATAATCCAGCCGGCGGTGGGTTCGCCCACAACCTTGCCCAGTTTCAGCGCCCGGTACCCTTCGGTGAAATCTTCGGCATCGGAGAGCGAATCCTGATTGGTGACGAGCACAGTCGGAAGACCCAGAGCACGCTGACCGAGATAAGGCCGGGCGGGCGCGGGGCTGCCGTTGCGCGGAGTCATCGTTAAGTAATTCTTGCGAGTGAATACGTCGAGCGCGTATTCGTTGACGAAGCCGCCATTATTGTCGCGGATATCGATGACGACGCCTTCTTTGGTCTGATTTTGCACGTCGAGATCGATGTAGAGCTGAGTCAAGGCTTGCGAGGACATGTCGGCGAGATGCACGTAGCCGAGTTTGCCTCCGCTGACGCGCTCGACGTAGGCGCGATTCCCTTCCACCCAAGAACGATAGAGCAGGCCTTTCTCTGTAGAAAGTGACACAGGGCGAACGATGGCTGGGCGTTTTTGCGCCGGACGACCGGCCGCGCCGATCTCGAGCACTACGCGGCTATCGACTTTGTTCTGGAGCAGCGAATCGAGGTTGGTGCGCGGCCCGACGGCTTCGCCGTCGATGGAGAGCAAGACTTCGCCTGCTTTGAGGGTGCCTTCGAGCGCGGCAGGCCCAAGCGGAACCACTTCGCGAATGACGAGGCCTTGGCCGGCTTCGTAAGGCTCGCGCTGAAAACGAAGGCCGAGGCGACCGATGGGGGTCACGGCGGGGGAGAACGCAGTGGGCTGCCACGAAGCGTTGTGCGGCGGAGGATTAATGCCGGAATGCGATGAGTTGAGTTCGCCGATCATGAGGTCGATGACGCGGCGCATTTCATCCGGGGTGCGGCTTCCGGCGATGTAAGGCGCGTAGACGTCGTGAAGGTGAGACCAGTTCTGGCCGTGGAACTCGGGATCGAAGAAACGCTTATTCAAGAGCGCCCAGCCTTCCTCGAAGGCGGCGACTTTTTCCGCATCGAAGTCGACGTCGAGCGCGGCAGTCACATTGATTGTTTTCGGGACGTGCGTCTCCGCGTGCGGATCGAGAGGCATGGCGGTAACGTGACCGGCGTCGAGATAGTAAAGCTGTTTCGAGTCGGGCGCGAATTGGTAATGGCTCTTAGGCGTGGCGGTGGAAGTGAGTTGGCGCGGAGACGGCGGCGTGGTAGCGAGCTCATCGAGCGAGTAGGAGTAGAGGTTGCGCTGATTGCCCGTAATGGCGAGGAAGACGAGCGTCTTTCCATCGGGGCTGATGACCGGCTGTCCCGAATCGAAGCCGAGCGGCACGAAACCGAGCCGTTCGCGGATTCCCGCGAAAACGACGCGGGTGGGCTCCGGTTTTTTAGCCGCGGATTTTCCGTCGCGATCGGAAGCGAGTTCGGCGGCATTTCCAATCACAGGGCCGGGCACGTCGGCGGGCTTGCCGGGAGACTTGTCGGGTTGCGTGGTCGGAGTGCGATCTGGATTCTGTTGATTGGTCCTAAAGAGGTCGCGAAATTGGTCTTCGCGGAACTTGGGAAGGTGCGGAAGCAGATCGACGCGGGCCATTTGAGAGGGTTCGCTGCGCTGCGCCGTATCGAATAAAAGATACTTGCCGTCAGGAGACCACGCGATGCGCGTGGCGGTGTCGCCGTTGGCAAGGAAGCTGACGGGCTGGGCGCTTTGAGAGCTATCGGCGGCGGCAATGTTCACGTTGCGAAACGATTTCACGCCTACGCTGGTGTAGGCGATGAATTTGCTATCCGGCGACCAGGCTACGACGGGGTTTTCGAGAAAACCAGAGGCGAGCGTACGATCTTTTTTGGTGTCGAGAGACAAAACGTGCAACTCGTGTTCACCTCGCACAAACGCCAAGAGCTTACCGTCGGGCGAGAACATCGGGCTCTCGTCGTCCTGGTTGGAGTTTGTGAGCTGGGCTTCGGTGTTTTTCGTGAGATCGTATTCAAATAGCTGCTGGTGGTCATTGCGCGTGGATATGTAAATGATGCGATTGCTGTCGGGCGACCAGTGAACGGAAAGTTCCGGAGCCGGGGTGTGCGTGATGCGAATCGCTTCGCCGCCGTCGGCCGCAGAGGCGGCAAATACGTCGCCGAGCGCGATCAGTGCGATCTTCTTGCCGTCAGGTGAGAGCGCTAAATCGGAAAACTGCGTGACCTGCCGGTGTGTGACTTCGGGCGTCGAGACCGCGCCGCGCAGTTTGATGGGCACCTGCGCCACGGCACCGGATCTGGTGTCGAGATTCCAGATGGTGAAGTTGCGCTCGAAGACGATCTCGCGTCCGTCGTAGCTGATGGAGGGCCAGAGAAGTCGCCCGTCGTCGAAATGGCTGAGCTGTTTTGCCGGAGATTTTCCGTCGAGCGGCTGGCGAAAGATATTTTCAGCGCCGCTTCGATCGGAGGTGTAGAAGAGCGATTGCCCGTCTTCGGACCACATCGGCCAGCCTTGTTTTGCGTCCTCTTCGACGACGCGGCGGTACGTGCCGTCTTCAGAGATTTGTTTGATCCAGATTTCCGATTCATCGATGTGGCTGTGGCCGTGGCGCCACCATTGGGCGTAACTCATTCCTTTGGCGACGAAAGCGAGGCGGGTGCCGTCAGGGGAAGGCGCGCCCCGAAATTCGTTGAAGAATCGATCGCGCGTGACTTCGAGCGGAGTGCCACCGTTTACGCTGACACGGAAGATGTCGTTGGCGCTGGCCACGTCGTTTGTCGAGGACGTGAAGTAGAGCCATTTACCGTCGTGAGACCAGCCGTCGAGGAGCTCCGGGGAATCGCTGTAGGTGAGGCGGGTGAGTTGGCCAGTCGAGAAGGTGAGCACATAGATGTCTCCGTTGCCAGTGCGCGTGGAGGTGAAGGCAAGCTTCGTGCAGTCGGGCGAGTAGAGCGGGCGCGATTCGGTGGCGGGATGGGAAATGAGCAGACGGGCTTGGCCGCCTTTGGCCGGAACCGTCCAGATATCGCCTCCAGACACGAAGGCGATTTCGGAGCGGTCGGGCGAGAGCGCCGGTTCGCCGAGAGAGGGAAGCGGCGCGACGGCGGCGTTCGCGGCGAGGGCGACAGACAGGAATACTGAAGCGACGAGGAGCATAAAGCGCGGGAAAACAAAGAGCGTATCAGATGAATGTGACTGCTGACGGGTTGTAGCAACCGGGCTTGATGTGGAACGGGTGCACTTGGAGGACAGCGTACAGCGTGTGAACCTTGCTTCCGGTACTCGTGGGATGAAACGGAAAGAGGGTTGGTCTGTGTGGACAAAGCTTGTCGATTGTAAAGGGTAGGGATTATTTCCCGCATACTAGTACTTTCTTCTTCTGCAAAACCAAAACTTTATAGAAACGTTTTGGACAGATTTCGTAGCCTAGGCCGTAAGGTTCATGTTAGTTTTCTTGAACCCTTTAAAGAGTCACCCACAAGAAAGTAGGTCTATGTCACGAAAGGTTGGAGTAGCTTCGCTCTCATTCATTGCAGTCGCTGTTTAGCATCCCGCTGGTCGCACAAATTCAGCCAGCACACTTGATTACGCAGAGTATCGATGAAAGCAAACTAGTCACTCTGCATGGAACGGCACGTCCGGAGGCAATTGCGGCGAACGACCGCGGACGGGTAGCGGACGATCGCGCGATGGATCACATGTGGCTGCAACTGACTCGTTCTGCTGCACAGCAAGCGGCATTAGAGCAGTATCTGCAGGAAACGCGGGACCCAAGCTCGCCGAATTTTCACAAGTGGCTGACGGCGGCGGAATTCGGAGCGAACTTCGGGGTGCCGCAGAGCGATATCCAGACAATCACGAATTGGCTGGAATCGCATGGCTTCACGGTCAACGGAGTCGAGCCAAGCCGCATGTTGATCGATTTCTCAGGAACGGCCGGGCAGGTTCGGCAGGCATTCCATACAGAAATACACAACCTGAATGTAAACGGCCAATCACGTATCGGCAACGTGTCAGACCAGCAGATTCCAGCGAGCCTCGCGGCTGCGGTAGCCGGTGTCGTTTCGCTGAGCACGATTCATCCACATCCAATGCATACTTCCATGCAAGCGGCGGTGCCCATGTCGCCCTCCTTCAGTTCAGGGAGCGCGCGCTATGTGGGGGCCGGCGACTTTGCAACGATTTACAATCTCAATCCGCTCTTTTCGGCGGGAGTCACCGGCCAGGGACAAACGGTTGCGGTGCTCGAGAATTCGGATGTGTCCGACCCGGGCGAATGGAGTCAATTCCGACGGTTGTTCGGCTTAACGCGGCCATACGTTTACGGTAGTTTCACACAGATTCACCCGACGTCCACCGCGACTCCGTGCACGGACCCGGGCGTGAATGGCGACGCTGACGAATCCACGCTCGATGCACAGTGGGCCAGCGCCGCGGCCCCGAACGCAACAATCATACTGGCATCCTGCTCAGACAGCGATAACTTGGGCTTCGGCGTCTTTACCGCGCTCGTCAATCTCCTGAATAACAGCTCAACACCGCCGGCGATCATGAGCATCAGTTTCGGTGGATCTGAAGCGGAGCAAGGCGCGGACGGCAATGCGTTCATCAATGAGATCTACATGCAGGCAGTTTCCGAGGGTGTGTCACTGTTCGTTTCGGCCGGCGACGCGGGAGCGGACAGCAATACGACCGACCGCACTAATAACCTCGCGACGACCGGGATCAGCGTAAACGGTCTCGCCTCGACGCAGTACAACGTGGCAGTGGGCGGTACCGATTATGAAGATACCTATTTAGGGACAACTAATACCTACTGGAACACCAGTAACAGTGTGACTGAGGAATCAGCCAAGTCGTACATCCCGGAGATTCCATGGAACAACTCCTGTGCGAGCGCATTGATTGCGACGCATTATGGATTCACCGGGACGGGTAACGGTCTGGCGTTTTGCAACTCTACAGTCGCGAATGCGGACGGATACCTGAATATAATTGCCGGAAGCGGCGGTCCGAGCAGCTGCGCTACTATGCCGAACGGAACCTGTCAAGGTTATCCCAAGCCGAGCTGGCAGGCCGGTACGTTCGGAAATCCCGCAGACGGAGTCCGCGATCTGCCTGACGTTGCTCTGTTCGCAGCGATTTCGGTACATGGAACATGGAACCACGCGTACATCTTTTGTTATTCGGCACAAGGCTTCTCTTGCGGTCAAGGCTATTTCTACTCGGCGGGCGGGACTTCTTTCTCTTCGCCCATCATGGCCGGTATCCAGGCGCTGATTAACCAAAAGACGGGATTGACGAGGCAGGGCAACGTTGCTCCCATTTATTACGCGCTGGGAAACACTGAGTACGGTGCGACTGGCAACTCCGCATGTAACTCGAGCGCCGCCGGAGGCCCCGCAGCTTCCTGCATTTTCCATGACATTACGGCAGGCGACATGGACATTGTTTGCAAGCCCGGAACTCCGAATTGTTACAGCGGAGCGGCGGGCAATACCAATACATACGGGGTTCTTTCCGTGTCGAGCACGTCGTTGATGCCTGCGTATCCGGCAGGTTCCGGTTGGGATTTTGCGACGGGCTTGGGATCGGTCAATGCTTACAACCTGGTGATGGGCTGGCCGACGACACCGCCGGCGACGGTCGCGGGAAGTTCGCTCAGATAGGTTTGCAAAGAGAGTGGGCGGAGCAGCATCCGCTCGCTCTCTTTTGCCGCAAATTCATTAGTTCATAAAAACGGAGGAATCTTATCTTATGAAGAAATATGCAATAGTTACGTTTGTTGCGCTCTGCGGGTTGTTGACGGTAGGCACAACGAAGGCGGCGGATGTTTGCCAGACGCCTGCAAATCTGGTCCAGAACTGCGGTTTTGAAACCGGTAGTTTCACTCCCTGGGTGGGGTCACCGACGACCGAAGCCGGCAACTGGTACGGGGTTGATACGTTCGACGCCTATACGGGAACGTATGGCGCTTACATTGCGGGATTCGGATCGTTCAATCACGGCGGTGCCAGTTTCGCGCTGATACAGCAATCGATAACGACCACTATCGGACAAGGGTACACGTTCAGCTATTTCGTCGCACACAATACTTCGGCCGACCCCACGGCTACGCCGGATGATGTTTTCCTTGCCGGTATCAATGGTTTTGCAGTTCCCGGCACAGAGGAAGCGGACGTCGCGAACCAGGCATTTACGGAATTTACACGTTACTTCGTCGCCACATCGACCTCGACGCTCGTACAGTTCGAGGCCGAGGATGCAAACTTCTATTTCTCGCTTGACGATGTTTCGGTAACTTCGGGCGTGCCGGAACCAGCCAGTCTGCTGTTGGTTGGGCCAGTGCTCGGCGGGTTGTTCATGCTGGCGCGGCGACGACGCAAAGCGGCCTAGTTCTGGTTCCGTTATGCGCCGGGCCGGCAGAGGGCTTTGACGAGCTCGTATAGGAACGTCTGACCTTCGTAGAAGGATTTTACGCTCATGCGCTCGTCGCGCCCGTGGGCGCGAAAGTCGTTGCGCATCCATAAAGAAGCCCTGGACGCCGTAGGTCGGGATGCCTGCCGCGCGCAGGAACCGGCCGTCGGTAGCGCCGGGAACCATCATGGGACAACCGGCACGGACGGCCAGAGCGAATCCGTGATGCGCGCGATAGTCGCATCAGTTCCGGATCGAGCGGGGAGGCGGGGCCGCGGCGTCACTCTTCGGCGATTTTGACTTGCACCTGGTCGTCGGCGAAAACTTTTTCGAGCGTGCCTTCGACATAATCGACGGAGTCTTCCGGCAACACGCGGCAGTTCACGATTGCGGCAGCGAGTTGCGGGAAGCGCGTTCATGGCGTGACCGCCTTCGAGCTGGGTCGCGACGCATGTGGTCCGCAGCATGGAGTTCCAGGCGGGCGAGGCGGCGGCGACGCGCTCCATCGCTTCGTTCGAACCTGGATGCGACCTTGCGCATGTCGTTCATCGGACTGGGCCGGTTTCGAGTTTCGGCGATCTGCTCGAAATAAGCGCGGGTAACGTCGTTGGTCTTGAGCGGAAATCCGAATTGCGACAAGCGCTCAAGCGCACCGGCCAGGTGATAAATGGCATTGTCGGGAACCGGCATGGAGCTGTGGCCGCCTTTGTTGTGCACCTCCAGACGGAAGTTGATGACGTACTTCTCGCTGACCTGGACGTCGTTGGCGATCTTCTTGCCTTCAGACTTCGCCCCATCCGCCTTCGTTCAGGCAAAGGCCGGCGTCGATCAGGTCGCGATGTGTTCTTCACCAGCCAATCGACGCCGTTATAAGGGCCCCCGCCCTCTTCATCGGCGGTCAGCGCCACGATGATGTCCCGATCGGGCCTGAACCCTTCACGCTTGTAGCGAATGAGGTTGGCGATCCAGACGGCCGCCTGCGCCTTGTCGTCGGAAGTGCCGCGGCCATAGAAGTAGCCGTCGCGCTCGGTAAATACGAACGGGTCCATGCTCCAGTCCTCGCGCTTGGCTTCGACAACGTCGGTGTGAGCGAGAAGCAGCAGCGGCTTGCGAGCGCCCGTGCCGCGATACCGGACAACGAGGTTCGCTTTGTGCGGCATGGCGCCGCCCAGGAAGATGTCGGAATCGGGGAAACCCGCTGCTCGCAAGCGCTGCGGCCATCGGCTTCGACGACCGGAGTTGTCGCGCCGGTAGTGAAGCCGGACTTGATTTCGATCAGCTGCTTATAGATTTCGTGGGCGAGTTGCTGGTCCGCGGCGGGCGGCATGGTATCCGCCGCGAAGAGGGAGCACCGAAGCGGAAAAGAAGAGAAGGATCAGCGTTCGCGCATTGATATATCATGGCATCGCGCTGGCAAGTCAACCGGAGTCTGTTGGCTTCTTCCAGCTCGGCCATGCGGCGCTCGAGCGCGCGAACCGTTCGAAGCAGTTCGAGGCAGTCGGGAATAGGCGGCGGAAGCGCGCAGCCATTCGCGCGGAATCGAAGGCGGGCGATCCGCTGACGATGGCGCCTTCCGGCACGTCGTGCCCGACACCGGATTGCGCCCAGACGATCGCATTCTTATGAATTGTGAGATGACCGGATGAGCCGGTCTGGCCGGCCATGATGACGTTTTCTTCCAGAACCGTGCTGCCGGCCAGACCGGTCTGGCCGCAGATGATGTTGTCTTCACCGACGACGCAGGCGTGACCGATCTGGCACAGGCTGTCGATTTTCGCGCCGCGCTTCACGCGCGTTTCGCCGAGCGTGGCGCGATCGACCGAGGTGAGCGTTTGTATCTCCACATCGTCTTCGATCACCGTGATGCCGGATTGCACAATCTTGTGCTGGCGGCCATCGTTGCCCTTCGCGAATCCGAATCCGTCTCCGCCGATGACCACGCCGTTATGCAGCGTGACGCGATTGCCGATGCGCGTGTATTCGCGCACCGAGACGTGGGAATGGGCGGTGAAATCGTCGCCGATCGTGCAGCCCTCATAAATCACGGCGTGCGGGTGAAGCACGGCGTTGGCGCCGATGATGGTGTCCGGGGCCGACCACGGCGTACGGGCCGATGGACGCGTTCGGCCCGACCGACGCGCGTGGCGGCAATGACAGGCCGTCGGATGAATGCCGGGCGCGGGCTTGGGCGGCTGATAGATAGAGCGCGAGCGCGCGAGCGAAATCGTGATAGGGATTGCTGGAGACCAGCGTGGCGGCGGACGAGTCCTCGAGAGGCTCCGCGGCAATGATGGCGGCGGCGCGCGAGGATCTTGAGCTTCGGGCGCATACTTCAGGTTGGCGAGAAAGGTGATCTCGCCGGGACCGGCTTTCTCAATGGTGGAGACCCCGGTGATCTCGATCGCCGGGTCGCCTACGAGCTCGCAGCCGAGCAGTCCGGCAAGTTGGCCGAGCGTGAAAGAGAGCATGCATACTACAGAATTACGCTTCGGCGATGACCGGGTTGCGCAATTCGCCGATGGCCGGGATCTTGACGACCACTTCTTCGCCGGCGCGCAGATAGCGCGGCGGTTTGCGGGCAAAGCCTACGCCAGCGGGAGTGCCGGTAGAGACGATGTCGCCGGGTTCCAGGGTGAACACACTCGAAAGAAACGCGATGAGATCGGGAATTTTGAAGATCAGCTCGCGCGTGTTGGAATCCTGCAGAATCTCGCCGCTGATCTTCGATTTGAATGTCGAGCTCGTGCGGATCGGGGATTTCGTCGGCGGTGACGATCCAGGGACCCATGGGCGCGAACGTGTCGAACGTCTTGCCCATCAGCCATTGCGTAGTGGCGCGCTGGTAATCGCGGGCCGTGACGTCGTTGACGATGGTGTAGCCGAAGACGTGATCGGCCCAGCTTTCGGCCGCGATGTGGCGGCCGCCTCGGCCGATGACGAAAGCGAATTCGGCTTCGTAATCGGGCGCTTTCGAAACCTTCGGAAGGACGATGTTCGCTCCGGGCCCGATGACGGCGGTCGGCGAACTTGTTGAAGATGGTGGGCACCTTGGGGATTTCTGCGCCGGTCTCCTTGGCGTGATCGAGATAATTCAGCCCGACGCAGATGAGCTTGCGCGGTTTAGGAATGGGCGCGAGCAGCTTGACGTCCTGCAAAGCGATGTTTTGCTTGAGGCGGGAGATGATCGGCGAGACTCTCGCGCCTTTGCTCTGAGCATCAGGGCCGGCCTCGATGAACTCGAGAGAGAGGTGAAACCAACGGAGGACAGATCGAGCACCGTGTCGTTGTCCGAGACTATGCCCGGACGGGCTTGGCCGCGAGTTCAAACGTGACGAGCCGCATGCTTGCGAGGCTTAGCAGGATGAGCACGATGGGTCGACCGATTACTTCAGGTCCACTTTGGCGTGATCTCCCAGTTTGCTGGCGTCTTTTGTCAGATAGGCTTTGGCGAAATTGAAGGCGCGGCCGAGGGACGGTGGGCGCGGAGTCCCAATATTCGGCCTTCTCGACGGTGCACTTTCAGGAGGCGCCAGTTCGGGATCGTCGATGCCGTCCGGAAAAGAAGATCTTGTGAACCGGACTCCACAGCTCCTTCATTTTTTCCCGATCGCGAATCAGAGTCGCGCTGCCGGAAGCGGAGAGAAACTTGCTTTTCACCGGATCCGCGAAGCTGACGTTCACCTGACGATGGAGCTGGGATTCCCAATACTTTCGGCGAGTCGACACGGGTAAAGAACCACAGGTCGCCATCGAATTCGACTTCCTGGGTGGTCATGGGACGACTGTGCAAGAGCCGTCCTCTTCGACTGTCGTGAGCATCGCGAATTTGATGCCTTTCATCAGCTCTGCAAGTTTCCCGATCTCGCTGTCGCGATCGGTTTCCGACACGATTTTATCGCCTCCTCAGATGGGACAGCGGAGCGTGGTAAGCGCGTTTCAGTTTGGAGTAAGCGGAACATCACCGAACGAGAGAATTTACGAGGTTCGGGAGCGCGCGATTTCAGGCGCTTCTTCGATGGGGTGCGGCAGCGCGCTTTCGGGCTCCAGATAGTAGCGCGTCAGACCTTCCTTCAGAATCTGCAGCGCCGCTGCCGGCGTATCGGCGAAGCGAAACAGCTTCAGGTCGGATTCAGAGATCACGCCATGCCTCACCAGCGCGTCGAAATTCAGGATTTCGTTCCAGATACTCCGAACCGTACAGCACGATCAGAATCTTGCTTTCGAGCTTTTTGGTTTGCGCAAGGGTGAGAATCTCCGTCAGCTCGTCGAGCGTGCCGAAGCCGCCGGGAAAAACCACCAGCGCCTTGGCGAGATACGCGAACCAGAACTTGCGCATGAAGAAGTAGTGGAACTCGAAACAGAGCTCGGGAGTGATGTAGGGATTGGGGCGCTGCTCGAAAGGCAGGCCGATGTTCAAGCCGATGGTCTTTCCGCCGGCTTCGCTGGCGCCGCGATTGGCGGCCTCCATAATGCCCGGGCCGCCTCCGGAGCAGACCACAAATCGGCGATGAGGCTCGATCGCACTGCCGGCTGCGCTTCGAGACCGAATCCGCCCATTCGGTAACGAGGCGCGCCAGTTCGCGGGCTTCCCTGTAGTAGCGGCCCAGCGGGCCGTCTTCCTCGATGCGCGCCGAGCCGAAGAACACGATGGTGTCCTGAATTTTCTCTTCCTGAAAATGCGCCAGCGGCCACAGATATTCGGAGAGAATGCGCAGCGGCCGCGATTCCGGGCTTTGAAGAAATGCTTCCTCGCGATAGGCGACGGGACGCCGGAGTTCGACGTCCGGGCTCGGCGTGGAGCTTTCGTCTTGGCGGAAGGCAATACCTCGATTGTCTCATCGGGTCTGGAGGCGCAAGCGCACGATGCACTTGTACGGCTGGTAAAATTCGGGCGATGGCAGGCCGCACCGTGTTTACGGTGCTGGAAGAGACTGCACGCCAATATGGCGACGCGATCGCTCTGCATCAGCCGGTCGGGCAGCAAAGCGAACCGGCGGATATCGCACCTATTCCTGGAACGATTGGGTGCGGATCTCGCGCGAAATCGCGCTGGGACTGCGGGCGCTGGGCTGCGACAAGGGCGAGATTGTCTGCATTCTGTCCGAGACGCGGGCGGAATTCTATCTGGTGGATCTCGGGATTATGGGCGCGGGCGGAGTTGCGGCCGCGCTGTATACGGCCTATCCGATGGCGGATCTGGCGCGCAACATTCATGGCGCGGCGACCGCGCTTCCTGTTTGTGGAAGATGCGAAGACGCTCGAGAGCTCTCGACGCGCTGCGATGCACAACGCGGCGAGCAGTTGCCGGAGCACGTCATTCTGATGACCGGGCGAAGCACGCAGGCGCGCTGTCGCTCGAAGCACTGCAGCGGCTGGACGTGAGGCGCTGGAGCGCGATGCTTCGGCATTCAACGCGTATCCAGAAGGAGATCTCGACCCCGACGATGCCGCCATTCTTTATCTGACTTCCGGCGCGACGGGCGAGCCGAAGATGGGGCTGACCAGCCATGCGGCGATTCTGGCGAACATCGATATGGGGCCCGTCGGCGCTGCCGATCGGTCCCGAAGATTCGATGCTGGTGTTTCTTGCCGTCGGCGCACATCGCGCAACGCATCGTTCTGGAACTGGTGCCGATGCGAATGGGCACGCCGGTCTGGTTTTCAGAGAGTCTGGCGCGGCTGCCTCGAATTGAAAACCATACGGCCGACCGTTTTTCTGGCGCCTCCGCGCGTTTGGGAGAAGATGTACGCCACCATTCAAACCGAGCTGAAGAAGCGGCCCGCCGTTGCGCGAAAGATCTTCCATGGCGCGCTGGGGCTGGGAGCGCAAGCGGCGCAATACAGCGCAGGCCGGAAAGCCGCTGCCGGTCTGGATGGCGCGGCTGTTGAAAGTCGCCGACAAGCTGGTTTTTTCAAAAGTGCGGGAGCGGTTGGGTGGACGGATTCGCGTTGCCGCATCGGGCGCGGCGCCGCTGGGGAAAGATTTGGCCGAGTTCTTCGCGGCCATCGGGATGCCGCTTGATCGAAGGCTATGGACTGACGGAAGCGGGTGTGATCTGCTTTCAATCCGCTGGAGCGGCCGAAGCCGGGAAGTATCGGCAAACTGCTGCCGGGAGTCGAGGCGCGACTGGCGGACGACGGCGAATTGCAGGTGCGCACGCCCTGCATGTTCAAAGGCTATTACCGGGACGAAGCGGCGACGCGCTCGGTCCTGAGTGAGGATGGCTGGTTTTCAACCGGCGATATCGCGGAGGTGGATAGCGACGGCTACTGGTACATCACCGGACGGAAGAAAGAGCTGATTGTTTCCTCTAACGGCAAAAAGATCTATCCGGCGCGGATCGAGAACCTTTTCAAGATGGAGCCGGTGGTGAATCAAGTGCTGCTGATTGGCGATAAGAAGCCGTATGTGACTGCGCTTCTGACGCGTGAACATGGCGCAGGTTCACAGTCTCAAGGCATGGAAGAGATAAGGCCGAAGCGCGGTAGCGAGATCGTGACGCGCCGAGCCGTAGCAAGGCGGTTCAGGATGCCGTCTCGCGCGTGAATAAGCAACTGGCCGATTTCGAGCGGATACGGCGATTCAAAGTGCTCGACCGCGATTTTTCGATTGAGCACGGCGAACTGACGCCGACGATGAAGATTCGGCGAGGGCGAGTGCTGGAGAATCATCAGGCTCTGGTGAGCGAGCTTTACCTAGGCCGGGAAGAGCAGGAATAGGGTGCGAATGTTTCGCAGCTGGACAGCCGATTCAGCTTCTGCCGCATTTTTCGCGAGCGGGTGTGGGGACGCGAGAACCTAGCCCCCTATTTTCCCGTCGCGCCGCGAGAAGGATGTATCGGAGAAGTTTGGTTCACTTTCGAGGAAAATTTGACGTCGCTCGGCATGCGGCTCGGTGAGCTGATCTACAGAGCAGCCCGAAATTTTGGGCACGGCTGCCGACCCGCAGCATCCCGGCATCTGTCCGCTGCTGGTGAAGCTGCTGTTTACAACCGAGCGGTTGTCCGTGCAAGTGCATCCGGATGACGATTATGCCCAGCAGCATCATCGAGCTCTAGGCAAGACGGAGGCGTGGTACGTGCTGGATGTCGCAGCCGCCGGGCGAAGTCGCGGTTGGTTTTCGCGCGCACTGACAACGCGGAAGAATTCGAAGACGCGGCGCAATCCGGTGAAATCGAGCAACTGCTGGATTGGCGGAAGGTGAAAGCCGGCGATGTCATCTTCGTGCCTGCGGGCACGGTGCATGCCATCGGCGCAGGCCTGACGATCTGCGAGATCCAAGAGAACTCCGACATCACGTACCGGCTGTACGATTACGGGCGCCCGCGCGAACTGCATCTGGATCACGGCGTCGCAGTGTCGCACCTGACGGCCGACACGGATTCCGAGCCGAAGCCGATTACGCTGAGCCGATTGGCGCGATCAGTTGCTCGAGTGCGCGATATTTCCGTATCGAACGGCTGCGGCCGAAGAATCCTTGCGGATTGAAGGCGGGTTGCCGTATTATCTGTTCCTGATTTGCGTGAAAGGATCGGGCACGCATCGCGGGAACAGCCCTTCGCAGCCGGCGCAGGCTTGGATGATACCGGCGCAGAGTGCCGAGATCGAGTTGAAGGGCGCCGAGTCGGAATGGATTCTCACCTACACCGCGGACGAACCGACTCGCAGCGTTTCAACGCATGAACGCGCGAAGCAATAGAGCGATCTTCGTATGTGTGGGAACGTTGATGCGCCGCGTAAGAACAGCGTAATTCGCCCTTTCGATCTTCGACAGCAAGCGCAAATAGATTTGCCGGAGCGCCCAAAGCGAGCGGCGGCTCTTCGGCTCGATCAGATCGATCAGCGGAGCGGATTCCTCGTAACAAGCGCGGGCGCGCTCGGCTTCAAAGCGCATCAGCTCGCGAAAACGTTCGTCTTCGTCGCCCGAACGCAATTGCTCGACGCGGCACGCCGAAGCGATTGAGATCTTCAGCCGGAAGGTAAACGCGGCCCAGCTTCGGCATCCTCGCGAACATCGCGCAGAATATTCGTCAGCTGAAAAGCGACGCCGCACTTCTCCGCAAGCAGCAACGCTTTCACCGATTGAAAGCCGAAGATGTGAATGATCGTCAGGCCGACCACCGACGCGACCTGATAGCAGTAACGATACAGTTCCTCGAATGTTTGGATCTCGCGCGGCTCGATGTCGGAGGCGATGCCATCGATCATTTCGTGAAAAAAGCGGTGCGGAATCGCATATCGCTGAACCGTGTCGTGAAAGCGGGCCAGATGGGATCTCCTTCTACGTTGCCGTGCAGCGCGCGATCTAACTGCACGCGCCAAAGAGCGATGGTCTGCTGCAGCTTTGGCTTGTCGGTGATGGCGGGATCGTCGCTCAGATCGTCGCAATGCCGCATGAACGCGTAGATGGCGCACATGGCGTCGCGCTGGGGCTTTTCGAGAAGCAGAAAGGAATAGTAGAAATTCTTGGCGCGCGCCCGCGCGACTGTGCGGCAGTAGCGATACGAATCGCTCGAACGGAAGGAGACGTCAGAACGGGAGCAGTCGCGGCAGACATTGAAGCAGGATACGCACGCGTTCCGCCTTCGAGATGTGCGGCCGCCGATTGAGGACATTGTACTCCTGGACTTTAATCTTTCTGGAGGATCTTCATGCCGCCGCGGCTGAATAGTTCGAGATCGAGAGCCAGGCGGCGGTCCACCTTTCCGATCAGCGGCAGACCCTTTTCGGAAGAGCTCTTCGGCCACGGAAACGGCGTCGCGCATGATGGATGCGAACTGCGGATCGAATTTGAGAGCGAACAACTCCTCCTCCGTGTAGCCGTGCTTGCCGAACAAATCCAGCGGCAGATAGATGCGGTCCTTTTCGAGATCGACCGTCACGTCCTGCCAGAAATTCGCCAGTTGAAGCGCGGTGCAAGTGTAATCGGAAAGCTGCTGCCGCTCCGGATCGCGATAACCGCAGAGATACAGAACCAGATGTCCGACGGGATTCGCAGAATTTACGCAATAGCCAAACACGTCGTCGAAAGTCTGATAGCGCGTAACAGTCTGATCCTGTTCAAACGCCCGAATGAGGCGATCAAAGGGTTCGATCGGGAATGTCATGCCGCTCGACGGTCTCTTTCAGAGCGACAAAGACGGGATGTCGGCATGGCCGCGATACATCGATGCAACTCGTCACGCCACCACGCCAGCAGGCGCAGGCTCTCCTTCGGGATCGCCGATCTCGTCGCCAAGATCGTCGGCCCAGCGGCAGAAGGCGTACACGTTGTAGAAATCCTGGTGCAGTTCCTTCGGAAGAAGGAAGCTGACGACGTGGAAATTTTCGTAATGATGAGTGGCAAGCCAGCGGGTGTATTCAAGCGCTTCTGCTTCGGAATAAGGCGTGGTCTCGGGAGCAGCGCTGCGGATGAATTCTTTCGGCTGTAGATGTGCGACTGCCACGCTTGTTCCTGGTTCTCAGGGAATGATGGCGGTCTTAATCTGACCGTTTCTCTGGTGGGCCAAGTCCGACAGAATTTGCGGCAGTTGGCTGAAGGGTTCTTCGTGGTTGACCACGTGGCTGGCGTTGACCTTCCTTCCGCGATGAGCTCGAGGGAACGGCGGATGTGCTCAGGCGTGTGATGGAAGGTCGCTTTGCAGGTGATTTCCGAATAGTGCAGCAACGAAGTGTCGAGCCCGACTTTGGTTCCGGCAGGACAGCCGCCGAAGAAATTGATGACGCCGCCTTTACGCACCAGTTGCGCCGCAAGCTCCCAGGTAGCCGGATGACCGATCGCTTCGATGACCGCATCCGCGCCGCGTCCGCCGGTATGGGCTTTCAGAACGGATATCAGAGCGGAGTGATCCCCCATGACGATACCTTCGTCGGCGCCAAGCATCATGGCGCGATCTACTTGTTCGATGCGACGGGCGATTACGATCACCCGAGCGCCATAGGCGTACTTTGCGAGCCGGACGAACATAAGCCCGATAGGACCGAGGCCCATGACGGCAAGAGTATCGCCGGGCTGGACTCGCGTTTCGTCCAGACCTCGCAGCACGCAAGCGAGCGGCTCGGCTAAGGCGGCGTCCTTATAGTCGAGGTGATTCGGGAATGCGGTAGGTATTCTTTTCGACGATGCGCTCGGGTACGCGAATGAATTCGGCGTAAGCGCCGTTGTTGAACAGCAGATCCTCGCAGAGATTGCGCTGATTGCGGCGGCAGAAGAAGCAGGCATCGCAGGGCGCGGAATTCGCAGCGACGATGCGGTCGCCGATGTGAAAATCGAGTGACGCCCTCGCCGACAGCGACGACGTCGCCGGCCATCTCATGGCCGAAGAGCGCGGGAGGGTTGATCATTTTGGCGTGATACCCGCGACGAAAAACCTTCACGTCGGTTCCGCAGGTCAAAGCAGTTCGCACGCGGACCAACAACTCGCCTCGTCCGATGGAGGGGACTGGGACGGATTCGAGGCGCACGTCTTCTTTGCCGTAGAGCACCGCGGCGCGCATGGTGTCCGAGCATCAATTCCGCTACCTGGGGATGAATCACAACTTTGAGGGACTGCTCGCTCGGGTGCTGTGCGATGTGGATGCCGCGCGCGATGTCGTCGAGAGCAACGCGATGAGAGATGAGCTGTTCAAGCGGGAGCTCTCCGCTGAACACGAGGCAAGCGGATTCGGCTTGCAGATCCACATCGGCACTGTAGGAACCAAGCAGCACGCGCTCACCCACGCAGATATCGGCGCCGGAGATCTCGATTCGCTCGTTTGCGGACGTTTGCGCGAACAACAGTATCTTGGCGCCCGGCCGGGAAATCTTCAAGGCTTGGTCGACAAGGCCGGGAGCGCTGGCGGCAACGATAGCAGCGTCCGCCCCTCGATTGCCGGTAGCTGTTTTGACGGCCTGCTCGAAGTGCGATTCACGGGGATCGAAGGAGCGGGCGCCAAAGCGCCGGGAGAGATTGCGGCGAAATTCGATGCTGTCGGTCGATAGAACGGTAGCGCCGGCGCGTTTCGCGAGCATGGTGAAAATGAGACCGATGGGGCCTTGACCCAAAATAGCGACGGCATCGCCGGCCATGAGACCCAGCAATTCGATCCCTTTGAGGCACGTATTAACCGGCTCAACCCAGCAGGCCTGATCGAATGCGACACCCTCGGGAATGAATTCGACGCCGCGCTTCACGATCCAATCCATTACACGAACATATTGCGAAAAGCCACCGCCGGCGGGCTCGTACCCTGCCGTCACTCCGACCTTTTTATAAACCTCACATTGAGCGTAGAGGCGGCGATCGCAATAGAAGCAATGGCCGCAAGGCATGTGGTGGAAAACAATGACGCGGTCGCCGGGAGCGTAATTGGTGACGCGTTCGCCGACTGCCGCGATCACGCCGGCCGTTTCATGGCCGAAGATGCGCGGCGGAGGAAGCAGGTCGTATTCGATCTTCTTGAGATCGGTATGACAAATGCCGCAGCTTTCTACTCGAACCAGGATTTCGCCCGGACCGATAGCAGGGGTTTCGAGCGACTCGACAGCCATTTGGCGATTCCCAAGATAGACGGCGGCCTTCATCGAACGAGGTATGGCCTCATTCGACGGGAGGGCCGTTCGGCTCCGAATTGATTCGGCAACTGACAAGGAAATCCCCCAATACTTGTGACGCATCATTGACCCGCCGGTTCAAATAAAAAAGTTTGGGAACCAGGTTCGGATGGGTCAGGGCGTAAAAGATAATTTTCCCACGTGCGATACGTCCTTCGATAGTTCGCATTTTATTCAGGTCCAAAGCGAAGGACTCGTCGAGGCGATCCGATACAACTTTGATGCACGAAAAGGGTAATCCGGCTCGCTGGGCGCGCGCAGCCACCCCGGCGGCCTCCATATCCACGGCAACCGCTCCCAGATCCGCAAGCCGGTGTTTCTCGGCACTGTCGTTCGCGATACGGTCTTGCGTGACAAGCAGGCCGGGTGTAACGTCATTTACGGTCAGAACCTTGGCACACTCGAAAATCTGCTTGGTCTCCGCGTCGAGAACTTGCGTGGCAACAACGATTTGGCCTTCGCGCAGAGTGGGGATAAGCGCTCCGCAACACCCCGTGTTGACCACGGCCTCCAGTTTGGAGGCAGACAGCTCGGCTGCCGTGACGGCACGTATGGCCACTTCGACAGCCTGGGTTGCCAATTTTGGTCCGGCGCCGTTGGCGGCGAGCATAATGCGGCGACCTTCCCAGATCCCTTCGAAGGCATAATCGATAGGCCACTTCAGTTTGCGCACCCCGGTGAGTAGCTGCGCGAACGGTTCCAGTTCAAAGGCTTCCGAGGCGACGTAGAGGATGGCCATGGGTCAGCAGTATCCATTCGCGCGGAACCACTCAACGGCATGTTCGAGAGCGGTGTTGACGGGACCCGGCGCAAATCCCAGTTCGCCTGTTGCTTTGGCATGGCTGACAAACATTTTGTGGTGGGCCATCCTCACGGCTTCGAGCGGCGCGACGGGCGGTTTCCCCGTCAGGTTGGCCCAAGCGGTGGAAAGAACACCTGTGGCATACGCTACCGCATACGGCAGCTTCCATTTTGGGGCGGGCCGGTTCGCGACGGCAGCCAGACGAGCAAGGATGTGCTGGAGAGTGACATTTTCGCACCCGAGGATATAGCGTTGGCCGGGACGGCCGCGCTCGGCGGCAAGCAGATGGCCGATGGCGACGTCGCGCACGTCCACGAAATTTAGGCCCGTATCGATAAAGGCCGGTAGTTTCCCGCGTAAGAAATCGAGGATGATCTTGCCGGTGGGCGTCGGTTTCCAATCGTGATCGCCGACGGGCGCGGTCGGATTGACGATGACGACGGGCAAACCCGCGCGCGCCTTTTCCAGCGCTATCTGCTCGGCGAGCCACTTGGATCGTTTATAGTGGCCGATCATTTGGTCGATTGAGACAGGAGCATCCTCGTCGCCGTCGCGATTTTTTGACATCCCGATGCAACCGACGGTACTCGTGTAAACGATGCGCTCGGCGCCCGCGCGTTCGGCGGCTTCGAGCAAGTTGCGCGTGCCTTCGACATTTGAATCGTAGAGCTCCTGCGGATTCTTCGACCAGAGCCGGTAATCGGCGGCTACATGAAAGACGAGATGGCAGCCTGTTACCGCGCGATCGAGCGATGCGGGATCGCGAAGGTCGCCGGGAATGCGTTCGAGATCGAGCTCGCGAATCTGACTTGCGGGGCGGCAGAGCGCCCGCACTCGAACCCCACGTTCAATAAGTGTGCGGGCGACGTGCCAGCCGAGAAAACCGCTGGCACCGGTGACCAGTGCGATAGAGGATGGCAACGATCAAGACGCCCGCGCAGCTTTGGCCAGGTTGTGGACAACGCGTTCCGCGCCTTCGTCCTGCGATTTAGTCGCTTTGGTAAATGCCGCCAACGCGAGCAACGGAAATGCGTTCCGGTATTCGGTGTACGAGAGATAAAAGACACGCGGGAAGCCGGTGCCCGTGCAATAGTCTTCCTCCCAGATGCCGTCGGAATGAATCGACCGAACCAGATAGTCGACTCCGTTGTAAAGGCTCTCGCTTCGCATGTCGCCACCCGCGAGAAGAGCCAGAATAGCCCAAGCCGTTTGCGAAGGCGTGCTGGGGTTCGGAATAAAGCGGCCCTCATCGTAACTGGCACAGCTTTCACCCCACCCGCCGTCGCGATTTTGGTAAGCGCGAATGAATTCGATACCGCGTTGGATGCTGGGCTCGTTTTCACCCAGGCCGGCAGCGCGCAACCCGCGCAGCGCGAGAAACGTGCCGTAGATGTAGTTGACACCCCAGCGGCCATACCAGCTTCCGTCCGGTTCCTGGGCACTGAGCAAGTACTCGACACCGCGGCGAACGGCGGAATGATCGGCGTCAAAACCGCAAAGGATAAGAGCCTCGAGAACACGGCCGGTGATGTCGGGGCAGGAGGGATCGAGCATGGCATTGTGATCCGCGAAGGGCACGTGGCTCAGGATCTTCCAATTGTTGTCAACATCGAATGCAGCCCAGCCGCCGTCCTTGCATTGCATGGCCAGCATCCAATCGAGGGCGCGTTTTTCGCAGGCGCTCTGCATCGCCTCGTCGGATGCTTGCGCCTTCTTGAGCGCAAGCAGCACCATAGCGGTGTCGTCCACATCCGGGTAAAACTCGTTGTTGAACTCAAAGGCCCAGCCGGACGGTTGCGCGTTGGGCCGCTTGGCCGACCAATCCCCGTTGTGACGAACTTCTTTCGAGAGCAGCCAGTCGGCGGTGCGGGTCAGCGCCGCGGCCGGGGGACTCTCCATCTCAGCCAAGGCGAAGGCCGCGATGGCCGTATCCCAAACGGGCGAGAAGCACGGCTGCATAAAGAAGCGGCGCCCATCGTCGACCATCAAATGGTTGAACTGCCTTTCAGCTTCGAGGCGCAGCGGATGATCGGCGGGATAGCCGAGCACATCGAGAGCCATAACCGCGTACTGCATGGACGGGTAAATGGCGCCGAGGCCATCGGAACCGGAGAAATGCGCGATCATCCAATCGGCGCATTTACGGATGGCGTAGTTCCGAACGAAGCGCGGGCCGAAGCGTTCCCACTTCTTCAGAAAACGGTCAAGACGAAGGAAGAAGTTGCGCCAGCTGAAGAGTTTCAACTCACGTTCCGGAAACATGGGGGCTCCGGGAAGGAAAAGCTCCTTCAAAGTGAAGCCGGCGGGAATGGGGCGGCGCGGATTGGCGGCGTGCAGAATCGACAGCGGGATCACAATCGCGCGCGTCCAGGAAGACATCTGATAGATGAACTTCAAGGGGAGCAGAATCAACTCGGGAGGAATGGAGGCGCAGGCAGCACGCGGGAAGAGATCGAAGAGGCTGAGATTCGTGCGGACATAGCTATTCGCCGCTTGCAAGCCGCCCAGCTCGAGAATGCGTTCGTGGAGGCGCTGCATGCGCGAATCGGAGACAGAGAGGCCAGCGACTTTCAACGCGAAATAGGCTTTGATACAAGCGTTGATCTCCGATGGCCCGTGAAGATAAATATTAAAGCCGCCGTCCTCGAGTTGGCGCGCGAGAATGGCCGTGACCGCACGATCGATTTGCGGACGGGTGGGCGGATTCCAGATTCCGTTGACCGGCGGGTGCAGCCAAAGCTGCATCATGATGTAGTCGGATTCGAGCGTCGTGTCGGCTCTCAGATCGGCCCACCAATAGCCGTCCGGCAATTGGCGCTGAACCAGCGAGGACGATGCTCTGCGGATCGCGTCGGCAGCGGCTAAATTCAATGAGCCGGAGAGTTGGAGACTAGGCTTCATCCTTTAAGAAACAGTTGTTATAGGTTCACGTGCGAACCGCGTGAAGACGAGGCGTAAAGCTCTCCAGATCGGAGGGCAGTGTGAAGCGCACATCTTCTTCCTTGATCTCAGCCTCCTCAAGGTCGTTGTAGCCTTTCGTCCGTAAATGGCTGATGAGCTCCTCGACGAGATGCTCGGGAGCGGATGCACCGGCCGTTACCGCAACAGTGTCGACGTCCTCCAACATGCTGGGTTGCACTTCGCTGCAATCGTCGAGCAAGTACGCCGGAACCCCAGCTTTCTGGCAGACCTCGACGAGGCGGCGCGAATTCGAACTGTTTTGCGAACCGACCACAAGTAAGGCCTGGCAGAGCGGCGCTACGGCTTTGACAGCCAACTGGCGGTTTTCGGTGGCGTAGCAAATGTCCTGAGTCTTTGGGCCCATGATGGCCGGAAACCGTTCGAGCAGACGGTTAACGATGTCTTTGGTCTCGTCGAGCGAAAGCGTGGTCTGGGTAAGATAAACGACGCGTTCCGGATTCTGGATGTTCAAGCGATCGACATCGTCGACGTCGGACACGAGGATAGTGTTTTCCGGAGCTTCACCGAGCGTTCCGATGACTTCGTCATGATCGCGGTGGCCGATCAGAACAATGGTGTAGCCTTGCTTCGCGAAGCGGACGGCTTCGAGATGGACCTTCGTCACTAGCGGGCAAGTGGCATCTATGACCTGGAGACGCCGCTCCTTGGCCTCGGCGCGGACGGCGGGGGAGACGCCATGAGCGCTGAAGATAACGCGGGCGCCTTCCGGCACCTCGCTCAGCTCTTCGACGAAAATGGCCCCGGCGCGGCGAAGCTCGTCTACGACGTGGCGGTTGTGAACGATCTCTTTCCGGACATAAATGGGCGCGCCATAAAGATCGACAGCGATTTTAACCACGTCAATCGCGCGCACGACACCGGCACAAAACCCCCGTGGTTTCAATAAGATAATCTTCTTTTGGCTGCCGCTCACCGGGATATAACCGGCAGGAATGGCGATATCGTATGCAAGGCCAGTCGGGGGCATAGGGAAATTCCAGTATAACGTGATCTGCAAGAGATATAGACTGTCATCTCTACCCGACTATAGACTGGTCTCGATCTAGAATGGAGGTAGGGTACATAGCGGCGGAGCGGGTGAGTTTTGCTTCGTCCTGGCGACTGAAACTATGAGTGTTCCTGCTTCGCAGATGTGGACTGTAGCAACGTATGTGCTTCGGCAGAAGCTCGCCGGGCGCAAGAGGTATCCGCTTGTTCTCATGCTGGAGCCGTTGTTCCGCTGTAATTTGGCATGCGCGGGCTGCGGAAAAATCCAGTATCCGGCGCATGTCCTAAAACGGCAGCTTACGCCGGAGGAATGCTTCCGCGCCGTCGACGAATGCGGGGCTCCCGCTGTGTCGATTCCGGGCGGCGAGCCACTGATGCATCCCCAGATCAATGAAATCGTGGAAGGGCTGGTTGCTCGCAAGAAGTACATTTATCTCTGCACGAACGCCTTACTGCTGGAAGAAAAGCTGGATCTGTTTACGCCGAGCAAGTATCTCAGCTTCTCCGTACACGTGGATGGGCAGCGCGAGCATCACGATTTTTCGGTGTGCCGCGAAGGTGGTTACGATGCCGCTATTCGTGGAATGAAGGCGGCGTTGGCGCGCGGCTTTCGAGTGACGACGAATACGACCCTGTTCGACGGGGCGGACCCCAACAGCGTGCGCGCGTTCTTCGACGAAATGATGGAGCTGGGCGTGGAAGGGATGATGCTCTCGCCTGGATATTCCTACGATAAAGCTCCCGACCAACAACATTTCCTGGGCAGGGCGCGCACCCGGCGGCTGTTCCGCGCGATTCTTTCGAATCGCAAGCGTTCCTGGAAGTTCAACATGTCGCCACTGTTTGGCGAGTTCCTGATGGGTCAGCGCAATTTCACCTGCACGCCGTGGGGCATGCCGACTTACAACGTTTTTGGTTGGCAGAAGCCGTGTTATCTGCTGCAGGATGGATATGCGGACACCTTTGCCGAGCTGATCGCCGAAACGGAGTGGGCGAAGTACGGCACCGAATCCGGCAATCCGAAATGCGCAAACTGCATGGTTCACAGCGGATATGAGGCATCGTCCGTCGATTACGGATTTGGGTCGGTGCGTGGCCTCTGGGCAATGGCGAAGGCGACGCTCTTGAGCGGCTATAAGGACGAAGATGCGAAGGCGCTTCTAAACGAGCCGCACAAGCCGGTGCATTCCTATAATCCGCTGGTTCATATCAAGACTCCGGAAGAGACACAAGCGTGACGGAGGAGAGTGCACGGCCGGACGAGCTCGAAGTCTCGCCGGGCTTTCAGCACGAAAAGCTGCAGGGCTGGATTCCACCGCTCGCGAATGAAGAAGAGATCCGGGTCGCGCTAGAGAAAGCCTTCGATTACCGGGGCGATGTCACCATTACGCGCAAAGACGGCAGCACGGTGGAGGGTTACCTCTACGATCGCAAGCTGGCCGATACGCTGGCGAATTCTCTGGTTCGAGTGCTTCCTTCGAATGGAACTCCACGCGTGAGCGTCGCCTACGCGCATATCGCGGCACTGGCCTTCAGTGGGCGCGACCCGGCGGCCGGCAAAAGCTGGGAGGCGTGGGTCCGGAAGTATTGGGACAAAAAGGGCGCAGGCGAGATAGCCGCTATTGAACCGGAAGCGCTCGAGTAAGCGCAGCGTTACGTTTGGGTTGGAATAATCTCGCCGATTTGCAATTCACGCAACGCAGGTTCGAGTTGCGACCGGTCGCCGACCACCATCCATATCATGTGTTGCGGATCGAGCAGGGTCTTCGCGCAAACTTCGAGTTCCGGAATACGCAGCCCCGACACCTGGCTGACATAGCTGTCGTAAAAGTTGAGCGGTAAGCCGAGCTGCAGTAGATCGCTGAGGAGATTGCCGACTGAGTTCATGGTCTCGTGAGCGCCGGGCAGCTCCAGGATCTGCTGTTGTTTGACTTTGTCGAGCTCTTCCTCGCGGATTGGGTTTGGGCCCGTCATACCCAGCAGCTCCTTCCGTATTTCGGCGATCGAGTCGGCCGTTCTGTCGGCTTGCACGGAAGCATACGCGAGGAACGGCCTCTGTGCGCGGGCGCCGTAGAGAATAGAAGCCGCGCCGTACGACCAGTGCTTCTCTTCCCGAAGATTCATGTTCAAACGGCCGCCGAACGTGCCGCCGAAAATGTTGTTCATCGTTTCGATGGCAATCTCGGAATGCGCGTCCGGCGGAGGAGCAATTGTTCCGGCGATGACGACCGAGTGGAGGGCGCCCGGTTTGTCCACCAGGTACACGGCCGGCTTTTCCGGTTTTCGCACGGTAGGGACATTTTTCGAAGGGACTTCGCCCGGTTCCCAGCTACCGAAGAATTTTTCGAGCTGCGGCTTAATGGCATCGATGGTCGTGTCACCGACTACGATGAGCGTCGCGTTGTTCGGCTTGAACCAGGTAGCGTGAAAGCGGACCATGTCTTCGCGCGTGAGTTTTTGAAGGCTCTCTTCTGTTCCTGATCCAGTCAGAGGCACACCATAGGCGTGCTCGGCGCCGAACAGCACGGGCGGCAGCGCGCGAAGCGCCATTTGGAGAGGCGTGACCTTTTCATTCGCAATGGCAGCAAGCTGCAGCTGCCGTTGACGCTCGAAATCCGCGGCAGGAAACGTCGGATTGAGAATGACGTCGGCGTACAGATCGAGTGCGTCGTCCAAGGTAGGCTTCAACCCAGACACATAGATCGTCGCCATGTCGAGATTGCAGCCGGTGGTGAGCTGCGCTCCCAACATTTGCACCTCCTCACTGATCTCCAGCGCACTTCGGCGGGTGGTACCGCCGGTGAGCAAGGCCGCAGTAAGGCGGGCGGTGCCGGGCGACGCGAACTGGTCGGCTGCATAGCCGCAGTCAATATCGAGCCAGAGATTCACGACCGGAATTTCATGCCGCTCCGCAACCAGAATCTTGAGCCCATTGCTCAGCCGATCTTCATGGATGTGAGGGAGTTTGAGATCGTGTGCCGGCCCGAGTTGGGGAAGAGTGCCGCGCTGCGAAGTAGATTCGGATGGCTGCTTGGAATTTATGAAAGGCAGAACCTCAAGCGCGTACACACCATCCGAGAGCCATGCACGAGCGGTGTCGCGGACATCGGAGGCACTCGCGGCCTGCAGGTTTTCGAGCCTTCGCCGGAAGGCATGAGGCGCCCCGAGATAGGTCTGGCTGGAGGCAAGGATGTCGGACTTGCCGCCGAAGCCGCCGATGCGCTCGACGCCGCGAACAAAGCCCGCGTAATGTTGCATTTTGATGCGGTCCAACTCGCGCGTAGTCGGGCCTGCTTCGAGGAAGCGCTCGAATTCTTCATCGATCGCCTTTTCCACTTTGCGAAGGGCATCCGATTCTAAATTCTGGTCTTGACGGGCGGTAGCCATGACCACAAACTGGCTGCTGATTTCGCGTTCATCGAGATAGGCGGCAACTTGCGTCGCGATCTGATCGTCATAGACGAGCCGTTTATACAAACGCGAGTTTTTTCCGCTCGAGAGAATACCCGTCGCCAGACGCAGATGGTCCGCTGCGGCGCTGCCGTAGCCGGGAACATTCCACATCTTATATAAGCGCGCTTGGGGAACACGATCCTCCACCGTTTCGCGATGCTCGCCCTCCATCTTTGCAACCCAGGAGCGCTGATGGGCAACCGGCGGACCGGAAGGAATGCCGCTGAAGTAGCGGCTGACCTTCTCTTTTGCTTCGACAGAAGTCACGTCACCGGCGAGAACAAGCACCGCGTTCGATGGTGTGTAGTAGGTCTTGAACCATTCGCGCACATCGGCCAGAGAGGCCGAATCGAGATCTTCCATGGAGCCGATGACCGTGTGCGCATAGGGATGGCCGACGGGATAAGTGGATTTAACTACCAGCTCTTCCACAATGGCGTACGGTTGGTTGTCGCCCTGCCGCTTTTCGTTCTGCACGACGCCGCGCTGGAGATCGAGCAACTCCTGACTGATGGTGTTGTAGAAGTAGCCCATGCGATCCGATTCCGCAAACAGCGCGTAATCGAGCGCGGACGTCGGGACGTTCTCGAAGTAGTTGGTGCGATCTTCGCTGGTGGTGCCGTTCAGGTCGGTGGCGCCGATACGCTCCATGGCTTCGATGTAGCTGCCCTGGAGGTGTTCGCTGCCGCCGAACATGAGGTGCTCAAACAGATGGGCGAAGCCTGTTTTCCCGGGTTTTTCATTCTTCGAACCTACGTGATACCAAACATTTACCGCAACAATCGGGGTCTTGTGGTCCTCATGAACAATGACCGTCAGGCCGTTGTCCAGAATGAACTGCTCGCAGGGAATTTCGAGAATTGGAAATCGCATTATGCGTCAAACCGCCACGATAGCAGATGAAGCCTACTGCAAACCGCCCGAACAAAAGAGTTAAAGTATGAGGAATGGCAACCTGGACATTAGTGGAAGGGCGGCTTACGGATGGGCTGCCGATGCGCATGTACCTGGCTGAGAACGAGAGCATGCTGTGGCACGCGAGTATGAATGATGCCGAGCATCCGCACACAGAGGACGAATTCGTTTGGCGGCTCGGTAAGCGCCTCGAGTGGCGGCGGATGGGGAGCAGGGCAACTTCGAACGTGCTGTCGGTCGCGGCTGAACAGATTGGGGATTATTTCGCGGGCCGGCGCTTAAACTTCGATATTCCGCTTTCTTTGAGAGGAACTCCCTTTCAAGTTCGTGTCTGGAAGAAATTGATGGAGATTCCTTTTGGCGGGACGCGCAGTTACGGAGAGATCGCGGAGCTGATCGAAAATCCAGCCGCATGTCGAGCCGTAGGCAGCGCGAATGGGCGGAACAATCTGCCGATCTTTGTCCCTTGTCATCGCGTGCTCGCCGCGGGAGGAAAACTGGGCGGGTTCACGGGCGGGATTGGCTTGAAAAAGAGATTACTGGCGCACGAGGCATCCGTATTGAATAAGCGCCGCGCGGCCTGAAATCAGGCAACCGCACGGCGGCGAAGCGCTTGGTCGAGATACGCAAAGAACCCCGCTTCATCGTCCATTTCGAACTCGATTTCGAGCCACGCGAGGGTGAGCGGTGCTATAGCCGCTTCGAAATGGTCCGGACAGTTCGAGCGGTCTTTTTCGGTCGTAACTAGAATCTCCGCTCCGCATGCCTGCGCCTGATGAGCGATGCGCTGCAACTCGAAGAGCGTATAGCTGTGATGGTCATCGAAAGCCCAGCGAAAAACCACTTCAAGGCCCAGGGAATCCAAGGTTCGCCAAAAGCTTTCAGGATTGCCGAGACCGCAAAAGGCGGCAACACGGCGGGCGGCGAGATCGGGCATTCGAGTCCCCGTGCGATAGTCGCGCCAACTCCGCGCGAGCAAGCGAGTGCGGAAGATAGGAGCGTTGGGATTGTATTCCCGCAGGCGCGTGCAAATAGCCCGATAGCGGAGATCGTCTTCGGCGCGCGTAATGATGAGCACGCTCGCACGGCTCAAGGCCGAGAGTGGCTCACGTAAATGGCCGAGCGGAATGACTTCGTCCTGACCGAAGGGATCAAGACCGTCGATCAGAACGACATCTAAATCGCGCTTGATGCGTGCGTGCTGGAAGCCATCGTCGAGCAACAGAACGTCAATGGCTGGGAAGCGAGCGAGCAAAAGTTGAGCGGTTTCATACCGGCTGGAGCCAATGCCGATGGGTGCAATTCCCGCACGCAAAAAGATTTGAGCTTCATCGCCGGTGAGAGTGGCCGGAACTACCGTGCCGGGCGCAAAGATAAGATTTTTAGCCGGAGAGCGGCGGCCATAGCCGCGGGTGAGAATGGCAGGTGCGAACCCGTGCTGCGTAAGCCGTGACGCCATATAAGTGGTGAATGGCGTCTTCCCGGACCCACCGGCGGTAATTCCTCCGATGCTGATGACCGGGACCGGAAGTGGAGTTTGCGAATCCGCATAACGCTCTGAGTGGCGTCGCTTGATGGCACCGCCTTGGCACCAGGCGAACGCAAGCGCGCTCAGGATGGCGCGCGTCACCAGGGCTCGCGGTGGGTGCGAATTCGCGGAGTAATACAGGGGCGAAAGAGTCTCGGCCAAGCGATCGGAGACGCCTTGTTTCCGTTCGACTAGCTGACGAGCGCGCCGTGCGAGCTGTTCGGCGCGCTCGCGATCGATCAACAATTTGCGAACCGCGTCTCGCAGTTCGTCATCTCGGTCGATTTGGACGATGGCGTCTGCTCCGATGAACTCGCGAGTGATCGCTTCGAAGTTCTGCATGTGCGGTCCGACGATGACGGGTGCGCCTGCCGCGGCGGGTTCGATAATGTTGTGACCGCCCCGAGGTGCAAGGGAACCTCCAACGAACACGACATCCGCAAGCGCATATGCACTGCAAAGCTCGCCGATGGTATCGAGTAGCAGCACCCCGGGAAGCTCAAGCGTGAGCGGCGAGTTTCGTCTGCTGCGCGTACGGCGGACGAAAGGTATTCGGCCTTGCTGGAGTTTTTTCGCGACGACATCGAATCGGGCGGGTTGGCGCGGAGCAAGGATGAGCAGCAATCGCGGAAATTCGAGGGCGAGCGCCTGAAAGCTTCGTATGACAATGTCGTCTTCATCGATTGAATGACGCGTGAGGCTGCCGCGTTCATTCGGCCCGACGGTACTGGCCGCAATCCATATTTTCCCCGCTCCGAAAGTTTCGATGAGGAGCGGTGCGTCCGCGATCGACGCATCGTATTTCAGATTTGCCTCAACGTGCAAATTCGAGACTGGGACGCCCAGCTGTTTATAGCGGTCGTAATCCGCGGCGCTTTGGACAAACACCACGTCGGGTAAGCGGAGTATCGGCGCGAAGAAGCGGCTCAAACGGCGGTATCGAGGCCAAGTTCGATCAGAGATGCGGGCGTTGACGAGGGCGAGTCTAGCGCCGCTCCGTTTCGTTTCCGCATAGAGGTTCGGCCAAATCTCGGTTTCGACAACGATTAACAAAGCGGGACGTATGGCTTCCAATGCCCTTCGCACGCATGAGACATAATCGAGCGGAGAATAGAAAACGCCTGTGACCGGAGAGCCGAATTGACGTTCGGCGGCTTTGCGTCCGGCCAAGGTTGTGGTGGACAGGTAAATCGGAACAAGCGGATGACGGCGATGCAGGCTCTGGATCAGAGGAAGAGCCGAGGCAACTTCTCCGACAGAGACAGCATGTAACCAGATAGAACCGGGGTTCGTCCGAGTGAAGGATCGGGGGAGAAGCCCGAGTCTCTCACCGAAGTGGGACCAGTATTCGCGCTGCACCATGAGGCGCGCGATGAAGTACAAAACGACAAAGGGAAATCCAGCGAGTTGGAGTAGGCGATAGAGGAGAATAGAGCGCGTGATTCCAGGAACTCGGTTCGTGATTTCGAGTATAGCGTTGGGATTTGCGCTCGTGGGGTTGAGCGTCGGAGCGAGCGATAACGCGTTTCGGCCAGGCGCGGCGAGCGCTTATGCTCATCAAAGTACACAGCAGGTAACTGTGGGTGCGAAGCCGTACGACAGTGAGGATCTCACGGCAGAGGCCTTCGGCAAAAAGGCGGATTTACTGCGCTATGGCGTGCTGCCGGTGTTGGTGGTGATCGAAAACAAGCGGGCGAAGAGTCTCGATTTGAGCGATTTGGAAGTGAACCTGGTGGCAGCCGACGGACGCCACGCGACAGCGGTGAACCCCGAGGATATTCCTTTTTTAGGACAGAAAACGAAGCATCCGCACCTAGGTCCTCGAATGCCGGTTCCTTTGCCTTCGAAGAAAAATCCCTTGAATGCGCCTGAGATTGGGGAGCGGGCGTTTTCGGCGAAGATGTTGCCGCCCGGCGATTCGGCGAGCGGGTTCTTTTATTTCGAGGCCAAGAGTGAGGAGGGAGATAAGATCTACCTTAACGGATTGAGGGACGCGCGGACGGGCGAAGAGATTCTGTACTTTGAGTTTCCGCTGCACCAGCAGCCCTGAAGTGCTACTCAATATATAAGGATGAGTTTCCTGGATCTGGGCGATTTGCTTTTCGCGGTTGCTCTATTTTTGGCTGTGATGATCGTGGCCTTCGAATGCGCCGAGCGGCGCCGCGAAGGCAGGCGGGAGCGACGAATCCTGGACGCGATCGAACGCGAATACGAAGCTTATTTCCGAATCGCCGGCGGGAACGAATGGAACTCCCCGTCTGAGACGTGAAAACTGCATGTAGGAAAGGTAAACACATGAAAGCGGCGAAATTGTTTTTTGTCTCGGGTGCCCTGCTCCTGTTTCCGTGGGCAGCGACAGAGGCGCAGGTTGTGATCGCACCTGCGACACCGCAAGTCGGTTCGCCGCAGCCGGCGACTGCCGACCCGACCGTGCCGCGTCCCCACACCACCCCATGTGTGGTCCAGCTCTTCAGTAATCTCGAATTCGCGGACTTCACGCCCAAAACGTTCAGTTATACGCCGCCTTCCGAATGCTCGGCTCCGTGGAGAAAGGTGGTTTTCACGGCGGATTTCACCGTGACCGAAGGCCGCCAGTTCGATCGCACGGCATCCTTCTATATCGGCCATGCCAACGTGTATTACGGCACCACTGCCGAGCCGAGCAGCACCGTCAGCCCGTCTTGGCATGTCGAACGCGACGTTACCGATCTGAGCGCCATTTTCAAGACTGCACAAAGCGGCGAGGCCGATCTGGGCAATTTTGTCGGAGTTTCCGGCGGCGTCACATACAACGGCATTATCTATGCAAATGCGGCGCTCGAATTTTATTCTGCGTCAAGTGTCGAGCCAGCTTTGCCGGCTCCCGATCTGGTGGTGCCGATGCCCGACGCGGAGGGCGGGGCGGTCGCGCTGAACAACACTTCGAGCCAGCTCACGCAAACCATCACACTGCCCACGAACGTCGAGCGCGCTTACCTCGACGTCATCACACAAAGTCAAAGCAACGACGAGTTCTGGTACACGTGCGTGCCGAACAACGTCGCGAATGAACTCCAGAGCTGCGGCAGCACCGCCTTTCGTGAAGCTGAAATTTCAATCGATGGCCAGCCTGCCGGTGTGGCGCCTGTCTATCCCTGGATTTACACCGGCGGCATCGATCCGTACCTGTGGCGACCGATTCCTGGCGTGCAGACTTTCGATTTCGTTCCTTACCGAGTAGACCTCACTCCGTTTGCCGGCCTGCTCTCCGACAGTCGTCAACATACGCTCGCGCTCAGTGTTTACAATGCAACCAGTTACTTCCTGGCGACGGCTAATCTGCTGGTCTACACAGACCACGGCGCCAGTACGGTAAGCGGCGGGATATTGACTAACAATCTGGCGGGAACACCGTCGCCCGTTGTCACCCAGAATATTGCGACGGATACAAACGGCAACATCACAGGGACCGTTTCGGTTAATTCCACGCGTAACTATTCGATTAGCGGGTATGTGAACACGTCGCATGGACGCGTTCAAACCACTGTTGCGCAAATTGTGGAGTTTTCAAATACGCAGAAATTCGACATCACCGCGACCACGTACGTCCAGGACATTCACCAGTCGACCAGAACGGCTTTGCAGAGTGCTTCGCAGAACGGCGTTGTTACCCAAAGTAAACTCAAGAGCTTTCTCTATCCGCTGATCCTTAACTATGTTTCGCTAACCAACCCGGACGGCTCTTCCGCGGTGACAACGACGGTGCAACAAACAGACACTTCGAGTAATAACGAGAACCTAAACTCTTTCCCGCTGTACAACAGCAATCTGCTGAATGAAGTGAATTCGACCGATACGCTCAATTTCGATGCATCGGGCAATCTCACGGGAACTTCGAACCGCGACAGCTCGCAGCGGTACTTCCGAGTGAATTCGCTCGGTTACTGCTATAGCCGGGTTATCAGCTCGGCAGCCGGTCTGCTCACGTCGGTAAACGACGGCCAAGCGTGCCCGGGGGGGAACAATCATACCGATCGATGATCCGCGTGGTGGCCCGGTGCAGCAAGCGCAGCTGTTTGTCGCTGTGCGGGTAGCCAGTTCCTAGAAGCTAGTCGGCCCGCTTGCTGCTCGCTCGGCGGGGCTTCGGCTTGCTCTTGCCCTTGAGATTGAGCGCCACTGCAGCGCGGATGAGATCCTTCAAGGCCGCCTCATCGACCTCGTCGCCGTCGTGGATGTCGATGGCGCGCCTGACATTCCCATCGAGGCTTGAGTTGAATAGACCTGAAGAGTCCTTCAACGCAGCTCCCTTGGCAAAGGTCATTTTGACGACGTTCTTGTACGTCTCTCCCGTGCAGACGATGCCGCCGTGGGACCAGACGGGAGTCCCCGGCGTTGTCGGCTTGACCCACTTCCACTCTTCGACGATGTCAGGGTCTGCCTCGTGTATGATTTTGCGCAGTTTCGCGAGCGTCTTCCCGCGCCAGTCCCCGAGTTCCTTGATCTTCTCGTCGATTGATCCAGAGGCAGATTCCACCGGGACGGGCCTTTTCATGTACCTTTACCTCCTGCATCGCAACTACCCCGTGGCTGTCCGCGAGCGTTGCGCTGCTCTTTCAGACCCAGTCGAAGCCGCTATTGGCGAGCGGTAAAGAACGAATGCGTCGACCTGTCGCCGCAAAGATCGCATTGCACACGGCTGGTATGACGGGCGGTAGGGCGGGTTCTCCCAAGCCGGTTGGCGAGTTCTCAGTCTTCAGGAAGTGCACTTCGATTTGCGGCGCCTGTTTGAAACGAAGCAAGGTGTGCTGGTGATAGTTAGTTTGAACAACGCGGCCGCGTTCGAGGGTGATTTCCTGATGCATCAACTCACTTAGGCCATCGATCACAGCGCCTTGGACCTGGGCCTCGGCGCCGCTCGGATTGATGATTTGGCTTCCGACGTCGCCGCATACCCACACTTTATTCACTTTGATCTTGTTAGTCGCACTGACACTGACCTCCGCCACATGTGCGAAGTAGCCTTGAAAGCTGTAGTGGAAGGCGACGCCCATGGCAGTTCCCTTCGGGAGGTTGCGCTTGCCCCAAGCGGATTTCTGCGCAACAGCTTCAAGAACACCACGCATGCGCGCCACATCGTAGGCTTGCCGGTTTTTATCCGCCGGTGCGTGGGCAGGTTCGTTCTCGACTTTCGGCTTGGCCGCTTCTTTGACAACGTCACGGTCGGGCTGGCCAAGCAGGTCAAGCCGGAACTGTACGGGGTCCTTGCCGGCGGCGTGAGCTAATTCGTCGATGAACGATTGCATGACGAAGGCTTGAGAATTGGCACCAGGCGCACGCAGCGCACCAGTTTTCAATTCGAGCGGCATCACTGACGAGAACATAGCGAAGTTCGGAACAAAACCGGCGGGGAACTCGCCGGGCTGAATCGCGGCGGAAGACGCGTAGTGATCGCCTTCGCCGTAGCTGACGAAGTGATTGCGCCAGGCAATCAAGCTGCCCGAAGCGTCGACGCCGCCCTTCAGGAAATGGAACCCGCCAGGACGGTAATAGTCGTGCTCCATGTCGTCTTCGCGTGACCAGAGAAGTTTCACCGGCACGCCGGCGGTCCGCGCAATCGCGGCTACTTCCACCATGTAGTCGTTGGTCAGTCCACGTCCAAAGGATCCACCGGCGCGAAGCAAGTGGATGGTGATATCGCTTTCCGGGATATTCAACTGCTTTGCAACCAAGCCCCGACCGCGCGCAGGCTGCTGGGTAGTCGACCAGATCTCGAGTTTGCCGTCTTTGAAATGCGCGCTGCAGTTCCTCGGCTCGAGCGGTGCGTGCGAAATGAATGGATACGAATACGCTGCTTCGACGACCTTAGCTGAACTCTTCAGTGCGTCGTCGACGTTACCGTCGTTCTTCAGGGTGCGCGCCGGCGCTTGTTTGGACAACTCGTCCGCTCGCTTTGCGAAGCCGGCGCTGCTCTGCTCGGCTGCCGGACCTTCGTCCCACTTGACATCTAATTTCTGCCGGGCTGATTGCGCCGCCCACCAGCTGTCGGCGACGATCGCCACACCGGATTCCAGACCAGGATCACCCGTGATCACCGGGCCGACTTTCACGGACCCTTGGAGTACAAAGGCGTTGCGAACTCCCGGCATCTTCTTCACGTCATCCAGATTTGCGCTGACTACTTTGCCGCCGAATACGGGACACTTCTGGTACACGGCGTAGAGCATGCCGGGCATGGTGAAATCGATGCCGAATATCGGCTTGCCGGTGACGATGTCTGGTACGTCCACACCTGGGGTGGATCGGCCGATGATCCTAAAATCCTTGGTCTTCAATTTCAAGGAATTGAGATCGGGCACCGGCAGGGTAGCGGCGGTCGCGGCCAGCTCGCCGTAGCCCAGCGACCGGTCCGTGGAGCGATGGTAAACGCGGCCGTTTGCGGCATAGCACTCGGATTCGGGCACTCCCCAGGTCTTGGCGGCCGCTGCGATCAGCATCTGGCGCCCAGCAGCGCCTGCCTGCCGCATCGGTATCCAATTATTCGAAGCGGCGCGGCTGCCGCCAGTCGACTGCAGCCCATATTCAGCATTGAAATCTGCTTGTTCGACCTTGACGGTCTTCCAATCGACTTCCAACTCTTCGGCGATCAGCATGGGCAGCATGTTCTTGATGCCCTGCCCGATCTCCGGATTTCGAGAGATGAGAGTGACTGTGCCATCGGGCGCGATGCGGATGAAAGCTTTCGCGTCGAAAGGCGGCTGGGGCGGTGCTTGCGCGGAAGCCTTCCGTTGAATGGACACGCCGAGCAGCATGCCTCCACCGGACAGCGCAGTGACTTGAAGGAACCCGCGGCGGCTAAGTCGCATAATTACTCCAGACCTTCATTCTTTGCGGCGGAAGCCTTGTGGTTGGACCCGCTGGCGAGGGAGGATGCTTTGTGAATGGCTTGCCTCACGCGCAAATAGGTTCCGCATCGGCATAGATTGCCATTCATTGCAGTGTCGATGTCGTTATCAGTCGGTTTCGGATGCGTGGCCAGCAAGGCTGCCGCGGACATAATCTGTCCGGCCTGGCAGTATCCGCATTGCGGCACGTCGATCTCACGCCAGGCTTGCTGTAAAGGATGTGAACCGTCGGCTGAGAGTCCTTCGATAGTGGTGATCTGCGCGTTGGCGGCCATCGCGACAGTAGTGATGCACGAGCGAGTCGGCCGGCCCCCAAGATGAACCGTGCACGCCCCGCATTGACCGATTCCGCAGCCATACTTCGTTCCGTGGAGGTTCAGCGCATCGCGGATCACCCACAGAAGCGGAGTGTCGCCGGGGACATCGACGGTGGTGGGTCGCCCGTTTACGGTCAGCTTAATAGCCATTTTCGTTACCTCCCAGAATACGCCCAAGGGAGACGACGAAAATTGATTGGACCTTTGACGGCCAAAATTCGTTAGAGTAGGCGTAAACCATGAACTGCCCGAACTGTGGATTGGCAAATCCGGATAACGCGAAGTTTTGTGCAAATTGCGGGACGGCGTTCGGCAGCGCTCCTCCTCCACCATCGGGTCCTTACCAGGGCCAAGCGCAGTACCAAGCTTCAGCGCCTTATCAGGCGCCTGGACCCTATCAAGCACCTGGCGCGACGGGCAGGGGCAGCATGACGAAGAACATCGCGCTCGGGTGTTTGATTGTGCTGGCGATCTTCGTGTTTTTTGGACTTTCCTGTACGAGGGCGTGTTTAGGATTCAGACACGGGCGAACGTACATGCATCGTTATTACTGAAGGGCACACTTCGGGCGCGAATTGGGATCTGCGACGGATGCTCGAGGGGTGTTACGCGGCTTTTTCGGCCTTGGCAGCTACGAACTGCGGCAATCGGGCTCCTGAAGTGAGCACTTGCTGGTGTTCGACCTTGGCTTCGGCGAGCAAAACGGCGAATTGATGTAGCTCCTGCCTGCGATTTTCGTTGGATTGCTTGCGGGATTCGTCGGCCGCCTTACGCGTTTGCGATTCGAACCCAATTTCGGCTTTGTCCGTTTCCTTTCTTAACTTTTGCAGCTCGTTCGAGCAACGCTCGAAGGCACGCTCGTGGGTGGTTTGGTAGCGCAGATAGAGCGCGAGCTTCTTTTCGTGGTAATCGTCGCACTTGATGTGCTCGAGATCGAAGCACATTTCCTGCAATATGAGCGCGCGCTGGCTGAGCCAGTAGTGTTGGGCCATTTTTTGCACCAGATCGGTTTCGAATTCGGTGCCGGGCCCGTGCTGGCGGTGTAATGCCTTTGCGAGCGCGTCGAACTTCTCCTGGTTTTCCCAGGGCAGGACGGCGAAGAGGCCGGTGAAACCGAATTTGAGGTGGTTTTGGGAAGAGGCGGCCTTCCCCTGTTCGCTGCGGGGGCCGGTAGAGTGTTGCGCGTTCGCTTGGTTCGCTGCGATTTGAGCGTGGGTCGACATAGAGATTCCTTTCAGAGTGCGTGAATTGAAAATGATGATCGGCGCGGCGGCCGGAATCAGCGTGTTCCGAGAGAGCGGAAGCGAACGGGCTTCCTCGGCAGAGAGGCGCGACCGGACGGACGCCGGGCGCGAACGATTCAATCAACTCGTAGCACCGGTGCGTTCGACCGGAGGGAAAGACAGGAAGTAAGTGGCTGAGGGTGAGAGGGATGGAGATTTTGATTAGCGCGTGATTGCGGGGTAGGGCGGGGAGTGCGGGCGTGAGCGGCGGCGGGTCTGTGAAGATTTGAAGCGGGGGTGGAAGAGCGTTTTTCCTTCTCTATCTTCGTGGCAACCAGCCAAGTGGCTTCCGTAGAGCGAGCTCGAGCAGCTGCACAATTCCTTGCCCGAGGTCGGGCATGGACGTGGCCCGTTGCTTGTTCGCACCCGGAGCACGCATCGGAATCAAACTGCGGGTACTACGGCGACGACTCGTTGTGGTTGAGGGTTGACGCCACCCGATCGCGGGCGATGAGTTGTAATAGTTCCTTACAACCGAATGTGATTCCGGACGATTTCAGTTCGCCGATCCTGGTGTAGGTTTGTGCCTCAGCAGTGGCAACACAATTGTGATCCAGAATATTGCCGTAGAAGCTATGGAAATTTGTTATACAGATAGAGCTTTGGAACATGAGTACCTCCGCCTGGAGAAGGTGGGCAAGACGGAAAGGATCATCTACGTCGCCGTCAGCCACAGCGAGCGCTGGTCAGATCCGGAAGAGAAAGTACGCGCGGGCTTCTACGCCGAATTGATTTACAGGTATGGTTACCTTCCCGAGAGGATTGGGGTCGAGATCACCGTCCCCGACCGTTCCCCGAGCGACTTCGCTGACTTGGTCGTTTTTGAGGACGGTCAACGCAAGCGTCCATTCGCGGTAATTGAATGCAAGGGAGAGTCGATCAGTGATGCGGAGTTCAATCAAGCCGTCGAGCAGGCTTGGGCAACGGTAACGCGGCGAAGTTCCGGGCTGCATACGTGGGCGTTGTTTCGGGCGCAACCCGCCGCTTTCTTGATTGCGACGACAAGAAGTTTGGCGGCGCGGCTGCGAGGTGGCGCATCACGCGGAGGACATGCACCTGAGGCTGGCGATAAGAAATGGCGGTCGTGAATTGAGGGATAAGCTTCGAGCCCTCCTGTAGTCGCTATCACAGCTCCGATGAGATACGGTCAATAACGTTATTAACCTGCTGAACCAGATCAAGAACGAGGAAGTTGTGCTGCCCGCAATCCAGCGGGATTTCGTCTGGCCTCAAGATAAAGTTGCTTCGGCTGCTGGACTCTATCATGCGGGGCTATCCCATCGGTATCGCGCTTCTGTGGGAAACGTATCTCGACCTGCAATACCGCAGCTTCGATAAGGCTTTCCACGACGGCGTCGTGCATGTTTTCAAGGAAAACAAACGGAAGAAGAAGCTAAAGCTGGTGCTCGACGGCCAGCAGCGGCTTCAATCGCTGTATATCGCCCTGTTCGGCTCCTACGAAGGCAAGACGCTGTGTTTTGACGTGCTCAGCGGCAGGGAATCCGACGACTTGGCCGAAGAGAAATACGAATTCGAGTTCCTGGACAAGGCAGAATTCGACGCATGGGAACAGGAATTGGCCGCTGGTACGGCGCCGCTGGCTGACACGAATGGCGGGACGGCACCGAAGTATCTAGTGAGAGTCGGAGATTTGTTCGCGGCGGGCGTTCGGGAACGCAGCGGAATGCTGAAGCAGATCAAGCAGCAAATAGCGCTCAGCGAAGAGGACGAGGAACGGCTGAGTGTGAACATCGCGCGCTTTGACGATGTGCTGACGAAAAACCAGAACGTTTTGAAGGTCTCCGTCATCGATGAGGACCTTCCGGGCGACAACCCTGACCGGAAGTCAGAGGCGGACGTGCTGGAGATCTTCGTGCGGGTCAATCGCGAAGGCACTCCACTAAGCCGGTCGGACCTGATTTTCAGCATGCTGAAGCTGAACTGGCGTGAATCGGCGGAAACCCTGCCGGAATTCGTTCGCCAGATCAACGAGGGGAATAGTTTCGAGATCGACACCGACTTTGTTATCCGCTGCTTGTTCGCCGTCTCCGAGATGGGAACAAAGTTTGAGCTGGACTTGCTCCGACGAAAGGACAACGTGGACCGGCTGCGGAAGAACTTCCAGGCTTGTTGTGATGCAATTCGATCCGCCGTCGATTCTGTGTCCCGTGACTGCTGGTGTTCAAGTAGTGCCCTGTTGGGTGGCCAGGCGACGCTAGTCCCGTTCGTGTACTACCTCTTTCGCACGCCGAACCATGAAGTTCCTAATGGCCAGCTTCAGGCAGTTCGAAAAGCTCTGTATCTATTCGCTTTTGCTCGGCCCTATTCGCGTTACGCAGACAGCCGACTGTGGAAATTTATCCGGCAGGAATTGAAAGTCCTCGCGGACAACAAGGATTATCACTTCCCTTTTTATCGCGCGGTGTATTGGGTAAACAGTGGGAGAATATCGGCGGCTTCGACGACCGGCTGCTTCAATCGAATATCCATCTCACGCTCCACGTGGTACAGAATTTGAGCACGGATAAAGCCCACTACAAGCGGAACGCGGGTCAGATAGACCATATTTTTCCGAGAGCTGAGCTGCGGAAAAAGGAGAAGTACGAGGAAGCGGAGATTAATCATTACGGAAATTTTTGGATTCTGGCGAAGGGCAAGAATCAGAACAAGAGCGACAAGTCTCCGGCGCAGTTTTTCGCGGACGTGGAAGACAGTGAGATGAAGCGGGCCTTGATAGACCGTGACATCTTGCAATACAACCGCTTTCGGACGTTCGTCAACGAACGGAGTGAAAAAATCCGTCTTGTAGTCGCGAATCGGCTGGAATTCTCGGAATTGGATTTGCAATGAGTGATATGGCAGACTACAGCGTTGACGGCCTCGGAAGAGAGGTGGCCGGGCGGACTCAGCCAGGCAGTTCGACGAAGCGGGTGAAGGCTCCGCTGTATGAGCGCGTGATTGCTACTCGGTGCGTAGCGCGACCATAGGCTCGACGCTCGCGGCTCGCCCAGCGGGAATCCAGGACGCCAGGAGCGCGGCGCCGCACAATAATAAGGTGGCGATGGTGAGCATGCGCGGATCCCACGGAGAGATGCCGAAGAGTTGACGCGTCATGAGGCGGCCGGCGGCGATCGAGAGCGGGATACCGAGGCCGAGTCCGATGCCGATCTGGAAGAAGGCGCTGCCCAGGACCATGCGGACCACGCTCGCGCGATCGGCACCGAGCGCCATACGCACGCCGATCTCGCTGGTACGCTGTTCGACGCTGTAGGCCATCACGCCGTACAAACCCACGGCGGCGAGAACCAGGCCGAGCACGCCGAAGAGCATGGTGAGGGTGGCGATCATGTTCTGCTGTTGAAAATCGCCAGCCAGAATTTTCGAGTACGGATCCACGCCGTAGACCACCAGGTTGGGATCGATGCTGGCGAGCGCTTTTCGCACCTCGGCTTCGATAGCGGGTGGATGACCGGGAGCCCAGATGACGATGTTGCTGAGGAAGTGGGAGACGAGGTCGAAGGTGTTGAATTGCGGATCGTCGTATTTGACGCTTTGCGTTTCGGACAGCCAGAACATCGGGCGGACAGGATCCTTGTAATCCCACGGGATGTAGCGGATGTCGCGCACAACGCCGACGATTTCGAATTTGCGAGCGTACTGAATGCGGTCCATGCCGAAGTGCTGGCCGATGGGGTTCTGGTGTTTGAAGAAGCGTCGAACGAAGGCTTGGTTGACGACAGCGATCGGGCGAGTCGTGGCGGTGTCCTGCTCTTCGATGGAGCGGCCCTGCACGATAGTTGCGCCGATCGTTTCAAAGAAGCCGGGCATGACGCGGGCCCAGCCGCCGCCGGTGTTTTCCTTGGGCCCGGGTTCGGGGCGGCCTGCTATACGAATGCCCTCGTTCCAGTTATCGCCGCTCATGGGCGCGTAGAGAGCGGGAGCGACCATGCGCACTCCAGGTATGCGCAGGAGGCGCTCGTCGACACGGCGGAAGAACGGCTCCATCTGTTCGGCCTTGTAGTTGCCGAGTGTGGGGTCGATGGAGAGGAGATAGCGGTCCTTCGTTTCGAAACCAAAATTCTGGTGCTCGAGATTGCGCAGGCTCTGGGCGAGCAGAGCGGCGGCCGAGAGCAGAACGAGCGACATTGCGGCTTGCGCGATAACCAGCGATTTTTGCGCGACGGAGCCGCCGCCGCGCACGGAACGGTTGCTGCCGCGCAGAGCTTCGACGGGATCGACATGCGAAGTCATCCAGGCGGGGGCGATACCGAACAGTATTCCGGTGAGCACGGAGACCCCGAGCGTAAAGAGCAGAACGGGCCAGGAGGGTGAGGCATCGACGGGGACGTAGTTCGCGGGGCCTCGGCCATTGTGGAAAGCGAGATAGAGAATCAGTTGGCTGCCCCCGTAGGCGACTGCGATTCCGAGGATGCCGCCGATGATGGCGAGCAGAGTGGATTCGCCGAGCGCTTTGCGCACCAGGCGGCCGCGCGACGCACCCAGAGCGACGCGCAGAGACGTTTGCGAGCGCTGCTTCAAGCCACGGGCGAGCATGAGATTGGCGAGATTGCCGCAGGCGACAAGCAGCACACAGCCGGCCGCGATGAGCAGTAGCTTCAATCCAGCCTCGTATTGATCACGCATGACTGCGACCCCGGCGCCGCCGGGAATGAGATGCAGGGTCTGCTGACGCCAGGTCTGCTTTTCGCCGGGCTCCATGTCGGGCACATGGCTCGCGAGCCAGTCATGTAACTCGACGCGCAGCTTGGCTTCGAGCGCCTTGGGATTTACCCCGGGGCGCACGCGGCCGACGATATCGAGCCAGTTCTGATTGGGGCGTTTGACGCGCTGGGCTTCGCTGTCGAGCAGAGGTTCGGTATTGACGGGGATCCAGATATCGGGCATGCCGAAGCCGGCGAGCTTGGCGCCGTAGAAGCCGGGCGGGGCGACGCCGATCACGGTAAAGAGATGGCCGTTGATCTCGTAACTCGCACCCAGAACGGAGGGATCGGAGCCGTATTTATCGCTCCAGACGTGATAGCTCATGACGGCGACGGGTGGCGCGCCGGGCTGATCGTCGGCGTCGGTCATGAAGCGGCCGATCCAGGGGTGGACGCCAAGCGTGCGGAAGAAATTGCCGGAGACGTATTCGCCGTTGCGCGTATCGACCGGGCCCTGCGATCCTGCGCGCCGGACACCGAGCGCCGCATTGCCGGCTTGGAGTGTGGCAAGGTCGGCGAACTCGGGCGTATGGTCGCGGAAATTCTTGTAAGCTTCGTAGGAGAAGAGCGAAAAATTTCCATCGCTATCCTGCGTGTACCCGCCCCAGTTGCAGCAGCGGATTTTGTCGCCCACGCGCCAGAGTTCTTCGGGCCTGGTGACGGGCAGAGACTTGAGCATCACCTGATGGACGAGGGTGAAGATCGCGGTGGTGGCGCCAATACCCAAAGCGAGCGTGATCACCGTGGTGGTGGTGAATCCGGGTGCTTTTCTGAGTTGCCGAAGCGCTTCCTGCAAATCCGCCATTTCGTTTCCTTTGACTCTGTTGGTGCCGTCAACAGTCGGCGTAGGTCTCGTTCCAAATACGGATGAGCCGGCGTGTGGTTAGCAAATCGGTCGCGAGGTATGCGCAACTCGCGCAAGACGGCGAGCGGTGTCAAGCGCGCCGCCCAAAGATCTGGCGAGTTCCGTCGCCGTCTGGCGGCGCGCGTCCGCGCCCTTTGCACTCGTGAGTTGCAATACTCAGCAGAATCGGTTTGGCTAGACCCCGACCTCAATCTTTGTGACTCACACAGCAGAATACGCGCAAGCGGGTCTAGAAGATCCACAACTGTTTCCGTAAAGTGAGGCTGTTATCTACGATGATGGCGTTGTTAAGCGCCTCGATTAACGTGCGTTGGCTTGTTAACCAAAACCTAATAGATCGTTAACCGGATGCTTCAGGGTAAGCGATTCGACTTGGACGGGTAGGTGTGCGCGTCGCGAGCTACCGCAATGGTTGCAAATACTTCTGAATGCCAAAGGATTTGGCGTGCAGCTTGCAAGTAGACATGTAACGCGATGTTTTATACGAACCAGACGAGGTTGAAATGATACGAAGAAATGTCTTGGCGCTGTTAGTGGTGGTAATCGCGGTCGCCGGCCGCGCCGCGGCGCAGACGAACGGGTGCGCGGTTTCAGACGGAATGACGAAAGAGCAAAAACTGCCGTGTGTCCGCGCCGGCAGCATCCTATTAGATCAGCCCACACTGACACCAACTCAGCTGATAAATGGTCCGGATTTCGATGCTGCGGATCCTGAAAAGAGCCAATACCTTTATTTCACGGCGGATTCGACCATCGGATGTTACTTTCTTCCGTACTACGCTTTCGCTAAGGTTCCCGGGGACAGCATGAAGTTTCATTGCTGGCACATGACAGCGGATAGCGGCTTCTACGACAGCAAGGGCGAAGTTATCCGGCCCGATGACGTGAAGGTGGTGCTGGCTAAGAACAAGAACGGAGAGACGAAGGCGTCACTGTATCCGCGCGACGACGACAAGAACGAGCATGAGATCAAGGCCGAGCACGTCAAGATCAAGTATCTTAAGCCGCCCTATCCTAACCACAACCCACGATTTAACGAAGTCTTCACTTCCGTCGCGGCCACACGATTCATGTGGGTGCTCGGCTTCCCTGCCGATCACGACTATCCGGCCGGATCAGCAAGTTGTATCGGCTGTACTAGCGATCCGTTCGGCAACAAGGTGAAGAGCAACACGGCTTCTCTTAAGGATGCGCCGGTGGTGTTCAAGGTGGTGAACGTGGAGCGCGAACTAACGTGGAACGAAATCGAGGCCGACAACGACTCGACATGGTCGTGGACAGATGCGGCGAAATTCTATTCCGATGGAGAATGGACCCACCAGCAAAGAGTGGAGTACGACGCTTACAGGCTCGCGCTTGGACTGATCCACTACCACAACGCTCTTCCGCAGCAAAACCGGCTTGACTGCGCGGAGTGGGCGCAAGGGGCAGCGAGCGGCAGCAAAGTTTGTACGAAGCCGGTGATTTATGTTCACGATCTCGGCTCAACTTTCGGTAAGAAGCGAAGCGGCTTGGACCTCGCGGGTACCAACCCACGCGGCATCTTCGGCGCATGGGAGCCGCAGACGGTTTTCGTGAATGCGGGGAGTTGCGAACTGCGGGCGACACTGCTGGGCGACAAACAGGTCCTGAAGGAGGCGCAAGACCTGATGATTCAGCGGGTAGCGCGTTTGGACCGTGACACGGTGAAGTCGATTTTCCGCTTATCGCGCTTCAACATGACAGACCAAGACCAGGTCCGCCGATTGCGGGCCAAGGGCTCTCAGAACGTTGACGAGGACGCGCTTGACGAGTGGACCAACGCCATGATGAAACGGATCGACGAGATTCACACCGCGACGAACTGCAAGGCGAACTAAGTGCGCGCGAGGATGGGCATCTGCGTATGCCCAGACGGTGCCTGACACAGAGGCATCCGCGCCGCCGTCTTCGCTCTCGACCGCAATCGTGAGCACTGCTGCGGCTCGATTTCATCCTGCCGCAGTCGGGGAAGCCGAAGCCGCCAGGGCGCAGTTCGAGTTGCGGAAATGTTTTTGGAGCTTGATCAGGGCAGGAACCGAGTCAAGACGTTGCGATTTCTTGTGCTCGGCAAATGATAACGCGATCCGTAAGCCGGAAAATGGTTGATCGACTGCGCTCGGCATCAGTTTACCGTTTGCAACGGGAAGAGGCAGTGCGCCGGCCTTAAAGTGAGTCGTAGCATCTCCGCCGGCATCGCGCTCGTCGCGGGGAGCACATACGATGAAAGGGCGATTAAGCATGCAAGATCCTCTTAGTTCTTCCCTTCGCAAGATATCGCGTGCCAAAGAACACATTGCTGAATTCGAGCAACAGATGAGGACGTTCCTAGAAACCAATCGACGCGAATTAATCGCCGAGGCCGATCCTAAAAACTCCCAGCACATAATTCACAAAATCCGCTTTGAGGCCGGACTGCCAGATGCGCTCACTGACGCGCTTGCAGATGCAGTTCACAACCTCCGCTCTGCTCTCGATAACGCAAGTTACGGAGTCGCGGTTAGTTCGGGGAAGGTAAAGCCTCGAAGCGCATACTTTCCTTTCGCTGGCAGTACGAAGGGACTTGAGGAGGTAATAAACGGCCGGTGTGGCGATGTTCCCGAGAGCTTTTATAACCTATTTCGGGCTTTCAAGCCGCATAGGGAAGGTGACGATGTTCTCTGGGCACTGAACGAAGTCTCAGTCGCCGACAAACACACACTACTTAGAGTTGGTCTCGGGTCGGAACTTGGTGATTTCATCGGAGAGGGCGGGGTTGTAACGATGTGGGCTACACGGCGTTGGGATCGGGAAAAACATGAAATCGAGATCGGAACCTTTGTGCGGGATTCTCACCTGAAGTACAAAGCGGAGATCGGTCAATTTGTGGCCTTCGATGCAGTAGACGTAATTAGCGGCGAACCCGCGTTGAAGGTTCTAGATTATTGGCTCGATATAGTAGGGCGGATTGTATCAGCGATGCAGGCGACGCTAGATGATCCAGCACTATTTGCTAGCTGGCCATCTTAGATTCATCGGCAATAGCTTCAATGCTGGCTTCAGCTCTTCCGGGAGCAACGCTAGGCATCTCTTATGAAACTCTTCGTGGAGCACTTGGCAAATGAAAGCCACACGGCTTCGCGAGTCCTCGGGCGGCATTCATCAGTGCTGTTCTAATTCGGATACGCACCTCACGCGCTCGGATCACGGCGTTCGCGTTATTTAGGGACGGCGGAGTCCGGTTCGTCCTGCTTGGCGGGGCGCAGGCGCATTTGCTGGTAGAGATCGCCGAGCCGGCTCTTCATTTTTTTTAGCTTTTCGAATTCAGCCAGCTCGCGATGAGAATCTTCCGTGCGCCCCACTTCCCGGTACAGCACGCTCAAGCGGTAGCGCGTACCGGGACTGAAGGGCTCGACTTGAGCGGCATGCTCCAGGTAAGGCTCGGCTTTCTGCGGCTCGTGCATGGACATCAGGATCTTGGCCATTCCGAGGTTGGCGTCCGGATCATTGGGCTGCATGTCGAGCGCCCGTGAGTAATACGTGATGGCGCTCTTCAAATCGGAGCGTTTCAGAGCGAGGTCGCCTAAGCGGCCCTCCGATTTTTCATCCAGAGGATTGCAGGCCAGAGCGGCGTTGTATTCCTTCTCCGCTTCCGCTTGTGCCGCTTCAGACGATTGGGTGTTCAGCATCTCCGCAAGCTCGTAGTGAATGTCGGCGCGATGCGGATCGATCTTCAGCGCTTCGCGATAGTTCGCGATCGCGATCTCGTCCTTAGCCTGTCTCGCCAGCTCATGCGCCATGAGCTGATGCATGCGCGCGGAATCGGGAGCAACCATGGCGAGGCTCAGCATGGTCTCATCCGACAACTCCGAGTAGATGCGATGGGCGGTATAAATAATGTCCGGATCGGTGGGTTCAAGCTGCCGCAGCACGTTAACCACTTCCGCGGCCTTGCCCAGATCGTTGAGCGCGTAATCAGCCTCGACTAGCTCCAATCCCACCTGCACCCGAAGCTTCTGCTCTTCCAGATGTGGAAACGCTTTCTCCAAATCTGTTTGGGCGTCGGTATTTCCGCCCATCCGTTTTTCGCTCATCCCCAGCAGAGCCTGCAGCTTCCACAAATTGGGATTGAGCTTGACGGCCGATTTAAGGTCCGGAACGGCGCTCGCATACTGCCCTTGGAAATATTCGAGCACGCCGAGATTCCCGCGCGCGTCGAGGTTGCCGGGATCGATCGCCAGAATGGCTTTAAATTCGCTTATTGCTATATCCGGCCTGTTGCTTTGAAGGTCCTGCTGGGCTTGGCGCGCGTGCGTTTGGATCTGCTGCTGTTTATTGTCTGGGGTTTGACAAATTACAAGGGCGCCGCCGAACAAGAAAATCCCGGCATGGAGAAGACAACGGCGAACCATGTTCCTTAGTCTCACACGAAAAGCGGGCGCATCAATTAGAACGAGATTCGAATGCCGAGTTGGATGATACGCTGCCCGAAGCTGTTATTGGTTGTGTTGTAGTTGCCGGTTGTCGCACTGATGACTCCTGCATTGCTGGTTCCGAGGCCATTACCCGGCGTGTTCTGGGAGTTGCCGGGAGTCGAGAAGTTCGGATGATTCAGAGCGTTCAAAGCATCGAAGCGCAGTTGAAGGTTTCCACTTTCGTGCGGAAGCGGGAATCTGAAATTCTTACCAAGCGAGATATCGACATCTTCCAGGCCTGGTCCTCGCAGGATGTTTCTTCCGGAGTTGCCGAACGTCCCCGGCGCCGGGATAGCAAAGGCAGGATTGGTGCAGCCCGCCGGAGAGTTTGTCCCATTCTGCAAAACGGTGCAGGTGTTATACCACTGATTCACGCTGGGATTCGAGATATTTGGATTGCCGATCAGGTTCGGGAACCAGTTGCCCGATAGAGCTCCGCTATTGTTGTTTGTCCCGACAATCGGCGTAAATGGCGTGCCCGATTCCAGCACGAAAGTCGTCGCAAGCTGCCAACCGCCAAGAATCGCATCGACCACGCCGCCGTTGTTCAAATACGTTCTTCCCTTTCCGAATGGCAGGTCGTAAACCAGGTCGCCTTTGAACATCTGAGGTATGTCGAAATTCGAAAGCGCATAGTTGAGGCTCGGGTTGTAAGCGGATTGATAAATCTGCCCGCCATCGCGGCTGCCCCAGCCCGATGAATCCTGATCGTCCAGCATCTTGGACCACGTGTAGTTCACGTTGAACTGAACGCCATGGCTGAAGCGCTTGGTGAGACTCAACTGCAGGGCGTCGTAGTTCGAGATCGCATTGTAGAGGTTTCCATTGATGGTCTTGAACTGCGGGTAGGGGCGCAGATTCTGGGCGTTGCTCGGGTTCGCGACACTCTGCGCCAATAGGTTCCCGGGAACTTGGTTAACATCCACGGGAAAGGGCAAATTAGCTCCGTGATTTCCCACATAAGCGGCCTGTGCCACCATGCCGCCGCCCATTTGGTGCTCGACACTGAATGACCATTGATACTGCTTCAAAATCGGCGTGTGATATGGAAAATACGGCGGACTCTGGCCGTTGAAGGAAGCAGGCGACGTGTTCGGGCCTGTGTAGTTAAGATTTGCGTAAGAGGCCTGCGACAGGAGAAAAACCGGATTGATCTGGTTTGTGGAGGTCAAACTGCCGTGGCTATTGAATCCCAATCCCTCAGAGGCACCGGAGTAAGAATCCAGGCTCCAAGGGCCGTCGTAGATGCCGAAGCCTCCGCGGAAAACCCAGTTATTCTTGGGAGACCAGGCGAATCCGACGCGCGGAAGGAATATGTCGTAGATAGTCGCCTCTAAGTTGGTTCGCCCATCTTGGCCACCGAACCACATGGCGCCCAACGTATTCGTTGCCGGATTCATCACAGTCGGATCAAAATCGCCGATGCGGTTGTGGATTTCGTGCCATCCTTGCTGGATCTGGTATCGCAGACCCAAATTCACGGTCAGGGTAGGGGTAACTTTCCAGTCATCCTGCACAAAAAACTGCGGGACCTTTTCCCGGAAACCCACGATGGGCGTGTTGCTCGAACTCCAATTTGCTACCTGTCCCAGTAAAAAGTCCGCGTACCCCAACCCGCCGCTTCCGTTGGGAGCTTGCTGGGTGAATGCGCCGCTGAACTTAAACGTACCGGCATCGATATTCCCCCAGGGTGTTGAGTTGTCCTGATAGGCCAACAGCTCTCCGCCGAACTTGAGGATGTGCCGTCCCCGGATGAGCGTCACCACATCCGACGTATCAAATGCGTTTTCGACATAGATCGCGTTTGTATTGGGCCCAATCCAGGTGGTGCCAGGGGTTCCATTGAACTGCAAGGTGGGCGGTAGATTGGCCTCAGGATAAGTCCAGCCTAACTTTTGAGGGTAATTCTGGTTCAGGCTGAAGGGTTCGAACCAATTGCCCTGCCGCGTAAAGCCAACGCGGAACTCGTTTACTACGTTGGCACTGATCGTATAGACATCGGAGATTTGCGCGTTGTACCGGTCCACGTCGCCGGACTGCTGGCCAATGGCGTACGGCTCCGGGTTAATCGCGGGATTGTCACTCTGAGTGATGGAAAATGTAAGCCGGTTCTTGTCCGAAATGTTGTAATCCAGTCTTCCGAACCATTTGAGGAAGGGGTTCGGCGCTTCGAGCGTGCCTACCCAGTTGTTCGAGTAACCAGGCCTATTAGGCGCGGGAAACAGCGACTGAAACTGCAGCGCCAGCGGGTCCAGCATGTTTTGCGGAATTTTGTTGTTTGGGAACGGAATCCGGCCGCCGTTCGGGCCTTGTCCAAGCGTGTTGGGCTCGTAAATGATCGGGAACTCGCTCAAATCGGAGAAGTCGCCGGTGCGCATGGCAGCGGTCGGATACGTATTAGTGAAAACGCCGGCCGAGTTATTGATGGTCTTGTCTACGTTGAAGAAAAAGAAAAACTTGTTTTTCAGAATCGGTCCGCCGACGGCGCCGCCAAAATTGTCGAAGCGCTCGAACGGCACCGTTGCGGAGAAAAAGTTCCTGGCATTCAAAGCGTCGTTCTGGAAGTATTCGTACGCCGAGCCGTGCCAAGTATTGGTTCCGGATTTGCTGATCTGGTTGAAAACGGCGCCCCCAACTCCATACTCTGCTGAGAACGTTGAGGTACTAATCTGAACTTCGGCTACGTCTTCAAACACCATCTGATCGAAGTTTGCGCTGTGCGGAAGCATTACGTTGGCGCCATCGGCTAAGAAGTTGTTGTAGTACGGCATATTCCCGTTGACCGCAACACCGGTGCCCGAACCCGCGCCTCCGGGGAGCAGCTTCGTGAAATTTGTCCAGCTCTGGTTGACATTCGGCAGCTGCTGCATCGTTTGGGCCTGCAAGGTCGTCGATTGCTCGGCGTTTTCGGTTTGCAGCAAGGGCGCCTCGCCTGTGACTTGGACCTGTTGCTGAGCGGTTCCTACCGTCAACTGCGCGTCCACAGTGGTCGTCCCCACCTCCAAGTCGATTCCACTCCGCAGCAACTTCTGGAAGCCTTCTTTGGCAAAGCTCAGTTGATAATGGCCCGGCAGAATGGACACAACGTCGTAAATCCCGGCGCCATTTGTGACGACGTCTCTACGCACGCCGGTATCGACGTTGAAAATTGTGACACTGACAGCCGGAACAACGGCGCCTGACGCATCGGTAACGGTGCCGCGGATCTCACCCGAATTCGTGTTTTGCGAAGATCCGAACTTCGGCGTCCATAGAACGAAGAACGCCAGCAGCAGGATGCGCGGGAACAGTCGTGAAATCACGATTGCCGTTCGCGGCCATGCTTCGCTTGCCGAGCAAAACCGCTGTTTGAAGAACTGCCTGAAATTCCTCATCACTTGCGGCGTGCTTGTCCTCCGGTCCATACCCTGAGCCCCCTTCGTGTGACCACTTACAAGTGGCCCATACGAACGTACACGCGAAATGGAACAATACGGAGGTACTTTACGGGACTTTACCTGTACTCCTCGCCCTCGTGAAACTCGCCGGAAGAAGGACTGAGCGGTCGAACCAGATCGAAGCCGGGTAATGAGAGGCGCCAGGCCGCGCTTTACCAGAAGTACGCGGCAACCACCGTTGGAGGACCGCTCATGCCCGACAGAACGCGGGTCGACAGGACGATTTGGATGTTCTTTCGATACCAATCGCTGGGAGCGTGCGCTAATGCTCGCTCGAAGTAGGTTGGCTCGGTAACGAACTCCGCCGCCGCTTCCGTGCCGTATTGTGAGATCCCGCCAAGAATCACGATGGGCCGCTCCGTTGTCCGATTCACAACGCGGGTTACCACGGCGTAGTCGGTATCTATATCTTTACCGGGAGGCCAAGCGTCCACCAGCTGCCAATCTCTGGCGGCGGGCCTTTGTTTGTCGCGGATGATTTGTGCGTGCGTTTGCCCGTCCGTATCGAAGTAGAAACGGAGTTCGCCCGCCAGGCGCAGTGTCCAATCGTTGTCGAACGCACCGATTAGAACGCTTGGCTTGCCGCGCAAATCGGAGAGAGATACCAATCTGTCTCCCTGCAAATCGACCTGCTTGCGTTTTCGTGCGAAGAGGTTAGCCAGCCGCGAATAGGCCTGCGCGTCGGCTAATGCGACCGACTTGTCCCACATCGGCACGATGTCGTTCAGCGGCACGGAAGCGATTACGGGCGATCGTCCACGATTGTCCAATCCGTTTGCGAACCAGGAACTCAGCACGCGCGCCGTGTCGGGATGGAACGTATAGAACTGCGGCTGGCCCATGCACACCAGTAGATTCTTGCCGCCAAGCACCGGATCCCAAAAGCGATCGAGCGGCGTGGGGCGAAGGAGCAGCCAAAAACAGGTCGCCACAATAGCGCAGGAGACGAGCCCTCCCACTCCGATTGCAAACCAATTAGGATGCTTTTGAGCAGCCGTAAGAACGGGCGGCGCAGGTTGTGTTTGACTGGGCCGCTCGGAGGCGACCCGCTCTGAGGCGATATGGTGAGCCTCCGGCACATACGACCCGGGCGGCAGGCTGAATCGAAGTTCGCCCTCCCCAGCGTCCAGGTAATACTGTGCGAGGCGTTTTCGCACCTCTCCGGCCGTGCCTCGGACGATCGGATCCTGATTTGTGTCGTAATGGGGCTCGCGATCGAAAACATCGACGCCCAGACTCCGCTCTTTCAGGCAATCGAAATGACCCTCTACGGCGGCCTCAACGATGTATCGAAGGAAGCGGCTACACTTCTTGCTGGTGCGAAACTGATGACTCGCGAGGACCCGATCGAGTTCCGCTAAGACTTCGGTCCTCGGCAGGTCAGACCAACTGGCCGCCACGCCGACACTCGCACCCGGAGCGTTTTCTAGCGACCCCACTGGTTCGACATAGTATCACGTTTGTCACGTCACCTTCGGCGGAGCCGCGACTCAGGGGTGCTGCCCCGTACAGCACCTCAACGACAGGCGGCTTGGGGCCTTATCTTCACACTTGTCGCTAATCTGCAGCGGCGCAGCGGCCGTGCCATATTCGCTTCGACAAACTTCATCCGATGCCTTTACTTACTCGCCGAAACCTCATTGAGCTCGGTTCTGCCGGAGTTCTTTCTTTCGTTCGAACTAGCTCGGCTCGGGCGCAGTCGCCGCGTACGAACGCGTTGCGTTCACGCGAAATCGCCGTTTGCGTCACGGACGGAACGAACCGGTTCGCCGCGGCTCCTTCTCTCAGGTGGCGGCCGGTTACGGGCTCTTCGGCCGACTCGATCGGCGCTGATTCGATCAACATCGATCCGGGCACGAGCTTTCAGGAGATCCTCGGCTTCGGCGCGGCCTTCACGGACGCGGCCTGCTATACGTTGAACCAGCTTTCGCCCGCTGCGTGCGAGGAACTGTTCCACGAGCTTTTTCATCCCTCGCGGATGGGCCTGAACGTTTGCCGCACGTGTATCGGATCAAGCGATTACTCGACCAGCGTATACAGCTATGATGAGGGCGGCGCCGACCCTGAACTAAGCCGTTTCTCCATCGATCATGATCGTGAGTACATTATCCCGGCGCTTAAATCAGCTCGGGCGCAGAACCCGAACCTCTTCTTAGTCGCTTCACCCTGGAGTCCTCCCTCGTGGATGAAGGTAAACGGGTCGATGCTCGGCGGATTGATGGAAAAGAAGCACTTTGCTCCCTATGCGCAGTACTTCGTCAAGTTCATCCAAGCTTATGCGGAAGCCGGCGTTCCCGTAAACGCCGTTACGATACAGAACGAAGTGGATGCCGATCAGGATGGCCGGATGCCCGCTTCTTTATGGGGCCAGGAATACGAGACGGGTTTCATCTCGAAACATCTAGGCCCCCAATTTGCCGACAATCATATCGCCGCTAAAATTTGGATTATCGATCACAACTACAACCTCTGGGGCCGGGCGATTTGCGAACTCGACGACCCGATCGTCAGCCAGTACGTCGACGGCGTCGCGTGGCACGGCTATCTGGGGGAGCCTTCCGCCATGACTCGCGTCCACGAAGCGCACCCGGGCAAGCATATGTACTGGACAGAAGGCGGCCCTTCCTTCAATTCTCCCGGCTACGAAAGCGACTGGACTGACTGGGGAACAACCTTCGCAGCAATTCTTCGAAATTGGGCGCGCTGCATCATCAGTTGGAACCTGGCGCTCGACGAAAAGGGAAAGCCGAACATCGGGCCGTTCGATTGCGGCGGCGTTATCACCATCAACTCGAAGACGAAAGAGACCACCCGGAGCGGCCAGTATTGGGCTTTGGCACATTATTCCCGCGCCGCTCGTCCCGGTGCACGGCGCGTCGAGTCTTCGGCCAGGATCGAGGGAGTGTCTCACGTCGCTTTCGCGAACCCCGACGGCTCCAAATCCGTCGTCCTGACAAATCGCGGCCAAGCCAAACAGGTTCTGTTGCGCACCTCCGGGAACGAAGCGGAAGCGATGCTGCCGCCGAATTCCATTTCGAGCCTCGCGTGGAGCTGAAAGTGGCATGACTTGCTCGCGGCGTGAGTTCGTCGCCGCTTCCCTCGGCATGGGCGCCGCAACGACAGCCGGATCCATGCCCCGGGCTGCCGGGCAGACCGAAGCGCGAAGCATTTTCGTCAAGGCGCAGGGAAAGCATCTCATCACTCCGGACGGCGAAAAGCTTCGACTGCGCGGCATCAATCTCGGCAACTGGTTCGAGCCCGAAGGATACATGTTTCTCTTCGAAGGTGGACCCCAATCGCCGCGCGAGATCGAAACCTTCTTTAATGAGTTGATCGGCCCCAGTGCCGCCACGGATTTTTGGAAAGAGTACCGGCGCCGCTACATCACGGAGAGCGATATCCAATTCATTCAGCATGCGGGGCTGAATTCGGTTCGAATACCGCTGCATTACAAGTTCTTTCTGCCCGGAGGCGGTGGGTTCGAAGTGCTCGATCCGGCGCTTGCGTGGTGCCGGCGCGCGGGCGTTTGGGTGATTCTGGACATGCATTGCGCGCCCGGCGGACAAACCGGCGCAAACATAGATGACAGTTGGGGCTACCCGTGGCTTTACGAGAGCCCCAAAGATCAGGAATTGATTTGCGCGGTTTGGAAGACGATCGCGCAGCGATATAAGGACGAGCCGATCGTGCTTGGCTACGACCTGTTCAACGAACCGATTCCACAGTATCCGCGATTACGCAAATACGACGACCAGTTAGAGCCGCTCTATCGGCGCATAACACGCGCCATTCGCGAAGTAGATACCAATCACGCGATCGTTCTCGAGGCAGCGCAGTGGGACACCAATTTCAAAGTATTCGGGCCGCCTTTCGACTCGAACGTGGTGTACGAGTTTCACAAATACTGGATGCCTCCGGTTCAAAATGCCATTCAAGAGTATGTGGATTATCGGGACCGGTACAACGTGCCGATTTGGTTAGGCGAATCCGGAGAGAACAACGACGCATGGATTCAGCAGTTCGCGAGTCTTCTCGAAAAGAACGACATCGGCTGGTGCTTCTGGCCATACAAAAAGATGGAAAAGCCTTCGTGCCTGGTTTCTATTCAAAAGCCGGCATTTTGGGACGAAATCATTGCTTTCGCCAAGATGCCGGGAGGAACCGGTAATGCGGAGAAACGCATCGCCGCACGGCCTTCGCTGGACGATTCGCGGAAAGCGCTGGACGATCTGCTGGACAAGATTCGGCTCGAGTCGTGCCGGATCAATGCCGGTTATTTCCAGGCCTTAGGATTGAAAAACAGTTAAGCTTCTCGAGCGGCTGTATGCCGGGTAGTCCAGGTATAGAGGTACTGCCGCGACGGTCGGCCTGTGGTACTTTTCCGTCTATCCCTAGGTATCGCGGATTCCCGGCTGCGTGATATAGTCGGTCCTACTGTAAGACAGTTACAGGAGGAAAAATATATGAATAAGCGTGTCCGCACCTTGATGCGGATTGGCATTCTGGGTGCCATGTGCGTGCCGGTATTTGCGGGCACTGCAGTCCCCGCTGTTCCCGAACCGGCGACTATGGGTCTGATCGGAGCCGGGCTCGCCACGGTGCTGGGCATCCGCTACTATCGATCGCGCAAGCGTTAGGTCGAAGTGGTTGTATGTCGTTTGCAGGATTCCGGTATGAGAGCGTTTGGTCGTATGTTTTCGCATTCGCTCTTATCACGGCAGTCTTAGCCGAGACCTTTCGCCCGTTCCGCGTACTGCCCACTTCGACGGCAAGACGGTGGATCAGCAACGGAGCCTTGCTGGCGGTTTGCGTAGTCGTGGGGAGAGGCGCGTACCAACTCAGCGGAATCGCGCTGGCGGTTAATGTGCACGCAGCCCGGTACGGGGTTCTGAATCGCATCGCTTTGCCATTCGCGGCACGATTGCTGATTGGAATTGGCGTGCTCGATTTGACCCACTACGTCGTACACCGCCTGCTTCACGCGTTCCATGCGCTGTGGCGAGTGCACCGGGTACATCACAGTGAAACCGACCTGGACGCAACGACCGGGCTTCGCTTTCATCCCGCGGAAGCTTTGATCGCGCAGGGTGCGCCGCTGTTGATCATCGCGCTGTTTGGAGTGCCTGTCATCGCCGTTCTGACGGAAGGGCTCATCGTTGTTCTTCAGGATTTCTTTACTCACGCAAACATCGATCTTCCTTCAAGACTGGATGGATTCTTGCGAACGCTGATCATCACGCCGGGCATGCACCGCACCCATCATTCCGAGGCAGTGGTCGAGCAGAACACAAATTTCGGAACCATCTTTTCCATCTGGGATCGGCTCTTCGGCACTTACCTGACAGCGCCCGCAGCGGGCGTTCAGGTGCGTTGCGGCGTGATGGAATTCGCGCACGGAAGCAATTTGCATGCGGTGGATCTTCTGCTGCTGCCGTTTCGCGGCTCCGCCCCAGCATTTCCACGCGCGCAAAAAGGATTAGATATCGCGATAGCCCAGCCGGTAAGGATTGCTGGCCTGTCCGGCAATGAGATACCAACCGGTCGCGGCAATGTGAAGGTTGGGATAGTAAGAGGAGCCGAACCCTCCATTGAGAACACTCGATGAGGCGACAACGCCCTGGCCGGCAGTGAGCGCCGTTCCGCCCACCGTCTGACCGACGCCGAGTTTCTGTTGGGCGGCCAAGATGTTATTCAATAGCTGAAGCGCGTTAACCGCATCGCCCCCCGCATTCCCGAAGTCCCGGGGCGCGAGCAAATCGGTGACGGAGCGAGCAAAGAGAGCGGCGATGGTATGGGCCGTGCCTTCCAACCAGACGGCGTTCGGATCGGGCGGTTGATCGTAGGACTCTGACGGCGTGAGCGCGCGCAGGCTGAGACTTGCGTAAGTCTCTCCTTGAATCATGGTGTTGCCTGTGAGCTTGCTGTTAATGGTTTGCGGCGTGTCGATGGTCGCGAGGTTCGCCAGGGCCCAATCGATGGATGCCGCGTAAGTATTGCTGAGGAACGCCAGAAAAGACCAGGTCTGCACATCTTCGGGAATGTTGGCGGTGTTGATGGCGATTCCATCGTTTCCCGTGCCCGTCCAGAAGAAAGCGCCAGCCGAATTCCACATGGACTGCACAAAGCCAGCGGCCCACTGGGCTCGCGCCTTCCAAGCGGAGTTGCCGGTGAGAGTAGCTAACATCGCGAAGAACGCGTAGGTGTCGATGTTGTGCTCGGTCGATTTATAGGTGAGCTTGTTATCACCCGCGTCTACGCCAGCCATGTATCCGCCGGCTCCGCGGGCGTCGTAAGTGTTGTTGAAAATCCAGGTGCCGAGCTTCACAGCGCCCGAAAGACAGTTGCTGTTGCGTGTCTGCCGATAGAGCTGCGCCAGCGCCAGACCTGCCCAGGCGAGATCGCCGGTCGAGCTGCCGAAGAAATAGAAGGGAGGGCCGGCCGGCTGAACGTATGCCCCGTGCGCATCGGGCGCGTTCACGAAATACGCCTGTCGTAAGCGGCCGTCGTTGAAGAGGTCATTTTGCTGCGCGTACAGGAACCCGTTACCGAGCACCTGGGCGCGCAAAACGTCTTCGGATTCGCCGCGCACCAGATAGGCATGGATCACGATCGCGTTGTCATAAGTGAACGCGGTGCTTTCGAGCCCCTGCTGGTCCGAATAGCTTTGAGCCAGGCGAATCGTCGAGCCTTGCGCGTACGCATCCATCATGGCGTTCAAGAAAGAGTACGCTTTGTCGAAAGATGCCAAGAAGCTCGCGACTGAGTTCCCGAGTGACGCGCTGAGCTGCGGCGCGTAGGAATATTGGCTCGCGCGGGCAGGTTTTGCGCCAGCGAGCAATGCCAAGCCGCCGGTAGCCACGCTACCCACGCCCGTTCTAAACAGCCCGCGACGCGAGAGCCGGTCATAGTTCATGACTGAATGCCTCCTTCGCCTTCAAGACGCTTTAGGTCGAGCGTATCCTAATTGACAGATGGTTTCAAGTGCGGCGGTGCGCACGATAACGCCGTCCGCTTTTCAACGCTTGCCGAATCAGGTGAAATTTCGCGGCAAGCCGTGTGAGCCACCAAGGGTGTGTTTGCACGGTGCACACAAACTAAGACACACTGGCAGTGGGGAGTTCCTCATGCCGCAGCAACGCACGCACGTGATCTTGCCCGAAGACCTGCTGGCCGAGATCGACACCTTGGGTCGGCCACCGGGGCCGCAGCGCGTTTTTAGTCGACGTGCTGCGGGAAGAGGTGCGCCGCCGCCGGTTACCACAAATTCTCAACGACCCGAGCCGATCTGGAAGGACGAGGACCATCCGGAACTCAGGGATGGAGCCGAGGCTTGGGTTCGAAAGCTGCGGAACGAAGATCTGCTTCTCGAGAGCGAGGAACCGGGCGATTGGGTTGAGCGCGGCGAGCCCATCGAGTGACGGTCTACTTGCCTGATACGGACGTTCTGGTCGATGCGTTGAACGACAAGAGTGGCGCCGGGGATGGCTGCGGGACCTGGTACTCCAAGGTCATCGGCTAGCCTGCCGCGCGATCACCGTGGCCGAGGTCTATGCGGGCATGCGGCCGCATGAAGCGCCGCGCACGGACTAATTCAGCGAAATTCAGGCGCGAGCGACTTTGCTTCAGTGCGCCAACGCTACGGATTTCGGGTTTTGTGCTGCCACACATAGGCCAGCGAGAGTGTAGCGGCCCAAGAGGCGTACTGTCGCTATTGCGTCAAGAGAAACGCATATCCACATTTCGTTCACCTCCGCGAATTGCAGAGTGATGTGGATGTCTTTGATCCACCAAGAGGGAGTTTTGAGGAGTACGCCTTCAATTCGCCGGACGCGGAAGGAACGAGCGTCGATCCAGATCTGTCCCACGATTAAGTTGTTTTCCTTGCGCTTGGGGAGGATACGCAAAACGTACTCAGGACCGAACCCAAAGTTCTCCTGCCTGAGAAAGGCAAACTCATAATTCGTCCGGCTGATGTCGTTGCGACCATCTCTCGCGGACTCCGTTTCCTGCTCTAAAATCTCGCGTACAATTTTTTCTCCCCTTGAATTCCCGGTCGCCTGCATAATTTTGAATGTTTTCGTGTCGGGTGGAGTGAAACTGATTTGAGCCGTGATCTCAGAGATAGGCCGTGTGTCGTCGGCGCGGAACATTTTATATTCGCGCGTGACTTCGTAGCCGCGGGCGAGAGCAGGGTTCCGCTGCTCGACCCGTTCCAACGATTGCAGAAGAAGATTCAGATCGAAGGACGCGCTTGCGGCTGTTCGTGAACGGGCCTGCGAGAAGGATGCGCCTGTGGCGAGCAAAAAGATCAGTAGCAACCGCATGTTCGAATCGTGATGTTTGTTTTAGAGGATGACCGCGTTCAGCTCCAATAATTCCGATCCAGATTGCGGCACTGGACGGCTTCGGCGAGGTGCTTGGCCAAGACATTTTCGGAATGGTTGAGATCGGCGATGGTGCGGGCGACGCGCAAGAGGCGATCGTGAGCGCGGGCCGAGAGATTCATGCGCCGGACCGCCGTTTCGAGAGTGCGTTCGCCACTGTCGTCGAGCGCGCATAGAGGACGGAGCTGGGAGGGAGGAATTTGCGAGTTATAGAAGCCGCGGGCGCGTTGCTTCTCGCGCGCTTCTTCCACTCGTTCGCGAATTTGCGCCGAACCGTGGCCGTCCGCTTTGCCTCGGAGTTCCTTGTACGGAACAGCCGGAACCTCGATATGCATGTCGATGCGATCGAGTAGAGGGCCGCTAATCTTGGCCAGATAGCGCTGGATGATACCGGGGGTGCAGCGGCATTCGCGCGTGTTGTCGCCGTAGAAACCGCAGGGGCACCCGTGCAAGTAACAATTGCACATTAGATAAGACCTATCGGCTGCCCGCGAGACGCGCATCATGAAGACGCGCGGACGTCAAACGATCTCGCCGCGCCGAATCAACTGCAAAACCTACACTTCTAAGCTTTTCGCTGTTCGCCTTGAAATCGGGGCGAAATGGCACAATCGGGAGCCGCTCACGGAGATCCTCAGGCGGCGGGCCATTCCCCATCATGAGTAGACCCATTCAATGGCAAAGTAGCTGTTCTAGCGCCACATTCTCAAACCACTTCGGAGACGGAAGACAGGGAGTCTGCGGGATTTACATGGGAACCCGCTGAGCTTTCACGGTCCCTCTGTGGTGAGGGATTGTAGGAGAGGACGTTTAGGCTAGAGCTTTTGAATTTCTCATGGTGCACCGCGAGCTTGGAAGAGCCAAGAGTGGTGGACCATTAGGAGACGAATTGTCCTTATATATGCATGAAGCCGCACGAGGGAAGAGGAGATTGAACGCTGCCGACGTGAAGCCGAAGCCTGCCGCATTGCTGGCGAAGATCCAAGCCTAACGCAAAATCAGAAGGTCGGTGCGATCCAGGGCGAAATGGACTGGCTCGTCGCCCAACAGATGGCCGGACACAAACGGTGATGACACTCCGGGCCCGACAGAACGTTTCTCTATCCGAGGCTGGACTGGTTTGGTGCAGCGGCGTTTTCAGGTACGGACGTCTTGTGAATTAAGTCGAGAAGATCCGAACGAAATGGTGCCGTTTCGGTTCGGAAGCGCCAGATCGCGCACCTGACATTCCAGCCTGCGAGAAAGACGAAAAGAGCAATGATAATCCAACGGTGTAATGCGTGGAGGCGATGCCACGAGTTCTTGATTGGTACATCCAAATCGGTGAACAGCCAATACGACGCTCCCAGGTAAGCAGCCACCGTTGCGACGGCGAATACAGGCCCAAGCCATGGCCGATGTGAGGCTCTCAGCGCCACCAGGCGCGTCTCATGCAAAAGTAGCGGCTCCCCGGCGATGCGAAAAACTCGATCTTCAATTTTTGCAATATCTCGGCCCGACTCCATTGCATTAACCAAGTGATGCTGCTTCATTGTCTGCAGGAGAAGCAGTGTCAGAGGTACGAACAGTAGAATCAGGGACACATTTATTTGGTCCCTCATCCCCCAGATCCCAGCGGCAACCCCCAATCCGACCGTTACCCCGACTGTACTGAGGTACCGGATGTCCTCTTCTAACTCCTTCCGTGTCGATTCGTACTCCTTCAAGACAACGTCTATTCTTTCCTTGGCGCTTAAGCTCGTATCAGACATTGAGATTCTCCGACAGGATCATCGCTGATATTACTCCAGGGTCGCCGGGCAGGTACGAGATCACCCCGTTGCAAAAGCCACTATCGCGCAGCAATTGTCACGGGTACGACGCGTGTCGCAAACTGCGGCCGTTACGAATCGTCAGGAATCCCCAAAAGCTCGCGCAGTCTCTTCCTTCGAAGGAGGTCTCTCGGTCCTTTCGCGGTGCCGAACCTAGCGAATTGTTGCACTTTGGCCAGCGTGACGGTGTGCGCGACCGGTGACTGATGGTGTACTTCGACGCGAAAGCTTGCGGTTGAGCTTGGCCCTGCGTCGGTCTGATCCCAATCGCAGTGTCGAAATCGGCTCACAGCTTTGGCCACGGCCTCGAATAAGCTCTGTGCTTCCAGCTCAACGGCGTGTTCAATGCCCTCGGGATCGCGATAGTTGACCCGGCAAAACGCCACGAGGAGAGTCTAGCATTTTCGCTATCTGTTCTCCCCTGATCTGCTGCCCTGAAATATACCGCAGTTTTGTTGCACTAGCTTTGCGAGCATGTCTACCGGTACCGCGCTGGCCCCAGAACCCGCCTCCGAAAGCATCAGCGCGCTGAATCAATTCCTCTACGGCTCGGTGGTGAAGGCGTTGTACACGAAGTGGACTCGCGATGTTCCGCAGGTAACGCTTTCGGGATACCTCGGTTGCTATGCGGACAAGCTTTGGCGCGAAAAGACGTATTATGGCGTGCCGCTGCAAGAACAAGCGCGCGGAGGCGAAAAGATCCTCCTGCAGGTTCCGGCTGAACTGTTGACCAGTTCCGGTATCGAAGCCGGGGATTTCGTCACTGTTGTTGGCTTATTGAAAGTTCGCGTGCTGCATCGAACCCCGAGCTTCGACGTGCAGATCGAAGTCGCGGAGATCTCTCGGCCGGAACAAGCCGAACGGCAGCTTGCACCCTCAGACGAACTAATCAACTTACAAAGGATCTTGCATCTTTCGAGAAGGCGGATTCCATTCCCTGTCCGTGATCACCTCCGCATCCTTGTGATCCATCCCCTTTCAGCCCTAGCGCGGGTGCGTGAGGATTTTCTGAACGCCATAAGAAGCCTCAGTGATCACGCCGAACTACAACTAGCCGGCGTAAGCATGTTGGACCCTTCGGAGATAGCAGCCGCAATCGACACGGCAGAAGGCGACATCCTCGTACTGATCCGCGGAGGCGGTCCAGAAGAAGACTTCCGGGTGTTCAATGACGAGCGGATCGTCACGGCGATGCAGAGCAAGACCATGTATCGGGTAGCTGGCCTCGGTCACTCCGGCAACGCCACTCTACTCGACTGGATTTGTGACTTCAGCGCCGACACACCATCGGCGGCCGGTGCGCACATTGCGGAGATGGCTTCAGATGTTGGCGCTGTTTGTGACGAACGCTGGCGTGATCTCCAAGAGGAGAACGAAGAACTGCGCACGCAAGTGAGCCTGCAGGAGACTTGGCGTCCGCCGGAATCGCAGAAAGGGCAGTGGCATCCTGCGGTGATGACTGCAATCGTGGGGATCCTTATCATTGCCGCGGTCGCGCTGCTGATCATCACACGGTACTCGGGCCCGCTGCGATGAGGTTATCCGTGCCGGACTGAAGACCGACGTTCCAGATCGAAACCCAATCCGGTAATAGTCGCACAAGCGGTGTAGTCGTTGCAGCAACATAGTAGGGCAATACAACTGCACATCAAGGGGCATGGCACTTTCGCCAGCGCCCAGGTGGGCCGTTCCCGTCCGCGTCCCGTTCGTAGTATTGGTTCTCTCGCGGGCGTGCAGCCTGCAATCAGCTTGGCTGCTATCGCGCGGTGCTCGGACCTCTCCGCTGTGCCAGAGCTTCATCCTGAACCGAGTGAAGGATTGGCGGATTCAGCGCGATCGTTTCTTCGGGAATATGTGGGATGTACTGACGCTGCCTATTGCAGCCTGGAAGTACCGATGGTTTTGAGAAGGTTCGCCGGTCGCTGACGCGCACACTCGGGCTTGGTTCGCGCCAACCGGATGACCTTATTAACAGTGCTCAGCCTGTTGTTTCATCGTTCGCAGAACTCCGGCAGACCATCGGGTACTTCGTTGCGTTGACGCTTGAATGCAGCACTGCTAATATCAAGTGCTTCTCCGTGTGCTGCGGGAACCGCTCTATCCAAGATGGGAACTCATATGAAAGAGATGTTCACGAGTTTATTGGTAGAGGCCATTTTGTGCGGAGCAGCTTCAGCCGCAACCTTAACGTATACAGAGCAGGCGCCAGCAAGTGGCTCGCTGGGTTCACAACCGTTCTCCGATGCACTTGTGACGCTGACACTTACGGGGGATACGAACAGTGTGCAGCAGCTATTGCCAGGGGTATACGTATTAATAAATACAACGTTCTTATCTGTGAGCGGGGTCGGATCTGCAGTCTTCACGGACGAGGTCCAGGTTGTAGCCAATCAAGGGCAAAGCAGCGCTGGCTTCGGCGACGTTTCCACGAACAACGCAATCTTTTTTACGAAGAACTCTGCTTTTCATACCTATGACCTGCAATCGGCTATCGCGCCCGATCTTGGACCCTCAGTTTTCAATTCTGGACTTTCGTTCGATACGACAGCCGGTATGCTTGTCCTCGACGGGGTGGGATTTGCGACTTTTGCGGCCGCAGCTTCGACGGTTCCTGAACCTGCCACAAAGCTTCCGATTCTCGTGTCGCTCGTCGGTTTAGGTGCTTGCGTATTAAACCGACGCAAATCCGGAGTTTAGGCACGAATCGTTTCAAACCTGCACCGGACAATGGCGATTCACAACGTCAAACAACCAGTTGTAGCTTTATCGCGTCGTTCGGCGCATTTGTCAGATTCTGTTTCGTCCCGAGGTACCGCTCCGTGGTCTGCACGGAGGAATGGCCGAGTAACAACTGGATCTGCTCCAGTTCTCCGCCGGCGGCGCGGCAGAATTTGGCCGTAGTCCGGCGCAGATCGTGCGGCGCGATATGGGGCACGCCGAGCGCCGCGACGTACCGCTTCAGCATCTGCCAGACGACTTTCTCGCTCATGCGCTGCGCGCAAACCTGATCGCCCCGATTGACCGGGCGGAAGATGAATCCATCCACGATTCCGACTGCGCAGGTCCAGGCATCGATTGCGCTTTTCACCCACGCTGGCATCGGGACTGTCCGTACTCGGCCGTGTTTCCCGACGAGATCGACGATGCACCAGCGGCTGTCGCGTTGCTGGACATGCTTGATCGTCATCGCTGCCACCTCCGATCGGCGCAGCCCGCATCCAAGCAGAGTGGCAAATATCGCTCGATCACGGAGGCCCTTTCGAGTGCGTATGTCCGGCGCATTTAAGAGCGCCTGTGCCTGCGAGAGCGACAGCCAATTGCCCACCCGTATGCCTGCGGACTTCACGCCCTTGATTCGCGCTATGCCGGATGCGAGATCTGCTGCGAGGAGCCCATTATCGGCCGCTTCTACTGCGAGCTTGCGGACGGCTGTGATCCGCACGTTAATCGAAATGGAACCCAGTCCGCGAGATTCCAGATGGACCCGCCAGGCAGCGACCGTCGCTTTCGTGAATCCGCCTCGTGGCTCCTGCGTGTACCAGGCGATGAACTCGTCCAGCCCGAGATTGTATACGCGTTTGGTGATCGGGGAAGAGACGCTGTCCAGAACGAGCGCCTTGAGTCTGCGCCATTCGGCTGCTTTGTTCGCAACGACAAATTGGTTCATTTTAGGTCCTGTTATTTGGCAATATCGGAAGTCATTGGGACATTAGCTCTTGAGGCCGCTCGATATCAAGGCGGGCTGCTTAAAACGAGGAGTTGCCGCGAACGTTGCAGCGTACGCTGCTCCTGGTCAATGCGATTCTTAAGAAAAGAGGGAAAATGCATGACGAGAGCAGGGGAATTCCGTTTCGAGACGCAATTCCGATAAGCGGAAGTTGCGTCGGCACCGCACAGATTATTCTGACGGCCATCCAATACGAACGAAGATTTGCCCGTTTTGAACGCATACATGAACGGATCCGAAGTTACTGAGATTTCGACCATTACACGTAGTGCCGTGTTTGACGAATTAGAGCTGCGTCGTATTAGCTTGTGCGGGAAACGGGACGAGGTGGCATTTCTCTCGCGTGTTTTTGATCTTTCCGCGCTTCCATCGAATGATTACCGGTTTACAACGATGGCAGAGGACGTTTGGCAGCACCGCATAAACAATCCGCAGGACTGGCCCGACAACTGGGTCTTGACCGATTCACGGTTAAACCTGATGAACGGCCCCGACGACATCTTCTTGAACGTTCTCTGCGAAATGGTTCATCCCCTCGTCCGGAGCGACGCCCAAGAAATCTCGCTGCTACTAGAAATCTTCAACAAACATCTGATCGCGGACGGCTGGCAAATCAGCGAGAAGACCAGGATTTCGGGTAGGCCAATCTACGCCGCCCACCGTCTTATGCTAACGGGATCGCTGGCTATCGGGGCGGCCAAAGATCTTGCGGAGGAGCTTAATTCGGAGTACCTGATGCAACAGGTCAATCGGATGGAGAGTGCGATTACCAATGAACCTGATGTGGCGATCGGAACCGCGAAGGAATTCGTTGAGTCGATCTGTAGAGGCATTCTCAAGCAGCGCGGCATTACATTGTCGCCGATAGACGATTTCCCTTCGCTCGTTAAACTCACGGTCAAGAGTCTACAGCTCGTGCCGTACCACGTCCAGCAGAAAGCGGAGGCCGAGAACACTGTCAAGGTTCTGATCAATAATCTGTCCTCAGTCGGACGTACCCTTGCAGAACTCAGAAATCCATACGGCACCGGTCACGGGAAAGACATTGACTATCGGGGCCTAGAAGCACATCATGCTCGTCTTGCCGTCGGCGTCGCTACCGCTGTCGGTATTTTCCTTTTCGAAGCACATCGTAGCGGTTAGCACCTGAGCACGCACATCGCAGTTATGTTTGAGGACGCCAGTCTACGCACGGGCCGCTTATTGATCGCCTTCAATGCGTACTTAGCATGAGCGATATCGCCAAAAAGCACAACGAGCTAGGCTACTGCAAACGGACATTTGGGTCAGTACAATAACTCCCCATGGCTATGTTGCCCGGCCGTTGACGAAGTTGGTGATGATCTCCTCGTAGACCTTAGTGTCGAATTCCATAAAATCGAACAGCATGAAGAGGGGCTCAGCGATTTTGCGTACGTTCGCCACGATACTGTCGCGCAACCGGCCAGTCTCCTCAACAATTTCTGTTTGCGACTCGTCAACTTGCGTTCGACGCGGAAACAAGAGGCCCCTCGTTGGGTTCGAGCTGGAAAGCGTCCGGCCCGCGATCCCACGGTGAAGAACCCGAATGCTTAGTTTTGTATCGCCGGGCACGCCGAGCGCCTCGCAGAGATTGGCTGCGAACATCAGCGATTCCGTTACTCGGACAAGTCTGCTGTTAAAGAAGATGGCATTGGGGTCTCTGTTATCTTCAAAAAGGCTTTGTAGGAGATAGAAGTCGGCATTATTTCGCAAGGCCCAATAGTCGTATGAGGAACGACCTGTCATCCGGGAGCTTTCTATTGCAATTTCGGCGCGGATGCCGTCCACAATGGGTCGAGGTCGATATTCTTCCTTGTTCTCCAGTGTGACAGCTATCGGCCAGCCGAACGTGTGAATTTCCGATTTCCGAACTGCGTTTAGAAGCTCAACTTGCGACTTATTGATCGCGCTGTGTAGTGCATACCTAAGTTCCATCAACCCCTTAAAGCCTAGCCTGCCATGACCGGCAGCAGCGGTCTCGGCGTGCGTAGCGAACCACGGTTCATCGAGAATTGATCCACCCCAGGCGGTAACGCCTGTCGGACCAATCCTTCTCGCTCCGCCACTACTGGCCGTTACAGAGCCGGAGAAGGGACGCGGTCCCAGCGGCGGCTTTGCGAGTGCCGGCGAATTGTGGATCTCGCGAAGAATTTCCTCGAGCTTTAGCGCGTAATTCTCATCACGCGTGAAATCCACGTATAGACGAGGTCCGATGCATCTGGGCACCTTCAACGGTGAAGGATTTCCCCGGATTAACGGGATGAACTTCTTCGTATCAATATTCTCGACGACCTCGCTGGTTATAATCAGCCGCTCGTAACCAACCCCAGCCAAGACTCCATCAGCTCTCTTCACATATTCTTCCGAGCAGACCATAATCACGCGGTCAGACGAAGCCACACCGCGCTGCATAAACGCCGTCACATCCTGCCCAAGCGCCAGGTCCCACTGATCTAAGACCACATCGACACCGTTATTGCGAAGATCGGTGGCAAACCTGGCGACCCACGCTTTGTGTTCCTTCGAGTCGTGCGAATACGATATGAAGACAATCGGTGCGTTCATTTCGCTAACACTTCGCTTTTTCGTTTGGCCTTACTGCAGTATCCGATTGCTCGCAGCCCTCCAAAGGGTCTACCACACTTTGAAGGGGCGCTATTGTCCGTGAGTCTCAGTTCTGCCACTTGCGTCTTGCGAAAGACAACTCGGCGCGCACGTGTTAATGCAGATCAGTCTCGCACGGGTTGCGCGTTGTGTGCGCCGGCTTTTCACGCATACGCATCCTCAGAAAACATCCGCGATATTCGCTAATATCGGAAGCTTGCAGGACGAGTACTCTCTTCTAGGTTCAAAGTCGACTTGTGAGGCACGTGAGGCGATCACCGCTACTCCGACCGCTGAGTGCATCACTGTTGCGCGCCAGGTACTAAGGCACGCACTCGATCCGTGAGCTTCGACCTGAGATCGGTGGGCGTACTCCACGCGATGTGTGGATACTGACGCGTATCGAAGTGAACGTTGATAAGATCGTCCTCCCGGCAGGTCCAAATAACGATTCTGCCAAGTGCAAGTGCGAAGCCTGCTTCGAAGTAGACACCGCCCCGTTGAAATGTGAAGTCGGCAATCACAAACTGTGAACGGCGAATATCAGCGATTATGCGAATCGCCCGTTGCCGCACTGCGGCGTTGGGTGGCCATCTCGATTCCTGTTCTCAATGCGGCCATCAGGCCATCTCCTATAACTCCTGTCGTAACAGGCACTGCCCGAAGTGCCAGACACAAGCGCGCCAACGCTGGCTCACTGCGCGTGAGCAAGAAGTGCTCGATGTACCTTACTTTCACGTCGTCTTCACACTTCCGCATGAACTGAATCCGCTTTGCCAACGGAACCAGAAGGTGCTTTATGACCTGTTGTTTCGTTCAAGCGCCGCCGCGATGCTCGAAGTCGCTGCGGACCCGAAGCACTTGGGAGCGGAGATTGGCTTCCTGTCCATTCTGCATACCTGGGGGCAGAACTTACTCTTGCATCCACACGTTCACTGTGTGGTTCCCGCTGGAGGACTAGCACCGGATCACCAGCGCTGGATTCATCCTCAGTATGCTTTTTTCCTCCCTGTCAAAGCTTTGGGCAAGGTCTGCCGGCGCAAGTTCATTCAAGGACTTCGCCGCGCTTTCCGGTTGAAGAAGCTATGCTTCAGCGGCGCGGCTTCTGCCCTCGCCGGACCCAAGCAGTTTTCGGCGCTTGTACAAAAACTCCGCCGCCAGGACTGGGTGGTCTACGCCAAGGCCGCCTTCGGCGGCCCAGGCGCAGTCCTCCGTTATCTCGGCCGCTACACTCATCGAGTGGCGATCAGCAACCATCGGATCGTGGCCCACGAAGGGGACCAAGTCACGTTTCGCTGGAAAGATTACGCTCGCGGCAACAAGCAACGGCTCATGACGCTAACTGCCGAAGAGTTCTTACGCCGCTTCGTCCAGCATGTACTTCCTCGCGGCTTCGTTCGCATTCGGCAGTTTGGGTTCTTAGCTAACGCGCGTCGGAGCGCGCTCCTTCCTGTCAGCCGCAAACTGCTCGCCTTCACCCCAGACGTTCGTGCATCGTCAACTGAACTTCCAAAGATGGCTGTCTGGCAGTGCCCGCATTGTGGCGCTCCCATGCACATCCAGTAAAAGCTATCAGCCTTTCAGCTTAAGAGACGGTGCAGTTTCATCGACACGTCTTAATAACTCGCTGTCACAACTCCACGCCACGACGTGCGCACGCACGCCTTCGCATACGTGTGCGCTTTTCGAGGTATCTATCGGGCTTGCGTCGATTGCATCCAGTCCACAGCCGGTTCAGAGGCTTCATTCGGCCCGTTCCGCTTCTCTTTCCTAAGCTATCGAGCCGCTTTCACCGCCGCTCTACGCTTCGAGTAACTACCAAAACACGCTAGTAGCTCCATACTCGGCCCGCCCCGCCAGCGGCTTCCTTCAAGTCTCGTTATCGAAAGTGCCTCGGCATCCACTTTGTCGCGTCTCCCCACTGTCCTCGCCGAGGCACTCCCGATGAACGCTAACGACTAGTCGCGAGCAATCGGCCGGTTCACCCGTATGACATGCCGACGAACCAGCCCCAGTCGTTTCGAGACGGGCTCTCAAGACGCTGAAGACATTGATTTCAGGATCTTATGAATTTGTCCCGAAACTTACCCTTTCTGAGACGGCCGGCGTTCAGAAGATCGGCTTCAGGAACATCCGGCCGTAAACGATGAAAGCCATGAGGAGACCCAGCACGCAGCTTAAGATGATGGACGTGATCTCGCCGTACTTGGCGTGTACCCAGACGAACACGAAGCTCTCGATCATCAGTAACGTGGCGGCCACCACCGTGAGCACCGGAAGCCAGTGGAGCGCGCCTGGGACGATCAGCCCGACTGTACAGACGAGTTCCAGGATGCCAAGGGCCTTCCAGGCTTCCCGCGGCAACGCACCAAAGGACGGGACCTGTTCGCTTACCTTGTCGAACATGAAGACCTTCATCACGCCCGACGCTCCGTACAACAGCGCGGCGAGGACCTGCAGGACCCACAGCAGGATGGTCATCGTGTGCCTCCTCCCGGTTTCTGCGTCGGCGCGCGCAAGGCGGTTCCTCCCCGCGCGATCCACGTTCTGAGCTCCGATCTAGTGACCATAGAAACCTCGTGATAATTCCACTTCGCGTTGCACAGAGGACCTTTGTGAGGCTAAATGACTTGATAAGGCGTTAGCAATAGCAACCGAACAGGGACATCGGCCACCTCGCCTCGCTGCCATAAAAGAGGCCGCTTTGGATCATATCGGAAGTGAGCGGCAGTCCCGAAAGAACTATCTACGCCCCTACACGCGCTGCAGATGAGTGTCTTTGAAGAACGTAGGTACTTCAAACCGAAGTCGAGTGCCCGGTCAAAGCCGATATGGCCCAGCCAGATGAGTGCGAATGCTAGCACGGATGTGCGGTGCAGTGCGAATGACGATGTGGCGAGAGCAGCAGGAAGAACCTCGGCGTGCACCAGGTTATAGAGGCGCGAGCCTAGTTTCGGGTTCAGCAGGTAGCCCACCATCAAGATGTCTGGCCAGAGGAAGAGCACGACAAATAAGATCCAACTGAATCTCAGCGAATAATAGAAAAACAAAGCGCACAACAATAGAGCAGTGCCTTCAAATCGGAGTAGTAGGGCAGGAAACATACCGAAACTATACGCCCACGTCGAGTTGCTGTTTTCTGCCCCTCGTCGGGCGAAGTCGGTTTCCGAGCCATTATGTTAATTCGGTCGCGCAAAGCGGCCAAGGATTGAGCGAAGGAAAGATAGGCTAGCGATATTTCGGGTTAACGGCCACGTTCCAAATTGCAGTCAACCGACAATGGAGCGTTATCCTGGATTGGTATGTCCAACCCGGAGAATCTTCAGGCTTTGCCGCGCGGCCCGGAGGAATGGGCACGCTGGCGAAAAGGACGACCAAACTTCGAAGGAATCGGCAGGGGGAAGTGGATCGCTGCCGATCTGATTAGAGCAAATCTTGCAGGCACCAATCTTCGTGATTACGATCTTAGCCTTTGCGATTTGACGCAAGGAGATCTCAGGAATACCGACTTGAGTGGCGCAAATCTCACGGAAGCGAACCTTTGGGGTGCCAATCTAGCCGGGGCTGCACCCTCAGCAGGGCAATTCTTGTCAAGGCGGACGTAATGGAGGCGAACCTTGCAAGCTGCGTTTTACACGATGCACTACTTCGAGAGGCAGATTTTTCGAACTCAGATTTAAGCAACGCTGATTTAAGTGGGGCTTTCTTCAATTGGACGAACCTTTCGAGAGCAAATCTCAGACGAGCCAATTTTACTCTGAGCACTTTAAGCCGGACGATTCTGGAACACGCTGACTTTACTGAAGCTGTCTTTGATTTACTGCTCTGGCCGACATAGATTTGTCCGCGGTTCAGGGCCTTTCGACGGCGAAACATATCGGACCATCGAGTGTTGGTGTAGACACCGTGTACCGATCGATACCAATGGAAACGGGACTACTGCGCGGTCTCGGAGTACCTGAGCAGCTCGTTACCTGCCTGAAGGGACGACTTGCTACCGAGCCGATTCAGTTCTACTCTTGCTTCATAAGCTACAGCCACGCTGATAAGCCATTCGCCCGCCGTATATTCGACAGCCTGCAGAACCGTGGCATTCGCTGCTGGCTCGATGAAAAGGCAATTTTGCCAGGACAAGACATATTCGACGAAGTTGACCGGGGTATTCGGCTCTGGGATAAATTTCTTCTGTGCTGCTCTCGCAATTCATTGAAAGCTGCGTCTTGGGTTGACAAGGAGATAGTCACGGCTCTGGAAAAAGAAGAACAATTGACAAAGCAACGTGGGTATGGTGTTCGCGCTCTCATTCCACTGAACTTAGATGGCTATTTATTCACTCCTGAATGGGAAAGCGGATATCGTGCCGAGATCCGGCGTCGGTTGGCCGCGGATTTCACCGGATGGGACACGGAAAAAGGGAAGTTTGAGCGGGAGATTGAAAATCTGATTCGCGCGCTCAGGGCGGACGAAGAAGCGCGCGAATCGGCACCCCCACGGAAGATCTGAAAAGAGCAAACTGGAAGGCCGTGAGCCGAAGCTTTGAAGCGCACTGGTGGCACCAGAAGTTCCGGTTTTAAGACTGTCGGCCCGATTCCGACCGTCTTGGCAACCTCCACCGCGGTATTGTGTAATGCTATGCGAAATGCAATTCGTGTGTGCCACAATGACTGTCTTTCTTCCGACCGTTGCAGTCCCTCCGGCACGCGTGTATCCTCCTGATCCGCGGGAATCCACAACAGCTCCCGATATTGCGCGTTAACGGCCAAGTGGATTGGTGGTGAGCTTTACGTTCCGAAATTGTGCTCTGATCCGTTGATGGTTCATCCGAAGCGAGCCGCTTCTACATACCTGAACCTTCTCGTACGACTGGTCGCCTTCTGCGGTTTGCTTTGTTCGGTACCTAGTGTGATGACCAAGAATTGGTAATGCCTGAAAGGTGTGTTGAACGCTATTCGTCTCCCTCGTCGCTGTCTGCAGGATCAGTGCTGGTAGGAGATTTCTGTCCGAATATAGATGGTTCTTTGCTGAGCTTCATGCGAAGTAGTTCCAAGGAACCCAGAACTGATTCTGTAGCGCCAAGCAGGTCGCGAGCAAATCTTTCGTCTAATTCTCGCCGCACAGGGTCTTTATCGATCTTATGGAGCGGCAACAAATCCATTCCGCTCATTGCGTCGAATAGTTGTACGGCTGCGGTAAGTTGGTTGGGCTTCAATGCCGTTACATCGAGTACGGGCAGAGTCTGCAAGGCCGACTTACCCAAGTTGCCTCGTCCAGACTGCTGCTTATTCGAATGCCACCACCGCAACAGCATCCCCAGAGATGTATTAGCCCACACAACCAGGGCCTTTTCCTGTTCAGCGGAGGACAGGCAAATCGACAACCATGCACGCCCGCCTATCGTTTTACGCGGCGTGAACTGCATTCCCGTGGACTGGCTATTAAATCGGAAATCGCAATTGAAGTGAGAATGTGAAGCAGTTGCCCATACGCTCGCCACTTTGACGGTAAGAGCCGCTCGTTCGGCTTCGGTCGATCCCCTCGTGGCACCGCTTCGCTGTCACCGTCGAATGCCATCGTTCGCTCTCGGTCGGCGTCGTGTGACCACAGGACAGGATAAGTTGGAGCGCTATTCGCTCTTAAATGTTGAATATCAAAAGGGCCTCTTATTCCACCTCGTGGTGTTCTTCCGTTGATGTCCCTATGGATTGGCCCAGTGCGCCCAATTTGCCCAACGGTTGTAATCGGAATATCAACAGCATCCGACTTGTTCATCGTCGGTAACCAAACGCGCCTTTCATTCGCAAGCTGATAGGCCGCTTGTCCCGAAGACAGGTCGGCGATGCGCGCCAGGTTCCAGCCACCAGAATCCGGTAACGGCGCTTCCATTGCATGGCCAATCACATCTTCACCAACGTAAAGTGCGGTGCCTCCCATCGGCCCATCTTCAAGTTGGCGAACCGTGTGCGCCGCCATAAGATCTCGAATTTGTTTGGCGGTTGTGGAACCCTCTAGCGTCGATGTTGGCCGGTTATTCAGGATCACGAACGTGGCGCGACTGCTTGCTCTCCTAAGCACTTCCTCTCCTACCGGTATACCGGTATATGCAGTTCTTCCTCCAACAACGAGGCACTCACCGATGTCTGTATCGGCCGAGAATGACATCTCTTCTGTGCCGGGTGCAGCGATTGAAACAAGCACAAGGTCACTATAGTTCGTAGCTAAGAGGCGCCGCGAAGCATTCCAAGAATGTCCCAACATGAGACTCAGAGGCATGACCAACCCCAATACGCCTTCTGGTTTTAACTTGCGATCTGCCAGAACTAGGAAAATCGATGCTTCGCCCGCGTTGCCGTGAGCACTGGTATTGGCTGTTAATCGCCTTGTGGCTTCGCTCATCAATCGCTGGTCCTCGGGAGTCGTGCGAAAGGCAGCGAACATAGGATTAGGAATTTTAAGTCTCTCTGCCTCATGTACGGTCGCACGAGTAAACGGAGGATTCATAATGACCACATCGAATGAGGAATGAGGAAGCGTGGTCCAAGTTTCTTTTTCGCTCTCCCCTAAACCCTCAGCGGCTCGGGCAGTAATGTTTAGAATCCCCAATGCACGTTGGGGATCTAAAAGATCTAATGAGCCAAGCGTGACACTATCATCTGGTTGCTTGCCCCAAGCAACAGTTAATATCGAGCTTTGCATGTATTTTGAGGTCGGATGTGCGCCAGCCAGCATCGAAGCAGTCAAGTGGGCAGCAGCGGGTAACACGTCACAACCGATTAGGCTGTTAGCCATCATGTCAGCGTGAAGTGCCTCCGCATCTCCTCCGGCTAGTTCGTGTAATTGTCCAATACGCTGATAAGCCGTGGACACAAGCGTCCCGGTCCCACATGCGAAATCGGCAATACGAAGCGTCTTTACGTCATCGGCGTTTGACCACGATCCATTTGCTGGCGGCCTATCTTGAGCAAGCACCAAACTAGCGAGGAGCGCTGCCGATGATGGGGTGGTGTAAAAGGCCGCGAGGAATTTCCGATCCGCAATTAAACGCTGGAAAACGGCCCCCGTTAAATCATGCGAGCGCATCAGCCGATTTTGTAGCAGTTTGTCAGCCGTATCCGCCATACGTTCGATGACAGCTTTACTGCTGGATGTCGGGATGACTTCGAGAATGCGGCGTGCAATGTCAAAGATCGGCCAATAATTGACTCGAAGAATTCTCCGCCATTCGGCGAGAATCGTGGCCTTCGTTAAGCCGCTACTTGAGCGGAGTTCTTCGAGTGACCCAACGGTTGCCAAGTCCCCTGGACCTCCGGCTAGACTTTCCTGAAAGACGAAGGCATTGGCGAGGATGGTTGCAGCCATGCGCCGTGTTTGTTCGCCGTCTTCCTGATGCAACTCCTCGCTTACCTTGTGAATAGCGCCAGGATTGGATTGAGCAATATCTTGTAACAGTCCGGCAGCATCGGTCACCCCGCTTACTAATTGATCTGCGGCTTGCTCGATGACATCTGGCGGAACAGATGCCGATTGGGTCAGAATTGACAGATCGGCAGCACTGCCTGTAAGCCAGCCTGACATGGGCCAACGAGTAGCATTCAGTGGAGATGTGCCAGTATACAGCGCCATTTCGAAATCGGTAGCGCTGATCAATTCCACTTTCAAGTGTGATCCTGATTTTGTCCGCAGGCGATAGGGCAAGCGTAGTGCAATCGAGGACAATATTGTTCTCCCGGTAGTGCTTACGCGTTCACCCAGTCGCGATGCTGCTTCCGATTCGACGGTGGGGGCAGGCGAGACTTCGGTCTCTATAACGACGGGAGAGACGTTGGGTTCGAGAACGAGAATGTCGGGGCGTTTACTGCTGTCCTTCAACATGCCAGTATTTTCGGACCTGACAACGTCAGAAAAGTGCCAAGCACGACGCGTTTCGCGTAGCACTCCTGCTAGGGCATCGTTGATTGTGTGTTCTGTGGTTGCCACTTCGACAACCGGCAAATGTAGCACATTCACGCCCAATAGATCTGACGGTTCCCAGATATCATCGGTGATGCCACTTTCGATTGCAGGCGGCACGCGAAGCGACTTGTGAAGCCGCGAGGCCGTCCGTAGTGATTGGAATTCCCCGAAGCCGTGGGGTCGCAGTCCTTCAATGAAGGCACCGGTGGTTCGCTGGTTACGTTTGCCAAGTGAGAAGTTCAGAAACGCACCTTCAGGCACTACCCACGAATCGGACGAAGCCCAACTTTGCGATACTTTGCGTAAGCTCGCCGGCCCAAAGAAACAGGAATGCGCTGGCTGCGTCGATACACGTGTTCTGGTCAATCGGCGAAACTGGAGAATATACTCTGAGTCACCGGCGGCCTCGTCGCGCCCGAATCGCCTCGAATAGCTAGCGATATTTACAGCTAACGGCCCGTCACGCACGAGGGCAACTTGCCGAGCATCTCGATTTTTTTCTGATAGCGCGTCATATCAAAACGCACTTTGCCTCGCGGCATGGCGGTGTGATTAAATTCACAAGAACAGGAATGACTGCTCAGGCATCATGGATGACAGGGAATCCGCGTGGCGTGAACTCGATAAAGACGTCGATCTTTACAAATTCTACTTAGACCTACTACTCAAGGCGGGAGCCTTTGTGCTCGGCATTACGGGTGCACTAACGTCCTACTATTTTGCTCACGAGAAGGACGTTTTAATAGTCTATTCGCTTTTGTTGCCAGTTGTTGTGAATGGCGGGTTCCGGTCATTTGCATCTTCAGTATCCGGTTTGCGCTCACGTTGCGACGCGAACACCTTGAGGTCTGCTCAAGAGCGGGAGTGAAAGCTCCTTATGAAATGAGTGCCCTTCCGAGCCTACTGGTTTTGTGTTCTGCCGTTTTTGCCGTTATCGCCTGCGGTCTTGCGGTGCTGTTCGCGGTACAGCTCTCGAGAAGTTAAGAACCCCGCGCTTTTGGACAGCCTGCGGATGCTCGGCGGATGCTGTGAAGGTTCTCGATCAGGAGCCGAATAGCCCTCGTGTAAACTCCAGTCATCAGGACGCCGCAGGATTCCGTGGGATCGTCGGCTAACCGGAAATAATTCGGCGTTTTCTTCCAGACAGTTAGCTTCCGATAATTCGCATTTAACGCCGGCCTATGCTGACCGCGTTCGCGGTTGCGGAGCGGCAAGCAATCGCGCGATACCAGACCCATTCACGATTACTGGCCAGCGTAAATCAGTTTCTGAGCATGGAAGCAGATCTACGCGTCTCTAAGGGACAGGTTGAAAGCGCTGTCGCGCGACTTGTGAATAGTGCATCGAAATGCCTGAAAGATTTCCGTAGCAACCTGTTGAACAGTGTTCGGCGGCGTCGGCCGATTGATATTCACATTCGGGTTCAATGCCTCAATCAGGTCAGCTTCCACCTGCGTGATTTCTTCCTTTGGAATCGAAGGCGCGGGGACCCAAATGATATGCGTACTACCAGCTTTCAACATTGCGCGTTCGCAGAACTTGCGATGCCTTGCCGATGGATAGATCGCATCGCAGATTTCGAGAACTCTTGCTTTTGAATGGACATGCCTCCAGACGAACCAGCGCTCGTCTTTCAGCTCTTCACAGATACGCGCTCTCAGATTGGACGTCTTTCTGAACTCGGTTTTGCCCAGGTAAAGGCTTCGCCAATAACGTTTCCGATCGTAGTGGCCCCAGAGATAAAATCCCTGCGCAAGATCGATCACGTCCGTAAGGCGGGAACACAACCGCCCATACTCCGCCCCTATGGGTGTTCGCTCCTTACGAATGGGCTGCTCTTCCGATTCGTATTTCCGGACGAAGTCATATAACGGACGCAAGGAGATGGCGCGGTGATCTTGGGCATCCGGCATGAGGTGCATCTTAACATTTATCGATACGAGTCTGCCGCGGATCAGCGGTAGGAAACGCAGCGTCGGCTCACGGTCACACGATTCTGAACTAAGTACCCGGGCTCAATGGGGCCGTAAACGGGGTTTGCCAAAGCGCCAGTCCATCGTTGACGATCCGGCAAGTGATGTTTAAACCACTCTTTCGCCGGATCACCCCGAAATAGCTAGCGAAATTCCGTCTTAACGCCCGGACTTCTTTGGCGTCAAATACCGAAGGGCGTCCGGTTCAGATGGTCTGGCGGCTCGGTGCTTTCAGGCGCGCTGGGCGGCCGCCGAGTGGGATCGCAGGAGGGCGCGGTAGCATGCGAACATGGCGACCACGCTCGATGCTGAAAGCATCCGACGCATTTTGGTCGAGCGAGACTTTGACCGGTTCAAGGGGGCGGCCGAAACCGACATTCTAGAGTGCAAGTCAACCCCGTACCGTCTGGACGAGATTTCTCAGAAACAGGAGTTCGCGAAGGATGTTTCGGGCATGGCCAATGCTGGGGGCGGCTTCATCATCATCGGCCTCAAAACGGAAGCAAGCCAGACGCGCGCAGAAGAAGAGGTTATCGACGTGCGCCCCTTCCCGGAAGCGCTGCTAAATATTCAGCAGTACGAGGACGTGCTGAAGCGTTGGACACATCCGCCGCTTGACACAGTGCGGATTGAATGGTTTTCATCCAAAACTGATTCAACCCGAGGCATCGGCGTGATAACTGTCGAGGCGCAGCGGCTCGAACGCCGTCCCGTGCTCGTCACTCGTGCGGTTAATGAATCCGGTAAGTCGGTCGAAATCGTGTTCGGGTTTTTTGAGCGACGGCGCACGAGCGTTGATTCAACTTCGGTTGCTCGGCTCCACAGTCTAGTCCAGGCGGGCTTACAAGCGCAGCAAATGCAAACGCGGCTGGACGCCATGCAGCAGTTGCTGGAAGAACTGGTCTCGCGGTCGTTTTCAGCCGCCGTGAAACCTTCCAACCCTGTGACGGAGCAGGACGTCTTGGCGCGAACAAGTAGAGCGCTCGAAGAGGCTGATCTCAGCGACAAGCCCTCCTACGCACTCGCGTCGCGGCCGACCGAGCCAACGGACATACCGGGTCTATTTCGCTCAAAGCATGACCCGGTGGTGCAGTGGCTGGAACACCTGCCGCGATTGCGAGATGCCGGTTTTCACTTGAACGCTGATGGTCCTGCTCGCATGGTCGACGCTAATCGGAGGCGCGTGCTTGTTCAAGAGGGCGGTTTGCTGGAACTGTGGAGAGATGGAACCCTGCTCTGCACGGCCAGGGGAGACGAGCAGTATCTATGCTGGCCTCCTGCTATGGGCGGCCCGTTATCGCCGTTTCTGGCGGTCAACGCCATCGCCCTTATTGAGTCGGCCTACCTTTTCGTCGAGTTGGCACGGAAGATATACGAACCGTCTGTACCGCAGGTCGAAGGCGTCGAGTTTACCATCATTCTGCGCAATATGACACGGCAAACGCCTTCAAGGATAAAAGTCCGATCGCGTGGGTTTCTTACAGTGGTCGGGCATGAAGCACCCGACTCCAACATCAGTTCCATTGTTTTAGCGAACGTGAGAAATGAGAAATCAGAAGAAATAGCGTTCAAGATCGCGGCTCAGGTATTCGAATGGTACGGCGTTGAGCATGATGGCGTTCCCTTCCAGACGAAGTCCGGTTTCATCGATGTAGAAAAGCTTGCCGCGACATAGGCGCTACAGCATCGTAACGGCGTTTCGCATCCGGAGTTCCTGCAAAACGCCGCAGAGTAGTTTTCGATATTAACTATTAACGCCCAAGTCTACGTCGCACGGCAAACGTAACCGTGTCCTGTTGGCCGATGTATTCCAGCAAAATCATCAGATTGGTAACCTATAACCGACCTTCCTACCCTCTATGACTTGTCCTGACTGCGGGCAATCATCTGTCGGCAATAGTTTGTTTTGTTTGCATTGCGGAAGGGCGCTGAGTGAATCCTCCGAACGAGTCTCGAATACCGGAGTTGCTCTCTCTGTATCGGGAATTCGGGTCTGTTCCATCTGTGGTGCACTGAGACGTCCTGATGAACCGTGTCCGGATTGCGGCCCTGCTCTCGAAAAGGGTCACTCTCGTTCGAGTAGCTCGGCTTTATCCAGTGACCTGATGATTGAATGCCTGCCGCGAAGACTTGAGCGAGCCCTCGACACCCTGCTACTTCCTAAAGAGATTGTTTACGTCAAAATTCGGGGGGCTCACAAAGAAGCTCTGATCTGCACTGATATCCGGGTGATTCTCCTGAAAGGTGGGTACATGACTGGGCAGATCTTAGGTACCAGAGACTTCCATGTCCGGTACCGCGATATCTCTGGCGTTCAGGTCAAATCGCACTGGCTTACTGGTTATTTCGAGCTTGCAACGAGCGGTATGCAGAATTTGCAAAATCCGAGGCAGAGCTACTGGCGAACCAATTCTTTCGACAGCGCTGCCAAACGTTCTAACTGCATTTCGCTGAACTCACCTGCTCAGATTAAAAAGTTTCGGCAGGCGTGTAGCCTCATAATGACTAAGATTTCGTGAGTTGAATTCGAACGTTCGTTACGAGTGCCAGTCAAAACCGTGCCTGCCGAAGGCGTGGCGGAAACATGCACACCCGCCACTCGTAGCTGTATGTTTGAGCGATGCAAGCATATTCTTGCCCCGAAAGATCTTCCGATATTGTCGGTTAACGGCTGGAGATCTTTGATGCCGCGAAGACCGGCAAGTTCATGCGGAATCGAAATCACGCCTGACAGGATAGTCGATGATTATCGCCGAACCGTCAGTGAGCGCTTTCACCGAATGGCGAATGCCACTTGGCACGAATCGCTCGCAGCACTGTCAGTTGCTGGAAGCTTAGCCAAGATCGATTCTTGTCAAGAAAGCGGGCCTCGTGCGCGCGAAGGATATCAGCCACCTCCACGGCAGGCCGGCTCATTCCGGCTTATGCAGCCTCCGCGACCGTTTTAGCTGTGCAGTACTGGAAACCTGAACACGGTCGAGTGGATTCGGTGCTCCCTGCAGATGTTTCTGTGAAAGGTGCAGATACACCGTGGTGTGCGTAAGATCCGCGTGACCAAGTAGCATCTGAATCGTGCGAATGTCCGCGCCGGCTTCCAGCAGATGAGTTGCGTAGCTGTGGCGGAGGGTGTGCGGTGTGACGTGTTTCTGAATGCCGGCGCGTCGGGCGGCTTGTTGAACAGCCTCCCAGATAACCTTCGGAGTGATCGGCTTATCGGCGCGCCAGCCGTTTTGCGTGCCCGGAAATAGATAGGTTTTGGGCCGCATCCAGCGCCAATACTCGCGCAGTGTCTCCAGTAACTTCGCACTTACGGGAACATCACGATCCACGCCGTCTTGCTCCGCTCGATCCGTAGCATCATGCGCTGGCTATCGATGTTGCTGACCTTCAAGCGACACAGTTCGCTGCGCCTGAGTCCGGCTGCGTACATCGTCAGGAGCATCGCTCGATGAAAAAGGTTCCGGGCACAGTCGATCAGCCGGGAAACTTCCTCCTGGCTGAGAACGACCGGCAGTTGCTTCAGACGCTTTGGGTACGGCAGATCCTCCTTCATATCCCGACGCTTCAGCACCTTGATGTAAAAGAATCGAAGCGCGGAAATCTGGATGACGACCGTGCCGTTCGCCAGTTTCCTGTCTTCGAGTAGATACACCTGATAGCCGCGAAGATCGTCAGGTCCCAGATGATCGAGCCGCTTCCCTACGTGCTGGCGGAACGCTTCCACCGCATGCAGATAAGAACGGATCGTTGTTTCCGAATAGGTGCGGCGCACGAGTTCCTCGCGCATCCGCTGCAAGAGTATGGTCACAGAGAACTCCTTTCTCTGCAACCAACGCTAATCGTTCAAGCGTCCGAAATGCTCTTCCGGCCGCCGCGCCAGCGGCTTCGTTCTAGTCGCCTAGCGTTTAGCAATCGGACAAACATGGTAGCGAGTCACTTGCGCCCGTACCGTGCAAAGGATCGTTTAGCTCCCCTTTATACCGGGCGTTAAGAACCGATATCGGAAGCATCTCAGCGTCCGTCATCCCGGTCGCCCGGAATCCAAGAGTTTTCGCGCGAGCCGCGTAGTTGGCGCTAGCAAAACTCAGGCTGGATCAAATCGCTCGAATGGATAGAGCTATCTCGCAGCACATTATTTGCGAGGACGTTCTGGAGCAGGTGTGCAATGCGGTCGTCGAAGCGGCGGATGAGCATTAACACACCAATCTGATACCCTACTTCAAATCAACCGATTGCGGCGTGCAGTTTCGAGGATTTGTTCGCACGCCGCTTATTACATTTTGTTGGGGTCACTAAATGAAATCAAAAGATCGTGGCTTCATGGAAGCGGCCATTGAAGCTTCTCTCAAATCGCCTGTCGATCCAATGGGGATGGTGCCTAGAGTTGGCGCGGTCGCCGTGATCGGCGACAACGTCGTCGGGCGGGCTTATCGCGAGGAAGTTGCCGCGGGACAGCACGCCGAATATGTCTTGCTCGAACAGCACCTGAGTGACCGCAAACTTTCTGAAGCGACCGTCTACACAACTCTGGAGCCTTGCACAAAACGCGGAGAAGGAAAGATTCCCTGTGTTGAACGCCTGATTAATAGACGCGTCGGCCGCGTTGTGATCGGAATGCTGGATCCGAACCCGATTGTGAGAGGACTCGGTTTCCGAAAGCTTCGCATGGCAAATATCAAGACTGAAGTGTTTCCGCACGACCTCATGGCTCAGGTGGAGGAAATCAACCGTGATTTCATTCACGCAATAGAAAGTAATCCTGTGCACCAGGCGACCCAGGAATTCGGTGTTCTTGCTGTAGCGGCAAAGCACCGGATGCAGCGTGCGCCGGTCGAGCGCACACTCTCGATTTGCCTGGAAACCCTACGCCGAATTGTGAAAGGCCAAATTCCCATTTCCGACAGAGAGGCCAGTTACTTTCGCAGGTGGCTCGAAGTCGTGGAAAACTTCGAAGGTGTTGAGGACGTGAAGGCATACATACGCCTTCCCTCCTTCACCCACACGAACTGCTGAAGAGGAACTGGTTCGGAGAATTCTACGACCGAGTTAGAGAACTCGTGGCTTCAGGAAAGCTGAGAATTAGATATATATTTCTTCTCGGGACAACTGAGCCGACCCAGGGTGCCATTGAGTTTTTAGACAGTTTCAAGGACTTCGTAGAAGAGATTAGAATCGTGAGTCAGAAGGGTCATCAACTCGCGCCGGGAGAACTACGTCCGAGTATTGTTCTGTTTCAGAACCAGCGAACTGCCTTTACGCACGACCGGGGCGATAACAGTGTATTGACAGAAGCCGACCACTGGATTTTTCCAGGCGATTACGAGCGATTGAGAAAACAATACGGTGCCGTTGAACTCGCCAGCGAAGTGTATTTCACTAAGCCTGTTCAGCGATAGGGTGAAGCGTTGATTCCACTAAGCCGGACAGCTACAGCTCCGAAGTCACTACAGAACTGGGACATTTTTTCCCTTCCGCGGGCTCTTTCATCTTCAAACCCGTTTTTTCAGCCTCGTTCGGTCGGCTTCGCCATCTAAACTCACCAAATTCAGCGTGGGTTAAGTTCTACATGTGCGCTAACGAATCTACTCCACGCGGAGATCGCGGGTGTCCCTCGCACCCAACTTAGGGTTGCCCTAAAAACGTCCACGTTGGTGTCGTCGACATTTTATACCCGTGATACTCCTTCAGCGCCGTTAAGGAACAATATCGGAAGCCGCGCCCAGGGTCAAAGGAGCGCCGTTCTGGGTGCTGCAACCAGATGTAGCAGTTGGCTCGTAAGCCGACTTGAACGAAGCCGTTGGCCCCGCGAAACGCGCCTGGGAACGAAATTGCTCTAGAAAGCTTCAGATCCAGTTGTGCTCTAGGTCGAGGTCAGTTTACCAAGTCTGAATCGGTCAAAAATCTCCTTCACGCCCTCCTTCATAACCTTGGGATGTGACCAGAGGAGACTGAACGCCCATCCAGCTAAGAAGTTCGCCTGCAACGCCTCACCGAATTGCTCAGCAGTAAACAGCTTCAAAACATCGATTTTTCGATCCCATTTTGAGTCGCTCCATTGGGCGATCTTCTTATTTATTTCATAAGCGATGCGCAGGTTGGTACCATAGGCGGATTTCCACTGCTTCTGATATTGCGAAAGAAATTCACGTGACGTATCGTTCGCAGCCGCCGCGTCGGCTGCCACCTCCCCGGCCATGTTGCCCGCCTTAATCGCCCGGCTCTAATCCCCTCCCCGACCAACGCCGATGCTTGTCCCACTGCATCGCCGACGCCCATGATCCCGTTACCCACTAAATTGTCGATGAGCCCCTCAGAAGGAATCAACCCGTAGTGATACTCGATGGCCTGAGCGTGTTCGAAATTCATTCCGTAGCGGCTGGCGTCGGCGAGCATTTTTCTGAGGTATCGATCGGGATGCGCATCAGAATCGCCATGTATGATGCCCACTCCGAGGCGCACGCGGCCTTTGCCCCAGGAATAGCCCAGGCGTATCCCGCAGAGCGACGTCGGCTCTAACAATTAAGACAGCTTCTGATTGATCGTATCCCGGTGCGTAGAAGTCGAATTCGGAACCGACGCCGAAGCGGCGGAAACCGGGGTGGACTCCCGACTTTTTTAGAAGTGCTGATCGATAGCCGGTCGCGTCGACAACTACGGAGGAAGCGATCGTTTCGTCACCGAACACTCGAGATTTGATCGTAACGCCTTGTACTCGTCCGCTTTCGATGACGGGATCAATCGCTGTGCTGGCGAGCTGAATTACTGTCCCGGCTGCTATCGCCTGTTCAGCAAGGAACTGAAACATCCCACGCACGTCCAGAACACAGGCTACCGGGCCCGCATAAGACAAACTCAGCTGAATTACCAGGCGATACAAATCGGCACTTTGTTATCGGTGGTAAAGATGCGATGGTATGCCGAAGTTGTTCGAGATCCTTGATGAAACTTCCACCCGTGGTACGAGTCGGTGAGCCAATCTCTTCAGATTGCTCAACTAGCAGCACACGGGCGCGGGCCTTCGCCGCCGAACGTCCAGCAGCAAGGCCGCCTGGCCCACCACCCACCACGACAACGTCAAATTTTCTCATCAGAAGATCTCAAAATCTATAACCACAGGCCGGGCAATCCCGAGCTTCTGCGCGTCGGTGGTTAGAACGGGTAGATTTTAGTTCGATAGCCTCTAGCGCGTTCGTTCTCGCGAGCCCGCTAAGTTTTCCAGATACTTAGCAACTAGGATCGCGACCGCAACAATCACCCTGCATGGGTAAGTCTGGTCATACGCTCGCCCAGTCCTTCACGTCGGCCATCGAGAAGCTCAAGTCTGTCGGCGTCTTATTTGCGCCACACCGGAGAGTTAACGACTTGGAATGCGGCTGGAACTATCCCGTTTAACAGCAACAATATGATGATATCGCTGCCGTCCAAAACCCACGTGGACTAGACCCCGGCATGTCGTTGAGTCGCGACAATTCAGCCGCTTCGTCTGTATGCTCATTAGGTGACCGCTGTGCGAACAGCCCAGTTGCCATGTCAGCCAAATGCGTTTGTGCTCTGACAAGCAATCTGTGGAACACGAGCTGCGGACCCATGATGAACTGATCCCACCGCACTTGTAGTGATCAAAAAGAGCGCCACAAACGAGCCGGGACTCGGTGACAATAAATACGCGGATAATTCCGACCCCGACGAACCAAGTCGCAGTTCCAATCAGGCAAAAGTTGGTCGTTTTCCGAAATGTGGCCCTAAGGACATTAGGCAACGGAACAACTTCGAATTCCCTGAGGTTCCAAAGAAAACGCACGTTTGTGATAAAAAGCCAAAGCCCCGCCCCACACGCAAATGATGAATACATTCCAACGATGAGAACAATCGCGAAGTTGTGGTTCAGATTTCCATGAAAACACCATTCGGGAAGAATATGGCGGCTTTGCGCGGAAAGGGTTTCTCTCATCTGATAGATGGAACCGTACGCTTGAACGAATCCGACGGCGAAGAGAGCAAAGGCGCATATCGACATTCCGATATTGGACGAGAACCTGGACATCCATCTGCTAGCGAAAGCATCATAGTCGGTTCCTCTAAAGCAGCCTGATAAATGGGCTAGCTGCCCAGGCAACTGTTCTAGGCCCCAATATACGCTTCCGAGGACCCACGCGATGGCGACGTATGCGAAACAGAATTCCACGGACCTTGAATAGAGGCTACCGAGCGAGAAAACAGAGGCAATTACAAGCCCACTCAGAATGTAAGTGAGCCGGCACCCAGGGCAACGAAGGGCAATGGTAGTTTCAAATGCGCTATTCCAAATACCAAAGAACCGCGAACCCAGTTGCGCGAATCCTGCCCAAAGCTAGACCAGAAAGAACGTCGCTCATCTTCACGAACCAAATTTGTTCCCCGATGTTGGACCAGTTTTGCGGCGGCCGGCCACAGAAACTAGTCGCTTTCGTTCACTTATTTCCAAGCACGCAAATATACCACTCGAACGCGCGAGCCATAGTAATCGACGCGCGGCGATTTCGAGAACATGGGTGAGATTGACCTGCCCCCATTACTGCTCCAGTTGGAAATCTGAATTAGCATGTAAGCATTCCGCCGGGTGAGTGCAACGTCCGGATACCTAGGGTGGCTTGTCTTGCAGCCCTTTAACGGAAAACGAAATCAGGGCGTTAAGCCGTGATATCGGAAGCTATTTCAGCGTCGGTCGTGCGAAAACACCCAGAGCGGCACCTTCAGGTTTGCGACGCGCACGGGACAAGTAGCCTCTTTCGCTTTGCGTTTGGCGTTAAGGCGGATCTATTGAATACTGGATCCGGCTCAGCTTCCGAGTTGCCTGGTAAACCGGTCGGAGTTGGGCAACCGCAGTCGACAAAACAAAAGAGCCGTACTTCCGAACGGTCTCAAGGTTGCCTGCAACTACTCGTCCTTGCATAATCACACCATGCTAGTAGCGTTCCTGCGCGCGGTCGGCGAATGGGCGTCAGAGCATCCCGGAATCCTTGCGGTCGGCCTAGTCGGTTCCCAGGCAAGAGGCACCGCGAGACCCGATTCGGACGTCCGACCTTATTGTTATCGTCAGCGACCGCGAACTATTCTTCGCGAGTACAGAATGGATCAATCGTTTCGGGCATGTCTACACCTTTCGAGACGAGGACTGGGGGCGGTTACGGTCGCGGCGAGTCCATTACATGACTGGCCTTGAGGTTGAATATGGTTTCGTGTCCGATGATTGGCCTGACCACCGACCCTGTCGACCGCGGCACGAAGGAAGTGGTAGCCGGGGGACTCAGGTGCGTCGATGATCCCGCGATGCGTTATTGAGCCGGCTGGCTGAGTCGGTGCGCGCTGATCAAAGCTAACATGTAAATTCACCATCGTGAAAGAATAGAAATCGCGGGGCGGATGGTCGGCATCCCGGAAAGTGAGGCTGCGAATCGCGCCGCGCGGAACCGGGCTCGCGGGTAATCCCTCTAATCGGCGCGCGTTTAGCCATGCTGGAGATCGCACCTCCGCGAGTTGGCCGAAAACCGCGCAACATAAAACTTTGTCTCCCTTCGGTACCGGGCGTTAAGCCGCCCGATTTTGAGCTATGTTGCCCTGGCCCCTCCGAAAGCATCATTGGATGGCTATTTGTGTTACGGGATGAATCTCATTCCATCCATGTTCCATATCTGTGACGTACGCGCCCGTTATCGCGACGTGACGACCGATCATGTCGCGAGTAAAGACATTCTGGAAAAGCCACTGCAAACGGCCTCCGCAAGCGTGTCCGCCTGGGTCACGCGATTTTCACAAACCGCTTCGACGACCCTAAATATCCGTGTTGTTCCGAAAGGTTCTTGCTGTTGAGCAGGTTGTTAAACGTCGGATCTAGAGCCACTCTGATATGAAAATCGCCGTCTGGCTCGGCAACAGCGTTCACAATCGTGCCCGTGACCTGTGATGCACGATTCAATCACTTTAAGGCGGTTTTGGAGGAGTGCCAAACCGGCCAGCGTAAACATGCTGCCATAGGCTGTCGTCACACAGAACCTGAGGAAGCGGCGGTTGAGGAGGCAGGGGAGTTTGGGCGACGGGGGATCTTTTTTGCGCAACCTACCATCATCGAGATGGCGAGAAGCACACTCAAGAGCTGCCATCGGAGTAGGGGTGATCGCCTCAGGTGCCTCACAAGTTGATGTCGACTCTGAATCTACAAAAGCATACTCGTCCTGCAAGCTTCCGATATCTCTAGCGAACCTCCGCCCGCCGTTTAATTTCGCGCCCTGTCCTAAACGAACGCTTTCATAACGTGGGCTGCGCTCTCTTCGATAGCGAGCGTTATTCCTCAATATCGGTAGCTATCTCCCGCGTCGCGCACACGCGGATCACACGCGACCAGGCGTCCATTTTCGAACGTGTACGCAAGTGATTCCCGCCGTCAGATATTCAAGTTATGGCCAGGCTTGTATTCGGAATGAACCAGTCCCTGGACGGTTACGTCGACCATATGGCGTTTGGGCCAAGCCGCACGCTTTTCCGTCACTTCATCGAGGAAGCTCAGGGGGAGGTGGGCAGTGTCTATGGTCGCAAGATGTATGAGGTCATGCGTTACTGGGATGACGATCATCCAGAGTGGGGCGCAGAGGAACAGGCCTTCGCAGCGGCGTGGCGGAACCTGCCTAAGTGGGTCGTCTCGCGCTCGTTGAAGTCGGTCGGTCCCAACGCAACGCTTGTTGAGAGTGGTCTTGAAGACGCGATCCGCAAGCTGAAGAACGAGCGCGACGGGGAAGATCCGAAGTTGCTGGCCCGGACTTGGCAAAGGGCCTCACCGAGCTTGGCCTGATCGATGAATATCGAATCTATCTGCACCTTGTCGTGCTTGGTCACGGCAAGCCATATTTTGCCGGACCGCGGCCACCGCTCCGTCTTAAGGCTCACGATCGGATTGGCGACGATGTGCTCAGGCTTACCTACGTTCCCGCTTAGTCTCGCGGGATAGCTCACGATCAACCGCGAAGCGTAGATCAACCCTTCCGGACTACCCACGAGTAATAGGCTTGGCCATTTCTACGAGATGCCGACTTTACGTCCAAGTGGCTTGAGCGCGCCACCGGCGTTTTTCGGGACCAATCCGCCTCGTGCCAATTCGTCCGGATCATGGCGTTATGCGAACGGCATGTCGCGCCAGTAAACTGAGTGGCGGTTGCTGCAGTCGCTCCGACCAGCGAAGAGCGCAACCAACTCCCGCACAAGCAAAATAGGCCGGCAACACGTAGGCATCCGGGCTGAACCGTCCAGACAGACTGGAGAGGTTGATGGCCTGCATCCGGTGTCTTCTAAGGTGTTAGACTCAACCAAATACACAAGCATCGTCTGTCGGGCATTTCAGCCAGCTTAGATCTTTGACTCTGCATGGTCTTTACTTCTCGGGAGACCTCGAAGGCATTTTTAGGAGAAGGCTTATGGCGAACTCGTTCGAATCTGCGGTGCGACGTATCCGGCAATCGGCGATCCCGCTTCTGTTGCTCGCGCCCTTTCCTGGTCTGATGGCTCAGATGGCGCAATGGAAAACCAATCCCAAGACAGACGTCATGACTGACAAGACCACGGCGGTGGTGACACTTAACACGCGCGTTGAAGACAACGGACGGACTTACCGTGTCCAAGTGAACGCGACTTGTGACTCCCAGTCGCTGACCTTCCGAATTATTTCTAATAATCAGAATTTCAAACAAAACGAAAACGCGATATCAAAGCCTCGCGTGTATATGCGAGTGCGGCTCGATCAGGGCGAGGCTTTTTCCGTGGGCTCAGCTAGTGAGCACCCAAACGAAGCCTTCGTTCGCTTTGTGCATGAGTCGCACGATCCGGTGACGGTCCTCAGTAATGTCGGGGCAGCGCTGTCACCCATAAGAGCCGTCTCTGCGAACCTCATCAGAGTGGAATTACCCCTTGATAATGGCGATGCTCCAATCCTTGAGATCAGACCGCAAGACCCCACGTTGAAGAAATTCTTGAATGGGTGTGATTTCGAGGATGATTCTGCACCTCCGGCGATGAAGCCATCCTTGCAAACCCTTACCAATCGAACCTATGCCGGTACGGTAGAGGGTTTTGCGACAGAACTTCCCGGATTCATCCAGCGGGCGACAAACGCTATAGGTTTGAGGCCAGAAGACTACGCGAAAGAGACCGCGTTTATCATTGAGGCTGTGCGGACATGCGCACGAGTAACGCCTCAGATGTACACAAATTTGGGTCGTCGGGGACGACTAGACTTTAGCCAGCTTGGCGCGGAGTATACGGTCTGCAATCCGCGTACTACAGTTTCCGATTTAGGGATGCTGACCATTAGGGGTAAGCCACGCCGAGGGATCGAGATGCAAATGAGTGGGGTCGGCAATAACGGTCGCACAGACGATGACAAGGGATTGTTCGTTTCGATCTCGTTCAGTGTACAGAATGGTGATTCTTCTTATCGAAACATAGGCTTTGATAATTTCGGCATTGTCAACGCAATGATTTATTCGTCTGCTGCTACAGTAAAGCAGCCGGTCTCGGTGACACCGTTGCAGAACCTGCCGAATCGTCGATACACAGGAACCGTTGACGGCTTCGCCAATGATTTTCCCGCCTTCGTCCAACGCGCGGCCCAGGCGATGTCGCTCAATCCGAATGACTACGGAAAAGAAATCGACTTTGCCCTCAAAGCCATCCGTACCTGCGCTCAGATTACACCTGAAATGGCTCGTCAGAGTGCAGCTCACAATTTTGGCCAAGTCAGTCTATCGAAGCTTGGAGACCAATATAAATTTTGTCAGACCGTGATGGGCTTTCGAAACATTTCGGATGAGGTCAAGACTTATAACAAAGGGCTTGAGCGCGGGATTCAACTCCAAGTGAACCCCCATAACGGCGATTGGAAAAGCGGTCAAGGACTCGACGTACGCGTACTTTTTAGCCCTTTAAAGAGCGAAAGCCTCACATCGGCCTCGTCCTATTTCGATACTCTTGGCATCGTGATGGCGACGCTTCACAACTAAGCGTCTGGTAACAATCAAGAATACTTGGGGCGGTCTTCCCAAGCAAGGATACGCGGCGGCTGAACTGGATGCAAAAAGGCTAGGCTGAGGGCCTCGAAGAGGCTTGCGATCATTTTCTGACGAGGGAACCACGATGATCCAGCCAGCTTTTCCGTAACGCTAGAATTACCGAAGCTCTCTGCACAGCTCGTGTGGCGTCCAAAAATGCAATCCATCTCCTGGCCCAAATTGTTGCAGGCGCAGCGCATTTCGGATCGCAGACCACACTGTGAAGTGCAAGACGCACTAGTATTTTCCCGCGAATCGCTCAATCTCGACACCGATCAAAGCGCGTTTCCGCCTTTCGGCGGTCACGTTGACGTATAACGCGCTTCGCGTCGATGTGACCTCTCGGCGTTCGCATAGATCCACGCTGACGGCCCAGTTGTGGCGATCTAAGACGACAACTCTGCCCGTGCGGATTACTCGTCCCTTGGCGACTACACGTGGGTAATCGTTGGATTACGGGCCGATATGCGACGGACTTGCCTGCCCTTTGATACCGGGCGTTAACAACTGATATCGGTAGCTATCTCCGGCTCGCTCGTACACGGATTGCACGGGACAAGCCGCCCATTTTCGAACCTGTACTCAGCCGATTCCCTGCCGTCGGGGTTTACGAAAACGATTCGGATTTCCCGAGGCGCACCGGTCGGTGCTCTATGTTCGAATACGCGAATACGAGCTAAGAGCCTTTGTGTCATTGATCGGCTAACGCGCGAAGCGGCCCCTTCGGCCTCGCTTGTAAACCTGTTCTTTACTTGAACCCGCACCGTCCGCCGCGTGGCGATCTGTTCCGATGTATTCCGGCGGCCGGTCGCTGCCTATGAAAATGATCCGGGCGGTCAGTTGTTGTTGTGAAGTTGCGGGCGTTTCGAGAGCACGAATCCGCGCTAGTAGCCTTTGTGTCACGTGAGCGCTGCACCCCGCGTGTTCCGCATTCGTCCTGCTTGCAACAGCTCTTCAATTCCGAGGTGGGGGTCGACATCGACAGGAAGCAAAGTTCACCGCGCATGGCGGCGACGCGTTCACGGCCTTCCTCGATGCGTTCACGTAAGCGGCGCATCGCAAAGGTCTCGGTCTGAGGCCCGAACGTTGCCTCCAGCTTCGTCAATCGCCTGATCATCGTCTTCATCGGCTCGGGTCCCGGTCCTTCATCGATTGCTCAATGGCCGCAACACGTGCCTCGATGTCTTCGATTTCAATCGCCTTTGCGGTGTGGTCCAGAACGCTGTCGGCAGCGCGGACGCGGCAGGAAGCCGGGGAATTCGGATCGACCATGATCTTCAGCAGAGTCGATGCAGCCGCGCTCGAACCGTACTGGAGCCGCGCAATGGCCTGTCCAAAAGCAGCTCGCCGCGCCTCGCGGTAGTCCGCTTTGAACTCCGGCATTTTCTGCCAACGGGTCAGCGTCGCAATCGAAATGCCGGCGGCTCGGGCAGCTTCTTCGAAGTTGCGATTCGAGAGTAGCGCGGCAATCGCGGCTTCCTTTTTGCGGCCGAATTTGGAACCGTGGCCGGTCATCTGTACTTACCCCTACTTAACTGAGGGCAGGCGTCGGCGCGCAAATAATTGTGCCGGAAACAAGCACAAATCACTTGCTTGTCCTCCGAACCCGAGTGATGGATGTCATCACCGCGGAAGGAGACCGCGCCATATGACCATACTCACCATCAGTAAAGAAAACTACATCACCGCTTTCGAGTCGCTTGCCGATGCCAAAAGCCATCCGGAAGCCGAGCATTTCAGCAGCGCGGAAGAACTGGCCGAGCTTGCAGCGAACTGGCCAGCGTCCCGCCTGGTTGAGATCTGGAACAATCTGCCCGGCGTCGCACGGGTGAAGAAATTCACCGACCGTAAAACGGCCATTACTCGCATCTGGAAAGCCATTGAGGAATTGGAAAAGCCCGTTGTTTCCTCGATGCCAGACGAAAGCGCGCAAGATGAACCTGCCCCGCAGCCCGAGCCTCTTGTCAGCGCACCAGAACCGGAACCGTCCACGCCGGAGCCCGCAGAAGACGCCACGGTTGCGCAACAGGCGAACGACGTTCCAACGCCTGAGGTCGGGTCGACTGAGAAGACCACCCCTAGCAAACGCCCGCGAAATAGCGCCCCGCGCGAAGGCAGCAAGACCACCATCATCCTCGATCTTCTGAAGCGTCCGGGTGGGGCGACACTGCAGGAAATCATGGACGCCACGGGCTGGCAGAAGCACTCTGTGCGCGGGTTCCTGGCTGGTACTGTTGGGAAGAAAATGGGGCTCTCGCTCAACTCGGTCAAGGAGGCGGACGGAACGCGCCGCTATTCGATCCAGGCATAACCCCCCAGAGAGTTCCCCGCTCTCAGGCCGCCGGAGTTCGCTCCTGGCGGCTTTTCTCGTTGCACTTTCCCGCACATTTCTCCTGCATCGAAATCGTGCGCGACTCGGTCCTGAGCTGGTCACGCCGCTACCTCCACCCGTTCCGCCGCAACTGCATCGAACGTTCTTCCCTCGGCTTCCAGCACCGCCTGCTTTCCGGCGTATTCCTGCCAGCGCTTCACGATCACATCCACGTATTTCGGATCAAGCTCCATTCCGTAGCAGACGCGCTCACTCGATTCGGCTGCAATGAGCGTCGTGCCGCTACCAAGGAACGGGTCGAAGACCAATTCGCCGCGCCGGGTGTGGTTCAAAATCGGGCGTCGCATCAACTCGACAGGTTTCTGCGTGGGATGGTCGAACTTCTCCTCATCGGAGCCGCCCATAATGAACTTCGGCGAGGGCGAATCCCAGATGGTGGAGTTCTCGCCGGCCTTGCCGAACCACGGTGCGTTCTTCTTCCTTACGTACCAGCAGGGCTCATGCTGGAACCAGTAATGAGTCCTAGTCAGAACGGTGCGCCCTTTGTTCCAGATGATCTGCTGGTGATGAAGAAAACCAATGCGCAGCAAACCATCCAGCACCTCGCGCGTGAACTTGGATGCGTGCCACACATACGCTACTTCCAGGCTCGGTACCAGCGCAAACGCTTCAGACCAATCGGCCCGAGTGTCCCCTGAGATTTTCGTTTCCTCGTGCCCTTTTGTGCGCTTTTTCATGTAGCTCGGCTCTGCCGGATAGCTGCGTTTCGAACCGAGCCGCGATCCATCATTCAACCCAGCCCGATCCCTCCATTCCGAATCGAGTTCGATCCCGTAGGGCGGGTCCGTGATCATCAAAAATGGCTTGCGCTCGCCCAGCAGCTTCGCTACGTCGTCAGCACTAGTAGAGTCGCCGCAAAGTACCCGGTGCTGCACACGCATGTCGCCGCATACCCAAAGATCGCCGGAACGCGAGACCGCGTGTTCTGGCAAGGGTGGGACAGTGTCGGCCTTTTCGTCGTCCGACCGGAGGAGCAGGTCATCGAGTTCCTTCGGATCGAACCCCGTGAGGCTCAAATCAAAGTCAGCCTCTTTGAGTTCCTGCAGTTCCAACGCGAGCAGTTCGTCATCCCAGCCGGCGCTCAAGGCCAGTCGATTATCGGCGAGGATATAGGCCCGCACCTGTGTTTCGCTGAGATGGTCGAGAACGATGACCGGAACTTCCGTTAGGTTCAGTTTGCGGGCGGCGAGCAAGCGTCCGTGCCCGGCAATGATGCCCGCGTTCGTATCGACCAGAATCGGATTCGTGAACCCGAATTCCGCGATGCTGGCTGCGATCTGCGCAACCTGCGCGTCGGAATGCGTGCGCGGGTTTCTTGCGTACGGAATTAGCTTGTCGAGCGGCCAGTGCTCGATCCGCCTGGCCATTGGCTGTAAGCGCGTTTGTCTCTCCAAATAAATGCCTCAAAGGCGTTCTTTCGGAGGGTGCGCTTCGCGCTCGCCTGTCGAACCGAATCTCTCATTCCAGGATATCTTCTTTGCGCGAAAAAATCAATTCGGCCACGTTTCGTAGTAGCTCAATTGAATTTGTGGCCCTTCATCTTGCGCGGCTCTGTGCACGATGGAATAGACCGCGCAGCATGGTGCGCTTACGGCACGATCCGATGCCCACGAGCAATTCACTCTGCTTCCATTGGTATAAATTCGTTGATTGTCAAAAAATAGTAGACGAAAACAGAAGCGAGCGGCTCTTCAGCGGCCTGGGAACGAGAAAAAGCTACCCCCGGCACAACGGAGCCAACGATCAGGGCAATACCAAACCTTCCCCAAAAAGACACCAAGCGAGAAAACATCACTTTTCGGAATAGAACGAGGCTGTCTGTTCTTAATGACAGTTGTGGGATTCATAACTGGCGTAGTTGCCCTCGCTGCATTGGGATACGACTACCGCCCCCAGGTCTTCGTAGCGCCCGGCGCTGCCCTTGACGAGACAAATCCAATGTCCATGCAGTTCAATGTAACGAACTCGGGAAAGCTGTCTCTAAGCCACATCGGTCTTGCGTGCACTCTGAACGACGTGATAATGACGAAAAGCACGCGGGTCACTGGTGGCGGCACTATCAACGCCGGCGGTGGCTTTGCAGCAAGGGTGCTTCTTCCGTCTGAGTCAACACCGTTCGAGTGTCCATTTGACAAAATATTCAGATTTGCAGATAACCAAACCCTCGTCAACGCCGACATAGCCGTTCAAGCAGTCTTCGAACTTGCCGCATTTCCAAGATGGAAATCACGTCGCGACTTCCGATTCGTAACGCAAAAGCGGAAGGACGGCCAACTGATCTGGTTTGCTGCTCCCGTCCGCCAATAATCGCCAGCTATTCGCAACTGTGTCCTGGTGCCTAGAAGGCGTGCGGTATCAGAACCTGCTGCCAACACTTCTCACGCAAAGCAAAACCCTTCTTTCAAAACCTAAACTCCAAAAACAAAGACCCAAACCTCTTCTTTGTCCGGGTGGTGAGTCCCCGAGTGAGCACAAAGAGGGTTTTGACCCCCTTCGCACTCATTCGTGTTCACGATGGCGTCCGGTATGGAGCCGCCCGTCGTTTCGCACCGTGACTTAGGCGCTGGAGTTACCTTCAGCTTCTAGGTGCCACGCACCTGCATCTCTGTGTACCCGTTTGTTTACCAGCAGCCCCTTCGGTGCTTCTGCACGCTCTCTCGCGAACGCGGCTGGACGGCCTTACGGACAGGGTAGAGGTCTACCGAAATCAGTTTCACCAGTTCCTCTGACCAGGGTTGTTGTTACTGGGCGGTCGCTGGGTCGTCAAGAGTAGAGGACTTCCTGATTCAGCCTCAGTGCTGTCCCGGCAATGCGACGGTTATCGCCGCCCACGCCCGTTGAATCAAACCGCACTGAATATGCTCCTCTTCGACATCCGGCATGCCTCACGACATGCTGATTGCCTTCAGAGGGTGCGCTTTGCGCTCGCCTGCTGAACTGCTTTCGGAGACTATATACGCAAAACCTAAGCATTCTGTCTCACAAAAGTCTTCTCTGCGACCAGTGGTGCAGACCCGCCTCAGTAAACGTGACCCGTATCTCAGACATGATGCGATACAGAGAGCATCGTGGAAGTCCCATGCGCCGGCTCACCTCTACTGCTGAGTAGGTCATGAGCAGGCGGCAAATCCTCAGTTGCTGGGGAGGTAATGTTCTCAAAGTACGACGGACATCAGCCCGCAAATTGGCCGCGTCGTCCCACCGGAGAGCGGACCGAGCTACACCGTTGTGAAACTCAGGACACCTCTTCCATGCACAAGTGTGACGGAGATACGAGGTCACGAGGTTCGCGACGATTCGTTCGACGAAGGTCTTCAATGAAGAACGCGAGGCATCATAGCGGTCCAAATTTCGCCAAACGTGCGACACGGCGTCTTGCTCCAAATCCTTGCGCTCAGTTTCCGATAACCCGTAGACCCGGGCGACGCCGGCAGCTCTCACCTCGGCAACGCGTCTGATTGTCGGATAAATTTCCTGAAAGTCTTCAAGCCCACAGGGTTGGATGACATGCGGGTTTTCCCAACACCTTCGCTCCATCTGATTCTCCGTTTTTGGCCAAACAGAAGAACCTGGAGGCGGCGCCTGAAAACGAAAAGCGGGATCTTGTGCTTTCGCCTTTACGGGCGTCACCCACAAGACCTCCGCTTTGCGGCCAGTCTTTGCCAAATGTCTATTTAACGGAGCAGCCGTTATCGATTCGGCTGCTCAAGTATTAGTCGGAAGGGCAACCCCGCCTTAACTTCGAGGGCTTGGATACTACCGTTTCCGATTTCTTTTAAACGCGCGAAGAGTTCGACCACTTGGCTCTTCAGCTCGAAATCGCTGTGTTGCAACTCTGGTCGGGGTCCGTTCTCGCCACCCAACTTTATGTCTTGAATGATTTTCACTTCGGGATGGAAGATAGGCTCTCCATCTCGAATCGCGAGGTCCTCGATGCAGCCGAAATTTAATCGTTGCATCGTCTCGACGAGCTGCTTTTTCGGTTCAGTAAGTCCACTCTTCGTTACGTTGGTGCTTATGTCTGCCATGTTGTTACTAGATCTCCTCGTTTGGGAATCTGTCCAACGCCTAAATCCGTTGGCCTACGACAATATTTAGAGCAGTTTTGTGTGCATGTCCTCCCAATGCAACGAAATGGGAGGAGATGGGAGACCGAAACTATCTCGGAAGGTCGGCGGCGCGGAGGCCGAGAGGTGCCGCGAGTGCACTCCGCGTTCTAATCCTAGGATCTGTTTCGCCGTTCCAGTACCTAAAAACAGTGCTATGGGCTATCCCGCGCACGTGCACGTCGTCCGCCCATTGGTTCACAGTCATAGTTTTCGAGTCGAGAATCGGCTGTAGAAACTGTTGCCGCCGCTGCGCGCGTTCCCTTATCTTGCTTTCTGTCATTGGAAATGGCGGTGAACCGACCTTTATGCCTGCGGAATTTGCACGGGCATGCTGACGTTCCCGGGCTTCTCGCGAAAGCCACGAACAATAGCTGAGAGAACCTTCAACTACCGAGACGATGATTCCCTCCTCCACCCCGGTCGGATGCAGGTAAGGGCTTGCGGTCGCGGCCAGGTACTCGCGCAGTGAACCAAGCCAAAAGAACGAAGGTTTCTTCTCTGCAGGACATCCCAGCGCAATTCCCGCCCGAGTGCAAATTTCCTCGCACTGTTCGCGAAGGTCGGCTGGTGCGATGCCGCTGAATTCCCAAAGCGATTCGTCGTCCGAAGCGTAAGCGGCAAGCAATCGTTCGTCACGTGGGCGACGAAGGCGCCGAAGAGTACCCGCCAACTTTTCGAAATCAGATTTGATATCCAGCCAAATCTCCGGATCGCGGAACGCCGATCCCGTCAAGCCGCCGACAGCAAACAATACAAACCGGTCCTCTTCAGTGCCCAATGCGGCACCACTCTTCAGTAACTGCCGCTCCTCAGTTGATAGCTGAACGTATTTCGTCTGTCTGTAAGAAATTTCAATGTTCGAACCTTCGTGCCTTGACAGCTCCTCGCAAGCGTGTTGCAGGGCTGCAAATGTAACGTTCCAGGGTTGTGTTCCCAGCACCTCGGCCATCCACTCGACAATTAACGAACGTGGAACTGCAATCCTTGCTCTTCCCCGAAGGCCGTATGAGGAAAGGTATTCAACGAACCGTTGCTTTAAAAGCTCATCGATCGGTTCTTCGCGGATGCGCTTTCGCGGCGGCCCTGCTTGTTCACGCGAATCAAGCTCGATACAGAAATCAGCGGAGGCTTTAAAAACATGTTCAATCACTCCCTCTTGAAGCCAGCCGCCGACTTCCGTTATTGCCGCTTCGTCGCTGGTTGAGTGCCCAAATTCGCGCTGAACATCACACAGTGGCCTCTCCGATTTAGCCATCTCTTCCCACTCTCTTCGCGGAACTGGTTGCGGGCTGCCAAAATCTGAATAGCGCCATCCTTCGCGCCGCATGAAATCGAGCCACAATGCCCATGAGTCTGCATCGCGCGACTGCCACAGCCTATACGCCGCCTTGCGTGCCACCGCCTGGAATAGCTTGTCGCCTGAAGCGTTTGCCATGCAGGTGCCATTTGCAGCCCCGCCCCAAAGGATCCACTTTCCAAAGGCCGGCCTCCAGCGCGCAATTAGATCGTCACACTCAACGGCGTGTTCCAGAAATTCGCCTCGGAGCTTTTGCCAGAATGCCGCGTGTGCCATTGCTCACTTTCCGCCGCGCCGTTAAAGTGATTTTATTCCCGCGTTTCTTCACTCCGTTGGTGAGACACTTTCCGTTCCTTCGGCGTATATAGTCATTGAGCAGTTAAGATTCTGCCCAGCCAGATACCGAGATAGCCGCAAAGCGGACATCGTTGTGGGTGTGGGACCCAGGCGAGTGCGTCCGTGGCAGCTACCGACAGAAAACAATCCCAAGCACATCAAAGAAGTCCCGTCCCATCGCCGGCTGAGCCGCGCATTGTCCGAATACACCAGCCGCAAAACCTCCAAGTCGACGATCTCGCTGCGGCCGTGCTAGAACTTCTCGGCCAAACTGCGACCGCTCCATCTTGCCCTAATCTGCCCTTGCTTTCGTTCCCAACCAGAGCAATGAATGTGACTGGGCAAAGGACAGAGGCATAGTCCCAGACGCATGGCTGTCGCGATTTACCTACGAGTCAGCACGGACGAGCAGCGCGAGCGCCAGTCCATCCTGACCCAGCGTGAGTTCGGCGAAGGGTACTGCACCTTGAACAGCCTGACCGTGCATCGCATTTACTCCGATGATGGCGTTTCCGGCACCGTTCCACTGGAGCGACGGCCGCAGGGCAGTCAGATTCTCCACGATGCCCGGCTTGGCAGATTCGACCAGCTCCTGATCTACAGACTGGACCGACTAGGGCGCAATGCGCGCCTGATCTTGAACTTGGTCGATGAACTGGAGAAGGTCGGTGTTCGCGTCCGCAGCATGACGGAGGAGTTCGACACGGGCACTCCTACGGGACGCTTGATGCTGACGATGCTGTCGGGATTCGCCTCCCATGAACGAGACGTCATCCGGGAACGATCACTCGCCGGCACGAACCGCGTTGCGGAAGCGGGAGCCTGGCTCGGCGGCATCGTGCCGTACGGATACCGCAAGGCCGGCGACAAGTCAGCAGCCCGTCTTGTGGTCTCCGATGAGCAGATCCCTGGCATGGACATCTCCGAAGCCGACGTCATTCGCCTGATCTACCGAATGGCCTCTGCTGAGCGGCAGTCCTGCAGAAAAATCTCCGATCACCTGAACCGGTTGAGCATTCCCTGTTCGTATACCCGAGACGACAGGACTATTCTGCGCGGCAAGAGGAAGCAGCGCACCTCGGGATTATGGCGGCCAGGACGAGTTCGGAACCTGATCGTCAGCTCCACGTACATGGGCAGTCACCTCTACGGGAAGCGGTCGCGCAGCAAAGGGCGGAAGCTGATTACGCAGGCCGTTCCCGCCATCGTCACCGACGCCACCTGGAACAAGGCTCAGCAAACGTTGCGCGAAAACTTCCTGTTCAGCCGCCGCAACGCTCGTTTCCAATACCTGTTGCGGGCCAAGGTGAAATGCGGACTCTGCGGCCTGACCTACATCGGCTCGAAAGTCTCCCGGCCCAGCGGAAAAGAGGAGTTCTATTACATCTGCAACGGCAAGCACGGAGCGCGCGGCCTTTATGGCGCGAATGGTCAGAGGTGCCCAGCCAAGACTGTGAACGGGAGCTATTTGGAAACCCTGATCTGGGATGAGGTCGAACACTTCTTGAGGAATCCCGGTTCAGTGCTCCAAGACTTGCATAGCAGAATGACAGGCGAGAAAACGCCTGCGAGAACGGTCCTGCAAGCCTCGAGCACCTTAAGCTGACCCTGAGCACGAAAGCAGACGAGCGCGCCAGGGTCCTGAGCCTCTATCGTCGCGGGCGGATCGACGATGCGACCTTGGACGCGCAGCTTCGTGAGATCGAGGCAGAAGAAGCGGACCTACGCCGCGCTATTGACGCGACGAACGGTGCCGCCGCAGACGCTACAGAAGCTACTGCAGACTTGGCCTCTGCCGAGGATCTGCTCTGTCAGCTACGCAAAGCGCTGGACGGCCCAGTTTCCTGGGAAGTAAGGCGGCGGCTCGTCGAAGTCCTGGTCGGAGACATCCGCGTGAACACGCGTGATGCATCCGGCAGGAAGGAAGCGGAGATCGTCGTGACGTACAGATTTGCTTCTCCGGTTGCGACTTGCACGGGCACGGATTCATGGCGGCAACCAACATGATTCGGGCAGGAAACGTCAGCGTGCCATTGCTGCGCGCGAGCGTTACCGAGCCTTCTTCGAGGGGTTGGCGGAGCTGTTCGAGCACACCGCGCGGAAATTCCGGCAACTCGTCGAGGAACAAGACGCCTTGGTGCGCGAGGCTCACCTCGCCCGGACGCGGGCTGCCGCTGCCGCCGCCGATGAGACCTGCATCGGAAATGGTGTGATGGGGAGAACGAAAGGGCCGGTTGCGGAGGATGCCGATGCCGGCGGGCAGGACGCCCGCGACGCCGTGGATCTGGGTGGCTTCGAGAGCTTCGCGAAATGTGAGTTTTGGCAGAATGCCCGCGAACCGTTTGGCGAGCATAGTTTTGCCCGATCCAGGAGGCCCGATCATCAGCACGTTGTGATTGCCGGCGGCTGCGACTTCGAGCGCGCGCTTCGCCATGCTCTGGCCGCGCACGTCGCTGAAATCCGGAACTTCGCGATCGCTTATCTCGGAATTGGGAAGAGCTGCAACCGTCGGAGTGAATCCCTCGGGATCGTTTAGAAATTGCACTACTTCGCAGAGATGCTTGAGGCCGAAAACGCGGATGTCTTCGGCAACCGCGGCTTCGGCGGCATTATCCAGAGGGACCAGCAAATTCCGGATGCCTCGCCGGGCGGCACATACGGCGATGGACAAAGCGCCACGAACCGGGCGAAGACTGCCGTCGAGGGATAATTCGCCAACCAGCATGTAGTCGTCGGCGCGACCGACGGTCCCCATCGCGCCGAGGATGGCAGTCGCCATCGGCAGGTCAAACCCGGCCCCTTCTTTACGCACATTGGCAGGAGCCAGGTTGATGGTGACGGATTTACTCGGATAGCCGAAGCCGGAATTCAGCAGCGCAGACTTAATGCGCTCGCGACTCTCCTTAACCGCGGCGTCCGGCATGCCAACGGTTACGAAATCGCGGCTGGTTCCGGACGGGTACATGTCGACTTCGACGTCGACCAGGTGTGCCTCAATACCCTGGATAGCCGCACTGCGCGTACGAAAGAGAGCCACAAGAGGCTAGTAGCGGAAGCTGGGCCCGATTCTCAAGCGATGCCCGCGCGCCGAGAGCGAAATCAGAATTAAGAGCGACTATCTGGAGCGACGACGGCTATAACTTCCGCCGCCGAGCAGGCCCAAATCCACAATCACGGCTATGAACAGGAAGATAAGCTGCTGGGTGCCCAGCGCGCCGGGGTGCGTCTTTTGGAGGTACGTGTAGACGATCAGCGTAAGCGGCAAGAAGATAAAGCCGAGCACGGGTATGACGACGTTCGTGTACACGCCCGCAAAGAAGTTCGTGAACAGCCAGAGAAGAATGATGGCGACGCGTGGAAACGCTACAGCTAACAAGCCGAGTAAGCAGGGCATAATTCCGAGTTGTAAACAGCTCTCCTGACTGTTGACTTTAACACTCGGTCGCCAGCTACTGCCAGTATTGCCACTGGCCGGTGGCAATGACATATCCGCTCAAAATTGCATTGGTGACAGCGTGCATAAGAATGCAATCGGCTACCGACTTGGAGCGGATCATCCACCAGTTATAGATGAGGCCAGTCACCAGACCCACGTCCCAATAGGGGCCGTGCTCTGAGGCGAAGAGAATCGCGGTGGCCCAAAACGCGAACGGCGCATAGGTACCGAGCGGTATTTTCCGAAAGTCGGTCCTGATGAGCCACCGCATCAGCCAAGCTCGCCAGAAGAGTTCCTCGACGATGGGCACGATCAGGACCGCGCGCGCGGTTCGCCAGCCGAGAATCCAGCCGCTGCGGAGTTGCGAGGGAGGGATGGACGAGTGAAGTCGGCCGACGATGGAATTCGAGAAAAGCGGATTTTGCCGGTAAGCGGGGAAGAGAACATCCGGTGCAATCCACAGAAAGAAGACAGCGGCGCCGATACCGATGCCGGCCAGCCAGAAGCGGGGTTGGATGGCGATCTCACGCGGCCAGCAGAAATAACAGATCAGCGCGAGGAGTATGACGCGAAGAGGCGCCTCGACTCGCGCGTCCATGGGGAGACGTGGAAAAACCACCAAGAAGACAAGGAATAGCGCATAGGGCGCTACATACCTGATGGAGGGATTGTCATCGAGCCAGGACGTCAGGCCCGAGCGGAGCCGCGGCGGTTGCTCAACCAAACTTTTCAACCAAATTTCTCAACCCAGCTGACTCAAAAAGGAACGGATCTTATTTTGCTGGTCGGGTTGCGAAGAGGCCTTCAACGCCTTTTGCGCTTCGTCTTTCGCCGCTTGCTTGTCGCCCTGTTTCTCTAAAGCCATGGCGAGATGCAAATGGAACGTCGGATTCTGCGGCACTTGTTGCACAAGCTGGCGGAAGATCTGCAGCGCCTCGGCGTTGAGATTCTTTTGATAGTAGACATATCCCAGCGTGTCGGAAACATCGGTGTTGTTCGGAACCTTCTTCTTGGCGCGCTCGGCGAAAGTCATGGCCTGATCGAGATTGGTTCCGCTTTCCGCATTCATGAAAGCGAGGTTATTCAGCGCCAACGGGTTTTCGGGATCGACGGCGAGCGTTTTGTTATAGGCCGCTGCCGCTTCTTTCCGCTTTCCCATTGCTTCGAGAAGCAGCGCCTCGTTGAGAGGCGCGCCCGCGTTGTGGGGATCGGCAGTGCCGGCTTGCTCGAAAGAAGCGAGCGCGGCATCGTATTGGCCAAGCTGCCGCTGGAGCACGCCTAATCGCATCCATACGTCGGTCGAGTTGGGATTGCTCTTTAGTATTTCCTTATAGTTATCTGCCGCATCCTGGAACAGGTCTTTGGCGTGCGCCGGATTCGTTCTCTCGATCTGCGCGCCAGCAGTTGTTTGGAAGGCCGCCAGCTGATAGCGTAAAGCGGCGTTCTTTGGATTCTTTTGAACCAGGTCTTCCAGGGCGCGCGACGCTTCGTCGCCCTTTCCTTGAGCCAATTTGATCATTTGCAACCCGATAAAACCGCGGACATCCGGCGGATTCGCTTTCCACACCTGGTCGAATTCCGTCGAAGCTTTGTCGAATTGTTTTTGATTCATGTACAGGTTCGCCAACTGGAGATGAGCATCCTTCATCTGCGGCACCTCCTGCACGAGCGATTGCAAATCGGACTCAGCTTGAGCAGCTTCGTTGGACGCGATCAGAGCGCGGTCACGAATCAAGCGCGCGTCCGGATTTTTTGGGTTGGCTTGCAGAAGGATGTTCGCTTGGTCGAGTGCTTTAGCGTGCTCGCCACGATCTTCATAGATGCGTGCCGCCATCGTTCTGGCTACCGTCAGCACCGTCCCCCTCGGCGCGCGCCTTTTGGCCTCGTATTGCATAGCGTCCAAGGCCTCGCTCAGCGCCTTGTCGAGCTGATTGGTGGCGAAGTAGGCACGGGCCAAGTCCAGGTGCAGGGCACCGTCGTTGGGGCTCTTCTGAACCAGCGCTTTCAATTCTTCCACGGATTTCGTTACGCTGGCTTGCGTTCCGGTCTGAAGAAGCATGGAGGCGTATACTTCATTCGCGATCGGATCTTTCGGGTTCTTGTCAGCCACGCTCTTGGCTAGCTTGAGGGCCTCGTCAGAGCGCCCGTTGGCTTGGTAAACGCCGACCATACCCTCCTGATAGTGGACGCTATTCTTCGGATCTTCCTTAAGACCCTCCTGATACTGCTGAAGAGCCTGATCGTATTTGCGAGAGCGGAAGTAGAAATCACCGACCACCTCGTGGCCCGACGGGAAATCCTTGGAGTCGTCCAGCAGCCTTTTGATGACAGCCTCGCCCTCCGGATAGCGATTGTTCGCGACGAGATAGGCCGCGAGGTTTTGAAATCCGACTACACCGGACGGATCTTGCTGGACCCGTTCCCGAAGTACTGCCTCGGCATTTTGCTTGTCATTCTCGCGTGCATAGAGCATGAATAGAAAGTCATAGCCGCGTGACCACTTAGCATCGGACTTCAGCATGTCGCGAACAAGTGCGACGGCTTCTTGCGGCCGTCCCGCACCGGCAAGCGCCTGAGCGTACCACCACACGACATCGGGGGAGTGGGGCTTGATCCGGTTCGCCTTCGCGAACGTTTCAAGAGCCTTGTCTTTGTCGTTATCCGCTAAATAGAGCAGCGCTTGCAGACGCACTCCATTGAAAGAGTTGGGATCATGCTGCAAAATCTTGGCATCGAGACCGTGGACTTCGGGCAGAAGCGACTTGAACCTCCTAGGGTCCGTCGCGTAAGCACCTAAATAGATGTCCGCCAACTTGGACTCGGCATCCACGTTGTTGGGTTGCAAGTCGATGGCGCGGCGCAGGAATTTGGCCGCGCCCGCCAGATCATGCGTGTCGAGCAGATTGAGGCCCTCGCGATAGTAAGCCTCGCCGTAGGTTTTGTCCTTCGTGATCGCTTTCTGATACAGGATGGAGGCTTCATTGTACTTTTGCTTGGCGTGATAGCGGTTGCCGGCCGCCACCAGCTTTTGGGGGCTCTGCGTGCAGGCAGTAGAAAACAACAGTGCGCAGAGCGGCGCAAGCGCGAGGAGATGCTTCATAAGATTTCAGTGCTTACTAGAATTGTATGAGATATAGACGTGTGGTGACAATTGGGTCGGGTAATACTCAGGCCGGCGACAGAGGTAAATGCCTGGCTGCTTACAGTGTCCTCTCGCCGTTTCCGCGCACGCCCCGATTACAGGTAGTCGCCGGCTGAAAGCAGACCTCGCTCCCCTTATATATAATCGGCCATAAATGCGGAACTGTGTCGTTTCGACAGCTCTTATCTTCACGTTCAGCTTTTGCGGTTGGGGGCAAGCGGCGAGAAAGACCGCGCCGCACGCAAGAACGAGCGCCCCGGCCCTGCCTCCGGTTGCGCTGCCCGCCGAGCCCGGCGAGTACGCAGTAATTTACACCTCGATGGGCAATATCGTGTGCCGGCTCTTTGAGAAAGACACCCCGAAAACAGTCGTAAACTTTCGCGGCTTGGCCACAGGTACTAAGGCCTGGACCGACCCGGAAACCGGCAAGTTGAAGCATTCACCGCTCTATTCGGGCAGCACCTTTCATCGAGTGATCCCGGGATTTATGATCCAGGGAGGGGATCCGATCGGCACCGGGTATGGCACGCCCGGGTACCAGGTCGAGGATGAGATTAGTCCAGATCGCAATTTCGACCGTCCAGGCATTCTGGCGATGGCCAACTCCGGGCCGAATACGAACGGCTCCCAGTTCTTCATCACGGTGGCGCCGCAGGAGCACCTGAACGGGCATTACTCCATCTTTGGCGAGGTAGTCTCCGGGCAAGACGTGGTGGACGCGATTTCGCAGGTGCCCGCAGACGACAATAATAAGCCGCTAACTCCGGTCAAAATGATCGCGATTTCGATCAAGACGGTAAAACCCGCTGCTGCCGGGGCTGCGCCTCGGTCCTGAATTGTCCGTGACCGGGTTTTCTGCAAAGCCGTCGGCGCGGTGACCGATTTTGGAAATATTCTAAGTTCCCTCGGATCATCGGCTTGGGCGATCTCCGCGCAAGATTGCGCACCGGCATGAGATATCTCTGAACCAGGTTTATAGCGTTGCGCGACTGATGGCGCGATGAGGAGATCCGATGAAGAGTTTTGTTTTGGCGGGGATGGCAATGGTGCTGCTGAGCGCACTCGGTTCTGCGCAGGCGATCTTTGAAATTACCGGCACGCCCATTCCCGCAGGTTTGCTGCATCAGAATTACGGCAGCATTCCGAAAGGTATAGGCGCATACGATCTCAGCATCTGCAACGTGAGCGCGACCAAGCAATCGCTGGTAAGCAGCAGAATATACCAAGCTTTGTCGGATACCAATTCGTCTCTGGAGCCGATCGGGAAGCAGATCATGCTGGCATCGATAGTTCGCAATCAGAACCGCAACGCGATCACGATTTTGGGCGCGATATTGAACTCTACGACGGCCGTATTGTCGGTGCTCAGTGCGTCGAGATACAAGCTATCGACTGGATTCGTCACCGCCGCCGCACTGGGTTCTCTTTCCGGCCAGCAACTGATCAGTACACTGCGGCCGATCCTCTCTGCCGATCAGTTGGAGAAGTTCGAAAGCCAGGTTCTTGAACCAGCGCTCGTTTTGGACGGCGGCTCGTGCGTGGAGCGCACGGTCTTCGTTGGTTCGACGAACGCTAAGACAAAGGCTCAGCCTTTAAGTTTCCACGTTCACTAAATCACTCGCTCGTTCCCACGCGTGGTGGCTCCTCGCGTTAAGGAGCGGCGGACGGGCATCCGCCGCTCTCTGGTCGAACGAGTGACGTGATGTGGACGGGGAGCAGCGCCAGGACTGGTCATCCCGGCACTGCGTACGCGCACGGGGCGGCAAACGTCCCGTGCGCGAAAAGGCGCATCGCTGTGGGCAAGCGATGCGCCTTGAATCTTCTTCGCCAAAATGCGTTCTCCTCATCGCTTGCGAAGCCAGGGCAGCCGTGACAGAGTAGCTGTTTGCGGGCCTATTCTCATCGGCTGTCCTGGGATTTTGCTGTCAATTCGCTCAGCAAGCTGACTGAGGAGAAGCGGGCTCGCGGCGTTCCCCTCCTCGATCTGACGATTTCCAATCCGACGAAAGCATTCGCGAACTACCCGCATGACGCCATCCGGAGCGCTTACGCCAGTATCGGCGATTTCAGCTACAGCCCAGATCCATTTGGTGCGGAGCACGCAAGACAGGCTATCGCGCGATTTTACGCCGAGCGAGCCATTCCGCTATCGCGCGACCAGATCCTGCTGACCGCCAGCACGAGCGAAGCATATGCTCTTCTCTTCAAACTGTTTTGCGATCCCGAAGACGAAATTTTGGCGCCCGTACCCTCTTATCCATTGTTCGATTTTCTTGCTCGCCTCGAATCGGTCCGCATAGCTTCTTATCGTCTCTGCTACGACGGTCTCTGGTTCATCGACTTCGCGAGTCTACGCGAGCGAATCTCGCGCCGCACTCGCGCGATAGTCATTGTCAATCCCAACAATCCGACCGGCTCATTTCTCAAGGACTGCGAGAAGAAGGAACTGTTCGAACTCGCGGAAAAATACAATCTGCCGATCATCTCGGATGAGGTCTTCATGGATTACTCATTGGCGAGCACGAGCCAACAGGTAACGACGCTGATCGGTTCGGCGTCTGTTCTCAGTTTTTCTTTAAACGGACTTTCAAAAATGGCCGGAATGCCGCAAATGAAGCTCGGGTGGGTTGCAGTCAATGGCCCGAGCGCCGAGCGCGAAATCGTGCGCGAACGTCTGGAAGTCCTTCTCGACACATATTTGTCCGTGAATACACCGGTCCAACATGCTCTGCCGGAACTGCTGAAGATTGGAGGCGCCGTCCAGCACCAGATTGGCGAGCGGCTAAAGCAGAACCTTGGAGCGATTGACCGGATCGTTCAAAATAGTCCGGCTCACCGCTTGCACGTCGAGGGGGGCTGGTCGGCGATCATACGGCTTCCGCAAACAGCGACTGAAGACGCATGGGTCGCGCGATTGGTTGAAGAACAGGATGTGATTGTCCAACCCGGGTACTTCTTCGATATGGGTTCGGAACCATACGTCGTGGTCAGCTTGATCACACCGCCTGAAAGTCTCGAGGAGGGCCTTCGTCGGATTGCCCGGGCTGTGGGCTCGTAATGGCGGCGACGCGATTCTTCTTTGCTATTCGATGCTGAACGCGCGTTTCATCTGGTAAGTCGTGTTCGCGAACAAATCATGAATGGTGAGGACAACCACGTATTCGCCCCGCGATACGCCCGAGGAGGTCTTCAGATTCAGGACACCGGGCAAGTATTGGGCAGGATAGAAACTAGCCGCTTCGAGTTCCGCCGCTTTCGGTTCTTGAATGAACGGCTTCCCGTCCGGCTCGAGAACGCTCAGGCCGTACGATACGTGGTACTGGTTCTGAGAATCGGTCTTAAATCCCGTCATGTCGAAGGTCGCATACACACTGTCGCCGGGGCTATAGGCGGGAACGCGCAATTCTTCCCGATCGTTCTCGTTGCGCAAGAAGCGAAAGTTTTGGACGGTGAGCGAACTGGCGGGCTGAATCTCGATGCCCCCGATACGAAAAGGAAAGTTCTGGGAAAACTCGGTATTAGCGACCAAGTCTTTCACGTGGACGTGTATGCGAAATTCGCCCGCGGCCACAAAAGAAGGAATCAGGAAAGAGACCCGGCGCTTGGGCATCCAATGCTTGTCTTCCGGACTAAGCTCGGTTCGAACCGCGCCCGAGCTTGGCGGGGTTAAAGGAACGCCGCTCACATTTTCGGCCGTGACTTCATAGGTCAACGCAATCTTGTGTACTTCGTCGCGATCCTCCGACCGTATACCGAAGCCGCCGACTTGAAAGCTGAAGTACAGATAGTCGCCGGGCAGAAACCGATAATCGCGGGGAACAAACGGAGCATCTTCCGATTGCTCGACTCCTGCTTCCACGATGGAGAGAGGCGATTCCGCGGCAAGGAAGAGTTTCGGCGCCGCCACGGCAAGCACGAAAAGAGCTGCCGCTATGGAAACGAGCCGGTACGAAATCATGGCCGAATAGCGGGAAGAGCCCGCGCTTCTTTTATTGTGGGCCACGAGGCTGGCGATGCCGAAGGGGTAGCGGTTTGAGAAAGTGGTAGACACGTTACCGTGGCAACACAGCGAGGCTTCTTTTGGATCTGAGTAGCAGCACGGCTTCGGCGCCCATCAGCCGCTATGTCGATTTTGGACGCGAGCAATGGAAAGCGCTGCGCGCCAATACCCCGCTCCTCTTGAACGAACAGGACCTTGCGGCGCTGCGCGGCATCAATGAGCAGGTCTCGCTGCGCGAAGTGGAGGAGGTCTACGTGCCACTATCGCGACTGCTCAATCTGCATGTGGCCGCAGTCCAGCATCTCTACGAAGCGCGACGCGAGTTCATGGGGGATCCCACGCCCGAGTGCGTTCCCTACATCATTGGAATCGCCGGCAGCGTCGCAGTTGGAAAAAGTACGTTCTCGCGCGTGTTGCGGGCATCGCTCGCACGGTGGCCCGACCACTCACGCATCGATCTCATCACCACGGACGGGTTTCTCTACCCAAACCACGTTTTGGAAAAGCGCGGCCTGATGCAGCGCAAAGGTTTTCCCGAAAGCTACGATCAGCGGCGCCTGCTTCGCTTCTTAGCGGATATCAAAGCGGGCACGCCGAGCGTGTCGGCCCCCGTTTACTCGCACTTGCACTATGACATCGTTCCGGACGCCGTGCAGCAGGTGAATCAGCCGGATATTGTCATCCTCGAAGGCCTAAATGTGTTGCAATCGCCGGATGACCATCGGGGGACGTCGAAGGTATTCGTCTCCGACTTCTTCGATTTCTCCATCTATTTGGATGCGGATGCGGATACCATCGAGCGCTGGTACGTTGAGCGCTTTTTGCGCTTGCGCGAGACGGTGTTCCGCAGCCCGTCTTCGTATTTCCATCGCTACGCGCTCGTGAGCGAAGGGGAAGCTGTGGAGATTGCCCGCCGGATCTGGAGAGAAATCAACCTCACGAACTTGCTGGAAAATATCGGCCCCACCCGCGAGCGCGCGCACCTGATCCTGGAAAAAGGGGGCGATCACCTGGTTGAGAACGTGAAGCTTCGCCGCGTCTGACGATTCACGTTTCCACGCTGGGAGTACCAGAGCTATGGTACTCGCTGCACTCTTACCATTTGTATTTCGGCGGCGTGATCCCTTTAAGGCGCAGGTACACCTCGGCTTGACCGCGGTGATGGGCCATGTGCACCATTACTCCGAGCATTGTGTCAAGGGTGGAGAACCTCCCCTTGCCCGAACCATGCATTTGCGACAGCTTTGTTTCGTCAAGCCCACCGAACACCTTCGTGCAGTAATCAAATGACCCTGCCAAGTCTTTCATGGCTGCTGTTTTCTCTATCTTGGCGTCCTTTGCCGGCTCGGGGAAGGGCGACTTGGCATCGGCGATAAATGCGCAGTATCCGTAGTTCGCCTCCGCGATGTGCAGCATCTGTTCCCCAAAGCTCATTTCTGTCGGCACCGGTTTAAAATCGTACGTCTCCGCCGGCATCGCATCGGCCACCGCCAAAGCCAATTCCTTCGCGGCAGCCCAGTGCTTCTGAAATGTGTCGATGAAGGGAGCGCTCGAACTAGCCACCTGAGCCGGCGCGGCTGAGGACAGGAACAGAGCACTCAACAACAATGGGAGGGCACGGCGCGAGAGCGACACAACTTTGAGTTTCATCCCTTTGATCTCCTTTTGAAATAAGCGACGAGTGCAATGAGCGAGTTCGCCGAACCGCCCCAGAAAGCTTCGAAAGCCTACCGGTGTTCTGACGTGGCGAGTCAGGAAGCGTTACCCGAGACCGGCCGTTCCATACCGATGGCACAGACCACGAGCTGCCAGGAACGTTGTAAGTATCTGATTGATTGGTGGACCTGGACGGGTTCGAACCGTCGACCTCTTCCATGCCATGGAAGCGCGCTCCCAACTGCGCCACAGGCCCACGTGGCGAGGTTTACGTTCCCGAGAATAACACAATGGAAGTACCAGGCCGCCCAGGTCTCGAACACATCAAAAGTACTTCGAGTTTTTCTCGCGTTTCTATTGACTCGCAGCCGCTTCCGAGCGCAAAATCAAACGATTGGAAATGATGGGACCTGCGATCGCATCATCTGTCGCGAGGTTCCATCAAGTCGCATGAACGAAGTTTTCTCCGAACCTTTGATTCCGCGGAAAGAAGTCTCTCTTTCCTGTGGCGATTTGCGGGGCGGTTCCCTTGCAGGTGTCATTCCTGCAGCCCTCGACGAACTCCTACACGAACTTCGGCAACCATTAAGCGTGATCGAATCGCTGGCGTACTGTCTGGAGCTAACGGCTTCAGAAGAAAGAGTGCGCGCGCATCTTCAGCGGATTCAGGCCATGGTGCGCGAAGCAAGCGTCATCTTACAGCGCGCCGGCGTATGCCGCGAAGATTTGGCGCTCCAGACGGTTAATCACTAAAGCTTCGAATTGTCAGCTGCACCCCATCGCGCTTCGAGCGCCGCAACTTTTTCTTTCAACTCGCTCAATTCTTTCCGATGTTCGGGAAGTTTGGCGACGTGCGCAAGACCTTTCAGATGTTGCCGCAAGGGGCGAGCGGGTATTCCCCAGACGGGTTCTCCGGCGCGAATGGTTCGCCCCGTCAGGATTCCCGCTTTTCCGCCAACCACGGCTTTGGCTTCGATCTTCGCCTTCTCGCCGATTCCGGCCTGTCCTCCGATGACGGCGTAGTCGCCAACCACGACGCTACCTGAAAATCCGGTCTGAGCCGCAACCACGACATGCTTGCCGATGTCGCAGTTGTGCGCGACGTGAACCATGTTGTCGAGCTTGGTTCCTTCGCCAATACGGGTGACGCCGAGGGCGGCCCGGTCGACGCACGAATTTGCACCCACTTCTACGTCATTGCCGATTTCTACAGTGCCGACTTGGGGAAATTTTTCGTACCGATCGCCCGCTAATGTAAATCCAAACCCGTCCGCTCCGAGAACGCAACCCGAATGCAGAATGACTCGCGCGCCAATTCGGACATCGTCATAAACAGTGACGTTTGCATAAAACGTGCTATGTTCTCCGATGAATACGCGATCCCCGATGGCGCATCCGTTTCCGATAGAACAGCCGCCGGCGACGATTGTGTGCGCGCCGATACTCGTATGAGCGCCAATAAAACAGTCGCTCGCCACTTTTGCTGTCGCTGCGACGATCGCGGTCGGATGAATGCCGGGCGCCGGTTTTGTTTTTACATACAGCACAGACAAAGCTCGCGCGAACGCGGCGCGAGGATCTTGTACCCGAATGAGGGACCAACTGCCACTGACGCTAAAGGACGCCGGAACCAAGAGACAGCCCGCGCGCGACGATGTTGCCGTGTCCATGGCTTTTCGATTCGCGGCGAACGATAGATCGCTTTCCATCGCCTGATCGAGAGCATTTGCGCCGCTGATTATGCGTCCGCCCTCCCCTTCGACCTCTCCATTGCAGATTTCCGCGAGTTGGGCGACCGTGAAAGCTGGCATCCCCCATACTTAGCATGTAAATATGGCGGTTGATCCCACGGCGTATGTCGCGCCGACTGCGCGTGTTCATCCCGACGCCGAAATCGGCGCGGGGACGCGCATCGGGGATTTCTGCGTCATTGAAGCGGATGTAACAATTGGGGCGCGCTGCCTGTTAGAGCCCTACGTATTTGTGAAACGCTGGACGACGATGGGCGATGGAAATGAGATCTCCGCAGGCACGGCGCTCGGTACCGATCCGCTCGATAAGGCCTTTACGGGTGAGCGCAGCTATCTCAGCATCGGCAGCGGTAACAAAATACGCGAGCACTACACCATCTCGCGCGGCACGCAGCCGGAGTCGGAGACCCGCATTGGGAACGACAACTACATCATGACGTCGGGTCACATCGCGCACAACTGCATTCTGGGCGACAACATCGTCGTGGCCAGCTCTTCGCTCGTGGCTGGGTACGTGGAGATCGAAAGTCAGGCGTTCATTTCCGGCGGAGTTCTGATTCACCAGAATTCAAAGATCGGCCGCCTCGCGATGGTGGCGGGGATTACGCGAGTCAATCGCGACCTTCCGCCTTTTTTTTTGTACGAGGGATTCGAGGTGGGGACGGCAGGGCTCAATCTGGTGGGGCTGCGGCGCGCCGGTTTTTCGGAGCAGGAAACTGCATTGCTGAAACAGGCCTACAGGCTGCTGTACCGAACGGGGTTGAAGCTGGAAGACGCGCTCGCTCGCATCGAGCAGGAATTGCCTTCGGAACACACTCTTCACTTGGTGCAATTTATAAGGCGGTGCAAACGCGGGATTGCGCGCGAACGGGGTGTCACGCACGAAGAGGAGCAGTGAAGCCGCTATTCCGAACCGGCGCGCGCCAACTGGAGGTGACTTAGAGAACTGGCGTATTGCGAGACGCCTTTGAAGAGAGCTTCTGCAATTTTCTGCCGCTGCTCGCTTCGGTCGAGTAATCGCTCATCGTGCGGATTCGATACAAAGCCGATTTCCGCGAGAATGGAGGGCATTGTTGCGCCGATCAATACGACGAAGGGCGCCTGCCGCACGCCGCGGTCGCGTGAGCGGGTGTTCATTTTCACGGATGTGGCCCAGAGCGAGGCCTGCACTCTTTGCGCGAACTCGCGGGATTCTTCCAGCTTGGTCTGCAACACCGCTCTATGAAGCAAGTCATTCAGATCCGAAATCGAGCTGGCGGACGTCGCGTTCTCACGAGTCGCGAGATCCAAGCCGGTCTTGTCGGCGGTCAGATTGAAGAAGTACGTTTCAACACCCGTTGCGCTTGGCTCGGGCGACGAGTTGGCGTGAACTGAGATGAAAAGGTCAGCCTTCTCCTCATTGGCGATTTGGGTCCGGGTCTCGAGCGGGATAAAGGTGTCGTCGGAACGCGTATAGATAACTTGTGCGCCCAGTTGCTGCGTGATCAGCTTTCCCAAACGCAACGCAACATCCAATACAAGATCCTTCTCCATCAGACCGTTGGGTCCGATGGTTCCCGTGTCATGGCCGCCGTGACCGGCGTCGATGACCACTTTGCCCAGCTTCAAGCCGAACACCCGCACCAACGAGCGGTCTCCGCTGCTGTCGCGCATCGCCGGAGCAGCGACTCCGATCACCTTGCTTGTGGCAACGATGTTTCGCGTCGACGCGACGGGGGCAAGCGTAGGAGCCGGCGCAGTCTCCGGGAGCGGCGCAGCGGTAGGCGGTAGGTTCATTGCCAGCGGCGGAACATCGCTCCGTCGAGGTGTATAGATTTGCTGCACTACGAGACCGTCGGATCTCTGGAGAGTGGTGAGATGCCGGTCGCGCGAAAGCTGAGGTGAGGGAACCTGGGTCGAGGGAACGTGGGTTGAGGGAATTCGGGTTGACTCGCCGTGCGCGTCCTCGACGTCACCTGCCGAATCGGTGCTTAATGTCGCCACGTCATTGGGTGCGCTTACTCTTGACACCGGTTGCGAACCGGTCAGGCTATGCGCGACCGAGAGCGCCGGGAGACTCGTACCTTTCGGTCGAATTTCAATCATCAGCCGATCCGGATTGACCAGTTGAGACGAGCTCGCTTCCACCGGTCCTTCCAAATCGAAGACGATCCGCGTCTTCCCGGGGCTCACCTCGGCAATTCGAATTTGCTTGACGAGACGATCACGCACGGAAATTATTTGTACGCCGTGATGAACCCCAGGCGGCGGGCGCAATCCGCTCAGGTCGAAGTAGAGGCGCGGGGGCTTTTCGACTTGATCGAAGGTGATCTTATAGTCGCCCTGGGTCTGAACGGCGACCCGCGTCACATCTCCGAAAGACCAGTAGCGCACGGCTTCCACCCGCGACTGGGCACGCGCCACCAAGCCGGTGACAAACAGGAGAGCGACGCTAAGGGAAGGCGCAACGATCCGATGAGAAAAGCGAGACATGGAATCGATTTAGCGGCTGTCCAATTTATTGCCGCGACTCCCCCGAGTTTGAGCGTATAACTCGGTCTTGCGCTTCGCCGCGATCCATAACCAGTTACCGAGAGACATAACAAAATGGGCGGACTTTGTTTGTTCGTATTATAACCGGAAAACCGCCTCGCCGAATGCTACTATTTGGCAGGCGGGGCTTGGGTTAGCGGAGTGTGCCCGAAGCAATCGAATGACAGCGGGGTTCGTGCTGGTCGGGGGATGTAGTCTGCGTATGGGACGGGATAAGGCCTTTCTGCCGTGGCACTCCCGCCATCTGATAGAGCATGTAGCGTCTCAGGTTGGTTCGGCGACCGGTAATGTCGCGCTGATCGGCGATCCGGGGCGCTACGGCAGCCTTGGGATCGAATGTTTCCCGGATCTGCGGCTTGGTCTGGGACCTCTGGCCGGTATTGAGGCAGCGCTCGAAAGCAGGCGAGGCGAGCTGAACTTGATCGTGGCCTGCGACATGCCCGCGCTGGAGCCGACATGGCTCGCGAGATTGCTAAGAGAGGCGGAGACGAGCGAGGCTCTGTGCGTGGCGAGTCGCGAAACGAGTGGCGCTATTCATCCGTTGTGTGCCGTATACCGGAATAGCTGCCTGCCTAAGGTCCATCGAACTCTGGATGCGGGTCGGTTGAAACTGCTAGATTTTCTCGAAGAGATATCTGCCGTCACCGTAGAGACCGACCAGACAATTTGGAACATTAATACGCCGGAAGAATGGACGGCGTGGCAGAGGAGAGAACGCTCGAGCACGGGAGAACGAAAGGGCGCCGGCGATGCCCACTGAAGCATATCCGCATTACCTGGAATTCCGGCACGTCAGCAAGAAGTTCGATCATCCGGTGTTGGTGGACGTAAGCTTCTATCTGGATCCGGGTAAAACGCTGGCCATCATCGGCCGCAGCGGCGTCGGAAAGTCGGTGACGCTCAGCCAAATCATGGGTTTTCTTAAACCCGATGAAGGTGAGGTGATTGTCTCGCACATGGACATCACGAACATGCCGGAGCCCGAGTTGCGGCGCCTCCGCAAGAAACTGACGATGGTGTTCCAGTCAGGGGCGCTGTTTGACTCGCTCACGGTCGGGGAAAATATTTTGTTTTCGCTTGAGCTTCGCGACGACTACAACGAGCAGAATAAAGAAGATGTCGTGAATGGACTGCTGGATATGGTCGATCTTCGCCATGTGAGGGACCTCTTTCCGGGCGATCTCTCCACCGGCTATAAGCGAGCGGTTGCGATTGCCCGTGCTCTCGCGGCTCAGCCCGAGTGTATTCTCTACGATGAGCCGACCACGATGGTGGACCCGATCATGTCGGACGATCTGGGCAATCTGATGCTGCGGCTGAAGCAGCAATTGGAGCTAACCGCGGTGGTCGTAACGCATGACCTGGATCTCATGCGCAAGGTGGCCGACTCGGTGGTCTTCCTCTATAAGGGCGAAGCGATCTACTTCGGACCTGTTTCCGAGCTGGCGCAGTGCCAGCATCCGCATGTGCAGCAGTTTCTAGCCATGGACAAGGTGGAATTGGCGGGCATGATGGAAGACGCCTAACAAACAGGATTAATCGCTTCCGAGCACGCGTCGTTTCAAAACGCTCCATTCGTGCCGGAACCAGCCTTCGCGAGGCATCTTCGCCTGCAGCTTGTCAGCGTCGAGCGCTTCGACCTTACTTGCGCTCGCCGGTGCAGCGGGATTGTAATCTTCGGTCGCGGTCAAATGAACGCGCGCTCCGTCAAAAAGATAAGCACGACGGCGAAATTTCCCATCGTCGTCTTTCGTGATGAGCTCGAAGATACGGCCAAAGGCGTTTGAATCCGGCGGGTTGACGTGAACGGGAAAATATCCTTCTACATCGCGCTGGCGATAGGAGGTTTCATAGCGATGGCGACGGCGATTCCACAGAAAGACGCGCCACGCATCGTAGTCGAATGGTTCCTCACTGGAAGCGGTGGTCCACAGCCAGCTATGCTTCATGCCCTTCTGTTCGTCTTCAACAGCTCCCAGGTCGAAGTAAGACGTTATGCGTTTGCCCTCGGCATATTGGGCGACTTCATCTGGAATTGACATCACCAGGTTGCGGGAGAGAACCCAACCGCATTGATTGTCCTTGGTACGCACCAGAGTCCAATCCTCCAGGATGACGGGCTTCTTCAGCTCGATGGCCTTTTTTTCAGAGGCCTCCTGGTCTCTTCGCGCTTTAAGATCGGCAATGCTTTCAGCGCCATCGACTCGCTCCTTCGAAAGTTCCTGCCAGTTCGCAGGGGCTTTGGGCGGCGGAGGAGGAGCAGGAAGGCGGGCGCTATTCTTCGATAATCGCTGCTGCTTTCTTTGGCGGCGGGACACCGGCTGCGGACGCCCAATGGTGAAGTTCGGCGCCTGCGGAGGGCCGTTCGCTTTTGGTGCGAGGCGATGCGCGAGCACCGCGACGGAGCCACCTTCCGGGATTCGCGCGAAGGCAGGCGATTGACGACTCGGATCTATGTGAACGTTAAGCGCTTCATAAACTCCCGCTGCGCCTTCGGACGGCATGGCCAGCGCCCGTTGCGTATCGCGGCGAATTTGGTCCATCTGTTCGGGGCTGAGGAGCTGCAGCGCATCCACCCAGCCCTCCTGATCTTTTTGCGTACGAATTTTGACGAAGCGGCGCCGGACGTCGATAATGCTGACGCGCTCGCCGTGCTTCAAGACAGCCACGGTGCTGTTTTTTTGATTGAGCTCGCTGCGCAAATTGAGCGATGCCGGCGCTACGTATGCCTGGCCCAGCACCTCGGTTGTTTCTTTGCCGCAACCCGTCAGAGCCAGCAAGAGCGCGAGTGAAAGCGTGCTAACGGCGGCGAGCCGCAACGAAAAGCGATGCATGTCGCAGGTAGCTTAAGAAGCAGTCAATGGGGGAGAACAGCGTAGCGGCTCTTGTTCACAGGAGTCGCGCGAGTTCTTTGAGAATGCAACGGTCCATCACTACGGGCACGCCTGCCTCTTCCGCTTTCCTTGCTGCTTCGCGGTTCACCACTCCTTCTTGCATCCAGATACAGCGAACGCCGGGCTTTTGGAGCGCGTCGTCCACAACCTCCGGCACGGATTCCGACTTGCGAAAAATGTCAATGATGTCTACTTTCTCCTGGACGTCTTTCACGGACGGGTAAGCGCGCTCGCCTAGCACGTCTGTTTCATTCGGGTTTACCGGAATCACGCGATAACCTTGGCGCTGCAGAAAGCGCGAAACACCGAAGCTGGCCCGCATTCGATTGTTTGACAGGCCAACCACGGCAATGGTTTTTGCGCTCTTGAGCAGGTCAGTCAGCTCTCGGTCATTCATCATGATGCGTCCTTATTTCCTCTCTTGGATTTGGCCTTACTTCCTCTCTTGCGCTCCGCCTGGCTTCCTCTCTCGGCTTTTCCTTGCCCGATCCGTCCTCGAGGTGCAAAACTTTGCGGAAACGCGCGACCTCAACGTTAGTGAGCGTGCGGTAGGCGCCGGGCTTCAGATCTCCCAGCTCGAGAAATCCAATTTTGACTCTTTTTAGCTTTTCGACCAACCGGCCGAAATGCTTGAACATGATGCGGATCTGGTTCTGCCGCCCTTCCACCAGCCGCACCTCATACCAAGGGTTCACGCCTTTGCGAATCAGCTTCAGCCCCGCGGGCGCTGTGCGGCGTCCACTGATGGGAATGCCTCGGCGAAAATCCTCTTCCTGCGCGGGCATAAGCGGGCCATTCACCTTCACCAGATAGGTCTTCGTAACGTGGCTCGCTGGGGACATGAGCGTGTTCGCAAATTCACCGTCGTTGGTCAGCAGCAACAGGCCTTCACTTGCATAATCGAGGCGTCCAACCGGATAGAGGCGGTCTTGTAATCCTTTGAAAAACGACATGACGGTCTGGCGGCCTTCCGGGTCGCGCACTGTGCTGACGCAATTTTTCGGTTTATGGAGCGCAACGTAGAGATGATGCTTCGGCTCGCTCAGCACCCGTCCATCCACTTTCACTTTGTCGACCGACAAATCCGCTTTGGAACCGAGCTCAACAATGGTTTGGCCGTTTACTGAAACGCGGCCCGCGAGAATCAACTCCTCGGCCTTACGCCGGCTCGCAACTCCGGCATGTGCCAGGATTTTCTGCAGCCGTTCTTCAGGCATCGGCTTGGCGCGTTTCTGTTTCTTCAGGCCGCGACGATTCCCCTGCTGAGGTCTGCTGCTCAGAATACGGCGCGGCTTGGGTGGAGGCAGCGCTTTCTTCCGAGTCGTTCCTTTCTTCCGAGTCACTTAAGGCTAAGCGCCCGAGCTCTTCAAATTCTTTGAGAGTGGGCAGCTCCGCGAGCGAGCTGAGACCAAAGTGCACCAGGAACTCGCGAGTGGTCTTGTACATGATCGGCTTGCCCAGAACGTTTTTTCGCCCCGCTGCGGCAATCAACTTGCGATCGAGCAACGTCTTCAAAACCCCGGCGCCTTGTACCCCGCGAATTTCCAATACTTCGGGAGACGTGATGGGTTGCTTATAGGCGACTACGGCGAGCGTCTCGAGCGCAGCAAGCGAGAGTTTCAGCGGGGGCTGCAGTTTTTTGACAAAGTACCTGATGGCCTCGTGATGCTCGGGCTTGGTCGCCATTTTGTATCCGCCGGCGAGTTCCCGAACGGACAAGCCTCGGTCGGGCGCAGAGTAGTCCTCCACCAGCTCGCCGAGAACATGCGTCACGCGATCCAGGGGTTGTGAGAGGGCGGATGCGATTTGGTCAGCAGTTAAGGGCTCGTCGGTAATATAGATCGCCGCTTCGATGACGGCCTTCAGAGTCGCGGCTGAATCAATGGCGGCCGGTGGTTCGGACGTAGCGGTTTCTGCCGCATCGTCCAGCGCATCGCGAATATCTTTTACTTCTTCCATGCCGGAATCAGCGATATTCCTGTTCCACGGTAGCGAGCTCTTCCACGGTCTCGTTTGCGTCCTCAAACGAAGGACCCCGCCGGATGGCGATGTCGCCAAAAGCCTCGCCCTGAGTCAGTTCGACGCTTTGCCATCTCACCAGCTCCAGAATGGCGAGGAAAAGGCAGATCATCGCGCGACGAGTGCGTTGCCGCTCGAACAGCCGAGTGGCGGAAAGCGAGTCCCGACACGATCCGGCGAGCTGATTCCGCAGGAACTCGATCATCTGAGGCACGCTCACGTTTTCCTGGGTCACCTCATAAACGGGCCGGTTCTTGGCACGCTCGAGGACATCCTGAAGCGTCTTGACCAGGTCGAACATCGTAACTGCGAGCGCCGGGCCTTCATCCTCGGCGAAATAACGCTCGATCTGCGGGTTCGACCACATCGCTTCTTCGACGACGCGCTTTTGCTGCAGCATCTCCGCGGCATTCTTAAACCGTTCGTGTTCAATCAGGCGATCGACGAGCTCTTTGCGCGGGTCGTCTTCGGGTGAAATCTTGTCGAGTTCGGGATCCCTTGGAAGCAGCAACCTGCTCTTGATGTGGATCAATGTGGCAGCCATATAGACGAACTCGGAACTGAGCTCGATGTCCAGCTCTATGGCCTTTTCGACGTACTGCAGATATTGCGATGTGATCCGTGCGATCGGAATATCGTAGATGTTGATTTCCTGCTTCCGGATCAAGTCAAGCAGCAAATCGAGCGGGCCCTCGTACTGATCGAGATGGAAGCTCAAGGGCGAGGACACTAGCTACAAAATAGCACGCAAAACTGGCGTATTTGGCTGATTCGAAAGTGTTCGAGAACGTCCGGCGCCGTCGCGGCTACACGGCGGCGGAGGTATCGACTGTCAGGATGCGCTTCGCTTCGTAAGCGGAAATCGCCGCTTCCTGTTGCAAGATATATCCCAGCTCATCGGTACCATCCAGCATGCAATGCTTGGCAAATTCGTCAATGGGAAAACGCGCCGTTGAACCGTTGGGCAGCGTGAGCTGCTGCTGTGCCAAGTCGACGGTGACCGTGACAGCCGGATTGTCGGCAACAGCCTGGAGGAGCGCCTTGTGCGCTTCCGCGGCAATAGCTATCGGAAGAAGCGAGTTCTTCAAAGCATTGCCCCGGAAGATGTCGGCAAAAGACGTGCCGATCACCGCGCGAAAGCCGTATTGCAGCAGAGCCCAGGGCGCGTGTTCGCGTGAACTGCCACAGCCGAAATTGTCTCCGGCGAGCAAAATCTGTGCCGCATGGCCTTCCGGCTGGTTCAGGACGAAGCCGGGTTTCGGCTTTCCCTCCAGGTCATATCTCCAGTCGAAAAAGAGCTGGTCGCCGAGTCCGGCTTTGGAAGTGGTTTTCAAAAAGCGCGCCGGGATGATTTGATCGGTGTCGATGTTGTCGAGGGGGAGCGCAGCGACACGGCTTGTAAAGGGAGTGAATTTTTCCATACTCGCCTTAGAGCAATGTCCTTACGTCCGTCACGACACCTGTCACTGCGCTCGCGGCAGCTGTGAGCGGGCTTGCCAGGAACGTGCGGCCGCCTTTCCCTTGCCGGCCTTCGAAATTACGATTGCTGGTCGAAACGCTGTATTCGCCGGGTTGCAATTGGTCGCCGTTCATCGCTATGCACATCGAGCAGCCGGCCTCGCGCCAATCGGCTCCGGCTTCTTTGAAGATGCGGTCGAGACCTTCCGCTTGGGCTTGCTTCTTGACCAGTTGCGAGCCGGGCACCACCATCACGCGTACTTTGGGATTCACTCGGCGCCCTTTCAGAATCTGAGCGGCGGCTCGAAGATCGGAAATTCTGGAATTCGTGCAGCTTCCGATAAAAACGACGTCCAAGGGATGGCCGATCAGCGGCTTGCCGGACGCGAGTTCCATATAGCGAAGCGCCTTGCCGAGTGTTTCGCGCTCGGCCGGATCGCTAAGTGAAGACGGGTCGGGAACGGCCGCGGTAATCGGGATGCCCATGCCCGGATTTGTGCCGAACGTAATCATGGGCTCTAGCGCGGTCGCCTCAATGTCGACATGTTTGTCGAACTGCGCGCCGTGATCGGTCGGCAACTGACGCCACAAACTCAAGGCCCGCTCCCAATCGGCGCTTTTCGGAGCGTAGGGGCGTCCGGCAATGTACTCGTAGGTAGTGTCGTCAGGCGCTATCAGCCCCGCGCGAGCGCCGGCTTCAATCGACATGTTGCAGACAGTCATCCGCTCTTCCATCGAAAGCGCGCGGATGGCGGAGCCGTCATATTCAAACACGCAGCCGGTGCCGCCCCCAATTCCGATGCGCGAGATCAAATTCAAAATGATATCTTTCGCGCCCACTCCCTTACTGAGAGCGCCTTCCACGCGCACTTGATAGCTCTTGGAACGCGTCTGCAGAAGACATTGACTGGCGAGCACGTGCTCCACCTGACTGGTGCCGATGCCGAAAGCTAACGCACCGAAGGCGCCATGCGTGGCGGTATGGCTGTCTCCGCAGACCACGGTCATACCGGGCTGCGTTAATCCTTGCTCCGGACCGATGATGTGCACGATGCCTTGCTTATCGCTTCGCGGACCAAAGAAGGGAATGCCGAAATCCCGGCAGTTCTTTTCAAATTCCGTGATCTGCAGTTCGGCTACTTTGTCGAGAATGGGCAGAGATCGATCGTGGGTGGGAATGCTGTGATCGGTGGTGCCGATGGTCAGATCCGGCCGCCTCACCTTCAAGCCACGCTCCCGCAGCCCCGAAAAGGCTTGAGGAGACGTGACTTCGTGGATCAGATGCAGATCGATATAGAGGAGCGTAGGCGCGCCTTCACGCTCCGCAACGACGTGATTGGCCCAGACCTTCTCGATGATGGTGCGTGGTTTCGCGGGCACTGTGAAACTCACGCTGAAACTGCGCGCGTGGGAAGCGCAGCGCACACCGCATCCCCCACTTCGCTCGTATTTGCCGATTGCCCGGGCGGTTTCAAATCCGCCGTGATGCGCCCGCTGTCCAAAACTTCATCGATGGCGCGATTCACCGCCCGCGCCTCCTCGATGAGACCAAAGCTGTACTCGAGCATGGCCGCAACAGAACCGATTGCGCCGAAAGGATTCGCTTTGTTCTGGCCCGCGATGTCCGGCGCCGATCCGTGCACGGGCTCATATAGCCCGACCCGCGCTCCCGACGGTCTCTTGTCTCCAATAGAAGCGGAGGGCAACATACCGATCGACCCGGCGAGCACCGCACCCTCATCGCTCAAGATATCGCCGAACAGGTTTTCGGTGAGGACCACGTCGAAGCGTTTCGGATTCAGAATCAATTGCATCGCGCAGTTATCGACCAGCAAGTGATCGAGCGCGACATCCGGATATTCCGCGGCAACTTCCATTACCACGCGGCGCCAAAGCTGCGAATTCTCGAGAACGTTCGATTTGTCCACGCTGGTTACTTTCTTGCGCCGTTTTCGAGCCAGCTGAAAGGCGACTTGTGAGACGCGCTCGATTTCGGCCCGGGTGTATGTCATGGTGTTGACCGCACGCTCTTCCCCGCCCGTGCCTGAAATGCCGCGTGGCGTTCCGTAGTACAGGCCGCCCGTTAACTCGCGCACAATAATCATGTCGGTTCCGTCGACCAACTCGTTTTTGAGCGGCGATGAATCGACAAGCGCACGATAAGAGCGGATGGGCCGAAGATTCGCGTAAACTCCGAGCGCTTTACGCATACCCAGCAGCCCCCGTTCCGGTCGCTTTTCCGGCGGAGCATTATCGAACTCCGGTAAACCGACCGCCCCCAAGAGCGTCGCGTCAGCCGCGATGGCCAATTCCCGAGTTTCATCCGGAAACGGATTGCCCGTTTGGTGAATGGCAACTCCGCCCAGCAGTGCTTCGTTTAAGGAGAGCTTATGGCCATACGCGGCGGCAACCTGGCGCAGCACCTTCACCGCTTCGCGAGTCACCTCGCCGCCGATGCCATCGCCGGGCAGTATCAGAATCCGCAAGTTCATATGTCCGAATGCAGCGGCTAGGATGCGGCTGTGAATTGCAGCGCGGTTTTTTCCGCCGGCGTGCCATCATCGATCACCTGTTGCACGAGCGCCGCGATCTCCTCATTGCGCAGGCCTTTCTTATTGTCGGCGATGGTCGTAAAGCGATGGTAAAGCGCCTCGATTTGCTCGCGGGAAAGCTGGAAGCCTAAATCTTCCGCCCGCTGCTTCAGCGCATGCCGGCCGCTGTGTTTTCCGAGAACGATCCGACTTTCCGGCACGCCCACGCTGGCCGGGTCGATGATCTCGTAGGTGGATCGTTCCTTCAAGTAACCGTCCTGGTGGATACCCGCCTCGTGCGCGAAAGCGTTCTCTCCAACGATGGCTTTATTCGGTTGCGGGCCGAAGGTAATAAACCGCGTCAGGGTTTGGCTCGCGCCGAAGAGCTTCTCGGTGTGGATCTTGGTTTCAAACGGCAGACGGTCATGACGCGTCTTGAACGCCATCACCAGTTCCTCCAGCGCCGCATTGCCTGCACGCTCACCGATACCGTTAATCGTACACTCCACCTGCCGGGCTCCCGCCTTTACTGCTGCTAACGAATTTGCGACAGCTAAGCCGAGATCGTCGTGGCAATGCACGCTGACGATGGCACGATCGCCAAGCATGGTCGCGATGCGGCCAATCAACTCCGCATATTCTTCGGGAACCGAGTAACCGACCGTGTCCGGAAGGTTTACCGTACGCGCACCCGCTTCGACCACCGCGTTGCACACAAGTTCCAAATACTCGATTTCGGTTCGGGTCGCATCTTCGGCCGAAAACTCCACATCGTCGGTGTAGTTGCGCGCGAGCGATACCGCTGCGACCGCATCGTCCAGCACCTGCTGACGGCTCTTTCTCAGTTTGTACTTGAGATGAATGTCGCTGGTTGCCATGAAAGTGTGAATGCGCGCTCGTTTGGCATGCTGCAATGCTCTTGCGGCCCGTTCCACATCGAGCGTACAGGAGCGCGCCAGCGCGGCAACTTGCGCCCACGGAAACTCCCGGCTCACGGCTTCGACTGCTTCGAAATCTCCTTCTGAGGCGATCGGGAATCCCGCTTCTAAAATGTCTACTCCTAGATCCACCAATTGCGCCGCGATCTTCAGTTTCTCCGCCGTGGTCATGCTGCAACCCGGAGATTGTTCGCCATCGCGCAGAGTAGTATCGAATATGTATACTCGGCTCAAAGTGCATGCTCCTGTTCTGTGATTTTCATCCATGCTAGGTGAATTACGCAGCATAATGCAAATTTATACTATTGAGCCGTCCTATTAGTATTTGCAATAATTGTATAAACGCCTAACTCGGGGGGCGTTATGGAACTTTACCCTCTCAAAGTCTTCCTCACGGTGGCGACTGAGCGTAGCTTCTCGCGAGCCGGCGAGAAGTTGCTTCGCACTCAGCCAGCCATTTCGATTGCTATTCAACGGCTGGAGAGTGACTTAAAAGAAAAGCTCATCGATCGCTCCGGCCGCGAATTGCTGCTGACGGACGCGGGGCGCGTGGTCCTTGAATACGCCCGGCGCTTTCAAAACCTGGAATCCGACCTGGAGAATGCGCTGCGGGAGCTGAAGGACAATTACGCCGGCCGCTTGTCGATCGGCGCGAACGAATCCACCACGTTATATCTGATTCAACACATAGAGCAGTACCGGCGGTTGTTTCCCAAAGTCAAAGTGCAGGTACGGCGATCGGAATCGAGCAAAATCCCATCGCAACTGCTGGACGGAGAACTGGAGCTCGGGGTTATCAGCTACGATCCGGGCGACGATCATCTTCTGGCGGAAATTATTTACACCGATCGCCTGACCCTCATCGTTTCTCCGCAACATCGCTTCGCGAACCGCGCCGAGGTGTCTATCTCGGAGCTGGGCATGGAGACCTTCATCGCGCATAACGTGCTCTCTCCCTACCGGGAAGCGGTCATTCGCGAGTTCCAGCGCAACAAAGTGCCGCTGAATATGGACGTGGAAATGCCGACGGTGGAGACGATTCGCCGGCTCGTGCAGGATGACGAGGGCGTCGCATTTCTTCCGCGGATGTGCGTGGAGCAGGAGATTAGGCGCGGTCTGATGCGTGAAATTCGGGTTACAGAGCTAAATCTAGAGCGCAAGATCCGCTTGGTCTACCCAGCGCGCCGCGCGCTCAGCCATGCCGCAAAAGCGTTCCTTGAGGTGGTCAAACGCGCCAGCTCAGAAGCGGAGTCTTTGCAGGAACCGGCGTGAGCCAGCCGGGTTCCCCAAGCGCTGAACCTTCGATCGCAATTGTGGGCGGCGGCATCATTGGCATGTCGATCGCCTGGCGCTTAGCGCAAAGTGGCTGGCAGGTCGCTGTTTTCGATAAAGGCGCTATCGGGCGCGAGGCGAGTTGGGCGGGCGCGGGCATGTTATCGCCCGGAGGGGAGATCGAACGATCGTCGCCACTCGCCACGATGGCCATCGAATCGCGGCGGTTGTATGGCGAATTCGTGCGCGAACTCGAACAGGTCTCCGGGGTAACGATCGACTATCAGGAATGCGGCGCGCTCGACGTTGCATACTCGCGCGAGGAGCTCGAGGCGCTGGAACTTCGCGCCAACGCCCAAGCCGATCTCGGCATCCTGTCCAAACCACTGACGCCTGCACACGTCGCAACATTCTGGCCGCGCGTGCGAGGCGGCTTGGTGGGCGCGCGCTTCTATCCAGCCGACGCGATTGTGAATCCACGCGAGGTGATGCCGGCGCTCGAATTGGCCTGTCGCGAGGCGGGGGTCTCGATTCTGCCCCACTGCCCCGTATCTCGCGTTGACGTCTGCAGTACCGCCGCAACGGTTCAATTTGCCGGCGCGGTTCGAACCTACGAAGCAGTTGTGATCGCTGCGGGCGCCTGGAGCGGCAGCATCGACGTTACCGGCGTGCCGGCTTTGCCCGCCTCCGAACCAATTAAGGGCCATCTGATCGGGTATCGGCAGCCCGAGCAAAGCTGCAGCACCATTGTGCGTCACGCGCATACCTATCTGCTGCAGCGGGCAAACGGACTCCTGATCGCGGGAACTTCTGTTGAGCGCGTGGGCTTCAACCGCGAAATAAAAGTAGACGTTGTTGACGATCTTGCGCGTCGAGCCGGTTATCTCTTCCCGCACCTCGCAGAAACTACGCCGACGGAAATCTGGACGGGCTTTCGTCCGGGCAGCGACCGTCTGCAGGTCGGACGGTGGCACTCGCCGCGTCTTTACCTCGCGTACGGCCACTACCGCAACGGCATTCTACTCGCGCCTGCAACCGCGCTGCGGCTGGCAGACTGCCTTAACGCCAGTTTACGAACGCACTAGAACGCTTTCGCTGGATGTCGCATATCAGCTCCGGAACGCGAGACCGCCGCTTCAGCAGCGCCTCCAAGGTTTGCTCGAGCGCTTCTTCATCTCCCTCCAGCCAGCCATGTGGAATCTCCTTCCAGGCTGAATCGATCACCTCAATGGGAAAGTTCTCAATCATCTCCAGCCAAGGCTGAAAGGAGTCGAGTGAGCGCACTTCGTCGTATATCGACGTTCGAAAGTACAGTCCCTGAATCGGCGAGTCCTGGAATTGCCAGTTCGAACCGTTGAAAGCGAAACCATGATCGATCATCTGCGCGAAAAAGCCCACCCTAGGCGGCGTTTCGCCTTTGAGCGGAGTCCACGTCTTCGCTCGCGCACGGAAGAATACGGCTTGCCGCGAATCCGCATTCCCCACCCACTTGTCGAACGTCAGTACGCCTAAGAAATCAGCCCGGTTCTCTACCTTCGTCAGCAGTTTGTCCGGCAGGAAATCGAACACCGCGACTCGCTCCGGATGAACCGCCATGCGCGAACCGAAATGCAGGCCGGGCGGAATGGGCTCGCGCCGTGAACCGACCGAAAAATATAGTCGGGATTTTCGGCAATGAACCCGGCGTCAGTTCAACGATGGCGGTTTCGGGAACATGATTTGCAAATAGCGCAGAAAGGCGCACGCCAGCCATTCGTTGACTAGAATGCGACGGTGTTGGGGATTGTTGGTGAATTTGACAACGTAATAGCCGCCATCTTCGGCCTCCACCAAGTGCGCCTGAGCGCCGCCGCGCATTTTGCGAATTAATTTGCGGGCGCGAATCGGCATGCATTCGGCTTTACATGCGGCCCGGATTACGACAATCGGCACCGGGACCGCTGTTTTTGACAACTTGCGTCCAGGCCATTGCTACGCTATGTCTTAGCTGGAACTATGAAGGAGCAGAACCAACGTATGGCTGAAGACGCTTCAGAAAGCAATCGCCGAAAACAACTCCCGACGAAGTCGCTCTCGAACTGATGAAGTTCATCGCGGTGACGACGGGTTACGGCAGGGGCACGCCCACCACTGGCTTTGGGGGAAAGGGGCCGCGCTCAAGCGAGGAGTACGCCGAGGGATGCTCGAGCTATTTGAGCGCTGCCGCGCCGTGGTTGTACGGAAATCAAAATAGCGCCGCTCTTCGGAAGCGCCGGCGGGGGTTATCGGGCGCGTAAGGATCGCCTGTACCTTTCGGAGCACTCCCGCTTGCGCGTTATCTCCTTCTTCTTGGCCGCCTTCTTCGTTGCGGATTTCTTCTGGCCGGATCTCTTTGACGCGGTCTTCTTAGCCGCCGATCTTCTTTTGAGGTGCTCTTCTTTTGAGTGTCTTCTTTTGACCGGACTTTTTCTGAAGCTCTTTTTCTGGCCGGCTTCTTTTGGGCAGCTTTCTTCATCGGCCTGGAGGAAGACTTCTTCGTAGCGCCGCGCGAAGCCGTTTTCTTGCGGGATTGACTCTGCTGTGAACCCCCCGAGCTCCGGTTGGCGCCAGCGACTTCTTGGTTGCGCTCGCCTTGGTTGGGCTGGTCTGGGTCGCACTCGTCTGGGTAGCGCTGGTCTGGGTTGCGCTCGTTTTCGTCGCGCTCTTTTTTGCGGTCGATCCTCCAGAACTCGTCGTCGCCACCTGCTTGGCGCCTTTTTTAGCGGGCGCGCTTCAAAGCAGGTTCTTCGCCTTCCTCCGACGTACCCGGTTCGGTCGCTCTGCTCGACCGGGCCGACTCGGAGCCGGCACCATCTTTTCCCTGTGAGGAATCTTCCCGCCCCGAACGCGCCTTCCTGGCCGCCGCCCGATCCAGTCTCGTGCTTGGCTCGCCGATTTCTTTGAAGCCACGGACGCTTCTTCCTGCTCTACCTCGTCTTCCTCTTCGTCCTCATCATCATCGTCGCCGTACTCATCCTTGTCGGATTCCATCTCCACGTGTTCATCTTCGTAGTCGAAGTCATCGTCCTCGTCTTCGGGTTCAAGCCAATAAAGTAAACTCACGCACTCCTCCTTTTCACATCACTCACTAAGCATCGAGATGATGCAAGAAGCAAAATGATTTCACAAGCCGTGAAGAATGGCAAGCGCTAAATAGAAAAAGCCCGAATGGACGGTTCGAGGCTTATCCGGTTTGCGAACTTGCGCGCGGAAAGCTTGCCGGTCTAGCGCTCGAGGCTCGCGGTGCGAACCGCAGCTTTGCGATGCAGTACTTGCGCAGGAACGCGGCGGGAAGCGGCTAATGCGGTACTGTGCTGCGCGCCCGTGGCTGTGCTGGACCTGGAACGGCTCCCGCCAAAGCTGCTCTGCGTACGAGTGCTGCGAAGCGCGGTGCGCGCTGACGCTCTTCGTGATAAACCGCCGGAATCAACAGCACGTCGCCGGCTTCCAGCGAATCTGCGGCGCGGTTCACCTGCGCGATGCGTTCCGGGCTCAGTGATACGTCTTCGCGATCGTCTCCAGCGTGTCGCCGGCTTCGACGTGATGCAAACGCCAGGCTTGCCGGCTTTGCGGCGGGCACCGTTTCAAGAGCGGCTTGCGTCGCTCGGCGGCGCCCTTCGGAACATGGATCTCGAAGCCGGCCGGAGCAACTGTCTTGAGCAGCGACGGATTCAGATCGCGAATCACCGAAACCGGCTGCATGGTCGCATCGGCAATCAGGTTCAGATTCGTCGATGCGCTCAGCTGAATGGAGTCGTACTCCACTGGCGGATCGAAATCGATGTTCTCTAAGCCATAGTCCTTCGGATTCTTCGCCATGATCGTCATCGCGACGATGATCGGCACGTAGTTCGCTGTTTCCTTGGGCAAGAGCGTGGCGCTTCAGCAGTTCCCAGTAATCGGCATAGCCGGTCCGCTCCACCGCGCGATCCACCAGCGCCCGGTCCGCAATTATAAGCCGCCATGGCCAGATACCAGTCGCCATAACGGGCATAGAGAGCCTTCAGATATTTCGCGGCCGCCCGAGTCGCCTTCTCTGGGTCCAGGCGCTCGTCGTATCCGGACGTGTGCGCCAGATGCGTAGTCATGCCCGTCCGCACAATAAACTGCCACATTCCCACGGCCTGCTTGTTGGAGACGGCTCGCGGCAAGAAACCCGATTCGGCCTGCGCCAGATAGATCAATTCCTGCGGAACCCTTCTTCCGCGAAAATCCGCTCGATCAGAGGCTTGTAGCGCCCCGAGCGGCGGAAGACCCGCAGCAAAATCTACGCCCGCGATCGGTCGAGAAATAATGCACGTAACTCAGCACCGGGATCGGAGAGCTCCAGCGGAATACCCGAAGTGGTCTGGTTCAGTTCGGTTTCGAGCTTGGGAGCGAGCTTCGATCCACCGGAAACGTCATGTGGCTGATCTCATCGATCGGCGCTTTGTCGAATACCACGGCATCTTCTCGGCTTGCCCGGCACCCAGCTTTTCCACGTCGAAGCGGTAAATCAGGTCGCAGATCTCGTCCAGGCGCCGTTCAATCCGGCGGTGATCCGGCAGATTCTGGAGCGCTTCAAGAGAGCATCCACCGCCGCGTCAAACTCGCGCCGCGCGCCTCCAGATCGCCTTGGAAATAAAGCTGCCGGCCGGCGTTGAAGTGGGCGTCCGCCGCTTGAAACGGTCATCGGTTTCAGGCGAATGCGGCGCCGAGCGTCTGCCGCGCGGCGTTGAATCCGGTGAGGCTCGTCAGGAGCCCAATCGGCGAGCCTCGGCTTCGCACTGCTGTCGGCGGCTTCGACGCAGCTCGCCCGCCGCAGAAGCAGCAGGCGCGGGCCTGGGAAGTCCGGCGGAAAGAGCTACCAGAAGAACGAGCAGCTAAAGAAGGGAATGATTTAGGATCATTCGATAAGCAAACTTTATGATGCTGAGATTTGTAACGGAATCATTACTTTAACCCAGCCGACATCTAGGTCAAGCCGAAATACTGGCAGTAAACTTCCAATTTTCATATCGGCTCTCAAATCTCATAACTAGCTTAGAACTGATGCACTTAGCACGGTGCTAAGAGTACTCTGCGATGTACGGGTGCGACGCCTGTAGTGTGATTAAGTGGCGACTTAGCGCCGGAATGCTCAAGCGAGTCAGGGCTAGCGCGTGGGAACCGGCTGGAGCGTGCGATTCGAGATGATTCGGTCGATCATTCCGTACTCCAGCGCCGCTTCCGGCTCCAGAATGTAATCGCGATCCACGTCCCGCGCGATTTTCTCGACCGGCTGGCCGGTGGCATCCGCGAGAATCTCGTTGAGCGATTGCCGCATGCGCAGAATCTCGCGCGCGTAAATGTCGATGTCGGCCGCCTGTCCCCCCAGACCGCTCATCGATGGCTGGTGGATCAGAATCCGCGAATGGGGCAGGCTGAAGCGTTTCCCTTTGGTGCCGCAGGCCAGCAGCACGGCCGCCATCGAGGCCGCCTGGCCCAGGCAATACGTTACGATGTCCGGCTCCACCAGGCGCATGGTGTCCAGAATCGCCAGTCCCGCCGTAATGGAGCCGCCCGGAGAATTGATGTAGAGCGAGATATCGCGCTCCGGATCTTCGGCGGCCAGAAATAACATCTGGGCCATGATCAGGTTCGCGACATTGTCGTCGATCGGCGTACCCAGGAAAATGATATTTTCCTTGAGCAGCCGCGAGTAGATGTCGTAGGCGCGTTCGCCGCGTGAAGTCTGCTCGACCACCATCGGTACGAGTACTGAATTTTTCATGCAAGCTCCTTTACTGCAAAGCCTTCTCGCGTCGACTTTCGCGAAAAACGGGCGGCACCCCCATGATATAGGATGTGCTTCGCAGACATGGAGCAGTGCGCATGCGCTTTCGAGCCAGCTATTGACGCCGTACGCGAGGCCGCTCATAGTAGAAGAAACGGCGTTGTTTTCTTCGGCTTGCACCTCGATGCGATATCGAGCGGAAGTGCGCCGGTCAAAAACTTACTGCTTTCGTGACTCTGAGGCTAATTATTTCGGATCTCGTCGGACGATTAGGTGTAATAGCAAGTACGGAGCCCGCGGCAGATATGAAGGTCTTGATAGCCGACGATAACGCGATATCGCGCAAGACTGCTGCGGAGTTCGCTACTGCGCTGGGGTTATGAAGTCATGATGGCCGAAGAACGGCGCGGAAGCCTGGGAAATTCTGGCCGAGCCGGACGCGCCCGCCGATGGCCATTCTGGATTGGGTCATGCCGCACATGACCGGGCCCGAAGTCTGCCGGCGGGTTCGCGAAACGCACCGCGAACCTTACACCTACATCCTGCTTACTGACCTCCAAGAACACCAAGGATGAAACGGTCGAGGGTCTGGAAGCCGGCGCCGACGATTATATTGTCAAGCCCTTTGATGAGCACGAATTGCAGGTCCGGCTGCGCGCCGGAAAACGCATCGTCGATCTGCAGATGGACCTGCTGCAGGCGCGGGAAGAATTGCGCGAGCGCGCCAACAAAGATCTGCTCACGATGCTGCCCAACCGCCCGGCTATTGCGGCAGCGCTCGGAACAGGAACTTGCGCGCTGCCACCGCGATCAGCGCACTGTCGGAGTCATTCTTCTCGATATCGATCATTTCAAGAAGATCAATGATACCTACGGCCATTTTGCCGGCGATGCCGTTCTGCGCGAAACCGCAGCCCGCCTGCGTGGCAATATGCGCCCTTATGATCAGGTGGGGCGCTACGGCGGCGAGGAGTTCCTGGTGGTCTTGCCGAACTGCGATCTCGAGCAGGCGGCCATGCAAGCCGAGCGCATGCGGCACAAGCTGCATTCGAGCAGCATGATCGTCGATGGCGCCGAAATGCGCGTCTCAGCCAGTTTTGGCGTTACGGTCTCCGACGGCTCCGAGCGCAGTCCCGATGTCTTTGTGCGGGTCGCCGACGAGGCGCTTTATCGCGCGAAAGCAGACGGCAGGAATTGCGTCTCGAGCCTGACGCTCGAAATCGGCGCAGCGGCTTTCCCATAGAAGCTCTGGCGTCACTCTGCAATGCTATTCCGCTGATATACTGTGTTCTGTTGCGCCCGTAGCTCAGCTGGATAGAGCGTCTGGCTACGAACCAGAAGGTCGGCAGTTCGAATCTGTCCGGGCGCACCAAGGCAGGCCCAGCTAGATCAGTTCGTAAGGGCAACTGAAGACTGGAATGGGGCGTTAGTGTCCGCGTGAGAAGGAAAAATTCACGTCCACTTCGGTTACTACATCTACGGGCTGCCCGTTCAGCAGAGTCGGCCGGTAGACATATTGCTGCACTGCTTCCTTTGCGGCCTGAACGAGCAAAGGATGCCCGCTCATCAATCGCATAGCGCGGATAGTGCCATCCTTCCCGATTGCCACCTGGAAGCGCACCACTCCTTGGACCAGGGTGGACTTCGCGAGCGGCGGGTAGATAGCCCTCACTTTCTTCGTCAGGTTCGCTTCCGCTACGTCGGGTCCGATTCGAATGCCAGTGAAGGGCGAAGCTTCCCGCGCAGGCGCCGGAGCGGGTGGCTGGGCAGCGAGGCGAGGAACTACGGGGGCGGTGATAACGTCCGAAGGCGGCGAAGGGCTTAGCCGCTGCCGCGTGTCAACAGCCTGCTGCATCCATCGTTCCGCTTGCGCGATGTCTTGATCGGATTCCGCTTGCGTCGTCCGCAAAGCGGCGCGTTCGCGAATCAGCAGGTTGAGGTAACTCATCGCATTTGTATTATCAGGATCGATAGCAAGCACTCTATTCAAATGGTCGATCCCTTCATCAATGCTCTTTCCGTATTTGTTCGACAATTCCTGCCGCATCGCAGGATCCGGAAGCGGGCCCGGATCGTCCGGTTTCATGCCTAGCCGGGCGCGCGCTTGCGAAAGGACCGGAAAGAATCTGGCCCACGCAATCACGCCCTGGTAGTAATAGGCCTCTGCGTCATTTGGATCGAGGTCAGCGAGCCTTCGAAAGAGCTTGGCTGCTTCGTCGATCTTTCGACTCTCGCTTGGTCCCGGAGCGGCGCTGCTGAATTGAAATCAAGCTGCGCCAGGACCGAAGCGCCTTTTTGTTTGAGGGCTCGAGTTGCAGCACAGCGTTGTACTCTGCCGTGGCCTGTGTCAGATTCTGCTGGTTCTCTTCCGAAGCAGCTCCGGAAACGTACTGAATGGCGTAGGCGCCTGCTAGGTCGAGGTGCGCCTCGATATTCGAGGGCTCCTGCTCTACGGCCTTGCGAAACGCTTCTGCGGCCTGTTTGTAGCGGGTCTGACGATATGCCTGCACTCCTTCATCCATCAGGGCCTGCACACCTGAGCTCTGCTGATCCGCAAAGAGTACAATCGCGGAAAGCAATACGACCGCAACGTAATTCATCGTCACCTCCAGCCGACTGAAACCATTCCAGCGTACCGCCGGGCATGATCCCGAACGGCAGGCGCGTCGTTCGGGTCACTGAGCAAATAACGATCGCCTTGGCCCGGCAATCCCAGCATCCAAACGAGATCGCCGGCGGCATTTTCCCGCTCGATAATTTCGAGCCAAGCTTGGTATGCCGTGTTGCGCCCTATTGAGGAGGGGAGTCCATATTCCTCGAGCAGGACCGGTTTCGAAGCGCGGCGCGCGGCTTCGATGTGGTTTTGAATCCACATCTGGCCAAAGGTCTCGGGATCTTGCTTTGGTACCCAGTGGCCGGGTACATGTGGAAAGTTCCGAAGTCGATGTCCGGAATAGCGAGGATGTCTTCGGTGCTCACTCCGAGCGATCCGTTAAAGAGCCAATTCTTGCCTGCGTGTTCGTGATCGAAGAAGCCCTCATCGCCGGCCGCGATGAGTTGATTGGGAGCGAGGGACCGGACGAAGGCGCTCATCTCCGTCAACCAATCCGTTAGCAGTTGCGTGCCCGCGGGATCGGATGGACAGCGCGGCTCGTTCGCGATTTCCCAGGCGAGAATCGTAGGGTCGCCCGCCTACGATAAATTCGTCAGCGTGTTTCGACGCGTGATCACGGCGCGCACCCAATTCTGGAAAAGAGCGCTGGCACCCGCGTCCCGGTAAAAATCGTTCAAATTGGCGAGACCGAGCCAGCGCTGGTATTGCGGCATGCCGCCGTAATCCGGGTAGTAATTAGTCAAAGTTAAGATCAGCCGAATACCACGATCAGCCGCGAGCTTAACAGCAGAATCGAGACGTTCGAGCCCGAAAGAGCTGTCTCGGAGTTCAGGCACGCCCGTCGCTGGGTTAAAAAATTGAAAGCAGACGCCGGTATCGCCGGGGCTGGCGGGGAAGTCGTTGAAGGCCCAGATTCTGAGCACGTTCACACTGAAATCGACCGCGATGTCGAGCAAGCGCGTTTGATCCGCTTCTGTGCTGTAGGCGAAGTAATAGATATTGGCTCCGACGATTCGAAAAGGCTCGCTGTCGAGGAGCAGTTGATCGGATTGCCTTACGACGAAGCCGTTGTTAGGAGCCGGCGTAAAATCCCCTCCACTCACCAATTTAAATAGACGAGAAGGGTGTCTGAATACGATCCGGCTTCGGCCGCACTCTGACCGCCGGCTATTCTTCCATAGACGTAGTAGCTCTGCGTGACTGTGCCGTTCGATCCCACAGTGATACTGCCACTGATGGTCGAGGTTCCCGACGTCCCGTCGCCCCAAATCTGTGTGCGACTGGAGTCTACGTACAGCTGATACAAAAGCGAACGTCGCGGACCTTGCAGGTTGCGCGTGTTCGTAGCTGTCGACAAGGTGAGATTGACCAGCTCTCCCGCCGTGCCGGTGCAGGAGACAGTGATGTTGCCGCTGGTATCGCCGGGCTGAACGCCGAGAGTGTCGTAGGCGCCGAATGCGACGCCGCCGGTCGAAACCGTGCAGCTTGCCGCAAGCGCAGGTACTGAGGCGATGGCGAAGAGAAGCGTTGCCGCGAAGAACGGCACAGTTCCTCTAATTGCGGATGCTCCTATTTGCATACCAGGGGCCCTACTGTCGGCAGCAGTTGCGAGGGCAGGCTGCTTACTGCGACGTCGCAGGCGTGCGCCGGCCAGGTAACGTGCACGCGTGCGGGAGCTTGCAGTGCATTAAAGAAAACTTCTCCGTGAAACGCGACTTCGGCTTCTTCGGACCCCCATTTCGCTATGGCGCCGGTTGGAACAAGAGTTCCATCGGGCGATTGAAGAATCAAGGTTGCGCCGGTCGATTGCTCCGGCTGGAAGTGAACCAGCAAACCGTGACGCCACATGGGAACGACCACTTTATCTGTCGCATCGAGGATCGTGTCCATGGCCACGGAACGATCGTCGATGCTGATGGTGTTTCGGTCATACGGAACGAGCCACGGCACCATCGCGACACCATTAGCATTGGTGCGGCCTACAAGCTGGTTGTTCGCATATACGTCGACATTTGGCTGATCGGCCACTTCCACCACCGCGAAGCTGTCTTGGAGCCAGCGGGTCTCGAACAAGTGATTATGCATCCAGACCAGCCCGGAGCGTTCGCCCAGGCGCCAGCTGTTTTGATCGCCCGATAGGCTTCCTTCCACCGTCCACTGTCCATAGGGATTCTGGTAATAAAACCCGGCGTCGGTGCGACCGCCGTTTAGCGCGTCGGAGCTCACCCGGTAACCATAGCCGGTGCCCAACGGAAGCGATCTCTGGACTTCCGTAATGGCCGAGTGGGTTCCGTTTCCGGTACTCGCCGTCGAGAGGACGTTGACCTTTTGTCCGATGGGTATCACGAGCGCATAGCTGATGCCCGTGACGTGCTCGGGAGCAGTGGCGTAATTGGCGGAGATGGTCAGGTACGCTCGCCCGAGGCGGAGGCTGGCACTCGCCGTCATAGCGCGGACGTTGAGGCCTGCGGGCAGGTTCTCTCGTAGCACTCCGGCGCCAAGCGAGCCGTATTTCCCGATTTGCCGATTCGCACCGACCTGCAGAAGTTGACGGCCGCGCTGCTCGGTAGGAGCCAGGCCGAGTTGCCAGAATCCGGCTTCGGCGGCTTCATAATGCGCGGACAAACCTACAAGGCGCGACGAACGACTGATATCGGCGTATAGAAGATGTCCGGCGTGCGTGCCGTTCATGCTCAGAACGGCACCACCGCCGATGACGCCGAAGACCGGGATGCCGTAGGAGACCGTCGTCCCTAGGGCTTCTTTTCCGGGCATCAGTTCAGCCCGATAGCCGAGCGTGAGCGCGTTGCTGAAACCGTGACGCCGGCTGGCGGTCGCAAATCCAGATGTATATTGCGCGCTGGTACGGCCATAATTCGTTCGCAGCGTGCCGGCTTCGTAAGCGAAATCGCTCACTCCTTCTCGTAACAAACTGCTCTGGTTAACGAAGGATTGTGTGATGACCTGCGAGCGGCCGAGAGCATGGTCACGACCATCTGGATCTGACCCTGGCCCGACATGACAGGGATATCGCGGATTGCGAACGGCCCTGTGTCAACTTGTTGCGATAGGCGCTTCACATTGTCGACGTATATGTCGACCGTGGATGGGGCGGCCGCTTGACCTGCGACCGAGGGCAAGGCGACGGGCAGAAATCCCGGCTGGGTTCGAGAATTTGCTCTCGTATTGGACGCCGGCAAAGTACATGGGGCGACCCCACATCTCGCCCGAGCTGACGCTGTCGCCGATAACGAGGGTGGTCATCCGATCGGGAAAGTCGTGGACCAGTTGTGAGGAGAGCCGCGTCATGCCGACGCCGTTTGCCGTCCCGACCAGCGCAAAGTCAGTGAGGAAGACTCCGAGCGGGCTGAACTCGCCCGCCTCCATGAGACCTGAGACCTCGTTAGTCCCGGCGCCGGTCAAATATTGGACATCGTGATTGAAAAAGAACCCAGGTTGGGAGGGCGTGGGCTCGTACTTCTCGCGCTCGGATCCATTCAGTAAAGACGTCGTGAACGCAGCAGGGGGGGCCCCGCAAGTGCAGGATTTGCTGCTGTTCATCGATCGAAAAGGTGAGTCCGCTCACAGCGTCGAGCGGCAGATAAGGGCGGCCGCTGAAGACAATCGATTGCTGGCCGACGGCAACCAGGCGATTGTCCTTGAAAAAGGAAGCCTGCACATAGCAGCGGGCTCCATCCTGAAGGACGGATTCGAAATCGCTCACCTGTCTGCCGTTCAGAGTGATGGCGAGGAGTCGCTCGCGCGGCTGGCTAGCGAGCAGCGGTGCCGTAAGCGCGAAACTGAGGAGGAATAGGTGGGAACTACTGAGAAGCGCGCAAATTCTCACTCACCGGACCGTGATCCGTCACAGCACGAACTAATAATTCGCCACTGCCCGTTTCGACACCGTTCATATGCCACTCCGTTTGCCCACCTGGCAAAACGTAGACAGCACGGAGACCGGTGAAAATAGGTTCGCCCCCCGGCGCACGGCTCACCGCAATCTGTTTCAACTGGATGTGTCCGGTTCCGTGATTTTGCACGGACAAGATCGGCCCCTCGGGCGAGCTACGAACCTGCCACAGCAGCAACGGCTGCGCAGGTTGCGGGGGTACAACAAAAATGGGAATGCTGATTCGCAGAAGCGTGCGCAGGCCATTGAAATCGGGCTTCAGCGGCGGGGGCACCTCTTCGAGAATCAAGCGGTAGGTTTGCTCTGCCGCGCGGGCCTTAAACTCGCGCAGGCCGAGGCGGATCAACTGCGTCTGGTGCGGGGTGATGGTGAAGATGGGAGGGTTTACGATGACGTCGTTGGTGTCTTCAAGCGCGTCATTATTCCCATCTTTTCCCCAGGAAACAGCATGGGCCTGTACGGTGACCTTTTCGTCGCCTCCATTTGCGATCTTTAGTGTCGAATGGAGCTGCCGTACGGACAGCTCCACCCGGACGGGATTCACTGCGAAGTTGCCAGCGCGGAGCGGGAGTACAACGCTGGTGAGCAGCACCAGCTTAGCCGTCGCTCTGAACACGCGAGCACTCATCCTCTGAATCAGAATGTGATGGTTGCGACAACCGTATCGGAAAAGGAACCGGCCGGAACGTTCTGCGCGGCAGTGACTTGTCCATAGACCGTCACATTCGTGCTGCTGCCTGTTCCGATGTAGTTAGCGCTTGTTCCCAAAGTATTGCCCCACACCGTCGAATGCCCGCTGTCCTGATACAAGAAGTAGCCCAACACATCAGTGCCGCCGTCTATCATCTGCCGGAGTGGCACGGCATCAGTCGAACCGCTATGCGCGTTTGAACCTTGCCCGAGCGCGATAGTCGGCGCGGCACCGCTGGTGCAAGTGACGGCCAGCGTGGCAGTGCCGTTCAACGGTGAAGAATGGTTCGTGGTAATTGGATCGTAAGCTGTGAACGCCAGCGTGCCCGCGGAAATAGTGCAGTTATTCGAAACCGTTGCAGTCACGGTCATGTTGTCGGTGGCGGTAGTGGCAAAGGCCGACACGCAGCCGAGCGTCGCGACGGCGACGGCACCAAAGGTTAGCTTGTTGAGGATACCCGACATGCGTAAACGCGAGGGTATCGAGAGAGAGAATTCATTGTCCTTGTCCTTACGGTTCCCTTATCGCTCCAAGAACTGGCAAATTTTAACTAGGAACATAAGAAAAGAGCGGACTAAGTCGTACTGCAAGGACATCGAACCGCAAGAACGAAGGCGTTGCACGAGGGGGTAATGAGAGACTTGTCAGATGGCAAATCGTCCAGGCAGCATCGGAAGCGCGATCCTTTGGATGTTCGTCATTTCGATTCTGCTGTTCTGGCTGCCTCTGCTCGGTCCCTTGATCGCGGGCTTCGTAGGAGGACGGAAGGCCGGAAGCTTGGGCAACGCGATCGTAGCAGTGCTATTGCCTGCAGTCGTTTTCGGCGTGGCCTTCTTCTTCTTTGCCTCCGTGCTCACGGGCCTGGCCGTTTTCGGGTTTCTGGCCGGAGCAGGCGGTCTCGTGCTGGCACTCGCTCACGTCGGACCTTTGCTGCTGGGAGCGGTGGTAGGGGCGATTCTGTAGCCTAAGCCGTCGCTGCCCCGGATTTCAGCATTTGACAAACGAACCCGGCACCGTTATTGTGGAAGTGCACGTAAAATCCCTGCCTGTCAGTTGAACTCACTCGCTACAGCCCACCCTCCAACGGTACACAGCTCTCGATGTTCCCTCAATTGATTTGTTAGGTATTTTTGTAGCAAAGAAAGAGAGAACTCATGAAAGAAACTGGCACTGTGAAGTGGTTCAACGCTTCTAAAGGATTTGGATTTATCGCACGCGAGAATGGCGAGGATGTATTCGTACACTTCTCGGCGATCGAATCGGACGGCTACCGCAGCCTTGATGAAGGCGCACGCGTCTCCTTTGTGGTGAAGAACGGCCCTAAGGGACTTCAAGCCGAACAAGTAACTCTGTCCTAAGATTTAGGTCGAGAAACGCGTCCGAAGTAGAGGCTCCTTCGGAAGTCCGGGTTATAGCGGGCAACCGCTTTAGCTGAGCAGGCCGTTCGCCTGAAGAGCCTCATCGAGCTCACCGTTAGAAGGCTCCGAGAGCACTTGGCCGGCAATGTCCAAGGTGGGTTTTTTCTCCTTGCCTCCGTTTTGCTCCCTCACCCAGTTGGCTGCGGCCGTGTCGTTGTCCACGTCTATGTACTGGTAAGCGACCCCGACCTCGTCGAGATGCGAGAGCGTGCGCTTGGTCATCGAACACCAATCCGCGCCATAAACTTTAACGTCGGGCATGGGGACACCTTCGCTTCATTGGAGGGCGGCCAACCGGCAAGAGTTTCGGTCAATGCGCAACGGCGGCGCAGATAAGATCGCGCAAGTGATCGAGGCCGGTGGATAGATCCTTGCCGAGATGGACGCGTAACGCGCGGCGATGGCGGTCGGCGAGCACCTGAAAATCTCCGCGGGCCTGGGCCGCCTTGACGACTCCGAAAGAATACTTCTGCCCCGGGACGGGCAGATCTTCCGCGTCGTCGCACGTGATTTGCAAGAATACGCCGGAGTTCGGGCCGCCTTTGTAGGCTTGTCCGGTGCTGTGCAGAAAGCGCGGGCCGAAGCCGAGCACAGTGGCTACCTGCTTCGCTTCGAGAACCTCTTTGCGAATCTCCTCGAGCCTGTTCTCATATTCGGGAAACATCGGGATATAGGCCAGGAGGCCGAAGTAGTCTCCGGGCTTGATGCGATCGATGTGCTGGCGGATGACGGCGCCAAGCGTCTTGCCGCCATTCAAGAGCGCGTCGGCATTCGATTTGTCGGTGAAGAGCTTGATGCCATCCTGCTCGAGAATCGGCTTTTCGGCGGGCAGCGAGCCGGTCTTTTCAAATTCGGAGGTTAGATCGCGGGTGGCGATTTTGCTGGCTTCGACGTCGGGCTGATTGAAAGCGTCGATGCCGATGACGGACCCTGCGACCGCGGTGGCGATCTCCCACTGAAACATGGTCTGGCCGAGATCGTAGAGATCGTTGACGACGATGCGGACGACGGGCTCGCCGGCTTTTTCGAGCGCGGCGACAAACGGACTCGATTTCGCTGCTCTTTATCGCCGGCGAATTTGATGTAGGCGAAGACGCGATCTTTTCCGTACTTGCCCGGCGTCGACTAGCGGCTCCCGATCGACGGGAATCAGATCCGTGGCCTTCTTTGCCGGTTGATTCGGCAAGCAACTGCTCGAGCCAGGCGCCGAGATCGTAAATAGATTTCGAGCACAACGAGCGTGACCTTGTCGCGCCCGAAGCTCTTGGCCGCAGTGCCTAGAATGAGGCCCAGCGCCGACGCCGGGATTCTTCGCGGCGTCGGGATTCTTGCAGGCCTGGACCATGGCGGCGGCACGCTTCAAGAATCGTTCCGTATCGAGACCCATCGCGGCGTAGGGCACGAGGCCGAAATCGGAAAGAGCGGAATAGCGGCCGCCGATACTCGCAACGCCATGATACACGCGGCGGAACCCGAGCGTTTCAGAAACACCTTCCAGCTTCGATCCGGGATCGGTGATCGCGATGAAATGGTGGCCGGCGCGATCGCCGACGGCTCTTCTTCGTTTCATCGAAGAAGTACTGCATGTAAATATTGGGCTCAAGCGTAGTGCCGGATTTGCTGGAGACGAAGAACAGCGTGCGGGCAGGATCGATCTTCTGGCGCAAGCTTCTGATCTGCGACCGGATCGGTGGAATCGAGCACTAGCAGTTCGGGCTAACGGCCCTGCTTGCCGAACGTGACGCTGAACACTTCAGGAGCGAGACTCGATCCGCCCATGCCAAGCAGCAGCATGTGTTTGAAGCCGTCTTCGACGATTTCGGCGGCCAGCGCCTTGAATTTGGAAACGTTCGCGAGTTGCTGATCCACGATGTCGAGCCAGCCCAGCCATTTCGATTCATCCGTATTGCTCCAGAGCGAGGCATCTTTGTTCCAGAGCCGCTGCGGTATTGCTGTCGCGGCATCCCAATTTTTGCTGCGCGTCTTTGACGGCTTTTCGAGATCTCTCGGAAGGGAGCGGGAAAACCTTCCAGATCGGCAGCAGTCTGTGCGTTAACGGAACTCATTTTTTTCAATCTCTTTCACCTTATTGAGGCGGCGAACGTGACGCTCCTCGCCGCTGAATTTCGCGCTGAGAAACGCCTCAGCCGCTTCTTGCGCCAGCATGGGTCCGATGATGCGCGAGCCCAGCACGAGAACGTTCATGTCGTCGTGCTCGACGCCTTGATGAGCGGAGTAATGATCGTGGCAGAGGCCCGCGCGAATGCCCTTGAACTTGTTGGCGGCCACCGAGACGCCGACGCCGCTGCCGCAGACCAGGATGCCGCGCTCCGCCTGGCCGGAGCGGATGTCTTGGGCGACGAGTACGGCGTAATCGGGATAGTCGTCGGGTTTATCGGGCTCGAAGGTGCCGACATCGTGAACGGTGTGGCCGAGTTTTTCGATGAAAGCGATCAGTTCCCGCTTCATTTCGTAACCCGCGTGATCTGCTCCGATAGAAATTTTCATTGTGTCAATTCGCCAGCGCTAGGGCCGGGCGAGCCGGCCGGAACAACCAGGACAAGCGATTAGATGCGCGGGTTCCGGAACATGCATCGAGTGAAAGTTAAGCACGTTTCATTACCAGCGTGGCATTTAAACCGCCGAAGGCAAATGTATTTGAAATAGCCATTTCGATGTTCGCAGGGCGAGCTTGTATTGGGAACGACGTCCAGGTTACAACAGGCGGGATCGGGGCTGGTGAAATTCGCCGTGGGAGGCACCAAGCCGTGCTGAAGGGCGAGCAGGCTGGCAATGGCTTCAATTGCGCCCGCCGCGCCGAGTGTATGGCCGTGCATTGATTTGGTGGAACTGACCAGTAATTTGCCGGCATTTTCCCGAAAACCATCGCGAATGGCCTGGCTTTCGGTCACGTCATTGGCTTGGGTTCCGGTGCCATGAGCATTGATGTAATCGATTTCGCAGGGGCTTAGATTGGCATCGCTGCAGCGCCCATGCCATGGCTTTGGCTGGTCCTTCGACACAGGGCTGGGTAAGATGATGGGCATCGGAGCTCATACCGAAGCCGACGATTTCGCCCAGTATTTGAGCGTCGCCGGCGGTCGCGTGTTCCCAGTTCTCGAGCATCAGCATGCCGGCGCCCTCGCCGAGGGAAAGTCCGCGTCGATCGGCGGAAAAAGGCCGGCACAGCATCGGGAGAGACGACACGCATGGCTTCCCAGGCGCGGAGCAGCCCTTCGGCGAATACGGCCTCGCTGCCACCTGCCATGGCAGCGAGGGTTTGCCCGTTGCGAACCATCCAGAACGCCTGGCCGATGGCGTGATTCGAAGAGGAGCAGGCGGTTGAAATCGTGTAGGCGGGACCATGAATGCCGAATTCGAGCGAAATGCGGCTCGCGCCCGCGTTGGACATGGTGCGAGGAATCGTCAGCGGCGCGACGCGAGGAAGTTTTTCCTGGTACAGCCGCCGATAACCTTCTTCTTCTGAGAATTGACCGCCCATGCTGGTACCGGTCACTACGGCGCAATGATCGGCCAAGCTCCGCGTTCAAACGTGAGGCCGCTCTGCGCCACGGCTTCACGAGCCGCGACTACCGCAAATTGGGCGAAGCGCTCCAGCATCAGAAGGTCCTGCTCGGTAAAGTGATCGGAGGCGTAAAATCGCAGGCTTCGGCGCCATTTGGAACCTGTAGGGAGGAGAACCCGGGATCACGCAGGGGCGCAATGCCGGCTCTCACCGGCAGCCAAGCGAGTCCAGCATTCCGATGACATTATTTCCGAGCGCGCAAACCAGCCCGAGGCCGGTCACCGCGACACGATTCATGCCGCACCTGGAGGGGCCGCTTGCTTCTGTTGCTCGATCGAGTTGCGGACGCCGTCTACGGTCTCCCGAACCGACTCATGTTTGGACGCCCTCGTCGGGAATATTGATCCCGAACTCGTTTTCCAGAGCGAAGATGATGTTGATGCCGTCGAGCGAATCGATTTTCAACTCCTCGAAGGTGCTGGCGAGAGAGATGGATTCCTGAGGTATCCGTTGAGTTTGAGCGATCACGCGAATGACGCGAGCGCCGAGATCATCTGTTTCCGAGTGTTCGGGCATGTTTCGAAACTCATCATAACTCCCGGCCCGGATTCGCGACAGCGAGAAGGCGTGCACGAAAGAAAAAGGGCCGGGCGCCCCTGGAACGCCCGGCCGAGGAGTGCCCAACACGTTCGGAGGTCCGTGTCGGGTTTGTGGAGAATCGATATGGGTTAGGTGAGCAACCCGCCGTGCCCCAAACAGGCGATCTCCCAGCCCGAGATCCGATACTTGGCCAGGATCGGCGGCAAAATCAGATCCAATATGTTCGGTTTAGGCGAGCGGAAGCAGCACGGCGCCGAAATGATCGGCATGTCGTCCTTGTAGCTGAGCATCATGAGATTGCCCGGCTCCACGGGCGCGAGGAATCTTTCCATATGCGCCCCCAGGCGGACAAAGCGCGCGACCGACGACATCTTCCGGACCTGCGGGGGCGGTGGTCGAAGCGACCAGAACGGCCGAAGGCCTGGTCCGCAGCAGATGCTGGAGGGACCGGGTGACGTGTTCTTCTTCTTCGACGCAGGAGAGAGCGTAACGGAGATTCGCTCCTGAGACGCTCGAGCCGGGCGTGCACGACGGGCTCAAATAAGGCTGCGGGCGCGATCGCCGTGCACCGGATCGGTATAGAGAACGCTCATGCCGGCGATCGCGGATGGGGCGGGCCTGGAGAATCGCGCCGCGTTCATTCAAAATCGAGAGAATGGCTTCGAGCTGCGACTTGGCCACCGCGAAAGGCGCGCTCTTGATGGTAGCGAGACGTTCGCCGGCGTGAGCATAGCGATAGTTCTGAGACGGTGGCGATGACCACGCTGCTGGTGCAGTTAATTTGCTTCAGTAACTCGTCATCGACGAGAGCACAGCAGTTTTCGGTGGCCATCAGGTTGGCTCGGCCGCCCGCAGCCAGGCGGATCTCCACGGACCCGCAGCACATGGCGTCCGCAACAGCCATGACCGCTTCGTCTTCGCCCATTTCGCCGTCTTCGAGCTCGGTGACCCAAACTTGCCGCATTCCTTCGGTCTGCAGCAGCCGGATATCTTCGTCGCTGAGAACATGGCCTTTTGCCAGTAATTTTCGTCCGCCCGGCTTAAAAATCGTGCAACATAAAATTCGTCCGGCGGATTTCTGAATATCAACAGTTAAAGCGCGCAAAATTTCTAAGCCTCCTCAAGACCAATTAGTACTAAGCGCCTGCGGTACTGAGTATACTAGTACTTTTTTAGAAAAATCCACTAAAAAACGCAAACGACACTAGAATTTTTATGCACTGAAAAGCAGATTAATACGAAATGTTCTCGATTAACAGGATGGGGGTTTATTGCGAAGATTTCGATCCGCGATTTGAGGCAACTGTATAAATTCCTCAGCTAATATCGAGGCTCTGGGAATGGTCGAATTTCGTATCTGTGGGATTTGAGTTTCTTTACCATCGCGATTTCGTCGCAATTATGAAATTTCGGACAGCGCAGACAATCCTTCCAGACCTTGAAGGGAAGTTCGCCTCGCTCCACTTCCGCGAATCCCAGCTTTTGCGAAGAATTGGGGAACGTAGGTGAAGGCGAATATGGATTCGAGATCGTTCTCGCGCGCCTCAGTTTCGAGCGCTTCGACGATGGCCCTGCCCGACCCCGTGCTGGTTCGCCTCGGGAAGACGGCAAGTGAACGGACCTCGGCGCTGACGGGCGTGTAGAAATGGAGCGCGCCGCAGCCGATTAATGTGTCGCCGTCATAAGCCACGGAAAAGTCACGGATATTCTCGGAGATTTCGAATTCCGTGCGCGGCAACATCACGCCATTGGCAGCATAGGAATTGATGAGCGCAGAGCACGCCAGGAATGTCGCGCATAGCGGCTTTGCGCACAGCGACAGCCGTCTGCGTCATCGCACGGCGCCTCATCGGGAACGCGGCTGCGAGTGACAACCGCGTTCCGATGCGCTCGCCGGCAAGCAATCGCGGCAGATCTCAGGTTCGTGGCCGGAGGCGATGACGGCTTCGTCCAATCCAGCCTCGAGCGCCGGTCGGCAGCGTCGAGTTTGGCGCGCATGCCCGCGCGTGGCGATGCCCGGACTCAATCAACTCGCGATTTCGTCCGAATCAACAGCTGGCAGAGGAGCGCGCCGTGCCGATCTTGCACTCCATCGACGTCAGTGAGAAAGATGAGTTGTCCGCATGCCAGCCGAGAGCGCACGAGACCGCCATCTGATCAGCATTGACGTTATATACGTTGCCTTCTTCGTCGCCGGCGACGCACGCGATCACCGGCAAATAGCCGGAACTTACCAGCAAATCGAGCAGACGTCCGTCGGTTTTACTGGGATGTCCGGCGAACTGGAGTTCGGGTCGAGTCGGATGGCGTTGGTCAGCAGACCGTCGACACCGGAGATGCCCGATAGCGCATTCGCCGGCGGCATTGATGGCGCGAGACGAGCTGCTTGTTTACAGTGCCCGCGATGACTTTGACCGCGGCATCGATGACGACTTCGTCAGAGACTCTGAGGCCGTCGATAAAGCGGCTGGAGATGCCGTGTTCCTCCAAGATAGCGGGTCATCTGCTTGCCCCCGCCGTGAACGGCGACGAGCTGAGACCGGCGTGCGACCTCGGCGAGCTGACGGGCAATCGAGTGTCAGGTTTCCGGGTCATCGAGAAGCGTCCCGCCGATTTTGATCAGCACCCTCACAGCAAGGCCTCCGTTTCCGGAAATCCCAGCATGAGATTCATGTTTTGGACGGCCTGCCCGGCAGCACCCTTAACCAAGTTGTCTTCGGCCGCTACGATTGTGACAGCGCTGGGTTTCGACTTCAAATACAAACCCGATATCACAGAAATTGGTGTGTTGGACGGCGCGTAATATCGGGCACTTTACCGGGAGCGTAAAGACGAATAAAAGGCTCGTCACCGTATGCCTCTTCGTAAATAGACAATAAATCGACCGCTTTTTCGATGCGCTGGGTGCGCAGATAAATGGTTTCGAGAATGCCCCGCTCGATCGGCAAGAGATGGGCGGTAAAGGTGAATTCGCGTTCGCCCAAGCCGCAATTTTGCAAGACTTCGGGCACGTGGCGGTGCTCCAGGAAAGCTGTATGCGCTAAAGTTTTCAGTCACTTCGCAGAAACTGGTTGCGAGGGAGGCCTTCGTCCGGCTCCGCTGACGCTGGACTTGGCATCGCAGATGATTCCGCGGGTGCGGTCGGCCACTTGGGCGTCGATCAACGGACGAATCGCCAGATTTGCGGCAGTGGGATAACAGCCCGGATTTGCCACCAGGCGCGCGCTCGCGAATCTCATCGCGGTAGAACTCCGGCAGACCGTAAACGGCTTGGCTTAAGAGGTGGGCCGCAGTGTGGCGCTGCTTGTACCAACGCGAATAGGTCTCGGCGTCACGCAGGCGGAATGCGCCGCTAAGATCCACTACCTTGACGCCCGATTCCAGAATGCCGGGCGCAAGCTCGATCGAAACAGCTGCGGGAGTCGCGAGGAAGACCAATTCGAGACCCTCCTGCTTAATGGCGTCCGTCGTCGGCGGGAATGGTTTTCGGAGGCTTTTGGCCGAGCGGACCCGTGCGCTGCTGGAATCGGACGCGGTGTTCGAGCAGAACGGTATCGACGCCTGGATGACGCGAAAGGATGCGCACCAGTTCCTCTCCGCTATAGCCGCGAAAACCGAGAACACCAACACTCCTTTCTGAATTATTATTCACGCAATGAATAATTATACTATAGCTGCTCGGTGGTGGAGCGCGCCGCCAAGTCGCCGATGATCGGTAGATGGACCTGCTGTTCCTGCGCTGCCTTTATCAGAAGGTAAATCCAGCAGACGAATACGACGGCCTTCAACAATGCGAGGAAGGCGCCGCTCGATTCCCCATCCATGACCGGTAAACAGCAGGGTGGGAATGGCGGAGGAGATGATGAGCCAAGCCACGAACAGGTAAAGCGATTGGAAAGCATCGAACCGCACGCGGGCATTAGTTCGAAATCTATGCGAGGCGAGAAACACGATGGCGGGAATGACGCCGAATACCGGGACATAGCAGAGGATCGAGGCGGTCCGATTGCTGATGCCGTCAAGGAAGTCGCTGAACTGAGCAGTGGGGCGGGGCTGCGGCGCTCCGCAGTGATAACAGAAGGACGCGCCCGAATCCACGCTAGTCCCGCAATTGGTGCAAAACGGCAAAATCGCAGCCTCCTGATTTCATCTTGTATCCAAAATTACGCAAAAGCGCAAACGTTTGTTCCGGAATCGCGGCGAGGCGCTGACGTAGGCTGGGCTAACCTACGTTTTCAGGAGGAATACGATCGATCAGATCGCGAATAGTGGATATTAGGTTGGAGACCTGCGCTTCAAAGGCGAGTTGATGGTCGCGCAAGGTCGCCATGGATTTCCATATGCGATCGTGTTCTTCCCAATTGCGCTCGCTCGACTCAATCAGCTTTGCAAGGAGATCGCGCAAACGATCGTCGCCATTCCCACCTGGTCCATCGAGCGGCATGGCCTTATTTTATCGCTGCGACAGGAGCTTCTGCTTCTTTGCTACGATCAGGGCCATGCGAGCCGTCATCGTGATATTCTGCGCAGCGTTTGCCGCTGTTGCGGCGCATGCGGCACAAAAACCGCTCGAAATTTTCTTTGTTGACGTCGAGGGCGGACAAGCAACCCTGTTCGTCACTCCCGAGCACCAATCGCTGTTGATCGACACCGGTTGGGGTTACAACGCCTATCGCGATGCGAACCGGATTGCGGCTGCAGCCAAGCTGGCGCACATCAAGAAAATCGATTACGTTCTGATCACGCATTATCACGCGGACCACGTGGGCGGAGTGGCGCAGCTGGTGAAAAAAATCCCAGTGGGGGTATTTATCGATCATGGCCCGAATCGCGAAAACACCAACTCAATCAATCATCTCTATAGCGAATACCAGGCCGCGATCGCGGGATCGAGTCACATACTTGCGCACCCCGGAGACCGGCTGCCAATCCGGGGCCTCGAGACCGTCATTGTGAGCGCGGACGGTAATCTGCTCGATCAACCGCTTCTTGGCGCGGGGCAACCGAACCCATTTTGTTCCGGAGTCGAGCAGAAGGCGACGGACCCGACCGAGAACGCGCGGTCGGTGGGCTCCGTGATTACCTTCGGCCAATTAAGGATCGTCGATTTAGGCGACCTTACCTGGGACAAAGAACTGCAGCTGGTCTGCCCCGACAACAAGATCGGGCAAGCCGACCTGTTTGTGGTTTCGCACCACGGCATGGACTTGAGCAACAGCCCCGCGCTGGTTCACGCGCTCGCGCCGCGCGTGGCGATTTTCGACAACGGCGCCACCAAAGGCGCATCACCGGCCGCGTGGGACATCGTCAATTCATCGCCGGGGCTGCAGGACATCTGGCAGTTACATTTCGCGGACGCGGGCGGACGAGAGCACAACGCGAGCGACCCGTTCATCGCGAATATCAATGAAGGCGACAGCGGTTACTATCTGAAAGTAACGGCCCACGAAGACGGCAGCTTCGAAGTGTACAATCCGCGAAATAAGTTTGAGAAGCAGTATCCGGCCGGGCGCTGACGAACTAATCAGCCGAAAAAGTCTTTGACTTTATCGAACACGCTCTTTTCATGCGGCGCGTTCTCGGCGGGCAGCAGTTGGCTAAGCTGCTCAAAGAGCTTGCGCTGCTCGCGCGTGAGCTTTTTGGGTGTTTGAATCACCAAATGGACATACAGATCGCCGCGGGTACGGCTGTTCAGGTGCGGCACACCGAGATTTCGCAGCCGAAATTGGGCGCCTGATTGGGTGGCTTCGGGAATCTTGATCTTTTGCGATCCATCGAAGGTTTCGATGTCGATCTCGGCGCCAAGCGTCGCTTGCGCGATATTGATCGGCAACGTGCAGTGCAGATCGTTTTCACGGCGTTCGAAGATGGGGTGATCGGCGACTTTGATGACGACGTAGAGATCGCCCGGTTGACTGCCCGGACCGCCGGGATTGCCCTCCCCGGCGAGACGCAATCGCATGTCGTTGTCGACACCGGCGGGGATGTTGACTTTCAACTTCTTCTCGACACGACTGAAGCCTTCGCCTCTGCATTGCGAACAGGCTTGACGTATAACTTTGCCGCGGCCGCCGCAAGTAGGGCAGGTTTTGCGGATCGACAGAAAGCTCTGCTGATATAGAACTTCCCCACGACCGTTGCAGACCGCGCAGGTGACCATGCCGCCATTAGGTTCGGCGCCGCTCCCCTGACATTTCGTACAAGCTTCACGCCGGGGAATTTGCACATCGGCAGAGAGGCCGCGCATGGTGTCTTCGAAACTGATTTGAAGGTCGTAGCGGATGTCCTCACCACGTTGAGCGCGCGAGCGCTGGCGTCCGCCGCCTCCAAAAATATTTCCGAGGCCGAACAGGTCTCCCAGAATGTCCTCGAGACCGCCGAACGTCGTTTCGTCGAAGCCGGAGAATCCGCTTCCTCCGTTTACCGCCTGATGGCCGTAACGATCATAGGCCGCGCGCTTCTGTGAATCACTCAGGACGGAGTAGGCTTCCGCCGCCTCTTTGAATTTTTCTTCGGCTTCCCGATCGCCGGGGTTGCGGTCAGGATGATATTGCAGCGCGAGCTTGCGGTAGGAGCTCTTGAGCGTCTGCTCATCGCACTCGCGCGAGACGCTCAGCACTTCGTAATAATCTCGTTTCGCGACACTCATCGTGGATTGCGAGCCGTCCTAAATGGGGTCACTGATTGATCGCGACTTTCACCATCGCAGGACGGAGCAGCCGCCCTTTGAAGTAGTAACCGCGCTGGTATTCTTCCAACACAGTTTGATCCGGGTGATCCTTGGTGTCGACCATTTCGACCGCATGGTGGATATGCGGATTGAAGAGCGGAACTTCTTCCGAGATCGGCTCCAGACCCAACTTTCTCAGGGACTCGAACAGCCGCTGATAAATCAGATCCATGCCGCGGGCATATTCCTTATCGGCGCTTTCCACTTTGAGCGCGCGCTCGAAGTCGTCGAGAACGGGAAGCAGCGCCTTGACGGCGTCCATAGCGGCAAATTCAAACAAATCGGAACGCTCCCGCTCGGCGCGGCGGCGATAATTCTCAAATTCGGCTTGCCGGCGCTGCAACAGATCCAGCAGCTCCGCTTTTTCCCGGGCCAAACGATCGCGTTCAGCAGCCACTTCTCCGCTTTGCGTGCGGGCTGCGGATTCCGGCTCGCGCCCCTCAGCAGGACGATCGGCTTGCGCCTGAGTTTCTTCAGTAGCAACGCCCATGTTGTTTACAGATTCCATTTGAGACACCAATAGGGATGCAGGCAGCATCCAATTTCACACCGCGCCTATGAGGCGGAGCCGCCCCGTAGCGAGTCCATACCGCTCGCGCATAACCATCAACCGCGCTGTGCGCTCAAATTTAGCGTAACAGACGCGGTGAAATTGCGAAAGCAGCCGGAGTGCGCCCGAAGGCGCTAACGGGCGCGTGCGGAGGCGGTTTGCTTTCCGGAGTCGATGGGAGTGGGGACGGAGGCGGCGGATTCGGGTTCGGCAATCTTGGTGAGCCCCAATGCCTTGCGCAGTTCCGAGTCGATTTTGGTGCGAATATCCGGATTGTCCTTGAGGAACTGGCGGACATTTTCGCGGCCTTGTCCGATTCGCTCACCTTTATAGCTGAACCAGGAGCCGCTCTTCTCAACGATGTTATTAGTCACGCCGAGATCGAGCAGATCGCCTTCGCGTGAAACGCCTTCGCCATAGATAATGTCGAACTCCGCTTCGCGGAACGGAGGCGCAACCTTGTTCTTCACAACTTTTACCTTGGTGCGATTGCCTGTGACCGTATCCCCATCTTTGATGGCAGCTACACGGCGAATATCGATGCGAACCGACGAATAGAACTTCAGCGCACGTCCGCCGGTGGTGGTCTCGGGGTTGCCGAACATGACGCCGATCTTCTCGCGAATCTGGTTGATGAAGACCAGGCAGGTATTGGATTTCGAGACGATGCCGGTGAGCTTGCGCATGGCTTGCGACATAAGGCGCGCCTGCATGCCCATATGCGAATCGCCCATCTCGCCATCTAGTTCGGCCTTTGGAACGAGAGCGGCGACAGAATCGACAACGAGCACGTCGATCGATCCAGAAGCGATCAGTGCGCTGGTGATCTCAAGCGCCTGTTCGGCAAAGTCCGGCTGCGAGACGAGCAGGTTATCTACATCGACCCCGAGCTGCTTGGCATAAATGGGATCGAGGGCGTGTTCGACATCGATAAAGGCAGCCATTCCGCCCACCTTCTGGGCTTCGGCGATCACCTGCAAGGCAATGGTCGTCTTGCCCGACGATTCGGGGCCGAAGATCTCGCAGATACGCCCGCGCGGAAGGCCTCCCACACCGAGCGCATAATCGAGCGAAATGGAACCGGTCGAAATGGCCGAAACCGGAACAATCGCTTCCTTTGCTCCGAGGCGCAAGATGGAACCTTTGCCGAACTGCTTTTCAATTTGGCCCAAGGTCGCGGTTAATGTACGGCTACGCTCTTTTTCGTCCATGGGAATCCTTTCGAGTTGCTGGCGAGGGGAGGGTTCTCTACAGTATAGCGTTAAACAAAACGTTGTGAACTTGTTTTAAGCACCGGCAGCTACATCGCGGCGGGCGTAATAGCCTTTGCGTGCTCGAACGATCAGGTCCTTGCGGCCGCGCACCTTGATCTGCACCACGTGATACTGACCGTCGTTCTTCAACGGCTCAGGGCGATAGAACAGGTTGTATTGATGCCGGAGCTCATTCGCGATGTTTTCGAAAGACTGGTTCAGATCCTTGGCCTGGAATGGGAAGAACGAAACGCCGCCGGTCTGGTCGGCGAAATAGCGCATCACTTTGTCGCCATCGGTTTCAATATGGCTGATGTTGGTTGAAATCGTATAGATGACGGTGTCGGCGCGTTGCGCCATTTCGAGGGCCTGCTCGCGGCTGTAGCGGCTTTCGTTGTCTTCGCCATCGCTCAGGATGACCATAGCGCGACGGAATTTGTACATCGGCTGATCGCGCATGAGCTTTTCTTTGCAGGCGAAATATATGGCGTCATAGAGCGCGGTTCCTCCGCCGGGGCGCAGGTCGCGTATGGCGTTTTCGAGCTTGTTGGTGTTGTTCGTCAGATCGGCCACAAGCTCTGCGGCGGTATCGAAGCTGACGATGGTCGCCTTATCCTGCTCGCGCATGACGCTGTTGATGAAATTCGTGGCGGCTTCCTGTTGGAACCGGAAGCGGTCGCGGATGCTGTTGCTGGTGTCAATCAGGATGGCGAGACGCAAAGGCAGATCGGTTTCCGAAGTGAACTCGAGAATGGTCTGCGGCTTCTTGTTTTCGGAAATCTCGAAATCTTTCCGGCTCAGGTCGGTTACGAAACGGCCGCGTTTGTCCGTGACGGTGAACAGCATATTCACGCGGGTGACTTCGGCGCGGATGGGGCCTGAAGGCGATGGTGCAGCGGGCTGCTGGCGGGCAACAACGGTACTGAACGCGACTAGGGCGAGGAAGGCAACACTCGCCAGAGAGACGGCTACGGACTTCATTCGGATGACTTCATTCTAGCTGTGTTTTCGCGAAGCGATTCGAGGAAAGCTATTAGCTCCGGGGCAAGCGGGCTTTCGACGGCTATCGGTTCGCCGGACGAGGGCGAGGTGAAGCGGATCCGGTGAGCGTGCAGGAAGAAACGTCCGAGACCGGGCAGGCCGGGAATTTTGGCGGGAGCGCCGTAGAGGCGATCGCCGACGACGGGGTGATGGATGCTGGCCAGATGCACGCGAATCTGGTGGGTGCGTCCGGTTCCGATGCGCACCTCGAGAAAGCTGAAGTTTTGCAACTCTTCGACGACCCTGTATTCCGTGAAGGCCGTGCGGCCGGAAGAGAGTTTCGTAGTCATGCGGGTGCGGCGAACCGGATCGCGCGCAATGGGTGTGTCGATGGCTGCCTGCGCCTGTTTCATACGGCCATGCACGAGGGCGAGATAGGTTTTTTCAACCTTGCGGTCGTGGAATTGAGCGGCTAACGATTGATGGGCCTTATCACTTCGGGCGACGACGAGAACGCCGCTGGTCTCGCGATCCAGGCGATGCACGATGCCGGGACGCAGATCGCCGCCTACCGCGGAAAGTGCGCCGAAGTGATGGAGCAGCGCGTTCACGAGTGTGCCGCTCGCATGGCCAGCACCGGCATGGACGACCATACCTGCGGGCTTGTCGATTGCGATGACATCCGCGTCTTCATAGAGGACCTTGACCGGAAGATCCTCGGGCTCTGCTTTGAGCGGCGTGAGATCCGCTGGCGTGACGCACACGGTTTCGCCGCCGCGCAATTTATGAGATGCGCGCAGAGGCTTTCCGTCGATCAGGACGCGCCCGGTTTTGATCCAGGACTGCAGCCGGGAACGACTAAAATCCGACAGTCGTTCATGCAGGAACGCGTCGAGCCGTTTGCCGGCGTCGTCCCTTTCGGCATTCAGGATCACGACTACATGTTAGGAGAGGGTCACCGCGCCGCGTACTCGGCGTGGCCTTGGCCGTAGCGCATCTCCCCGGCATTAACAGAAAACGGAAGCGTGTTTTCCTTGGGCGGCAACGGGCAGGTGGCGTAAGGAGTGAAGGTGCAGGGCGGATTGTAGGCGTGATTGAAATCGAGATCCACTTGCTCGTTGACCGGCAAGGGTGTGTTCAGCATGCGGCCGGCTTGATACGTATCCGTTTTGTTGGTCGGATCTCTGAAAAGAAAGAAAAGTGTGTTGTCTTCGAAAACCGGGCGCAACTGAAACTGCCGCCCTTGATAGGTGAATTCGACGATACCGGGGCTCTCTTCCATTTCCGTTTGGCCGAGAACGTTGAGAATAGGAATCTTTTTGGAATCGGGGATGAATTTGGCTTGAAAGTGGAGAGCGGAGTTAACGGGAAAATATTTGAGCCCGGTGAAGTTCTTCAAGACGGGACTGGCACCGTCTTTGACACGAACGGCCAGTTTGCCGCCGCGTTCGATGATCAGGAACGAGACGGATCCCGCGTGGACGATCTCCGGTTTCTGATCACCATGGAAGAGTGTCTGCGACCGTCCAGCGGAGGAGGTGAAAACGACTTTATCGTCTTTCAAACGCAAAGTGCCTACGCGTTCGGGAGCGGAGCCTTTCGGCAAAACGAAATCGTTCGAAGCGCCGGAGCCGATGGTATTGTCACCGGGCTTCAGCCAGAACAGACCGACGAGCGCGAGCCAGCCCTCTGCCGAGCGCAAGGACTTGTCACGTTCTTGCTGCCATTGCCGGACGGAGTCGGTGTAATTTGCAGCCATAAGCAGCGAGACTAATACCATCATTCCTATCGACAAGCGGTACATACCTGGATTCTACTCCCGCAGCTCCACAATCGTGGCCCCGGCGCCGCCTTCGGATTGGGCAGCGGGATAAAAGCGACTGACGTGCGGGTTGGAGCCAAGAAATTCGCCAACTGCCTTTTTCAAAATACCCATCCCGTGGCCGTGGACGATGCGGACGCGATCGACGGAAGCAAGAGCGGCGGAATCGAGGAATTTATCGACATTTTCGAGGGCTTCTTGGGCGCGTTGACCAATTATGTTTAGCTCACGGTAGCTGACGTCCCAGCGCGGGCCGGATTCAAAGTGCACATTCGAGGGCAGTTTTCGTTTTTCATCTTTTTGTGACACGATCTCGGCCACGTCTTCGGGAGGAACTTGCATTTTCAAGAAGCCGGCCTCGACTTCGAGCATGCCGTTCTTGAGAAGTCGACGCACGGTCGCGATTTCGCGGATGTCCTTCAAACGGACACGAGCGCCTGCTTCGATGGCGACGCGGGAGCGCGCTGTTCGAGGGGCAGTTTCGGGTGTCGGGGCGATTGCTTCGGCGGCTTCCTCGCGAAACTCGCGTTTGGTTTTGGCGAGGAGGCGCTGGGCTTGTTCGCTCGCCCGGCGCTGCTCGGCCGATTGCGCCAGCTGTTCCAGGGTCATCTGGGCGCGGGCTTCAAAATCGGCGACAATGGATTCCGATTTTTTCTCCCACTCGCGCCGGCGTTGCTGTTCATGGCGAGCGGCATCGCGTTCGAGTTCGGCCTGACGCCGGGCGAGCGCTTGGGTGGTTTCTTCCATCTCGCGGGCGCGGCGTTCGTTGTCTTCCACCTGGCGATGCAGCTCGGTCAGGAGGTCTTGAAAATCAGCTTGCATGCGCGGCATGACAGAGCGCGCGTGAGAGAGAACCGACTCCGACATTTCGAGACGCGTGGCGATATCGAGTCCGGCCGATTTGCCGGGGACGCCGAGGCGCAGCTCGTAAGTGGGTTGCAAGGTGGATTCGTCAAATCCCATCGAGGCGTTCAATACGCCGGGCGTTCGCGCGCCGTACAGTTTCAGCGGGAGCAGATGGGTAGAAGCGAGGCAAAAGGCGCCCGATTGCCGGAACTGATCGAGAATGGCGACGCCGAGCGCGCCGCCCTCTTCGGGGTCGGTGGCGCGGCCGAGTTCGTCGAGCAGAACCAGCGAGTGTGGCGTAACCTGCTCGAGCATCTCTTTGACATGCAGCAGATGGCCGGAGAAACTGCTGAGACTTTCCGCAATGGATTGCGTATCGCCGATGTCGGCGAGCACGTTGTCGAGCAGCGGAAACTCCGCTTCGGCGCAGGGAACGGGAATGGCGGAATGCGCCATAAGCGCGAGGAGCCCGGTGGTCTTCAGAGTGACTGTTTTGCCGCCGGTATTGGGACCGCTGATGAGGAGACAGCGTTGACCCTCGTTCAGCTCGAAGCTTATGGGAACGATCGGCTTGCGCTGCTTACGCAGCACGGTTTCGAGCAACGGATGTCGCGCTTCACGAAGAATCAATCTCCCGGGGTGCGCGCTGAAGCGCGGGATGATCGAGTTGTAATCGCGCGCGAAGGACGCTTTGGCGAAGATGCAATCGAACTCGGCGAGCGCCTGCGCGGTAGCGGCGATTTCGACGGAGTGCTCACGCAGGGTATCGGTGATTTCCGCCAGGATACGCTCGATCTCGCGCAGCTCGTCTTCGCGGAGGCGCACGAGCTGATTGTTGAGTGCTATGGTTTCGAGCGGTTCGACAAACAGCGTGCGGCCAGTGCCGCTTGAACCGTGAATCACCCCGTCGACGCGGCCCTTCTGCCCGGCGACAATGGGGACCACATAGCGGTCCTCTCGGATGGTGACGAAGTCTTCCTGCAAAGTTCCGTCGGTGCGGTGGGCGCGAAGAAAGCGATCGAGAGATTCCTGAATGTTCTTTTGCTGGCGCTCGATGTCACGGCGGATGTGGCGGAGCGCGACGCTTGCTTCGTCCGACAAACTGCCGTCGGGCAGAAAGGCGCGCTGATAGCGGCGGGCGACGTCGCGCAAATCCGCGAGATGGTGCGCACGCCGGGCGAGCCGCGGATAGCGATCGGACAGGGAGACCAGGATGGCGCGATATTCACCGGCGAGCGCAAGGGTATGGAAGAGATCTAAAATTTCACGACCGTCGAGCGAGGCACCTTCTACGCGGAGGGTGCGCACAGCGGCATCGGTGTCGCGGAGTTGATTGAAGCGAAGGCGGATGGCGGCGCCGCGTCCGGCGGTTTGCGCTCCAGAGAGTTCACGCAAGTATTCGATTGCTTCTCCAGCGTCGGCGAGGTCCGCTTCGAGCGTAGGGCGATCCCGATTCGGCTCGAGCGCATAGACGAGCGCACGGCCGGCGCTGCTGCCTGCGTATCCGGCAAGCAGATCTTTCAACTCATCGAATTGGAGGAGAGCGGCACCGCTGAAAGACATATCGAGTGCGATTCCAATTATGGACGCGTGATGCGCGGCTGAGTCGTGCGTCCCAAGCAGCAGGCGGAGATCACCTCGCGCGTGCCGTCGGTCATCCGCAGCTCGGGTAGAGCTGCGAGGTCGAACCAGCGCACCGTTTTTGAGTCGTCTCCGGGCCGGAGGTCGCCGCCCCGCACGGTGCAGTAGAAATCGATGAGTACGTAATGATATTCGGAGGCGCCCGTAGCGTCAGGCATGATGCGCTCGAAGACGGTGGCGATTTCGTCCGCGCTAACGTCGAGACCGGTTTCTTCGAAGACTTCGCGGACAAGCGCGTCTTCCAGGCGTTCGCCGGTTTCGACCACGCCGCCCGGTAAAGACCAATACCCAATGAGCGGCGCCTTGCCACGCTCGACCAGCAGTACCCGACTCGTGTCGAGAATTAAAGCACCGACCCCGACCACGGGGCGAGGCGGGTAGCGGCGGCTATCGTCACTCACCTTTGTTGGATGTTCGATCAGCTTACTGCGGCCAACACTTCTTCGGCGTGACCGTCGACGCTGGCCTTGGGGAAAACCTTCTTGATCATTCCATCAGGGCTAATGACGAAGGTCGTGCGGTCAACGCCCATGTACTTCTTTCCGTACATGCTTTTTTCCTTCCAGACGCCATAATCCTCGGCTGCCTTGTGGTCCACGTCGGCAAGGAGCATAAAGGGCAGGCCGAACTTCTCTTTGAACTTGGCCTGAGCCTTGGTGGTGTCGGGCGAGACCCCGACGATGACCGTGTTGGCTGTGGTGAACTTCTGCGAGTCGTCGCGGAAGGCGCAGGCTTCTTTGGTGCAGCCGGGGGTATCGGCCTTTGGATAGAAATACAAAATCACGTTCTTACCCTTGAGCGAGGCGAGATCGAAGGGTTGGCCGGAGTCGGTGTCGAGGGAGAGGGCGGGCGCGGGGTCGCCTTCTTTAAGGTTAGCCATACGGCAAAGGAGATGAGGAAGGGGTGCCAAGGGGTGCAAATTACAGAACGAAGCCAAGAAAGGCGAAGAAAGGGCGCATTTTGCGGAACGATCTCGAGCGAAGGGCTCTACGGTTGATAGTAATTGTGGCAGATTATTTGACAGATAATTACGCATATATTATACTGGTGTTGTATCCAGGAGATGGATACGGGAGGACAAACGAAAATGCCAATAATGAAGTACACACCTTTTAGCACGGAATTGGAGGACTATCCGACGGGCCTGCGCCTGTTTCAGGATTCGCTATCGCGGCTTTTCAGTGAGCCGGCTTCCCGTCCGTGGTCGCCAGCCGTGGATATCTACGAGACCGAGAATGAGCTGGTTTTAAAGGCCGATATTCCGGATGTGGATGCGAAGAATGTGGGCATTCAGCTCGAAAACGGAACTCTGACTTTGAAGGGCGAACGCCGCTTCGAAGAGCAGAAGAACGGACAAAAGGGTTTCCATCGGATCGAACGGAGCTACGGTTCCTTTGTGCGCGCGTTCAGCCTGCCGGACACGGTAGACGGCGAGAAAATCAAGGCCGACTACAAAAACGGCGTACTGACGATTACAGTGCCGAAGAAAGAAGTAGCGAAGCCGAAGACGATCAATGTCGAAATCAACAACAACTAACTAACGATTTTGGGGACGTCAACGCCGGGCGCGGTGTGCAGGGTCGTTCGACCCTCGCAGCGCGCCTTTTCTTTTGTCCGCAGCGAGAACCGTCGATGAGAAAGGAGAGATGCCCTTATTCCTGCGCCACGGAATGCGCGTGGCTACTGTCCTCCTTTTCGCGCTGGGAGGTATTTCGGAGTGCGGCGCCTATTCGGTTCTGTCTCATGAAGCGATTGTGGACGCGTTATGGGACGTGAGAGCTGAAGCCGGTGTTGCTCGAGAGATTTCCGAACTCGACTCCCGAGGAACTTAAGAAAGCGCACGGGTTCGCGTACGGCGGCGCGATCATCCAGGATTTGGGGTATTATCCGCACGGCAGCGAACAATTCAGCGATTTGACGCACTATGTGCGGACCGGCGATTTTATCGTGGCGCTGGTGAAAGAGTCGCAGAACCTGAACGAGTTGGCGTTCGCGCTGGGGGCGCTGTCGCATTATGTCTCCGATCTGGATGGGCATCGTTTTGCGACGAACGTGGGCGAGCCGATGCTGTACCCGAAGTTGCAGCGCAAGTACGGAGACGTGATCACGTACGAGGACAATCCGGCAGGGCACCTGAAAACGGAGTTCGGGTTCGATGTTCTGGAAGTGGCGAAGGGGAACTTTGCGCCGCAGGGATACCACGACTTTATTGGCTTCTACGTATCGAAAACGGTCCTTCAGAAAGGATTTCAGGACACGTACGGACTGGATTTACAGGACGTGTTCAAGGATTTCGATCGGGCGATCGAATCGTACCGGCGGGCGGTGAGCAAGACCATCCCGGTGGCGACACGCGTCGCATGGGCAGCGAAGAAAGACGACATTGAACGATCGGAGCCCGGCATGACGCGGGAGAAGTTCATCTACGCCATGAAGCGGTCAAGCTACGAGCGCAACTGGGGGAAGCAATACGACCAGCCGACGTTGAAGGATCGGTTCCTCGCCTTGCTCGTCAAGCTGCTGCCGCCGGTCGGCCCGTTAAGAGCGCTGAAGTTGAAGATGCCGACAGCGCCGGTTGAGAAGTTGTTCATGCAGAGCTTCGAGCGCGCATCGAACCAATATCAGGCAACGCTGGACGATGCGAGCAAGGACGCGCTGCATCTGGAAAACAAGAATTACGATGTGGGAGTGGCGACACCGGCTGGGGCATACCGGCTGGACGACGACGTGCAGGCGTTCTGGCTGGACATGCTGGCCAAGAAAAGCTTCCGCACCGTCACACCGTCGATTGCCGCGGAATTGCTAAGCTACTACAGCGATCTCAATGCTCCGATCAATACGAAGAAGCGTTCCGACAAATGGCAGCTGCTGTTGACGGAGCTGCAGCAACTGAAAACAACGCAAACGACGGTGCTTGCCGCAGAGCAGCGGTAGAGTTCGGGCATGCGTTTCAGATTGCAGCAGAAATTACCGTTGGTGGCGTGCATGGCGATTGCGCTCACGCTGGCGCGGCCTTGCTTGGCTTATTCCGAGCTCTCGCACGAAGCAATGATCGACGCGCTGTGGGATGCGGGGCTGAGTCAGGCCTTGCTCAAGCGCTTTCCCAATGCGAAACCGGAGCAGCTCAAAGAGGCGCATAGCTACGCATATGGCGGAGCGATTCTTCAGGACATGGGATATTATCCGCACGGCAACGGATATTTCAGCGACTTGACGCATTACGCACGCGCCGGGGATTTCATTCAGGCGCTGATGCGGGATTCCGAGACGCTCGACGAGTATGCGTTTGCGCTCGGCGCTCTGTCCCACTACGCGGGCGACAACGATGGCCATAAGCTGGCGACGAATGTGGGGGAGCCCATGCTCTACCCGAAGCTAAAGCGGAAGTTCGGGAACGTGGTGACCTATGAAGACGATCCAGATGCGCATTTGCAGACCGAGTATGCATTCGATGTCGAACAAGTTGCGCAAGGAAACTATGCGCCAGGAGCGTACCACGACTTCATCGGATTCAACGTGGCGGCGCCGCTGCTCCAAAAAGCGTTCCGCGAGACTTACGGATTCGAAGTGACGCAGATGGTTCCGGATTTAGATAAGGCCATTGGATCGTACCGGCACACTCTGAGCACGCTGATCCCGCTCTTCACGCGAGTGGCGTGGGCAGAGCATCAAAACGACATTCGGAAGGCACGGCCGACCATGACCAAGAGACAATTCCTATACGTGATGCGCCGTTCGAGTTACGAGCGGGAGTGGGGGAAACGATACGATCGTCCGTCGGCGCTCGATCGGATTCTCGCCTTCATCGTAAAAATACTTCCTCCGATCGGCGAGATCAAAATCCTGAAATTCAAGGCGCTAACGCCGCCGATTGAAACTCTGTTTATGAAGAGCTTCGATGTCGCGCATCGAGATTATCGCGATAACGTGAATGCCGCGAGAAGTCAGAGCCTGCAACTCGAGAACAAGAACTTCGACGTCGGTGTGATTACCAGGCCGGGAGAATACAAATTGCAGGACCAGACTTACGCGTACTGGCTTGGCGAGCTGTCGCAGAGCGGCTTCGCTGCAGTGAATCCGGGGGTCGCCCGCGACATACTCGCGTACTACAGCGATCTGAACGCGCCGATCACTACGAAGCAGAACCGCAAAGATTGGCAGCAAACGCTCACGCAATTAGACCAGCTTAAGGCGGCACCGGCGGCTTCTTCGGGTCAGTAAGAATGAAGTTGAAGCCCTATTCCACTCCGCGGCGCGGTTGACACGGGGTCGATCAAGGGTCGGGGTCAGGTGCGGGATTTTCGATTTCAACAAATCGCGTAGTTCTTTCGATAAGAACTTATGATCCCGTTCAAGGGCGAGCGCCGCAGGTTCGACCGCTCGAAGTTTCGCGGCCCGGTAGAACTATTTTGGGCTGGGGCGAACGGCGTGACGGCGTCGGCCATAGGAAACTGCGTGAATGTTTCGGTGTTTGGGATGTCGGTAGAGTTTCCGAACGAGCTGCGCGCCGGTACGGCGGTACGAATCGAGGCGGATACAACGGCTATTCCCGAGGCCGCGATGGTTTGCCATTGCCGCAGCTACGGACCATGGTTTCGCGTCGGTCTTCGATTTGAAAAACCCGTTGTCCAGAAAGAAACGACTGTGGACAGCGGAGAAATCGTAGCCTAGCAGCAAATAACAAAGCGCGGGCGCTTACTGGCCGGGCCGGGCAAGCCAGCGAACGCTTCGCGGTTCGGATTGCTCGCATCGCATGGTATCGGTGACGCCGGAGGAGATGTCGGCGCAAGCGTTTTCGGCGCCGGAGCGGAGCGCGCCCTGCTCGCTTTTGGCGGAGACGGTCTTGCAGGCGGAGCGGCCCTGAAACTCCATACAAACCTGAAGCCGATAGCGCGGACCGTTTAGGGTGGAATAGGCGATCAGTGCAACGATCGCCGCGAGAAATAGCGCAACGACCAATCCTACTTTGTTCAGGACGCTGCCTCGTTGAAAAAATTGCCCATCTTGCGGAACTTGTGTAGCGCTGTTCGATGACCTCTTCGGGGGATAGGTGCGAAAGCTGGTCCAGAGCGTCTCGGAGCGTGTGGCGTAACGCCTGGATGGCGAAATCGGGATCGAGATGCGCGCCGCCGGGCGGCTCGGGAACGATGCCATCGATCAGTTTCATCTCGAGAAGGTCGGGGGCGGTCAAGCGCAAGGCAGCGGCGGCGAGCGGCGCTTTCCCGGAATCACGCCAGATGATGGCGGCGCAGCTTTCGGGAGTGATGACGCTGTAATAGGCGTTCTCGAGCATGTAGACGCGATTGGCGACGCCGATGCCGAGTGCGCCTCCGCTGCCGCCTTCGCCGATGATCACCGTCACGATCGGAGTGGCGAGGCGCGACATTTCGCGAAGATTGTAGGCGATGGCTTCGGCCTGGCCGCGCTCTTCGGCATCGATGCCAGGATAGGCGCCGGGCGTGTCGACCAAGGTGACGATCGGACGGCGGAACTTGGCGGCGAGCTGCATGAGGCGCAGCGCTTTGCGATAGCCCTCGGGCTTGGGCATGCCGAAGTTGCGCAGAAGTTTCTCCTTGGTGTCACGGCCTTTTTGCTGGCCAGATCACCATGACGGGCCTGCCTTCGAAGAAGCCCATGCCGGCGATGATCGATTTGTCGTCGCCGAAGAAGCGATCGCCGTGCAGTTCTTCGAAACCGGTGATCAAGCGTTGATGTAGTCGAGCGAGTGAGGGCGCTTGGGATGGCGCGCGAGCTGGACGCGCTGCCAACTGGGGTTGGTTTCGGGAGGCGCGGCGGACGGGGGTGTCTTCCAGGGGAGTTTCGTCTTCAGGCATAATCAGCTCGCCAGAATCTTCCATCGACTCGGGACCGCAGATCTTCTCGAGTTCGGCGCGGAATTCGCGGTCGGGCCGGACCTTGCTCGCCAGATCCATGACGACGGAAAAATCGCGCGGCTTTTCCAGCCGAAGACGAACTTCGGTGGCCCCGCTCTTGCGGACAAACAGTTCGTTCAAAGCGCTTCGCCTTTTCCGCCGACCCTTCCTCTTTCAGCCAGATGCGGATGGAAATCAAGCGAGGGCAAATCCACCCGCGCATCTTCCAACTTGACCATTTCCTGGATGGAAAGTTTAGGCGGACCGCCTTCTTCGGGCAAAACGGCGGCGCGGATGAAGACGGCAGTATCTTCTTTGAGCCCCGGCAGCAGCTCTTCGTACTTGTTGGCGAAGACCATAGCGTCGGCGGTTCCGCGGCGATCGTCGATTTTCATCGCGGCCCAGTACTTCCCTTCGCGATTCGTCTTTCGAACGATGTTGGTGAGAATACCGCAGAGCGCGACGGGGGTATTTTTTTCCAGTTCTTCCAGGCGATCGGTGAAGTGGGTTGCGAGATCAGCAACTTTATCTTTGTAGCGGTCGAGCGGATGGCCGGAGACATAGATGCCGAGCATCTCTTTTTCGCCGGCGAGCTTCTGCTCCATGGTCCAATCGGGCAAATTGGCCAACGGGTACTCCGTTTTCTGTTCCTCTGCAGCTAGACCGAACAGCCCGTGCTGGCCCATGGCGCGGTCGCGCGAGGCGCGCATGCCGGATTCGAGGGCGCGGTCCAGCGCTTCGGTCAGCTGCGCGCGATTGGCGCCGGTGGAATCGAGAGCGCCGGCCTTGATCAGGCTTTCGACGCACGCGGCGGTTTACGTTGCCCAGATTCACGCGCTCGCAGAATTTGTAGATGGAAGTGAACGGGCCGCCTTCCTCGCGAGCGGCAACAATGGCCTCGACGGCGCCTTGGCCGACGTTCTTGACCGCACCGAGACCGAAGCGGATGGCGTCGCCCGCGGGAGTGAAATGCAAATCGCTCTGATTCACATCGGGCGGAAGAACACGAATGCCCATTTCGCGGCATTCGTTGATGTACTTGACCACCTTGTCCGTGTTGCCCGCTTCGGAGGTCAGCAAGGCGGACATGAACTCGACCGAATAATGCGTCTTCAGGTAGGCAGTGACGTAGGCGAGATAGGCGTAAGCGGCGGAATGCGCTTTGTTGAAGCCGTAGCCGGCGAACTGCTCCATCAGATCGAAGATCTTGGCGACCTTCTTCGGCGGGAAGCCGCGCTCGGTGGCGCCGGTGATGAATCGCTCGCGCTGTTTGGCCATTTCTTCGGCCTTCTTCTTGCCCATGGCGCGGCGCAATATGTCGGCATCGCCAAGCGAGTAGCCGGCGAGCTTGTTCGAGATCTGCATCACCTGTTCCTGGTAGAGGATGACGCCGTAGGTTTCTTCGAGAATCTCCTTCAGCTCGGGGAGGTCGTAGACGATGGGCTTGCGGCCGTGCTTGCGGTCGATGAAATCGGGAATCATGCCGCCCTGGATCGGGCCGGGACGATAGAGCGCGTTCAGGGCGCAGAGATCTTCGATGCGATTGGGCTGATAGCGGCGCAGGATGTCCTGCATGCCGCTCGATTCGAACTGAAAAACGCCGCTGGTAAATCCGGTCGTGAAGATTTTCCGGTAAGTTTCGGCGTCGTCGAGGGGAAGATCTTCGATGACGATCTTCTCGCCGCAATACTTTTCGATCAGCTTCAGCGCATGCTCGATGATGGTGAGGGTGGTGAGGCCGAGGAAGTCCATCTTCAGCAGGCCGAGCTTTTCGAGCCCGATCATGTCGTACTGCGTCACGATTTCCTGTCTTATTGGTGACGTAAAGCGGAACGAGCTCGCGCAGCGGCACGGAAGAGATGACCACTCCCGCGGCGTGCATGCCGGCGTTGCGGCAAACGCCCTCGAGTTTCATGCTGATGTCGAGAACTTCTTTGACGCGGGGCTCTCTCGCGGCGACGGCCTTCAGCTCGGGATCTTCGATGGCCTGTTCGAGCTTGATATTCAGCTGGCGGGGGACAAGCTTCGAGATGCGATCCACTTCGGCGAAGCTCATGTCGAGCACGCGGCCGACATCTTTGATAGCGGCTTTGGCGGCCAGGGTGCCGAAGGTGATGATCTGCGCCACCTGCTCGCGGCCGTATTTCTCGGTGACGTATTGAATCACTTCGCCGCGGCGGTTGGTGCAGAAGTCGATATCGATATCCGGCATGCTGATGCGCTCGGGGTTGAGGAAGCGCTCAAAAAGCAGACCGTATTCGAGCGGATCGATATCGGTGATCTCCATGGCGTAGCCGACCAGGCTGCCGGCGGCCGAGCCACGGCCCGGACCGACGGGAATATGCTGCTGCTTCGCGAAGCGGATAAAATCCCAGACGATCAGGAAGTAGCCGGAGAACTTGCATCTGCTGAATCATCCGGATTTCGCGTTCCAGCCGCTCGACGTATTCCGCCAAATCGTGTTTGAGGCGGCCTTGCCGGCGCAGCGCTTCCAGGCGCGGCCGCCGCTTCTCAAAACCTTCGCGCGCCACATAGGCAAAGTAGGTATCGGCGGTGTGGCCTTGCGGAACATCGAAGCGCGGGAAGGGGTCGTTGACTTTCTCGAGTTTCACGTGACAGCGCTGGGCGATATCCCAAGTGCGGTCGAGCGCATCTTCCACTTCGCCGAAGCGCGCCATCATCTCGGCGCGGGATTTGACGTAGAACTCCGGCGTAGCGAAGCGCATCCGATTGGGATCGGACATAGTCTTGCCGGTCTGGATGCACAGCAGGATTTCGTGCGCGCGGACATCGTCGTGCGTGAGGTAATGGGCGTCGTTGGTGGCGACGAGCGGGATGCCGGTTTCGGCCGACATGCGACGGACCTCCGGCATGGCGATCTTGTCCTGATCGAGGCCGTGATCCTGCATTTCGAGGAAGAAGTTGTTTTTGCCGAACAGGTCGACGTATTCGTTGGCGAGCCGCTTGGCATCGTCGTACCTGCCGGCTAGGATCGTTTCGTTGATGTCGCCGCGGAGGCAGGCGGACATGGCGATCAGACCTTTCGAATGTCGAGCCAGCAGGTCCTTGTCGATGCGCGGCTTGTAGTAGAAGCCGTCCATGTAGCCGGTGGAGACCAGATTGATGAGGTTCTTATATCCTTCCTGCGTTTCGCATAGCAGAACCAGGTGGTTGTAGCGGTCGGATTCGGAACGCGTCTTGTGGCCCTGCTGCGAAACGTAGACTTCGCAGCCGATGACCGGATGGATGCCGTGATTGTTGGCTTCGCTGTAGAACTCGACCGCGCCGAACAGATTGCCATGATCGGTCATGGCGATGGCGGGCATCTTCTGGCGTTTCGCCACCTTCATCAGCTTCTTGATGTCGCATGCGCCATCGAGCAGCGAGTAGTCAGTGTGGCAGTGAAGGTGAACGAAAGGGCGTTCGGACATGCGGGATTCTCTCTTAGTGTAACGAGGCTCGCTCGCTTGGGCCGACGGTGCACCGCGGCGCGGCTCTTCGTACTTTTCACGAAATCTTAATCGCTCTGTAACAGCGCTTCGATAACTTTCATTAGACCTATGACCAAGAGACTGAGTGTTTCTGTGATGTCGGTATTTTTGCTGGCAATGCAAGTGTGGGGGGCCGAGACGCCCACGCCGGCGGCGAGCTCGCCGGATTCAAGTGCGGCGACGGCAGCGCCGCCGGCTCGCCTGCGCCAAACGCATCCGGGACGGTAACTTCGGAGGATCTGAAGCAGCTTCGCGAGCGCATTGCAAACAGGACGATGAGATCAAGAAACTGCAGCAATCGATCGAGGAGCAGCGCGCACTCTTGGAACGGGCGGTTCAGAATGGAGCCGGCGCAACGCGGTGAATACAGCGAACAACACGGGCGAAGCTCCGGTGCGAATCGTGCCGGCGGTGAATATATCGTCGCCGCAGGGTGGACAGAATCAGAAGGAGACAACGAATCCGAGCGGATCCCCACTTGGAATTCAAATCGGAAATACGACCTTTTCACCGTTGGGGTTTGTCGACGCGACGTTCTACGGACGTTCTACAAATGTGGGCAGCGGTATCGGAACGAATTTCGCCGGCATTCCGTACAACAACTCCGCGCTCGGATCATATTTCGGAAGCGAACTTCAGCACGCAGAACTCGCGCATCGGGTTTAGGGTGGATTCGAAGCTGTTCGGCGCGAAGGTGCTCGGCTATTTTGAAGCTGACTTTCTGGGCAATTCGGCCGGCAATGTATTTGTCACCAGCAACTCCGACACGTTCCGGATGCGCAACGTCTTCGTGGACTGGCAGAGGAACGGCTTCGAAATCTTAGGCGGGCAGGACTGGAGCTTGGCGACTCCGAACCGCAAGGGGCTTTCGCCGCTGCCAAGCGATATTTTCTACGACCCAGAACTTGGACACGAACTATCAAGCCGGTCTGGTGTGGTCGCGGCAAACGCAGTTTCGCTTCATCGCTCATCCGAGCGACAACTTCGCTTTCGGGGTCTCGCTGGAAAATCCGCAGCAGTACATCGGCGGCTCGGGCGGACTCAACGCGGCAGCGGTAACCCTGCCCGCCGCCACTTCGCTCTCGGGACTTGCGGGGACTCAGCTCAACAATGGCAGCAACAATTTCAGCGCGGCTAACCTGCACCCCGACATCATTTTCAAGGCGGCGTATGACGGGCACATCGGGGACAACCAGATCATGCACGTTGAAGCGGGCGCCATGGTTCGCAGCTTCAAGGATACGTTTGGGGCCGGAGTACCGACGACCTATCGATCCCAGACGGCGACGACGGTGAGTGGAGAGATGAATGCAAATCTGGAGGTGGCGAAGGGTTTCCGGCTGATCGCGAATACGTTCTTCGGTTCAGGAAATGGCCGGTACGTCTTCGGACTGGCGCCCGACGTTATTGTTCGTGCGGATGGCAGTATTTCGCCGATACACACCTATTCGACGGTAGACGGGTTTGAGGTTACGGTTCACAAGAAGACTTCGATTTACGGCTACTACGGCGCGATCTACATCAAGCGCGATGTCGCGCTGGATACGAACGGAAAGTTCATAGGGTACGGCTTTGCGGGTTCGGGTTCGAATGACAATCGCGCCATTCAGGAAGGAACGTTCGGCGTCACCCAGACGTTATGGAAGAACGAGAACTATGGGGCGCTGTCGTTGATCACGCAATATTCTTACTTGACGCGGGACCCGTGGGCGGTAGCGCTGGGGTCGCCGAAGGCCACTCACACCAACATGTACTGGGTCGACTTGCGGTACACGCTTCCCTAACCAACTCGGAGGAGAGAGCGAAGGGCGTCGGTTTCGGCCGGTGCCCTTTTTCGTTTTCCCGGGATGCTGACCGGAGGTGGAATCCACCCGTGAGCGGATGGACTAGGTCGAGTGGCGTTGCGATGCTCGGTCGATCGTTTGAAGGCACGCACCAAATAAAAACGCCCCCGAAAATCGGGGGCGGAAGGTTCATATAGTCCCGCTATCGCGGGCTCTCGTTACTTCTTTCCGGACTTTTTCGACGAGCTGCTCTTCTTCGAAGAGGAGCTTTTCTTCGAACCGGACTTCTTGGTTGCGTTCTTCATCGAGCGATTCTCCCTAACGTAAATTTGCAATCTGTTACAGATCGCAGTGTGATTCATATATAAGGTTGTTCGCAAGATAAGTCAAGAAAAAAATGCCGAAGGACTCCTCCCCGGGAACGACGAGAAGGCTTGAAGGGCCTCGAAACGTAAACGTGAAATTTGTTTTATCATCCGAGCAGCTTTTTTTGCGCGTTTTGAAAAGAGCGCGCCGGCGGGTTATGCTTTTGGTTGAAGCGCGCACAACGAGCGGCAAACGCGTGGTGCGGTTGAGAGATTGATGAAGCGAAGGATCCTCACTCGCGGCGCGGTGGTCGTTATCACGGCATCTCTCGTGATTTTGCCCGCGTGCCGAAAGAAACAGCGCGTATCGCAAGCGCCATCGGCGCCTCAGCCGGCGACAGCAGGTCCAACAACAGCAGGTTCAACGACACCCGGTTCAACGACAGCGGGTTCGCGAACACCATCAACAAACCCAGTGACGAGGGCGCCCAGTGCCCACGCCGGCTACATGCGGGGCTACAAGGAAGAAGGTGTGGCGAGCTGGTACGGCATTCCGTTTGACGGCCGCGCCGCAGCGGATGGCGAGATCTACGACATGGAAAAGTTAGTAGCGGCGCATCGCTTGATGCCGTTCAACACTTGGTTGAGAGTCACGAATCTGCAGAACGGCAAATCGGTCGATGTGCGGGTGATCGACCGCGGGCCGTTCGTGGACGGACGCATCATCGATCTCTCCAAAGCGGCGGCACGGCAGATCGAGCTGATAGGCCCGGGCACTGGATCGGTTCGCTTGGAAGTGATTGCCGCGCCGGCGGATATCCCTTCAAACGATTTTTACGCTGTTCAGGTGGGTGCATTCGCCGTTTACAATAACGCGGAAAGAGCACGCGAGCAATATGCGCGCCGCTTCGGCACGGCTCGAATCGTGGTGAAGCAGGGAGCGGTTCCGCTGTGGCGAGTTCTAGCAGGCAAGCAGCCGTCGATCGATGCCGCACGGCAGTTGGCGGATCAGCTCAGAGTAGAAGACAAAAACGTCTTCGTGGTTCGCTTGGACCAAACGGAGCCAAATACATCCGGAGAGCGGAGCGCGCCGCCGCCCGCTGCGATTCCAGCTCAAGCAAACTCAGCGGGGGGGCAACGTCCTCCGTCGCGGTGATCGCCGGCACCCTATCCCCTTCAGTGTAAGAGACGTTCCGAAGTCCCGCCGCACTATCGTCACGAGGGAGTGTTTCGCTTCCGTTAGTTGAAAGGCGCAAGGAGCAAACCCCCGTGCGCTGGAAACAGGAATTTTCTCCGTGACACCGCAGATCGCTTTAGATTTTTCGCCGCTTTCCACGCTGGTCGGCAATTCGCCAGCGATGCGTCAGACACACCGGCAGGTCACGCGGATCGGCAAGTCGCGGTTTCCGGTTTTGATTTTGGGCGAAACAGGGACGGGCAAGGAAGTGGCGGCGCGAGCTATTCACAACCTTGAAGGCCGCGGCCCGTTTGTGGTGGTCGACTGCTCGTCGTTGGTTGGCCCGCTGATGGAAAGCGAACTTTTCGGATATGCGAAAGGTGCCTTCACCGGAGCGCACAACCAGAAATTAGGCCTTCTCGATGCGGCGAACGGCGGCACGGCGTTTTTTGACGAGATCGGGGAACTGCCGCTGGAGCTACAGATGAAACTGCTGCGGGTACTGCAGGAAAAGGAGTTTCGAGCCATCGGCAGCGTGGCCCAGCGGACTTCGAACTTCCGTGTGATTGCGGCTACAAACCGAGACTTGGCCCTGGAAGTGGAAACGAAGCGTTTTCGCCAGGACCTCTACTACCGTTTGAACGTGATGCGCTTGCGACTTGCACCGCTGCGCGAGCGTAGAGAAGACATTGCGACGTTGATCGGGCACTTCGTGCAGCGTGAGGGGAACGGTCACAAGCTGACGGACGAAGTGATGGATGCGCTAATGCAATATGACTGGCCGGGCAATGTGCGGGAACTGGAGCATACGCTGCAGCAGATGATTGCGATGAACTCGGGTCCGTGGCTGACGGCGGCGGATCTGCCGTCGACGGTGGTGAATCGGTCATTTGAACGACACCTTCACGGGGAGGCGGGCGGCACGCGGGCATCCGACGGCAAAGGATCGTTCGAGAACCTTATGGGCCAGAGTGTGTTGCCGCTGATGGAAGTGGAACGGCGAGCGATTCTGAATGCGATGGAGTACACCAAGGGCGATCGAACGGTGGCGGCCGCGATGCTGGGCATCGGGCGAACCACCCTGTACCGCAAGCTGAAAGAGTACGGGCTGTAAGATTGGGGCGTGCGGGTCGCGCTCGATGCTACGTACAGCGTAGATCCACACCCTTCAGGCATTGCGATCTACTCGCGCGAGCTGGCGTCCGGGCTTGCAGAAACTTTTCCGGAAGATGAATTTCTTCACTGCTACCGGATAAAGCAGTTCGGGAATGCGCCGCAACCGGAGTTTCAAAATGTGCGACGCCGCGTATTGCTGCCTCCGTTTCGGACTTTTCGCGCCGGATTATTCCATGCGCTGAACCAGAGGGTAGACCGGCGTCCCGCAAGAGCAGTCGTATCGACATTCCATGACCTGTTCGTGATGACGGGAGAGTATTCATCGCCCGAATTCAGAGCGCGTTTCCAAGAGCAGGCGCGGCGCGCGGCAAAAAATTCGGATCTGATTATTGCCGTGTCGGAGTTTACGGCGAACCAGGTGAGCGGACTGCTGGCCTTCGATCGCGCGCGCATTCGAGTAGTGCCCCACGGGGTGCACGAAGCCGTGCTCGAGCATCAGATCGACGGCGGCGCGCACCGCGAGAACATGATCCTGTTCGTGGGAGCACTACAAACCCGCAAGAATGTCGCGCGGCTGGTGGAGGCATTCGAGCATCTGCCGAAAAATTGGATTCTGGTGCTGGCAGGCGCTCCGGGCGGATACGGGGCGCAAAGCATTCTGGATCGCATTGAAAGAAGCTGGTGCCGCGACCGCATTCAGGTGACCGGCTATGTTTCGCGGCCGGAGTTGGAGCGGTTATATTCCCGGGCGTCCCTCTTCGCATTTCCGTCGCTTGATGAAGGGTTTGGAATACCCGTGCTGGAAGCGATGGGGCATGGCGTTCCGGTGATCACCTCGAACCGTTCGGCGCTGGCCGAAGTCGCCGGGGAGGCCGCGCTTCTGATCAATCCGAACGACACGGATGAACTACGATCGGCTTTGAGCAGGCTGATCGACGACGGTGAGCTTCGCTCGCGGCTGATCGAACTCGGCCGTTCGCGAACAAGGTTGTACAGGTGGGAACGAGCGGTTCGAGAAACGCATTCCGTTTACCGGGAGCTGCTTGGCTAAACGCGCGGTCTCGCTATTTCTGGTCTTGTTGCTTCTGATCTTCCTCGACCGAAATCTTCAGAGCGCGCAGGAATTTATGATCTTGCGTCGTGAGGCGAATTCTGCCGGTTGATTCCATGTGAAGGCGCGGCTCCGAATCGTGGTCGCCGCCTTCCGAGTCGGAATCCTCGTCTCGCTTGTTGAAGCCAATGGTGGCCTCCAGAACGAGGAAGACATCGTAACCGGCTCGTTTGATTTCGCCGATAGCGCCCGCAATGCGATCCGAATCGGAAAGAGATTCGTTGATAGCATTGCCGAGCTCTTGCATCAGCTCCTTCAATCTGTCGTCCAAGATATCCTCTTCCTCGAGCACCTTCAGGTTATCACCTGATCGAGCAATTCAAACGCATTCCCGAGATCGCATTCAGTAACATCCGCAGCCTCGAAGTACTAGTGGATATAAGGTGTAAACCGAGGTCCATTATTTGATGCACGAGACCTAAGATTTGCTCGTTGTATCGGAGATCTGCTAGGGATACGAGGGCGAAATTGACGAGCAAGCGATCAGGACTCTAATACATTTATCGGCTGCTGAGCTCAGAGTCTTTCTGTTCGTAGGGTTTGGTGGAGTAGCGAGCGGCTTCTTGTTGCGCGCCGGCGGTGTTGTCGTGGGTGCGAATGGCCTGCTTGTACTCGTTCACGGCGCGATCACGCTGGCCCGTGACGTCGAAAATCTTACCGAGATTGACGTGTGCCCAGACTTCGGTCCACTTGGGATCGAGATCGCCGTTGATGGCTGCACGAAATTCGTTCGCGGCGGATTGGAAGTTATTTTGTTTGAAGAAGAGATCGCCGATACGGTAGTGCGCGAGCGAACTACTTCTGTTCACTTCGAGCGCCTTCTGATATTCCCTCAACGCGTTGGCGTAATCGTTGATTTCGGTGAACTGCTCGCCACGCCGGATGGCGACCAGAATCTGCATGCTGGGATCGAGACGAAGGAGAACGTGATTGGGATCAAGCGTGAGCTTGCGGGGCTTGCCGAAGGTGTCGACGCTGAACTCGGACGAGGTACCGGTTACTTCAATCTTTTTATCTTCCGGATTGCCTTCGGTTTCGATTCTGAGATCGACGGGCATGTGGAAGGTATCAAGATCCTGATCGATTTCGCCAACTACGCGGAAACCTTTCTGAGTGCGAAGAACTGTGTACTTGAGCTTGAATTCGGGCGAACCGCTGGATTCGAGCCATTGAATGAAGAAGGAGCGGAGATCCTGACCGGACACCTGTTCCATAATTTTTTCAAGGTCTGCACTGGTGACCGATTGCCAACTGTATTTGTCCATGAAGGCGTGCAGGCCCTTTTTAAAATTCGCGTCGCCGACGACGTTGCGCAGCATGTTCAGGATGGCGGCGCCTTTGGCGGCGGTGAGCGCCCAATATTCAGGGGAATAGTCGTCGAGGCGCGCGGCTTGCAGCACGGGCGGATCTTTAACGGTGAGGGCCTCGACGTAAGTCGATTTCAAGTCGTTGTCCATGGCGCCGGGACCGGCTGTATGTTCGACATACAGCAACTCGGAGTAGCGCGCGGGGCCATTCTCAAGCCATAAGTGGTTGCGGCTGGCGGGCGATACCAGCACACCCCACCACTGGCGGGCCAGTTGATCGGCGAGCACGCGCGTGTTCACGGGGTTGGCGATCGAACCGGGAGAGAGGAAGATTATGCCGGGCGCCGAATAGCCGTTCACGGCGCCAGCCTCGGTTTCAATCAAGGTAAGGCTCGCTTGCGGGGCAAGGCCGTACTCAGATGTAAAGAATGTCAGGATCTTGCCAGTCTCGTCTCCGTACGCATGAGCGCTTGCCGCCTGTTCATTGCGGAAATAGATGGCGCTGCTGATGCCTTCGGAAGAAACGCGGACGGGATCGTCCTTCACAATGGCGAGGCTACCGGGGAAGCTAGGTTTGTCGTAATGGAACGAATAAATAGTGCGGCCGTTGCCGGCACGATCGGTTTTCAGATCTCCACTGGCGATGACGTGGTATTCCGACGGCGTAGTGATGTGAAGATCCGCAGTGAAACGATCCGTGGTGTAACCACTGACCGGGAACCAACGCGCGGGGTACAGCAGAAAACCGAAATCAGGGTGCAGGGCCGCGAACTTAATTCCATAAACGGGCGAATCTTCATTACCGGTGAGCTTGCCGTCATAAGTGATGGCGATTTGGCAATGTTGGCTCTTTTGAAGGCCGCCCGGAAATTGAACTGTGACGGTGAAAGTTTGGGCGTTGCGAGTGGTCTGGAGTGGATGCCCCTGCTGGTCAACGGCTTTCGACACATTTAACGCATTGTTGAGTTCGAAGGTGGCGTCATTCGCCGCTTGGAGAGGCGTGAAGTCGATTTTGGCAGTAGCGGCAATCGACTGGGTACGAGGGTTAATGTCGGCGTCGATTGTATAGTTCTGCACTTGGATGCGGGATCGTTGCTCTTGGGCGGAAGCGGCCGCAGCAAGGGCAAGGCAGAGAATCGTCCATCGAAAACCGCGCATCATTAACCTAAACCTATTCTCTCCTGCATCAAGTCACAGACCGGAGTTTGGGTGGGCAGTTGGACAGGGCACGCGCCGGCAATGAGGTCGGCGGCTCGCCGCAACGGATCTCCTGCGAGCGTAAGCAGCTGGCGAACAGTTGCCAAATCGGCTCGCATGCGGTCGGCCTCGGCAGGGTTGGTCAGTAACTTCTCCGCCGCGCGAACAATTTTCGCCGAGGTCATGTCGTGCTGAATGAGTTCAGGCACTATTTCGCGTTCAGCAATTAAGTTCACCATGGAAAGGAACGGAACTTTGACGAGGTGACGGCCTCCGTACCAACTCAGTGGGTTGACTTTGTAAAAGGTCACCATCGGAGTGCCCAACACCGCAGCCTCGATGGTCACGGTCCCACTGGCCGCAAGCGCAAGGTCGGCATGGCCGATGCAGTCCCAGGCCTCGTTTTCTATTACTTTGATGGACAGGCGATTGATGCGTTCCCGATATTTTGAAAAAGCTTCGCGGGTGCGAAAGCCCTGGGGAATCGCTAGAACAACCGACAGGGCGAATCGACGGCGAAGAGCAGAGACAGCATCCAGCAGAATGGGGAGATGCCGAGAGGCCTCGCCGGAGCGACTTCCGGGTAACAAGGCAATCAGGCGGGAATTTGGGTCGAATTGGTGGCGCTCGAAAAATTCATCGCGCGAGAACTTGGGCCGCACCATGGCGGCGAGTGGATGACCTATATATGTTGCGTCGACGCCGCGCTCGCGAAACCAGGCCTCTTCAAAAGGAAAGAGGCAGAAGAGTTTATCAACACATTCGCGAATGATTTTAACCCGGCTTTGCCGCCACGCCCAGACCTGAGGGGCGACGAGATAAAAAACGGGCACGTTGAGACGCTTTAGGTGACGTGCCAGGCGCAGATGAAAGTCGGGACTGTCGGTCAGCAGCGCGGCGTCGGGACGGTGCTGTTCCGCGAAATGAACCAGTTTGCGATATTCCCGATAGATCCCGGGCAGATGGGACACGACTTCGGCCAAGCCGACGACCGCGAGATCGGCGGAATCGACGACCGGCATGACGCCGGCGGCTTGCAGCCTGGGCCCGGCGCAGCCATAAAAATCCGCGGACGGGAAAGATCGCAGAGAGGCGTTCAACAACGCCGGAGGCGTATAGATCGCCGGACGCCTCGCCCGCGGAAACCAGAAAATGCACGCCGTTTGCCTCAAGTGTAGCAGTGGAAATGCGGCGTACGCGAGGGCGTGGAACCGGCGCAGCGGCGGTCCCGGCGGGGATTGGAAGGGAGCTCTCTCTGCTAGAATCGAGGTCGAAAAAATAGATGTCCAGCCAACGAGAGTCGAGTCCGACAAACCCGGCTCAGCCAAGCCTCTCAAGGGTCAGTGTCGGCCAATTTGCGGAGCGATTCAGAGGCGAAGTAATCCCTCTGAGCAACACCTTCGGCTATTTCTGCGCGTCGGTGCCCATGAGTGAGGAAGTGGTGAAGGAATACCTGGAAGAGCCCGTTGCGGCGCTTCCGCCATCGCTCGGGGGAACGCTTCCGCGCATTGCGATTCTGCTGGTTCCGTATTTGGAGCGTTGTGGAGAGCGAGGCACGGGCACAAAGAGGAGAGTTCGGCCGGGGCTCGAGAAAATCGGGGACTTCGTGGTAGCGGAACGTCCGCTGGAAGGCCGGCAGTCGTGGGCCTCTCAGGTCAGCTTTGAAAACGAGACGGTGCTGGTATTCGCGCTGAAAGAGCAAGACGTCGCGGAATATCATTACCGCCTGTATCGCCGGTTAGCAGCGTTGGTCGCGGAGAAATGGTCGCAGGAAGCCGCGTCGAGCTACAAGGCGTTGATAAGGGAAGAACTGACGGCGGGAGTTCACGGCGAAGTAGATGACGAGAGCTGGCAGGCGAAGCAGACGCTGTTGCGGCGCCAAACCAACGCCAAGCGTGAAAGCCCGTTGTTCGGCACTTACGTACGGCAGTCCTTCATCGATACGCTGACGCTGTATCTGCATGGAATCTGCTGCGACATCGATGTCGAGACCGGACCGCGGCAACTTCCGAGCCGGTATCTGCGTAAGCGACTCAATCTACTGAAGAGGCTGTACCCGCCGCCTTCCGGATACGCGGTATTCCCGGAAGACGCCGAGCAGGAAAAAGCGGATTTAAGCCGCTAGCGTTCCCGATAGCGCCTTCCGTAGAATTCTGAGCGCTCCCTCCTTGCCGCGCATGCCGATTTCGTTATGCGGACCGACGCAGCTGGGGCAGCCTGCAGCGCAGGCACAGGCGCATGCAAGGTCTAAGGCGGCGCTCATCAATTCTCTGCTGCGGCGAAACAGCGGATCGCTTTGCCCGATTCCGCCGGGATAGTTGTCATACAGAACGACGTCGGGCTCGAAGCCGGTCTGCATTTTTTCCGAGTCGTCCAGAACAGCCACAGCGATATCGCGAGGATCGCTGAGCAACAAGACGGTCGCGACGGTTTGTAAGAGCATTGCCCAAGCCGCGCAGTGCATCGTGAAGATCCGCAGTGGTAAAGCCATCGAAATCGTCGAAGAACCCGGATGTGAAGTGCAGCCAAAAAGCGGTTGTATGCATTTCCTGCTCGGGAAGGGAAAGATTACCCGCGCCGAGATTTTCGAGCGTATAGAATTTGATTTTCTTAAAGCCGACGATCTGCCGCTTCACGCGCACCTCGCCGTGCGCCGATCGAGCTTGGGGATGAGCCGCTGCAGGCCCGCTTCAAACTGCGCCAGTTCGCTTACCTGCGTGTAAACGATGGCGTCGGTAAAGTAATCGGAATCCACTTGGCGGACGAAGGCTTTTCTTCCGTCGTAGTCGAGCTTTTCGACCTGATACTGCCGCGCATCGTGCAGATAAATCGCCTTTTCGTGTAAGGTTGTCAGCGCGGAAGGGAAATCGACTTCGCCGATGATGCGGTGGTCGTCCGTGACGTCGACAATGAGGAAATTATCGCTGGTGACGGCGCGCAGACTGACCGCGTCCGCGGGATAGCTGTCGCTGACCCAATGCCAGCAATCGCCCGAATGATGGAGAACACGCACATCTTCGGCGAGAAATCTACAGAGCTTCGCCGTGTCATGGTTCCCGAACTGCTCGCTATCGCGAATAGGCAGTTCAAAAACGGCGCATTTCAAATGACTCAACAAAATTTCCAGATTATCGGCGTTGATGTGTGCCTCTTCCGGCGAACGGCCGAAGAAGTAGTCCGGATGCTCGACGATGTACTGATCCAGAGGCGCGCTCGAAGCGACCAGCACGGCGAGGGAGGAGGATTGCCGGCGTCCGGCACGCCCGGCCCTTTGCCAGGTGGAGGCGATGTTTCCCGGATACCCGGCAAGGACGACGGTATCGAGCGAACCAATATCGACGCCTAATTCGAGTGCATTCGTTGCGACCACGGCACGAATCGAACCGTTTCGCAGGCCTTGTTCGATGTGGCGGCGCTCCTTGGGGAGATAGCCGCCGCGATAGCCGCGAACCGCTTCATGGGAGAAAGGTAGTTGCGAACATCCATCTTTCAGGTAGGTGGTAAGGACCTCGGTCGCCAAGCGACTGTTTGCAAACACTAGTGTCTGCTGGTGGTGGCGAATAAACTCGAGCGCAAGTCGCCGCGACTCGTGCAAGTAACTCCGCCGAATCCCGAGTTGGCGGTTGACGACCGGAGGATTGTAAAAAATGAAATATTTATCGCCGGAGGGCGCGCCATTGTCGTCCACGAGCTCGAATGGCTCATTCGTGATGGCTTGCGCAAGATTCCTGGGATTCGCGATGGTTGCCGAGCAGCAGATGAATTGCGGCTTCGAACCGTAGAAATCGCAGATGCGCTTTAAACGGCGCAAGATGTTTGCGAGATGACTGCCATACACGCCTCGGTAATAGTGCAGTTCATCGATGATGAAATAGCGCAGATTCTCGAACAGCTTCACCCATTTCGTGTGATGAGGAAGAATGCCCGCGTGCAGCATGTCGGGATTGGTCAGCACGATGTTGGCGCGCTCCCGAATCGCGCGGCGTGCATCCTGTGGCGTGTCTCCATCGTAGGTATGGCAGGAGAGCGGACCGCCGATGGCTTCGTTCACGCGCTGGAGTTCCAGCCTTTGGTCCTCCGCGAGCGCTTTCGTAGGGAAAAGAAAAATGGCGCGAGCGGAAGCATCTGCCAGAATCGCATCAATGACGGGCAGGTTATAGCAGAGCGTTTTTCCGCTTGCCGTAGGCGTTACGACAACGGTGTTTTTCCCGTTCAGTGCATTTTCAATTGCCAGCGCTTGGTGCGTATAGAGATTTTCGACACCTCTGGCCGCGAGAGCGGAACGAAGCGAGGGATTCAGCCGATCGGGAAACGCGCCGAACTTCGCTGGCTTTGCGGGCTGATGCCGTACTGCGCGAACGCGGGAATCATCCTGCTGCATGGTTTGTTCGAAGCGTGCAGCCAGGGCGTGAACGGCTGAAATGGGCTGCAGCGCTAACGGATCGCTCGCGACTGGGAGGTTCCAAACTCCAGTGAAAGGTTCATCGATTCGCCTTTTGTTCCACGGTAGCCGAATTTTTCGAAGGAAACAAGAGGCGCTGAAAATGTTCTATCGGACCGGGATGCCGGCGAGCTTCTGGACAGTCTCGAAGGTATCGGAATCGCCGGCCGATTTGTCGGGACGATAACGCTTCACTCGCGCAAAGCGCAACGCGAGACCGCTCTCGTAACGCGAACTGACCTGGATCTCATTGAACGCGATTTCTACCACGACCTTGGGTTCGACGTAAACGGTGTAGTTGTCACGCGCGATCTCGATCTTCAGCAGCTCTTGCGTTTGCCAGGCCAGCATCTCGTCGGTGAGACCCTTGAAGGTTTTACCGAGCATGGCAAAGCCGCCTTTGTGGATATCGCGCGCGCCCAGATGAAGATTGCTGAGCCACCCTTGGCGCCGGCCATTGCCCCATTCAGCGGCGAGGATGACCAGATCGAGTGTGCGGGCCTTCTTGATCTTGAGCCAGCTCTGGCCTCGCGCGCCGGCGGCGTACGCCGGCTGTGCGCGATTTCGCCATGATGCCCTCATGACCGTGGTCGAGGGACTGGTGCAGGAAATCTTCGGCGCGATTCGCGTCGGAGGTGACCAGATTCGGGACGAGCGCTTCGGCAGGAGCGAGTTTGGCCAATTCCGCGAATCGGCGCGCCTGCGGCTCATCGATGAGAGAAGCGCCGTTGAGATATATCAAATCAAACCAGAACGGCGTCATGGGCAGTTCCGCGAGCATGCGATCGACATCGAGCTTGCGTCCAAAGCGGCGCATGCTGACCTGGAACGGTTGGGGACGACCTTGGGGATCGAGGCTGAGGACTTCGCCGTCCAAGATGAGATCGTGAGCGGGAAGCGCGCGCACGGCTTGGACGAGCTCCGGCACCGCAGCTGATACGTCATTTGACTGGCGGGAGAAAACGACCACGTCGCTGCCGGATTTATGAGCCTGCACGCGGGCGCCGTCAAATTTGTACTCGAGCGCGGCCTCGCCGAGCTCTTGCATCGCCTCGTTCACGTCATCGGCGGTCTGAGCAAGCATGGCTGGACGGGACGAAACAAGCTGAATATCGAATTGCGCGAGACCCGCTTCGCCTTGGGTGAGGATAGGGCGAGCAATGGCGGCAGCACCGCCTGCCATCATAGCGGCGCGCCGGATTCGTTCGCCGGAAGGCCTGAAGCTTTCGCCAGCGCATCCAGCATGATGCCTTCGAGCGCACCTTGGCGGATTTCGCCGAGCAAGAGACCGGTAAAAACTGTTGCTCGTCGCGCGTGGCGCGAGTAAGAAGCGCATTCAAGAGCTCACGCCGTTTGCGATCGGAGCCGGAGCCTTGGACGGCGGCGAGTTCGTCGAGCATACGGTCGACCTCGACAATTTCGAGGCTCGGGTTTTCGGCCAGCAGATGCCGCAGCATCTCGAAGCGCCGCATAGCCGATGCCAATTCGGCCCTGACGAGTCGTGCCGGATAAATACGCCACCGCGATCTCCATCTCGTCCGGATGAAGCTGCCGCAGCAACGCAGTAAGCAGCTCGGTCTTTTCAAGCCGTTTGGTCGTGTTCGCGATGCGACGAGACGTATCGACGAGTTGGGCCAGCAGCATCTCGGCTAAAAGGCTAATCCCGCGGCGGCGGTGCTTTGGTGGCCTCTCGCCGTCACGGACGCGATGCGTTGAACTCTTCCGTCTACCACCATGAAAGCTTCATCGAAGTTGTTGACGGTTGGGCAAACGTGCCGCGGAATCAGATAGAGCTTATCTCCCAAGGCGGCGGTCGCATCGGCGGGAACCTCGATCGGCAGATGCTCCTCGCTCGGTTTGCCGGGAATCCAGTCCGGATGTCCGATGACGCTACAGGTGGGAACGCCCGCATCGGCAGAAACGCTTTTGTGACCGGCATCGCAGGTGATCGTGTGCGCGGTGGGGCGGCTCACCACCGTTGAGAGCACAAGCGCGGCCGGTTGGTAACCGAATTCCGGAAGCTGCTCAAGGCTACTCATGTCGTTGAAGACTACCGTTCCCGGCGAGATGCGATGCACGAACGCCTGGTCCCGAAACTTTGGATAAGACAGCGCGTAAGGCGCAGCGGGCGTACCCGATGTGATCACTTCTCCAATGGCAATACCCTGGCGCTCGAGCGCCTCAACTATTCTGAGCAGGCGATCGTAACCTTCGTGCGCGCGCGTCTCGCGTTCGGCGGCCGAAAATCCGGCCATATGGCCGTCGTAGTAGTGAACACCGCGAAACTGATCTCCTGCTTTTCGCGCGAGGTCGACAATCGCCGCTATCGATTCCTCGCTGATTCCGGTGCGATTCATCCCTGAATTCACGTCGATGAAGATGCCAATCCCGGTCCCTCGCCAGATCGCCGCTTGATCGGGGCTCTCGACCAGCACGGATACACGGCTCGCCGGAAACTGCTGCGCAATCTCACGAGCGCGCTCGTGCATTCGCTCCCATCACTGAAAACGCCAGCAAAACATCCGTCGCTCCGGCTGCACATGCGACGGACAGTTCGAGAGTGGTTGAACACTTGAAGTTCCGCACACGGTGCGCGCGATAACGCTGCAATACCGCAGTCATTTTCGCCGTTTTGATGTGCGGCCGCCAGCGATTCGGATCGCCACCCGCCATCTTCAGCGTGGCTTCGATGTTGGCGTCCACGATCTTGGGGTAGATCAGCAGCGCAGGCGTCAAGAGATTGTCCACATCCTCGATCTGGTAAATTTCCAAGGGCATTCATCACGAGGATCATTCTCCCAAACCGGTTGGAGTGGCTCCTATGTAAGGAATAGCGAAACTCGCCGTCCAACAAGGCGGAAGGAAAATTCAAAATGACAGACGGGCAAGTGTATGCGGAGGCAGCGATGATGGGGGCAGTGGCTGGACTCCGTTCCATGTCTTCACCGGCCATCGTGAGCCAGTTTGTTCGATCGGGCCTGTTACCGACCGGGCATTCCCGTATCAGCTTTCTAGATCGACCCGCGACAGCGAAGGCGCTGGCGGTGCTTGCCGTCGGAGAACTGGTCGCCGACAAGTTACCGTTCATGCCGAGACGCACCAAAGCGCCGGCTGTAGCGGCGCGGGCCCTATCGGGCGGATTCAGCGGAGGGGCGATTGCCTCTTCTAACAGAAAATCTGTTTTCGCGGGCGCGATGTTGGGCGCGGCAGCAGCGGTCGGGGCGACGTACGGAGCGTATGCGCTGCGGCGACAGGCCGCGCAGAAGTTCCATCTCGCCGATCCGGTCGTTGCGATTATCGAAGACGTACTCGTGGCCGGATGCGGAATGTTGGTGCTTTCGGCGTTGCGTTCGAGCGCGAAGGCCGCTTAGCTACTTTCCGTTTCAAAATTGCGCGGGCTAACTACCCCCCACGGTCGTGGTTCTGTAAGTCACCGGCGCCGCATGGACGGAGATTCAATGACTCGATTTTCTCGAACTTTGTGCGGCTGGTGTTTGATTGCGGGCGTGCTTGTGCCAGCGCACGCGCAAACGGGTCAGTCCGGCATTCACAAGATCAAACACGTCATCATCATCCTGCAGGAGAATCGCTCCTTCGATCATTACTTCGGGACGTTTCCGGGAGCGGATGGGATCGCGATGCAGAACGGCGTTCCTTCGGTCTGCCTTCCCAATCTCGGCGGGAAAGGCTGCATCCGGCCCTTTATCGACCACTTGGACAGCAACGGCGGTGCGGCGCATTCGGCTGAAGCCGCGGCGAAGGCGATGCACGGGGGCAAGATGGACGGCTTCCTGGCGGTTGCCAGTAACCTGAAGAGCCCGTGCAAGAATGCGACCGACGCCAACTGCGGCGAGAGTGGCGGCGCCGGGGCGAACCGCGTCATGGCCTATCACGTTCAGTCCGACATCCCCAACTATTGGGCCTATGCCAAGACCTTCGTTCTACAAGACCGCATGTTCGAGCCGGTTGCGTCTTACAGCCTGCCCTCGCATCTCTACATGGTGTCGGGCTGGTCGGCGACCCAAGACCGGATGTTCGTGAGAATGCGGCGATCTTAGGAGATCTGAAGCGCGATTTCGACTTCAATCAACAGCCTGCTCCGCCATTCCTGTTGCCGGAAAGACCGCAGACCACATTGACCAAGTAAGAACTACTCCGGCTTACGCTTCCGCGGCCGGCGATTGGCGCCCGGTCCCGCGGGAGCTCGTTTGCGAGCGGGCGTCTTCTTCGGCTTGGGAGGCGGCGGATTCGGCTCGAAGATGGTCGGCTGCCCTTCCACGATCGGCTGCGGCTCGTCCTCTTCTTCCTCGATGACCGGTTCGGGCGCGGGTTCCGGCAGAGCGGGCGGATAAAACTCCGCGCCCAAGTGCACGATCAGGCCGCGCTCTTCGTCGGGCTCGGTGCGAACCACGGTCTTGTCCTGCGCGTAATTCAGGAATTCCGAGAACTGCTGGAAGCCGAACTTCGCGAGATTGAAATCCGGATGTTCGGTCTGCATCCACTGCTCCAGCTCTTCGGCGGCCGCGCCTTCTTCGAGCTCCATGCGATGCGTTTCGAGCATGTCGCGCAGCATCGGCAGCGCTTCTTCCGGCTTCGGCGCCGCTTTCTCGGGAGCCGTGCCCGCCGCGCCGCTCGATGATGTAACGGCCGCCGGAGCCGCTCACGTTGATGAATTCGGCCTTCTTCAGCTTCTCGACGAAATCGGAAAAGCTTCCGGCGCCATAAGCGCGCTCGCTGAACGCCGGATCGAGCTGCAGCATGGTGCTCTTCAGCAGCCCGAGCTGCGGCTGGACGGCGCGGCGCTCCAGCACCTGCAGCGCGCGCTCGACCAGCGGCATGGCCTGCGCCAGGTCGAGCGGCGCCGGACGCGGTCCGCGCTCTTTCCTGTCCTTGCGCTCCGGGCGTTCCCCGCGCTCCGGCCGCTCACCGACGATCCGCCGCTCGCGATCGCGCGCGGTCCGGCATGGGCTGCGCGACGATCCGGTCGCCATCTTCGAGCAGCGATTCGTAGCTCACGAACTCGTGGCAGTTCTGCTGAAGAATGGTGCTGGTGAACGCTTTTCCGCCCACCACGAAAACGGTCTTGCCGTATTCCTTCAGCTTGTTGACCAGCGGGATGAAATCGCTGTCGCCGCTGACGATGGCGAACGCGTTCACGTGGGCGTGGGTGAAGGCCATCTCCAGCGCGTCGAGCGCCAGATTGATGTCCGCGCCGTTCTTGTCGCCGCGCGGCGACGGGATGCGCTGCACCATCTGCACGGCGTTCTCCGCCATCTGCCGCGTGGCGCCTTCCTGGCGGCCCCAATTCGCGTAAGCGAACTTCGCGACAATGTCGCCGCGCTCTTTCAGTGCGCTGAGCGGTAGCGACACGTCGAATTCGCGCCGCAGCGTCGATTTCACGCCAATCTCGATATTGTCGTAGTCGACGAACACCGCGATGTTCAGTCTGTCTTGCATCAATTTCCTTTTCTGTCCGTTGCGCTCCGTTCTATCGAAGGTGCGGGCACGGACTGATCGTTTCTGCCGAGCATAGGCTCAGGCTACCTGTTTCACTGAATCGCGAATGAAATGAATGATCTTCTCGAGCGAAGCGCCGGGCTGAAATACCTCCGCCACGCCCAGCTTTTTGAGTTCCGCCGCGTCTTCGTCGGGAATGATTCCGCCGACGACGACGAGAACGTCGGTCATCTCCTTTTCGCGCAGCAGCTCCATGATGCGCGGCACAATGGCATTGTGCGCGCCTGACAAGATCGACAAGCCAATCACCTGAACATCTTCCTGCAGAGCTGCATTCACGATCATTTCCGGCGTTTGCCGGAGACCCGTGTAGATTACTTCCATCCCGGCGTCGCGAAGAGCTCGTGCGATCACCTTCGCGCCGCGGTCGTGTCCATCGAGGCCTGGTTTGGCGACGAGCACACGGATTGGAATGCTCATACTTACACTGTCCAGATTATAAAACGTGCTGTCTACACTTGATACATGCAGCGGGGACTAACTAGACGTGAGCGAACAGACCTTTAACGAGCCTCGGATGGCGCTGAACCGGATCTATACGCGCACCGGCGACGAGGGGCAGACGCGCTGGTCGGCGGCCAGCGAGTCGCAAAAGACGACACGGCGCATCGACTGCTATGGAACAGTCGATGAGCTGAACGCCTTTATCGGCGCGGCGCGCACGACCGCCGAAGACCTGGCGGCCAATCGCGTAGACCGGCTGCGGAACTTGGCGTCCATTTTGAAGCGCGTGCAGCATGAGCTGTTCAATCTTGGATCCATTCTGGCGACGCTGCCCGAAGACGTGCATCCCGAAGCAGCCTCGGGTGACGGAGGCGCGAAGTCGAGCAGCTCGAGCGGGAGATCGATCAGGCCAATGAAGATCTGCGCGCCGCTGCGGTCGTTTGTGCTGCCGGGCGGAAGCCGTCTCGATGCGGAGTTGCACGTTTGCCGGACGGTTTGCCGCCGCGCCGAGCGGCTGCTGGTGCGATTTCGCCGCGAGCACAGCGTGCCGCCGGAAGCAGTGCGCTATCTGAACCGGCTGAGCGATGCGCTGTTTGTCTGGAGCCGTTGGGTGAATCACGTCCTCGGGCGCGCCGGAGACGCTGTGGGAACCGAACGAATCCGCGAGCGGGGGAACCCACTCCTAAACAGGCGCCGTACAAAAAGACGCTTGACCTGTCTACAGCTTCAGGGTTGAAAGTAGAGTTGAGGACGATGACAGTGTCCACTCTCGCCCGGGCCGCTGGGCTAAGCCGAAGCACCATTCTCTATTACGAATCAATTGGCGTTTTGCGTCCGGCGAGGCGAACACGGGCGAATTACCGGGTGTATGGCGAGCAGGACCTGGAACGGCTGCGACAGATCTGCGTATACCGCTCGGCCGGGCTGACATTGAAAGACATTCGCACGATTCTCCATCAGCCTGCGAGCGATTTTGCGGCTATTTTGCAGCAGCGACTGGCGAAGCTGGGAGAGGAGATCGAGCAGCTTCGCGATCACCAGCGTGCGATTGCGCGGCTGCTTCAACGTAGCGGCAAGCTCAGGAGAGAAGGGATGATAACGAAACAGAAATGGACGGAGATCATGCGTGCTTCCGGGTTCTCGGAAGACGACATGCACCGCTGGCATGCTCAGTTCGAAAAGTCGGCGCCCATAGAACACGAGGAGTTCCTGAAATTTCTTCACATTCCCGAGGCCGAGGTCACATCGATCCGGGAGTGGAGCCGAAAGGAATCGACGGGCAGTGAAGGACGGAGGTTATGACCAAGCTACTCACGAGTGTTTTTGTTATGGCAACCGCTTTACACACAGGCGTCGCAGGTCAAGCGAACAGTGAACCCGCCGCCCACGTGCGTACAGAGTTTCACTTCACTGTGAATCTGCCGTATGAGGCCGCGTTCCCTTTGTTCGGCGCTCTGGGAGAGCAGAACTGGGCGCCTGACTGGAAACCGCAGTTTCTCTATCCGAACCCTCCGGCCGACAAACGGGGAGCAGTGTTCCTGGTCAGCAAGGGGCCGTCGCATTCGAGCGTCTGGATGACGACCAAGTTCGACGTTGCCAGAGGCGAAGTGCAGCACGTTTTCGTTCTGAATGATGCGGTGATCACCCTGATTGACATCGTCCTCAAGAAGGACAATGACGACGAAACCGAGATATCGGTCGCGTATGAGTGGACGGCTCTCGATCCCGGTGCGGCTGACCACGTCAGAGCGCTTGCAAAGCAGCAGGAACGCGCGGCCGAGGAATGGAAGGCCGCGATCAATTCCTATGCGGCGAGAAGGAAGGCCGGAGGCGCGCCGGCGCGCCAGATGCCGCCGCACTATATATTAATGCCCATCTGCCAGAGGAAGAACCCTACCGCCTGGCGGAAATAAAGCCAGCGCAGCTGCATCGGGTTAGCGAGCCGGCGGGCGGGCGCGGGGAACCGTACACCTGGATGTGTTGCCATTCGAGCAGGCGCTTGACGCGATAGATGTGATATCCGTCGCTCACGACGATGCAGGAATGCAGGTTCATGCGGTGCATGATCTCAGCCGCCGCCTCCGAGGCTTTGTGCCGTGGTTGAGCCTTCGGGTTCGACCAGAATCGCCTCCGAAGGCACTCCGTGCTCGGTCAGATAAGCGCGCCCCACTTCGCCTTCGGTGTAAATCGGGTCGCCGCCCGCGCCGCCGGTGGTGAGGATGTACGGCGCGAGGCCCCTTCAGGTACAGAAGCAGCGCGTGATTCAGCCGGCGCTTGCAGAACGGGCGAGGGCTTGCCGCGGTACTCGGCCGCGCCGAGTACGATGATTACATCCGCGGGATGCGCTTCCTCTACCTTCGATTCGCGCTCGATTTGTTTTGCGACATAGAACAGGTAGCCTAAGAGCAGGATCGAGAGCAGGCCGATAGAACCTGCAATGGCACGCTTCATGCGGCTGTTCCAACGCCAGATTTCTGTGTCTTAAATTTCAGTCTACGCCGAAAGCGCGAAGTCGCACTCGAAATGCAGCTCACGAGCACCAAGAACCCGCTCCTGCAGAACATCCGCCGAGCCGCTGCCGCGGGGCGGCCCGACCGAGGAAGGGCTGATTGTCGCTGGAAGGGCCGCATCTGCTGGAGGAAGCACTGCGCGGCGAGTGGCACGATCGAGCGAATCTTTGTGACCGCGGACGGACGCGAGCGCCATGCGCCGATTGCTTGCCAGCCGAATGCGAAATAATCGAGGTATCGGCGCGCGCGTTCGCCTCCATCGCCGCTACCGAGACGACCCAGGAATTGTTGGCGCTGTTGCGGCCGCGCGACTGGGCTTGGGAGGATTTGACGCGAGGGTCGGCGCTAATGATCGTTCTGGACGGCGTTCAAGATCCCGGCAATGCGGGCACTATCGTGCGGTCGGCCGAAGCGTTCGGCGCAACGGGCGTGGTGTTTCTGAAAGGCTGCGCGCGGGTAGCGAATGGGAAGTTCTTGCGGGCAACTGCGGGATCGATTTTTCGGATGCCCTTTCTGGAAGGCGATGACGCGTGCGGATTTGATCAGGCATATCCGAGGGAGCAAACTCAATCTGTATGCGCTCGCGCCGTCGGCCGGACACGAGCGTTGCGCGAAGCGACTTTCGGCGCAGCGTGCGGATTGCGGTTGGCGGCGAGGGTGGCGGCGTTTCGCCGGACATTACTGTCGGAAGCGCAAACAGTGCGCATCCCGACCACGACGGTGGAATCGTTAAATGCCGCCGTGGCCGGCTCCATCGCTCTGTTTCGAGGCTCAGCAACAGAGAAGAAGCGCCATGAGTCTGTTCGACGCTGCGCCGCTGCCCGCCGAAACCGGCAGCAGCGAGGCTCCGACCGGCCGCTCGCGGACCGCATGCGGCCGCAGACCCTGGACGAATACCTCGGCCAGGAGCATATTCTCGGACCCGGCAAAGCCGCTGCGCGCGCAGATTGAGAGCGGACACCTGTCGTCGCTGATCTTGTGGGGACCGCCGGGTTCGGGCAAAACCACCTTGGCGGCCCTGATCGCGCAGAAGAGCGGAGCGGACTTTTTCCGTTTCAGCGCGGTGCTGAGCGGCATCAAGGAAATCAAAGCGGTGATGGCCGATGCCGAGAAAGCCAAGCGAGTGGGGCGAACGACGGTTCTGTTCATCGACGAGATTCACCGCTTCAATAAAGCCCAGCAGGACGCTTTTCTGCCTTATGTGGAGCGCGGCGACGTGGTTCTGATCGGCGCGACCACGGAAAATCCTTCCTTTGAAGTCGTCTCCGCGCTGCTATCGCGGACGAAGGTTTACTCGCTTCGCGCGCTGGAGACAGCGGAAGTGGTCGACTCTTGCTGCAGCGCGCGCTCGAAGACCCCGAGCGGGGTTTGGGCCATCTTCGACTAAAGATCCGGACGAATTGCTCGATGAGATTGCCATAGCGTCGAGCGGCGATGCCCGAGCGGCACTGAACACCTTGGAAATTGCCGCGCAGCTGGCGCAGCGAGGGAACGATCGACCGGCAAGCGGTGGCCGATGCTCTGCAGCGGAAGGTGCTGCTGTATGACAAATCCGGAGAAGAGCATTTCAACCTCATTTCCGCGCTCCATAAATCGGTCCGCTCGAGCGATGCGGATGCGGCCCTGTATTGGCTGGCCCGCATGATGAAAGCCGGAGAAGACCGGCTGTATCTGGCACGGCGGCTGGTTCGAATGGCGATCGAAGATATCGGGTTGGCCGATCCCCGCGCGGTGGAGCAGGCGATCGCCTGTATGCAGACCGTTCATTTCCTGGGCATACCGGAGGGAGATCAAGCTCTGGCGCAACTGACTATCTATTTGGCGCTTGCGCCGAAATCCGATGCGGCGTATCAGGCGCTTAATCAGTGTGAACGCGACCATCGAGAGCACCGTCGCGGAGCCGGTTCCGCTGCATTTGAGGAACGCGCCCACGAGGCTGATGAAGGAAATGGGCTATGCAAAGGCTATAAGCACGCCCATAAAGAGCAGGATGCGGTGACCGACATGCAATGCCTGCCGGAGCGCTGGCTGGATCGCACTTTTATGAGCCGACCGATCGGGGATTTGAGCAAAAATTGCGGGAACGACTGGATGGTTAGAGAAAAGACGAAGTAAGTCACCCGGAAACAGTCGATTAAGTAGTATGTATCGCTCATTGTGTAAGCTTATAGATCGGAGTTTTTGACACATCGTGTCCGAAAACACTCTAACTCTAGGCAGGCATGCCGGACACCCCGGACGTAGCCATGACGGAACGGCGGAGATCCAGCCGCTTTCCTATCGAACGTGAAGTTCGGTATAAGACCCTTAACCAACGGACCGAGATCCTGGCGGGCAACGGTAAGACACTCAACATCAGCAGTTCCGGTGTTCTGTTCACTTCCGATCATGATCTGCCGGTAGGTACGCGTCTGGAAGTTTCTATCAGCTGGCCGGCGCAGCTGAATGAAAAATGTCTGCTGAACCTGGTGGCGCGCGGCCGTGTCACCCGGCACAGTAAAGGCCAACTCGCGCTGCAGATCCAGCAGTACGAGTTCCGAACCCAAAGCCGCCCCGGCAAAGAGAAGTAACATGACGGTCCAGTCGCAACACCAGGAACTAACCTGCTGCTCTGGGCTAACATGACAGTGTTGTGCGTCGACGTTTCGCTTTCGCAGCCGCCGCGCTGAGTTTCGTCATTCTGCTTGCCCTGCTGATCTGGCAGGGCTCGTTCCGCATCACCTACTCGCCTTCGAATCTCAGCGAAACAATCGTTCTCTGGGCCGTTTCCACGCTCATTTTCCTTCTGACGGTCCTTCTCGCTTTCCTGCTCTTCCGTGCAGGCGTGAAGGTCTACATCGACCGGCAGCGAAACAAAGAAGGCTCGCGGATACGCTCGAAGCTGCTGTTTGGCGCTCTGATGCTTACGCTTGCGCCCGCTCTGTTTTACGTTCTGTTCAGCGTTTATGTTCTGAACCGGCACCTGGACTATGGTTCAGCCAGCCAGCCGAGACGTCTTCGAAGCGGATGCTCGACGCGAGGAAGCCAGCGTGTCGAGGCGGAAACCGACTGGATCAGCCTTGCTGCCGCAGACGCGCGAAGCGGCGCAAGACCGGCCGCATCGATGCCGCGTTCTTCCGGACTCTCTGCGAGCAGCACGGCATCCGGCAGCTGATTCTGCAGCGGCCGGCAGGCGTCCCGATGCTGCTTGTACCAGCTGTTCGAGAGGCCTAACAGTTCACTGCTCCATGCGAAAGCAGATGTCATGGACGGCGGCAGGAAACTGGGCCGTATCATCGTGGTCTCCGTCATGAGCGGCGATCCGTTCCGCAGCGAAAGGCCTGCGCGTTAGGAGACAGATCAGCAGTCGGGCCGAAAGAAGTTTTATCAAGATACTTACTTCCGCCTGATTTGCCTGATCACGCTGTTTGTGCTGTTCTTCGCGTCCTGGTCCGCGCAGATTCTGGCGCGGCAGATCAGCGTGCCCATTTCGGCTCTGCTCGGAGCGGCGCAGGAGGTCCGGCGCGGGAATCTGTCTTATCGCGTGCGAGTGAATGCGATCGACGAACTCGCGACCCTGGTGCGCGCCTTCAATGAGATGACCAACGAGCTCGAAGGCAATGCGCGCGAACTGGAAGCGCGCCGACGTTTCACGGAAGCGATTCTCGAGAGCATTCCGACGGGCGTTATCTCGCTTTCAGCCGATGAGCGGATTGAGCGCGTGAATCGGGCGCTGGCCGGCATTTTCCCGCAGGAAGTTACCGGCGTCCGCTAAACGCCTGGAGGATCTGTTCTCGGGCGAAGATCTGGCCGAAATTCGCTATCTGCTGAAGCGGGCCCGCCGGACGGGTGCCGCCGCGTGTCAGCTCGATATACAGCGCCCGACGTTCGGTCCTGCACTTGGCCGTGACGGTTGCCTCGCTCGAAGAGCAGCGTGGATTCGTGCTGGTGCTCGAAGACACCAGCGATCTGCTGCGCGCGCAGAAAGCGGCGGCCTGGCAGGAAGTGGCGCGCCGCATCGCGCATGAGATCAAGAATCCGCTGACGCCCATCTCGCTTTCGGCCGACCGCATTGCGCGGCAACTGCGACGACTGGTCCATGGATCCGCAAGCCGGCGCCATCCTCGAAGAATGCACCCAGACCATTCAGCAGGAAGTGCAGACCGTCAAATCGCTGGTCGACGAGTTTTCGCAATTTTCGCGATTCCCCAGCGCGCAGCCGGTCCCGACCGACCTGAACGAAATTGTGGAAAGCGCGATGTCGGTGTTCGCCGGGCGCCTGGAGGGCATCATCGTTTCGTTAGATCTGGACCGCAGCGATCCCGATCGTCATGGCCGATCGGGAGCAGATGAAACGAGTCATCGTGAACCTGATCGACAACGCAGCCGAAGCGATGATCGATTCGCCAGTACGCGAGCTGTTCGTCACCACCTCACAATCGGCGCCCGAGACGGTCGAGCTGTCGGTGACCGATACGGGCTCGGGCATTTCGGCCGCCGACAAGGAAAAGCTGTTCCTGCCTTATTTCTCAACCAAGGGGCGCGGCACCGGTCTGGGGCTCGCGATCGTCAGCCACATCATCAACGAGCACCACGGCCGGGTCAGGGTGGAAGACAACTATCCCACGGGAGCGCGCTTCGTCGTCGAGCTGAATACCTTTCCAGGCGCCGATACGATGGCCGTTGAAGGCAGAACGACGCATTCGTGCCCGCTACCCTGAAGGTATAGCAGCCCTCGAGATGCCAGTACGCGGACCGAAAGTTCTCATCGTGGACGATGAGGCGAGCATTCGCCAGTCGCTTGCGCGGCGTGCTCACCGACGAGAATTATGACTGCACGGCGGTCGACAGCGGCGAGGCTTGCCTGGAGGAGCTGGCGCGCGAATCCTACGAAGCGGTGCTGCTCGACATCTGGATGCCGGGCATCGACGGCCTGCCGACGCTCTCGCGCATTCAGGAACTGCCGGCCGGGTCGCGCCCCGCGGTCATCATGATTTCCGGGCACGGCAACATCGAAACCGCCGTGAAGGCGACCAAGCTCGGCGCCTTTGATTTCGTTGAAAAGCCGCTGACCATCGAGAAGGTCAGCGTGGTACTGAAGAACGCCATGCAGCAGCGGCGCATGGATCTGGAGCTGCAGCGGCTGCGCGAGGACACGGCTGCCGGAGATCATCGGCGACAGCGTTCCGATGAAGGCTCTGCGGCAGCAGCTCAAGCTGATGGCGGGTACGAACGGCCGCGTTCTGATTTATGGAGAGAGCGGAACCGGTAAAGAACTGGTCGCCCGCGCGATTCACCGCGCGAGCCAGCGCGCGAACGGCCCGTTCGTCGAAGTGAACTGCGCCGCGCTACCCGAAGATCTCATCGAGAGCGAGCTGTTCGGGCATCGCCGCACGAACTTCGACGGCACGGCCGATCACAAAATCGGCAAGCTGCAAAAGGCGCACGGCGGAACGTTTTTCCTGGACGAAGTGGGCGACATGAGCCTGAGGACCCAGGCCAAGGTGCTGCGCGCTCTGGATGAGCACCGGTTTGAGCCGGTCGGCGCGCCGCAATCGATTCAGGTGGACGCGCGCGTGATCGCGGCGACCAACAAGAATCTCGAGAAAGAGATCGAGCGCGGCAACTTTCGCGAAGATCTCTTCTATCGCTTGAACGTGATTCCATTTACCGTTCCTCCGTTGCGCGAGCGCGCCGAAGATATTCCGCTGCTGGCGGCGCATTTCCTGCGTGAATTCACGACTGCCTACGGACGCAAACCGAAAGAGCTGAGCGAGGATGCGCTGGCAGCTCTGATGAACTATCACTGGCCCGGAAACGTGCGCGAGCTGCGCAATCTGATGGAGCGGATCGTGATTCTGTACCCGCAGCGCCGGATCGAAACGCGCCACCTTCCGCTCGACAGTGCTCGCAAAGCGCCAAACGGTAAGACCAGCGACGGCTTGGCAGTCTGCATGAGGTGAAAGAAGCCGCCGAGCGCGACTACATCCTGCGCAAGCTCGAAGAAACCGGCGGCAATGTGACGCGCGCTTCCGAGCTGCTGGGCCTGGAGCGCAGCAATCTGTACCGCAAAATGAGACGCTCGGCATCGCGCCGAAAGAGTAGATACGGCGGCATTCGTGCGCATGACTATCTCATCACTGGCGCTACTGGCTTCATCGGGAGCAAGCTCGTGAACCGCCTCCTGGGCGCTCGGGCAGATACGTAACTATTTGCCGGCCGGCAAGCGGAGCCAAGCTTCTGGATTCCCGCGCGGCCTTTCATTTCTGGAATCCGGCCGAGCTCCCGCCGCTCGACAGCATCCCCGACTGGACGCCATCATTCATCTCGCCGGCGAACCTGTGGCACAGCGCTGGACGCCGAGGTGAAGCGGCGAATCTCACGAGAGCCGAGTCGAAGGCACGCGCAAGCTCGTGTCAGCGATCGGCGAACTGAAGTATAAGCCGTCGGTGCTGGTTTCGGCCTCCGCGATCGGCTACTACGGTGACCGCGGTGACGAGTTGTTGACCGAAGAGAGCGCGCCGGGCCGCGGCTTCCTGGCGGAGGTCTGCGTGGATTGGGAGCGGGAGGCCTTGCGGCGCGCGAATTCGGGTTGCGCGTCGTGCCGTTCGGATATCGCGTCGTGCTCGGGCGGGACGGAGGCGCACTTAAAAAGATGCTCCCGCCCTTTCGGCTTAGGTTTCGGCGGCCGCTTCGGCAGCGGGCAGCAGTGGATGTCCTGGATTCATATCCAGGATCTCGTCCGGCTGTTTCTCTTTGCGGCGAAATCCGCCTGCGGTCGCGGTCCGCTGAACGGCATGCAGGCCCCAGCCGGTTACCAACGCCGAGTTCACCCGCGCTTGCGCGAGTGCTGCATCGGCCGGCATTTCTTGCCGTCCCGAAGTTCGCGTCTGAATGGCTCTCGGCGAGATGAGCGGATTCGTTTTCAGCAGCGTGCGCGTCGTTCCCGAGGCGACAGAAAGCGGGTTTCCGGTTCGAGCTCTCCACCAGCTCGAAGCGCTGCGGTCCTGCTCCTGTAGCCCAAAACCTGCGCTCTGATGTTATTCTAAGACTATATGGCAATCCCGAATGTAAAGCGATTTCGGCCGTTTTGCCCGACTTGCAACGAGAGTTTCACGTGATGGCTGTCCTGCCGAAAGACGCGAACGTCGACGCCTATCTGCAGGATGCTGTAGCGCGTCACGATCATAAGGCGTACCAGGAAGCGAAACAGCAGCACTTCAAGGTTCGCGTCGGTCAGCAGAAACAGAAGAAAGCCAAGTAGTTCCTTCCTCAGTTTTCAATCCAGCCCGCAGCTCACCTGCCGCGTTATGCTTATCGATCCTGCGGGCTTTTTCATGATTCTGAGCGCGTTCGAAGCCGCCAACGCGACATCCGGATCGATGTCCTGCGACAAATTCTTCAGCGCGGGAATTACGTCTCGCTTTCGGCTCGCAGCAAATATCGGCACAACGCGTCTTTCTGCTCCTTCGTCGCTTGCGCCAGCTTGCGGGAACAAGGCTTGCCACGTCCTCTCTGCGCAAGCTCTGTCAAGTAGGCTGTGGCAGCAGTGCTCGCCCGTCCTTTGGTGTCCAGCTTTTCGACCAGGTAGGACAGCGGGCGAACTCGGACTATCGACCTTTCCTTCGTTCACCAGGCGCAAACGCCGCCGCAAGATGGACTCGCCAATCGGCATTCTGTTCGTTGTACGCGCTTGAACAATCGGGCGTATCCTCGGGCTCGCGGATTCGCCCCAACCCTTCGAGCGCCGCAGCGCGCAAGTCGGCATCCCGGTCTTAGACGCATATTTCTGGAAAATCGGGCCGATCGTCCGGGAATGGCCCAGCATCGCCAATGCGTCGAGCGCTGCTCGCCGAATGCTTATGTTGCGCGCATTCGCCAGCGCCGTTCGCATATCGCGGAGCCGACTGCACGACTGTGCAACACACCGATTGTCTCGAGTGCCGTCACCTGAACACGATCATCCAGATCGTGCGCCAGGAACGACATCGCCGGCCCGGCTGAGGTCGTGAATCTTCTGCGAGCGCAATCAAGCACTCAAAGATCATCTGGCTATCTTTCGAGTGCAGCCCTTCAATGAGCGCCGGAACGGCGGCCGCGTCCCGCAGAATTCCTGCAGCGCGCGCCGCATTCGCGCGGACATCGCTGCCGGCCCCGTGTACGATCTCGATCGGCAATCGCCTGCGCCACATCGGGCCGCACGATGACGTCCGGGTCGATCGCCTGATCGTTACGCGAGGAAAAAAATGCCTTCACCTGCCGCACACCGTGTGTTAAAGGGCCAGTAAGCCCGCCTTTCGCGACATATCCAGGGAAGTAGTATTCACTAATCCATCCGTTGCGCGGATCTGTATCTCCGCATCCTTGTCGTGGGTTGCCTTGGATAACGACGCCAAGCTGGCTTCGGTATCGATCTTCACGATTGCCTTGACGGCTTCCAAGCGAATGTTCCGATTCGGATCGTTCAAATATTGCGCCAAAGCGCGGAATGGCTCGAGCGTCTTTCTTGCCGAGGTCACGAATGCGCTGAATGCGCTGATTTGCGTTGAAGCCGTCCTCGTTTTGGCCGCAGTGCGAGCGAAGCACAAGCAAGTACTACATATCAGCAGCGAAAGGCAACGCAGCAACATACTGTGACGTTAGCTCGCCTTAGCGGACAACTTCAACAGTGATCTTGTGCGGAATAAGCCCGGCTTCATATCCGAAATCCAGTAGCTTCTGCGCAGCGCGCGGGACAATCTCACCGCCATCGACGGTATGTTGATTCACGTACATGCCGACAAATTGCTCCGCCAGAGCCGGATCCAGATCACGAGCAAACTGCATGGCATAATTCAGGCCTCCTCGCGATGGTCCAGCGAATATTGAATGCTCTCGCGCATCAGCCGCGAACATTCCGCCTGCACTTCGGGCGGCAGGTTCCGCCGCAGCGCGTTGGCGCCCAGCGGCAGAGGCAACTCATATTTCGACTTGAACCATTTGCCGAAATCGATCACGTTGTGCAAGCCGCCATGACCGTAAGTCAGCTGCCCTTCATGAATAATCAAGTCCCGCATCCACCTCGTGCTCCTTCACCGCATCGATAATCTTGTCGAATGGAATCACCACTTGCTCGAAATCCGGCTGGAAAAGCTTTAGCGCGAGAAACGCGGTCGTCATGGTCCCTGGAATCGCGATCTTCTTACCCTTCAAATCTTCGGGCGCCATGCCGCCGGGTGCTCACCACCATCGGACCATAACCATCGCCCACGCTAGATCCGCTGGCCATCAAAACATATTTGTCCGCAACATACGGATAGGCATGATAGGAAATTGCGGTCAGCTCGTACAGCCCCTCGGTCGCTTTCTGGTTCAGCGATTCGATGTCTTCGAGAACGTGGCGGAATGCAACATCCGCGAGCGGATCTTCTTGGTCGCCAAACCATAGAACATAAACGCATCATCGGAATCCGGACTGTGCGCGCAGACGATTTCCAGAGGCGTGGAGGGGCTCATAAAGGCAAATTCTAAGTTGAAGCAACCTCAGTTTAACAGAGGGTTTAGCGCTGGATGGAAGACTCGCGGAGAGATAAAAGCTGAGGTTCAAGAATGTCCAAGTCGTGCTCAAGCTGCGCGAGAGAGAAGCGGCACACCTGCTCTTCCCGATTCTGCGCCGCCAGTTCCAGGTCCTGGACGTGTGCCTTCGCCTGCATGGCATGCAGACTACCGAGGGAGCCTTTTATGGTGTGAGCGGCTCGCGAAAGCCGATTGTAATCGCCGGCGGCGAGCGCGGTTCGCATCTCGTTGAGTTGATCCGGCCGATCGGCGAGAAACAGATCGATGATTTCAACGAGCAACTCGCGGTCGTGAGCAACCTGTGCCTGGAATTCCTCAGGGTCAAATACGGGCAAGTCGGACGGAGCGGGCCGCGTCGCTTGCGGCGCCCGCGCAACTGCGCGCGCGAGCGTCGTCATGGCATCGGAAAACGTTGCCGCTTCGAAATCCCTGGGCAGAAAGCCGTCTATGGCGACGCCCCCCGGGAGAGATGAATTTGAGTCCTGCGTGAACTGCGAAGAGAAGGAAAGAATTGCGGTTCGGCCTGAATTGCGCTGGCTCTTTTCAAGGGCGCGCAAAGTCGCAGTGAATGCCGCCACGCCATCGGCAGCTGCCAAAGAACCCAGTAGGACCGCATCGAACTTCTGGACGAGAAGCGCCTCCGAAGCATCTTCAAAACCGGTTGCGGAAAGAACGTCGTGATTCGCGTCCGTCAGCACGGACGCGATGCGTTCGGACTCCGCGGAGTTTTTCTCGATAAGAAGAATTCGAAGTGCACCCATAATTCAGATCAACATATTCAGGTCCCTGATGGCGTAACTGGCGTTCCCAACCGGGTCGACTTGTAGCGCCGCAAACGCCGCACTTCCCGCATCGGCGCTGAGGCCCTCCGCCTTTACACATTCTGTGGCAACTTTGCGTGTCAATTCTCTACTCCCCCTTTATGTTGTATACTTTCGGTGTAGTGGGGGTGTGTCTTCCCTAGTCTCACGACTCGCACCGTCATAGCCCAAAACCGCCGCTGGCCTAAAGCACTGCTGTGCGGCATCCAACAATTCTCAGGCACGATCGTTAACCTCATCTTCCCTGACGAATGCCGGCTTTGCCAAGAGCCGCTCCGAAATGTCTCGCGCATCCCGGTTTGTGCTGCCTGTCTTTCCCTGCCCCAGTCGCTCGAAGCGGAGTTCTATTGCCGGGCTTGCCGCACCCCATTCGTAAATTCCTATCCACTGGATGAGAACGACTTCTGTACAGTCTGCCGCCAGAGCCAGGTAAATTTCGATGCAGCCTACTCTTTCGGCAGTTACGAAGGGCCTCTCCGCACATTAATCCACCTCTTCAAATACGCTAAGGTTGAAAGCCTTGCACTGCCACTGAGCCGCTTCTTAGCGCGAGCCATGCCGCTCGACCAACGCTTCGACGTGATCATCGCGATGCCGATGCACTGGCGTAAGCGATGGGAGCGCGGGTTCAACCAGGCCGATCTGCTTGCCCGTCCGCTCGCCAAGCGTTACGGATTGAAGGCCGCCACGAATCTTCGGCGTAAGCGTTACACGAAATCGCAAGCGGGCCTGACTGAGAGGGAGCGGCAAGAGAACCTGAAGGGTTCCTTCTGCGTGATTAGAGCGGAACAGATTGCACAGAAACGCGTGTTGCTGGTTGACGACGTTTTCACCACGGGCGCAACGTTGCGTGCCGCAGCCGGAGTGCTGAAGAGTGCCGGCGCCGCTCATGTTTCAGCGCTGACGCTCGCACGCGTGGATCGGCGAAGATTCGGAACCAATGCGCCAGTGGTCCGCGAGCCTGTTCGGAAGGCGGTCTCGGCAGGCAGCGGAGTGAATTAGCGCGCGATAACAATTCTGAATGCGGAGTGCTTGATGCCCAGTCCGGATCGACTTCATAGACCTGTTCTCGTACTGAACGCCAGTTACGAACCGATCAATATCTGCGCGGCTCGGAGAGCGCTGGTGTTGATCCTCAAGGGCGTTGCGTCAGCAGAAGAAGTCGCTCCCACTCACGTTCACTCCGCCAAGCGCGTGCTAAGCGTTCCGTCTGTGATCCGGCTGCTCGAGTACCGGCGCATACCGCATCAAACTCGTGCGCTATCGCGAAAAAACATTTTAATGCGCGATCGTTACACGTGCCAGTACTGCCACCGAACGTTGCCTTCCGGCGAAATGACGCTGGACCATGTTACTCCGCGATCGCGGGCAGGTGAGACGGCCTGGGAAAATCTTGTGGCCTGCTGCCATCCTTGCAACAACCGGAAGGGGAATCGGACCCCGGAAGAGGCCGGCATGAAACTGCTGCGCGCGCCGCGGCCGTTCAGCCTGCACACCAGCCGTCACCTCATGCGTTTACTCGGGCGCAGCGACGACCAGTGGCGAAAATACTTATTCTATTCGGATTAGCAAGCCGCCGGTTCTTTACGTTTTAGGCTTGCACGGTGGGCGCGTCCGCCGGTCCCTGATCCTTCGGCTTCTCAGTTTTTTGCTTTGGAGGAGGCGCCTGTTTAACGGGGCTGATAATCACGTGTGCATTGCGCCCTTCTAAGCGCGGCTGCCCTTCCACCGCACCCACGCCCGCCAAGTCACCGGCAAAGCGCAAAAGGAGGTTCTTCCCCAAATCGGTGTGGGCGATTTCTCGCCCGCGGAACTGCACGACCGCCTTCACGCGGTTGCCTTCCTGCAAAAACCGAATGGCGTGATTTTTCTTGAACTCGTAGTCGTGATCGTCAGTGTTCGGGCGGAACTTCAGTTCCTTGACCTGAATGACGTGCTGTTTTTTCTTAGCCTCGTGTTGCTTCTTCTTCTGCTCATACTGCCACTGGCCGTAATCCATCGCCTTCGCGACGGGCGGCTCAGCGGTCGGTGCAATCAAGATGAGATCGAGGCCCAGCTCTTGCGCCCTCCGCACAGCCGCGGGTGTGGGCATGACCTCGACCGATCCGTCCGGGAAGACTGCTCGAACTTCCCTGGCGCGGATCGCCTCATTGACATTCTCTCGGATTTTGGGCCGGCGTGGCGGGAAACTCCTGGGTGGATACATGCCGGAACTAACGGACCGCGCGGGGGCGCGCGGGGGGGACGGGAAGGAATAAATTCAAATGTTATACCTCGTTCCAGTTTACACGGAAAACACGGACGCGGTTAGGGTGTTGTTCGCGGCCGCGCGGCGTGGTTAGGCGGCTCGTTTTCGCTTCTCTTCGGCGATTTGCGCCATGGTGATGGGCAGCTGTGCGCCTTCGGTGAGCACTTGCTGGTGAGTGACCTTGGCTTCGGCGAGCCAAATGTTCCATTGATGCAGTTCCTGCTTGCGTTTCTCGCCGGCTTCTTTGCTGGCGGGGTCGGCCTCGTGGCGTTTTTACGAAGCAAAGCCAATTTCGGCTTTGCGCTTTTGCTTTCTTAGGTTTAGCAGCTGGTTTAGAGCGCGGTGGAAGGCACGATCATGGGTGGTCTGGTAGCGCAGGTAGAGCGCGAGCTGATTTTGGGCGTTTTTGTAGAGAACCGGAGCGGCGGATCCAGTGGAGTTGTCGCTCGATTCGACCGTGGCGCGGTTGCAGGTGTCCTGAAGGGAAAGCGCGCGTTGAGCGAGCCAGAAGTGCTGGGCCATTTTCTCGACCAGCGTACCTTCGAATTCGGTAGAGGGCTGGTGCTGGTTGCGGAAGCTCAAGAGAAGCATGTCGAACTCAGCCTGCTTTTCGCCGGGCAGGATGCGGAAGGCGCCGGTGAAGCCATGGCGGAAATTGTTTTGCGCGATGGCGGCTCGGCCCTGGGGGGTTTTGGGACCGGTGGAGTGTTGCGCGTTGGCCTGATTAGCGGCCATTTGGGCGGCAGTGGACATTTGGGGATTACCTCGGGAAATGAAAAACGCCGGAGAGTCGCAGCGGCTCATCCGGCGTTTTGAGAATTCGGAAGCACGACGGGCTTCCTACTTTCAGGCTAACATCGCGTGTCAAGTAGTTTTGGCGAAAAAGGCCGAAAAATAAGGAAATGAGTGTTGTGATTGAAGGTTGGGGGGCTTTTTGGGAGTGCGGCGAGGCAGGGCTACAGCGACATTGGAGATCGAAAGCACGTTTTCGGCAGACCGCGGCTGTTCAGATCAGGAGGAAGCGGTGTGTGGCTGTACTAGGGAGTAAAACCTGCTCATGGGCGCTACGGCATCATTGGGCTTGCTGCGGCGTATAACAAGATCAACTTTCTCCTCTGAAAGCACCTGAAGGCCACCCTGCTCAACTCACCCCCACATCTGCAAGCTCTCCACGCACCAGATGCACGGCTGGGTGACTATACTGTTGCCGAGGAGCATCAGATGTCCGTTGAAGGAAAGCGATGTGTCGGCTGTAATTCCGAGAACAGCTATTGTGCCACTTATATCGGGCCGCGCTTCGGAGAGCTGCGGAAAATCCTATTCGTTGGCCTCGATCATGGCCAAGGGGAATGTCCGACAAGAACCGAACGTGCAGCCGAGGTTGTTAATGGCTATCGCAACTCCACCGGAGTGGCGCAGTGGAACCTTCACTATAAGGGTTGTGTTTGGGTCGCGAGTGTGATTCTTGATTTGCCATGTCGCGAACAGTGCAAAGACGGGTGCGCGAAGCTCGAACAGAAGTCCTGCGCCTTGCTTCATTTCGCGCAGGCGAATGCTGTGAAATGTGTGAGTCCCGAGTCAAAGGAGATGAGGTTTTTGCAGGCGCGAAGAATTCCAGACTGTTTAGCGCTTGCGTTTGAGGAAGCAGTTGAGTTACAACCCGATTTGATCGTTCTGCAGAGCGCCTCAATAGAGGATCTCTTCTACGATCTTCTGCGCGAGCGTGGAAACGTAAGCGGCATCGACGACTTCACTGGATCTGTTGTATGGAACAGCAGTGGGAAAAAATCGCTCGTTCTGACGGTTCGCCACCCAGCAGCATTCCGTTTCCAAAAAGGATCCTTTGAAGAGGTCTGGGACCGTGACATAGTCCCAAAACTCGCGGTGGTTCAGAATCTGCTTGCTGATCACAGCGTGTAGCCAGATCGCGTCCAGTCACGCTTTCGAACGTTTATAACGTATTTACATCACCCGTTACGGCGGCAAGGGTGTTTACGAGTCCATCTGATTGCTGTCGTCAGGAGCCGGTTGCGAGAGCACCGTCCGTGTCGCCGCGCGATGAATGAAAAAGACTCGGTCTCATAATATTTAGAAATGCCACGTAAGCACTCTCTCCCGAATTTTCTCGAAGGTGTCATCGGGGCCGAGACGTACGAGCGCTGGCTGATGCGAAAGGCAATGGCGCACCTGAAGCGTGACCGAGGCCGTGGGCATTCCTCTGCAACTCGCGCTCTGTATAAGGAAGCAATCCACGCCGCCGTCCTTATGTCAGATGGTCGAGACGCTTACACGGGAGAGCTGTTGGACTGGCGCCTCATCAGCACGTATAAGAACGCAGAATCTAAGACGGGACGTCACAGCTACAAGTCCGGATTCGCGCTTTTGCCAACGGTCGATCACATACTCGCCGGCGCAACGGAGGCGAGCTTTCGCATTTGCGCATGGCGCACCAACGACGCCAAGAACGACCTATCGCCAGAAGGATTCATCGAGCTTTGCGTGAGAGTGGTCACTTACGCTGGTTACTCGGTCAAGCGCGACTAGTCTGAACGCGTTCCTTGGCTGCAGATCCATGGACAGATCACTCTTCGGAACTTCAGCGGGAGTGACTGGTGAGCGTTACCTCGGCAGGCAGGACGAGCAGAGGAAGGCAATGCAGGAATTCGTCAGTATTCGCAAGGAACGGTCGGGACCCGTCGGTGCGGTCGAGTACGTTCGAAGTCTTCGCCGAGGCAATCGTCTGGAGCGGCTGCAGAAGAAGTGACCGTTCTCGTCGATTCCGACATCCTGATCGAAGTCGCTCGCGGCAAAAATGCGGAGATCGTTTCCAAATGGATAGACTTGAGCAACTCCGATGCTGCCGTTCTGTATTCGCCCGTGAGCGTGGCGGAACTCTGGGCTCGCGCTCGGCCAATCGAGTATGACGCTCTGAACGGGCGCTGAGGTGCATTCCAATTGACGAAGAGGCGGGCCGTCAGGCGGGCGTCTACCTGCACCAGTACAGGCAGAGCCACGGGATCGAGATCGCAGATGCATTGATTGCGGCCGCTGCGCTCGCGAACAACGCAGAATTGTGGACGCCGAACCGGAAGCATTATCCGATGAAGGAACTCTCGTTCTTCGATTGAAGGACGTCGACCAGATGGGGCGCGAGAGGGAACAGAACCGTTCCGCATTGATTCGCGAGGCGCTTCGAGAGCACCTTCGAAGACTCGAGGTCCGCGCGTTGGAAGAGCGCGACCGTGCGGGCTATTCGAGGGAGAAGCCAGCGCTTGACGAATCCCTCTTTTGGGCAATAACTTACTTCGCAAATCACCCTGTGATACGCTGCACGTTTGGCCTTAGGAGAGCCGCCAGAAAGTGAACGTATCAATCAAGAACTTCGAAGTCGAGATGAGCATTAAAAACAAGGGTATCGAGCTTGATATCTATGACAGCGAGGGAAAACATCTTGGGGATGTGGTAGTCACAAAGACGAAGCTGATTTGGTGTAAGGGCAAGATCAGCCGAAAAAATGGGAAGGCGATCACTTGGGAGAAGTTCATGGAGTTGATGGATCGACAGTAGATCCCACTGAGCCCCACTGCATTTCAGCAGCCTAGAGAAATGAACTCGGGTTGTTCTTCCCGCACTAGGAATGCTCTCTTGAAAGCTGTTTTGGGAACCGGGCCGATATGAGCAGCCTCTATATGAGGCATAAGATTTGGCGCTTTCCCGATTTCCGCCTTCCACATCGTTAGCAGTTGTTCGCCAGATATGAAGTGTTCTGATTGCTTGCGGCTTATTTCGATCCAGACCGCATGGCCTTTTTGTTCAGGAAACGGAACGAAAGCCTGCCAGTTACTCATAGGGCAACGTTGGGAGTAAGTTTCTGGGTCAAAACTGGCGAAGTCAAACAGGCTCACTCCACCTAGCGTTCTCACATAGGGGTGGGATGCTTTACCTGCTGATGTACTCCAGCGTTTGGCTTCTGGGATATCCGGCTCCGGCGAGATGAACCCGGATGAAAGGATGTCTTCATATCGGTCTGGGAGTGTTGTATGCCAAAGACCGCCGTTTAGTTCATTCAGTAGGCGTTCTCGGATCTCTTGAACCCGCTTCAGCCGTGCCCCACTTTCTGCGCTAAACGCGTAGACCAATCTGTCCTTTGGATCCATTTGTTCACTTCACCGGAGGCGATTATGCCCGCGCAGGATCAGGTAAGGCTTGTCTTTGCTCGTGCCCGCTTCCGCTTAGCCGTATCCTTCAACACTGCTGAGTGGGGAACAGAGAGCACGGCACGAAACACTTTGTCCATACGTTCAGCTTGATCATTGCCGTCGCAACGTGCTGCTAGTTCAGGTGAGATTTGGATCGGCTTGGGTTGTGACTTCATTTTTACCTCTAAGAAACTGCGTCCGGCAGTGCTTCCAGTCGTGGGGCAAGCCATATGCAGACATCAGTTGCGACCTTTACCTCACCTGTCCCAGTAATTACGTCTAGGCAAAAGGCTTCGGCTTCGTCGTCCGTGGCAGCAATAGTGAGTCCCAGAGAACGAAGCACTTCGATACAGCTTCCCCACGCAACGCGCTTGTTGCCATCAACAAAACAGTGATTTCTTATCAGATAGAACAACAGGCAACCTGCAAAACACAAGCCCTGCATTGTGTCGGGCCTTCCTGCATATAGTTCCGCGTTCCATGCCGCCCCCATGCTGCGCTCGACACATCCGGCAACCGGATCCAGCGAAGCATCGCCTCCGAAGCGCGTGATACTCGCTTCGTGTATTTCGCTCACTGCATGAAACGTGATTAGGTCCGCCCAGGGCTGCTCATTCACTGAGCTAGTCTCCTGAGAACACCTTCCCATCGTTCAAACACTGCTACGTCGCGCGTAGAGCGGTTGATGGGACGGTTCAACTCTTGTATGATTAACAGCCGATGCGATGCGCCCTGCTCTACAGCGACAATCCTTATGGACTGCGAACGCAGTCCTAAAGCAATGTCTACCTGTTTCGGGGTCGCTACAAAAGTGACAGTCGACCCGGACTCAGTCTTGATACGCACTTCCGGCTTTCCGGGCTCGAACCCAACTCCGATCAAATTACCCACATAGTGTGCAATGGAAGGCAGGTCACCGGGCAGCTCGGAAAGTTCAAACGTGCCGAAAGAAACCTCTTTGACCTTCGTGCCGTTATGGTGCAGCGTATATGTCTGGTGTGATATGCCCGATGGCAATTCGCGGAGAAAATGCCGGACTGCAGAATTACGAAGCTCTCCGCGTCGTTCGGAATCAATCGCATCCAACAACTGGAGCGCAGCGCGTTCGGTAAGATCCTGAAAAAGTTGAAGGTTCTCGCCCATGGATGGGGTGAGCGTAATTATACTGTCGAAGCCAGAGGACTCCTTCACTAGGTTCGTAATTTCAATGTCAAGCCTACGCGCTGCGTTTGCGAAGCGTCCTATATTCTTTTCTTCGATAGCGTCTCCAACCAAGCCTGTGGCGATTCTCCGCAGAGCAGAAAGTAGAACGGCAAGGGGTTCACCGAAAGCGCCGAGACTCAGTCGCCCCTCTGGAAGACCCTGCGCGGAGCCTTGCCATTTAATCTTCAGCTCGGTCGGCATTGTTCTAGACTATAACCCTCAACTTTTGGGAGCTAGGACCCTGCGTTTGCCGCGCAGTTGTCTTCGTCCTAGCTCGGTTGCGCGTCCAGGGGCTTGCCTGTTAAGCGATTCCACGTCAAGCGCTTCCCAATAATTTGACGCACCGCGAGGTCAAACCGATCCGCATCATTTAACGGCTGCCCCGATTCATCCTTCCGGTTGTTGTAGCGAAACGCTTGTTCGTCCAAATAGCGGAACAGGTGAAAGGGTTCAACGCTCACGTACGTACCGTTAATTCCACGTTTTAGTAAGGACCAGAAATTCTCAAGCCCGTTGGTGTGAATCTTGCCGTCAACGTAATGAACCGCGTGGTCTACAACACTGTGCGCGAAATCACCAGCTAGACCTTCGTAAGAAAGTAACGCATCAGTGTAGAGCGCGGAACCAGCTTCCACGTGTTTGCGGACTTCAGCTTGGATGGCTTTCTTTTTACGATTCGGAATCACCGAAGTACGGACCTTACCGCCGCGCTCCAGGACGCCCATAACCGCTACCTTGTCTTTGGTTCCGGTTCCCGTGATGCGCTCGGCACGTTTTCCCTTGTGCATGTTGCGAGCTTTGCCACCGATGAAAGTCTCGTCCGCCTCGCATTCGCCAGACAATAGCTTCTCGAAAGAGCCAGTATGCAGTGCCATGCGAATACGATGATCCAGAAACCACGCGGACTTCTGAGTGATGCCGAGCGCGCGATGAATCTCGTAAGAACTGATGCCGTTCTTGCAGTTCACGATGAGCCACATCGCCATCAGCCACTTATCAAGAGTGATCGGGGAATCCTCCATGATCGTGCCGGTTTTCGCGGTGAACTGACGCGTATCGTGTTTGGCGCTGCATTGCCAGCGGTTGTACTTCTCTAGGAAGACCGCCTTGTCAGAACCACAGCGCGGGCAGATTACGCCTTTGGGCCAGCGGCGCGCAACCAAGTACTCACGGCAGTTTACCGGTTCAGCGAAGTAAATAACCGCTTCTTGAAGAGTCCGTGGTTCGGTTGCCATGCATCAAGAATAGCGATTCTATCATGATTTGTCAAGTAAGTTATTGCCCTCTTTTGGGAGCGAGAGGCTGCGTGGCCGCCAGAATAGCGCAAGCGATGTGCGACACCGGTGACGTCCGGGATTCGCGGGATGCCGATGGGCTCACCTGAGATCGGGGGCTCTGAATTTCCGCCGGGCGCCGTGCCGGATGTGAAGAACGTCAAGGCGCTTGCGCCCTTCCAGTACGCGGTATATCACGCGATAGACATGAGGCTTGTGGCCGTAGAGCAGGTGCCGGAAATTGGCATTCTCTCGCGTGCGGGCGCAGCGGTTTGGATAGGTTTCCAAGCTGAGAATCGTCTCTTTGAGGCCACGGTACCATTTCAGCGCTGCGGCAGAATGTTCTGCCTCAATTTCCTCGTATAAATGAGCGAGGTCGCGCTCGGCGCGGCTGGTGAGGTTAACGACGTAGGCCATGGCGGGCTTCGAACTCCTCGAAGAACTCCCGCGCGGGCCTGATCCTGCCGTCTCTGACGTCCTCCATCGCCTGGCGAATGCCTTCCCGTGCATCCGCCTGCGCCGCTATATCTAGCAGCCGCTGATAGGATTGTGCGTCCTGCACGACGGCGGCCGCTTTTCCTTTAACCGTGAGGACCACAGGGCGCTTGCTCTTCTTGAGTTGTTTCAAGAACTCACCCGAGCGGCGGCGGAAGGTCGTCAGCGACTGAATGTCTTTCGTGATGTCGAGCATGGCCTTGCTCTCATTAAAGCACCTTTTTAGGTGCTTATCGCTTGACGATACGCTCTACGTTGCGTGGTCGCCGGGCGCTGCCGGTCTTTGATGCGGCCTGGGATATTGAAGGCGTGCCATGAGCTCCCTGTTCGAGAACCATCCACCCGCACTCGCTTCCGAACCGCTCGAAGAAGGCGCTGTGGTTTTGCGCGGTTTCGCTGCTGCCGGAGCGCCTGTGCTGGTAGAAGAAGTCGAGCGAATTGCGCGGTCCGCTCCGTTTCGCCACTGGATCACGCCGGGCGGTTACACCATGTCCGTTGCGATGACCAATTGCGGCCGGGTCGGTTGGGTGTCCGATCGCAAGGGGTATCGCTATGATCCAGTCGATCCCGACAGTCTGGCACCTTGGCCGCCGATCCCTACTCCTTTCCTTGCATTGGCGGTGAACGCGGCGTCCGCCGCAGGGTTTGCCGACTATCATCCAGACGCCTGCCTCATTAACCGCTACGCGGTAGGCACCAAACTGAGTCTTCATCAGGATCGTGATGAAGAGGATGCCTCGGCGCCCATCGTTTCAGTCTCGTTGGGGATTCCTGCCGTGTTTTTATGGGGTGGCAAACGTCGTGCCGATGCGGTGCACCGGCTGCGCCTTGAAAACGGCGATGTTGTGGTGTGGGGTGGGCCGGCGCGGTTTGCGTATCACGGGGTGGCTCCGCTCAAAGAAGGAGAGCATCCGCTCACGGGTGCTACTCGCATTAACCTGACATTTCGAAAAGTGTACTGACAAGCGCTTCTGCGACTCAAATCGATTCACGTTTCTCGCAGCCGAAGCGTTCCTATTCGCATCCATTACGGGTCGGGAGTAACCAAACATGGCAGCAAACAGTAATCGAACTATCGTTGTCACGGGCGCGACGGGCAAACAGGGCGGCGCGGCGTTCCGTCATTTGAAACAGCGTGGATTTGCGCTTCGCGCGCTGGTACGCGATCCGGAAAAGCCGGAAGTCCGTGAATTGGAAGGTGGTCGCGTCGAGATCCTGCGGGGCGATTTCGACGATGCGGAATCGATGGAGCGGGCACTCGACGGAGCGGACGGCGCTTACTCGGTGCAAGCCTGGCAAGGCGGCCCCGAAGCGGAGGTCCGTCAGGGCATTGCCTTCGCCGAAGCAGCGAACCGGCAGGACGTTGGTCACATCGTTTACAGTTCCGTGGGTGCTGCGGATCAGAATACAGGCATTCCGCACTTTGAAAGCAAGAACGAAGTTGAGACGCGTATCCGGCAGATTGGCATGCCCTATACGATTTTTAGACCGGTGTTCTTCATGGAGAACTGGCTGATGATGCGCGAAGGCATCGATAAAGGCTCCATCATGCTTCCACTCAGTCCGCAGACGCGATTGCAAATGATTGCGGTCGATGACATTGGCGCCTTCGTGGCACTGGCGTTTGAACACTCCGGGCACTGGCATAATCGCGCGTATGAACTGGCGGGTGACGAGTTGTCGATGAGCGAATTGGCAGAAGCATTCAGCCGTGCGTCCGGGCGCGAGGTGCGATACCAACAGGTGCCGTGGGACCAGTTCGAACAACGGGCCGGACACGAGATGACCGTGATGTACCGGTGGTTCGAAGAAAAGGGCTACCACGTCGATATCGCGGGCGTGCGGCAGGAGTATCCGCAGCTGACAAGCTTCCACAAGTGGCTTGAACAGAACTGGAGGCAGTCGGCCGCTCAGCGGGCGTCCGGCCGGTAAGCGTTCGCTTCCAGTTCCCGTCAGCTGATTGTGTAGCGGGCCTCACAAGCCCGTGCGGCGTTCCGTTCCAGGCTTGCAATCGCCGCTGAAGCCGGATGTTATATGCTGGCACACGATTGAGGCGATTATGAAACGTAGCCACACAGCTTTCGCGGTTGTCCTGCTGTTCTGTTCCGCGGGTTTCGCCGCTGCGCAGCAGCCGAAATACCTGACCACCGATACTTTCTTCGAGATGGAATCGATCTCGAATCCGGAGATTTCGCCGGACGGGAGCCAGATCGCGTTCACGCGCGGCTGGTCGGACATGACGAAGGACCAATCGCAATCGAATCTCTGGATTGTCGATAGTAACGGCCAGCGGCCGCGCCAACTGACACAAGGCAACTGGCGGGATTCGGAGCCGGTTTGGTCGCCTGATGGGAAGCGCATCGCGTTCCTGTCGAATCGCGCCGGCACGGAGCAGATTCACGTGCTGTGGGTGGATACGCACGAAGTCTCGCAACTGACGCACCTCGAGAGGACGCCCGCGAATCTGCGCTGGTCGCCGGACGGACAACGTATCGCGTTCACGATGCCGATTCCCGACGAGACGAATCTGCTTCCGGTGAAGCTGCCCAAAATGCCCAAAGGAGCGCAGCTCGCGAAACCGGCCGTCATCGTGGACCGATTGAGTTGGGGCCGAGACGGTGTGGGCCAGACGGTGAAGGAGTACAACCACGTTTTTGTGCTCGATTCGGAGATTGGCGGGACGCCGCGGCAGATCACGCAGGGTAACTACAACCATAACGATCCGCAGTGGTCGGCGGATGGGAAGACGATCTACGTTTCCGGCATCCGCAAACCCGACGCAGAATACCTGCGCGACGATTCGGAAATCTACGCGATCGATGTCGACACGCTCGCGGTCCGGGCGTTGACGGATCGCAAAGGCCCGGATATCACGCCGCGCGTTTCGCCCGACGGCCAATGGATCGCCTACACAGGGTTTGACGAGAAAGGGTACACCAGCCACCTGGCGAGCCTTTACCTGATGGATGCGAATGGCAGTCACAAACGCGTATGGGCGGACAAGCTCAATAACTCGCCGACGGACCTTCATTGGGCGAGCGACAATTCCGGCGTCTATTTCGCAGTGCAGGAGGACGGTGTGACGAGCCTCTACTTCGCTTCCGCGAAGTCGCCCGATGCGAAACCGCGCAAGCTGAACTCCGGCGTATCCGTGTTGCAGGGCGTGTCCTTCGCGAATAACGGGCAGGCCGCCGCAGTGCAATCGAGCTTCCAGGAGCCCGGCACGCTGGTCAGTTTCTCCATCAACGACCCAGCCGAAATGAAGAAGCTGGTCGACGTCAATCGGGACGTGCTGCACGGCGTGAAGCTGGCCGATGTCGAAGAAATGTGGTTTCCCTCGAAAGATGGATTGAAGATTCAAGGCTGGTTGATGAAGCCGGCGAATTTCGAGCAGGGCAAAAAATATCCGCTGTTGCTGTACATCCATGGCGGCCCGTGGTCGTTATATAACGTCGCGTTCAGCTGGGATTTTCAGAACTTCGCCGCGAATGGATATGCCGTGCTGTTTCTGAATCCTCGCGGGTCGACCGGCTACGGACAGGAGTTCGTCAATGGGATCCAGTACTCGTATCCAGGGAAAGATTATGACGACCTGATGGCGGGTGTCGACGCGGCGATCGCGAAAGGCTTCATCGATCCGGAGAACCTTTTTGTGTGCGGCGGTTCCGGGGGAGGGTTGCTGACGGCGTGGATTGTTGGCCACACGAACCGGTTCCGCGCGGCGGTTTCCATGCGGCCAGTGATCGATTGGGGCTCCTTTGTAGGCATCACCGATGGGCCGTTCTGGTATCGCCAGTTCCACAAATACCCGTGGGAAGACGTTGATGAGTACGCGGTTCGCTCTCCCTTGCATTACGTGGCAAACGTCACGACTCCGACGATGGTGATGACCGGCGAGTCCGACCTGCGCACGCCGATTGTGCAAAGCGAAGAATTCTATCGCGCGCTGAAGATGCTGCATAAACAAACCCTGCTGGTTCGCATGCCGGAAGAGTTTCATGGATGGCGCAGGCCGTCGCACCGGCTGTTGCAGCAGCTCTATCTGCAGGCCTGGTTTGAGAAATGGCGAAAAAAGGATGGGAAATCTGAAGGCGTGTCCGCAGTCGAATAGGGCTCGGCGAACCGGGGCAGCTTGCTTGTCCAATGCTTTCTCCGGCTCGGCGCTTCCTGAAATTTGCAGGACAACTCCTCCACAACATCGGCGCCCGTCGAAGCAAGTCATCGGAGTAGCGCGTCGATTCTGACGGACGGACGAATTATTGATATCTCAGGGCGACCATCGGATCGACTCGCATGGCGCGGCGAGCGGGGATGTAACAGGCAGTTACCGCAACGCCGAGCAGAACGATGGCCACGGCGCCGAAGGTCAGCGGATCTGTCGCGGAAACGCTATAGAGCAGGCTCGCCATAAACCGCGTCAGGAGAAGCGCTGCCACAACGCCGGCGCCTAAGCCAAGCAATGCAAGCTTTGCTCCCTGGCCTAAAATCAGCCGCAAGACATCGCGCTGCTCTGCGCCAACAGCCATGCGGGTGGCGATTTCGCGCGTGCGCTGCGATACCGAATACGAAATCACTCCGAAGATTCCAACCGCGGCGAGGAGCAGTGCGATTCCGCTGAATGAGCTTAGTAGAAATGTGCGGAATCGTTCCTGCGCGACGGACGCGCCGAGCACCTCCGGGAAAGATTCGAGATCTGTCACGGGCAGATCCTTGTCGATAGAGTGAACCGCCTGCCGAATGGCGGCCGCCACGCTCGACGCGCTCAACGAACTTCTTACAACGAGCTCCCCTCCCCAAAGAGGCGCCTGAGAGAAGGGCACATACATCACCGGGCCGGGTTTCTTACTGAGAGCCTCATTCCGCACGTCACCGGCGACGCCAACGATTTCGCGCGACACGTTGCTGTTTGGTGGAAATCCAAATCTTATTTGCCTTCCGAGGGGGTTCTGGCCCGGGAAATAGCGCCGCGCCAGGGTTTCGCCGATGATTGCTACATTCGGATTGGACGGCGAATCCTGCTCAGAGAAAAACCGGCCCCGCACCAGAGGAATTCGCATCACGCGAAAATAATCGGGACTCACCGTCGCGTAATCGGCTGTGATGGATTTACCGGGAGCAAGAGGAGGATTTCCTACAATGCTGAACGCGAAGGTGGCTTCGCCTTGGCGATCCATCGGCAGCGGAGCCGCCACAGCAGAATCCTGCAAACCAGGCTGCGCATGCAGGCGCGTCAGCAACTCGTTGGAAAAAGCGGTCCATTGCTGCGGCGTCGAATATTGAAAGCGGGGAAGTGAAACCTCGGCTTCTATGACGTTTTTCGGATCGAAGCCCGGATTGACCGCCGTGACCAGCGCAAAGCTGCGCATGAGGAGGCCTCCCGCAACCAAAAGCACCATGGCAAGCGAAATTTCCGCGATCACCAGGAAACTCCGCACACGGTGGCCGCCACGCTGGCCAGTACGCTCGCCGCCCTCTTTGATGTTCGTGTGCAAGTTGGATGGAGTCGCTACCAGCGCGGGCGCGAGTCCAAACGCTAGCGCGGCAGCAAGAGACAACACGAGCGCGAATGCCAGGACCGAGCCTCCTACATGAATCGAACTAATCTGGACCACTTCGGGTGGCAAGAAGGGCCGGAGACTCAACACACCACAGGCCGCAAGAAGCACACCGGCAAACCCGCCCAGCAGTCCCACGAGAGCGCTCTCTGTTAGCAATTGCCGGACAAGGCGAGCGCGCGCCGCACCAAGCGCGATTCGGATTCCAATTTCTCTCCCGCGAGAAGTGGCCCGTGACAGAAGCAGATTCGCAATATTGGCGCAAGCAAGCAACAGGACGAGGCCAGCCGCGCCCAGCAAAATAAGCAGCGCGGATTTCACGTTCCCGACCACAAACTGCCGATAGGGCTCGATCCGGATCGTCAATCCTGAATCTTGTGCCGGAAACTCCTTCGCGAGTCGCGCGCCCAAGGTCCTCATCTCGGATTGAGCTTGCGTCAGAGAAACACCTGGCTTAAGCCGGCCGATCCCGACCACCAGACTCGAACCGGGCTGCGACATCAGAGGTCCGAACAGCGGGTCCTGTGCAACAGAAATCCACACGTCCTGACGGGGAAAGCCGTCGGGGTAGCGAAAGCTTGCCGGCAGGATTCCGACAACCGTGAATGAACGCATGTCCAGCGTGACGGATTGGCCAATAAGAGCCGGATTGGAACCGAAGCGGCTGCGCCAGAGATTTTCGCTCAGAACAGCGACCGGCGCCGCGCCTTGCTTGCCATCCCCGGGGAGCAATGTGCGGCCCGCCAGAGGCTTGGCCTTCAGCAGAGAAAATATCTGCGGCGTCACGGCCGCGGTGTTCACAATAGATGGCTCGCCTGCCCCGGTCAATGTAAGATCGTGAAACGCATTTCCCGCTATCTCGCTAAATACGCGGTTCTGCTCGCGGCACTCGCTGAAGTCCCTGTAGGAGATACTCGACAGAGCATTTGGCCGTTGCACAGGGACGTCGAACATCAGGACGAGTTGATTGGGATCGGGATACGGAAACGATCGCAAAAGCACCGCATCCACGATGCTGAAAATCGCGCTGTTAGCGCCGATGCCGAGAGCGAGCGTGAGGACGGCGACGGCGGTGAAGCCGGGCGATTTGCGCAGCATGCGAACGCCATAGCGTAAGTCCTGGGCGAAATCTTGAATCCAGCTCACGCGGCGAGTTTCCCGGCACTTTTCTTTGGTTTGCTCTATGGGTCCAAATTCCCGCAAAGCCATGGCCTGAGCTTCGGACTCAGGGATACCCGCAGCTATGGCCTCCCTCGCAAGTTGCTGGATATGAGTTTCAATCTCGCATTGAAGTTCCGCGTCGGCTCTGGAAGCATGCAGCAATGAATGAACGCGCCTTTTGATGATCCGAACAGTCCGCATAAACTTTCCGCATCAGGCGTTTTGAATAAGCAGGTGGACGGCGGAAGAGAGGCGATTCCAGGTTTTAAGCTCGCGCTCCAGTTGTTTCCGGCCCTCCGCGGTTAGAGCGTAGACCTTCGCAGGCCGTCCGAGATCCGACTCTTGCCAGTCCGCGCAGATCCAGCCTTGATTTTCGAGCCGGTGCAGCGCCGGGTACAGGGACCCTTGGCCCACCGATAGAGCGTCGCCCGAGAGCGTTTGTATCCGCTTCGCTATACCCCAACCATGAAGGGCTTTGCGGGCGATGATCTTGAGAACCAATAGATCGAGTGTTCCTTGCAACAAGTCCGATGGTTTGGGCATAATGTCGACGCCTACAAATATCGACAATATACCTCGACTATCGACAATAAGCAAGAGGCACTCTTAGCACGGCCCGCGAGATTCACCGGGTTAAACCGGGCTTCCCGGATTGTGGACTGGATAACGACAGATCTATCGAAAGCGGCCCGGCAGATGCGCCTTTCGTTTCGACCGCTATTCGTTGACCCTACAAAAACACGTGTGATAGCGTAAATTCAGTAGGGTAAGTTCCACCCTGCTCGTGGTGTGTCTCGGCCTCAGGGGGCCGAATCGCACTGTCTTTCCTTGTCCGAAAACCTCTAAATGGAAGCAACGTTACAAGCGCTCGGGGACCTGCTGGTGAAGGCGATTCCGACGGTCGTTTTCTTTGTCGTTCTAACGTTCTATTTAAGAGCGGTACTGTTTAGGCCGCTGGCCAAGATCTTCGAGGAGCGGAGGAAGGCTACCGAAGGCGTGCGCGAACTGGCGCAGCGGGCCTTCGAAGCCGCTGAAAAGAAGAGCTCGGAATTTGAGCACGCTCTACAGATGGCTCGCGCCGAACTGCACCAGGAACACGAAGCTTTACGCCGACGTTGGACGGAAGAACAGGAACAGGAAATCGCGAAGGCGCGCGCCGAAGCGGACCATAAGATCGAGGAAGCCAAGCATCAAATCACCCAAGAGGCGGAGAGAGCGCAAGCCGACCTGAACGCAAATGTCGAGCTCCTGGGCCAGCAGATCGTAAGCTCGCTATTGCGACGGAGAGCTGCATAGTGGGTACTCTGCTGCCGCGGCGCAGCGTGCTTTGGCTGTGGCTGCCGGTCGTCATGCTGCTGCTGGCGGGCGCCCCTCACGGGCTCGCTCAAGAGACAACGGCGCAAGAAACCGCTGCGCTCGATGTTGTGACGAAATGGAAGATCATCAACACTGCGATCTTTGCCATCGGTTTGGGGTGGTTTCTCTGGAAATACGCACCGGCCTTCTTTAATGCGCGGTCAGCGGACATTCAGAAGGCGATAAAGGATGCTACAGGCCTGAAGATTGAAGCCGATTTTCGGTATTCCGAGATCGACAGGAAAATGGCAACCCTGGCGGATGAAGTCAGAAGGATGCGCGAGCAATCCTCGCAGGAACTCGAAAGGGAGCATCAGCGCTTTAGGCATGATGCACAGATGGAGATCGATCACATTCATCGCAACGTCGCCGCCGAAGTCGAAGCGTTCCGCGAAGAAGGCATATACCGTGTTCGGCAGCACACGGCTCAGCTCGCCATGCAGCTGGCGGAACGCGAGCTACAAGAGCGCTTCCGATCGGGCGAGCCGGAGGATCTGCTGCATGATTTCGTTCACCTCGTCGAGCAGGGGAAGAACTAGATGGCCGCAGCTCTGGCGATCCATTACGCTCGCGCTCTCACCGACGCCGTATTCGGAGCAAACTCGGGATTATCGCCGCAAGATGCGGTAGCGCAGTTGCGCTCGATCGAATCGCTGATTTCAGGCTCGAAGGATCTAGAGCGTGCGCTTCTCTCCCCCGCTGTTTTGAAGGCGCGGAAGGAGGCCGTGATTTCCAAACTAGCCGACGATCTGGGTCTCCATCGCATTATCCGGAACTTCGTCCTGGTGGTGGTATCTCATCGGAGGACAAAGGACCTGAATGCGATGCGCCAGGAATTTGAAATTCTGGTGGATGAAAGGCTCGGCTGGATTCCGGCTCAGATCGCCTCTGCGAGAGAATTAAACGCGGCACAAAAAGAAGAGATCGAGCGCGCCCTTGGCGCGAAGCTTGGGAAATTCATCAGGGCGCATTACAGCGTAGACCCGGAGTTGCTCGCCGGTGTGCGAGCGCACGTTGCATCGAGGGAGTACGACGCTAGTCTGCGCGGCAAGCTGGAGAATATGCGCCAGCGCCTGGTGTCGTTCCATTAAGGAATTCTGAAGGAAAAGTATGGCTCAAATCAGAGCAGACGAAATTTCTCGTGTACTTCTGTCGGAAATTGAAAATTTCGATGCGGTGGCAAATGTATCGGAGACCGGGTCCGTCATCAGCGTGGGAGACGGTATCGCCCGGCTCTATGGTCTCGAGAACGTAATGGCCGGTGAACTTATCGAGTTCGGCCCCGAGACCGTAGGCATTGCCTTGAATCTCGAAGAAGATCAGGTCGGCGCGGTTCTTCTGGGCGACTACACCAACGTCAAAGAAGGCGATCAGGTACGCCGAACAGGGCGCATCATGTCCGTTCCGGTCGGTGAGGCGATGATCGGCCGCGTGGTAGACGCGCTGGGACGCCCGATCGACGGCAAGGGCCCCATCGACACGAAAGAAGTGAATGCACTGGAGCGTTTAGCGCCCGGCGTTGTGGATCGCCAGCCCGTGAAGCAACCGCTGCAGACGGGTATCAAAGCGATTGATGCCATGGTACCCATCGGGCGCGGCCAGCGCGAGTTGATCATCGGTGATCGGCAGACCGGCAAAACGACCGTTGCGCTCGATACGATCATCAACCAGCGCGGGCAGGACGTCATCTGCATCTACGTCGCGATCGGGCAAAAGCGCTCGACGGTTGCACAGGTGGTAAAGGCGCTCGAAGAACACGGGGCAATGGAGTATACGATCGTGGTCGCGGCGACTGCTTCGGATCCCGCGCCGATGCAGTACATCGCGCCGTATGCCGGCTGCTGTATTGGAGAGTATTTCCGCGATTCCAAGCGCCATGCCTTGTGCATCTACGACGATCTATCGAAGCACGCCGCGGCGTATCGCGAGATCTCGTTGCTCTTGCGCCGGCCGCCGGGACGCGAAGCATTTCCCGGAGACGTATTCTATCTTCATAGCCGCTTGCTGGAACGCGCAGCGAAGCTTTCCGATGAAAAAGGCGGGGGGTCGCTTACTGCTCTGCCATTCATCGAAACGCAAGCCGGCGACGTGTCGGCATACATTCCGACAAACGTTATTTCTATCACCGACGGTCAAATTTATCTCTTAACGGACTTGTTCAACGCGAATATTCGACCGGCGATCGATGTCGGCATCTCAGTGAGCCGCGTGGGAGGCAGCGCGCAGATCAAGGCCATGCGAACAGTGGCGGGCACCTTGCGCCTTGACATGGCTCAGTATCGCGATCTCGCTGCCTTCGCGCAGTTCGGCTCCGATCTGGACAAGGCCTCCCAAGACCAGCTCAATCGCGGAAAACGCTGGGTCGAAGTATTGAAGCAGGGGCCTTACTCGCCGATTCCGGTTGAGAAGCAGGTAGCCATCATATTCGCCGCCGGTAACCGCTTCCTGGACGACATCGCGGTGGAAGATGTGCGCCGTTTTGAGGGCGAGCTGTATCAATTCCTCGACAACAGCAAGCCCGAAGTGCTGCAGGCGATTCGTGAAAAACGCGAACTGAACGACGACATCAAGGGCCAGCTCACGAATGGGCTGAAAGAATTTAAGCAGCGGTTCCAAGGGACGAAACAGGAGAAGCCGCAACAGCAGAGCGACGGAAAACAGAGCCGCGGCGCGCCGCGTTCGGACGCCGACAAGGCTGGCGCTGCCGCATCGAACGGCCAAGGACAAAACGAGCCGACGAAAGAAGAGGCGGCCAGCCTACAAACCAAGGGCTAACCGATGCCGAGTTTAATCGACATCCGGCGCCGCATCCGCAGCGTCAAGAACATGCAGCAAATCACCAAGGCCATGAAAATGGTCTCGGCGGCGAAGCTGCGGCGCGCTCAGGAGCGCGCGTTAGCGTCTCGGCCATATGCCGAGATGATGGGCCGGATACTCTCGAATATCGCTGGCGCGGCAGCGGCGACCGAGGAAGCAGGGCACTTGCCTCTTCTTCAGATTCGCGAAGAGAAACGCATTCTCTTGATCGTTGTGAGCAGCGATACGGGTCTTGCGGGCGCGTTCAATGCAAACCTGCTTCGTTCCGCGCAGCGGTTCATTGCCGACCACCACGATGCGGAGATCCAGATCGAGACGATCGGCCGCAAATCGCGCGACTACTTTCGAAAGCGCGACATCAAAATCATCGGCGAGCACGTCGGAATCGTCGACAAGCCGGAATACGGCCGGGCGGCCGAAATCGCGGACAAGATGATCGACGTGTACAGCAAGGCGGAAGTCGACGCCGTGTATATCGTTGTGAACGAGTTCAAGAACGTCATGGCGCCTAATCTCGTTCTCAAAAAGATTCTGCCGGTGGAAGTGCCCGAAGGCGGCGAGCAGGTCGACTACATCTATGAGCAGCCGCCGCAGGAGCTTTTGAGCGCGCTGCTACCGCGCTATGTGGAGATGGAGATCTATCGCGCCTTGCTCGAATCGATTTCGGCTTATCATGCCGCGCGGATGACGGCCATGGACGCAGCGAGTTCGAATGCAGGCGATGTTATTCAGGATTTGACTCTGAACCTGAATCGAGCCCGCCAAGCGAACATCACGCGGGAAATTATCGAGATTGTGAGCGGCGCTGCCGCTTTATAGGTTGGGGAGAAATCATGCCGGAAACAGCTCTAGCGGAAGGCCACGTTGTGCAAGTGGCCGGTCCCACGATCGAAATTCAGTTTGCAGAGGGGCACGTCCCGAAAATTCTTAACGCTATCCATGTGACTAGCGAAGGATTCGATGTGCCTGCCAAGATCGATATCACAGCGGAGGTCGCGCAGCACATCGGCGAAGGCCGCGTGCGCACGATCGCGATGGAGCCGACCGATGGCCTGGTCCGCGGCATGAAGGCGTTCGATCTTGGTCAGCCGATCACTATTCCAGTGGGCAAGCAGACGCTAGGACGCGTGCTCAACGTGCTGGGAGAGCCGGTCGACAACATGGGTCCAATCGAGACCGAGCAAAAAGCACCGATCCATCGCGCTGCACCGCTATTCGATGAGCAGGCGACGGGGCTAGAGATGTTCGAGACCGGGATCAAGGTAGTCGATCTTCTGGAGCCGTACCTTCGCGGCGGGAAGATCGGACTTTTCGGCGGCGCGGGCGTCGGTAAAACGGTCATTATTCAGGAACTGATTCATAACATCGCAATGAAGCACGGCGGCGTGTCGGTTTTCGCCGGAGTGGGCGAGCGCACACGCGAAGGGAACGACCTGTGGCTCGAAATGCAGGAGTCTGGAATCGTCGATCCGCACGACTGGCGCAAATCGAAAGTCGCGCTTGTGTACGGCCAGATGACGGAGCCGCCGGGCGCACGTTTGCGAGTAGGATTGACGGGCCTGACGGTTGCAGAGTACTTCCGCGACGAAGAAGGTCAGGACGTCCTGCTGTTCATCGACAACATTTTCCGGTTCACGCAAGCCGGATCGGAGGTATCGGCGCTGCTCGGGCGCATGCCCTCCGCAGTGGGATACCAGCCGAATCTTGCGACCGAGATGGGCGATCTGCAGGAACGCATCACGTCGACAAAACGCGGATCGATCACATCGGTGCAGGCAATCTACGTTCCCGCGGACGATTACACCGACCCGGCCCCGGCGACCACCTTCGCGCATCTCGATGCGACGACGCAGTTATCGCGCGCCATCTCAGAGCTAGGCATTTATCCGGCGGTGGATCCTCTCGCCTCCACGTCGCGCATTCTCGACCCCAACATCGTTGGCCAGGAGCACTACGAAGTCGCGCAGCGCGTGAAACAAACATTGCAGCGCTACAAAGAGCTGCAGGACATCATTGCGATTCTGGGCATTGACGAGTTGAGCGATGAAGACAAGCAGGCAGTCGCTCGGGCGCGCCGCATCCAACGCTTTCTTTCACAGCCTTTCCACGTCGCCGAGCAGTTCACTGGAAGACCTGGCAAGTACGTCAAGCTTGACGACACCATCCGCAGCTTCAAGGAAGTGGTGGAAGGCAAGCACGATGCGTTGCCGGAGCAGGCCTTTTACATGCAGGGCACAATTGACGACGTGGTGGAAGCCGCGGAAAAGATGCGCAACCAGTAACAGAGGCGCTGCCGATGCCCGATACTTTCCAACTCGAGGTCGCCACGCCTGAGCGGCTGATGATCGACGAGCAGGTCACTGAAGCCGAGCTGCCGGGGAAGAATGGTTATATCGGCATTCTGGCCGGACACGCGCCCTTACTCAGTGCCCTGGGAGCAGGCGTTTTGAGTTACCAAGGTGGAGGCGGACCGCACGTGCTGGCAATTGCCGGCGGTTTTGTCGAAGTGTTCGACAATCGCGTTCGCGTTTTGGCGGATCATGCCGAGTTTGCGGCGGACATCCAGGCGGACAAAGCAAGGCAAGAGCTGGAAGAGGCGAACGAGGCACTGAAAAAAGCGCAGAGCGAGCCCGAATCGAATGCCGCACTGGCGGCCATGCAACGGGCGCAGGCGCGCATCGATGCGGCCGAGCGGTCCTCCGGAAGAGCCCCTCAGTGAGAGTTCATGACAGCTTCCGCCGGATGTGGTGCCGAAACTACCGTCCAAGCATGCGCCTTCAAGTCTTCGAGTAGCGGAGCCTGCCAGGCATATTCCTTGTGGGCCTCGAGAAACTCCTTAGCGTGGAACTCGACTCCGCACGGGTGACCCGCTCCGGCGACAAATGACATCTTTTCCGCCATCGCGCTATCGGCGACTTTAGCCTCCACAGTTCCGGCTGGGCCGTATGGATCTTGCCATCCCTTCAGGCCTCGGCTTGACTTGTCGATATGACCGCAAATGGTCCGCTCATTGGGATCGATTTCTTTCGTGAGCAGATCGTAGTGATCGGTCTCGAACTTTTTCCCCGTTTCGACATCGATGCGCCCTTTATTCTCCGCCATCAATTGATCCCAGCGCCGGTGCCTCACCTCATCCGGTGTGTTTGGATCGTTTGCCGGGAAATCGGTCTCTTCGGCGATCAGCTTGGGGTTGATCGGGAAATTCGAACCAACAAAATAGCCGTCTTTCGTGCGCTCCAGCGTGACGTACTTCAGTCCAAGCTCCAGGCGCGCAATCTCGTTCCTCTTGCGATCACCGATCAGCCAGGTATTCGCGTATCCGCCATTGTTGCCATCTTCCATGATGCGGGCAAAATCATCGACGGATTCCGAATACTGCATCGCTTTGCGGGCCCGGACAAATTCCGGCGCAGCATCTTTGTCGAAGCCGTGAAAATTAGCAATAGTTGTTTCCGTGATCATGATGCCGCTATCGTTCATGCCGAAATCGTCGCCGCTATGGATCAACCCAGGCACGCCGTCCATGATCAGGTGGTGTCCGGAAGATGGAGCAATGTCGAAGATGACCTTCCAGCGGCTTCCTGACAGATAGTCGCTCCAGTTGTTGTGACCGATCACGATTCGACCATCTTTTGTATAGCTGCCGGTAGCGACAAAAGCACTGCAATGCTCGGGCACGGCAGAAGGGCTGGGAACACCCTTTGCTTCGCGCCTACGGGCATCGTCGTAGTAGTAGGGAAACTCCAGGGATCCGTTCATCGCCACCAGATCCATGAGGTCCAGACTCGATCCACGGGCCTTAAGTCCGGCTTCCATCCCCTGCAACTCCTCACGATATTCGCTGGGCACCTTGGGCCAGAAGTACTTCTGCGCCACTTCGCGGAGATCGGCCCAGGAATGCTTGACGTCGTGAGTGGTACTGAGCTCGACCGCGCGCTTGGAATCCTCAATCTCAGACGCGAGCAGATACCCGTGCTGAAATCCAACTGCCGACGGACTCCCTTCAAGGTGAACGAGAATCCATCCGTCCTTTTGAGGATTGCGAAATGCGCCGTGGAGCCGCACGTCGGATGATTCCTGCCCCTTGGCCCCATAGAGCAGCGGGAAGGCGGTGCACAGCAGAAGTAAGAGAACCCGCATAGTAAATCGATTACAGCACACTTGCAGCGCTTTATCGGGACGCGCAGTTTGCAGATCTCTGTGCGCGATGATTAAACGAGAAGTGCAAAGCGCAACTGAGATTTTCACAAAACAGCGCGAACTGAACTCTCTCTCGTTGGTTACCGCCATCGTGGTGCTCGCTACCGTCACTATGACGTTCGGAGCGATGATTGCGGTGTTCATCATCCGTTCGCAAGCGCCGCTGTTCTGGGGCCATCTCAAGATCCCTCGAATCCTCTGGGCGACAACAGGCGTGCTGATAGCGAGCAGCGCGACGTTCGAGGCAGCTCGCCGCAGTCTGGCGTGCAACGATCAACGCAGGTTTTTTCATTTGCTGGCGTGGACCGCCGGCTTAGGATTACTGTTTCTCGCCGGACAACTGACCGCTTGGCTTCAGATTATCCACTCCGGCGTCATGCTCGTGAAAAATCCGCACTCGTGGTTCATTTTCCTGTTTACGGGACTTCACGGTTTGCACATTTTGCTGGGCCTGGCGGGGCTTGCCTATCTGCTGCTTCGCACGCGCGTTCCGGCAAGCGGCCCCAAGTACCAGATGAACACGCGCGCAGTGGCGAATGGAGTATGCGTTTTCTGGCACTACCTGGATTTTGTTTGGGTTGTTCTGTTCGCGCTGCTGGTAACCTGGCGCCGCTAACGCTGACCTTTGCCGTCGGCGCCACGGCGTGCGGCAACCCATTTTTTAACCAGCGCCACGAGTTGTTCCGCTTGGAACGGCTTCGACAAGTAATCGTCCATCCCAGCCTCTAGACAACGTTCGCGTTCGCCGACAAGAGCGTTTGCCGTGACCGCAACAATAATGGGTTGGGGCTGATCGAGTGAACGAATCTGGCGGCTCGCCTCAAAACCATCCATCGTGGGCATTTGACAATCCATGAGGATCAGATCGTAAGGATTCGCCCGATGAGCCTCAAGCGCTTCGTTGCCGTCGCCCACCAAATCGATGTCAAATCCCGCTCTCTGCAAAATGAGTTTGCCGACGCGTTGATTGATGGGATTATCTTCGGCCATCAAGATGCGGAGCGGCCCTTCATTCACCGGTGCACTGGTGGAACTTTCTCGTGCGATCGTTGCGGGCTCAGGCGGCGGCCCGGAAGTTGAGTTTGCAGAAATGGGTCGCATCACACCAGGAGGCGAGAATAGATGGCTGTCCTCCATTCTCAGCTGCGTCGACGGCTGAGTATAAACATAACATCGACGACTAACTTTTGGTCATCTTCGTAGCCGCTGACGGATACAGAGGGGCTGGGCTGTGCGATCAGCGACGAACCGCCTCATCGCGCTCGACCTTGCCGTCCCTTATATGAAAAATTCGGTGAGCGTGGGCGGCGATATCAGCCTCGTGCGTGACCAGCACGATCGTGTTTCCTTCTCGATGCAATCGCTCGAAAAGGCTCATAATTTCGTTGCCTGTGCTTGTATCCAGCGCTCCGGTGGGCTCGTCGGCCAACAGAATAGAGGGGTGATTCACAAGCGCTCGCGCGATCGCGACGCGCTGCCTCTGACCGCCGGACAATTCGTTCGGTTTATGATGCATGCGCTGCTGCAAGTCCACGGCGCTCAACGCATCACGAGCCCGCGCAATGCGGTCCTGCGAGGGCATCCCTGCGTAGATCAGCGGTAATTCTACGTTATGCAGAGCGGTGGCCCGGGCCAGCAGATTGAAAGTCTGGAAAACGAATCCGATCTCCTTGTTGCGAATCCGGGCAAGCTCGTCATCTTCCATGTCGCTCGCGAGCTTGCCGTTCAGGTAGTACAAACCTTTGGTCGGCGTGTCGAGGCAGCCGATGAGGTTCATCAACGTCGATTTACCTGAACCGGAAGGTCCCATGATGGCGACGTATTCGCCACGTTTGATCTCGATGTCGACGCCGGCTACCGCGTGGATCTCCTGATCGCCCATGATGTAGGTTTTCCACAGATCATAGGTACGTATGACGATCCCCTCGCGCTTAAGCTGTTCGCCGCGCTGCTCGCGCTGGTGAGGGCTGAGTTCTTGAACGCCGATATCGACGGTTGCCATGCCTTAATGCTGAACGATTTGCTAACTTGTAGCCGGATTAGCTGCAATCACGGGCGGCCGGTTGTCTATCTTCACCTTCGCATCATTCCTCAATGTGCGAATCACCTCATAGCTGCCACTGACGATCTGATCCCCATCTTTGAGACCGCTCAGGACTTCGATATCGGTTGCGCCCGTAACGCCGGTTTGCACTGTATGAAACACGGCTTTGCCGTTCGCCACAACGAAGACGCCTTGCAATTCTTCTTTTGCAGCTTTCTGGGCGGCGGGATCGAGCGGCGCCCGTTGACCAGGGCTGGGGTTCGCAAGTTGCCCTTTTTGACGTATGGTCAAGGCTTGAATGGGAATCGCAAGAACGCGTGAACGCGTAGCTGTGACGATCTTCGCGGTGCAAGAGAGCCCTGGCCTGACGAGGTCTTCCGGAATGTCGAGCGCGATGACAACTTTGAAATCTTTGGCTTCCTGACTCGAGGTTTGGCTTTGCGATGCGGCCACGCCCGTGGAGCGAACGATTGCCGTATCGCCGATCTCGATCACGCGACCTTTGAAGGTCCTGTTCGGAATCGCGTCGATGTTTACGTCCGCGGACTGATTCATCTGGACGCTGACAATATCCGTCTCATCGACATTGACTTCCGCGGTAATGACCGACATGTCCGCAATCGTCATGATCGTCGAAGCAGTGGAGCTCTGAATGCCGGGAACAACCGTCTCCCCGACGCGCACAGGCAGATTGGTGACCACGCCATCAAGGGGCGCGATGGCATCAAATTGAGCTAAGACATCGGTCGAACGAGTGACCATTGCCTGCGCCTGAGCGACCTTCTTTTGCGCGGAGGCGAGTTGGGCAGCCGCTTGCGCGCGCTGGGCTTGCGCCTGGGATACTCGTTTTCCTGATTCGTCCAAAGTGGCTACGGAAAGATCGTACAGCGCTTTCTTTGCTTCGAAGTCTTGAGGAGCGATCAATTTGGCGTCGGACAGTTCCTGATTGCGCTTAAGATCAATTTTCTTTTGCTCCAAGTCGGCGCGGTCGTGATCTACCTGGGCCTGCGCAACCGCAATGTTGTCGTCCGCCGATTTGAGAGCGGCTTCAGTAGCGGCGGAGTCTGCGAGCGCGGCATTCAGCGCGGCCTCTTGCGCTTTCAGATCTGCCGCGGGCTGCACATTCGCCAATCGCGCCAGCACCTGGCCCTTTTTTACCCGGTCGCCCTCTTTAACCAGGATGGCCGTTATGGGAGCGGGGCCCTGCGCGGCACCGATATTGATGTAATTACGCGGCTTGATTTCACCCGAAGCCGTGACAATCGAAGTCAGATCCATGCGTCCGACTTTGCCGGTCTGCACAATCACAACGCCACGTTCGCTGATCTTTATACTCGCGAACACGACGCCTGCAATGACCACCAACAAGCCGAGCAGAATGAGTGTTTTCCACTTCTTCTTCAAAACGACAAAGTCTCCCCGCTCCTTCCCAGACGGAAACACACTGGCGAATGTTCCGGATTTAGCAGGCTTGAGTCGACTTTAGCACGTAAAGCTGCAAGCGGGATTCGAGCAAAGCGCGCTAGACGTAGATGCGGCGAACTCGCGCGTGAATGCCGCACAGCACGCTGTAAGAGATAGTGCCTGCCCATTTTGCAATCTGTTGCGCATCAATGCTGAGGTCGCCCTCAGATCCGAGGAGCGTGACCGCGTCTCCGACGGATATCTCGGGGGACTGACTTACATCCACCGACGTCAAGTCCATCGAGACAGCACCGAGAATGGGGGCGAGTTTGCCGTTTACGATCACATTGCCCCGGTTGGACAGGCGGTGCGGAACACCATCCGCATAGCCAACCGCCAGGACGGCTACGCGGGTGAGACGGGCGCCCGGAACATTCCGCCGTACCCGATCAACGTGCCGGCCGGGAGTTCCTTCACCGACAGGACCGTGGCGCGCCAGGTAAGCGCCGGTTTGACCTGCAGAAGCTGGCTTGGGGCTTGGCCGCGCGCCGGAGAAACATAACCGTATATTGCGTGTCCGGGCCGAATCATTCCGCGCCAGGCCTGCTCGCGACCATAGGCGACGGGAATCGTGCTCGATAGGTGGGCCAAAGGCGGGTGAATGCCGGCGCGCCGTAGGCCTTCCGCGACTTCGTCGAATAACGCGAGTTGCTGGTCGGTCTGGCTGGTCTGGTAATCGCCGGCCGAGGCGAAGTGCGTCATCAGACCTTCGAGCTCGGTATGGCGAGCATGCAGGATGGCTTCGGCCACCGCATCGGCGCCGGCGCGAACGCCCAAACGACCCATCCCTGTATCGAGTTTCAGATGATAACGATATCGGCGGCCTCGCGAAGCCGCAAGCCGATCGAACTCGGCTAGATCCGCGAGCGAGTGGATGACCGGAGTTAAATCGTGGGCAAGCATCGTGTCGCGGGTGAACGGCAAGAAATCCGCCATGACGAGAATGCGGGCCTTGATCCCGGCATCGCGTAGAGACACGCCCTCTTCCGTATTGCTGACAGCGAGCCAGCGCGCGCCTTGCTCTTCGAGAGTGCGTGAGACCTCAATTGCGCCGTGACGATAGGCATCCGCCTTGACCACCGGCATCACTTCCACACGGGGCCCCACAACGTTTCGTATGGCGTTGAAATTAGCGGCGATTTGCCCGCGTGAGACCTCTACCCAGGATCGATATGGATAACGCCGCGAAGCTGCCGGCGGCGGATCTTCGTGAGCGGCACCGGCGCTGACTGAGGGATTTTCGCTCATCATCGCGCTACTAATCGCCGGAACAGACCTTCATAGGCGTCGGTGACTACATTCCAACTGTAGAGTTTTTCTACTCTGCGCATCGCGCGGCATCCCCACGCACAACGCTCCTGCTCAGGTGCATCTACGGCCCACTGTAACTTTTCAACAAGATCGCGTTCAAGCCCGAGCGGTGTGCCACCTTCAAAACCGACAGCAGCATCGCCCGCAGCCTCGAAGCTCTCCGCAGTCTTCAGATACAGCACGAGCGCGCCGCGTCCCATGGCTTCGATGAGCGCCGGATGGGTGCCCCCTACTTCGGTGGCTTGCACATAGACTGCGGAATGCGATTGCAGCTGGTGATATCCATCGCCGTAGATGGCGCCTGGCAGGATGATCCGCGGATCGCGCGTATCCTTCACCTGGCGGATATAGTCGTGCGCGTACGGCGCGTCGCCTATCAGCGCGAGTTTGAAATCTGTCTTCACTTTTTCAAATGCCTGGCGCACCATGAGCGCATTATTCTCGGGCTCCATGCGGCTGACGTAAAGGACGTACTTGCCCGGCTCCAAACCGAGTGCGCGAACGAGATCGGCTTTTTCCAACTTACCCGTATCGGCTCCATATGGAATGAATGACGATTCTTTGCGATAGCGGTGAAGATAGTAATCGCGAATCCTTTCAGCATCGGTTACGACCGCCGAGCAGCACCAGGTGGCCAGCCACTCCGAAAGCAAGTACCACGCCTTGGCGAGACGATTCCATTTTTTTCGGAATCGCTCCAGGCCGTCGACATTGAGCGCAGTCGGCGTACGGAACAGCCGCGGCCAGAATGTGAAAATTGCGTTGGCGGCATTGCAATAGAGAATAATTTCGAAGCGTCGGAACAGCGCATCCACGGTTGAAAGGCCGGTGTGAGCGACCGTATCGAAATACTTGTGCCGAATAGTCGGCAAAAAGCGCAGCCGGACGCCGCGAAATTCGGGCTGTGGGTATTTGTCGCGGCAGTAGACGGTGACTTGATGGCCACGCTCAACGAGCCGGACCGAGAGCTCTTCGGCAAACGTTTCGAACCCTCCATAGCGGGCGGGAACACCGCGAGTGCCGAGCAAAGCGATGCGCAACTTCTACCTGCCCGCGATCTGTCGGGCCTGCAGTTGGGCCGCAATCCGGGGAGCAGGATAGCTGACTGGGCGCGATGCGAACCAGCCGGCGATGTACTCGTCAGATACCCGGCGGCGAAGCATGATCTGGCGTCGCTTGCCCCAGGTACGCCGCAGATCCCGGAGTATCAGCGGAAAGGCGCGAAGCGATGAGAACTCGGTCAAAAGACACGCGCCGATCACAACGCAATCGCGAAACGTGATTGGGAGGAAGTGGCGCAGGTAAAGATTAGCGGTCATATTCTTCAGGCGCAGCAAAAAACGGTTCTTCACCGAATGCATATTGAGGAACCCCGCGGTGGATCGACGGTTGGAAGGCAGCACGCTGCGCACGTGGTAAGCGATAGCGTGCGGCGTATACAGGCACTTCCAGCCCAACAATTGCCCACGCCAGGCCACATCGGCATCTTCGCGATAGGCGAAAAAGGCGGAATCGAAAAACTCTCCCGCTATGGATATGTCGTCAATCAGGCGCCGCCGGTAGAGCGCTGCCGCCCCAGTAACTCCGAACACGTATTCGAACTGTTCGTAGTTGCCGCGGTCGGGTTGCCGGCTGGCGCGATCAAAGTGGCGAAGCGCGGGCGTGAAGTAGATGCCCGTCGAATCGAGAAGCGGCTCGGCGGGAATTTGGAAATCGGGTGACATGGAACGCAGCTTGCCGGATACGCTGCCAACATCGTCGTCTTCTTCTCCCGCTCCGACTGTCATGCTGATGAAATCGGGTATAAGCCGGACATCGGGGTTCAACACGAGAACCCAGTCGCTGTTTGAGATCCCGATCGCCTGGTTTTGAGCCGCAGCGAAGCCTACGTTCTCGCGATTGCAAATCACTCGTACGCGATTCTCGAAAGCGCTCAGAATTTCGGTGGTCTGATCGGCAGAAGCATTATCCACGACGATAACTTCGAAATCAGGATAATCCTGCGCCAGCACGTATTCGAGGCAGCGTCGAATAAAGCGGGCGCTATTGTAGGTGACGATCGTTACCAAAACCGAGCTGCGCTGCGACTGCATGCCTCAACCGACTTTCACCAAGCCGAAATAAAGACGCCAATACGGCGTGAATCCGACTTGCCGCTGCAACTGAAGGATCTCCCGCTCACTGCTGGAGAAGACGGTCTCGATTCGATCGGCTTTTTGAAGGATCGGCTGTTGCCGGAACGAGGACCACAGGCGAAGAGCTTGCCACTTTCCGTGTATCGCAGCAAGAAGATTTCGCTGCCGGGCAGCGGCGCAAAGGGCGAGCAGCTGGCCAACGAAGATCGGCCACGCGAACCGGCGCAGAGTTTGGCTGGAGTAATATTTCGCCAATATCAAAATCGAATTGCGGGCGGAAAGAAACATCACGCGCTCACTGCTTTTTCCGAGCGTCGTCTTGCTCATGTGCAAGGCGACGGCTGCCGGATCATAGATTCCTTCAATTCCAGCGAGCGCGCATCGCACGCCGAAATCCACATCCTCGTAATAAGATTCAAAGCGCGTCTCAAGCAGCCCGATATGTTCGAATACTCGCCGGTGAAACAACGCCGCGGTCATGGGAGCAAATGTGATTCGCCGTTTCGTCGACCAGACCACGCCATCGCGTTTCTCGAACCCGCAGCGCCAAGCGTACGCAGCTCGGGAGACCAGATCCCAGCTGCCATCGATTAGATTCACATCTTTGGGCCGGAGCAGCTTGCCGACGGCGAAGGATGCATCTTCCTGTTCGGCGCTCGCGACCAGGCGTTCAAGCCACTGCGGCTCGAGAACAACATCGTTGTTCACGATAAGGATCCAATCTCCATTGGCGCGCCTTATTCCCTCGTTCACTGCGACCGCGAACCCCCTATTTTCAGGGAAGACCGCCAGGTCGACCGGAAACTCTCTCGCCACCAGTTGGGTCGCATCCTTGCTCCCGTTATCGACCACGACGATCTGATCCGGCGGACGCGTCTGCGCGCTCAGGTTCGTAAGGATGGATTCGAGCAGATCAGCCCGATTCCACGTCGGGATAATTGCCGAGACGGTCGCCATCCTTTTCACGATACGTTAGCGTGCCTGGTCGCTTCGCGGTTTAGGGTGAGGTCTTACTATAGGTCGATGCGCCTCATTGTCCTGGCCTTTTTCACAATTTCTTGCTTTGCCCAGACCGTCGTCATCGATGCGAGCACGGTGCTCGACGGCAAAGGTGGCGTGCTTCACGATCAACAGATCACCATTGAAGGCTCTCGCATCACGAGCATAAAACCTGGTCATGCAGCGGCGACATACAACCTACGCGACCTGACGGTCATGCCGGGTTGGATCGACACGCATGTCCATCTCGATTGGCATTTCGATAACGGTGGCCATCTCGCGAAACAGCAAAATGAGAAACCGGAAGAGACGGTGCTGTACGACGCCGCGAACGCCTGGCTGACGCTCGTGGGCGGTTTTACGACCGTCCAAAGCGTGGGTTCTCGCTTCGATGCCTTGGTTCGGGACCGCATTAATTCGGGCAGCCTTCCCGGCCCGCGCGTCCTGACATCGTTCCGGCAAATCATGAAAGATTCCGGCAACCCGGAACAGCTGCGAGCGCTGGTGCGGCAGACCAAAGCCGATGGTGCTGACTTGATCAAGCTTTTCGCGACCTCGGGGCTGGGCGCCGGCGGAGCGCAGACCATGACGGACGAGCAGATTCAGGCCGTATGCAGCGAAGCAAAAGCACAAGGCCTTCGCTCGGTCGTGCATGCGATCGGCGACCAGGGCGCCCGGGCATCGGTGCTGGCGGGCTGCACATCCATCGAGCACGGAACGTTCGTGAGCGACGACACCCTTGCCTTAATGGCAGAGCGTGGCACCTATTTCGATCCGAACTTTCTGGTGCTGCATAACTACATCGAGCAGCCGGCAAAGTTCAACTTTCCCGAAGCGACCGTTGCCGCGCTGGAGAAGGCGCTTGCTCCGACCGCCGATGTGCTGCGGCGCGCGCGAAAGCACAATGTCAAAGTCGTCCTTGGCACCGATGCTGTTGCCGGTGCTCACGGGCGGAACGCGGAAGAGTTTATCTATCGCGTTAAGGACGGCGGCGACACCCCGATGCAAGCATTGATCAGCGGAACATCGCTCGCTGCCGAGGCGCTCGGGTTGGGCGAGACAGCAGGAGTGCTTGCGCCGGCATACGAAGCCGACATCGTAGCCGTTGAAGGAAACCCGCTGCAGGACGTAACGGCGTTCCGGCGAGTGGTGTTCGTGATTAAGACAGGCAAGGTGTACCGCAACGCACCGCATTCCGCCAACCAGTGACCGGACCCAATCAGCGCATTTTCGCCGCAGCGGACTCGTCGGGACGACTTATCCGCTGCCCGCCGCCGATGCAGAAGAAGCCCCGCCGGAGGCAGCCGCGGAGCGGTGCTCTCCCAAGGGCTGCTGCCGCTCGTCGTATCGGCCGAAGATCATCTTGCCGGCTGTGGTTTGAAGCACGCTAGTCACGGTGATGTCGACAGTTTTTGAGATCAAGCGGCGGGCGTTGTCGACAACCACCATGGTTCCGTCATCGAGGTAGGCCACGCCCTGGTTGTATTCTTTGCCTTCTTTCAGAATAAAGACGCGCATGGCTTCGCCGGGCAGAACCACAGGTTTAAGCGCGTTGGCAAGCTCGTTAATGTTGAGCACCTCGAGACCCTGGACTTGTGCCAGCTTGTTGAGGTTGAAATCGTTGGTGACGATCTTAGCGCCGGTCGCTTTGGCGAGCTCGATCAGCTTGAGATCGACTTCTCTCACGGCCGGAAAGTCCTGGGCGGACACGTCGACATGAATGCGAGGCATTTTTTGAAGGCGCTGGACGACATCGAGGCCGCGACGGCCGCGATTCCGTTTGGCCGAATCGGAGGAGTCGGCCACCAGCTGCAGCTCGTGCAGGACGAATTGCGGGATCAGGAGTCTGCCGTCCAGAAATCCGCATGCGGCGATGTCGGCGACACGGCCGTCGATGAGAACGCTCGTGTCGAGGATCTTCAGAGTCGAAGATCCGATCTCCGATTTCGCAAACAGACGGATGGAACCGAGATCGATCAGGTCGGATTTTGCCAAGCCGACCAGGAGACCCAGAAAACCGCAGAGCAGCGGGCCCATTACCCGTAAAAACTGGACGTTACGCTCGCCCGAGAAAGGACCAGCGTTCAACAGTGCGACAAAAAGGAGGCCGACGATCTCGCCAAAGAAGGCCCCGAGGCACGCGCCTATAAGTGCCGCCAACTTGGCGCGCCTTACGCGGAGTTCCAACAGGTTGACCGCAGCTCCGGCGCAGGCGCCTAGCAACGTGGCACTGAGCGCCGAAAGCCCGAAGGGCCTAAATAGCGCCGCGATCCCGGCAACGAGTGCGACAAAACCAGCGCGAAGGAGAAAGGTATCCCAGTACGAACGATGCACGTGCCACACCTTTCTTGTTTAGTGCCCGGCGCGCATAGAATTATGCAAACTACACGACGGAAAAAGCGCAAACAATGTTGCGCAGTATAACACTTTGAGATTAGACGGTAAGTAGGGACTGGCGAGAGGCGGGGTGGTTGAGAAGCGCGCGGCGCTCAGAGAGCCTTCGCGAGCTCCTCGGCAAAAGCGCTATTCTTGCCTTGCGAAGTCGGAGAGCGGCGGACGTTGCTGCTGTTCCCGGTTCTTCGCGGTTGGGTGTTCGGGGCGGCAGTGGCCGGACGCTTGTGCCGGTCAATAGGTGGCGCACTCCTCGCTGCTCCTTTGCCGGATTTCGGCGGCTGAGCAGGATTGGCGCGAAGCAGACGGTCTTCGAGAGGGGCGCGATCAAACCGGCGGATAATGGCGTTCATTTCCTCCTGATTTGGCGATTCGATGAAAGCGAATCCCTTCGATTCTTGGGTTTCAGGGTTGCGGATGACCTTAACGTCGTCGGCGACCAGATTTTCCGACGTAAGCCAGGATCTAATATCATCCTTGGTCACCCAGGTAGGGAGATTTCCGAGGAAAACAGTAAAGCTCATTTATTTATTTTTTTTATGCTCCGTGAGGGAAGTACGAGGCGCACCTAGCAGAAGGATTTCTCCTCCTCCGAGGCTACTAGCATACTAGCATAGGGCCTGCAATAGGTAAATACGAAAATCCGCTCAATTCGTTGCTGCGTAACGGCTAGTACGTTTTTTTGATGCATGTGACCGAGGTTTTGATGACCCGAATTTCGCCCGCGCGGCTGGCTGCCTTCGAGACGTTGGAAGCGGTCGCGAAAGGAGCGTATGCGTCAGATGCCTTACGCGACCGGAGTCGCACTCTGGAGGCCCGAGATGCTGCGCTTGCTTCGCAGATTGTATTTGGCTGCTTGCGCCGCCAGGCACAGCTCGACTATCTCATTTTTGTCTATTCCGGGCGCCGGGCGACCCAGTTGCAGATCCCGGTAGCGATCATCCTGCGGGCTGCGATTTTCCAGCTGCGCTACTTGCAACGCATTCCGGCGCATGCGGCCGTGCACGAATCCGTCGAACTGGCGAAGCGCTTCAGGCGCGCGGCGGCCGGACTGACAAACGCGGTACTACGAAAGGTGAATCGCGAGGCGGTCGTCTGGCCGGACTTGGAGACAGAGCTTTCGTGTCCGCGCTGGCTGCTCGAGAGCTGGACGGCCCATTTCGGAGCCGCCCAGGCGCGCCAAATCGCGCAAGCTGCCCTCGACGAGCCGCAAGCCTATATTCGCGTTCCATCGGGATCGCTGCCGCCGCCCGATGCCGTAGTCGAGGCAACCGAAATACCAGGCTGTTTCGAACTGTTGTCCGCGCTTGCGCCCGGCATGCGCCTGCACGATATCAGCTCACAGGCCATGCTGCCTTTGCTGGGCTTGCGGCCGGGTGACCGCTACCTGGACCTATGCGCCGCGCCGGGGAATAAGACGCTGCAAGCGCTCGAAACTCCGCTCGACTTCGCCGTGGCGTGCGATATCAGTACCAAACGGATTCGGGACATACCCGCGGTCTGTCCACGCGTCGTCCTGGACGCGACCTGTCCGCTTCCCTTTGGACGGCAGTTTGACCGGATCTTCGTCGATGCGCCCTGCTCGGGAACCGGGACGCTGGGGCGCAACCCGGAGATCAAGTGGCGCGTCCAAGAGCGGGAATTATCGAGATTTGCCCGCACCCAGGCTCGGATCCTTTCTGAGGCGGTGCCGCTACTTGCTCCGGGTGGACGCCTGCTTTATGCGACCTGCTCGCTTGAACGAGGAGAAAACGAGGACGTCATTGCGAGACTTTTGGAAGAACGGCCTCAATTGCGATGCGAGCGCGAGGTATGGCGGTTGCCGGGGCGCGAAGCGGGAGACGGCTTTTATGGCGCGGTGCTGGCTTAATAACGGCACGAAGGACAGCGCCAAGAAGGACAGTACTTGGCGACCCGCCATACCACCTTTCCCGTGCTAGGATTAGAGTGTTTCCAAGCCCTATTCTGGAGCACGAAAACGCCCGTTCGGGGAATGACGGGTACGTGCGCCAAGATCGGCAAAAATGGCGGTTCGGGTTGAGGGGAGATGCCGTTACCGCAGGACGGCGTTCACAACAATTGGAAGAGTCAGTTTCGGTGCTTGAAATCGTTCCTTCCATTTTCGCTGCTGATTTCGTGCGCCTCGGAGAAGAGATCCGGCGGGTGGAACAGGCCGGCGTTCAGATGATCCACGTGGACATCATGGATGGACATTTTGTGCCCAACTTCACCATGGGTACGCCGATCACCGAATCGATTCGCCGCTTCACGCGCCTGAAGCTTGATCATCATCTGATGATTGAAGATCCCGACACGTATGCGCCGCTCTTTATCAAAGCCGGCGCGGACTGCATCAGCGTGCATTACGAGGTTTGCCGCAATCTGGATCGTACACTGCACATGATCAAAGATCACGGAGCCGGCGCGGGCGTAGCGATCAATCCTGCCACTTCGACACGGCTGCTCGAGAACGTTCTGGATATTGTGGATTATGTCCTGGTCATGAGCGTCAATCCGGGTTACGGCGGACAGGCGTTCATCCCGAACTCGCTGAACAAGGTTCGTGAGCTGTACCGTTACCGCGCCGAGCGGCGATTGAACTTTTTCATCGAAATCGATGGTGGAGTGGGGCAAGAAAACATTGCGGAGGTCGCCAAGGCGGGGGTAGATTGGGTGGTGGCAGGCTCATCCGTCTTCCACAGGCCGGATGCTGCCGAAGCCGTCCGCGACATGCAGCGCATTGCCGAAGAGGCACTTTCAATCCGAGTGTAGGTCACATGTTTGTTGAAAACCTTTTGCCGAATTCGACGCTCTCGAAGAGCCGCGGAGAACATTACGCACCGGGCGGTGCTCCCAGTCCAGTGAGGGCGCCGGGCGCCACGGCACCGTCGTCGCTGTTCTCGCGCTTGGCCTTCTGTCCTCTTGCATTCACAAGAAGTACGAAACGCCGATCACGAAAAACACGCAGCAGCCGGACAAGGTGCTCTTCGACCAGGCCGTCAAGGATATCGAGCATGGGCGATACGAAGTGGCCCGCATCTCTCTGCAAACGCTGATGAACACTTACGAATCGAGCGAGTTCCTGGCGAAGGCGAAGTTGGCGATCGCCGATAGCTGGTATCGGGAAGGCGGCGCAAACGGGCTCGCCCAGGCGGAGGCGGAATATAAAGATTTCGAGCTGTTCTATCCACAAATGGAGGAAGCAGCCGAGGCGCAAAATCGCGTTTGCCAGATCCATTACAAGCAGATAGAGAGGAGCGACCGCGATTGGTCGCAAGCGCTGCGCGCCGAAGATGAGTGCCGGCAGCTGCTCGTGCAGTATCCGAACAGTAAATTCGCGCCGGCAACCGCGCAGTTGGTGCGCAACATCCAGGAGAGCCTGGGCGAGCACGAATTTGTGGTCGGAAACTTCTACTGGAAGCGCGAGATGAATCCGGCCGCCGCCAACCGCTTGAACGCGCTGGTGGATCAGTATCCGCTCTATAGCCGGGCGGGAGAAGCGTTGTATGAAGCCGGGGATGCATATTCGAAGATGGGCCCTCGCTTTCGGAAGATGTCGGGAGAGATGTTCGCGCGCATCGTTCGCGAATATCCCCTATGCCATCGCGCCGACGAAGCGAAGAAGCGGCTTGAAGACATGGAGATGCCCGTTCCGCAGGCGGATCGCGCGGCCTACGATCGTGAAAAGTTCGAGCTGGCAAACTATAAGAAACCCGGTTTGATGTCACGTTCGACCGGTTGGATGCGCGGTAATCCGGATGTAAGTCACGCCGCGAAGTCAGGCGCGCCAACCATGACGGATCCGAAGGTTACCATTCCTGGCAGCGTTCCGGTGAATGTCGAAGCGGTCGCCACCAACACTGCAGGGAGCGGAGGCACTTCGGATGTAAGCGCCACAACCGTGAGCGACAAGAGCACTCTCGAGAAGAGTCCGGATGCGCGCAGCAGCGGCGGAACTGCCATGAGCGCGCCGAGCCAACCGAACCAGCCTTTGCCCACCAACCGGGACAAAGAACTGAAGCAATTGCGCGAAAGGCAAGCCAAGCTACAGGCCAAGCTCGAGAAGAAGAAAAAGAAGCAGCAAAATACGGACCAAAGCCAGCAGAAAGCGGCGCAATCGCAGCAGAATCAGAGCCAGGCGACGCAAGGCGCCCAGACGGCTGGCGGCACGCCTGCGGCATCGACGCCCGCCAATGCGAAGGCTACCAATCCGCCGAGCCAGAATCCGCCACCGCAACAATAGAACGGAGGCCGCCGCTGCACTTCGCCGGCGCCCGGTTTGAAAGCACGGGATACTGCTCAGGCGAGACCGCCTGGGTCAATCCCTCCAACTATGCCTGACAATACTTTCGATATCGCTTCTAAAATCGACCTTAACGAAGTCTTGAATGCCATTCAACAAGCTTCGAAGGAGATTCAGACCCGCTACGACCTGAAGGACAGCAAATCGTCCGTTGAGCTGAATGAGAAAGACCACAAGATTCAACTGGCGAGCTCGGACGAGTACAAATTGAAAGCCGTGACGGAGATTTTGGGGCAGAAGCTGGTGAAGCGGAATGTGCCGCTGAAAGGGCTGGAATACGGCGCGATGATCCCGTCCTCGCAGGGAAGCGTGCGGCAGGAGATCACGCTCCAACAGGGCATTCCGACCGAGAAAGCGAAGGACATCGTCAGGATCATCAAAGACAGCAAGTTAAGGGTGCAGGCCAGCATTCAGGGCGATGTGGTGCGCGTAAGCGGCAAAGATCGCGACACGCTGCAGCAGGTGATTGCGCTGCTCAAAGGGAAAGATTTCGGCATCGACATGCAGTTCATCAATTACCGCTCGAACTGATGCCTCGCCGCATGGAGAGCTTCTTTCTGCCTGGCCCAGCGGGCAGACTGGAAGCGCTGCTCGAGGAGCCGGAAGAAGACCCTCCCGTTGAATCGGCGGTCGTCTGCCATCCGCATCCACAGCACGGCGGAACGATGCATAACAAAGTTGTGTACCGGCTGGCGCGAGGCTTGCGAAGATCGGGTTGCGTGGTTCTGCGTTTCAACTATCGCGGAGTCAATCTGAGCGAGGGCGAATATGCGGGCGGCATCGGCGAGACCGAAGACGCGCGAGTGGCGCTTCATGACTTGCATAGCCGCTACCCACAGTTGCCGGCCATGGCAGCGGGCTTCTCGTTTGGATCGCGCATATCGCTGCGGCTCGCCTCCCAAGAGGCTGTCCTCGCGCGAGTGATCGCCGTCGGGTTTCCCACGCGCGTTACCGACCGGGAGTTCGTTTATCAGGTCCAGGTGCCGAAATATTTCGTGCAGAGCATCAACGATCAGTTTGGACCCCGCCAAGAGTTTACTGAATTCTTCGACACCGTACCGGAGCCGAAAGAACTCGCATGGATTCAGGCAAGCGATCACTTCTTCAAAGACGGGTTAGAGGAATTCGAAACGGTCATCGAGCGGATCGGGCGAGACCGTCGGCAAGGGCTGCGAGAGGAAGTTTAGGCGTTCAGGCTCGGCGGTAAGCGCGTACGCTTGCCGCAGTTGCCGTTCGACGATTCGGGCGGCACGCTGGCTGATCAGATCGGCCACTTTGCCGAGCAGAGTGGGAAGGTCTTCCGGTTCGATGAGAACCGGCCGTCCGGCCTCGGTACGCTTGTTCTGATAAGTAGTCAGGATCGCGGTCGCAGGCTTATAGTCCATGAGCCGGGCATGAGCCAGCACTTTGAGACCGGCCTTGGGCGATTCCATCTGCAAATCGCTGACGACCAGTTCGTATTGGCACTCGTCCAGCTTGCCGACCGCCTCCGCGGCGGAAGCTGCTGAATCGACGCAATATCCCCCGGCCTCCAGCACGGTTTTCAGTGTTAAACGGGAGGTTAGGTCGTCGTCGACCAACAACACTCTCGCGACTTCTAACGCCTTACCAGGCGGCTTTCGCACGTTGCCTATCATTGTGAGGGGTCGCCTAAACGCGATCCGGAGGCGATCGATCGCCCTATGCGCTTGACCCGCGAGTTCAAGTGTAAACGAAAAGAGACGAATACCCTATAGTCTTTTTGTACCTTCGCGGGCGAAAACACGGTCGAAAATCGGTTCCACTTGGCCAGTTGGCGGTCGAGCGAAAACACTTGTTCCAGGTCTGTTTGTTTCAAATAGGGCTGAATTCGCGGATCCGCCTCGATGGCAGCGCGGAAATCGGCTTCCTCTTCCCAGGCTTTCATGGCGTTCGCCTGCACCAGCCCGTAAGCTTCTTCACGCGACATTCCGGCGGCGGCCAGATCGAGCAGCAGTTGACCGGAGAACACCAGTCCGCCCGTTTGGTCCAGGTTGCGCCGCATGCGGTCCGCGTTCACTCGTAATCCGCCGATCAGCCAAGTGGTCTTCGAGAGCAGGTAATCGACCAGAATGGTGGAATCGGGCAGAATGACTCGCTCGACAGAAGAGTGCGAAATATCCCGTTCATGCCACAAAGCGACATTTTCGAAGCCTGCCTGGGCGTTCGAGCGCACCACGCGCGCGAGACCACAGATCTGCTCCGCTGTAATGGGATTACGCTTGTGTGGCATGGCGGACGAGCCTTTTTGGCCGGCCGCGAACGGTTCTTCCGCTTCACGCACCTCCGTGCGTTGCAAATGCCTGATCTCGAGAGCGATTTTGTCCAAGCTGGACGCGATGCCCGCGAGCGTAGCCAGGTAGTGAGCGTGGAGGTCACGGGAAATCACTTGCGAGGCAATGGGCGCCGCGCGCAACCCGAGACGGGCACAGATGCGCTCTTCAGCCTCCGGACTAATGTGCGCGAAGGTGCCCACGGCGCCAGAAAGTTTCCCGACACGCATCTCTTCCACGGCTGCGGCGAAGCGGGTGCGGTGGCGTTCGATTTCATCCCACCAGAGCGCCAGTTTCAGGCCGAACGTAATCGGCTCGGCATGCATGCCATGCGTACGGCCGACTTGAATGGTGTGCTTATGCTCGAAAGCGCGTAGCTTGAGCGCCGCCGCGAGTTGGTCGAGGCCCGTCGCAATCAGTTTCGAGGCCTCTTGCATCTGGAGCGCTTGCGCGGTATCGACGACATCGTTGGACGTCAGCCCGTAATGCAGCCAACGCGAGGCATCACCCGCTCCGGCGGCTTGCATGTGCTCGGCGACGGCAGACGTGAAGGCAATCACATCGTGGCGGACTTCGCGCTCAATCGCCTGGATGCGCTCGACCTCAAAACCGGCGTGCGCGTGCAAGGCTTCGGCAGCCGCTCGGGGCACTTCGCCTAGTTCGGCCAGAGCAGCCGTGGCAGCCAATTCGACTTCAAGCCAGCACTCGAATTTGTGCCGGTCACTCCAGATCGCACCCATCTCGGGGCGAGTGTAGCGGGGAATCATGCATCGACTATTGTGCGACGCGCGGCTTTGACACGCTGCGACTATGGTGCAACGTGCGGCTTGAAGTGCCGCACTTCAGTAGCAGAACACTTCGGATTGAATGTTCGGCTCGGCTACGAAAAGCCTGGTGAACAGCGCCCGTCCGCTCAACGCCTTCGATGCCAGGCGGCGAACCAGCTCGGGATGATTATTGTGCTCGCTGATGTGACCGAGTACCAGCGTGGATACGCTGGTATCGAGATCCTCTTCGATAAATTCGGCGGCGACTTCGTTCGAGAGGTGCCCGCGCCGGCTCATCACGCGCTGCTTGACCGACCACGGATACGGGCCTACGCGCAACATTTCCAGATCGTGATTCGATTCAAGCACCAGCATGTCTATGCCGCGCAAATGCACCCGGAGCGAATCGGTCACGTAGCCCAAATCCGTCGCGATGGAAATTTTGACGCCGTGCGCCGTAACGGTAAACCCGACCGGATCCGCGGCATCGTGCGGAATCGTAAAGCTCGCAACATCGAAATCGCCGATTGAAAACGAGCGTCCGGCCTGAAATTTCTCGACCACGGGCCCGCATTCGCCCCAGTCGATAAATTCCGCCGTACCGTGGGTGAGATATACGGGAAGATGGGCTTTCGAGGCTTTCACCAAGGCAGGCAGCCCGGCGGTGTGATCGCTGTGCTCGTGCGTGACCAGTACAGCATCGAGTGCGCGGAGGTCTTCGCCGATCGCGGCTAGGCGCTTGGCAATCTCGCGACGGCTCAGGCCGGCGTCGATCAAGATACGAGTTCGATCCGTGGCCAGAAACAGCGAGTTCCCGGCACTGCTCGAAGCCAGTATGCAGACCTTTAGAATAATCCGACCTTTTTCGCCGCGCTCTACCTTGTTTAACCGCGCACAATGGGCAGTCGAACGGCCCTGTGCGCTCGTCTGTCTTAACCACGCACAACGGGCAGCGGAACTGCCTGTACGCTCATCCATCTCCAACCGCGCACAACGGGCAGCAACTGCCCTGTGCGCTCATCTTATCGGTTTTATCCGGGCGAATCAAACATTTTTTCGAAAATTGTTTGCGGAACCCAAGTTTCTACAATAGAGGTTCAGATGAAAGCACGCGTGTACGTGTCCATGAAGCCGACCATCCTCGACCCGCAAGGGCAGACCATCTGCGCGGCCCTGCAGGGCCTGGGGCACCGGCAGATTGCCGCGGTGCGTCAGGGCAAGTACTTCGAGATCAGCCTGGCGGATCATACTCCGCGCGATCAGGCCGTTAAGACTCTTGACGAGATCGCACGCGAAGTTCTCTCGAATGGCGTCATTGAGGACTATCGCGTCGAGATCCTCGATTAAGTTATTGGGATTAATTATTTGACTTCTCTCTTATGTGCGGAATAGTAGGCTACATCGGCGGCCGGGAAGCGGTGCCCCTCATCGTGGACGGCTTGCGGCGCCTCGAATATCGCGGCTATGACTCGGCCGGCGTGGCAGTTCTGTCACAAGAAAAGTGCCTGGAAGTGCGGCGCGCCTCGGGCAAGCTCCGCAATCTCGAAGAAGCGATCCGCATCAAGCCGCTGGCCGGATCCTATGGCATAGGCCACACACGCTGGGCTACCCATGGCCGCCCTACGGAAGAAAACGCCCATCCGCACCGCGACTGCAAGGACGAAATCGTGGTGGTTCATAACGGCATCGTCGAAAACTATCTTGCGCTTCGCAAACAGCTTATTTCCGAAGGACACACCTTCAAGACCGAAACCGACACGGAAGTCATCGCGCACTTGGTCGAGAAATACTTCGAGGGCTCGCTCGAAGACGCGGTGCGTGCGGCGCTGAAGCAGATCTCGGGCGTCTTCGCGATCGGCGTGATTTCGAGCTCGGATCCGAACAAGATCGTTGCGGCGCGGAACGGTCCGCCGGTGGTGGTCGGATTGGGGCAGGACGAATTTTTTGTGGCTTCCGACGTTCCCGCCATTCTGAGCCATACCCGCGATATGTTCTTCCTCGACGATGGCGATGTGGCGATTCTCACGCCCGAAGGCGTCCGCTTAACCGATTTCGACGGCAAAACCGTCCGCCGCCAGGTCTCGCACATTCTGTGGGATCCGGTGATGGCTGAAAAGGGCGGCTACAAGCATTTCATGCTCAAGGAGATCTTTGAGCAACCGCGAGCCGTCAAAGACACTCTGGTGGGACGCGTGGGCCTCGAGAGCGGCCGCGTGTTCCTCAATGAGGTAGACATTTCCGAAGCCGAATTCCGTGCCTTCGAGCACATCAAAATCGTCGCTTGCGGCACGAGTTGGCATGCCGGGCTGGCCGGAAAATTCATCATCGAACGGCTGGCGAGGCTTCCCGTCGAAGTCGATTATGGAAGCGAGTTCCGCTATCGGGACCCGATTATTCCACGCAACACATTGACGATCGTGATTTCGCAATCCGGCGAAACCGCCGACACACTCGCCGCCCAGCGCGAGGCCAAGCAAAAGGGCTCGAAGACCCTGGCGATCTGCAACGTGGTCGGCTCCATGATTACGCGCGAGGCCACCGGCACCTTACTGACGCATGCGGGCCCGGAGATTGGCGTGGCCTCGACCAAGGCATTCACATCGCAGCTCACGGCGCTGCTCCTGCTCGGCATGTATCTCGGGCAAGTGCGCGGGACGCTCAGTCCCGAGGCTTCGGTAACGCTCGTTCAAGAGCTTGCCCTGATTCCAAAAAAGCTGGAGCAGGTGCTCTCCAACTCGTCCATCTACGAAGAGATCGTGAAAAACCTGTTTCGCGCGCAGGACTTTCTCTATCTCGGTCGCGGCATCCATTTTCCGATCGCTCTCGAAGGCGCTCTCAAACTGAAAGAGATCTCCTACATCCATGCGGAGGGCTATCCGGCCGGCGAAATGAAGCATGGCCCGAACGCTCTCATCGATGAGAATCTCCCGGTAGTCGTTCTCGCGACGCGCGACCGGGAATCGGAAGAGAGCCAGGTGCATTACGAGAAGACTCTGTCCAACATTCAAGAAGTGAAAGCGCGCAGCGGCGTAGTGGTGGCCATCGCTTGCGAGGGGGACGAAGAGGTCGCGAAGATGGCGGATTACCTCATTCCTATCCCGGCGACTCGCGAACTCCTGCTGCCGCTCCTCGAAATGATTCCGCTGCAGTTGCTCGCCTATCACATCGCAGTGCGGCGAGGCTGCGATGTGGATCAGCCCCGGAACCTGGCCAAAAGCGTCACGGTTGAGTAACTCACCGGATGAGCAATCGAAGCGTGTTGTGCAATGCAAGTGTGGGAATTTCCCGATACTTCGCGTATACCCGCACGCTGAGACATATGCAGTTGTTCTAGCACGTCTTTGCCGAAAAGCATGCTCGCCCGGCTGCATTACCAACTCACAAAGCTGGCGATTCGCGTAGGCCCGTCCAACCCTCTCCTTCAATTTCTCCTCAAGCGGGCGTGCCAGAAGCACGGCTGCGAACTGATCGACAGACAGGACGCCTTCGAGCTGCGAAAAGGGACTGCGGCCATGCTCGTGGCGCGAAGTCACTTCGTCTATTTGCCAACTCTCGCCGAGCGATTCGACGTCTATTTCACGCCCGTGGTGCCGGAGTGGCGGGACGGAGTGGCCGTAGCGGACTATTCGCGGCCTCGTCTACACACTTACGCGAAGTCGGGCCTGCAATTCGAGCTCGCGGCATTTCCCGAGGAAGATGACATCATCGAAGCATATTTTCGCTGGTATAGGCCGAAGCGCGGCAATTGCGTGTTCGATGTCGGCGCGCATTGCGGAGTGTCGACTTATTTCTTTTCGAAGCTGGTCGGAAGCACTGGACGTGTGATCGCTTTCGAGCCGGACACGTTGAACCGTTCTCTACTACTGCGAAACATCCAACGGCACGGCCTCACGAATGTTACGGTCGTCAACGCCGCGCTGGCCGGTACAGCTGGACACGCCGAGTTCTATAGAGAAGGAACAATCGGTTCCTGCTTTTCGAGGTTATCTTCGAGAGGAACGGTCGGGAGCATATCCAAAGTGGATACGCTGACGCTTGCCGACGCGTTCTCGCGCTGGGGTGTTCCGGATTTATGCAAGATCGACATCGAAGGCGCGGAGATTGAGGTAATCGCGGCGGCGGCTGAACTCCTTGCACGCACAAAAACACACTTCACGCTGGACACGAGTCACGTGCTCCGCGGACGTTTGACGGCTCCCATGATCGAAAAGCTGTTTCGAGCATATGGATTCGACGTCGAGTCGGCGCCTGTCGGAGGCATGATGACTACCTGGGCGCGGCCGTCTCCACTCGAAGGCGCGGACGAGGCTTATGAAGTCGCTTGATCGCTTCGGAGAGTCAAAATAGTCAAATGTAGGAATTGATTGTCAATACTACCCTGACTATCTCGACCCGCGGCAAAGGGCTCTATCCGTTCACGAAGCCCGTCGAAACCTGGATCTCGAAACAGAAGCTGACGAATGGGCTTCTGATCGTGTTTGTTCAACACACCTCCTGCTCGCTAATGATCCAGGAGAACGCAGACCCCGATGTAACGCTCGATTTGCGCGACTTCTTCGAAGGGCTGGTGCCGGAACGCGACACGAGTTACCGGCACACTGCAGAAGGTCCGGACGATATGACTTCGCACATCCGGTCCGCGCTTACCCAGACCAGTCTCTCGATACCGCTGGTCTCGGGACGACTCGCGCTTGGCACGTGGCAAGGATTGTACGTGTTCGAACATCGATCGCACCCGCACCAGCGGCGAGTCGTACTTCAACTCCTCGGTGAATAATCCGAAGCGCGGCGCCGAGAGCGCCCCTACTGCACGGCCCTTACTGCGTCACGCCTACTGCACCATGCGCTTATGTTTGCGCAGAATCGCAGGCGTATCGTAATCGTCCCGGGGCGCCATTTCCTCGACCGCAGGTTCTGCTTCATGCGCCTGCACCGCCACCGGCCCTTCCGATTCGCCGGTTGACGAAGCGCCGGCCGCGGCCGCCGTCGCTAGAACCGGCACCTCGGACGACGACACAACTGTAAACGGGAAGTGCGGATTACGCCGATCGATCTCGGGCAGGGTGTCGCGCTGGAAGCCGGTTGCGATCACCGTGATTTTTACGTTCTCGCCCATTTTTTCGTCGAGCACTACGCCGAAGTTGATCTGCACGTCGTTGTTCTCGGTCGCCGTGCGGATGAGATTGCACGCTTCATGCACGTCGTGAATGCCGAGCTGGCTCGAAGCCGTAATGTTGATCAGCACGCCGCGGGCGCCGAATACACCGCCTTCTTCCATCAGCGGGCTGTTGATGGCTAGGCGGGCTGCCTCGAGCGGGCGCCTTTTCGCCCGACGCAATCGCGGTACCCATCATGGCGTACCCCATGCCGGCCATGATCGTACGAATATCGGAGAAGTCGCGATTGATCAGTCCCGGAGTAGTAATGATGTCGGCGATTCCCTGAACGGCTTGGCGCAACACGTCGTCCGCTAAGCAAAACGACTGGAAGAAGCTCATGCCCTTCGGCGCGAGCGTCAGCAGTTTTTCGTTGGGAATGCTGATGAGCGTGTCGCAACTGCCGGCGAGCTCCGCGATACCGCGCTCGGCCTGTTTCATGCGCCGCGGCCCTTCGAAGGTGAAGGGCTTAGTCACAACCGCAACCGTAAGAGCGCCTAATTCTTTGGAGAGGGAGGCCACAACGGGAGCGGCGCCGGTTCCGGTGCCGCCTCCGAGGCCCGCCGTGACAAAAACCATATCGGCTCCCTCCAATATTTCGATAACCTGCTCGGTGTCCTCGAGCGCCGCCTGACGGCCGATCGGAAGGGTCCGCGCCGGCGCCCAGGCCGTGGGTCAACTTTTTTCCGATCGCGACCTTATTCGCCACGGGTGAAGCCGCGAGCGCCTGCTGGTCCGTATTCAAAATGTAGAACTCTATCCCGTTCAGCCGTTCCTGCAGCATCCGCGCCACTGCATTCGAGCCGCCGCCGCCCACCCCGACCACCTTGATGCGGGTGCCGAGTTGCACTTCCTCTTCAATCAGGTATTTCAAATCGTCCGTCATCGTTCGCCTCGTTTCTTAGACCTCAGAAATATTACGCTATTTCAAAACCAATCCCGCGAGACCCGGAGACGCGCGCTTCCATTCGCGCTTCATCCGCAGCCGCCCCGAATACATCGCTAAACCGCCGGCGACCGTCCAAACGGGATTGTCCAGCTCCTGCGGCCAACCCTCGATTCCCGCCGCCAATCCGTTGCGAGCCTGGCAATTCAGCACTCGTTCGGCGACATCGCACATGCCCGGCAACAGCGCGCCGCCACCGGTGAGAACAACGCCCTCGAGCAGCGATTGCTCCATGCCGACTCGCAGAATCTCCGCGTACACGCGCTCGAATATCTCCTCCACCCGCGCTTCCGCGATCTCGTTCAACTGCCGCCTGCGGCGCCTCGCGCACCCCGCGGCCTTCCGCCGAAGGAATCTCGATCAAAGCGTGCTCCGATACCGACCCGCTTACCGCCGAGCCATATTCGCGCTTCAAATGTTCCGCGTCTTCGTAATTCACCTTCAGCAGCCAGGAGATATCGCGCGTCAGGTGGTCTCCGGCCATCGGAATGACGGTCGCAAGAAGCAGCGCGTCTCCGTCGTAGACCGCCAAGTGGGTGGATTGCGCGCCAATATCGACCACCGCCACACCCCGCGCCCGATCTTGTGGCAGAACCGCCGCGTACGCCGCCGCAATGCCCTCGAAAATGGATTCGTCTACCGCCAGATGCGCCTGATGCACTGCCGAGACAAGCGCCTGATGATCTTGCATGGAGGCGGTGACGACGTGAACGTTTGCTTCGAGTCGCGCGCACAACATGCCTTTCGGATTGCGATACCCCGCGCGGCCATCGAGTGTAAAATCCTGCGGACAGATCTGCAGAACTTGGCGGTCCTGCTCGAGTTGCACCCGCGCGCCGAGTTCCACTGCATAGCGCAGATCGTCGGCCTCGACATCGCGCCGCCTGCCGAACTCGTATAGCCCGCGGCTGTTTATACCGGCAACCGAACCACCCACGCCGATAACGGCGGATTCCGGCGAGACCTGCGCCCGCAGCTCGGCTTCGTGCAGCGCGAATTGTATGCTGTGCGCGAGCGCCTCCTGGTCTGCCAGGCGGCCCCGATTCCAGGCGTGTACCGGCGCCGCGCCATGACCCAGAAATTTGAGACTGATCTTCGTCGAGCGCGCAAATCACCACGCGCGTGCTGGTGCTCCCCAGGTCCAGGCCGACCGCCAACTTGGTCGTCTTAGCGGCCACGCTGCTCCTCTCCCACTGCGGTAATCACGCCGTCCACTCGCAAGTCCAGCGTCTTCGTATCCGGCCGCTTTGCCCGTATTTCACCGTAATTCGCGAGAAAGTTCTGCAGTCTTTCGGAGTAGTTCTCGTCACCCAGCATCAGATTCACGACACCGTCGTCGACATGCTCCGCGACGATGAGATTGTTCGGGATCGGCGACATTGATTTCCGAGATTTGCTCGCCCAGCGGTCCGATCTTCTTTCAACATCGCCAATACCCGGCGCACCCGGGCGCGCCGATCCTGTACCTGTTCGCTCTCGCGAATGCCCGTGATGACCGGCAAAGTGAACTTCGCCGCCACACGCGGCCGCAGAATATAACCGTCCCGGTCGATCAGCGCGAAACGAGACATGCCGTCCTTCGGATTCGGCCGCAGATGCACGAAAGCGACCGGCGCGCGCTCGTGAATGCGAACCTTCACCGTTTTCGGCCAGATCTTCGATACCGTCGCATCTTCCACCCAATCGATCGCAGAAGTTGCCTGCGGCGCTCTTGAATCGGGACGAGATAAAGACTGCGTCCAAAGTCCTCCGCGAAGATTGACGGATCTGGAAAGCCGACGCATAGTGTATTCCCTCCACCACGAGATCCGGACTCTGCCCGGCGAATTCCTCCGCTTCCACCATTCGAAAGCGGTTATCTTTGATCAGGAACTCTTCCGTCCGGTGCCAGGCGAAAAGCGTGCTGACCATCACGATCATGCCCGCTACCAGCCAAAATGTGAATCGCACCCAGCGAATGCCGTCGAATAAGGATTGAGCGGTCCGCGGCCATCAAGCAGCCTCCCGCAATTTCTCGAGAATCTTGTCGGCGGCCTGCGAGACGTTTCCGGCGCCAAGCGTAATGATCAGGTCTCCAGCACCTGCGGCTTCGACCACCGCCTCGATCCCTTCCTCCATGCTCGAAACATAGTGGGCCGAGCGGTGGCCATGCGCCCGGATTCTTTCGAGCAGCGCTTGTGCGTTGACACCTTCGATCGCCGGCTTCGGAGGCGGCATAAATATCGAGCAGATACAGATCGTCCGCCTGGTGAAAGGCCGTTCCGAACTCGTCGAGCAGATGCCTGGTGCGGGAAAAGCGGTGCGGCTGAAACAGAACCAGAATGCGGCGGTATGGCGACAGCTTCGCCGCTGCCAGCGTGGCCTTCACTTCCGTGGGATGATGTCCGTAATCATCGATCACGGTCACCCCGTGCTCGATGCCGCGGATTGAAAACCGGCGGTCCACGCCGGTGAATACGGACAACCCGTCCCGGATCTTTTCTATCGGGACTTCCATCTCGATGCCGACCGCAATCGCCGCCGTGGCATTCAGAACGTTGTGAATGCCGGGAACGCTGACGTGGAATCTGCCGAGTTCCGCGCCGCGATCGCCGGATCGAGAAACTAGCTTCCCGTGCGGAGAGCGCAACCGAGTGGATCTCCAGATCCACTTGCGCGCGAGCGGCCGTAGGTGATCGTCCGCCGGCGAATGTTCGGGAAGATCTGCTGGATGTTCGCATCTTCCATGCACAGCACCGCCGCGCCATAGAACGGAACCTTGTTGACGAAATCCGCGAATGCGGACTCGATCTCTTCGAGCGAAGCGTAGTGGTCCAGATGCTCGCGATCGATGTTCGTCACCACCGCGATGATCGGCGCCAGCTTCAAGAACGAGCCGTCGCTCTCGTCGGATTCGACCACCAGCATGGCGCTCTTCCCGACACGGGCGTTCGAGCCCTCCATCGCCGCGACCCGTCCGCCCACGACCACCGTCGGATCCATATTCGGCCGCATTCAGGATGCAGGCAACCATCGACGTCGTCGTGGTCTTTCCGTGACTGCCGGCTATCGCGATTCCGAACTTCAGACGCATCAGCTCGGCCAGCATTTCGCCGCGCGGAATAACCGGGAATCTGCAGCTCGCCGCGCTTCCGCCACTTCGGGATTCTGCGCATCCGAGGCGGAGGTGACCACTACCGCCTTCGCTCCCGCCACGTTTTCAGCGTGGTGACCCTGACTGAATGCTTGCTCCGAGTTTCGCCAGTCTTTCCGTGACAGGACTCGATCTTGAGATCGGACCCCGAGACCTGATATCCCAAAGTGAGCAGGACTTCCGCGATCCCGCTCATTCCGATACCCCCGATTCCCACGAAATGAACGTGCTGGGGCCTAAAAAACATTCTTCACACGTATTGTTTCGGCTTTCCTTTTGACGTGTCAATGCGAAAGCCGTCCTTTTACACCCTTGCGCCGCATTTTTCCTCATCGCCTCTTCAGCGAGGCCCTCGTTTCTCAGTTCCAGCACGTGCTTGCCGCTTCCTCCATCACTTCCGCGGCGCGCTCTGCCGCTCCGGGCCGGGCGAACTGGCGAACTCGGGTTCGCATCTCGTCCAATTCGGCGGGATTCGGTTCGAAGACTCTCGACCTCGCGGAACAGGCGCTCGCCATTCATTTCGCTGTCCAGAACCATTCGGGCAGCGCCGCGCCCGACAAACGCTTCGGCATTGCGCCGCTGATGATCGTCGGCGGCAAACGGAAGCGGAACCAGCACCGACGCCATTCCTGCCGCTGCGATCTCGCTCACCGACCCCGCTCCCGCCCGCGCGACGACCAGATCCGCCTCCGTGAACGCTTCCGCCATATTCTGGATGAACGGTACGACCTCGCCGTCCATACCTGCACGCGCGAATTCGTCGGCAAGCGCTTGGTGTTCGGCTGCCCCGGTCTGATGAACAATGCGGACGGGCGACCCATTCTCGCGAAATAGAGCCCAGCTGTCTCGCGAGGCCCGGTTAAGAGTTCGCGCTCCCCGGCTGCCGCCCGTAATCAATACGGTGAATGTGCTCCGGCGCTTCGCTTCAACCGAAAAAACTCCGGGCGCACCGGCAGGCCGGTCACTTCGCATTTCGATTCGCGGAAACCATCTGCGAGTTGATTCGAAGCCCAGCAAAGCGCGATAGACCGCTCCGCGCTACCCCGCGATTCGCCAATCCCGGCACTGCATTCGGCTCCATGATGATCAGAGGGATGCCGCGAAACAATGGCCGCAATCATGACCGGCCCCGCGACATAGCCGCCCATGCTAAACACGGCTCGCGGCCGGAAGCGTTTCAGCATTCGCACGCGCCGCGGCAATACCGACGGGCAACTGCAGCGGCGGTCCGAACCTGCTTCCGAAATCCGACGCGATTCAAGCCTCCGCTGCGAACGAAATCGATCTCGAATCCGGCCTCGGGCACCAGGCGCGATTCCATTCCTTCTCTCGTTCCGACGAACAGCAAATTGTGTCCACGATCGCGCAGCACCCGCGCGACCGCGAGCGCCGGAAAAATGTGGCCTCCTGTTCCGCCACCCGTGATTACAAAGGAGTAGGCCATGGAGAAACGCCGCGTCACGCCGCATGCTCGCTCACGCTCAAGAGCATGCCCATCAGGAGCAGCGTACTCAGCAGCGAACTTCCGCCATAACTGATGAAGGGCAGCGGGATTCCTTTGTTGGGCACGATGCCAAGCACGACGCTGATGTTGATCAGCGCCTGCACGACCACGCAAACCGTTACGCTGAGAGCGAGATAGCGGCCAAAATCATCGGTCGCGCGCAAGTAAGTCCGCAGGCCGCGCCACAGCACAACCACAAAACCGGCCAGCAGGAGAATGCACCCAAAGAGTCCGGTCTCTTCGCCGACAATGGCGTAGATGAAGTCGTTCTGCGCCTCCGGCAGATACAGCATCTTCTGCTTGCTCTGCATCAGCCCGACGCCCAGAAGTCCTCCGGAACCGACGGCGATCTTCGCTTGCCGCTGTTGATAGCCCGGGTCGCTGGTAGATGCTGTTTTGCTCGAGTACTGCAAGATGCGGCCGTTCGGATCAAGCCTGGCGAGCAGTTTGTGATCTTTGTCGACGAAATCGATAGCGCGCGCCAGCCGGTATGGCTTCATCACGACGAAGCCCAATCCGAGCAGGCCGCCCAGCACAGCGCATACCGCCAGATAGCGATACTCGACGCCGGCCACGAAGATGACCGCCACAGTGGTTGCGACCAGACACGACCGCGGTGCCCAGGTCCGCGATGGCGACTGCCAGCGCCATGACGGAAATGGAAACGGCAATGGGGCCGAGCGTGTATTTGTCGTTGACCGCGCCCAAGCGGCGGCACAGAAAGAAAGCGAGGAACAGCGCCAAGCGCAGGCTTCGCCAACTCCGAAGGCTGCAGCGAAAACGGACCGGCCTTAAGCCAGCGGTGGCTGCCGGAATCGGTGATGTAGACCGCCAGCAGCAGCAACAACACAACACCGAGGCCCGCGAACGCGAAGCGGGGATTATTCCACTGGCGATAATCGCGCTTCATGCAGTAGAGGAGCAAAATGATCGAAAACACCGCCCAGCCGAATTGACGGAAAAAGAAATAGGTGCTCGGCACGTGGTATTTCAGTTCCGCGACCATCGACGACGCACTGTAAACCATCACCAGCCCAAAACAAACCAGCCCCAGGACGGTAAGAAACAAGATCCAATCTGTTTTGAGACGCTGCGCCATTTAGGACTTAGAGCAATTCTTCCACTATCTGTTTGAACCGGCGGCCGCGCTCTTCATAGTTCTGGAACTGGTCGAAGCTGGCGCAAGCAGGCGCGAGCAGGACCACGTCGCCCGGTTCCGCGTGCTCTCGCGCATACCGGACCGCCCCGCCTAAAGTGCCGCAATCGACCAATGGCACTGCGCCGTTCAAGCGCCTGGGATCAGCGGAGCGGCCGCGTAAGGATATGGCGGCGGAGCGCCGATCAACAGAGCCGCTTTCGCACTTCGGCGCAAGGGTTCCCGCAACGGCGTGTAGTCACTTCCTTTATCTTTGCCCCCGAGAATGATCCACAACCCGCCCGGGAACGCCTCAATCGCCTTCAACGCCGCATCCACATTTGTTGCTTTTGAATCGTTGAAATACTCGACGCCATTGAATGCGCGAACGAACTCGATCCGGTGTTCGACGCCCGGGAAAGACTCGACGGCAGCGCGGAATGCCTCCAAGCTCGCCCCAGCGAGATGAGCAATGCAGCGCCGCGGCCATAACGTTTTCCAGGTTGTGCAATCCGCGCAATTTGATTTGCGAGCGATTCATGAAAGGCTCGTTTGTTCCAACAGACGGTCGTCGCCCGAAAGCCACATGCCTGCGCGGCACGCTTTGAGTCGAGCTGAACCACAGCACTTCCGCTTTGGTCCGCTTCGCAAACTCGCGGCAAGTCGCGATCTTCGTAGTTCAAAACGGCCGTGTCGCCCGGCTGCTGGGTGTCGAACAATCGCGCTTTCGCATCCGCATAGCTCTCGAACGTGTGATGGCGATCCAGGTGATCGGGCGTGACGTTGAGGCAGCGCCGAAATGTTCGCGCGGAACTCGAGATCGATTCAAGCTGAAAGCTCGAAAGTTCCAGAACGTTCCACTGATTGTCGGCTGAGGATTCGATCAACGAAGCCACGGCGTTTCCGATATTGCCGCCCACCTGGCAAGCGAATTCCGCATTCTCTGAGCAGATGGCCCGTCAACGCCGTCGTGGTCGTCTTGCCGTTCGATCCGGTGATCCCGATGACCGGACCTTTGAGGAAATACGACGCGAGCTCCACTTCGCCGATCACCGGAATTCCTCCATCGCGCGCTGAGACCAGCATGGGAAGGTCGTACGGAACGCCGGGCGAGAGCACGATCGTGTCCGGCGGTTTCCCGCGTCCATCATGTTCTCCATTTCTTGCGTCACCACCGGCACGCCCATCCGGGCGAATTTATTTTGCTCTTCCGCTGTCGGCGGTTGAGCATCCATCGCGCGCACCGTGGCGCCGTGCTTCAACAACAACTCAATCGCCGCCAGCCCTGAGCGCTTGGTGCCGATGACGAGAACGTATTTTCCGCGGAACTCCAATGCCTCGTGCTACCTCAGCTTCAACGCTGTCAGAGCGAATAGCGCCATGACAAAGCCGACAATCCAGAACCGGACAATCACTTTCGATTCCGGCCAACCAAGCGCCTCGAAATGATGATGGATCGGCGCCATTTTGAAAATGCGCTTCCCGCCGCGCAGCTTGTAGCTGCCGACCTGCAAAATCACCGAGAGCGCTTCGATGACGATAGATGCCGCCGATGAAGATCAGCAGGATCTCCTGTTTGATCAGCACCGCCACAATGCCCAGCCCTCCGCCCAATGCAAGCGATCCCACGTCGCCCATGAACACTTGCGCAGGATGGCAGTTGTACCAAAGAAAACCGAGGCTGGCGCCGACCATCGAGGCGCAAAAGATCGTCAACTCCTGGGACTGCGGCAAACGCGCTAAATCGAGATATTGCGCGAATGCCGCATTACTCGACACGTAGGTCAAAAGCGTCATCGCCCCGGACGCAATGATCATCAGTCCGATCGCCAGACCGTCGAGACCGTCGGTCAGATTGACGGAATTCGAAGAACCCACCATGACGAAGACGATAAACAGGTAGAACGGCACGAACGCCAGCGGATATGTCCAGAAACTCTTCGTCAGCGGCTCGATCAGCAGATCCGGCTTGAACTGTTTGAAGAATGGAAAGTTGATCGCTGTCGAATAGGCCTGGTTCGCGTGAAGCAGCAGCAGGAAGAACCCGATCAGCATTGCGCACAAAACCTGGGCCCAAAACTTCTGCCATGCCGTTAAGCCCAGATTTCGTTTGCTTGGAGACCTTGGCGTAATCGTCGATGAAACCGATTGCGCCGAAACCCAGCAAACCCAGCAGAGCGATCCAGATATATTGATTGCGCAGATCTGCCCAGAGCAAGGTAGGCACGACAATCGCGGTCACGATCAGCAGACCTCCCATGGTCGGAGTACCGGCTTTCTTCTGTGCGACTGCGGACCTTCTTCGCGAATGTGCTGGCCGAAACTAAGCTCACGCAGTTTCCGGATCATCCATGGCCCAAGGGCGAGTGCGAGCGCCAGGGCCGTCAGGCTCGCCAGCGCCACACGCGTCGTGATGTAGCCGAAAACCCGGAAAGCGGGAATATATTTCTGGAGGACCTGAAAGAGCAGCCAATAGAGCATTGCTTATATGCTTTCATTGTCGACGGCAGTAATAAAAAAACGCGGCGTGAGTAATGCCGGCCTCCGTGATTTGTTTAACCACGGACCCGCTCACGCCGCGCACCCCAGCGAGCACGTGCACACGTGCATCGAAACCTGCGCCACAGCCTATGAATCCTTCCCGTTCTTTTCGCCCCCAGCCGCCGCGCTTTTCTCTCCGCTTGCAGGCCGTAGCCGAACGAACGCAAAACACGGCGAGCGACTTCGCGATCGTCGAAAGGAATGGGACCGTCCTTCAAAATCTGGTAAGTTTCGTGTCCTTTGCCGGCCAGGATCACGATATCACCGGGCTCGGCTGCCGCAATCGCGCTTTCGGATCGCGCGTTCCCGATCGGGCTCCGCTAAGTGCGGCGTGTCGATTCGACTGCAGGCCCACCATGGCGTCGTTCATGATCGCGAGTGGATCTTCGCTGCGCGGATTGTCCGACGTCAGCACGACATAGTCGCTGAGCTCGGCCGCCGCCATACCCATGAGCGGCCGCTTGGAGCGATCGCGATCTCCGCCGCAACCGAATAGCGTGATGATGCGCTTCGGTTTCATGCGCGCGCGCCACCGATATCACGTTACGCAGCGCATCGTCGGTATGCGCATAATCCACCACCACCATGAACGGCTGCCCCTCCTCCACTCGCTCAAAACGTCCCGGCACACTTCGCAACTGTTTTAGTCCTTTCTGAATCTGTTCTTCGTGCAAGCCGAGCGTCAACGCCGCCGCGCAGGCGAGCAGGATGTTGTACACGTTGATGTGCCCAACCAGCGTAGAGTCGACCGGAGAATCGTTTCTCTCCAGCGAGTATGGTGAAACGCAATCCCTCAAACGACGATTGAATGTCCGCGGCACGTACCCACGTATCGTTTAGCCCGGCGTTAGCGCGCGCGGGCGGCGCTTGGTCGATGCCGTACCAAAACACCTTCGTCTCAGCGGAGACTTCGATCCGGCGGCCTGCTTCATCGTCGGCGTTCAGCACCGCGAAGCGGGGAGGAGGGCCGCCGCGCGGCTTAAACAGCAACTGTTTCGCCGTGAAGTACGCTTCCATCGTGTGGTGATAATCGAGATGGTCGCGCGTGAAATTCGTAAACCCGGCGGTGTGGAAGTTCATCGCATAGATGCGCCCTAGATCGAGCGCGTGAGACGAGGCTTCGAGCGTGGCGTGCGTTCCACCCATCTGCTCCAGTTCGCGGATCATGCGAAACAGGTCGAGCGATTCGGGCGTGGTGTTGACCGCCGGCAGAACTCGTCCCGCGAGATGATATTCAATCGTGCCGATCAGGGCCGTCGTCTCGCCGGCGGCACGCAGAATCGCGTCGATCAGTTGCGTGCTGGTGGTCTTGCCGTTGGTGCCTGTGACGGCGGTCAGCGCAACCGCTCATCGGGTCTGTCGAAGAAATTTCGGGAAGCGCGTCGCGAGTGCCTGACGCCCGTGCGGCACTTGCAACCACGCGCCACGAAATCCGCCGGAACGGGCCGATCGCTCACTACCGCCAATGCGCCCTTTTCGAAGTGCGGAGTTCGCAAATTGCGCGCCGTCCGCTTTTGCGCCCGGGAAACGCGAAAAACAGATATCCTGGCTCCACTTTTCGGCTGTCGTAAGCGAGACCGCGCACATCCGCGCCGAGCAGCGCTTGCGGCACATTCGAAAAGAGCGGAACTCCTTCGAGCACGCGGCTCAGCTCCACGACACGCACCTCGTCACGCACCCGTCAGACCGGTGCTTCAACGCGCAAACCTCACCGCGATGTGTTCGACCGGGAATCAGCAGAGCGCCGGCGGCAGGATTCTGAGCTCGTGCCAAACCTTCACCAAACATGTCGATATCCAGTCCGATCGCCGTAGCCTCTGCATCACGTCCTTCACGGTTTTGCCCACAAAATTCGGGACCTTGGGCGCGTTCGGATCGACCTCGACGGCAAGCGGTCTCGGCATTCGCATCGGAGTCGCCCGAGCTGCCTTCATCTCTTCTTCCGGAATCGGTGGATCGAGCTCCGCGAGTGCAACGTCGTCACGTCTCCTTCGTCTTGGCTGGATGGCTTTTTCTCTTTCGTCCGCGCAGCTGCCTCGATTTCTTCCGGCACGTCGCGCGGAATGCTCTACGTCGCCGCAGTGCCGTCGCCATCACAGTTTGGAATACCGGGCCCGCCGCCGCGCCGCCGAATCCCGCATCGCCCGTAGTGCCGGAGATCGTGACCATAATCACGATCGCGGATTCACCGTCGGCGCAAAGCCCAGGAAAGAAGCGTTGTATTTGTGCGTGTAAACGTGGTGCGCGAAATCGAAGATCTGCGCCGTTCCGGTTTTGCCGGCGATCGTGTATCCCAGCACGTGCAGACTGTTGCGCCGTGCCGCCCGGCATCACCACGCGATGCATCATCTCCGCATGGTCATGACGGTCTCCGGCCGCAACACCTGCACCGGAGGCGGATGCTTGATCGACCTGTTTGCGTTCGCCCGGCGCCTGTTTCCACGCCACAACGTGCGGATGTATCAGGAATCCGCCATTCGCGATCACGCTCCCCAGCTGCGCCAGCTGCACCGAGGTCACGCTGATTTCATGCCCCATAGGCACGGAGCCGATGCGAAGTCGGCTGCCATCGCTTCAACGGCCGCAGCATTCCTGGCGCTTCCGCCGGCAATTCGATTCCGGTTCGGCTGCCGAATCCGAACCGCCGGATGTATTCGTACAGGTTCTTGCTGCCCACCTGCATGCCGATCCGGATCGCGCCGATGTTGCTCGATTTCGCCAGCACGTCTTCCACGGACAGATCGCCGTGCGGATGCGAATCATGAATGACTCGTCCGAAAAGCGTGCATCACGCCGCCGCCGCAATTGATGATCGTGTCCGGGCGTCAAATTCGTGGTCTCCAGCGCGGCCGAGATCGTCACCACTTTGAACACCGATCCCGGTTCAAACGGCGCGACCACGGCCAGATCTTCGCGGCCCTGCGGCTTTTCGCCCGCATGCAGCCGCTCATTCAGATCGTAAGTCGGATAATTCGCCAGTGCCAGAATTTCGCCCGTGTTCGGATCCATCGCGACCAGGCTTCCGTGCTCGGCGTGATTCGCGAATCACAGCGGCTCTTTAGGCGTCTTCCGCGACGTGCTGCACCTCGCTATCGATGCGTGAGCCCGATGGTCTTGCCCATGCACCGGCGTCGTGATCACTTCCGTCGCATAGGCGCGCTTGCTTCACGTCGACCTTGATGCGCATCGAGCCCGGCGTGCCGGCAAGATCTTTATTCAATTTCTGCTTCGACTCCCGCCGGCGCCCTTGCCCTTCGGCGTTCACGTTGCCGATCACGTGCGCCGCCAGTTGCCCATTCGGGATAGCTGCGAACGCTTCCTTCGCGGACGATCGACCCAGTTCAGCTTCATGGCCGCGAATTCGCGTCCGCCTTCTCGTCCGAAACATGCGGCTCCACGACGAAATAGCCGTGATGGCTCTTCGAGTGCGCCGCGGCATTCAGATCCGCTTCGAGCTTGCGCGCGTCCAGATCCGAGAACGCGCGCCAGCAGCGCCGCCGCGATTCCCGTGTTCTGGAATTGGCCGCGGATTCACAGCCACGAACTGCGAAGCCGAACTGATGGCGAGGTAGTTTCCGTTGCGATCGAAGATGGACCCGCGCACGCGGCTCGATCGGCGCGTACTTGTCCTGCTGCGATTCGGCGGCTTGCACGTATCTCTCGTGCGCGAAGACCTGCAGATCGAACAGGCGCAGAACAACAATCAGGGCCCATCCGAAAAGGATGAGCCCCGTAATAACTAACGCTCGTCTACTGAGATTTGTCGAGCTGGCCCGAGCGGCGGTTTCTCATTTCCATGCGTCTGACACATGGTCAGCATTTCCGGCCGATCTGAGTACGCAGCTTCGCCTCGGCGCTATCGCGCTCCGATGGCGCGCGAGCTGGCCGGCAACTTGTTGCGCGCCTCGCGTCGACTTCGTTTTGCCTTCGAGGTACTGCACCTGCTGCGGATCGGGATCCACCATCTTGAGCGTCTTCGCCAGCTGCTCCAGGTGGTCGTAGTTCAGCAGCTTCGCCTCCTGCAGTTCAAGCTGCGCCTGTTGTTGCTTCAGCTTCTCCTGCTCCTGCCGCGAGACTCTGCAACGTGAAACCCGCCATGGTGTTGTAAGCGGCGGGCACCAGCCCGGCGATCACCAGCATCGCCGCGATAAAGCCCGTCGCCACCGTGCGGCTGCGGGCTCGCGTGCCACGGGATCGGCCGCTCGCACCACCGTGCTGTTGTCAATCCGCTTCACGAAAAGATAAACATCCTCATTTGCGATGGGACGCAGCCGAGGCGATTCCGTGCGCGTCCAAACCGCGGGCGGCGCTTCGGCCAGTTCCCTGACCCCGACGAAACGATTTACGAAAGTTGCCAGTGACGCCATTGTTGTTGTTCCTTCTAAATCCGCTCGAGCGCCCGCAGCTTCGCGCTGCGCGACGCCGCATTTTTCGAAATCTCTTCCTCCGTTGGCTTCACTACATGCTTCGTCAGGATTCTTGCCCGCCCCGCGCGAGCCAACGCCTGAAAACGCCTGCTTCACTTTCCGATCCTCGAGCGACATGAACGTCAGCACAACAAATCGCCCTCCGGACCGCAAGCCGCTCCGGCGCCATCCGAAGCAACTCCTCCAACTCCTCCAACTCCTTGTTCACCTTCAGCCGCAGCGCCATAAAGGTCTGCGTCGCCGGATGAATTCTCCCCGTTCGCGGCACGGCCTCCTCGACGACCTCGGCCAAACGGCCCGTCGTCAGGATCGGCCGCGCGCGAACGATTGCTCTGGAGATTCTTCGCGACCTCCTTTCTTCGCCGAGCTGATAAATCAAATCGGCGAGCGCCTTTTCAGGCATCTCATTCACAAGATCCGCCGCCGTGATCCCCTGGCTGCGATCCATGCGCATATCCAAGCGGCCATCCTCCATCAGCGAAAACCCGCGCTCCCCAGTACTCAACTGATACCGGCTGACTCCTAAATCCGCCAACACTCCGTCCACCGCTCGCACGCCGTTTGCTGCCAGCGCTTCGGGCAGTTTCGAAAAAGATCCGTGGAAAAACCGGATCGCGATCCGCCGACGCCGGCCGTATTCGCGCGCGCCATTCGAGCGACTCGCATCCCGATCGCACGCAATCACAAACCCGCTCTCCAGCCGCTCCGCAATCGCCCCCGTATGCCCGCCCAAACCCGCCGTCACGTCGACGTAAACGCCGTCCGGCCGAATCGCGAGATACTCGAGCGATTCCTTCAACAGCACCGGATAGTGCCACGGGCCGCCTTCCCGCTCGGGCCGCGTCCATACATGGCCGCTACCGCAAACCCTTCTTCTCGAGCGCGCTGACTTTTTCGGCCAGGTTCGTTCTTGCCTTCGTCAGCCGCTGCTCGTACACCCTGCTTCCAAACACTTCGATGCGCTGCTTGTAACACAGCAGATGCACATCGTCCTTCTCCAACCCCAATTCGCGCCGCAGAGTGGTCGGCATCAGCACTCGTCCCTGCGCGTCGATCTCGGCATCCTCGCCGTAGTGGTTCGCCACGAACGCGACGTCCGCCCGGATCTCGGCATCTTCTCCCGGCTCCTGCAGCATCTTTTCTGTTTCCCGCCAGACCGAAATCGGGTAAATTAGTGCTGTCGAGATCTTCAAGGTTGTGATGAATACTTTGCGTTCTCCGCAGCGCTTCCAGGTACTGCACCATCGCCGCAGGCAGCTTCAGCCGGCCTTTTTCATCGACACGACCGCTCAGAGTGCCGCGAGGGGCACCCACCGCTGCCGGCGTATCTGGCTGATCGCTGCTTCCACTTCCAACCACTTTTAACCGATTCAGTCCACTGGAAAGATCGTCGCATGGGTCCTATGCGGATTGCAATAGTTTTGTTTGAGGAATTTCCTGTAAGTCGCTTGTATTCGCCTTTCTTACGCCGACTGAGCGCGGCGTGACTGCAGACAGCGAATGATCAGTCGCACAGCCACAGCGAGGTGTAGACTGCAGCCGAATCTGAACTGCCGACTTGACGATAGAGGAACTGTGGCCAGGCGCTAAATGCGTCGCCTGTTAGCTGGCTGCGACCTGAAGATCGTTCTCAACGGAGAACACGTTCGGCACACGCATTGGCACGAATGTTGATCAGGTTCTTGTCAGACTGGTTCGCCACCACGCCTTCGAGCCTCACGTGCCCGTTGCTCACGATAATGTGAATGGATGGCAGCGCCTGGTGGCCATAACGATCGCCGATCTGCGGATCTCCGTAGATGGCCCGGAATTCGGCTCGGCGGATCTGCCAGTCCATCGGAGAAAGCGGCAGGACGTTGATCTGGTTATCGACCTGCGTCACGCCCTCGATTCCTTTCACTACATTTTGCGCATCCGACTTTAGAACGGGATTTGTGACATCGCCGAATAATGTCACGGTGCTGCCACTCACGCGAAAAGCCAGATCATCGAAAATCGTGTAGTACGGAAGCATCACGAGTTGATGCCGGACCTCCTGCATCATGCGACTGTCGCTCTCGGGTCCGCGCACGAAAGCATCATTGTGATCCTTCTGCTGCGCCGCCATACAAACGGGGAAAACCAGCATGCTCGAAAGTAGCGAAACCACCAGATTCCTACGCATAAACGTCTTTGCTCCTCACTATTAAGACTGGAGTAGAAAGCGGACACGCTTCACCGCAACTCTCGCAGGTAGTGCCAGTACAACTGGGCCGCAAACTCTGAAAGCAGAACGACGGTCCTTAGCCTTGGCCCCTGTGTTTCCAAATCGTGCTGCCGCGCTTGGCGAAGATACTGACCAGGAAGGTCAAAACCGCGAGAAACCAGCAGAACACCGCCGGGTAAATGCGCCAGTTTGCGCTATACGGCCAAAACGGCAGACAAACGATACCGAGGATGAAGAAGCCCAGCGAAACCCATTTCCAGTCCATCGAAGCCGCCCTTCGTTAGACAGTCCGCAACTCGCCACGTTACCGGCTGAGCGGAATTTGCACGTCAGCGCCGCGATTAGCTCTCGCGCCGCCTGCTGTTTTTGTACTCTCCGATCGCCAAATGCCGCGTGGAAGAGTTCAAACAAGAGGCCATAACAGCGGTACGCCAGCGCGGGATCGTAGCGGTATCCCTCGTCGCGCATGAACGCGTGCGCGCCGTTCACTTCCACCCACTGGTAACGCGCTCCGGCTTCTTCGAGCCGGGCACGAATGCGGTTTCGTCCTTCGAGCGGAACGTGCGGATCCTGTCTGCCCCAGATGTGCAGCAAGTTCGCCCCGAATCTCGGAGGCCCGCTCCAGCGAATTGTCCTGTTTGCCTTTGCCAAGAGTGCTCGAATGCATGTCGGTGGCGTAAAAGCAGGCCGTAGCGAATACATCCGGGTTCATGGCGGCGCGGAAGGCAAGATGGCCGCCGAGGCAAATTCCTACGGCGCCAATACGGCCCGTGCAATCCTCGCGAGATTTCAAATGATCGATCACCGCGCGCCCATCCGCATCGTAGGACGACAATTCTTTCGCGTATTTGTGCGCGTTACCCGTTTCGGCTCCCTGTTGATCGTAAGCCAGGACGTGCCGGCGGGTTCCAATTCGTGATACACCTCCGGAACAGCCACTACATAGCCGTGCCCGGCAATCATCGCTGCCATCCGGCGAATCGGCCCGGTGACCTGAAAGATCTCGGAAAACAGCACCACTCCGGGATATTTGCCTTCTGCCGCGGGCCTGAACACGTAGGTTCGCATTGGGCCCGTGGGAGTTTCGATTTCGACGACTGAGATCGTCTTTGATCGTCATGACGTGCTTTTGCGGCCTAGCGCGCTCTGGGCGCTTCCTCCACGGCGACCAATCCCTTGCCGCTCGAAAGATTTTTCTTTTTGCAACGCACCACTTGCCCGGGCTGAAACTGCCAAGTTTCACCCTCGGGCATGGGCTCGATAATCCTGTAGAAATCTCGACCTAAGTGCTCGGCCTGCACCGATCGCAGGACGTTGAGCCCCTCGCCCATCAACATCACATAGATCATCGTCTCTTTACCGGTGCGCGGGATGATCGGCATCGGACCCGGACGTGCCGCCTCGACGGGTGCAAGGCCGGGATTGAGCGCTTCGGAAGCAGCAGGCTCAGCGACCGGGGTCTCTGGTATCAGCGATCTGGGCGTTGCAGGTTCGACTCGGCTAGGTTGGGAAAGGATAGGGGCACTTTCCATCCGAACCGGCTGCGCGGCGGGCTCTACTCGTTGCGCCTGCTGAACGACCGGTGCGGGTGTCTCCGGAACCGGCATTCGCGCAAGCGGCGGAGAAACGGGTTCGGGAGCAGAGGCGGCCACTGGAGCGCTGCGCGGAATGAATCCCGGCTGAGGCGTCCTTGCACGCCGCGCCTCTCGCATCTCGAGTGGTTCGCGCCCGCTCATTCGAGCACGATCGATGGCGAAAAAAATAGCAGCCGCGAAAACGCATGTCAGCGGCAGCCATTCGGTTGACCACTGACCATTGTTCAGGTGAACCTCTCCACGCGCTCGCCATCAGCTGAAACACGGCGCCCGACGCGAGCGCGCAGCAAAAACCGCACACTGCGGAGAACGCGATGCTCTGGAACAGCGAGCGGTAGCCATCCTGGTCGTATGAAAGCAGAATCAGAAGCAGGATCAAAGCTCCGATGCTGGCGAGCCATGTAAACGGCCCTTGTAATACCATCAGCACCACCACGCCTGCGAGTGTCGCCCCAACGAGCGTTGCTGAACTAATTTGCGATTTCAACATTCCGTCCTCGACGGCACAATTCTAGCGAAGCTACAAGGCCAGCCAAGTTACAAAGCTGGTTCCGCGCGAACGGGAAAGCTCTGACGAAGCGATGGCGGGCTCGTGAGAGTGACGGTATGCCTTACCTAGCTAGCGAGATTCTTATTTGGACGTCCCATTGCGCAATTGAGCGTGGTCCGGGCTCTGGCCCAAAGCGAGCTGTTTTTTCGGCGCCGGGCCAATTGCGTCGGCCGAATATAAATTACGCGGGTTCCACAGCAGCCATCCATCCGCTCCAAAACTCTCCGCGCCCTTGATCTGGGCCTGGATCTCCTCTTCACCGAATTGCCGCTTATCAAAAGCATAATCGGCAAAGGCCTGCAGCCATGGACGGAAACGCACGGGATCGAGCTTCGTCCGTTCCCGTGCGCGGTCGAGCGAAAGCCGCACGATCTCATAAGCATGCGTGACCGGGTTGCGATAGTTTGGAATTCCGTACATGAAACCTGATGGATAGAGCATGGGCGAGATATAGTCCAGCGGGCCCGCCAGCTCTTCGATGCTTTGTCCGATTCCTGTGTCGCCTTTGTTCCAGCAGATATATCCAAAAACATCTGCAGCAAGAAAGACGTTGTACGGAATCAATTTCTCGCGCGCTTCCGTCAGAAATGCAATGATCGCCTGGGGCCGCGACGCTTCAGTGCTCGGTTGCGAGAACTCGACACCCTTCGAATCCGGGAAACGCACGTAATCGAATTGAATTTCATCGAACCCCGCCTTGGCGGCCGCGATCGCGAGATTGATATTGTACGTGCGGACATCCGGCAGAAACGGATCGCACCATGTCAGACCTTCGCGGTCCTTGAAAAGTTTTCCATTCTGGTGAAGCGCCAGATTCGGGCGGGCCGTTCCCAAGCAGATTGTCTTTGAACGTGACGATGCGGGCGATCGTATAAATCCCCTGCTTATGCAGCCGCTCGAGGAGAGCGGGCATGTCGGGAACGGTAGTGATCTTCTGTGCGCCGATTTCTCCCGCCAGCGGCACTCCGGTCCGGAAACAGAGGTATCCCATGTCGCCCTTTACGTCGATGACCACCGCGTTCACGGGAGTCGTAGACGCTAGGCGAAGAACGCGCTCACGAATGCTGGGCGTCCCCACTGCCCAAAACGAAAGATACAGCGCGCGCGGCGTGATGGCGGTCAATTTCATTTGCACGGCTTTCGCGCCGTGCGGATCCACCGTGATTTGAGACCGCGAATATCCATAGGCGCGCGCCGCGACTGCAGTTCCATCCGCTTCGATTTGAAATTCGCCGCTCGCCGTTCGTTCGGGCAACCTTCGAACCTACCGTGACGATCGCGTTCGGAATCGCTTTGCCCGTCGCGGAGTCCACAACGGAACCCGAAAACGTAGCGGCGTTCACAGCAGCAAACAGCAAAGAAGGCGTGTACAAAGACGTAATGGCAGGGTCGGCATCGTCCGCTAAACTCTTCGTCTTTATCATCGGGATTTTGCGCCCAGGCGCGCTAGAGTCTGGGTATGCATTTTTCCTTCTCTTATCCTGAAATGGTTCCTATGAGACCACCTACCTTCATTCCGCAAGCCGACCCGAGTGGAAGCCGCCGGCAACAAGCCGAAACTGATCGATGAATACGTTGGCCGTGTCAATTCGGGCACTTCAGACGTGAGCGTGGCGCACATGCGCAGCCCCGGTGGATGGCAGGAACCTGGTCAGACGCCGGAATTCGACGAGTTCACAGTCGTCCTAAAGGGACTGCTGCGCGTGGAATATTCGGGTGGTTCGATGGACGTGCGTGCCGGACAAGCCGTCATCGCCCACAAGGGCGAGTGGGTCCGGTACAGCACGCCGGAAGCGGAGGGAGCCGAGTATTTCGCGATTTGCATGCCGGCTTTCTCGATGGATACCGTTCACCGCGATTCTTAGCGGCCGCGAGCGGATGTTATATTGTGTTTGGCCGATCTCCGGCCGCCGCACATCCCACCGGAAACGGGCGCGTAGCTCAATTGGCAGAGCAAGTGACTCTTAATCACTAGGTTGTAGGTTCGATTCCTACCGCGCTCACCATTCACAAATGTGGCGCTCACTTGGCTGTGTACTAGAAATCTTGTCAATCTTTCCGCGCTACCAGCCGAATCGAACTACGCATAACTGTTTCACCTCAAAAAGTAACGGACCGGCAGTACTTCGACCTCCGATAAGACAGAAACTCGGCCTCACTCCGACGGCTGCCCTTACCGGTAGGACGGAATAGCTTTCTGAGGCTTGCCGCGTTCTACTACAACTTGGCGTCGGTCTCCCCTAACTTCGGCGAAAATCCAGCTCGTTTAGTCCCAGTGGTGTAGCGCAACTCACGGTACCTGGTAGCCCGTTGAATCAACGCCACTCAGGTGGCAGACTCACGATACGAGACCAGCCAAGCTTAAGCGGATCGCTCTAGCGCAGCGACTCTCACAGACTTTCTTTCGGAGGAAAAAATGAGGATCAAAGTAACACTTATCGCGTGCGCCTTACTCAGTTTCGGGGGCGCCTTACAAGCAGCATCCGTCTATAATTACGCCTTCGGCGGGCTCGGGGGCGATCTGGGATCAAGCACCCACACGTTCTCTCCAACCAGCGGATCCGGTCCGGCCATAACAGCCTATGGATTTAAGCCGGGCACGGGGTCGACTGTCGCGGCGGTCGATCTCTATAGCAAAGGAAGCGGAGTTTTTCCGCCTCCTAACGATGAAAGCGGCCTTGGACTCACAAACGACGGCAGCGGTGATGACGAAATCACGTCTGGCAGTTTTATCGAACTTGACCTTGGCCAGCTGACAATTTCTTCGCTCGGCATCTACACGGAGAGCACAACCAATGGCGAAGAATGGGAAATCTGGGGCTCCAACACTGCCGCAGTCGCTGGGCACTCCTTTACCATTCCGAGCGGGGGCACAACCGGTTTCAGCGAGGGAGATCAGAACGTGAGCAGCCTCGCCGGTGATCGCTACATCTTCGTCACCGCTTTAAGTGGTAACGTCCTGCTCGGCGGTCTTACCGCAACCGCTACAACCCCCGAACCCGGTACAGCAGGTCTGCTCGGCTTGGCTCTGATGGGCTCGGGCCTTCTCTTTCGCCGACGCTTCAGCAATAAGGCTCGGCAATCTTAGTTCGTCGAGAACCAGCTTTCTCCTACTCTGAAACTGAGCTTGCGTACTCCGGAGAGTGTTTCTGTCCGGAGTACGCAAGCTTCATACGGAAGTAGCGGAGAAATGTTGTCAGGTTGTTCACGATGTATTGCATCACGCCACAGCAGAGGCGAGATTTCTAGTGCTCCCCCACCACGATCACGGCAGTGTTCGAGTCGCTTTGATTGCTCGCCATACCCCATACACCGCTGCTACCCATCACGCTGCTGGAACCGAGCACGCTGCTCGAACCCAACATGCTGCTGGAACCGAGCACGCTGCTTGAACCCAACATGCTGCTTGAACCGAGCACGCTGCTCGATCCAAGCACGCTGCTGGAACCAAGCACGCCACTCGATCCGAGCACGCTGCTGCTGCCGAGCACACTGCTGGAACCAAGCACGCTGCTGGAACCGAGCACGCTGCTGCTGCCTGCTACCGCGTTCGATCCCGCTACAGAGGTCAGCGCCGTGGCACTCAGCACGGTGGCTGGTCCCGATGTGGCCGCGATTCCCCAAATGTCCACTGGATCCCAGCCCGCGATGCCCCAGGTGGAGGAAGGATCGAAAACCAGATTCACCGTTCCGGTCGAGGAGTTAAAGGTCGCCGTCGGAGACAGGGCAGTGCCTGCGATCACGTCGGTGCTGGCAAGCGCGGCAGCCATATCTAAATACCCGGCGCCCCTCGTGAAAACGTCGTACCAGTCGGTATAGCTCAGGCCGGAGATGGGATCGATCGCCGTACTGGATTCAGGAAACACTTTGTAAGCGGTCTTCATTAACCGAGCCTTCACCTGATCGGGCGTGAGACTGGGTTGTGCCTGCAGTAGATCGGCAACCGCGCCGCTGACAACGCCTGTCGCCATGCTGGTGCCGTTCAACATCAGAAAGTTGGGAGCGCCTACAGTATTGCCGCCGCTCATGTAGTAAGCCGGGCCCATGACGTTCGAAGGATATTCACTGGCCAGCGTCGGATTGCCGGGAGCGAGCAGCGACACGATGTTGTTGCCGGCAGCCACCAGATCGGGCTTGACGACGTTGTCGAAAAGGCTCGGCCCTCTCGCGCTGTAGCTGGCCACCAGGTCGTCGGAACGGTCGTAGGTTTCCATCGCTTTCATGGCGCCCACCGTAATTACATAAGGATCGTTGCCGGGCGCTTCCACTGTTCCGTAACCGTTGGTTCCCAACGAACTGTCCCGGCCATTGTTGCCGGCCGCCACCACCACCGTGATTCCTGCTTTCCAAGCGGCTTCGACCGCCTGACAGAGTGGATCCTGCTGATAGCTCTCAGAGATTGCTCGACCCAGCGATAGATTGATTACCCGGATGTTGTAAGTCTGCTTCAGCTGAATGGCTGCATCGATCGCCGCAATCACGGCGCTGTCGGTCGATGCTCCATCCTGATCGAGCACGCGCAGGTCGATGAGATTGGCATTCGGAGCAAGCCCCTTAAGACTGTGAATGCAGGTGGGACATGTAGAACTTGTTCCATTGCTTCCGACGATGCCGGCGATGTGCGTTCCGTGTCCGTAGTAGTCGAGACCGTCGGTCCCGACGAAATCCTGGGTATAGACGATGCGCGACTTGCCATTCTTGTCCGTCAGGTCTGCAATCGGAGAAATACCGCTATCGATGATCGCCACGCCGATACCGCTGCCATCGAGACCGGCGGACCAGGCCGCCGCGGCATTCGCGGCCGCAGTTGAGTAGTCCAGCTTGGCCGTCACCTTATGGTCGATCGAGATGTGTGCCACGCTCGGATCGTTCGCGAGCGCTGCGAGAGCGCTAGCTGAAATGGTGTATGCGCCACCCTTTACGGCGCCGAGTTGCCGCCGGAACTGGCCGCCTCGATTCATCACCATCAAATGAGATGCAGCGGTTGGAACTTGCTTGAATCGGACAATAACGTCGACGCTCGCGCGAGAATCCGCGTGCTGCAGCTCAGAAGACAGCTTTGACCGCGATGCCTGTCCAGCCACGCCGCCCGGCCCCTGCGCAAGCGCCACACCGCCAAAGACGAAAACCGCGATCGATAAAAATGTATGCCTCATACAGAACACTCGCTCTCTCCGGAGAAATCGTCTCCGGAAAAATTCTCTTTGAAAGTTTCTAAGGGTCTTATCGTCGCGGGCGTGTCGTGACTGAGCGTTCTGGCATTAGCATGCGGGCGTAAGGGGTACTGCCTATTCCGCGTGCGGAAAACACTATCGAAGCTGGTGTGTCTGGGGCCGAACGGTGTTTAGGCCCTCAGCGCACCTGCGGGAAGCCGAGGTCGACTTTACTCGTGCCGGGGTCGGGCCATCGACTCGTAACTACCTTCGCTCTGGTGTAAAACTGTACACCCTCGGGACCATACATATGCAAGTCTCCGAACAGTGAAGCTTTCCATCCGCCGAAGCTGTAGTAAGCGACGGGAACCGGAATAGGTACGTTAATCCCAACTAGGCCCACCTGAACGTCGAACTGAAACTGCCGGGCCGCCCCTCCATCCCGCGTGAAGATCGCGGTACCGTTCCCAAGCGGATGATCGTTGATCATCTCGAGAGCTTCTTCATATGTCTGTACCCGGACCACGCTTAACACGGGGCCAAAGATTTCATCGTCGTAGCATCGCATCCCCGGCTTGACACGATCCAGCAACGAAGAGCCGAGGAAGAAACCCGGGCGCCGCGTAATTCCATTCTCCCGGCCATCGAGCGAAACCACCGCTCCTTCCGCTGTGGCGTTCTCCACGTACCAGGCGACATGCTCCCGATGCTCGCGAGTAATAAGCGGGCCCATCTCGTTGCCGTCCTCAAGACCGGGTCCGATTCGAAGCTTCCCCGCTCGGTCGCGAATTGCGTTCACCAAAGGATCCGCAATATTGCCCACCGCGATGATCACCGAGATCGCCATGCACCGCTCGCCGGCAGAGCCATAGGCCGCCGATACAGCGGCATCGGCCGCCATCCCGATATCTGCATCCGGCAGGACCAGCATGTGATTCTTGGCCCCGCCCAGTGCCTGCACGCGCTTCCCGTTTCGTGTGGCCGTCTGATAGATCGAGTGTGCGACCGGCGTGGACCCGACGAAGCTGATCGCCTTCACATCGGGGTGCTCGAGCAGCCGGTCCACCGCAACCCGGTCACCTTGTACGACGTTGAACACTCCGTCGGGTACACCGGCCTGCTTTAGCAACTCGGCCAGATAGAGACTCACCGACGGATCCTTCTCCGATGGTTTGAGGATGAAGGTGTTTCCGCACGCTATGGCATTCGCGAACATCCACATCGGAACCATAGCGGGGAAATTGAACGGCGTGATCCCCGCCACTACCCCGAGAGGCTGCCGGATCTGGTACACGTCCACCCCGCGGCTCGCCTGCTCCGAGAAACTGCCCTTCAAGAGATTCGGAATCCCGCAGGCGAACTCGATATTTTCCAGGCCGCGCGCGACTTCGCCCGTCGCATCCGCTAATGTTTTGCCGTGCTCCAGGGTAATTGTTTCGGCTATCTTGCGGCGACCCGCATCCACCAGTTCTCGAAAGCGAAACAGGATTTCGGTACGGCGCGATAGCGCCGTCGCCCGCCAATCTGCGAACGCTTTCTTACCCGCGGCTACGGCCTGATCGACTTCTTCGGCACTGGCGAAATCTACTTTGGCCTGCGCTTCACCCGTCGCCGGGTTCCACACGATTCCGGAACGCCCTGACGTGGACTCCACCACTGTTCCGCCAATCCAGTGGCTTACATTCCTCAGCGATACCATCTCTTCAGCGACGGCCATAATTCATCTCCTCTACCATCTGTTGCGGCGTTTCCTCGAACCGGCCCAGAGCCTCATCCACCAGCCGCAATCCCTGTTCGATAACATCGAGGCCCTGCCGCAGCTCGTCCTCGCAAATTATCAGTGGCGGGCACACCCACAACATATTGAATCGCGCGAAAGCGTACACGTGCTGCGATTTGAGATACCCGGTGAGCAGGCCCATCTCCGAACTGGTGCCGTTGAACGGGGCCAGCGGTTCCTTCGTCGACTTATCTTTCACCAACTCGATTACGCTAAATAAGCCTTTGTAGCGAACATCGCCGACACACGCGTAACGGCGCTTCATGGCTTCCAGGCGATCCGCGAGATAGCGACCCTGTGTTTCCACATTGTGGAAAATGTTTTCTTCTTCATACACGGCCAGGTTTGCAACGGCAGTTGCGCAGCAAACTGGATGTCCGCTGTAAGTCAGCCCCCCCCATAACATGTGGTCCTCGAAATAGTCGGCGATCTCCTTCGAAACCACCACTGCGCCCAGAGGCATGTAACCGCTCGTCAGACCCTTTGCGCAAGTGACGATATCCGGCTTGATGCCGTAATGCTGGGTAGCGAGCCACGCACCCGTACGTCCAAAGCCGCTCATCACCTCGTCGTCGATGAGTAAAAGTTTGTACTTGTCGCAAAGTGCGCGAAGCTTTGGATAGTAATCGTCGGGTGGAACCAGCAGCCCATTCGAACCCGTGATCCCTTCCACCAGCATGGCGGCAATCGTATGCGGACCTTCCATTTGGATGATCTCTTCGATATGGCTTACACACTCGCGGCGGCAGCTATCAGGCGTTTTCCCGAACGGACAGCGGTAGCAATACGGGTCGAACACCCGCACAATTCCAGGCACGCCCGGCTCAACGGGCCAGCGCCTCGGATCGCCTGAAGCGCTCATCGAGCCCATGGTCGCGCCATGGTATGAGCGATAGCGCGTGATGATCTTGTCGCGTCCGGTAAAGAGCCGCGCCATTTTCAGAGCGTTCTCGTTGGCTTCCGATCCTGCCAGCGTGAAGAACGCCTTCGCGAGCCCCGTAACTTTCGCCAGTTTCTTTCCAAGCACTCCGCGTGGCTCGGTTGCAAAACCGGGCCCGGCGAAGCATAACTCATCCACCTGCTTCTTTATCGCTTCGAGTATCTTCGGGTGTTGATGCCCAAGGTTCAAGTTAATAAGTTGCGAGCTGAAGTCGAGCCACTTATTACCCTCGCCGTCCCAAAACCACACGCCTTGCCCTCGCGTCATGTGCATCGGGTGTGCGGCGCCTTGCACCGACCACGAAAACATGGTGTATTCGCGATTCTCCTCGATAACCTGTTGCGAAGTTCTTTCCATTCTTCTCCTGCCTATGCAAGCAATCGCCGGCGTGCATTAATCTTAGTTTCCAGGCTTAGCTGTACGCAATGGACAAAGTGTCCAAACTCGGCCCTCGAACAATGTAATCGGACGGAGGATCAAGGCAAGTTTCGGCGCAGTAACGCCAACGCGACCAGCGAACCTAACTGCCGGTCGAGGTCGTCCGACGCGCCAAGCAGTCCGTTCAGGTGATCGAGACGGTAGTAAATGCTTTGGCGGCGCACTCCGAGCCGCCGTGCTGCCTCTGCAATATTGAACTGCGATTGCAGCAGCACTTCAAGGGTGCTGAGCAGCGTCGCTCGTGGACGCGCAGGCAAATTCAGCACCGGACCAAGCTGATGTTGAAGGAACTGTTTCGCCCGCCCAGTCTCGATGAGCGCGTCCACCAACGACTCGAGAATCGGTTCGTCCGGCAATTCTGTCCGTGGCCGCAGGATCCGCTCGTGCGCCGCGCGCGTCAGATCCGCGAACCGCACTTCAGTCCGAAACACGATGATCGGAAATTCCAGCTCGCGCGCAATCTCCAGCAACTCGCGTGGGACTTCCTGCATCCACTGCACCAGTTCGAGCGCCAATGCGCGCACCTCCGCGTGCGCCAGAGATCGAAGATACTTTACTTGAGCGCTGGGAGCTGCGCGAGCCAGCTCCAAACCTGTGCTCAAAATGAGCTCTCCTCCAGACAGAAAGCGCCAGACATTCAGTACTTCGGCGACATGGACCCAAGACACGACACGGTCCAGCTGCGATTGCCCCGACAGCAACTCGGCTCCTCGAAACGCAGGTAACGCGAGTATCGCGCGGAGCGTCGGGAGACTCATTGACCTATCTTGGCGCAGCGGTCGGCTTCCCGGCTCCGTTTCGCGCAGATTGAGATCAGCGCTCTAAATCCTTACCTGCGCCGGTCTTGAATCCACCTCACAGTTTTGCTCGCGAGAGAATCAAGAGCTCTCACCGACAGCGCCAGGTGCTCTTCCCGGGTATCTTCAATCTTATTGTGGCTGATGCCCTGCAGGGATTGCACGAACATCATTACCGTTGGAATTCCGGCTCGGGCGACCTCAGCGGCATCGTGCAGCGGACCCGAGGGAAGGCGATGCGTCACGCCTGCGGTCTCGCGGATAGCTGCGTCGCAGAGTTCGATCAGCTCAGGGTGAAACGGCACGGGTTCAATGTTCCATATACGCGACCACTCAACCGTGCACTTCTCTTCCTCTGCAAAACGCTTGCTGGCTTCTTGAGCCGCGCGGTACATGCTTGCAAGAACATCCGCGTCCAGATCGCGTTGATCGAGCGTAGCTTCGCACCGGCCCACAACCGCGGTCACGATGCCGGGGAACGTCTTCACGCTGCCCATCGTGCAGACCGCGTCCGGATACTGGGCCGCAATGGGTCGAATTTCGAGCGCCAGTTTCGCTGCGGCAGCTAATGCATCGTGGCGCATCTTCATCGGTGTGGAACCCGAATGCGCCTCTTGTCCGTGAAACGTGACCGCATGACGCTCTACACCCTTGGTTCCAACAACCGTTGCGAGTGGATCGCCCATGCGCTCCAGCACCGGCCCCTGCTCAATATGCAGCTCCAGATATGCGGCGGCGTTTTGACGCTCGCGTTCGGCCTCGGCAAAGCGCTCGATCTCCACTCCGCATCTCCGCAGCGCATCTTCCAGGCGTATCCCGTCTTTATCTGTTCGCACGCGGTCCGCTTCTATGCTGTGCGTGCCCGCGAACGCGGAAGAACCAAGCAGGCTGCGGCCGAACCGGGCGCCTTCTTCGTCCGCCCAATCCACCAAACGAATTGTGACCGGCGGCCGCTCCCGAAACTCACTGGCGAACCTTCGCAGGATCTCCAAACCCACCAGCTCATCGAGACAACCGTCCAGCCACCCGCCATTCGGTACTGAATCCAGGTGGCCGCCTAAGAGCAGGGCCTCATCCGATTCGCCCCGCAGAGTCGCCCATCCGTTGCCCGCCGCATCGTAATGATGTTCCACGGGCAAACTTGCGAGCTTCGACTCGAACCACGCGCGCGCCTTTCGCCAGGTATCCGTCCAAGCTACGCGTTGCGCCCCGTTCTCATCGCCCGTGAGCTCGCGAAGCTCCTTCAGTTCCGCGATCGTTCGTCTCGGATCCAGACTCATCGGTTCAATGGCTCAGAGGTACAACGGCTCGCGCCTGAGCAGTCGCCCGCGTCCGCGTTCCCCAACGAACTCTCCCTCTCGTACCTGCACCTTCCCTCGTACCGTCACAACCGAAGGGCGCCCTAGAATTTCCATGCCCTCAAACCCGCAGTAATCATTGTTTACATGATGAGTCTTGGCGGACAGAATGCCTCGGTACTCGGGGTCGTAGACGACCAGGTCGGCATCGCTCCCCACCGCAATCGTACCTTTGCGGGGAAACAGCCCGAAAAGTTTCGCTGGCCGAGTGCTCGCCGCGTCGACGAAACGATGAAGACTCAGAATCCCGGCTTTCACACCGAAGGTGTACAGCAGATTCACGCGCTCTTCGATCCCGGGAATGCCGTTCGGAATTTGCGTGAAAGCGTCCTTTCCCAACAGCTTCTGTTCCGTGTCAAAAGGACAATGATCCGTGCCCACCGTGTCTATAGCTCCCGACGCCAGTGCATTCCACAAAACTTTCTGATTGCGTTTGTCGCGCAGCGGAGGAGACATGACGTGCTTCATGCCTTCTACTCCCGCTCGTTTTGCATAAGAATCATCGAGCAGAAAGTGTGGAATCACTGATTCTATGAATATCTTCACGCCTCGCCGCTTGGCGTCCATTGCCGCCGCGAGCGCTGGCGCGCACGAAAGGTGGACCACGTAACCGGTAGCGCCCGTATTCTCCAGAAAGGTGCCAAACCTCTGCGTACCTTCGGCTTCAATGGATTCCGGACGGCTGGATTCGTGCCACTCCGGCCCGGTCTTGCCCTCGCCGAGTAATCTCTTCTGCAGACGATCCACCAACTCCGCATTCTCACAATGCGCCGTTACGATTACCCCGAGTTTTCGGGCCAGCGCAAGCGTCTGGTACATCTCGCCGTCATCCACGCCGAAGAAATTCTTATAAGAAAGAAAGATTTTAAACGAGCGGATTCCATCGCCAACGATTTCCCTGAGCTGCCCTTCCGTCTCCGCCTCGTACTTCGTCACGGCCATGTGGAATGTGTAGTCGCACGCGCTGCTGCCTTCCGCCTTGCCCTTCCACAGTTGATACGCTTCGAGCGCATCGTCCGTTCGTGAGGGGCAGCACATCTCAATGAAGGTCGTCGTGCCGCCGACCAGCGCCGCGATACTCGCCGTCTCGTGCGTGTCTTTGGCGAAGGTAGACATGAACGGCAGGTATATATGCACATGAGGATCGATGAAACCGGGAAACACAAACTTGCCCGACGCGTCGATCACTTCAGCGTGCGGCGGAGTATCCAGCCGTTCGCCAATGTGAGTAATAGTCTCCTCTTCAATATAGAGGTCCGCGCGATACCGCGAGTCGGCGGTGACGATTTCGCCGTTCTTAATCAGCAGCGCCATCTGTTTCCATCCACCTAATGGATGTGAATGTTTTGCCTATCACGGTAGCGCTCCATCGCCTCCCAGCTCTCCGTAACCTCAGGCTGCGACTTCGATATCGCATCCCAGGTCGTTGCCGGGCGGCAGGGAGGTAGCTCCACCATCTCGATGCAATGCTCAACCGGGCATATGTTGTAGCACAAGCGGCATCCCACGCAATCGTCTTCGCGTACGCGAGTCTGCGGTCGGTCGTCGACAGCCTCGCGTTTTCCGTTCGACCGAATGTCATAAGAGAGCGGCTCAACCCGGTGGCCGTCGGCAGCGATCAAATCGATGCACTGATGTGCCGTATCGTTGCAGGCGACATAACAAAGATTGCACTTGATGCATTTTGCGGGATCGATGCGAGCAACCGCGCGGAACGAAAGGTCAAGGTTCCTGAAATCCGATAACCGGTTCAAGCTCCTGCCCCGAACGTCGGAAATGCTTTTGAATCCCTTCGAATCCATCCAATTGGAAAGCCCGTCGCACAGATCCTCGATAATGCGAAACCCGTAATGCATGGCAGCCGTGCACACCTGTAGGCTCGTAGCGCCCAGCAGCAGAAATTCCGCTGCATCTCTCCAATTCGAGATCCCGCCCATTCCGGAGATCGGCACTCCGGAAGTGCGAACCACCTCGTCTGTGCCGAGGGTGGACAACATGTTCAGCGCAACCGGCTTCACCGCCGGTCCTGCATACCCGCCGTGCCCGCCCTTGCCGCCAATGCTCGGCGTGATTTCGAACGTGTCGAGATCTACCCCGACGATCGAGTTGATCGTATTGATCAGCGACAGCGCATCGGCGTTGGCAGCTACCGCCGCACGTGCGGGCCCAGCGATGCTGGTGATATTGGGTGTGAGCTTCACAATAATCGGAATACGCGCGACATCCTTCACCCAGCGCGTAATCTGTTCGCAATATTCGGGCACTTGACCCACCGCGCTCCCCATGCCGCGTTCGCTCATCCCATGTGGGCAGCCGTAGTTCAATTCAATACCGTCAGCGCCGGTGTCCTCAATTCTCCGAACAATATCGCCCCAGGCTTCCGGTGTGGACTCCACCATCGCCGACACGATAACGGCGCGATCCGGCCACCGCCGCTTCACCTCCGCGATCTCACGTAGATTGATTTCTATCGGTCGATCGGAGATCAACTCCACGTTGTTAAGGCCAACCATTTTTTGGCCGCCGTAGTGCCAAGCTCCATAGCGGTTCGATACGTTCAGCACAGGAGCGCCGATCGTCTTCCACACGGCCCCGCCCCAGCCCGCTTGGAAAGCGCGATGCACCTGTGCTCCCGAATTGGTCGGAGGCGCGGAAGCCAGCCAAAACGGATTGGGCGATCGAATGCCCGCAAAATCAATCGCGAGATCCGCCATTCATCCACACCCGTTTCCGCACGCTTGTGCGCCACTCAGCTTACGATGTATCGATCGCGCTGCGAGTTTCCCGTCCTCAACCGCCATTACCGTCGAGGCGGCGCCCCTCGATCGAATGCAATCGCCGCCCGCATATACCAGCTGCACACTCGTCTCGAACGCCTCGTTCACTTTGATGTAGCCCTTGTCTGTTTCGAGTTCAAAGACAACTGCAATTGCAGGTTTCTGTTGCCCGTTCGCTTTGACGATTTGATCGGCAGTCAACACAAACTCCGATCCCGCAATCGGCTGCGGCGACGGACGGCCCGATGCATCCAATTCCCCGAGCGCCATCCGCACGCACTCCATGCCGCTGACGCGCCCGTTCTCCGTCAATACACGCACAGGCTGCGTCAAGAAGCGGAACTCCACGCCTTCCTTTTTGATGAATTGATACTCGTGCTCGTACGCGGTCATCTCGCAATCTGTTCTTCGATACACCATCGTCACGCGCCCCGCCCCCAGGCGCTTCGCAATTGTGGCGCAATCGATGGCCGTGTTGCCTGCCCCGATGACGACAACCTCGCGGCCGACGCAGAGGCCTTCCGGATTCGTCTTGCTCTGCTCGATGTATTCCAGGCCATCGATGCAATGTTCCTCACCGAATATGTCCAGCGCCGGAGTTCGCCCCAACCCTGCGCTGACGAACACTGCGTCGAAGTCCGCCTGTAGCGCCATCACGCTCACGCCGTTACCGATTTCCACTCCCGTTTCAACTTTCACGCCTAGCCGTCGAACCATCTCGACCTCTGCCAACGCGATTTCAACCGGCTCTCGTAGAACGATGATGCCGTAGGTCGAGAGCCCCCCTCCAAGCCGACGCCTCTCAAACAACGTCACATTGTGACCGAGCTTCGCGAGTTCTCCGGCGCACGAAAGTCCCGCCGGCCCTGCACCGATCACCGCGACCTTCTTTCCAGTAGGACCCGCAACCTTGATCAGATCGACGCTTCGGACACCCACATGATCCATCGCGTAGCGCTGCAGCCTGCCGATCATGATCGGTTTGTGATCCGCGCCCAGTACGCACGCGCCCTCGCATAGTTCTTGCACCGGGCACACACGCGCGCAGGTGGCGCCCAGCAGGTTCGCTTCGAGAATGGTCCTCGCGGAACCCACCACATTGCCCGACGAGATCTTCTTTATGAACGCAGGAATGTCGATGTGAGTCGGACACGCATGCGTACACGGAGCGTCATAGCAGAATACGCATCGATTCGCTTCTACGACAGCCTCATTCTCGCTGAGAGGCGGCAGTTGTTCCGCTAATGCCGTGTGTTGCGGAATTGCGCGCCTGCCGTGATCCACCGGTTCTCCTTTCCCGAGTTAAGGTACAGCCTGCCTAGATCTTAAGATCTTAGGCTCCTGCGCGTTCCCTCACAATGGGCAGAGTGTCCAATTCGCCGCGATAATGTGGGCAGCGCGCCAGTGAACCAATGAAGATAGCTGAAGATCAGTTCGAATCCAGTCTCTACAACAAAGATCTTGCGCCTGTGCCGGATTCCAGGCGCACTTGGGGCACCTACAACTATGCTTCGCTCTGGATCGCGATGAGCATCTGCATCCCGACTTATATGTTGGCCTCGGGATTGATCGCGGGCGGGATGAGCTGGAAGCAGGCAATTGGCACCATCTTCCTCGGAAACTTGATCGTGCTCCTGCCGATGATTCTGAATGCGCATGCTGGAGCCAAATACGGCATTCCATTTCCAGTCTTCGTTCGAGCCTCTTTTGGAGTACGTGGCGCAAATCTTCCGGCGATTTTGCGTGCGCTTGTGGCCTGCGGCTGGTTCGGAATCCAGGCGTGGATCGGCGGCCAGGCCATCTACTCCATGCTGCGAATTCTTTACCCGGCAGCGGCCGGCAACCCCTATGGCCAGTGGCTCTGTTTCCTCGCATTCTGGCTTCTAAATATGATTGTCATCTGGCGCGGCATCGAAACCATCAAGTTCCTCGAAGGCATAGGAGCGCCTTTCATGCTCGCCGTCGGCCTGCTGCTCCTCTGGTGGATCACGCGGAAGGCCGGCGGCCTCGGACCTGTCCTCAGCACGCCAAGCAAATTCAAAAGCACGGGTGAGTTTCTGCGGTTCTTTGTTCCATCCTTGACCGGAATGGTCGGTTTCTGGGCGACCGTCGCTTTAAATATTCCCGACTTCACCCGCTACGCCAAATCGCAAAAAGCGCAAGTACTGGGACAGGCCTTAGGCTTGCCCACGGGCATGACTGTTTATTCGTTCATCGGCGTCGCGGTGACATCCGCCTCCGCCGTGCTGTTCGGGTACCCAATCTGGGATCCCGTCGCGCTATTAGGACGATTTCACGAGCGAGTCATCGCCTCGGTTGCATTAGTGGCGCTGCTGCTCGCAACCCTGAATACAAATGTTGCGGCTAATGTTGTTTCGCCCTCGAACGACTTTTCAAATCTGAATCCGCGACGGATCTCATTTCGCACCGGCGGGCTGATCACGGGAGTTGTGGGCTTGCTCATGATGCCTTGGAAACTTCTAACCGATTTCAACAGCTACATATTTGGTTGGCTGGTCGGCTATTCGGGATTGCTTGGACCCATCGCAGGAATCATGATTGTCGATTACTTTCTACTCCGGAAGACGGCGTTGGACGTCGCCAGCCTCTACCAGCGGAATGGTCTTTACGAATACCGCAACGGCGTCAATCCACGCGCCGTCCTGTCGCTCGCTGCGGGCGTGTTTGTTGCATTGATCGGCTTGATAGTTCCGTGGCTAAGAGTGCTTTACAACTACTCGTGGTTCGTCGGGTTGACTGTCGCGGGCGGCGCTTATTACCTGAGCATGCGCCATCGAAGCGCGCGCGTTTCAGTCAGCCGGTGACTTCCGCCGTAACTCGATCATCACCACTTCGGGCGGACAATTGAAGCGGACCGGAAGGCTTGAGCATCCTATGCCCGCACTCGTGTATCCGCGCATTTCACGATGCGTCCAGTGTCCATACCCGTAAGCTCTGGGACAGTGCGCGTTGTTGCGAATCGATCCGACACCAGGGAAACGAATTTGTCCTGCGTGTGTGTGCCCGCACAAATAGACTTGCACCGCGCGAGCTGAGGCGTCGGCGTACAGTTCGGGAGTGTGCGCCAGCAAAATCTTGAACGCGCCTCGCGGAATTGAGGATAACGTGCCTGGCAGATCATCGCATTCGTAGCCGAACGGATCATCGATTCCCGCCAGCCACACCGATGCATTCGCTTGACGGATCTCAATCGCCTCGTTCACCAGCATCCGCACTCCCATCTCTTCGAGTGCAAACGCAATCTCTGAAACGTCGTGATTGCCGAGAATCCCAAACACGCCATGCTTTGCCGAAATGCTCGAAACGATCGACCGCATGTGAGGATACACGTCCGCGCATGAGCCTTCGTCTTCGAAACGATAGTCGCCGGTCATCACGCACATGTCGGCATGCAGCCCTTGCAACACACCAACCAGCGCTTCGGTCAGCCCCTCGACACCATCGATATGCAAATCCGCGAGATGCAGGATACGAAATCCGTCGAAACCAGGTGGCAGGTCGGGAAAATCCCACGTCAGATTCCGAACCACGGGATTGATCGCATTTCGTAGCCCGCGGGGATACAGGCCGGCAATTTGCAAACCAAGCTTCAAGATGGGCCGGATAAAAATTCGCTCATGCCGGAACAGAAAAGGCTTCCGGCTCTTTGGACCGACCCTTCCATAGCGCTTCTCAACTGCCTTTCTCGGCGCCAGGCGCTCGGCGAGCGAGCGTTCCTCAATGGAAGTGGTCATTCGGGAAGTAAGCAACGTTCTCTGCCAGCAGAATGCGGCAGCGGGTCGCTTATAAACTCATCGTACAGTACGCCGCGGATGTGAGTTGATACTTACACGTCCGCCTGTTTGGTCGCGCCCCTGCTGTAAAGGTGCGCCGATATCGCATCGTAAATAGAAACAATCTCGCCAAGCATTTGTTTCACCTCACGCTCGCTGAGTTGCGACAGTCGGGCTCGAGCTTCCCTCAGTCGGGAAATTCTCTCCGATATGTCCTCGCGGAGTTGCTCGTCGCCTCGAAGCCTCTCGATCGTTGCCGCGTACAGCTCCTCCAAGCGCTTTCTCGGAGACTGCTCGCTTGCAACCGCCTCGCGAACGGCGGAAAAGAACGTCTGCCACGCATAATCTAAGGACATGCCACAATCCTATCGCGCCGCTCGTCACCGCGCGCAAACTGAAATAACAGCGCGCCGAAACCGTTAACGCGCATCGCCGCCCCATTTGAAAAATACCGCCGCGAGCGGCGGCAGGTCGACTGTGATGGAGTAATTGCGCCCGTGCAGGCCGATTGGTACCGTGTTCACGCCGCCGAAATTCCCCATTCCGCCGCCCCAATACTGCTTCGCGTCCGAGTTCAAGATCTCTTTCCAAAATCCCTTTCGCGGAACACCGATTCGATAGCTGCCCCGGGGAACGGGACTGAAATTGCAAACGACCGCGATCGTTTCATCCGCTGCGCCGCCCTTGCGCAGAAAACTGAGGACATTTTTTTCGGCGTCGTGAACGTCAATCCATTCGAAGCTCGACGGACTGTTTTCACCAGTGTGGAGCGCCGGTTCTGAGCGGTAAAGATGGTTCAAATCACCCACAAGTAGCCGCAAACTGGCGTGTGGCGGGCGTTCCAGCAGCGCCCAATCCAAGCTCGCATCGTGATGCCATTCCGACCATTGCCCAAACTCACCTCCCATGAAAATCAGCTTCTTGCCAGGTAGCGCATACATGTAACAAAAGAGAAGCCGCAGGTTGGCAAACTTTTGCCAAGTGTCGCCCGGCATCTTCCCTATCAGCGAATCTTTGCCGTAGACCACTTCGTCGTGCGATAAAGGCAGCACGAAATTTTCGTTGAAGGCATAAATCATCCGGAATGTCAGTTCATGATGATGGTACTTGCGGAATAGTGGATCCTGCGACATGTATTGAAGCGTGTCATGCATCCACCCCATGTCCCACTTCAGCCCGAAACCCAGCCCTCCCACATACACCGGCCTCGATACCATCGGCCACGCGGTCGATTCTTCCGCGATCGTCTGCGTGTCCGGATATTCCCGGTATACATCCTCATTCATGAGCCGCAAGAATGAGATCGCTTCCAGGTTTTCGCGTCCTCCATATTGATTCGGAATCCACTGGCCTTCTCGCCGTGAGTAATCGAGATACAACATCGAAGCCACCGCATCCACTCGCAATCCGTCGACATGATATTTACCGAGCCAAAACAGCGCGCTGCTCAAAAGAAAACTGCGCACCTCATTGCGGCCGTAATCGAAAATAAAACTGTTCCAATCCGGATGCACGCCGCGGCGCGGGTCCGCGGGCTCATACTCGTGCGCGCCGTCGAAATACCCCAGGCCATGCTCATCGTTTGGAAAGTGCGAAGGAACCCAATCGAGGATGACCCCGATTCCGTTCTGATGAAATTCGTCCACCAGCCGCATAAAATCCTGCGGCGTTCCATACCGGCTGGTCGGCGCAAAAAAGCCCGTGATCTGATAGCCCCACGACCCGAAGAACGGATGCTCCATCACCGGCAGAAATTCGACGTGCGTAAAGCCCATCTCCTTCACGTAAGGAACGAGTTGCGCAGCGAGTTCGCGGTACGACAGGGAACGATTGCCTTCGTCCGCCACGCGGCGCCACGACCCGAGATGAACCTCATAAATCGACATAGGGGCGTCAAGGCCGTTCGCTGCCCGTCGATTGGCCATCCACTCGCCGTCGCCCCATTCGTTGCTCAAGTCCCACACGATCGACGCAGTTTGCGGGGGCGTCTCGTGCAGAAACCCGAAAGGGTCTGCTTTATCTGCTTGGTAGCGCCCGAACTTCGATTCGACGTTGTATTTGTATTTCGCCCCCGAGTGAACACCGGGGACGAAGCCTTGCCAAACGCCATTGCCCGCAAGCAATAGAGGATTCGCGCCCTTCCGCCACCCATTGAACGTGCCTATCACCGATACGGAACGCGCGTTCGGGGCCCAAACTGCGAAATGCGTTCCGCTTCGTTCATCGTCTATGTGTGCGCCGAGAACATCCGCCAGCGTGATGTGCGTCCCTTCTCGAAAGAGATACACATCGTTCTCGTTCACTAGTCTGGTCAAACTTGCCATGTGTGGGTCTTAGCTAATGAGGCTCAAAATGCCGCGCAACGGTATGCGAACCCAATCGGGCCGATTATTCAGTTCGTAAGCCACTTCGTATAGAGCTTTCTGCAATAAGAATGAATCGAAAAGAACGCGCCGCTGCTCCTTGTTCGACGAGACGAACGCGAGCCCGTTAACCGCTCCGAAATAGGCGCTCAGAAATCTGGCACTGATGCATGCCGTCCAGAACATGGCCCATGATTCGACGGTTTCGGCCATCTCCGCCTGCCCTGGAATACCGGCGACCTGTCCGAAAGCCCCAGAATAAGCGGCATATTGAAACGAGCGGACCATGCCTGCCACATCGCGCATCGCGAGCGTCTTCGCCCTGCGCTCGCTCAGCGGCCGAGCAGGTTCGCCTTCGAAGTCGATGATCATGAAATCGGTTCCGCTGTAGAGAACCTGTCCCAGGTGGTAGTCGCCATGAAAACGAATGCGTTCTGACGTGATGGGCTGATCGCGCAACGGCAGGAAGCGTTCCGTGACTCTCTGTTCCATTCGTAAAAGCGTCCCCGCATCTCGCGCCGCAGTATCGGGCAAAACCGCCAGTTTGCGGCGCAACAGTTCAAACGCGATATCTGCCTGTCCCAGCATCTCTTCGTAAAGCTTCAGCCCGTCTGCCGAGGTAAAAGGCTCTGGCGCAAAATCAGGGCCACCGTGTGCATCGGCGAGCGCCGCGTGCATCTCGGCTGTCCGTCTGCCCAGCAGATCTGCCGACTCGACATACTCGCCCAGCAATTCATGAAAGTGCTGCACCATGGGCTCGTCCGCAAGTTGCATCGGGTGATAACTGGGCAGCGCCGGCGCTCGCTCCCGGCCTGCCAGCGCCCGGCCGAAGAAGCCGCTTAGCGATTCGAGCGTGTAGTTCCAAGCGTCTCCGCGATTGGGAACGAATTTCTGCAGAATTGCCGCCGCGTACACGGTTCCGTCATTCTTCGCGTACTCGATTTTGCCCAACACAGCCGGCGTGTGCCGAAACCCGCGATCGGTCAGAAACATTCCAATCTCGACATCGGGGTTCACTCCCGTCTCGATCTTGCGAAAAAGTTTTAGGATGAACTGATCGCCGTAAATAAGCGACGTGTTGCTCTGCTCAGCTCGAGAAACAAAGCTCTCGAGCGTCAAATCGGAAACACCACACGCCGCTGAAAACGCCCCCGTACGTGACGAAGTCAGATCGCCTCGATCGCCCTGCAATCTCCGATCGCATGCAATCGACTCAAGCAGCAAATTCCGGAACTCGTGATCGATCAGTGCATCGTAAACACTGCCCTTGCTGCCATCTCCAGCCCGATAATTTGCAATTATCTCGGCTCCTTCGGGTGGCCGTTCACCCGCGACGCCATCACCAAACGTGACCGCAAGCACGTATTCGTCCGAATTACTATCCGCGTAATCCAGACGAACGACCAGAATGTATGAGCGCCCATTGCCAATCGCAAACACATCTTCGATTTCGGCCTTTTGAATAACCCGCGCCTTGGCCCGGAACCAGCGCCGTCGAGCGATGAAGTCGGGCAACAGCGATGCTAGCTGCGCTCGCGCGGTATCACCGAACGGATCGTCTAAAGAATCCAGTTTGAGTACTGGTGTTTCGCTTTTCACCACGCCAGTATCACGCTTTCACAGGAAGTATTCGAAATCGGTTTCCACGCGCAATCGGCGCCGAATGCGGAAGATATGGCCAGGAACACTTGCCGGATCGAGTTCCACATAATTCCTCGGCCCCGCCCACATGTAGCGTGCGCCTGTGAGCAGATCGTTCGCCTGATACGGGCGATCTTCCTCGATCTCCAGTTGCTTCAGTGGCAAATCGACGAACCCCGACTGCCGGTGATGTGGGTCGAGATTAACCACCACCAGAATCAAATTCAAGCCATCTGCGGAGCGCTTGCTATAGCAAATCAACTGCTCGTTGTCGACGGGGTGAAAATCCAGCTGCCAATCGCTTTGCAAAGCAGGATTCTCATGCCGGATACGATTCACCAGCGCGATAACTTCACGCAAGCTGTCCGGGGCGTCCAAATTCCAGTGGCGGATCTGATACTTCTCCGAATCCAGATACTCCTCACTGCCTCGCCGGAGAGCACGACCCTCCAGCAGTTCGAAGGCCGGTCCGTAGATTCCATAATTTGCGCCTAGTGTCGCGGCAAGCAGGAACCGGATCATGAATGCCGGGCGCGTTCCCAACTGCAGAAATTCCGTGAGAATGTCGGGTGTGTTGGGCCATTGATTCGGTCGAAAGAATTCCCGCACCTGCGTCTGGGTCAATTCAGCCAAATAGCTCGTCAATTCGTATTTCGCGTTCCTCCACGGGAAATATGTATAGGACTGGCTAAACCCCAGCTTCGCCAACCGGTACATGATCTTCGGCCGTGTGAATGCCTCCGAAAGAAACAGCACGTCCGGCCAGTCTTTCTTGATCTCGGTAATGCACCACTCCCAAAACGAAAATGCTTTGGTGTGCGGGTTGTCGACTCGAAAGATGCGCACGCCTTGCTCGATCCAAAACGTAAAGACGCTCTTCAAATCCTGCCACAGCTCGAACCATTTCGGAGTCTCGAAATCGAAGGGATAAATGTCCTGGTATTTCTTGGGAGGATTCTCCGCGTACTGAATTGTTCCGTCGGGCCGCTTGCGGAACCACTCCTCGTGTTCCTTCACGTAAGGATGATCGGGCGACACCTGAAACGCCACATCCAACGCGACTTGCATTCCCAGCTGCGATGCGCGTTCGACGAAGTGCCGAAAATCGTCCAGCGTTCCGAGTTGAGGATGTATGGCTTTGTGTCCTCCTTCGGCCGCTCCAATTGCCCACGGACTTCCCACATCCCCGGGTTCGGCTGTGACCGAGTTATTCGGCCCTTTACGAAACGTGTTTCCGATAGGGTGAATGGGCGGCAGGTATACGACATCGAAGCCCATCTCCGCGATGTACGGCAGCCGAGCCTCGCAATCCTTGAAGGTCCCGTGCTCGTTCGCATTCGCTGCAGCCGATCGCGGAAAGAACTCGTACCAGGAGCTGAATCGCGCCCGCACGGGATCGACGGCAATCACCAGTTCGCGATCCAGTTCCGTCGCGAACCGGCGGTCCGGATAGCGAATCATCATGTCATTCAGACCGGCGTCAATGCCACGCGTGCGGCGTTCTATGGGATCGCCCTCTGCACGCAAGAACTCCGCTTGCTGTTTCAACCAGCCTGCCTCCGGTTGCTTCGCACGCGACGCCGCCGCTTCCACGAGTTCGGCCCCGATCGAGTAATCGATCGGGGTATCACCGTCAACCTGAATCCGTTTCAGCAAATCGCGACGCCAAGTCTCCCAGTGGTCTACCCAGGCATGAATCGTGTAACGATAACGCCCCAGCTCTGGCACCGGAAATTGGCCGAACCAGCGATCGTTCACGAGTTGCGCCATCGGCTGCTCGGCCCAGGATTTCGTTTTCTCGTGCCGGAATAGAAGTACGGCCGACATGGCATCGTGCCCGTCGGTGAAAATGTCCGCCTCCACGCGTGCCAGATCGCCGATTGTTCGTTTCGCCGGGAACCGTCCGCCGTCTATCTCCGGCGCGACTCCTTCGATAACGGCACGCCTGCGCCCATCCTGCTTCGGTTTCGCCGCAGTTGCTTTCGCATTCTGTTCGGACGCAGGACTATCTTCGAGAGAGGTGCGCTTGTTCACGGCCATTGGTGATGGGACAAAAGGCGAGGCTAGGACGTTACACTCGGGACCTCGGCGCGCCGTTTCCTCTGCTCGATCACCTCCCGATAAAGCTGAATGGTCTGATCTGCTATCGCCGTCCAACTGAATTTCTCCTCCACGCGCTTTCTTCCCGCCTCCCCGAAACGCTTGCACTTCTCGGGATCGCGCAGAAGGTGTGACAGTTTGGCTCCAAGATCCCTCGCGAATTTCCCGGGATCAGTCGGGAAACCGGTGTTTGGTTCTTGCTCGAACGGCACCAAATATCCAGTCTCGCCATTGACCACCACCTCTTTGATGCCTCCAATTGCGCTGCCCACCACCGGAGCCTTGCAAGCCATCGCCTCTAAATTAATGATCCCGAACGGCTCGTACACCGAAGGGCAACAGAACACTCGCGCATGGCTGTAGAGCTGAATCACTTCTGGTTTCGAGATCATCTTCTCGATCCAAATCACGCGCGCACCGCTCGCCTTCGCGCTATCCACCCTTTGCCGCAGCTCGGCCGCAATCTCAGGAGTGTCCGGAGCGCCCGCGCAAAGAACGAGCTGTGTATTCGGTGGCAGGTGGGGAATCGCATGTACCAGATGCGTCACTCCTTTTTGGCGCGTAATCCGCCCCACGAATAACACGTACGGCACTGCCGGATCGACTCCATACGATTTCAGCGCAGCGGTATCGCTGGTTTGCTGATATTCATTCAGATCAATGCCGTTATAGATGACATGTACACGCTCGGGCGGGAGCGGATAAAAGCGCAGAATGTCTTGCTTGGTCTCGTTTGAGACGGCGATCACCGCATCCGCGTCGAGAATGGCCGTCCTCTCCATCCAGGAACTCATCGCATACCCGCTGCCGAGCTGTTCTGCCTTCCACGCCCGCAGCGGCTCTAGGCTGTGAGTCGTGAGCACAAATGGAATTTTGTACAGTTTTTTCGCCAGGTAGCCCGCCATCGACACGTACCAGGTATGCGTGTGGACGATATCCACGCCCGTCAACGCTTTCACTTGCGTCAGGTTCAGGCTGAACGCTTCGAGCGCGCCCTTGAATTTCTCCGTGGTCCCGTTCGTGATCTCACTCCATGGTTCATTGCCGCGGACGTGCAGGTTGCCGTTATCGGAATGCTGCTGGCCCCAGCAATGCACCTCCACTTCGATCTTCTTGGCCAGTTCGCGGCTCAAGTAATCGACATGAACCCCGGCGCCCCCGTAAACATTCGGAGGGTATTCGCGTGTAAACAGTCCAACGCGCAAACGTTCCAGTCCTCCAGCAACTTACGGATCTAAGAAGAGGTAAGATCGTTTCGTTTTTGGATGTATTCTCCTTTTGTTCTCCTATAATAAAGCGTGTCGTGTTCCGCGAATGTCTACGTCGAGTTGCATGCGCGTTCTGCGTTTTCGTTCCTCGAAGGTGCGTCGCTGCCGGAAGATTTAGCATCGCAATGCGCGGAGTTCGGTCAAAGCGCAATGGCAATCGCCGACGCGCATGGCGTATATGGCTCGCCGCGTTTCCATCTCGCTGCTAAAAAACTGGGCATCCGCGCACTCATTGGCGCCGAAGTCAATTCTTCCGGGAATGGCCGCTACACGCTTCTCGCCGAAAACAGGCAGGGTTATCAAAACCTTTGCCGGCTGATTACGCGTACCAAATTTCGCGACGGAATACCGGGCAAGCCGGAAAATCCGTTTGCTGCGCACGAAGATTTTGCCGAATACGCCGGCGGACTCGTTTGCCTGACGGGCGGCGACGAAGGCCCGCTCGCGCAGATCTTTCGGGCTAAACAAGGTCCGGACGCCGCGTTCGAAGCACGCCAGACATTAGAACGACTGGTTGAAATATTCGGCTCAAAAAATGTCTTCGTCGAACTGCAGCGTCATCACCGCCGCCGTCAAGAGACGCGCAATCAAGCTCTGGTTGAACTCGCGCGAAGCATGAATTTGCCGCTGGTTGCAACCAATGGCGTATCGCACGCAACCCCGGATCGCCGTGAATTGCAAGACGTGCTTACTTGCATTCATCACAAGACCACCATCGCCGAAGCCGGCACTCTGCTCAATTTCAATGCAGAGCGGCACGTGAAGACCTCCGCAGAGATGCAGAAATTGTTCGCTGATCTGCCAGACGCATTTGCGAATACCGGCGAATTGGCAAAGCGCCTCAATTTCACACTCGTAGATCTCGGCTATCAGTTCCCGCGTTATCCGGTCCCGCCTGGCGAGACCGAGATGTCTTATCTGAAGCAGTTGACGAATGTCGGCGCGTGCCGTCGGTATCAGCCATATACCGAAGCAGCCCGGCGTCAGATCGAGCGCGAATTAGCGTTGATCGAAAAACTCAATCTACCCGGCTATTTTTTGATCGTTTGGGACATCGTAGATTTCTGCCGAAAAAACAACATTCTTGTGCAGGGCCGCGGTTCGGCCGCCAATAGCGCTGTTTGCTATTCGCTTGGAATCACCGCCGTCGATCCAGTCGGCATGGATCTGCTGTTCGAACGCTTCCTTTCCGAAGAACGCGGCGAAATGCCAGACATCGATTTGGATCTGCCCAGCGGAGATCAACGCGAGCGCGCCATCCAATACGTTTATGAGCGCTACGGACAGCTCGGTGCCGCCATGACCGCGAATGTCATCACGTATCGTGGCCGTTCGGCAGTACGCGATATCGGCAAGGTGCTTGGGCTTGACGAGCAGCAAATCGCTCAGCTCGCAACCCAGATTAATACCTTCGAGTGGCGAGATCCGAAAGACACTTTAGAGCGCCGCTTTCGCGACCAAGGCTTCGATTTCAATGATCCCCGCACTCTGAAATTCTTCTCCTTAACAAGCGAAATCCTCGACCTCCCGCGTCACCTTGGCCAGCATTCCGGAGGCATGGTCATTTGCCAAGGCCACCTCGATTCCATCGTTCCTTTGGAACCCGCCAGCATGCCCGGACGAAGAGTCGTGCAATGGGATAAGGACGATTGTGCCGATCTCGGCATCATCAAAGTGGATCTGCTCGGTTTGGGAATGATGGCGGTGCTCGAAGATACTGTCCAGATTATTCGCGACACGTACGGCCAAGAGATAGATCTGGCGCATTTGCCGCAAGACGATCCCGACGTCTACAGTTGTTTGCAAAAAGCCGATACCATCGGCTTGTTTCAGGTGGAAAGCCGCGCGCAAATGTCGTGCCTGCCGCGCTTGAAACCCGCAAACTTCTACGACATTGTCGTGCAGGTCGCGATCATTCGACCTGGTCCGATTGTCGGGCAGATGCTGCATCCCTATTTGAAGCGGCGGCAAGGTTTGGAAGAGCCGGTCTGTCTGCATCCTGACCTGGAGCCCGTCTTAAAAAGAACGCTCGGTGTTCCTTTATTCCAGGAACAGCTCATCAAAATTGCCATGATCGCGGCTGGTTTCAGCGGCGGACAAGCGGAAGAGCTGCGCCGGGCCTTTGGCTTCAAACGTTCTGAAAAACGTATGCGGGAAGTGGAAGTGAAGCTGCGCGAAGGCATGGAGCGAAAGAGCATCACAGGCGAGACACAGGAACGCATTGTGCAAGCCATCACATCGTTCGCGCTCTACGGTTTCCCTGAATCGCATGCGGCAAGTTTTGCGCTGCTTGCCTACTTCAGCGCTTTTTTGAAATGCCATTATTTGGCGGCCTTCACCACCGCCATGCTGAACAATCAACCCATGGGATTTTATTCGCCGGCGACACTCGTCAAAGACGCGCAACGGCACGGCCAGCGCTTCCGTCCGGTCGACATCCTGCGTTCGGATTATCAATGCACGGTCGAAACAGATGGGAAAGCCATGTATGTCCGCTTGGGATTGAATTACGTTAACGGGCTAAATTCGGCGGCGGCGAAGAAGATCGAACGGGAGCGCAAGCACATGCCGTTTACCGGATTGCGCGATCTGGTGCGCCGTGTGCCCGAGCTGCAAAAAGATGAAATTTCAGCTCTCGCGGAGCTGGGTGCCTTGAATGCCTTGCCGAAAGATAAAACTGACCGCCATCGCCGCGGGGCCTTGTGGCAGGCGGAGCTGGCACTTCAACCTGTCGGCGAGTTGCTCGAACCCGCTACCGGCGACAGCACCATCTCACCCCTCGAGCCGATGACGCCCGGACAACGCACTTATGCGGATTTCAGTAACAGCGGGTTAACTATCGGCAAACATCCAATGTCGTATTACCGCGAACGGATGCGCCAAATGGGCGTTATGGATGCAGCAACCGCCAAAGCACAGCGTGACGGAATTATATTGGAAGTCGCCGGATGCGTAATTACACGTCAGCGCCCAGGCACAGCCAAAGGATTTGTATTTATGAGCCTGGAAGATGAGACCGGAATCGTCAACATCATCGTGCAACCCGATCTTTTCGACAGAAAACGGCAAATCTGCACGACCGCGCCGTACGTGCGCATAAAAGGTGTACTGCAAAGCATCACGGGTGTGATTTCAGTGAAGGCGGGTGAAATAGAGGAACTGAGCTTTCGCGGCGCCGCCATCATGCGCTCGCATGATTTTCACTGAGAAACAGATCCGCAACCCTAACCGAAAATCCAGCCAACAAGTCTCCGCCCTCAAGCATCTGGTTTTCCTGCCCACGAGGCAACCTCGAAAACTGCTCCAGCGTCAGCGGCGCTGTTAGAGTTACCGCCATACTGCCATTGTAAATTGAAAACGACCTTCGCATGAACCGCCGCAAATTCCTCACCGTAACTGCTGGAGCTGGTGCAATCGCCGTAACCGCTGCATCCGGACAAGAGCCGAAGCCCGAGCAACCACACCCCAGCCCTCCAGAAATCCGTCAAGCTCCTGGCATAAGCGCCTCCAACTTCATCCTGGACGAGGTGACTGTTCGAGATCTGCAGCAACGGATGCGACAGGGTACACTGAGCGCCGAAAACATCGCGCAACTCTATCTCGACCGCCTTGAAGAAATCGACCGCCGAGGCCCTCTGCTTCGATCCGTTATCGAGGTCGATCCGGACGCACTCGCGACCGCCCGCGCGCTTGATGTCGAACTCAAAGCAAAGGGTCCACGAAGCCCGCTGCACGGCATTCCCGTTCTTCTCAAGGACAACATCGACACAGCCGGCAAGATGCAGACCACGGCCGGTTCGCTCGCGCTCGCGGGACAACCCGCGGCGCAAGACTCGTGGGTCGCCGCCCGTTTGCGCGCTGCGGGCGCGGTCATCCTCGGCAAAACCAATCTGAGCGAATGGGCGAATTTTCGCTCCACCCATTCAACCAGCGGCTGGAGCGGTCGTGGTGGCCAAACGAAAAACCCGTACGCGCTCGATCGAAATCCGTGCGGATCGAGTTCTGGTTCGGGAGTCGCGGTTTCCGCCAATCTCTGCGCCCTTGCCGTGGGCACTGAGACCGACGGCTCCGTGGTCTGCCCCTCCTCCATGTGCGGCATTGTCGGCATTAAACCAACCCTGGGCCTTATCAGCCGCTCCGGTATTGTTCCCATCGCACATAGTCAAGACACCGCCGGTCCCATGGCGCGCACCGTCAGCGATGCGGCAATCCTGCTCGGCGCAATGACCGGTGTGGACCCCCGCGACAACTCCACCCACGCGAGCGCTGGAAAGTCATACGCCGATTACACGCAGTTCCTTGATCCAAACGGCCTCCGCGGCGCGCGAATCGGCGTGGCGCGACAGTACTTCAACATCGGCCCAGCCGTGACCGCCGTGATGGAAGATTGCATCGCCTTGATGCGGCACGCCGGCGCCGAGATCGTCGATCCCGCCGATCTGCCTTCCTATGAAACTTGGCGACAAACCGAGCTGCAGGTTCTAATGTATGAATTCAAAGCTGATTTGAATAATTACCTGAGTGCGCGCGGAGCGGCCGTGAAGTCGCTCAGCGATTGCATCGCGTTCAATCGGGCGCACAGGGCCGAAGAGATGCCGTTCTTCGAGCAGGAAATTATGGAGCAGGCGCAACAGAAAGGGCCGCTTAGCGAAAAGGCCTACAAAGATGCGCTCGCGACCAATCATCGCCTCGCGCGAAAGGAAGGCATCGACGCGGTCCTCGGTAAGTTCAAAGTGGACGCCATTATCGGTCCCACGGCCGGTCCAGCCTGGGTCACTGATTTGGTTGATGGCGACCGCACCGACAGTGGTTGCGCATCCCCGCCCGCAGTTGCCGGATATCCACACATAACTGTACCCGCCGGCTTCAAATTTGGCCTTCCTTTAGGAATCTCATTCTTCGGAACTGCCTGGAGCGAACCAAAGTTAATCAAGTACGCCTACGCTTTCGAGCAGGCGCGGAAAGCCAGGCGCAAGCCCGAATTTCTACCAACGGTCAACTTCTATGCGTGAAACCGCATCCAATAACTTGAGGAGATCCGCGCATTCCTGAAAAGCACCGGGTTTTAATATTGGGCGGCGGGTTTGGGGGCCTCTATGCCGCTCAGGCTCTGAAGCATGCCCCCGTTGACGTCACGCTCGTGGACCGGCGTAATTTTCATCTGTTTCAACCGCTCCTCTATCAAGTAGCCACGGGCTCTTTATCGCCCGGAGAAATTGCCGCTCCGCTGCGCGGCATCTTGGCGAAGCAGAAGAACACACGCGTTTTGCTCGGTGAAGCAGCCGACATAGATCCACATGCAAAACAGGTCGCGCTCAAAGACGGCGCCAAGCTCTCATACGATTCCCTGATCGTTGCAACCGGGTCGCAAAGCACCTACTTCGGCCACGATGAATGGCGCGAATGGGCGCCTCCGGTCAAGAGCGTGGAAGATGCCACCATGATCCGGCACAAGGTTCTGCTTGCCTTTGAAGCCGCGGAGCGCACTGCGAATCAGGAACAACGAAACGCCTGGCTCACTTTCGTGATCGTCGGTGCCGGCGCAACCGGCGTCGAACTCGCCGGAGCCCTGACCGAAATCGCCGTGCACACGCTCAAGAACGAATTTCGATCGATTCATCCCGCCGACGCCAGAATCCTTGTTCTCGATACCGGACGGCGCGTTCTGGCGAGCTACCCCGAAGATCTCTCGCAAAAAGCCGAGCGCTCACTCATTAAGCTGGGCGCGCGCGTCCGCACCGGAGTAACGGTCACCTGCGTCGATTCAGAAGGCGTCACGATTAAGACTGCTGCCGGCTCGGAGCACATTGCGTCTCACACCGTCATCTGGGCGGCTGGCGTCGCAGTCTCTGACTTCGGGAAGCAGCTAACCCAACGCACTGTGGCTCCAACAGACAAAAGTGCCCGGATCAAAGTAAATCTGGACCTCACCGTCCCCGCGTTCCCCGACATCTTCGTTGTCGGCGATCTCGCGTTCTCGACCAGCCCGGATGGCAAGCCACTGCCGGGCGTCGCCCAGGTTGCGATGCAGGGCGGCGCTTACGCCGCAAAAACCATTGTGAAGCGACTCCGCGGCGAGCGAGACACCAAGACTTTTCACTACTTCAACAAGGGTGATATAGCGGTCATCGGCCGCGCCGCCGCGGTCGCAAATGTGTTCGGCGTGCATCTCTCCGGTTTTCTCGCTTGGTTGGTTTGGCTGTTCATCCATCTGCTCTACATCGTCGAATTCCAAAGCAGAATCCTCGTAATGATCGAGTGGGGTTTCCTCTACTTGACCTACAACCGCGGCGCGCGACTCATAACCGGCCCCGCAGCCGTCAAATCGATCACTGCCCCCGAGCCCCTCACACGCACAGCTAAGAGTTGACTCCTTTAGGATCTCGGCTTCCACGCTTCGCTTTAGCGCGCCTTCGCTTCAGCGCGCCTTCGCTTTAGCGCGCGGTGGTACTTTAGTACTACGCAACATGGAGTTGCTGATCTCAGGCCCGGACGGCCCTCCGAGCACCATTGAACTGGGGAAAAGCTCCTTGTCCATAGGCCGTTCCGCGGATAACGATCTGGCCTATCCCGAGGATCCCTGGCTATCGCGCTATCACCTCTGTTTTGAGCGCCAGCGCAACCATTGGATGGTCAAGGATTGCGGCAGCCGCAACGGTACCTCCGTAAATGCAACCACTCTGAAGGAGCCTCATTCCCTGCGGCCGGGAGACCGCATCAATGCCGGTCACCTCACCATTCAGGTTCGGGACAGCTCTGGTTCTGCCCGAAAAAACATCGTCTCTTTTGTTCCTGACACCCAGGAAAAGAGCACGCATGAGACCACCATAGTCACCAGCCTTGACAAGGTGCTGGGCAAGACCGCCAAATCTGCTCCCCAGCCCAACGAGACAGGTCTCAGCACCGCGCGCGTGGTAAACGCATTGATTCGAGCGGGTCAGGAATTAGCCGGTCATCAGCCGCTGCAAGAACTGTTCCCCTCCATCCTGAACCTCGCTCTATCTGCCGTGGAAGCCGGGCGTGGCGTCATTCTTACGTTTCAAGACGGCGAGTTGCTGGTGCGTGCCAGTCAAGGCGAAAACTTCGCCATCAGCACCGCTGTGCGGGATCGCGTCATTAGCGAGAAATGTTCGCTGGTGATCAGCGATGCTCAACTCGATGACGAATGGAAGCAGCAGAAGAGTATCGTCCTCCATCGCGTTCGCAGCATGATGGCCGTGCCGCTGCAGACGCGCGAACGCGTGATCGGATTGATCTATGTCGATAACGGCGCCATCATTCGCCCGTTCTCGCGAGAAGACCTCGATCTGCTTACCGTCATGGCGAATGTCGCGGCCATTCGGATCGAGCATGCGCGCCTCGCCGCGGTCGAGCAAAGCGAGAGGCTGTTGGAATCCGAGCTTGCTCAGGCCAGCGAAATCCAGCAGAGTCTGTTGCCCACCGAAGCGCCCGCCTTCGAAGGGTATGACCTCGCCGGTTACAACCTGCCATGCCGCACAGTCGGAGGCGACTACTACGATTTCCTTCCGTACAAAGACGGCCGGCTTGCCGTCGTTGTAGGAGACGTTTCCGGCAAAGGCTTACCCGCCGCACTGCTCATGTCCAGCCTTCAGGCCAGGGTTCAAATGCTCGCCGAGACCGCGCCCGATCCAGCTTCCGCTGTCACCACTTTGAACCGCAATCTTTCAGACCGCGCCGTGCCCGGTAAATTCATTACGTTCTTTTACGGCGTGCTCGATGCCTCAAACGGCCGCCTCGAATACAGCAATGCGGGACACAACTACCCCATCGTGCTGCGCAGCAACGGCGAAGTGCAGGAGCTTCTGAACAGCGGCTTGGTGATGGGGATCTTCCCTTCCATAAAATACGAGTCCGGCGAGGCCACGCTCGAACCCGGCGACATGCTCGCCCTCTTCAGCGATGGCGTGACGGAGGCGTGCGCGGCGGATGGTGAGGAGTTCGGAGGAGGAGGCCTCGCGAAGTTTCTGGAAGCCCACAAGTCCGGATCGTGTAAGGAAATCGTAAGCGCATTGGCTAACCATGTTCGCCAATGGTGTGGCAGCGGGTCCTTTGCCGACGATTTCACCATTGTCCTGGTGCGCCGGCGCTAAGACATAATTAGACATCCACGTTCCGCCTGAGCGCGTCCAGTTATGAAAAGATTCTTTCTTTGCTCGTTCTTGGCCGTTTGTGCCGGCGGGTATGCCGCGGACCGCTCCGGGCTTCTGCCCGAACTAGATCGGAAGATCGCATCCGCGCTCAGCGCATTTGGCGCGCCCAGCGTCTCCATCGCCATAGTTCAGAATGGGCAGATTTCTTACGCGCGCGCGTTCGGCTACGCGAACACTTCTGCCAACCGGGTCGCCGAGCCCACCACCCGCTACGCCGTTGGATCTATCAGCAAGCAATTCACCGCGGCCGCCTTGCTGCTCCAACAGGAGCAAGGCAAGCTATCCCTTGACGACAAGGTATCCAAATATTTTCCCGAGCTCACTCGCGCAAACGAGGTGACCATACGCGAATTGCTGTCGCACACTTCCGGTTACGAGGATTACGCACCGCAGGACTATCTCATTCCTGAATGGACCACGCCCACCACTCCTGACGGCATCCTCGATCGCTGGGCCAAGAAGCCGCTCAATTTCGATCCCGGAACGCGTTGGCAATATAGCAACACGAACTATGTGCTGGCCGCCAAAATTCTAGAGAAGGTTTCGGGTCAGGCCCTCTTGCCCTTCCTCGAACAGCACATCTTTCAGCCGCTCGAAATGTCCACGGCGGGTGATTGCGAAGTTCACAGCCCGAGCGACGCAACCGCCTACACGCGCTACGCCCTCGGACCGCCGCGTCCTGTGGGTCGCGAAGCAAGCGGCTGGTACTTCGGGGCCGGCGAACTTTGCATGACGGCATCCGATCTGGCTCGCTGGGACATAGCGTTTCTTCAAAAGCGCATTCTTTCCCCCGCCTCCTACGATGAATTCACTCGCGAGGTCAAGCTCAAGGACGGCAAACCAACGCACTATGCACTCGGACTTGACGTAGGAGATCTGCACGGCACGCCCATGATTTCGCACAGCGGCGAGGTATCCGGCTTCTTGGCCTCCAACTTGGTGTTTCCCGCCAGGAACATCGCCGTAGTTGTGTTATCGAACGAAGACGGCGTCAATCTCATCGGCCCGCTTGGACGGGAAGTTGCCGGATTGCTCCTCCAGCCGCCCACCTCGATTTCGGAAAAGCAGGATCGCGAGGTTCGCGAAATTCTCGAAGGCTTACAGGAGGGCCGGATCGACCGTTCGCGCTTCACCTCTAACGCAAATGCGTATTTCGGAGAGGTAGCGCTCAACGATTACCGCAACTCGCTCGCTCCCCTCGGTCAACTGCAGCTTCTCACCCGGCAAAGCGAGAGCCTTCGCGGCGGCATGACTCAGCTAAGCTATCGCGCTCATTTCGAAAAGAACACCGTGACGCTTAACATCTACGTCATGCCCGATGGAAAATTCGAGCAATTCCTGGTAGAAGAGCAGTTCTAAATGATGGCGCGAGCCGACCGCTACCAATCTGTGCACTAACTATTACGCTCTGACTTGTAGAAATCGCTCTCGATCAGTTCGTAAAGTGTCCTGCCAATCGGATTTGAGTGGCCGTATGTGCAGTTCGGCTATCAAAACGTGACGACATCCTCAATTTGAACCTGGCCGGTCGGAATGTGTGTTTTATTGTCAACAGGAAGGTCATGCCGACCGAGGCCAAAACCGAAGTGCAAATGCGGAAATGTCACCTGGGTACGCGGTTCCCAATGGAAGGCAAAAAGCTCGTGACCCAGCCACAGCCTAAAGCTGCGCGTCGAGAAGGTTGAGGGTTTTTCGGACGCGCGAAAACACTCCGCTTTCAGCAATCCCGCTCGCATCCCCTTCATCGATCATGGCCCGGAGGGCAGCGAGTTTAGCCCCCTGTTCCTGTTCCTCGCGTTCCAACGTCCGAAGCGCAGCGCGGATAATTTCGCTGGCGTTTTCATAGCGCTCCGCGGAACTCACGGCTGACCCCAGCGCGGCAGTTGCGGAATCGCCTCGCCGTCCGCGCGCGGATCTGAGGCGCCGTAGTTAACGCCCTGCCCATTCGTCATCACCGCATTCCCGCGCCCCATGGCCGACGAGTACGGATCGACAACTTTTAATTCGTGCCCCTTCGCAGTGAGTTCGCTCCGCACCAGTTCCGGCACGCGAGACTCAATCAGCAAATCGCAGCCTTCGAACGTCGGTTTCGTGAATCGCGCCGCGCCCAGAGCCGCCTGTATGTTCATTCCAAAATCGACGATGTTCGACACAAACTGTGCGTGTGCCTGGGCTTGGTTGAAACCGCCCATAATGCCGAATCCAATGGTCTCGTCGCCCTTCTGCATGAAGCCCGGAATTATCGTGTGCAGCGGCCGTTTATGCGGCGCGAGCGAATTCGGCTTGCCTGGTTCCAACGTAAAGAGCTCGCCCCGATTTTGAAGCGCGAACCCGGTTCCCGGCGCCACAAGGCCGGTCCCGAACGACTCGTAATTGCTCTGAATCAAGGACACGATATTCCCCTCTTGATCGATTACCGTCAGGTACGTCGTGTCCCGGCCCATCGCGTTCAGCTTTTCGCTCAGCTCGGAAGGCAAAACGCTGCAATGCGCTTTGTTCGGGTCGATAAAATCGGCTCGTTTTCGCGCCAGCTCTTTCGACAGCATCTGTTCCACCGGAACATGTGTGAAACGAGGATCGCCTACATAGCGAAGCAAGTCGGCGTAGGCCAGTTTTTTCGCCTCGATCATCACGTGCAGCGCTCGCCCGCTGTTATGCCCGTACTGAGCGAGCGGAAACTGCTCCATGATATTCAGCATCGAGAGCGCGGCGATCCCTTGTCCGTTCGGCGGCAGCTCTGAAATGTTCCACCCGCGATAGCTGGTCGAAATCGGCTCCACCCATTCCGGCTGGAAATCCGCCAGGTCCTCTGCGCTCATCGTACCGCCCTGTGCGGTCGAGAATCGTACAATTTTCTCGGCGAGTGGGCCACGATAAAACCCGTCCCGCCCGTGGGAGGCAATCAGCTGAAGCGAGGCGGCCAGATCGGCATCCCGAAACACTTCACCTGTCTTCGGCGCACTTCCTCCCGGCAGGAAGGTTTGACGGAAGCCAGGTTGATCTTCAAGCGTTTGCCCGGCGGAGCTCCACACCTGCGACACCATCTCGGCGATCGGTGCGCCGTTCCGCGCGTAGTAAATCGCCGGTTCAAGTAAGCGATTAAAGGGCAGTTTCCCAAAACGCTTGTGCAGTGCGTCCCAACCCGCGACCGCGCCGGGCACTGTCACCGACTGAATGCTTTTGCGCGGCGTAGCCTTGATGATCCCCTTTGATTTCAGGAACTCGATGCTCAACCCTTGCGGTGCCCATCCGCTGGAGTTCAGGCCGTACAGCTTTTTCGCCTTGGCATCGTAAACAATCGCGAAGAGATCCCCGCCGATGCCGTTCATCATCGGCTCGGTCACACCCAGAACGGCATTCGCCGCGATGGCCGCATCCACCGCGCTCCCTCCGTCGCGTAAGACATCTGCGCCGGCGGCCGAAGCCAGCGTCTGGCTGGTCGCGACTATTCCGAGACGGCTGACGACCATCGAACGGCCATAGTCCCGCCCCGGCGCCCCTTTCGATACGACGCTTTGGGTCAGCGACATCGGAACAAAAGCGACCACCAGAAGAAACGGTACTCCCGAGCTAACACGCATGATGACATCGTACAGAAATGAAAAGCGCCGCTCGTGAGAGCGGCGCTTTTCGACGGTTGCTGCAAGGAGTCTATCGATTTTGAGGCGGGTTCGTCGTACTCCTCATCGGCGGCTGATTTGTCGGCGGCTGATTCGGCATTGGATTCATGTTTGGCCCTTGCGTGCTGGGCGGAACGCCAATCTTCACGCCGATCACTTCGCCCGAAACTACTAGTTCGACGCGCCGGTTCAATTGCCGCCCTGATGACGAATCGTTCGCGGCAACCGGATAGTTTTCGCCGTAACCAATAGCTGTCATGTTTTGAGTATTCACGCCCTGCTGCATCAGAAAGTCACGTACGGCATTGGCGCGCTGCTCAGACAATTTCTGATTGAACTCGGCTGTGCCCGTGCTATCCGTATATCCCTCCACCTGCAGATTGAGCCCGGGATGCGAACCGACAATCCCGGAAATCTTAGCAAGCGCCAACTTCGCTGGTCCCTTCAACGTGTACTTGCCCGTATCGAACAGAACGTCCTGCATGTTCACCACTAAGCCGCGAGGCGTTTCACGCGTCGGAAGAACGGAATTGAATTGCTGTAGTAGTTGCTCGCGCAGTTGATTCTTCTCCGTTTCCGCCTGCTGGCGAAGACGATCGGCCTCGGCAGCTGCCTGCTGCGCCTTCTGAGCTTGCGCGGTCGCATCCGCGCGGGCAGCATCGGCCTGAGCGCGCGCGGCATCTGCTTCTTGCTTGGCCTGTTCCGCCTGCTGGCGCTGCTGACCCTCTAGCCTGGCCTGCTCTTGGGCTTGCTGCCTCTGCTGCGCTTCCTGCGCTGCTTGCTGTTGGGCTTCCTGCGCTGCCTGCTGTGCCGCAGCTTGACGCGCTGCAGCATCCTGCCGCTCCTGGTCTAAGGCGAGTTGCTGCTGCCGCCGCAGAGAAATCGTCCGGGCATCTTCGGCCTGTTGAGTCGCCTCTTTCGCCGTCATGATGGCCGGTTTCCATTCCTTCCGCGCCTCGTAATCTTCCGCCTGGCTCACCAGGCTCGTGGCCTTCTGGTACGTGTCGCCGGCAAACTGATCGGATTTTGCATACTGCGCGATCTGAACCGCATTGATCGCTTCGTACAGTTCCAGCGGGCTCTTCTTGTTCGAGTTTAGGTCCACCGGGTGCAACTGCGTCTCAGGCACGTGATACTCGTACTGCCCGCGAGGCAGCAATTCGTATTTGGCATCAACCGTTTCGATCTTCCCCATCGTGTCGTTTCGCACGATGTTCTCCATGACCACCACATCGCTCGGCTGCCGGACCGCGAAGTATGGCTCGGCCGTAACGATCAATCCGAACGCCTGCAGGTCCGATGTGACATCGCCCTTGAAATTTCCGTTCGAATCGACCACTACCTCGCCCAGATTCGAAGCGTGCCCTTCAGGGGTAATAGCCCATAGAACGTACGTCAGATATAAAGGCCCGAAATTTCGCGCCGCCGGGAGATCTTTGACATCCAGCTTTATCTCCATGTGGCCCAATCGGCTGTTTACGTCGGCTGTACCTCGCGCTTGCGGCGCAAGCGACGTGCCTTGAAAGTCTATCTTGGTCCAACCGCTCCGATTTCGATAGCTCACCGCCTGAATCGAACGGGAGACTACCTGCACCCGAAAGATCGGATTGGATCCGCCCGCCGCGTTTTGGTGATTCGCGCTTTGACCCATCGATTGAGTCGGATTTGGCTCCTGCGCAAGCAGCGCAACGGGTAACAAGACAAGTAGGGCAGATGCTGGCAATCTCATATCAACAACGACACAAGCAACGCACGTGCCAACTCGACAGTCTCTTCGTTTTCTTAAGGTTAAAGAAACTCCGTACCGGGAAACCGTTGGTACTTTTTGCAGCTTTCATCCCGAAATGGGGAGATAATCCCGGAATGGGATCTATCTCTGCACGCAATTCCTTAACCCGCCGAATGCTGGCCGAAGCCCGTGCGAAGTGTATGCTTCGCCCCGCTAAGATCATAATGTGACTCCGCCCCAGCTACACCCCCAAGTGGCGAGGCCCACCTCCCGATTCGCATCGCCCCTCCTCCCGATTTTTCTGATTGTGCTCGTCGACGTCCTGGGGTTCACCATCATTCTCCCCTTGCTGCCGTTTTATTCCGAAAGACTTGGCGCCTCGCCGACCGTCGTGGGTGAGCTCGTTTCCACCTATGCATTCTGCCAGTTAATCGCGGGACCCATCCTGGGGCAACTATCGGACCGCCTCGGGCGGCGGCCCATTCTGCTGGTCAGCCAGGCCGGAACGTTCGCCGGTTTTCTCGTCCTCGCGTTCTCGCGCCAGATCTGGCTGCTGTTCTTGGCGCGCGCCATTGACGGCGCCACTGCCGGCAACCTCACCATCGCCCAGGCTTACATCAGCGACGTGACGAAACCGGAGCAGCGTGCCAAATCCTTCGCTCTCATCGGCATCGCATTTGGATTTGGCTTTCTTGTCGGGCCAGCCATCGCTGGGTTTCTAGCCCGCTACGGGTATCAAGCCCCCATTCTGCTTGCCTCCGCCCTCTCGTTCACCACCATCCTGTGTACCTTCTTTTTGCTCCCGCGCCGCGAAGTGGTTCATCAGCGCAACGAAGCGGCAGCCGCCGATCCCGGTCCGGGCGGCAGGCGTCTATCGCTGATTTCCTGGGGTCAGTACCGCAAATATTTTCGTGACCGCGAACTCGCCCGATTGCTCATGCAGTGGCTGCTGTTCTCGTTCTCTTTTTCCACCTTTATATCGGGATTCGCGCTCTTTGCCGAGCGCCGCTATGTCTGGAACGGCCATCCTGTCGGGGTGCGCGAAGTGGGCTACATCTTCGCGTTCACCGGATTCATCGGCATCATCATGCAAGGCGGCATGGTCGGCCGTCTCGTGAAGTGGTGGGGCGAGCGCCGCGTCATACAAATCGGCTTCATCACCTCTTTCTTGGGCGATATCTGCATCGGGTTTACGCGATCCATTGGGCAGCTTCTCTGGGTCGCCGGATTCGCGAACATCGGGGGCGCCGGGTTACGCCCTGCCCTCACCAGCCTCATTACTCAGAAAGCGGACAAGCGCGAGGTCGGCGTCATCATCGGTCTGACGCAATCGCTCATGTCCATCGCCCAGATCACCGCACCCATCATTTCGGGATTGCTGATTGACCACCATTTCCTGACTACTTGGGCCGTCTGGGCCGGCGTGCTCTCCGGTCTCGCCCTGCTCTTCCAACCGCGCAAAAACACGGCGGCATTTTGAGTGAAGTCGCCCTGGCGCAGCATTCGAACATCCGAATGGGTGCTGATCGGATTCTTTGCTTACATCGCATTCGTCTCACCCTTCTTCCCTGACCGCCCTCACCTCAAATACCAGCCGCTGGTTCTCCTTCTCGTCGTCTTTGCCCTGCTCTCTGTGTTGGCATGGGCCCAACAAACGCGTCTCGCGCACTTCATAAGCGTAGTGCGCGATTGGCTTCCGATCTTCCTCACCTTAACGGCCTTCCGTGAGATGGAGTTGTTCCTCCCACGACACTTCGATAACCGATACGAAGCTATATGGATCGGGCAGGATCGTCTATTCCTCGACGCTTGGCACGCACGTGCAATGATCGAGAGCCTCGGCCCTCTGATCCCGCTCTATCTCGAGCTTTGTTATCTGCTGGTCTACGGCTTGGCCGCGTATTGCATTGCGGTCTTGTATCTTCGCGGAAAGCACCGAGCCGTCAATCGTTTTCTCACCATGTACCTGATCGGCACGCTGGCAGCTTACGCGCTCTTCCCCTATTTCCCCTCCCAACCGCCCCGTATCGTCTTTCCTGGCGTGGACAATCCGGCGTTCTCCAGTTGGGGCCGCCACCTGAATCTCTTCCTTTTGAGTAAAGTGACCATACACGTCGGCGTCTTTCCCAGCGCGCACGTCTCATCCGCTTTCTCCGCCGCCTGGGCCATGTTCTTACTGATCCCGGAGCGCAAAGCGTTCGGCTGGGGTCTGCTGCTCTATGCCGTCAGCGTCTCCATAGCAACCATCTACGGCCGATATCACTATTCGGCGGATGTGCTCGCCGGTTTCGGCATAAGCCTCGTAGCCGCTGCCCTGTGCCTCTTCTTCAGGCGTGCTACTCGTACGCGATCAAGCTATTGAAGAGCAGCTTGAAGGACTGATAACTCTGCGCGCGATATTGCGGACGCATCCCGAATAGCACCACATGTCCTTCGCCCGTTTTGACATCGACAATCGCGCTCTTATTCGCGATCAAATCCGCCCCCAGCAACCATCCCGAAGCCAGAATGTCCGATTCTGGATACGTAGCGATCGATTGTTGGGTCTGTTGAGTCGTCGTGAATGCCGGGCTCTGCTCACTCCAGATCGTGATGTGCTCCGGTAAGCCGCGCGTCAACGGACTCGCAGTATCAAGCGTCACGTTGAGCAGCGAACCGGGCGAATAGAAATTAGCATTTGTTCCGGCGCGCCCCGACCCGCCGCCTTGACCGCCTCCGCGTCGTGTTTCACCACGCGCACCGCCCGGGCCCGGCGTGACGTTCCCGCCCATTCCGCCTTGATAATCTCCAGTTGCGTTCGCCACGCGCCCGCTCAGCACATTGGTCGCAGCGGCCCCGAGTTCGTCCGTACAAAACGAGGTCGAGTGATTGAAGCACAGCACCGTCCCGCCCGCGCTTGCGAACTGTTTAACCGCTGCAACTCCGTTCTCGCCGATTCCGCCCGTGTATTCGTCCGGCATCGCTCCCTTGCGAAAGCCTTGCGTGATGCTCTGTTCCGTCTGATCGGGGAAGATAATCACATCGAAGTTCTGCTTCAAATTTCCCGCTTGCAGATCCACGTTCGTGACATTCTTATAGCCGAATCCGAACTTCTCGAGCAGCCACCGCGTCCACCCTTCATCCATGCTCGCGATCCAGCTCTTATAGAGCGCGACGCGCGGCTCTCGAATCTGCTTCCAGCCCGCACCTTGATCCGAAGCTGAAAAATCGCCGCTCTGCTCGTTGCGCCAAACCGGCTTGCCCTCCTTCCAAAGACGCGTTACGGTGTGCCAGGAATCCGTATCGGAAGCGCTGTATGCTGCGGGCGCGGGCGCATCGAATGGAAACGTCTCTTTCGTAAACGGGCCCGATACCGGCTCGTTCACCGTTTTCACATCTACGCCGAAAAGCAGCGGCAGCGTTTCGGCGGTCGTATCGTACGGCCGCTTCGGAGGTCCGCCCGGATACATCCGCTCATCTGGATAGTGCTGGCGTTCGAGCAGCGCCTTCGCATAGCTGCTATACGGCTGCTGCATCAAAATCACGTGGTCGCCATTCGGCGCCTTCTGAATCTCGACGAGTCCATATGCCAGCGTTTCAAGCATGCGCCGCGTCGCACCCGGATCGCGCTGCTGCGCCGGAATCACGAACGCATACGGCGTGGTCCGCGCAACTGCCCGCTGCGCGACCTTATAGAAATTCCGCAGCATGTCCTCGCGATGGATCGCCGCATTGTACAGACACGATTCGAACGCAATCAGCTGGTAATCGATGATGTCCCGCAGATGCCACGTCCCGCCTTGCCACGGCTCCAGATAGTTCCAGCTCCGCTCTTGCGCGTTGTACCCGAGCGGATGCGTATCGAGCTGATCGAACGTCAGCGTGATCGGCGTGGCAAGTTTGGCGCTCGCCGATTCCGTCAAAATTCGCAGTCCGCCATGAAACGCCTGATAGTGCCGCGATGGAGTCCAGAAATCGTACGCTGCATGGATCGCCACGCCGGTTTTGCCCGCCGCCGTCACATCGGTCGCCATCGACGTGCCGATCATGTTCATCTCTTGCGAAAGAATCGCGTCCACGTTGGGCTCAATCGGATCAAGCCATGGTGGAATGAAAATCCGCGATGCGGTCGCCCCTTGCTGGTGCACGTCATACACGATCTCCGGATGCCAGACATTCTGAATCCCCCCAATCGTGTTGCGCGTCTCAGGTTGCGAGAAGATGTACCAATCGCGATTGTTATCGTGACCCACGTAGTGCTGCCATAGCTCCGGTGGCTGGCTGCCTTCGTACGGCGTATTCAGCGTCTTTCGGTACCAGCGCGTGACAATGTCTACCCCATCCGGATTGAGCGACGGAACCAGAATCAGAATCGTATTCTGCCGAATCGTCTGAAATCGCCGAGATTGATCCGTCAGCATCTTGTACGCGAACTCGATCGCGCTGTGCGTCGACGCAACCTCAGTCGCGTGAATGGAGCAGGTCATCAGCACGATGTTCTTGCCTTGCGCGAACAATGGCTCCGCTTGCGCCGGCGAAGTGATGCGCGGATCGGCCAGACGCCGCTGGATGTCGCGATACCGATCCAGTTGCCGGATCGTTTCGGGCGAGCTGATGATCGCTTCGATAAACGGCCGCCCTTCCACGCTTTTCCCGACTTCCTTCACCCGGATGCTGTCCGGCGCGGCCTTCTGCAATTTGTAGAAATAGCCCACCACTTGGTCCCAATCCAGCAGCACTCGGTCCACCCCAATCTTGTGGCCGAAGTGGCTTTCGGGCGTAGGAACGGCGGCGGCGCTCACCAATGCGATGGCGGCCGCCAGCGATGAAATTCTGCATAAGCTTCGGAGCGTAAGAGGCATTTAGTTTTGGGCGTCGGTTGCTCGTCAGGAGTTACCCGAGTTTCGAGCGGAACACCCAAGTCCGTCGGAAACATACGAGGAGACGCCTAGTCTATACACCTGAAAGACCATCCTAATCGGAGGATTTGTGAACCAACTTAGACTTTTGGCGGTCGCTTGTGCTGTTGCGGCCAGCCCGGCTTTCGGCGCTTCCGTGGGCTGGACGACTTGGACTTCCTCAACCGGGGCCAACCCCGGTACTGTGAATGGCACTTTGACCGCCGGCTCGAGCACTGTCAGCGTCACTTACACTGGCGAAATCGATTTCACGCAGTTGAACAACACCGGCACCAATTACTACACTCCCGCCACTACCTATTCGAGCTCGGGAGTGAACGGCCCAACTACCAGTGACATGATCGCCATTTCCGGTACGCCCGGCTTTACCGACACGGTGACCTTCTCGAGCCCCGTCACAAACCCGCTCATGGCGCTCGTCAGCCTCGGCCAGTCTGGTGTTGGGACCACCTACGCCTTCAACACACCGTTCACAATTCTCAGCCAGGGGCCCGGTAATCCGTACGGCGGATGCAACACCTGCCTATCCGGCAGCGGTACCAGCACCCTCGTTGGACACGAGGGCGATGGCGTCATCGAATTTCAGGGCACATTTTCGTCGCTCACCTGGACGGCGACGAATCCTGAGTACTGGAATGGATTTACGTTCGGCGAGGCGGGCGGCGCCGCGTCGTCGGGCGCGCCGGAACCTGCTTCCGTGGGCTTGTTCGCGCTGGCTCTTTCCGGACTCGCCCTATTCGCCGCCCGCAAGCGCGTTCGTAGCTAGTTTCAACGACTCAACCGCCGAGGAAGACTTCATCAGGGTCTTCCCTCTTCTTTGGCCGCTCCGTAATAAATTCCATTGAAAATGAATTTGAACGTGGCTTGCGGTTGCCCTCTAAACGCCACCTTCGGTCCCATCAAGAACACCTTCCCCGCCCCGAGCTTCGCCTCCGCAATCGCAACAGTACCGTCCAGATATTGCTGTCCCCACGCCCACCCGCTATGCAGCGGCGTGCCATTCGCATACCAAGCCACCGCCGACGTGCCCTTCAGAGCCGCGTCCGGCGTCATCCGGAACGCCGGGCTGTTGTCGAAAAACACATCCACTTTATCGGGCATCCCGTAAGCAAGCGGATTCTGGTTGTCGACGCTGACCGTCAAAAGCGATCCCGGAATATAAAACTTCTCCGGTGGAAGCGGTCGCTCTTTCCCTTCCGCCACATGCTCGATAAGCGCGCTCGTCACGGGAAGATTCAGATAGGTCGCCAGCGCCGTCGACGAACCGATAGTGATCACCGCCCCGCCGCCTTCGACGAACTGCCGAATCTGCGGAATCGTCTTCTCGGCCGTCACAGTTCCAAGCCACCCGCGATATTCCGCTGGAATATCTTCCGGCTTGGGCTGTCGCTGAAAGAATCCGCCGCCTCCTCGACCGCCCGTCCCGGGTGCACGAATCGCCCCATCCGTGAAGACCAGAATGTCGTACTTCTTCGCCAGGTCTCCCGCATCGAGTTCCTGCGGATAAATAACCTTGAATGGAAACTCGAATTGCTCGAAAATCCAGCGCGTCCATCCCGATGGCATCAGCCCGCCGTACTGATCGTACAAAGCGATACGCACCGGCTTCAGCTTCAGCGCGCTTCCCGCCGGTCGACGCGCCGTGGCGTACACATTGACGCCCAGCTCTTTTGCTCCACGCTCCAGCACTGAGCGCGCCGACCCCGACGCAGGAACCCATATCGCGCCCGTTCCCACATCTTTGCCGTCCACCTCGCTGCCGCCATTTTTCAACCAATACACATCGCACTTGTCCTTCAGTAACCGATTCACCAGAATGAACGAATTGTTTACGCGATGACTGAGGATGTATCCAGCCGGATGCGCCGCGCCCGTCATCGACCCCGGCGGCGGATCGAGCAGCCCGTTCACTCGCTCAAACGGTCCGTCAAAGGCCTCCATAATACGATCGAATTTCACCCCCATCTGAAACGCCAGCGTGTATCCAGTCGCATCGTACGGCGGAACCGGAGGGCCGCCTGGATAGCGGAAGTCGTTCGGGTGATCCTGCGGCTCGAACATGTCCAGAATGTGCGGCCGGAACGCCTGCGCGCATTTCACCACGTATGATCCTGCCGGATAGCGGGTCCCCGCCACCTCGAAGCTTGCCGTCGAGCGCTCCACCACAACGCCATTCTTCAGCAGCGCGTCCAGAAATTTGATGGTCGTCGGTAAATCCGGCTGATCGGCCGAAATGATGTACCCGCGCGGATCGCGCATCGCAGGATCGTGCAGCACCGTGCCGTACAGCTTCGCCGGAACCGTTCGTGTCCCTCCAAAACCGGCCGCCGCCGGAGGCACCCCGGCATCCCGTGCGCTCTTCTCTTCCGCTGCTTTCGCCTCCAGCGCTTCAATGCGATGCGGCGTGATGGTCCACGAATCCCGGCTGCCCCGCTCGATCGAGTTCTTGCCCATCCGATAAATGTTGTAAAGCAGTGTCTCGCGATAGCGCGACGCAAAATCGAGCACCGCCCGATTCGCCGTCAACGAATACTCGATCGATTGCCGCAAATGCCACTTCTGCGGCGCGATCGGGAACGGCAGATCGCCCCTCGCCAGCTGCGTCGCGGGCACCAGCGGAATATCGATCGGCGTCGGGCTTCCGATAATCTCCGTCAACAATCCAATAATGTTGTGGAAGTACGTCGTGGTTCGCAGGCCGCCGTTGTACCAGGTCGAATAAGTCGCGGCACTCCGCATGCCCGCACCCGGCTTATCTTCCGCTTCCATGCGGCTGTGCATCGCCGAGCCCACCTGATCCAGCTCCATCATGATCAGCGGATCGAAATGGTAGTTGAACGGATCGCGGAACGGCGGCATAAAAATCACCGCCCCCGGAGGCCCGGTCTGGTGGTGGTTGTACATGATCTGTGGAAACCACTCCAGGTACAAAACGCGATTGATATTCGTCGATTCCGGCATGTTCGACATGAAGAAGTCGCGATTGTTGTCGTGGCCGATGTACTTGTGCCACAGCCTCGGCAGCCCGGCATCCGTGCGCTTGGTCGCATCGGGATTACGCATGTACCAGTTCGCCACCAGCTCCTGCCCATCCGGGTTGTCCTGAACGAAGAGGATGATTACGTCATTCAGAAGCCGCATCGTCTCGGGATCCGTGCGGCTGACCATCTGATAGACCATCTCCGTCAACGCCTGCGCGCACTCCACTTCGCTCGCGTGCAATCCCCCGTCGATCCACACCACCGCCTTGCCTTCGCGGGCCAGCGCGTGCGCTTCATCGTCCGAGAGTCCTTCCGCCAGCGCCAGCTTGCGTGAAATCTCCTTGTAGTGGTCGAGCATCTTCAGGTTTTCAGGCGACGTGACAATGGCCATGTACTGCACCCGCCCCTCCGCCGTCTTGCCCATCTCCTCCACCTTCATGCGGTCGGATTCCGAAGCAAGTTTGTGCCAGTACTCGCTGAGCTGCGTGTAGTTGGTCAGTTGGTAGTCGGCGCCTAAATTGAAGCCGAACTGCTCCTTCGGCGTCGTGATGTTCGTCGCCTGCGCAGCCGCCGCGCCCGCGCACAGACCAAGGAAAACCGCCGCGAGCAGCCCGCGTGAAACCCGATTTGCTATTTGCATTGTCTTGAAAGACCCAAGTCTAGAAGTCTAGAACAATGGTGCCCGGCCATCTCGCTTGGTTACGGGTGCGCCGCTTTTTTGAAACTACTTCGGCGGTCTCGTCGGGTGCAGATAACTCGCCAGAAAGCGATACACTTCGAGGCGCGATTCCCTCGCCAGCTTCGTATCGGTGCGGTTGAAATAATGGCCGCCCGGCGCATTCTCATACACCTTGTATTCGAACTTCTTTCCCTCCGCCTTCAGCGCCTGGATCAAATGCTCCACCTCCAGGTAATTCACGTCTTCATCGTTCGTGTTGGCATGAATCAGCAAGGGCGTCTCCAAATCCTTCACATGGTTCACCGGCGAGCGCCTGCGGTACTCCTCGATGTCCTCGCGAACCGTTTTGCCGATGTGGTACGGCGCTGAATAAAGCTCCTGGTATCCCTCCGGCTCATAGCCCATGCGCGCCACCAAGTCACTCACCGGCACGCCCGCATACGCCACTGCGTACGTATGCGCATGTTCCATGATGTTCATCAGCGTGATCGATCCGCCATGGCTCCAGCCCACCATGCCCACGCGCGTCGCATCCAAGAAACTGTAGCGGCCGAGCATCCACTCGGTCCCGTTGAAAACATCGTCCACTTCCCGGCCGCCGTAATCGATCTGCTCGTAGAATCCGAGCCCATATCCGGTGCTCCCGCGGTAATCGCTCGCGATAACGCTGTAACCTTGCTCCAGCAGTTCGCGAATCACATGCAAATCACTCGTGTCGAAGTTCGCATGAACGCCCTGATGCGCAAACGTGATGAGCGGCTGCTTCTGAGACCGGTCCACGTTCTTCGGAATGAACGTGTACGCGTGGATGATCAGAGGATTGGTCGCCCCCGGCGCTTTCGGATTCGTCACATGCGCCGGCGGCGCGCTCGTGTACTCGACCTTATCCACGTCCGCAATATCCGCGAGCCGCGTGAACCACAGCACATCGTCCACTCGCTTCAGAACCTGGTCCAGACCGCTCTGCGCGTAAATCTGGGAGGCGCTACTCCGCGCGGGAGCCGCACCAGCACCCGGCGCCGCAGCTTGTTGCGAAAACACCGGCCCGGCGAACTGCAGGAAAAAAACTAACGGAAGAAGCTGTTTCATCGACTTTCTCTACCGGCCTGAACTCGAAACCCGTACTTCGTCGCCCGAATTAGTGACCTTCCAATCTTTCCCTTCCGGCGATTCCGATTGCTCGTAGTGAATGCGGTTCTTCGCGACAAAGTCATTCGTCGTGCGATAGTAAATCGCTTTCCCGCCGCCTTGATCCCATCTGCTCGAATACACCCAGCGATCTCCCGAAATCTCCAGGTCTCCGCGCCCCGTCGCGCGCCCTTCCTGCACCACCGTCTGCGTGTAGTAATGTCCCGGTTTGTTCGGAACCGGGACAAAGATCAGCAGCGAACCCGGCACCCCGTTCACGGTCTGCTGGCACGCGAAAAATCGACCGACCAGCGCACACTGGTTCTTCAGCTCCTCCGGCTTGCCCCCGGCAGCGGCAGTTTTGGAAGTCAGATGCCACGTCCCCTGATACAGCCACAAAGGCGCGTACACGGAATCCGCCGCACCGGCCAGTGAACACCCGAACACAGCCGCTAGCAACATCACACTGCGCAACAAACACCTCCACAGGGCACGAGCCCTCATTATGATCGCAAGCTAATCTGCAATTATGTCCAGCTCCCGCGAAGACCCGTCCGACGAGATCTCCCGCATCGCCGATCAGCTTCGCCGCGTCTGCGACGGTCCCTCCTGGCTCGGCCCTTCGCTCAAAGAACTCCTGTCCGGCATCGACCAACCACGCGCGCAGCACCGCCCCATCGCCACGGCGCATACAATCTGGGAACTGATCTTGCATATCGCCGCCTGGATGCGCATCGCGCGTGAGCGCCTGTCGGCAACGAAAACCCGCGATCACAGCGCGGAGGAGAACTGGCCGGCGCAAACGCCGACGATCGCCGGCGCCTGGACCGACGCACTCGAGACTCTAAACCGCGAACTCGACCAGCTGGAGCAAGCCATCCTCGCCTTCCCACCCGAGCGCCTCAACCACACCGCTCCCGCCTCCGAGCCGCAGACCTTCTACATCCTCCTCCACGGCGTCGTTCAGCACATCGCCTATCACGCCGGACAAATCGCGATCCTTAAGAAATAGCCGCCGTCATCCGCGCTCTGGATTTCCTTCATCCCGGAACGCACGAAGCGTATAGACAAGAAGCCCCAGCGCCAACACAATCGCTGCCGCTACCAGCGGCCATTGAATGGCCGTGCGAAAGATCGGGCTCGCAGGCCGGAACGGCAGCCACACCAGCACGATATTCAGAATTTCCAAAACCATCACCGACAGCGGTATCCACCGCGGAAGTGCTAAGAGGAAACCCGCTAGTCCGATCATGATCAGCAGGATGTCCGCATAGGAACTGTGGGCGGTGACCGTTTGCGCCGGCCCGAACATCACCAGGCACCAAAAAATCAGATTTATGACTCCCGCGAGCAGCAACCAACCCGCATGGGAAATTGCCGGACCACGCCTTCTGAACAAAAGAAACAGCGCCGCCAGCCAACCGGCATTCAAAATTCCGATCGCACTCCAGATATAGTCGCGCTGCGCTGCACGGGCAGTCTCCAAGACGGTTGTATCCACTCGAGGAGCACGCCCCGGCCGCCACGCCTCGAGCCCAAGACCGCCCACCGGCTCCGGGCCCACCAGATCAGTAATGTTCTTCCACTTGTAAAGCACCACCCGCTTCCAGGTCAGGCTCTCATAGCTGTCCTTGATGCTCTGCCAGGTGCCCCGCGAATCGACGGGAAAAACGCCCGCTAGATGGATTTTCAACAGCCGGTTCCCAGGCGGATCGACGTATTTCTGATAGAACGCCCACGGCGCCGCGAAGCACAACAGAATAAGTGCGCCCCACGCCAAGCCTCTCCACGGCAAATCTCGTTTCGCCAGAACAGCGACTCCAAAGATAGGCAAGCTGAACACACTTCCCGGATGAGCCATAAGCGCCAGCCCGACACAGCCGGCAGCTAAGACGACCTCTGCTGTCGCGAGTGGCCGACCCTCCACGAGCGCTGTAATGAAAATGGCGACGGCAAACAGAATGAACGTCGCCGCCAGCAATTTCGGCCATGTATACACGGTGTTGTAAAACAGGAACGCCGACGGCATCAGTAACCCCAGCAGCTGCCTGACGCGCCGTTCCGATGCACCCAGTGTTTTCACAAGCGCCCAAACGCCGCAGCACCAGGAGCACTGCAGGCCCGAACCCAGCAGCTGGTGATTTAACCCCGCTCTGTCAAACAATTTGAGCGGCCAAAAAAAGAGGTAAATGCCCGCCTGTAGAGGGGGCCGATCGCTGCTCAACCATCCCCCGCAGCAAAACGGGATCAGAGACTGCCGTCCGTAAATCTTCGCTCCAAATATCCACGGGATCACGTTGTCCCCCGGTCTGATGGTTGTAAAGAAGCGCCAATTCACCAGATCCTGGCCAATGCCGAAAGGATTCGCCACCACAAAAAGCAGCGAGAGGTAGCAGGCGCCGATAACCGCGAGATACAGCAGCGGCACTCGAAGCTCGCGCATCAACCGCTTGGGACCGCTGCTATTGAGGAACGCGTTAACTACGAACCACAGCGAGCCTCCAGTTACCGCATACGAAAAACTCTTTCCCGCCAGCTTATTCGCGAAGTAAATCCAAAATGCCAGGTACCCCGCCGCGCCCCCGCACACGAACAGCAAAATGACTGCATGCGTACCGCGCAGCGCCCGTCTGGATGCGAGCCATATCGTCACCGCGAACCCCGGAAGCAGAAACACCACCAGGCACCACAGGTAAAGCGGAATGATTCCTAAACTCCGCAGCATGCCTGCCGACTCAACCGCGATGACTTATCATTGACCCGATGTTCCATTTGCCGCTTTTGCTCCTCCTCTTTGCCCAGCAGACCACGCCGCCCGCGCCTCCCGCCCCGGCCGCCAGGCAAGCTACTCCGCAGATTACCCCGGCGCCGGCAGTTCCCGTGGCCGCCGCGCGCAATGCCCGAGGCAACGTGCCGGGCCCCGGACCTGCCGTAGGCGGCGAAGTGGATGAAACCCCCGTAATCACTCACCACTCCATCAGCGTCCGCGGCAAGACCATCAACTACACCGCCACTGTGGCGCAAATGCCTTTAGAGAACCCCTCAGGTGAAACCGAAGCGCACATATTCTACGTGGCTTACACGCTCGACGGTGCTCCCGATCACGCCCGTCGCCCGCTGACCTTCTGCTTCAACGGCGGTCCCGGTTCGGCCTCCATGTGGGTGCATATGGGCGCGATGGGCCCGCGCAGTCCGAAACTGATGCCCAACGGCGCCATGCCTCCTCCTCCCTACCAGTTGAAGGACAACCAGGACACTTGGCTCGATATGACGGACCTCGTTTTCATCGATCCCGTCGGCACCGGTTATAGCCGCGCCAAGAACATCGAGATTGCACGCCGCATGAACGGCGTCGCGGGCGACATCCAATCCGTCGGCGAATTCATGCGTCTCTACGTCACCCGCAACAATCGCGAACTTTCCCCGCTCTTCATCGCCGGCGAAAGTTACGGCACCTTCCGCGCCGCCGGACTCGCCGGTTACCTCATCGATCGTGGCCTCGCGTTCAACGGCATCGTGCTCATCGGTACCACTCTGAATCTCGAAACCATCTGGAGCCGCAGCGACGATCTCGTGTTCGAGCTCGAACTGCCCACCTACGCGGCCGACGCTTGGTACCACAAGAAAATCGCCTCCGATCTGCAGGCGAAGGACATCAAATCGCTCGTCAAAGAAGTCGAGAATTTCGCCACCGGCGAATATGCCTCGGCTTTGAACCAAGGCGACGAGCTCCCCGCCGCGGAGCGCAAAGCCGTCGTCGACAAGCTCGTGCGCTATACCGGACTCGACGCCAATTACATTGAGCGCAGCAATCTTCGTTTCGACGTCTCGCACTTCACCCGGCAGCTTCTTCGCGACGAGAACCAGACCATCGGCCGCTACGATGGCCGCCTCACCGGACCTTCCGCGCTCAATACCGGGGAGACCAGCGAGTTCGATCCTTCCAGCACCGAGATCACCCCGCCCTTCACCGCCGCCTTCACCAATTACGTACGCAGCGAACTGAACTACAAAACCGACATGTATTACTACCCTGCGGAGGCATTCAGCCCTGGGATTACGGCGTTCAGAACGGCTTCGGCGACACCACCAGCGCTCTGAGAAACGCCCTGACCAAGAATCCTTATATGAAGGTGCTGGTAGCGGCTGGCTACTATGACCTAGCCACGCCCGTTTACGCCGTCGAATACACCTTCAAGCACATGGGTCTCAATCCCGACATGCACAAGCGCATTTCCTGGGCTTACTTCCAGGCCGGACACATGCTCTACATCGACAGCACTTCTCACACGAAACTGCACCATGATGTCGGCGAATTTCTGTCGAGCGCCTTGCCGAAAGAGGATGTTCAGTAGCAGTTGGCGAGCGCGACATCCACCTGCTTGACAGGGCCCTCATGCATCCCTACTAGCCTTGGCGCATGAAAGTGCATATCAAGAACCCCGAGCTGCAAGCAGAGCTAAACCAGTGGGTGACGGAAACCGGCCGCCCTGCAGGCGAACTGGCCGGGTACTTCGACGAACTTACAAGGGTGCGGGAAACACTAGACAGCCGCTATGACGATCTCAAAAGTGGCCGAGTCAAGCCCATCGACGGAGAGGCGTTCTTTGAGCAACTCCGCGAACGCGAAGAAGAAAGGCTTAAGCAACGCTCGCCTCGATGAGCGAAGCGCCAGGCTTTGCACTTCATCCAGGGGCAGCGCAGGACAGCGCCGGCATTTGGGAATTTATCGCCGGTCGTCGGAGTGAGGCCAACTCGTCGCGAAGATTGATGCTTACCCTCACCGACAGGTATGAAGTCAGTGCGATCTGCTTTCCAAGCTAGAGCATATAGGGCGGCATGTCATGAATTTCACGTTTGGGCAAGATGAACGTTTTCTTCCAATCACAGCGCGTTGAAAAACTCTCCGTCAATTCTAAAGCGACCCCGGCGATCAGTATGTCTACATTCGATCGCGTTCAGGGATGAAAATAGCCATGCTTCCCGATGAGGGCAGCGACCGATCTAAAACGACACGAGGTAAACGACATTGGCCAAACAACCCGGTCTTGATAAGCCTCGCCGTGGTAACAAGGGTCAGACGCGGGCAAAGGGACGCGATTCTTCCGGGACTGGACGTTCTATTGCCCGCATTGCGGGCATCGTCGCATTCCAACGCACTATCGCAAAGCACTGGCGCGGCATGTTGCTGCGGCCCCAAAGGAAAGCTATAAAGCGGAAGTGACCGATGAGCCGTGCGCTGGTTCCTCGTTCTTCGATTCTGACGCCAGTCAGACCGTTCGTCCGACGCCGAAAGCGGCTGGCCGGAATTGTATGGCCTCCTCGCCTGCAATGGGAACTAGCGTTCCCGCCAAGTTGGCTTTGTGAAAAGTTTCCAGAGCAAGCTTCCTCTTTCAAACCAGTAGGCTCGGCCTTGGCTCGGGCGTTTTCCGTTCCTGAATTCTGCGAGGGTCAGATCGTCGTAGACACTTCCAAAACCGAGAACGGAAATAACAGCGACAATCAGCAGCTCCCACCAAACTAGCGGGTGGCGTTTCCACTGCAGTGCGACTGCGCTCCATACTGCCACATTGAAGAGAATCGCGTAATGCCAATTGCGCGGTTTCAAACCAAGTGGCACTAGCAGCAGCGGGAGAAATAGCAAAAGAAATGAACCTGCCGTCATCCCCACCCCGAATCAGGTCACGAGCATAGCAGAAATGGCCACGCGCAAACCGGAGTCGCAGACCCTTCTCCGCCGTTCGCAACCCGCGAAAATAAACTCCGCTGATTCCTTTCACCCGCTTGCGCCCGATTTTCGGCTCCTAAAGGCATAGTCGGTTCGTTTCGCATGCTAATTTCAGCCGTTTCTTGCCTATTCCCCATTTCAGGAGCACCCAGATGACATCTCGCCAGGCCCGCACACAACGTCGGGAGGCCGAAAGAAAAGCTGCCAAGCTCGCCCGCAAAGCCGCGCAAGCCCTCGGCGCGCAAATTGGGTTCGATTCGCAAAACGGCTCAATCGCACCGCCTTTGAATCGTGCCGCGATCCTGGCTCGCGAAGCACGCCCGCTTCAGCACATCGACGCGCCGAGGACCCAAGCTGAGGAATTCGAATCGCAAAATGCGCCATCTCTTCGCCCCCGCTCTCGCTTCGTTTCGCAAAACGCGCCTTCGCAGGACCCCAACGCCGAACGCCGCCGTGAAATCAATCGCGCCAACGCCCAACACTCCACCGGCCCGCGTAGCGTCGAGGGCAAATTGGCTTCGTCTCGTAATTCCCTCAAGCACGGACTCGCCTCGGGCGAGCTGATCATCCCCGGCGAGGACCGCGCCGCTTTCGAAGCGCTTCTGAACGACCTCCTCGAAGGGCATCGGCCCGCCAACCCAACCGAAGAACTGCTCGTCAACGAAATCGCCCAGGCCTACTGGCTCGCCCAGCGCGCCATTCACTTTCAAAACCAATGCTTCACCGAATCCGGAGTGGACGACAACCGCTTATCCTTATTTCTGCGCTATCAAACCACCCACGACCGCAGATTTCACAAAGCGCTCAACACCCTGATCCATCTTCGTAGGGGCTGGGCACGCCCAGCCCGAACGGTTGCTGTCGTTCCGCAAAACACCGCTGCCCGCGCGCAAGCCGGCTTCGTTTCGCAAACCGAGCCCGCCTCCACGCCGCAGGCCCGCATTGCTCCGGCAAACACAGTACCAGAGGACCCGCCCGCTGGGTTTGTTTCGCAAACTGCGGCCTGACACGACCTCGCGCCGCATGATATCGTGCAAGTTTCACTTTGCACAACGAAACCACAAGGTCTCTTAAATGAATCTCTTCACGAAAAAACCGATCGCACGCCTGCTGGCGGAATCGGAGAGCGGTGGACTCAAGCGCAGCCTCTCCGCTACCTCGCTCGTTGCCCTAGGCATTGGAGCCATTATCGGTGCCGGCATTTTTACCCTCACTGGCGTCGCGGCGGCCACTCACGCCGGTCCAGCCATGGTCTATTCCTTCATGCTTGCGGCGTTTGGGTGCGCCTTCGCGGGCTTCTGTTATAGCGAATTCTCGACCATGATTCCCATCGCCGGCAGCGCGTACACATACGCTTACGCCACCATGGGCGAACTGATCGCCTGGATTATTGGCTGGGCGCTGGTCCTCGAATATGCAGTCGGCGCTGCAACCGTGGCGGTCACCTGGTCGGGAACCATTGCCTCCATCCTCAAGGATTTCGGCGTGAATATTCCGCAGGCAGTGCTAGGTTCCCCGTTCGATCTGGTACCGGGCAAGATCAACTTGATCGCAGTCGTCATCGTGGTCGCCATTTCTACCATCCTGATCATCGGCGTTCAGGAATCGGCGCAATTCAACTCTTTCATCGTCGTTATTAAGGTTGCCGTCGTGATTCTTTTCATCCTCGTCGGCTATTTCTATATCAACCGGGCCAACTATCACCCATTCCTCCCGCCCAACACCGGCCACTTCGGCGCCTTCGGTTGGACCGGCGTGCTGGCGGGAGCGGGCCAGATCTTTTTCGCCTATATCGGATTCGATGCTGTCTCGACAGCCGCCCAGGAAGCTCGGAACCCGAAACGCGATATGCCCATCGGCATCATCGGCTCGCTTGCAATCTGCACCGTCCTCTACATCCTCTATTCATTGGTGCTCACCGGTGTCGTGAACTACAAAGACCTGAACGTCACCGCGCCGCTTGCTGTCGCGGTCAATCACATGCGAGGCTTACCATGGGTTGGCGAGTTGATGAAAGTCGGTTCGTTGCTCGGCCTCACCAGCGTCATCCTCGTCATGCTGCTCGGGCAATCGCGCGTGTTCTATTCCATGTCGCGCGATGGCCTGCTGCCCAAGTTGTTCTCTGACGTGCATCCGCGTTTCCGCACGCCGTGGCACTCCAACCTGCTCTTGATGGTCTTCGTTTCCATCGGCGCCGCGTTCATACCTCTCACCCAGCTCGGAAATCTCACCAGCATCGGCACTTTATTCGCCTTCGTGCTGGTCTGCCTCGGTGTGATTATCCTGCGGCGAACCAACCCCGATCTGCCGCGCCCATTCAAGACCCCGTGGGTGCCTCTTTTCCCCGCTCTCGGCGTATTGGTCAATCTGCTGTTGATGTTTTCGCTCGGAGGACTGACCTGGACTGCTTTCCTGACCTGGATGGCCATCGGGCTCATCGTCTATTTCGGATACGGCCGGCTGCACAGCCATTTGCTGGGCGAACAATCGGCCCCGCTCGTCGCGCCTTAACAAAACCCGGCCGCTTTCAGAACTGATATTCCGGCGGAGTGATCCCTTTGGCGCGCAGATACATCTCCGCCGAGGCGCGGTGATGCGTGTTATGGTCGAGCATTCCGAGCAGCAGATCCAAACCCGTCTTCGTCCCTGAGCCGGTCTTATAGGTCTTCGACAATTGCTCCGGCGTGAGGCTCGAAACTGTCTCAATGGCCTTATCGAAGGAGCTCTTTACAAACGCGACTACATCGTCCTTGCTCATTGATGCCGGCTTTGCCGGGTTCGGCTTCTCGCCTGCGAACGGGCTCAGAAAATATGTCATGCCCTGCGCCAGGTGCACCATCTGCTCCGCGAAGCTCATCTGTGGCGGCGTCAACTTGAAATCGTAGCTGCCCGCGGGCATCGCCTCCGCCACTTTAACGGTGAAATCGCGGGACGTCCGAAGGTGCTTAACGATCTCCGTCTTGGCATCGTCTTGCGCGCGCAACGGCAATACGGCAACGCCGATTATCAGGAGAAACAACGAAACTTTATGCATACTCACCCCCGGACAAGTCTACTCGAAACCGCACAGCTGAACCAGAATGCCCGTCGAGATGCCCGTTTGAAAGACGACCTAATGCGTCGAGGGTTTTGCGCTACGGCTGGTGGTACCCGGACCAGGCTTGCTTCAGTTCTTGCGCGAGTTCCTCTACGGGCAACTCTCCCGCACGCCGCGCACGACCACTGATTCCTCTGCGCTCCGAAACAATCAGGTACGTTGCAACGCCCACCAGCAATGTGCCCAAAATCGCCGAAACTCGCTGTAAATGACTCACTTGACCTTGTCCTCCGATAATTTCTCAACAGCGTCCGTTAGATGCCCACTGCGTGCGCGATGTAACGCACCGGGAAGAACTTCTACACAAGGGATCGGGCAACGGGCTACCCCAATGTGCCCCTTACCGGGAAGATTTTCTTATTCCTCGCGTAATTCTGTCGATAAGGTGTCATACAAGGAATGTCGTGCATGCCACGTATGGAGCAGAACGCTTCGGCTTACGCCACCGCCCGCAGTCCTCAGCTTCAAGCCGAGAACGCGGCCGCTTCCGGAATTTCGCACGACGGCGATCGGGCCCCTAGTACCAAGCACCTCGATCACTTTTTCGCACTTTCGCCCGACCTCTTAGCCGTCGTATCCTCTCAGACTCTCACTTGGGTGCGCGTCAATCCCGCTTTCGCCACCATGCTTGGATGGGCCGAGCAGGACTTACTCGGAGCGTGGCTCTTCGATGTCGTGCATCCCGACGATCGCGAGCGCTGTAAAGCTGTCGAGACCACTCTTAGGGCGGGACAGAAGTTCGTTAACTTCGAACACCGCGCCGTCTGCAAGCAGGGGGGGTATCGCTGGATCGGGTGGCATATAGTGGCCTCGGTCGGTTACGGTCTGCTGTTCTGCGTAGGCCGGGACGTCACCTTGGAACGCCGCACTTTGGACTCGCTTCGTGGTTTGAACAACCGCACGCAAAGATCCAACACGGAACTGGAACAGTTCGTAAATACTGCCGGACACGATCTGCAGGAACCGCTTCGCACCGTGAGCACCTACACCGAGCTGCTCATGCGGCGTCACGGACGTGAGCTTCCGCCCGGCTCGGCAGATCTCCTGCGCACTATCTCGGCCGCCAATACCCGCATGCAAGCGCTCCTTCAGGGTTTGCTCGAATATGGACGTCTTTCACAACAGCCGCACACCGGCGGCGATCTCTTTGAGGCTGTCTCTCTTGAAACCGTATTCAAGCAAGTACTCGAGTCGCTGAAATCCGCCATAACAGAAAGCTCGGCAACCATCACGCACGATCCTTTACCCGAGGTCCACGGAAACGGAACTCAACTCGTGCAACTTTTGCAAAATCTGTTCAGCAACAGCATCAAGTACCGCCGCAAAGAGATACCCCTTCACATTCATCTGGATGTGGAAGAACAACCCGCCGGCTGGCAATTCCGTGTCAGCGATAACGGCAGCGGCTTCGCCCACGAGGATGCAGATCGCATATTCGGAGCCTTTAAGCGATTGCATGGCGGCGAAATTCCGGGTACCGGTTTAGGGCTTCCCATTGCCCGGCGAATTGCCGAGCACCACGGCGGCCGCATCTGGGCGCAAGGCGAACCCGGTCACGGCGCTACTTTCTGGTTTACCCTGCCGAACCGCCGTTCCGCATAACGCCATTCTTCGACCATTCCAATAAATTTCGAATTCTTTTGAGCCGTTCGCCCGGTTTTCCCCGCGTTCGTAAATGGAGGCAGACCGATGAAACGAACGCTGATCACTTGCTTGGCAGGATTGGGCATCATCCTGGCGGGAGCGATTCAAACCCAGGCCAATCACCGTTCAGGTTCCGGGCCCGCCTCTACCCGCATTGCGGCCAGCCGCTAAAGCGCCCATCGGACAAAGAATCCTGATCGTTTACGCCGTTGAACGGAGTCCAACCGACGAGAGGATTTCCATGGCCGAAAACAAGAAGTGCGCTCATACGCCCTGTAAATGTCAGGCGAAAGAAGGAAGGGATTACTGCAGCACCTACTGCGAGGGAGCTGGTAAAACAACTGAGATCCAGTGCGGTTGTGGGCATCCAGGCTGTTCCACGACGGGCCGGCTTTAACCGCGCCTGAAGATCCGCTGAATAACTCGCGGGTTCATTGCGCCGCCGGACGTATCACACATGGCTTCATTACCGTCTACGTTCTGGAGGGTAGGATGAGTCGAATAAAGATTTTCGGAAGCTTCTGCTGCTTTGCTCTGTGCTGTGCACCGGCGTTTTCGCAGGGTGCGCTTGACAGCTCCGACCAGAAGTTTATCGATATGGCGGCGCAAACGGATATGACCGAGGCGCATTTCGGTCAGATGGCGCAAAATCAGGGCGAAACCCAAGGCGTCAAAGATTATGGCCAAATGCTTGTTACCGATCACACCAACGATTACCAACAGCTCAGCATGACCGCGAGTAAGGCTGGTGGAACGGTTCCTAAGGGCATCGACGGCGCCCACGACAGAATGATCACTCCTTTCGATAGGATGAAAGGCGCCGCATTCGATCGTAGGTTCATTCATGAGATGATCGCCGGCCATGAGCAGGCGATTGCCGCGTATAAGCGGGAAGCAAACGACGGGCAGAATTCCGACGTCAAGGCCTACGCGAATCAGGCGATTCCCACCCTGGAGAAGCATCTTCAAAACGCCCGCGATCTGGAAAAGAATAAAGGCAAAATGTAACGCGTTCCGCCGCTTCGCGAACATCTTAACCTCGGCCGGCAAGCTGGACGTTATTACTAAGTAGGCACGATGCGCTGGTCCTGGAGAATAGGAAGATTCGCGGGCATTGACGTCTACGTCCATGCCACGTTCTTCCTGCTGATTCTCTGGGTTGTAGTTCTCCATTGGTTGGCGGCGCGGAGCTTGCAGGCCGTCGTTAGCGGCGTGATCTTTATTCTCGCGCTCTTCGCCTGTGTGGTGTTGCATGAGTTCGGACATGCGCTGACCGCGCGGCGCTACGGCATTCCGACCAAAGACATCACACTTCTGCCCATCGGCGGAGTTTCACGCTTTGAGCGCATGCCCGACAAACCCTGGCAGGAATTCTGGGTAGCGGTAGCCGGCCCGCTGGTGAATGTCGCGATTGCTGCCGCAATCTACTTGGCTCTGTTTTTCACCGGCGGTTTCAAACCGGTCACCGGCTTGAGCATTACGGGCGGCCCGTTCCTCGAACGCATGCTCGTGGCGAATCTGATACTCGCCATTTTCAACATCATCCCCGCCTTCCCCATGGACGGCGGCCGCGTTCTCCGGGCCCTGCTCGCCACGCGCATGGACCATGTGCGTGCAACGCAAGTTGCCGCGTCCATTGGCCAAGGCCTGGCGCTTGTCTTCGGCCTCATCGGGCTGTTCCGCGACCCGTTCCTGCTCTTCATCGCGCTGTTCGTGTGGATCGGCGCGGCTCATGAGTCGCAGTCGGTGCAGATCAAAGATGCATTTTCCGGCATACCGATCCGCGCCGCTATGCAAACCCACTTCGGCACATTGACAACGAGTCAAACTCTGGGCGATGCGGTGAAGGCGATACTGGACAGTTCACAGCACGATTTTCCGGTTATATGGGGCGATCGCGTCATGGGCGTTCTTACCCGGAGCAATCTGCTCGCCGGACTTTCGCAGTATGGGTCCGATCAACTCGTCACGACCGTTATGCAGCGCGAGTTCGATACTGCCGAACCAAACGAAATGCTCGAAGCGGTGCTTCACCGCCTCGCCACGTCTCCGTCCCGGGTCATGCCTGTGCTTCAGGATGGAAACTTGGTTGGCCTGGTCACCACCGACAATCTCGGTGAGTATCTGATGATTCAGAACGCGCTGCACCGCAGAACTGCTTCGCCAGTCAAGCCGAAATAGAGCTCAGCTCAGCTCAGCTCGCTCCACGGCTTCGCTTCCAGAATGCCTTTGTAGCCGTTCTTCATGCGTTCTTCGAGGATGGCCCAAACCTTGGGATCGCAGCCCTTCCATTCCACAACCACCGTATTCCCGAGATAAGGCAAATCGGCGATGCCCATTTTGCTGGAAAAGTATCCGCTCACTGTCAGACTGCGAAATTGATTGAAGAACTGCACCCCCGCCAGATCTTCTTTCGCCGCTTTGCCCGGGTATGCGATCCGGTCGAGGATCTGTTTTTGCTGATCCGTTGTCGCGTCCGCGAAGTCGCTTTGAAATAGCTGGTTCGATCTGCGATCGAGCCACATCAATCCGCCTAGAATCTCCGCCCGGAAACCTCCTGCGACATCCTTGACATCCTGCTCCGTTCGGAACGCAATCCAGTCGTCAAGAAATTCCGGAACACCTGCTTCGGTAGCACTGCCGCTGCGCTCGTCGGCTGGAATGATCAGGTCGCAAAGAACGCGTACCGTTTGCCACTCGTGATCGTCGAAAGTCTGGCGTTGGTACGCGGCCTTTGCGTGGCTATGCACCTCGTTCATCTGCGCGGCAGCCGAGCCCGCCACGACTGCCAGCGCGGGCGCCGCGCCGATGATGTTGAAGAGGTCGCGACGGCTTACGCCAGTTTGCTGCGATTCAGGATCGCTTGCGTTCTTTTCTGCCATCGCTACACCTTCACGTTGAACTTCTTCACCTGATCGGCAATGTACTCGGAAGTTCGCCAGCCGAGCGCCGAAATCGTAAGCGTCGGATTCTTATCCGCATTACTGACGAACGGCGCCGCATCCGTGATGAAAAGGTTCTTCACATCCCAGGCCTGGCAGTATTTGTTCAGTACGGAACTCTTGGGATTGTCGCCCATCCTGGTCGCGCCCACTTCATGGATAATCTCGCCGCCGCGCGCAATTCCCCAATTTTTCTCAGCGCCCGCACTGTCGGTCACCACGCCGCCCATCATCTCGATAAGCTCTTTGAAGGTTTCCTGCATGTGCTTGGCTTGCAGGATTTCATCCTGGCTCCATTTAAAGTGAAAGCGCAGAACTGGGATGCCCCATTCATCGACGAGAGCCGGATCGATTTCACAATAGCTGTCTTCATTTGGAATCATCTCCCCGCGGCCGGCGAAATAGATCTGGCACCCATACAGCCTCCGCAGGTTTCGCTTCATCTCGACGCCGTAACCGCCCCCGAGCCAGCGTTCCGCGTATCCGCCGAGCGCGCCCGAATGGGGCTGTTCGCGGCCCCCGCCGAGTTCGATGTGATATCCACGCGCAAAAGGCAGCTTGCCGACATTCTGCTGCTTGTATAGCCACCACGGCATGTATAAATGCATCCCGCCCACTCCGTCTTCATTCTGTGGCGGAAGATCCTGCATAATCGGCAGGAAGCCGCTCACTGCGGAGCCCACCGTGTCCATCACATAGCGGCCCACCAACCCGGACGAGTTCGCGATCCCATTCGGAAACCGGCCGCTCTTCGAATTCAGCATGATCCGGGCTGTCTCACAGCAGCTTGCGGCGAGAACCACGATCTTTGCCCGAACTTCCGTGTCTTTGCGGGTCTTCTTATCGACGTAAGAAACACCGCTGGCCAATCCGTCGGGCCCGACCAGTACTGCGCGCACCATCGCGCTGGTGCGAACTTCCAGGTTCCCCGTCTTCATCGCCGGAAAAATATGCACGCCGGGCGAGTTGAAGTTCGCGTTCACCCCGCATGAGCGTCCACACTGCGCGCAATAGTGGCAAGCAGGACGGCCATTCAGCGGACGCGTCAGAATCGCAAGGCGCGAGGGGACGCACGGAATTTTCAGCTTGTCGGAAGCTATCTTGACCAGGCGTTCGTAGCCGCGCGGGGCGGGCGGAGGTTGAAATTTTCCATCCGGAGTGTTCTCCAGCCCTTCCGCCGAGCCGAACACGCCGATCAACTGCTCGGCTTTATCGTAATAGGGCGCGAGATCCTCGTAACTGATCGGCCAATCGAATCCTTTGCCATCCCGACTGTAGGGCTTGAAATCATAGGGCCCCATTCGTAGCGAGATGCGGCCATAGTGGTTCGTCCGGCCGCCCAGCATGCGCGCCCGCCACCAGGCCCAATCCGAACCCGGCGCATTCGTGTAAGGCTCACCCGGAACTTGCCAGCCGCCGACCAGCGTCGCATCGAAAGGGCCGTTCGGTTTTTCGCGCGTTCCCGCTCCGCGATGCGCGGCGTTATACGGCCACTCGAACATCTTAGATTGTTTGGTGCAGTCGAACCACTCGCCCGCTTCAAGCAGGCAGATCTTCGCACCAGCGTTTGCGAGCACTTGAGCCGCAACGCCGCCGCCGGCCCCGGAACCAACTATTACGACATCGTATGTTTTCGGACTCGACTTTACCTGGGCCATCTCTCTCTTATCTGTATCACTCGCGTTTTCGACGCGCTACGGAACGTATTGTGAAAGATACCGTTTAGCCATGACGAAACCGACCTCGAAGGGTTCGCTGAAATTTGGTCCTGGATTGTCATTCGCGCCATAAAACGGATCCTCGTGCTCGATGCTCATCGCGCCGGAATAGCCGGCATCCTGCAGCACGCTGAAAAATTCGCGCCAACTGATAGAACCCATGCCAGGGATACGATACCGCCACCAATGCGCATTGTTCACAGGATTGATGCCGCCCGCACGTAGAACAGGCCAGAGGATTTCGGTGTCTTTCAAGTGCACATCGAATATGTTGTCAACGAAATCGCGGGCTGTCTGAATCGGATCCATGAACTGACGCACGAGATGCGACGGATCGTATTGCAGGCCGACATACGGCGAATTTCCAAACGCTTTGAACAATGCCGCAAATCCCACCGGGCTGGTCGCGAGGTTCGGCGCCTCGGGATACGGCTCCCACAAGATGCGCACGTGATTGCGCTCGCAAGCGGCGAAATATTTTTCGTTGTAAACACGCACAATCTCGTCGATCTGCTCGAGGAACGGCTTGGAAGGATCTTTTCCCGATTGCGTTCCGATGTAGGGAATGCCCAGCTTTCCGGCGAGCTCGATTGCACTGACGAAATATCTGTTCGAACGAGCGCGGCGTTCCAGATCTGGAGAAATAGGATCATCACCAACCTGTAAAGCCGACACGTGCATGTGGTTCCTTGCGAGTACCGCCTGAACGTCCGCAATCTGCGCGTCGGTGATCGTGCTTGCGTCCAGCGTCGAACGGGGCGAAGATCCCAGAATCATGTTGGTGAAGCCCTGGGCTTGCGCAAATTCGACGTTAGCGGGCGTATATGGGCCAAGGATGCCGAGCTTCGGCGTCCATTCGATACGTTTTTGTTGACCTTTGAGCGTGGCGGCCAAAGCGAGTGAACCAACAAGTGTTCGGCGAGTCATAGAGTGGAGCGTACCTCAGGTCAAGTGAGTTCGACGCCGCGAGTCTCCGGAATCCAAACGGCGCAGATAGCGGCCAGGGCAAAGGCTACCGCGCACGCCGAAAAACCCCAAGAAAGCCCATGCCTGTCCCCGATTACGCCGATGGCGAATGGTGCGAAAGCGCTGAGCCCTCGGGCGACGTTGTACGAGAGACCGAGCGCGGTGGCACGAATGCGAGTGGGAAACAATTCACTGCCTAAAATTCCCGAGCCCGTAAAGAACCCTGTTCCGAAAAAAGCCGCGATCGACGCCGTTAACAAAATGAGCGATGGACGCCGCGCAACTGCGAAAGCGGGGACCGACAACGCCGCGAGTACGAGATAGACAATAATCGTCCGCTTCCGCCCGAACTTGTCTGCCAGCACTCCGAATAGCAGGTAGCCGGGGAGCATGCCGCACAAATTCAGCACGACCAGAAATGATGTAAAACCGAGTTCGGTGAAATCGCGGCCGCCCTTCGCCGCCGGGAGCGCCAGATACGCGGGAATCCACGTGAACAAACCCCACCACGCGAACATGCCGAAGGTGTTCATGGCTAACAGAGCCATCAGCCGGGGAAATGCTGCTCGCCACAATTCGGACTTCTCTGCTTTCGAAGGGCGTGCGGCGTGGGCTTGCTGGGACCACAACGCCGGTTCGGGAACGTCGCGCTGAATCCACAGCGTGACGATAGCGGGAAACACGCCGACAAAGAAAACCCAGCGCCAGTTCGCACGCGAGAGGACGAGATTGGCGACGATAGCGGCGAGCGCGTACCCAATCGCCCAACTGCTTTGCACAATGCCAAGTGCCCGTCCGCGCCACGCAGTGGGCCAGGTTTCGGCAACCAGCGTTGCTCCCGAATTCCACTCACCGCCCATCCCCAACCCCAACAAGAAACGAAAGACCGCCAGCATCGTAATTGTCGTGGAGAAACCGCAGGCAAAAGTAAAGATCGAATACGTGAGGATGCTTTGACTTAGCATGCGGCGGCGTCCGACTCGATCCGCGAGAAGACCGAATACGAAACTGCCGATCGCGGAGCCGATGAGGGTGAACGCGTTCAGCAGGCCGGCAGTCGCTTTGCTCATTCCAAACTCCCGCATTAACGTAGCGAGCACGATGGAATACAGCATTACGTCGAAAGCATCGAGCATCCATCCAAGCCCTGCGGCGATGACTGTTCGCCGCTGGGCAACGGTTGTGTTCCGCCAACGAAATGGCGGCTCCGCAGACTCGACTGCTCTATTGCCTGGCGTATTCACGTTCGCCAGAACTATTCAATTTTCGATGGTTTTCCCGGCTCCGTTTCGGATGCGGGTAGATTCGGACGATCACGAACAACTTGCCACATCACGCGGTCTCCCACCTCCCTTTGTATTCGGCGGATGCGGAGTTTTCCGGTGGCTAAGTAGGTCAGGTGTACGCGGTCGAATGCGAGGCCGGCTGATGCCATAAGTTTCATGTAAGCGCCGTGAGCGGTTTCGTCCGGCGCCTCAGTATACCCGGAGTCCCAGGTGATATCCGGCGAAACGCCGCCCGTTGCAGCTCCGCTTCGCTGAGCTTCGGTACCAGGCCGCTCAGCCGGCATACCTTTGAGCGCCATGTAAATGCGGATGCCATTAACAATGGGCTGGGTCATGTCCTTGGGTTGCCAGCGTTGTCCGAACCGCCCGTACCGATCGTTCATGCGGGTTTCGAGCGGAAGCAAGTCTGGAACATCTCGCTCTGCTTCAACGATTCTGTCGCGGAGCTCGTACGTGACTTTCTCGCTGTAAGGATGTTCAGGATCCCGAATATACGTGAGGCTGGTGAACCAGCCGCGCGGGATCCACCAGGCGCGGCCCGGATTCGCGCCTTCTCGGGTTTGCACCCAGCCCGTGTACTCGGAAAAGGGCTGTACCCATTCGTGCGATGGATATCCGTGAGGATTTAAGAAGCCGTCGGGCAACCAGGATTGGAGCAGAAGCCGGCGGGTCCTCGATTCCGGATAGACGGGATCTGTTTCGGACTGGCCCGCAGCTACATCGGCGGCGAGCGACCCATGGTAGCCCGGATGCAACAGGTTGTCTGGCGTGACCTTTGCCAGCACAATCGACAACTGCGCGCCGTCGGGATTATCAATTGGATGCAGAACAACATTCACTTGCTTGAGCAAAGCCTGAGTCGCGGAGTCGGTCGCGAGTTGCTCGCCGAGTTTATCGATATGACTCGTGCTTGAAACTTCGTTGGCGTGCTGGCGGCCCGAATAGAGGATGGACGCCTTCAGCGTCGTCTCCTTCGCCCAGGAGCGGAGATGCGACGGGCTCGGCAGCATGAAATCGGCTGCCCAAATGTCACGCCCGAGGTAACTGCGCCCCATCCAATACACGTTCACATCGGGATAGGCGGCCAGCTTGGCGAGAATGGCTGCGTTCTCATCGGGACTAATCGGCTCATCCCACTGCACGATGGGATTGCGATTGAGCCCCTGCGCATATTGCGCGATCATCGGCCGGGGCGTCGCCGGCGCGAGGACGTTCCACGCCATGAAAGAGCGCGATGGCGCACTGTCTGCCTTGGCAGTGAGTGGAACGGGAAGCTCAAAGTCAAAACCCATTCGCGCCAGGTGCGGATAGGCGATCTCGTTGCGGTATAGCCCGCTGCCGTGCATCTGCTCGAGCCAATGAATTTGCCCTTTCGCCTGTTCGACCGAAAAGATGGAATGCTCTACCTGATTCTGAGGCTCAAGCTTGATCCACTGCTCGTAGTCGTCATTGAGGTAATCGGCAGGCAAGAGCCAGGTCAGTTCTTCGACAGCCTCCTGCCCAGCCTTTACGCGAGCGCCGATCAATCGAGGCTGCATGGAGCCGCTCAGCACCGGAAGGTCGCGCTCCTTTTCATGGTGCTGGCCCTGCGCGTCGGTCCAACTCAAACGCACAACCGGATTCGCTGCAGGTTTTCCGTAGAACTCGATGTGAACATGCCCGTCCTGTCCGTCCTCCGATGCATGCACAACCGGGATAATGCGCCCGACATAGAGCATGGGCCTGCCTGCCTCCAAATTCCCCATCATGTCCACAAAATTTTCCGTGGAATAAAACGTATCTTCCTGAAGCGCCTCGAGCGACGAGATTCTCTCCTTATCAAGTCCAATGCTGTAATCGGGCTCGCTCATGTGAATGTCGATGCGGAGCGTATCGAAAGGCGGGGCATACTCCGGGCGAAGATCTCCCTTAGCTTGCGCCATCACGAAGTGGAAGATTTTCGGCAAAGTCTCCTCTTGATAGCGATCCCAGAATTGCTCAATATCGGTCTGAATGCGTTGATCGAGGATGACGTTTGTTCCGGCCGAGAGGCGCACCCAGCCCGTATCCACCTGCACCTGTTCATACCGGGGCATCACTCCGTTGTAGGGGCGCATCGCGGTCGTGACGCTGAAATCGGATTTGGAAACTTCCGCCCCGCCAGCATCGTAAGCATGAACCCGGTAGGTAGGTGATCCGGGCGTGGGATCGAACTGTGCGAATTCGATGTTCTTGAGCGGTATGTTAAGTCTCTTCGCCAGCATCTCGTCGACCGGATAGAGTTCTTGCACCCATCGGGCGGGCGAATACATGACACGCACGCCAGTAGGATCGACGTCTTTGGCGAATTCAATTTTGAGGCGCGCAACCGATTTCGCTTGAAGCTCCGGCGCTAGTTCGTCCATTAGCCAGCTATAGCCCTGCTTATAGGCGCACAAGACTACAACGTTCGCGTGTTCTGCGGCAATGCCGTGCTGTGTAAGCATTCCGGTCAGTTGATTCTTCAGCTTCTGGCGTACTTCGGGTCCTTCGCTGACGCGCGCAACCAACGTGACAGATTGGTCGCGCTTGACGTCGTGTAGAGCGTCGCGAACCAGATTCAACAGATGTGTGCCTTCCCAGGGAATCGTCAGATCTTCCTGGAAAGTGGGCTTGGCCTGGTGGAACGGATACCCGGGCTCTTCAAAGTGCAATTCGGGGTTTTCCGCGCAGCATTGCGTTCCCGCGTGCAGACTCGCGACCGTCACGTCGGCCTGCACTCCGTGAAGCTGTGTCTGGAGTTGCTTCCGGACAAAAGCTTCGAGTTGCGGATCGGCGAGGTCGACATACACTTCCGCCTTGACGTCGCGAACAGGGCTGCTCGACCGGTTGATTTCGTCGGTCCATCGATTCAGGTGATAGATCGATACGGCCGCTTGCCCCACGCCCGAGCGCAACGAGAAGAAGCGATGGAGGTCGTATCGCAAGTCTTCTAACGAGGTGTATTGTTTGCCTACCTCCCAGAGATCGGGGAAATGGTCGGCCAGGAGTTTGAGAGCGGCAACCGAACCCTGCTCGTCGCCGCGCACCAGCAAGGCGGATTGCTTGGCGAATGCATGATCGACGACGCGGAGTTCTCCTTCGGAGGAAGCGGTTTCCGTCTGCGCGCCGGCAGTATCTTCGGTCTGCAGCTTTTGCGCAGCTTCCTTACCTAGTGAAGAATCTTCGACCACAACCGCCTTCGTATGCACGTCTTTCGGCAGGACGCCCGTCGCAGGCTTTGCCAAGGGAAGTGTCAGGCCAGTCGTTTCGAGGCCCATCCTTGCGGCTAAATTCGCCATCGCAATCCCCGCTTCCCCAGCCGGCACGTATAGCTCGCCGTCCAATGAGGACGGGATCGGCATCTTGGCGGACCCTTTAAACAGCCCTTTGGACGTATACAACAAAGCAAGATCGAGCGGTTGAGGTGTAGCGCCTTCGCTCTCGGCGGAGTTGGCCGGACCTGCCGGAGGTGTGGCGGTCCCGTTCGCCGGCGGTTCGCCACCGGGTGGAACAGTTATGGCTGGCAGAGGTTTCGGATTCACAACCGTCACTTCTGCCCCTCGGCCGGATACTACGAGTTCATGCACCGCAGCAAAGCGCGGAGAATTGAGCATAGTGTGTAGAGCAACTGCGGGGAGCGGCACGTCGGTGCGCACAAAGGCGCGGTTGATACCGGCTTTGCCCTTCAAATATGTCAATCCGGCAAGTTGCGCATTTGCGTTGGAGGATACGCGGCCCAACTCGTCGCTGAGCATCGAAAGCTGCGCACCGGGCACCTTCCACAAATAGGGAGAGCGTGCGGCAAAAGCATCCGACGCAGCTTCGAGGCCCGCGTCGTCGTGACCGAGCACAACCAAGTTGCCGTTTAGTACAAAAACGCCGCCTTCGTTCGCCTGGAAATGCACCAGGTAACCACTCACCTGGGCGGCCAAACTCTGTGGGACCGCATCTTTCCCCACCCAGATTCGCGCGCCTTCGCCGGAATCTCCCGCGGCACTCACAACCAGCGGAGGGGTCAGCCCGGTCGTGCCAAAACCCAAGCGGGCGGCAAGATTTGCCGCAGCCGCGTTTTCATACGCGCTTGGATGCGCGGGAACAACGATTTTTCCCTCGATAAAATCGACGACCCCATCACCGTTCGTGTCCTTGAGCATCCACCCCGGAGAGAACACATCGCTAAGGCGCATCGCGGAACTTGACTTAGCCGCGGGTGCCGTTTGGTCCGCCTGGACGGGAAAAAACGCTAGCGTCAAAGTAATGACGGGGAACACTCGAGCGCGAAACATCATAAACAGATAGATTAGGTCAAAGCGGTTGATACGGATTGCGCTTCCTCAAAAGACGAAGCGCGCAGCTAGTTCGGCCTGTTGAAGATTACCCGCAGCCGTGATGGTCCCAAACGAGGCGGACGCGGCACTTGTAATGTAATTCCCTGCGAGTAGATTTTCATGACCGAGCAGGTTGAAACATTGCCCGAGGATTTCGATGCGCCTTTGTTCTTTCACGAAGAACGAGCGCGAAATATGAACGTCGAGGCTGTTATATGAATTTGTGTTGAGACTGCCGGCGGTCACGGGCATCAACCCGAGCGTGGAACGATATGCATTCACCGCGCTCAGGTTGAGACTGCGGTTACCCTGATTCCTCGACGTCCCGGCCACATATTGAAGCGTCCCATCCGCATTCGTGATGCTTTCCAACGCGCTAAACGGCAGAGAAGAACGCAGTGTCCAAATTACTCCAAGGGTGAACTTCCACGGCAAGTCTACGGATCCGGCTGCGACTAAGGAGTTTCGCCGGTCGATATTACTCGGCCCCCAACTCAGATCTGGATTGGAGTAATTCGTAATTGCAACCTGCGGATTGTTGTCTCTTGCAGACGCCAGGGTATAGGAAACCGTGGTTTGAAAGCGATGGCTGAACCGCTTATCGAATTGGATAAACATCGCCTTGTACTTGGCCTGCGAAGTAGATTGCTGCTGTAATATCTGACCCCATTGCGGAAGCAGTCGAATACCATTCGCATTTGGATAATTCAGATCGACGATGCGGAAATCGCGCAGTGTGTGTTGGTAAACGCCGTCGATCTTGACCGCCATATCGTTTGAGAACTGATGTGAATAGCCGATGTCGGTTTGCTGTGAGTATGGATTAGCGTAGTCCGGCGCCAGCACAGTAACGTTAGGCGGCGCGGCCGAACAGAAGTTCGTTGCGCTCAAACCGCCGAATGGATTGGGATAAGGAGGATTTCGAATTGTGATGTTACACAAGGCAAGATCGCGGTTCTCTGGAAAGTTGAGCAGTGTCTGGATGTTGTTGTAATAGATTCCATAGCCGGCTTTGAAGACGTCTCTGCCTCTATGAAATGGGTCCCAGGCAATGCCTATACGGGGGCCGAAATTGTTAGCGTCGCCGCGCTTGCTCGGATCACCCATAAATGGAATGAGTTTGGGAAATGAACTGGGATTTAAACCCTCATTGAAGGACCCGAGTTCGCGATCATAGCGGAGTCCGAGATTTACGGTCAGGCCAGGACGGACTCTCCATTCATCCATTGCAAAGAAACCAAGTTCCCAGGTGGCCACGCTGGTTGCGATCGCGGGAATGGCGGCGGTGAAAAGAGTTGGGTTGTTCAGGACTGCAAGCGTTGCCGGATTGGTTGGATTAAACGGCTCATCGGTGCCGAAGGTGTACGTTCCTTTTACGTTGCTCGCTGTGGCATCGATAAAAGGAACGTAATTCACATCGAATCCGAATCGCAGCGTGTGACTGCCCTTGACGATACTGAGGACGTCGTTTCCTTCCCAACGTTTCTCGACGCCATCCTCCTGGTATCCCGCCCCATATCGGAAGCTTGGAAAGATATAGGCGAGTTGAAGATTCGCTGTCGCTTGAGGAGAAGTAGCGAGCGTGTTTGCATCTTGCCAAATGGCTCCGGGAGGGCCTAACAGGTAGGCGGAGTAGGCATACTGGAAACGGAAATCGTTCACAACCGTCGCACTTGGCGTCCAGGTGTGTCCAACTACAAGCGAGCGGCGCGGAATCAAGCCGTCGTAGCAAAATCGCTCGCTGGTGCCGTTGCAGCCTTGAAACGTCAACTTGTTCCACTCTTGTGCATAGCGCACGAAAACGCTCTGGTTATTGCTGATCTGGTGATCCAATCGCGCAGTGATCATCTCGTCATAGCTGGGCTGCGCGAAGGTTCCTTGTACAGAGCCGTAGTCCTGCGGGGCGGGCGTAAAGATCGTGTACGATCCAGTTGTTTGCGTGCGCTCGTACGCTAGATAGTAGTGAGTGCGATCCTTTATGATCGGTCCCCCGACATCGCCGCCGAATTGATTGCGATTAAACGGATTGCCGGTGTGCTCGAGCGCCTCCGCGGCTTGTTGAAACCTGTTGTCGTGGTTCAGCGCTTCGTTTCTCCAGTATTCAAAGAACTCGCCGTGAATGTTATTCGTTCCGCTTTTCGTTGCCACCGTAACCAGACCGCCCATATATAGTCCGAACTCAGCCGGATATTCAGCCACGTAGACTTTGAATTCCTGGACCGCCCCTTCGGGAAAGTTCTGGCGGGGTTCTCCCTGCTCCGCCCAGGTGTTTCGGACGCCATCCATCATGAACCCATTGGCGTAGTAATAACCGCCGCCGCCCACTTGAACGTTGTTATAGAAAGTACGCGAAGCGTCCTGAGTGGTTCCCGGCTCGAGCAAAGCGAGATTCAAATATTGCCGCGTATTGACCGGAAGCGTGGTGATCTGCTTTTGGTCAATAACACCGGAAATAGATTGCGAAGTAGTATCGATCACCGGCACGGTTCCTGCTACTTCCACAGTTTGCTGGGCGCTACCGACCCGCAGCGTGACGTTCTGCGTTACGTGCATGCCGAGGTTTATGTTCAGGTGCTCTATAGTCTCGGCTTCGAAGCCTGACGCCTTTATGGCGATGTTGTAAGTCCCCGGAGGAACCGGGGAAAAGTGATAAGTGCCGTCCGCCTCGGTCATTATCGAGCGCGCCACTCCTGTCTCCGTGTTGGTCAACGTGACTTGCGCGTGCGGGACGGATGCGCCGGAAGCGTCTGTTACGGCGCCCTCGATTTCCGCCTCGCCCGTCTGTGCTGCTGCTGTTCCCGCAATGCTCAGAAGAATCGAAAGCAGAACCGCCAACCCATTGTTGCGATGCACCGTTTTCAGCATGTTGCCGGGAATTGTATCCACGCCTCTGAAATTTGTCAAGAAAGCATCGATCGTTGCACGGTGCCTCCGCGATGTCCGATATTTGCAGGCGAGCGAGCGATGCCGGAGGAAGCCAGGCAGATAGAATCGCTAGCGGGCGAAGGACTAAAGAACAAGTGCGAATTGCGATTGATACGGGTGGAACTTTTACCGATTGTGTCTATTCCTCGGGCGGTCGGTTGAGGGTATTGAAGGTGCCCTCGACACCGGCGAATCCTGGCGAAGCGGTACTGAAAGCGTATCGCGCAGATTGCGGAAGGCAAACATAGCGAAATCCGGCATGGAACAACGGTTGGAACGAACGCGCTGCTCGAACGGAAGGGCGCGCGCGTAGCGTTTGTGACCACTGCCGGTTTCGAAGACACAATCGCCATCGGACGGCAGGCGCGGCCCAAGCTGTACGACTGGTTTTTCTCGATCCCGCCGCCGCTCGCGCCCCAAGAGTTGCGGTTCGGCGTTCCCGAGCGGACCGCGTGCGATGGATCGATTCTTCGCGCCGTGGATGTGAAAAGCTTGAAACGCCTCGAAGAGGAAATCCGCGCCGGCAGGCCGGAATCGATTGCAGTGTCGCTGCTGTTTTCTTTCGCGAATCCCGCCAATGAGCAAGCGGTGGTCTCGACTTTGCGCAATTTAGGTGTTCCGGTTTCCGCATCGCACGAAATTCTGCCTGAGTTCCGCGAGTATGAGCGGGGATCGACTGTGCTGATCAACGCGTATCTCGCGCCCAAGATGCAGCGCTACCTCGAAGCTATGGATGGGGCGTTGCGCTCAAAAGGCTCGCGGCTGCATGTCATGCAATCGTCAGGCGGAATCATCCCCGCGTCGATGGCGGCTCGCGAGCCGGTTCGAACCATCCTCTCCGGCCCTGCGGGTGGCGTCGTGGGGGCGCTGGCCGTTGCCAAAGCCGCCGGTTTTTCGCGCATCCTCACGTTCGATATGGGCGGCACATCTACAGACGTTGCGCTAATCCACAGTGAGACCGGCCTTCGCACCACGACGGAGTCGCTGATCATGTCGATGCCGGTGGCAGTTCCCATGCTCGACATCCATACCGTTGGCGCAGGCGGTGGTTCGCTAGCGGCCTTCGATCGCGGGGGCGCGCTCAAGGTAGGTCCGCAATCGGCGGGAGCGGATCCCGGCCCGATCTGTTACGGTCGCGGAGACAAGCCGACTGTCACCGATGCCAATCTCCTGCTGGGACGGTTGGATGCGGATTGGTTTCTCGGCGGCGGCATGAAATTGGACGAAAACCGCGCCGCGAAGTATATGGAAGGCGCGAGAGGCAATCTGAAAAGCGTAGAAACCTTCGCTGAAGGGATCATCCGCGTCGCCGATTCCCACATGGAGAAGGCCTTGCGCCGGATTTCAGTCGAGCAAGGCTATGATCCGCGAGACTTCGTCCTGCTAAGTTTTGGGGGCGCCGGCCCATTGCACGCGTGCGCTCTGGCACGTGCCTTGCAGATTCCGAAAGTGCTGGTGCCCGGCATGCCCGGCGCGCTCTCCGCTTACGGGATCCTGGTGTCCGACGTGGTGAGAGATTATTCGCGGACGATCATGCTTCCGCCGGCCGATCCATCAATCGTCCAGCATTTAGACGTTTTGGAGCAGCTCGGCAACAAAGATTTGAAATCGGAGGGACTGAGTGGCATTGCGATGCGCTCACTCGATGTCCGATACGCGGGACAAGGGTACGAATTGGCTGTTGATTGGACAAGTGATTTCGTCGCGCAGTTCCATCGGCAGCATGAGCAGCGTTACGGCTACGCGGATACGCATCGCGCGGTGGAAGTGGTCAATGCTCGGGTCCGGATGATTGCGCCGACCGAGCATCCAGAGCTCGAGCGGCGGCATGCGCGAAGCGGCAACGGACAGCAGGCGGTCTTCAAAACAAAACCAGTGTATTTCGACGGCCGATGGCTAACCACGAACGTGTATGACCGCGCGCGCTTAGAAGCGGGCGACCAATTCGATGGCCCCGCTGTAATCGTCGAATACAGTGCTACCACGTTTATTCCACCCGCAGCCATTGCCAGCGTTGACGAATACGCCAATCTCATCATTGAGGTAACCGCATGAGCGATGTGCCCGATCCGATTGAACTCGCCATCTTCAAGAGTTCGTTCCACTCGATTGCGGAGGAGATGGGCGCTGCCTTGCGCCGTACTGCTTTCTCTCCGAACATAAAGGAGCGACGCGATTATTCGAGCGCCGTATTCGACGCCGCGGGCAACGTGATCGCCATGGGCGACGATATGCCCGTGCATCTTGGATCGATGCCGATGTCGGTTCGCGCGGCCCTCGACAAGCTCACGCTCGAGCCGGGCGACGTGGCCATTCTCAATGATCCGTACGACGGCGGTACGCATCTCCCCGACATCACGCTCGTCATGCCGATTTTCGTTGAAGGAGCTCAGGGTGCTGCATTCTACGTCGCGAATCGGGCGCATCACGCAGACGTCGGCGGCATGTATCCGGGATCCATGGGACTTTGCCGCGAGATTTGGCAGGAGGGCGTTCGCATACCACCGCTCAAACTCGTCGCAAACGGAGTGTTGAATGGAGCCGTGCTCTCGCTGATTCTGAATAATGTTCGGACTCCGCGCGAGCGCGAAGGAGATTTGACCGCACAGATCGGGGCGTGCCGGATCGGCGTTCAGCGCGTGACCGAAATAGTCGCAAAGTACGGGTTTGAGCGTGTCGAGAACAATGTTGCCGGGCTGCTGGATCACTCCGAGCAGTTCATGATTGCTGAGCTGCGGCGGCTGCCCGAGGGCGAATTCAGCGCCGAAGACTTTCTGGACAATGACGGCATCACGAACGAGCCTGTGAAGATTCGCGTCCGTATCAAAACAGATCCAGCGCGTGGGCGTTTGATTGTCGATTTCACCGAATCCGCGGAGCAGGTTGCAGGAAGTCTCAATGCCGTTGCTGCGATCACTTATTCGGCAACTTTCTACGTATTGCGCTGTTTGCTTCCGGAGGAAGCAGCACCCACGGCAGGGCTGATGCGCCCGGTCGCAATCATCACTCGTCCGGGAACAGTCGTGGACGCTCGTCCTCCTGCGGCAGTCGCAGGAGGGAACGTTGAAACGTCACAGAGAATCGTGGATGTCCTGCTTCGTGCATTCGCGCAAATTTTGCCCGATCGGGTTCCGGCCGCCAGCTATGGAACGATGAACAATCTCACGATAGGCGGCATCGATCCGCGCACTGGTCAGACCTACGCGTACTACGAAACAACTGCCGGCGGCGCAGGAGCACGACCCAACTCCGACGGGATTTCCGGTATGCATGCGCACATGACCAACTCTCTGAATACCCCGATCGAAGCGCTCGAATACGCCTACCCGTTTCGCGTGAGACAGTACGCGTACCGCAGAAACTCGGGCGGCGCGGGGAAGTATCGGGGAGGCGATGGATTGATACGCGAGATCGAATTGCTGGGACCGCTCAAGTGACGCTTCTGACGGAACGCCGCGTTTTTGCTCCGTATGGATTGCATGGCGGCGCAGAGGGCGCGAAAGGGCGCAGCGTTCTGGTGGAAAATGGAGCGGAAACGGAACTGCCGGGCAAGTGCAACATTCAGGCAAGCGCCGGTGCGGTGCTGCGGATCGAGACGCCCGGCGGGGGCGGCTGGGGAGAAAGCTAGAGATGCCAAAAAACCGCGAAGAGTGGATGGTACAGGCGATCGATCTGGCTGTCGAAAACGTCAGAACCGGCCGAGGCGGCCCGTTCGCGGCACTCGTCGTGAGGGATAACGAACTTCTCTCGACGGGAGTGAATTCTGTCACCGCGAGCAACGATCCCACAGCTCATGCCGAAATCGTGGCGATCCGTAGCGCTTGCCAGGCACTGGGAGGGTTTCAGCTTCATGGTTGTGAGCTGTACGCAACTTCTGAGCCTTGCCCGATGTGCCTGGGTGCGATCTACTGGTCCCGGCCTCGCGCCTATTACTACGGGTACACGCGAAGGCAAGCCGCAGAAGCAGGATTTGACGATGCATTCATTTACGATCAGTTGCAACTTCCCCCGCAGAAGCGCACAGTTCCCTCCCACCATGTACCAGCTAAAGTCGAATCTAACCCATTCTTCGAGTGGGATCGCAGCTCTCACAAAATCCGATACTGACGCGCGCTCACACGCTAAGAGCGGCTCAGAGGTACGCGGCGAACAAATTTTACGGCTTTGTTTTCGAACAATTGCGTGATGACGGAATCGGGCACCGGCTCATCGGTCTCAATGATCGAGATGGCTTTGAGCGGTTCACCACGTCCGGGCTGGGCGCTCGCATCGAGTTCCTGCCGGCCAAGAGCGAAATTGGCGATATTGATGCCGTTCTTTCCCAGCATGGTTCCCAGATAGCCGATGACTCCGGGAACATCTTCGCTCTTCGAGTACATGAGATTGCCGGCAAGTGTTGCTTCGCACGAAATTCCTTCCACTTGAAGCAGACGGGGCTTGTCCAGCACCACCGCACCGACCACGGAGAACGAACCGGCATCGGACTCAAGCTCGATGCGAATGGAATCCATGTGGGCGTGCCCAGGCTCCCGCTGCTCGATGACTCGAAATCCGCGCTGAGTCGCAATCTGCATAGCATTTACGACGTTCGCGCGATATTCCATGGATCGGCTGAGCACGCCCGCCAATCCGGAGTTGCGCAGAATTTGCGTGTTGTTGTCGGCGAGGCGGCCGAAGTAGATGAAACGGATGGTATGAGCATTGCCGATCGCTATGTGACTCAGGAATAGTCCCAAACGCTCGGCGAGATTTACATACGGTCCCAGCGCCCGATATTGCTCCGCGGTTAAGGCGGGCATGTTGACCGCGTTCAGCGCGACACCGGTTTTCAAATATTCGATAACCTGCTCAACAATGCGGACGCCGACGATCTCTTGTGCTTCTTCCGTTGAGCCGGCGATGTGCGGCGTAGCCACCACTGGCTCAAGGCGCAGCAGCGCGGTTTCCCCGGGTGGTTCTTGTTCAAAGACGTCGAGCGCCGCCCCTGCCACGCGGCCACCCTCGATGGCCGACTGCAACGCGTTCGCGTCAATCAGCTCGCCGCGCGCGCAGTTCACGATGCGTACACCCGCTTTCATCCCGGCGAACGCTTCGGCGTTGAGCATGTGATCGGTTTCGGGAGTGAGTGAGACGTGCAGAGTTATGTAGTCGCTTTCCGAATAGAGCTGGGACAAGGACATTAGCTCTACCCCGAGATCGCGTGCGCTTTGCGAACTCACATATGGATCGTGGCCCAGAATGCGCATCTCAAACGGCTTGGCGCGTTTGACAACTTCGCGCCCAATGGTTCCGAGGCCCACGATTCCCAGAGTCTTCCCGCGCAGCTCGCTGCCGACGAATTTCTTCTTTTCCCACTTGCCTGTTTTGGTCGATGCGCTGGCTTGAGGCACAGCTCGGGCCATGGATAGCATGAGAGCGAGCGTGTGCTCCGCGACGGAAACCGCGTTTCCACCGGGCGTGTTCATCACCAGGACGCCCGCATCCGTTGCGGCGGCAAGGTCGACGTTGTCGACTCCCACGCCGGCGCGCCCGATAACGCGGAGCTTGGGCGCTTTTGCGAGTACGTCTCTGGTCACCTTCAAAGCACTGCGAACAACCAGCGCTTCAGAATCGGCGAGGTGGGTCTCGTATGTCCTCAGGTCGGCTTCAACAATCTCCCAACCCGGCTGCGAGCGCAGCATTCCTAAAGCCGCCGGCGCGAGCGGTTCCGCGACAAGAATTTTCATTGTTATGCGGTTAGGCGAGCACCGCTTCTTCGGCAGCGCGGCGCCGGCATACACGTTTTGAACTGCTGCTACGCCCGAACCGAAACGGACCGGATATCCCGAGGCGGTCAAGATAAGCTCCAGTTCGGCGACAATCGCAAACAGATCATGAAAATCGAAGTACCCGAGGTGCGCAAGCCGGAAGATCTGGCCCTTCATGGAACCTTGGCCATTGGTAATGATCGCGTTGAAGCGGGTGCGGAATTCCTTGACAATCACGCCAGAATCCATACCGGCGGGCGCACGGACCGCGGTAACAGAAGAACCCGGCGCCGACGAAAAGAGTTCGAGCCCAAGTTCCTTGATCGCTTCGCGAGTCGCTCGCGCGAGCAGCTGCGCGTTTTCGATCAGCTTGTCCATGCCGATTGATTGAATGAACTTCAGAGCTTCGGCGAGCGCAAGCAGCAACGCGGTGTTCGGGGTCCAGGCGGATTCGCCGTTGATCGCATTTTTCTTCTCGCGCTGCAAATCGAAATAGAAGCGAGGAGATTTGGCGGATTCAGCGAGCGACCACGCCTTCGGGCTGACGGAGAGAAAAGCCAGCCCGGGCGGAATCATAAACGCCTTCTGAGAACCGCCGATCACTATGTCCAAACCCCAGCCGTCAATGTCGAGGGGCATGGTGCCAAGACCGGTGATCGCATCGACGACGAAGATCGCGCCCGTCTTCTTGATAGAGAGACCCATGGACCTGACGTCGTGCTCGGCTCCTGTGGAGGTTTCCGAGGCTTGCACGAAGACGCCCTTAATACGGTTGTTTCGGGCCAGCGCTTGTTCAACCGCTTGGGGTTGAACCGTCTCACCATAAGGAGCAGTAAGAACAGCGGCCTTCGCACCAAACGCCTTCATGATTTCTACCCAGCGTTCGCCGAATTTGCCTGCGGAGCAGACCAATACTTCATCACCAGGAGAGAAAAACTTCTGTGCTGCAGCCTCGAGTCCACCGGTGCCGGACGCAACGAGCACAAAAACGTCATTTACGGTACCGAAGACTCTCTTCAGATCCGTAAGAACCTGCTTATATAACTTGCGAAAATCTTCCGTCCGGTGATGGATATCCGACCCCATCATGGCGTGCAAGGCCGCAGGCAATATAGGAGTTGGACCAGGCGTTAGAAGACGTTGTTTTTTTATGTACATGCGGGGCGGCGCTTCAAAAAAACTACGTGTTTTAAAGAAAATTGAAGAACTGATCCCAAGTATCGCAGGCTCGCCGAGTGATGGACGGTTCCGTTTCAACACTAGCGGTGGAAATCGACGAGGAGTTCAAAACCTCGCGGCTAAGATCTACGTGGAGGATCCTCCCTGCGAAACGAAGCCGCTTTCGGGGCGAAGAGGTAGCGCATTTTGCGGAACGAATTCAGGGAGCGCGGTGGCGGCGGCGATCTTTTGCGGAACGAACCGAGTGTCTTGCGGAACGACGGCAACCTTTCCGGCTGGGGATGCCCGGCCCCTACGAAGACGGATCAGGGTGTTGAGCGCTTTGTGAAACCTGCGGTCGTGGGTGGTTTGATAGCGCAGAAATAAGGATAAGCGGTTGTCGTCCACTCCGGATTCGGTGAAGCATTGGTTTTGAAAGTGAATGGCGCGCTGGGCGAGCCAGTAGGCCTGGGCGATTTCGTTGACGAGCAGTTCTTCGGTTGGGTTGGCGGGCCGATGCTCTTCGAGGAGGTCGTTCAGAAGCGCTTCGAAAGCGGCGCGGTCCTCGCCGGGGATGATCAGCTCGCCCGAGGCGAGTCCGTGCTTGAGGGAATTGCGCGAGGAAGCCAATTTGCCGTGGGCGCTACGGGGGCCGGTGGAGTGTTGGGCATTGGCTCGATTGATTTCACGGCGGCGTTCGACGTTCCGGTCGTGGGAAGGCGCGGGCGCATTCGCGGGTGACGGTGCGTTTTGCGAAACGAACCCAATTTGCGCGCCGAGCGCTTGCTCGGCTTTGCGGGCGAGCTTCGCTGCTTTTCTTTCGGCGTCGCGTCTTTGCGTGCGGGCCTGGCGAGATGTCATGTGAATGCTCCTAAAAGGAAATAGGCAAGAAACGGTGAAACGTAGCATGCGAAACGAACCGACTGTGCTTTGGGAAGTAAAAATCAGGCGCAAGCGACTGAAGGCAATCAGCGGAATTTATTTTCGTGGATTGCAAACGGCGGAGGCAGAGTTGCAATCGCCCCCGCCGGATCTACGCCTAGGGCGCGAAATATCCAAAGATATCGAGAATCAGGTAAGTCGGGTTGCTTGCGTATGCGTCGATGGAGCCATTGGTCGTGGGCGCGATAGCCATGTTTGAAGTGACGGCTCCATCATAGGCATTGAGCGTTGCAGTCCCCGGTTGCGGCTGTCCATCCGGCCAGAGCCTCAGCCAGCCGAGCCCACTGCTGGGTACAACGGTCGCGTTCAGGACAAAGGCCTGCGCGGTAGAGGGAACGCTGCAGGCGCTTGCGGTCACGTTCACCGGCAAGGTCCCGGTCGGCAAGTGAGCACACCGGAAGCTATTCGAAACGATTACGCAACGAAATTTACCGGGCACCACTCTCACATTCCGGAGGAAGGAATGCCTGCGATAATTTGTTCGAACCGGTCCCGGGCAACGAGTACGCCCGCATGGAATCTTCGACTGGCGCGCCAAGAGCTTCAACGTGCAACATCTGATGAATCTTACTTCGAACGGCAGCCTGTAAAATTCCGGGCATAACACAGCCATGAACAGGGTCGCATCACTGCCGCGCCGGGCTTTGCCGCAGTTTCTGCGTGTCAGGCAGTTTCTCCCCACTGATCGGATCGACGATGTTCGAGGAGACATCACCCGGAAACTGCTGGCGGCCGGTCTGAAAGAGAAAGTCAAGCCTGGAGCACGAATTGGGATCACAGCAGGTAGTCGCGGCATTGGCGAATTCGTCAAGTTGTTGGCAGGCGTGGTGGACGCGATCAAGAGCGTGGGAGGAAGTCCATTCATTTTCCCTGCCATGGGAAGCCATGGTGGAGCGACCGCCGAAGGACAAACTGAAATCCTGCGCCTTCTCGGAGTCACGGAAGCGAGTGCCGGTGCACGTATTCACGCCACGATGGAAACAGTAGCAGTCGGCACAGCTGAGAATGGCGCGACTGCTCACGTAGACAAGATCGCTCACGAGGCCGATGGAATCATCGTGCTTGGCCGCGCCAAGACACACCCGGAGTCCACGGGCCCGCTTGCTTCAGGTCTCCTCAAGATGTGCACGATTGGCATTGGAAAGCAGCGAGGCGCACAAGAGGCACACAGTCACGGCTTGTGGGATTCAGTTCGTGCGGTCCCTCGCTTGCAACTGGCGCACTCAAAGGTGCTATTTGGCGTCGCAGTCGTAGAGAACGCATTCCGGCAGCCAGCGATTATCGAAGTGGTCCCTGCTAACTACGATGCGTTTCTTGAGTCTGATCTCCGTTTACTCGGAGTCGCAAAGACTCTCCTCGCCACAATCCCATTCCAGGAGCTGGATGTGCTCATCGTGGATGAGATTGGAAAGACGGTGTCCGGCGGCGGTATGGATCCAAACATCATTGGTAAATGGCGGAATTCCGATGCACCACATGTCCCAAATTTCAAACGCATTGTTGTCTTGTCATTAACTCAAGGATCGCTGGGCAATGGACTCGGCATCGGCATGGCCGACTTCACGACAAAGCGGTTCGCTGAGTCCTACGACCCGCTTATCACATACATGAATCTGCTGACTGCGCAGGAACCAGGCGGAAACACGCGTGAAGGACCATTGCCGCTGGCGCTTCCCTCGGATCGCGAAGCGATTGAGATCGCGCTTTATTCGGCGCTTGGAGGACCGCAGCCGCGATTATGCCGAATCAAGAACACGGCGCTACTCGACGAGTTCTGGGTATCCGAAGGTCTTCAGGAAGAGGTGAAGCTGAATCCGAAACTTGAAATTCGTGGCGAGGCTGGGTCTCTAGCTTTTGACGCACAAGGGAATCTGCTCGCCGAACCGTTCTGAACCATTTCGAGAGCTCAATGGCAACCGTTTCGATCGCTCATACGAACGAAAAGCATCGCTCTGAAGACCGCGTGCTGGCGCTTGTTTCAGAGGCTATCGATCAACTCGGCGGGTTCGGGAGTTTCGTGAAGCCGGGTCAAACGGTATTGATCAAACCGAATAACACAGTTTTTTACTCGGCCGAGGAGGGTTGCACGACTGACCCGATGGTGGTTGGTGCGCTGATTCGATTGGCGAACAAGGCAGGAGCAGCGAAGGTCGAGGTTGCGGAGTCCAGTGGGGGGTTCTTTTCTTCACTCGACTGCATGCGCATCACCGGTATCGCGGCCATCGCAGAGAAGTATGGAGCGAAGCTTGTCGATCTCGGCAGCGACAAAGTTCCAAACCGCCGGGTGCCGGTTCCGCACGGGCGTATCATTCAGCACGTTCCGCTTCCCGCTCCCTTGCTTGATGCTGACGTGGTTATCGACTGTCCGAAAGCCAAGAACCATCACATCGAACCCATCTCGTGCGCTCTAAAGAACTGGGTTGGGACGGTAAACCAGAACTGGCGCGAGTACAACCACGGCGACGAAGAGATGATCGGACGCTTCATGGACATCATGACTGTCGTCAGGCCGTCGCTGTGCGTCGTCGATGCGCTGATCGCCGGGGAAGGCGATGGCCCAATTGCCAACCTTCCGCGATGGTGCGGATGCATCGTCGCTTCGACGGACCCGGTAGCGACCGATGTGACCGTGGCCAAGTTGTTGGGTCATGATTGGCGGAAGCTACATTTCGCCGAAGAAGCGGAGCTGCGCGGCTTAGGTGTCCGCGATCCAATCGATTATGTAGGCGTACCACTCGAGAAGGTAGCGTTTCAAGCTTGGCCCGGGCACCGGGGCTACGACTATTTACCAGTCAATTTTCTGGTTGGAGAGGGAGTAACTTTGCCCGGTACGATCGGGCATGTCAAGAGCGTGTTGGATAGCATGCTTCGCCGAGGTGAGTTGATGCAAGTGATCTGGGCCAAGGGAACTCCCACTGTGATGGTCGGAGCGATTGAGGACCTAAATTTTGAGGAGCATTTAAGAGAGGGACCCTACCTCGTGTTCGATGATGCTGCCAAGCCAAAGTACAAGAACGATCCAAGGGTTCATTTCGTGGCGGGGCATCCGGTTCTCCGCAGCGCGATGCCGCAGGTGATGAAAGGTCTGGGCGCGGATATTTCGGGAAACGCAATTATGAAATGGCAGCAACTGGAGCGCTGGGGTATGCACAACCTAAAGTACGGCTCGAGGAAGCGGAAAGCCCTCACCATCTCGAAAGCGGCGGGAATCGTGGGGCTCGCGATTGTTGCAATCAAGGCTGTCACATCACTAAAGCGGCGAGCATGAACTATGACTGACACGCCGCATTCCATAAATATTCCTGGAGCGAAGCGGTTCATGTTCGCGACGGGGATAGAAAACAGCTACCCCGTTATTACGGGAAAGAACGGCAAACCGGAGCGGGTCGACGAACTCCAGAAATGTCATTTTTACAAGAACTGGAAGAAAGATTTCTCGCTTGTGAAGGGACTTGATCTCAATTACCTACGCTACGGTCCACAGTATTATCAGGCACACCAGGGGCCAGGCAAATACGATTGGGAGTTTGCAGATGAGACCTTTGCTGAGTTGAAGCGGCTCGAGATCACGCCCATCGTGGACCTGTGCCATTTCGGTGTGCCGGACTGGGTCGGTGATTTTCAGAATACGGAATGGCCAGAGCTGTTCAGCGAATACGCTGAAGCCTTTGCGAGGCGCTTCCCGTGGGCGAGGCTCTACACTCCCGTAAATGAAATTTTTGTGTGCGGAAACTTCTCTGCGCAGCTCGGCTGGTGGAACGAACGCATGCGGTCGGACCGTGCTTTCGTGAAGGCAATCAGAAACATGTGCCGGGCGGTGATACTTTCCGAGGAGGCAATTCTCAAGCTGCGCCCGGACGCTCTATTTATACAAAGTGAAACTGCCACGTTCTTTCATCCCACTGAGCCGAAGGCGGAAAAGCGCGCCGAGTTCCATAATGAGCTGCGCTTCCTATCCTTCGATTTGTGTTATGGCCAGCCGGTGCACGCAAGGATCTATGAATACCTGATGGACAACGGCCTGTCGCGCGACGAATATCACTGGTTTCTGAAGCATGGTGAGGCGGTGCGTCCGCACTGCATTATGGGAAACGACTATTATTTCCCGAATGAGCACAGCACGCCGCCGGGCGATGATCCAATGTCTTCCTCGGGCGAAATCTTCGGATATTACGTGATCACAAAGCAATATTACGATCGCTATCACATGCCGGTCATGCACACCGAAACAAACTTGGGAGAGCCAGAACGCGCGGCCGCCTGGCTCTGGAAGGAATGGTGTTGTATGAAGCGGCTGAAAAGCGACGGCGTACCGATCCTGGGCTTCACTTGGTACAGTCTGACAGATCAAGTAGACTGGGATACCCAATTGCGCGAGAACGATGGAAATGTGAATCCGCTCGGCTTATACGGTCTCGATCGGAAGATTCGGCCGGTAGGCGAAGCGTACAAGAAGCTGGTTGCGCAGTGGAAATCCATTTTGCCTCTGGAAAGTTTTTCCTTGTATGCGGCCGCCCAGTGATCCGTGGTGTCGCAGGCTCGCCGAGCGCCTTGGGAATCAGGGCAGCCGAGAGTTCCTGACCAACAGCTCGTTCACGTTGAGCCGATCCACGTGACTTTTTCTACGGTGAGCTCGCGAATATGTAACGAGCCCAGGTGAGACCTGCGGATTACCAGACGGCGAATCGCGAGAGCACCGATGGCGAGTGCGCCGACCGCAAAGGCGCCCACTGCGAGCGCACCAAACGCGACCGCACCGGCGGCTCCCGCGCCCGCCTTCACCACAGTCAACTCGACTCGTCCCGCAAGTTGTGATTTAGCCATGAAGAACTCCTTCTCTAGCCGAAGCTAACTTCGACAGGCTCATATATTCAGGTACATGGGATTTCCATCGGGATCGGTGAAAGAGATTGTTTGCGCGGGATAGTGAGCCTCACGGAGCAAACGTTGAATGCCGATCGCATGCATTCCTGCCACCACCGGCCCTCGATTCACGCGCATTCCAGAGCCGGGCTCTCCGCGAATCAAATCGTCGGCCACGAGGGCGTCATAGGCGGCGAGCACGGTATTTCGCGACACGCCGAGCAGGTTCGCCATGGTACGCGTGGACGGCAGGCGAGCCTCACCGCCGATTTCGCCGCTCCGGATCGCTTCCGCAATCCGGCAGAACAGCTGGCGGTGCAACGGCTGGCGTAAGGATCGATCAAGCGCTACGGGCGGGAGAGAGAATTCTCGGTTGCGCTCCAAAGTGGCTCCTCTAAGTGGATCTTTTCATTCTCTCCTTTCTGGGCGACCATTGTGCAAGAGGGAAAAACATGATTACAGGCGGTAACGCAACGATATTTGTTTCGAATATGGACAGAGCTGTCCAGTTCTACACAGAGGTGCTCGGGCTGAAGCTGACGAATCGCTTCGGCGACAATTGGGCCACCGTGAATGCCGGAAAAGGGCTCACCATCGGGTTACACCCGGCATCCCCGAAGCACCCCGCGCCCGGAACGAAAGGCGGCATTATGATCGGACTCGAAATAGACGAATCGATCGAGAAGGTAATCGCGCGTCTGGGCGAAAGAGGTCTACACGTGCCGGGGTCGATTGAACGAAGCGAGGCTGGGTCCTTCGTTCATCTCGAGGACCCCGATGGAAATGAGTTCTATCTGTGGGAAGTTCCCCCCGGCATGGTTCCCCAAACGGAAATGCAGCACACAGGTGTTGCCAATTGACCGCCTAAGGAAGTGTGGGCGGCTTTTCCTTGGCTTCGCGATCTAAGCTTTGGGCACCTTCGCCGGTCAGGTGAACCAGCGCGCTCGCCTCAGCTTCGAAAAACGGCATGCCGCGGAGATCAGTCGCATGGCCCTTTTGGGAGCGTTTGGCCAGCCCGGCATTGATCCATTCTTCGGCGGGAGCATCATGACGAGGCAATTTAGAGATATCCACTCGAATTAGACGTTCGGGAAGCGCAACCTAAACGCCTGAAGATTATCGAGGTAGCGCGGAAGGACCCATGCGGGCGGTACTAGGTCGATGAAACCCACTTAACCTTGCCGGTCGAAACGTTTATGGGGAATGTGGCGTTTCATCTGTGTGGGCTCCCACATTGATCCATCTAAGGTCATAAGAACAGTAGCGTTTTTTGTGGCCGGGATGGTGATCGCGGTAGGGGCTGCGCTCATCTATTCCGCCGCGCATGGGCTCAGGCCACCGGCTTCAGTTCAAGCGGCTCGCGACCACCGGAGCGCCGAACGGTCTCAACCAACGCCACCGCTTGTCAGCCAGGCAAGCTCCAGCCAGGAGAGCCCCGGCCTGGAGAGCCCCAGCGCCTCTCGTGAGATTCCTGGCAGCGGGGGTGAGACGGTGGTACCCGTTCCGGAGCCTTCCGGGCAGAAGTACCTCACGGGTGCCAGCATAAACACGGATTCAACACCGCGTCGGAGGCTCGCACCGCCGGTGCCTCCGGCAGACGAACCTGACCTAAGCGCCTCCCGAAACAGCGCCTCCCGAAACCTTCAGCCTGCGCCTGCTGCCACGCTTGCACGATCTATGCTTGTGACGAGACCGTCGACTCAACCTATAATTCGGGAGCAACACGCGGGAGGCTCACCGCCTGCTGTGCAGCAAGCGCACGTTATCACCCTGGAGCCCGGCCTCGCTTTGACCATAAGGCTTGCAGAAAAACTTTCTACGGACTACAACTACACTGGCGACACTTTCCGCGGCACCCTCGAGGAACCCCTGATCGCGAACGGCTTTATCATCGCGGACAGAGGCACTACCGTTTTCGGACGCATCCTATACGCCCGCAAATCCCGACTGCTCGGGGGCGGAGGGGCGGACCTGAGCCTGACGTTGACGGAAATGGGTACAACGGACGGTCAGACGATTGATTTCGAGACGAGCCCGTGGGAAGAAAAGGGCAGCCACACGAATTTAGCGAACCCCGTCAAGCTGGTGGGCGCGGCCCTCGGTGCAGTCGTCAAAACCGTTTCGGGAATAGGAGTTCGTTCTAATTCGGTGGTCGACAGCAGCTCCGCAACGAATGGGGTCAAGGTCGGCAAGCAAAGAACCATAGTGTTGCCGAAGGGAACGAAGATGATGTTCCGTCTTATCGCACCCTTGACGATTCGGGAACATCTGAACGTTCCCTGATCGTGGCCTCCAGCTTAGTTCGTAACGGTGAAACTCCGAGTGACGGTGGAGCTTTGGCCGCCGTTCGTGGTCGCTGTGACGGCAAGCGTGTGGTTTCCATTGGCAACTAACGTCGTGTCGAAAAAGAAATCCCATCCGACGTTCGGACACCCCGGGTAACCGGGCAAAGAAGCGCAAACATCCGACCGGTTCCCTCCGTAGCTCGCACCCGGAAATGGCACACCGTCAATCGCAACTGAGACGCTCGCGATGGACCCGTTCTGATCGACAACCCATCCTCCGAACATCACCCCTCCAAAGTAAGGACCACCACTTGTCCACGGGGAATCGATATCGATCGTCATTGGATTCGGTATCGCCCAGTTTGCTATTCGGAATGTGGCGCTCGTCGTCGACTGAACGCCGTCGGCTCCATAAGCGGTCACGTCGAGCGTGTGATTCCCATCCGCGAACCGGGTCGTGTCGATCGTAATCGTCCAACCGACATTTGGACAGCCGTGAGCAGCCGGATATGCATTGCAAACGTCGGGGCGGGAAGAAGGTGTGGCGTTTGTATACGGCACGCCATCGATCGAGATCGCGACGACAGAAACAGTCGTGTTGGTGTCAACAGCCCACCCGGAGAATTGCGCCAAGCCTTGAAAGGGGTTGCTCTGCGAATTCGGCCGATCGATAGAAATTGTGAGCGGACCGTTCGGCGTCGGATTAGCCACGGTGAAGGAAGCGCTCGCCGTGCCGCGTTCACCCGAGGCGGACGTTGAGGTCACCTCCAGCGTATGTGCGCCGTTCGCGAGCAGAGTCGTATCGAGAAAGAAGCTCCAGCCGACGTTTGGACAATTGGGACTGCTTGGATTCTGTGCGCAAGCGTCCGCACGATTTCCGCCGTATGAAGCACTGCCGCTGGAAAGACCGTCAACCAGGACCTGAACGTTAGTTATGTTAGAGCTGGTGCTCAAGGTCCAGCCCCCCACTAATGCAGTCCCGCTCAAAGCTGGACTCTGCGGACCGGGAGCATCGATCACGACGTTCAAGGAATTCGGTCCTGTCAGGTTCACGACACTGAAAGTTCTGGTCACGGTCGAACTCTGACCTGTGATCGTGGTCCCGGTGACAGCCAAAGTATGGGCGCCATCGCTGAGGCCCGTGGTATCGACGTTAATGCTCCACCCGACGTTCGGACAGCCCGGGCTGCCCGGCAGAGCGTTACAAACGTCTGAGCGAACTCCTCCATACGCGGCATTCCCGTACGAGACACCATCGATCCTGACTGCAATGCCGGCAATCTGGGCATCGCTATCAACCGCCCAGCCGCCGAAGGTGTTGTTCGCGCCCCTAAACGCCGCGCTCTGCGCATTGGGAGTGTCGACAGTGATCGTCATCGGGTTCGCCGTGCTCCAATTAGCCACGTTGAACGTACTCGCCATCGCGTCGCGTTCTCCGTTTGTGGCGGTTGCGACCACGGTAAGGGTGTGCGCACCGTTTGAAACCTTGCTGGTATCGACCAAAATGGACCAGCCCAAGTTGGGACAGCCAGGTGCGCCGGGATAAACAACACAAACATCCGCACGGGGAGTACCGTAGGTAGCAGTTCCGATAAAAGAACCGTCGATCGATACACTCACACTTGCGATGGCGGCATTGAGATTGACCGCCCAGCCGGAGAACGACGCCACACCCTGAAACGGATTACTCAGCGTGCCGGGCTGATCAATGTATAGTTTCGTCGGATTGTTCGGGTTCGGATTTGCGGTGCTGAAAGAAGCACTCAACGTAAAGTGCAGGCCGTCAGTGCCGTTAGCTGTGATCTGAAATCTGTGCATGCCGTCGGCAAGGCTCGTGGTATCCAGCACATAATCCCAGCCGACGCTCCCGCTCTGACAGTTGGGACTCGAGGGATAAGCTGCGCAAGCGTCCGGCCGGTTTCCGCCGTAATCGGCAGATCCGTACAATACGCCGTCCACGAACACGTTCACGCTGCTGATATACGCGTTGTTGTCGAGCGCCCAACCGCCGAAGAGAGCGCTGCCGCTGTAGGGCGGGCTCTGGGGACCGGGCGCGTCAATACTGGCAGCCATCGGATTCGGCGGGGCGCTCGATGTAGGCACCAGGGTCGCTGCGCCGACCGGAATAGTCACAATGTTGCTGACATACGAGTTCTGTGCGATATAAAACGGCGTTGCGGCGTTCGCGGATAACGTGGATGGAACAATCAATTGAACCTGATAGATACCGATCGCACCTGTCGCGAGGCCGGCATTGGCCACCTCTGCGGTCGTCCCGTTCATGGTGGCGATGACTCCATTGCTGACGGAGTTGGGCTGCGGTCCGTTATAGGGCTGCCCGGCAACAACGGTGACCGAATTCGAAAGCAAACCAAGCCCCGCAGCGTTCACCGTGATCAACTCGCCCGGAACGGCGGGATTGCTGGGCGTGATCGCGGAACCCGGCGTTACTACGCAACACGTTGCGCCGCTAAACGCGGTCAAGCTAATGGCCGCGGTCGAGCTGGTAGTTGTCGAAACCGAAATGCCGTTTCCCGCTGCTCCGCTTTGTATAGCCGTGATCAAAATGTCGTAGGCGCCGATAGCGGCGGCTGTGACCTGGGGATCCGGAGCGTTATTGATGAGGTTAACGAGAGATTGTATGATCGATGTTATGCTGTCGCTGGCGACCACTGTATAGGTGTAATTCCGGCCGCTGATGGTAATGGTGGCGGTGTTTCCAGCCGTTATCGATCCGCCCACGCTAATGACGACGTTAGGATTCCCGGACTGATGCACCGCGCCTGTAGCGGGCCACGGCCTTTGTTGCCCCGCGAAACCAGGGGCATTGAACAAGCCGGGATTCGCCGGCGCTATGTAGACCGGGCTGGCATTCGTGATCGTGACACTGCCGTCATTGTGAACGGTTCGAACATAGACGCTGACGCTGTTGCGATCCGTACTGGAAGCGGGAGAAGTCGACCCCGGAGCTGCGGTCCCGTTCGTATACGTGTACGGAATTTGAGCGATGATTTGGGTGGCTGACACGCTGAGTATAGGCGCTGCGAAACCCTCCATGAAGACCTGCGCGCCTGCCAAGCTGATGGGGAGTGGGGCGTCAGGCGGCGCAACAGCCGGGAGCGCCGTTGGCTCATCGGACAGATTCGTCCCGTCAATTTCGACTAACATTCCAGGAGCACCAGTCGCAGCGGTGCCGGCAGTCAGGTCCGCTCCAGAAGGTGTGGCGAGCTCGTTCGCCGGATTGGAAGTTGTCGCTGACAGCGAAATGGCGCCGAAACCGAGATTCGTAGCGTTCGAGCTCAAGTAAATACTGCCGGTGCCTGTTCCGGCGAAAATTGCCGTCGCGTTGGCATCGCCGCCGTTCGCGTTAATCGCCGTCACCAGCCCCTGTGCGATCGTATCCACCGTGTCACTGCTCTTGATGGTGTAGGTATAGGGCTCCGTAGTTCCGCTGCTGGCATTTCCCAGCGTGACCGTAACGGTGTCATTAGCGGTGATGGAGGCTCCCGATACGACGCTAATGGTAACCACGCCTTCTTGCCGGATAATTTCACTAGCCCAGTTCACGATAGAGTTGTCGGGTAGGGGGGTCTGAGCGGGCGTGAAAATGAGCACGCGCCGATTGAACGGATCGGCTACGTAGAGGTTCGAGCCGTCCCACGCCAGGGATGTTGGCGACGGAATCGTGTCTACACTGCCCGTGTTGTCAATCGCCGTGCTGACGATTGCGCCACTCTGATCCGTGACGACGTCGCTGCTCAGATCGGGCTGCCCCAGCACCGCGTCGGCTTGTGCGCCATTCGCCGTCGGAATAGAATTGAAGATCAGTACGCGATCGTTCCCGCCGTCCGCAATGAACAAGCGCGTGCCGTCGGAAAGAGCAAAGCGAGGAAAGCTCAAGGTCCCCGCGCACAGGTATGCGCCGTTCGAACACACCGCCGGGTTGTCCGGGACCGCCTGAGTCATGTTCGGCTGCCCCACGACGAAATCCGCCGGCTGATTATTCGAAGTCGGAATACTGTTCCAGATCAGCACCCGATTAAATCCGAAATCCGAGACGAAGAGGCGCGTGCCGTCCGACGTTACCGAAACCGGGTCGCAGAATTCGTTTGCCGCCGTCGTGTAAGTCCCCTGCGTGGGGTTGCAGGCGGGTTGCGTCCCCGTAGTGAAGTTCGCTTGTCCGAGCACGATATCGGCTGGCTGATCGTTGTGGGTCGGTATCGAGTTCCAAATCAGAATCCGGTAGTTCTGCGTATCCGCAACAAACAATTTTCCGTTTTGAATCCAAACGCCTTGCGGGCCGCGAAACGTACTCTGGGTCGCCGTCGGCGGCCCCGGTGTCGCGAAGCTCGCGTTCCCGAGCACAATGTTGGCGGCCTGATCTATCGATGAAGGTATGGAATTCCAAATCAAAATGCGATTGTTATCGGTGTCCGCAACCGCTAAAATGTGCCCGTCCGTCGCGACTGCGGTTGGGACGCTCATCGCCTGGCTCGACACCGTCTGTGGGCCCGCACTGACGTAGTCGGGTTCACCCAGCACGTTGATCGCGTTGTAACCGCAAAGCCCGCAATAGGGGCTGGGCGGCGCATATTGCGTCAAATCGGCATTTAACGGCGGGATCTGAGTGGTATCAAAGATAAGAACACGGTTGTTGTTTGGCGTCGCATCCAAGACATTGGAGTCCGCGACCAAAAGCAATCCGTTGGCGTAGGCGACCCCGCTCGCTCCACCTAACAAGTTTTGTTGCGTACCGGCCGCGCCAAAGCTAAACTCCTGCTGTCCGATGACGGCGCGCGCGGCTTGACCGTTGGTAAAGGTCTGTCCCTGCGCGAAGCAGGCAAATAGGGATAGAACGAAGGCTGAAGTGTACTTTCTCAAGAAAAGCCCCAAAAACTGCTAAGTATAACAGCGCTTGGGACGTGAGATGTACGAAGGGGGTTCCATGCCGTGGCAGGCATGGTACTAAAAAACGGCGAAGTTCTTCTCCTGTACAATCTTGGGCGATGCCCCTTCTCGACAGAGTTCAAACCGACATGGTCGCTGCCATGAAGGCGAAAGAGGAAGCGCGTTTGAGCGCCCTCCGCATGGTGAAGTCGGCGCTGAAAAAGCACGAGATCGACTCCATGAAGCCTTTGGATGAAGGCTCGGAAATGCAGGTCATGAACACGCTCTTGAAGCAGCGCCGGGAATCGGCGGACATTTTCCGTAAAGGCGGACGCGAGGAGCTGGCGAAAAAAGAAGAGGCCGAGATTCAGGTCATCGAGAGCTATCTGCCCGCTGCGGCGAACGCGGGAGATCTCGCTGAAGCCGTTTCGGCGGCTATAGCGGAAATGGGCGCCACTTCGGCCAAACAAATGGGCGCTGTGATGAAAGCAGCGCAAAGCAAACTGGCGGGCAAGCGAGTAGACGGGAAAGCGCTCAGCGATCTGGTGAAACAAAGGCTGGGATAGCGTTCCGGCCGGTCAATGCGCCGATTCCTGTAGCAACTCCTCAAGATATTGCTTCCAGACCTGTGCACGGGTGTGCGTGCCATGGCCGCGCGTCTCATCGCTCGTCGGCAGCAGCACAAATTTGCCGTGTTTTACGCGCTCAATTTCACGCTCCGCGATTCCAAGTTCGGGCGGATTGATGAAATCGTCGGCGGAATTGACGAACATCACCGGCGCCTGGATTTTTTCCAAATCTCTCGATGGATCGTAATCACTCGAAGATGCGACCGCATAGAGCAGATCGTTCGCATCGGTGGTCTTTCTGCGCTGCTCCACTTGCCGGGTCAGATATTCATCGGCAAGTTGCCGCGTGGGCGCCGCTTTCTGCATCTGCAAGGGGCTGCTGCCGGCGATGATCAGCATGTAAATGGCGCCCGTTAACCCGGCTGGCTGTTCTTTGTATTCGCCATTCATCCACTGCGGGTCGCTGCGAATGGAGTCCATCAGCATCTCTCGCCAAATACGGTTGCGGCCTGCGATAGGCACGGGCAAACAAGCAAGCGGCATCAGCGCGTCCATGAAATCCGGGTTCCGCTCGCCCCACATCCAGGAATGCATGCATCCCATCGAGGTTCCCATCGCGAGCCGCAAATGGTCGACGTGCAAACCTTCCGTGACCAGCCGGTACTCAGCGCTTACCATGTCCGAATAGCCGTAATGCGGAAAGTGCTCGCGCATGCCGTCGCTCGGTTTCGAAGATCGGCCGTGGCCGATATCATCCGGCAGGATGATGTAGTACTTCGAGGCGTCCAGCAGTTCGCCGTCCTGAAACAGCACATCCCTGAACTGCGGCGACAAGAACTGTTTCCCGCTGCCGCCGGTGCCATGCAGAATCAAGACTGCGTTCGAAACGCGACCCTGCTCATCCCTCTTTGGCTGCCCTAGCGTGGTGTAGTGCAGGTTGAGCTTCACTGAATCGCTCGCCGCTGCTGAATTGAAAGTTCGAGATGACGAAGTCACCTTCTTGCGGCGTTTGCGCAGAAAGACAGAGGGCGGAAAACACGGCAGCGAGGCAGACCTGCGATCGTTTGAACATGCAAGAATCTTCTCACCCGAGGATTATTCGGCGTGTACTACACCCGCTCTCGCTTTGGCTCTCTTGAAGAGGAACACCACCGGAACGCATGCAAAGCAGACCAGCGCCATGTAACGGAAATCGTCAACATAAGCCCACAACCGCGCTTGCGAGGTGAGTGTGCGCTCCAGAATTTTGTATGCTCCAGAGTTGGCAATCACCGGGCCCGCCGCATTAGTGGAGCGTATGATTCCTTGCAGCGCGGAAATGTGCTGCTGCAACAGCGGATTGCCCGCCGTAAGCGAATGCACCAGCTCACTTCGATGCAATTGTTCGTGCCGCGCCACGATCGTGTTCACGACCGAAATCCCGACACTCCCGCCTACATTGCGCAACAGATTGTAAAGGCCGCTCGCATTTCCAATCTTGTTCGTTCGCGAGCGTTCCCATGGTCGTGGTCGAGAGCGGCACGAACACCATGCCCGATCCGAAGCCGCTCAGAACGATAGCCCATAAGAACGACCATTGCGAAATAAATAGATTCACCTCCCCGAACCACATACTGCATATCCCGAAGATCGCGAATCCGGAGCCGATCAGCCACCGATTATCCATGCGCGTCGTGAGAATGCCGATGATCGGCATCGCGCAGATAGCGCCAACGCCTCTGGGACTTACCGCTATACCGGCCAGTTGCGCCGTATAACCCATCAGCTCCTGATAGAACAGCGGCAACAATGTCACCAGTCCATAAATAGCGGCGCCGAACAGCGTAATCAACAGACATCCATAGGCGAAGTTGCGGTTCTTGAAGATCGTCAGGTCGACCAGCGGCTTGCGTGACGAACTCGCGCACCAGAAACAGCACAAACGCGACCACCAGCACCAATGCCGCCCAGCGAATCCAGGTCGCGCCGAACCAGTCGTCTTCCTGTCCCTTGTCGAGGATGATCTGCATGCATCCCAGCCAAAGCGCTAACAATCCCAAGCCCCAGCAGGTCGATTCGTCCCGGCTTGGCGTTCTTGATGTACGGCGGATCTTCGACGTAGCGCATAATCATGAACACCGCCAGGATTCCGATGGGGATGTTGATGTAGAAACTCCACCGCCACGAGTAGTTGTCGGTCAGCCAACCGCCGAATGTCGGACCCAGCACCGGCGCGACCACCACGCCGAGCGCGAAAACGGCCATCGCCAGGCCGCGTTTCTCGGGAGGAAAGCTTTCGAGAAGGATGGCTTGCGAGATGGGCTGCAGCGCGCCGCCACCAGCCCCTTGCACAGCGCGCGCCAGCAGCAGAATGCCCAAGCTCGGCGCCGCTCCGCATAGAAACGACGAGACCGTGAAAATTACGATGCAGGTGACCAGAAATCGCTTGCGGCCGAATCGCAGATCCGAACCAGCTGCTGGCCGGCAACACGATCGCGTTGGCCACCAGATAGCTGGTTAAGAACCCAGGTTGCCTCGTCGTTGGTCGCCGAAACGCTGCCCGCGATGTACGGCAGCGCGACCGCCGCGATGGATGTGTCCAGCACCTCCATGAAGGTGGCCAACATCACCGATACCGCAATCAGCCACGGGTTCGAGGACGGACGCCAGGGCTTTGCTTCGGCCGGGCTAGCTGCGGCCATGCTACATCCCAACTCGGATTAGAGGTAAGAACCTGCCAAATCTTTGGATGTCGAGCAACGCCGGCAATGCTTCGCGCTATCACGGCTGAAGCGATTGCCAATACTGCTTCGTAAGACTTGCCCGACTAGAAGGAATTTCCGGTGCTTAGAACAATTGCGTATACAATGATTTAAGGGAATGGAACGCCGCTTGCAGCAGCACACGCGAGCAAACGCTAGAGCGGAGGATCTATGTCATTTGCGTTATACATTGTCGGGTACGTGATCCTGATCGCCGGATTGGCGCTCGGCGCGTACTACATGCATGTACCGCCCCATTGGGTGGCGGTCGGTGTGCTCGTGCTGATCGGCATCGGCGTAGCAAGCGGCGTCGCCAAGACACGCCAAAAAGACCCCTCTCCTAAGCCCGCACTAGCGCGTGCTCACCGTGCCGGCGTCGAAGCCGCGCCTTTAAAATGACGTGGATCTCGTCATTGCGCGGATTCGTGAACCGGCAATCGATGCGCGCCTTCCGCATCCAATGACACGATAGCCGGAACTGTCACTTCCGTCAGTCATCCAACCGGCGGGTAGAGCGACCTCGTTACGCGGTCGCCCCAGTGTCCGATCCCAAGTCAGCTCGCCGTTCTTAACCGTGTAGCCTTTTGGGTCGGTGTAAGTTTCGATCACGCGCACCCGCACGGACTGGCCCGCCTCAATGACATGCGGCAGCTCCGCCTGCACGACCACTTCATCGTCCGGCGCCGGATTCGGATAATATCCAAGCGCGTTTACGTCTTTTCCGGTCACGGTGTAGGTCTTCAGCTGCTCGCCCGTATCGAGATCGAAGATCTGGGATTCGCTCACTACGCTTCCCTTTCGCACGAAGCTGTGCACATATTTTTGACCCGGTCGCGTGACATTGAAGTCGTGCGAAATGCGAAATTGATGCGTCTGCGGATCAAGCAGCCAATAGCGAATTTCACGATCCTGCTCGGCGCGATGGGTTTGCCCGCTAGCAGCACAGCGAAAAGCAAGTAATAGAAGCCAGCTCTCATGGCAGAAGCCGTCCCTTCAGTTTCACCATCAGCTCATCATCGCGGTCATTGACAAAACTCACCCGGATGCGCCCGTCCGATTGCGTGGAAACGATTCCCGGACCGCTGCATCCGACCAGCTCATATCCGCGCGGCAGCACGATCACGTTGCGCTTGATTCCGAAGCCGCGCTGAAACACAAATCGTTGCCTTCCCCTCCATAAGACGCCGCATCCTTATAGGTCTTGAAAATCCGTACGCGTGCTTCGCCGTCTTTCGGCACGGCATGAGACAGCGTCACCTGAATGTAAGAATCCGCGTTCGGCTTTCCTTTAGACCCATGTTGCAGTCGCCTCGGCCGCCGAACCACCGCGAATTCAAATGGTTTGCCCGGTTGCCGCATCGATTACTTGTTCCTGCTGGCGACAGATCCACGCCGAATGGGATTGAACAGGTAATGCGCACCCTGGATGGAGTCGACATATCGTAGGTGATCGCGAAAGACTGTGTCGCAGGCGCAAGCAACTCGTAGACGTCAGCTCGTCAGCCGCGAACATGGGAATGCCACAGACCGCGAGCAGCGCGAGCAAACGCGACAAAATCATGGCCCTCTCGTATCATAGTTTCATTTGTGATCAGATAGGGTCTGATCACTCGACGGGACCGGCTGAAATGAAATCGATTGTTGGCGACCGGCGGCGGCTCGATCACAGTAGGATCTGCATAGGAGAAAAGCAATGAGGACATTGACAAAGGGATCGCGGGGGCAGGATGTGCTTGACGTTCAGTGCACTTGGCCGACGCGGAAGTTTATCCGGGAGACTTTGATGGTTGCTTCGGGCCACAGATGCAAGCAGCTGTATTCGCGTTCCAACAACAGAAAGGGCTTAACGGAAAGCGGAGTATTGTCGATGACGCAACCGCTGCCGCACTGGGTATGGAAGATACTTCGCCTGTGACTTGCGAGTGAACCGGCGTCACTGCTCAACTCATAGCGCCCATGTTTCCCGGCACGCCTATGGAGAATATCGAGGCCGAATCTTCCCTACGTGCTTAACGCACTCTGAGAAGTGGGCTTGTGCGATAAGCAAATGGTTCTGATGGCGCTCGCAACCATCCGGGCCGAAACCGGAGAATTCCTTCCCATCAGTGAGTTCCAATCTCACTTCAACACTTCTCCCGGCGGACCGCCGTTCGATCTGTATGATCACAGAACGGATTTGGGCAATCAAGGGCCGCCGGACGGCGCCAATTTTCGGGGCGCGGATTTATCCAGTTGACGGGACGCTCAAATTTCCAAATTCATGGCCAGGCAATCGGGCAGGTGCCAGCTCCTGACTCTCCAGCGCTGGCTAATGGATCGGAGACCGCCGGGAAGTTGCTTGCCAGCTTTTTAAAGACTCATGAGAGTCAGATCAGGGCTGCACTTGCGGGCAATAATCCTGACGGAAGCGCGCAAGCTCGTGAACGGCGGCTCCAATGGGCTTCGCCGAATTCGAGCAGGCATATAATATCGGCATTGAATCTCATTCCACGATCTCCCTTCCGGCGCCCAAAGCGCGAACGCGTAGGCTTACTCTCCGGGTCCGCGCGCGAGCAAATTTCTCAGTTTGAGCGCGTTGTGCGCCGCATATCCCGCTTGATCATTGTCAAAGTAAACGTAAACGGCTCTTCCTTCGCGCCGCCATTTAGTATCGCGCCCGCGCCCATTCCGATAACGCTCCGTCGCTGTAGCTGCCTTGATATTTGCCGCCAGGTCCGTGCAGCCGCACATAGACCAGATCGGTCGTCACCACAAACGGCGATTGGAAGCCGGCAAGGTCGAAGATGCAGTAGCCGGCCGGTGACGAGCCAAAAGATCATAGATCTCCTGTACACTCCATGTTGGATTGCGAAATTCGAACGCATAGCGATGGTGCTTCGGCAACGCGCTCAAAAAATGACCCAGGCGTTCGATGTCTAGTTCCCAATTGGGCGGCAGCTGCCAGAGAATGGGGCCAAGCTTCTGATCCAGAATATCGATTGCGGCGAAGAATCTATCCAGCCCTTGTTCCGGGTCTTTCAACTTTTTCATATGCGTCAGGAACCGGCTGCCTTTCGCCGCAAAACAAAATCCTTCGGGTGTCGAATCGCGCCAGCTTTCCAGCGCCGATTTCGTGGGCAGGCGGTAGAACGTGTTGTTCAACTCGACGGTGTCGAACTGTTCGTAGTAATGGGCAAGCATTTTCGATGCCGCCGTCTTTCTGGATAAAAAGCGCCGATCCAGTGCTTGTAATGCCACCCGGATGTGCCGATTCGAACCGTTGTCACGCGTTTCTTTAGACGTTGCTCAATTCAGGAAAGCATGGCTCAATCGTCTGAGGCTGTTTGCAGCCGCGAAGCATTTTGAATGCCCGCAGCAAGCTCCGGCAAAATTCCAAGCTGAATGTAGAGGGGCCGAATCCATTCACGCACTCGGGGCAGTTCGCGCGCGAAGGCGAGCGCTCCCAGGATGCACAACGCGCCGCTGATGATTACCGTTTTCGGGGCACCGATTTTAGATGCAACTAAGCCTGCCAATAAGCTGCCGAAGGGCGACATGCCGGCAAACGACATGGCATAGAACGCCATCACTCTGCCGCGTTTCTCATCTTCGAGAATGGTTTGCAGAATCGTGTTGCTCGCGGCCATGTGGCGCATCATTCCAAAGCCGGTGACGGTCAGTAATAACATCGATAGCCATAGAAACTTGGAGAACCCGAATCCGATGAGCGCAGCGCCGAACATGGTTGCCGAAATTGGAATCACTTTCCCGAGTCCGAGAACAGTTCGTCGCGTCGCCAGTGCCAACGCGCCGGCCAAAGCGCCCACTCCGATGCAGGCCATGAGAATACCGAGCGTGTGTGGTCCTCCGCCCAACACGTGCGCCGCAAAGACAGGCATCAACACTGTATACGGCATCCCGAGCAGGCTCACGAGAGCGAGTAAGAGGAGAATCGACCGGATCGGCACCGATCGTGTAACGTACTGCCAGCCTTCAGCTAACTCTTGGAACACTTTTTTCGTACGGCTTCGCGGGGCGGCGGGTTTCACATGCATGGCGAGCAACGAAATGATAACGGCGATGTAACTCAGGCCGTCGATCAAGAAGCAATACCCTTCCCCTACTGCCGCAATGATTATGCCGCCCACCGCGGGCCCGATGAGCCGTGCTGCATTGACCATAGAAGAATTGAGAGCGATGGCGTTCGGCAGATCGGCCCGATCGTCCACCATTTGAACCAAGAACGCCTGGCGGCCCGGCATATCGAAGGCATTGATCAAACCTTGCATAAGCATCAACAGAATGACCTCCCAGACCTGGATTCTGCCGGTCAACGCGAGAATCGCCAACGCGAACGACTGCAGCATCGAAAGCGCCTGGGTCACAACGAGCGTTCGCTGCCGGTTCCAGCGGTCGACCCACACTCCGGCCAGAGGAGTGAGAAAGAAGAGCGGTGCTTGTCCCACGAAGGTGGCAAATCCCAGCAAGAAGGCCGAATGGGTGAGCCGGTAAATCAGCCAGCTCGTCGCCACTCGCGTCATCCATGTGCCGATCAGCGACACGCTCTGACCCGAGAAGAACAGCCGGTAATTTCGTGACCTTAGCGCCCGCAGCGTTGTCCGCCAAGTTCTAAATCGAGAACCACCGCCGTGTTCCGCGACCTGCGAGACTCGATTCGAACTCACCAATGCCTCGTTTTCAGCGTACGCGAAGGACGACACCGGGTTGCGAATGCGCGACATACACGCCTAAAGAAGTGTTCCGCGCAAAATCAGCTTCGCGATTGTGAAATAGATAATCAACCCGGTCACATCCACGAGAGTCGCCACAAACGGCGCCGACGCGCTGGCCGGATCAAGCCGCGCGCGGCGCAAGACGAACGGAAGCATGGAACCCGCAAGCGTTCCGAACAGCACGACTCCAACCAAACTGAACCCCACCGTCAACGCAACCACCAAATAGTGCGGGCCATAAGTCTTCCAAATGCCTTGCCAAAGCAGAATGCGGCCGATTCCAATCACGGCCAGGATGACGCCCAGGACGACACCGACCGACGACTCCCGCCAGACGATTTTCAGCCAATCCCGCAGCCGCACTTCGCCGAGAGCCATTCCTCGAATCACCAGCGTGCTGGCTTGCGACCCTGAGTTCCCTCCGCTGCTGATGATCAGCGGCACAAACAAGGCCAACACCACGGCGCGCGCGATCTCTTGTTCAAAAAATCCCATGGCGGTCGCAGTCAGCATCTCACCGACAAATAGAATCGTGAGCCAACCCCCGCGCTTTTTCACCATCTGCAAGAACCCGATCTGCAGATAGGGAGCATCAAGCGCTTCCATGCCGCCCGCTTTTTGGATATCTTCGCTGGTCTCTTGCTCGACTACACCGACGATGTCGTCGACCGTCACGATGCCATGCATGACTCCGGACTTGTCAAGCACCGGTATCGCGAGCAGATGATAGGTCCTAAAGAGACGGGCGAGCGTCTCTTGATCCATCTGCTCGGAAGCCGAAACGAGATTAGCTCGCATCACCTCCCGCACCCTCTTGGCGGGATCGGCTCGAAACAGATCGCGAATACTAAGTACACCGAGCAGACGCTGCGAATCGTCCAGGACATAGGCGTAATACAGTGTTTCCACATTTCCGGCTTGCCGCCGCAGATAACTGATCGCTTCATCGAGCGTCATGTCGGGACGCACTCGCGCGAACCGCGGATTCATCAGCCCGCCTGCTGCGTCTTCTTTGTATGCGAGCAGCGCGTTCACCTCGCGCCGGGCAACCTCATCCAGTTCCGCCATCAGACGCTGGCGTTCTTCTTTCGGCGCGTATTGGATCACGTCGGCGGCATTGTCGGGCGGCAGCAGGCGCAGCCAGATGCGCCTCTCATCCTCGGGAATATTCTGAATCAGATCGAATTGATCTCGACTGCCCAGCTTCAGGACAAAATCATCCGTCTGCCCGCGTGGCAGTTTTTGAAATGCCAGCAATCGCTCTCGCCCCGATAAATAAGGCCATTCTCGAAGTAAGTCTTTACTCGCCTCGTCGGTTCCTATAACCATCTAGTTCTCCTGCCCTGCGCGGCTCATCATAACTGCCGTTCATCGGGCATTCTCCTGCTATCCTGATCCAATCGCCGCTAGGTTCGGCGTCACATGCCGGCACTCCCTAGATCCCTTCCGCGTATCTGCGTGGCTTTGGGTCTACCCACTCCTTCGCTACTGGGTCACGCTGCCGAACGCGAGTACAAGGACGGCAACACATTTCTTGAATTCCGCCTCGATTATTTGCCCGATCCTTCCGCCGCCGCCGAACTGATTCGCACTTTCCGCAAGCGCTACCCCGATTCACACATTCTCGCGACTTGCCGCCACAAACAAAACAAGGGCCACTTTTCCGGCCCCATCGAGCAACAGATGGCTCACCTGCAAAACGCCGCTCAGGCGGGCGCCGCGGCAATCGATCTAGAAATAGAATCTGCCGAGCGCGCGAAATCCGCGCTTGCCGCGTTGCGCAATTCCGCGTCGCTCCTCATTTCCTATCACAATTTTGAAAACACGCCAGCGCTCGATCCCATTCTGCATCGCCTTGAACGCATACCGGCCGACGCATACAAAGTGGCGACCACCGCGCGCAAGCCCAGCGATAATCTGCGCATTCTCCGTTTCGCCCGTGAACACTGTCACACCCAGCTCGTGGCTTTCTGTATGTCCGATATCGGAACGCTTACGCGCGTCCTGGGTCCAGGTTCGGGTGCCTCTACACGTATGCTGCGCCTTGCGAAATTGAAGGTACCGCGTCTGGACAGATGTTGCGAAAGACGATGCGCGCCCTCTATCAGTGTGAGAAACTTAGTCGCCAGAGTCGCGTATATGGCGTTATCGCGGATCCGGTCGCCCATTCCAAATCTCCGCTGATTCACAACCGAGCCTTTCACGCCCGGCGCGTGGATGCCGTTTATCTTCCGTTCTTAATCGCTCGTTCGCATCTCAGCGATTGGATGAATCTCGCCGCCGCTCTTCCGATTGCCGGTTTCAGCGTCACCATTCCGCATAAACAGCGGATCGTCCGATACCTGGACATCGTCGAGACACCCGCCAAACGCATCGGCGCTGTCAACACGGTGTGGCGAAAGGGTGGAAAGTGGCGGGGCACAAACACCGATGTCGAAGGAGTTCTCAAACCGCTCCGCCGGCATGTTCGCCTCCCGCATGCCTCCATCCTGATTGCAGGATATGGCGGGGGTGCGCGCGCCGCTGCCATTGCTCTTCAAGATGCGGGGGCGAACATCACCATCACCGGTCGCGACATGAAAAGCGCGCAAACGCTCGCTCGAGCGGTTAACGCACAGGCGGTAACGCTCAAGGAATCGCAAACGCACGAGTACGATGCGCTGGTGCATGCAACTCCCGTCGGCATGTACCCCAAGAGCGACGAATGCCTCTTTCCCGATGCAATTCCCGCGGACGTCGTTCTCGACATGGTGTACAACCCGCATGAAACGTTGCTGCTCAAGCGAGCAAAACAGCAAGGCTGTACCGTCATCCACGGATCGGAGATGCTTTTAGAACAAGCCGCTCGCCAGTTCGAAATCTGGACCGGCGAATCCGCCCCGCGTTCCGTTATGCAGAGTGCGCTCGAGCATTCCGCTGCTTGAGCGTCTTTTTGTCGCTGAGTTCCGCGGGCTAGTCGCCGCGGATGGATACCGGCGCTTCAGGATAGTGCTCTTCGCCGACGCTGTAACGCGAACGCCCGCGACGGTCTCGGGCTGCACCCGGCCAATCCAAGCGCAAATCCTGACAGACCTCATCCAACATGTCTAAAGTCACCACCCGTTGCTCCATAGCAAAGGCCGTAACCAGGAGATTGTCGCAAATGAGGTTAATCAGACGAGGAATCCCGCGTGAACGCTTGTAGACTTCCTCCATCACCTCTGGTGAAAAGATGCGCTGGTTAGGCATACCGGCGCGGGCCAGTCGCGCTTCCATATAAGCCAAACACTCTTCAGGCGTAAGCGGGTTTAACGAACACCGCAGCACAATGCGCTGTTTCAAGTTACGAAGGTTGGGTGAATCCAGCTTCCGATCCAGTTCGGGCTGCCCCGCCAAAATAATCTGCAGCAGCTTGCCTTGCCGCGTTTCCAAGTTTCCAAGCAGCCGGATCTCCTCCAACACATCGAGTTCCAGGTTGTGCGCTTCGTCGACGATCAGCACGCAGGTGCGTCCGCGCTCGGCCTGCTGGATCAGCAGCGAATTCAAAGCAAACAATACGTCCGTCTTGGACTTGCGATCGCATTGAAGGTCGAGGTCGTAGGCCATCATCTCGAAAAACTGTTCAGGCGTGAGCCGGGAGTTGAAAATGAAGGCAAACTCGACACGCTGGGAATCCAAGTAATCCCTCAGGCATTCGAGCATGGTGGTTTTGCCGGTCCCCACCTCGCCGCTCAACACAATAAACCCCTTGCGGCTGCGAACGCCGTAGATGAGGTTCGCTAGGGCTTCTTCGTGCTGAGGACTCCGATAGAGAAACTCCGGGTCCGGACTGATGTTGAACGGGTTCTCCGTAAACCCGAAATACGCGTTGTAAATCGCGTTATGCATAGAGCAGTGGCTGCACTTTAGAGCCCAATGACAGGGGAAGCATTCCGGGTCGAGAGTACCCAGACACTACTATCATACTGAAATCATCGGCAATTTGGTTGCCACAATTAGGGTGTAGAGCTTATCCGCCCGCGAAAGTACCGTTACCGATTAAACTGAACGGTCACCCAGCCGGGTAAAGAAGACGGTTGTCCCCCGCTGAAAACGACGCGCCGCGTCTTCGGGAATGGCAGCCCCTCGCGCACAGCCTTCCCGATGGCCGGAACGGCGCGAAGGATCTTACGATAAGCTTCCTGATCCGTTCCCAGGAATCCGGCTTTGGACAAAAACCCACTTCCCCATCCGAGGCACAGCAGGCATGTCAAGGATGCATTCTGCGCCGACTCCAGTTCCGTCTTCAGGCGCTGAATGGTGGCTTGTAGGCCGCCTAATCCGGTGATATCCGCATAATGCGCGTGCGCATCGAGTTGCGCCGCCGCGTAATGGTTGGCCGCAGCAGTGATCACCTTCGGGTCCGGGGCGGACCGCCACCCCAAAGCACGCGTCAACTCCTCGTTTTCCAGAAATGTGCGCGGATGCCAGTCGCCCATCAACGACGTGCCGGGTACAGCCATTTCGGCGAACACAGGTGTCGAATCCGAAATGCGTTGGGGCGAAACGCTCCCTCGACCTGCGACTTTCCATGACAACTGAGGCTTGCCTGGTTGGCGTGTGTCAAGCGAGGCGACACGCGTCATATGAATCTTGAACGAAGCTGTGGGAATCGGCTCGCTGTCGGCGGCGGCAATAACCTTCACCTGCGACGCGCCAGCGCTCGCCTCGGCCGCTTCGGCGACTCGCCTGGGCACGCGATCAGATTCGAGAGAAGCCGCAACGCGCTCAATCGTATCGGAGGACCAGCGCGAGAAAATCAAACCTGTGCGCAGTACACCCTTCAGCGCCGACGCGGGAACATACGCGCCACGGTAGTTGGCAGCGAAGGTCGGGATGAAAAGCGATTCGGCAGGCGCCGCATTCCACATCGCAGTACACTCCGGATGTTCAAAGGGAATGCGCCGCTGCGAAAAGTTTTGCGCAAAACCGCCCCACGATGCGAAATCGAGCTTCGTCGCCTTACGCAATTGGGCCAGATAGCCGTCCAGGCGCGGACCGCGCGCCAGCAGCCGAAAAATGCGCGCTTGGTCGAGCACATTCACCTGGTCCTTCCAAACCATGTAGTCGATCGGCGAAAGCTCCCGCCCGTCGCCAACCAGCAGCGGCGTAAGCGTGGTGAGTTTATACTTCATCGCTCGAATCCTGTTTTTCAGAGTCCTGGTTTTCAAAGGGTGTCTGTGCTGATTCGATAGATTCTGCGCCGTCGAGCCCTTGCGGGATCGCGACCTGTTCTTCGACGCCGGATGATTCTTCGGAACTCGGCGTAATCGCCGTGTCCTCACACGGCCGTGGGTCCAGCGCTTCTCCGTCAGACGGAATCTCGACCGGAGCCGCGTCCGGAGATCCGTGGGCCGGCAGTTGAACGGCAACAGCGAAACCACTGCGGTAAACGGGGTGCGGAAAACCATCCGGCGCCACATTGACGGCAGTGCCGCCGGGTTCATCACGCATTGCCAGCACCGACCCTTCGACAATCATTTGCGCGACCTTCTTGGGTGCGCCCGACCCGGAAGGGCTCTCGATGCGGCCGCCGCGAGTAGTTATCCGGTAACCTCCGCCACTCCAGTCGACCCGATCCGCCAGTGCCGGCGAGTAGAGTGACAAAAACCAATACAGCGGCATTCCGTCCGCCGCCCCATTACGGCCACCATTCCGCGAGACGCGCATCAACTTGGGAAACAGCAGATTGGGCCAGGCGCCCTGCTGAAATTCCGGCGCTTCCGCTTGCCCCCAGCCGCTGCTTCGCCTGCCGCCCAGCCCGGAATCGGACAACAGTCGAAAACATGCCCTCACGCGATCGCCCCAGGTCGACTGCGCTGCCGCATCGGCATAACGCGCCACGCACCAAAGGCCGGACGAAGGCTCAAACTCCACGCACGCCAAAGAATGCACGTGAGCAGCGCTCTGCGCTACACGGTCGACAGCCGCGCTCCCGCGAACGACGACGCGAAAGGGACTGAGACTCGGCCGGTCACGCCTCAACAGGCAGCCGCTTTCGGCATCCAGCATCCATTGATCCGCCAGAATGGCTTGCCCGCTGACAAGCGATTCAATCAAGCTCAGTGGCACGAACCGCGCAGAAGACCAACGGATCTTCGATAGAAAGACAGGGCTCGGCGTCGTTATCAATGAGGACGGCGGCGGCCAAATGGTTGAAGGAGGCGGCGCGAACAGGGTATCGGCTTGGTAGGGGAACAGCGAGGTAAATGTGACGGAGGGCTTCGACGCTCGCGCACTTGCGTCCAGCCACTCGTCGAGCGCGCCAAGCCGCTGCATCGCGAGGGTCACGGCAGAAAACAGCCGATCGCTGCTATACAGCGCATCCATGCCGCCTTGCTGGCCGTCGCCGGCGCCATATCGCCATGGTCCGGTAGGCCGCAGGCGAATCAGAAGTGCCGGCGGCATCTACCGAAGCTTGCCCGCGAAATCGTCGGCGCTCACCAATTGCTGCAATGCCGGCAGATCTCCGCCCGAAAGAAGAGTTTCTTCCGCGGCGCCTTTCGCGTAGTACTCTTTGCTGCGCCACGCCACATTTAGGGCAGTAAAGGTGATGCGGCCATTGCCGCGGCTACCCCCGCCCCCGAGTGCGTCGTCTTCAAGCAGGCGCAACGCTTCCGCCACTCGCGCCAGCAACGGCCTGTCTTCGGAGCAAAGCACGTCCAGCACCATGCGAAAGCGAAAACGAGCACCGGCGGGTACCCGCTCGAGAGTTCGAGGGTTCGCCTGCGAAGTGATACGATCTACCGCATTTTCGCTCTTCACTTCCGTCAACTCGTCGTCAAGATTCTCACGCATTTGCGGCGTGATGCTGTCCACCAGAAGCGGTGCGTCGTAAACGGTCAGCCGCGCAGGCGTAGCGGTCGCGCCCTCCATGACATCGCCGCTCACTTTCTCAACCCGTCCCGGATTTCGGCCAAAAAGAATACACACTTCGTCATCGGGCCGATCGCTGTGATGGATTCGGACCTCCTGGCCCTTGCGCTTCGAAAGATACACCAGTTCGCCCGGCACTGCTAAACCCAGCGTTTGCTCCAGCAGCGACCGCAACCGCCCGCGCAAAGAGCTGCCCGGGATGTACGGTATGCCGAATGCATCTTTCACCACCGGATTGTCCGCGCCGCCGATTTCGAGCGATCCCTTGCCCGCGCCGATGTGCAGGCCGGTTTGGCACTGGATCTCGCCTTCAACAATCAGCTTTCCGAGAAATGTCAGTTCAGTGGCCGTGGTGTGAGAACTCATTCGTGAAATTTCCTGCCCTATTCGCTTTCTTGTAAGCGCTATTCGTTGTAAGCAATGATGGCTTCAAACAAGTCGCGGAACCGTTCGTAGCCCCGCGTATCGTTCTTGCGCGTGACCTGCAGCAGCAGACGCTCGAGCGCGTCCAGGCTCCGCAGCGAATGACGCGCAATCGTGTAAGCAAGCCTCGCCCGCACCATGACGAACTCGTGCTGGCGTTCGTTTTCGGGCGCACGCGTGGCGCGCCGCACGGCGTTGTAGAGCCGCCGCAACTGGCTCTTTGTCCCGGAGTCCATGTCGCGCATTCGGCTTACCACGACGTGTGCCTGGTTATCCAGATAGAGGCTGTCGACGATCAACTTATCCAACTCGATCTCCGGAGGGCCTTCGCCACGCCGTTCGTGAGGACCGCGCGGTCCCCCTCCACCGCGTGGGTCCCGGCTGCGATCACCCGGCCCGCGATCTCCCCGATCCCCACCACGTCCTTCGCTACCGCGTTCATTACCGCGCGGGCCGCCGCCCGGGCGATTCTCTCGCACGGGCCGGTTGTCGCCACGACGTTCATCGATTTTTTTCTCTTCTAATTCAGGCATCTCGATTCCCTTTTCTAGGCGCCGATCTTTTGATGAAAGATCTCGTTTCCTTAAACCGGACTGCCGGCCGCCATGCGCGCCCATTCCAGCCCCACGCGCGCCGACGGCCGCAGCTTCAGAGCAGCCGTCTTCTTCCCGATCAAGCTGGTTATCACGGCGGTTCGCAGGCTATTTATTTCTTTGCCTCGCCCTTGCGGAATGACTTCCGAAACGCGCATATAGGTACGCCACGGCTTCTCTACCCGGACTGCTTTGCCTCGCCCGCTGCGCGCCGATAACGCTTCGCGATACACCGAACCCAGGTCGTCAATGTAATCCGGCGAGAATCCGAATGCCCGAACCAGCCGCACCAGGCTTGCCTGCAATTCTTCCGCATCGCTTAGCCGCTTCCATTCCAACGCTCGCCCGAACAAATGAAAAGTTCCCGCTTCGACCGCTTTCGCATAACGCAGTTGTTCCGCGGCGCGCCGAAATACTTCCACCATGGGGGTCGCTATCTCCGGCGCAATGGCGAGCGCCATACTGATCGTCTTGCCCTCCAGCGTTGGCACGGACCGAAGGTTTTCTTCGACGAACTTTTCAAACACTCGCTCGAATTCTCGGGCGATCATAAGCAAGGCATCCCAGGTGCCGACGACCGCGAAATCGTCACCCCCGCGATACAGGATACTGACCTTTTGCCAGAAATCCGGTAGCGTACAGAGCAGCGAGAGCTCGCCGGCAAAAAATTCTTTGAACAAAACGGAAAAATGAATATGGTCTTCGATTGTCCCGGCGCGCTTCAGTTGCACCTCGAAGTGATCTACGTCACCTTTGAGGATCCCCCATCGAGGCGTGCCTTCCGCTCGCTCCGCCAGTTCGGCGGGAGAGGCCGGATTGCCCGCTTCATTCATCACAAAACGCCGCGGGAATAGAATGCCTTCGTCGTCCGGGGCCGATTGTTCTTTCAGCGGCCAGGAATAGCGACCCTGGTCCCAGCTCAGATGAGCTGGACGATCGCTCGACCACCCGACAGCAGAAGCGGACGGCAACTTTTGAGCGAATTCCGCGAAATAGGAGCCGGAGTGCGCCTCGGCATCTTCCACAGATGGAACAAAGAAGCCAACGGGGTCGGCAGCGCCTGCGAGAGGCGCCGAAATCTTGGCGAGCAGCGCGTCGTCCAGGCGCTTGCGGGCGACCAGCCAGGCCCCGAGATTCTCCGTCGTTGCCCAAACCAGCCGCAGCGTCCCCCCGGAAAGTTGGGTCATCGCATCCGCGACGCGCGTCAACAGCTCATTCGCGCGAGGGATGTCCTCTTCGGCCAACACCAGCAGAAACTGCTCGGCGCTGCTCGAACCAAGCAGCATTCGGGAGAGGCGAAGTTCGGCAAGCAGCGCCCGAGGCAGAACTTCACAGAATAAATTGAGCCAGGCACATCGTCCAATGAGATCGTGATCGTCGTACCGCTCCGAAGATTGCGAGCCCAGAAACTCTTCGGCACCGAGCAATTGAGCTTGCAGAAAGACTTGCAGCGACATGACAGGTCGTGGCGACCCGCAACCAGCGGGCTTGAGCGTTGTTCAGCGAGAACGCTCTCCAGCCTAACACAGCCCAAGCGTGTTATTGCCTTCTTGCCCTGTCGCGCTCGCGGCCCGAACTCGACCAAATTCTATCCTGAAAGCATGATCGTTTTCGTTACAGGAGCAACCGCGGGTTTTGGACAGGCTACCGCGCGGCGATTTGCAAAAGAGGGTGCGAAAGTCATCGGCACCGGCAGGCGTCAGGATCGGCTGCAGGAGATGCGGGACGAGATCGGCCAGAATTTCCTGCCTTTGCATTTCGACGTGAGCCACCGCCACGAGGTTGAGGACGCGATTGCGAAGTTGCCACAGGAGTTCGCGGAAGTGGACGTCCTCGTCAACAACGCGGGGGGCGCACTCGGGATCGACCCCGCGCAAAGCGCAAACCTGGACGATTGGGAAACCATGATCGATGTCAATGTGAAAGGCGTCGTCTACTGCACCCAGCTTTTGCTACCTGGAATGGTTAACCGCAATCGCGGGCACATCATCAATCTCGGGTCGGTAGCCTACGAATTTCCTTATCCCGGCGGGAATGTTTACGGCGCGACGAAAGCGTTCGTCCACCAATTCAGCTACGGCCTGCGCGCCGATCTCTTAGGAACCGCGGTTCGGGTCACCGATATCCAGCCGGGCCTTTGTAAAACCGAGTTCTCGGAAGTGCGGTTCAAGGGCGACAAGAAAAGGGCCGAAGCCGTTTACGAAGGCACTCACCCGCTGACGGCCGATGACATCGCCGATACCATCCACTGGGTCGCTACCCGGCCCGCTCACGTGAACATCAATGCGATTCAGTTGATGCCGGTATCCCAGGCCTTCGCGCCGTTGGCGATAAAACGCGGCGTCGACCTTCCCCGCTAAGCTTGCAAGGGTTTTCAGATGCCCCGCTGCGGCCGATATCCGGGTCGCGCCCTGATCTTATACTTCTTTATCGCGTCGGAGCTCAACTCGACCCGGATCCGCCGGAATCCCTCATTCGGATTTGGTTGTGGATAATACGTGACCGTATAACTGTTGCCGAGATCTTCGCGGATCGATTCGAACGCCTCTACCTGCTTCTGCCAGGTTCTCGCGAAGTAGCTTTTGCCGCCCGTATTGGTCGAGATTCTTTTGAAAATCGTCGAGGAAATCGGGTCTTTGTTTACCTCGCTCGTCGAGATCACGTAAATCGGAATACCCTCGTCTTCCGCCACGGCGCGAACATCGTCGGGAGCGACCATGCTCGCGTTGTCCGGACCGTTCGAGAACACAATGACCACTTTGCGCCCCGGCACCTTGGCTGCGTCCCGCAGCGTAAGGAGCAGAGAATTATAGAGCGCCGAATCGTCGCCCGCAACCGCTCTTCGCAATCCGGCGATTGCGGTGGTTCGATCCCGGTTGAGCGCTACCGCCCGGTTTAGGTTACGGCTGTACGTATATACCGCGATCGAATCGGCGCGATCGAGACCACGAATGAAATCCGCAATGGCGTCCGATGCATATACGAAGCCGCGGTACATATAGTTGCTCGTGTCAAAGAGCACGAACACGTTTGTGCCGCCGGCCTCGGAACGGAGATCCACGACATTGGGATCCGGAACACCGCCCGGATCTGTCGCCGATGCAAGCGTTCCGCGCAAGGGCTTGGTTTGCCCGTTTTCGAGTACTTGCAGCGGAGCGTGGTTCCCCTCCGTGAATGTGGCGATTTTCTGAGGAATTTCATCCTCAAAAATTCTCATGTCTCTCGGCTTCAGGCCATTCACGTATTTGCCCTTTTGATCGGTCACCGTGAAGCTGAGCACCACCATATCCACCTTCACCCGGAAGGTGGTCTGATCCTGGTCCTGCGCGCGCACCCACAGACCAGCTCCCAGAGCGGCTATTCCGACGCCGCTCACTATGCGTAACCATGTCCTCATGATGTCTTCTAATTCTCCGACGTATGCACCGCGGCGCTTTGGTTGCCGTGTTGCCTGACGTTATCGCCCGTCGCGTGGAGCGAACGCAGCAGCGCAGGCCAGTCTTCCAAATGCGTCGCGAAAATGTTCTCTATCGTGAACCGGTTCCATTCAGGCACATAGGCGTCGAGCCGGTCCACGGGAATTCCGGCTTCATCGGCCAGCGCTGCGTAATACAAGTTATTCGATTCCCAGCTCTCGGCGAGTATGCGGCTAGAGTACCCCATCAAAGCCGGAAATGTGCGCAGATACAAGAGCCGCGGTTGATACGAATGCGTGAGCGTCGGCTTCGGCGTCCCGAAGCAACGCGAGATCGCTTCACTCGACAGATCGGGATCGTTTTGGGCCGCCATTTCCGCGATTTCAGACGAGGCGATATCGGGCGACACCTTCTTCAATGCCGGATCGGTCGCGACCGCATAGAGCACCGATGGCGGAATCTGCGCTGCTGCAACCGCGAACCTTCCGGCACGCAGTTCATCCTGAACCCGTTCGACCATGGCGGGCGTCGCGAACCGGCGATAGGAGTCGAAAACGCTTTTCTCAATGGACGGATCCAAGGCTGCCGCTGCGAACAGCGCTCGCCCGCGTTGTATGTGAAGTGCCACCCAGCGAATCTGTTCTGGCCGCACGTTCCTCCAGCGATTGATGGTCACGTCGGCGATCATTTGCGGCACCAAATCAGCCCAGATCAAGGCCTGTTCCCGCTTCGGAGTAAGGAAATTTTGCTCCGCTTCGGCAATGGCGTAGGGGAGGGAAATCAAAGATCCCATCAATCGTCCGCCCGCACTCTCCGGCCAGCCGCTTCCAGCAACCTCGGTGGGCCGCCACGCGGATGGCGAGTTTTCCGCGCCGATAAAGTCATGGCCGCGAACGAACATAGGATTTGTTAACAGCAGCTGCGCGCCGGCAGGCGCATAGTAGCTGTACAAAATACCCACCAGCGAATCCCTCAAGAAGGGCGCCAGCACCTCTCGAGGATCTTTCTTGTCGGAACCTGACAGCAGCTTATCCGGATTGAGCTTTCGCTCCTGCTCGATGTGCCGCTCGCTCCAGTAACCCATGGCGAATGAACTTCGCTCCTCCGCGGAAAGAGATCCGCGCAACGATTGTGTCTCCTCAAGGCGGCTGAGCTGCTCATCGATCGTTTTAAACGTTTTCCTGTCTGCCGTTCCTTTGCTTGTTTTATCCGCAACCGTAAACAACGTGTCGAGCGGCACCAAAAACTGTGCGTCAAAGATGCGCAAAAACTCTTCCGCGGGCGCTGAGGGCGCAGAGCCATTTGGGTTCCGCAACGTTCCCACCAGTAGCTCCATCAACTTCTCTTGCCGCGCTCCGCCCGGTGTTGCATTTGCGGCGGATAAAAGGACGTCTACGCTCGAACGACCGGCGTCGAAAACCTCCGTCTCCTGCTTGGTGCGGCCGAACGGCGCGATCAGTTTCCCGAAGGCGGCGTCTTGCGCGCCTGGTGGAATCGAGCCTTGAACAGATAAGATCCGCCACAATTCCACCACTGACTGAAGCGTTCCAAGCGTGTCCGCCTTAAGCAGACCATCGTGAATACTGCTGGTCTGCGCGCAAACGTCCAGATAATGTTCGATCGACGCCTCACTCAAAGCGGGCACATCGGCGAACAGCATGTATTGGTCGCCGTAGGTTCGGTAGGCTCCGATGAGACGTGCCACGAGGTGAGCCGAAAGCGGCCTGGTGCGTCCTCGATCAATATCGTTCAGCGCCAGGAAAATCTTCAGCGGCTCATTTTCTACCGCCTTGCGGCACAGCGCAAACAGCGCTTCCACGAGATCGTCGTTCGTGCGCCACGCCGCCGCTGACCGGGTGAGTTTCCCGTCGTATTTACCGTGCGGGTGATGGATGAACAAATTGCGCCATGCATCGAGATCGCCTGGAACGTGGGCGCTGCCATTCGCGTCGATCCGGAGAGAGGTCGTCAAAAGCAGCAATTCAGTGCTCGAGCGGAACACCGGACGCGCCGGTCCAGGGCTCGTGATCTTACCCCGTAGCGCGTCATAGAACCGTTTCATTCGCTCAGGCTGCGTCAGGTACGCCGCGCTTGGGCCCTCGATTCGCGAGAGCGCGTCGAAATAGCTCGCCATCCAACCGTCGTCCATGGCAATCAGCTTTTCAAAAAACGCTCCCGGATTGTTGGGCGAGACTCCCACCATCGACGCCCAAACCTTCGGCGATCCCGGCACCACGGCGGCGCCATTTCGGATTTGAAACATTTCGCCGAAAAAGTCGAGTACGTGCGCGTATACCTTGAGCTTTGCGGGGCTCGCCTGGCGACGAAGCGCCTCAGCGGTCGTAGCGTCTAAATGCGATAAGCCCAAATACAAACGGCACAGCGACGGATCCGAAAGGAACGCGTCGAAGAAATCGGCCTGTCCGGTGCGCCCAACGGCCGCTAACCAGTAATTGGCGTTATAAAGGACCGGGATTGCAGTCGGAGCATACGCCAGTTCGAAGCGATGGTTCGCACGCAGATCCTGTTCGAGCTGTGTCAGCGGAAACGCGGAATCCACAGTGAGGAAGGCCCGCGTCGGGTTTACCGTCTCGAGCACAATATCGGCGCCGCAAGAGCCCCGCATTCTATAACCCAGAACCTTGAGCAGATTACCGGTCTGTTCGCTGTCGCAATTCGGAATGACAATCTTTTGATCCTTGGTCGCCATGGCCTGCAACTCGCGCGCCTGCCCTATATAGCGGATGACCAAGCGCAAGTATTCCGTCTGTTGCAGCGCTTCATTTCCGGAAGCTTCGTAACCGTTCGTGACCACGTTGCGCGCGAGCGCGGGAAGCAGGTCTTCGGGAGCCAGATCGGGAGTCAGCGCCGCCATTCTCGCGAAAGAGGCGAGCGGACCCGGAATCATGATGGTTGAGTAGCCAGCAGGCTTTTGGCTCTTTGCCGGTTCCGAAAGATCGCTGCCGCCCGCCGACTGATAACGCCTGAGATCACTCGATAACTCGCTTCGATCGCCTTCCATGAAGTCGAAAAGCACCACCTGCCGAAGCGCGAGCAGGCGTTTAGCTGGGTCTTTTTCTTCCGCCGACCACTTCAAGTAAGCGTCGCGCCGCCCGGCATCGCCGTGGCGATCGAGAAATTCGGCCAACGCTTCCGCCGCCCCTGAATCGCCCGGAGCTCGGGCCTCTTTTTCCAGCAGCGATCTCGCACCCGCCAAATCACCTGTCGATTCGCGTTGCAGGACTTGGTCTCGCAACTCCGCGTTTGAGCCGGCAAACGCCGGCAGCAGGACAAAAGAAGTAGCAGCACCCAATACGGCCAGAGAGAGCAGCGCTCTCCGGATCGCAGCCGATAATCGGGAACCCAATCGCCCCCTCGCGCCCGCACGTCCGTTATAAAAGGAAACGACCGGCGCCCCAGCCCCATGCTGCCGCCTGTCACTTATGAGAGTCACAGTAGTACGCCCCCGATTAGGTTTCTTACTCTAGCACTTGCCTTTCGAGCCGACCGCCGGAGTTGTAGGATTTTCTAAACACGCCGGTGGCCCGAGCGGTGCTGTGTAGCAGTTCACCGACGACACGAAAATTCTTTATCCTTCTCGAGCTCGGAAATAGCTCGAAGGACGGCCTTGCATCCGTCGCCGCTGAGATTCATTCAACACGTTCGCCACTCTCATCGTGTTGTCGTCCTTGCAAACGAGCTGCGCCGAAGTCGAATCTCCCGCTAGCCGCCCTTCCCGCTTCCGAAGCGCTCTTCCTTATCTGTGCCTTGGCTTGGCTGTCGCTCTTTATCTTTTCCCGTTTGTAAGAGTTCTAACGTGGGCACCCGACGAAGGAGCATACGAGTACAACGCTCTGATGACCCTTCATGGCGCTCTCCCGGGGCGCGACTTCCTCGAGATGTACGCGCCGGGCTCGTTTTACTGGCTCGCATTATTTTTCAAACTCTTCGGCGCAAGCGTCGGCACCGCCCGGGGACTGCTGCTGTGCGAAGGAGTCGCGACCGCCCTACTGATCTTTCACCTCTCGCGACGCATCGGCGCGTCCGGTCTGCTCGCTTCGATTTTTGTCGTCCCCTTCTCAATTCCCTTAGTGGTCATGAACAGTGAGCACTACGACGCGAACCTGTTCGCCTTGTGCTCATTCGCCGTCTTTTTAGCGGCCCAACGGAAGCTTGCGCCCGAAAACCCTAATCTGGCAAAAGGCCGATTATTGCTGTTCATCGCAGGATTACTTGCCGGATGCACCAGCTGCATCGTTCAGCAGAAGGGGCTCTTGTTTCTGATTGCCCTGATCCTTTCGCTATTAGTGCTTCACTCCCGGGGCCGTCTGGGCCTTAACTTGATCGTCTTTGCCGGCTATTCTTGCGCTTTAGGCGCCGAGCTGCTCGTGTACGTGGTCAGAAAAGGCGTCCCTGATCTGATTTATGCCGACCTGACACTTCCGCTTAAGATTTATTCAAACCTCAATGCAGTCAGTTATGGATTCCCACTTTGGAATCACTGGTTTCCTTGGTGGTTCCACGTGACGCATGCAAGTTTCCCGCTTCCCTTGGCCGTCATTCTGACCGTCGCGATCGGTATTCCATTCCTTGTGATTGTGCTTGCTCCCCTGCTCCCCGCATTGGCCTATGTCTGGCGCCCATCGATCCTGCGACGCGATCTCCTCCCCTACTGGTTTGCGGCGTATGCAATGTCCGCGTCCGAGATGCACCGCCACGACATCGGGCACTTAAGGAATGGATGTCTGCTTCTGGTCGTGCTGTTCTTTGCTCTGTGCGAAACGCAGAAGAGAAATTTTCCTAAGCAACTGGCCGTTCTGGTTGCCGGATGCGCGGTGCTGAATGGAGCGATCTACATGCTTGGCGCGTTGTCCGCCAAGACCGTCATTCCAACGCGCCGAGGCACGCTGCTCGCGCAAAAACCCGATAAAGCCCTAGAATTCCTGCTCGCCCACACGTACCCGGGCCAGGATGTGTTTGTATACCCGTACAGGCCTCTCTATTATTTCCTGGCCGATCTCCGCAATCCCACGCGCTTCAGCACTCTTGTGTACGATCCCAGTACTGCCCCGTTCTTCCAAGAAGCCATTCGCGAGCTCGACCGCAAGAAAGTGCGCTATGTTCTATCCGACACCATGTTCTCAGGGCAAAATCTGACTGCACTATTTCCCGCCTATCGTGTGCCGCCGCGTGACAAACTCATCCTCGAGCCGTATCTGGAGACCCACTACCACCAGATCGCGCTCGAAAACGGCTTCCGCATTCTCGAGCGGAATAGATAGCCGTTATGCGTGCAGATTTTGTGTTTTCGGCTGCGGCAAGTGAGATGCAGTCAGATACCCGCGCAGCAGAATGCCAATTCCCGTCGCCAGCAGACCGAGTGCGATCCACTGCGTCAGCGAAAATGGACCGACCAAGGGCTGTTCATGTTCGCGGAAGAACTCAATGATGAACCGCGCGGTGGAATAGAGAACTAGATACAGGCCGATGATCTGCCCGCCGCGATGACTGCGTCTGAAACGGTGATACAGAATTCCGAAAATGATCAGATCCGCCGCCGATTCGTAAAGCTGCACCGGATGAAGAGTTTTGTCCAACGGTACGGGTGACGCTTCATTAGACCGGAAGCGCACGCCCCACGGCAAATCGCACTCCTTGCCCCAGCAGCAACCAGCGGCGAAACAGCCCAAACGCCCAATCGCCTGTCCAAGCACAACTCCCGGGGCGAAGGTATCCATGATCGGAAACGCGGGCAGTCGCTGCGCGCGCACATACAAAATAGCCACGATAAAAGCGGCGATGAAACCGCCGTGGAAAACACCCGCCGCCTGCAGCGTTTCGAGCGTGAAGATTCGCCCGGGGTCCCTCACGTAATCGTCGATATCGAACAGAAACATGAAAAGTTTCGCGCCTACAATTCCGGCCATGGCGCAATAGACCGCCAGATTTGTGACCTGGTTTGCGGGCAGGCCGATTCTTCGCGCCAAGCGCACCGTGATGGTCAGCCCGGCCAGAAAACCGAGTGCGACCAGTACGCCATAGGTGGGAATGTAAAAAGAAGAACCGAAGCTGATCAGCTTGGGAAACATGCTATTTGTGCGCAAACCTCGCTTGTTCTTCCATGTGCTTCCGTCGAGGCCGTAGAAGATCGATCATTAGTAAAACAGCTCCTACCGTGATCGCGCTATCGGCAACGTTAAACGCCGGAAACGACCACGCGCCATGATAGACCTCGATAAAATCGGTGACAGTCCCGTAAACGACGCGGTCATACAAATTCCCGATCGCTCCCCCCAAATCAGCGCCAATGCCATTCGCGTTGCCGGCGCACTGAAGGCACTGTTCCGGCTCCAAAGCGTCTTGGCAACAAACAGCAGCACCGCGGTCGATACACCTACAAGGACGGCTGTCCTCACCAATACGTTGCCTTCGGCCAGCAGTCCAAAAGCAGCACCCGGGTTCTCTGTATGTATAATGCGGATCCATCCCGGGAAGATCGGATACATTATCGAGGGTGCTCACCGAATGCTGTATAACGACTTTCGAAAGCCGGTCCGCCACGATCACCGTCAGTGACACAGCAAGCGGAAATAACTGGAACGCAATATTTCGCTGCTGAGGCACTTACGTCCAAAACTCCCGCACCACTGCCGCGCACGACGCGCAAACCGTCGGAAGATCCTCATGGCTGCCGACATCTGTCGTAAATTTCCAGCAGCGTTCGCATTTATCGCCCGGCGCGCGTTCTACGCTGATCTCCAATTTTTCACCGGTCTTAGCTTCAGGTGACCCGCGCTGCACTTCTACTTGCGAAACAATGAACAACATCGGGAGCTCGTCCGCAAACTCATCGAGCAGACCGTACAGTTCTCCGCCTGCGCGAAGCAACACGGCTGCTTCTAACGACTTTCCAATCACCTTATCTTCACGAGCCGTGTCCAGCGCCTTCAAAACTTCGTCCCGGATTGTCAGAAGGCGCTCCCAACCGGCGGCTTGCTTGCGCTGCTCATCGGTTATGCCCTCGCTCAACTCTTCGGGCGCAGGGAAATAAGCCATGTGTACGCTTTCGCCCGCAGTTCCGGAATTCGTGTGCCGCCACACCTCCTCGCAGGTAAACGAAAGAATAGGAGCCAGCAAGCGCACCAGCATGAGGTTCAGCCGCTGAAGTGCGGTTTGGCCGCTCCTGCGTGCGTAGGAAGAAGGCCCAGCCGTGTACAGTCGATCTTTTGATACATCGAAATAGATCGCGCTAAGCTCCGTCGTCGCGAAATCGTACACGGCACGATACACCTTGTGAAACGCGTATTCGCCGTACCAGGCACGGCAGCGACGAACCAAATCCTCGGCCCGGAGCAGAATCCATCTGTCGATCGCAAGCATCTCATGCGCCGGAACGGAATCCCGCATCGGATCGAAGTCATGCAGATTCCCGAGCATGTACTTGAAGGTATTGCGAAGCTTCCGGTACGCCTCCGACAAGCGGTCGAGAATTGTCTCAGACATGCGCACGTCTTCCATGAAATCGACCGAGCCGACCCACAGGCGCAAAATGTCAGAACCCTTCTGCTTCACAATCTGCGCGGGCCCGATGCTGTTCAGAGATTTCGACATGGCGCGGCCTTCGGCATCGAGAGTCCAGCCACTTGTCGCGCACTCGCGGTAAGGCGATTCGTTCTTCAGGCCCACGCCCACCAGCAGCGAGCTCTGAAACCAGCCGCGATATTGATCGCCGCCTTCGAGATACATGTCTGCCGGCCAATGCAGCCCATTTTGCGGCGTCAAAACCGCCCAATGACTGCAGCCTGAATCGAACCACACGTCCAGAATGTCGGTCTCTTTGCGAAACGAAGTTCCTCCGCATTTGGAGCATGTCGCTCCCGCGCTCATCAGCTCTACCGGCGATTTCGAATACCAGATGTCGGAAGTGTGCTGCCGAAACTGCTCAACAATGTTTTCCTGGATGCCTTTGTCGGCGAACGGCTCACCGCAGTTTTCGCAGTAGAAAACAAGTATCGGCACGCCCCACACGCGCTGCCGCGAAATGCACCAGTCGGGCCGCGAAGCGACCATGTTCGAGATCCGCTCTTCACCCCAGGCCGGATGCCACGTCACCGTTTTGATTGCCGCGAGCGCCCGGGTCCGCAACTCCTCTCGGTCCATGCCGATGAACCACTGCTCCGTCGCGCGAAAAATCACCGGGTTGTGGCACCGCCAGCAATGCGGATAGCTGTGATCCAGCTTTCCTTGTGCGGCCAGCGCGCTGTGCTCTTCAAGCAATCGGATCACGATAGGATTGCTCTCCCAAATTGTTTTGCCGATCAACTCTTCGGGAAATTGGCCGCGGGCGCCTTCCGCTCGAAACATTCGACCCGCCGCATCCACAGGACAATAAACCGGAATTCCATAACGCTGGCACACGACAAAATCTTCTTGCCCATGCCCAGGCGCCGTGTGTACCGCCCCCGTGCCTTGCTCGAGCGTGACATGATCTCCCAGCAATCCCAGAGAATCGCGATCGATAAAGGGGTGCCGGAACACAGTTCCTTCCAGCTTCGTGCCCGGAAACCGCGCGATCACCGTCTGGTCCCAACCGAGCACCTCGGAAACCCTCGCCAGCAGCCCTTCGGCTACAATCGTCACTCCTTCAGGCGTATCGACTGCGACATACTCTAATCGCGGATTGAACGCAATCGCAAGATTCGCCGGAATCGTCCAGGGCGTCGTAGTCCAGATCAGGCAGTAAACCTCGCGTCCGGCCAGACGAGCATCGATTGCCGCCGCGTCCGACGCAAGCTTGAAGCGCACATAGATCGACGGGCTGGAATCGTTCTCATATTCCACTTCCGCTTCGGCCAGCGCGGTTCGATCCTTAATACACCAGTGAACAGGCTTTAGCCCTTTGTAAACGTACCCGCCGTGAAGGAAATCCACGAACGCTTGCGCGATCGCCGCCTCGTATTCGGCGCTCATCGTCAGATACGGATCTTCCCAGCGCCCCAACACGCCCAAGCGCTTGAACTCGCTGCGATGGATATCCACGAATTTCGCAGCGTAGGCGCGGCATGCGGCGCGAATTTCCGCCACCGACATCGAGGCTTTGCGTTTCCCTAACTCCTGATCGACCCGGTATTCAATCGGCAAGCCGTGGCAATCCCAACCAGGAACGTAAGGCGCGTCGAATCCCGCCATGGTCTTCGATTTGATGACAAAATCCTTGACGATCTTGTTGAACGCCGTGCCCAGATGAATATTTCCATTCGCATAGGGCGGACCATCGTGAAAAATGTACTGAGGACGCCCTGCACGCGACTTGCGAATGCGATGGTAGAGCTTCGTCGCCTCCCAATGTTCGAGCGTTTTCGGCTCATTGACAGGCAGCTTGGCCTCCATCGGGAAGTCTTTGCTCGGTAGGTTAAGGGTCTTCTTCAGGTCCACTGCGGAAACATTCATGGATCATTTCATCGTAGCGAACGGCCTGACATCTTGAACGGCCACTGCGTGCTTTCTCAACAGCAGCTGTTGAGTTAAACTTTAGGTATGGCTCCTGTTCGCCGCGCAAAGCGCCATCCCAAGCGGATCTGGAAACCGGTCGTAAGCACAGTCATGCTTCTGGCTTCGGCCGACACTCTGGCGGATATTCGCCCGTTATTGAAGCGCATCGTTGACGCAGTCGGTACGAACGCCGCCGCACGTCTACTTGGCGCGGATCGGGCCCAGGTATCGCGCTGGGGAGCGGGAACCGAGTCGATCGGATCAGAAATGGGACGGCGTGTCGTCGACTTGCACGACGTGTTGACACGCATTCTGCGCGCTTACAATCGCGATGCCGCGGCCATGTGGCTCGTCGGCTCCGAACCCTTGCTCGGCGGCGCCCGTCCTATTGATGTACTCGCCACCGAAGGAGCTGCGCCCGTCATCCGCGCCATTGACGGTATCGTGCAAGGCGCTTACGCCTAACGCATGTGCCCACGCTTTACCGTGTATTTCCATTCCTGCCCAAAGCCAACCCGAGACAACCGGGCGGCGCTCTCTTCATGCCCCCGCAGGGTGGCGGCCGTCTGGATAACCCCGAGCTCTACTCTGTCCTTTACTTGAGCAACTCCCCTGCCGGTGCGGTCGCTGAAGCTTTCGGCCGATTCCCCGAGTGGACCGAGGCGCTTCTCGAGGCCAGACCCAGCTTGCCCGGCAGCTTCCGTGCTCTTGCCCGCTACCAGCTTTCAGACAGAATCGAGATCTGCAATCTCGACGATCCCGCCCAACTGGTCCGCCTCCATCTGCGTCCCTCCGAAATCGTCGTGCGGGAGTACACCCGAACCCGCGCTTGGGCGCAGCGCATCTATCAGCAACGCAAGTGGAGCGGCGTTCAGTGGTGGTCCTATTACGACTCGCAATGGACCAGCGTCGGTCTGTGGGACACGTCTAAGTTGTCTCTAGCCGATGTCGAGATTCTTCATCTCGACCACCCGGCACTTGTCGAAGCCAGCCGCATGATCGCACGGCGCATTGTCGAAAAGCGCCGCTCCAAAGCAACTGCCTCTGGTCAGTAGCGCAACTTCACGGTTCAACCTGGCCCAGGTACGCGCCATAGGCTGGCAAGCTGATGTGCCCTAGATCGCTCAACCCGCTGGACTCCGGGAACGAGGCGAGCACACGCTTCACGTGCTTACCCCTCACGCCCTGCCCTTGCAAATCGAACCCGACCGTCTGCGGAGTGGCCGTCAAGTTCAGCGTCACGACAACCGCGTTTCCGTCATTCGTCTTTCGCAAGTACGAGAGAACGCTGCTGTTGTTCTGATCGACGAGAACAAAATCTCCGTCCCGCAGTTGTGGATTTGTTTTACGCAGCCGAATCAACGCTTTGTAGTAGTTCAGCAGTGAATTAGGTTCTTTCTCTTCCGTAGCAACATTGACGGCTTTGTAATTGGGTCCGACCGGAAGCCACGGAGCCTTGGCGTTGCTGAAGCCCGCATCCACTCCCCCATTCCACTGCATCGGCGTACGCTCACCGTCGCGCCCCTTGTTCTTCGGCCAGCCCGTCCGCCCCACGGGATCTTTCACGTCTTGGATGCGCTTCGGCGGGTTATCCACCATGCCCAATTCTTCGCCGTAATAAATGAGCGCTACGTCACGCGCCGTAAGCAACATCGTCGCGAGCAGCCTGGCAATGGCAGCGTCGTGCTTTCGGTCGCCATACCGGTTGATACTGCGGTCGTTGTCGTGATTCTCGAACATGAACAGCGGTATGTTGCCATTGACCTTCGTTTCCGCGTCCGCCAGCTTCTGTCGAAAGTCCGGTACGGACCAGTGATTTGTGAACCCGAGTTGCGTGTCCATGGGAAGCTGCAGTTCATCGTCGTTACGCCCATACATTTTTGCCAGCTCGCCTACGTTCGGAAGATACGTTTCTCCAATCAAAACACGGCCGGGATATTCGTCAGTGACCCTCCGCAACTGTCGCAACACCTCGTGCACCTCAGGCAAGTTGTCCGTGTAGATGTGTCGAAGTTTTCTTTCGCCGAACTCGTCGATGCCGGCCTTGGGTCCTGTCAGATAAGGCTCGTCCTTCAAGGCCAGGTCCTCGAACAGGCTCGTGATCGCATCCAGCCGAAAACCGTACACACCCTTCTGCATCCAGAACCGCAGAACGTCGTACATGGCCTTTCTGACGTCCTGATTGCGCCAGTTGAGATCGGGCTGTTCTTTGTAAAACTCGTGATAGTAATACTGTCGGCGGCTGGCCTCATACTGCCATGCCGAGTGCCCGAAATCCGATTGCCAGTTGTTCGGCGGCTGCCCGTTCGGTTTGCCGTCGTGCCAGATGTACCAGTCCGCCTTCGGATTCGTTCTCGACGATTCCGATTCCTTAAACCACCGATGCTGGTTCGACGTGTGGTTCAGGACCATATCCATAATCACGCGAATATCGCGCTTCTTCGCTTCAGCCGTCAGCCGGTCGAAGTCCGCCATGGTTCCGAATTGCGGATCGACTCCGCGGTAATCGGAAATGTCATACCCGAAATCCACCTGCGGAGAAGGATAGAAGGGCGTAATCCAGATCGCGTCGATTCCCAGATTTTTCAAGTAATCGAGGTGTTCCGTTATTCCGTTCAGATCTCCGATCCCGTCTCCATTGGAATCGCCGAAGCTGCGCGGATAAATCTCGTAGATGACCGCATGCTTCCACCAGTTGTCTTCCGACGTGGCCCCGAAAATTGCCGAAGCCCAAATCACAACCAGAAAGAATGTAGAGCAAACGACTCCGACACAAGTTTTCATCTAGCGACCGTCATCTCGCAAATAGACTACACTACTCGGTCGATTTCGCGATGTGCTAGTCAACTAGACGGTGTCGCCCACAACAGCAGCCTAACCAGCCCCTCATCTTTTGTTCCGATAAGTCCGAACAGTGATGAGGGGCGCTCGATTCCGAAATCGCTCAAACGGACGCTCGCATCCCCATCCACCTGAGTGCGATTCTGGCTTCTCGCGCTCAACACTACATTGACCTTTATGACTCGGCTGACGCCCCGAATCCTGAGCTCGCCTTCCACGACGAAGCCGCGCAGTGGCTTGGCACAGATTCTAGTGGAACTGAATCGAATCTCCGGATGACGATCCGCCGCTAATGCGTCGTCGCGAACGTATGTTGTGACAAGCTGCTGTTTCTTGCTCCGCAGCCACTGATCGCGGCACACCACGCTCTTTGCATCGATTGACAGATCGACTCGCGAGCTCTCCGGACGATTGATCGAGTAGCGCAAACGTCCGCTGAAGTTCTCGAAAAAGAGGATATGCTTCTTCCGCTGCATCAGTCCGGTCTTCGACACCTCGATTGCGATAGTGGAGTCATTTGAGGGCGAGATCCCGTAAACTACTTCGGCAGCCTGCATCGGAACTCACAGAAAGACGCAAGTAAGATTCCATCGGTTCACGATGCCTGGTCGCTACTTTCCGCAACATTGACGCACGCACGTGATCGCCCGCACAAATTGAGTGTCCACTTTTGGGACCACCGCCTACGTTACCTGGTCAGCACGTCCTCAATGAACGTAAGTGCGCGTGGGTCTTTCGATTGCCCCAGCCAGAAGAACGCCTGCTTCCGAACTTCCCGGTTCCTCTGTGTTCTGGCAACCTCGATCAGCTTCGGTATGCCTTCATCCTTCGGAAGCTGAGAAAGTGCAAACACGGCCCGCTTTTTCACTTCCGTATCGGGATCGTTCTCGATGGCATCTGTAATCGCCGCCGCGGCGCGCTGCCCGGCCCTTTGCGCCAACCAGAAAAGCGCTTGGCTCCTCACGTGCGGCATTGCATCGGTCTTTGCCATCCGGATCAACGTGTCGAGCGCTTCAGCTCCTTCGTGCTGAGAGATTGCGAAGATCGCGCCATCGGTTACCGGCCTTGGACCGTCCGTCACGACCAGTTTCTCCAAAAAGGAGACACTCGCGTTCGCCGGCACTCCGCTGATCCAGACAAACGGAAGGCCCCCCGCATCGAGAGGACAGGACAACGAGAAAACTCGGATCTTCTCGACTGTATTGTTTGCGCTCCTGAACAAAACCGCGACAGTATCCGATCCTTCGAGTTGAACCGGGCTATTCGAACTAATGCTCTTCACCACAATTCCGGATCTGTCCTCCAGGGAACAACCGCACGCATTCTCGCCGCTGAAACAGCAGCTTTGCCAATCCTTTCGCACCGTCTTGATTGCATAACCGAACCAGGTCGGAGACGCTGCTCGAATTTCAGAACTCAAGTTCCCGGAGAAAGTGCGACCTTCGAGGCGCGCATTCAAAACGTTCGGCTGGCCGGTCTGCGCCAGCGCGGCGGAAGCCACCAGCAGAAGCGTTACCGCCCTCATTTCAGAATCTCCATCATGTAATCGGTCACTTCCTTCGAATGCACCAGCGCCATCTTCCCCACGATGGCCTTCTTCATCTGTGGATCTTTCTCGTTTCGCGCGAGTTCAACCAGCGCCTTGCCGTTCTGCTGCAGGAAGAGCGCATTCAGCACCGCGTCCCGCACTTGCCTGTTCTGATCCGTTTGATAGATCGAAACCAGGACGTCGCCCCTTCCCTTGCCGCCCATCAGCCCCAGCGATTTAATAGCTGCAACCCGCAGCTCCGGATCTTTTTCCGTTTTGGCGATCTCGCCTAATCGTGTCGAATTGCCGCCCAGGAACATCGATTGCAGAATCGTCTTCTTGTCATCGGGCGAGGCCGATTGATACAGTTGCCACAATTCGTCCTGGCCTCCAGTCAGCGCCAGCTGGCGAATCGCATCGCGCCTCAAATCCGGATTCTGCTCCGTTCTCGCGGCATTCAATAAGAAATCGCGCGAACCCGACTGCATGAAACTTCGCAGTATTTCGCGTTTCAACCGAACATCCGATGACGCGCTGTAGATGGAAGCGAGCTCGCTACGCGAATCCCTGTTCCCCATCAGGCCCATATATCTGATCGCCTTCATCTGAAGTTCGGGATTCGAGGAATTACGAGCCATATCGCTGAGGATCTTGCGCCCCTCCGGTGATGAAGTCTGAGTCAGGACGAACAGCGCGCGCTCTTTCACCTTTTCCGAGTTGTTGCTCGCCAGCAGCTTCTGCAAAATCGGCAACGCTTTGTTCGGATCCGCCTGCATCAGGCTGTTCAGGGCAATCAACTTCAGTTCTTCATCACTCTCAGCGTTCGGGCTGACAGGCGCGCCCGCTTGAGCCCGCATTTCCAGATCGAGAGCTTGCGCATCCTTCACCCAGCGGCTTGAAGGATAGGTCTGCCGCAACGCCGCAATCGTGACCAGCGCTTCCTCGCGGTGTCCGGCATGGCTCTGCGCGTACGCCTTCCAATAGAGAGCCCCATCCGCGCTGCCTTTTTTTTGGCTTGCAGCGGCATCGAATGAGGCAATCGCTTGGTCCCACTGCCGCGCATCCAGTTCTCTCAGCCCGTTCTCGTAATCGGAATCGTTCCGTGCTGCTCGATTCGATTGGAAACTCTCTATCGGCGATACCGGCCAGCCTTGCGCGGACACCGATGCGGCCAGCGCGAAAAAAAGAATACCATCGCGAATCATAATCTTTCTCCTCTCTCACGAGCATCCGTGCTCGTTATGCGCACTTTGAACAACAGCCCTTCATTCTCGATACGGCGCTGCAGCATCTCGAAATCGCCCCGCGGCAAATCCGCGGGGCTGTTTGCCACATCCAGCAGCACGCGTTCCAAATCATCGAGCACAGCCGCATAGGCCGCATCGCCCTTATGCACGGCGGCCTCCCGAAGTAGCCGGTTTTCATTCACCAGATCGCGTGCCCGTTCGCGCTCATTAGCAAAATCGACGCTCGTCGGCGCCCCATTCAGCACTTCTGTCAAGACAATCTGCGATCGCTCCAGATGCTCGCTCATCGCCATAAGCAATACCCGTTCCCGAGCTTTCGCCGAAAAACCAACCTGCCGCTGCTGCTGGGTGAACATGCCGGCCACAAACGCCACGGCCACCAATCCCGCCAAAGCCGGCCCCAGAACCCACCACCGGAACCCTGGCCAGCGCTTTTTCCGCACAGGTAGCTGAGGAGCCACACGCGCCCAGACTTCACGCCCGTAAGAATCGCCGCGTTCCGGCACCGGATAGTCGCGAATGGAATCGAGCGATTCCTTGAACCGCTCGAAAGTAGACCTGCACTCCTCACACTCGGCAAGATGTTGGCGCAACTTTAAATTCGCCTCGCCGTAGTACGCATCCATAAGCTGCTCTTCTTCGAGGTGCTTCATCGTGCCATTCCCCAGGCCGGCTCCAGCGCCCGGCGCAATTTCTGAACGGCACGAAAAACGCTGTGCTTGGCCGCGTTCGCCTGCACGCCTAATGTGCGCGCGATCTCTTCGATGTCGCAGCCCTCGTAGTGGCGCAGAACGAACGCCGTTCGCTCGATTTCCGTGAGTTTCTTCAGCGCGGGTTCGATCAGCTCGGCGATTTGTGCGCTTTGCGTCAAACGCTCTGGCGAAGGATCACGTGCCGCAATCCTGTCCAGCCACTGCAACTCTGGCTCCTCCTCGATCGAGGTCTGCTGCTCTTTACGGCTCTTCCGGGCCCGCATCGAATCGAGCGAGCAATTCGCGCAAATGCGATACAGCCACGTCCCGAAAGCCGCCCGCCCATCGAACCGATGTAGTTGTTTATACGCGCGCAGAAACGTCTCCTGAACCACATCCTCCGCATCTTGCTCATTGCCAGTCATACGAAACGCAAGACGAAAAATGGATTGGCTGTGCCGCTCCACCAGAACACGAAAGGCGTGCTGATTGCCATTGCGCGCCTCTTCCGCGGCCGCTGAGTCGGTCCATTCCATCCGGCTGGTCTTTAGACTGACACTCGGCGCAGCGGTTAGCGAAGAGCCAGGAAAACTGAAGTGTATCTTCTGAAGAGGTCTTTCTCGTTCATGAAAGCTAAAATATTTATCCTTTTCGCTTTGCTGGCGTCGCTATCAGCCGCCGCTGACTCAAAGATCACCGCCGTGCGGTTCGGACACCTTTGGGATGGAAGCAAGGTGATAGACGGGGCTCTCGTCATCATCGAAGGTGATCGCATTCGCAGCGTTACAGGTGGAAATCCGGCGATTCCGGAAGGAGCCACCGTCGTCGACTGGTCGCGCTATTACGGCTTGCCCGGATTAATTGATGTCCATACGCACATGACGTATTACTGGGATCGCGCGCCGGGCACGCGCCCCTTCGGTCAATCGCGGATGCCTGCCGAAACCGTCTTCTTGGCGCAGGAGAATGCACGCAAAACGCTCGAGGCCGGTGTGACCTCCGTTCGCGATCTGGGATCGCAGGACTATACCGATATCGCCATGCGTAATCTGATAAACCGTGGCGCGATGATCGGTCCCAGGATGTTCGTTTGCGGTTACGGGCTGACCATACCGCCCGCCGCTCGGCCGGGAGTTCTGCAGGTCCTGTCACCGGGCGCGGCAGCGTCGCCGGAACAGGTCATGGAGGCAGTCAGACGTCAGATCGCGGCCGGAGCGGACGTCGTCAAAATGTATGGCTCAGTCGGCGGCTTTGACAATGTCAACACTCAGCAAACTTTTACTTACGAAGAAATGAAAGCTGCTGTCGAAGTCGCGCACACCATGGGCAAGAAAATCGCCATCCATTCGTATGGTCCTAAAGGCGGTAGGGATGCTGTTTTCGCCGGAGCAGACTCCGTGGAACATGCTGTCGATCTCGACGATGCGACCCTCGCCGAAATGATAAAGCGTGGAACATACTACGTGCCCACCATGGATCACAATCGCTATTACATAGACGCCGCCAAGGAATACCAGTTTGCACCGGGTTACCAGGAGCGGCTTGAGGCCTACATCGCACGCAATTTGGAGACTGCGAAGCGGGCTTACAAAGCCGGTGTAAAGTTTGCCATGGGATCGGATGCAGTGTTCACCATGTTTGGCCAGAATACGCGTGAACTGGCTTGGTTCGTGAAAGCGGGAATGAGTCCGGAAGAGGCCCTCAAGACCGCTACTGTGAACGCCGCGGACTTGCTCGGCAAATCACAAGATCTCGGCTCCGTCACACCCGGTCACTACGCCGATCTGGTCGCTGTCGAAGGTGATCCCACCACCGACATACAGGTCGCCATTTACAACGTACGCGGCGTAATGAAGGCCGGACGTATCGTCAAGCCCTGAACCGTCCGTTATTGAGTCACCAACTCGGGACGTGCGCCGATACTGCGCAAGCAGTGATCCACCCACAGCTTTGTCAGCTTCTCTTGCGCGCCATTCTGCGACAGCCGCGAGCGCAAGCTGCCAAACTCTACGTGATCGAGCGGCTGGTCCTGATTGAAGCAGGAGAACACCACCGTCTCTTTTCCCGGTCACCGGGTCCTTGTGCATCTGCAGGCATTGCGCGCAGATCTCCTTCATCATGCACTGCATCGGAGAATTGATGCTGCCGATGGCCTGATGATCCGGCTTTAAATACGGCCGCAAAACCGTGTGGCGCGCCTGCTGCACAGCGCGCATCATGCCGTCCGACCCAATGACGATGAGTCGATCCACGGAACTCAAGGGGATTTCCGGCTCGCCCAGATCGCCCCGCCCGTAGGCCGCCATCGCCTCGACGATGTTTCCCACGAACGCGCTATCTTTGCACCCGGGTCGGAGTAAATCCAGGCGCTTCGTCGCACGCCCACACCACCACATCCGCCGCCTTTTCGATCTCTTCCACCTTGTAGCGGTCGATAATCTTCTTGTATCCGGCGAAATAAATCACGCGCGAACCCGCGGCCCGCAGCTGCTGGCCGATCGAGAAGAGCACTGCATTGCCGAGTCCCCCGCCTGCCAGCAAGAACCGTTTCTTCCGCCGGCGTCTCCGTCGGCGTGCCCGTCGGACCCATCAGAATCACCGGGTCGCCCGGCTTCAACAGCGCGCATAAATCCGACGATCCGCCCATCTCCAGCACAATCGTCGACAGCAGGCCCTTCTTCAAATCGACCGACGCGCCCGTGAGCGCCAGTCCCTCCATCGCCAGCACCGTTGCATCCGTGCGCACTGCCAGCGACTCATAATTCTGAAGTCGGTAGAACTGTCCCGGCTTGAAAGCGCGAGCGGCAATCGGCGCCCGCACCACAATTTCGACAATGTTCGGAGTCAGCCGAATCACATCCTGAACCACCGGCCGCAATTCATCGTTCAAGCGCTGCAACCAGTTCGTGCGGAGCCGGGGCACTCGGCGAACGCCGCGCCAAAATTCGCGAAAGCACCGGATAACCGCGTTTCGCGCTGCCCATCGCCTTCACCACGTTGCCGGAGAACGACGGATGCAAGTCGCCGAAAAAGCTGATCGCCCGCCCATCGGGCCGAAGCGAAACCAAAACATTCGTGGAGCCGGCTTTGCGATTCGCTCCGGCTTCACCGGATGGCCCTCCTCGTCGACCGCCTGGAAATAGCGGCCATCCAGAGTGAAATTGTGCTTCGTCCTCGCGCGCCAAGCACGGTATTCGGCTGCGTGCCCGCCGCCACCAGAATCGTCCTCGCCGGCAGCACCACTTTCTCGCCGGTCGGCACCAGTTGCCCGCTCGCTTCATCGAGTCGCTGCTTCTCCAGCCGCAGCGCCTTTGCGCTGCCGCTGCCGATCTACTTCCACCTCTTGCGGCGCGAGACACTCCGCAAACCGCACGCCCTCTTCGAGCGCCTTCGCCACTTCCTCGTGATTCAGCGTGTAGCTCGGCGAATCGATCAAGCCGCCGCCGGTAAGCGATGGTTACGCCGCCCCAGGAATCCAAAAGCTCAATCAGCCGCGGCATGTCTTCCCTCGCGCGCCGCCGCTGCCCGTTCGGCGCGAATCGCCCGCGCATGCGACAAAAACTCACCGGCGATCTCCGCCTCTTCCGCTGTCCATCTCGATTGAATTTCGCGCTCGCCGAGCTCTGCCGCCAGCAGCTCATACCGCTTCAAGAACTTTCTCGACCTGAACGACGTAATAAGCCAGCGATTCCGTCGCCGTATCGATCGCCGTCAACCCGCCGCCGATCACCACAATCGGCATGCGGATCTGCAAATTCGCCAGCGATTCGAATTTCGCCGCGCCGGTCAATTGCAGCGCCATCAGAAAATCGGACGCCTGGCGCACGCCGCGCACCAGCCCGTTCTTCATCGGAATCACCGTGGGCCGGCCCGCTCCCGCGCACAGCGCGATATGATCGAATCCCATCTCGAACGCGCTATCCACCGTCAACGTGCCGCCGAATCGCACGCCGCCGAACATCGAGAATTCGCGGCGCCGCTCGAGCAGCAGCCGGATCACTTTCAAGAAATTCTTGTTCCAGCGAACCGTAATTCCGTACTCGGCAACGCCGCCGAATCCCGCCATGACGCGCTCATCCAGACGCTCGTAAATTTCGGTGATGTCGCGCAGCGGCATGAAACGGAACGCGCCGCCCATGCGCATCCACGCCGGAAATCTCCTCCGGCAGCGGCTCAATCTTCAACCCATCCACCGCCACCACCGTGTGCCCATCGTTCATCAGGTGATGCGCCAGCGTGAATCCCGCCGGTCCCAGGCCCACCACCAGCACCTTGTAGCCAGTCGCAGCGCGCGGATATGGCCGCCAATATTCAGCGGATTCCAGCGCGTCAGCAGGCCGTAAATCTCAAATCCCCACGGCAGCTCCAGCACGTCCTTCAACGACCGCGTCTCCACCTGCGGAATATCCACCGGATCCTGCTTCTGGAAAATGCAGGATTTCATGCAGTCGTTGCAGATGCGATGCCCGGTGCCCGCCGCACATCGGGATTGTCGATCGTCACAATCGCCAGCGCGCCGATCGGATTGCCGTTCCCTTTCACGGCATTCATCTCGGAAATCTTTTCGTCCAGCGGGCAACCCGCCAGCGGCACGCCGAAAACGCTCGACTTGAACGCGCCGTTCTTTTCCTTCAGCCCGGTCGAGCAACTGTCCTTGCCCTGGTTGTGGCACTTGATGCAGTAGTGCGCCTGGTCCAGCGCGCCCGTCAGATCCGTGCCCGGATCCGTCAGCTGAAATCCTTCGCGATGCCGCCAGTGACATCGCTCGTTAGCTCAAGCTCCAGCCGCACCAACCCATCGTTCGCCACCGGCTGCACCGGAACCAGGTGATAATAATCCAGCTTGTGCGGAACCTTGAACAACACGCCGCGCTCGTGCTTCGCTTTGCCTTGCGGCGAAAGCGTCGCCCAGGCCGCATATTGCGCTGCGAGTTGCAAGTGCTGCGTGTGCTCGGCTTCAGCTTCCAGCCAGCGCGCCACGTGATTCGCGAAACTTCGCTCCGTCAGCGGCTCCTCCATCAGCGCTTCCAATTCCGCCCGCATCGCAAACCCGTCGATGCTGCTCGCTTTCTCTTCCGTGTATCCCGTGAGCGCTTTCCGTTGAACGAAATCGCCGCTTCACCGAAAACAGCGGAGCCAGTTCCGAATGCCGCGCCTGCAATTCGCGAAGCTCCGCCTCGATCCCGAAAAGTGTCCCGATGAAATCTTCCAGATAAGGAGCGATCTCGATGATCAGTTCCGATTGTTGCTTCGCAGTGAGCGAAGCCGGATTATCCCGAGCGGCGACCAAGCGCTCGTGCAGAGGCGGCATTGCCTCGTGCAAGTGCGGGAGAAAAATACCATCCAGCTTGACCAGTCCTTCGCGCCGGTACAAATCTTCGAAGGACAGCCCGAATGGCAGCAAAAGATCGCGCCTATCCCTCTCTTCGTTTGGTTTATTCACAACAGGTCAGGTAAGGAATTCGGGTCCAAATCCGTGATTACAGTCAGCGGATCGTTCTGCAAGATCCTGGGACCCGAGTCAGCTTCTTAAGCGACTAATCTCTATTCTCGCAGATCAGGTGAGCATCTACTACTTCGTAAAATGGAAGAAACGCGTGGTTCTTGCGAGAAAGCACGCTGTCTCTCTGTTCCTGCTGACGACCGCGTTCATCTACGGTCTTATCTTCGTCGTGACGCACACATCTCGTGCGCTCTCTCACCCACGGATCATGGGCCCCGCCAGCCTGCTGGACCTCGTCATCACGGTTCCACTCTTCTATTACCTGCTGGTCGTTCGAAGCGGCTATTCGTCTTGGCCCAGCTTGTTCGTTGTCTCTTTCGCGGGTGTGCGTGCAGCCGCATTTCTGCTGCCCACTGCCGAACAGACATACTTGCCGGCATTGCGTTGGCTCGGCGTCCCATTTGAGCTCTTCCTGATCGCGGCAATCGTTCGCCGCTTTCGGCAAGTCGCGCGCAGCGATAACGACGTCCTCACCCGCATCCGCGGCGCTACACGCGCGGTGCCTCCCCACAAAGGCCTCGCCGGCATCGTGGCCGCTGAACTTGCCGTGTTCTACTACGCTCTGTTTTCGTGGCGTGCGCGGCCCTGCGCGGAAGCCGGCTATCAAACGTTTACGTGCACGGAAGCAAGTGGATACGGTCTCTTCTCCATCCTCGTCATCTTGGCGCTCATCTTCGAGGGACTGCCGATGCACTTTGTTCTCTTGCGTTGGAGCCATGTCGCCGCTTGGATCTGCACCGCGATCGACCTCCACGGACTCATGTGGCTAATTGCGATCAGGCGATCCGTCCGTCTGCGCCCGATTCTCATCGGAGAAGAATTTATTTTCCTGCGCGCCGGATTCATGTGGCAAATCGACATTCCCCGAGAGAACATCGCCGCCCTCCGGCGCGTCAGCGGCTCGCCTCCGAATCGGAAGACGCCCGGCTATCTTCGAATGGTCATCATCAACGAACCCCAATACATCATCGAACTGACCGAGCCCGCTGTCGCTCATGGATTATATGGAAGAAGTCGCCGCGTCACGCGCATCGGCATCGCCGTCGACGATCCGCGCACGTTCGCGGCTGCGCTCGACACAGCTAATTAAACCTCCTTCATAGACACGAACGCTAAAGTCTATTTGATGGTTCCTAGCGCGGGTCTCTGGATCCTAATCGCACTTTGGCTTGCTTGGCTTCTCCCTTTTGCTGTGCGTCAGCGCGGCGGAGGTCAGAAGGCAAGTGTTACCGCGCCCGCGGCCCGGTGGGGCATGTTCATACAAGGCCTCGCTTTCTTCATAGCTTGGTTTCACGCCCCATCTCTACCTGCTCCCTCTCTTGTCCGCATCGTCATTTCGGCGGCCCTGGGTCTCTTGGCGGTGATCATCGGCGTTTCCGCGACGTCGGTGCTCGGCAAACAGTGGCGTTTCGATGCCGCTCTCAATCCCGATCACAACCTGATTCAATCTGGCCCGTACGCGATGGTGCGCCATCCGATTTACGCCAGTATGCTCTTGATGCTGATCGCCACTGCGCTCATCGTGTCGAACTGGATCGCACTGTGTGTCGCGCTGGTCTTCTATTTCATCGGTACCGAGATTCGCGTTCGCATTGAAGAAGCTTTGCTCCTGGCCCACTTCGGTGATCGATACGAAGACTACCGCCGCCGGGTTGCTGCCTACCTGCCCGGCTTGCGCTAGCCCTTCAGCCGCTCGAACCCAATCTCGCTAATAATCAAGACTCTCGCCGGCGTGCGGTCGAATCGTAATCGAATTGTCTTCAGCTTCGCGGGATCATATCGCGCGTCTTGCTCCGCAAAGGCCTTTAGCGGTAATTCGATGGTTTGAAAAATCGGCTCAGAAGCATTCTTATAATTCTGCGTGTCGAGAAAAGCTAACTTCATGAACTTTACTTTGATGGGGGGCAACAGCGCCGCAAACTTGCTCACCGGAAGTCTCACCGTCACACTGTCCTGCGTCTCCATCTCCACTGTGAAGTCCGTCAGCTCCGGCTTCTCTTTGGCTTTCTTAGACTCCGCTGCCTTATCATTCGCCTTCTTGCCGGGCGGGGGCGCCTTTTCGTCGCTAACCGCTATCGAAAGATTCAAAGCCGATTGCCCATCGAGCTTCCAATCGCGTGCCAGGTTGTCCGGTAAATCAATCGAATAACTCGCAGCCTGCGGCTCTGGCGTACCTTTGCGATGCTCTCGACTCCACCCCAGGAACACGCCGTTATAGTCGCGGTCGCCACGCCGGAATGGAATTCTTCCCTCCCGCCACACCGTCAAATTCTGCCCTTGCAGATGGCCGCCCGCAACCGTCGTTGTCGTCACATCGGCGTCTTCGCTGAAATTACTCACCACCTTCTCGCTCGCATCCAGATAACGATTGATGTACAAGGTCTGCGGCAGCCAATTGCGAGCTCGCCGGTAATCTTCAAAGAGCGGAACGTATTCCCGACGGTTGTGAAGCGTCGCTTCGAGAAATGCCGAGATGTAAATCTTCGCTATTCGCCGCTGATCCTCGCCGCTCAATAGCGGATGCAGGTTCAAAAACCAGTTGTCCGGCGCACCCACGTCCGTTCTGCCCCACACCGTATTGAACTGTCCATGATTCGCGCGATAGATATACAATTCCGACTTGAAAAATGATCCGTTCCCGCTGAATCGCACGTGATCCCACTGTCGGCTTCCCATAAAGGATGAGACGTCCGCATCGTTGGCACCTTGGATCGTGAAGTAATTGACGTCTTCGAGCACCCTCCACTGTCCCGCCGGTTTATATTGCCCATCCGCTGGCGCAATCGCCACAATCGACTTGATCGGAAATCCGTAATGGAACCGAATCGTCGCATCGTCCGGATAGTACGCGAGCTTGTTGAACAGCGCCGCCGTCGCAGCCGCCTCGCCACCTCTCGAATGCCCCATCAGCGCAACATTCTGGACATCTATTTTCTTGTAGAACGGGTTCCCCGGCGTATCGTTCCACTGCCGCCACATCTTCAAGTGCTCTAACAGCATCCATCCCCGCACCGCTTGTTGCTTTGGCGGATCGTGGAACAATCCGCTATTCAGAAAGTTTTCATCGAGCGAAGCCAGAATGAAACCTCTGCTCGCCAGCAGCTCACCCAGGTACGCATATCCCGGATCCGAAAACTCGGCCATGTCGTGATTGCCATGCACAATCAGCACCAACGGAAACGGGCCCGCGCCGTACGGGTACCAGACGCGCCCATTCAACGGCAGCTTGTCCATGCCGAATCCCCAATAACGCTTCCTGATATTCGCTTTCCATCCTTTAAAGTCTTTGAAGAAAGGCGACCCGTCCACCGTGCCCGTGCGGATCGCGACGGACTTCCCGTACTCAGGCCTCCGCACGTCATTCCCAGCACCGTAGAACAGCCTCTTTACCGTATACGGGCCAAGCTCCGCCGGATTCGCTGCATTGAGGTCGGCAGGAGCAGCCCCGGCCCGCTGAACCCGAATCAGCTCTTCATTCACGCCGTCGTTTCTCAAAAACCAAAAAAGCCCGACGTTCGCCGCTACCGCGAGCGCGCAAATCGTGATTGTGATAATTTGCTTGCTCCGCGCCACCGCGCCGAAATGACCCATCAGCAGCGTCGCGATTGTGGCCCCCAGCGCTGTTTCGATAAGCAAGAGAACCGCCGCCATCGAGTAACCGAGCGCTCCCCACCACAGCAGCGAAATGAACACGAACGTACCGATGAAAAATCCCGACACCAGCCTCGGCAGCTTGCGAACGATCGTAAAAAGCAGCGCGACAATCAGCGCCACGATCGGGATGCCCAATCCGGCAATCACGAAGGCGAACAGCAGATCGACCGGTAAACCGAACCCCGTTTTCAGGTTGAGCGCGCCGATGATCGCTGCCCAGATCGCCGTTGCAACCGCCGCCCAAATCGCGCCCCTCAGCGCCTCGGGTCCCGGCCTAATGGCGCCCCAAACGCGAACCGACCGTTGACGAACCGGTTCCCATTTCCCGCGCACCCATTCCCGCGCGCTTGGCCTCGGTCTGGCTGGTGTGTTCAGTTCCATAGCATGCTTAGACGCTCGCCAGAGTGCAGGCGTTGGCCTCGCCTGGTCTCTGGGTTTTAGTACAAAGCGAGCGACTAATTGTACTTCGCCCCACTCCACTCCGACATTTGCGTGCTCTGACAACGGACCATCCATCCGCTATCGTGGAGAAAGTGGACGTCGAAAAATCCATTCTCGGCAAAGTCGGGACGGCGATTGAGCGTTTTCGCATGATCCGTCCGGGCGACCGTATCGCCGTCGGCCTGTCTGGCGGAAAAGACTCGCTCACTCTGCTCGAAATCCTGCTCCGTCTTCAGAAGCGTGCCCCCATCGATTTCAGCGTCTGCGCTTTTACTGTGGAGCAGGGCAAATTCCTGGCCCCCATCCTACCTCTCGGCGAATATTTGCAGGCGCGTGGCATTGATTGGACCTACGTTCACGACAAGCCGTCCGTCCGGCTACTAACCGAGCAGCCAGATCACGGGTGCGATCTGTGCAGCCGCTTTCGCCGCCGCGCCGTGTATGAGATCGCCCGCAACCTGGGCGCCAACGTCATTGCCTTCGGCCACACCGCGGACGATTTTTGCGAATCCTTCCTGCGCAACGCCCTGTTCACCGGCCGCCTCAGTGCGCTTCCTCCCATGACTTGGTCGAGTAAGCGCGAGTTCCGGCTCATCCGCCCTCTCGTCTTCGTCACTGAAGATCTCACTCGAGCCTACTCGGAGAATCTCGGTGCGCCTGTTATTCCGTGCGGCTGTTCTCAGAAGACCGGTACGGTTCGGCGCACTCTGCGCGACATCTTCGGCGATCTCGAGCGAGACCATCCATTCCTCAAGCAGACTCTGCTCTCCGCCATGGGCAACATCGAGACCAGCCGCTTGTTGGACCCGCGCTTCCTCGACGCTGACGGACGTACCGGATCAACCGAGTCTGGGGCCAACCAAGAACCTCTGATTACTTTGCAATCGGCTTAGCGATTGCTAAAGTAATTAAATCTAATTATGCGCGCGGAACTCATTGTCGTAAATGGTCCGCTTGCCGGAACCCGTTACGCATTGCCCGACGACGATCTTTTCATCGGTCGCGCGCCCAATTCTCGCATTGTTTTGAATGAGCCTGAAATCGGCTGGCGCCACTGCCAAGTCCGCCGGCAAGGCGCTCGCTTCCTCGTCTGCGATTTACGCACGTCGCTAGGCACCTATGTCAACGGCATGCGATCCGCTGAGCGCTGGCTCGAAGATCGCGATCAGATCGGCGTCGGAAAAACCATCCTCATGTTTCGTTCCAGCGAAGCTCATGCCGAAGAAAGTATCACTGTACCTCCGCCCGAAACGAAACCTGTGCTTCTCGGCGCATGTTCGCTCGTGTTTTTGTTCCGTGCTCTGGCGGCAACGATAGGGGATGCGCAGAGCCGCCTGTTGCAGAACCAAATTCTCCGCCTCGTCTCTGATCTGATACCCACCGACGAAGGTCTGCTCCTTCTTGCGTCCAGCTGTTCCGAACTGGTCGCCCGTTACCGGGAAGCTCAATACATTGCGGATTTCGAGCAAGCGCTCGCGAGGGTTTGCGGCGAAGGTGCTTTCGAAGACGCGCATGCCGCTATGGTTGGAGTGCCGCTTTATTTCGCTGGGGTCTTCGGCGGCGCACTCGTCATCCGCGTGCAAGATCGCGAGACCGGCCGGTTGCCGGCCCATCTCGAGACTCTCACTGCAATCGCCTCCCTCGCTTGCATCGGCTTCGAGGCAAATCGCGAAATCCAAACCCTCAAAGCCGAAAATGCATTTCTCCAGGAGCAGATTGCTACCACCACAGGCATCGTCGGCAACGGCTCCGCTATTCGCCGCCAGCTCGAGCTGGTCGAACGCGTTGCCCCTCGCGACACCACGGTTCTGATCACAGGTGAGAGCGGAACCGGTAAGGAGTTAATCGCCCGCGCGCTTCATCAAAAAAGTCCCCGCCGCGACCGTCCTTTCGTAGCCGTGAACTGCGCCGCCCTCACTGACACACTTTTCGAGAGCGAGCTCTTCGGCCACGAAAAGGGCGCCTTCACTGGCGCGATTTCCTTGAAACGCGGCCGCTTCGAGCTGGCTGAGGGCGGCACCATCTTCCTCGATGAAGTCGGCGAGCTTGCGCCGGGTCTGCAACCCAAGCTCTTGCGTGTGCTTCAGCAGCGCGAGTTTGAGCGCGTCGGCGGAACCGAGGCGCATCCCCTCGACATCCGCGTGATCGCGGCTACCAACCGCAATCTTGGCGAAGATGTGCGTAATGGAAGATTTCGCGAAGATCTCTATCATCGCCTGAACGTCGTCACCCTCGAATCGCCGCCGCTCCGCGATCGCCAGGAAGACATCCCCTTGCTCGCCCGCTATTTCCTTGAGCGCTCCTCTGAACGCTGCAAGCGCCACGTCGACGGGATCTCGCATGAAGCCGAAGAGATGATGTTGCAATACGCGTGGCCCGGCAATATCCGTGAGTTAGAGAATGCCATGGAACGTGCCGTGGTCCTCGGAGTGTCCGAATGGGTGCTGCCCGAGGATTTGCCTGACAGCCTGCTCGAAGGCGCCCCGCGTCCCGCCGATGCGAAATATCATAACTCCGTCGGACAAGCCAAACGCGAAGCCATTCTCGATGCTTACGTGCAAGGCAATGGCGATTACAAGCAGGCCGCCCGTCTCCTGGGCCTGCATCCGAACTATCTTCTTCGCCTCGTCCGTAATCTCAACCTCCGCGACGACATCAATCGCAATTTATCCAACGCCGCGGGCCACTGATTTCCTCCCCACGTGTAACGCCGCAATCCCGCCCGTCAGCAATTCGAAATTCGTTTCCTTGAATCCAGCGCTGTCCATCATGTGCCTTAACTCCGGCGCTCGGGGAAACTTGCGGATCGAATCCGGCAGATAAGCATATGCATCTCGTGACCGCGACAGCATCGTGCCGATAACAGGTAACACTAGTCGCGAATAGATGCCGTACGCAGTTTTCATGAAAAATCCAGGAGGGTGCGAAAACTCAAGAATTGCAAGCGTACCGCCCGGTCTCAGCACCCGATACAACTCGCGCAGTCCGGCTCCGTAATTCGCTAGATTGCGGAACCCAAACGCAATCGAAATCGCGTCCAGCGAATTCTCCGCCAGCGGCAAGTGCAGCGCGTCCGCCTCTATAAGCGGCGAATGAAAACCTTTTTTACCGATTTTCCGCCGAGCCGAAATCAGCATGGGGTGGCAGAAGTCTGCGCCGATCACAGGCGCTGCAGAAATTTCCTGAAGATCGAGCAGCACATCGCCTGTTCCACAGCACAGATCGAGAACTCTCGCGTCCGGCCGGCTTAATACCGGCGCCAACCTGCTCGTCAGTACCTTGCGCCAGCCCCGGTCAATGTTGAACGAGAGTAAGTGGTTCAGGAGATCGTATTTCGGAGCGATCCCCGCAAACATCCGCTGTACCCACTGCGCCGCTTGCTCTTCGCTCAACGCGCCCTTAGGCGTCGTACCGCTCACTGCAGAGATTCCACAATCGCTTGCCGAACCAAACCGCTGTCGATGTCCGCAACCACCTTCACTTCTCCAATTGTGGTCGGCAGCACAAAGTGCACCTTACCCCCGAGCGTTTTCTTGTCGCTCGCGAGCCTCGCCATCACGCGATCGCAATCCAGGTCTCTTGTCATCGGCCAAGCCTCGCCAACCGTCTGCGAGCAAATCCCGTACCGGCAGATCGTGCTCCTGATGCGTTGCGCGTCCGTGCTGCCGAGCATTCCTACCAACTCAGCCAATCGTGTCGCCGCCAGCATCCCCCACGCAATCGCCTCGCCATGCAGAAAGCGCCCGTACTCCGTTTCCGCCTCCAGGGCGTGTCCCACCGTATGCCCGAAATTCAGAATGCGCCGAAGATCGCCCTCGCGTTCATCGGCCGACACTACTTCGGTCTTGATGCGCACTGCGGCGGCAATCAGCTTATCCACCAGCTCGGGCCTCATGGCAAGCACATCGCCACTTCGTTCGCTAAGCAAATCGAATAAACTGCGGTCGCGAATAATCCCGCACTTGATCACTTCGAATAATCCGGCGCGGTACTCTCTCTCTGGCAAAGTTGAAAGGACTTCCGGGTCGATCAGCACAGCGACGGGTTGGTGAAAGCTTCCAAGCAGGTTCTTGCCGCGCGCCAGGTTCACTCCTGTTTTGCCGCCGACCGCCGCATCCACTTGCGCAAGCAGCGTCGTCGGTACCTGTAAGACCGGAACGCCGCGCATGAAGATCGCCGCAACAAACCCACTCACGTCTGTGACAATTCCGCCGCCGAATCCAATGACTAGACTTTGTCGATCGGCCCCGCGCACGACCATCTGTTCCGCCAGCGCTTCCACCGAACTTAATCGCTTATTCGCTTCGCCGCTTGGAAGAAGGAGCACTTCGAGCTTATCCGCCTTGAACTGCGCCTCGATGACCGCTCCGTGCAGCCGCCAAACGTCTTCGGCGGTAATGACAAAAAACTTTCCCGCGCGTTCCGGAATGAACTCGGAAACACGTCGCAGCACGCCGCGTTCCACTACGTTTGGGTACGTGTGATGAGGCGTTCGCACCTCAAAGACCGGCATGCGATCCCGTTGTACCATGTGGTAGTTGCCGCCAAGAAAGCCGCGGCGGTCGCCACCCGCGCTGACTTCCCCACCAAGTTTCCGTCTCTCGCCCTCCTGCGCCGCGGCGTTCCCTCTTCTGCTGGTTTCCGCTCCTCTCTTTCATTCAAGCCCCTGGGCAGCGCTTTGGACCATGCCCTGCATCTTGCTCGCGTCGCTCCTCATCACCTGGGGTGCTGAATCCGCGCAGTTTTTTGTTGCGCAAGGTTTCGCGCTGGCGATTCTCGCCTGGACCCAAACTCTCCCCGAATTCGCTGTCGAAGCCGTACTGGCTTGGCGTCAGTCGACCCCACTGCTTATCGCAAACTTGACCGGCGCACTCCGCCTGCTCACCGGCCTGGCTTGGCCGATGATCTATCTGACCGCCGCAACCGTGCATCGCAAGCGCACCGGCCGGCCGCTTCGCGAAATTGAAGTCGATCCTCAACACAGCGTCGAAGTCATCGCCCTCGTGCTTCCTCTGCTCTACGCCCTCGTGATCTGGTGGAAGGCGACGTTGCATCTCTACGACGCCGCTATTCTGATCGTCTTCTACATCTCGTACTTGACTCTCCTCGTAAAACTTCCCGCCGAGAAGCAAGAAGCGATTGACGAATTGGAATTCGTCCCGCGCTACATCGTTCGCGCGCCCCGCCGCTGGCGCATTCTCGGCATCGCCGCCTGCTTCGTCGCCGGTGCAGTGCTGATTTACTTCACCGCGGAGCCGTTTCTCGGAAGCCTGATCGCTGTCGCCGGAGCCATCGGCATTCCCAGCTTTCTCGTCATACAGTGGCTTGCGCCTATCATCTCCGAATTTCCCGAGCTCGCCTCCACCTTCTACTTCGCCCGCCAAAAGGAGAACGCCTCCGTTGCATTGATGAACATCGCTTCCAGCAACATCAATCAGTGGACTCTGCTCGTGGCCATGTTGCCTATCGTATTTTCCTTAAGTCGTGGCGCGGTCTCATCCATACCGCTCGATCCGCAGCAGCAATCGGAACTGCTGCTCACCGTCGGTCAAAGCCTGGTGGGCTTGATCTTTCTCATCAATATGAAATTCGCGTGGTGGGAAGCGCTCGCGATGTTCCTTCTATTCGCGATTCAATTTATTCTGCCCGTGTTCGCCGGAGACCAGATCCGGAGCTGGATCAGTGCCGCTTTTTTTCTGTGGACTGCAGCCGGTATTGCCCGCATGCTCGTTCGTCGTTGCACGCCCGCCGCGTTCGCCAGGTTCGTCGAGACTTGGCGCACTCACGTCCGGGCCTGAAGCCGTTTAAGTGAGCCACGCATTTCCTAAATTGATCAGCGCAACACCGAAAATTATCATCAGCAGCCCCCCAATCTTCGCCATCGTGAACGGCTCTTTGAAGAACAAGCGCGCCCACAAAATTGCCCAGATGTATCCCAGCGAGACCATCGGATACAAGACCGTCAGCTCCCCTTGAGAGACGCCCATCATGTAAAAGATCGACGACAGCAGATACAAAACAACTCCCACGCCGAGCCAATAATTCTTCAGCAGCCGCGCCAGCCCGCCTTCCATCCGGTCCGCGCCCATTTTTAGGAAAACAGCGCCGAAAGACCCGATAAACGAGCCGAACAGTACCAAAATGACTGAGCTGAGCGGTGTCTTCATGACTGCTATCTCTTCAAACCCAGGATCGAAACCCCGCCGATGATAAAGGCAATCCCTATTCCGCGAAAGAAATTCATGTGTTCGTCCGGCAGCACGAATAGCGACAGGATCGTCACCCACACGTACGTTAGAGCAATGATCGGATACAGCCTTGAGAGCTCACGGCCCTTCAGCGCAAGCGCCATCAGGAATGTATTTACTCCATACATGCAATACCCGATGAACAGCTTCATGTTCGTGATCACGCCCGCGCAAAAACTGAAGAACAGTGTTGGATTGCGCATCACATCGCCTAGCGTGAGATGAGCCCCAAGCTGCGCCGTACCTTGTTTGACCAAGATCTGTGCAAGCGCGCCGATCAAAGTGCACGAAAAAACGAGCAAAAATGCACGTCTTGCTTGGGAGCGCGCCCCGATGGGCGCTTCTAGAACAGTGGGAGGGGTCAACCGGGCGAATCCTGTTGTAGGGACTGAACTTCTAGTCTAAAACACGCCGCGTCCCTGACGACCATGTCTCGGGAGTTACACTGAGACGAATGTCAGCGCCTCGCACGGACCGGCTGATCTCCGAACTGCTGGCTCCTTCGCCGCTCGACTGCATTGGATTGCGCCGCTTCGCTTTCTACCCGTGTATTAGAGACTTCGCGCCCAACGAGTGGACCTTGGGCGCCGGCTCCTGGACAGAGGTGCAGGTGGTGAACTCGAGTACGGGTACCGAGATTTGGATTCCACGGCAGTACATCGGCGCAGTGTCCGAAGCGAGTGGTTCAGTTCCGATTGTCGGCCTTCGGAAAGAGCTTGAATACCGTGCCGGCAAGCTCTCGCCGCGCTTCAAACGTGTCATCGAAATGCCTCATTACGCCGAAGCGCCAAATATCGGCCCCCTTGAGCAGCGGCGTTCCCCCGGACCCGCACCTGTAATCGGCATTCGAGTCGAGAACCGCGAAAATTCGCCCATGAACAACGCGCTGCTCGCCCTCGGTATAGCGTTCATCGTCTCTTTCCTGGCATTGGCAGTCTCCGTTCTCACCCGGCCCTGATCGCCTCATGCGCCGTCGTCGGTATGGCCATCGCCTGTATGGATTTTTATGGGCGCTGATCTCCGTCCTCGCGGCCGTCTGCGTCAGCACCATTGCCACTCATCGCGGCGAGCCCGTCAACAGTCTGTGGCTGGTCGCCGCCGCCGCTTCCATCTTTCTCCTCGGCTTTCGCTTCTACGCCAAATTCATTGCCGCGAAAGTGATGATGCTCGACGACCGCCGCGCAACTCCAGCGGAGCGCTTCCGCGATGGGCAGGATTTCGAGCCCACCAACAAATGGATTCTTCTCGGCCATCACTTCGCTGCTATCGCGGGTCCCGGCCCGCTCGTCGGTCCAACCTTGGCTGCCCAGTTCGGTTATCTGCCGGGCGTGCTCTGGATCCTATTCGGCGCCGTGCTGGCCGGTGCCGTACAGGATTTCATCATCCTGTTCTGTTCCATGCGCCGTGACGGAAAGACGCTCGGTCAGATGGCGCGCGAGGAGATCGGTAAAGTTGCCGGCGCGGTCTCGCTCATCACAGTTCTCCTCATCATGATCGTCCTGCTCGCCGTCGTCGCCTTAGTGGTGGTCAACGCTCTCAAAGGCAGTCCATGGGGAACATTCACCATTGCCATGACGATTCCGATCGCCGTCTTCATGGGCCTCTATCTCCGCTTCGCGCGTCCCGGGAAAGTGCTCGAATGTTCGGCAGTCGGCTTCGTGCTTATCGTTTTCAGCATCTATGCCGGCAAACTCGTCGCCGCCTCACCCGCCGCTCCCTGGTTCACCTGGAGTGGCGTGGCGCTCGTGGTCGCAATCATCCTCTATGGATTTCTCGCGAGCGTCCTCCCAGTCTGGTTATTACTCGCGCCGCGCGATTATCTCAGCACCTTCGTTAAACTCGGCGTGATCTTCCTCCTCGCCATCGGCATCGTTTTCACGCACCCGCAGCTCGCCTTGCCGCCCCTTACGCAATTCACCGATGGAACTGGGCCCATCTTCGCCGGCAAAGTGTTCCCGTTCTGCTTCATCACCATCGCTTGCGGCGCCGTCTCCGGTTTTCACGCGCTCATCTCCTCTGGTACGACGCCCAAAATGATCGCAAAGGAGTGGCACGCTTGGCCCATCGGTTATGGCGCTATGCTTCTCGAAGGTTTTGTTGCCATCATGGCGTTGGTTGCGGCCGCCTCGCTCCAGCCCGGCGTCTTCTTCGCCGTGAATTCGCCGCCTGGCGTAGTGGGAGCCGCGCCCCAAGCCGCCGTCTCCGTCATTAGCGGCTGGGGCTATCCTGTTTCCACCAACACCATGGCCCAGCTTGCGCACACCGTCGGCGAAACAACTTTGTTCGGCCGCACGGGAGGTGCGCCATCGCTCGCCCTCGGCATGGCCCAGATATTCGGCCGCGCCTTGCGTGCGACTGGCCTCGGCAGCGGTCTCCTCAGCTTCTGGTATCACTTCGCCATCATGTTCGAGGCACTCTTCATCTTGACTATCATCGATGCCGGTACCCGCGTTGGCCGCTTCATGCTGCAAGATCTGCTCGGGCACGTGTACAAACCGCTTGGCAAAACTGGTTGGCTGCCCGGCGTACTCCTGACCAGCGCCGTTATCGTGACCGCCTGGGGCTACTTCCTCTACCAAGGCGTTATCGATCCGCTCGGAGGAATCAATTCTCTCTGGCCTCTATTCGGAATCTCGAATCAATTGTTGAGCGCCATCGCTCTCTGCGTCGCCACAACCGTGCTTCTCAAAATGCACCGCGCTCGCTATCTGTGGATTACCGTCGTACCGCTCGCCTGGCTGGTCATCGTCACGTTTACAGCCGGATGCGACAAGATCTTCTCTGGCGAATCCCGCATCGGATTCCTCGCTCACGCAACAGCTCTCGAAAACGCGATCGCCACGGGCAAAATCGCCGCCGCAAAGATCGCCGAAACGCGCGCGGTGATTTTCAACGAGCGCCTCGATGCCCTGGTCTGCGGCGCATTCCTGGCTCTTGTCGCCATTATCATGCTCGATTCCTTGCGTGTCTGGTACGGCTTGCTGCGCGGTACTCGTGCCTCCGCCAGTTCGGAGTCCCCTTTCGTCTTATCCCAGTTGGAAGCGGAGCGCGTATGAAACTGGCACACCGCTTCTTTAGGTTCTGGCTCGTACTCGTTCGCGAACTCTCGGACGAGAACGCCTATGCGCGCTATCTTCATCGAACCGGCAGTCCGCACTCCCCAGCCGAATGGCGCCGCTTCATCGACCGCCGCCACCGCCGCAAGTACCAGAATGCAAAGTGCTGTTAACCGCCTTTTATCCTGAAGATTGCCAGTTCCGCGCCTCTTCTTAATCGATACCTTCGGATTCATCTTCCGCGCGTATCATGCCCGCGCCCGTAGCGGCGCTCCACCCATGCGCACCAGCGCCGGTCTTTCCACCGAAGCCATCTTCATCTTCCACAACATGCTTCGCAAGCTGACGACGAGCTTCAAGCCCGATTACATCGCCGCGATCTTCGAAAGCAGCGAGCCTACTTTCCGCTCCGAAAGCTTCGCCGCGTACAAGGCCAACCGCACCGAAATGCCGCAAGATCTCGGCGAACAGATTCCTTACATTCGCCGCACGCTCGAAGCCATGCACATCCCCATACTCGAGTTTCCTGGCTACGAAGCGGATGACGTAATCGGCGCAATTGCCTGCCGCCAGCCTTCGAAGCCGCTGGAAGTCGTGATCGTTTCAAGCGACAAAGACATGCTCCAACTCGTCAATGATCGCGTTTTCATGCTCAATCCCATGAAGGATGACGAATGGTACGACGCCGCGAAAGTCGAGCAGTTCATGGGCGTCAAGCCTTCGCAGGTGGCCGACCTGCTCGCGCTGAAAGGCGATTCCATCGACAACATTCCCGGCGCTCCCGGCATCGGCGACAAGGGTGCCCGTGACCTGATCGCCCGCTTCGGCTCCGTCGAAGCCGCACTCGAGCGAGCTGCGGAAGTGGAGCGCAAAATGTATCGCGAGAGCCTGCTTGCCAATCGCGACCAGGTCATCTTAAGCAAGCAGCTCGCCACCATCCACACCCAAGTGCCCGTCGAATGGGAGCTTGGCGCGTTGCGCGCGCAGTCGCCCAGCAACCCCGCTTTAAAAACCCTGTACAAAGAGCTGGAATTCTTCAGCCTTCTGAAAGATCTTCCTCCCGAAGATGACAGCGCCTCGCGCGATTACGGAACCCTCAATGATGCAGCCGCAGTCGCCGAATGGCTCGCTCGGCGCCCTCCGCAAACGCCGCTTGCCGTCGCCTTCGATCTCACCAACGCATTCGTTGGTCTCTCCTATCAACTTGGTCAGGGTCGTGCTGTCCCGCTTGCCTTGCTCGATTCCGTTCGAGTGGTCATCGAATCGGAAACCGTTCCCAAACTGGTTCACGACGCCAAGGCATTCTTCATCGCCTCTTCCGATCTGGGCCTCGCGCCGCAAAACGTGATTGAGGACGTGATGCTCTATGCATTTCTCCTCTGCGCCGATCCCGGCGGTTGTTCTCCCGAATCGCTTGCCGAACGGTTCCTCGACCGCAAGCTGAATGCCGCGGCAGAGCAGCAGGCCGAATCAACCTTCGCGGAAGCCGAATTACTCCGCCCCCAGCTCGCGCAACAGGAACTCGATAACGTTTACCGAGAAATCGATCTGCCGCTCGCTCCTGTTCTCGCGCAAATGGAAATGACGGGCATTCGTATCGATACCACCGCCCTTTCCGCGTTGTCTGCTCGTCTTACCGAACGTATCGAAAAAATCGCGCAAAATACCTATGACCTCGCGGGTCACCCGTTTAACATCAACTCGCCTCAACAGCTCGGGAAGGTGCTCTTCGAAGAACTGGCGCTTCCTGCGCCCGTGAAGTACGGAAAAGGCAAAGTCGTTTCCACCGCCGCCGACGTCCTCGAAGGGCTCGCGCCTGCCTATCCCATTGCGCAACTTGTGCTCGACTACCGCCAGCTCACGAAACTGAAAGGCACCTATATCGATGCGCTTCCCCAGTTGATTCGTTCACCGAACGGCCGCGTCCACACCACCTTCAACCAAACCGGCGCCGCCACCGGCCGCCTCTCCTCCTCCAATCCGAATTTGCAGAATATTCCCATTCGCACCGAAGAGGGCCGCGAGATTCGTGCCGCCTTTATCCCCGAAGCTGGTTGGGAGTTGGTCGTCGCCGACTATTCGCAAATAGAGCTTCGACTGCTCGCGCACATGTCCGGAGATGCAGTGCTCGCGGACGCCTTCTCCAGGCATCAGGACATTCACACGCGAACCGCTGCGGAGGTATTCAAGGTCGATCCCTTGATGGTCAACTCCGATATGCGCCGCGCCGCCAAAGCCGTCAACTTCGGCATTGTGTACGGCCAAACTCCCTTTGGTCTCGCCCAGACCCTCTGTATCGATCGAAAAGAAGCCGAGTTGTACATCCGCCGCTACTTCGAGCGCTACGCCGGCGTCCGCGAATTCATCGACCGGACCATCGCGGAAGTGCGCCAGACAGGCGTTTCCAAGACCCTTCTCGGCCGCCGCCGCCCGATTCCCGATATGCAATCCCGTAATCCCGCTGCACGCTCCTTCGCTGAGCGAACCGCCGTCAATACGCCGTTGCAAGGCACCGCCGCCGATCTCATCAAGCTGGCCATGATTCGCATCGCGCGTTTAATCGAAAAAGAAAAGTTGCAATCGCGCATGCTTCTCCAGGTTCACGATGAACTTGTGTTCGAAGCGCCGCCGGGAGAAAAAAATAGATTGCAGGAGCTTGTAAAGACCGAAATGGAAGCCGTCTATAAACTGTCTGTTCCTTTAGTGGATGACGTTGGCAGCGGACCCAATTGGAGGGACGCAAAGTGACTAGAATCCAATTCCTCTTACTTCTCGCTCTCTCCGGCTTGGCTGGCATTTTCGCTCGTCGTGCGGCGGCAAAAAGTCGGCGCAAATGAAACCCGCGCCCGGCGAATATAAGGTCCGCCTTCAGACCACCAAGGGCGACGTGCTGATTCTTGTCCATCGCGATTGGTCGCCCCTCGGCGCCGATCATTTCTACGAGCTCACCAAAATGCGCTTCTACGACGGGAATCGCTTCTTCCGCGCCTTGCGCGGTTTCATCGTGCAATGGGGCATCAACGGCGACCCCAAAGTGAATAAAGATTGGAGCCGACATTCCCATCAAAGACGATCCGCCAAAGGTGAGCAATAAGATCGGCACCGTCGTCTTCGCTGCCGGCCGGACCGAACTCCCGAACCACTCAAGTATTCATCAATCTTGGCGATAACAGTTCGCAGCCTTGATCCGCAAGGCTTCACACCTTTCGGCGAAGTCATCCAGGGAATGGATAACGTGATGAACTTTTACATGGAGCTACGGCGAAGGACCTCGCCGAGCGGCAGCGGTCCCGAATCAGGCCGCCATTGCCCAAATTGGCAATGACTATCTCGAAGAACATTTCCCCAAGCTCGACTACATCAAAACGGCTCGTATCGTTCCGTAGCGGAACTTTACGACGTGTGCTTCGCCACCCAGGCACCGACCTTCTGAAGCACCGGTGGCGAAATCGTCTCCTCAATGGCCGCGTACTCCCAGCCCAAGCCCGTCTTCGCGGTTTGGAACATGTAATTAACTCCCGGCAGTAGGTCTACTTCCACATCGCGATTGCCCCCTCGCCCCAGCGCTGCCTTCATCGCCGGAACATTCTGCTCCGGCATCACCTGCAAATCCTTCTCCCCTTCCAGAGCGAGCACCGGGCATTTCACTTTCTCGAGTGTCGCCGCCGGATCGTAGCTCAAGAAAAAGCGCAGCCAAGGCGCCTCCAGATGATGAAGCTGCCTTTGCCAGGAAGCGATGAAGGGCTGATCGTCCTCCGGCAACTTGAACAAGGCCTTACGCAGTTCGGATTCCGTTTTGCCTTCCCGAATCATTCCGTACAGCAGCGTTCCAATTTTTCTATCCGCTCTTCTCTGGTCCCGGGTAATCCCGGCGGCCTTTTCACTCCGCTCTGTCTGCTCCAACAGCACCTGTTCTCCCGGAACCGCAGTGCCGGCAAGCAAAACAAGAAACGCCACCTGCGGCATCTTCACTGCCACCATGGGTGCGATGATTGCTCCTTCCCCGTGCCCGATAAGGCCAATGCGCTTGCGGTCCACATCCGTTCGACTCATCAGGAAATCAATGCCTGCTTCCGCATCTGAAGCGAAGTCCTGCGTTGTCGCTGAATCGAAATTGCCGGTCGACTTCCCTGTGCCACGATCGTCGACGCGCAAAACTGCGATCCCGCGCCGCGTCAGGTAATCCGAGAGCACCAGAAAAGGCTTGTGTCCCCACATGCTCTCATCCCGATCCTGCGCGCCCGCGCCCGTCAGCAATAGCACGGCAGCAAACGGGCCGCCCTCCCTAGGTTCGGTCAATGTGCCCGCCAGAACAACACCTTTCGCATCGGGGTTTCGGTACGAAACGTTTTCCTCCACATAAGGCAAGGGGCGTTTCGGCTCCTGAGGGCGAGAAGGAAACTCCTGCTTGAAGCCATACGCCGGCAAAACGGGAACCGCTCCGGCGAAAATCAGTCCAAAAGCTACACACACCTCAGCAACGTGCATCGTGCTCATCATACGAACTCAAATCGAGCTTTCGAGCTTGGATGCGAGACTAAAAGAGAAAATGACTGGAAGTGACATACGGGCGAAGTTTCTGGATTACTTCGCCGGGCAGGGCCATCGCATGGTGCGCAGCTCTTCGCTGGTTCCCGCCAACGATCCGACGTTGCTGTTTACGAATGCCGGAATGAATCAGTTCAAGGAAGTGTTTCTCGGGCTTAGAGAAGCGCGACTTACTCGCGAGCGACCTCCTCGCAGAAATGCGTCCGCGCGGGAGGCAAGCATAACGATCTCGAAAATGTCGGGCTACACGCGGCGGCATCACACGTTTTTTGAGATGCTCGGCAACTTCTCGTTTGGCGATTACTTCAAGAAAGATGCCATCGCTTTTGCCTGGGAGCTGGTGACCAGTCCGAACTGGTACGGCATGCCGAAAGACAAGCTGTACGTGACTATCTTTCGCGAGGACGATGAGGCCGAGGAGTTATGGCAGAAGGTAGCGGGCGTCGCGAAAGATCGCATTTTCCGGCTCGATGAAAAAGATAACTTCTGGCAGATGGGCGAAACGGGTCCTTGCGGGCCGTGTTCGGAGATCCACTACGATTTAGGGCCGCAGGCGTGCCGAAAAGGGCCGCGAGCACGAACAGTTTCCATCTCGACGCGGGCGGACGCTACGTCGAAATCTGGAATCTCGTCTTCATGCAGTTCGACCGCGCTGAAGATGGAACGCTCACCCCGCTGCCTCGGCCGTCGATCGATACCGGGCTGGGCCTCGAGCGTGTCGCGGCGGTGCTGCAGGGACACTTTCGAATTACGACACCGATCTGTTGCGGCCCATCATCGATCGCGCAGCCGAATTGCTATCCGTGAAATTTCATGCCGATGAGCGAACCGACATCGCGCTTCGAATTAACGCCGATCATGCGCGAGCCACTACGTTCCTGATTCACGATGGTGTAGTTCCATCCAACGACGGCCGCGGGTACGTGCTTCGAAAGATCATGCGGCGCGCGCATGCGCAATGGCCGGCTTGCCGGTCAATCGCAGCCTTATCTGCACGAGCTGACCGGATTTGTCGCCGATCTGATGCAGGGCGCCTATCCGGAGCTTCGAGGAGAGCATTCAACGCGTGGCGCCGCATCGTTCGCGAAGAAGAAAACCGCTACGCAACCACATTCCAAGTCGCCGAACGATTTTTCCACGACGAAGCGAAGTCGGCCATCAACGGCATCTTGTCCGGCAGCCGCGGCTTTCAAGCTGTACGACACCTATGGCCTGGCTCTCGATGAGCAGGAAGAGATGGCGCGCGAGTTCGGCCTCACCATTGATCGCGACAGCTTCACGGCCGAGATGGAAAAGCAGCGTTCCCGCGCGCGCGCCAGTTGGAGAGGCGCCGACAAAGCGCAGATCGCCGATGTCTATCGAGAGCTTCCAGCCGCGGAATTCATTGGGCGGGAAACATTTGGAAGCGCCGGTTGACGTGTTGCGGCTGATCGCTGACAAGAACCCGGTCGATCTCGTCGAAGCAAGGCCCAGCGGAGATCGTGTTTGCGAAAACGCCGTTCTATGCCGAATCCGGCGGACAGATCGGCGACACCGGGCCTGCTGCTGGATCCGCGAAACGCGCGAGAACATCGCGGTGGTGGAAGGCACGTATAAGCCCACTCCCTCCGCCATGGTGCAGAAAATTCGTGTGCTCAAGCCGATTCGAACCGGTGACCACTGCTCGCAGTCGTCGATCGGCTGCTGCGCGGCGCAACCATGCGCAACCACACCGCCACTCATCTTCTTCATGCCGCGCTACGCCAGATACTTTGGGAACGCATGTCAAACAAGAGGGCAGCGTGGTCGAACCCGGCAGGCTGCGCTTCGACTTCAGTCATTACTCCGCAATGACAGATGATGAGACTGCGCGAAGTAGAGCGTCTCGTCAATCAACAGATTCTCGCCAACACCGAAGTTGCGACCGACATCATGGATCTGGATCAGGCTCTTTCGACCGGCGCTATGGCTCTGTTCGGCGAGAAGTACGGCGACAGCGTGCGCGTCGTAAGCATCCCCGGTTTCAGCCGCGAATTATGCGGAGGCACGCATGTATCCGCACCGGCGACATCGGGCTGTTCAAAATCATCTACGAAGGCAGCATTTCGGCAGGCGTGAGACGCATCGAAGCCATCACCGGTGAAGGCGCGCTCGAGAAATTTCAGGAGGCGACCGCGCAGCTTGCGAAAGCGGGCGAACTGCTGCGCACCTCCGATACTGGCGTACTCGATCAGCTCGAAAAATTTCTGGAGCACCAGAAAATACTCGAGCGGCAATTAGAGCAACTCAAGACCAAGATGGCTCATCAACAGGTGGAGAACCTGAAAGGCCGTCACGTGAATGGCGCAACTGTGCTTGCAGAAAGAGTCGAAGGCTTGATTCAAAGCAACTGCGAACGCTCGCCGATTCGCTCCGCAATAAGTGGGGCAGCGCGGTGATTGTGCATAGCCTCCGTGAACGATTCGAACGTCTCCATCATCTCGGCGGTCAGTAAAGATCTCACGAGCAAAAGTGCAGGCGGGCAAGCTGGTCGGCGAACTAGCGAAAGCGATCGGCGGAAAAGGCGGCGGCCGCGCCGACATGGCGGAAGGCGCAGGCAAAGACGTCAGCTCGCTGCCCTCAGCGCTTGCGACCGTATACGAAAAAGTCGAAGCCCTGCTTTAGCAACTGGAGCGCTTTGATGTAGCCATCGTGGGTGCCGGACCGACTGGGCTCGCCTGCGGCATCGAGGTCCAGAAGCGGGGCTCTCGCCGGTTCTGTTCGACAAGGGTTGCATCGTCAATTCGATTTATCACTACCCCATAAACCTCGTTTTCTTCACCACGCCGGAACTGCTCGAGATCGGCGACATCCCCATGACTTCGCTGAACGAGAAGCCCGGGCGCACCGAAGCGCTGAAATATTACCGGCGCGTGGCCGATCACTACAAGCTAAATGTTCATCAGTACGAGCGCGTGCTCGGGTTCGATGGCGCGGATGGCAACTTCACCATCCATACCGAAACAGCTTGCGGCGATCCTTTCTGCTATGCGGCAAAGAAAATCATTCTTGCGAATGGATACTACGACATTCCCAACAGGCTGGACGTTCCCGGTGAGGATCTCGATAAGGTCATTCACTACTATCGGGAAGCGCACCCCTACTACAACCATGACGTGCTCATCGTCGGCGCGAAGAATTCCGCCTCCATCGCCGCTTTGGAGTTGCATTGGACGGGAGCGCGCGTCACACTCGTTCATCGCGGCTCAGGCATCTCGCCAACGTGAAGTATTGGATCAAGCCGAATATCGAAAACCGCATCAAGAACGGAGAGATCAAAGCGTACTTTCATAGCTCCGTGAAAGAGATTCGTCCGCATGAGGTCGTCATCCAGACTCCCGAAGGCGAAGTTACGGTCAAAAACGATTTCGTCTTCGCTATGACCGGCTATCGCCCCGACTTCGACTTTATGGCGCAGCACGGCATCCATCTCGATCCGGCTACCTCGAAGCCCATCACCAACCGCGACACCCTCGAAAGCGAGCGAAAGGGCGTCTATCTCGCGGGTGTTATCGTCGCCGGCACGCATACCAATGAGATCTTCATCGAGAATGGCCGTTTCCACGGCAAAGTCATCGCCGACGCCATCGCGGCCAGCCTCAAAGTCGCTGCCTGACCCGCCGTCACAACCGCTCCCAACCCACATGCTCTAGAGTTGGCTCGAATACATGCGGATGCAGGATCTCGGCGAAGATCCGAAGCGACTCCACCAGCCGCGGTCCCGGCCGGTTCATGAACTGATTCCCGTCGCAAACGAAAACTCTGCCGCTCCGAACCGCCCTCAGCCCGTTCCACCCCGGACGGTCCGACAGCCAATACATCTCGCCGCGCGTACGCTGTAGATCGAAACCGCACGGCAGCGCAACAATCACCTCCGGATCGGCAGCAACCAGTTGCTCCCATGTCATCCACGGCGAGTGTTCGCCCGCAACGCCGAACAGATTTTCGCCCGCCGGCCATCTCGATCAGCTCCGGAACCCAATTCCCGCCCGCCATTAACGGTTCCAGCCATTCAATCGCCGCCACCGTCTGCTTTGCGCCCGGTGCCTCTCCCACTTCAGGAACCCGCCGCTCAATCGCTTGCATTCGTTCTTTCAGCGATCCTACCAGCTTTTCCCCTGCTTCCGAGCAGCCGCAGGCGATCGCAACATGACCAATGTCTCGCCACAAATCGGCCAGCGCATACGGTTCCAGCGAGACCACGCGAGCGTCAATCGAAATCTCCTCTTGAATAGCCCGTTGCACGTCTTCCAGGCTCACCGCACAAACCTTGCATTGTGTCTGTGTGATGATGTGCGTGGGACGAAGGCTCTTTACCAGCGCAGCATCTACCTGGTAAACACTAAGGGCGGAGACCACGCGTTCGTCTACCAGCCGATCTATATCCGCGCTCGACCCCGAGACAGCGATCGTGGGCTCAGTGCAGACCGGAAGCGACATTACGTTCGGCGGATAATCGCATTCATGCGACCTCCCCACCTGGAACGCGCCCAAACCCAAAGCGTGGACGATCTCCGTAGCACTCGAAATCAGCGGAAGCAGCCGTAGTCCTTGCACAACTCACTATAGAATTCGCCCACGCAAAAGAAAAAAGCCGGCTCGGTGCCGGCGTTCTTCCTAGAATTCGTTGCTCAGGGAAATTGGTTGGGTGGGCTTTTTAGTTGGGTTGTTGTAGAAGTTTATAGGCTGGGGTGTCGGGTGTGGGGTTCGGGTGCGGAACAACCATGTCTTCCCTGAGCTAATCTTGTTCCATTCACGGCCTTTATTAGCACCTCACATACCAAAATCAAGATTACGAGTTTTCAAAGACTTACCCCGTAACGGTCGACCCGCAGCATCCACTTTTTACTCGCCATCAGCAAAACGCGTACCCAAATCTGCGCCCTAGTCCTTCCCTCGCTTCAGGGCTCGGTCGGCAGCGTCCCCGGCAACGTCGAATGCCGGCTCAAACGCCCACTCACAACTTCCTGAACCGTGACGTGGTTAGTCTGGAGCGTTGTCCCGAGCGTCTGGTCCAGCCCCACCCGCGCATTGCTGTAAGCCGCCAACGCCGCTACTTCGGTCGATTGAGCCGTCGCCAAGTCGCGCTGCTGTTGAACCACCAGGAAGGTCGTGGATGCGCCCAGTGAAAACTTTTTCTGCTCAGCCTCCAACAACTGCTCCTCGAGAACTCGGTTCTTCACCGCCGCTAAATAGCGGACACGCGCCTGCTGCAATCCCACCACTTGGTTGGCTACATCCACCGCCACCTGGTTCAGGCTCCTCTGGTTTTCAAGCTCGCTCTGCCGAAGACTAAGCTGATCGATGCCATAGTCCGCCTGCGCCTGCCGGTTCCGGAGAGTCGGAGCGAGGAACGTGCCCGCCCGTTCCGTTGGGAAATTTCGGCGGATCACCTGCCCCAGACCGGTCCCGATTCCTCCCACAAAATACGGGTCCGGAGTCTCGCAGAAACCAGCGGCGCTACCCACCCCAGGTGGACATGCTACGAATCCCGGCGGAATGACTGAGTTTCCGGTTTGCGTCTGCGCCCCTGTCCGAACCGGCACGATTTTAGGCGCCCCCGAAAGACCCTGGTCCGTCGCCCCCGCTAAACCCGCCAACTGCGGCAGAATGCCATTCGTCGTGCCCAGCGCTGAAATTTGCGCATTGCTGAACGTGATCTTATTTCCTGCGATGTCGGTCCGATTCGTCTGCGCCGTATTGATTAGATCTTTGAGCGGCGGAAGATTGTCTTGCTCGGGGACCTCGATGCGATCGAGTGGAATGATTTGCACCTCGCGAATCAGAGGATCGGCCAGTCCCGTCCGGCTCAGCACGTCCTTCAGTGAAACTTCCTGCTCTTGCAAAGTGGTCTGAGAAACCACCAGGTCCTGTTCACTGGAGGCAACCTGCGCTTCCGCGTTCGTAATGTCCAGCGGAGCCATGGTGCCAATTTCAACCTGCTTCTTATTGTTCTCGTAGAACTGCTGAGCTACCGTGAGGGCGCTCTGTTTCGCTTTCAGGTCCTGGTAATCGGCGACCAGCCCATAATACAGATTCAGAACATTTGCGACTACACTGATGACCTCGCCCTTGAAGTTCTGCTCGTCCAGCTTCAGGTTGGCCCTCGCAACCGTGATATTCCGGCTGTTCACCGCGATTCCGAACCCATTCAGAAAATTGTGCTGGACCGATAGCGATAACGAAACTCCGTTTTCAGGGTTCAAGAGGTCCGTCGGCGCGTTCTCGTTCAAGTAGGAGTCGCTGTACGTCAGCTTGACCGTCCCCCCGGTGATCAGGCCTTGGCTGATCGATTCGCTGTAGTTCCGTGTGTTCACCTGAAGGTCGTACACTCCCGATTGAAGCGTAATCGGGTAAAGCGTGGATCTGTGCGAGTACGTCTGCACGTCCTGAAATACCGGATCTAGCGCAGGTGTCACGGGACCGATCTGCGAAATCGTGGCGCCCACTGCGTTGCCAGTGCTCTGGTTGCTCCCCGACCCGCTCACGCCTGCGGCCGTCTGGCTTCCGGCTACACCTTCACCGCTTGCAACCGCACCGGCCTGGGACGATCCGCTCGGAACACCGGGCAAGCTGCCTCCCGCCTCAAACAGTTCCACGTTCCAGGCATCTATGATCGGCGTGTAGCGCGCCGATTCGATATCGATGTTGTTCTCGAGCGCCAGCGCAATTGCGTCTTGAGCGGTGAGATACAGCTTGCCTCCCCTGATCAGGTCTTGGAGCCGTAAGGAGTTCGAGAGGCGGACCGGCGGTACCGTCACCGCTGTATACGGCCGCACAAATACGAACCCGGTTGGCCGCTCCGGCTCAATCGCTTGCTGCTGCGCCCACATCGTCGGGCCTGCTAAAGGGACGCAAATCGCGGCCGCGATCCATTTCCGCAGAAATCCGCAACCCGAACGAATTCTCATCATTGTTGCTGCTCCGCGGGCGTCGGCAGGTTGGCCGGCAGTACGGATTTCCGCGCTACACGCCCGGAAACAGCTTCGTCAATCGAGATCTGATTCACCTCGAGAGTCGTGCCCATGGCCTGATCGAAGGCGATTCGCGCGTGGCTGTAATTGGCGAGCGCCTGCGTCTCCGCGCTTCCGGCGGTGGCGAGCGCTTGCTCATCCGTCACCACCTGAAACACAGTCGACGCGCCCAGCGTGTATCTCTTCTTGTCCGCATCGAGTGTCTGCTGCTGCAGAATGCGTGCTTTCACGGCCGAGTCGTACCGCACCCGCGCTTGCCGCAAACCGATCACCGCGTTTTGCACGTCGACGCGAACCTGATTTAAGGCCTTTTGCAACGTGAGTTCGTTCTGCCGCAGCTCCAATGCGCTGGTCGCGTAATCAGCCTGCGCCACGCGGTTCCGGAGCGGAATATTCAACGAGAGTCCGGCCGAATAATTAGGGAAATTGCGCCGGAAAATCTGGCCCAGTAAATTGCCATATCCTCCGATCAGATAGGGATCTGCCGGCGAAAAGGGAGCGCCCAAGTAATTGGGGCTGCCGCTCAGACCGTTATTGGTTATTTCGGCGAACACCTGGAGCGTCGGCTTTAGGCCGTTCTTGATAGCCACCAAGTTGATTTTATTGCTGTCGATATTGATCTGGTCCTGAGCGATTTCGACGCGTCTGTTAAGTGCTTCTGGAACCAATTGATCGACGGGTTTGAGTTCGTCCTTTTCCGGCACTTGAATGGTGTCGAGAGGAACGATGTGAACCTCCGCCAGAAGCGGACTCGCCACGCCATTCCGGCTCAAAGCATTCTTCAACACTATTTCCTGCTGAACCAGGTTGGTCTGCGAGATCAGCAGATCCTGTTGGCTGGAATAAACCTGCGCCTCTGCTCGTGTCACTTCAATCGGCGCCAGCGTTCCGATCTCCACCTGCTTCTTGTTGTCTTCATACAGCGCCTGTGCAGTTGCCAGCTCATCTTTTCTGGCCTTCAGGTCTTCGTTGAAGCTCACTAGATCCCAATACAGATTCAGCACCGCCGCAATGGTCGTGATCACCTGCTCCTTGAACTGCAGATCCGATACTTTTTCGTTGTTCTTCGAAACGCGAATGTTGCGGCCCACCACCGCTCGGCCAAAACCCTGCAGAAGATTTTGCTGGACCACCAGATCCAGATTGGCTTGCTCAAAAGGATTCACGCTGTAAGAAAGGCTGTTGTATTTGTATCTTTGAGATGAAAACGTGAGCTGTGCGTATGTTCCAAAATCTGTATATTGTGAGTACTGTGCCTGGTAGGTGCGGTTATCTGAAATGAGGGCCGTGGTGCCGGTCAGCACCGTGTTGCTTTGCGGGCTGGTGTTGTGCGCGAAGTTCGCGTACAAAAAAAGTTGCGGATCGAGACTAGGAATTGCTGGGCCCAACTGAGTCAATACGCTGGAGCTCACGCCCGCAGCCGCCGATGCCGCCGCACCACCCGCAGCATTTAGATTGACGCCCGTCAAGCTGACGCTTTGTGGTCCGGCCGCAACAGGTGCGCCCACGCTGCGCAGCAACCCGCCGCCCTGCGCGCGCAGCGTCACTTCTCTCGTTAGCAATGGCCCATACCGCTGAATTTCAATATCCAAATTGTTCTCGAGCGTCAGTGCAATCACATCTCGTGCGGACAAATACAGATTGCCCGCGCGCACCAGCGCTTCAAGCCGGTCCGAATTGGCCAGATTGATGGGCGGAATGTACCGCCGTTGATACGGTCTCGTTAGCCAACCTAAACCCCCGGTCGGCGGGTCGATTCTAACCGCATTCTGAGCGGATACCGAACCGGCCAGTAGCAGCAAACTGCACAACGAACACAGGGGTGCTTTGAATCTTCGCATCTAAATTGTTTTGACCTTCGTTTAAGCCACACCGGCCCCGCGCAGCCTGCTTCAGCGCGATCAATGCCGCCGCATGCTCGCGCATCCTTCATCGGAGCCCGCTCGTCTCTTAGCAGAACGAGATTCGCACGAGCCAGGTTCCTGATTCCTTTCCGTGATCTCTCATCGTATCGCAGCAAGCAGGGCCTGCCGACGAAAACAAAAACCCGCGCGGGGCAGCGCCGAAGTAGCCCCTCCCGCACGGAGCTCTCCATTCCCCAACTAACCTCTAAGATGTTCATTCTCAATCGGCATCGCTATGTTGAGCAAACACTCCCGAGGCGCCGTCTGTCCGTTTTTGGGAACGCCCGCCGTGAGTTTGAAACAGCCGTTACTTGCTATCCTGCGGGCTGTGATGAGCACTCCGATCACGAGTTTCTCGATCATGAGTCTGTTCGAAGAGACCGGCGCTTATCTGCGCGGCCATTTCCGCCTGACCAGCGGCCTGCATAGCGCTGAATATCTCCAATGCGCCAAGGTCCTCGCCATTCCGGCTTACGCCGAACGCCTCGGCAGTGAGCTTGCCGGCAGCTTGAAATCTCTCATCGGCGCCGCTTCGGTCGACGTGGTAGTCGCTCCCGCCATAGGCGGTATTATCATCGGCTACGAAGTAGCGCGTTCTTTAAACGTTCCGTCACTCTTCACCGAACGCGATTCCGCTTCGCCGCAAAACGAAATGATCCTGCGCCGCGGCTTCGAAGTAACCCCGGGCCAGCGCGCCATTGTCGTCGAAGATGTCGTAACCACCGGTGGCAGCACTAGGGAAGTCATCTGCGTGCTCCAAAATGCCGGCGCTGTCGTTCTCGCTGCAGGTTCCATCATCGATCGCAGCGGTGGCCAAGTCGATCTCGGTGTGCCGCGCCTCGCCCTCGAAACCCTCCATCCCACCACCTACGATCCCGCCGACTGCCCGCTCTGCAAACAGGGTGAGCCTTTAGTAAAGCCGGGCTCCAGGCCCGCCTGAACATTCATTGCCGCCGCCCATGCGGAAACTGCGCTTCGAAATCGCTTATGATGGCACCGATTTCAACGGCTGGCAGGTGCAACCCGGTTTGCCTACCATTCAAGGCGTTCTCCAAGAGGTCATCGGCGCCATCGAAGGCAAGCCGGTCCAAGTGATCTCGTCCGGCCGCACCGATGCGGGCGTCCACGCCTTGGCGCAAGTCGCGGCTGTGTGCATCGACAATCCCATCCCGCCCGACAATTTCCGCCGCGCTGTGAATCGCCTTTTGCCGCATTCCATTCGCCTCATGCGCGTCAGTGAAGTTCCCCCTGACTTCCATCCCCGCTTCGACGCCCGCCGCAAAACGTACGAGTACCGCATTTTTCGCGAAGAAGTCTGTCCGCCCTTCAATCGTCGCTTCGTTTATCACCATCCGTATCCTCTCGACGAGGCCGCGATGATCGACGCTGCTCCTCTCCTCGAAGGTCAGCACGATTTCACTGCATTTGCCGCATCCGACGAAAAAGATGCGCTCGAAACTTCAAAGATTCGCACCGTCTTTCGTTCCACCTTCGCGCGCGAAGAACTAATCCTGATCTACCGTGTGACCGGATCCGGTTTTCTGAAGCACATGGTTCGAAATATCGTCGGAGTCTTGCTCGAAACGGGCAAAGGGAATCTCGACCGGCACGATGTCCTCGCCCGTCTGGAACCCGCTTCGGGCATACCGCCGGGACCTACCTCACCCGCCAGCGGCCTGTTTCTTGTCTCTGTGGAGTACGACTAGCTGCTGCCGCTCGTCTCACTTTCCTCGCCGCGATACTCCACCACCAGCAAAGTAACATCGTCCCGCAGCGGCGCGCCTTCCCGAAACTTCACAACTTCTTCGATCAACCGCTCGTGTATTTCGTGAGCGTTCAAACCTGCCAAAGCCTCCAACTCCGTATTTAGCTTCGCCTCGAAGAATTCTTTTCTGCTGTTCTCCGCTTCGGGCAGTCCGTCGCTGTAAGCCACCAGCTTGTCTCCCGGCACGAGTTGCAGATGCTTTACTTCGAACTTAGGATCCCGCATCAGCCCCAGCGGCGCACTGGTGCTCTCCAATTTCCGGACCTCGCCATTCGCTCGCACCAGAAACGGTAAACAATGGCCTGCGTTCGCCCACTTCATCTCACCCGAGCGCTGAATGGTCGCGTAGAAGAGCGTTGCATATTTTTCGCGCTGGGCTCGGTTCATCAGAAAGTGATTGATCTTCTCCATCACTCGATCGATCGGCGCATCCAGCTCCGCTCCCAGCAGAAACGCCCCCTGCAACAGTGACGCAAGCAGTGCCGAGCCGATTCCTTTTCCCGACACATCCGCGATCACAGTCGCCCACGTATCGCTCCCGATCGCATGCACATCGAAGTAGTCCCCCGCCACTTCCGCCGAAGGCAGGCTTGAGCCCGCCGCGCGGAACCATCCTGAATCGGGCAATTTCTGCGGCAAAAGACTCTGCTGCACTTTGCGCGCAAACTCCAGTTCCTGCTCCAGGAACCGTTTTTGCCGCTCCTCTTCCAGCAAGTTCGCGTTTTCGAGCACCGTCGATGTTTCCAGCGCCAGCGTGTGCAGCAACTCGCGATTCAGCTCCGAAACCGGCGTCTGTCTCCGCCGCGAATCCAGGTACAGCAATCCCACCGTGTTGGTTTGCGAAGACAAAGACAACGTCTCTTGCGCGTTGATCGATCGAAACTGCACCAGCGGAACGCAAGTGACATTCGGAAACTCCATCTCCGCTTCCGCCGATTCGGGCTGCCATTCCGCCGGAGCGAGCGTCATCGAAAGCATATCGTGCCGTTCCGCCATGGCATGCCGGATCGCCGCCGTGGGCACCTGAAGATCGGAAGCTTTCAGCGCTGCTCCCCGCGCATCGCGCCCCACCTTCATCTCCAGCTCGTCTCCTGAGCCCAGCAGCAGAAATCCGCGATCTGCCCCGGTCAGTCCCAGCGCCGCATCCACCACCGCATTCAGAATTTCGTCGCCCCCAAGCGATGTCTGCAACGTGCGTGCCACCTCCACCAACGCGCGCAGCCGCGCGAAACCACCCGTCGCACCCACCCGCTCTGACGAGGCCGACGAGATCTGATCCAGAATGCGATTGATGCGCCCGTCCACATCCGAAAACAACAGGTGATACGAATCCTCAAACCCGAAATGCATCGCATCGCCAGGCTTCAGTGCGGTCGCCTTCTCAATGCGGGTCCCGTTCACCCACGTTCCATGCAGGCTGTCGAGATCTTCAATCGCGAACCCGCCGCTTGCTCTGACAATCCACGCGTGCGCCCGCGACGCTCGGTTGTCCCGAAGGACCAGATGATTCTCCGGCCCGCGCCCAATCCGAAACGGCAGCGGGTCGATCGGAATGCGCGTACGTTCTCCGGATGGATGAATCACGTCCAACGCCGCGGTACTGCCTGCCCCTGCCACTACCTTCGAGCTTCCCATGTCGGGCTGAGATCGCAACGCCGATCCAAATGGCGTCGCCTCGGTGGCTAAATTTCGAGCTGTCTCTGAGCTGGATCGTAGTAGAAGCGTTCGCGAATAATCTTGCCGTTTTGCCAAAGTTGATAGGCTACTTCATCCAGGCGGCGCCTTTTCCCCTGGCCATCGGTCACTTCGAAAATCCAATTGATCGCCGCCCGGTTCCCCTCCACCAGAAAAGATTCCGCCCTGTGGACGTGCATCCCGCGGATTGAATCCAGGAATTGTTTCTCTCGCTCCAGAAGAGCAGGCAGCCCCACCCGCGGCGGGTCGTTGTTCTCCTGCATGCTCGCATCGTCTGCATAAAACTTCTCAATCGCCTCAAGGAATCTCTCTTGTTCGACCAGGGCGATCAAGTTCTTTACATTTTCATGGACACTCATTCCAGTAGCATATTGCGGCACAAGAGCTGCACCTCGATCGACTTGGCATCGTTGCATTCTACATCGCGATTTCCTTGGTCGCACGAATTTATTCCGCCGGACAAATGGCGCAGCAGCCTAACTCCGCGCCGCCGTGTGCACCGCCCCGCCTCAACCGAACACCCAACAACATCTGGTACAACGTTGTTCGGGGTTCCACCTTCCTCTTGTTTCGCAAAATCCTCATCGCCAATCGAGGTGAAATCGCCGTCCGCGTCATCCGCGCTCTGCGCGAAATGGACATCCGCAGCGTTGCCGTCTTTTCCGATGCCGATCGCCGCGCTCCCCACGTGTACATGGCGGACGAAGCCGTTTGCGTCGGACCCGCAGCCTCATCGGAAAGCTATCTCGCCGTCGAGAAAATTCTGAACGCAGCGCGCAACACGGGCGCAGAAGCTATTCATCCCGGCTACGGCTTCTTGAGTGAAAATGCGCCGTTCGCCAAAGCCTGCAGTGACGCTGGTATCAAGTTCATCGGCCCCTCGTGGCAAGCCATCGAGCAGATGGGCTCGAAAACAGCGGCTCGCCGTCTGGCAATTCAGGCCGGCGCACCCGTCGTCCCAGGTACCGAGCACGGGATTCGCGATTACGACGAAGCGCGCAAGACCGCCACAACCATCGGCTACCCCGTACTGCTCAAGGCCGCCGCGGGCGGTGGCGGGAAAGGCATGCGCCGCGTTGACAACGAGAGCCGAACTCGAAGGCGCCATGCGCGGAGCCTCCAGCGAGGCCGAGCGCGCCTTCGGCTCCGGCGAGGTCTATCTCGAAAAACTCATCGAGCGGCCCCGCCATATCGAAGTGCAAGTCCTGGGCGACGAGCACGGTCACCTCATTCACCTGGGTGAGCGAGAGTGCTCCATTCAGCGCCGTCATCAAAAGGTTATCGAGGAATCGCCCTCGCCCCTGGTCCTCGCGAGACCTGAACTGCGGAATGAGATCGGCGAGGCGGCTTTGCGCATCGCCCGCGCCGCGAACTACTCGAACGCTGGCACGCTCGAATTTCTCGCCGACCAGAACGGCCGTTTCTATTTCCTCGAGATGAATACCCGTCTCCAGGTCGAACACCCCGTCACCGAATGGGTCACCGGCCTCGATCTCGTACGTTGGCAGATCCGCATTGCCGCCGGCGAACGCCTCCCCTTCACCCAGCACGACATTCACTGGACCGGCTCCGCCCTCGAGTGCCGCGTCTATGCCGAAGATCCTGACAACAATTTCTTCCCGAGTCCCGGAACCATTCTTCAATATGCAGAGCCCACCGGCCCCGGCGTGCGGGTCGATGGGGGCGTGTATGCCGGATGGACAGTGCCCATCGACTACGATCCCCTGCTTGCCAAGCTCTCTGTGTGGGGCGAAACCCGCGCTTCAGCGATTCAGCGCATGCGCCGCGCGCTTGCCGAATACCGCGTCTTGGGAATTACCACAAACTTGGCCCTCTTCGAGCGCGTCATGCAAGATCCGCACTTCGCCGCTGGCCAACTTCACACGGGCTTTCTCGACGAGTTCATGCGGCAAACCGCAAGGCCCGAACCAGAGCCCGGCGCTCTCGTCGCCGCCGTGCTCGCCGCCGCGCAACAGGAATTCGCGCACCCTCAACGCAACGATCACGGGCCCTTAGCCCGCAGCGCTTGGCGAGCTAAAGGAAGGCGAGGACTGGTGCGTTGAAGTTCAGGGTCGAAGTAGATGGTCAGGACTACACGCTCGATCTTCAAGCGAATGGTGAGCGTTCGCAATACACACTACATGGCGCCGCGAATAGTTCGGGTGCTGCATCAGTCGCTGAAATCATGCCCGGCGTGTTCTCCGTCCTGGTCAACGGATCGAGCTTTGCGGTTCGTGTCGCGCCTCAGGGCGACGACCTGGAAGTTTGGGTAGGAGCTCAACGTCACACCGTCTGCATCGCCGATGCCAGAGACCGCGCCGGCAAAGATAAAAAGATTTCCGCCGCCGGTCCCATGGAAATCCGCGCCCAGATGCCCGGAAGAGTCGTCAAGTTGCTAGCCGCCCCGGGTGCCCACGTTGCGGCGGGACAGGGCGTCATCGTCGTCGAAGCCATGAAAATGCAAAACGAGATGAAGTCGCCCCGCGACGGGATTATCTCGAAAATCCTCGTCAGCGAAGGCGCCACCGTCGCCGCGGGTGAGACATTGGTTGTGATCCAGTAGGCGCGCGCCATGGCGAAAAAAGATTGTAAGTTCTGCGGAGGCACTGGATGGATCGTCGCCGAGAACGAGGGCGTCTCTGCTGCCGATCGCTGCGCGTGCGTCGCCGAGGCGCGCGCCGAAGAACTGGAAGAGCGTGCCCAAATTCCCAGGAACTATCGCCGCGCATCCATTGAACTCTCTGTCCCCGACGACAATCCCATTGTTCGAAGAAGCCTCGTCGATGCCATGCTGGCAGTCAAGTCCTTTGTCCGGGGCTATCCGACGAATGAGAAACCAGGCCTTCTGCTGGTAGGACCCGCCGGTGTCGGAAAGACCCACCTGGCCGTCGGCGCTTTACGCGAGCTCATCTCGCGTGGACATGAGGGAATCTTTTTCGACTACCTGAATCTCTTGGAGCGGATTCGTTCCGGCTATAACGAGACGTTGGGCACCAGCAACCGCGAGGCTTACCGCCAGGCTCTCGAAGCCGACATCCTTCTTCTCGATGACTTGGGCGCGCACCGCGTCACCGATTGGGTGAAGGACACCGTCAACTCGATCGTGACCTACCGCTGCAACCACCGCAAACCTTTGATTGCCACCACCAATCTCACCGATACCGACATGCAGCTCCACATCGGAGAACGGGCACACTCCAGGCTCTATGAAATGTGCCTGGTGGTTCGGATTCCCAACCTTCCCGATTACCGGGTTAAGGAGGCTATCGTCAGAACGCTCTAGCTACGCCGTGGCCCCAGTGGCGAAGCTCGACACTGCTTGCTGCTCGTCTTCATACGCCGGGAAAATCGTATGCAGCTTCGTGATCTGCATCAGATCTTTCATTTTGCCCTGCATGTGCAGCAATTTCACCGCGCCGCCCTGGTTAGTCGCCGTTGTGTAAACGCCCACCAGCTCACCCAGCCCCGCGCTATCGACATAGCTCACATCCTTCATGTTCAGGATGATGTTCTTATTGCCCTGCGCAAGCACAGATCTCAGTTCGTCGCGCAAAATTCCTGTATTCTCGCCGAGCGTCACCTTCCCGCTGAGGTCTACAATCGCTACATTTCCGACGCGTCGAGTCTTTGCCGTAAGTGCCATATGGGTTCCTTTACCTTAACTTAGACCGTATCTGCAAGCCTTTCATGCTCTCCCACTCACTGTCAAGCAATATTAGTAATGGGCTATGCCTGCACCTAGCTCAGCAGGCTTTCCAGCTTCGAACCCGGGAAGATCATCGTCTCATTGCGCTCCGGCCCGTTAGACACCGACCCGATCTCTACTTCCGTCTTCGCTTCCAGGAAATCCAGATACTTCCTCGCTTTATTCGGCAGGTCCTTTACATCCGTAATGCCCCGGGTCGACTCTCTCCAACCCGGCAAGCGTTCGAAAATCGGCTTGATCGCTTCCATCCGCCGCGTGCTCGCCGGCATCAGCGTCATCACCTTCCCCGCCACTTCGTAAGCCACGCATACCGGAACTTCGTCGAGCTCATCGAGTACGTCCAGCTTCGTGATGATCAGGCTGTCGAACCCGTTTACCTCTGCTGTATAACGCAGCAGCGGCACGTCGAACCAACCGCATCGCCGCGGTCTCCCCGTCACCGATCCATATTCGTTCCCCGCGCGCCGGATCCGCTCACCCAACTCGGTCACATCCTCGGAAGGAAACGGCCCCGCTCCGACCCGCGTGATGTATGCCTTCGATACACCAATAATCGCGTCGATCTTCGTCGGTGGAACGCCCGTTCCCGTGCATGCCCCTCCCGCGCTCGCGCTCGAGCTCGTCACAAACGGGTAGGTGCCGAAGTCAATGTCGAGCATCGTGCCTTGTGCGCCTTCAAACAAAACGCTCTTCCCGTCCAGAATCATCGCGTTCAATAGGTGCGATGTGTCGCACGCCATCGGCCGCACCTGTTCCGCGAATTGCTTGTAGCTATCTAGAATCTCCTGAAAATCCACTCGCTCCGCGATTTTAAACGCATCCGCTATCAACTGTTTGTCTTCTGCCAGCGAACGGTACAGATCGGCAAAATCGACATCCACGAAATCCGCCATCCGAATGCCGCGCCGCGCGATCTTATCCTCGTAACACGGACCGATCCCCCGCGACGTCGTGCCGATCGCCACCCGGTTCTCCCGCCCTTCCGAGATCTTCTCGATTGTTCGATGGAACGGGAAGATCACATGCGCTCGATTGCTGATCTTCAGCTGCGATCTCACATCGATGCCCATCCGTTCCAGGGCTGAGATTTCTTCGAGCAGTGCCGCCGGATCGACCACCACCCCGTTTCCGATCACGGCCAGAACACCGGGCCGCAGAATCCCGCTAGGAATCAGCTTCAAGATGAATTTCTGATCCCCTATAAAAACCGTGTGACCTGCGTTGTGGCCACCTTGATAACGCGCCACGGCATCGAAATTATCAGACAGCAGATCGACGATTTTCCCTTTTCCTTCGTCGCCCCACTGCGCCCCCAGAACAATCAGATTAGGCATCGTCGTTGGCCACCCGGCCAAAACCTTCCGATTGTATCGCAAGCGCTCGCAACGCCCTTAAAAATCATCAACTTGACCCGTTCGCTGTGCTACCCTTGGCTCAATGCAGATGTGCGGCGTCTTTCAGGCGCTCGGTCCCGGCGTTTTCCATGAACTGGTGCGCGGCATCTCCATCGGCAAGCTCAAAACCTATAAGATCTACGAACGCTTCAAGGCCCGCGCTCGCCTCGCCAAACTCAACTCCGAATCCTTGCGCAAAGCCGAACCCAAATTTTGGGCCAGAATTGAATCCGGCGAAGAAGACTTCGCCACTGATTTGTCCCAGGTCTTTCTCTTGTCTCACCTCAACATGGTTGAGGACGTACTCAATTTGCTCGGCATTCCCAACGACCAAGGCTTCTTCGACAAGGACCTGAATCCCGAGCAATACTTGAGCGAAGCCTGGCAGAAACGCGTGTTTGACGAGTTCTCCGGCAAATACCAGCGCGACATCCTGCTGTTCTACATCAATCATCTCGATTGGGAACTGAACAAGACCGACGAAGTGTTTATTCCCGCGGCCTGACCATGGCGACCGTAAAAGCCTTTCAAGAGCAAGTCAAGCGCGGCGATCTGACCGGTGTCCGCGCTGCTCTCGCCGAAGATCCGGCGCTGCTCGAAGCCACCAACGAATCGGGTCAAACGCCGTTCCTCCTGGCCAAGTACTACCGGCAGGACGACATCGCGCGATACCTGTTGGGCTTGAACCCTAAGCTCGACGTCTTTAATGCCTGCGTTGCCGGGCGCGTCTCCCAGGTACTCGCTGAAATCGATCGCGATCCCACTCTCCTCGAATCGCACAGCACCGACGGCTGGACTCCGCTGCACCTCGCCGCCTTCTTCGGCCACCCCGATTTGGCCAACGCACTGCTCGAACGCGGCGCTCAGATAGACGCGCGTTCCACTAACGCCATGAAGAACACTCCTCTGCATGCCGCCGCCGCAGGAGCCCATGTCGATCTCGTGCAATTGCTCGCCAAACGCGGAGCCGACGTCAACGCGCGCCAGGAAGTCGGTTGGACCGCTCTGCATTCCGCCGCTCAAGCCGGCAACCGCGCCATGGTCGAGGTCCTGCTCGCCAATGGAGCCGATGTGAACGCCCGCGCTGCAAACGATCAAGGCCCGCTCGACCTGGCCCTCTCCAAAGGTCATCAGGAAGTCGCCGCGCTGCTCGAGGAACTCGGAGCAAAGTCGTCCGGCCGCTACCTTAGCGATGGCGCTCGAAGGCCAACTGGAAGAGCTGCGGCGCGCCACACTCGCCGCCTTCGCCGCTGCAATTTCGCTCGAACAGCTGGAAGAAGCGCGCGTCGAGGCGCTTGGCCGCAAGGGCACGCTCGCCCACATCAGCAAGGAATTCGGCAAACTCCCGCCCGAAGAACGCGCCCGCTTGGGAAAACTGCTGAATTCGGTCAAGCAGGATCTCGAAACCGAATACGAGCGCAAAAAGCGCCGCTTTGAAGAAGCCGATTTAGCCCACCGCCTCGCCCGCGAGTGGATCGATGTAACGTTGCCTGCCCCCGGCCTTCGTCCCGGCAGCCTGCACCCCATCACCTGGCTTCAACAGGAAATCGAAGACCTGTTCACCTCGCTCGGATTCGCCGTCCTCGATGGTCCGGAGGTCGAAACCGAAGAGCACAACTTCGACGCGCTCAACATTCCACCCACTCATCCTGCGCGTGACATGCAGGATACTTTCTGGCTCTCGAATGGCCATCTCCTGCGCACCCACACCTCGCCCGTTCAGGTGCGCGGCATGCGCCACCTCCGCCCTCCGTTTCGCATGATCGCTCCCGGCCGCGTCTTTCGCAACGAAGAAGTCGACGCTTCGCATGAGCACACCTTCTATCAGCTCGAAGGAATGATGGTCGACCGCGAAGTCTCCGTTGCCAATCTCATTTACTTCATGCGAATTTTGCTGAGCTCCATCTTCCGCCGCGAAGTGACTGTCCGCCTCCGCCCCGGCTACTTCCCTTTCGTCGAGCCGGGCTTCGAGCTCGATATTCACTGCCTCATCTGCGACGGCCAAGGCTGCGCCGTTTGCAAACACAGCGGTTGGGTCGAGCTGCTCCCCTGCGGCTTGGTGCATCCCAACGTCCTGCGCATGAGCAATATCGATCCCGAAGAATGGGGCGGCTTTGCTTTCGGCCTCGGACTGACGCGTCTCGCCATGATGCGCTACGGCATCGACGACATCCGTCAACTCCAGGGCGGAGATCTGCGCTTCCTCACGCAGTTTTGATCCACTTGTTGCTTCGAATGCAAAGGAACGTCAGTTGAAGTTTTCCTATCGCTGGATTTCTGAACTCGTGCCCGGCTTGGATACCGATCCGGCTGAGTTGCAGCGTCTCATCACCATGAAGACCGCCGAATGCGAAGGCATCGAGGTTATCGGCGCCCAATTCAATAGCGTCATGGCCGCTCGCGTCCTCACCGTCGAGCCGCTCGGCGACTCGAAGAACAAATCCGTCAAGATCGACATCGGCAAGGGAAGAGAGGCCGTCGTCGCTTGCGGCGCCGCCAACGTTCGCCCCGGTTTGCTCGCGCCCTGGGTGCCGCCCGGAACGCGACTCGGCGAAAAGATCATCACCCGCGTCGTCATTGAAGGCGTCGAAAGCGAGGGCATGCTCGCCAGCGCCGCCGAACTCGGCATCAATCGCGACCATTCCGGTCTGCTCGAACTCGCGAATCTTGAGCCTGGCCAGCGCCTCGGCGATCTCGCTCCCGACTGGATCATCGAGATCGACAACAAAAGCCTTACACATCGCCCCGACCTCTGGGGCCACTTCGGAATGGCTCGCGAAGTCGCCGCCATCACCGCTCGCGCGCTCAAAGATCCCGTAAAGCCGGAACTCTTGCCGCACGGCGCCGGGGCCATCGCGGTCGAAATCGCCAGCTACGCTCTGTGTCCGCGCTACAGTGCGCTCGTTTTCGAGGACGTCAAAGTTGGCCCTTCGCCTCTGCGGCTGCAAGCCCGCCTCGAAAGCCTCGGGCTCAACGCCATCAACAACATCGTTGACGTGACGAACTACATACTCGCGGAATTGCCCCAGCCCATGCACGCCTTCGATGCGGATAAGCTCCAAGGCAAAACGATTTTCGTCCGCACCGCGCATTCCGGAGAACGGCTTGCGGCGCTCAATGGCGAGACATACACGTTAGCCGAAACAGATCTGGTGATAGCCGATGCTGGGGGGCCCATCGCTCTCGCGGGCGTCATTGGAGGCGCCGCTACCGCCATCTCCGATACCACCACGCGCATCGTTCTCGAGAGTGCGAATTTCCAGGCATCCAGCGTCCGTCTGACTTCCGCGCGCCACAAGCTCCGCACCGACGCCTCCATGCGCTTCGAGAAATCTCTCGATCCGGAAAACACATTGCGCGGTCTAGCACGCGCCATCGAGTTGTTCCACCAAGTCTGCCCCGGCATTCACATCGCCGGAGGTGTCACCGATAACCGTGGCCCCTCAGTGCACACCGATCCGATTCCCCTGCCCATGACCTTTGTTGCGCGTAAGCTCGGTAAAGAAGTCAGCCAGGAGCGTGTCACTCAGATTCTCCGCTCCCTGGGCTTCGAATCCGCCGAAACCGCCCCCGGCCTGCTGACCGTCACCGTCCCCACCTGGCGCGCGACGAAAGATATCAGCCTCAAAGACGATCTGGTGGAAGAGATCGGGCGCATGATCGGATACGAAACCATTCGCCCTGCCGCGCCGCGAGTCGAATCTGCCGTGCCGCCTTCGAGCTCCATGCGCCCGTTTCTGCGCGCGCTTCGCTTTCAGCTTGCCGCGCAGGGCTTCACGGAGGTTTACAACTATTCCTTCATCAACGAGAACGACGTCGGCAAGTTCCGGCTAAACATCGGCGATCACATTGCCATACGAAATCCTATTGCCTCGGAGCTGACGCATCTCCGCCGCAGCCTTTTGCCCGGCCTGTATAAAAACATCGTCAGCAACGTCCGCCATTTTCCGGAATTTCGTCTGTTCGAAATCGGCCGCGAAATTCATCCAGATCCCGGCGTCGATTTGCCGAACGAAATCGTCCACTGCGCCGCTGCCCTCTACAATGCCCATGGCGACGAGCAGGATTTCTTCGAGCTCAAGCGCGTTGTCGAATGCGCCTTCCCGGCCGCCCGCCTCACCGCCGCCGAGCCTCGCGATTACGAGCATCCCTCCCGAGCTGCCGAAATCCGCTGGCATGGCTCTTCCATGGGCCGTCTCTTTGAGCTCCATGCTTCGCTGCTCGCCTCCGAGGGTATCGAGGGTCGCGCTTTTATGTTCGACGTTGATCTCGATTTCGCGGAAAAACTCGCCGCCGGCGGCGGTCTGAAGTACACGCCGCTCCGCAAATATCCCACCAGCGGCTTCGATCTTTCCGTTGTCACTGCTTTACACACGCCCGTCGCCAATGTCCAGGATGCGCTGGCGAAACTTGCCGGCTCCAGCTTGACGCTGATTGATTTCATCCGCCAGTACGACGGCCCACCCCTGCCGCCAGGCCAAAAGAGCGTTTCCTATCACCTCGAAGTCGGCGCGCTCGACCACACGATGAGCGCCGACGAAGTAACCGAAATCCGCAATCGCATCATGGAAGGTATGCGGGAACGCGGTTTTGAATTCCGCTCCTGATCTCCGCCGCGTCATGCCGACGAACACGCTCCCGATTCTTCCAGGTCTTCTCGCTCACTCATCCGGCGCCCTCTGGCTTGCCGATTCGAAGACCGCCATCGTTGCCGACGTGCACCTCGGCTACAGTTGGGCGCAACGCCGCCGCGGCGAGCTCGGTCCGCTAGTCGATTTCCGTACGCGCGAAAAACTCTCCCTCCTTTGTGACGAACTCGAACCCCGGCAACTCGTCTTTCTCGGCGATCTCGTCCATGCCCCGCGGCCCTGCACCCCCGAGCGCGAGTGGATCGACGAAACGTTACTCGACCTCAGCCGCCGCGCGGAAGTAATCGCCGTCCGCGGAAACCACGATCGCGCTTTCGTCAAAGACTTCGGCCATCTGAAACTCCGCAGTGTCGAATCCTGGTCCCAGGAACCGGTCACAGCCGTGCACGGCGATCGTTTCATCTGTCCCGTACCCGAGAACCACACTCTGGTCATCGGTCACCTGCATCCATGCCTCGGAGTGAAGGATGCAAGCGGTGCTGCGCAGAAGCTTCCCGTTTTCCTGGTCAACTCCGCATGCATCGTGCTGCCCGCCTTCTCTCCGTTCGCGCGAGGCTACGACGTCGCCTGCGGGCTCCCCGAAGAGTTGATACATTGCTTCCGCGAGAAAGAGATTCAGGCCTATGCCGCCACTAGCACTCGCGTGGTGGGCTTAGGACCGCTGCGTCGCGCCATCGAGCGCATGTACGAAAACGACAGCAGCGCCCCGGAACGATTCCGCCGCCGTGGCGCCTAAAGCACCATACCGGGCGCTTGCCGAATCTCCAGGCAGCCCTTCCCGGTCGGCAGAACTTTTCCGGGATTCAAGCAGCAAGAGGGATCGAACAGCGCTTTGAATTTCTTCATCAGTTCGAGCGTGCTTTCCGGAAACAAGTGCGCCATCAATTCCATCTTTTCCATCCCTACCCCGTGCTCGCCCGTGATCGATCCGCCCACCGAAATGCAAAACTCGAGAATTTCCTCGCCCGCCTTCTGAGCTCTTTCAAGATCGCCCGATTTTCGCGGATCGAACGGCAAAATTGGATGCATATTTCCATCGCCCGCGTGAAAAACGTTGCTGATCTCAATCCCGTATTTGTTTCCAATCGCCTCAATCGCCCGCAGCGTACGCGCAATCTGTGTGCGCGGAACCACCCCGTCCTGCACGTAATAAGTCGGGCTCACGCGTCCAATCGCGCCAAATGCGTTCTTGCGCCCCTTCCAAAGCAAGTCTCGCTCTGCCGCCGATTTCGCCACTCGAACTTCCCGCGCCCCGCACGCCCGGCACACGGCATCGATCTCTTCCGCCTGTTCCTCAACGGCCTCCGTCAGCCCTTCCAGCTCGATCAACAACACCGCCGCCGCATCCAGCGGATACCCAGCGTGAGTCGCCGCCTCCACCATGCGCAGCATCGGCCCATCCAGCATCTCGAGCGCTACCGGCGTGATGCCTTTCCCCGTCAGCGCCCCCACCGTGTTGCCCGCCTCTTCCGCCGAGTCGTAAATGGCCAGCATCGTCTTGACGGCTTCCGGCTGCCTCATCAATCGCACGCCGATCTTCGTCACCAGCGCCATCGTCCCTTCGGATCCCGTCAGCAGTCCCACCAGATCGTAACCGGGCACGTCCTGCTCCTTGCCCCCGGCCTCGATCACAGTTCCGTCCGGCAGCACCGCCTCCAGACTCACCACGTGATTGGTCGTCACCCCATATGCCAGCGTGTGCGGCCCACCCGCGTTTTCGGCGACATTGCCGCCGATCGTGCACGCGCGCTGGCTCGATGGATCCGGAGCGTAGAAATATCCGAATGCCTGAACCGCCAGCGTGATGTCTAAATTCACTACGCCCGGCTGCACCACCGCGCGCTCATTCGGAATATCGATTTCAAGAATGCGATTCATCCGCGCAAACGAAACGATGATGCCGCCCGCCCGCGCAATCGCCCCGCCGCTGAGTCCCGTGCCCGCTCCCCGCCCCACAATCGCCAGATTGTGCCGGCCCGCCAGCTTCACCAGCTCCACCACTTCCTCGGTCGTCCGCGGAAATACCACCAGTTCCGGCAGCGATTTGTCTACGCCGCCGTCATATTCGTACAGCTTCAAATCGCTCGGCTGCGACAACACCGCGTTCTTGCCAAGTTGCGCTTCAATCTCCTTCAGAACGTGTGCCTCGATCGCCATGAACCAATCCGAAAAACGGAAACTCTAGAGCAGCCCTTCCACGTACTGCCTGATATCGTCGCTGACCCAATTCTCGGCGTTCGCAAACTTCCTCACCACCCGCCCGTCTTTGATGATGTACGTCTCCGGGTACTGAAACGTCCCGTACTCGGCGCTCACATTTGCGTCCGGATCGCGCGCCGTCTCGAACGACACCGGAATCCTTTCTAGGAAATTCCGATACTTCTGCGCGTTCTTATCCACGCTGATCGCCACCACCACCACGCCCGCCTTCGCGAACTGTTTTTGGAATTCGTTCAGCGCCGGAATCTCTTCAATGCACGGTGCGCACCACGTCGCCCAGAAGTTCAGAACCAGTACCTTTCCGCCGAAAGCAGTGGGCGTTACTTCCTCCCCCTGATCGGTTTTGATCGAGAAACCGGGCGCGCGGCCGCCCTCCTTCGCCGACGTATCGCGCAGGCTGAAGCCGATAAGTCCAATAAAGAGTAGGGTCAAAACGCCCAGAAATGCGCGCAGCGCGTTGTTTGTGTTCACAGTACTCGCTTAGCCCGCCGAACGGCCAAACCCCGCCAGAGTGCCCTTAAACTGCGGATAATTCAAGAGTATCCAACCGCCTTGCTCAAACATCCAATATGCGGACATGTTCGTAACCCGTAAAGCGGAGTTTTCGGCCTCTCACGTCTGCCGCATGGCGGGTCTGACCGAAGCGGAAAATTGTGAGCTTTACGGCGATGGCGCCAATCCCAACGGTCACGGACACAACTACATTCTCGAGGTCACCGTCGCAGGTGACCCGGACCCCGTCACCGGCATGGTGATCGATCTCAAGCGCTTGAAAGACATTCTCGAAGAAGAAGTCGTCGCCCCCATGGATCACCGCTTTCTCAACTTCGAGGTCGAACCGTTCCGCCACGTGATCCCCACCACCGAAAACGTAGCGCGTGAGATTTGGCGCCGTCTCGATGCACGTTTTCAAACCTCCGGCGTCCGCTTAGCGAAGGTCAGACTCTTCGAAACCGCCGATCTCTATGTCGACATCCTGGGTGACGATCTTGCGAACCGTCAGTTCGAAGGCGCCGCGAATACTGATTGCGACAACAAGGCTCGCAACGACACGGCCGGTCTGGGCGAAGAGGGTCTCGCCGCATGACCACCATTACGCGCCGCTATCGTTTTTCCGCCTCGCACCGCCTCCACTCGCGAGCGCTAAGCGCCGCCGAAAATACCGAGCTCTACGGGAAATGCAACAACCCCTTCGGCCATGGGCACGACTACGTTCTTGATGTAACCGCCGGCGGCGACATAGATCCTCTTACAGGTCTGATCTTGCCTGTCGCCAAGCTCGATCGCCTCGTCGAACAGAATGTCCTCCGGCTCTTCGCATCGCGCAACATCAATCTCGATGTCCCGCAGTTCGCCGATCTTGTTCCCACGACGGAAAACATCGCAATGGTCATCGCTGACTTGCTTCAGGAGCACTGGACTCCTTATCTCGGCGACACTCGCGCCCAGTTGCTGCGGGTCCACCTCCAGGAAACAGACCGCAACGGCTTCGAAGTCTTCGTTCGCGCCCGCAAGAACAACTCCACCCATCGTCAACAGCTTGAGAGCGTCACAATCCATGCCTAAAGCCAAATCCAGCCCTCGCCGCGCGTCCCTCGGCCACAAAGGCCCCGTGATCGAGTTTCAATCGAAAACTCCCGCCATCTCCATCGCCCCGCACATGAAGGAAGTCATCAAGGCGTTAGGTGAAGATCCCGATCGCGAAGGCCTCTATCGCACGCCCGAGCGCTCCGAAAAAGCTCTGCGCTATCTCACCAGCGGCTATTCGGCCGATGTCCGGCAAATCGTCAACGGCGCCTTGTTCGACGTCGAATACGACGAAGTCGTCATCGTTCGCGACATCGAATTCTTCAGCCTTTGCGAGCACCACCTCCTGCCCTTCTTCGGGAAAATGCACGTCGCCTATCTACCCGGCTCCAAAGTAATCGGCCTCAGCAAAATTCCCCGTATCGTCGACGTCTTCGCGCGCCGCCTTCAGATTCAGGAGCGGCTCACCCAGCAAATCGCTGAAACTCTTCAGGAACTGCTCAACCCCAGAGGCGTAGCCGTCATTTGCGAAGCGCGCCACTTCTGCATGATGATGCGCGGTGTCGAAAAGCAGCATTCCGGGGCCATTACCAGCGCCATGCTCGGCGCTTTTCGCGAGAACCAGGAAACCCGCAACGAGCTGCTTTCTCTGATCGGCCAGCGCGCGCGCGCAATCTGACTCGGTGCAAATCGGCTCGCTCTCCCGCCCGCTTTGCCCCACAGGCGGCCGCACGCTTCCGGCTTTTTTGCATGCTAGCATCGGGTCATGAGTGACCAGAGCCGTCTCTTCGACGCCGGTCCGGATCCTTTTGGACGCATGTGGAAAGTGCAGTTCCGCTGGCTTCAAACCGCCATCTCCATACGGCATGCCGACACCGTCGACGTGAAATTCTTCGTCACTCCCGATGCCGGTCCTACCGAAGAAAAAGTCATCGCGCTGCCGCATCCGGAGCTCCTGAAACTCACTGCCCAGCGTGGCCGCAAGCTGACCGATCCTGTGTGCATGCGCTTGGCCGCCGCTCATCTCCGCCATATGATTGAAACTTCCGACGATATGGACAAAACTCTGGTGACCGTATCCGCCCAAGAGCTCACCGCCTACGACCGGCAATTGCACCGTGAAACAGTTCCCCAGCATGGATGATCCATTCGGGCGGATGGTATCGGTTGCACGTACCCGGGCTATCATCTGGGAGATTTTGTCTTGAGCGCTACCCGAGAAAAGGAAAAGTTTATGGTGAGTTGCCCGAAATGTGACGCCCCCATCGACGTCGAAGAAGAAGAGCTCGACGAAGGTGACGTACTCTCTTGCGATGAGTGTGGGGCTTCATTGACCGTCGCCAGCGTGAACCCGGTCGAGCTTGAATCGGAAGACGCCGAAGACGAAGAAGACGAAGATTACGAGTTCGACGAGGACGATGAGGAGGGCGACGACGAAGAGGACGACGAGGAAGAAGAGGCCGAAGACTGGCATTGAACCGACGAGGCGATTTCTGTCGGGCGCGCCGCCTCGCCCCATGAACCTGGCGCTGTGAGATACGCGGTTATTCTGATCTGGTTGGCCGCCTTCGCTCCCGCCGGCTATTCACAAGCGCAAGCGCCTGTCATCGGTCAACCCGGTACCCCCACCACCCGTTCCATTCAAGGCACTGTTCGAGACGGCAAAGGTTCCGCTGTTCCCCGCGCCATCGTTTTGCTGAAAGACACCAAAACTCTTCAAGTGCGCTCGTACATCGCGCAGAATGACGGGAAGTACCACTTCTTTGGCCTCAGTACCGACATCAATTACGAACTGCGCGCCGAATCGAATGGCATGACGAGTCCCACAAAAATGGTGAGCGTCTTCGATAGCCACCGCGTCGTCACTTTGAATCTCAAGTTGAAGAAAAAAATGAAGGTCTCGTCGTAATCGTAGCGGCCCAGGCACGCCGTTCAATAACGCGGCACTGCCGGATCGATTTCCTGGCTCCAGCGATCAATTCCGCCTGCTACGCTGTAGCAGTTCTCGATTCCTTGCCCCCGCAGCCAGGAAACCACCTGTAAGCTCCGTACCCCGTGATGGCAAACCACCAGCAGCGTCGATTCGTCCGCTAACGCTTCCAGCTTTTGCAATTCCGCCGGCACCGATTGCATCGGAATCAGCCTCGCTTCGTCGATCCGCGCCACCGCGTACTCCTCCGGCTCCCGCACGTCAATCAACACCGCCTCGTCCCCCTTCATCCGGCGCGAAGCCTCTTGCGGAGTCAACTCCAACGGTTCTGCCATCTGTCACTCCCTTTAGACGTACAAACGCTTTTAATCAACAACTTACAGCTGACCGCCTCGGCGGCCGCCTGCTGTGATGAAACACGCCGCTGGTACTCGGCTCGGGTACTGGGAACATTTCGCATCGATCCTGTTAGAAGCACCGGCTTCCCGTGTGATACTTAGTCTCAAGTAAGTAGACTCCATGGCGCAGCTCAGTGAAGCGATTGCCCGCTACCATAAGCTGCTCGAGCAAGACGCCTACCGCGACCTCTCCTGGGCCGAAGAGCTTCAGGAGCAAATGCGCGAGCGCGGTCTGACCGACTCGGGCCGCCTCGTCTCGCCCGTCTTACGCCCTCAGTTTATCTCGCGCCGCCAGCTCGATGTGCTCACCCGCGCCGTAGAGCACCTGGCCGCCATTCTCGACCAGGTCGAAGCTCTTGCCCTCGAATCGCCCGGGCTGCTCAACCGCCTGCAAATGCTCCCCGCGGAGAAGATGCTCGCCGCCATCCCCGCCGGCTACACTCGCTTCGCCGTGACCTCGCGCATGGATGCGCATCTCCAAAACGGATCGCTCTATTTACGAGGCTTCGACACCTGTCGCCCCAGAGATTTCGCCTACTCGGAGCCCCTAGCCGACCTCTTCCTGCAGCTCCCGCTTCTCAAGACCTTCAAACGGGGTCGCTATAAGCTGTCGAAGATCGGCGGCATCCGGCGCTTGCTCATGGCTGTGCTGCACGCCTGGAAAGAGTTCGGTGGCCGGCACCGCCCCAACATCGCCATCGTGGAGTTTGGCGACAGCACGGGTTCGGGATCGAACGAAGGCCGTCTTCTTGCCGAATTGTTCACGGAAAGCGGCTCGCCCGCCCGCGTCGTCTCGCCGGAGCAGCTCGAATACTCCAATCGCAAACTCCGTGCCGGCGACTTCGAAATCGATGTCGTCTTCCGTCGCCTCCTCACCCGTGACCTGCTGGCGCGCTACGATCTTTCGCACCCGCTCCTTCTCGCCTATCGCGACCACGCCGTCTGCGTGGTGAATAATTTTCGTTCCGAAATCGCCCAGCGCCGCGCCCTCTTCGATCTGATCACGGATGAAACCGTAACTGCCCGGCTGCCCCTTCCCGATCGCAAGCTGATCCGCACCTTCGTCCCCTGGACTCGTGTGGTCGCCCTTAAGAAGACCAAATACAAGGATCGCGACGTCGATCTTCCGGAATTCATCCTGCACACCCGCGAACAGCTCGTCCTGCGCCCCAACGACGACTCTGCCGATCACCGCGTATTTGTCGGCGCCCAGATGACCCAGTCCGCCTGGGCCACCGCCCTCCGCATCGCACTGCGCACGCCCTACGTTGTGCAGGAGCGCTTCGGTTCCGGCCACCAGCTCTTCCCGGTTTTCCAATACGGCCAGCTTCAGATGAAAGAAGTCGAAGTCTCCGTCCACCCGCACGTATTTAACGGCAAAATGCACGGCGCCTCCGCAGCCCTCGAAACCTCCGCTGCCGGCTGCGCCACCCCGCTCGCCATCGCCCCTGTGCTGCTACTCGAAAATTGCTAGCAACCAAACCCTTTCGTTAACGCAGTCATGCGATGTACAAATCCGAAAACGAAGACTCTGGTGCTGGGTCAATTGGAAATGATTGACCTTTTTTACTTCGTTTTCAGTGCACCGTTATCGAGGCAGAAGCGGACGTAGCGAGCTAGCGAATCGCGGAATAACTTGACGAACTGTTGAACATTTTGATCCGTTACGCCGCTCACAAAGTCCAGATCGGCGACGGTGTGGCATTTCCGCCGTCATCGAAATACATTGCAACTAGTCATCTGACCACTTGGATTCTGCTATTCTTAATAAGTGAAAGCGCGCGTCGTAAACGCCACCGAATTCAAGGCAAAATGCCTGTCTCTCCTGGATGAAGTGGATACCCAGGGCGGCACCATTACCATCACCAAACGCGGTCGGCCGGTCGCAATGCTCGGACCGACAAAAAGAAAACCATGGAAATCCCCCCTGGGTGCTTGGGCCGGAAAGGTAGAGATCGTGGGCGACATCGTCACCATTGACACTTCCGATCTGTGGGATGTGGTTCGCGAAAGATAGGACTGCAGCTTGCCGCCCGGACTGCTACTGGACACTCATATTGTCGCGCGGTCGCTGGTGAATCCGAAGAAGCTGTCACGCAATCAAAGGCGCATTTTGGAAACCGCCGTGCGCCGCAACCAGCCGCTTGCTCTAAGCGCAATCACTCTACTCGAAATCGCCGTTCTCGCCGGCGCAGGCAGTCTGAGGATTAGCGTAAACCCGGATGAACTGCTCAACGAATTAGAAGCAAGCCCGGCCTTCCAAATTCTTCCGCTCACAATCGAGATTGCGTCCGAGGTCGCCTCACTCGGCCCAAGTCTCCGAGATCCTGCCGACCGGGCCATCGTCGCAACCGCACGAGTCCATCGTCTTCGGCTGGTGACATCTGATCAGCGCATCATCGACTCGAAACTCGTGTCCCTTGTTGATTAGTCGCAGCGCTACTGGCGGCTATGCTTCAGCTTGCTGACCGTCCCGTGAGCCTCTTGCACTCCCGCGTATTGCTTTTGCACCAGTGCTTGCACTTCCGAAGGCAGTGATTTCCCCAGAGCGTTCTGATACGCCTTCATGGCCGCATCTTCTCCGCTTTCAGCTTCGTTGATCAGCGCTTTATCTTCGTCGCTCGCCAAAGCTTCCTTCAATCCCATCCAGCCGCGATGCAAGCCTGCTGCAACATGCCCGCTCGTCTCCGCCTTGCCTCCCAATCGGGTAACCGCTGACTGCAGCTCTTGCGAATATTGAGCACGCTGCGTCGCGTACTTCGAAAACAGCGACTTCAGCGACGACTCCTTCACCTTCTCCGCCGCCGTTCGGAACCCATTTTCACCGTCCTTGCAAATCTCAATCAAATCGTTCAGCACACTTGTAGCATTCGTATCGGTTGCCAATGTTATCTCCTGCTTCATGGACCCGGATTCGTCCAAAACATTTCCCCGACGAAAGCCGCACGATGACGCGCCGGTGTGCTACCGTACTGTGCAATGGCAGCCGGCACAATCAATTTAAATGATGATGTACAGGTGGATCCTGGTCAAATCGAGAGCGTGACGCTGAGTGAAAAAGGCGCGCCCATCAGCGGTGAGGTCGTCACCGCGCGTTCCGGAGTATCAAGCGACCTTACCGTTCCCGACGATGTCCTGATCGTTCGCCTAAACGACGGCACGGAACTGGCTGTCCGCGGCAGTCAGGCGAGAACTGCGTACCAGAGCCTCGGCCGGGTTCTCAAGGAGCAGCGGCTCACTTTTCGTATGGAGTCCAATCCTCGCAAGTAGCGGTCGTCCGCCGAATCGACGGCGCCCATCACTGCCTCCTGTTCCCGTATCGGCCGCCGATTCCAGTGACACTTACAAACGCGAACACAAATAACCCAAACGCAGTGGCACAGCCTATTGCAAGCCCTAAATAGAAGCTCTTGGGTCTGTAGACGAACCGTACGATATGTTTGCCCGGGGATAACAGCACGCCGCGAAACATGTAATTGGCGTTGATCAATGCGGCTGAATGCCCATCCACATCGGCACTCCATCCCGGATAATTCGTGTCGTTCAGGACAAGAATTCCGCTTCCATCGAGTGACGCTTCAATTTCCACGTTCTGCGACTTATAGGATTTGATCCAGGCAGCTTGCACTCGTTGGGGCGTTTCACCATTGATTTCAACCAATGCGGACCGCTGGCCGGAGGTCAATGCCGACCCGTCCACTACAACGCTTTGAAAAACATCCAATGCCGGATCGGCCAGCTTCCGAAGAGCTTCCGCTCCGCTGCTCGCTAGCTCCACGTGATGATAAACGGCGGCACGCGGCAACACATCGCCGTTTTCGTAAACATTGGCCTCGCCATCGTAGATCAGCTTGAAAGGTGGCGCTTCCATCGGCGCGGTATCTTCGTGGCCCAACAGATGAAACTTGGACCACACCGCCCAGTCGTACGACGAATCCCCCTTCGGCCCGGGAGTTGTCGTGAACAACAACTCTATCGATTGGCCGCGATAGGCGCTTAAGTCCACTTGTCCCTGCACCCAACGCCTTTCCGCAATGTTGTGCTTGGGATCTATATACTGCGAAAAAAGCTTCTTTATGCGCCCGGATGCATCCCTGACCTCTATGATGAACTCGACTCCATCCCCCGCGGTTTTATCGAAGACAAGCGGATTCATCCCATACGAAAAGTAGAAGATCTCGTGGCGATAGTTGCCGACCTGAATCCTATACGGCAGCCGCTCATACGGTGGGTGTTCAACCAAACCTTCCTCTGCATCCCCCGCCAGAATAAATTCCGAACGGTCGATGTTTGCCTCTCTTCCCGGGATAAGATGGCCGCGGTTCTGGTTTAGTACTTCGTTGATCATTCGATTCGGAGTGGTAAATGCCCGCAACGTGGCAATATACTTCACCGAAGACAATTGCAGCAGACGCTTCGCCAGAGGAGTGGTCAAATCGTAATTACCTGCGCCGGTAAAACGATCGCCTAAATCGTTCGGCGGACCAAGGTGTTTGCGATCTGGGAAAAAATTCACCAGGAACGGGAGGTATTTCTTGTCGTACATCGCGTCCAGGTCTCGGATGTCGAACAGTTGAAAGCTGGATGCCCAGTTCGGAAATAGTAAGCCGTCCCGCGCAAAAATCCGATAGTTTCCTTCCGCTTCTTTTTTCATCACGTCGACGTAGGGCGCGCCAAGGTATGGATCGTGCGACTGGCGGGGAAGTCTGTTGAACCAGTAGTAAACGGGCGCAATAAAATTGAATGACATCTCCGCTGCCATCAGAACCACCAGTCCCTTCCCTAGCGCACTGCTCACGCTTGGCAGCGATTTGCGCCGGTTCGCGAAAACCAACAGACCGGCTAACGCGAGGAGCAGGCACGTGGGAACCGCAATGGCTGTAGCGGGCAGCGCACGCCTCATGTGCATTTGCAAAATCTCGCTCTTTAGCGTCCTCCGTGAAAAAAAAAGCGCCGCGGGAATAAAAAGGGACGTCACAGCGAACGCGACAGCTTGAATGCGAACCGAGACTTGACGTCTGACAAGCCGCTCAACGCCGATCGCGCCGAGAATCGAAACAGCTATAGAGAGTAGCGCCTGCGAGTATTTGGGAAAATTTACCAGGCCGAATAGAGGCAATCCTCCCACCGCATTGAGGACCGGCAGCCCGTATCGCTTCAGCACCACAAGCGCCGTAACACAGCTGAAAAACCAGGTAAGCGCGTTGAGGTGGAAATCACTCCGTTTCTTGGAACGCACGGCGGTCCCGATGGCAACCGCCCAAAGAAAGGCGCTGAGGAGTCCGACGTAGTTGCGGAGACCCAGATCTATCGGTCCGAGTACCTGGCTCTGCGGAGGCCCGAAAAGAAGTGGAAAGAAGTAAGTGAAAACTGAGATTCCGGGAGGATCGTGAGCTAATCCCGTTGGCGGCCCCCCCATATTCCTCAACTGGTGTGCGTCAAAGGAGCGCTGCATGAATTCCCAAAACGGGAGTAATAAGAAAAGCGAAAAAGCGAACCCCATGAACGTAGCTGCCATCACTCGCCACGCGGCATGTCTCCACCTCCGCCGCAGGTTACCGTCAGTGGCAATTCGAAACAAAATGTAGGCGTACAGAAGCGTCAACAGAAGTAGCGCGCTCTCCGGCATCCCGCCCACGAACACTAAGAGGATCAAAATGGCAAATGCGGCTACCGGCCGGTAACCTTGCTTCCTTAACAAATGTTCCGCTGCTAACAAGCTGGCGGGCACTAATACTTCGACGCTGATCTGAGGCATCGTCAGAAAGAGCAGATAGTAGCCCGCCAGCATCGAAGTTACACCGCCCGCGATAGCAGGCCAGAACGAGACAAAGAATCTCAGGTATAAGTAAGCGCAAAGACCGGCCACGAATAGACGCGAAAGTATAAACCAGTTGTAAGTCCTTGGAGTAATGTCAAGTAACAGCGCCAAAGTCAACGGATAGAATGGCTGGGACTGCATGTCGGCCGCAAGTGGGCGTCCAAAGCCTTGATAGGGATCCCATAGAGGAACGGCTCCCTCATGAAAGTATTCGTAGCGCAGCAGCGGCAAGGCAGGTTCGCTCAGAAATCCGCCTCCTCCGCTATCCAATGTCTTCGAGAATTGAATCGCCGCTGGCCTGCCGGCCCAAGCGCCTGAAGGAAGAATGCTCGGAGCGTCTTGAGCGCTCGCCAGCAAGCTTTTATTTCCCCAAATACACGGTAAGAAGCTGAAGTGTAAAACGCCGATCAGGATAACGGTCGCGCGAAAGATCTCAGCACGGCCAAGTCTCTCGAGCACAGGAATCAAAGGCGTCAATTTCCCCAACCTGCCGTTATACACTGCCCACCCATTGCTGCCGCCCGCTCTCCCGGCAGAACATGTTCCCCTCACCGCCACCGAAGAGATCTTGGTCGAGAAGATGGCGCAATCCTATTGGCTCACTCGACGTGCCATCGGCCTCCAGCGCACCTGCTTTAGCCAAAGCTCGCCGATTTGCGAGCGCCCCAAGCACCTCGCGCTCTTCCTGCGCTACGAAACCACCCACGATCGGGCTTTCAATGCGGCCCTCAATCAGCTTCTAAAGCTAAGAGCCGAAAAGCGCAAAGCTAAAATTGGGTTTGAATCGCAAGAGCGGCACCAAGCCGACGAAGCCCGCAAGCAATCGAACGAAAATCGCAAGCAGGAACTGCACCAATACAGTGTTTGGCTCGCCGAAGCTAAGGCCGAACACCAGGAATTTCTCACCATGCAGCTCGAGACGCCGGAAAATCGCATTCCCAATCGCGTCGAACGCCTCCTCGCGAGGCAAAAAGCCGCCTAAACGACCGTGTTCTAACCGGCTTCGACAAGAATCGCACTCCTTCTATCTCTCGACCTGACGCACTTCCCGAGCAGATCGCACTACTTTGTATGGTACTTTTCCACAAGCAAACCCACAACATCTTGGGGCAGGGCAGAAGAAACTGTATTGACGACCCTTTAAAATAGGTATTGAATAGAGACTGTCCGCACACAGTCATATATACCCATGGGACAGCTTAGCGTTACTCTCGCCACCAAAGTCAAAGATTCACATCGCTCCCTTAAAAAGGACGAGCGCACCGGGGTGCTATTCCCGCGGTTCTTCACGGCAAAATTAGAGCCCGGCACCACCCCCTACGACCAGCTCAACTGGGAGATGCGCACCGCCACCATCGGGAACGATAAGGGCTCCGTCATTTTTGAGCAGCGCGACGTCGAGGCGCCTGCCGACTGGTCTCAAACCGCCACCAACATCGTCGCTAGCAAGTACTTCCATGGACGCATGGGTTCGCCCGAGCGCGAATCGAGCGTCGGCCAGCTCGTCCACCGGGTCATCGACACCATCGCCGACTGGGGTCTCGCGGGCAACTACTTCAAAACCACCGAGGACGGTGAAAACTTCCGTGCCGAGCTCGCCCACCTCATGCTCACCCAAAAGGCCTGCTTCAACTCGCCGGTGTGGTTCAACGTCGGCGTGCGCGAATCCCGCGGTTACGGCTTTTACTTCGACGAAGCGGAACAAGTCACAAAGAAGCTCCTGCCCGGCGAGAATCACCCGCAATGCTCCGCCTGCTTCATCAATTCCGTCAGCGACACGCTCGAATCCATTCTCGAGCTCGCCAAAACGGAAGGCATGCTCTTCAAATGGGGCTCTGGTACCGGCACGAACCTGTCTTCCCTTCGCGAAGACGACGCCTATCTTTGGGGAGGCGGTCACGCCTCCGGCCCGCTCAGCTTCATGAAAGGCTTCGATGCTTTTGCCGGCGTCATTAAGTCCGGTGGCAAAACGCGTCGCGCCGCCAAAATGGTGATCCTCAACGCCGACCATCCCGACGTCGAGAAGTTCATCTGGTGCAAAGCCAAGGAAGAGAAAAAGGCCCACATGCTCATCGACGCGGGATACGATTCCTCGCTCGATGGCGAAGCCTACAGCTCTGTCTTTTTCCAGAACGCCAACAACTCCGTCCGTGCCACTGACGACTTCATGCAAGCCGTTGTCGACGATTCCGATTGGTGGACCAAGAGCGTGGTCTCCGGCGAGAAGAAGTCGCGCTATAAAGCTCGCGATCTGATGCGGCAAATCGCCGAAGCCACGCATCAATGCGGCGACCCCGGTATGCAGTTCGATACCACCATCAACCGCTGGCACACTTCCAAGAAGACCGCCCGCATCAACGCCTCGAACCCCTGCTCGGAATACATGTTTCTCGATGATTCAGCCTGCAATCTCGCCTCGCTGAACCTCCTGAAGTTCATCGGTCCGGACGGCGCCTTTGATGTCGAAGCGTTTCGCAACGCAGTCGACACCGTGATCCTCGCTCAGGAAATCCTGGTCGATAACGCCAGCTATCCCACCGAAAAGATCGCCAAGAACTCGCACGATTTCCGTCCGCTCGGCCTCGGCTACGCCAATCTCGGTGCCTTGCTGATGTCGCTCGGCGTTCCCTATGACAGTGATCAGGGCCGTGACTTCGCCGGCGCCATCACCGCAATTATGTGTGGGCAGGCTTATTTAACCAGCGCTCGCGTCGCCGAAGCCGTTGGTCCCTGCCCCGGCTATCCTGAAAACCAAGAGTCGTTCCTCGACGTGATCCGCATGCACTGGAATTCGGTAAACGGCATCGACAGCAAGCGTGTTCCCGCGCCCATGTTCAAAGCCGCCGAAGAATGCTGGCGCCAAGCTTACGAAGTCGGCTGCCGCACCGGTTTCCGTAACTCGCAAGTGACCGTCCTCGCCCCCACCGGGACCATCGGCTTCATGATGGATTGCGATACGACGGGCATTGAGCCCGATCTCGCCCTCGTCAAATACAAAAAGCTCGTCGGCGGCGGTGTCATCAAGATCGTCAACAATACCGTTCCGCAAGCGCTCATCAAGCTCGGCTACACCCCCGAACAAACCGAGCAGATCGTCACCCACATCGATTCCACCGGCACCATCGAAGACGCGCCGCATCTGAAGCCCGAGCACCTCGCCGTCTTCGATTGCAGCTTCCGACCGCAAAACGGCAGCCGCTCCATTCATTACACTGGCCACGTCCGCATGATGGCCGCTGTCCAGCCTTTCATCTCCGGGGCCATTTCGAAGACCATCAATATGCCTGAGGAATCCACCGCCGAAGAGATCCTCGAAGCGTATACCGAAAGTTGGAAACTAGGGTTGAAGGCCGTAGCGATCTATCGCGATGGTTCGAAACGCGTGCAGCCTCTCAGTTCCGGTACCGGCAAAGGTGAAAAGAAGGGCATCGCACCTGCCTCCGCCGCAGCCACTCAACCGCAGGTCATCGAAAAGATCGTCTACCGTCCGATCCGCCGCAAGCTCCCGGACGAGCGCAGCTCCGTGACCCACAAGTTCTCCATCGGCGGCCACGAAGGCTACATCACCGTCGGTCTCTACGAAGATGGAACGCCCGGTGAAGTCTTCATCAGCATGGCCAAGGAAGGTTCGACCATCTCCGGCTTAATGGACACGCTCGCGACTTCCATCAGCTACGGCCTGCAATACGGTGTGCCGCTGAAGTTCTTCGTCGACAAATTCAGCCACGTGCGTTTCGAGCCGAGCGGTTGGACCGGCAATCCGCAAGTGCCGTACGCCAAGTCGATCATCGATTACATCTTCCGTTGGCTCGGCGCTCGCTTCCTCGGCATCACCGAAGCGAACGAAGCCGGCGACACGCCCAACCTCCGGCCTACCGAACCCGACCCTCAAGTCGCGCTACCTTTCGATTCGAGTGCTGTCGGCGACGCTCCGCTCTGCTCCGAATGCGGCAGCATGATGACCCGCAACGGTTCCTGCTACAAGTGCGAAAACTGCGGCGGCACCTCAGGCTGTTCCTAGCCGAGGACCGTCGCAGTTCTTTCGCGACCTAGTATGTTTTGACGTCCGCTTTTAAGTGCGGGTGACGACGCGCTTGCGTATGGCTCCCAAGCCAAGGAGCCCGGACCCAATCAGGAACAAGCTCGCTGGTTCCGGAGTCGAACTGCCTGACCCCCCGGCACCCGTTTGGAACTGATTTGTGACCGACGAGATCGTGGCCGTTCCATTCGTGCCGGCGTTTACCTGGATGTCTTTGCTTACGGTCACCGATTGGACGCCACCTAGATTGCCCGACGCCGTAAGTGAGTTGACGCCCTGTGTGCTCTGCACTCTGATGTTCTGCAAGTTTCCACCGCACGTGGTGGGCGGCACCGATGTTCCGCCTGCGCAGTAGTTTTCACTTACGTTTGCGATCCCAGTGCCTGTCGCCGTGCCATTGAACCCGAGACTAATGCCAGTAAGCGAGGTAGAACTGTTCAGGGCTGACACTTCATATTGGAAGATGGCGTCCGACTCGCCCCCTGAGGTAGCGGCGAACCCCCCAACGATCTGAAACCCAAGTCCGTCGCCGGCACTGTTCAGAAGCGGTGAAATCCCGACGGCCGATGCTGGAAGCGCTATGGCGGTTCCCGTAGAAGTCGGCATGTAGTTAAACTGGCTGAACAGTAGCCCGTCCTCTGTGCAGCCTCCAGCCGAATTAACTGTCGATGTATAGATCGACGCCGTTCCGGTCGGACACGCCGTCGGCGTGGCTCCGGCTATCGCCGCGAACAGCAGAGCTGACGCAGCTGTACCAATTATTTTTTTCATTTATCCTCCGATGCAGTCGAGCCCGGCCTTACGGGTTCAATCCCGTTGAGAGTGGACCGGATTCATCGGATAGACGACGGCAGTAGGTTTTCCTAAACTAGGCAAACTACCAGAACTTGACGATGTGAACGGTTTGTAATATGGCGCCCGGCGTGCTTAAAAGCGATCATGGCGGTGAGGGTGAGATTCGAACTCACGGAACCCGTAAAGGTTCAACGGTTTTCGAGACCGCCCGATTCAACCACTCTCGCACCTCACCGCATGCGGGAACTATTCCACGATAACAAGCCGTCAGCAGCCAAGTACCATCGCAAAGACCAACGGCGCAACAATCGACGCGTCCGATTCAATGATGTATTTGGGGGTGTCGATGCTCAGCTTTTCCCAGGTGATCTTTTCATTCGGCACGGCGCCGGAATAAGAGCCGTAGCTCGTCGTCGAATCGCCGATCTGACAGAAGTACCCCCACAGCGGCGTGTCGACGCGCTCCAGATCCTGCCGCAGCATCGGGACGACGCAAATCGGGAAATCTCCCGCAATGCCGCCGCCGATTTGGAAAAATCCGATGGACGATTCGCGAGACGTCTCCGTGTACCAACCGGCGAGCGAAATCATGTACTCGATTCCGGTGCGCACCGTGTGCACATTCTTGACATCGCCCGATATGCAATGGCCCGCATACATGTTCCCGAGCGTCGAATCCTCCCAACCGGGAACGAACAGCGGCAGGTTGCGTTCCATCGCCGCATACAACCAGCTGTCCTTCACATCGATCTGAAAACTTCGCTGCAACTCCGGAGATCTCAGAATTCTGTAGAAGAATTCATGCGGAAAGCGCCGCTCACCCGCCTCATCCGCCGTCATCCATTCTTGGAGGATCACGCCTTCAATGCGCCGCATCGCTTCTTCTTCGGGTATGCACGTGTCAGTCACGCGGTTCATGTGCTTATCGAGAAGTGCCTGCTCGTCTTCCGGCCTCAAATCGCGCCAGTGCGGCACCCGCTCATAAAAATTGTGCGCCACCAAATTGAAGACATCTTCCTCGAGGTTCGCGCCCGTGCAGGAGATCCCGTGGATTTTGCCTTGCCGGATCATCTCGGCCAGCGAGATGCCCAGCTCCGCCGTGCTCATGGCGCCGGCCAAGGTCAGGAACATCTTTCCACCGCCGTTCAAATGGCGAACGTATCCTTCCGCAGCATCGACCAGCGTGGCCGCATTGAAGTGGCGGAAATGATGTTTAACGAAAGCAGTAATGGGGCCGTGATTCATTTGCCTGCGAATGCGCCTTTAATCCAGTTCCAGCGGCACGTAGATCAAGTGGCCTTCGCGTTCGACCAGTAAGACCACCGGCTCGCCCGCCTTCATGCCGTCCAGCTTTTCGCGCAGTTGGGCAACATTGCCGACCACGTGCCGGTTCACCGCGTAAATCACATCTCCCGCCTCCAGCGGAGGCCCCGAATACGGAGCATTTGCTTTTCGTGCGGCGACCACTACGCCCGCGGGACGCCGCAAGTTCGGCAGAAGCTGCAAAACAGCTTTGCTGATATTGAGGCCCACAATGCCCAGCTCCGGCACGACATTCTTAACCGGATCCACTAAATCCGCCAGCGCGTCCAGCTCTTCACCGCCCTGTTCTTCCGTGATCACAGGAACATCGAGCTGATCCGCTCCGCGCTCCACACGCAGCATCACCTTTGTTCCCGGCGCCAGGCGCGACACGTTTGCGTTCAATTCATTTACGCGCGCCAGTCGTCGACCGTTCAGCGCAACTATGATGTCATCGACCTCGATGCCTGCATGATCGGCCGCGCCTTCGGGCCGGATGTCGGACACAATCACGCCATGATCGGTCTCGAGCTCGAGCCCTTCCGCCATCTCTGGAGTAATCGTCTCGCCCACTAGTCCGAGCTGCGCCCGATGCACATGCCCCTGCGTCTTCAATTGCCTGTAAACTTCGCGCGCGATATTGCTTGGAATCGCGAACCCGATGCCTTCACTGCCGCCGGATTGCGTCAAGATGAATGTGTTTATGCCCATGACACGGCCTTCGGCGTCGACCAGCGGACCACCGCTGTTTCCAGGATTGATCGGGGCGTCGGTCTGCACGTAAACCATCGGATCGTCGGGCTTGATCTGCCTCGCCACCGCACTCACCACGCCCAAACTGACCGAATTATCCAAGCCCAGCGGATTGCCCAGCGCCAGGACAATTTGGCCTTGCTTCAACTCGTCCGAATTGCCAAAGACCAGATAAGGCAAGTTAGTCTTGTCTATCTTGACAACCGCCAGATCCGTATCGCGATCCACTCCTACAAGCGTGCCGCTGATCGGCCGGTTGTAAGACCTGTCTCCCTGCTCGCGCGCTTCCACTTCCGCGCGCACGTTCATCTGCACCTTTACGCTGTGCGCGTTCTTCACCACATGCGCATTGGTCAAAATGTATCCATCGGCGCTCATGATAATTCCCGACCCGCTGCTGTTTTCAGCCGTCAATAGCTCGCCGTTGTTTTCCGACCCTTCGCCTGTCACATAACTGCGCACAAAGATCTGCACAACCGCTCGCCCGGAACGCTGCGAAATCTCCTCGAATGAAGTGCTCAATTGCTTCAGCACGTCCATCTTCTGCGGATTGGGCGCCGCCGGCGCCTTTTCGGTGGCCTTGCTCCCCTGGCCTTGCTCAGCAGGAGATTGTTGAGCAATCATCGACGGCACCGACAGCGCTGCCGCGAGAAGGCATCTCGTGGCGAGTGGAGATTTCATGTATTACCCCGCAAGTTTAATGGATGCAGCAACGCCCTGCTGAAATTCGTGGCAATTGTTACGCTCAAACAGTACCTCCGGACTTTGCAAGTTCGCATCCGATTTCCGCACGGGTCGAAATCCCGCGTGCTGTCCGAGCTTCCTGAAACCGAAGACTCGTCTTTGAGCGATTCACCCGTTCTTGCCTCGCCTCCGCCGGCGAAATCGCGTACCGGTTTCGGGGGCTCTTCGCGCGTTGCGCTCGGCATCCTGGGCAGCCGCGTTACCGGCGTCATCCGTGAGCGCGTCACCGGACATTATCTAGGCGTCGAAACCTTGGCCGCCGATGCGTTTCGGGCCGCCTTTCGCGTTCCGAATCTACTCAGCAATCTGTTTGGGGAAGGCGTCCTATCGGCGGCCTTCGTTACGGTGTATTCGAAATTGCGAGCCAGGCAGCAGGACGAGGAAGCTGAACATCTCGCGGGCGCTGTGTTCGGAATTCTTGCGCTCGTCTGCTCTGTACTCGTGCTCGTCGGAGTCTGGCTCACGCCCTTTCTCATCGATCTGATCGCGCCGGGATTTCAAGGCGAAAAGCGCGCCCTCACCATTCAAATCGTCCGCATTCTGTTTCCAGGAACCGGCGTTCTGGTCATGAGCGCCTGGTGTTTGGGGGTGCTGAACAGCCATCGCCGCTTTTTGCTGTCCTATCTTTCACCGGTTGCTGTAAATGTCACGGTTCTCGCAGCTCTCTTCATCCTCGGCCCTCACTCACGGCGGCAGTCGCTCGTCATCGGCATTGCGTGGGCATTCGTCGCCGGATATGCTCTCCAGTTTCTGATTCAACTTCCGCGCGTGTTGCGAGTCCTTTCCGCCTTCCGTCCAGTGGTTGAATGGCAATCGCCGCACATCCGCAGTGTCATAAACAACTTCGGCCCCATTTTTCTCAGCCGTGGCGTTGTTCAAATCAGCGCGTATATCGACTCGATGATCGCCAGCAAGTTACCGCAGGGATCCGTCGCCATACTCGGCTACGCGCAAGTGATTTCTATTCTGCCGATCAGCCTTTTCAGCATGTCCGTTTCGGCGGCGGAGCTTCCGGCGCTATCGAGCGCAGTCGGAACCCAGGAAGAAGTTGCCGGATTCCTGCGCGCCCGTCTCTCGGCGGGCTTGCGTCGCATCGCTTTCTTCATCATTCCGTCGGCGGTAGCATTTCTGGTCCTCGGCGATGTAGTCGGCGGCGCGATTTATCAGGGTGGCCTGTTCAGTCACTCGAACACGATCTATCTCTGGTCGGTGCTGGCTGGCTCAGCCGTCGGCCTGCTCGCCACTTCATTAGGACGACTGTATTCTTCCGCCTTTTACGCTCTGCTGGACACGCGGACCCCGTTGCGCTTTGCCGTCATACGCGTTGTTCTCACCACTGTGCTCGGCTTGCTCTTCGCCTTTGAAGTGACAAAGTGGCTCGGCATCGATCAGAAGTGGGGCGTCGCCGGTCTCACTGCCTCGGCCGGCATAGCCGGATGGGTGGAGTTCGTTCTGCTGCGCCACGCACTCAATCGCCGAATTGGAAAAACAGGTTTACCAGCCGATTTCATCGTCAAATTGTGGTCGATCGCCTTCGCCGGCGCAGCTCTAGGCTATATCGTCAAGTTCGCTTTCGGCCCCGTCGGTACTGCACATCCGATTCTGCTGGCCATAGTTGTTCTTCCCGTATATGGCGTCGTTTATTTCGGCGGCAGCATGCTTTCCGGAATACCGGAATCGAGTTCGGTGGTGAAATCTGTCTTAACGCGATTCCGCAGAGCCTAACCGCCGTTCTGGATGAGGCTTGCCGTGATTCGCGCGATCTGCAGATCTTCCTGCGCGGGAAGCACTAGCTTCTGAAAGCCGCCCAAGAAGTTTAATCCCGAGCAGATCTCGTTCCGCACCTCCGCTGCGTGCTCCCCGATGCCGCCTGTGAACACGAGTGCATCCAGGCCGCCGAGCGGCGCCGCCATCGCGGCAATCGCCTTTCGCACTTGATAGCAAAACATCCGCAGTGCTAAGTCGGCGCGCCCATCCTGTTTGCGCGTACTCAGCAGATCGCGAACATCGCTCGTTGCGCCGGAGACGCCAAACAAACCGGAACGATGGTCGAAAAGTTCTTCGAGCGTCTCCGGCCTTCCGTAACCATGGCGCATCAGGTAAATCACCGCGCCCGGATCCAGGTCGCCGCATCGCGTGCCCATCATGACGCCACCGGTCGGCGTAAGCCCCATCGTCGTATCTACTGATTTGCCGTTTCGAATCGCTGTGATGCTTGCGCCATTGCCGAGATGCGCCACGACCAAACGTTCAGGCCAGTGCTGAAGCTGCGCAAGAATCGATTCCAAAGACAGCCCGTGAAATCCATAACGCTCGACGCCTAAACGCCGCACGTCCTCGGGAAGAGCGAATGTCTTCGCAACGTCCGGCATGGTCGAATGAAACGCCGTGTCGAGGCAAATAACCTCGGGAACATCCCGCATCGTCCGCTGCATTTCTTCGAGCACCGCCAATGCCGGCGGAAGATGCAGCGGCGCATAATCGACTGCCGATCGCAACTCGTCGAGAACCGCCGGCGTGACACGCTGGTGCGCGCGTATCCTCGGCCCGCCGTGTACGAACCGGTGGCCTATCGCCTGTGGCTTCGGCCCGCCGCATTGGTCGACGGCTTCTAGTGCACGTCTAAGCGCGGCTGCATGATCTTCGAGCGCTACGCGCTCGGTGCGTTTGTCGGCTTGTTCAGAGACCGTAAACCAGAAGCTACATGTGGCTTTACCGATTTCTTCGGCTTCGCCCTCGCAAAACAACCGGACGCTTTCCGGGCTGCAAACATATAGGCCGAACTTCAGGGAAGAAGAGCCGCAGTTCAGCGCCAGTATGGTTTTCTCGTTCGCCGTAATCCCATTCACGCCGGCCACGGAATCTACGCGCTCGAGCCTGCTTCGATCAACTGTTCGGCGTGCTTCAGCGCCTCAGGAGTTATGTGTTCACCCGAAAGCATGCGGCCAATCTCGCGCGCCCGCTCCTGACGCGGCAACTCTGTAATATCCGTTGTTACACGGCCCTTCTTTTCCCGTTTCGCAACCGCATAATGATGATCCGCGAAACCGGCGATCTGCGCCAAATGCGTTACGCAAATCACCTGATTGTGGCGTGACAGCGTCTTCAATCTCTTTCCGACCGCCGCTGCCGCTGCCCCGCCTATCCCGGCATCTACTTCGTCAAACACCAGCGTCGGCATCCCACGATGCTGGTCCGCATCTCCAATTGCAGTCTTCAGTGCAAGAGCGATTCGCGACAACTCTCCGCCCGATGCAATCTTGTCCAGCGGTTTCAGTTCCTCCCCGCGATTGGGCGAAACGAGGAAGACGACTTCGTCTATGCCCGTTGCGGACCATCCGCCCTGTTTCACGGTCACCTGGAACTCGGTCCCCGCCATCGCTAAGGCTTTCAGCTCGATTTCTACTTGCTTGCTTAAATTTGTCGCTGCGGCAGTTCGCGTCCGGCTTAACTCGAGCGCCGCTTTTTCGTATGTTTGCCCGATCGCCGCACGCTGCTTCTCGAGCGCCGCTTTGTGCTCGCTCGCATTCTCTACTTCGCCGGCTCGCCTTACTGCGTCCTCGCAAAAGGCAATTACCTCCTCCAGCGTGCGTCCATACTTTCTCTTAAGCCGGTCCAATGCTTCAAGCCGGCTTTCGACATCTTCCAAGCGGCCGGGATCGCCTTCGAGCCGTCCCAAATAATCCCTCAGCGCATATGCCGCATCATCGACCAGAACCGCTGCCTGCTTCAGCGCCGCCGCTGTGTCAGCCAGACTTTCGTCGATTCGAATCAACTCCTCAACACGCTTCAAACTAAGTCGCATTTGCGTCGTAGCGCTCTCGGGCGATTCATACAAGGATGAGAACGCTGCCGCGGCATTCTCCTGCAGGCGCGTGACGTTCTGCAAAATCTTGCGCTCCGACTCGAGCGCCGCATCTTCCCCTGCGCGGGGCTGCACGGCTTCAATCTCTTTTCGCTGAAACGTCCACAGATCCAAAAGTCGCAGCTTTTCCTGCTCGTCCTGGCCCAATCGTTCAAGCTTCTGCCCGATCCCCCGCCATTCGCTAAAGGCCTGCCCCACTTGATCCCGCAGTCTTACTGCTCGTGCATACTCGTCCAAAATTTCGCGCTGCGCTTGCGCCGTGAAGAGCTGTTGTTGTTCATTTTGTCCGTGGATATCGCCAAGAGCGGGCGCCAGCTGCCGCAAGAACGCGGTAGTCACGGGCCGGTTCGCTACAAACGCGCGCGATTTCCCATTAGCCGCAATCTCTCTTTCGACAATCAGCTCGTCATCTCCATCGTGCTCAATGCCCGCTTCGGTTAGTAACGCCCTCATTCCGCCCGTCGATTCAAGCGAAAAGATGCCCGAAACCCGAGCCTTCGATTCTCCGCTGCGGATCATCTCACTCGATGCCCGCGCGCCAAGCAAAAGCCCGAGCGAATCCACTACAATCGATTTCCCGCTGCCCGTTTCGCCCGTCAATACATTCAACCCGCCTTGAAACCGAATGCGGGCTTGCTCCACGACGGCGTAGTTTTCGACGATCAGCTCCACCAGCATGTGACCGAATTATACGGCGGCGCGGCAGCGCCGGAGAGACACGTCACCCGCAATTGCGCACGACCTTTGGCCGATCCAAGGAGTTAACGAAATTACGTCCTCTTTATAATAAAAGACGAACTAACTGAAAGGACACCTGGAGATATTGCCCTTTTTGCTGATGCCCGCCGACCTAGGTCTGTGGGACATCATTCAGAACCTAAGACCGGTTCCGCTAGCCATCATCGTCATTCTGATTCTGTTTTCGCTGCTTTCCTGGACCATCGTGTTCTCCAAAGGCAGCATCTTTAGCCGCGCGCGCCGCGAAAACCGGAATTTTCTTCGTGCCTTTCGCAAGGCAAACAACCTGCAGTCGGTAGCGATCGCGAGCGAGCAGTTCAGTTCCGCGCCGCTAGTGGCAGTGTTCGATTTCGGCTATGGCGAGATCGAGCGCCAGGTCAAACAGCGTGGCGCATTGGTCAACAAGGATGCCATCGAGCGCAGCTTGCAATTGGGTATCAGCGAAGAAGTCACCAAGCTGGAGATGAACATGAGTTGGCTCGCGACCGTCGCATCCGTATCGCCCTTCATTGGCCTGTTCGGCACGGTGTGGGGCATTATCGACGCCTTTGAAGGTCTCGGCACGGCGGGCAGCGCCAGTCTTCGCGCCGTAGCCCCTGGCATCTCCGAAGCCCTCGTGACCACGGCGATCGGCCTCTTTGCCGCCATTCCGGCGGCCATCTTCTATAACGTTTTCGGATCGCGCATTAAAGAAATAGGAACACGCATGGAAGACTTTGCCATCGAGTTTCAGAATCTGGCGGAACGCGATTTCGGCGGCTGACTTGACATTGACAGCAGAGGCACGGAATGGCATTTACATTTAGCAATGGCGGCGGCGGAAGACATGGCCGCCGCTTCGGACGCGCCTCCGCCGTTTCGGAAATCAACGTCGTTCCGCTGGTGGACGTGGTGCTCGTGCTGCTCGTCATCTTCATGATCACGGCAAACGTAATGGAGTTCGGGCTCGACATCAAGGTCCCGCAGGTCAGGCGCGTTCAGAACACCGCGCAGGATCTTCCCGTCATCAGCATTACGAAAAACGGCGAATCGTTCCTGAATGACAAGCCGATAAACATTAACCTGCTCGCCGAAGGCATCCGGCAGCGCTTCCATAATCCATCCGCTGTTTATGTGCGAGCCGACAAGGAGACGCCGTGGGATCCGATCGCACAGATTGTCGCTGAATTGGGTGAGGCGAAATTCGAGGTCAAAATGGTGACCGCACCCATTGACGAGGCAGCACGCCAACGGCGGTAAAAACAATGGCAGAGTCGATGGACATACTCGACGAGAAGGATCCGCTCGGGTTTCCTTTCATCGGCTCACTTTTCGTACACGGTAGTCTTGTCGCTCTGTTGTTTTTCGGTTGGTATTGGATGAATCAGCGGCGCGAAACTCTAGGCGATGCGAATGCCGGCGCCGGTCCCGCTTACTCAGTCTCTCCCGTCCATAACATTCCCATCCCGCGACGCGAGGCGCCCCTCAATCCGGTCGCCAACGATACGCAATCGACGGTTCCCACCGCGCCGGCCAAGCAGGAAGTGGAAAAGAAAGAGCCACGCCCTGACAAAAACGCGATCGAGATTCCGGATAAATTTAAACGCCGCGCGGAAAAGCCGCAAAAGCAGCAGCTCTATCAACAGCCCACCGCACCTAATCAGGTTTTCAGCCGCACCCGGCAGGCGGTCTCGAGTCCGATGTACGGTGGTCAAACCGGATCCGGGCAGGTAGGCGTCGGCCCGAATACGCCGCTTGGCAACAATCGGCTCGGCTGGTACGCCGAGCTCATCCGGCAGCGCATCGCCCAGAATTGGAACACGAACGGGCTCGATGCTCGAACGCAATCCGTTCCCGCGATCGTCAGCTTCGTCATCATGAGAGATGGCAGCGTCCGGAGTGTGCAGGTCGTGCAATCGAGCGGCAATCCGTCCATCGACAACACGGCTTTGCGCGCGGTCTATGGTGCAGGTCAGTTGCCGCCGCTTCCCGCGCAGATAACGGATAGCTACATAACGGCTCAATTCACTTTTAACTTACGCTGATGCGATTCCTCATTTCCTCTCTCGTCATTCTTTGCGGGCTTAGCTGGCTGGCCGGTCAGCAAATCCAAGTGCAAATCGAAAAAAATCCGGGCAAACCGCACATCGCTGTTCCGGATTTCCGCGCTTCCGGAGCAGCCGCTTCCTTGATCGGCCCCTTCAATGACACGGTTCGCGCCGATCTGGATGCTTCGCCGCTCATCAATTTCATCCCGAAGACTCTTTATCCACTGCAGGTCCCGCAGCAGCCGTCGGATTTAGTTGCGGGTGTCGCTCCGCCGAGCCGAGGCGCAGTGCGCGCGCAGGGAAACAGGCTTACCGATTGGAGCCTGCCGCCCATAACTGCCAACTATCTGGGCATGGGCTATGGCGCCGAAGATCGCGGAATGCTGGTTGTGTTCGGATGGTTCTACAGCACCGCGCCCAATATCGCGGCCCTGCAACAGGCGCAAGTTTTCGGCAAGGTTTATACAGCGTCGCTCGACCAAGCTGGCGCAATCGACGCCGGACACCGCTACGCAGCGGATATCCTCGCCACCTTCGGCGGCAAGAGCCTGGTCGGTACCAGGATCGTGTTCGTCTCCGATCGCAGCGGCGCCAAGGAGATCTGGGTGATGAACTGGGACGGAACGGATCAGAGGCAACTGACTCATTACGGCTCCATCACGACTTTCCCGTCCGCCTCTCCCGACGGCCACATCGTCGCTTTTACAACTTACGCGACAGGCTCACCTTCCATTCAAATGTTTTCTCTGGACACCGGCCGTAAATTGCCGTTCTATAATCAACGCGCTTCGATGAACGCTTTCGTGAGTTTCACTCCCGATTCAAAACGCATCGTGTTTTCTTCCACCGCGGGCGGAGGGCCTGCGCAGCTTTACATGGCCAATGCGAATGGCAGCGGGTTGCATCGCGTCACCGCTTCCGGTCGAATCGAAGTGGAACCGAAGATCAATCCCAAAACCGGTACCGATCTGGTGGACGTGTCCGGACGGTCCGGTCCTTTGCCGCAGATCTATCACATGAGTCTGGAGGGTACCGATGTCCAGCGCCTTACGCCCGGCACGGGAGAAGCAACGAATCCGTCCTGGAGTCCGGACGGCGACCACATCGCCTTCGCCTGGACCAAGGGCTTCGAACCAGGCAATTACAACATCTTCATTATGGATATTGCGTCGCAGCAAGTGACGCAACTCACCGCCAATGAGGGACGAAACGAAAATCCGGGTTGGGCGCCCGATGGCACTCATCTTGTTTATGCCTCCAAGCGCGGCAGGCAATCCCAGATATGGGTGATGAATGCCGATGGCAGCGGTAAGCATTCTTTAACACAGGCCGGAAGCAATGAAAAACCGGTTTGGGTCAACGCTGAGCAGTAGCAGGATACAGTAACAGAGAGCATTCGAGGGAGGAACTCAAACGATCATGAGAAAGCGCAGAGCATTGCTGACGTCCGGTTCAGCGCTTCTGTTGGTTTTGGCTGTGGGGTGTCACAAGAAAGCGCCGCCACCCCCGCCGCCCCCGCCGCCGGCGAATGTTGCGCCGACGGGGAACAAGCCGGTGATCAACTACTTCACGGCGGAACCGGGCACCATCAACAGCGGCCAGCCGTCGTCTCTGCGTTGGTCGGTTGATAATGCCACGAACGTCCAAATCGATACCGTTGGCCAAGTGAGTCCGAACGGCCGCCGCGCCGTGTATCCGACTGCCACAACCGACTATCACCTGACTGCCACGGGCCCCGGAGGCACTACCGATGCGACCACGACGGTGACCGTCAGCACGGCTCCGCCTCCTGCTGCCGTGCAGGGCCCTACGGGACCCTCGGCCGCCGAGATTCTCGCCCGGCAAGTGCAGGATGTTCACTTCGATTACGACAAGAGCGATATTCGTGCGGAAGATCAGCCCGTCTTGCAAAGCGATGCCAATGCTCTCAAGACGATCTTCTCCGATGGATCCGAGCTTCATCGTGACGATCGAGGGTCATTGTGATGAGCGCGGCTCGGCGGAATACAATCTGGGTCTCGGAGATCGCCGCGCCTCGGCCACCAAAGATGCGCTAGTCGCCTTGGGCGTCCCCGGCGATAAGCTGAGAACCATCAGCTACGGCAAGGAGCGTCCGCTCTGCACCGACGCTACTGAAGATTGCTACGCGCGCAACCGCCGCGCCCACTTCTCCGCGGGCCAATAGAGATTTTGCCGCGGTTCCCACTCTCTTACACTAGAGACAAGCCCTGAAACGGGGACGGTTCGCATCCGTCCCCCCTCAAGAGGAGTCAAACTCAAATGAAATTTCTGCGCCTGGCCATCCTTACGCTCGCCTGCTCTAATTTCTGTTTCGCCGTGAACAAGGATCTCATTGCTATGCAGAGAGATCTGGAAGCCAGAATGGACGCGATGCAGCAAAATCTGAACACCCAAATCGCAAACCTCGCAGGCATGGTGACGGCCATGCAGAACGATACGCGGCGTACAGCCGACCAGGTTGCCGGCATGCAGGATGTGCTCCGTTCGACCGTCGCGAATGCGCTCGGCCCAGTCAACGGACTGAGCACCAAAATCGATTCAACCAGCGAGGATGTGCGGACTCTGCGCGATGCTCTCGCGGACCTGAGCGCTCGCCTGGAGCGCGTGGATGCGAAGATCACCGATCTTAAAAACCAGCTTCAGATCATGCAGAATCCCCCGGCTGCGCCCGGCACGGCTACGCCGGGAACGACGATCCCTCCCGGAGGTCAGGGTGCCCCGGGCCAAACTGCAAACCCTAACGGGCCGCCTGCCATGAGCGCGGGGCCGCCCGCTGGCATGAGCGCGGCCCAGGCTTATAGCGATGCAGTTCGTGACAAGCAAACCGGGAATACCGATCTCGCCTACCAGGAATTTCAGCAATACCTCACGTATTTTCCCAACACGGAGTATGCAGCCGACGCCCAGTATTATCTCGGCGAAATCGATTACAACCGCCACAACTACAAGGGTGCGGTGCAGGAATTCGACGCTGTGCTCGAGCGCTTTCCGCAAAACCATCGAACGCGAGATGCCCATCTGATGAAAGGCTTCGCTCTGGCGAAGGACGGACAACGCACCAAGGCCATGCAGGAGCTGCGCTCGTTAATCCAGAACTTCCCCACCTCCGAGCAGGCGCATCGGGCCCAGCAGGCGCTGCACGATCCGACCTTGTTTCCTTCGGTTGGTGCAAGCACCGCCCGGCGTCGGCCTTAGTCTCGCGGCCGGTTCATCATGGCCGTCGCGGTGGATTCGAAATAGGCAAGTAGCAGCTGTCTCGGCTCGGCGGGGAAAGCGGTTTCTTCAAGCGCGTTGGTCATCAACTGCATCCAACGGTCACGTGCGGCCCGGTCTACCGGGAATGGCGCGTGCCGCATTCGCAAGCGGGGATGCCCGCGCCGTTCCATGTAGCGTTCAGGTCCGCCAAACCGGAAAATCAGGAAATCACGCAACCGTTCTTCGGCGCCGGCAAGGTCGTCTTTCGGATAAATTGGGCCCAGAATGTCGTCGTTCGGAACGCTGCGGTAGAACGCTGCAATTAGACGCCGAAATCCATCCTCGCCGACTGCGGAATAGATGTCCTGTTCTTGCAACAAGCCGATGCTAGCACCGGTCCTTTATTGCGGTCGCTGCTTCTTCGGCCGCATGTCGTCCCGATATTGGCTTTCGAGCTCGAGTTCCATCCGCACTTGCGGCATTTGCAGAACGAGATGCTTGGTCTGGGTGTTGATATCGAGCGTGTAAGGACCGTCCCTGGTTCCGAACTCGTCGAAGAAGGCCAGTTGTTTGCCGTCCAGTTGATATGTTCCATGCCGCTGGACCGTCTGCCCGTGAATGTGAACGCTCTGCACGAAGGTCTTGCCAGGCGTAAGCGTCAGCGTGCCGCTGCATTCCTGTGGATGGGGAAGGCCATCGAAGCAGGTGTGCTGGGTCTGAATGCCGTCGTCTGAGTCCGACATCGTGACGTATTGCCACCCGCCCGGATCCTGCAGCATCTTGAGTTCGTCATCTGTCAATGCGTCACGCGCGCTGAGGTGCAGCGCGAAGGCAAACAACCCGAGTGAACAGAACACGAGTTGAAGAGATCAGTGTGCGGCCCATATAGATCAATGTGTCATGGAATAGATGATGTAATTAACGCCGATCCGCACGCCGAGCGCGGAATACTGCTCCGGGTATCCCGGAAAGTCCGCCCATTCCCAGGAATCGCCCAGATCGGAATTAAACGCGATCGCGACCATCACACGACCTTTATCATCGTAAATTCCGCGCCAATGCGCAGTGTATCCGTCGTTCCGGTACGGAACGCCCGTGCGAACAGCCCATTCCCCCGGAACCTGGTAGCGGTCGTCCAGGTCGTAGACGGTATGAAAAATCGGATCGTCGTCTGGAATATCGACGATCGGCCGATCGGGGAAAACACGCTTCATACTGTCATCGAAGATCTCCCAGTCACGCGTGCCCCAGAAATCGTCGCACATCAAAAAACCGCCGCGCAGCAGATATTCGCGCAGCGTTTTGGCTTGTGAATCCGTCAATTGCCATTCGCCGACGAAAACTGCATAGAGCCACGGGTAATTGTATACGTCGTCTTTGTCGTCGAGATTGACAGGCTGCTCCACCGACCGCACCTGGAGACGAGTGAGGCGGCGCACCGCTTCAAGGAAGTGGCGGTCCGCACGCGGGTAATCGTTCGTCCAACTGGAATGGCCTTGCCTCCAGTCCCAACCTGCATGGCGGAAATGCGCGTCGGGAATCGACGGATACATCAGGCGCGCAAACACCCATTCGGTTTTTTCCGCGTAGTCGGCTGGGAGCGGAAACTGGTCCGCGCTGTACTCATCACCCGGAAAGACGCGAAACGGTTGCGGCAGCGGACGCTGAACTGCATATAACGCAGTGAGAATGCCCAGTCCGGCTGCTAGACGTGCCACCAACTTACCTGCCGCACGGCGCGATCGCGGGCCTTTCTGCGCAGTCTCACGATCCCTCATCCGCAGAGCCTACCCGAGCATATCATCGGGCTCTCGAACACCGGTGTTCGTTTTGCTGAACTGCAAATCCCGAATTCGCGCAGGCGCGATCGAAGTACGAAAATTTTCGTTGACACTACGAATAGCTTCGTAGTACGGTTGGAACATGGAGCGAAAAGATCCTCCCAAACCGACTTCCACCGAACTCGAGATCTTGCGAGTCCTTTGGCAGCGCGGCCCGTCAACGGTGCGTGAAATCCACGAGGTACTCGCCTGTTTACGGCCGACCGGATATACAACGGTGCTGAAGTTGCTCCAGATCATGACGGCAAAGGGCAGTGTAATTCGAAATGAAGACGCGCGCGCCCATGTGTACGAAGCAAGGCAACCCGCCGAAAACACGAAGCGCCAATTGGTAGGCGATCTGTTACAACGCGCCTTTTCCGGTTCTGCGAGCGAGTTGATGTTGCATGCCTTGAGCGGTAGCAAGACCTCGCATCAGGAGATTGAGGAGATCCGCCGCATGCTGGACGAATACGAGGAGAAAGCGAAATGATAAACGCACTTGGTTGGCTTACACCCGATGTTGTGCACGCGCTCGGTTGGACGCTTGTGCACTTTCTATGGCAAGGTGCCGTAATCGCCTTTCTGTTTTACGTAGTAACAGCGTTTAGCCGGAGCGCGCTGGTGCGCTACAACGCCGCACTCGCAGCGTTGCTTTTCATGACGGCTTCGCCGATCCTGACGTTTCTTGCATTGCGGCACGGACCGGAAGCAACTGTACAGGCATCCGCCATCAGAGAAGCGTGGATCGCAGTTCAAGCGCTTCCAAACTCCTCAGTTGCCGTGCCCGTATCCGCTGTGAATTCTCTGATATCGGTGGATTGGCTGCGGTGGTCCGTATGCGCGTGGCTTGCCGGCGTCTTACTATTTGGCATCCGCGCTCTCGGCGGCTGGGTTCTGCTGGAACGGCTTCGTCGTGAGAAAGCGCAGCCGATAGCAGCCAATCTGCGCCGGCGCTGCGTCGCATTGCAGGAACGTATCGGCCTCTCGAGAACAGTTCACTATCTCGAGTCGCATTTGATCGATTCGCCGGCGGTCGTCGGGTGGTTTCGCCCGGTCGTGCTGGTGCCCCTCACCGCGCTGACGGGTCTCTCCCCGGAACAGCTCGAAGCCGTGATTGCTCACGAGCTGGCGCATATCAAGCGCTTCGATTCCTTCGTGAACCTATTCCAGATCGGTGCTGAGATTGTCCTCTTTTATCATCCTGCTGTGTGGTGGGTCAGCCGCTGCGTTCGGGCGGAGCGCGAGAACTGTTGCGACGATATCGCCGTGCGCATCTGTGGAAACCCGGGCACGTACGCAAAGGCGCTTACCCTCATGGAAACGTGGCGCGCCACACCTGCTTTGATCGTCGCGGCCAACAGCGGTTCGCTGAAATCTCGTATCGCGCGCCTCTTGGGGCTTTACACCATCACGCACAGCGTTCCCCGCGGCGGATTGGCAGCCATCGGCGTCCTCTGCGCGACGGGAGCTCTTCTCGCCAGCACCACCTTCAACGTAACGTTCAGTCACCCTTCCGACCCGGACCTGTTGCCACCGCATGCCGAGCAGAGCGCGGCGGAAGTGGCCCCGGCACCACCCACCGCGCCGGCCATGGCACCGCGCGCAGATCATAGGGATTCACATTCGATGTCTGCAGCACCGGTAATCGCCCCGGCTGCACCGCGGGCCGGCAATGTGGAACCTCTACCTCAGTTCGCGGACGAAGCTCAATCGGCCCCAGCGCCCCCGTCGCCAGCCCCTCCCGAACCCGCGTCAAAAGAATCCTACATTGACGGCCTTCGATCCGCGGGACTCGCGAACCTCAGTGTCGATGACCTGATCGCGCTGAAAATCCAGGGCGTCACGCCCGAATACATCCATCAAATCCGCGCCGCCGGTCTGAATCTGACGGTTCACGAATTGATCGCAATGAAAGCTCAAGGCATCAATCCCGAGTATTTGCGCGACATCCGTTCCACCGGCTTGAACCCGAGCACTCACGAAATCGTCGCCATGAAATCAGTGGGCGTCACACCGGAATACGTTCGAAAGGTTCGCTCGAGCTGGAACGACGTCAGCGTTCACGACTTGATCGCCATGCGGGCCGAAGGTATCGATCCCGCCGACGCGGCCGCATACGGCCAGCTCGGCCTAAAAGATCTAACAGTGCACCACCTGATCTCGCTCAAAGCGGTCGGCGTCACGCCCGATTACATCCGCGCGATGCAGGCTGCTGGATTTTCAAACCTGAGTGCTCACGAATACGTCTCCGCAAAGGCGGTAGGCGTCACACCCGACTACATCCGTGCCCTTCAGTCCGCTGGACTCGCGAACCTGAGCATTCACGATTACGTTTCCGCGAAGGCTCAGGGCATCACGCCCGAGTTTATTCAAGCCGTCCGCAGCCATGGCTTCTCCAACTTGACCCTGCGGCAGTTGCTAGGGCTCAAGATGGCCGACGTTTTCTAATTTTCGACATCTCGCAGGAGGTCAAAGCAATGACTATTCGGATGACGCGTGCCCTTGGTGTGTTCCTCCGCCTTTCGGTCTTGAGCGTGAGCCTCGCCTTAGTTTACGGCCAAACGCAAAACGGCGAATGGACACTGAGCCGTTCTGCCGTTCCTGGCAAAATACATTTCTCCATGCAGAGTGCCAGAGACGGCGGCCATTCTTTCAGCACCAGTTCCGACTGGAACGTCAGCGAGCTCCAAGGGCTGGATCTGACGTCACCAGGAAAACACGATGTGCACTTTACGATCGCTCGTGATGCGGGCAACGTCGAGGGCGAAGGCTTCGTCCGCGATGACGAAGGCGCGGGGCTATTCACGTTCCGTGCAAATCCGCAGTATAGCCGCGAAATGGAGGCGCTCGGCTTCCCGGGCATAACAGACGAAAAGCAGATGGCGTTTGCTCTGCACGACGTGAGTCTGGCTTACGCCCGTGAGATGAAAGGCTTGAATCTTCAGGGATTGGATACAAACAAGCTCCTGGCTTGCCGCATTTTCCACGTCGACGCTGCCTTCGTCAAGGAGCTCCGCGCCGTAGGCGTCAACGTGCCCGAAGCCGGCAAACTAATTGCGTTTCGCATTCACCGCATTACGCCCGAATACGTCGAAAAACTTCGCGCTCATGGAATGCAAAACCTCACCGCCGATCAACTTGTCAGATTGCGCATTTACGGCATCGAGTGAGCAACGCGTAAAGCGCAAATGGAAGGTTTGCTAACCGCATCCGGTTCGCACGGTCTAAACAGATTTTGTAAGACCCACTGATTAAGAAACGAGGAAAAGATGGGCGCCATTTGGAATGATGTTCGTTACGCACTTCGTGGCTTTCGCCGCGCTCCTCTCTTCACGGCGGTCGCGGTTCTTTCGCTCGCCTTCGGCATCGGCGCCAATACCGCCATATTCAGTCTGCTGGATCAGGTTCTGCTGCGGCTGCTGCCTGTCAAGCATCCCGACCAATTGGCTTTGTTGACCATGCGCGGCAGCCATTACGGCAGCAACTGGGGAATGAATGCGATCTCCTACCCCATGTACAAGGATTTCCGCGACAACAACCAGGTCTTCTCCGGAATGTTCTGTCGCTTTCCTATCGAAACCAGTCTGGGGTTCGACAACAGAACCGAACGCGTGGCGGCGGAGCTGGTCTCGGGTACCTACTTCCCCGTGCTCGGCGTAAACGCCGCGCTGGGGCGAACCATTACGCCCAATGACGATCGCGTTCCCGGAGGGCATCCGCTCGCCGTACTCAGCTACAGCTTTTGGAAAACGCGCTTTGCGTCCGATCGTGCCATTGTGGGCAAAACGCTCGTTATAAATGGCCGCAGCATGACCGTGATTGGTGTCGCGCAATCCGGGTTCGACGGCGTGGAGTTGGGGCATACATCGAAGATTTTTATCCCGATCATGATGAAGGCGCAAATGACGCCGTTCTGGGATGGCCTCAAGGACCGCCGCCAACGCTGGGTCAACGCGTTTGGCCGTCTGAAGCCGGGTGTCAGCAGGGAACAGGCGAAAGCGGCACTCCAGCCGTTCATGCACAGCATGCTCAAGCTGGAAGTAACGGAATCCGCCTTCCGCAACGCTTCCGCATACACGCGGCAGCAATTTCTGAAGTGTTGGATCGACGTTTTGCCGGGTTCGAAGGGCCGTTCGTATTTGCGCCAGCAACTATCCACCCCGCTGTGGCTGCTCTTAGGTGTCACCATCGCCGTGCTGTTGCTCGCCTGCGCCAACATCGCCAATTTGCTTCTCGCGCGTGCGACCGCCAGGCAGCGGGAAGTCGCCATCCGCCTGGCGACCGGCGCGGGACGCGGAAGAATTATCCGCCAACTACTCGTCGAAAGCGTGTTGCTCTCCGCCTTCGGTGCAGCGGTCGGCATCTGGCTGGCGTTTTGGGCCGACCACATGCTTCTCTCCGCCTATCTACCAACGGACTATTCAGGCGATCTCACGATTTCGGCCACACCTGACTTTCGAGTTCTCGGATTCACCTTTGCGGTCATGCTTGCGACCGCGGTCCTGTTTGGCCTTGCGCCGGCCCTCGAGAGTTCTCGCCCTGAGATCGCCGAGACATTGAAGGACCAGGCAGGGTCGGTTGTTGGAAGTGGCAATGTCGTGCTTCGGAAGGTGCTCGTGACTGCTCAGGTAACGTTGTCTCTTCTGCTGCTCATCGGTGCTGGCCTATTTCTGCAAACTCTGACGAATTTGCGCAACCTCGGCCCCGGTTTTTCGCCGGAGCGGCTCGTCGGTTTCAATCTCGATCCTTCGCTCAACGGGTACAGCGCCGAAAGAGCAAAGATTTTCTATCGGCGCCTGGTTGACGAGATCGGATCGGTTCCCGGCGTGCGATCGGTTGGCCTCGCTTCCATGCGCATTCTCGAAGACGACGAATGGGATAGCTCGATGACTGTCGAAGGCTATACCGCAAAGCCGGGTCTAAGTCCCGAGCCGTTTATGAATTCCGTCAGCCCGAACTACTTCGCGACGCTCGGCGTACCGATCTTGGCAGGTCGGGACTTCACCATCAAAGATGTCAACAGCGTGAAGCACGGACCGGACCCGGACAACTGGTCACCGACAACGGTCATCGTCAATGACAGCTTCGCCAAGAAATATTTCTCCGGACGCAATCCGATCGGTCTTCACATGGGATTCGGCTCGGACCCCGGCACCAAGACGGATATGGAAGTAATCGGAGTAGTCAGGGACATCAAGTACACCAATCTCAGAGATGCGATTCCCGCACAGGCCTTTGTCCCCTATCTGGCGGACCGCCACGCCGGCGGCATGACCGTTTACGTGCGCACCAATCTGGACTCCAAGCAGCTCATGTCTGTCGTGCGGCGAAAGTTGCAAGCAATCGATCCGAATATCCCGATCTATGGGATGCGGACGACTCAACAGCAAATCGACCTATCTCTGCGGAGCGAACGATTAGTCGCAAGCCTCTCGTCGGTTTTTGGCTCACTCGCTACGTTGCTGGCGGTGATCGGCCTGTACGGCGTTATGGCCTTCTCCGTTGCTCGTCGAACCCGCGAGATTGGCATTCGTATGGCGCTCGGAGCCATTCAGGGGCACGTCATCTGGATGGTGATGAGAGAAGTTCTCTTCCTCGTCGCTATCGGAGTGCTGATCGGGCTCCCGGCTGCCGTGGGACTCAGTCGACTGGTGCGCAATCAGCTCTACGGCCTGGCGCCGCACGATCCCACCACACTTTTGCTCTCAACGGTCATGCTCGTCGCTGTCGCCTGCCTGGCCGGATTTATGCCTGCGCTGCGCGCGAGCCGGGTGGATCCTACACTGGCGCTGCGACACGAATGAGCCGCAGCTACTTCAGAGAGGAACCATACAACCCCGGTATCACGATTCGCATCGCACCGATATATTTGTCCGCCGCTCCGTAATATCCGGTGAGTTCCAGGTCCGTGCTCAATGTGCCGGCCACGTATGCTGCAGGGTTGCCCTTTATCACCGCGCCTTCGAGGAAAATGACGTTCGGTACGTTTCCTACTTTCTCCCATTCGAGCGCTGGCAGCGCAAACGGACGATCCGCTCTGGCAAGAACGCGCCGCGGATCTTGACGGTCGAACAGCACCCAGCCAGGACCATAGACTAGCTTGTCGTCGCCGCCGTTGTAGAGCAGCAGGATACCGGCATCCGTGATAAATGGTGGCGGCCCCGGCTCCATCACTCGCGAGTCGAACGCACCGGGTCGGCGATCGAGAACAGGCCGATCTGTCGCATCGCGCCAATGAAGCAGATCCTCGGAAGATGCGATGCCCATATAGTCTCGCGGTTTACCGTCGGAATCTCTGCGCGTCCCCAGATAATACATCCACCACTTACCGTTGATTTGAACCGGTACGATAGCGCCGGATTTCGTCCATTGCGTATTCCAAGTGCCTTTGTAGGCGGGCAAGATGACACCCTTACGATCCCAATGGATCAGATCCGTAGACGTTGCGAGACAAAGTTGCGCAGCGTGGAGATCGTAGCCGGTGTAAGTCAAATAATAAGTGCCGTTGATTTGAACAACGCGTGGATCTTCCACTCCGCCGTGAGCCTCGTAATCTGCTTCGGGTGCGAGCACCGGCTCCGGTCTCACTTTGAAGTGAACGCCGTCCTCGCTTTCTGCATAGCCGATGCGGGAGGTGTGATTCTGGTCCTGCGCGCGAAACAGCAAAACAGTCTTGCCATCCACTTTGATAGCGGCAGGGTTGAACAGGCCTAATTCCGACCAGCTTTTGCCGGGCCGAAGAATCGGTTCGTTCGAAAGTCGCTGGGCTGTTACGTGGATGTTGATCGCCGCGACAGCCGCGCAAGCCGCGAGACCGGCGATACTCGCCGCAAAACGTTTGAACAAGGTTTCCTTGCATACAAAAGTACTAAACGTGAAAATAAAGGTACAATTGACCCCGCCTATGTACACCGTCTCGCGCCCCGTTCTTCACGCCTTCGCAGCTTTTCTCATTTCCGGATTTCTGCTTGCAGGAGCCCAGTCGCCGCAACAACCGCCGGATTCCTTCGAGGCGCTTCTCTCCACGGGAACGGCGCTGGATTTGAATGGCGAGTATGGGGAAGCGCGCAAAGATATAGCCAAGGCTATCGACGTCGCGCCCTCGCCGAAAGCAAAAATACAGGCCCAGAGAACGATGGCAATTTCGTACGCGTTTGAAGGCAAAGCGAGCGACGCGGCCAAATTCGAAAAGCCCGTCTTCGAATCGCACTTAGCAGCGAAGGATTACTACGAAGCCGGCGAGACCGCCGACGAGCTGGCGCGCATCTATCTCGAATCGGGCGATTTGAATGATGCCTACACGTGGTACCAAAAAGGCTATCAGACTGGTTTGAAACAGCCTGATATCACCGATTCACGGAAGAACGTCTGGTCGTTTCGCTGGGAGAATGCGCAGGCGCGCATTGCCGCCCACCGGGGCAATCGTCAAGAAGCCGAGAAGCACGTTTTGGCTGCGAAGGACTATCTGGATAAGGCGGCTGATCCGCAGCAGCAGAATTTTTATCCGTATCTAACCGGCTATGTAGCCTTCTGCCAGGGAGATTACAAGACCGCTATCGTGGACCTGCAGAGCGCCAGCCAACGCGATCCATTCATCTTGAGTCTCATGGCGCAAGCCTACGAGAAGATAGGCAACAAGACGGAAGCAATGGATTATTACCGCAAAGTTCTGACCTTCAACACGCACAATCCGGCGAATGCGTTCGCCCGGCCGCTGGCACGACAGAAACTGCAGGGATCGTAGGCCGAATCGCCACTGCTGCGCGTCTGACTCATGAACCCGGAGCCGAGCGTCACCGCAGCCTTCTGGCGCACCGTCAAGCGAATCGATAAGAGCAAGATCAACAGCAAGTGGATGGCTATTCGCAACTCGCTTGCCGTGGCTGCCCCACTCGGTATCGCAATCGCGCTCGATAAGCCGCTCGGCGGAGTCGCGATCGCTACTGGCGCGCTGAACGTCGCTTATTCCGACGGACGCGATCCATACGCGCAAAGAGCCCGAAGAATGCTGACCTGGACTTTCCTCGGAACCATCGCGGTCTTCGTCGGGTCAGTCACCGGTAAATATCATTGGGCAGCAATCTTGGTCGCTGCTGTCTGGGCATTCGCCGGAGGCATGTGTGTTTCGATCAGCACCAGAGCGGCCGATCTCGGCCTGAACACATTGGTAACGCTCATCGTGTTTGCGGCCCGAGGCGCGATGCCGATCGAAGGCGCGTTGATTGCAGCGGGACTTGTGCTTGGCGGCGGCATACTGCAAACCGCTTTGGCGCTGCTATTCTGGCCCGTTCACCGAACCAACCCCGAACGGCGCGCCATCGGAAAAGTGTACCTTGATCTCGCGAATCAAGTGAGTCCGCACTCCGATCCGTTGCTCTCCGGACCGCTCAGCGCGCCCACCACGCAGACGCAGGATACACTCGCAGCACTCGGACGGGATCACAGCATCGAAGGAGAACGGTTCCGCCTCCTGTTGGATCAGTCGGACCGCATACGCATGTCGGTTTTTATGCTGGTGCGCCTGCGCTCGGAGGTGACGCACGCGGAACGGCGGCAAGGCAATCCGGAAAACAACGGCGTCGGGGATATCGACCGCCTGCTCCAGGTTTCATGCGAACTTCTCGAGGGAGTTGGACACTGCCTCATTTCGGGAGAATGTGGAGCCGACGAATCGGTCCTGCTCGATGAATTGCACCAGGTTGTGGAGAATACACATAACCTGCGAATCGCCTCGGCGCCGCTCTCGATCGAAGCGGCATCCGCTGCCGACGTTCTTGCGGGCCAGCTTCGCGCCGTAGCGGAACTCGCCAATCATGCCATCCCCGAAGGGCTCGAAGCATTTGCCAAGCGTGAAGTAGCGCTGCCATGGCGACTGCAGGTCGCAAGCTGGTTCGCAACGCTTCGCGCGAACCTCGACCTCCACTCCGCGCCTTTCCGACACGCCGTGCGCTTAACCGTCTGTGTTGCCATCGGAGACGCCCTTGGCCGCTTGGTGAGCGGCCAAAGATCGTATTGGATTCCCATGACGATCGCGGTCGTACTGAAACCGGACTTCACGACTACCTTCAGCCGCGGCGTATTGCGACTCTTTGGCACGTTTGCCGGGTTGGTTGTGGCGACAGTGTTGTACCGCGCATTACCCGCATCGTCCTTGCGGCAGCTATTGCTCGTCGGCCTTTTCACATTTGCCCTTCGCTGGATTGGGCCCGCCAATTACGGCGTATTCAGCGTTGCCATGAGCGGCTTGATCGTCTTCCTGATTGCTGCGACCGGTATGGCTCCCGGGCAGGTAGTCATTGAGCGTGCCATAAACACTGCCGTGGGAGGCGTCTTTGCACTGATCGCATATGCTGTGTGGCCAACCTGGGAGCGAACGCAGGTCTCTGACGCGCTCGCGAATATGTTCGACGGGACCCGCGCATATTTCCGCGCTGTCGTCGAACGGTTTGGGCACGACGACGTTACGCTTGAAACCGATCTGGACCGCACGCGCCGCGCCTGGAGACGCGCGCGCTCGAATGCCGAAGCCTCAGTCGATCGTGTGAGCTCCGAGCCTGGGATCACAACTGAAAAACTGCATTACCTTAACTCCATACTGGCCAGCTCGCATGCTTTAATGCACGCGATGATGGGTCTCGAAGCGGGCCTGATTCAAACCTCCGTGCATACCTCTCCAGAAGCGTTCAAGACCTTCGCTAATGATGTGGAATTCACACTGTACTTTTTGTCTGCCGCGTTGCGAGGCTCTTCGGTTGCCGCCGAAACACTGCCCAAATTAAGAGAGGATCACAGGCGCTTGATCGAAGCGCGTAACGCGTTTTCGCCCGCGGACATGTTTGTGCTGACTGAAAGCGACCGCATCACGATCAGTCTCAACACCGCACGAGAACAAGTGATGCTATACGTGGGCTAAGCTTTCCATGGCAAGAACAAGTGGCGCATCCAACGCTGGTGGAGCGATAAGCGCCTCAACGGATTCGGCCGGCTTGTTGGCGGTCTTACGGCGCTACTGGGGATATGAGAGCTTTCGTCCGCTGCAGGAGCGCATTGTGCAAAGCTTGCTGGACGGTCATGATGTGGCGGCGGTGATGCCCACGGGCGGCGGCAAATCGCTGTGCTATCAGTTACCCGCCGTGGTGAGCGAACGCACCGCAATCGTGATCTCGCCGTTGATCGCGCTGATGCAGGATCAAGTGGCGCAGCTCACGCAGATGGGCATTCCTTCGGCGTTTCTCAACAGCGCGATCCCGCTGCCGGAACAATCCGCAATTTTGGAACGGGCCAAACGCGGCGAGTTCCGTCTCATTTACATTTCCCCGGAGCGTCTGGCGCGAGCCGACACGATGAGCTTGGCTCCAGCGCATGCCCATTGCGTTTTTCGCTATTGATGAAGCGCACTGCATCTCCGAATGGGGCCATGAATTCCGGCCCGAATACCGGCTGCTGAGCAGCTTGCGCGAAAATTTTCCGGGCCGCCCCATCGCCGCCTTTACCGCCAGCGCCACTCGACGCGTGCGGCACGATATCCTGACGCAGCTCCGGCTGCAGGATCCGCACACGTACATCATGAGCTTTCACCGGCCGAATCTCCGCTATCTGGTGAAACAGTGTGAGAGCGACGGCATGCAGATGCGTTCCTGATGGCCGCTCTCAAAGCGCATGCCAACGAGAACGTTATCGTCTATGCGCCCACCATCGCGCGCGTGGAAGAGACTGCCGACGATCTGCGCAACCAGGGTATCGCAGCGGTGCCCTATCACGGCCAGATGCCCGCCGAAACGCGCAGGCATAACCAGGAGATCTGGATGTCTGATGAAGTGCGCGTACTGGTGGGCACGCTCGCCTTCGGCTTAGGCATCAACAAACCCGGGGTGCGGGCGGTGATCCACCTGTCGTTGCCGAAATCGGTGGAGCAGTATTATCAGGAGGCCGGGCGAGCGGGCCGCGACGGACTGCCGGCCGATTGCGTGCTGCTTTGGCAGAAGAAAGACACTGCGCTGCTGGCCTACTTCATCAGTGAGATGAAGGATAAGGCGGAACAGGAGCGCTCATGGCAGCGCTATCACGAGATAAAGCGCTTCGCTGAATCTCCGCTGTGCCGCCATCGGCAGATCTGCCTGCATTTCGGAGAACGCCCCAAATGGGATGAGCTGCGGCATGTGCGACATCTGCGCGGAAGCGCCGGACTGGTTTCCGGCGCCCGCGCACTTGTACGGCAACCGCGAAAGAGAGAAGCCGAAGCCCATGTTCTCACCACTCCAGCTCCGAGGAATTGAATCCGGAATTGCTGGAGTATATGCGGGAATGGCGGCGCGAAATGTCGCGGCGCGAAAACATTCCGGCGTTCATGGTGCTGCACGACAGCGGCGCTGGAGGATCTGTGCCGGAAACAGCCGCGTACCGTCGACGAGTTGCTGCACGTGCTCGGTATCGGCGAAAAGAAGGCGCAGCTCTATGGACGGCGATTCTCGGTGCCCTAGAGCAGTTCCGCCAAGGAGCACGCGCTCGCGAACGCGAAGGACCAAAGGCACGGCGACAGCGAGGCTAAGCTTTCAGCACCTTGTCGAGCGTGATCGGCAGGTCGCGCACGCGCATGCCCGTCGCGTGAAAAACCGCGTTTGCAACCGCGGCCGCGGCGCCGGTGATTCCGATCTCACCGATGCCTTTTGCGCCGATCGGATTGACGTGATCGTCCTTCTCATCCACCCACATGCGCTTCGATTTTGCCGACATCCAGATTCACCGGGACGTGGTATTCCGCAAGGTTGTTGTTGACCCAGCGGCCGAGTCGCTTGTCCATCGCCGCGTGCTCGTAGAGCGCCATGCTGATGCCCCAAACCATGCCGCCGATGAACTGGCTGCGCGCGGTTTTGGCGTTCAGGATTTTGCCCGCGCCGAAGCAGCCGACCATCCGCGACACTCTGATCTGCCCGAGATCCGCATCCACGCGAACTTCCGCGAACTGCGCGCCGAAAGCGTACATCGAGTAGCGCTCTTTTTCAGCGCCGGGCTTCGCGTTCGCCTGCGCTTCGACGTGAGGCTGCCCGCTGCGCGCGATCAGCGCCTGAAATGTTTCGCCTTTCGACGGATTGCCTGCGCGAATATAGGCGGCCATTCTCGAATGACAACGTCCTGCGCGCTGACGCCCGAGAGCGGCGATTGCGTATCGCTGACCGCCATCTGGATCAGCTTCTCGCGCAGCGCTTGCGCCGCCAGATACACCGCCGAGCCCGTGCTCGCGGCGGTCTGCGATCCGCCCGAAACCGGCGTTTGCGGCAGTAATCGTGTCGCCCAGCCGGAACTTCACTTGATTCGGCGGCACGCCGAAGGAGTCCGCCGCGATTTGCGTCATGATCGTGTAAGTGCCGGTGCCGAGGTCCTGCGTTCCCGCATCGACCGAAAACGTTCCATCGGCATTCAAGCGCGCCGAAGCATTCGATGCGCTGCGGCGGGTCGGATAAACGGACGTCGCCATGCCCCAGCCGATCAGCTCGTTGCCTTCGCGCATCGAGCGCGGCTCAGCGCTGCCGCTTGCTCCATCCGAATCGCTCGGCGCCTAGGCGGTAACACTCGCGCAGCGACTTGCTCGACCACGGCTTGTTCTCTTCCGGATCGGTTTCGGCGTAGTTCTTCAGCCGGAACTCGACCGGATCCATCTTCAGCGCGTACGCCATCTCGTCCATCGCCGCTTCGAGCGCGTAAGTGCCCGGCGCTTCGCCCGGCGCACGCATGAACGAGGGTGTGCCGATGTCGGACTTCACCAGCTTGTGCGATGTGCTGTTGTTCGGCGATTGGTAAAGCATGCGCGCCGGCAGGCTGGCCGCTTCGACAAACTCGTCGAAGGTCGAGGTGTGGCAGACCGTGTCGTGACTCAGCGCGGTCATCGTGCCGTCGCTCTTTGCGCCGACCGTCAACGCCTGCCGCGTCTGCGACCGGAATCCGAGCATGCCGAACATCTGCGGGCGCTGCACTTCCAGCTTCACCGGACGGTTCACCTGCTTCGCCGCCATGGCGGCCAGAATGACGTGCGACCAGACCGGCCCTTTGCTGCCGAAGCCGCCGCCGAGGTACGGCGAAATCACGCGCACGTTCTCCGGCTGCAGGCCGAAGCAACTGACGCCACGCGTCCGCGATCGGTGAACACGCCCTGCGTCGCATCGTAGAGGGTCAGATGATCCGGCGCGTCCCACACCGCGATGGTGGCGTGCGGCTCCATCGGGTTGTGCACTTCGAACGGCGTCCAATAGACATGCTCGATGCGCGTGTCCGCCTGGCTCATGCCGGCCTGCATATCGCCGCGATGACTGACCGACGGGTCGCCGCCGCCGCCCGCTTTCTGCGGCGTATAGCTTCCGATAACCGGCTCTCGAGATCGACGTGATGCGGTTCCGGCGGCGTAGCGCACCTGCGACCAGATGAGCGCCTTCCATGCGCGTTCTCGAGCGTCTCGGCCACCACCACGCGCGATCGGCTGATTCGCGTACCGGACAACGTCGTCCTGCAGCACTTGCACGCATGCGGCCCGCCGGCGGACTTTGCTTCTGGCTTTCGCAGTTGCGGCAGCTTCATGGCGCATTCAGATGCGTCATCACCAGCAACACGCCCGGACAAGCGTTCCGCGGCCTGCGTATCGATCGGACGTGATCCGGCCTTTGGCGATGGTGCTCATCACCATCACGGCGTACGCGGCATTCGGCACTTCGTGCTCGTAGGCATAAGTGGCGCGGCCCATCACCTTCAGCCGGCCGTCCACGCGATCGATCGGTTGACCAATCAGATCTGCCATTGCTCAGTCTCCTTAGGCCTGGTCAACGGTCATCGCCGTGGTCACCGCGCGCACGATGCTGCGCCGCGCCAGTTCCACTTTGAACGCGTTGTCGTGATACGGCTTTGCGCCCGCGAGTTCCGCTTCGGCCGCAGCGCGCAGCGTTGCCTCCTCCGGTCTTCTTGCCCGCGAGCGCTCGCTCCGCTTTCGCCGCGCGCCAGGCTTGTGCGCCACGCCGCCGAGCGCGATTTGCGCTCGACGGATAGCGCCGTCGTTCGTCCAGATCGAGTACGGCCGCGACCGAAACCAGCGCGAACGCGTACGAATTGCGGTCGCGCACTTTCAGATAAGTCGATCGCCTGGCGTACGGCATCGCCGGCAAATCGATGGCGGTGATCAGCTCGCCGGGATGCAGATTCGTGTCGATCTGCGGCGTATTGCCGGGCAGCCGGTGAAACTCCGCCATCGGAATCGAGCGCTCGCCTTTCGGCCCTTCACCTGCACCACCGCATCCAGCGCCAGCAGCGCAACGCACATGTCGCTCGGATGAGTGGCGATGCACTCCTCGCTCGCGCCCAAGAATCGCGTGGATGCGGTTGTATCCCTGTTTCGCCGCGCAGCCGCTGCCGGGCACGCGCTTGTTGCACTCTCGGTAACTCGGGTCGTAGAAGTAATAGCAGCGCGTGCGCTGCAGCAGGTTGCCGCCCATAGTCGCCTTGTTTCGCAGTTGCGGCGAGGCGCCGGCCAGAATCGCCTCGCTCAAAACCGGATAGCGCGTGCGAATCAGTTCATGATTCGCGGCATCGGTGTTGCGTCACCATGCGCGCCGATGCGAACACCGCCCTCGTGCTCCTCGATGGTTGTCAGCGGCAAGCGGTTGATATCGACCAGATGCGCCGGCCGCTCGACGCCCATCTTCATCAGGTCGAGCAGATTCGTGCCGCCGCCGATAAAACGGACATCCGGCCCTTGGCGCGTAAGCTTTGAATCGCGTCTTCGACGGTCTTCGGGCGAGTGTAGGTGAACGGCCTCATGCGTTCCTCCCCTGTGCAACCGAGCGGACCGCTTCGACAATGCCGACGTACGCCCCGCAACGGCAGATATTGCCGCTCATGCGCTCGCGAATTTCGTCGTCGGTCAGCTTGATCGGCTGAACTTCAGCCGATGTTCGGCGTAACGACGCTCGGCGCACCCGCCTTGAGCTTCTTCAGCATCGCCACCGCCGAACAGATCTGCCCCGGGGTGCAGTATCCGCACTGGAAGCCATCGTGTTCGATGAAAGCGGCTTGCATCGGATGCAGATTTCCGCCCTGCGGCCAGCCTTCGATGGTCGTGATCTGGTCGCCATCATGCATGACCGCGAGGCTCAGGCAGGAATTGATGCGCCGACCGTTCACCAGCACCGTGCAAGCGCCGCATTGGCCGTGGTCGCAGCCCTTTTTCGTAGCCGGTGAGATGCAGATGTTCCCGCAAGCAGATCGAGCAAAGTGACCCGCGGATCGAGCTCCAGTTCGTGCGGCTGGCCATTGATCGTCAGCGTGCATTTCACCAGCGGAAGCAGAGCTGTCTCCGCGCTGCGCTTCTGCGCGGGAAGCACGGTGCTAGCGACCCCGCCGGCGAGCGTCACGCCCGACAAACTCGCGCCGGCTTACGCCGGCGCCGAGTCCAGTCGTCTTCTTCTCGTCTGGTTCCATTCGTTCCTCTCTGACACATTCACTCCTGGTTGCACAACCGCTGATTATGCACTGGCTGATTAGCACTGGTTAGACACGGGACCGAGGTGGATGGTGACAGGACGGAGCGTCATTGGCGCCAAATGTCCGAAGCCGCTACTAGTAATTTTCAGAGAGACTTAATTTACCGTGGCCGTCGCCATCTCGGCACTTCCTCGCTCGCTTCTGAAACGCCGCTCGTTTTTACGAAGCAGCGCAGCACCTCGGCGACGCTCCAGGCCTGCGCGCAGCAACCGCGCGGCGTGAAGGGCGGTTCGGCATCGAAAATCTCGCTGATCGACCCGACGCACGCCTCGCGCAGATGCGGCTTGAACCCTTCGAGGAAACCGCGCGCCGTTGGAAATCGTCCGGATGCACCTTCAGCCAGGCATCGATGAATGGCCCGATCAGCCAAGCCCAAACCGTGCCCTGATGATAAGCGGCATCGCGCGAGCGCAAATCGCCGTCGTACTTGGGTTTGTAATCTTTTTCGCCCGGCGCGAGCGATCGCAAGCCGACCGGCGTCAGCAGCCGGTCCTTCACGACCTGAACAGCACCGGTCCCAGCGCGATTGATCGAGCACCGGATATTCGAGCGAAATCGCGAATATCTGATTCGGGCGGCAAGAGGGATCGTCGCCGTCCGTTCTCGCCATCGACCACGTCGTACAGATAGCCGCCCTCCTCGTACCAGAATCGCCGATTGAAAGATTCCCGCGCTCTTCGCGGCGTGCTCCGCGATGCCGCCGGCTTCGTCGTCGCGGCCCGATTCGCGCAGCCATTTCTCCAGCAGTCGCAGAGCGTTGTACCAAAGCGCATTGATCTCCACCGCTTTGCCGCGGCGCGGAGTCACCACCCAGTCGTCCACCTTCGCGTCCATCCACGTGAGTTGATATCCTTCCTGCCCTTGCACCAGCAATCCGTCTTCCGCGATCGACGTGAATGTTGAAGTCGCGTGCCGCGCAGGTGATGGCCCACAATATCGAGAAGACGAGGCAGCAAGTGCTTCAGAAGGTGTGTCGTCTTTCGCGTACTCCAGATACCGGTTCAAGGCATGGAAGAACCACAGCGTCGCGTCCGCCGTGTGATACAGCCCGTCTGTTTTCCCTTCGGGGAACATGTTCGGAATCAGCCCGTCGCGGATGTAATGCGCGAACGTCCGCAGAATGTAGCTCGCCTCCACCTGCGCGCCCGGTTGTCAGCGTCAGGCCTTCCAGGCTGATCATCGTGTCGCGGCCCCAGTCGGTGAACCAGTGATAGCCCGCGATCACGCTGCGAATTTCGTCGCCCGCCGCGCGCGCCCGCGCCGTATCCTCCTGCCGTCCCACCGGCGTGAAGATAAATTGATCCGCCGCCCACACCAGTTCGCGGCACATGTCGATCGCACGCGCTTGCGATGCGACTCCAGCAGCAGCCGCCTCTTTCGGTCGTGCTCCGCATCCCAGGCCTGCCTGCGGATTCAGCGCCGACATCACGTCCCACGTTTCTGTCGAAGCCACCAAAGTCGCATCGTATCCAGGTGAAAGATCCGCCGAAAAATAACCCGGACTCCACAGATCTCCTTGCCAGATGTATCCGCGGCTCCGTTCGATCTCATAGATGACGTCGCGAATCGTCTCGCAATCGATTGCAAACGCTCTGTTGTTCCCAAGCAGCATCATGCGCAGCGGCGGTATGCCGTAGCGAAGCCTTCAGCTCGTAATGATGATCGCGAACAGTGATCGTGTAAGTGCCGAGCGGCGTATTTACCGGCGCCTCATGCTCGCGCATGTTCACCGCGGGCCGTAGCTGCAGCTTCACCGATCCCGACCCGCCCGCAACGCGATAATTGATGTAGGTCGTATTCTGCCGGTGCGGAAGATAGACACGCTTCTCGATCGTCATTCCCGCCACTTCGTACGTCCAAACCGGAAGCCCCGAATCCAGCCGGAAATCGGTGAGATATTGCGAACCGCCGAAATCCTCTTCCTCCGTTTTCACGCCATTCAGTGGAACGCTCCGGCCGTCCGCTAGAAGCAGCTTGCTCGAACACATCGTTCAGCATCATCGTCCGGCCAAGTGGAGACGGCAGCGCCGCAATCAAATAGCCGTGAAAAACGCGCGTAAAGCGTTCCGCCAGCCGTACCGGATGCATATCCGCCCAGACCATTCGTCACCAGCCATTCCGTCTCGGTGAGTCGTTCGCAAATCGTCGCGCGGAAAGTGCAGCGTTGGCGTTGTGGCTAAAGATATTGTTCATATGACGTGGAAGCGGCCGCTTTGCTGGGTGCTCTGCTGAGTTACTTTCGGGCAGCAACCGGGTATAACAGCACGGCCGCGCGGCCCGGAACTCTCCAATTTTCGTCGGTGTCGAGTGCAGCCGTCCCGCAGCCTCCGTATTGCGGATCTTCGGAAGACCAAAGCTTCCCCCATTCCTTGGATTGCGGAGGCGCCAGCAACGGTTCCGGCGCGGGGTTCAGTTCCAGATCCATTCCCAGGTTAACCAACAGCAGCCGGTCACGCTGATAATCCGGCGAAAAGAAGCGGATCAGGAAACACTCCGTCGAGAGCACCGCGCCATCGATCCCGTCCGCGCCTTGCCGCGAAATCACTGGATCTTCCCGCCGCAACCGCAGAAGATCGCGATGGAGCGCGTAGATTTCCGCATGTTTTTGCACTTCGGAATGATCCAGCCTCGAGCGCTCGAATGTTTCAACCGACGAAGGATCTCGAAGCACGGCTGCATCTCCGGCAATCCGAGAGAGCGCCACTGCTCTAGAAACTCGACCCGGCCCTTTCGCACTTTTTTCGCGAGTTCCGGCTCATGATCGGCAAAAAACAAGAAGCGGCTTGACGAGGCGAACTCTTGCCCTTGAAAAAGCATCGGGGTGCCCGGTGCAAGCAGCGTCAGCGCGGTCACTGCCTTGAACAGCCCCGGCGACGTCAGCTCATTCACTCGCTGGCCCCGCGCCGAGTTGGCCACCTGATCGTGGTTTTGGATGAAGTTGATCATGGCCGCACGAGGCAAACCCAAGGCCGACGTGCCGCGCCGCTTCTTCTGCCACCGATACCACTGCCCTTGAAACAAGTAGCCATATTTCATCGCCGAAACAAACTCTTGCGCTGTGCCTCGATAGTCGGTGTAATAGGCATCCGCTTTGCCCGTCAGCGCCACCATCGCGGTGTGATGATAATCGTCGTTCCACAGCGCATCCAGGCCGAAGCCGCCTTCCTTCACCGGCCTGATCAGGCGCGTCTTCTGCGGCTCGTTCTCCCCTACCAACAAGATCGATCGATTTCCGGCCGCCTTTCGCGCCGCCGTACCGATCTCCGCGATTATGTTCGGCTCGGATTCGTCGTGAATGTCTTGCGTCGCATCCAACCGCAATCCATCGAGATGAAAATCCCGAATCCAATACGCCGCGTTCTCGCGAAAGTACTCGCGCACCGGACCGCTCTCTTCTCCATCGAAGTTGATGGCTTGCGCCCCAGTCGGTGGTGTGCTTCTCGGTGAAATAAAACGGCGAGTACTTGGTCAGGTAATTGCCGTCGGGCCCTAGATGGTTATAGACCACGTCCAGAATCACGCCCACGCCCAGCTGCGTGAGCCCGATCGACGAACGACCGCATGTCATCCGGTCGCCCATAAATCGCCGCCGGCGCATAAGGCTGCACGCCGTCGTAGCCCCATCCGAATCTGCCGGGGAAATCCGCCACAGGCATCACCTCGATCAACGTAATGCCTGTGTCGCGCAGATACTCCAGTTTCTCCGCTGCCGACGACCAAGTCCCACCCTCGGTGAACGTGCCGAGATGCAGTTCATAAATCACCTGCCCCTCTAGTTCGACTCCCGGCCAATTGCCTATCCGACCAAGTGAATGCCATCCCATCGATGACTTCCGAAAATCCATGTGGACCGTCCGGCTGATAGCGCGATGCCGGATCGGGGTATGCTTCGCCCCCATCCATTGAGTACTTGTACTTGGCCCCTGCCTCCACGTGAGTCGCAAGCCCCGAGAAGTAGCCCTGGGCCTCCGGAGTCAGAGCAAACGGCCGTCGCTTGTCTTCGAAAACGACTGCGACCGATTTCGATTGCGGCGCCCAGACGCGAAAGTGTGTACCGCTCCCATCGGAAGCAACTTCGGCGCCGATAGGCGTTTTCCCGGCAACCACGGCAGGCGAGTTTGGCATGAGGAGATCAGTGTCCGACCGTTCGAGATGGATCTTGAAACGATCTTCGCATCCTGACCTGCGCCGCCCCCTTCATGGGCTACAGTGACCCTATGGCAAACGACGGCTTCATAGCGCCTTACATGGTGACAACCGCATTTGAGCTCAACGGATTCCGCATCAAGAAGAACCTCGGCATAGTACGTGGCATAACGGTGCGATCGCGCTCTGTGCTGGGGACCTTGGGCGGAGCCTTGCACACCATTGTCGGTGGCAACATCACCGCCTTCACTCACCTTTGCGAAAAAGCGCGGAGCGAAGCTTTCGACCTGATGCTGGAGCACGCTGCCGCCTTCGGTGCAAACGCCATCATCGGCATGCGCTACGACGCTAACGACGTTATGAACGGAGTCACTGAAGTGCTCGCCTACGGGACCGCCGTGGTCGTGGAACCCGTCGCGCAGCCTTCCTAACCCTGGCGCGCTCCATAGTAAAGCTGCGACAGCAAGTTACAATGACGTTTTCATGTCACAGCTGCTCGCTGGGAAGACCGCCCTTGTTCTGGGTGTGGCCAATAAGTGGAGCATTGCTTACGCGATCTCTTCCGCGTTTGTCCGCGAAGGCGCGTCTCTTATCCTGACTTATCAAGGCGAGCGCCAGCGGCAGACCGTGGAAGAACTCGGCGCCGAACTTAAAGCGACCAAGATTCTGAATTGCGACGTAACGAAGCAGCAGGAATTGGATCACCTCGTTTCCGAACTGCGCGAGACTGCGCCCACGGTCGATGCGGTGGTTCACAGTATCGCCTTTGCGAATAAAGAAGACCTAAGCCGGCCGTTCCTCGAAACCAGCCGGGACGGCTATCTATTAGCCCAGGAGGTGAGCGCCTATTCCCTTGTCGCCGTCGCGCGCGCCGTTGCTCCGCTCATGAAGAACGGCGGCTCCCTAACAACTTTGACCTATCTCGGCTCCATTCGCGTCGTGAAGAATTACAATGTGATGGGTGTTGCCAAGGCAGCGCTCGAAGCGTGTGTTCGCTACTTGGCGGCCGATCTCGGCTCTCGCAAAGTCCGCGTGAACGCAATTTCGGCTGGGCCAATAAAGACCACTTCCGCACGCGGTATAAAGGATTTTTCGAAGGTTCTCGAAGGCGTTGCCGCACATGCGCCGCTGCGCCGGAACACTGATCCCGCGGAGGTCGCCGATACGGCTGTCTTTCTCTCGAGCGATCTCGGCCGCGGAGTTACTGGAAACATAATATTTGTGGATTCTGGATTTCAAATAATCGGCTTGGGCTTGGATGAGTGAGGAAACGGCACCAAACGATCTTGCCGCTCGTTCGTCTCAATTGATAGCCATCAAGCGCACGCTACGATTGCCGTCCGGTTGCGCGAAGACGAACATCCAGCCGCATCTTTTTCGTCTAATCATATGATTCAGGTTGAAGGTCTTTCCAAGAAATACGCGCGCCATGTCGCGGTGGACGGCATCTCGTTCTCCGTCGATAAGGGCGACATAGTTGGTTTTCTCGGACCCAACGGCGCCGGCAAAACAACTACCATGCGCGTCCTGACGTGTTTTCTGCCGCCCACCGCCGGCAAAGCAACCGTCGGCGGCTTCGATGTTTTCGAGCAGGCGTTCGAGGTCAAGAAGCGCATGGGCTATCTGCCCGAAGCGCCTCCGCTCTATCCCGAAATGAGCGTTCAAGATTACCTCATGTTCGTAGCGCGTCTAAAGAACGTTCCAAATCGCGACATCAGGACCCGCACCGAACAGGTCATGGAGCGCTGCTCGGTTGCAGACGTAAAATCGAAGCTCATTTCAAAGCTTTCGAAAGGATACCGGCAGCGCGTCGGCTTGGCGCAGGCCATCATTCACAATCCCGACGTTCTCATCCTCGATGAGCCGACCTCCGGCCTCGATCCCAAGCAAATCACCGAAACGCGCGAGCTGATTAAGAGCCTCTCCGGCGAACACACCATCATCCTCAGCACGCACATTCTTCCCGAAGTGGAGGCTGTTTGCCGAAAAGTGATCATCATCGACCGAGGACGCCTGGTCGCTACCGATTCCGTCGAGCATCTGAAGTCAACCGGCGTTGGAAACACTGTGCAGGTGCAAGTCGACACTGCCGGTCAGGCGGACGCAGCGACCGTTCTCCAGAAAATCGAGCAGGTGTCGGGTGTTAGTAAGGTGATTGAGAAGGGAGTCTCTGCCGATCGGCTGATTTTCGAAGTGGACACTCTCCCCGACCGCAATGCGCGCCCCGACTTAGCGCGTGCCATCGTTCACGCCGGTTGGAATTTGCTCGAGTTGAAATCCACCACCTTGTCGCTCGAAGAAGTGTATCTGCACCTGACTGGCCGAAATGCCGATTCCCCACCTCAGGTCGTTGTTGATGGAGGCGTGCAGTGAGAAACATTTGGACTATCTGCCGTCGTGAGCTCTACGCCTATTTCGTCTCTCCGATCGCCTGGGTCCTGCTGACGATCTTTGCGTTTCTGAGCGGAGTTTTCACTTACGACCTCACCGCTCTTTTCGTGCGCTCTTCGCTCGAGAGCCAGATGAGCGGCCAGTCGTTCCCCATGAACGTAAACGAGCAAATCATCGCGCCGCTGTTTTCAAACATCGCCGTAGTCGGCCTGTTCCTCATCCCGCTGATCACGATGCGTCTGTTTGCCGAGGAGAAGCGGCAGGGAACCATCGAACTGCTGATTACTTCTCCGGTCCACGATCTCGAGATCGTGATCGGCAAATGGCTGTCCGCGGTTCTGATGTATGGTTCGCTGCTGGTGGTCCTGTTCATCGATTTCTGCTTCCTGTTCTGCACGGCAATCCGGATTGGAAGCCGGTCGCGACTGGATTTCTCGGCCTGCTCTTGCTCGGATGCTGCCTGCTCGCCCTCGGCACTTTCATCTCTACGCTGACGAAGAACCAGATCGTCGCCGGCGCCATATGCTTTGCCGCGTCGCTATTGTTGTGGATCGCAAGCTGGTCTTCCTTCAGCAATTCACCGACAGCTCAATTTTTCTACCAGCTCTCGGTCGTCAGCCACCTCGATAGCTTCTCGCGAGGCGTCGTCGACACGAAGGATCGTGATCTATTACCTCTCTATGATTTTCTTCGGCTTGTTTCTGACTTCGCGCTCGCTGGAATCGTTGCGCTGGAGGGCATAATGGCAGAATTCACATCCACTGCCCAGACACCGAAAACGCCGCCGAAAGCGAAGGACACCGTCGCCGCTCGCCAGGCGCGATACGGCGCCACAGCCACGCTCTACACCATCGTCGTGATTGCGATTTTAATCGTCATCAATTGGCTCGCGCAGATGCCGCGCTTCAACAAAACCTTCGACACCACCAGTAACAAGCGGTTCACTCTCTCTCAGGAAACTCAGAAGCTGGTCAAGGACCTGAAAACCGACGCCACCATCACCTATATCGATCGGGCCAGCAATTTCGATCAGGCCAAGGGATCTTCGATCGCTACAAGAATCTCTCGCCCAAGATCCATATTCAGTACGTCGATGTGGAGAAGCAGCCCACCGTCGCGCGTCTTTTGGCTTGCGCTTTCCCGGCACTGCTTTCGTCGAGATCGGGCAGCGGCGCGAAGAGGCCAAGTCGCTCAACGAAGAAGGCATCACCGGCGCGTTTCTGAAGGATCTCAAAGGCGTTCGCAAAGTTTGCTTCGTTTCAGGCAGCGGAGAACGCCGCCTGGACGATACGCAAGAAACGGGCGTATCGGCGTTCAAGACGCTGCTGCAGCGCGACAACTACGAAGCCGATGCTGTCACGTTGCTCGACAAAACGACTGTCCCGTCCGATTGCAATGTTGCTAGTTGTCGCAGGCCCGCAGGCCGACTATACGCCGAACGAAGTAACGGCCATTAAGAACTACGTCGAAGGCGGCGGTCGGGCGATGATCCTGCTCGATCCTCCCCTCGATTTCGGCCGCGAGCATATCGCGCAAAACACCGCGCTTCAAATCCTCTCCAAAACTGGGGCGTTACCGAAGACAAAGATCTGGTTCTCGAACAGAATCCGATCGGCCAGCTTTTCAACATCGGCCCCGAGATCCCGCTCATTACCAGCTACAACTCGCAACCGATTGTGAACGATCTCAAAGAGGCTACTGGACTGCCCATCACTCGCTCGCTTGATGTGAAAAACGGTGACAAGACCACCGTCGACAAGTTATTTTCCACCAGCGGTCAGGCGATCGCGACTACCCATCTCGATACGCCCGACTTCGAAAAATTTCAGGACAAGAAGGGTCCTTTTGTTCTCGGCGCGGCTGTCACCTACAACACCGGCAAGCCGAATGGCTCCGGACGCGTCGTCGTGATCGGCACCTCGAGCTTCCTCGATAACGGAACCATCGGATTCCAGGGCAACCGCGATCTCGCGCTGAACACCATCAATTGGCTTTCTTCAGACGAAGACCTCATTTCCATTCGCCCGAAGCAGGCCGAAGATCGGCGTCTCAATGTCAACCAGCGCCAGATGAGTCTCTTCCTCGATTTCGATATTTTTATGGTTCCCCTATTCATCATCGCCGGCGGCGTCTTGATCTTCTTGAAACGGAGATAGGATGAAACCACGAAATCTACTGATTGCAGCCATTGTTCTCGCTGCTCTCAGCGGACTTGTGTGGTGGTCGAAGCGGCATCCGGAATCGCCCGCGACGGCCGCCCCTACCGCTGCGCCAAAACTAGCGGACATCGCGGCCGACCGGATCAAACAAATCGATCTGGCCAAGAAGGACGGTACAACGTTGACGATCGCGCATCAGAACGGCAAATGGGACATCACCAGCCCGGAAGCTCTGCCCGCGGATCAAGACGCTGTAAACAGCCTCGCAGCTGCTTTGAACCCTGTTACGGCGGATAACGTCGTCGAAAATCAGACTTCCGACTTGGGCAAGTACGGCTTGAACACTCCCACCCTCACGGTCACTGTCCACGAGACCAATGGCAAGTCCGACCGAGATCTATTTCGGCGACGATGTCCCTGCCGGTTCGCTCGTCTATGCCCGTGTCGGATCTGACCCGAAAGTCTACGCAATCTCCTCTTCGACCAAAACCTCGCTCGACAAATCCGCCACGGACCTGCGAGATAAGCGGCTGCTCACTTTCGATAACAATCAGTTGACGCGGATTGAGCTCGTCTCGGCCAAATCCGATATTGAGTTCGGAAAGAACAATCAGAACGAATGGCAAATCGTGAAGCCGCAGCCCTATCGGGCCGACAGCTTCGAAGTGGAAGAGCTGCTTCGCAAACTCACTGACGCGAAGATGGATCTTTCCAGCACGCCGCAGGATACGAAAAAAGTAGATGCGGCCTTTGCATCCGGCCAACCCGTCGCGACTGTCAAGGTGACCGACGCCTCCGGGACACAATCGCTCGAGATGCATAAGAACAAGGACGATTACTACGCCAAGAGCACCGTGGTCGCAGGGCGTCTACAAAGTTTCCTCCGATCTCGGCAAAGCAGCTCGAAAAGCCGCTGGACGATTTCCGCAACAAGAAGATTTTCGATTTCGGCTTCAATGATCTGACGAAATTCGAGATTCAGCAAGGCGCGGCGGACAAGACTCTACATGCGAAGCCGGCTCGGATTGGAAGCTCAATGGCCAAACCATGGACGCGGGCGCCATTCAGTCGCTCATCGACAAGCTGCGCGACCTGGCCGCAACGAAATTCGTCACAGCCGGATTCACCACTCCATCCCTGCTCTCGGTCACGTGGAGCGACGGCAAGCGTACCGATCGGGCTGAATTCGCAAAAACGAACGACGGATACATCGCTCGCCGCAACAACGAGCCCGCTCTGTACCAACTCGACAGCCAAGGCCGTAGACGATATCCTGGAAGCCAGTAAAGCCATTAAACCGGCGGGCCGCGTCGAAAAAGTAAACAGCAGACGGAAGCCGCTGGAGCGCGCAGAGCGATTGGTGCCGCTATGTGCGATGTAGAAATGCTCCTCATGTCTGCTCTCAACACCGACCTGTACGAGCTCACGATGGCGGCGGGCTATTTTGCCGCCGGGAAGACGGACGAGCTTGCAACGTTCGAGCTGCTGATTCGACGGCTTCCGCACAACCCGCAATTTTTTGCTTGCGGCCGGTCTCGAGCAGGCTGTCGAGTATCTCCAAACACTCCGGTTCCGCCCCGAAGAAATCGATTACCTGCGCTCGCTGCCGCACTTTCAAAGACGTTCCCGCCGAGTTCTTCGATTTTCTGGCGAATCTGCGATTCACGGGCGATCTTTTTCGCGCTGCCGGAAGGCACGCCGGTGTTCGCCAACGAGCCGATCGCTATCGTTCGCGCTCCGCTGATTCGAGGCGCAACTTGTCGAAACATACCTGCTGTCGACGTTCGCGTTCCAGACCATGGTCGCCTCAAAAGCAGCGCGCTGCGTCATCGCGGCCGAGGGCCGGCCGATTGTCGAATTCGGCAGCCGCCGCGCTCACTCGCCCGACGCCGGTATCCTCGCCGGCCGCGCGGCTTATCTCGGCGGCTGTTCCGGCACCAGCAACGCCGAAGCAGGGATGCGATTCGGCATTCCGGTTTTTGGCACCGCAGCGCATTCCTGGACGATGGCCTTTGCAACCGAAGAAGAATCGTTCCGGGCGCTTCAGCGATTGCTCGGCGATTCCACTGTCTTTCTTGTCGACACATACGACACGATCGAAGGCACTCGCCTCGCTGCCCGCCTGGGCCGTCCGCTTTGGGGCGTTCGTCTGGATAGCGGCGATCTGGTCGCTCTGTCGAATGAAGTGCGCCGCATCCTCGACAATGCCGGTCTCGAAGACGCCAAAATTTTCGCGACTAACGATCTCGACGAATATCGCGTGGCCGAGCTGGTCCGTTCCGGCGCGCCCTTTGATGCCTTCGGCGTGGGGACCCAACTGGCCACTTCCGCCGACGCGCCTTCCCTTTCCGCCGTCTATAAATTGGTTGAGCTCAAACGCGACGGTACGCTTCACTATGCCGCTAAATTCAGCGATGAAAAGAGCACGCTGCCGGGAGCTAAACAGATTTATCGCTACGCCGATCACGACGTCATCGCGCTGTACAGCGAATGCAACAGCCGATTTTCAAGGCGTTCCTCTTGTGCGCCCCGTAATCAGTAATGGCGAAGTAATCGAACCGGCGCCGCCGCTCGACAGACTACGATCCAATGCACAATCCGCCATAGCCGCCCTGCCGAAACGAGTTGCACTCGCTTGCGGAATCCGCTTCCGTACCGCGGTTGAATTCAGCCCACACCTGCTGCAGCTGACCGACAGTCTTCGCCAGGAATTTCAACTCGTCAGGTCATAAGCAGTGAAGACCATCTTTTTCGATGTCGATACGCAACTGGATTTCCTATATCCTGCCGGTGCGCTTGCGGTACCCGGCGCACAGGACATCGTTCAATCGTTAGCCGAACTGACACGTTTCGCGGCGGCAAATCGCATCCCGATCATTTCCACCGCCGACGCTCACACCGAAGACGATCCGGAATTCAAGATCTGGAAACCGCATTGCGTGGCCGATACCGCCGGCCAGCAAAAAGCCGCCGGCACTCTGCTCGAGCAGCGGCTTATCTTAAGCACGGCCGTCGCCGCGCTCGATCAAATTAGGATCGGCATCGTCGACGCGCGCCAGATCATCGTCGAAAAGCAGATGCTCGATTGCTTTACGAACCCCAACCTCCGTCCACTGCTGGAGCTCTTGAACGCCGATCGTTATGTCGTGTATGGCGTCGTCACAGAACTATGCGTCCAGTGTGCCGCCTTCGGGCTGCTGCGATCGGCGCGCAGGTCGAACTCGTCACCGACGCTATCAAAAGCCTGAGTGCATCGGAAGAGCGCGAAATGGTTCGGCGTTTTGAAGCGGAAGGCGGGCGTCTGACGACACTGCCGCCGCTGTCACGGTTGAATGTGACTACGTGCTGACCAGCGGGAAGCATCACGTCATCGCATTCTCGCCGGTCGGCTTCCAGAACGGCGCGCCGTCGACTTCAACGGACGAAACCGGCGAACCGAGTATCGCAACAGCCCGGCTTTGGCTGGTATACGAAAGGTCAACGCGGTTTGCAGACGATGAGGCGGATCGAATATTGCCGTTGAAGTCGCTGATCGTGACCGCCGGAATGCGACGTTGCCGCACTCAAGCAGGTGTTTCCCAGCAGGCGCAAGCACGGAATCCGCGTTCTGCACAGGCCAGAGCTTTCCATCGATTTCAGCCGGACCCTGCCAGGCGACACGCGTCAGCTCATGCGCATCTATTTCCAGTTCATCCACACTGACTCGGAACCGCCTTCGCCGTCGTCGCGGCAGCAGGCAACAAAGCTCAAATCCTCTTTCTCGAGCGAGTTTTCAAAATACAACGCAACATGCGCGAATGATGCCGCCGCCTGATGCACCAGCTCGAACAACTCGACGCCCGTCTGCTTCTTAGTCGGATAAACGTCCTGATAGCGCTCCACTACGTTGATATCCATTGCGATGCTGCTCCGGTCCGGCGTGAGCTCCCTGTATTTCTCCGCCAATTTCGAATAGCGCTCGGGCCCGAGGTTCCAAAGTGTCGCGGGATCCTCCACCAGCAGGGTGCTGTGCGTGCGCCTGAATCAACGGCAGGCTACGCGCTACATCCGCTCCTAGCGCATCGCGAATACCCGGCTCGAACCGATCGTCGATATGCGTCAGGACCACGTCCAGGTACGGCTTCGACGATTTCAGCCGGTCGATGACGTCCAGCCAGTCGGCCTGCATGCGCGAAGCCAAGTGCGCCCGGAAATCCAAGAACTTGCGCAGCGCTTCTGGATTCTTTGCGTGCCAATAGGCGAGCTCGGATCGAAAAACAATTTCGGATCGAACCCGCCTACTTGCTCGAACTCCGCACGCACATCGTCATTCATCGGCGTGAATCGCGCCGGATTCGAAGCCCCTTCGAGAGATTCGAAATACAGCTCCGCCACATTCACGCCGTCCCAATCGAATTCGCGAATCAGGCGGCCGATCTCCTTCTCGACTTCACGACGGCAATCCGGATTTTGCAGGTTCATCAGCTTGCGCCAATCGAGTTGCGCATCTTGGCCCAGCGCCGTCTTCTCCCGCCATTCCGGATGATCTGCCCAGAACTTCTCACTGACGTGCGGCAGCTCGAGCCACGCATAAACCAGAATCGCGTTCCGATGGCAGGCCTCGATCAGCTTCTTAAATACTCATCCTGCACCGGATCGGGCTCCACGTTGTGCCATGCCGCGACATGAAGAACTCCCACGCCCGCTCGCCTCCAGCGCCGCGCCAGGTAATCGACGTCAGCGCGAATTCGATATGACGAATCGAAAAATGCCCACAGACTGGTAGTTCGCACATCCATGGGCAATCCCAGATCGACCAGCGCTTGCAGAAGATACGGATATCGCTCGATGCCGCTTTCGCCCGGCTCAGTAGCCATCCACAGAATGGCCCCGTGCGCGGTGCGTTTCCCGGCCAACATCGGAACACCTTTCCATTTCTCAGTGGCGAAGACCTGAATGCCGTGCCGGCAGCTCGACCTCCGGAACGGTCAGCGCCTGTTCCCATACGATCTGCATCTTTGGTGCGTGCGTATCGCAGATCTGCCGCACCGGAACGCTTTCGCTCTTCGTGGCGATGCCGAGCTTCTGCGCCGCCGCTCCTGTTCCTTCGACGATTACGATGTGATTTTGCGCGAGCGCCGCGACGTCCGCCTGCGTCTCGCGGCCAACGACCACGATTCCCGCGCTTCCACTCGCTGCTTGCGTGATCCCGAGCGAACCTAAAATCTTCGTCCACGGCGCCGGGTCCGCACTCCGTCACTTGAAAAGTAGTCCCGCCGGCGAGCATTGGCATCAGCACGAATGCCGCAATGCATGCAAATCCTGCATAGCGAATGTTCATCTCGTCCTCGCAAACCAGAAACCGACGCGAACGTCGTTGTAGTTATAGTGCCGGTGCAACATACTGTCGAGATACGGACCGTCCAGGTACACGCCGCGCAGGAAATCGACCGAGAAATAAACATTCGGCGGCATCCAACGCAAATGCATTTTCACCCCTGGTCCGAGTTCCAGCGTGTTGGCCCAGTATTCGCTCTTCACGTCGCGCACATAGTTCGCATTGAACAGACAATTGGGCGAACGTCTCGTGCCACGCCCGGAAAGTGCGCCCGGCGCGGTGCTGCGAATAGAAGAGCGAATCCTTGTCGAACCGGCTCACGTACAATGCATCCTCAGTGGTCTCGTAGAACAGCCCCGGCGTCTGGCTGCCCAGCAAATTCCCAAAGCCTTTCGCGAAGTTGAGGCCGCCGCGATAATCCGGCACTGGCCGCATCGCGCGCGCCCGGCAAATATTTGAAGCCTTCTCCGGCTTCGCCCCAAGCCGTGAAGTGATGCCAGGTCTTCGAAGAGACCCCTGCCGCGAGAATGAAGGCCGTCTCCGAAAGGTAACCGGGGCCAAACGCGGTGCGCACGGTTCCCCTGACATCGCCATCAAACCGTGTCGACAGATAAAAAGACACCAGGTCGTTGACGCGCTTCCACGGCAGCGGCAGCGTCCGCTTGACCTGCCCATAGGTGAACAAATCGTTCCAACGCGACGAATACATGGGCAACATCCACGTCGTGGTCTGCGGCAACGTATCTCCATTCAAGGTGTGATACGCCTTGGTCGCCTCTTCTGTAATCTGCGGATCGTAGGCGTGACGCGCTTCATCGAACCACACCTTCGCATCCGCATCGTCTTTCGCCAGGTTGTACGCCCATCCAAGCTTCAACATCACTTCCGCATCGTCCGGATGTTGCTCATGCGCCTGCCGCAAATACTTGATGGCGTCCTGCACGTAGCCGAGCGCCAGGCTCTTTTTCCCCATGCTCTTTGCGTCGACGGGCGCGGTAACCGGAAGGCTCGCAGCCGCGACAGTGGGCCCCGGCCGTTTCTTGAAGCCCCTCAGCGCATCCAACTGCTCGCGCGATAACCGATCCTTCGGATCCGCCGACAACACGTATTCGAACTGCTCGACCGCTTCCTCTTGCTTATGCATCGCCAGATATAAAAACGCCAGCTCTCTCCGCAATGCGATGTTTTGCGGGTCCAGTTTCAACGCGTTCAGAAATTCATAAGGATAGGGATAGCGCGGGTCCGCCTGCTCCATCGCGAGTTCCGCCGTCCGCGATTCCGTCGACCGCGACGCCGCAAGCAGCGCCGCCCGTGCTTCGTCCACTCGATTCAGCTGCTGCCAAACCCGCGCCAATATCAGCAGCAGCTCGCCCGATTTGCGGCTTGAGCTTCCGGCAGATCTCATATTGTTCAGCGGCCAGCGGCAACTCGTCCCGCAGCTCCGCCAATTGCGCCAGCTCCCAATGCGCGCTGAACATCGAGATATCGTTTGGATTCGCCGAGCGCGCTAAAGCCTCTTTCCAGCGCGCGATGCCCTCCGCGAGCGGCCGGTCGATATTTTGGAACGCCTGCTCGGCGGTCGCCCGTGTCGCCGCGCTGCCCCGCTTCCGCAGCCGGTCAAACGTCCGTCTGGCCTCAATCGCCTCTTTCGTCTCGAACGCCAGAAAAGCATATTCGAGCGCCGCCGTTTCATCGCCCGGGTTCAGGCGCAGGGCATCCTCAAACTCATCCCGCGCGTCCGCATTCTCGCCCGCCTTGAGCAACGTGTACGCCAGATCCTTGTGCGCACCCGCGTTCGCAGGCTGCAAGGCTAAGCCTTTCCGAAACAGCTCGATCGCAGAGTCGTAGTCTTTCTGGGCTGTTGCTTTGTACGCTTGGTTCAGCTCCGCGTCTCCGGGCGCCTGCCCGCGCACACACAGCGCACCCCCGACGAAAATAAAACTCGCGGCCAACAATCTTCCGCAATGCACGATTCCGGTCACCATTCCCTGTGGATCTAGTCGCCGGAATGATCCGGGATTCTCAGAAAGCACTCCGCACCAGCCACGCCGCCGCGTTTTTGCAAAACGAACCCAACCTTCACTGGCGAAAGGCGAATAGACGGCGCATTTTGCGGAACGAACTCGGCACCCACTCCTGGGGTTTTGCGAGACGAACCCGCTTTATTACCTCCTCATGTTGTTTTGCGATTCAAAGCCAATTCGGATCGATCCAGCTTTGTGGCTGGGCGCTCACGAAAGTGGATTGTGCCCTAACGACCCAGGACTTAGAAACGAGAGTGTCCGTAAGCTCCTGAGAGTAATAGAAGCGAAACGAGTTTGCCGCCGTACTGCTTGCCGGAAAGAATATGACAAGAGCTATTCTTTTGGCTGGCAATAAGAACACGCCTTCTCATCGCGGCGCGCCTTCGCACGGCAGAGTAGCGTTCACCGAGTACGTTCCAGGGTCGCTTTATGGGACACAATGACCGCTCAATTGGGCCCCTCTGTGGTTTTGCGAAACGAACCCAATTCGCCGAAAAATGGCGAAGGGACGCGGGTTTTGCGAGACGAACCCGCTTTATTACCTCCTCATGTCGTTTTGCGATTCAAAGCCAATTCGGTCGATCCAGCTTTGTGGCGAAACGTACTGGGTACGGAAGAATGCGAAAGCCATGGTTGCCGAATCGGGCGTTCGTGTGGTATCCCTTCACCGACAGGAAAGTATCACATCGCGCTCTCGTAAGCCTGGGCCCACGCCGATGATGATGGAAGATGAGACTTGCACTCGTGGCGTTCTGGGTGTGTAGCACCTTTGCCAATGCTGCAAGCGTTAGCCATGAATTGCTCGAAGGCGCAGCCGCTTGCCAGGAGATTCGCATTCCCAAGTGGACTAGGCCACAGGGTCTCCCCTCCGATCGCTTTTATGAGGGAAATTGCCAGTACGATTTTCGCAGCCCGGACGGCGTGTCGATTTACCTCGGACTTTCCTGCTTTGGGAATGTGGCGATACGGATCCCGGAGAGATACCGCCTTTCGCCCCTTCATTCAAGCAACGCAGAATTGATCAGTCACGAAGCGTGGGACCGCGCCGACGTGCTGTTTGCCACTCCTTCTCTTCCTGGCCCTGCGCCCACACGCCTCTTAAGGCAGAATCCGCGGGATGAGGCGGGGCGGCCCTATCAGTGGATGAAAAGCGTCAGCCCCGGACGGTTTCGAGTCGCGATCGACCGTTACTCGGGCATCTTCTTCTATCCGGAATGGATCTGGCAGGGACGACGGCACATCGAAGGCGAGTATAGAACCGAGATCTCAGACTCTGCCTCAGGAACTCTGCTGATTCAGATCCAAGGAAAATTTCATGACGTGCATCCCCTCCAATTCCTGGAGGCTGGCGGATGGATTACCAGCCGCTATTTCTTCCTTCCACTCAGCATGCGCAGTAGTCTGTTCTGCGATGTAGATAAGGCCGCAGCCGCGAAAGGAACCGTCGTGCAAAGTCCGCCGGTGCGCGGCCTTCGGGGACCCACGAAGGAAATCCAGGAACAAACTCCCCGCGTGCGGGTTTTGAAGGTCGCAGACACTCCCGTTGTCGACCAAGCAAGCGGTCGCATCTTGGGCTGACTATCACAGTGTCCGTCCACGTCCAGGTCGCCGGGCGATACCGTCTGAAAGCGACCCTATCGACGTTGCACGAGCACTATGAAGGAGTAGAGACGGACGCGGATGTGGATGCAGGAGACCGAGAGCTGACCGCGTTTATCGATTCTTCGGAACTGCGCCAACTTGCCGTGGATGGTCCATATAATATCGGGTTAGTGGAAATTTCGCACCCCATCCCGGAAGGTCGAGGAGTCGATTACTTCAAGTTTGATGCCGGTCTAACCCACAGCTACCGCTTTAGCGATTTGGCCCCTTAAGAGTTATGCACTTGATCTAAGCCGGCAAGCGAGAGTGCCCGTAAGCTGCTGAGAGCCATCGAAGCGAAATGAGCTTGCCGCGGTACTGCCAAATATTTGTACCTTTAGAAGAGTGAGAGACGAGCGAAGCCTTTTGCAAGCGGTACTCGGGGATGGCCGCTTTTTGATCGCGCTTACCGGCGTCTCGCTTGTGCTGAGCGGTGGATTTGCGGTGCTTCAATCCATTTCCGGACAACTGCTTCCGCACGATAGTCATGCGATCGGCATGGATTCAGCGGCATTGATGCATGCGGGGAATCGACATCTGCTGGGATTTATGTTCCATGACCGGGTAGCCTATGGCGGATCTCTTCTGGCCATTGGCTCTGGCTACCTTTGGCTAGCGGAGTTCCCCATGGCGGTTCGCGCTACTTGGGCGTGGTGGGCACTACTTTTCTCAGGCGCAATCGGCTTTCTGGCCTTCCTCACATATCTCGGCCAAGGTTACCTGGACACATGGCATGGAATCGCGACGCTCTTTTTGTTGCCGGTGTTTGTGGCCGGGCTTTGGCGCTCCCGGCCGGATACGTTCTCGCTGCGCTCGGTTTGGGCCGCCGGCCGCAAGCCTGAGAATGTCTTCGCAAAATGGGGTCGGCTTGTTGTGACAGCGTCCGCCCTGGGCCTGATTCTTGCCGGGGCAACGATCGCGATTTTTGGAATGACCACGGTCTTCGTTCCGTCCGACCTAAGGTTCATCGGATTGGAGACGTCCACGCTCCGGCGGATCTCGCCGATGCTGATCCCGGTTATTTCGCATGACCGAGCAGGCTTCGGAGGTGGACTTTGCTCGATCGGCAGTTTTCTCCTGTTTATGGCGCGTTGTGCAGAACTCAATCGGAGCTTCATCGAGATCATTGCCGTCATGGGCTTTGCTGGGTTCGGCTGCGCAATCGGAGTGCACTTTGCGGTGGGCTATCTCGATTTCTTCCACCTTTTACCAGCCTTCATTGGACTAGTGATTTTCGTCGTTGCCGACGTGCTGCTTTGGATGGGCAAACAGAAAGGCTCGCCGGGTGTATCGGCGGGAAAGAGCGATTCCTTTGTTAAGGCACTCTGAGCATTTGCACGGTGCTTTGCTGTGTGCAGCGGCGGGGAGTTCCTACGCGGCACGACGACGGGAGTGTCACGATTGATTTCTCGAGTTGCTCCTCCGGGGTGGCATTTACGGCAACAGCGACTTTGTCCGCTAATGGCGGGGCGGCGGCCAGTTGTGAAGCTGAATCAGCTTCCTTGAGAACGCATAGAAGTTAGAAAGGACGCATTCATATGATTGAACGCACCAGTAAGTTTCTACTTTTGCTTTTAACTGCGGGTTGTTTGGCGGCCTACGCTGACCCGACGTTAGTGTTGGATCCGCCAGGAGGCGCCGCGGTGGGCACTCCCGGCCAAACAGTGGGCTGGGGATTCGCCATTACGAATGACACGGCGTATTACCTGTTGTTCGATAATTCTTATTTTTGCCAAGCGGGTCAGGATCCGCTGCTGACGACCTGCACGCAGAGCCTCGGGACCTACCAGGATTACATCGCGAACAATGGCACGGAGATAGCACCCGGGAGTCCAGCCGTTCAAACGTTCGATGCAAACGCAATGACCGGATTTGGCGCGTACACCATAAACCCAACTGCGTCGCTGGGCGAGATGGATAGCGGCAACCTGATCGCAACGTACATGGAATACGAAGGAGATCCGTACAATGGCGGAACTCAAGTTTCCGGCGATATCGAGATTTCAGCGGCCGCTTCCGTGACGGTCATCGGCGCAGCCACCGTTCCCGAGCCGGCGAGCTGGATGATGCTGGCAGCAGGTTTGGCAGCCGTGGGCGCGACGATGCGCAAGGTTAAGCGCGAGCGCGAATCGTAACTCGGGACGCGTACCGAAGTGGCCGAGCATCTCTCACTAGGCTCTGGCCGGCAATTTCCCTGCCGCGGTCTATTCCGGCAGTGGCTCCGAATATGATGTAGACTCATGGGGTTCCCATGACCTGGTGGCGGCGCCGGCAAGTAAAGAATCTGCGCGGCTTGGCGGGCCATCGCTCTCCGGGCGATCGCGATTCCTTTCCTGCGGCGGAGTGCGATGCCGTCGCAAACACCGCTACTGAGATATCGGCGTGTCATGAGGGTGATCAGCTTGGGCCTTATAAATTGGATGGTCTGCTCGGGGCCGGAGGCATGGGAAAGGTCTACCGGGCAACCGACACCCGGCTGAACCGAACGGTAGCGGTCAAGATCACGACGGAGCACTTCCAGGAACGGTTCGAGCGTGAGGCTCGAGCGATCGCAGCGCTCAATCATCCGAACATTTGCACGCTCTATGACGTGGGGCCGAATTGTCTGGTCATGGAGCTGCTGGACGGCTCGACGCTGGCCGACGAAATCAAGAAGAGCCCCCTGACTTGGGAGCAGATATTTCGCTATGGGGCGCAAATCGCGTCGGCGCTGGCAGAAGCGCACGCGCGCGGGATCGTGCATCGGGATCTGAAGCCGGGCAACATCATGGTGACGCGGCACGGCGTCAAAGTCATGGATTTCGGACTCGCCAGAATGGCCTCCGAGGCGGCTCTCACGGTAGCCAACACGGTGATGGGTACGCCTGAGTACATGGCGCCCGAGCAGCTACGGGGCTGGGAGGCAGATAATCGAACGGACCTCTTCGCGCTGGGCTTGGTGCTCTACGAGATGACAGCGGGAAAAGTGCCGTTCCCTGGCAGGTCGCTCGGCCGAATGCTGATTGACGGCTCCGTTGGCGTTGCGCCACGATTGTCGGTCGAGCGTCCAGAAGTTCCAGCGCGTCTGGATGCATTAGTAGCGAAGCTGCTGCAGAAGAATTCGGCACAGCGTTGTCAGTCTGCGGCGGAGGTGGCTACGGTGTTGTCGGCCGAAGCCGAACGGCAGGCCGCTCCTTCCGTCTCTGCGAATAAAACCTTGTGGCGATCGAAAATTCTGGTTCCGGCAGCTTTGGCGATCGTGCTGAGTGTTGCTGGCGGAGTTTGGGCGAGGCAGCGATCCGAAAAGCGGCGGTGGGCGCGCGAGGACGCGATCCCGGAGATCCAAAAGTTCATCGGCGAAACGAAGCCGTTGGCCGCCTTCCAAGTTTTGCTCAAAGCGGAGCGATATCTCCCTGGCGATCCGCGCCTCGCCAACATCGCGCGGGGGTTCACGCGGTCTGTTTCAGTAAAGTCGTCGACCCCTGGCGCAAAGGTGGAGATTCAGGACTACCTCGCTCCGGACGGCGCTTGGTACCGATTAGGCGCAACGCCGATTCAGAATGCGAGCATTCCGAACGGATACTTTCGCTGGAGACTCTCCAAAACGGGTGCGGCAGAATTCATCGCCGCACCGATCACCGAGGATTCGATGGAGTTTCCATTCGAGCCGGCGGCGGAAGTATCGCCCGGAATGGTGCATGTGCCTGGCGGCCCATGGGGAAACATGATCGGCTTCATCGGTTGGGTGAACTATCAGCTTCCTGCCTTCGACATCGATCGGTTTGAGGTGACGAATGGCGAGTATCAGAAATTCGTCGACCAGGGAGGCTATCAGAAGCCGAAGTACTGGCGAGAAAAATTCATCAAAGACGGCAAAGAGTTGACGCGGGAACAGGCGATGGATCTGTTTCGCGATCCCACCGGGCGCCCAGGTCCAGCCACATGGGAGGCAGGCCATTTTCCGCCCGGACGCTCCGAGTATCCGGTCTCGGGAGTCAGTTGGTACGAAGCATCTGCGTATGCGGCTTTCGTCCACAAGAGTCTTCCGGCTTTGGGGCAGTGGTATAAGACGGCGCCTAACGATGTCGCGAGATACACGATGAACCAAAGTCGTTTTGGAGGGAATGTCCCCCTTCCGGTAGGCAGCTCACAAGCGGTGGGCATTTATGGGACGTACGACCTGACCGGCAATGTCAGGGAATGGTGCCTTAATGCCGTGGATGGGGACAGGCGCTTTATTCTGGGCGGTGCGTGGGGAACACAAACATATCAAGCATACGAGCCGGAAGCTCTACCTCCGTTCGACCGATCCGCTTTTAATGGTTTCCGGGGCGTGCGGAACAGTGAGCCTTTGAATGCTGCTGCGGCCGGGCCGATTCTGAGAAAAGTGAGAGATTTCTCTAAGGTCAAGCCGGCCACGGACGAGGTCTTTCAGCTCTACAAGGCTATGTACGCATACGATAAGCGCCCGTTGGACGTGAACGCGGAACCCGTTATGGAAGATACGGCTGATTGGACGAAGGAGAAGATCACTATCGATGCCGGCTATGACACCGAACGACTACCGATGTATCTCTTCCTTCCGAAGAACATCCAGCCTCCCTACCAAACTGTAGTGTTCTTCCCGAGCGCGCGGGTAGACACGGTGATGAAGAGCAGCCGAAATCTGGAGGATCTGGACTTTGTCGATTACGTGATCAAAAGCGGCCGTGCGCTGCTTTACCCGATCTACCGGGAGACTTACGAGCGTCACCCGGAAGGGTTGGCGATGCCCGGCGAGGTTGGCGACCGTGAGCTGACGATCCAAGAATCCAAGGAGGTGCGCCGGGCGGTGGACTATCTGGAAACACGGCCGGATATCATCGACGTGAACAAACTCGCCTACCTTGGAGTTAGCCAGGGCAGTGCTTACGGCGTGATCTTCGCAGCGTTAGAGGATCGTTTTAAGGCAGTCGTGTTCCTGGACGGCGGTTTCTTCCTCAATCCGGCAGTGGCGGGAAGAGATCAAGCGGACTTCGCGCCGCGATTGAAGAAGCCGACTCTCATGGTAAATGGAAAATACGACTTCACCTTCCCGCCGGATCAATCGCAACTCCCGATGTTTAGGATGATAGGAACGCCGCCCGCGGATAAGTATCGACTTATGCTGGAAACTCCGCACGAAGTAAGTCAACTTAAGCCAGAGCTGTCCAAGGAAGTGCTTGCCTTTTTAGACAAGTATCTTGGCCGGGTTAATTGAGCTTATCGGTGCCGGTTTCTGAAGACCGTAGACGCGCAGGTCGCTTTCTTAATCGACAGCAATAACCGGCGCCCCAAATACGGAAAGCCGACCCGTGGGTCGGCTTCCAATACAAACCATCTTCGCGATGGCAGAGATACTGTTCGGAGAAGCTCTTTTACGCCGAAGGAGACTTGCTGAACCAGTTGTTCACCTGATGCCACCAGCCGTCGATCTTACCGGCTGCATCGGCATGGTTTTGCATCACGCTCTGGGAGTAGGAATTGATCGTGCCGCTCAGGTCTTTCGCTTCCTGCGCGTGGTGCATGGCACTCTTGTTCGCGTATCTATTCAGGGCGCTTGAGGCATCCTTGAGAGCTGTCGAAGTCTCCCGGTAATGGCCCTTTTTAGCTGCGCTCTCGGCTAGTCCCAAATTTTCACGTGCGGTGAGAAGCGGCTGGTCAGAGTCCACGGTTTCCATCACCAACTCATTTCCAACGGCAGCCAGCGAATCGTTCGCGGATTCCAGGTTCTTGTTGTCGAGCGCCGTTTTGGCGGCATCCAGATGCTGCTTCGCCTTATCCAAGTCCATGCCGACGAATGTGAATTGGCCAGTTGTCTGTTCAACTCCGATGGAGTTCGAGGACGAGCCGGGTTGCTGTTTTTTTCTCTGCGCCTGGAGAGGGCCGAGAACCGAGTCCTCGTCGAACTCCGAGTACAACGGCACCACTGTAGAGAGCCCGTGAGCTCTCGCGGCGGAGGCAATCTGCGCCTGGTCGGCAACAGCCTGATTCACGCGTTCCTGAGCGCTCCGGGTCTGTTTTTTGGCAATCGCCTGCTGCGCCAAGCCGATTTGCCGAAGCATGCGAGTAGCATCGCGAGTTAACTGCTGCTCGGCGTTGTCGTTCGCGCTTGTATTCGCGGACTTGTTGGTATTCGCATTCCGAGACGCCGGATTTTGCGCTGGACTTGCTATTGTCATCTGAGCGGCTACACACAATGCAACCGCTATACTGCTGAATCTCACAACTGCTGCTCCCCTCGTTTTGGTGAAATTTAAGCCAAGGTTGGCTCACCAGTACGACGAGGCAGATGACTAATCGTCACTAGGGCGCACTTGTTATTGCGGCGGCGGATTTTGCGGCGTGCTGCGTGGCCAGCCGCCACTCTGAGGAGGTTGTGTTGCGGGTGTAGAACTGTGCGTCGAAGGCTGGGCAGTTTGTTCAGGTGAAGAGGTTTGCTGTTGAGTTGAAGTGTCGGGGTCCAGGTTAACCGTGTTCACGCCTAATCCGGAATCGTCGTTCACAGCGACTCTCCGGCGTTTCGGCGACGACTCATCCTGCGAGGGAGTGGAGTCGACCGTCGTATCCGCCGGTTGCTGAGATCGGCTGACCACCGGCCCGGTATGTTCGGCGGAAGCGCCTCCCGCCATGTACACGCGGCGATAGCGAATCTCAGCTTGTTCAAAGCGTAGCCGGGCGTCGTTCGAAAGATCGACGTGTACGTTGCGCTGATCCGTCGACGTGGATCCCTCGGGCAGGTAGAAATAGAGCGCGTAGCGTTGACGTAATCTTTGCAGCGTGTCTTCGAGTGCCGAGGCGTCATCGACTTGCATGGTGTCCCCGCCTGAGTCGCGCGCAATATCGGCGGTCCCCGCTGAATGCGACGGGTCTGCTCCGCCGTAGCCGCCCGGACCTCGGCGCCCCAGGACGATAGGACCGCCACCGGGAAAACCAATGCCGCCTCCACCGGGCCAACCGCCGCCTCCGCTTCCCCAGGTGCCGTGCGGACGTCCCCCGCCGCCCCCGTTGATAGCCGGCTCCTCATACGGAGCTTGCAGAAAACTCAGCACCGCATTCGCGCGAGCGAGCGCACTCTCGACCCGTGCTTCGTCTTCCTCGTCTTGCGTCTCATCGTCCGTCAGGATCACGATCGCCCGGCGAGCCTCTGGCCGCGCTTCTCTCTGGACGTAATTGGCCGCATCGAGCATCGCGCGGGTGATACGCGTTCCGCCGTTGAATCTTTCAAACCGCAGCAGATGGTTCAACTCCGACGTGACGTCGCTGTGATTGTTGCGAAAAGGCAGCCGGAGACGCGTTGACGTGTCGAATATCATGATCGCGACTCGATCTTTCGGGGCGAGCACGTTCAGAGCTTGTTGCGCCGCCGAAGCAATCCGTTCCACATGCGGCTGCATACTGCCGCTGACATCCAGCAAGAGGAGGATGTCGATAGGCATGTTTTCGCTCGCAAAATTGCGGATGGGCAGGACACGCCCATTCAATCGCAGGACGAAGTCGTGGAGTTGCAAGCCGGTGATGGCACGCCCGTCGTGGTCGAGAACCTGCGCATCCACCCGTGTCATAGCTACATCACTCTTAAACACGACTGGATCGTCTTTGGCAAGTGCCTGCGCGGCAAAGGCGACCAGCAATGGAATAAGGAGACGCAGCATGTTCGGAGAGATCGAGGAGGACCTTCTCTGTATACGTAGCCTGAGGGCCGCGCGTTTCGCCGCGCCCTCCGGCGCATCCCGATAAAATGGTCGGTTATGCCGCGCTTCCCCGGTGTCGACTACCTGCAATTCGATTCTCTGTTGAGCGAACAGGAACTCATGGTGCGCCAAACCGCGCGCCAGTTCGTCGACGACCGGGTCGTCCCCGTCATTCGCGAGGCCTTCAACACCGCCGTATTTCCGAACCAACTCATCCCTCGAAATGGGCGCGCTCGGCTTCTTCGGCGCGAACCTCGAAGGGTACGGCTGCGCCGGCATGAACAACATCGAATACGGGTTGATTATGCAAGAGCTCGAACGCGGCGATTCCGGCCTCCGCAGTTTCGTCAGCGTCCAGGGCGCGCTGGTGATGTATCCCATCCACACCTACGGCTCCGAAGAGCAGAAGCAGCGCTGGTTACCGAAACTGCAGTCGGGTGAAGCGATCGGCTGCTTCGGTCTGACGGAGCCCGGCTTCGGCTCGAATCCTGCCGGCATGCGCACCACTGCCGAGAAGCGCGGCGACACCTGGGTTCTGAATGGCGAGAAGACCTGGATCACCAACGGCTCGGTCGCGGATGTCGCCGTCGTCTGGGCCCGTACATCGGAAGGAATCCGCGGATTTCTCGTCGACAAAGGAACGCGCGGCTATTCCGCCAGCGACATCCATGGCAAATTGTCCATGCGCGCCTCCGTCACGTCCAGCTTGCATTTTGCGGATTGCGCGATCCCCGAAGCCAATCAGCTGCCCTGCGCCAAAGGCCTGAAGGCGCCGCTCGCGTGCCTCTCGCAAGCTCGGTTCGGCATCGGATGGGGTGTTCTCGGGGCCGCGATGGATTGCTACGAAACGGCGCGCAGCTACACTGTCGCACGCAAACAATTCGATGATCGTCCCATCGCGAGTCACCAGCTGGTCCAAGAGAAACTCGCCTGGATGATTACCGAGATCACCAAAGGGCAGCTGCTGGCGTTGCAGGTGGCGAAGTTGAAAGATGCGGGCAAAATAGAGGCCGCTCATATTTCCATGCTCAAGCGCAACAACGTGGCGATGGCGCTTGATTGCGCTCGTCTGAGCCGGGACCTACTGGGCGCGAACGGCATCATGGACGAATACCCGATCATGCGGCACATGTGCAATCTGGAAACCGTAAAAACGTACGAAGGTACCGATCACATCCACACGCTTGTTATCGGCGAGAAAGTGACCGGCATCGCTGCGTATCGCTAGCGCCGGTATTGCCGCGCGTCGTTACGCTAACTGCTTTTCTACTTGCTCGTGAAGCACTGCTACGCCGGGATCGCGCTGCACCACCCCTGCGTAGCGCTTCCAGAAGCCGTCCGCTTCCCGCGAAGGCGACAGCAAGGCGCGCGTGTCGTCGATCAATCGTTCGAATTCCCGCCCAGTCGTGGGAGGATTCTTCGCGGCCAGCGCTTCATCGATCTGCACCAGCAGCGTGGTCACAGGGCGCAGCCACGAAAACCAGTTATCGTTGATCAACAATTGCAAAAAAGCTGCCGGCGACTCAATCTTCCCGTGTACGAGCTCATACGAGGTGCGTTCCGAATCGAGGAGCGCTTTATGCAATGTCAGCAGGTTGTGCCGCAGCTCCGTCAATTTCTGTCGCGCCGCGTCGGGGGCCGCTTGAGGTAACTCCATTCACTTTTAGGGTAGCGCGAGTGGGCGATCAAACTGATTCGAGAAAGCGCAACCGGCCGCAGCAAACAGCACACTGCGAAGCGGGCGCCGCTCAGGGAAATTACTTCTTCGCTTCCGCGCTCGCCTGATCTATTCTTACCAGGGCCTGGCGAATATTGTCCGCGTCTTTCGCGTCCGGATGAAGTACCAGATATGCACGCAAGTGCGTTGCAGCCTCGGAATAGTTTCCCTTCTCCCAGAAGATTTCACCCAGCAGACCTTCGGCCTGCGGATACTTGTGCGCCGTATCCACCTTCAAAAGGGCTCTGACGCTCTTTTCCGCATCGTCCAGTCTCTTCAGCTTGTAATTCGCGAGCGCGTTCAGCCAGAACGCACCGGGAAATTCTACTGAATTCAGTTGAATCACCTGCTTGCTGTAATCCGCCGCGTCCTGCCACTTTCCGCCCTGCGCCGCCATGGACCCGAGCTCGTTGTATGGGTTGACGTACTTGCTGTCGGCCGCGATCGCCGCCGCGTAGGACGTCCGCGCTCCTTCGGAGTTCCCGGTTTTCTGCTGGAGCTCTCCTAATGCAAACCACGCGACCGCATACTTCGGATACGCGTCGGTTGCCTTGCGGAAATGCTGTTCGGCTTCTTCGAAGTCGCCCTTCGCCGCCAGCTGACTGCCTTTCTCGTAATCCTTCTGCGCGCGCTTGGGCGCAAGAGCGCTCGTCAAACTGATGGTCGATCCAACCACGTTCGTCAACCGGTGCAGGATTATCGTTCCTACATCCGGAGAATCCAAAGGCTTTCGCATCGAGATCTCCACCACGTCGGAGCGGTATCCCGGGTACGCAGCCCGAAGCTCACAATTCCACACCGGATTGATCTGATTTGAGGGGTTATTACTGACCCCACTCGGTTGAGACGAGAATGTCCCGTTTTGTGGATTGACTCCTCCCGCGGCGTCGGCCGCATCCGTATCGACGGACAGATCTTGTCCAAGTTGAAATGAGAATCTGCCTTTGCCGTCGGTGTGCGCCTCAAGCCGCGGTGTTGTGCCGCACACCCGTTCAATTCTGATGTCCGAGTTCGGCGGCGTTCCGTCGTCGAACATCACCTTTCCCGAGAAAAAATACGACTGAGTCCCCGGCATGGGGGTCGTCGAAGAATTGTTGGGATAGGAATTGGTTGGAATTGAATACGTCGGTGTCGCGCCCGTCGGCGCTCCAGGAGTGGACGCGCCGCCCCTCGTGGGGGCTGGTGGAGCGCTACCTTTCTGCGCCAAGGCCGGATGAACAGCTAAACCGAATAAGGCAACGGCCGAAAACGTGATGAAACGGCGGTCGCTCCAAATACTACCCATGGAGCCTCCCTGGTGTGGTTTGAGTATCGCATATATTGGCAAGTTCTTTGCAGTCGTGACATCGGTGAACTAGCGGCACGTGGCGATCTCCGTCAGAGACATCTTTTCAAAAGGTGGATCACGCGGATAATCGACCTCCATCTGGTCCATGCGTTCAATCTGCGCGATAACATCTTTGGCGCTCAACGCAAGCACATGTCCACCCGCCTTGCCGTCTTTTGTTACGAAATGAAGATGAAGGCCGGAAGTGTCCATCGTTGAAGCGTAGGAGGGCCCGATGAATCCGGCCATTGTCCCGGTAACATCCGCGAAGCGGAATGTGGGCTGTGTCTTGGTCACTTCGCAAAATGGCGGGTAGGGAATTTTTTGCCTCGGTACTGCGCGCGTCTCAACCGATGCGAAAGTCCCCGTCAGCCGGATCGCATAGAACACGTTCTTACTCGCCCTTTCACCGAGAACAACACTTGCTATCGTTGCGAACGACGCGTTCGCCGGCACTCTCGACTGTCGATCAGCCTCGAAATGCGTCATCTGAACATAGGAAAGCAACGTGTTCGGGCCGGGCTTATGTACTTTTCCATCCGCCGTGATTTGATAAACCGTTCCGTCAATGGTCACCATCTCGCCGTCTAAATCGGCGAAAGCGCCCAGGCCGAGATCTCCATGCCGTTCCACCTCGGCCACGGTCACGGTTCCTGTATAGAATCCGTTGAGAAACGCGATAATGGGCACGCTCTGCCACATGACGCGCGGCGGGCGGTGCACGCTTTGGTTAGATTGACTGAATTGTTGAGCACAAGCGAGCGATAGGCACGCCGCCAGAGGTAAGGTAACCGTTCTAATTCTGAACATTTGTCCACCGCTACCATTCTGCTCGATACAATGTTGGCTCTGGATGCTGCCGGCACACGGCAATTCAACATGAAAGAAAAGCTGAATAGATACCTGGAGAATGTATCGTGGGTCCTGCTGCAGTTAGCGCCCGCAGTCGCGGCGGTTCTTGCGCTGCTCAGTCTTTTCGGCGTGTTCGATCGGATACCCCGGCTCAAGACTGAGATTCCTGCTCTCACTTTGTTCGTCACCGCTGTTCTTCTCGAACTGGGAATCACACTTCGCAAAAAACTGGGCCACCTTCAATACATTCTGCGAGAGATAGGACACGAGAGGTTGGGCAGGGTTGAGTTGACGCTGAACGAAATAAGGGTGGACAAGCTCGCCGGCATCGAATCCGCCCTTCGAGCCATCAGGTCCGATCTGAATCGGGACGTCACCGCAAAAGTGAGTGAGCTAAAAACGCATCTGGACCCAAGGCTCAGAAAAGTGATTGGCCCTTATGTCGACGAACACCTCGACAAAGTAATCGACGTATTCAAAAAGCAGACGTTTGAGCTCTCCGACGTCGAGAGATTTCGTTCGTTCTACCGAAAGACGATGGAAGCATACAGTCCAACCGAGTTCCATGCGACGAGTCTTCCGTCAGCGAAGTTTTTTTGGAAGGATACGAAGACGGAGGAAGCGATTCGGGCCTTCATCCACAGCGGAGGCGTAATGAAACGCATCTTCTTTCTCGCCGACCCTGACCAGCTGGAAGAAACGGAGGTCAGGCAAATTCTGGCGCGACAAAAAGAGATTGGCGTCGACGTTTACACCGTGGTTATGGAGGATGTTCGTAAGGAGTGGCGCAATCAGTATTTCGTTGTCGATATTCACGCTCGTATCGCATGGAAGTTGACGATTACACCCGCCGGCACCATCGATTGCGCAACCTTGAGCTGGGAGCCGGAGGTGAACAAACGCTATCTGGATCTTTTCGAGGAACTGAAGAATCTGGATGCCGTGAAGCCGTATGGCGGCGATGCACTTCCCAGCGCTGCGGTAGCGCCTGGAGGCGTCTCGCGATGAGACGCTTGCGACGCGCGGAGTTATCTAACTCGGCGCTTCGTCTCCGGTCCGCGCTTCGCCTCCGCGCGTCCCACCAGCGAGTTGATCTGGATCATAGGCATTAGCGATTGGTTGTCCAGCGGCCGGCGCGCGGCGCGCTGCGAAAATTCCTGGTTCAGCCGGTCGATGAAGCCTTCAATCTGGCGCTGCATGGCTTCCATCTTCTCGCGCATATTGAGGATGATCTCGACGCCCGCCAGGTTCACACCCAATTCCCGCGTCAACTTCAGAATCACTTCCAGCCGCTCCAGATCTTCGTCCGTATACAGCCGCGTATTGCCTTCGCTGCGCGATGGCATCAGCAACCCCTCGCGCTCATATAAGCGCAAGGTCTGCGGATGAATCTCGTACTGCTCGGCGACTGCCGAGATCATGTAAGCCGCTTTGCCCTTTTTTTTCGTCATGGCGTTTCGCCTGTCACGTCTTTTTGACCGCGCGCGGTCAAGCGGTGGACCCTACCTTGTTCCACATCTCGGAGCGCACATCTTCGGCCTGCACCTGCGCAAGCTCGCGCAGCAACTCCCGCGTCCGCTCGTTGTGCACGTCGGGGGATCGCAGAACAACCTCCACAATCTCGTCCCCGCGGGAATTTTTTCGGGCGTTGAGCACGCCCTTCTCGCGCAGCCGGAACTTCTGTCCATTTTGCGTCCCTTGTGGAATTTTGAGAATCGCGCGGCCATCGATGGTCGGCACCTCGATCTTCGCGCCCAGTCCCGCCTCGCTCACCGTCAGCGGCACCTGCACTTCGACGTTGTCTCCGGTGCGCTTGAAGAACGGATGGTCCTCCACACGTACCGTGATATACAGGTCCCCCGGCGTTCCGCCCGCCACGCCCGCATTTCCCTTGCCCGCGACCCGCAGCCGCGATCCCGAGGCGACACCTTGCGGAATGCGCACTTCCACCGTATCCGGATGCGCAATGCGCCCTTCCCCGCGGCAAGTCGGACAGGCGTTCTTCAAGCGCCCGGATCCACCGCAGCGTTGGCAGGTCAGATTGAATTTCATGGCGCCGGCCATCTGCGTGACGGTTCCCGTGCCGTCGCATTCCGGGCATACCGCAACATTGTTCCCGGCCGAACCCGTGCCGTGACAGGTCGTGCAAATCTCCTGGCGGGAAATGTTCAGCTTGACCTGCGTCCCTCGAATCGACTGCCAAAAGTCCACGTTCAGGCCGTATTCGAGATCGGCGCCCCGCTCCGGCTGGGGAGCCGCTTGCCGTTGTTGCTGCTGCTGTTGCCGGCCTCCGAAGAACTGGCTGAAAATATCGCGGAATCCGAACCCTTCGCTGTCATGAGGCTGCCCGCTGCCGGCCGCCGCCTGTTGCTGGCGCATGTACTCGGCGAAATCGAACCCGCCGAAATTCGGTCCACCAGCCGCCCCTTCGGTTGGGCCGGCACCCCCATTCGGCGGAATGTTCGGCGAATAGAAACCGTACTGATCGTAAATCTTGCGCTTGTCCTCATCACTCAGGACATCGTAGGCTTCCTGGACTTTCTTGAAACGCTCTTCTGCCGGCTTATCCCCAGGATTTAAATCCGGATGGTACTTGCGCGCCAACCGGCGATACGCCTTGCGAATCTCGTCCGCATCGGCGCCCCGAGCTACCCCGAGGGCTTCGTAATAATCGTTTTTTGTTGCAGAAGGCATTATTAACTCATCGACACGCGGCGGCCCTGACCCTGAAGCGCCGAGGACGTCTTACCGCCCTCGTACGCCGTTCTGCCAGACCGCCGCAGCCTAATTGCTTCTAAAGGCGAGGCCTGCCTCGCCCCTACTTCTTGTCTTCGACGTCCACGAACTCCGCGTCGACCACGTTGTCTTTCTGAGCGCCAGGTTGCGCGCCATCGCCGCCCGCCGCCCCTGCCTCGGGACCCGGTCCGGCGCCTGCGCCGTTCTGGCCCGGACCCTGCGACTTGTACATCGCCTCCGCCAGCTTGTGGCTCGCGGTGGTCAACTTATCCGTCGCCGAGGTGATCTTCTCGAGCCCGCCTTCGGACATCGCTTTCCTGACCTCCTCGACCGCCGATTCAACCTCCTTGGCGTCGGCGTCCGAGATCTTCTCGCGATGCTCCTTCAGCATCTTCTCCACGTTGTAGACCATGGCGTCGGCGCGGTTGCGAGCTTCGATCTCTTCCTTCTTCTTGCGGTCATCGGCGGAGTTACTTTCCGCATCGCGCGCCATCTTCTCCACTTCGTCCTTGCTCAGGCCGGAAGAAGAGGTGATGGTGATCTTCTGCTCGTTATTGGTCGCGCGGTCCTTCGCCTTCACGTTGAGAATCCCGTTGGCGTCGATATCGAATTCCACTTCGATTTGTGGAATCCCGCGCGGGGCCGACGGAATGCCGACCAGCTGGAACACGCCCAGCAGCCGATTGTCCCGAGCCATCGAACGCTCACCCTGGTACACCTTGATCTCAACCGAGGTCTGGCTGTCCGCCGCCGTCGAGAACACTTCGCTCTTCCGCGTCGGAATAGTCGTGTTGCGCTCGATCAGCTTCGTGAACACACCGCCCAGGGTTTCGATTCCTAGCGACAGCGGCGTTACGTCGAGTAACAGCACGTCCTTCACTTCGCCGCCCAGCACGCCACCCTGTACCGCTGCGCCGACTGCGACGACTTCGTCCGGGTTCACGCTCTTGTTCGGTTCTTTGCCGAACAGGTCGCGCACCATCTGCTGAACTTTGGGAATACGCGTCGAGCCGCCTACCAGAACTACTTCATCGATCTGCTGCGGCGTCACACCGGCATCCGTCAGAGCCTGTTTGCAAGGGCCCACTGAACGCTGCAGAATGTCATCCACCATCTGCTCAAAGCGCGCCCGCGTCAACTTGATGGTCAAGTGCTTCGGTCCGCTGGCATCCGCCGTCAAGAACGGCAGGTTGATTTCCGTCTCGAGCAGTGTCGAGAGCTCGATCTTCGCTTTCTCGGCCGCTTCCTTTAGGCGTTGCAGTGCCATCTGGTCTTTTGAAACATCGACGCCCTGATCTTTCTTGAACTCCTGAATCAGCCATTCGATAATTCGCTGGTCGATGTTGTCGCCGCCCAAGTGCGTATCGCCGTTGGTCGACTTCACTTCCACCACGCCATCGCCGACTTCAAGAATCGAAATGTCGAACGTGCCGCCGCCGAAGTCGTAGACTGCAATGGTCTCGTCCTTCTTCTTGTCCAAACCGTAGGCGAGCGCCGCCGCCGTCGGCTCATTGATGATGCGCATGACTTCGAGGCCGGCAATCTGCCCGGCATCCTTGGTCGCTTGCCGTTGCGCATCGTTGAAGTACGCCGGCACCGTGATCACGGCCTTCGTGACTTTCTCGCCGAGATAGGCTTCCGCGGCTTCCTTCAACTTGGTCAGAATCATCGCCGAAATCTCGGGCGGCGAATACTTCTTGCCGTTGATCTCGACACGCACGTCTGAACTCTCCCCGGCCACCACCTTATAAGGGACCAGCTTCATCTCCTCGCTCACTTCGTTGAAGCGGCGACCCATGAAACGCTTGATCGAGTAGATGGTGTTCTCCGGGTTGGTGACCGCCTGGCGCTTGGCCACATTGCCCACCAGTCGCTCGCCGTTCTTCGTAAAACCCACCACCGAAGGGGTGGTACGCCCGCCCTCCTGGTTAGGAATCACGGCCGGCTGCCCGCCTTCCATCACTGCTACCACCGAGTTTGTGGTACCAAGATCAATTCCGATAATCTTACTCATGTGATTTGTCTTTCCTCCGCCAGCCGCTCCGGGCGACCAGCCGTCTTTAGCACAATCCCATTATCATATATGAGTGTTCGGTTGTCAAGTTGTGTTGCCATCGGATTTCTACTTTTGAGTGCACCCTGTGGCGCCCAGACTACAGTCACCGTGGCTGCTGCGGCCGACCTCACCAGCCTCGAACCTGTCTTGCAGGGTTCGTTCGATAAAACCGACCCCGAGGTGCGGGTTCGATTCGTAAACGGAGCCAGCGCCGTGCTCTCCCAGCAGATCGAGAATGGCGCCCCCTATGATGTCTTCCTGTCCGCCAACGCCCAGTTCGTTGACCGGCTGGGTTCGTCCGGTAAATTGGCTCCCGAATCGATCCGGACCTATACCATCGGACGTCTTGGCGTGGTTTGGGCAGACGGAAAACATCATCCATTCAGCGACTTAGCCCAGAAACCGGTTCGCTTCGTAGCCTTGCCCAATCCAAAATTGGCTCCGTACGGCGTGGCTGCTCAGCAGGCGCTCGAGCACGCCGGAATCTGGAAGCAGGTGCAGCCGAAGGTTGTCTACGGGGAAAATGTCCGCCAAACGCTCGAGCTGGTTGAGACCGGTAACGCGGACGTGGCCCTGACCGCCGCTTCGCTTCTCCAGGGCAAGGACTTTGATCCGGTTTTCTCCGCCTGGCACCAGCCGATCGTGCAGAAAGCCGGGATTGTCGCGGGGAGCCTGAACCAGGAAGCCGCCCAACGGTTCTTGGACTTTCTACTCAGCTCAGCCGGGCAGGCGATTTTCGCGAAGTTCGGCTTCGGTCCCCGCCCGATATCCTAAGCCTTGGGATGCGCTTTGTCGTAAACAGCCTGGAGTTCTTTCAACGAAACCTGAGTGTACTTCTGTGTAGTTGAAAGCCGGGCGTGGCCCAGTAATTCTTGGATAGCCCGCAGGTCCGCGCCGTCGCTCAGGAGGTGTGTCGCATAAGCATGCCGGAAGCTGTGCGGGTGAACCGTCGAGTCGCCGGTGAAAAGCAGAGCGTAGGACCGCACCAGCCGCCGCACTTGGCGATCGCTCAGCCGGCCGCCTCGTGAGTTGAGGAAGAGAGCCCGCTCGTTCGGATTGGAGGAGCGCATCTGACGGTAGCGCTCAACCGCCGCAACCGCTCGCCCGCCGACAGGTACTTGGCGCTCTTTGTTGCCTTTGCCTCGGACGCGCAGCCATCCTTCTTCCAGATCGATGTCTTCGAGATTGATTCCGACCAGTTCGCCGACTCGGATGCCGCAGCCGTAAAGCAGTTCGAGAAACGCGAGGTCCCGTTCTTTCGAAGGCCGCTCTGCCGCGTCGCTCGCTTCGACCGCATCGAGCAGATTGTTCGTCTTCTCGGCGCTCATGACGTCGGGTAAGCGCTGCTTGGCTTTGGGCGTTCGCAGCCGCGTGGCGACGTTCCGATCGAGAACGCCTTCCTGCCGCAAGAATTTGAACATGGCCCGAACGGCAGCCAGTTTCCGGCGCACGCTGACGACGCTCAGCCCCTGGTCGTACAGGCCGGCCAGCCACTCGCGCAGCAGCGGCAAATCGAGTTGCTCGACTGTGGGCGCGATTTCTCCCGCCGGCTCGAAGTAGGTTGCGAACTGCTCGAGATCCGAACCATAGTTGCGAAGCGTATGCTGGGACGCGCCGCGCCGGGCGAGCTCAGCAAGATACTTCGAGACGCATTCGCGCAAGGTCGCCATGCTTGAATTCTTCATGGATAAATTCCTCGAACGCGTCGGCAGCCCGCCGTGCAGACCTCGGCGTGGCGCGCCTTCTTATCGTGTCGCAGCTTGCGCTTGGTCGCTTCGTCGAGCGAGGGCAGTAGATCGAAGGTGATGTTCGCCGGCTGGAAGCTCTTGGCGTCCGCGTGCGTGATGTAGTGGCACAAGCTGCCGAGCGCCGTCTCGCGCGGGAAACACTTGCGGCTCGTCACCTCGTAGCGACAGCCGCGGCATTACGTCCGGCGATCAGGCCGGTCGCGATCGCTTCTGCGTATCCTTCTACGCCCGAGATCTGGCCGGCAAAAAAGATTCGCGAATCGCTCTTCAGCTGCAGTGTCGGCCGGAGCAGTGCAGGCGAATTGATGTACGTGTTCCGGTGCATCTGGCCAAAGCGCAGGAACTCGGCGTTTTCGAGACCCGGAATCATGCGAAAAACTCGGCCTGATCGCCGAATCGCATATGGTTCTGGAATCCGACCAGGTTGTAGCTGTCGGCCCGCTGATTCTCCTGGCGAAGCTGCACAACCGCATATGGCCATCTGCCCGTGCGCGGATCATCCAAGCCCGCCGGCTTCATGGGACCGAAGCGAAGCGTGTCGCGCCCGCGTCGCGCAATCTCCTCGATCGGCAGGCATCCCTCGAAGTACGGGATTTTATCTTCTGCAATATGAGGCTCATAGCGCTCTGCATCCAGCAGAGCGGTCACGAATGCCTCGTACTCTTCCTTATTGAAAGGACAGTTTATGTAGTCGTCGGTGCCGTCGAGCGATTTGCCGTAGCGCGAGGCACGAAACGCGACAGACATATCGATCGAATCCGCCGCGACGATCGGGCTGATGCTGTCGTAAAAAAAGAGCCGGTCGGAACCGGTGATCCGGCTGATCTCTTGCGCGAGACGTTTCGCTAGTCAGCGGCCCGCTTGCGATGATGACAAGGCCTCCGGAGGGAATGTGTGCGACCTCGCCGCGCTGAATTTCGAATTCGCGGATGCGATTCGATGGCGCTCGTGATCTCAGCCGAGAAAACTCTCGCGATCGACCGTGAGGGCGTGTCCTCCCGGAACTCGCGCTGTTTCCGCGGCGTGAAGCAGCAGTGAATTAAGGCGCCGCATCTCCTGCTTCAGCAGCCAGGGCGCCGAATGCAGTTGCTCGGTTTTCAGGGAATTGCTGCAGACCAGCTCGCCGAAGCAGTCGGTCTGGTGTGCCGGGGTTCGCTTGTGCGGGCGCATCTCGTGGAGGACCACGTGCGCTCCCGCTTCAGCGGCTTGAAACGCAGCCTCGCAACCGGCCAGGCCGGCGCCAATGATTTGTATTACGTCCAAAGCCTATTCTAGAAAGCCCGGCAGCCTCCGCGCAGGCGTTGCCGGGCGATTACTCAGAAGGACTCGCGGTACTCGCCGAAGACCTTGCGCAGCGTTCGGAGATCTCGCCCACGGTCGAGAGCACGCGGCAGCACTCGAGAATCCGCGGCATCAGATTTTCCGTGCCGCGCGCGGCGTTCTCCAGATTCGAAAGCGCCGTGCAGGCCGCACTCCGCCGAACGCGAGGCGCGAACCTGCCCGTACGCGTTCCACTTGCTGCCGCTCGAGCTCCGGATCGAGGCGAAAGGTCTTCGGCGGCTCCGCTTCGTCGGTCTGAAATTTGTTCACGCCGACCACGATCTGCCGCGCCTTCTTCGACCGCTTTCTGATATTGGTATGCCGAATTCTGTATCTCGCCTTGAACGTAGCCTTTCTCGATGGCCGCGAGCGTTCCGCCGATGGCATCGATGTGCGCGATGTATTCACGCGCGCCTGCTTCGATTTCGTCCGTCAGTTTCTCAATGTATTCGCTTCCGCCGAGCGGATCGGCCGCGGCAGTCACTCCGCTTTCATACGCGATCACCTGCTGGGTGCGCAGCGCGACGCGCGCCGATTGCTCGGTCGGCAGCGACAACGCTTCATCTTGTCCGTTCGTGTGCAGCGATTGCGTGCCGCCCAGCACCGCCGCCATGGCTTGCAGCGCCACGCGCACGACGTTCACTTCGGGCTGCTGCGCGGTCAACGTCGAGCCGCCGGTTTGGGCGTGAAAACGCAGCATGCAGGACCGGTCCAGCTTCGCTCCAAAGCGGTCGCGCATGATATGCGCATAGAGGCGGCGCGCCGCGCGGTACTTGGCAATCTCTTCGAGGAAGTTGTTATGCGCGTTAAAAAAGAAACTCAGCCGCGGCGCAAAAGTATCGACGTCCAGCCCGGCCGCGATCGCCGCTTCGATGTACGCAATCGCGTTCGCGAGTGTGAACGCCACTTCCTGAATCGCGGTCGAACCTGCTTCGCGGATGTGATATCCGCTGATCGAGATGGTGTTCCACTCGGGCACCTCTTCGCCCGCCCAGGCGAACAGATCGGTGATGATGCGCATCGCCGGGCGCGGCGGATAAATGTACGTGCCGCGCGCGATGTACTCCTTCAAAATGTCGTTCTGAATGGTTCCGGAAAGCTTCTTGCGGTCGGCACCCTGGCGCTCGGCGACCAGCACGTAAAGGCACAGCAAAATGGCGGCGGTCGAGTTGATCGTCATCGAGGTGCTGACTTCTTCGAGCCGGATGCCGTCGAAGAGCACCTGCATGTCCGCGAGCGAATCGATCGCGACGCCGACACGTCCGACCTCGCCCGCCGCGAGCGGATGATCGGAATCCATGCCCATTTGCGTCGGCAGATCGAACGCGACCGAGAGGCCGGTGATGCCTTGCGAAAGCAGAAACTTGTAGCGCCTGTTGCTCTCTTCCGCCGTGCCGAAGCCGGCATACTGGCGCATGGTCCACAGCCGTGCGCCGGTACATGTCCGCATAAATGCCGCGAGTGAAAGGAAATTGGCCGGGCTGCTCGGGTGTCGACACGAGCGGCCTTACCGGCGAGAGATTTGCCGCGCTTTAAGAAAGGACGTCAGACAGAAAAAGGCCATTACGAGACCGAGAAATATGCCGCCGAACATGGCTGCGGGATTTCGGTGCTGCATGACTGCATAACTGACGAAAGATACCGCGAACAGCAGAAAAATACCGCCAATCGCCTGGTTCCAAATCATGCGCGCAGGCCGCACGACTTCGGGAACCACGTGCTGCGCAACTTCGGGCATGGCTCACTTCACGTATCGCAATGCTTTGATGGCCTCCGCGAGCTTCACCACGTCCTCATGCTAACAGGGGAGCTCGGTGCGATGCAGATTTGGGTGGCATCCTAAAGGTGCACATTTAGGACATGCCCAGATTCGTCAGTGGCCTTCGGCTTCGAGGAAACGCTCGGCTTCGATGGCGGCCATGCAGCCTGCGCCGGATGCGGTTATCGCTTGCCGGTAGGTGCGATCCTGCACGTCGCCGGCGTGGAACACGCCTGCGATGTTCGTGCGCGCGCCGCCATGCGAGACGATGTAGCCGTCCGCATCCAGATCGAGTTGACCGGCGAAAGGCTTGGTGTTCGGGATATGGCCGATGGCGACGAAGAAGCCGTCCACTTCGCGATCATAACTTTCGCTGCGTCTTCACGTTGCGCAGCTTGACGCCGGTCACGTGGCCCTTTTCCGACGTCGTATATGTCCTCGACAACCGTGTTCGTCAGGAATTGGATCTTGGGATTCTTCTGCGCGCGGTCGAGCATGATCTTCGAAGCGCGGAAAGTCTCGCTGCGATGAACGACGCGCCACTTCGCTGCCGAAGCGGCTGAGAAAGTTCGCTTCTTCCATGGCGGAATCGCCGCCGCCGATCACCATGATCTTCTTGCCGCGGAAGAAGAAGCCATCGCAGGTCGCGCAGGAGCTGACGCCGTGCCCGATGAGCTTCTGCTCATTGGGAAGATTCAGCCAGCGCGCCGACGCGCCGGTCGCGATGATCAGCGTGCGGGTCATGATCTTTTCGCCGTGTTCCAATTCCAGCCTGAAAGGGCGCTGCGACAAGATCGGCGTGCGTCACGCGGCCGTGCTGGTAAATCGGCGCCGAAACGCTGCGCCTGCTGCTTCATGTTCTCGATCAGCGCAGGGCCCTGATCCCTTCCGGAAAACCGGGAAAGTTCTCGACCTCCGTGGTGATGGAAAGCTGGCCGCCCGGTTCGTGGCCCTCAAAACACCAGCGGCTGCAGGTTGGCTCTGCGCGGTGTAGATGGCTGCCGTGTTCCCGGCGCAACCCGAGCCGAGAATCACTACGTTCAATAATTCGCTCATCCGAAGTAATTCGCGATGACTCGCTCGTTATACGAAGAGTCGCGATGCTTAATTGCTCATCCAAGCAAATAGTTCGTGATGTGGAACGCCACCCACGAACCACAGTATGCTAACGCAAGCATGTAGGAGAACTGGAAAATAGGCCATTTCCAGCCGCCCGTCTCACGCTTGACAACCGCGAGCGTCGAGAAGCACTGCATGGCGAAAGCGAAGAAAATCAGCAGCGCTACGGCGCCGGCGGCACTCAGATCCTGGTGCACGGCCTGCTGCAGACCTTTCGATTGCTCATCTCCTTCGATGCCGTAAATGGTCCCCAGGGTGCCAACGATCACTTCGCGCGCGGCAAGCGAAGTAATGAGGCCGATGCCGATCTTCCAGTTGAAGCCCAGCGGTTTGATGGCGGGTTCGATGGCTTTGCCGACCATGCCGGCATAGCTGTGCTCGAGCGGCGGAGTGTTTCCGTCGTGCAACGGAAGATGCGCAACACCCAAAGAACGACCGCGACCAGAAGAATGACCGTTCCGGCGCGGCGCAGAAAGACCTTGCCGCGATCGATCAGGCGCAAGCTCAGCGATTGCCAGGTAGGCCAGCGATAGGGCGGCATTTCCAGCATGAACGAGGAGCGCCCGCTCTTCAGCACGGTCGATTTCAGCAGCGCGCGATCGACACCGCCGCGAGAAACCCAAGACGTACAGGCCCAGCATGGTCGCGGCAGGCAACGAAAGAAAGCCCTTGATGATAGGGATGTTCGGAACGAACGCCGCGATCACCAGCGTGTAAACCGGCAACCGCGCCGAGCATGTCATCAGCGGCGCGATCATGATGGTCGCCGTGCGATCGCGCTTGTTCTCAATCACGCGCGTCGCCATGATGGCGGGAACCGCGCAGGCGTAGGCGGAGAGCAGCGGGATGAACGATTTTCCCTGCAGGCCGATCTTCGCCATGGTGCGGTCGGCGATGAGAGCCGCGCGCGCCAGATAGCCGGAATCCTCCAGAATCCCGATAAACAGGAACAGCAGCAGAATCTGCGGCAGAAAGACGATCACGGACCCGACGCCGCTCCAGACGCCATCGATCAGCAGCGAGCGCCAGGGCGTATCGGGCAGAACGCTCTGCATCCAGCGTCCGGACCAGAGCACCGCCTGCTGCAGGCCGTTCATCAGCGGCTGCGCCCAGGAAAAAATGCTTTGGAAGACCGCGATCACGATGGCCAGGAAAATCAGCGGCCCGGCGACCGGGTGCAGGAAAACGGCGTCCAGGCGCCGCGTCCAGAGCGGAGGCGCCGGCGCTTGGTAAGAGGCGCGCACGCCGAGTTTCGCCGCCCATTGCCGGCATTTCGGAACATCCTGCAGAACCGGAAGCTCGATCTTGGCGGCGGCGCATTCAGCCGGACGGCGGTGCCCAGCAGGAATTGCTGGATTCGATCGATGCCGGTGCCTTTGGTGGCGCTGATCAGAGCAACCGGGCAGTTCAGTTCCGCCGCGAGCGCCGCGACGTCCACCTTGCCGCCGCGAACCGCCAGATCGTCCGCCATGTTCAGCAGGATCAAAGTGGGCAGGCCGAGGCTCAGGATGGGAGCGGCGAGCACCAGATGCCGGCCCAGATTCGTCGCATCCAGAATCAGAATGACGGCGTCGGGCTTGGGGAAATCCGGCCGCTCGCCTTTGAGGACATCGTGCGTGACCTGCTCGTCTTCGGCGCGCGGATGCAGGCTGTAGACGCCGGGAAGATCGACCAGGAAGACCTCGTGCGGATCCTTCAGCTTGGCCTTGCCCATGCGATGCTCGACCGTGACGCCGGGGAAATTGGCGACCTTCTGGCGAAGGCCGGTCAGGCGGTTGAAAAGAGTCGATTTTCCCGAATTCGGCGGACCGACAATGGCCACGATGATGGGGCGGTCGTTGAGCGGGCCGCGGTGGCAGGATCGACGGGTTGGGCAGGAGACCCGCCCGCGGCGTGTCTCCGTGGCAGCTACTCATGAAAGCACGACGAGATCCGATTCCGGATCGCGGCGGATGTAAAGCCGGGCCGCCGTATCGTCGCCGCAGCGCCACTTCGGAGCCATCCACGCGAAACACGCGCGGGCCCCGCCGGGCGCCCGCTTACCGGGAACAATTTCGTTGCCCGGCAGGAAACCTAGCTCCATGAGCCGGCGGGCGATATCCTCCGGCAGATCCAGCCGGTCCAGGATGCACCGCTGTCCGGTGGGAAGATCGGCGAGTGTCCGGGGAGCTGGAGTCGAGGTCACGCGAGCGGGCCTCTTTTTGCGGCCCATATGGATATACGACCATTTTAGTATGAGATGCCTCGCAGAGGTGTCAACCGATTGGATTGTAAGAGGATAGTAACAAGTTGAACGGCAGTTTTCGGCTGTTGAATGGTAGCGCTTCGGTGCTATCATCTACCTGTGCTGCGAGACCACTCGCAACATCCGCCGCCCGCTTTGGAGCGCGAAACGGGTGGATCTTACACCCGCAAGGAAGTCTGTCGGCTGCTCAAAATCGAGAACCGGCAGCTCAGGAGCTGGGAACGCCAGCAGCTGATCCCGGAACTCGCGCAATATCGCTTTTCCGATCTGCTCATCCTGAAGAAGATCATCCGGCTGCGCAGCGAAAACGCCCACCCGCGGGCTGATCAGGCAGGCGCTCCAAGCGGTTCGCGAGCGGCTGAAGGATCATCCCGATCCGGAAGACGTTCAGGTCTATAAGGACGGCCGGCGCGTGCAGGTCAAGATCGGCAAGCAGAAGATGGACCCGCTTTCGGGCCAACTTCTGTTCGATTTCGCCGAAGACGAGATCCACAAGCTGCTGCAACTGCCGGCGTCGCAGAAGAGCGGCGGCGCGATTGCGGAGAAGCTGCGGAACAAGATTGAGGCGGACCACTGGTTCGAGCGCGGCTTGGAACTGGAGCAGACGCGGCGCGCCCTCGAACAGATCATCGAGGCCTATCAGAAGGCAGCCGAACTCGATCCGCATTCGGCCGGCGCGCTGGTGAATCTGGGAACCGTGTTTTTCAACGGGCATGCTTGGGCGGATGCGGAAGCGCAGTACAAAAAGGCGCTGGAGATCGATCCCGAACTACGCGCTGGCGCACTTCAATTTGGGAAATCTTTACGATGAGCAGGACGATCCGCGAACGCGCTGCATCATTATCACGAAGCGCTGAAACTTCATCCCAATTACGCGGATGCGCATTACAATCTCGCGCTGCTGTATCAGGGATTGCGCGATATTCTGAGCGCGATGCGGCACTGGAGAGCGTATCTGAAGCTGGACAGCACGCAGCACCTGGGCGCAGATCGCGAAGCGCGAATTGGCGAAGCTGGAGGCCATGACGGTGGTGCAGGGGAGCCGCCCGACGTCCTCGAAATTGCAGCTCGTCAAGAGCGAAAAAGTTTGAGCAAGCCGGCCTTGCCTGCCGGTTGCGGCGATCGTGCTGGCCGCCGGAGCGGCGCACGCGCATGGGCACGCTGAAGCAGTTGCTGCCCTACGGCGGGCGAACGCTTGTGGAGCATGCGATTCAGCAGGCGATGGAAGCCGGCTTCAGCCGGTCATCGTGGTGGTCGGAGCCGAAGCGGAAGCGGTGCGGGCCTCGATTGCGGCACAGCGGGTCGAGATTGTCCGAAAACGATGCATGGCAGCTCGGGATGGGTTCCTCGATCGCGGCGGGCATGCGGCAGCCTGCAGACAGCGGGCGCGGATTCGGCCGCAGTCGCGATTCTGCTGGCCGATCAGCCGCTGGTCACGGCCGATCACCTTGCGGCGATGCGCAGACTGCTGCACACCGGAGAACGCTCCAGTCGTTGCGGCCGAGTATAGCGGCACGCTGGGCGTACCGGCGCTGTTCAAGCGCGACTTGTTTCCGCGTCTTGCATCGCTTGCAGCCCGATGCCGGAGCGCCGGCATTCTTGCGCGATTCGGGGATCGAGGTGACGCCGTTTCCGCTCTGCCGGAAGCTGCCATGGATATCGACACGCCGGAAGATTTCGCGGCGCTGGAAGCGAAATCGCAAGCTACTTCTTAACGGGAGGTTGCGGCTTGCTCCGGCGGTGGCTTGGTCGCCGAACGTCAGCGTCGATTCCGCGCCGAATCGCTTGTAATTCATATAGCGGATGACGATGCGGATGCGCTGCGGCCAATCGCGAAAGAACAGCGTGTCGTCGGCGTAGGTCTCCATCGGGAAACAACCATTTGCCATCGACTTCTCGCGCGGATCGTGGTGAAATGCGGGAACAAGTTCTGCTCGCGCAGCGTTTCGATTTGCGGAACGGCTTGCCCTTCGCTGCGAATCACGGCCAGATCGGATTCTCTGACCCACAGCGTTCCTTCGAAGAACCGCTGAGTCGAAAGAATCTGCCGCGGGCGGACGTATTCGACGAAGCATTGCACGCCGTCGATTGTCTCCTCGCCTTTGTATTGCCCTTCGTAGAGAGAACTTTGTCGCGTGGTGAGCAAAAACGGATCTATGTTGCGGATGTCGGCGAAATCTTCGGGCGTCAATTTGATGCGCGTCAGGGTATTTCGCGCGCGCTCGACCACCTGTTCGTAGCGGACGCGATTGGGCGAAAAAGTGACGTCGCGCACCTCGTGATACTCGCCCGTGACGGCGCCGTGATCGTTGAACTCCTGAATCGTGACGGACTGCCGGTAGGTGTAGTTCTCGCGCGCGCGGGCGTTTTCGGTCTCGCGCTCGGCAATCTTCTTAAGAAGGCCCGGCGGGCGGGTCAGCGGCGCGCACCCGCGACACCGGGAAAGACGAATCCCGATGCTACGATGAGGGCGATGTTTCGGACGATGCGTCCGTTTTTCATAGCGTTACTGTGCTCGTGGATCGCGCTGCTCGTGGCAGCGCTGGTCTACTGCGAAGCAACATCCCCAGTCCCATTGGATCATGACCGCGGCGCTTCCCGCCTTCCTGGTGGAAGCTGTTTTTTATCTGGCATCCGGGTTCGAAGAGACCACGCGCGTGGTTTAGCCGCGACTCGATTCGCGCCGGGCGCAAGCCGGCCATTCTATGGATCAGTGCGCTGCTGCCGTACTTGATCTTCAGCTTTCGGCGGGCACATTTCAGCGCAACGCGTTTCAGTTACTTGCCGTTCTTGCGGCGGTGTTTGGGTTTTGGTATGCGATTCTGCCGAGGCGTTTTGCCTACGATGCCGGATTTCTGATCGTCGCGCGCGGCTCCTATCCTTTTGCGAGTCTTTCCGCGCATCTATCGCTCGCCGGACGAGCACACGCGGGTCGACGTGCTCGGTCACTTGATGTGGATCAGAGTGGGAATCGCAGCCCTGTTGGTCTTAAGGGAGTGGGATCCCGGCCCGTTCAGTTTTTGGCCGCGTCGCAATGAATGGAAGACCGGGGTTCTGTATTATTTCTTGTTCGTGGTTCCCCTGGTTGCATTGGCAATGGGGCTGCACGATGTTTCGTTTTGCGCCCCTGCAAGGCGAATGGTGGCGACTGGCCGGCGTGGCGATTGGGACGTTCTTCGGCATGTTGTGGGTGGTGGCTTTCGGAGAAGAGTTGTTTTTTCGGGGCGTGATCGAGCGAGCGCTGCTCAACCGCCGGCGTTCGCCCGTGCTTGCCGTCGGCATCTCAGCGGTGCTCTTCGGCGCCGTTCACCTGTGGTTTCACCATTTTCCGGATTGGCGCCGTGCTCTGGTCGCGGCGGTTCTGGGAATCGCATGCGGCGTGGCGTATCTGCGGACGGGAAGTGTCCGTGCGCCGATGGTGACGCACGCCTTTGTCGTGACAACGTGGCGCGTTTTTTTTAAGTAAGGCTAGACCTGATTGAGTTAGATCTGGTCGAGCGCCTGCTCGCAATCGACCAGCAGGTCGCGCCAGTTTTCGATGCCGAGCGAGATGCGGACGAGGCCTTCGCCGACTCCCGCTTCATCGAGGTCGCCGGCGCTCCACGCGGAATGCGTCGTGCTGCGGGGATGACACGCGAGCGTTTCGACACCGCCGAGCGAAACCGCGTTACGGGCGAGCTTAAGGTGGCGCAGAAAATCGAAAGCCGCTTTCTTGCCGCCCTGCAGATCGATGGATACGAGACCTCCGGGATAATCGCATTGCTCGCTATAAATGCGCCTCTGTTCGGTGTCGTCGAACAGGGTTGGGTAGTAAACCTTCTTGATATTGGGATGTTCGGAGAGCTTTTCAGCGATGCGCTGGGCGTTCTTACTTTGGCGGTTCATGCGCAGTGTCACGGTGGGCAGCCGGGTGTCGAGAATCCAGCACTCGTCGGGCTGCAGAATGTTGCCGAAGAGACTGCGCTTGGAGCGGATCTTCGTCATCAATGCGGCGTCCTTTGTGAGTGCCACGCCGCCGATGATGTCGCTGTAGCCGCCCAGGTATTTCGTCGCCGAGTAAAGCGACACGTCCGCGCCGAGAGCCAGCGGGTGCTGAAAGGCCGGCCCGAGAAAGGTATTGTCGATCATCACAAGCGGTCGTGCCGGCGCCGCGTGGCCATTGCTCGAGCCTGGCGGCAAAGCCGCAACCGCATCGCAGGCGCGCTTAATGTCCGTCATGACGATGGTCGGATTGGCAGGGGTTTCGATCAGTACGACCTTCAGCCTCTTGGTAGTTCGAATCGCTTCATCGATTTCGCCGGTGTGCCCGGCTACGACCGGTACACCCTCGATGCCGAACGGCTGGAGAAAAGCCTGTATTAAGGTTTGGGTGCCCCCGTAAATGGGCACGGTATAGAGGATGCTGTCACCCGGCTGGAGAACCGCGAGCAGCGCGGTCATGATGGCGGCCATACCGGAATTGAAAACCGCCGCCGCTACCGCCCCGGGTTCGAGTGGCAGAATCTGGTCTTCGAGGATTTGAGCATTCGGGTGGTTGAAGCGCGAATAGACCAAATCCACGCTTTCCTCCGCCCTGCGCTGGGCTCGGCCGCCCATGATATCGAAGGCGCGCTCGGCCGCCTCCGGGCTGGAGAAGACATAGGTGGAACTTCGGAAGACCGCAGGCCGGGCAGATCCCACCGATAGCGAGGGATCGAAGCCGCGGGTAAGAACGTCCGTTTCGGGCCGCAGCTGAGTGGGGTGTTTGATGTCGGGCAGGAGAGTGCGCCTCCGCCCTAGAGTGTAACGCCGGAGCCGTACGTCGCACCGCGAACAAGAAAATTTGATTTACTGGGAAGTTTTGTGGCTGCGATTTTCTGAAGCTGCGAGACGAAACCCTTGCGGGCGCCAGGGAGGTTGTTGCTTCAGGGGTCTTTCTATTGAGGTTAGTCTCGCTTTGGTGGGAGTTGCCTCCCTGGCTTACTTCCAATAATAGGATATGATTTTATGGAACGCAAGAGTTTTCTCTACGGAAAACGAAATTTTTCCTATTAGCATGCCGGCGTATTTCCGTTCCAGAGCGTGCTGAGATAGAGGCGTCTTCATGAATATAACTGTACTAGGATCAACAGGTTCCATTGGCGTGAACACGCTGGATGTCGTACGGCAGCAGAGCGGCAAATATCAGGTGTTTGCATTAGTGGCCGGCAAGAATCTGGATGTTCTTTGCTCCCAAATTCTGGAATTCCGCCCGAAAGTCGCGGTCGTGGCCGATGAAGCGACCCTAAATGCGCTCCGAACGCGCCTGCGGATTTGCCGTTGGCGCGCCCGCGCTTGGCCCGAATTGGCTGCCGGTCCGCAGGCCCGAGTCGCAGGCCGCAACTGCTCGCGGAGGTTGGTTTTGTGATGTCTGCGATTGTCGGTGTAGCGGGCCTACAGGCGACTTACGAAGCAATTCGCGCGAAGAAGCGCATCGGTCTGGCGAATAAAGAAGTTTTGGTCGCAAGCGGAAGCCTGGTGATGAAGGCAGTTCGGGAGAGCGGAGCGGAGCTGATTCCCGTGGATAGCGAACATAACGGCGCGCACCAGTGTTTCCGGGCCGGCAGCGCGTCGGAAGTCACCCGGCTGCTGTTCACGGCGTCCGGCGGACCGTTCCGTGACACGCCGAAGAGTGCTTTGTGGAAGGTGACGCCCGAAGCAGGCACTGAATCATCCCACCTGGAAGATGGGGCGGCGCATCACGATCGATTCCGCCACCATGATGAACAAAGGGTTTGAGGTGATTGAGGCGTGCTGGCTGTTCGACTTAACGCCTGCTCAGGTGGAAGTGGTAGTTCATCCCCAATCCTCTATTCACGCGATGGTCGAGTACAACGACGGCAGTGTCATCGCGCAAGTCTCCGCGACCGATATGAGGATGCCGATACAATACGCCATGACTTATCCGGAGCGCGAGCCCGGCGCCGGTTCCGAGGCTCGACTGGACGCAACCGCGCACTTGGCACTTCTCGGCGCCGGACTGGACAAGTTCCCGCTTTTGAGGCTGGCCTACGCGGCGCAGGAGCAGGGCGGATCGGCCACCTGCACGTTGAATGCAGCGGACGAGGTTGCGGTGGAGGCTTTTCTCGAGGGCCGGATACCGTTTCCGGCGATTGCGGAGACCGTGGAGGAAACCCTGGCGCGACAAGCGAGCCGGGAAGCGGCGACAATAGAAGAAGTGATTGCTATCGATCTAGCTTCGCGTGAGACGGCCAGGCAGGTGGTGGCCGAATCCCGCTGGGCCAGCGCCGCGGCAAGCGAAGCATAACGCTAATCGTACGGGGAAACTCAACGGGGAATCGAAGCGCCGCTCGGCGCGTCGAATGAGTAGCAGGGTCTCGAGACCGGGAAGGCAAATAGAGCGTGGGCTTTTTACAGGCGGTTTTTTGGGTCGTGATCCTGCTGGGGATCATGATCCTGGTTCATGAGCTGGGACATTTTTGGGCGGCTCTTTCGGTCGGCGTCAGAGTAGAGACGTTCAGCATCGGCTTCGGTTCGCGGCTGTTCGGGTTCAAGCGGGGCGATACGGATTTTCGCGTTTCCGCGATTCCGTTAGGCGGCTATGTCCGAATGCTGGGCGAGCAGCCGGGGGACGAAGCGGCCGCCGATCCACGGTCTTTCCAAGCGAAGGCGCGATGGCAGCGCGCGATCGTCATTGTGGCCGGCCCGCTGATGAACGTCATTGCTGGCCGTGGCGATTGTTACCGGCCTCTACATGCACGGCTTTCAAACCGAGGTGGAGACCAGCGCGAGCGGTGATCAGCAGTATCACCCGAATTCGCCCGCCGCCCAGGCGGGGCTTCAGCCGGGCGACAAGATTGTCGCTTTCGCGGGCCACAAGAATCCAAATTGGCCTGACGTCCTGATGGAGACGGCGTTGAACGCCAACCATGCGATGCCGTGGTCGTGGACCGTAAAGGCCAGAAGCTCAAATGTGAGCGTTAAAGCCGCAGATGGATCCCAAAGAAGGGATCGGCGTCGCAGGGTGGAGAGGCGGCGTGCAAGTTGGAGAAGTGACGAAAGGCTCACCCGCGGAAGCAGCGGGCTTGCACTCCGGCGACTCTTTTGTCACGGTCAACGGCCAATCTGTCGCTTCCATCAGCACGGTTCAGCAGGTGGTTTTTCACTCGGGAGGCAAGCCGGTCGCCCTCACGGTGATGCGCGCGGGACAGATGCAGAAGCTGACCGTAACGCCTACGCCCGGTCCCGACGCTAAGATGCCGTGGCATATCGGTATTAGTTTCAAGTTGCCCGTTCAATTCGTGAAACTGGGAATTGGGCCGGCACTCGTCGAATCGGCGCGCTTCAACAAGCAGAACGCGCTGCTGATTTTTCAACTTTTGGGGAGCATTGTGGAACGGCGGGTTTCGCCGAAATCCACGCTCGCAGGCCCGATTCAGATCGCGCACATGTCGAGCGAGGCCGCGCAAGAAGGGCGTTTTCAGCTATCTCAGTTTGATGGCGGTTTTAAGCTTGAACCTCGCGATTTTCAATCTCCTGCCTATTCCGATTCTGGATGGCGGCACGCTTCTGCTGCTGGTCATTGAAATGCTGCTGCAGCGCGAAGTCAGCTGCAGGTGAAAGAGACCGTCTTCAAGCTCGGGTTCGTGTTCCTGATGATGATTGTCGTGTTCGTGATTTACAACGACATCAGCAGGATTCTGACCCGGAGCTAAGCACCTCGGCTCACAGCACGAAAATCGTGAGCAGCTCACATAAGTTCAGGTAGCTATCCACCCAAATTTGAGCCTTGATGTCACCGCGTTGTGCCTTTTTGCGCATGCGCTGGTATAGACCGTTCTGGATGGCATAAACGTGATTCTGCGCAGACCACAAGTTGACGACGAAGGGCATCTGTTTGACGATGCGCAGCGCGTTCCGAAGATCGTTGAGCTTGTCGATGTTGGAAGGATCGGCGGCAAAGCGTTGGGCGAGGGTTTCCACCTTGCGCCGCAACAGAAATTCCAGCGTGGTGTTATCCAGGCTGACATTGCTCGAGTGAGCCTCTCGCGAGAGATTCTTGATCCGTTCGGCGTCCAACTCTTCAGCTGAACAGGCGCGCCGCAACAGGCTGTTGATAGCGTATTCGACGGCCGCCGCAAACTCGCGAGGCATCGGCGTTCCGAGGCTTGTGATGAAACGCATGAGCGCGGCGTGATGTTCGTAGAGCTGCAGGTAAGCGGCTTCCGCTTCGGCTACGGTCGAGGACAGAATGCTTTTAACGATTCTGCGCTGCTCATCGCGGAATAACGACCGGAGGGAGTAAGTTTTCTCTCCAAAACGTTTGTCGAGGAGACGGACGACTTCCGGAATGTCAACGCGCGCAAACGATTCGCTGAGTGATTCCAACATGTCGTTATAGGCGGCCGACCCATCGGCCTTCTGCACTCCTCCGGCGACGTTATGATCGCCGAAATGGACCACCCAGAAGGTAAGGACTTCCGATTCCTGCGTGACCTGCGAAGTGAAGCGCGCTTGACCGAACGCCATTCGCAATTTCCCGGCGTCGCCGGTATGGTAATCGAGCCGCTTGACTGCGTAAGAGAAGATGTCGGTGCGCTCGCCGTAGGGAGCAAACAGCGAACTGATGGAATAATGCGCTCCGACCTTCTCGAGATCCACCATCGAGGGCTTCACATATTTTCTGTAAATGTTGGCGGCATCGCCGTAATCCGCGAGATTGCTTTTTGCGGCGGAAAGTTTTTCGAGGAACTGTTGCTCGATGGAATCTCCGAAGAGGTCCTCGGCGAGTTGAACGACGCGCCCCGCGTATTGAATGACCTGAACGGTTTCAATGCCGGAGAGCTCATCGAAGAACCAGCCGCAACTGGTGTACATAAGCATGGCGTGGCGTTGAAGCTCCATCAGCTTCCAGACCAGCACCTGTTCGGCGGGCTCGAGTTCACGGATGAAGTGTTCCTCGCCAAAACGCCGCCTTACGTCAGGCGAGCGATTCAGCATCACCTGGATGTAGCCGTCGCGGGCGGCCCAAGGATCTCGCAAGAGCGTGGACGCGAGCGCCTCAAAGCGCGGATTAATGGTGTCGCGGAGCCAATCGAGCGCATCGCGAAGGGGCTTGCGCCACTCCTGGTTCCAGCCCGGCCGACCTGAATTGCAGCCGCAGTTGCTGCGCCAGCGCTCAACCCCGTGCACACAGCTCCAGGAGGTATTTTCGTAGATCTGCACTTCATCGGCAGGGGGATTTTTTTCGAGGAATTCACCGTAGTTGGTGATTTTGTACGACTTTTTCGATTCGATGTAATCGAGCGCATAGGCGAGCGCCATTTCGCCGTGCTTGTGATGATGGCCGTAAGTCTCGCCGTCGGTCGCGATATGAGCGAGTTGCGGCCAAGTTCGCGAATCGGAGAAAGCGCCGACCAATCGCTTAGCAAGCTTTTCGCCATCGTTGAGCAACTTCTCGAAAGCGACCGCTTGCGAGATTGGCCCGTCGTAGAAGAACAGATTAATGTTTTTTCCGCTGGGCGTTTTGAGAAGGTAAGCGCGCGTCGGATCTATTTTCGAACCGCCGACATCGTGCCATGCGCCGCCGGCGATGGGGCGGACGGCTTTGGCCTGATGCGGAGCGAGAAGGGCGAAGCTGAGTCCAGCTTGGGCCATCAGATCGAGCGTTTCCAGATCGACCGCTGTTTCCGGCAACCACATGCCTTCGGGAAGGCGTCCGAAACGGCTCACAAAATCTTCAAAGCCCCAGCGGATCTGGGTCTTCTTGTCGCGGCTATTGGCGAGCGGCATGATCATGTGGTTGTAGGCTTGCGCCATGGCAGAGCCATGCCCGGAAAAGAGCTTCTGGCTCTGCCGGTCGGCTTCCAAGATGCCTTTGTAAGTGTCAGGCGCATGCTCGGCGGCCCACGACAAGAGCGTGGGGCCGAAGTTGAAGCTTATGCGTGAGTAGTTGTTGATGATGCGCGTGATGCGCTTGACGTCGTCGAGGATGCGTGCCGCAAGATTGGGAGCGTAACACTCGGCGGTGATGCGCTCGTTCCAATCGTGATAGGGATACGCAGAGTCTTGAAGCTCAATTTCTTCGAGCCATGGATTTTCGCGAGGCGGTTGATAGAAATGACAGTGAATGCAGAGATAATTCATCCCGAAAGATTTTTCTAAATAGGTTGTTGCTTGAGACGGACACTCTTCTTATCTGTTTAGATGTCGGACGAAACGAACACGCAACAGGTTTTCGCTGCAGGATCAGCTAACGGGCAGCAAAATGGTGAACACAGCACCGCTAGCGGGTTCGCTATTGGCCGCGAGCACCCGGCCTGAATATTTTTTAACAATGGAAGCCACGATGTGAAGACCGAGGCCGGAGCGGCGGGCGCTACTCGTCTTGGTGGACACATTCGGGCGAAACATGCGGGGTAGGATGTCGATCGGAATGCCGGGCCCGTTATCGGAGACAGTTATCGTTAGAGTTCCGTCTCTCTGCTGCGCCGAGATGTCAATGCGGCCGGGCTTGTGCATGATCTGAGCGGCATTGAGGAAAAGATTCGCGAACACGCGTTCCCAATCTTTGGCGGAGCCGGGCAGACGGAGTTCCGGCGGAATCTGGCGCACAAATCTCATGCGCGGCTTACGTCCGGCGATGCAATAGTCGGTGACGGATTGGATGGCATCATCGACAATCTCCGCTAGAGACGGGGTACTGTCTGGAATGGCGCCCAACAGGCGCTTGCCGCGAGTGACGCTGCGGCGAAGGGTCGCAGCCAGAGGTTTCCAACGCCGGTCCGCATTCAACAGCTCCGCGGCATCGGTGATGGTTTCGAAAACGTTATTGAGATCGTGAATAAGACTCTCATGCGTGAGATCGGAATCGAGCAACTCTTCCATACAACGCGGCTCGGGTTAACGCGCGATCTCGCGAAGCGTGCTGTAGAACTCGGGAAAAGAGACGGACGCCGCTTCGGCATCTTCAATCATGGAGGGCCCGTCAGCGGCAAGCGCAGCGATGGAAAAGGCCATGGCGATGCGATGGTCGCCGCGGGACTGGATTTCCGCGGCCCGAAATTTCTGTTTTCCCGGAATTTCGATACTGTCCTCCGTGGTGATCACCTCGAGGTTCATGCGGCGCAAATTTTGCGCGATGGCGTCAATGCGGTCGCTCTCTTTCACGCGCAGCTCACCGGCGTTTCGGACGATGAGCCCTTGCTCGCTGACTGCGCCGAGTACTGCCAATACGGGAATCTCGTCAATGAGAGCAGCGGTCGTGGCACCCTCTATTGTTCCACCACGAATGCGGGAGGTTTTAATTTGAAGGTTACCGATCAGCTCGCCATTGACCTGCTCGATGTGCAGCAGCTTGATTTGCGCGCCCATCGCGCGGAGGACGTCCAACAGAGCAGTGCGAGTGGGATTCAGCCCCACATTTGTCACGATCAAATCCGCCTCTGGAACCACGAGCGCAGCGATCAAAAAGAAGGCAGCCGACGAAATATCTCCGGGAACGACCAAGGTTTTGCCGGATAGCGGGACACACCCACGAAGCCGAATCAGGCGCGGCTCGACGGTTATGGCAGCGCCCAGCTCGCGCAAGGCGATTTCGGTGTGATCGCGAGTCGCGACCGGCTCCCGAACGACAGTTTCGCCATCCGCATAAAGGCCCGCGAACAAAATGCAGCTTTTCACCTGGGCGCTCGCGACCGGCAAACGATAATCGATAGCGCGCACAGATGCGGCGTGAATATTAAATGGCGGGAATTGCTCTGCCGTTGCCTCGATGCGGGCGCCCATCTCGCGAAGAGGCGTAATGATGCGGCGCATTGGACGCTTGCGAAGCGATTCGTCCCCGCTAATGCTGGATGCGAACGGCTGAGCCGCGAGGATCCCGGACAGCATTCTGATGGTGGAGCCTGAGTTCCCTGCGTCAAGAGTATCCGTGGCGGCGTGCAAACCACGCAGACCTTTGCCGCGAATTGTAAGCACTCGGCGGCCCTCTATTTCCGTGAACTCGCAAGCGATTGCTAACGCGCGCAGGCAGGCAAGGGTCGATTCGCAGTCGGCTCCCGTGGAGTAGTTATAGATTTGCGAGTCACCTTCGGCGATGGACGCAAGCATTGCATAGCGATGAGATATGGATTTATCGCCAGGAACGCTCACAACGCCGTGAATCGCGTGGGCGGGCGAGATTCGCTCGGTCATCGAATCTCGTATTGTAACGTCGCGCGCACAGCCTAGATACGTGGCAACCGATGTGATAAGAACTTGAGACATCATGATCAATCGGCGTGATTGGATGTTGGGATCGGCAGCAGCGGCTGCGACGGCAGGATCGGCGCGCGCGTTCCAAGGGAGCGGGAAGAAGCCGGCCGTGATCTCTAGCGCCAACGGCATGGCGGCGTGCGCGAAGGCCATGGAGATGCTGAAGAGTGGCGCGGATACATTAGACGCGGTCATCGCCGGCGTGAACATTGTGGAGCTGGATCCGAATGACACGTCGGTCGGGTATGGCGGGCTGCCGAACGAAGATGGCGTGGTTGAACTAGACGCGAGCGTGATGCACGGCCCGACCCGACGCTGCGGCGCAGTTGCGGCGATTCAGGGCATCAAGACGCCCTCAAAAATAGCCAAGCTGGTGATGGATCACACGACACACGTGATGATCGTGGGCGAAGGCGCTTTGAAGTTTGCGGAGGCGTATGGCTATCAAAGAGAGGACTTGTTGACCGAGAAGGCGAGGACGGCATGGCTGGTGTGGAAGGAATCGCTACGTTCACCAAAGGCTTTCAACAATTGGGTTTCCATGGACCAGAATCTGTCGGCGGATGCGGCGCCGCTCACGCAATTGAAAGAGACGTTTCCTCGCATAGATGAAAAAACGCTTGCGTGGGCGTGGGAGATGGCGAATCATCCCACCTACGGCACGATCAATTGCCTGGCACTCAATGAAAAAGGCGAGATGTCGGGTGTCACGACCACCAGCGGCCTGGCGTGGAAGATTCCCGGGCGGGTGGGCGATTCCCCGATTATCGGCGCAGGACTGTATGTCGACCAGGATGTTGGCGGGGCGGGATCGACCGGCGTGGGAGAAGAAAACATTCGCATCGCGGGCGGGCACACGATTGTCGAGAGCATGCGCCGCGGCATGTCGCCCAAAGAAGCGGTTACGGAAGCGCTGAAACGTGTCGCGAGGAATTACAACGATGACAAGGCGAAGCTGGACAAACTCGATATCGAGTTTTATGCGCTAAGCAAAGACGGTGAGCACGCGGCCGGGTCCCTCTGGAGTAGCCATCGAAGTTACAAGGTTTACGCAGTGAACGATGGCGGCGAGAGTCATCACGAGCAGTGCACTTTCCTGTACCGCAGATAGCGCCGGATCAGAGCACTCTAGCTGCGGTAGTTCATCTTTTCGCCTTCGAAGCGGGTGCCTTCACCAGATCGACGAACCAGGGCGAACACGGCAACGGCGATCTGAACTGCGACGAGGATGAGTGAGAAGGTCATGCCTCTTCTTTCGCACTCGCTCTGCCGTCGAGCGGGCCGCCGTAAGTAGCTGAAAGTACAAGCGCGAGAAAAGAATCTAAACCTGCGTGTTCCAATTTGGAACGCGCCTCGGGTGCCAATGTGAACCGTGAGTTCCGCTTTGGCGGCGCTCAGGCCGGATAGCCGGAAGTTTCTTTGATTTCACGGATCTGCTCGGCGTGCCGGATGGGGTGGGCGATCAGGACCATCAAGCACTCCTGGCAGCTTATCCGCCCAAGCAGGTGCTGCGTAGCACGGGTGCGCAAATCGTCCTCACAGGCAGCGATATACGTGATGGTTCGTTCCCGGTTTTCGCGGAATTGATCGAGTGCGCCTACGAGGGAGTCATAACGTCCTTTGGGGCGAACGCGCTCCGGCGCCTGCATCTTTTCACGCCTGTCGCGACCCAGATTCGCGAACATCTCTTCGCGGCCGCGCTGCGCCGGCTCGGCGAGCGGCTCATAGTAGACAGTAATCAGGCGATACATCCCGTGCTCTGTTGTCGCGAGGTGCTCCATGACGTCCGCGATCGACCACTGGTCCGGCCCCGGCTTAAATTTCGCCTGGGTCTCGGATACACCGTCCACACATTGCAGCAAGGTATCGAGGCCGGCCCGCAACTGCTCGACGAGGGAACTACGCTCGGCTACATCCATGTGTAGATTCTAAGCCGCACAGGGAAAGATCTTCTCGATGGGCGCACACAGTAAACTACAAATGAATGACGCTAGAAGAACTGGAAAGAGAGTACGTTGCGCTCCGGCAGCAAGGTGAAGCTGTACGGAGCTATCTTTGACGCCCCTCAAAAGCAGCAGGAGCTGAATCTACTCGAAGCGGAAATCGGGGACCCCGATTTCTGGAATCAGCCGGAAAAAAGCCAGCGCCTGATGCAACAGCGCAAGCGGCTGCAAGAAGCGATCGAAAGTTCAAGCCTGGTTGCCTCCGCGACCTCGGATATCGAAACGCTATTTGAGCTCGCGAAAGAAGGCGAGAGCGTGAACGGCGATCTCGAGCGCGAGATGAAGACGCTCGAAGGAAAGCTGGAGCAGCTGGAAACGGGGATGCTGCTATCGGGCGAGAACGACGCGCGCGATGCCATCATCACAATCCATCCGGGCGCGGGCGGCACGGAGAGCCAGGATTGGGCGGAAATGCTGTTGCGCATGTACTTGCGCTGGGCAGAGCGGCATAAGTTTGAAGCTATCGTGACGGACCGGCTGGAGGGAGAAGGCGCCGGCATCAAGTCCGTAACGTTCGAGATCAACGGCGAGAACATTTACGGCCAACTGCAATCGGAAGTGGGCGTACATCGCCTGGTTCGCATCTCTCCGTTCGATGCCAATGCGCGCCGGCACACTTCGTTCGCTTCTGTTTTCGTTTATCCGCAGATCGACGAAGACATCAAGATCGACATAAAGCCGGAAGATTTGAAGATTGACGTTTTTCGCGCGAGCGGCGCCGGCGGCCAGCACGTGAATCGGACAGAATCCGCAGTGCGTTTCACTCATTTGCCAACCGGGCTTGTGGTGCAGTGTCAAAACGAGCGTTCGCAACATAAGAATCGCGCGAGCGCGCTGAAGCAGCTACGGGCGAAACTTTACGAGCACGAAGTCGAGAAGAAGCGCGTGGAAGACCAGAAGCTGGAAGATACGAAGCTTGAGATCAATTTCGGCAGCCAGATTCGCAGTTACGTGCTCGCGCCTTACCGGTTGATCAAGGATCACCGCACCAAGCTGTCGATCGGCGATGTAGATCGCGTGCTAGACGGCGACATTGATGCGCTGGTCCACGCCTATCTGGTTTGGCGCAAGACAGGCAAGATTTCGGGCGAGAGCAAAGAAGATCTGCCTGAATAAGCGGGAAAGCGTGGGGTCAAGCGAGGCGCATCTTGACCGGGCCGCCGAACTGATCCGGCAGGGCGGACTGGTGGCGTTCCCAACCGAGACAGTCTATGGGCTAGGCGCGAATGCTCTCGACGCAAACGCGGTGGCACGAATCTTCGAAGTCAAGCAGCGGCCCTGGGCGAGCCCGCTCATCGTGCACGTCGCCGATGAGAATATGGCTCGATCCGTTACCGCGGAATGGCCCGCTCTGGCGCACGATTTAGCGGTGCGCTTTTGGCCTGGCCCGCTCACCGTGATCGTCCGAAAGGCGGCGATCATTCCGGATGTCGTCACCGCTGGCCTCGACAGCGTGGGCGTGCGGATGCCGTCGCATCCCGTCGCACTGGAGCTTATTCGCCGCTCGGGCGTTCCCATCGCTGCGCCGAGTGCGAACCGCTTCAGCGAAGTTTCTCCAACGACTTCAGAACATGTGCGCGCCAGCCTGGGTGATCGGATCGAGATGATTCTCGATGGAGGGCCGGCGTACGTGGGCATCGAATCCACCGTGGTGTCGTTAAAGAGGAACCCGCCCATGATCCTTCGCCCGGGGATGATTACGGAAACAGAATTGGAAGAGGCGACCGGGGTTAGATGGGAGCATGAGACGGAATTGCCGCGGGTGCAGGAATCGCCCGGACAAAATGCGCGGCATTATTCCCCGCGGACTCCGTTTTACGTGCTGGAGCCGGCCGCTCAGCGGCCGCAGGGCAGAGGACGCATTCTCGAAATGCCGGGCGATGCCCGGACCTTTGCCGCTGAACTCTACGCCGAATTACACAAGGCTGATGCGGAGGGTTGGACCTGGATTGCGATCGAGAAGCCGCCCGACACCGCGGAATGGGCGGGCATTCAGGATCGGCTCAAACGGGCCAGCGCTCCGCGCGTGTAAGTGGAGGGCCCGCGTGATTTCTGAAAGCTTAGGCTGTGACTAGATCGAACGCTTTACGGTAATCCGCCAAGAACTGTTCGAGCCCCTTGTCGGTGAGCGGATGCTGGAAAAGTTGCTGCAGCACCTTGTACGGCATGGTCGCGATGTGCGCACCAGCCTTGGCGGCGTCAACGACGTGCAGCGGACCGCGAATAGATGCCGCGAGAATCTGCGTTTTGTATCCATAGTTGGCGTAGATGGTGCGGATGTCCTTAATCAGATCCATGCCGTTCCAGCCGGTGTCATCCACGCGGCCAATGAAGGGACTGACGATGTAGGCGCCGGCTTTCGCGGCGATCAGAGCTTGCGCGGCGCTGAAGCAAAGCGTCACGTTGGTGCGGATTCCCTCTTTTGAAAATGTAGAAGCGGCGACAATGCCTTCGGGAATGAGCGGGACCTTCACGACGATGTTCTTGTGAATCTTCGCGAGCTTGCGGCCTTCGTCGAGCATTTCCTTCGAACTCGTCGAAACGACTTCAGCACTGATATCGCCGTCGACGATATCGGCAATTTTGCGTATCTGATCTTCGATCGGTACGCCTTCTTTTGCAATGAGGGTGGGATTGGTGGTCACGCCATCAACGATGCCCATTGCAGCGCCCTTCTTCAAGTCGTCGAGATTGGCTGTATCAAGAAAAAATTTCACTTCTGCACCTCTTTGGCTATGGAACGGCTGGAGTTGCGGACCACCTGTTACATGCTCTGATACGGCGATAGTGGCCTTGCAGCCTCGATAGTATCAGAAGGCGAGGCTTTCGGGCCGCGAGCGAAGCGCGGAACCCGATTGGCCATCCGGAACTGCGAAAATTCAACAATGCCTGATGCAATGCACGCCAATTTACGGATTTCTCCAGCTCAAAAGAGCGACATTCCCGTGATACTGAGCTTCATTCGCAAACTGGCAGAGTACGAGAAGCTGTTGCACGAGGCGGTGGCGAGCGAAGAGATACTACGCGAATCGCTGTTTGGGCCAAACCCGGCCGCGGAAGTGCTTTTGGCGTATGCCGGTGACGAGCCGGTGGGGTTCGCGGTCTATTTTCGAAACTTCTCGACGTTTCTCGGGAGGGCGGGTATTTATTTGGAAGATTTGTTTGTCGAGCCCGCGTATCGGGGGCGCGGCATCGGCACCGCGATTCTCGCCCATGTGGCCAACATCGCCAAACAACGCTGCTGTGGACGCCTCAATTGGGCCGTACTGGACTGGAATCAATCCGCGATCGATTTCTATCGTAAAATTGGCGCCGTTCTACTGGATGACTGGACCGTCTGCCGCTTGTCGGACGAAGCGTTGGACGCTCTCGCCAGCGGAAAAACCGTGCAGCAGGCCTGAGGTAGTTCGGCGAGAAAGGGATTCCGAAGCGCACCCTATAATCAGGAACGATGCCCGTGCCCGCGGCGGCTGTAAATCGGCTTATTGCCATCCCCAATCTCAAGGTTGTGGAAGGCGCGCCGCTTGCTGCCTATACACGATTTGAGATCGGCGGTCCGGCGGCACTGCTTTGCGATACTTCGCACGCCGATGCATTCGTGGAAGCTCTGCGTGAGCTCGAAAGTCTCGCGATCCGGCGCATCGTGATCGGTGGCGGAACGAATCTGGTGGTGTCGGACACAGGATTCGACGGTGTCGTGCTTCGGTACACGGGTACGTCCATCACGCAAGACGGCGCTGTGCTGCGCGTAGAATCCGGGGCGGCTCTGCAGGAGGCAGTGGATTACAGCATCGCGCACGGCCTGAAAGGACTGGAGACGCTGACCGGCATTCCGGGGTACCTGGGCGGCGCGATTTATGGCAACGCCGGTGCTTACGGCCATTCGATTCAAGAACTGGTCACGGAAGTAGGCATCACAAACGGGGAAACGGTGAGCACTGTTTGCAAAGAACAGTGCAAATTCGGTTACCGCGACAGCATCTTCAAGGATTGTAAGGGGTGGATGATTTTATCCGCCGATCTTCAATTTGCGGAAGGCGACCAGGAGGCCCTCTCGAAAATCGCGTCCGATATTCGGACGATCCGCGACGCGAAGTATCCGCCGGCGATGCGCTGCGCGGGCAGCATCTTTAAGAATCTATTCTTCGCCAGTTTGCCCGCGCACGTTCAAGAAGAGATTCCGCCGAAAGTCGTGCGTGAAGGGAAAGTGCCGTCAGCCTGGTTTCTGGAGCAAACAGGCGTGAAGGGGATGCGGCGCGGCGATATCCAGGTTGCGACCTATCATGCCAATCTGGTCTACAATGACGGGGCTGGGACCGCGGCAGATCTGGTTGTGGTGATCGAAGAGCTGAAGCAACGGGTGTGCGACCGCTTCGGCTTCGATCTGGAGGAAGAAGTGCAGTACGTGGGTTTCGAAGACCCCGCGGCCCTGCTTTAAACAAAATGCGGCTCATAATCCTCGCGGCGTGCGTAGCGCTTGCTGCGGCCGTCGTTTCCCTCGATGGCCAAAGTGCGCTCAGTTTGCTTCTTATCAACGGGAAGTTTTGGACGGTGAATCCGGCGCAGAAGGAAGCCGAGGCCGTCGCCATCCGCGGCAATCGCATTGTGGCGGTCGGCACTACCTCTGAAATGTTGAACCTCAAGTCGCAGGAGACTGCCGTTATCGATCTCCAAGGCAAACGAGTGTTGCCCGGCTTCGACGATGCGCACGTTCATTTCTATTCGGGTGGAGCGAACCTTACCGGACCGCAACTGCGCCACTCCAAGAGTGAAGAAGAATTCCGCGACACGCTAGCCGAATACACGCGGCACGTTCCTAGCGGCCGCTGGATCACGGGAGGCAATTGGGACGAGGAAAACTGGACTCCCGTGCGCCTGCCTACGCATGAACTGATCGATCCGGTGACCCGGAATTGGCCCGTCTTCATCAGCCGCCTCGATGGGCACGAAGCGCTGGCAAACTCAGTGGCACTGAAGCTCGCCGGCGTCGACAGGAACACGAAAGATATGCCCGGGGGCGTGATCGTGCGCGACGCAGATGGGAATCCCACGGGAATTCTCAAAGACGCCGCACAGGGTCTGGTGGAGAAAGTCATTCCTGCTCCTTCGGCGGCGGAAATCCGGGATGCAATTCGCGCCGCGCAGAACTACGCCAATGCGCAGGGGGTTACGAGCGTGCAGGACATGTCCGCTTCGCCGGACGTGTTTCGTGTTTATCAGTCGATGCTTCACAACGGCGAGCTGCGCGTGCGCATCTCCGGCCATCAGCCGCTTATGTCATGGCAGCGGCTTGCGAATGTCGGATTACTTGCCGATTTCGGCAACGAATATCTCCACATCGGCGGGCTGAAAGGTTTTGCCGACGGCTCACTGGGTTCAACGACCGCGTTGATGTTCCAGCCTTATCTCGACGCCTCGAACACCAGCGGCATTCCCAGCGCGGAACTGGCGAATCCCAAACAGATGTTCGAAAACATCCGAGCCGGGGACCAGGCAGGGTTGCAGATCGCCGTCCACGCCATCGGAGATCGAGCGAACAACACCATTCTCGGCATGTACGAACTGGTCGAAAGAGAACACGGCACACGTGACCGCCGCTTCCGCATCGAACACGCGCAGCATCTGCTCGCGAGCGACATTCCACGTTTCGCGCAGCTGCACGTGATCGCGTCGATGCAGCCCTATCACTGCATCGACGATGGCCGCTGGGCTGAGAAACGCATCGGGCCAGAGCGCGCGAAGACGACCTATGCGTTTCGCTCTCTGCTCGATTCAGGAGCTACGCTGGCGTTCGGGTCGGACTGGGACGTCGCCCCGATGAGTCCCATCATGGGTATTTACGCCGCGGTCACTCGTCGCACACTCGACGGCAAGCATCCTGACGGCTGGGTGCCTGAGCAGAAGATTACGGTCGACGAAGCCGTTCACGCTTATACGATGGGTTCCGCTTACGCGAGTTTCGAAGAGAAGCTGAAAGGATCGATTGAACCGGGCAAGCTCGCCGATTTTGTGGTGCTGTCGGATGATATTTTCGCAATCGACCCGGTGAAAATCGCGGATACCAAAGTTGTCATGACAATGTTCGATGGGCACGTCATCGGCGTACCGGACCCGAATCCGTTCTACAAAAAGCTTCCAAGCGGATTGATTTGGCGTCCATAAGCTCACGAATTCGAGGCGAGGTGAGCGCCTCGAGCTCACGCATCCGTGAAGCCTTCAGGCGTGTGGATGCGGCGTGAAGCTCGGGGCCGGCAAACCCCGGATGGCACATGAACTCGGTTGTGCCCAGAGGCAGTTGCGAAAGCGCGGCGGCGAAGGTCTGTTCGGTAAGCGAACCGGTCAATCGAAAGCCTAGAAAGTGATCGGTCATGCGGACGTTGTTCAGGCGGGCGAGTCGACGATAATAGCGGGCCGCCAGCCTCACAGGCATGCGCGCAAACGGCACCGTTTCATCCAGCGGCAAGCGCACGTAAGGAATGCCGAACTCGTTTGCAAGCTGAACGACGACGCGAAAAACGGCAGGGAGAATGTGCGTGTGCTTGTGCGAATCCAAGTGAGTCGGCCGCAAGCCCACTTCGAAAATCCGTTGTATTTGAGCGCGCAACTCGGAGTAAATATCCAGCTGTTTCTTCGCGAGTGCGATAAGCAGCACGCTCAGTTTTTCCGGAAACGGCTTTCCCGTCACGAGCGACGGCCTTTGAACGAGCACGAGATGGCACCCGATATCAAGCGAAGGCGTGTCTCGCGCCAGGCGAACAGCATCGTCGAAAGCGGCGCCATTTGCCATCAGAGTTGTCGAAGTAAGGACGCCATGCTGGTGCGCATGAACGATTCCTGCATTTACGTCGCGTGTAAAACCGAAATCGTCGGCGTTGATGATGAGGCGCTTCAACTGCGATCAGCTAAAAAATCTTCAGCTGGATAGTGAGGAATTTTTTCGGGTTCGCGCGGAAATCCTTCAGCAGGTCGTGAACTTCGCGCGTGCTCGCGGTTACCGAGTCATACATCGCGGGATTGACCAGAAGCTGCCCAATGGTGCCTTGACCCGAATTCACCTTGTCGATGGTCACGTTGACTTTGTCGAGCGTTGTCGAAATCTGGTTCGCGATTTTGTTGCTGGCCAGCAGCTGTCCCGCCGTACCTTTGCCCTGATTCAAGTTGCTCAATATGGTGTTGAGCTGATCAATGGCCTGATTGAGATCGTTGGCCATCTTCGGATCGTTCAATAAGATACCCGCTGTTCCATGACCCTCTTGCAGATTTTGCGCAATCTGGTCTACGCGCGTGATTACCCCCTGAAACTGATCGTAGAGGGCATTGTCATTGATCAGGTGGCCAATCGTGCCGGTTTTTGAATTTAATGTAGTCGCCAGCAACTGCACCTGCGTGACGGTGGCTTGCAGGCTATTGTAAAGCGATTCATCCACCAGCAGCTTGCCTATGGTTCCCTTCCCTACTTCGACTTGCCCCACAATGTCTTCTATTTTTTGAAGAATGGCCTGCGCCGAATCGAGGACCCCGAAACCTTGCTGCACAAGCTGCTGAAACTCCTGTGTATTGGCGGCTTTCAGGGTGGCTCCGGGTTGGATCGGATCCGGGCTTTTGCCTTTACTGATAGAAAGAAATTTCGTGCTTCCAAGGAGGTTATCCGACGCGATCGAAGCAATGGAATCATTCGGAATCTGCTTCAGCATGGCCTGGTCAACGACTAAATCTATTTTGATGATGCGCTGCGGGTCGGTTTGTCCGGAAAGCTCCACCTTATCCACCTTTCCAGCACCAATGCCGTTGACGCGGACCGGGGACCCAGGAGTCAGACCGGCTGCATCGTTGGCGTAAACGTGCAAGGGAACCTGCTTCTCGAACCAGTTCATATTTCCGGTGAGGAGAAAGATGATAAGGATGATGAAGAACAGGGCCGCAAGTCCCAAAATTCCCGCTTTCAATTGCGCCGCGCCAACTCTTTCTCTGCTAGGCATAGTTAACCTTCGTGTCTGATGAATCTTTGTACGTATTCGTCCTTCGAGCTTTCAAGCTCGTTGCGCGTGCCGAAAAAGACAATTTCTCCCTCTTTCATCACGATAAACTTCGTGCGAGTGCGCTTATGATCTTCTGACCCTTCGTCCAAGGGAACAAGCTCCTTGCGTTCGGCGTCGTAGCGAAAATTGGCCATCAGCTCCCCGTCCTGATAACGGTGCGTCACGATCAGAGAAGCAGTGTTCCGCACGTCGCGCTCCTTGGCGATGACGGCCATAATTGTGTTGGCTGTGATCGGGTCGAGCCCGGCCGTCGGCGAATCGTAAAGAATGAGCGGCGGCTCAGTGACAATGGCACGCGCGATTCCAACTCGGCGGCGCATGCCGCCCGATAGTTCACTGGGGAACTTGTCAAACGTTTGCGCCAGCTCGACGAAGCTCAAGGTTTCGCGAACTCGTTTTTCGATGTCACCGTCTGACAATTGATTGGCCTGAGTCCCGTTGCCGGGCTGTTGATTGGCTAGCGGGTATTCGACGTTCTCGCCGACAGAAAGAGAATCGAACAGGCCGCCTTCCTGAAACAGAATGCCAGTACGGCTGCGGAGCGAGTAGAGCGCTTGCTCCTTGAGCGAGGTTACGTCTTCGCCGAACAGCTTGATGTCGCCTTGGTCCACGGGAACAAGCCCGATGATGGCTTTCAGCAACGTAGTTTTCCCGCTGCCGGCCGCGCCGAAAATAATGCGCGTCTCACCGGGTTTCAAAGTCAAAGAAATGTCGTGGAGCGCCCAGGCCTCTTCGTAGCGCAAGCTCACGTGCTGCATCTCCAGGAGCAATTTGGCTGCATCCGGCATGAGGTTATAGATTCACGAATATCTTGTCGACCAAGAACGTCACGAAAAAGATCCAGATAGATGCCGCGACCACGGCTTGCGTGGTTGCCCGCCCAACGCCTTGCGTTCCTCCGCTGGTGCGCAGGCCGTAAAAACAGCCGATGAGCGAAATGATCATTCCGAACACAAAGGGCTTGATCAGGCCTTGAGCGAGATCGTTCAAAACCAACGCTCGCCAGGAAGTAGCCCAATACGCCTGGCCCGAAATGATATGCAGGAGCGGAACCGCCACTAAGTATGCGCCGAACCATCCGATCGCATCGGCAAGGACCGTCAAACAGGGAAGCATGACGGCCGTCGCGATCAGTCGCGGCGTGACCAGTTTTTGAACGGGATCGGTACCGAGCGCGCGCATGGCATCGATCTGCTCGGTCACTTTCATCGAGCCGAGCTCGCTCGCAATACCGGATGCGTTCCGGCCTGCAACCAGAAGCGCCGTCAAAACCGGGCCGAGCTCGCGAACCAGCGTTAGAGCAACGATTGCGCCAACTTCGCTGCTTGCGCCATACGTGCTCAGCGCACGCGACATCTGTAGCGCTATGATGGCGCCGCTGAAAAATCCGGTGAGAACAACGATGGGTAAGCTACCGAAGCCGATGACGTCCATCTGTAGGAAAACATCATCGTAGTAATGAGGGGTGCGAAAGAGGTCTAAAAATGCCTGGCCGGCGAGGAAAAGAAATTCCTGGAAAGACGCAATCCACGTCGTCAGGAATCGGACCAAGCAGGAACTCCCCGGAACGACCTCGCCATCATATGGCTCGATGCTACCATAGCAAGTCCGCTTCCATTTCCGCAGTTGTTAAAAGGCTAGAACGTCACTTCGGCGGCAGCGGACTTCTCGCTTTCATTCCCTTTTCGATCGACCGCGCTGACAGCGTACCGGTAGGTCTTGCCGTGCTGGACGTTGCGGTCGCTGAAGGTCGGAAGGCCTATCAGATCGCCCTGGCGCTCGAATGCCCCGCCGTTTACCGAGCGGTAGATGTAGTAGCCTTTCAGATCGGCATCGGGACTGCGAGACCAGGAGATTTCGACCGAGTCAGGGGCTGCGAGGGCGGTGAGGCTTGCCGGGATTTCCGGGGGGAATGTGTCGGCGTGAATAATATGCACCGGCTCTGACGGTAAGCTCTCGGCCGAATCCTTTTGCGCCACAACCGTATAGATATAGGGAACGTCCCACTGCGATGTGTTGTCGACGTATAAGGGAACATCCGCCGTTCCGATCTGCAACGGAGTCTTCTCGTTGGGCCCTTGCCGAAAAATTTCGTAGTGGGCTCCGGAGGCCTCGGCCGGCCAAGTGAGCATGTATCCCGGCTTGGTGGCCTTCGCCTCGACAGCAGGAGGCTGGAGCGGCGGTCCCACTTGAAGTATGATCCGATTCGACCATTGAGAGTAGCGATCGCTCTTCTTGACAGCCGTACGGACGAACACGTCCACACGCTTGCCGATCCAGGCGGAAGCGGGAATGGTCTTCAATATCGGCCTCGGTTTTGGATCGTCGGGATCGTTGGCCGGCGGAATAGGTAACTCGTATGCGGTGGAGGAAGCCGCCCAGCGATCGAAATCAAAAGGCGAGAGCGCGGGACCGATGCGCAGCTCGATTTCGGAAAAACGCTCAATGGCGAGATTGTCAGTGGTGCGCGGCGGCGTATCGAACGTGATCACAAGCTGGTCGCCGCGTTCGATCACAGCCAGATCGGTTACAGCCTTGGGAAGCTCGGGGGACGGTGGCACGATCGGCCCGACGTATCCACAGCCGGTGAGAAACAAGGAAGAGAACACAACTGTATTCGCCGCAGCGCGCACTTAAAGAATGTACCTGCTGAGGTCTTGGTCCTTGACAATTTCCGCGAGCTGTTTCTGCACATACGCGGCATCGATCTTGATGTTCTTCTTCTTAAGATCCGGGCCATCGAATGAGATATCTTCGAGCAGCTTCTCCATGATGGTATGGAGACGGCGTGCACCGATGTTTTCCGCCGACTCATTCACCTGAGCGGCAATGCGCGCGATTTCCATTACCGCGTCTTCCGTGAAGCTCAGCTTGATGCCTTCGGTTTCGAGCAGGGCCGTGTACTGCTTCACGAGCGCCGATTTCGGTTCCTTCAGGATGCGGATGAAGTCGGCTGCGTTGAGCGACTTCAGCTCGACTCGAATCGGGAAGCGGCCTTGCAGTTCAGGAATGAGATCCGACGGTTTCGAGACGTGAAAGGCGCCCGCCGCAACAAACAGGATGTGATCGGTCCGAACAAAGCCATGGCGAGTATTGACGGTGGTGCCTTCGACGATGGGCAGGATGTCGCGCTGCACGCCCTCGCGGCTGACATCGGGGCCGTGACCGCCTTCGCGGCCGGCAATCTTGTCGATCTCATCGAGGAAAACGATGCCGTTGCGTTCCACGCGCTCGAGCGCAATCCTGGTCACCTGGTCCATGTCGACTAATTTCTGCTCTTCTTCCTGGACCAGGTATTCCATGGCTTCCGAGACCCGCATGTTGCGCTTCTTGGTGCGGGGACCAAATAGACCGGGAATAACATCTTTGAGATTGATATCCATCTCCTCGACGTTTCCGTTAGTGGAGACTTCGAAGGTGGGGCCGCGTTCCTTGACGTCGACTTCGACGGTGCGGTCATCAAGCTTGCCGGCACGGAATTTTTCGCGCAACTTTTCGCGAGTACGCTCAACGCTTTCGGCCGATTCGGGCTGGGCCGGCATCAGCAGCTCGAGCAGGCGATCTTCGGCCTGCTGTTCGGCGCGATCGGCTACTTGCTCGAGGCGCTCTTCGCGAACCATGTCGATGGCGATATCCACCAGGTCGCGAATCATCGACTCGACGTCGCGGCCGACGTAGCCAACTTCGGTAAATTTGCTCGCTTCGACCTTCAGAAAAGGTGAGTTGGCGAGTTTGGCCAGGCGGCGCGCAATCTCAGTCTTGCCCACGCCGGTCGGCCCGATCATCAAAATATTCTTGGGCATGACCTCTTCGGCCATTTCGGGCTCGAGCTTCTGGCGGCGGACGCGATTGCGCAGGGCGATGGCGACAGAACGCTTCGCATCCGACTGCCCGATGACGTGTTTGTCCAGTTCGGCTACGATCTCACGCGGCGTGAGCTCGTCGAGCAGCGGGGCTTCGGCGGAGGATTGCTGCGGCAGATAAATGACCATTACGCCAGCTCCTCATAAGTGATGTTTTCGTTTGTGTAAATGCAGACCTCGCCTGCAATTTTCATGGCTTTTTCCACGATCTCCCGGGCGCCCAGGCTAGTGTTTTCGAGCAGTGCGAGCGCGGCACACTTGGCGAACGCTCCGCCCGAGCCGATGGCGGCTATGGGGCTGTCCGGCTCGATGACATCGCCTGTGCCACTCACGATGTACATGTCTTTCGTGTCGGCGACGAGCAGCAGCGCCTCCAGATGCCGCAGCATACGATCGGTCCGCCATTCTTTCGCAAGCTCCACGACACTGCGCGCGAGATTCCCGCTATGTTGTTCGAGTTTCGCCTCAAACCGCGCAAACAAGGCGAAAGCGTCGGCAGTGGAACCCGCGAATCCGGAGATGATTTTGTTGTTGTAGAGGCGGCGGAGCTTGCGCGCGCCTCCTTTCAGAACTTCGTTTCCCATGGTGACTTGCCCGTCACCCGCTAAAACTACTTTGCCGTTTCGCCGCACGCAGAGAATCGTCGTCGAACGGATTTTTTTGTTCATTAGATACTAACCAGAATTCAGGAACCGAGACCGGTCGCGAGGACAGGCTCAAATCGGAGTGGAAATATTATTTCAGCACAGGGGCGATTCGCCGCTGCTCGGGCAACGCGCTAAAAAGCAAAGCCAGGGCTTTTTCGCCCTGGCTGTCAGGTGTTGCGAAAGACGCGGATTAGAACGTGATCTTCACGGCAACTTGCAAAATACGGGGGGCGGTTATCGTGCTGCTGATGCGTCCGAACTGCGCCGAACCAACATTGCTGTTCGGACTGCTGAATATAGGGTGATTGAAGACGTTGAATGCTTCGCCCCGGAGCTCGAACCCTGCATTTTCAAAAACTTTGAAATCTTTGATCAGCGCCATATCCCACAAGCTCTGGAAGGGACCTCGCAAGTTGGGATTGCGGCCCATGTCTCCGAAAGGCTGGGCCACGTTTCCCGTACCAGGACCGCCAACGGGGTAGTTGTTAGGACCGGGCGCACTGAGTACGTTGAGCCCCGTAAGCACGCCACCCTGGGGGACGGTTGGTACAACTGAGACAATTCCGGGCTGGAAGGCCGAGGTGCCGGGCGAGGTGAAGTTACGCCAGTTGTTGCTCACAAAAATATCGCTGATGTTGCCCAGAAGCTCCGGATAGAGGGTCGAGGTAATTCCATCCACGTTGGTGCTCCCGCAAGTGCAAAGGAAATTTATCGGCAACGATGACTGCAGAGTTGTCGTCCCTGCCAAATTCCATCCGCCGAGCACGGTTCGAAGGAGGCCGTGCGAGGGCCCCGGCAGGGCATGCGAATAGGTCGCAACGAAGCGATGAGGACGGTCGAAGTCCGATAAACCCCGTTGATCTGCCGGATCGAGGTTGTTGCCGCCAGAGCTGCCCAGGTCTTGCGTGGTGGCGCCCGAGTTATTGTCGATCGATTTCGAGTAAGTATAGGAGACCTGAATGAATGAGGTGCTCAAGCGACGAGAGAGCGTAGTTACGAAGGCATGGTAAGCCGAATGACCGGCCGCAGTTACTTCGTTTAAGCCTGTCGTACTCAAACCGACTACCGACACGCGTGCGCTTGCGTTCTTGGCAGAGTCGGCCGTCAAGCCACGAATTGGATTCTGCGGGCTGGCAAGAAAAGCTTGGTTCTCCTGCAGACTATCGAGCAGCCGCACGCCCTCAGAACCGGCATATCCAAGTTCCAGCGCGAAATTCGCGGGCAGCTGCCTCTGAATCGAAAAATTAAATTGTTCGGCGTAGGGAGTGCGCATATTCCGCTGAAACGGATTCAAGGCGATCAGGCTTCCGCCAGTAAAGCTTGGCGACCCGCTCGCGGTAAACCCGGAGAAAGTGGGGAAGTTGGGAAAGATCGGGAACTGCGAAGGCAACGGAAGAGCGGGAAATGGATTAGAAGTCGGCGTTCCGGGATTCACGATGGCTGAAAGCTGAAAAAAAGGAGCCGCGGTGAGCAGTTGAAGCAGCGTTTGGTTGGAAATTCGGACATAGTAGATGCCGTAACCGCCGCGGATAGCTGTCTTGCCGTCGCCAACCGGATCCCAAGCGAACCCTATGCGGGGGGCGAAGTTCTTGTTGTTGGCGACGCTGAACGTGGAGTCCGATACGCCGGGAGTGCCGGTAATGGACCCGAAATTCGCACCGGCGGGAAGAATGAAACCGCTGCGCAATCCTGCGCCTCCGGTGGCTAATGTCGCCGGACTAAGCAGACTGGGATCGAAATTTCCAAGCCGGTCGCGTTTGTCGGTGGAGGGACTGAGGTAATCGTAACGCAAGCCGAGGTTGAGAGTCAGGCGAGGTGTTACTTTCCAATCATCCTGGACAAATCCAGACAGATCGTGCGCTCTGAAATCGCGATAGGTCTGGCCGGTTCCAGTAAACTCTTCGAGGATGTTTCCCTTCAGGATATCCGCGAAAGTATTGTAGAGCAAGAATCCGCGTGAAGCAAAGTTGTTGAAGAGATTGATCTGATATTGACGGGCCTCAAAACCGAAGCGAACGGTGTGCTTGCCCAGGCTCCAGGCGAGCGTATCGGCGTAATCGATTGTGTTGCTGTAGGCTGCCTGATCGTCATTGGTAGTGATGCCGCCAAATGCGGGGCTCAGGTCGTTTGTCGTGAACAGCGGGATGCCCGGAAAAATCGAAGAGTTATAGCGAGTCATTCCGATTTGTGACACGGTGGCCGGATCGGGCGCGACGATAGCGGTATAGATGCGGGTAAAACCGAGACGGCCTTCGTTTACCAGTTGAGGGCTGATACTCCACGTCACGTTTGCGGAAGCCGTGTGGTCGATAATCGGGTCGGTTTCGCCGCTGCCTAGACTGCCTGCACCCTCGCCGCCCAGCGGATTAACCGTGACGGCGTTCGCGTGAAAATAGCGCAAGGAGAGATGCACTTTATCCCCGAAATTATGATCGCCGTTCAGGTTGTATTGATCTTCGCTGTATTTCAGCGGCTTAGAGACACTTAGATTTCCATATTGGCCAGGAGCGGCACCCGTTCCCGAAGGGATAAGAAATCCGCCGTACTGCCCCGGAGTGTTCAACAGCTTCAATGCGACGGGATCGAGACTGCCGGGCGCAAGGCCAAAGGCCTGTTCGATGTTCGCTTGGCTTCGAACCGCAGGCAGGACGGGGAAGACGGTATTGATGGCGCCCGAAACTCCGTTGGTTTGATAGGTGCCTTGATAAGAGCCGAAGAAGAAAGTCTGCGCCATTTTAGGAACGGGCCCGCCGAAGTCGCCTCCAAACTGGTTCTGACGGAGAATGGCGCGAGGGAGGCCACCCTTATTAAAGAACCAATCGTTGGCGTTCATGTCCTCGTTGCGGAAAAATTCGAACCCCTCGCCGTGATACTGCGTGGTTCCACCTTTTGTGAGCACGTTGATGTTTCCGCCGGACGTCTTCCCTTCGGAGGCATCGTAAAGGCTCGTTTGAACGCGGAATTCCTCAATGGTGTCAGGCGCCGGAATTGGCACACTCCCGAAGTTGTTATTCCCGAGATTGTTCGCGTCGACGCCGTTGATGACGAGATTATTGTTCGTGCCCCGTTGACCGTCGACAAAAACGGTCGAGGAGCCGCGGCCGGCTATAGAGGCGTTCGGCAGAGTGGAACTAGCGTTCGCGTTCAGCGCGAGCAGGTTCGTGAAGTTCCGTGTGGCTAACGGCAAAGCATCTACTATCGAGCCGGGCAGCACATTCCCGAGCGTCGAGTTAGACGTATTTACCTGCGTCGCCTGTGCAGTGACTGCAATCTCCGAAGTGGTTTGACCAACCTGCAAAGTTACATTCGCCTGGGTAATCTGCGTTACGTCAACGGTCAAGTTGTTGACCAGCGCTTTGCTGAAGCCACTGGCCTCGACAGAAAGCGAGTAGGTCCCGGCAGGAAGCAGCGGAAAGGTAAAGTTACCGTCGCTTCCGGAACGCTTCTGGGTCGTCACGCCAGATTGCGTATTCAGCGTGACATTCGCGTTCGGGACAACCGCCCCAGTTTGATCTTTCACGGTACCGGTGATGGCGCCGGATTCGGCCGAAGTCTGCGCCCAGGCGAAACACGCAACCAGGCAAACCGCAATAATTAAGAGTGCTGCATTCTTCAAATGGGAAAACAAGATTAATCCCCCCTTGTGCGAGGTGGTAGGCACGCGTATCGCCATACGTCGAACGCGTGCAATTGATTGACTCTTAACGGCGACGCAAACCGTCGAGGCGGGGAAATATTCGAATTGTAATAGGAATATGCCAGATTGTACGGGTTTTGGAAAAGCCGTTTCACCCCGCGGCGCTACTTAAGATTCTCTTCAAAAAACTGCGTCGTCTCTTCGAGGAGTTGGCGGCGAAGCGGGCCCGAGACACCGTGCGACTTCTGCGGATAGACCACCATGAAAAACTGCTTATCCGCTTTCTCGAGCGCCGCGGCCATTTGCACGCTGTTCTGGAAATGCACGTTATCGTCTTCGACGTTATGAACGATCAGCAGTTTCGATTGCAGATTTCCGGCCGCTGAAGTGGGAGCGCTTCTCTTGTACCAATCTTCACCGTCCGCCGGAAGCCCCATGTAGCGCTCCGTATAGATGCTGTCGTAATTGCGCCAGTTGGTGACAGGGGCGCCGGCAATCGCCGCTTTGATCAGCCCAGGCGCATGCGTGACTGTGTAGAGAGTCATGTAGCCGCCATAGCTCCAGCCATACATGCCCAGACGCTGCGGATCGACGAAGCCCATCGAGATCAGGTGATCGATGCCGGTCTTCTGATCCTCCAATTCATGAGCTCCGAGATCGTGATAGATGACCGATTCGAATTTATGGCCGCGGCCGCTGGAACCGCGGTTATCCATTTGCCAGATGACGAAGCCTTTGTGAGCAAGGACCTGATCCCAAGAAACGCCTTGCCACGAGTTGTGAATCTGCTGAACGCCGGGTCCACCATAGACCATCACGATGGCCGGATATTTATTCCCGGCCTGGAACCCGGCGGGCTTGATCAGCCGCGCATACAGCAGCGTTCCGTCGGCAGCCTTCAGCTTCACGATTTCGGTTGGAAGGATCTCGTACTCGTCCGCGTCTGTAAGATCCGGTTGGCGGTAAACGCGCACTTCGCCGCCGTCGCCTCTGCATAGGGTCTGGCGCTCAGGCGCACTCAATCCGCTGTAATCGTCCATGTAATAGGCGGCAGTGGGCGAGAGCGAAACCGAATGGGTACCGGCGCCTGTCGTAAGCCGCTGTTTTCCTGTGCCATCGAGGCCAATCGCATAGAGCTGGCGTTCGAGCGGACTGTCTTGGTCGGAGGTGAAGAAGACTCGATTATGCTCCTGGTCAACACCAGCGACATCGTCGACCTCCCAATCGCCGCTCGTTAGTTGCTTTTGAAGCGTTCCGTCGATTCCATAGACATACAGGTGGCGGAAACCGGTGCGTTCGCTGGTCCAAAGAAGACGATTGCCGTCACCCAAAAACTGCGGGTCGCCCTTCACGTTGATCCAGTGCGGATCCTCTTCATGCAGGAGGACGCGGGACGTTCCGGTTTCGATGTTGGCAACCAGCAAATCAAGCTTGTTCTGAATGCGCGGCAGTTTCTCGACTGCGATTTCACGGCTGGACGGCAACCAGGCCAGGCGCGCCATTAAGTTTCCGCGCGGCTCTCCGAAGTTCATCCAGCGCGTCTCGCCGCCAGTTGTGGGGACAACGCCGATTCTGACCTCGGCATTCGGATCGCCGGGTTGCGGAAAGCGCTCCGGCTCGAGCACGCCATGATGATTCAGGAGCGAAACCTGCGGGAACACCGGCTCACGCGCGATATCGAACTGCATGTAAGCGATGTAGCGCGAGTCCGGCGACCACCAGTGCGCGGTCCCGAGATCGAGCTCTTCGGGATAGACCCAATCGAGCTCACCGTTCAGCAGAGTGTCGGATCCATCGTTGGTCAACTGAGTAACGGCCTTCGAGGCAATCGCCAGCGTGTAGAGATTTGAACCGCGCCGGAATGACACATATTTGTTGTCCGGCGACAATTTGGGATCGCGCTCGACTTCCGCGGTTCTAGTGAGTTGTTCGAATGCGCCCTGGCGGGTATCGACAACGAACAAGTCGCCCGAAGCAGCTACGAGCAAACGCGTGTTGTCGGCAAACCATTGAAGATCGTTCTCCCCAACGCGCCGATTCGTCCAATCGAAAACGGCATCGGGGCGCTCGGGTTTTTCAGCCGCGTCCTCAAGCTTGGCCAGAAGGATGACGTCATGCGATTTGCCCGACGGGACATCGTAGAGCGAGAGTTTCCCGCCTTTGTCGACGATGAACTGCGCTCCGTTGGGAGCCCAAACGATGTTGCCGGCGCGAGCCCGTCGTGCTCCCCCACTCTCCATCACTGCATCGATAGTGACCGGCTTTTTAGCAGCCCAAGCGGTAGGAACGCAAACGGCGAAAGCAATGGCGGCAAGCGTCTTGCGAAACATCAAATTTTCCCTCTGGACGTTCGTGCTTCGTTTATTGACGCGGCGGAATGACGGGCGGCGCGTCGTGCGGCTGCGCGGTCTGCATACCTTGCCCATTTCGTTTAACAGGTTGCGGCGGCGGCAGCGGTTTACGAGGCAACATTTCAGGCCGGGTTGCGGTGTTGTACACGAACGAGGCAATGATTGCCGAAGCCTGCATCAAGTCGCCCGGCTGAATGCGATCGTACACGTCCATATTCGAATGGTGAGTACGGGTCTCGTAGTCCATCGGATCTTGAATAAATTGGAATCCGGGCAACCCCACGGCATCGAACGAGAGATGGTCGGTCCCGCCGGTGTTTCGGATGGAAATCGTGGTCGCGCCGAGATCTTTGAACGGTGCAAACCAAGCCTCGAAAATGGGGCGCATCATGTCGTTGCCCTGCAGGTAAACGCCGCGGATTTTGCCCGTGCCGTTGTCGTAATTGAAGTATCCGGAGAGTTTTGCCTGCTCACCGGTGAGCTTCATGGTTTCCGGATCGCCGAAGTGCTCCTTGACGTACGCCTTCGATCCGAGCAGGCCTTCTTCTTCGCCGCCCCAGAGAGCGATGCGAACGGTGCGATCCATAGGTTGATGGATGGCCTCGAGAATACGAACGGCTTCTATCATTACGGCGCTCCCGGCGCCATTGTCGGTCGCCCCGGTGCCCCCGTGCCACGAATCGAAATGGCCGCCTAACATCACGAGCTCGTCTTTGTGGGGGCCGGTGCCGGGAATCTCGCCAGTGATATTGAACGAATCCGGGTTGTCGTTATAGAAATCGTTCTTAATATTGAATTCGAGCTGCACCGGAATGTTGTGCTGCAGCAGGCGCGCGATGCGGTTGTACTGTTCCGGCATCAGCGCAACGCCAGGGACGGCCAGCGGGCGCTTTGGATCCTGGGAGCCGCCCGACATGGCGAAGATGGTGCCGCCTGACCCACTGTAGCTTTCCGAGAGCACCAGCAGAGCGCCTTCATCTTTATAAAACTGCTCCAGCTTCTTCCGGATTCTTTCGCGCTCTTCGCGCGACTGAGGAGGAGGTTGTCCTGGGCGATTCGCGGCCGCATTCGGACCACCCGAGCGGCCGGGCTCGGGAGCTTGCGCTAAATCGGTCAGTTCCGTATCCGTATAACGACGACCTTCGGCAGTGGTCGGAAAGGTGAGTTCCCGAGGCTCCGAAGTCATGACAATCTTGCCCTTCAGCTTGCCTTTGAATTTTTCCATGTCGGCGTCGGTGCGCATGGGCGCGATCACCGGTTGGCCTGTAATCGAACCGTTCGTTCCTTCGGTCCACGCGAGCGGAATGCCGACGAGCGCCGAGAACTGCGGCTCGACCATATGCGCTTCAAAATACTTGCACTGCCAGCCGCGGCCGAAGGGCCCCCACTTCTCTTCTTTTACGTTCTGCAGACCGTATTCCCGGAGGCGCTTGACCGTCCAGTCTCCGGCGGCTTTGAAGTTTGGCGACCCTGTGAGACGCGGGCCGTACACGTCTGTCAGATAGAACATCGTGTCCATAACCTTGGAGTCACTGAAGGCTTGCGTCCTGATTTGATTGACGATGGATAAATCCACCTTCTCTTCGGCAACTAACAGGAGCGGAACGGCAACCGCCGCGGCAATGAAGAATGAAAGGGTTTTTTTGGTGAACATTTTCAAGGGCTCGAAAGTAGCAATTGTGTAGGAGAGATCGCTACACAAACGCGCCTTCAATTGTAACTACTCCGATTTAAGGCAGCTTACGCAGGTTCGTTGAACGGAGTAGGCGAATTTGCGGCAAAATTGCTACACCTTCATAGCGGCGGGGGACTAGGTGTCGCAAGAATGACACAGTCCGCAAAGCTGAAACCTCATGGAATCAAATAATTGCGGCATCGGGATCGTTCTGCTGCTATTCTGGACTGTTCTAACCGTGTACTGCGAAACGACGATCCGTCGCCCGGTTGAAGTAACAGGAACCGGTCTCCACCACGGCGCACCCGTTCACGTGCGCATAACACCCGCGCCGCCGGCCACGGGCATCGTATTTGTTCGCACCGATCTCGACAACATCCGAATCCCGGCGAGCTGGGAGTACGTGGAACGCGTGAGTTACGCCACCAGCTTGATGCACCCCAAGGGCGTGTTCATTTCCACCACCGAGCACCTGCTCAGCGTGCTCTACAGCATGGGAATCGACAATGCCTGCATAGAACTGGACAACCTGGAGGTTCCTATCCTCGATGGCAGCGGTTTACCATTCGTTGAGCTGTTGAGAAAGGCAGGCAGGCAGGAATCGCGCCGTTCGCGCCGCTACATGCGTATTGTTACTCCGGTGCACGTCGAGGCAAATGGAAAGAGCGTGGCCATTCTGCCGTGCGACCGTTTCCAATTGCGTTGCCGTAATTTTTACGATCATCCGCTGGTGGGCGAACAGGCGCTGGAGCTGGAGGTCACCCCCGAGGCCTTCGCCAGTGAGATTGCACCGGCGCGCACGTTCGGCTTCGAATACGAGCTCGATCAAATGCGTGACATGGGCCTGATTCGCGGCGCCTCCCTGGAGAACGCAGTTTGCTTCACGCGAGAAAACGTGGCAAATCCGGGCGGGCTGCGCTTTCCGGACGAGTGCTGCCGGCATAAGGCGCTCGATCTGATCGGGGATCTCGCGCTGATCGGACGGCCTCTGCTTGGCCAGGTCGTGGCGCAAAAAGCGGGCCATGCCATGCACGTGGCGCTGGTGAATAAGCTGATGTCCGATCCATCGCTGTATGAGATCGTCACGTTGGAGCGGGGCACCGCAAGCAGAGCCGAAGTAGCCTAACAACCGTTTCGGCGAGCGGCCCCCGATCTAAGATGTGGTGTTGCGCCAGCTACCGCATCTCCTCACGCTCACGCGCCTGTTGTGCTCGCCTTGTGTCGCTTGGCTGGTGTGGCATTCGCAATTTCGCGCGGCCCTTATGGTGGTGGTTTTCGCCGGCCTGACGGATTGGTTCGATGGCTACGCGGCCCGGCGCCTGGGCGTGAGCGGGAGGCTGGGCGTGATCCTCGACCCGATTGCCGATAAGACCCTGCTGGTCACGCTGTTTTTGGTACTGGGCGTAATCGGGCTGCTGCCGCTGTGGCTGGTCGCTCTCGTGATCGGACGCGATTTGGTGATCGTCACCGGCGCGCTGCTGGTTCGACTGCTGCGCAACCTTCGCGAATTCCGTCCCTCCACGTTGGGGAAGGTAAGCACGTTTTTCCAAATGATAATGGTATTGATGCAGCTCGTGCATGCGGCTTTCCCCAACGAGTTTTTCTTGTGGCTCCGGGATATAGCGGTTTTTCTGTGTGCGCTGTTTACGGCGACCAGCGGTTTGAGCTACATACGGCTGGGGATCCAGATCGCGAGACGCCCGGCGTTGCCGTAACCCGGCAGTCGCCCACCCGGCCCACAAGCAATATTTCTTGCCGTATTTCTCCCCCTGTGGTGAAAAGCCCGATTGACGAGCCTAGGGGCGGGGAGTAGCCTGAATACATGGAGCCCAGCGTGGAGATCTTTCAGCCCTCGCGTCTCTATGCCCGGGTCGGCTGGGCAGCGCTAGCGGGCTCTGCCATTTGCGTCCTCTGTGGGTTCCGGGCGCCACTGGCCTTCATCCCCGGTTTTCTATGCGCCATTACTTCGGCGGTCCTGTTCTGGGTGGCCGCGCGACCGCCGGTGCGTATCGGCGAAACGCAATTCAACATCGGCGAGCGGGCTGTCGCTTGGCGGGAAGTCCGTGAAATCAATAGCACGCGCTTCGTTTCTCCTCTTATATTAAGGATCAAGCTGACTAATTCGCGCCGCAAAACGCTGATCTATCCCGGCGATCCGGAGCGCATCGCGCGCTTGATGTTTCAACTTCGAAAGAATTCCCATTCGGCTACCTTCGACGGTGTCGCTTATCGCGATTACTGGACCTGGACAAGTTTGGCGGGCATGGGTCATGACAATTCGACCCTCGATCAGCCTGTTAGGATGCTCAGTCCGGACGAGGAAGACGAAATCGAACGCATGTATCAAAAGCTGAAGACCGTCGGCCGGCTCGATTCCCGCAGCACAGATTCCTCTAAGACTTCGCATGAGGATTAGCGCTGGGAGCTAAACCCCGGAAGGCGCCTCAGCGGCGAGGCTGTCTTTACTTATTTCTTGTCCTGACCGTGATCGTGGCGGGAGTGTGCGTATTCAGGGGGCCGTTGCTCACCAGGGCAGGTACTCTTTTAGTAGAGGACGATGGCCCGCAGAAAGCGCAAGCGGCCGTCGTCCTAGGCGGAGACGGCTTCGGAACACGCATCCTCAAGGCGGCGCAATTGGCGCAGGCCGGTTATGTGCCTTACGTCGTTGTCGATGGGCCGACGTCGCTGGTCGGGCACGAATCCGATATGACGATCCAATATGCGACGGAGCGAGGGTACCCAGCTTCCCTATTTCACGCCCTGCTGCTTCCGTCGAGCATGAATTCCACGCGCGCGGAGACGGCATTCGTCGGCAAATATCTCAAGGAGCACGGAATTCGTAAGATTTTGCTGGTCACGAGCAACTATCACACACATCGCGCGGCATACCTGATGCGGAAACAGAATCCTGGGCTCCAGGCCTTGGCGGTCGCCGCTCCAGATCCGTACTTTACTCCCGACCGCTGGTGGAAGTCGCGCGAGGGCCAAAAGACGTTTACGCTCGAGTGGATGAAGACTGTCGCGGCGTACCTGGGTCTGTAGAGGCAGGGCCTTTAGATGCTGCAATCACTCTCTACCCTGTGGCCTTACGTGTTGCGCTATCGACGCGGGCTGGCGCTCGGGATCGGAGCGCTTTTGATGAAGGACGTGCTCGCCGCGGCGCTTCCGCTGGTGATCAAGTACGGCGTCGATTCGCTCACCCGCGGATTTCAGATTCGCGTCGTCATTCAGATGGCGGCGTTGCTGGTCGGCCTCTCGCTGGTCAAGGGGGTCTTTCAATATTGGATGCGCGTCATCATCATCGGAATCTCGCGCGATATCGAATACGATTTGCGCAACGATCTGTTCGGCCATTTAGTCGAGCTGTCGCAAGACTTCTATTCCCGGTATCGTACCGGCGACATCATGGCGCGCAGCACAAACGATCTGAATGCGGTGCGCATGATGCTGGGCCCAGGGGTCATGTACTGGAGCGAGACCACCATCATGCTGGTGCTCGCGGTGGCGGTGATGGTCCACACCGATTTGCGGCTTACGTTGATCGCGCTCAGCCCCGCGCCGCTTATCTCAGTAGCCGTGATTCTTTTCGGACGCCGGATTCATACCCGCTTCGAGCACATTCAGAGAATGTTTTCCGATATCAGCAGCAAGGTGCAGGAGAATCTTGCGGGTGTTCGCGTGATTCGAGCTTACGCGCAAGAGAAAGCGGAAGTGGAGCAATTCGAAGGCTTGAATGAAGAATATATTCGCGAAAACATCGGATTGGCGCGTATTCAAGGGCTGTTCATGCCGTGCTGCAGGCGCTCATCGGCACTACCTTCCTGCTGGTGCTGTGGGCGGGCGGAAGGCAGCTGCTGGAAGGCCATATCAGCATGGGCAGCTTCGTCATGTTCAACACCTACATGGGAATGCTGGTCTGGCCGATGATCGCTTTCGGATGGGTGGTGAACCTGATGCAGCGCGGCACGGCCTCACTGAATCGCATCAATCAGATTCTGCATGAGCGCCCCAGCGTCGCGCGCCCCGCTGGAAAGATTCTCGCCTCAGGCGATTATTCCGCCGAGATCCGTTTCCGCAACGTGGGGATGGCGTTTGGAGACCGCACGGCTGTTGCGGGAGTGGATTTGACGATCGAATCGGGAGAAACGGTAGCGATCGTCGGACATACGGGAAGCGGAAAAACGACGCTGGTGAGCCTGATTCCGCGGCTATTCGACCCAACTGCGGGAGTGGTTGAGGTCGGCGGGGTGGATGTCCGACGGTTCGATCCCGAGGAGTTGCGCCGGGAGATTGGATTCGTTCCGCAAGAGACTTTTCTGTTTAGCGCGACTTTGGCCGAGAACATCGCCTGGGGCATTCCGGACGCTTCGCGAGAACAGATCCGCTGGGCGGCAGAGGTGGCCGGGTTGGCAGCCGATATCGAGAGGTTTCCGAATGGATTCGATACGATCATCGGCGAGCGCGGCCTTACGCTTTCGGGCGGCCAAAAACAACGGACCGCGATCGCGCGGGCTATTCTGCGCAATCCGCGCATTCTCATTCTGGATGACGCTCTGTCAAGCGTCGATACCGTGACTGAAGAACAAATATTGAATGGCTTAGCGGACGTGATGCGCGACCGCACAACCGTTCTGATTTCGCATCGCGTGTCTACGGTCCAGAACGCGGACCGCATCATCGTCCTCAGCCATGGCTCGGTGGTGGAAATCGGAGCGCATCAAGAATTACAGAGGCGCGGCGGATACTACGCGGAGCTTTACGAAAAGCAGTTGCTCGAAGAGGAACTGGCGGCCATCTGATTCGCTCCGAAGATCGCCGCCGGCACACGAGGCCGCCGACTCATCTTTGCGCTACGGTTTCGCTTTCCGTTTCGGCCATGTGGTTCTCGAGTTCGGGAATTTCAATCAGCGTTTTCGTGCCTTCGCCGGGTTTGCTATCGATGACCATGCGGTACGCAGCGCCGAAGAGCACGCGTAGGCGTTCGTTCACGTTGCTGACTCCGATACCTTGCTCAAAAAGCGTGTCGAGTTTCGATTCCGGAATGCCTAATCCGTCATCTTCCACCAGAATGTGCAGCCGCGTGTCTTCGATCCAAGTGCGAAGGCGCACCATGCCGCCCTCCACTTTGTTCGCGAGGCCATGCCTGATCGAGTTTTCAACGATCGGCTGCAAGATCATGCTCGGGACCAGGCGGTCGAGCGTATTCTCATCGATTTCTTTATAGAAGCGGAGCTTTTCGCCGAAGCGCACGATCTCGATGGCAAGATAGTCGTCGATGAACGAGATCTCTTCGCGCAGGGGGGAGAAGTTTTCGGTTTTCCGCAGCAGCCGCCGCAGAATATTCGAAAGCTTGTAAATCATGCTGCGCGCGCGGTCTGGATCGAGCCGGATCAGCGTGGAGACTGAATTGAGCGTGTTGAATAAAAAGTGTGGGTTGATCTGATTCGTGAGCGCGGTAAGACGCGCTTCGGTGAGGTGGGCGCGTTCCAACTCGAGCTGTCTTTCTGCGCGAAAACTACTCCATATGCGCAGCGGCAGTGAGACTGCGAACAGGGTTGTGACGGCGCAGGCGACGAACGTCCATGAATCGAGCGGAGGCATCGGCCTCAAATCACCGAAGATGAAGAACGTGTTGCGGTCCTTGAACAGGCTGTGGACACTCCATCGCAGCATTTCCGTGAGAACGACAATCGCGTTGCAGGCCACATTGAAAGCCGCCCGCTGCACGACGCGCGGCTGTATGGCGTGGCGATTCCAACGCAGAATTTGACGGAACAGGCGGTATAAATTGAGGTCGACAAACGGCGAGAAATACCAAATATCCTCCTTCTCAGGCGCGAGGTCGTGCATGAGGGCGCCTATGATACCGGCAGCGGCATACAGCGGCATCGACATGAACTTGCCGTCGATCATGTCCGGCACCGACACGCAAAGACCCGTGACCAAGCCGCTCACATAGCCGCCGAGCATACCTGCAATCTGCGCGCCTTCCAGCGCGAGGTCGATAGCCGGATACTGATGATGACCGAGGATGCGCACTCCCGCGCTGGCGCCGAAAAGCACCGAAAACACGAATGCAAGTTGCAGGCGATCGCCGATGGTACGCTCGTCGCGAAGCAGAATCCTCTGAATGCGAGCGAAGCGCATCAGAATACTGGCGATGGACGCGGATACCGCGACCTTGATCAGGAGCGCGGCTAATTGCTGTTTGTCAAGCATGAGCAAGCGTCATGAGCAGGCATCGAAAGGGCGATCGCCATGCGGCTACGGCTTCTATAATGGAGGGTTTACCCCTCGTGCTCGGATCTCCACGCCTGCTTCCGCATCCAAATCATAGAGTAGGACAACTTGCCCGAATTTAAGCTAAATAAAGTTGCTGAAGCGGATTTTCCCAGCCGGTTCGGAGCTTTTCGCATTTATGGCTTCGAAGGCGTGCGGGCCCCTGGAGACGGAAGAAGCGCTTGCGCTGACGCTAGGCGACTTGTCGCTCGAATCCGGCGCTCCGCTGGTCCGCATTCACTCTCAATGCCTGACGGGCGATGTGTTTCACAGCTTGCGCTGCGATTGCCGGTCGCAGCTGGAGCTTGCACTCGATCAGATTGTGGCGGAAGGCAGAGGCTTGCTCATCTATGAGCTTCAGGAAGGCCGCGGTATCGGATTGCTGAACAAGCTGCGCGCTTATGAGCTGCAGGATGAAGGGTTGGACACGGTTCAGGCCAATGAGCAATTGGGCTTCGAAGCAGACCTGCGCAACTATGCTTTGCCGGCGGCGATTCTGCAGTATTTCGGTGTGACAGAGGTGCGCCTGCTCTCGAATAATCCCGACAAAGTAGCCGCGCTCGAAGAGGCGGCCATCAAAGTCGTAGAGCGCGCGCCCGATTATCGCGCCGCCTCTTGCAACGACGGCCGAGTATCTCAAGACGAAACGGGAGAAGCTAGGGCATCTGTTTTAGCGGCTCACAGCCATCCATGGCTGCGCGCGATGCGTGCCGCTTCGATACGATTCCCAGCTCCCAATTTGCTGATCGCTTCCGAAAGATAATTTCGCACCGTACCTTCAGATAAGCGCAGCTTTGTCGCGATATCGCTGGTCGCCGCCCCTCACCCGCCAAACGCAAGACTTGCCGCTCGCGGTCGGTAAGCGGGTCCGGATCCCCCCACGCCTCTGCGGCCAGTTCGGGATCTACTACGCGAAGACCGTTGTGGACACGGCGCACGGCGTCCGCCAGTTCTTTTGCCGGCCTGTCCTTCAGAATGTATCCTCGCGCTCCGGCATCCATGGCGCGGCGCAGGTATCCGGCACGCGCAAAGGTGGTCAGGATGATGACGCGCGTTCGAAGCCCGCGGGATTGAACCTCAGCGGCCAGCTCGAGCCCCGTCATCTCCGGCATTTCGATATCGGTAATCAACACGTCCGGAGTTTCCTGCAATACCGAAGCAAGCGCTTGCTTTCCATTTCCGGCCTGTGCCAGCACACGAATATCGCCATCCATCTCAAGCAACGCAGCCAGCGCGCCGAGTACCATCGTCTGGTCTTCCGCGATGACGACGCCGATCGCGCTCATGCAATCGCTTCCTGGTCCCGGGTGATTGGAATCGTCACATTTATGCGCGTGCCTTGATAAGAGTCACGCGTCATGGTTCCCTCCAATGCCTCAACACGTTCTCTCATTCCCCGCAACCCGTTGCCTTCGTCATTGGAACCGCCGCGGCCATCGTCCTGAACCTGTATCCGACAAGAATTCGCTTCGCGCTCAAATACAAGCCGGCAATTCTGCGCACCTGAGTGTCGCACCACGTTGGTCACCGCTTCTCGGACGACGAGCGCAAGTACCGTCTCGCAAGCTGGTGATAGCGTCTCCAGCCCGGGATGAAGCTCTTTCATTTCGCACTCGACGTGTACTCCCGCAGTTTCGAGCACCGATCGTGCGCGCGCAAACTCTTCCTTGAGGCTCCCGGCCCGGTAGCCGCGAATCGCATGACGGACTTCCGTCAAAGCGTCGCGCGCAATCTGCTCGATTTCCGACGATTTCTGCACGCGCTCGCGCCACATCGCGATCGAGCAATTTCGAAGCCAGCTCGGATTTGAGGACAATTACCGAAAGCGTGTGTCCGAGGACGTCATGTAGATCTCTGGCGATGCGTTCGCGCTCGGCGATTTTGGCGAACCGCTCGACCTCTTCTTGTGCAAGCCTTAGTTTCGCATTGGCGCGCTTCTCGCTTCCTGCGTGGATGTTAACCGCGCCTATAGCAGCCGTCATGATCATTGTGGGCGCCCAAAACCACACAATCAGGTGCAATAGCCAGCTCTCAACAGCAATACCGACCAGCAAGGCTCCCAGACAAAGAAACGCAACGGTGGGCTCGAAATGCAAAACCAAACAAGGCAGCCGCATAGATCAGGAATGCCGAAGCGCCGCCGTTGAACGGCGAATAGGCAAACCCTAGTGCCGCGATCGCAGACGATGCACGATATGGCGACAACGCCGTCTCGCCACCATGACCGCAAATAGAGGATAGAAAAACCACACCGATGCCACGCCACGACCATTGCCGCCAGCCGGCATGAGTCATAGCGGGCTGGACGAACACAAAGCCGATGTAGATCAGGTAGAGGAATGGCGTCCATCCTGCTTCGCGATTCGGTATGGGCGGACCGGCGCATACCGCTTCCTAGATATGCCGTTCTTTCGCGATGCGTCGCGCCGGTAAGCAGCGCCGCCAAGCCGAGAAACAGAACTGTGAACGCCGGCGAGCGCCTCCCAATGTCCCAAGTTGCGTTCGGCTGGTCCGCGCGATCACCCAAAGCGAGGCTGGCTTAAATGATACGGCGGCAGAAATGGGGCAATCTGCCGCACGGCCTTCGGCAGGAATTCGAACGGCATCCACAACCCCGAACAGAACGACATCGGCAAATAGATCATGTTCAAGAAAGAAGGCGCGGAACTTGCGTTCGCGATATACCCAAGCACCAGGCCAAGCGCTCCGAAGGGAATTGCGCCGGCGACCAGAATTACAACCAGCCGCAGCGTATCCAGCACGGATAGCTGAACGTGTCCGAAGGCGAAGCCGAGCGCGAGCAACAGAGTCACAACAGCGAGGCTGAATACTACGCAAGTCGCGAGCTTTGCGGCGAAATAGGCTGCGGGCGGCATGGGGCTCGCCTGCTTCAATTCGAGCCACCCCAGTCGGCGCTCCATCGCAATGCTGACGCCAAATGCGAACAGGCACACTCCCATAACGCCGAACGTGCCGTAAGTCGCCAGCAGATATGTCGACATGTGCACTCCAGAGGCCCGCGCGGTCGGAAGAGCCAATCCGAACAGCACGTAGAACATCAATGGAAATCCGAGTGTGGAAAATGCAAACGCCGGTATGCGCAGCGCGCTCCAAGAACGCGTATTTTGCTTCCTTCAAATAGATGGCAGTGGTCATGTTAGTTCTCCCTTAGTTGTCCGTCAAAGCCAGAAAAGCTTCTTCCAGCGTCGTGTTTTGTTTAATTTCGGCGGGCGTGCCATTTGCGATCACGCGGCCGTGGTTGATGACGACGATGCGATCGGCGAGCGCGTCCGCTTCCTCCAGGTAATGCGTGGTCAGAAGAATTGTTTTTCCGCGCGACAGCAGCGCCCGAATTTGAGCCCACATCCCGCGGCGCGCATGTACGTCCAGTCCCACCGTCGGTTCGTCGAGGAACAGCAGGTCCGGATCGCCGCAAATCGCCAGTGCGAACAGGACGCGCTGTTTCTGACCGCCGGAAAGCGCTCCGAACATGCGGTTCTCGATCCCTTGTAAGCCCGCCGCGCTGATTATTTCCGCCATGGGCAGCGGGTGTGGATAGTACGACGAGAATAGGTCGATGTGTTCGCGGACGCGCAATGTTTCCGGAACACGAGCGACCTGCAGCATCGCCCCAGTGCGCTGCCGGTGCTGTGCTTCCCGCGGATCGCGGCCAAAAACTCTTACCGAACCTCCATCCGGCTGTAAGAAGGCCCAGCATGAGTTTCACAGCCGTGGTTTTGCCTGCGCCGTTGGGCCCCAGCAAAGCGAGAAGCTGTCCGCGGTCCACGCTCAGATCGATGGCGTCAAGTGCCCGTAGCGGGCCATACATCTTCGTTACTGAATTGAGGGCAGCGGCTTCACTCTCATCCGGCCGAGAGGGCAGCGTCTGCGGTTGTCCTTGAAGAACAGAGGTCATAATTTTTCTCCTGTGCCTATGTTGCTTGGAATGCACGGTCGCTGCCAGTGAAGAGAATCAGTGAAATCACATGACATCTGTCATGCGTCGGGTCGCAACCCAAGCAGCGTATTACCATCGTCTGAGTCGCCGTCGATGTTGGAGCTTTCAGGCCAGACACTCACCCTCGAACAGATCGCTGCAGTTGCAGGCGGCAGGTTACAAGTAGGTTTTTCAGAATCTGCTCGCCGGGGAGTTCGTGCCGCTCGGGACGTTGTCGAGAACGTGATTCGCGAAGGCCGGGTTGTCTATGGCGTGAACACTGGATTCGGAAGACTGGCCGATGTTCACATACCTGAATCGGAGTTGGAACTGCTGCAGCTTAACCTGGTTCGCAGTCACTCGTGCGGAGTCGGAAATCCGCTTTCCGAGCCGGAAGTTCGCGCCATGCTGTTGCTGCGCGCCAACGTTCTCGCGCGCGGAAATAGCGGCTGCCGCATCGAACTGATCGAGACGCTCGTGAAAATGCTTGAGCGGGGAGTACACCCGGTCATTCCCGAAAAAGGATCAGTGGGCGCGAGCGGCGATCTGGCACCACTTGCGCACCTGGCGCTCTCGATCATAGGCGAAGGCGAATCCTTCTTTCGTGGCGAACGGCTTACCGGAGGAGAAGCCTTGCGCGCCGCGGACATTGCGCCGATGCGTCTCGGCGCGAAAGAGGGCTTGGCTCTCCTGAACGGCACTCAAGGAATGGGAGCGGTTGGAGGACTTGCCGTGTATCGCGCGCAACGCGTTGCCGCACTTGCCGATCTGGCAGGGGCGATGACTCTCGAGGCATTGCGCGGCACGCCTGTGGCATTCGACGAACGGATTCATGCCGCACGGCCGCACTCCGGCCAGCTCGCTTCAGCCGCTCATCTGCGTGGGTTGCTCGAAAACAGTGAGATCCGGCGCTCCCACCTCAGCAACGATCCGCGCGTGCAGGACGCCTACAGCTTGCGTTGCATGCCGCAGGTACACGGAGCGGTTCGCAACGCGCTCGAACATGCTCGTGGCGTGATCGAGATCGAAAGCGGCTCGGCCACCGACAATCCGCTCGTTTTCCCAGAAAGTGGAGATGTGTTTAGCGGTGGAAATTTTCATGGCGCGCCGCTCGGCATGGTGTTCGATTACGCGGCCATTGCACTGACCGATTTGATGAGCATCGGCGAGCGCCGCATCGACCGGCTGGTCAATCCCAATGTGAACGAAGGCTTGCCCCCATTTTTGTGCTCGCACCCGGGACTCTCGTCGGGCTACATGATCGCTCAGATCTGCGCCGTTGCACTTTTGAACGAAGCGAAGGTGTTGTCGCATCCGGCCAGCATCGACAACGTCCCAACCTCAGGCGACAAGGAAGATCATGTGTCTATGGGCATGACCGCCGCGCTGAAACTGCGACAGATTGTCACGAATGCCGAGCAGGTGCTTGCGATTGAGCTGTTGGCTGCGGCGGAGGGATTGGATTATCGGGCGCCGCTTCGTTCTTCGATTCGAATCGAGCAGGCGCGGGAAGGGATTCGCAGCGTGGTGCCGCGTTTGACGGCTGACCGGCCGTTGTCGAACGATATCCAACGTTTGGCACACGCGATTCAAGGGGGAGATTTCGACGAGTTCAGGTCTTAACGGAAAGGAGCCGAAGATGACGGAAACGACTGCCGAAATCCGGGCGCCGCGGGGAACGGCACTCGCCTGCAAGGGCTGGCATCAGGAAGCCGCCATGCGGATGCTGATGAACAATCTCGATCCGGACGTCGCGGAACGACCCGAGGATTTGATCGTTTATGGCGGCACTGGACAGGCAGCGCGAAACTGGGAATGTTTTCATGCCATCGTCCGTGCATTGCGCGAGCTCGAGAATGACGAAACACTGCTGGTGCAATCCGGCAAGCCGGTAGGCATATTTCGTACACACAGCGAAGCCCCGCGCGTATTAATCGCAAACGCCAATCTGGTGGGTAAGTGGTCGAACTGGGACGAATTTCATCGCCTGGAAAAACTCGGGCTGACCATGTACGGCCAAATGACTGCCGGTTCCTGGATCTACATCGGGAGCCAGGGCATTGTTCAGGGGACGTACGAGACGTTCGCCGCCGCAGGAAGAAAACATTTCGGGGGCGATCTGACAGGCAAGCTGATCGTCTCCGGCGGAATGGGCGGAATGGGTGGAGCGCAGCCACTCGCCGCAACGATGAATGGAGCCTGCTTTCTGGGCGTTGATGTCGATCCTGCACGCATCGAGAAGCGAGTTCGCATGGGATATTGCGATCGTCTGGCGCGCGGCTTGGATGAAGCGCTTCGATGTTGGATGAGGCGCGAGAGCAGCGGCGCGCGATTTCTGTTGGTTTCGTCGGAAACTGCGCTGACATTCTTCCGGAGTTCGCACGACGGAAAATCGTTCCGGACATCGTGACCGATCAAACCAGCGCGCATGATCCGTTGAACGGATACGTACCGAATGGCATGGCTCTCGAAGCGGCTCGATCGTTACGCGCGCGCGAGCCGGAGCAGTACGTACGCCGGTCCCTCGACGCCATGGCGCGACACGTTGAGGCATGCTGGCACTGCAGCGGGCGGGAGCGGTTGCGTTCGATTACGGCAACAACATACGGACGCACGCGAAGAGTGCGGGCGCGAAGGATGCGTTCAACATCCCTGGCTTTGTTCCCGAATATATTCGGCCCATGTTTTGCGAAGGCCGAGGACCATTTCGCTGGGTCGCTTTGTCCGGCGATCCCGAAGACATTCGCAGGACGGATCGTCTGGTTCTCGAGATGTTCTCCGCCAATGAGGAACTGGTCCGCTGGATTCGGCTCGCGGGGAACGAATTCAATTTCAAGGCTTGCCTGCGAGAATCTGCTGGCTCGCCTATGGAGAACGTGCCGAATTCGGTCTGGCTATAAACGCTCTGGTTCGCTCCGGTGAAATCAAAGCGCCGATCGTGATCGGCCGCGACCACCTGGACGCGGGCTCGGTCGCATCGCCTTATCGTGAAACCGAAGCCATGCGGGACGGTTCCGATGCGATCTCCGACTGGCCGCTTCTGAATGCGCTTGTCAACACCGCCGCAGGCGCATCGTGGGTTTCCATTCACAACGGCGGCGGCGTGGGAATAGGATATGCGGAACATGCGGGGATGGTCGTCGTCGCGGACGGGTCGGTAGAAAGCGATCGGCGGCTGGAGCGCGTCCTCACAACCGACCCGGGGACTGGAGTCATGCGGCACGTTGATGCGGGATATGAAAAAGCCATTGACGTAGCCAGACAAAAGGGCCTGAAGATTCCCATGGGCCGTTAATGCGGGGACCCGCATGTACATGACCCCGAGATCCGATGCCACATGTCTGGCAGTCATCCATTGCGGCCAGCTTGTGACGCTTGCGGGCCCAGCACGTCCACGTGTGCGCGAAGATCTGAAGGAATTGTCGATTGTCGAAAACGGCGGAATGCTGGTTCGGAACGGCCGCATTGAGGCGGTTGCAGGTACGGCCGAGATAGAGCAGCGACTCACTCCGGAATACCGCGTGATCGACGCCCGCAATCAGGTTGTGCTCCCTGGCTTCGTCGATGCTCATACTCATCCGGTGTTCGCCGGTACGCGAGTCGAGGAATACGAACTTCGCGCGGCGGGTGCGACTTATGAGCAGATTGCGGAAGCGGGCGGAGGCATTCGTTCCACCGTTCGGAAGACGCGCGCGGCTACTGAAGACGAATTGTTCGAAGCGTCGCAGACGTTATTCAAATTGGTTCTTGCGATCGGGCACAACGACTGTCGAAGGGAAGTCCGGTTATGGGCTGTCGCTGGAACATGAGTTGAAGATGCTGCGAGTGATCGGTCGTTTGGGATATGTCCCAACATTTCTTGGTGCTCACGAAATTCCCGACGAGTACTGCGGGAAAGTAAATGACTATGTCGCTCTGATCGTCGACGGAATGCTTCCAGAAGTGGCGCAGAATCGCTTGGCGGAATATTGCGATGTTTTCTGCGAACCCAAGGTGTTCGATGTGGCGATGTCGCGGAGAATTCTGCTTCGTGCTCATGAGCTTGGGTTCAAGCTGCGCATGCATGCCGACCAGCTTTCGCGATCAGGCGCCGCAGAACTGGCGGCCGAATTGGGTTCTGTGACGGCGGATCATCTGGAGCAAATCGAAGGGCGCGGGATCGAGGCGCTTGCTTCGGCGAATGTTCAGCCAGTCTTGCTTCCGGCATCTGTTTACTGCTTGGGTCTCGACCGATTTGCGCCCGCGCGGCAAATGATCGACGCTGGACTACCAATTGTTCTCGCGACTGACTTCAACCCCGGCTCTTCGCCGACCGCGTCGATGCCGTTCGTGCTTTCGCTCGCGTCCACTCATATGCGAATGGCGCCGGCGGAGGCGATCACGGCGACAACGATCAATGCGGCGTATAGCCTCGGTCGCGGCAGCGAGATTGGTTCGCTCGAACCAGGCAAGCGCGCCGATTTTGCGATTCACGAATGCCGCGATTATCGGGAGATCGCGTACTTTGTGGGAGTGGAATCAGCAGAGTCGGTCTTCGTTAGTGGCGAACTGGTGTACTCGAGAGCGCAGGCGTGTGGGCAACCATGCTAACGCAGCCAAGAATAGAGGGTGGCCGGGTGATTGTGCCCGGTCTCGTGAACGCGCACTCGCATTCGTTTCAACGAGCGATTCGAGGACGCACCGAGCACAAGACCGGAGCGGACCACGATACGTTCTGGACCTGGCGTGAGGCGATGTATCGTGCCGCCAATCGGCTATTGCCGGAAGACATTTATGATGTTGCGCGAATGGCGTTTCTGGAAATGCTGCTCACCGGGATCACCACTGTTCGCGAGTTCCATTATCTGCATAACGCGCCGGATGGCTCGCGCTATGAAGAGCCGAATCTGCTCGCGAAACTAGTAATTAAGGCTGCAAACGACGTCGGGTTGCGAATCGTGCTGTTGCGAACCGCATATGCACGAGCTGGCTTCGAGAAGCCGCCGAACCCACTGCAAGCGAGATTCATTACTCCGTCCGCCGATACTTTCCTTTCCGACACCGAACGCCTTCGCGAATCGGGATTGGCACCGGTCGGAATCGCACCGCACAGCGTACGTGCGTTGCCGTTCCAATATATCCGCGAACTTACGAACTATGCACGATCGAACGATATGCAAGTGGATATGCATGTCGCCGAACAACCCGCTGAAATCGAGGCGTGCCTTGCCGAGCACAGGAAGCGCCCAATTGAGTTATTGCACGACATCGAGGTGCTCGACTCCCGTTTTACCGCCGTTCACGCCATCCATATCACGCAAGGCGAAATAGATCTCCTCGGCGCGGCTCAGTCGATGGTTTGCGCCTGTCCGACGACAGAGCGAAATTTGGGTGATGGCCCGGTTCCAGCCGATCGGCTGCTAAAGGCTGGGGTGCGGATCTGCTTGGGATCGGACAGCAATGCGCAGATTGGAATCCTGGAAGACGCTCGTTCGCTCGAATACCACCTGAGAATGAGCAAACTCGAACGAGCGGTTCTGTCGTCGGAGAAATTACTCGATGCCGCCACGGGAAATGGAACCGCCAGCCACTCCTCAGATTTTTTTACACTCGACGTGAACGATCCTTCGTTAGCTGGTGTGGATGCGGAATCGCTCGTTGCTCAGATCGTCTTTTCCGCCGACCGAAGCGCCGTGCGGAACGTATTCGTCGATGGCCGCTTGGTTGTGCAGGACGGGCGACATCCTCTCCAAGAAGAGATCGTTCGAAAATTCAGCGAAGTCCAACACAGGCTTTGGGCATAGGAGAACGGACCTTAACGCAGGGCCTCGAGTCGGGTGATACTATCGCTTCAGAGTTGCGGGCCCTTAGCTCAGCTGGTCAGAGCAGAGGACTCATAATCCTTTGGTCGTAGGTTCAAATCCTACAGGGCCCACCAAATTACCAAACGAACCCAGTTAGGGACGAAGGCAAGGCGTTTTTTACGGAACGAACTCCTCGGAATGGGTTCGTTTTTTCAATTCAGACACAGAGAGGGCATGTAGGACGTGAAACAGCTTACGTTATTCCTGCTGGGAGCCGCTTTGATGATGGCGGCGGCGGGTAACGTCGACATCTATTCAGCCAAAGAACTACAGGCGACGAGTGAAAAGCTGGCGCAAAAACAAACCCAATTTGCGAGCCAGGACCTGGCGCGCTACGGGAATCACTACACCATGCTTGCCCTGCGGGATGCGACCGGATCCTCCGAAGTACACGAGCATGAGGCTGACATTTTCGTGGTCGAGAGCGGCGACAGCGACGCTTCTGACGGGCGGCGCCCTGGTGAACGCGCACGGAACGAAGCCCGGGGAGATTCGAGGGTCGTCGATTAAAGGTGGAGAGCGCCATTTGGTGGCAACCGGCGATATCATCCACATTCCGGCCGGGACGCCGCATCAACTTCTTATCGAAAAGGGGAAGCCGTTCAGCTATTTCGTCGTGAAGGTAGCTGGGCAGTAGATGGGCGCAGCGTGGCTTTTGACTCTGCTGGCACTCGCCGGCGTCGTCACGGGAGTGCTGATGGGTCAAGCACGCAAGCTTTCGACGTATCTCGGCGCAGCGGGCGGCGGCCTGCTCTTCGGGATTGCGCTGTTTTGGCTTCTTCCGGAGATCGCACAGAATTCGGGCTGGGCGATTGCGTTGCACACTCACGGCGATTGTTTGTGGCGTGGCGCTGCTACTCGACCGATTGCTGGCACACACAGGGCACTCGCCGCGGCAGGGTGTGGTTGGACCGCTGTTGGCGGCAGCCGCTGTACACAGCTTCCTGGATGGATGGAGCGTGCGAGCGTTGTCAGGCCAGCCGCTGGCGCATGTCGCCGTGCCGGTTGGTCTGGCGATGCACAAAGTTCCCGAAGGTCTGGCGCTGGGATGGATTGCGCACAAGTCGCTCGGCTCGACGTCGAAGGCAATCGGCGCAAGCGCCGCGGTGGAAGCGATGACGTTGGTAGGTGCGTTCGTGGAACCGCGCGCAAACCAATCGGGGAATGCAGAATTCGGCGCATGGTGGACGGCTGCAGTGCTCGCGATCATTGCGGGCGGCTTTTTGTTTTTGGGCTTGCATGCGCTCTGGCCAGGTTGGAAGCGGCCGAGTGTTGTGCTGCTGTTTTTGGCGAGTCTGGCGCTGGTCGGAATTTTCAGGTCTTGACTCAGGCCTTAAGCAGGGGCGGGTGCTGCTTATGGAAATCGCTGCGGTTCTGAAATTCGCGGCCGAGGGCGATGAGGCGGTTTTCCGAAAATGGCGGCCCAACGATTTGCAACCCGATGGGGAGTCCGTCGACGTAGCCGCAAGGAACAGTCAAGCCAGGAAACCCACACAAATTCGCCGCCGGAACCAGGCCTGCCCCGACGCCCTTTTGATCGGGCCGCTTGGGCGGCGTTTCATCGAAAGGCTGATCCGCACGATCGGGCAAGCTGAAACGGGTGGGCGCAATCAGAAGATCGACATTATTTGCGAACATGTCGCGGAAGGCGGATCGAATCTGACTACGAACGCGCATGGCCTTGAGGTAATCGAGCGCGGAGTAAGTTAAAGAGGCCTTCAGACCATCGATCTGGCTTTGATCGGCCAGCTGATCGACTCGACCGCTCCGAATGAGTTGTTCAAATATAGATGCAGCTTCCGAATCGATGATGGCGCCGATCACCGGGCCGTATGGGAAATCGGGAAGTTTGCTTTCGATCATTTGACCGCCGATGGACTTCACGATGGAGAGCGCATTGGTGAAAGCGGGACGGAGCGGTTCATCAGGCCACTCGCTGAAATCGATTTCGGCATAGCCGATTCTTAGATCGCTGAAGGCGCGATAGTATTGCGGCGTGTAATAGAAGCTCTTATGCGCGGAGCCCGGATCGTCGTCGTCGGCACCGGCAAGAACGCGAAGGACGAGGCCGCAGTCGTCGGCGCATCGCGCGAGAACGCCGATTTTATCGAGCGTCCAGGAAAGCGCCATCGCGCCATGGCGACTGACCAATCCGTAGGTGGGGCGAAGACCGCTCACTCCACAGAAACACGCCGGCGTCAGGATGGACCCGGAAGTTTCGGAGCCGAGCGCGTAGGGCACTAACCCGGCTGCCACGGCTGCGCCGGAACCACTCGAAGAGCCTCCGGACCAGTACTGCTTGTTCCAGGGATTGAGCCCCGGACCTTGCAGCGAAGCGGATGCGGAACTATATCCGCCGCCGCCCGCCAGCTCAACCATCGAGAGCTTCCCGATGAGAATGGCTTTCTCGCGAGTCAGGCGTTCGATGACGGTGGCATCGTAGTCGAAGACCTGATCGGCGAACGGCTTTGCTCCCCAGGTGGTCGGGAATTTCGCAACCGCGATCAGATCCTTGACCGCATAGGGGATACCCTGCAGAGGGCCCCGGAACCGCTCACGCTTCAGCTCCGAATCCACATCTTTAGCGGCTTTGTGCCCCTCCTTGACCAGGGGACAAGCGAGGGCGTTGTATTGCGGCCCGAAAGTTTCGAGGCGCTTGCCGAACATCTTGGTCAGCTCTACGGACGAGATTTCGCGGTTGCGAAGCGCGGTGCTGAGTTCGGTGATGGTGGCGAACGGGAGGGCCGCTTCGTCGAGCTTGCTGTTCGGCTTGCTCATGAGCCGTCAGGCATGGAAGGCGAAGGCCGGCTCGACATCCATGGGCACTTCGATCTGCGACAGGCGAACACTGACCTCGTGAACATCGGCGTACGCCTTTTGAAGCTTCTGCTCAGGCGTGGCAGGGGGCTGAGCGGCGGCGGGCGCACCTTGCGGCGGAACCTTCGATGTGACTTGCGCCACAAGAGGAGCCGCGCCAATCGCCGCCGTCAACCCAGCGGCCCATTGACGCCGCGTCATGCGCAGGGAGGTGCGGCGTGAGCTCATGCGCACATTATAGAAGGAGGCCCGTGTCAATGGGGCAAGAAAACGATTTACGTTTTGGCGTTCCGAAGCATTTCCCGCTTGAGAAACGCTTTGGCCACAGCCCAATCCCGCTTGATAGTCGCGGGTGAAATATCGAGCACCTCGGCGGTTTGCTCAATGGTGAGACCGCCGAAGTAGCGCAATTCAACAATTCGGCTCTGCTGAGCGTCGGCACGGGAAAGCGCCTGAAGAGCATCGTCCAAGGCCACCAGATCGAGGTCTTTCTCCGGCGCGGGTGCAATGGCTTCATCGAGTGACAGCTTGACGTTGCTGCCGCCGCGTTTGGCAGCGATCTTCGCGCGCGCGTGATCGACTAAAATGCGCCGGATCAGTTCCGCCGCGAGCGCAAAAAACTGGTTGCGGTTTCTCCATTCGATATGACGCTGGTCAATCAGGCGAAGATAGGCCTCGTGAACGAGTGCGGTTCCTTCGAGAGTGTGGTCCGGGCGCTCACGCCTGAGATACGACTTCGCCAAACGCCGCAATTCGTTGTAGACCAAAGGCGTCAGCGCATCGAGGGCTTCCCGGTCGCCGTCGCTCCATTTCGCGAGCAATCGGGTAACGTCTTGTGGCGCATCGCTCATAGCGGGTGCGAATGCCACCACCAAGCAAGAGCACAAATGACGAGGATTAGCGCGCAAACGACAGCGAGCACCGATTGCCGTTTACCGTTTGCCGTCCTTCCAGCGATGTCCAAGGCCAAAGAGCCGGCGGTATTCAACGGTTGACTGCTGACTACAAGCTTCTTAAACCGCGGCTCGTCGCGAAGCGAATCCCAGCGCGGCTCTACGGCAACCCAAGTTATCCACCAGTCGCGGTCGAGGAAGGCCTGCTCCAGAAGTCGAAGAGCGTTTGTTCTATCCCCAATCGCCAAAAATGCCGAGGCCCGATCGTATGGGGAGACATAGCGCTCGTGCGCGATTGTTTCGATCTCCTCAACCAGAACTGCGGCAGCAGCTCGATTGCCGCACGCGGCCTCCGCATGCGCTAAGGCACACAGAGCGGAAGAGCCCCGGTTGCTCAGTTCAACGGCGTGACGCGCTGCCTCGACGGCACGCTCGGTGTTGCCAATTTGTAGATAGCACCAGCTCAGCATGTCCTGTAGCACAGCTGCGCTTCGCAGCTCACGAGCGGCTTCGAGCAGGAGTTGAATCGCTTTCTCATCATCGCGAGCGTTATAGTGCACGAACCCCAGCGCAGCAGCGATGACGGGAGAGTTCGGGTCGACCTTGCGAGCGCGCTCGAGGTTCGCAATCGCAAGCTCCGTGCGATTACGGGCAGAGTTGAACAATCCGAACCAATGGTGGGCGCTGGCGTAATCGGGATTGCGAATGGTCGCCAGATTGAAATGTTTCTCGGCTGTATCGTAATCGCGGCGGTAGGCCCACACAGCAAAGGCAAGCGAGGCGTGCGCTTCCGCGAGAGTAGAGTCCAGGCGGACAGCGCTTTCGGCGGATTCGATGGCTGCCGCAAAACTTTCCGATGGCGGCAGACCTCCCCACAATCCCAGCCGAAGATAATAGTCCGCCAAGCCCGCGTGTGCTCTCGCGTAGTTTGGATCGAGGGCAATCGCTTGCATGAAGCACACCAGCGCTTTGGTCAGCTCCTCCGGGTTTCCGGCGCTGCGGGTCCAATGCCATCGCCCGCGAAGGTACGATTCGTGCGCTTGCCCGTTGGCGGTACCGGAACGGCTGATTTCCCGGCGCTCTTCGCCGGTCAAATGCGGCACAAGAGCGTAGGCTACCTGCTCGGCAATCGAATCCTCCAGCTTCAGGATGTCCGTCTTTTGCTCATCGAATTGAGCAGCCCACGCCGCAATGCCTGCTTCGGTAAAGACCAGCTGCACGCTGACCCGGACGTGGTCTTCGATGACATGCACCGAACCTTCGAGGACGTACTTGACCCTGAGCTCCTTGGCGGCGCGCGCGGTATCGTGACCCTCGGCATACTTCAAAACCGCGCTGGAGGGCCGCACGGAAACCCGTTCAACGCGGCTCAACCTAGCAATCAGCGCTTCGGTTATGCCGGAGGAAAGAAACGCGTTGGAGGTGTCCTGCGTTTCGACGACTCGGAAGGGCAGAATGGCTATCGAAATTTGCGGCGGGTTGGTGTCGAGTTGCAGCGGAGGTCCTGAGATCGCTGCGGGCGGCAGCCCCTCGAGATAGCGCTCGATGTCGCCCGCGAAAGCGCCGATGGAGGGATAGCGTTCATCGGGGTCCCAACGGATCGCTTGAAATACGATGGAGCGGAGATGCAAAGACAAGTGCGCTTCTTGCGGCCGCTCCGCCGGCGAGGCACTTAGCTGAAACGTGTTCAGGCTGGGCCGCTCGCCGCAGAGCAGCTCATACAAGATCACACCGAGCGAGTAAACATCGCTTCGCGCAGTCGCCAAATCGCCTCGCATTTGTTCAGGACTCGCATAGGCGGGAGTGAGCATGCGGAATCCCGCTATGGTCGCTTCGTTGTTGACGCCCGGGAGTTCACCGACAATCTTGGCGATGCCGAAGTCCAGTAATTTGGGCGCTCCGTCGTGTTTCACCAGGATGTTACTCGGCTTCAGGTCGCGGTGAACGATGTTTCTCTCATGCGCGTAACGGACAGCAGCGCAGATTTTGAGAAATAACTGCAGGCGGTCGCGGGTGTTGAGCGACTCTGCGTCGCAGTATTGAGTGACCGGCTGCCCTTCGACGTACTCCATGACGAAGTACGGTAGCCCGGCCTCGGTTGTGCCGCCGTCGATCAGGCGAGCAACGAACGGGTGTTCGAGTCGTGCCAGGATTTGCCGTTCATTGCGGAACCTACCGATGGCGAAGTCATTGTCTTTGCCGGACCGGATCAGCTTTATGGCGACGCGCTTGACAAATTCGCTATCGGCGCGCGTGGCAAGATAGACGGCGCCCATGCCACCACGTCCAATCTCGCGTTCCAGGGAATAGGCTCCGATGCGGCTGCCCATCTGCGGCTCCGGCGAAGGATCCACGGGGAAGGCTGTATCTGGGAAAACTGACAAATCCGCGAACGGCGGTTCGAAAAAGTCACCGCTCTCTTCATAAGAGCGGAGTAGCGATTCCAATTCGCGGCGCAGCTCCTGGTTATTGCCGCACTGCTTTTCAACGAAGGATTGGCGGTCCTCGGGATTTAGCGCAAGTGCCGAATCGAACAGTGCCTTTAGCTGTGACCAGCGATTACCGGTGGTATCGGCGCCGGCGCCTGGCGAGACGGATTGCGAATCCCCTATCATGCAGTTTGTTCCGTTGGCAGACGCGCGTGGCGCTCTTCGCGTTCACTCTCCACTGCCTTCGTGCTAGGCATTCTATACCAGTAACGAACTCTTTATGTGGTGAGAACACGCGCCGCTCTGCGGCTTAGCTGCCTGTTTGCTAGTTTTCAATTCTGTGCTCACAATGTGTAGAAACTCACCGCCACTAAGCAGGGGAATAAAGTGCTACAATGTAGCACATGAAGAAAGCCTCCATACGCGATCTCCACATTCGCACTTCCGAACTGGTGCGTGAGGCCGCGGAGGGCTCATTGATTGTCATTGAGCGTCGCGGCGAACCTGTAGCGGAACTGCGGCCGATTTCAAAGAGTTCCACGAAACCCAGGCTGCCCGATTTGAGCGATCTCTGGAGGCGCTTTCCCTCTGTAATCGGCGATAGTGGACGCTTTCTTGAAGAAGACCGCTGAGGATGTATCTGGATTCTGCTTACGTCGCAAAATATTACGTGAACGAGCGGGACGCGACTGCGGTAAGAAAGCTAATTCGCCGGGCATCGCATATTTGTTCATCCTACTTGGCGGTTGTCGAAGTGACGTGCGTATTTCATCGCCACGTGAGGGAGGGATCCCTGACACCCAAACAAGGTCACGAGCTAACCGATCTCTTCAGAAGCCACGTTGAAGCCGACATCTGGAATCTGATTTCGGCAAGTGATGCTCTCCTGCGAAGAACGGCAACGCTGATCCGCGGAGTTTCTCCGAACCTTCCCTTGCGCGCAGGCGACGCTATCCATCTGGCGACTGCGCTGGATGCAGGCGAAACAGAGATCTGGACCAACGATCGCCATTTGCTTGCGGCCGCGGCTTCTGTGAGCCTTGTTGGCAGAAGCGTCGGGGATTGAGGATCTACCAGAGCAATTTCAAGCCCAAATTGAATTTGACGTGATGTCGTGGATGTACTGGTGATCACGCCCGCTGTGGGCGATACGCCGGTCGGAGTGAAGACGACCGCGTTGGGCGTATTGAAATTTGCCCTGTTCAGCAGATTGAAGAACTCCGCGCGAAACTGTAAGTTCGATTCTCTCGCGAATGGGGGTGTCTTTCAGCAGAGAGAAATCCCAGGTCGCAAGGCCAGGGCCGATCAGCGTGTCTCTGCCGAGATTCCCGTAGAATCCGCTGCCGTTGGGCGGCGCGAGGAATGCCGCGGGATTAAACCACTCATTCACATTGCCCAGAATCACGGGACCGGTGAAAGATGGATTGACGTATGGGCGCACCGGATTCCGCGTGTCGCCATTGTTCGATGGGTTGTAGCTGAGCTGAGGCGTAAACGGAAAGCCGCTTTGAATCGTCACGATCGAGTTGACGGTCCAGCCGCTTGCGAGTGCATTGCCGAATCCGCTGCCGTTGCCGAGAAATTGCTTTCCATGCCCGAAGGGCAGAGCGTAGACTGCGCTGATCACGCCGACATTCCTGACGTCGAAGTTGGCAAGTCCGCGGTCCGCACGCAGGTCAAAGGGATTCGAAGCGAGCGCCGGCTCGCCTCCCGAGGTGGTCGCGTTCAAGGAGTCTCCATCATCGATGGTTTTCGACCAGGTGTAAGCGCCGCGCAATGAAAAGCCGCCCTCGAAGCGATGATTCAGGTCCACCTGCAGGGCGTTGTAGGAGCTATCGCCCTCCGAGAAATAAGTCCATGTATTCGCAATGCGTCGGATTGGCTCTGGTTGCGGTGGGGACGTAATAGGTTCCGGCGGGAACGGGCGTATTCGCCAAGCGCGGCCGGGAAGTTACTCGGATAGGTCGCCGGACAAGGCGAGGCCGGGCAGACAACCGGGAATGGCTCGTTCGCATCGATGCCGATCAGTTCGTGATATCCGTGCGATCCCACGTATCCGACAGTGAGCGCCGTGTTCGCCGTCAGTTCCTGTTGAATGCGAAAAGACCAGGAGATCAAGGTGGGAGTTTGGAGATCGGGTTGAACTCCGCCGGGAACCAAACGCGCGGTCGCCGGTACCGGAGCAGCGGGTGAAAGCGGAAGCCGGGAAACGGAAACATTCGGAAGGCTATAGGTCGGGTTGAAAGGCGCATTCTGATCGGTGCGATAACCGAGCGCATCCTGAAGATCGTTGTACATGCCGAAGCCGGCACGGATGACGGTTCTGTTGCTGAATGGACTCCATGCGATTCCCACTCTGGGTTGCGGCAGGAACTTTCCGTTGTTTTGAGTGAATACAGAGTTTCCGATGGTCGGTTGGCTTGAAATTACGCCATTCGGGTAAGTGTAGTTAGCGGCGCGGCCATGAGCCTCGTTCCAGCCGGTCGTGAATTCATCGCGAAACCCGAGCGAGAGCGTCAGCTTCGGACTCAGCCGAATGACATCTTCGGCGTACAAAGCGCCGAAGAGAGATCGCCAATTCATCTCGGTGGGCGAAGGATCGTACAAGAGGCTGCTCGCGGTGCCCTGCAGCAAAGTCTGCAGACTGGTGAATGTTGCCTGTCCGTACTGACTGAGCGCCAGAGTCTCATTGGACTGGAACTGCTGGAACCAGGCGCCGAAGTTGAATTGATGGCGACCCGTTGTGAAGGATACGCGGTCCTCATAAGTAAAGATATTCCGGGCGACTCGCAGATTGCTTCCGTTGTTACTTCCGGCGAGGCTTATTTGCGCGGTGGGGTTCGATGCAGCGCTGCCTCCCACCACAAGCGCTCCGATCGGATCTCCGGCCAAGAAACCGGGCAGGGACGCCGCGGGCGTACCCGGCGTCGGCTCGCCGGTAAAGAAGTAACTCGCTCGCGAGTAACCGACGCGGGCCGTATTCAGGAGAGTGGGAGAGAACACGTGAGTCTCTTCGAGGCTCGCGACCTGCTCTCTGAGGCTCTCCACATCGGTGCTGTAGAGATTGGTGCTGGTGGGAGTGAAATCCGCACTGTCGTCGACTGTATAAGCCGCGTTCAGAGAATCTTTCGCGGTAAGAATCTGGTCTAACCGCACGGTCCCGAAGTCGTCTCGAATGGTTTGCAGTGGATTGTTGAAAGCTTCGGAGATTCCGCCGAAATCCGGAGCGCCGGGGGTGGGAACAGGCCATGCCGAAATCAACGGCGAGACACCGACGAAGGCAAGTCCGGAGGCCGGGCAAGGGCTGGGAGCAGGGCTCACCAACTTGCAGGGCAGATATCCGTTTCGCGCATTGGTGTCAGGAACAAGATCCACGCCGGTCTGGTGCAGGTGCTGACGGAGTTCCTCGTAATTTCCGAACAGGAAAGTTTTGTCCTTCTTGATTGGCCCGCTGAGCGCAGCTCCGAACTGGTTGCGTTCGAAGCCTGGAGCGGAAGCGCCATCGAAGAAGTTGCGCGCATCCAGATCGTTGTTTCGCAGGAACTCGTACAGAGATCCGTGTAATTCGTTGGTCCCGGATTGCGTGACGATCAGCACCTGGGCGCCGGGATGTTTGCCATATTCCGCGCTATAAGAATCGCGAAGCACATTGAATTCCCGGACCGCATCCACGCCCAGCAACTCCTGGCTGGTGCCGCCCGGCTGCATGTTGTTCTCGGCGGCGCCCGTAAACTCGATTCCATTCAGCAGATATAGATTTTGCTGGGGCCGATTTCCGGAGACGGCGAAATTATTGCCGACTGTCGAATTCGAAACGCCGATGCCGCCGGTTTTCTCCGCCGTGAAATTGACGACGCCGGGGCTCAGAGTAAGAAGCTCGTCGTAGCTCCTGCCGTTCAGCGGGAGATCTTTCACCTGGCGTTCACCGACCAAGCCGGAGATATCGGCAGCGGTGACGTTCACAAGCGGAGCATCCGCGTTTACGGTGACTTGCTGGCTTGACGCTCCCAGCCGCAAACGTGAGATCCACCGTCGCGTCCTGGCCGACGACCAAATTGATTCCGGTGCGAATCTCTTCAGCAAATCCCGGTTGGTTGACTCGAATCTCATAGTGCCCGACCGGCAATGCGGAGACTTGATATCGGCCCGCGCTGTCTGGTGATGGTCTTGCGGATGGCTCCCGTGTCTTCGTTTCTGACTATTATGCCGGCGCCGGAGACTACCGCCCCGGACGGATCCCTGACCGTTCCCGAGAGAGTGGCAGAGACCTGAGCCGCAGACGGGCGCGCTGCAGCAGCAGAGAAGGCAGACAGTGCGATGAGAACGCGACTGACGCGGTGGCATATCTGTGTCTCGTTTAGAGTGACTTTGTACAGTATAAGATGGCGATCGAGATAGAGGGCTCATGCTGGTTCGCACCCGTCTGCAGGAAATTCGAAAAATGCGGGGAGTTTCCGCGGCTGATCTGGCTCGCCGTGCAGGAGTCAGCCGGCAAACGATCTACGCCATCGAAGACGGAAGTTTTGTTCCAAACACGACAGTTTCGCTACAACTCGCCCGCGCTCTCGATGTCACTGTCGAAGAGATTTTCTTCCATCGCAGACGAAGAAGCGACCGAGCCGATCAGGGCCGACTTGCTTGCGGTGATCAGGCAGAAGCGAAGGGCAACTGGTGCGGGTTTGCCGTGTGAATGAACGGCTGATCGCCGTTCCCATTTCCTCCCTGCCCGCTTATCTTCCGGCGGCGGACGGCATCGTCGAATCGAGGAAGAAGCAAAGTGTTTCCATCAAGTCCGCCGGTGAGTTTGCCCGAAGACGGCAAACGCTTGTTGCTTGCGGGGTGCGATCCCGCGCTTTCGCTGCTGAACGAGGCGCTTCACTCTTCGGGAATCGAAATCATCAGCGTTCCGTGTTCAAGCCGGTGTGCCCTGCAATGGCTGAAGCAAGGACGGGTGCATGCGGCGGGTTCCCACCTTCTCGACCGGACCACTGGCGATTACAACTTGCCGATCATTCGGCGTCTTCTTCCGAACGGCTCGGTGCGGGTAGTGACTTTCGCGGTTTGGGAGCAAGGTTTGGTACTGCAGCGCGGCAATCCGAAGAGCATCCGCTCGATGGCGGATCTCGCGCGGCAAAGACGTGACGCTCATGAATCGCGAAAAGGGATCGGGCAGCAGAGATTTGCTGGACACCGGTCTCCGCCAGTTCGGGATTCAGCCTGAGCAGGTCAGAGGCTACAACTCCATTGCTCAAGGGCATCTCGCGGCTGCCTACGCCGTGGCGGCCGGAACTGCGGATTGCTGCATTGCACCTCGCTCCGCATCCCGCTGCTTCGGACTGGACTTCGTTCCTCTGGCGGTGGAACGCTTCGATCTCTCGTTTCCTCAAGCGTCCTTGGACTTGCCCGCCGCCAAGGCGCTGTTCGATCTGCTGAACCGTTCGCATTTGCGGAAGAAGCTTCAATTGATCGCCGGGTACGATACTGCCCACACGGGCGAGGTGTTGGTTTGATTGGTCGCGGGTCACTTTACGGTTAGTGCGCGAACTTCCAGCCGCGTCCCAGGACAACAATGTAGAGAATGCCGAGCACGACAGCAGCAATCCACCAAGCAGGCTGTCGGGAGACAGACAATGCGGGCTCTGTTGGTGCAGGACGCAGAAAAGCGTCTGCCCACAGCAGGCCAGAGGACCCGCCGAATGCCGCCGGGATAGTCGAGACAAGGAACAGCTTCAACCCGAGCGGATCAAGCGCGCCAGCGGCACAACTGAAGAGGCACGCTGCATAGTAGGGTAGTCGCCCCACGGCATTGTAAGCCGATCGGTGCGAGACAAAAGGCTTCACCGCAATTGCGAGAAGACGCACGACGCACACGTACAGCGCGGCGCCTAGAATCGTCATGGTGGTACGCAGCGCACCCTGATGCGGTAACCCGCGAATCACCTCTTGCCAGTCGCCGAAGCCAAAGATTCCAGAAAAAACAAAATAGCCCGTGCCTGGAAGAAGATTCAACGCAGCCAAAATCCAGAAGAAGTAACGAAGGTTGGCGCGGCCTGCAACAGCCCGCGCGAGGAGCAAAGCAAGAGAGCCGACAAGCAGGTTGATAAGGGTTCCAGCGGCGTCGACCCAACGGTCCGGGCGAATCGCCGAGAGGTGATTGCTCGTCAGTTCTGTCGGTATATCGCCTCTGAGCCAAGCGGTCGCGCCGTGGCCGAGGCCCTCGTGCAGCAGTGTTGCCGCTGCGGAAGCCAGCACGGCCATGCTAACAATGGTGGCTTTGCTATTTGGCTCCGGCATCGGAACGACTGTATCGGCGGGTGCTCCACCGGTGGTCCACAGAGCTCGGCTGATCCCAACGCCCATCACATCGTCGAAAATGCGATTTTGTTCCCGATAATCCAGAAACTCCGCAGGTGGAAACACAGTTCGGTCGCCTGCCTCATTGCTGGACAAATCGTGGATGACAATCGAGAAGAGACGCTGTTGGTCTGCATACGGGAACGGTTCCAGCAGAACGTTGTCGATGACGCTCAACATAGCGGTAGTGGCGCCCGATGCCGAGCGCAAGCGTCAAAATTGCCAACGCAGTGAAACCTGGATTGCCGCGGAGAACTCGAAAGGCAAAGCGCAAATCCAGCCACACGCTTTCGAGCGAGGCAAAGCTCCACGCGTCCCAGGCCGCCTCTTTCAGAGAGGTGCGATTCCCGAGTTGCCGCTTCGCTGCAGCGGCTGCCGATTCCGGAGCGATGCCCTCTTGTTGCAGCACGCGGCGCGCAGGTCCGCATGCAGGCGCAACTCCTCGTCAAGTTCCCGCAGACGCCGGTTTCGTTGAACCAGAAAGACGACACGCCGCCAAAATTCACGCAGCCGCATGACGATCTCCTAAGGCAGGTTGAAGAATCCGATCAATGGCCGCCGTTACACGACCGTACCGTTGAAGCTCTTGTTCCAGTTGCTTGCGGCCGGTCCGGGTGAGCCGGTAATAGCGCGCCCGCCGGTTTTCCAGCGTCTTTCCCCACTCACCGATCAGCCAGCCTTTCAGAAGCATCCGCTGAAGTGCGGGATACAACGATCCTTCATCGACCGCAGGACGCCTTCGGATCGTTGTTGAATGGCATTGGCGATCTCGAATCCGTGCATCTCGCGGGCCAACTGAAGAGTTTTTAAAATCAACATCTCGAGGGTTCCCGATGGAATCTCGTCTCGGGTGGTCGGCCAAGCCATGACATAGATAGTCTATGTCAGATCTAATCTCGCCGTAATACCCGAGTTGCAGGCGAGCGACTCGATTGGCCCGTTAGCGGCCCTTTCGCTGCATGTCCCCCGGAACTCTCACCCGGTCGAGCGACTGAAAGTGTACTGTCCATCGGAGGGGCACTGTTTCCGGAAGGAAGCATTTTCGATCGTCACAAGCCTGATACCGAAACGTGCCATCGATCGTTAGATCGCCTTGCGCGCCGAGCATGGGTTTCACAGCCGCGTCATTGCCGATTGTGACGTCTCGGACCACCCGAAACTCGCCTTCGTAGACCGGCACGCTTTCCTGAATTGCCTCAAGACGAAGGATTTTGGACGCGGGATATTTCGCCGGTCCAGCCTTGATGGCTGCGGACGGGGCGAGCTCCCAATCGATCGGAATGTAGCCTTGCACACCCGGAGCATAGACGTGGACGCGATCCGCCAGCTTCACATTAAGGATTAGCGCTACGTGCTGCCCCATGGACGCCTCAGCATCGCTGGTGCTCGCGCCAAGCTGTAGGTGCTTGGCATTGATGGACGTGGGGCGCTGGTCGGGTTCGAGTCCAAACGTTTTCATCAATATGACCGCTGCGGTGTCACGCTCTTTGTAATCATCCTCGAAATATTTGGCAGTTACTATTCCCTTGGCGTTGACCACATAAATACCTGGATAGGGAATACCGAACGACGCGGACCCTTCTTTCGCCTGCGTGTTCAGAATGCCGAAACGCCGAATGATTTTCGAATCTGGATCGGAGAGTAACGGGAACTGTATGTTCTCCCGCTGCGCAAAATTGCTTAAAACCTCCGGGCTGTCATAGCTGATCGCGGCAAGCCCCAGCCCGGCGCTCTTGACCTTACGATAATTTTGTTGCAACTCGACCAGTTGCGCTTTACAGAAAGGTCACCAGTCCGCCGAACGGAAGAAAACGAGGAGAGATCCTTTGGGACCCGAGATCGAAGCCAGTGTTTGTACATGGCCGCTCTGATCCACGCCTTGAAAATCGGGAACGCGTGTTCCCACCGCCGGACCAGTCGCGATTGTCGAAGTATTTTGGGCGAACGACATCACTTGCACACCGGCAAGGAAGAGAACCGCAAGGCTGGTCTTCATTCGTCTGAGTCTATCTTCGATCAAGGACCGCGAGAAGTTACGGCGCGAGAGTGAGGCGCCCCGAGTTTAATGGACGGCTTCGAAGAGCCCCGCCGCGCCCTGACCGCCGCCGACGCACATCGTGACTACTCCGTAGCGCGAATCCGGACGACGGGCCATCTCATTCGCAAGCGTTCCAGTCATACGCGATCCGGTCATGCCGAAAGGATGTCCGATGGAGATGGACCCGCCATTCACGTTTAGCTTCTCCATGGGGATGCCCAGCCGGTCGCGGCAGTAGATGACCTGCACCGCGAACGCTTCGTTCAGCTCCCATAAATCGATGTCGTCGACTTGGAGGCCGTGCCGCTTCAGCAGCTTCGGCACGGCGAACACCGGCCCGATCCCCATCTCGTCCGGTTCGCAACCGGCCACGGCAAAACCACGGAAGATGAGTTTGTACGGAATGCCCAACTCGTCGGCGCGCTGCCGCGACATGACCAGAGTGGCCGAAGCTCCATCGGAAAGCTGAGACGAGTTCCCCGCCGTCACCGTTCCCTGCCCGCTGTTTGGATCGAAGTAGGGCTTCAAAGAAAGCAGCCCTTCGAGAGTGGTATCCGGGCGATTGCATTCGTCGTGATCGCAACAGATTTCCTGAGTGCCGATCTTTTCGCCGGTCTTCTTATCCAGAATCGCCATCGTCACTTTCATGGGCGCAATTTCTCCGGCGAAAAAGCCTTCCTGTTGCGCGCGGGCGGTTCTCTGCTGGCTGGCAAGCGAGTATTCGTCTTGCGCTTCCCTGCCGATTTTGTAGTGCTTGGCGACCACCTCCGCCGTCTCTCCCATTTGCATGTAGAGTCCCGGCTTCTCACGGAGGAGAACGGGATGCGCATTCACATCGCGCTGCACAAGCGTGATGCTTTCCACGCCGCCGCCGATGGCTGCGTCCGCTCCAGCATAGATTTCGTTCGCCGCCATGGCGATCGCCTGCAGGCCCGAAGAGCAGAATCGGTTCACCGTGGCGCCGGGAATCGCGGCGGGCAAGCCGGCCAGTATCACGCAGCGTCGCGCTACATTCAGCCCCTGCATGCCGTGCGGCTGAGCGCATCCGAGAGTCACGTCCTCTATTTCGCTGTGATCGAGCTGCGGCGCTTTTCGCAGAACATCCTGGATGCAGTGGGCGGCCAGATCCTCCGGGCGTGTCATATTAAGTGAGCCGCGGAAAGATTTGGCGAGGCCTGTTCTCGAACTCGCGACGACGACAGCTTCTCTCATTAGTAATGCACCATCTTTTTCGTGAGCAATGACAGTATATACCTACAGAAGAGGACTTCATGAACGAACTTGTCACGTTAAAGCGCGGTGATGATGTGGCCGTAATCACGATCGATAATCCGCCTGTCAACGCGCTCAGTCCGGGCGTTCCGGAAGGCATCACGGCCTCTATTCGAGCCGCTGCGGAAGATCCGCAAGTGCGCGCGGTGGTTCTGATTGGTGCCGGGCAGACCTTCATTGCGGGCGCGGACATTCGCGAGTTCGGAAAGATCGTTTCGGGCGAGAGGCCGCGCTTGAGCCTGCTGCCGTATTTGCAAGCGATCGAAGATTGTCCGAAGCCGGTGGTCGTAGCGATTCATGGAACGGCGTTCGGCGGCGGTTTGGAAACTGCGATGTCCGGACATTATCGCGTCATCGCACCGGGGGCGCAAGTGGGCCAGCCGGAGGTGAAACTGGGACTTATTCCGGGGGCGGGCGGCACGCAGCGGTTACCACGGCTGGCTGGACCGGCGAAAGCGGCGGAGATGTGCGCCTCGGGCGAGCCCATCAAGGCGCAAGACGCTCTCGCGTTGGGGATTGTCGATCGCATCATCGACGGCGATCTGCTGGAAGGTGCGATTGCGTTCGCACGCGAAGTGACGGACAAACCCGTGCCGAAGACGCGCGAGCGCAACGATAAATTGCGCGAAGGCAACCCGATGCTCTTCGGCTTCATCCGCGCGGAGGTGAGCAAGAAGGCCCGTGGGCTGCGAGCGCCGTTTGCCGCCGTCGATGCGGTGGAAGCGGCGACGAAACTGCCTTTTGACGAAGGCTGCAAGCGCGAGGCGGAGCTTTTCAACGAATGCCTGTTCTCGACCGAATCGAAAGCGCTCATTCACACCTTCTTCGGCGAGCGCACGGTTGCAAAAGTCCCCAACATCTCGAAAGATGTCAAACCGGGCCAGATTCGCCAAGCGGCGGTGATCGGAGCCGGGACCATGGGGGGCGGTATCGCGATGAACTACGCCAATGCCGGGATCCCGGTGATCGTGAAAGAGACCGCGCAGGAAGCGCTCGACCGCGGCATGGGTTTGATCCGTAACAATTACGCGAAGACGGTGGCGAAAGGACGCCTTTCACAAGCAGTCATGGATCAGCGGCTGGCGCTGATGACGCCGCAATTGGGCTATGACGGTTTCGAGCAGGCCGACATCATAGTGGAAGCTGTCTTCGAGAGCATGAAGGTGAAAAAGCAGGTTTTTTCGGAGATCGACAAGATCGCGAAACCAGCCTGCATCCTGGCCTCGAATACGTCGAGTCTCGACGTTGACGAAATCGCGGCTGCGACGAACCGCCCGCAGATGGTCATCGGCACGCATTTCTTCAGTCCGGCGAATGTAATGAAGCTGCTCGAAGTGGTGCGGGGCAGTGAGACGAGCGATGAAGTAATCGTGACCTGCATGGCGTTAGGCAAGAAGCTCGGGAAAGTTGCGGTGCTGGCGAAGAATGCGCACGGCTTTATTGGCAACCGCATGGTCGGGCCGTATCTTCGCGAAGCGCAATTGCTCCTCGAAGAGGGCGCTTCCGTCGAAGAAGTGAACCAGGCGCTATATGATTTCGGGATGGCGATGGGGCCGCTCGCCATGGACGACTTGGCCGGTCTCGATGTCGGGTATGCAGTGCGCGAAGAATTTCGACGTTTCGAAAAGCCCGGAGTGCGAAAGCCGCTGGTGCCGGATCTGCTGTACCACATGCGGCGGCTAGGACAAAAGACCGGAAGCGGCTGGTCGAAATACGATGAAAGCCGCAAGCCCTTACCCGATCCCGAGGTCGTTGCGCTGATTGAGAAGACCGCGCGTGAAGCGGGAATCGAGCGGCGGCAAATCTCGGCGCAGGAGATTGTAGACCGCTGCATTTACGCGTTGGTGAACGAAGGCGCGAAAATTCTCGAAGAAGGCATCGCGCTTCGAGCCGTCGATATCGATATTACTTATGTGTACGGTTATGGGTTCCCGGCCTGGCGAGGCGGTCCGATGTTCTACGCGGACACAGTTGGTCTAAAGAATGTGCTCGCGCGTATTGAGGAGTTTGAAAAGCAGCATGGAAGCGACCTGTGGGCGTCCGGCGCCCCTGTTGAAACAGCTGGCTGGGTCGGGACAGAGCTTCGCGGCGTTCGATAAAGAAAAAGAGGCTGCGGCGCGAGCCTAGGTAATTGTTGTCACAGGATATGACAGAATACGGCTTCGGTTCAGTGTAGCCTTACGTGTGTATCTAAGACCTTGAATTCCGATGGCGCAGACACGGTTTCACTCTGCTCTGCGGTAATAAACAGATCGAAATCCTTTGAGACAGTGACTATCTTCAATTCGCCCTTCAGGTCTTTGTCCACCCGGATCGCGCCCTGTTTAACTGCGCCAGTTTCGCCGCTAGGGCGAACCCAAACGATATAGACATTTGCGGGCGGAGTGAGGCTCGACGGATTGGCAAGATGATCCACTTTTATATCAACCTTCGTGTTTCCGTTGTCTTTATCTCTTTGGACTTTTGCAATCCCGGTTGCGGCCGGAACGCTGGGGCTAGTGTTCATGTGGTAGTCCTTACCGGACGACCACGGCCAGACGAAAAGCAACGAAACCACTACGAATAAGGTGTTCAACTTTGGACCCTCCGCCCTCGATTTGACTCAGCCTTTTTGAGTTGGCCAACTGTTCAAGTCCAGAATACAGTCAAAGATACCACCGCGCGTTCACCCGTTTCGCGGCTATCGCGCTTCGGTTTGGCTTCATCTAGGCGCCGGAGGTCAGCTTCCCTGAACGCGGCGTTCCTTCCCGGCCCAGAACGCTTCGCGCAGCCCGCGCTTGAAGATCTTGCCTGTTCCCGTTTTTGGGAGCGGTCCTTCGACGAATTCGACAATTCGCGGCAGCTTGAATTTCGCGAGCCGCGCTTCCAGGAATTTGATCAGATCGTCGCCATTCAACTTTTGATCGGGCCTGAGCACCACGATGGCGGCGGGAACCTCGCCCCATTTCGAATCGGGTGCAGCGACCACCGCGCATTCGAGCACGGATGGATGCGCGGACATGGCCTTTTCGACCTCGATGGATGAGATATTCTCACCACCGCTGATGATGATGTCCTTTTTGCGATCGACGATGTGAATATACGCTTCGTCGTTCCAAACCGCCATATCGCCGGTATGCAGCCAGCCGTCCGTGATGGAGGCTTTGGTCGCTTCGGGTTCCTTGTAGTAGCCGTCCATGACGTTGTCGCCGCGGACGACGACCTCGCCGATCGATTCCATATCGGTCGGCACGTCGCACATTTGGGGATCGACTACTCGAATTTCATTCCCCACGACCGGCCAGCCGGCGGTCGACAAGTAAAACAGCCGCTCTTCCTCGCTGCCAAACGTGAGCGTGCCTTTCGCCTGGGAACACGACACGGTTGGACTCGTCTCGGTCAGCCCATAGCCGACGTACACGTCGCATTTGAAGGCCTCTTCCATCCGCTTGATCAGCTCCGGCGAAGACGCGGCGCCGCCAATGTAGATGTCTCTCAAGCTCGACGTATCGAAGCGTCCCAGCTCAGGACAATTCAGAAGCGCATTCGCCATCACAGGAACGACGGACATCGCCGTGGCGTGTTCCTCCTGGATCAAGCGGAACACATTCGCCGGATCAAATCGCCGCACCATCACCTGCTTGGTGCCGCTCATCACCGTAGTTTGCGGCCTGCCCCATCCGTTGGCGTGAAAGAGGGGAATAGTTTGAAGCTCCACGTCGGAGGGGTCGTGCCGGACGCTGGCGAGCCCTGACAGGGCATGCAAATAAATAGTTCTATGCGATAACGCGACGCCCTTCGGAGTGCCAGTGCTTCCGCTGGTATAGAACAGCTCGGCGATTTCGTTTTCGTCGAAGGAAAACAGATCAGGCCGGTCGATGCGGCCATGCGATAGCAACTCTTCGAGCGTGCAGTCCGCCTGCGGTACCGGAGAGTCAATCGTGACGTAGCGTTCGATGCTGCGGCACGCTTTTCGGAACACGTCAACTAATGGCGCGAATTCACCCTCGAACACCAGCATGCGTGCCCCGGAGTGATTGAGAATCTCAACCAGCTCGGGCGGCGTGAGGCGGACGTTAAGCGGCATCACGGTGCCACGAATCAGCGGCACGGCGTAATAGCCTTCAAGCAGCTGATTATTGTTGAAGCTCAGGTAGGCAACACGATCGCCCGGGCGAATACCTTGGGAAAGGAGCCCGGCCGCTTGCCGCTCCACGCGTTCGCCAAACTGCGCATACGTGTACCGGCACGGTCCGGAAACGACGCCCAACTTTTTGCCGTAAACATCTACGCCCCTGTAGAGGCAGCGAATGGGTGTTAGCGGAACGTACATGTTCTATAGAGCGTAACGTTCTTTTTCGAGAAGCCGTTTCGCAATGGTTCGGCGGAGCGCGGCCGCGTCGACGGGATCGTATACGGCGAGGCGGCGCAGGATCTGCATGTTCATGCGTAAGCTACTCGGGTTCGAACAGGCGCCTAATACATTGCGCGCCGACAGTTCGACGCGGGCCATGGCATCGCGCAGAAATACGGTCGAGATTTCAGAAGCAAGCGTGGCCTTGCCGCGCTTTAGTTTCTCGGCCCGCAGATGGCTCGATTCCATGGCCAAAACCTCCATGATGATATCGGCTATGTTCATCGAAATCTCCTGCTGCTTCTCGAGATCGGCTTGATATTTCTGATACGCCAGGCCGATTGTCAGGAGCGCGATTTTTTTGGCGTTCCGAACCAAGCGGCTCTGTTCATCGCCGCTGTCGGGACTAGTGCTCCCGCTTTGAAGCTCGCCCATTAGAGCCTGGACCGCCGGGATCAGCGCGAGTTGCCCGCGCGCGGCCCGCTTGAGCAGCATTCCGGTGATCAGCAGCCGGTTGATTTCATTGGTGCCTTCAAAAATACGATTGATGCGCGAATCGCGGTAGGACCGTTCGACGGCGTAATCCTGGTGAAAGCCGTAGCCTCCGTGAATTTGCACGCCTTCATCGACGACATAATCGAGCACTTCGGAACCGTAGACCTTGACGATGGAGCATTCAGCCGCGTACTCTTCGACAGCTTTGAGCATGGTTTGCGAAGCGTTAGGCTGATCCCACGAAAAATCGCTCAATTGCGCATCGATCAGGCCGATCAGACGCCACGCAATCGACTCCGCCGCATAAATGCGAATCGCCATTTCGGCCAGCTTGTGCTGAATGGCGCCGAACTCCCCAATCGAAGTGCCGAAGGCCTTTCGTTCTTTCGCGTACTTGAGCGAAACAGAGAGAACCTCTTTGGCTCCGCGGACGGATAGCGCGCCGAGTTTCAGGCGCCCCATGTTGAGGATGTTGAAAGCGATAATGTGGCCGCGACCGATCTCGCCGAGCACGTTCTCAACCGGCACCTTCACGTTCTCGAAATAGACCGCGGTGGTGGAGCTGCCTTTGATGCCCATCTTTTTCTCTTCAGCGCCGCTGGTGACGCCTCCGAAAGCGCGCTCCACCAGAAAAGCGGTGAACTTCTCGCCGCCGACTTTGGCGAACACGGTGAAAAGATCCGCAGAGCCGCCATTGGTGATCCACATCTTCTGCCCATTCAGGATGTAGTGCGTGCCGTTAGGGCTGAGATCGGCTCGGGTGCGCGCCGCCAAAGCGTCCGACCCGGCATGTGGTTCGGTCAGTGCATAAGCCCCGAGCATCTCCACTTTGGCGAGCTTCGGCAGATATTTGCGCTTCTGTTCTTCGGTGCCGAAGTAGAGCACCGGCAGCGTGCCGATCCCAGTATGCGCGCCAAACCATCCACCAAACGAACCATCTCGCCCCAAATGTTCTTCGCCCACGAGAGCGGAGGCAAGATCCAGCTCCATGCCGCCGAACTTCTCCGGAATCGAGATTGCGGTCAGCCCCAGTTCCGCGGCCTTCCGCAAAACCTTGAGCGCCATCCCCGGTTCCTGATGCCGGATGGCTTCGATATTCGGCTCCACTTCCTTCACACGGAACTCGTCAGCCGTACGGGCGATCGCCAGGTGCTCCTCGTTCAAATCCTCGAGCGTAAAGAGGTCATCGGGCGAGGTGTCCTCGACGAGAAACGCGCCGCCTTTTACTTTTGGGAGCACCGCTCCAGCGCTTGCCATCATTCGTCTCCTTTTGCCACGGTTTCCACGGCATTCACGAGCCGGGCCGCGAGCCTTTGGCGCAACTCGTCGGGAAGCGCCACCGCGCGCTGGGTCTTCACGTCCATACAGACGATCACCACGGCTCCTTTCGCCGCCAGATCTCCGGACCTGAAGGTTCGAAAGTCGAAGCGCAGCGAGGATTTCCCGAGCTTTGTCAAGGATACTTCAATTTCGATCAGGTCATCATGAACAATGGAGACCAGGAAGTCGCATTCGACGTGCACGCGCGGGAAACCGTAACTGCTTCTGGTGTAGCTCAATCCGACCTCTCGCATGAATTCGATTTCGGCCGATTCGAAATAGCGAAACATGGCGGTGTAATGAATGCGTCCGCTGGTGTCCGTGTCGATAAAACGGATGCGAGTTTGGAAGCGGAAAGGGTTGCCGTCAGGCATCTACATCAGGATGTCACGCGCCGCGCGCCGGTCCGTCGCAGTACGTGAGTGTGCCCGCAAATCTTGGAGTTCACGGGCAGTCGTGGTATTTTGGCGATTCGGTGTGACGGCTGTTCAGGTTCCGGAAAGACAATCTCTGCTATATATGGCCTCGCGTGATACCGGCAAGGTGGAGAAGACACGAACAACACTCGATTCGACCTTAGACAGCGTCGATACGGCGGAGACTATGGTCACTCGCGAGGCGCAAAAGGCCGGCTTCGGCGAGGATGAACAGGCCCAGATCGGCATGGCTGTGCGCGAATGCATGGTGAACGCGGTTGTCCATGGCAACGGGTACAGCAATAAGAAGAAGGTCCATTTTGAAATCGAGCGCTCGAAAGATAGTCTGACGGTTATTGTCGGGGACGAGGGGGACGGGTTCGATTTAAACTTGCTCCGAGATCCTCTGGCGCCTGAGAACCTGATGCGCCAATCGGGCCGGGGAATTCTACTGATCCGGGCTTTTATGGATGTGTTCGATCTTCACCCGCGGCCCGGCGGAGGGACCGAAGTCCGTCTGGTCAAAAATTTGGCTAAATCTTAGGATTTCGTTTCGAGGATACCTGATCCACAAAGGAGGTAGAAGTGAGCGTTAAATTAACATCCCGCCAGGTAGGCGATGTCACGGTCATCGACGCAGCTGGACGAATTACTTTAGGCGAGGGCTCCAGTGCGTTCCGGGACATGATCCGCGACCTTGCGGCCAAAGGGAACAAGAAGCTGCTGTTGAATTTGAGCGAGGTTTCCTATATCGACAGCTCCGGCATTGGCGAGCTGGTTTCGGGCTTTACGACCGTGACGAACAATGGCGGGGAGCTGAAGCTGGTGGGTCTTTCCAAACGCGTGAAAGACCTGCTGCAGATCACGAAGCTGTACACCGTTTTCGAAGCTTACGACGACGAAGCGGACGCTGTTCGAAGCTTCAAATAGTACTAATTAGTACTAAACGCGACCGGGCTGGTCCTGTAGTCCACACGCCTGAGTGAGATAAGTACGCCGCAGACGGCACTTTATCCATACAAGCGTGTCGACCTCCACACAACGTGCCATGCCCGGATCTGCTGCCCAAACTATCGCCTTTCCCTCCCCCGAAGTACACCCGGTGGAGGTTCTCATTGCCGACGAGCTCACGCTGGTGCGCGAGGGATTGGCGGCATTGTGTAATTGCATTCCGGGATTCCGAGTCGTGGCGCAGGTGGGGACTGCCGCAGCCGCATTGGAAGAGATCCAGCGCTTGGAGCCGGCCATCGCGCTGCTCGATCTCGGGTTGTCAGATTTAGCTGCTACGGAAGTGATTCGGCGCGTTCGCGAGCGAGAGCTTCGGACACGCTGCGCGGTGTTTTCAGTGCGCAAGGATCGCAAGACGGTGCTCGAGGTGTTGCGGACCGGAGCCTGCGGTTATCTGCTTAAGACATCGAGTTCGGAGCAGATGGCGGATGCGCTCGGCCAATTCACGCAGGGCGGGATCTACGTTTCGCCACAGATCGAAGTGATGTCGCTGTTTGGCGAAAACAATGGACGTCATAACGGGGAAGATCCGCTCGATTCCCTCAGCAGCCGCGAATTTCAGGTTTTCTCGCTGTTGGTGGAGGGCATTCGCGCTAAAGAGATAGCGGCACGGCTTTCCTTGAGCCCAAAAACGGTCGACACGTATCGCTCGAGCTTGATGCGCAAGCTGGACATCCACGACGTAGCGGGCCTGGTGAAGTTCGCGATAAAACGGGACTTAGCCGATATGAAGCCGTAGCGCGCGGGAGACTCCCGACGCGGCTGCAAACGGTGCGGATATGGTACGCTACTGATTACTCACCCTGTAAGTCCGAGAAAGGCAGTAGTCCGTTTTGACCCGTCATGAACTAAAGGACCAGCTCCAGCACGACCATTTCACGGATGCTGTTTCCGACGTTGTCGGTTTCACTCAAGCGCACCGCCAGCAAGTCATTCGCTGGATCATCGCAGCAATCGTCGTGTTAGTGATCGCGGGGGCGGCTTTTTGGTATGCATCCTACAGAAGGTCCGTGCGGCAGCAGGATTTGCAGAGTGCTTTCGACGTTTTGGAGGCGCCGGTCGCTCCGCCGAACCCGTCGGCCAAGAGCTTTCCGACCGATGAAGCGAAGCGGCAGGCTTCGATCAAAGCACTTTCGAGCGTAGTCGCCAAAGACGGAGGAAGCCGCGAGGGGTTGATTGCGCAATATTATCGAGGCACCTTGGAAGCGCAAAACGGTGACCCGAAAGGCGCCGAGGCCGATCTGAAACCCGTCGCGAATTCGAGCAACGAATGTGCTCCGCTGGCGAAGATCGCACTGGCGCAGCTTTATACGGCGCAGAACAGAGTATCCGAAGCGCAGACCCTGCTCCGGGAGATGGTGAATAAACCGTCCGACCTGGTTTCGAAAGCGCAGGCGCAGATCTTACTCGCTCGTCTCGACCAGACCGCCAATCCGCAAGAAGCGAAAAGGATTGTTCAGTCGCTGAAGACGCCTAATCAAGATCCCGCGGTCGCTCGTGCGGCTGACGAAATCTCCTCTCAACTTTCGAAGTAGTTCTTCTCAACGCATGCTGGGCCAGCTTCGTTTGGGTCCGCAACATCTGCGCGGCCGTAGATTCCCCGAGCCGCCGCATCCTTATAGAAACGATTTTCAACGCGACCGCGACCGCGTGATCCACTCGCGCGCATTCCGGCGACTGGAAGGCAAGACGCAGGTATTCGCCGCGGGTCTTTGCGACCACTTCCGCAACCGGCTCACGCACACGATTGAGGTATCGCAGATCGCGCGCACGGTGGCAGTCGCACTTCAGTTGAACGAAGAATATACGGAGACATTGGCGCTCGCCCATGATCTAGGTCACCCGCCTTTTGCGCATGTCGGCGAGAAGGAACTGGACTCGCAAATGCGTAAGTTCGGGGCTTCGTTCGAACATAACCGGCAGGCTTTGCGGATCGTGGAGCTGCTCGAACAGCGCTATGCGCGTTTCGACGGATTGAATCTCACCTTCGAAGTACGCGAGGGCATCATCAAACATTCGCGCGAGTTGAACCGGGATGCGGAACCCGATCTGCAGGAGCTGCTGCCGGGAGTTCGCCCACCGCTCGAAGCGCAATTGCTCGATCTCGGGGACGAAATCGCCTACAACACGGCTGATATCGACGATGCTTTTTCGGCGGGCCTGATCTCCATGGCGGACATGACGGAGTCCGTTCCCGGCGCTGCCGAATTGGCCGAACAGGTGGACACTCAATTTCCAGGGGCGTCCGAGCGTGTCAGGTTCTGGGAAATCCAGCGCCAGTTGATCAACATTCTGGCCGGCGGGTTGATTGAAGGCACTGCTCGAGCTGCGCGAGCCGCCGGTGTACAGACCGTCGAGGACGTGCGCGCGCTCGATTACCGGATCGCTCAGATGACGCCGGAAGCCGCCGAGATCAGCCGACAGATGAAAGCGTTGCTCGCGAAGCGGGTCTACTCTTACGCGATATTGATTGAGGATCGAAGCGCCGCCGTCGGGAAAATGGGGGAACTCTTCAGTTTCCTAGTCGAGCATCCGGATCACATATCGCCGGGGTATCGCGAGAGTTTCAGCGGCGAGCCCGTTCATCGCGTGGTCTGCGACTACATCGCCGGCATGACCGACGCTTACTTGATGCGCACCTACGGGGAATTGCTTGGCTGAGCTATTCGCGAACGATCGTGTTGGACAACTCGGCGGATCGGACGACGTACATTTTCTCGATTTGGCGACAGATCTCCACGGCTACCCGTTCCGGCTTTTCTTCGTCTTCCACTTCCACCTGGACCTTAATGTACAGATCAACTCGCTTCATTTCGTTCTGATCCGATAATAGCCATTAGCCGATGGTTGATTCTGTGTTGTGCAAGATCTGCGGGAAACGCCGCGCCAGACGCGCGTGTCCCGCCGTCAACGGCGATATTTGCAGCATTTGCTGCGGCACCGAGCGCGAAATTTCACTCTCCTGTCCGGTGGAATGCGAATGGCTGGAAGAGGCGCATCGGCGCGAAAAACCGATTCCGATTGCCGGGAACCAGCTTGCGAACCTCGACGTGGACGTAACGGAAGAGTTCCTTCGAGACCACGAAGAGTTGTTGCTGTTTTGCATCTACTCGCTGGTTGAGGCTGCGGTTCGGACCCCGAATTCCGTCGATGCGGATGTACTCGCGGCGCTGGAGGCGCTGATCCAGACTCATCGAACGCTCGAATCCGGGCTGGTATACGAGACCAGGGCGGAAAATAGTATTGCAGCGGCGGTGCAGCGCTCCTTTGCAGCATCGTTAGCGGATTATCAGAAGCTCAGGGCGGAGCGCGAGCAGTTGACCGGGTATCGAAACGCCGAGATCCTGGCTGTTCTCGTGTTTCTGCACAGGCTCGGCCGGCAGAACCAAAACGGTCGGCCGCGTGGCCGCATGTATTTGGATCTGTTGCGGCACATGATCCCCGAGCCGGGAGTCGAAGCGCGCGCGCCGAGCATCATCTTATAGAGAGGTATCCACGCTGAGGGCCAGATTGGTTGAATGGAAAGAACTTGCGCCGGAGGTGCATCACTTCGAATTCGAAGTGCCCAGCGTCGAGAGCTTTTCATTCACGCCCGGACAGTTCGTTTCGGTCATAGACCGGGATAACGGCAAGGAAGTCACGCGGGCCTATTCGATCGCTTCGCCACGCCGCGGCAACCGCTTTGCGTTGTGCTTGAACCGTGTTGAGGACGGGATCGTTTCGCCTTGGCTGTTCGGCCTGAGGCCGGGCGACGAGGTGGAGGTACACGAACCGCTCGGGTACTTCACGCTGCGGCATCCCGGTCACCGGGCCGTGTTTGTCGCCACCGGTACTGGCATCGCGCCCTTCCGGTCCATGCTTCTCGATCATCTGCCCAGGACCGAGCCTGACATCACGCTGCTGTTCGGCGTGCGTTACGAGATAGGCCTGCTTTATCGCGAGGAATTTGACCAGCTAGCGGAAGAGTATCCTAGCTTCCGCTTCATTCCGACTGTCACGCGCCCGGCGGAATCGTGGAAAGGTCGAACCGGACGCGTACAGCAGCATCTCGATGAAGCTTTAGCGATTCGTACGCCGGATGAACTGGCCACTCTCGACGTCTACGTCTGCGGACTGAAAGAAATGGTGGACGACGTTCGAAAAGAACTGAAGCAACGGGGCTTCGATCGCAAGCAGATTATCTACGAAAAATACGACTAGCGCTTGGGGCTTAGACCACGATGCGCGTGATCTGGGTTTGCGGATAAATCTCCTTGGCCTGCTGGAGATTGGCGAGCGTAATACCGGGGAGTTGCGAGGAAGCGGTTCCGGCGGCAACACCCCATCGAAGTGCATCACCGAAAGATTCGTTGCGGTCGAGAGCCCAAACGATGGCTGCCGACATGGCATCGCCCGCGCCAATCGGGCACAGGGATTTGACCGGAGGCGGCACAACCTCCAGGACACCTTCCGTTGAGGTAGCGGCGATGAGGCCGCGGCCTCCGAGCGACAACACAACCGATTTCGGCCCCAACGCTTTCAGGCGCTGCACGGCATCGATTATTTGAGAACGTGTGATGAGAGCCGTGTTCAGCAAGCGCTCCGCTTCCGATTGATTGGGCTTGACGATAGTGGGTCCGGCTTCGAGGCCGTACAGCAGCGGATCGCCGTCTGTATCGAGCAGCGTCTCAACCTTGTTCTTTTCCGCAAGGCGGATCAGGCGGGCGTAAAAATGTTCGTCAACTCCGGGCGGAAGGCTGCCACAGAGCAGAAGCCAGGAAGCTGTGGGCAGTAGATTCTCGACGGCAGCGGTGAGGCGCTCTTGCTCGGCCGCAGTGAGCTTGGGCCCGCGTTCGTTCAGCTTGACCGAGAGGCCCTGGCGGTCTGAGATGGTGTGGTTGATCCGGATGTTGCTGCGGATCTTTACGATCTCTTTGCGAAACGTGTCATGCTGCAACTGCTCCTCGAACGTCCGGCCGACCTCTCGACCCGAAATCGTGATGGCTACGACGTTTGCCCCGAAGCTTGTGAGCACGCGAGCGGCGTTGATTCCACGACCGCCCGCAGCTTCGGTGGTTGATTCGATGTAGGCGCGGTCTTCAAAGGCAAGCCGGTCCACGGTGACGATGCGGTCAACTGCTGGATTGACGGTCAACGTTAGGATCGATTTGCTCATCGGCGGCTGGCAATTCAGCGTAGCAACCTGCGGCGCGTTTGAACCGCAAGCAGCCGTGAGCCGGAGTTTGCAGCCAGCTACTCGCGGACGAAGGAGTCAGTTAGCTGAACGGAATCTCAATTTCGGTGTAGCTGCCGGGTGTGGCTGCGTTCACCACGGCGGCTATACGTTCACGGTGCAATCTACGCGCGACCATTTCGTTGAGCCGGTCAAAACAACAAGGGCAATCTTTCGCAAGGCAAGGTTCTGCTGGTAACGTATCCTCCTGTCTGTCGTAAGCAATAAGTCAATAGCTGCTCGCTCTGCGGCGTTCAGCAAAGCACCGTTACTCAGCTTGTCCCATCCTTTGGCCTGCGCTGCGATGACGGTGTGGGTAGGAAGCGCACGGGCAAGACCGCGTGGCGTTCCATGGTCAAAGAGAATGAGCATCAACGGGCCCGGAGGGCTGCCCCGGCGCTGAGGCGTTGAGGCTCTGGGCCACGAAATCGAGCACGGCTGTGATCTGTTCACGCGTTACGTCGAATTGTTCGATCACTTCCTCGACGCTCAAATCTTCAAGGTTCTCAATGACCGTCGCAACGGGCAAGCGGGTGCCGCGAAACACCCACGCGCCGCTAACCTTACCGGGGATGCTCTCCACGGCGGCGCATTGAGACCAATCAAGAGTTGCCATACACGTACCCTCGCTTCATCGTAGTCTGTTGGCACAGGGGGACGGCGATATGTTTGCACCGTTAGAAGCGGATAGCCGCGCAATGACCGCCAATCGCCAGTACGCTCCTCAGGAATTCCGTCTGCGGAACAGTTTGGCGCCGAGCATGCCGCCCAAGCCCGGCAGTAGAGTCAATAGAAAAAAGAAGAACGGAATTTCGAGCAGCAACTGCATGAGGAAGTCATGCGGAGTAAGCGACATCAACTTCGATGCTTGCGGAAGCTGCGCGGACATCGTTTTGGCTTGCTCCCACCCCTCTGGGCTGGCGACTATTAGCGCGGTAAGAGCGCACATCAATGCGAAAATGAGAAACATCCAAAAGCCAGTCATCCAACCCAGGCGTGCGCCCCCAGCAGTGCTCAACGGGGACCCGAGGGCCCGTTATACAACCTCGCCGCTACAAACCCGGCGGCACACAGTACGACAGGAAGCAAAGCGGGCACTAGCAAGGCTAGGGCGACCAACGCGATCAGAGTTCCGCCAGCGACCACAACGCTAATCCAGACCGCTCGGGAATTCTTGAACGAAATCCCAGCTGCGGAGGGCACCGGCGGTGGAACAGACGATGAAACAGGCGTCGCAGCGGCCGGCTGCGCTGTCAGGCGGGTGATGTCCTCCTCATATTGAGGCTTTCCACATTTGTGGCAGAAGCGGGCGTCCTCGGGAAGAACAGCGCCGCACGTACAGCGTTCTTGCACAACTCTAGTTTACGGCTTCCTCGGCCTCATTTCTTCCAGGAAATCCCGGACGGTCGGTAAGATGGCTACGAGCGTCGATGTCCAAGCCCAACCTACTGGTTATCTGCCCGCCTGATCATTATTTGCTGAGGAACTTGGACCCGATTCGTGCGTCGGCGGACATTTCAGTCGAGAACGATCCCTCGGCGCTCGAGAAGCACGCTCCTGAGGCGGAAGTGATCTTATATTCGGGCTTCGTGGGGAAAGCGCCGCCGTTCGAACAGATCTGGCGGCATACACGTAAGCTGAAGTGGATTCATTCGCTGGCCGCCGGTGTCGACAAACTGCTGTTCCCGGAGCTCATCGAAAGTCCAGTCGTCATCACCAATGCCCGCGGCGTGTTCAAGCGATCGCTCGCCGAGTTCGCGATCACAGGCATGCTGTATTTCTACAAACATGTACGGCGGCTGGTTGACAGTCAGCGCGCCCATCGATGGGACGATTTTATGGTCGAGTGGCTGCGTGGAAAGACCATGGGCGTTGTCGGTTATGGCGAGATCGGACGCGAATGCGCGATGCTCGCCAAAGCGCTTGGCGTGCAAATCTATGCGACCCGGAGGAACCCCGCGGCCTCGGCCGGCGATCCGATTGTGGATCGTATGTTCCCGACGACAGAGTTCAAGACGATGCTGAAGGAAGTGGACGTTCTGCTCGCCGCGGCGCCGTTGACACCCGAGACCCGGCACATGATCGGCGGCCCGGAATTTCGTGCAATGAAGCCTTCAGCGATCATTATCAATGTGGGGCGCGGGCCGGTGATTGACGAAGCCGCACTCATCGAGGCGCTTCGCGAAAAACGAGTCGCGGCTGCAGCCTTGGACGTGTTCGAGCATGAGCCGCTGCCCGAAGATCATCCATTCTGGGATATGGAAAACGTGCTGATCTCTCCCCACTGCACGGATCGAACGCATGATCCGGATTGGTTAGATCTGAGCACGCAGTGCTTCGTCGCAAATTTTCAGCGCTACGTCACAGGACAGCCGCTGCTAAACATAGTGGATAAGAGGGCTGGTTACTGATGAGCATTACCGGTCAGGTAGCGGAGCAAACGATCACTCTCGACGACGTGATTGCGGCATCCGAGAGAGTCAAAGCCTTGGCCCGCCACACTCCGATTTATACCTCGCGGTTGATCAATCAGGCATCCGGCGTGGAGGCGTATTTCAAGTGTGAGAACTTTCAGCGCGGAGGCGCATTCAAGATTCGCGGGGCGGCAAATTTCCTGTTATCGCTCAGCGATGAGGAACGCCAGCGCGGAGTGGTGACGTTCTCTTCGGGCAATCACGCGCAGGCAGTTGCGATTGCGGCGGCCCACTTGAATATAGCGGCGACTATCGTTATGCCGACGGATGCGCCGAAGGCAAAGCTTGAATCGACGCAAGCGTACGGGCCGAAGATCGTTTTCTACGACCGCCAGCGCGATGACCGGGAAGAAATCTCGCAACGGATCGCGAGTGAGACGGGCGCGATTACTCTGCCGTCCTACAACCATCCTTGGATCATGGCAGGGCAGGGAACGGCCGCCCTTGAACTGCTTCGCGAGCAGCCGGAACTGGACGCCATCGCGGTTCCGCTCGGAGGCGGCGGATTGCTTTCGGGAACACTGGTAGCGGCAAAGGCGCTGCGCCCCCATATTCGCCTCTTCGGCGTAGAGCCGGAGTTGGCCAATGACTGGCAGCTTTCGCTCGAGCGCGGAACGCCGGTCGAGATCGCGCCACCGCCTACTATCGCGGATGGGCTGCGCACGACCATACCGGGCAACCTGACTTTCCCGATTGTGCGGGCCATGGCCGACGGCGTTCTGCTGGTATCGGAAGACGAGATCAAAGCGACCATGCGGTTCCTTCTAACGCGAATGAAGATGCTGGTCGAGCCGAGCGGCGCGGTTGCGGCTGCGGCTGTTCTCTACCATAAACTTCCGCGCGATATACGATCGGTGGGGATTATTATCTCCGGCGGCAATGTCGATTTGGATGTGCTCGCCGGCATCTGCGGTGCGGCGGCGTAGCACGGTGCCGGAGAATCCGTGGCGAACCAAGTCTTCCAGAATCGTATACGCGAATCCGTGGATTCGGGTGCGGGAAGACCAGGTACTCCGCCCGGACGGCGGCCCGGGAATCTACGGTGTCGTTGAGATCAGGCCATCCATCGGCGTGGTGGCGATGAACGAGCGCGACCAGATCGCGCTGGTAGGACAGTGGCGTTATTCGGTGAATAGGTATTCGTGGGAAGTACCGCGCGGCGGATCGCATCCGGGCGAGACGGACATGCTCGAAGTGGCAAAACGTGAGTTAGCCGAAGAAGCCGGAGTGATTGCCGGCGATTGGCAGGTGTTAGGCCCAGTCGACGTTTGCAATGGAGTGACCGACGATGTGCAGACGTTATATCTGGCCACTCGGCTTTCGGCGACAGGCATGCGGCTCGATCCCGAAGAAGACATCAGCGTTGAATGGAGACCTTTCGAGGAAGCGGTATCAATGGCGGTGGACGGGCGAATCACTGAGGTTTGCAGCGTCGCGGCCATTTTGCGGGTAGCGTGGCGCAGAAGCGGCGGGAAGTAGATGGACGGCAGAAAGACACCGGAACGTAGGCGCTTCGCGATATTTGCGTGGCTTGTGTTGGCATACAACCTTCCAGTGATCTTGTGGGGCGCTTACGTACGCGTCTCGTTTTCCGGAGACGGATGCGGCGCACACTGGCCGTTTTGCAATGGAGAGGTGATTCCGCAGCATATGGCTGCTCCGATGGCGATCGAGTTTACACACCGCGCGATGACATCGGTGGACACCGTCGCCGCGATTGCGCTGTGCGTCTGGGCTTTTCTCGCGTTTCCACGCAAACATCCCGTGCGGCTGTATTCAGTATTATCGCTGACGTTTCTATTTGTCGAAGCGCTGCTCGGCGCGGGACTGGTACTGCTGAGGTACGTAGCGAAAAATCAATCGGCAGGAAGAGCGTGGTACCTCTCCGCGCACCTAACCAACACAATGCTGCTACTCAGTGCATTGACGATTACGGCCTGGCTGGCGTCGAAGAATGCCGGACGCATGCGGGTTCGAAGCGTGCCGCCAAGACTCTTCGGCGCGGTTGCGATCACAATGTTCGTGAGCATTACAGGAGCGATTGCTGCATTAGGGGATACGCTGTTCCCGGCCGCATCGCTCGGCGCAGGCATGCAGCAGGATTTGTCTAACGCTTCGAGTATTCTGCTACGCCTTCGCATGCTGCATCCGCTAATCGCGATTTTGGGAGCGGCTTACATTGTCTGGGCGGCAGCGGGGCTGTCGAAGCCAAAGTACGTGGGTACTGCACGTAACAGCGCGAGGCGGGTTATCGCGCTCATAATATTTCAGGTGGTCGTGGGAGCGGTCAATCTTTCGCTGCTCGCACCCCTCTGGATGCAGCTCTTTCATCTGCTGATCGCGGATGTCCTGTGGATTTCCCTCGTTGTTCTAGCCCTGGACGCTGGAGCATTAATAGATAGGGAGAGCGGACGAGGTGAATTGCGCGAAGAAACGGAGCATGGGGTCTACGGCGCCGAGGCACGTTCAGCCTGAATGGGGAACTGTTCTTGGTGTGGCCGCTGGTTGGCCGAGCCGATCATGAGCCAGTCGCTGCGGCTGCTCATCGTCGATGACGACGCCGCGATACGAGACATGATCCGGCAATCGGTGGATCATTCGTGCGAGATCGTTGGTGAGGCGGAGAATGGATTGGAAGCTGTCAACGCCGCTGAACAGCTTCGGCCGGACATCGTGCTGCTGGACATCTCAATGCCGGTGATGGGCGGTTTTGCCGCCGCCCGGCAGCTGAAAGAAAAGATGCCGAATCTGCTCATCATCTTTGTCAGCCAACATCCCGATGCATCCTATATCGACGAGGCCTTCCGTGTGGGTGCAAGCGGATATGTACTGAAGCGATCGGCGGTACGAGATCTAACAACAGCTGTTGAAGAGGTGCGGGCGGGGCGAACGTTCCGTTCGGCGCCTAAATGATAAGCCGGCGATTTGGCTCACCCTGAGGGGGTCGGGTGACCCGCTGTGCAGGCGTGCCTGGATTCACTCGTTATTTCCTTGCATTCTGCTGCTGGATACTCGACAGGTTGTAGGCGTCGCCCGAAGCGCTGACGTTGAGGGTCGCTTGAATCTTTTCACCGACGTGCAGCGCATTGAACTCCGCTTTGGAGTTCAAAGGGTATTCCATCGTCATCGCTTCCATGAAGTTGGGGATAGCGGCGGCGGCAATGGTCGCGGTTTGGTGTTGGGCATCGATTGCGACAACCTGGCCCAAGAGCTGGTAATGACGCTCGGGACCGCTCGGCTCGGACTTGCGGCTGCAGCCTGTGAGCGCAAAGGACAGCGCCACGACGAAAAAGATACACTTCACGGTATTCATTCACAAGCGTAGCTGGTTGAACCCTGGTGCGCACGACTGCCGGCTCTAGAGGGCGCGGATGTGAGTATAATGCGGATCAACCAGAACAGGAGATTTAGCGATGAGCACGACAGTACCCGAGTTGCCTGCCGAGAGACGAGAAAGTTTCGCAGACGATTTAGCCGGGATGGGCAATTTCTTTATCGATCCCGCGGGCGCCGCCAAACGAGTTTTCAGGAAGTGGTTTTGGGTCGGGCCGCTGATTGTGGCATCCGTGGTGGCCATCGTAGCGGGTTACATTCGGATCCCCATTACGCAGCACGTAATGGAGACGATGCCCCTGCCGGCAAATGCAAGTCCCGAGCAGTACCAGCGGGGCATGGACCTGAGCATGAAACTGCAGTGGATCGTTTTATGGGCGGCTCCCATCGGTACAGTCGCGTTGTATGCATTCGACGCGCTGATCCTGTTCGCGATGTCGTCCATGATGTCGGTTACTGCGAAGTTCCTATGGCTATTCAATCTTGTGGCGGGATGCTCGTTAATCCAAGCGTTAGCGGCGATCGCGAGCGTAATCATTTTGAAGGCAAAGGGTGACGTTTCTTCAGTGGCGGAGTTGCAACCGGCGCTTGGGCTGGACATTTTCCTGCCGCAGGGAGCCAACAAATTCGCCGCCGCGTTCCTCGGCTACTTCTCCATCTTCGAGATTTGGTGGATTGTGATGATGGTGCTGATCTTCAGCCGCGCTTTCCGGGTCAGCAAGGGCAAAGCTTTTGGCGCACTCTTGCCTTTAATTCTGTTGAGCCTTGTTCTTCGAGCGGTGTTCGCGGCGTTCCAGCGCACATGAACCGGCCACCGGTCTCCGTGTGAAATAGACGCTACACTGAAAGGGCCGAGCGACAACAGGAGAACTCATGCTAATTGCCGGGCCTGCATTTCTGATTCTTTCTAGCCCCGTCGACCTCGTCGTGATTCTGGTCATTGCAGCACTCCTGTTCGGAGGCAAAAAAATTCCGGAGTTGGCGAAGGGTTTGGGCGAAGGAATCCGGAACTTCAAAGGCTCAATAAAGGGCGAGGAACAACAGAAGGACGAGAAAAAGCCGTAGCGGCGGACGGCTGTCTTAAGAAAGAAGAACCCCGCGGATTAGAAAAGTGACCCGCGGGGTTTTGCTTCTGTATTGAGATGTTACTTGCCGCTAGCCGCTTTTTTCGGTGGAACGATGGCGTCCTTGACGGACTTGGCTACCCGGAATTTCACCACTTTTTTGGCCGGAATCTTGATCGCTTCTCCAGTTGCGGGGTTGCGGCCCACGCGAGCCTTCCGATCTGCGCGTACCAGCCGTCCGATGCCCGGCAGCACGAAAACGCCGTTCTTCTTCGTCTCGCGAACCGCGAGTTCGGCAAGCGATTCCATGAACTGCTTCGCTACCCGGTTATTAATTCCTGAGGTTTCCGCGAGTTCTCTGACGATCGCGGTTTGGGTCATTCGTTTTACTTCAGCCATTTAACAGCCTCCCGAAAGTTTGTGAATTGGATTCCAAAGAGAACCTCGCACCTTGTGTGTGTTCCGGATTTCGATAAAACAGAAGGATGCGAAAATGTTTGATCTCTCTTCCGATCAACTCGATCATACGGGACTTCGAATAGCCTTGTAAAGCAAAAACGGCACAAAATCAGGCGTTTTCATCGCTTTTTCGATGCGAAGGCCTTGAAAAGGCCGTGAAACCGGGGCCAAACGTCGACTGGAGGGAAAAAGCCCGGGTTTTCGCGGGGTTTCGGGGGCCCGATAAAATGATCAATGCGCCCGGGTGGCGAAATTGGCAGACGCAAAGGACTTAAAATCCTTTTTCGCGCAAGCGGAGTGCGGGTTCAAGTCCCGCCCCGGGCACCAGCAGTTCTCGCTTCTAAATGACCGACGCTTCCTTTTCCGCTTATGACGAGATTGCAGGCATGTATCACGCGCTGTGGGCGGATTGGTATTTGCCCGCAGCGCTGCCGGCGCTCGAAAAACTGTTTTTCTCACGCGTGTCTTCAAGCGCCCGCGTTCTGGATGTGTGCTGCGGCTCGGGGCACGTAACTAAGGAGTTGGTCCGCCGCGGGTATCGGGTGACGGGAATCGATTCTTCCGCTGAGCTGATTGCGATCGCACGCGCGGAGTTGCCCGATGCCGATTTACGGGTGCAAGATGCACGGATGCTGCAGCTCGAACAGCGCTATGATGCCGCGATTTCAACCTTCGATTCGCTCAACCACATGATGAGCCTCCAGGACCTCGGCGAAGTGTTCGGGGCAGTTCACGGCGCGCTCGAGCCAGGCGGGTTATTCGTCTTCGACATGAACCTGGAGCAAGCGTATTCGGCCGATCTTCGGCAATGGATGGTCAATACAAGCGAAGAGGCGGTTGAAATGATGCGCGGCACGTACGATTTCGCCACCAAGAAGGCGCGCACTGAACTGATTTGGTTCGTCCGCACGGGCGCCGGAAACTGCTGGCGTCAGCGCCGCAGCGTAGTCGAGCAGCGCTGCTATGACAAGCCGGAGATTTTGCGCGCACTCGGAGCCGCCGGTTTCCGGCGCGTGGAGGCTACGAGCGCGAGAGATGCGGGAGTGAGCGCCGAGCTCGGGTTTGGTCGGATGTTCGTCGCCGCACGCGCCTAGGAATGGGGAAACACCCGCACGTCCATGCCTTCCGCTGAGCGGATGAGGCGGTCCAAATCGCTGCCGAAGGCGCGCTCCCACCAGCTCTCACGCCCTTTGTGGCCGACATAAATCTGCGTGATTCCCCTGCTGCGGGCAAAGCGTACCACCGTATCGACCGCATCCTCCCCGTCCAACTCCACGATCTCGGCGTCTTTCTGCTTTGCCAGGTCGACGGCTTCTTGTACGTGCCGGCGCTCGCCGGACGACCACTCCGGGCGGTTCAGATGCGCGACGATCAGCTCGCCGTGAAAACGATCGCGGTTACGAGCTCCGCTTTCGAGCATGCGCGCGGCATCCGAGCGCGGCGAAAGGCAGACGAGAATGCGCTCCTGGGTGCCCCAACTCTGCTCGATGCCGTGACGCGCCAGATAGCGTTCGAGTTGTTTGTCCACGACGTCAGCGGCAAGCAGAAGAGCGATTTCGCGCAATTCCGAGAGTTGCAGCTGCGACAGCCGCTGCGCCGTGTTCGATTTTCCATCTTCCGACACCGTCATAAAACTTTCCGGCGGCACGTCGACAACTACGATCTCGTCGGCAGTTTGGATGAAACTTATCGGCACCGTTTGGGTGACATGCTTCCCCGTAATGCCTTCTACCTGCGGCCGCATCTCTTCGATGTGCTGCAGATTAACGGAGGTGATGACCGAGATACCGGCTTCGAGCAGTTGCTCGACATCTTGCCAACGTTTTTCGTGCGGCAATCCAGGCGGGTTGTCGTAGGCTAGACCGTCTACGAGGCAGGATTTAGGCATCCTCGCAAGAATGCGCGCGCTGTCCATGACGGCGATCCCATTCACCTCTTTCAAAGGAATGACCTCGAGCGTAGACATTGCCTGGGCCACTTCGCGGGACAGCTTTGGCTGTATCGCGACCACGACGACATCTTCGCCGCGCGCGAAGCGTCGTCGGCCTTCATCCAACATCCGGAAACTCTTGCCGACGCCCGACGCGTAGCCCAAGAAAACTTTCAGCCGGCCACGCCTTTGACGTTCTTCTTCGGCCTCGAGTTGGTGTAGAAGTTGCTCCGGTGTTCGTTTGTGTTCCGTTGGCACCGGCATCCTGCTGTTATTTTTTCAAATCTTCCGCGCGGATTGCGTTACCAACTCCCCTGTTTCCCGCCGAACCACCAGATCATCCCGAGTGTCGCCGTGCCCTGCGCTCGAGCGAGAACAGACGGATTATTGGTGAGGAAGAACGGGCGGTTGCTGAAATCGCGCCGGTACTCCAGGCGAGTTTGGAAGCCGTCGACGAACTGATACACGGCCGTCGCCGTGAATTCCTTGAGATCTTGTGCCACGCCGCTGAAGAGACCGCCCTCGTCCGCCAAATACTCGAAGCGCCCGTTTAGAGCGAATGCAGTCGTCAACTGGCGGTGCAGGTATCCCGCCCCGCCGTACGCGCGTGCCGGGTACGATGTCGATGCTATGCGATTGAGGACCCAGTCGCCCTCGAGGGTCGCGCTCCAATTTGGCCCCATTTGGAAAGCGATGTAGGAATCGAGGATGTGCTCGCGACCGTTGTGGTGCGTTTGGACAGGAGTCGTGGACAGCCCCGACTGAGTGGGCAGCACCGGAATTCCAACAATGCTGAGGGGCACGGCGTCACGCTGTTCCTGGCCTTCGTAGTAGTTGATGTTCCAAGTGATGTTGCTGCTCGGTTTCACGATGAGAATCGCCGCTTGACTCTTGAACCCGTTGAAATCTTCAGTTTGGTTCGCGCCATTCACGAGCCAATATTGCAGCGACAGTTTGCTGTCGAGATTGTAGTTCGCGCGCAGACCCATGTGGTAGAAAGGCAAAAAAGTGAATAAATACGAACGCGAGTAGTGGAGTTGATCTTTGGTGTAATTACCTTCTACACCTAGCGAGCTCGAGAATTTTCCGAAGTCAACTTGAAGACCGCTGCCGATCGGAAATACGTACGAACCGTACGCCTGGTAGATGTTCCGATACGCTTGCGGGCGGGGCTCGTTCGCGGGGCTGCCCTGCAGAGTTTCGGTTTCTTCTCCAAACATCAGATCGGCGCGAAAACCGAAGCGGCGGCCCGCCGAAACGTCTGGCGCACGCTCCGCCATGATGTCCACTTGATTCAGCGTGAAGTTGTCTGCCAGGGCATCATTTGCACGGAGCAAATTCACGCGCCCGGTCGGGTGATTAAAATTGTATCCGTAGTAGCCGTCGAGATTGAAATTCAGAGTGGTGCCATCGGCAAACGATAGGGCAGAATCGCCGGGGTTTGCTGGAGGCGCTTGCTGGGCTGCTTGGGTGGGCGTATTTGACTGGACAGCGGGCGTTGCGCCCTGCGCCGGTGTCGCCGACTGAGCGGAGACGATTTGACTCGGGCCGGGGGCCTGTGCCGCAGCAGTCTGCTGCTTGCTCTCCAGGGCCGCGATGCGCTGTTCAAGTTTGTCAATACGCTCGAGCAGCATGCGCTCACGACCCGTCAACGGTGGGCCGTTATCAGAAGATGGCTGCGCCGAGATAGAAAAAACAGAGAAAAGACACAGGAACAGCGATGATACAGCACGTGACATAAATTCCTCGAACTCTAGACTAATTTGCGTTGCGCTTAGTGCTGGGAAGTTGGCGAGAGAGCTCTAGATTGAGCATCAGAACATTTACCCGCGGCTCACCAAGCAAGCCCAGGTAGCGATGTTCGGTGGCGGAGGCAATCAACCCTTCGACTGCGGTCGGAGCTATCCCGCGAGCTTCCGCGATGCGTGCGGCTTGCGCCATTGCGTTGGCGACGCTGATCTCGGGGTCGAGGCCGCTGCCGGAAGCAGTGAGCGCGTCGGCGGGAATGGGACCCGCATAAGCAGGATTCTCTTTGCGGAATGCCGCGGCTGAACCCTTCATGCGGTCATACAGCTTCTGGCTGGTAGGACCGAGATTCGAACCTCCCGAGGCAGTAGGATCATAGCCGTCGTTCCCTGCCGCAGAAGGGCGCGGATGGAAGTACTCCGGGCGCGCGAAGTTTTGACCCAACAGCGCCGAGCCGATCACCTGTCCCTTGTCGACGACGAGACTTCCGTCCGCCTGATGTCTGAAGAAAACCTGACACAGTCCGGTGACGACTCCTGGATAGATCAAACCGGTGAGGACCGTCAGCAGTAGAATCATCCGAAACGCTGGGGCGAGTTGTTGTAGCATCGTTTCCTTTCTTTCGAGCGCTAGGCGAGATGCAGCAGCACCAACAATTGATCGATCAGCCAAATGCCGGGAAACGGGACGATGATTCCTCCCAGGCCATAGACCAGAACGTTGCGGCGCAACAGAGAAGCGGCGCCCAGAGGTCGATATTTCACGCCGCGCAGCGCAAGCGGAACCAGGGCGATGATGATCAGCGCATTGAAGATGACCGCCGCGAGAACGGCGCTCTGGGGCGTGTGCAGGCCCATGATGTTGAAGCGGCCCAAGACTGGATATGTGGCCATGAACATGGCGGGAATGATGGCAAAATACTTTGCGACATCGTTAGCGATTGAAAAAGTTGTCAATGCGCCGCGAGTGATGAGCAGTTGCTTCCCGATGGCAACCACTTCAATCAGCTTGGTCGGATTACTGTCAAGGTCGACCATGTTACCGGCCTCTTTCGCGGCCATCGTTCCACTGTTCATCGCGAGCCCGACATCCGCTTGTGCAAGAGCCGGAGCATCATTCGTGCCATCGCCCGTCATCGCTACCAGGCGCCCGTCCGCTTGCTCGCGGCGAATGTAGGCGAGTTTGTCGGCGGGCGTAGCTTGCGCGAGAAAATCATCGACGCCCGCCTCGTGCGCGATTGCGGCCGCAGTGAGTGGATTGTCGCCCGTGATCATGACCGACCGGATACCCATGGCCCGAAGCTGCGCGATGCGCTCGCTCATTCCGCCTTTCACGATGTCTTTGAGGTGAATGATGCCGAGCGCACGAGGTCCATTGGCTACAGCGAGCGGCGTGCCGCCACTCCGCGAGATGCGATCCGAAGTTTCGTCGTAAATCGAGGGAACCGCGCCGCCGAGATCTTTCACGAATCCCGCAATTGCTCCGCTCGCACCCTTGCGCAACATGCGGCCATCGATATCGACACCGCTCATCCGCGTATAGGCTGAGAACGGAATGAAGTGGGCCTCGTGTTCGGCAACCTCACGGCCGCGCAGACCGTACTTTTCTTTCGCAAGCACGACAATCGAGCGGCCTTCCGGCGTTTCGTCCGCGAGGCTTGACAGCTGAGCCGCATCGGCCAGTTGTTCATCCGTGACTCCGGGCAAAGCGATGAACTCGACCGCTTCGCGATTGCCCAGAGTGATGGTGCCGGTTTTGTCGAGGAGCAGAGTATTTACATCGCCGGATGCTTCGACAGCCTTGCCGCTCATGGCGAGCACGTTATGCTGCATCACGCGATCCATCCCCGCGATGCCGATGGCTGAGAGCAGGCCGCCGATGGTGGTCGGGATCAAGCAAACCAGCAACGAGACCAGCACAGCCACGGTGGGCACCATTCCTGCACCAGCGGATGAAACCGCGTAGACAGCGAAAGGATGCAGGGTCGCGACCGCCAGCAGAAAAATCAGCGTCAGCCCCGCGATCAAAATGTTCAGCGCGACTTCGTTGGGCGTCTTCTGACGTTCCGCACCTTCTACCAGCGCGATCATCCTGTCGAGAAAGGTTTCGCCAGGATTGGACATGATTCGAATCTTGACGCGATCGGAGAGAATCCTGGTTCCCCCGGTAACCGCGCTGCGATCGCCGCCCGATTCGCGGATAACGGGGGCGCTTTCGCCGGTGATGACCGATTCGTCGACTGTCGCGATGCCTTCGATGACCTCGCCGTCTCCCGGAATCAGGTCGCCCGCTTCCGCGATGACGATGTCTCCGGAGCGAAGCCTGGAGGCCGAAACAATTTCGACCTTTCCATTGCTGAGCTCGCGTTTGGCAATCGAATCGGTTTTCGTCTTGCGAAGCGTGTCGGCCTGCGCCTTCCCGCGCGCCTCCGCCATGGCTTCAGCAAAGTTCGCAAACAGGACTGTAAACCAGAGCCAAATGGAAATCTGCAGCTCAAAACCTGTTTTTCCTGCATGGCCTACGATTACGTCGCGAATCAGGAAAATAGTCACCAGGGCCGCCCCGGTTTCCACTACAAACATGACCGGATTCTTCAACAGCGTGAGCGGGTTCAGCTTGACGAAAGAGTCTCTGGTTGCGCGCCGGACGATTTCCGGATCGAAAAGCGGCCGCGCGCGGACCAGCTTCCCCGGAAGCAGCGACGTGGAACCTTGCGCGGGCGTTTTTGAAGGAGGTGTCTCGAGTGAACTTGCCATTACTCAGCTCCAGAGCGGAACGAGCAGCGTGGATAGGAGCTTGCCGTCGATCATGAGGTAGTGTTCGACAATGGGCCCGAGCGCCAGAGCCGGGAAAAACGTCAATGCGCCAACCAGGATCACGGTTCCGACCAGCAGGCCTACAAAGAGCGGCCCGTGGGTAGGTAAAGTACCCAGCGTTTCCGCGACTTTCTTCTTCATCGCCAGGCTTCCTGCCGCGGCGAGAAGCGGAATCAGGAACAGAAAGCGACCCATCAGCATTGCCACGCCGAGAGTGAGGTTGTACCAGGGAGTATTTCCGCTGAGGCCGCCGAACGCGCTGCCGTTATTACCGGTAGCGCTGGTATACGCATATAACTCCTCGCTGAATCCGTGAGGTCCGGAGTTGCTGAGATTGGCCGTCGCGGGGCCGGGAGGATTCCAATAACTGTGGCTGACCGGCTGGCCCTTGGCATCCTTGGTGGGAGCTGCGAATTGAATCACTGAGGAGATGGCGGCGAGAACAAGAATGCTGAATGCGGTCGCGATAAGCGCGAGCATGGCCATCTTCACCTCTTTCTGCTCGATCTTTTTGCCGACGTACTCGGGCGTGCGGCCGACCATCAGGCCTGCGATGAAGACGGCCACGACCGCGTAGAGCAGAATGCCATAGAGCCCCGCGCCGACGCCTCCAAAGATCACTTCGCCGGTCTGAATATTGAAAAGAGGAACCAATCCACCGAGCGGCGTGAAGCTGTCGTGCATTCCATTGACTGCTCCACAGCTTGCGTCGGTGGTGATGGTTGCGAAGAGGGCGGAGGCCGCAATGCCGAAGCGCGTTTCCTTGCCCTCCATATTTCCTCCGGTCTGGGTGGCGGTCGCGTTGGTTTCGACGCCCAGCTTGGCGAGCGTGGGATTTCCCTTTTGTTCCGCCCAGTAGCAAACTAGAGCGCCGGCCAGGAACATCACTGCACATGCCGAGAACAGCGTCCAGCCTTGTCTTCGATCTCCGACGATGACGCCAAACGTGTAGGTCAGTCCCGCTGGAATGAGAAAGATCAAAATAATCTGAAGAAAATTAGTTAACGGCGTCGGGTTCTCGAACGGATGAGCGGAGTTCGCACCGAAGAACCCGCCTCCGTTCGTGCCGAGCATTTTGATCGCTTCCTGCGAGGCCACCGGACCTTGCGCGATGATCTGCCGGGCGCCTTCGACGGTTTTCGCCACGGTGTACGGATGAAAGTTTTGAATCACGCCCTGGGAACAGAAGAATAAAGCGGCTGCGAGCGAGATGGGCAGCAGGATGTACAGCACGGAACGCGTCATATCCACCCAGAAGTTACCCAGGCTGTTCACTTGCTGACGCGCAAAGCCGCGCGTCACGGCTATCGCGACCGCAATTCCCGCCGCCGCCGATGCGAAATTCTGAACGGTTAACACGGCCATCTGTACGAAGTAGCTAAATGTCGATTCGCCAGAGTAGTTTTGCCAGTTTGTGTTCGTGCCGAAGCTGACCGCCGTATTGAATGCGAGATCGGGCGAGACGAGGCCGCCGCCGAAGTGTTGCGGGTTCAGCGGCAAAACTCCTTGCAACCGTTGCAGCAAATAGACGAATAGAAAGCTGGAGACGCTGAAGGCCAACAGGGCTGCCGTGTATTGCGTCCAGCGCTGTTCGGTGGTTTCGTTAATTCCCGCCAGCTTATAAATCAGTGTTTCTAATGGGCGCAAGACGGAATGAAGGAAAGTCTTCTGGCCTTCAAAGAGCTTCGCCATGAAGCTGCCCATCGGCTTCGTTAAAGCAAGAATAATGACGAAGAAAACCGCAATCTGCAATAAACCGTTGGCTGTCATGGCTGCTTCCGCTCTAGAACTTCTCCGGCTTCAATAACGCATAGATCAGATAAATGAAAAGCAGGACGGTGGCAACTCCGCCGATGATGTAATCCATTGCGAACCTCCGCTCAGAAGACGAACGTCAGAGGCGATCACAGGCCTTCGTGAAAGCCCAGCAGGCTATGAAGAACAGGAGAGCCACTACGACGTAAAACAGGTCGGCCATATAAATTCGAGTGCAGTTACGTGTCGATTACAAATGTAACGGCGACCACCTAAAGAAGTCATAAGGCTGCTCACAGTTGCAGCGGCCGAGATCGATACTGGCCGCCGGCCGGAGCCGCTGGCGGATTGCTAGCTCGAAATAGCACGAATGTACCGCTCCGCGGAGCGACTTATCCATTTGCGATCCAGTTCGTGCAGAAAAATCGGAGCATTGCCGAAAGCGCGGCTCCATTCGACCATAGTCGTGTAGTAGTGAGGATGCGATATTGCGATTGCGGCAATACCACCCAGGCGTCGAACCATCGCTGGCCGAATGCCAGAGAGCGACCTGGAATCCATCGAAATGCCCTCCAATTCGGATGGCGGTCGTACCCCCTACTAACGCCCTCGTTTCTCCACTCCAGAACCGGATGGACGGATCCGGGCGCATAACCGACATTCATGTACAGCTATCCCAACTTCATACCGCTGAACCGTCGCGCGTAAGTTCTGCGTCGCCTGCCGGTAGGCCTGCAAGGGGCCAGCGGGAATGCTCGCCCGGCTTCGATAACGCGGAATAGCCCGCTATGTTATCCTGCGGGTGTCCGACGTTTGCCTGCACAAGGGGACGTAGTTCAGTTGGTTAGAACGCCGGCCTGTCACGTCGGAGGTCGCGGGTTCGAGCCCCGTCGTCCCCGCCATCTTCTCCTCATCTAATTCTCCAGTAGTGCGGCTGCGTTCGCGCTCCCGTCATGGATACTAGGAGCATGACGCCAGGCCAGCCACAGCCCAAATTTCAACTCACCAACTCGCCGGATTATCGCGAGAAGTACGCCAATAGCGTGCAGATGCGGGTGAATTTGTGGGATTTCTTCCTGATGTTCGGCACCGTGAATCAAACTGCGCCCGACGCCGTCACCATCCAGAATTTCCAAGGCGTTTTTTTGAGCCCGCCGCAAGCCAAGGCGCTGTCCAATGTATTGCAGCAGAATCTGAAGCAGTACGAAGCAGCGTTTGGCGAGATTCGTCTGGAGGCGCAGACGCAAGGCGATCTCATTCAGTAGGCCGGAATGCCCGTGCCGCCTCGGCCGCCGATGCCGAAATTGCCTCCGTTTGCGTTAGCGCCGACGCGTCGCGGACGCCGGCCCGCTCGAACCGTCCATATTATGTTCTCGTTTTTTTCCTGCTGTTCGCGGTTCCGCTCTTCGCGATTCACGTCTCGCTTCTGAACCTGCCTTTTTTTTGGGACGAGCACGGCCAGTTCATTCCGACGGCGCTCGATCTGCTCCGCACACGGCGCGTGGGTGGCGCGGTCCACCATTCCCAACGTGCATCCGCCGGGCGTGGAGGTTTACCTGGTTCTCTGGTACAAGCTGTTCGGATTTTCGATTCCCAGTCACGCGCGTGGCGATGTTGCTGCTTGCGAGCGCAGGGCTGCTGATCACGTTCTTGCTCGCCATCGAACTGAGCAAGGGCACCAAAGGCGCGCCTGCGTTTCGTGCCGCCCATTTTTCTGCTCGCCTCGCCGCTCTTCTTTACGCAGAGCATGATGGCGCAGCTGGACATGCCGGCGATGGTGTTCACGCTGCTGGCGCTGTTGCTGTTTTGAAGAAGAATTATGCGGCGGCAGCGGTGGCGAGCGTTGTTCTCGTGCTGGTGAAAGAGACCGGCATTGTCGCGCCCTTTGTGTTTTTTATCGTGCTGCTGCGTCAGAAAGATTTCCGGCGCGCCTCCTACTTCATTGCGCCCGCAGCGGCGTTGCTTGGCTCTGGCTGGCTGTACTGCATCACGCGACGGGCTATTGGCTCGGCAACCCAGGCTTCGCGCATTACAACGTGGGCTATTCGCTAAACCCTGTGCGCATGGCGCTCTCGTTCGCGCGTCACATCTACTATTTGTTCTTTGCGGAATTTCGATGGATCGGAACACTGGTCCTGCTGATTGCGGCGTGGGAGGCAAGAGCGTTCCGATAGCACGGCTTGGCGGATCGCGGCTGCGGTAGCGGCTGCGAACTTGCTGCTCGTATCCGTCTTCGGAGGTGCGGAGCTGGAGCGCTATCTGCTCCCGGTGCTCCCGATCTTCTATATCGCAGTAGCCGTGGCGTTGACCTACGTTCGCAAATGGGTGAACGTCGCCGCGACGGCCGCGCTTGTGGCGGGCTTGGTTGTCAGCCTGTTCTGGAATCCGCCCTATCCTTTTCCGTACGAGAACAATTTCGCGATGGTGCATTTCGTACAGCTTCAGCAGGCTGCGGCAGGTTTTGCCGAACGCAATTTCGCGAACCGTACGATTGCGACAGCTTGGCCGTATACCGCAGCACTCGAAAACCCCGACTACGGGTTTGTGAATCGCAAACTGAATGTCGTCGAAACGAACGACTTTCACTTCGCTTCCATTCGCGCGCTGCCGCCCGCGAGCTTTGACGCACTGATTACTTATACGCGAACCTGGGCGCCTGCAAATGGCGTGATCGCCATTCCACTGGTTCGGCGCTTCCTGACCCGCTTCTACCAATGGCAGCCCGACATCACGCCCGATCAATGCGCCGCAGCTCGGCTTGGGCGAAGCCGCGTCCTGGAGATTGGGCGGGCAAGAGATCACGATATATGTGCGCCCGGGAACCGCCGGATCTCAGATCGCACATAGGTGAACGGCGGGCGACGTTTTGACAGATGCAACGCGAGTGCGCGCGGCTTGGTGGGGCACGGTCGTCCTGTTCCTGGTGCATGGATTGATCGTGGGCACTTGGGTCTCAAGAATACCCGCGGTGCAAGGCGCTTTACGGCTGAACAACGGCGTCCTTGGAATGACACTGCTCAGTTCGGCGCTCGGGGCTGTGTGCACCATCCCTCTCACGGGCTGGCTCGTAACCCGGTTCGGGAGCAAGAACGTGACGAATTTGAGCAGCATTGGATTTTGCCTGGCGATTAGTCTCTTGGGACTGGCCTTCAATGCGATCAGCCTTGCCGCCGCACTCTTTCTTGTTGGCGCCGTGGCGGTCCGCCATGGATGTCTCGATGAATGCTCAAGGCGTGGAAGTGGAGAAAGCGCTCCGCAAGCCTACCATGTCGCGCTTTCATGCGATGTTCAGCTTCGGCGCCATGGCCGGAGCGGCGCTGGGAGGATGGGCCGCCTCGCAAGAGATCACTCCGCTTGTGCATTTCGCTGTGAGCGGCGCGATCTGCCTCCTCGCGATACTCATAATCGCGCAACGGCTGCTTCCGCCGCATCGCGTCGTTTCGCATCACGAACGGAGATTACCGCTAAATAGAATTCCGCGCGTCTTGCTGGCCCTGAGTGCGATCGCGTTTTGCATTCTTCTCACCGAAGGCGCGATGGGCGACTGGATCGCCATCTATCTGCGCCAGGTGCTGAAAGCCGGACCCGGTCTGGCCGCCCAAGGCTACGCAGTTTTCGGCGCCGCCATGGCAATTTTTCGATTTACCGGCGACTTGATTACCGCCCGCCTGGGACCATTTCGCGCCGTCTGTACCGGAAGTTTGCTAGGGGCCAGCGGGATTCTCTTTGCACTATGCGTGCGCGATCCCGCCTGGGCTCTGCCCGGGTTCGCTGCGACCGGAGCTGGGTTGTCGGTGATCGTCCCGCTTGTGTTTGGTGGCGGAGGACGCGTCGAGTCGGTAAATCCAGGCGCGGGCGTCGCCACAGTAACGGGCATCGGCTATCTCGGGTTTATCGTCGGGCCGCCCCTAATCGGATTCGCCTCCGAGCTTTTCACGTTGCGGTATGCACTGGGAATTGTGGCGGCGTGCTGCGTTGCCGCGGCCTTCCTCTCCCGCTTCATGCGCTCCTTCGAGATCACCGCGTACAGAGCGCCGGTACCGGAGCTTCATCTCTGAGTCATTCACTGTGAATCAAGGGGCCGGAGCGTACCCGGTCATCTCCAGATACCCGACGCCTTGCACGCGTTCCGAATGGATATGCCCCTGGTAAGCGACTGCACCTTCCCAGTAGGTGGGCGCCACGCGCTCTCGGCTGAAGAGCTCCTGGTTCTTCAGCGCGGTCTCTTCGCTGAGTTCGAGATGAAGGGACGGTACGGAAATCTTCCACGCCAGCGGATACCGCGCACCCGAAGCGCTGCTCTGCCATGCTCCGCCCGGCGATAAAGAAAACTGCGAAGCGCTAAGGAAATGCGCTTCGCCGCGCGCGTCGACATAGGTTCCCGAGGAGTATGGGTCCACTTGTCCCGATTTGAGGCGAAGACGATAGAGCATCAGCTCTTCGTTGTTATCCAACTGAATGGCGAACCAGTCCCAACCCGCGAGCGTGTTGTCGCGCAATTCCGTGAAGAACTCGTGGTCCATCCACGCCAGACCACTGAGACTGAAGGTCTCGTGGTTCCATTCGAGCCGGCCGCTGGCACCGAGGCGGGTAAACGAAATGTAGTGCGAGCCCTCGCCGCGAAGCGGACCTTTTTGACTGATTCCGTTCTGGCCGTTAATGACGAAGAGCTTTTCCGGTTCGATATCGAGCTTCAAAGTCACTCGCGGGCACACAGCCTGCAGTTGCTGTTCACCGCTCGTCAACGAAATCCAATGAACTTGCCAGTTCCCGTTCCAATATCGCTGCTGCTCGAGGCTTGCGCCGGCCAATCCAGGACCGGCTCGGTTCAGCCGCTCGGTGTGATAGAACTCACCGCGATCAATGTCGCTCACGGCGAAATGCGCCAGGTAGATCTGAGCGGGCCGCCACGTTTTATCAGAGGCCGCTTCTTCTTGTTTGGACAAACGAATGGCTTGGCGGAAAAACGTCAACTCGAAGCCAAAGCGATGGCCATCGGCGGCACGCAAATTCCCGGTGTAGTACCACCACTCAGTCTGATAATCGGGATGGTCGAAATGGTCACGGGGAAATTCGTAACGATAGCTCGGCACCGCCACTTGCCATTCTTGCGCCGAGAGCGTTAGCACCATGATTGCGAGCGCGCCGGCGACTCTACTCTTCATGAATCACCTCAATCGGATTCATGCGAATGGCAATGCGCGCAGGATATAAGCCCGCGAGTACGGTTGCGATGTAAACGCCGGTCAAGGCTGCGAGCAGGAGCGCAACGGGCCAGTGAAACTGAATGGTCCAGCCGAACGATTGTTTATTGATGACGAAGATCAGGATGAGCGATAACAGCGTGCCAAGAATCAGACCGATACCATTCGCGAGCAGCCCGAGCAGGCCGGCTTCGCAGAGAATGATTCTCCTGATCTGCGGCTGGGCGCCACCGAGGAAACGCAGCAGCGCAAACTCGCGCCGACGGTCGATCACCATCGCCAATAAGGCTCCGGCGATTCCCATAACGGCCACAATCACCGCTACTGCTTCGAGCGCGTAGGTGATGCGGAAGGTGCGATCGAATACTTCGAGCGCACCGCGACGAAGTGTACTATTCGCGAAAACGAAGACGGCATGGTGTCCTATCACGCCATCGATCTCGCGGCGGACTACGTTCGGATCCGCGCCCGGTTTCAAATACACAGCGAGATTAGAGACTTCCCTATCGGGCAGATACTTTAACAAAGTGTGGCGATCCAGGATGATGAAGCCGCGCTCAGTCGAATAGTCGTAGTACATGCCCAACACTCGAAATTTTCGGACGGCACCCCCGAGCGGCAGAGCAAGCGTGCTTCCTACATGCACGTTGTGCTTGTTTGCGAACGGCTCACTGACGACCGCATAATCGCCCATCGGAAGCCGCGAAAGAATTTCGTCGCGATCTTCACCGCGAAGAAAGCGGGTGCTTGCGGAAGACTGTATCTTGCTCGTTTCTCCGCCTCCCAGCGTGGCCGGCAATCCCTGATAAAAGATTGGATAGGCGCGAAAGCGATCGACGGCAGCGACTCCGGCCAGACGTTCGATCCTATCGGCGAGATCGGCACTCATCGTGGGATGGCGATCGGCTGAGGACGATCCCGCCGGCCGCAAATAGAAATCGGCCTTGAGCTGGTCGTTCATCCAAAGCCAAACGGTTTCGCGGAAGCTGCCGACCATAATTCCTACGCTGGCGGTCATGGCGACAGCTGTGGCGAGAGCTGCAGTGAGGACCGACGTGCGACCGAGCGAACCGCGAAGCGAGCGCATGGCCAGCAGCGCTTCTACTCCGAGAAGTTTTTCGATTACTTGATTCACGCTCGTCGCGAAAAACGTGACGATCTTCGGGATCAGAGTTACAGTCCCGGCGATCAACAACAGGACGGCGCCATACGCGAATACCGGCTGACCTCCGATAGCGGGCAATTGGGACAGCGTGGCTGCCGCGATCAGCATCAGCAAGGCCCATAACAGCGCGCGCCGCGAACGCATGCTCACGACATACTCTTGACGGCCTCGCGCCATGGCCTCGACGGGCGCGACTCGGGACGCTTCCATCGCCGGTGCAAGCGCCGCAAGCATCGAAACACCGGTACCGAGTGCGATTCCAGTGATGACGGAGGCGAGCGTCAGCGTAATCGGCGCCGGATGGCTGCTGACGTAAAGTGACTCGACCGTGCCGCCGATGAGCCGTACTGCACCGAGGGCCATCACACGTCCGATTACCAGCCCCAGCAAGCTGCCCGTAACAGCAAAAAAGAGAGCTTCGGCAATAAAGCCGTTCCTAATCATTGCCCGCGTCGCGCCCAGCGCTCGCACGATGCCGATTTCGGTTCTACGTCGCGCCACGGAAACGGAAATGGTGTTGTATATGAGGAACGCCCCGACCGCCAGCGCGATATAACTCAGAACGTGCAGGTTCCAGCGGAAGGCGGCCAGCATCTTGCGGTTTTCATCGGTGCGCGCGCCTTGCGGCGAAACGCTCACAGATGGCGGCACGTGTCGTTGGATAACGCTGCGCCAGTAATCGAGCGAGTGGTCTGGCGGCAGCCGCACATCGATGCTGTCGAGCCTTCCGATTTTGCCCGTGACCATCTGCGCCAGACCGATATCCGCAACAATGACGTTGTTCTCGCCAACCTCGCCGTTGCGCCCATTCAATACACCGGCAACGGTAAATAAATGCATTGCGTCATTGATCAGCAATTCGACGTGGTCGCCGCGATGAAAGCCCAGGCTTCGACCCATCCAGATGGGATGTCCAGCGAACAACTGCTCGCTGGCGTTTAAAGACCCCTTCTCGGCTCCGGCTTCTTCGCGCTCACCGATCAAATCTAGGCCGATAAATGGCAACGCCTCGCCTTTGCCGCTCACCGAAGCGAAATCTTCGATCCGGGGAGCGAAGTCGAGAGCGTACGGCAATTGAACCAAGCGGCCGAGCAGCTTTTCATCCAAGCCCCCGGTTCCCGTAATGACGAGATCGGATTTGCCGGTGAGCGATTCGAGCGACGAATGAAAGCTTCCGGCTGCCGCCTGGCCGGCGAGATCGATCGCGATAACCACTCCCACGCCCAATGCGACCGCAAACACCGTAAGCGCGGCTCGAATGGGCTCACGCGCAAGTGGACGCAGTATCAGGCGCAGGAACAGAACCCAGCCGGAGCTCATCTTAGCTGTCCCGCCGGTTGCGGCGCACTCACCTCTATCACGCGTCCGTCACTCAGATGAATAACGCGGTCGGCAAGCGCAACGCTTTCGGCGCTATGCGTGGCCACGATCACTGCGACACCGAAGTCGCGGGCCGTTCGGCGCAGCACGCCGAGGACAACTTCGCCGGTCGTGGTATCGAGGTTTCCTATCGGCTCGTCCGCGAGTAGAAGGCGTGGATCGTGAACCAGCGCTCGCGCAATCGCGACACGCTGCTGCTGGCCACCCGAGAGCTGGTGCGGTAAACGGTCCGCGAACTCTTCCATTTCCACCCACCGCAGGCGTTCGAGCGCCGCGCGCCGGACATTCTTCCCGCGCGCAAGTAACAGCGGCAACTCGACATTTTCGACGGTGGTTAGTGTGTGCAGCAACTGAAACGACTGGAAGACGAAGCCTACTTTCTCGCGCCGCAAACGAGTCAACTGCGCGTCCTTAAGCCTCGTCGTGCTCTCGCCGTCGAGAAACACCTCGCCTGAGCTTGGGAAATCCATCGCTCCGCACAAATTCAAAAGCGTCGACTTACCGCATCCGCTTCTGCCCACTAAAGCGACAAATTCTCCGCCCTCGACTTCAGCCGAGACGTCCCGCAATGCCGGCACGGGCGCGCCTTCCGTTTGGTAAAGCTTAGTGACTTTCCGGACCTCCAACAGCGCCATCTTCTTTCAGGATCTCAGCCGCTACACTCGGAAGTGCTTGGCTAACATTCTGGTCACCGGCGGCGCCGGGTACATCGGCTCTCATACCCGCTATTTTTTGCAAAAGCAGGGGCATTCCGTCGTCGTCCTCGACAATCTTTCACGCGGCTATCGGGACGCCGTCCCTGAAGATATTCTTCGCGTAATGGATGTTCACGAAACGGACAGGCTCACGGAATTGCTGACGAAAGAACGCATCGAGGCTGTGATTCACTTCGCCGCCTTCATCGCCGTCGGCGAATCGAACCAAGTTCCGGAGCTCTACTTCGCGAACAACGTCGGCGGTTCTCTCGCGCTGTTCAATGCCATGCTGCGCGCCGGAGTGAAGCACCTCGTTTTTTCATCAACTGCTGCCGCCTACGGCATTCCCGAGCGCGTGCCGATCACCGAAGACGAGCCGAATGCGCCCATCAATCCTTACGGCGAATCGAAGGTGATGGTGGAGACGACACTTGAGTGGCTGGACCGCTATCGCGAGTTCCGAAGTATCCGCCTGCGTTACTTCAACGCCTGCGGCGCCGAGCCGGAAGCGGGATTGGGCGAACGGCACGACCCGGAGACGCACCTGATTCCCTTGATTCTCCGAGCGGTTCAAACCGGCCAAGCCGTGACGCTATTCGGAGACGATTACCCAACCCCCGACGGTACCTGCATCCGCGACTATATTCACGTGAGCGATCTCGCCGACGCGCATATCTTCGCCGTCGAGCATCTTCTCCGCGGTGGAAAATCGGACGTGTTTAACGTGGGAACGGGCACTGGCAAATCGGTGAAAGAGGTGGTCGCGGCAGTCGAGCGCGTGACCGGCAAGAAGGTGCCCCGCACCATGGGCCCGCGGCGTGAGGGCGATCCGCCGAGCCTGGTTGCCGATTCCAGAAAGCTGCAAACCGCTCTGGGATGGAGGCCCAAGCGCGCCGATTTAGATCGAATCGTCTCGGACGCCTGGCAATTCGCGCAAAAGCAGGCTCAGCGACCTGCTCCTGTCGGCTAGCTACCGCCGCAGCGCCTCGGGATCCAGCGCGTAATTAATCGCCCGGTCCCAGCTCGTAAATCGGTAAACACGGATGCCGGGAACCCACAAAATCCAGGTGTGTCCCCGTTTGTACACTTTTGGCTTCATTGTTTCGCTTTTGAGGAAGCTAAAGAATAGTCAGCCGCCACGAATCTTACTCTCAGGCGAGGGGCGTTTCCGCTGCCGACCGATCTTGCCGTAAACTTGAAGAGGAGCACGTTGATGGCGAGTGAATATGTCGAGGAGCGAGAGGGCGGCCTGTACGTTGCTGGAGGCCGTGTATCGCTCGCCTCTATTATTCTTGCATTTCAAGAAGGCGCTTCGCCCGAGACCATCCGGCAGAGCTATCCCAGCCTGAATCTTGCACAGGTGTATGGAGCAATAGCGTTTTACCTGAACCATCCCGCCGAATCCCAAGCTTATTTAGACACTTTGCAGGAAATGTGGAACGAGCTAGAGCAAGCTGCGAGTGTGCCTAGCGCAGAAATGCAAGAGCGCCTCTACGCTGCCCGGCAACGTTTATTCATGCCGCAGCGATGATCTTGTCGCTGCTTGCGGATGCCGATCTAAACAGAGCAATAGTGAACGGGTTGACGCGGCGGAATCTGCGCGTTGATTTCCGAACGGCCGAGGAGATCCCGTTGGAGGGCCGACCCGATGCCGAAGTTCTTCCCATAGCAGCGAGTCAGAATCGTGTACTTGTGAGCCATGACGTGACGACAATGCCGGCCCACTTCCGAGAGTTTGTGGAGAACGTCCAAAGTCCAGGTCTCATCCTCATCCCAGAATCTTCACGTCGGTACAGCGATCGAGAGTCTCGATTTGATCTCTGAGGCATGTGTAGATAAGGATCTTATCAATCGCATCTGTCTGGTTCCGAGCTTCTCGATCTACGGATAGCAAAACATCGGCAGGCAGCGGCTGCGCGAGCCTCCGCCGCCTGCGGTCAGGCGAGAAATGCTAGATCGCCAGAATTCCGCGCGTCGGCCCCGCTCCGAACCCCGGAAACACGCTCACCATGTCGCGATTGCCCATCTGCTTGGTCACAAGCTCGGACAATACGGTGCGGAAATCGGTCGTGACATTTAGATCGCGCCCTTCATAAAGCTGCTCGCGCTCTAGACCGGGCCAGTCGCCATATACTTTTCCTCCACGCACTCCCCCCCCCAGCACAAACATTACGTTCGCGTGACCGTGATCGGTGCCGCGGTCGCCATTTTCCTTCACTGTGCGGCCAAACTCCGACATGGTCGCGACCGTGATATCGGCCATCCGGTCGCCCATATCTTGTGAGAACGCGGCCAAGGCATCGCCGAAGTCCCTGAGCAGATTGGATAGCTGGCCGGTATGGGGCTGTGGACCGACTTCGTTGACGTGCGTGTCCCATCCGCCCACGTCTGTGAAGGCCACTTCGAGCCCGACATCCGCTTTGACGATGCGGGCAATCTGCTGCAAGCTCTGGCCGAGTCGTCCGCCCGGATATTTTGCGCCATTGGCGGGCGTATACGGTGACTTCTGGATCGATTGCATGATCTTGATGGCATCGAACGTCTCCCGTCCCGTGCCATTTAATACCTGATCCGCCGTTGTGCCGTACATGCTTTCGAAGGTCGCGGCCAGGCGCTGATCCTTCACTTCGAAATCGTTGATATTGCTAATCGCAAGCGCTTCGTTCCTGCCGCGCAGCGTCCGCGGCAAATCGGGACTGAGGCTAACCGCCCGAAGCGGGGAAGGGCGCGCTTCCGGCCGCATAGCGCGATTCAACCAGCCGTCGTACGTCGCTTTCAATCCGGGCGTACCCGATTCCATGTAGTCTTGCGCGTCAAAGTGCGAGCGCGTGGGATCGGGCGACCCGACCGCTTCTACAATCGCGAGTTGCTGTTTGTCCCACAGAGGTTTTAGAGAACGAAGCGAGGGATGAAGGCCGAAGTGACCGTCCAGGTCGATGGCGCCCTGCTCGGTTCCGTTCGGACGCGGAAGGGCGATCGTTGGCCGCAGCCCGTAGTAAGCGGGTTCGCCGTGAGGAATGACGACGTTCAACCCATCTACTGCGCCGCGCTGGAAAATGGCAATGAGGATCTTCTTGCGCTCGGGAGCGCCAGGCTCGGCATAAAGGGCGCGGCCCAGCCACGTCGGCACGGATCCAACGCCGAACATGGCCAGCGCTGAATTTCTGAGAAATAATCTGCGTGAAGTCATTGGGTACTCCTACTTCTGTGACTAACGGCGCTGGAACTCCGGCGACCCGATAACTAACCCGGCGATCAGGCTCGGCAGTTGCGGCGGTCCGGCTTTTGCGTTTTGCGCGAGCTGATTCTGCAGGTCAGGGTCCTTCAGAGTTTTCTCGATCGCGGCTTCAGTTTGCGGGCTGGGATCCCCACCGAGGATTGCGCGCGCCAATTCCATGGGATCCCGTACGGTGACTGTCTGCCACTGAGCGACGTCCACCTTCACCCCGGGGACACGGTTATGCGCCAACGCCAGCGCGAAATTCATTCGATCCAGCAGGCCCGCCGAACTGACCCACTCCGCGTTCGCGCTGGAATACCCGGTCGGTTCAATTTTGCGGTACAGGGGTTCGCCCAGCTTTTGTAGCTGATTAACCAGCAGGAAAGCGGACGTGACATCTGCGTTCGTGGCGCGAACCGCGCTCACAATCATCTCAAACGGCGTTTTCACTTTCGCCTGGTACGCGCCTTGCGACCAGAACTCAGGTGAGGCGAGCATGGTCCGCATCACCTCGCGCAGATCTCCGCCCGTCTTCGCAAACGTCGCGGCCATGCGATTCACAAGCGACGGCGGCGGGTTGTCGGCAACAAAGCGTTGTGCCAGCTTCAAGGATATGAAATGGCCCGTGGACGGATGGTGCGCAAGAATGTCAAGCACCTTCAGACCATCGTTCATCCCGCCGCCTGCCGGGATCACGTGACCGAGCACAACCTTTTCGCCTTTATCATGCACCTTGTCGTTGTATTCGAATGCGCCGCCCTTGCGCGGGCCGGCAATAGTCCAGCCCGTGAAGCAGCGCGCTACTTCAATGACGTCCTTTTGCGTGTAGCCGCCGTCCACGCCTAGCGTGTGTAATTCCAGAAGCTCGCGTCCGTAGTTTTCGTTCAGGCCGCGCTTATTCTTCTGTTGATTCCCCCTGGGCGAGCGCTGGACAGCCGCGTCCGCTCCCACCGATTGCCAATTGTCGAGAAAAAACAACATAGCCGGGCTCTCCGCCGTCGCAAGCAGAAGATCGTAGAACTTCCCGAACACGTGCGGGCGAATCGCTTCGCGCTCATAGGTGGGAATCATGTAACGGTCCGCACCCTTGTTGAGAAAAACGTTGAAGTGGTTATACCAGAAGTCGACCAGCAATTCCTGCAATTGCCGATTGCTGTAGATGGCGCGCAGGAGCTTGCCTTCGCTCAAATCCGTCGCCACCACGTTTTGCGGACTGACGGACAGCATCAATTCGCGGCGAAGTTCCACCGGCGCGAAGACGAACAACTTCTGGCGCTCGCCCGGGCGCAGAGCCCAAACAAAATCACGCCTCTTTTCGGACGGCAGCGACGCCAGGAGCGCTCTTTTCTCGTCCGGTTTTCCATTCCGTAGAACGTCGATTTGCTGGGGCGTGAGAATTTCCGACAGCTTCGCCCTGAGATTGAGGTCCGCATCGTCGTTTGGATTTGGCGCGCCCGCCGCTCCGGGCGGCGCAGTCCCCGGTCCAGAAACAGCAACCGCTTGCGCGTCCCTCTTTTCGAGATAGCGATCCGCCAACCGAACCACAATCGCGCGTAATTCCGGATCTTCGGGGAGCTGTCCGCGCCCACGCGCGAAGGCGGCGATCATCTGCGGCGAAGGATAGTGTACATATGCGTCATGAATGCTCATCCGCAGCGATTCGAGCGGAGCCAGACGTTCTTCGAGCACCGGATTCTCGGGGATTCTCTCGGGATGAAGTTGGAACTCCACCCACTTGTCGAGCCCCAGCTTGCCTACGCGTTCCAAGTCGCCCGGCTCAGGACCGAACGTCAGCCGGTCGAGGGCGTGGTGAAGTTCTACGTCTCGCGCGAGCGGTTTGCTGAAGGCAACGTACTCGGGAGGATTCGCCGCCGCCTTGATCTTCTTGGGCTTTCTACTCGCGCCCGCAAACCCGGGCGTAACAGAGAATAACAGCGCGAAAAGGCCAAATACGGTCGGAATCCGTTTCAGAAGCTTGCCTCACCCTCTACGACGTAAGGTCATGGAAAATAGTTGGCAGCAGAACGTCCACGCTCCCATTCTGCTAATCGACTGGGTGGGCGACTGGGAATAATCCCGAAGTTGAGTAACGTAGATTACAGAAATTGGAGCGCTGGAGCGGGAGACGGGATTCGAACCCGCGACATCAACCTTGGCAAGGTTGCACTCTACCAGCTGAGCTACTCCCGCTTGGAAGGTCTATTCGACATTCTCCAATGACTTTGTTGCGAAGTCAATTCATGTGATTGCAACGGTGGGTCTTAGTAGAATTAACAGTCTGCGGCACGCCTTCGAAAGCGCCTCGGTCGCGCGACCAGTAAAGTGTAAGTCCTTTCTTTGTATTGATTTAGATTGTGCTCAGATTTATCTTGGAAAACTGCTTCGCTATGTTAGACTGTGGTTTCCGAATCGACGGAGACGATTCCCTCCAACCCGTAATTTGCCGCTTCGCGGTGGCAATCAGCCTCACAAAAACGGTAGGCATTCTTTTCCACAGTAGTGGAAAAGATGTGGGAATTGTGCGCCGTCCGACTCCAGTAGGAGTGTAGGGTTGAGTGACGCTTGGGAACAGATCAAGGGCTGGCTCGCTGTCAGGCTAAGCGGGGGAGCATATAAGAATTGGATTTCGCGAACTGCTCTCGCGTCCTTGCATGACGGTGAGCTTACGGTCCGCGTTCCGGACACGACCACAGAGGAATGGATCCGGCAGGAGTACACCGCTCAAATTCGAATTGCAATACAGGAATTGAAACTTCCGGTCCGCAGAGTCCTCTACGAGATCGAATCGCTGCCGGCGATGGCGGCAGCGGCACAGGTTGGCGGCGATGTCATGAGCAACGGTCACCTACACCCGGTCGAGCCGGTGTTCGAGAACACCGCAACCTGGCTGAACCCCAGGCTGACATTCGACACCTATGTGGTGGGCTCGTCAAATCAATTAGCCCACGCGGCTGCTCAAGCCGTGGCCAAAATGCCTTCGCGCAGCTACAACCCGCTCTTCATTTATGGCGGGGCGGGGGTAGGCAAAACTCACCTGATGCACGCGATTGGCCGCAGTCTTCTCGAAAACTTCCGTGGGCTGAACATCGTGTACACGTCCAGCGAACGTTTTATGAACGAGATGATCACATCCATCAAACTGGAGCGAATGTCGATCTTTCATCGCCATTACCGCTCGGCAGACATTCTGCTGATCGACGATATTCAGATCATCGCCGGCAAAGAGCGGACCCAGGAGGAGTTCTTCCACACCTTCAATGAGCTCTACGATCACCAGAAGCAGATCGTCGTTTCGAGCGACTCGGCTCCCAATCAGCTGCCTGGACTAGTCGAGCGCCTGCGCTCCAGGTTCGAGTGGGGACTGATGGTGGATGTCCAGGCTCCCGACCTGGAGACAAAGATGGCCATCCTCGACAAGAGGGCCGAATCGGAAGGCGTCGCGCTTCCGCAGGACGTGCGGATTTTCATCGCGACCAAGACCAAATCGAACGTTCGTGAATTGGAGGGCGCTCTCACGCGCCTGATCGCCGTCTCCTCAGTCACCGGGCAGCCCATCACCTTGCCCATGGCGCACCAGGTCCTCAAGCATCTCAGCACCGGCACGGAACGCAAAGTCTCAGTGGAATCGATTCTGCGCGCCGTAGCTGACCACTTCAACCTGCAACCCGCTCAACTCAAGATGAAGAGCAACACCCGGCAAATCGCTTACCCTCGCCAGATCGCCATGTACCTGGTAAAAGATCTCACGCGTGCTTCACTGCCCGAAATCGGCCGGTACTTCGGCGGGAAGCATCACACGACCGTTCTCCATTCCATTCAGAAGATTGAAGCACTTCGCGAGCGCGAAGAAGATTTGAACAATCTTCTTCATTCTCTAGTAGACGCCCTTTCCTAGCTTTATGTGGTTTTCCACCGGGATGCCCTACAAAGGATGTGGAGAGTCAGTGGAAATATTTTACGGCATCCGTTTTGCAGTATCCGCAACCCCGAAATCCACAGGACGGAATGCACAGAACCGCCAAGTTTGCTATAATTTAGAAGGAATTCAACATTTCCACAATCCTTACTAAAACGGTTCTCTTTTAGTACTTCAGAACTAACCTGTTTAGGAAGAATAGAAAAGCAGTCAGGAGTAAGGAGCTCTCACGAAGCCGCCATGGAATTCTCGGTCAGCAAGTCCGATCTTGTTCGCGAACTGGGACTCACGCAGGGCGTGGTGGAGAAGAAAACGACGATTCCGATCCTGTCAAATATCCTAGTCGAGACTGACCACGATCAGGTATGGCTCACGGCGACGGATTTGGAACTCGGCATTCGTTGTGCTTGCCCGGCGCGGATCAAAAAAGAAGGGGCGGGAACGATTCCGGCCCGCCGCCTGCTGGACTACGTGCGTTTACTTCCGGACGCCGAGGTGCAGGTTAAGTTAGCCGAAAATCAATGGGCGAGTTTTGTGTGTGGCCGCTCGCGAACGCGCATCGCGGGTATGTCGCGCGAGAGCTTTCCGGAACTGCCCCAGATGCCCGAGCCGCTGGCGGAGATTCCGCTCAGCATTTTGTCGCAGATGATCGGAAGTACCATCTTCGCCATTTCGGCCGAGGAATCGCGCTTCACGCTGAATGGCGCGCTGCTGATCTTGAACGACAGTGGGCTAGTGATGGTGGCGACGGACGGCCATCGCCTCGCTGTGGTTGAGAAACGCGTGGAACTCCCTGGGCTCGTCGGTTCGTATCGCGCTTTGCTGCCAAAGAAAGCTATGAGTGAGATTCAGAAGCTGGCGAGCGACGACGGTAATAAGAAAATTCAATTTTCCGGCAATGAGAATCACCTATTCTTTCGCATCGACAAGCGGCTGTTGTTGAGCCGCAAGCTGACCGGCAATTTTCCCGATTACGAACGTGTGCTGCCCAAAGAGCATCCGCACACAGTCGTCATTCAACGCGACGAGTTGAAGGCCGCTATTGAACGTGTGGCTCAATTCGCGGACGAACGGTCGCGCGCGATCCGATTTCAAATTCTCAAAGGCGAGTTGAAAGTTCATTCATCGATCTCCGAGACCGGCGAGAGCGAAGAAACCATTCCCATCGACTACAACGGGTCGGATGTCGAAATCGGATTCAATGCGCAATACCTGCTCGACTTCTTGCGCTCGATTGACCAGAGCGAAGTGGAGTTTCGTTTCAAAGACGCGAACAGCGCTGGCGAGCTGCAACCGCACGCCGCGGCTGCCGGCACACTGTACCGCTATGTCGTGATGCCGATGCGCATCTGAATACGCCACCCTTGAAGCGCACCTGGGTGAGTGCACGCGAAGTAACAGAAAGGTTATGAACAAGCTGGACGCGCCCGCAAACGTTTGCGGTGGTTTGTCGCGCTAGTGAGTGTTCGAAAGTATGGCTACCGTGGTTCAAAACGAAGTTTACGATTCCACCAGCATTAAGGTTCTCGAAGGTTTAGAGGCCGTTCGCCTTCGACCCGCGATGTATATCGGATCAACCGGTGAGCTGGGTCTGCATCACCTCGTGTATGAGGTGGTGGATAACTCCGTCGACGAAGCGCTCGCGGGCTATTGTACGGAGGTCGGCGTCACCATCCACATCGATAACTCGATCACCGTCGTCGATAACGGCCGCGGCATTCCTGTCGACATCCACGAGGAGGAAGGTGTCTCCGCCGCGCAAGTGGTTTTGACCAAACTCCACGCCGGTGGTAAGTTCGACTCGAACAGCTATAAAGTTTCCGGCGGCCTGCATGGCGTCGGTGTGAGTTGCGTCAATGCTCTTTCGGAAACGCTGCACCTGGAGATCTGGCGTAAGAAAGGGACCTGGGAACAGGATTACGAACGTGGAACCCCGAAAGCACCTCTCGCGCAGACCGGCAAATCGAACAAGACCGGCACAAAAATCACGTTCAAGGCAGACCCGACGATTATGGATGCCACGGAGTTCAACTTCGACACTCTGGCCCAGCGTCTGCGGCAGCTTGCGTTTCTCAATAAGGGTTTGAAGATCACTCTTACCGATGAGCGCGGTGAAGACATCCGTTCGGAAGAGTTCTTTTACAGCGGGGGCATCGCGGAGTTCATCAAGCATCTAAACCGCGGAAAATCCGTGCTTCATGAGAAGCCGATTCACTTTGAAGGCGACCGCGATTTGGCTAACGGTGGCAAGTTGAACATTGAGGTAGCGCTTCAATACAATGACTCGTATTCGGAAAATGTATTCAGCTTCGCGAATAACATCAACACGGTTGACGGCGGAAGCCACCTCACTGCTTTTCGCAGCGCTCTGACGCGCACCATCAACGCCGCTGCTCAACAGAGCGGGTTATTCAAAGATCAGAAAGAAAATCTCACCGGCGACGACGCTCGGGAAGGCTTAACCGCTGTCATCAGCGTGAAGCTGCCGCAGCCGCAGTTCGAAGGGCAGACCAAAGGCAAACTAAACTCCGATATAGGCGGCCACGTCGTCCAACTCATCAACGAAAAGCTGGGTGAATTCTTCGACAAAAATCCTGCGGTGATGAAGAAGATCATCAGCAAGGCAATCGAGGCGGCGCGCGCCAGAGAGGCGGCTCGGAAAGCCCGCGATCTGACCCGACGCAAGGGCGCCTTGGATTCAGGGGGCCTGCCGGGAAAGCTAGCCGATTGCCAGGAGCGCGATCCGGATCGTTGCGAGCTTTTCCTGGTCGAAGGCGAGTCGGCGGGTGGGACCGCCAAGTCTGGCCGCGACCGACGTTACCAGGCGATTTTGCCGCTCAAAGGCAAAATTCTGAACGTAGAAAAGGCTCGCTACGACAAGATGATTGGGCATGAAGAGATTCGTGCCATGATTACCGCCATCGGTACCGGCATCGGCAAGGGCGAGGATTTCGATTTCGCCAAGCTGCGCTACGGCAAGATCATCATCATGACTGACGCCGACGTGGACGGATCGCATATTCGCACCCTGCTGCTGACTTTCTTCTTCCGCCACATGCAGCAGTTGATTACCCGCGGCAAAGTTTTCGTCGCCCAGCCGCCGCTGTATCGAATCAAGAAGGGAAAAAGCGAGAAGTACATCAAAGACGACAAGGAGTTCACGCGCGAGATTCTGCGCCGCGCGACCGAAAACCTTGCCGTCGAGCTCGGGGGCCGAGATGGCCAGCCGCCGGTCAAAACAGAGGGCGCTGAGCTTCGCGGGTTTTTAATGTCGCTCGATGAGCTCGCGACCATTAGCCGCCGTCTGGAGCGCCGCGTGCGCGATTCACGCGTTGTCGACGTACTCACCGACGTAACGCTGCCCATCGATGTCAAAGCCGATTTGCAGAACGAGCAGAACGTTCATGTGCTTGCCGAGCGACTTCGCGAAGCAAAGCTCCAAGCGACAGTTGAACGCGAAGAGGAACACTCGGCGTGGATGGTCGGCTATAAAGACCCCACGAACGCAACGCGCTATATCAATACGGAATTTATGTCGATGCCTGAATTCCGCCGCCTGCGCGCCATCGTCAAGCAAGTGGCGCGCTTAAATGTTCCGCCTTTCACAATCCTCAAAGATTCGCATCGGGATGCCGTCCAGAACTGGCGCGATCTGCTCGCGACGGTGAAGAGCGAAGGCACGCGTGAAGTTAGTATTCAGCGCTATAAAGGGCTCGGCGAGATGAACGCCGAACAACTGTGGGCCACCACCATGAACGCGGAAACCCGCACGTTGTTGCAAGTGGATCTGAAAGACTCTGCTGAAAGCGAGCCGATCTTCTCCACGCTAATGGGCGAGGATGTAGAAAGCCGTCGCAAATTCATCGAGGAAAACGCTCTCGACGTTCGTAACCTGGACGTCTAGGTAACTCCCAAAGCGTCCGCTTCAAACACTCCAGCCGTATATGGTGCTTACTGTTCACTAGATCCCATCGGCGCTCCGGATCGATCGCATCGTGCATCGCTGGGTCACTAGCGAATAAGTCCAGCGCCGTCGTTTCGAAGCACACCGGGCCAGCCGGATTATTCGTAACTCCCATATAACCGAGACCGCCCTGCACGTGCACGGGCGACCAGAAACGGCCCGGAGCGAAATACTCCAGGTACCAATCGTCGGGATCGAGGACCTGGTAATAAATAGTGGCGTGCTTCGGGAGTTCTTTGTCGACTCTCTGCGCCAAGGCCAATACCGGATCGGCGCTGGCATGCGAATGGGGATAAATGAACATCCCAAAGTTCCATGCCGCGACTGCGACCGCCAGCGCAACGAACGCTTTTCTCCGTTCTCGAAGCGTCGCGTTGTCCGCGATATAGATCCCGATCAGCAGCACGATGGGCGGCCACACGAATAATTTGTGAAAGGCGCTTCCGGGATCCCAGCACGCCAGAAAGATCGCATACGCTAGCAGCCAAACCCAAAGGAGAATGGCGGCTCTGCGATTTGGCTGCACGCCCGTGTCTCGATCAGGGCGCCGCAGCAGATAAAAAGCCCATACCGCGGCCCCCAAGCAAACACACAAAGAGAGGCAGACCGCGACGGAGAAGTAATCGCGCAGGAAGCCCAGCTTTCCTCCCACGAAAAGCCTGACGTAAGTTGTGAAATAAGAGCCGACAATCTGCCGCACAGAGTACGTGAATCCCGAGTCAGACGCATAGCTTGTGATCCATTTCACCAGCGATGGATACGCGCGGCGATCCGCCTGGGCGTAGCAGAATAAATAAGCCGCGCTTACACAAAAACTCGTGCCGGCTACATAAGCGATCGCAATCCAACATCTCGCCTTCTTCGATCGCCGCCGGTCGAGAGCAATCGCCGCGATCACCGGAAGGTACATAAAAATCGCCAGCTCATGGAATAACATCGCGAGTGTATGACACACCGCCGCCGCCACCAGTCGCGGTGGGTCTTCAAAGAGAAACATGGCAGCAAGCAGCAAAAGCAAGATGGACAAGATGTAGCTGTCGGCGTCAGTCGAAAACTTCCACCACGTGGCGCCACAAGCAAACAGCAGCCACGAAAACAGCGCAATCGAACCAGAACTGCTCAGGCGTTTCGCCAACCCATACATCACGTACCCCGCCGCGGCGCTGATGAGTGCGTTGAAAACCTGCAGCACGGTTATCGCGCGCATAGTCAGCCCACAACTCATCGCCGCCGAATACAGTACGTATCCGAGTGCCGAGTAAAACAGATGATTCGGATGGAATAGAGTCGCAACCGGCACTGCGCCCCGATGCACGCTCTCTATATCGAGCGAGAACAGAACCCCATCCCAGTAGTAAGTGCGCGTAAGGAATGCCAGGTAGAAGACGAGCGTCACGATAAACAGCGCGCGTGGCGCTCGCACACGAGTCGCGTATCGGCCAAACCGGATGTAATGATCGCTCAATGGTCTCAGTTCAAGATCTAATCGGTCGACGCAAGGCCCGCGGCGCTGGCATACCGGCGCTCGGAAATCTGTTCATCGCCGCGCCGGCGCAGAACGGAACGCGCCAGGTAAAGTGGCCGTTGTTTTGTTTCCGAGTAAATGCGGCCGACATATTCGCCGACAATTCCAAGGCTGATCATTTGAACGCCGCCCAAGAAAAGCATTCCGACGAAGGATATTGCCCAACCTGCGACCCACGTGTGTGTAAACAATCGCACGACAAGCGCGTAAACAATGCCGATCAGAGAAAGCCCCGCTGTGAGGAATCCCAATGCAGAAACGAAGCGCAAAGGAAGAGTGGAGAAGGACGCGATTCCATCCAGCGCAAGATTGATCATTTTTCTTAAGGGGTATTTTGTATGGCCCGCAAGGCGAGCTGCACGCGTGTACTTAAGACCGTATTGACGAAAACCGATCCAGCTGCACATGCCGCGCAGCAAGCGGTGGCGCTCAGGCATTTTGTTTATAGCCTCTACAGCCTTGCGGTCGAGAAGCCGAAAATCTCCTGTATCGGTCGGGATGGCTACATCCGAGAGTTTGTTAATCAGACCATAGAAGAGTTTGGCCGTCCAGAGCTTGAATCCCGTTTCGCCGTTTCGCGCGTCACGCACGCCGTACACCACTTCGTAGCCTTGCTGCCAGATATCCACCATCTTCGCGATGAGTTCCGGCGGATCTTGAAGATCCGCATCCATGATGACGACCACCTCGCCTCGCGAAATTTCCAGTCCGGCTGTTACGGCTGCTTGGTGGCCGAAGTTTCTTGAAAGCTCGACGACCGTCACGTTCGGATCTGAGGCATGGATTCCCTGCAGCTTCGAAAGGGTTCTGTCGCGGGAGCCGTCGTCGACATACACGATCTCATACCACGCGTCGAACGTTCGGAGCGTTTCGCTGAGGCGTTTGTGGCATTCTGCAATTACCTCGTTCTCGTTGAAACACGGTACGACGACGCTGATATTCGGTGCGGGTTTAGGCATCAGGCCACGCCGGACATTCTTTTCACCTCAGAATACCGGACCGGTCGATTGCCGGATCATCGGGAAACACAAACTATTCGTATCGAAGCGCGCGCGCGGGGTCTAATCCGGCGGCCCGCCGCGAGGGAAGATAGCTTGCCACCGTCGCTATCGCCAGGAATAGCGTGATCACGACCAGGTACGTGGGCAGGTCGGTAGACTCGATGCCGTAGAGAAGCTGCGAGAGCAAATTGGAAAGCGCTAGAGAGCAGAGCGCCCCTGCCAGAGCTCCCATGAACGCCGGTATTGCTCCTTCGCGAAGGACGATTCGGAAAATGTCGGTTTTCTGTGCGCCGAGCGCCATTCGTATGCCGATCTCACGGACCCGTTGCGTCACCGAGTAAGCCACCACCGCGTAGATGCCGATCGAGGCCAATATGATCGCGATTGCGCCGAACACCCCCACGAGCGAAGTCTGAAAGACGCGCCAGCCGAGTTGCGCTCGAATCACCTGGTCCATGGCTTGGGGCAGAAACACGGCTATCGCCGGATCTACTTCCTGCACCGCTCTGCGAACTGCGCTGCTGTAGCTGAGTGGATCGCCGGCGGTGCGGAGTGAGATCGCGAGCCATGGAACTTCGGCCTGAGGTAGTGGATAGAAGATCTCCGGCAACACCGGCTTCTCCATCCCAAGTTGTGGCACGTCGGCCACAACTCCTACGATTTCGGTCCACTCCGGCCTCGGCAACGGCGGAGAAAAACGCCGCCCGATCACCTTTCGTCCAGGAAAAAATCGCCGCGCGAAGGTCTGGTTGACCACTGCCACGTCCGGTGCATTCGCATTGTCGCGTTCCGTTAGGTCTCGCCCGCGCAGCAAAAGAATCTTCATCGTCCGGAAGTAACCCGGTGTCACGCGGGTCCACTGAACGAACGGACTGCTCTCCATATTCTTGGGCCGTGCCTGTCCCTCGATCAGAACACCGGATCCGCCGCCGGTTCCGCCGAGCGGCAAGTCCGACGTCAGCGCGGCGCTTTCGACGCCTGGGATCGAGCGAAGTTTAGGCAATACGTGGCGCGCAAAAGATGCCACTGACCCTGGGTGTTCATAACTGTATCGGAGCGGCGGAAGCGAGACATGCAGCGTAAGCAGATGATCCGCATCGAAACCTGGATTGATCTGGGAGGCCTTCGCATAGCTCTTGATCAGGAGGCCCGATTGAATCACAAGCAGCGCTGCAATCGCAGTCTCGATAAAAATGAACAAACGGCGAACCCGCTGCTGGCCTCTGGATTCGGTAATGCGTCCGTTCGATTGCTTCATGGTTTCCTGCACCCGCGTAATCGTGACGCGAATCGCGGGGGCAAGCCCAAAGACGACAGCGGTGAAAACTCCCATCGTGATCGCGAATAGTAGCACTCGCCAGTCGAGCGCGATCTCTTGAGGATGCGGAATTCGCGTGCTCGGAAGACTTCTCAATACCCGGATAGCTCCGGCTGCCAGGCCGACTCCAGCGCTGGCCGCGAAAAGAGAAAGTAGGATGTCTTCGGTGAAGAGCTGGCGGAGTACGGTGGCGCGGCTTGCTCCGAGCGCCAGCCGGACGGAGATTTCCCGCTGTCGTCCGAAAGCCCGAACTAGCGCCAGATTCGCGACGTTGCCGCACCCGATCAGGAGCACACACATCCCCGCCCCCAACAGCATCAGCAGAGCCAGCCTGACACCGCCGGCAATGGAATCGCGAATTGTGATCGCCCGAGCCCCGACGCCTCTGTTCTTCTCGGGATACTGCGCCGCGACAGACCGCGCAGCCGCACGTAAATCCGCGTTCGCTTGGGCGAGAGAAACGCCGGGTCGAAGCCGCCCCACCGCTTCATAGTGGCGATAGCCCCTCGTATTAACAATGTTCTTGAGATCGTAGGTTACTGGCAACCAGACGGCCGGATCTCCCAGCACCAGAAAGTCGCGCGGCAGAACCCCAACCGCCCTGTACGGCTTCTCGTCCAGGATGATCTTGCGGCCGATCACATCCTGGCCGGCAAAATGGCTTTGCCAGAACTTCCAGCTCAGCATCACGGCATCGCCACGGCCGGGCTCGTCTTCTTCAGGGTGGAAATTTCGGCCCTCAATCGGACTTACACCCATCACCGGCAGCAGCGCCGAGTCGCATTCAAACATCAGCAGACGCTCGGGAGGTCCTTCGCCTGTAAGATTCGCTTGGTCCATGCGAAAAAGCGCCAGCCCTGAAAATGACCTCACTTGCTTTTTCCAATCCAGGAAATCGGCCATGCTGACAAGGTCTTTATCAGATCTTGAGTCCGTGCCGAATATCCGGATAAGCGAGCGCTCATCCTCGACGGCGAGCGGACGCAAGATCACTGCATTGACGACACTGAAAATCGCCGTCGTTGCTCCGATGCCCAGCGCCAAGGCGAGAAAGGCCGCGATCGCGGACCCTGGATTGCGCCGCGCGGTGCGGAGCGCATAGCGAACGTCGCGCGTGAGGAATCCGGCCAACATACTGCTTTTATGTGTTAAAAGCTTAACAAACTGGGCCGGTGAATGCCCTCGGCGGCTCATCTGCCCCAAGCCTTTGCTCAAATGAGGCATGCCGCCCTCGGCCACCATCCGCGTGAACCGCAAAGGAGCTGATCGCATTCACTCCGGACACCCTTGGATTTTCTCGAGCGATCTGCTCGATCGAGGCGATGCCGCGCCAGGCGATGCGGTCCGCGTCGTCGATTACAAGGGGCAGGTTTTGGGTGTCGCACATTACAGCTCGAGTTCCCAAATCTCGCTGCGGCTTCTGAGCCGGCGCGTCGAAGCCATTGACGCGAATTTTCTGCGGCGGCGCATCCAAGCTGCGCATGAGTATCGCCGGCGTGTCGTGTTCGAATCGAATGCCTACCGGCTCGTCCACGCCGAAGGAGATCTCCTGCCTGGGCTCATCGTCGATCGATACGGCGAATGGCTGGTCTTGCAACTGCTCAATCAAGGCATGGACCGGTTCGTGAATGAAATCGTCGCAGTCCTGGAAGAGCTGCTATCGCCCAAAGGCATCCTTGCACGCAACGACGCCGCGGTTCGCTCAAAGGAACAATTGCCTTTGGAAAAACGTGTGCTGGCGGGTGACGTGCCCGAACGCGCTCAGATACAGATGAATGGATTCATCTGCGAAGCCGACCTTTTCGGTGGCCAGAAGACCGGCGTGTTTTTGGATCAGCGCGAAAATTACCGGCGCGTTCGGCGTTATGCGCATGGGCGCGCCCTCGATTGTTTCACCGGCACAGGAGGGTTCGCATTGCCTCTGGCATCCGTTTGCAATTCCGTGCACGCGATTGACAGTTCGTCCGCTGCGCTTGATATGGCAAAAACTAACGCCGCGCTCAACAACCTGTCGAATATTACGTTCCAACAGGCGGAGGTCCTCGATTATCTGCCTCATCTGGCCGCTTCGCGAACCGCCTTCGACATAGTCGTCCTGGATCCTCCCTCCTTCACGAAATCCCGCTCGGGCGTGGAAGGCGCTGCGCGCGGTTACAAAGAAGTCAATCTTCGCTCCTTGCAACTTCTCCAAACAGGCGGCGTTCTCGTCAGCTGCTCCTGCTCTCACCACATGAGCGAAGCGCATCTGCTCGAGATCGTTGCGTCCGCCGCGCTCGATTGCGGCAAGCAATTGCGAGTGCTGGAGAGGCGCACGCAATCGCAAGATCATCCAATCCTGCTCACTGTCCCTGAGACGCACTACCTGAAGTGCTTGATCTTAGAAGTTCTCTGACTTGGCTACAGCACTACCCGCGAATCACCCTCTCGACGCGTGACGTGCTGCCGGTCAAGGTATTCGAGCAGCGGAATCGCGTATTTGCGCGAAATCTGCGTCCATTCTTTGAATTCCGGAACGGAGAATTTGCGGCCCTTGTGAGATGAAAGCGATTTGCGGACATGAGTCACCACATCCGAATGAAAAATCAGGTCTTCGGAAATGCGTACTAGCTTCTGGCCCTTGATAAGCGCTTCGAGCAAGCCGCGGCCTTTTTTCGCATCGCCTTCGACCGAGCGCAGGACCTCCGACGTGGGCGGTGGTTGAAGCCCGGCCTGCCGGAAAGCACGCTCTATGCTCGCGAGTGCTCGGGCCTGCTCCGCGCTCACCTCCGCCCTGTGCGTCGCTAATGACACCACATCGCCTTCCACGCGCACAGCGGCGAAGCCTTCAAAAATCACGCTTGCGAGGCTGGTTTCCAAGCTGTGCCCCAAGCTGGGCCCCAGGTTCAAGCGGGCAAGCGCGATAGGTGCTCCCGCCGCCGCCGGGTTCTTGGCGTGGAAGTCACCCAGCCAGGCAACCACTTTTTCGCGTGTTTGAACAATCCACAATTTGCTTACGCCGCGTTGCGCCGCCTCGACAAACGCAAGATCTCGATTCCCGACGACGAAAGATTTGATGAGGTCGGCAGGCAAACCAGTCAGCCGGACCAATTCGGGCAAACGCCGACCGTTGGCGCTTTCTTCTATGAGAATCTGCACGCGCTTGGCGGCATCGGCTTCGGCCAGCGACTCGAGGCGGCCGAGCGTCTTTGCTCGATTCAACCGCGCAGGAGGAAACGGATCGAGAATTGCGCCGCCACCCACGGTTTGGGCCGGCGATGGGCGCCGCAGCACAAACCGGTCGCCGGGCCATGTGAGCGCCGGTTCAGCCAACCACAAGCGCGCGAACGTTTTCGGAGAAGCATTTCTGCGCTTCATCACTTTGAGGAGCGCCGGAATCTCGGCCGTGCCGATGTGAAGAAGAAACTGCTCGCGTTTTCTTGGCACCTCCGTGTCATCCAGCCAATCGACCGAGACATCGATCAATTTCGTCGCTTCCAGGCCATCGCGATGCGTGAGCACGAAACCCCGGCGAATTTCGGAATGGTCGATGCCCGTGAGATTCACAGCCGTGCGCTGCCCTGCCGCCGCAACTTCCACCTGCTTTCCGTGTACTTGCAGCCCCCGCACGCGTGCCTCGCGCTTGCTCGGCTGAGTTTGCGCCGTATGGATGTGCACCATATCGCCCACGCGCAGTGTCCCGCTCCACATAGTCCCGGTCACGACAGTGCCAAAACCTTTCAAGGCGAAACTCCGATCGATAGGAAGTCGCACGAGCCCTTTCTCGTCGCGCGGCGCAGTGTGCTGTGCCAAATGATTAAGTGCAACTTTCAGCGCATCCAAGCCCTCGCCCGTACGCGCGCTCACAAGCACTAAGGGCGCGTCTTCGAGAAATGAGCTGGCGCAGAGCGCCCTTGTCGCCTGGGAGGCTGCGCCTATCTGTTCGCGTGTCGCCAGATCGGCCTTCGTCAAAACGATAATGCCCCGTTTGATTCCGAGCAGCCGGCAGATATCGAAATGCTCGCGCGTTTGCGGCTTGACCGACTCGTCCGCGGCGACGATCAATAGCACAGCTTCTATTCCCGCAGCCCCGGCCAGCATGTTCTTGATGAATCGCTCGTGACCGGGAACGTCGATAAAGCTGATGCGGCGCCCATCCGCAAGCGTGAGGTGCGCGAATCCAAGATCGATCGAAATACCACGCCTTTTCTCCTCGGCCAGCCGGTCTGTGTCCATCCCGGTGAGCGCGCCGATCAGAGAAGTTTTGCCGTGATCGATGTGCCCCGCCGTCCCGATGACGAGTCCGCGGGGACCGCTCATATTACTATCTGACATGCAGGAGGCTGACCCTATGGTCGCATTCGAACCGAAGCTTGGCGACCCGCGCAGCTCCATCACAGGAACATGAGCACCAGTCGATTGGAAGAGGTCCGGCGGCGTCACGCGCGAGCCGAAGAGGGCGGAGGCGCCGAGCGCAAAGAACGGCAGCATCGCGAAGGCAAGCTGTCCGCCCGTGAACGCATTGAGCTGCTGCTCGACGAAGGCACGTTCGAAGAATTAGACAAGCTGGTTCGTCATCGCAGTCACAATTTCGGCTTGCAGCAGAACGTCGTTGAGGGCGACGGATTCATCACGGGCCACGGCCTCATTCATGGCCGCCAAATGTTCGTTTTCGCGCAGGACTTCACCGTCTTTGGAGGCTCCCTTTCCGAAGCCAACGCGCAGAAAATCGTCAAGTTGATGGATCTCGCGCTCAAGACCGGCGCTCCCATCATTGGATTGAACGATTCCGGCGGCGCGCGCATTCAGGAAGGTGTCGTTTCGCTCGCCGGCTACGCGGATATTTTCCTGCGCAACACCCTCGCGAGCGGCGTCGTGCCCCAGATTTCAGCCATCATGGGCCCCTGCGCGGGCGGCGCTGTGTATTCACCTGCTTTGACCGACTTCGTCTTCATGGTTCACCGCACCAGCCACATGTTCGTGACCGGGCCCGACGTAATCAAGACCGTCACTCATGAAGACGTCACCAAAGAAGATCTCGGTGGCGGCGTGACACACAATTCCACCAGCGGTGTTGCTCATTTCCTCGCCGCGGACGACGAAGATTGCCTTCGCAGAATCCGCGAGCTGGTCCGTTTTGTGCCGCAAAATAATTTGGACGGTGTGCCGCGGCAAACGACGAAGGATCCCGAAGATCGCGCGGATCCGGAGCTCGACACGCTAATTCCCGCCGAATCCGACAAGCCGTACGACATCAAAGACGTAATCGCCCGCGTTGTCGACGACGGCTACTTCTTTGAAGTAGCTGAGCAGTTTGCTCACAACATCGTCGTGGGGTTCGCGCGCATGGGCGGCGAGGCTATCGGGATCGTGGCCAATCAGCCCGCCTATTTAGCCGGATGCCTCGATATCAATTCTTCGACGAAGGGTGCCCGCTTCGTTCGGTTCTGCGATGCCTTTCAAATCCCGATCCTGACCTTCGAAGATGTGCCCGGCTTCTTGCCTGGCACCGCGCAGGAATTCGGAGGCATCATCCGCCATGGCGCAAAGCTGCTGTATGCCTACGCGGAAGCCACCGTGCCGAAAATCACCGTGATCACGCGCAAAGCGTACGGCGGCGCATATTGCGTCATGGGATCGAAGCATCTGCGCACCGACATCAATTTTGCATATCCGACTGCGGAAATTGCCGTTATGGGACCGGAAGGCGCGGTGAACATCCTGTACCGGCGCGAACTGCAGAGGTCCCCGGATCCGGACCAAAGCCGTCGCGAAAAAATCGCCGAATATCGAGAGCAGTTCGCCAGCCCGTTTGTTGCAGCCGAGCGCGGGTACGTTGACGACGTGATTGAGCCCCACGAGACCCGGCCCAAGGTGATTCGTGCTTTGAAGATGTTGGCGAATAAAACCGACACCATGCCGCGCAAGAAGCACGGCAACATTCCACTTTGAGAGTTGCGCCGGCTTATTCGCCCGAGTCAGTTCCGACTTTCAATACCGCCAGAAATGCTTCCTGCGGAATGTCGACACGGCCGACCCGCTTCATCCGCCGCTTGCCCTCTTTTTGCTTCTCCAGCAGCTTGCGCTTCCGCGAGATGTCGCCGCCATAGCATTTCGCCAAAACGTTTTTGCGCATCGCCGAGATCGTCTCGCGCGCGATGATTTTCGTTCCAATTGCCGCCTGCAGCGCCACCTCGAACATTTGCCGCGGAATCAGTTTTCGCAAACGCTCGATCAGTAATTTCCCGCGCTCGTGCGCGACATCGCGATGCACCACCATCGAGAGCGCATCCACCGGCTCACCCGCCACCAGTACATCCAGTTTCACCATCGGCGAAGTGCGATAGCCGGACAGGTGATAATCGAGCGATGCGTAACCGCGCGAGGCCGATTTCAGGCGGTCGTAGAAATCGAGGACAATCTCATTCAGCGGCAGTTCATACAGCAGAAGCACGCGTCCACTGCCGATATATTCGAACTTCTTCTGCACCCCGCGCTTCTCTTCCAGTAATTTCAAGATCTCGCCGATGTACTCTTCCCGCGTGATGACCGTTGCATCGATAATCGGCTCTTCCGTGTGCTTGATCGACGATGGTTCGGGAAATTTCTGCGGATTGTTGACCTCGATTACCTCGTCCGCGGTCGTCGTCACCCGGTAACGTACGCCCGGAGCAGTGGTGATCAGATCGATTTGAAATTCACGCTCCAGACGTTCTTGAACGATCTCCAGGTGCAAGAGACCCAGAAAACCACAGCGAAAGCCGAAGCCCAGCGCCACGGAGTTCTCCGGTTCGAAGATAAACGCGCTGTCATTCAAGCGCAGCTTCTCGAGAGCATCGCGCAGCATCCCATGCTCGTGCGATTCCACCGGATAGAGTCCGGCGAATACCATTGGTTTAATTTCCTGGAAACCGGGCAGCGGCTCTGTGGCGGGATTGGCGTCATCTGTGATCGTGTCTCCGATCTGCGCGTCGGACACGGTTTTGATATTTGCGAACAGGAAACCCGCTTCGCCCGCCGTCAGCTCGTCGCACGCCACAGGCTTCGGTGACTGGAACCCGAGGCCTTCCACTTCGTGCGCCGTTCCGTTCGACCACAAGCGAATCTTCTGCCCTTTCCGCACCGTTCCGTCCACGATGCGCGTGAGAATAATCACTCCGCGATAAGGATCGAACCACGAATCGAAAATGAGCGCCCGCAGAGGAGCATCCGGCATGCCCTTCGGTGCCGGAATCCGCTGCACCACCGCTTCCAATACTTCCTTGATCCCCACCCCGTTCTTCGCGCTGGCAAGGATTGCGTCGCTTGCGTCTAGGCCGATGACCTGCTCAATCTGTTCCCGAATGCGTTCCGGCTCGGCGGAAGGCAGATCGATTTTGTTGATGACGGGTATGATTTCGAGATCGTGGTTCAGCGCCAGATAAGTATTGGCGAGTGTCTGCGCCTCGACCCCTTGCGAAGCGTCCACCACCAGCAGCGTTCCCTCGCACGCCTGCAGGCTGCGCGACACCTCGTAAGTAAAATCGACGTGCCCGGGCGTGTCGATTAAATTCAACTCGTAGGTGTTGCCATCGTCCGCGTTGTAATTCAGCCGAACCGCATGAGCTTTGATCGTAATTCCGCGCTCACGCTCCAGATCCATCGTGTCCAGAACCTGCTCCATCATTTCGCGTTGCGAGACGGCGCCCGTGTACTCGAGCAGGCGATCTGCGAGCGTGGATTTCCCGTGATCGATGTGCGCAATGATAGAGAAATTGCGTATAAGGCGGGGATCCATGGTGCGCTAGACTGTGGGGTAAACCCAATTGTCCCATAGCGAGCGCTTCTTGCACTCTCGCGCTTGTGCCTCCTCATGCCCTACCAGACGTTTCAAGGATCGCTCGATGCTGCGCATTTGCGCATCGGCGTCGTGGTCAGCCGGTTCAACGAATTCATCACCGAGCAACTTGCGAAAGGCGCCTTGGATGTGTTGGAACAGCGTGGCTGCTTGCACGAGAACATCAGTTTCGTGAAAGTGCCAGGCGCGTGGGAATTGCCGATAGCCGCGAAGGTCCTGGCGGCGCACTGTGATGCCATTGTTGCGCTCGGAGCGGTGGTGCGCGGCGATACGCCGCATTTCGAATACGTTGCGGGCGGCGCTGCCGATGGTTTGCGGCAGGTCAGCCTCGAAACTGGAGTGCCGGTTGCGTTTGGCGTGCTCACGACTGACGACATGCAGCAGGCCATGGATCGCGCCGGTGGAAAGAGCGGCAACAAAGGTTCGGAAGCCGCAGAAGCTGCCATCGAACTCGCGAATTTGATTAAGCAGTTGAAGGAGCGGCGATAGTCATGGCCGCCCGCCATAGATCACGACGACGCGCTCTGCAGGTTCTCTTCGAGTGGGACATGCGCCGCGACTCGGCCGATCGGGCCATTGAGCATTTCTACGAAACTCTCTATTCCGAAGAGAACGAGAAAAAACCGAAGCCGGATAGGTTTATGGAAGAACTCGTCCGCGGCACGGTGGCGAATGCCGGCGACATCGATCAAAAGATCGAAGCGAAATCCGAGCATTGGCGGCTGCAGCGCATGGCCGTGGTGGATCGCAATATTCTTCGACTCGCGATCTACGAACTGAGCCAGCAAGCCGTGCCTGCCCCGGTTGTGATCGACGAAGCACTCGAGCTCGCGCGCCAATTCTCAGGCGATGAATCGCTCTCCTTCATCAACGGCGTCCTCGATGCTGTGCACCGCCAGACCGTCGCAGCAGGCAGTTAGAGGCGCCTGTCATTTCCCGATACAAAACGTTGAAAAAATCCGATTCAGAATATCGTCGGCCGTTGTCGCGCCGGTGATCGCATCAATCGGTCGCAGCGCCGCATAGAGATCGATGAGCAGCATTTCATGCGGGATGTGAAACTCGACCGCCCGGCGTGCATTCGTGAGAGCTTCCAAACTTTCGCGCAGCAGTGCCTCGTGACGGATGTTCGTGATACTGCCGCTTTCAGGGGCGGCTAGACCTTCCGGCGCAAGGCGTTCGAGCGCCGCTTGCCGCAGTTCCGAAATGCCCTGGCCCGTTATCGCCGAAACAGGCAGCAGCTCCGACACGCCCGTGAGGCGCCGCTCCAGATCGCTTTTATTCCCCACCAGCAACGGCTTTCGATCATGTAGCTTCTCGAGAAGCGCACGGTCTTCCTCTGCGATCTCGGCTGAAAGATCGAAGACAAGAATTGTCAGATCGGCATCGGCCATGGCCTGATAGCTTCGCTCGATGCCCAGGCTCTCGACCAGATCCTTCCCTTCTCGAATGCCCGCCGTGTCGACGAGCTTCACCGGGATTCCTTCCATCGAAGTCGCTTCCGAAACCGTGTCTCGGGTCGTCCCAGGAATGTGCGTCACGATGGCACGATCCTGCTCCAGCAGCCGATTGAACAGGCTGCTCTTGCCGACGTTCGGCCTTCCTGCAATCGCCAGCGTGAAGCCTTGGAAAACGAGTTTGCCCGCCGCAAAGCTTGCCGCCAGAGCTTCGATCGCCCGCTGCACGACATCGAGCCGCCGCAGGATCTCCGCTGCGGGTGCAACGCTAATATCGTCTTCGGCGAAATCGATTCCAGCCTCAAGCAGGGCAATCAATTCAACCAGTTGCTCTTTCGCAGGTTGAATCCGTCGGGAGACAGATCCTTCGACCTGCTGTGCGGCCACGCGCGCCTGATAGAGCGTCGTGGCATCGATCAGGTCGCGAACGGCTTCGGCTTGCGGCAGATCGATGCGCCCGTTCATGTAAGCGCGCAGCGTGAACTCTCCCGGTTCGGCAATGCGCGCACCGTGCTCAACAGCTCTCTCGACGCAGAAGCGCAGCACGACGGGAGCGCCGTGACACGAGATCTCAACCACGTCTTCGGCCGTATACGACCGTGGCCGTTCGAAAAACGAGACGACTACCCGATCGACAATGTTTGCGGAGCCATCTACGAGTTCGGCCAGTTCACTTGTCCAGCCACGCCAGCGCGGCGGGTGCATGAAGCGCAGCATCGCTTCCGCGACCCTGCGGCTTTCCGGTCCCGACAGGCGCACCACACCCAATCCGCCGCGCCCGACAGGAGTGGCAATCGCGACGATCGTGTCGCGCAAATTCATTCAGGAAAAATTTAGCGAGGACCGCGTCCGGGCCCACCCCGAGGCGGACGATTGCCCGGCCCAGGCCCGCGACCGTGACCTTCGCGTCTGTCGCCAGGACCACGCCGCCCATTGGGTCCGCGAGGTCCATCGTCGCGGTTGCCGCGATGAAATCCATGCGGAGGCATTGGCGGAGCAGGAGGCGTCGGCATGCCGGCCGGCACGATCACCACCGCCCGTCCTGGCCCAACGCCGACGCTTTCGCTGCGTAGATCGCTTTCTTCCCGAAGCGCCAGGTGGATCACGCGGCGCTCGCGACTGCTCATGGGATTAAAGTGGAACGGCACACGCGTGCGCTTCACCTTGTCAGCCGCCGCCAACGCACTCATGCGCAACTCTTCCACGCGCAACATCCGGTAATCGTTGGCATCGAAGGAGATCAGCGAATGATCTTCCGGCGGCAGACGCAACGCCTCCATCGACAAATGTTCTAACGCGAGCAGCAGCTCAGCGCGATTCGCCAACAACCGATCCACATCGGAGCCCGCGAAATGAACCGTAACTTCCGGATTCTCTACTTCGGGATGCGGATTCTCGGCCGTGCGTAATTCGTAGGACAGCTCCAGCCGCCCCCGCTCCAGCAGCGGCAAGAGAAATTCGTCCAGCTTCGGCTGCAGCGAGTCGACGGTATATTTCATGCAGTCTATTTCTTCACCGTTCGTTTCACGGGCGCCTTTGCCGGCGGGAGTGCAGCAGGAGCAGCGGTGGGCATGAACTTATTGATGATCAGCTGTTGAGCAATCCCGATAAAGTTGCCGATTAAGTAATATAGTACAAGTCCCGACGACAGAGAGTAGAACATAAACCCGAAGAACAGCGGCATCATCATCATCATGCGCTGCTGGTTCGGGTCGACACCCGCCGCCGGCGTCAGCTTCTGAGTCCCGAATTGCGAGACAACCAGGATGATGGGAAGTATATGGATCGGCAGCGTCTCGGGCGCTGAGAGATCTTGCACCCACAGCCACGGCGCGTGGCGCAGCTGGATCGCAATGCTGAGCACGCGGTAGAACGCGTATAGGAACGGCAGCTGTACCAGCATGGGCAGGCAGCCGCCAACCGGGTTCACGCCCTCCCGTTTGTACAGATCCATCACTTCCTGGTTCTGCTCCGCCTTCTTTGGATCGCGAAGGCTGACGTTCTTGTATTTTGCGTTGATGGCTTGAATCTGCGGCTGCAGCTTCTGCATCCGGCGCGCCGATTTCAAGCTGGTAAGCCGGAAGGGAAACAGCGCGAAATTGATGATCAGCGTGACCACGATAATCGCCCAACCGTAGTTGTTCGTCCAGTGATCGTTGGTCCAGTTCAGCCACAAAAACAGCGGCTTGGCAAGAACGCCGAAGAATCCCCAATTCACAATCTGGCCGAGCTTGGGATTCACCTTCTTCAGGATCTCGATGTCTTTTGGCCCGGCGAATAGCGAGAAATCATTTTGAGCGCCGGTGGAAATGCCGGCACCCACGTAAGGGGTGGGTTTGTCTTCCTTGGGAAGCGTCACGTTATCGCTATACGTACGAATCGTGAGCGAATCGGAATCCTGGGGCAGCGCGACGGCGGCAAAGAAGTTATCTTCCAATCCGCCGAACGTGTAATTGCCGGTGTTGGTCACCGGTCCATTCTTTGCATTCTTGGTGGTGTCGGTTCGCAGTTTCCCCGCCGCACTGTCGTAATACACCGTATGTTCGGTGGCCGGCGCGGCGTGTACCGTCTGATCGCCGAAGCCTCCGCGCCACATCAGCAGATGCGGTACAGGCGTGTTGTTCTCGAGAACTTGCGATTTGACCTCAGCTTGATAGCTGTCTTTCGCGAACTGAAAAGATTTGCGGATGGCCGCAGTCCCGTCGGAAAACTCGTACGCGATACCGGTGCCGTCGGGCGACAGTTTCGGCTGATACAGAACGGCGTTGGGATCGACAGTGAGCTTCTGGCCGGTCACTTCGATCGTAAACGGCAAAGGAACGTTCTTCGCCGCGGGGTTAATCAACTCGAGAGGTTTTCCGGCGTTGTCCTGATACTTCTTCAGAACCCAGCTCTTGATGGCCCCACCGCGATTAGTGAAGACGATGTGATAAAGGTCGGTGTCGATGTCGCTGGTGATTTCGGCGCCGCTTGAATTTGCCCGGTTGTACTCGCTGCTTTAGCAACCGGAAGCGTGGCGGCCTGCGCCGGTTTTTCAGCTAATTTCGCGGCCGCCTTATCATTAGCGGGTACGACCGGTTTGGGACCCGGCGTAGGCTTGAAAATATATTGCGAAACCAGCAGCACCAACATCATCAGTGCGAGCGCTAACGGAAGGCGCTTTTCTATCGAAGGCGGCCCTGATGGTGCGCCGCCGGTATTAGTCGGCATACATAAATCTCAATCTCATATCAGCGGACCGGATCGTATCCGCCCGCGTGGAAAGGATGACATCGGCCCAGACGCCTCACGCCCAGCCACGTTCCTTTCAGAAGGCCGTGCTTCCCTACTGCCTCAGCCATATATTCGGAGCACGTCGGATAGAAGCGGCAGGCCGAAGGCAGCAGGGGCGAGACCCACCGCTTATACCCTCTGAGTACGGCGATCAGGATGATACGCATCGCGCGAACAGCCGGCCGATCTCGCGGCACAGATCCTCAAAGGGAGCTTCCAGAACGCTTCGCCTCGGGTTGAACACCACCGCCCAATTCTCCGGCAGAGTATCCAACTGGTTTCGAACGGCTTCTCTCATACGGCGCTTCAGCCGGTTGCGCTGCACTGCCTTTCCTAGCGCCCTCGGTACCGTGAATCCGCAGCGTGCCGGCGCGGCCTCCCCGGGCACGCGCAGGCAGAATGCAGCAAAGTAGCGGCTGGTCATGCGAACACCGCTTTCATAGATCTTGCGGAACTCAGCCGAGCGGACCACGCGCCTGGATTTGGTGAATCGCCCCCTGGCAATGCACGACGCGGCTGCCGAACTGAGTGGCGGAGGCGAAACCAAGTGGGTGCGCTTGGATTACTTCGCGTCGCGAACCGCAGGCTCGTCGCTGACGGTGAGTTTGTGGCGGCCCTTGGCACGCCGGCGCGCAAGCACAGCACGGCCATCCGCGGTCTGCATACGCTTGCGAAATCCGTGGGTCTTCGCCCGGTGCCGATTGTTCGGCTGAAATGTCCGTTTTGGCATTCAACAATCCTTACTGTATTTTGTTGGGAGCGGCAGCCGGTCATTGCCGAATCGCGTGCGTGACCGGGCGCAAAGACACACTGCTACAAATCAACTGAACCCAAACACCCAGTATAAAGGATGGAGCTTGGATCTGGTACGTTGACCCTCGGAGGACCTGCGCCATGCCCGAAACGAAAGCACCGCAGCCCGTCGCAGTCGCGCGCAAGCTTTCGGCTCTGGGCGTTATTGCGCTAGTCGCCATCCCGCTTGTCGCCAATTCCGATCGCGATTCGGCCCGCACTCACGGAGCTAGACAATACCGGTTTCGCGTTATCCACGCCTATCCTCACGACCCGTCGGCATTCACTCAAGGGTTGGAGTATCGGGGAGGATTTCTGTACGAGGGTACAGGACTTCTGTTGACCTGACCCCTTTCACTGGGCCGAAGGATCGACGCGCCTCGAACAGATACTGCGAAACCAGAAAAGGTGGGGTGAAAGGTAGGGCCAAGTCATTCGCGAATGAAGTTATCGACAATGCTCAAGACTCGGACGGCGCGTCCTGTGCCGAGCGCATCGCATACGAAATCCAACGACCACTCCTGATTGGGCTGCGACAGAACGGGTTGCGCGATGCCGACACGCAGCAGCTTTTTGCGACGAGTGCGCTTCACGCTCAGCCCTGCTTGGCGGTACACGCGGAACAATCGCTTGTGATTCACGCGTTCTCCTTGCCGAGCTAGTAGCACACCTCAAGCGCCGATATCCGAACAGGCCGAACGCTGGAGCTCTCGCGCAACGACTGTGCGATCCGATGTCATGCTTATACCGGCAGCTCGATGGCCACACCTTCTCAGCCCGCAGCTCTTCGTTCGTCTGGATCCCGAACGTCTGCACGGCGAATCTACATCTTGACGTTACGCTGCGAGCCCCAGCCGTTTTTTGAGATCACGGCTTTCAATACTTCCTTGTCCAGGCTGAGATCGGCCACCAAATGCTTCAACCGCCGGTTCTCATCTTCCAGGCTCTTCAGGCGCTGCGCTTCGCTTACCTCCATGCCGCCGTACTTGCCTTTCCACGTGTAGTTCGTGGCTTCGCTGATCCCGTGCTCGCGCACCAGGTCCGTCACCTTCTGCCCGGCCTCATGCCGTTTCAAAATGCCGATGATCTGCTCTTCACTGAATCGACCCTTTTCATGCCCTCTCCTTGTCCGAAATCCTAACTTGACTTCGGACCAGTTTCGGGGTTCAGGTCCAAGACGAGACCTTCACGATGATGAAGCCGTGTTAAATGGAATTGCCTACGATTCGATGGGCGACCGGCTCTTTGTAACCGGGAAGCTTTGGCCCAAGCTGTTTGAGATTAAGATCATTCCAAGTCTCTGAATTTCGTAACACCGCAATGGACTCCTTGATCGAGATCCAAACGGAAACGAAAGTTGCAGCCTCATGATCGTCGCCGAAACCGAGCGATTGATTCTAAGACACTGGCGCCGCTCTGACCGCCAGCCGTTTTCCCTCATGAACGCGGACCCCCGCGTAATGGAGTTCATGCCTGCCGCTCTTACCACCGAGCAAAGCGACGCGCTCGCGGATCGCATCGAAGCTCAATTCCGGCAGCACGGTTTCGGTCTCTGCGCAGTAGAACTCCGCCGCGACCACTCCTTTATCGGCTTTATCGGACTTGCCGTCCCATCGTTCGAGGCTCACTTCAAACCCTGTGTGGAGATCGGATGGAGACTGTCAGCCAATTTCTGGGGGGAAGGGTTAGCAACAGAAGGCGCACGGGAAATCGTTCGCTACGCATCCGAACAACTAGCGCTGCCGGCTCTGGTTTCCTTCACGGTTCCTGCCAATCTCAAATCCCGGCGAGTTATGGAAAAGCTTGGCATGACCCATGATCCGGCCGATGACTTCAATCACCCCGCCTTGCCGGAAGGTCATCTCCTGCGAAAACACGTGCTTTACCGAATGTCGCTCTCAAGATAGGCCCGGGGACTTGTAGCAGCATCATTTCGCTCTGCTGCCCGTTGACTCTAAGGCTGATTTGCCTTACAATGTTGGACAAATGCCGAGCGTGGGTTCTATCGGTCACTTCGAGCAACTTGTTCTCGCTGCCATTCTCGCCTTACGCGAGAACGCATATGGAGTAACTATCCAGAACAAGGTGGCGGATTTGGCCCAGCCCAAGAGGGTTTCTCTGGGCGCTGTCTACGTCACTTTGGATCGGCTTGAAGACAAGGGTTTCGTGTCATCCTGGCTGAGCGATCCGACCAGCGAGCGCGGTGGTCGCGCCAAAAGGTGCTACCGCTTGGAAGCTCTGGGCGAGGAGGCTCTGCAGGAATCGACCGCAACGGCGCTGCGAGTCTCCGATCTCATTTCCCATGTGCTCGGAAAAGATTGGGCTCGCAAATGGAAGAAGCAATGGAAGAGGCAGACGGGATAGCGATGCCTGCCCCCAAACTTCTTGAGAGTGTGTTGCGATTCCTGCTTCCGCCCGCCTCTCGCGAGCACGTCCTCGGAGATTTGCAAGAACGATATAAGTCGCTGAAGTCGTACCTGATCGATGCTCTTTCTGTGATTCCGCCCGTGATCGTCAGCCGCATTCGCCGAACCACGGATCTTCAAGCGTTCCTGATCGAGGCGTTCACGGTTTATTGTTCGTTCACGATGACCGCTTGGTATCTTGCGGCAGCAAGAATTTCTCTACAACCGCGCCGGATTCGCCCGTTTGGCAGTGCCGACAATTATCGCTGTCGCGGTGTTACTCATTTGCAACGCCTACTCCGATCCCGGGAGAAAATCTTTTATTAAGCCGATTCTGCAAAGTGCCTGCAGCATGGCGCTGGCATTCTTAGGTCAGGCCGTCATCTTCGATGCACAGCCCGCTTTCGCTGTGCCATTTCCCACCATGCTGTACGGCAGCATCTCAAGCTTGTGTTTGCTGTCGAGTCTCCGGATGCTCTTTCCTCCCGCGGCAAAACACTTAAAATAACCTTCGTGCCAATACCTCGCATCTTACGCGCCGTCCTTTATCTTGTTTTCGCAGCCGCCGTCTCCCTCGCGCAAACGGGCGACGAACTCACTCATCGTCTTGATGAGATGGCCACCGCCTACCAGCAGCACCGTCACTTTATGGGAAGCGTGCTGGTCGCGAAGGGCGGCCGCATTCTGTTGGAGAAGGGCTACGGGATGGCAGATCTCGAATGGAGCGTTCCAAACACGCCCGATGCGCGCTTCCGAATCGGCTCGATGACAAAACAGTTCACCGCAACCGCGATCATGCAACTTGCCGAACAGCACAAGCTCTCGGTCCAGGACACCGCCTGCAAATACTTCGATCAATGTCCCGACGCTTGGAAGCAAATCACCATCCATCAACTCCTCAGCCACACCTCCGGAATTCCAAGCTACACCGATGACAAGCAGTTCCCTACCCCGCCGTTCCTCCGGCTTCCAAAAACGCCCGCCGAAATCCTGCTGTGGACCAAGGACAAGCCGCTCGAATTCGAGCCCGGAACGAAATGGAAATATTCGAACAGCGGCTACATCTTTCTCGGGATCATTGTTGAAAAAGCTTCTGGCGAGAAATATGCCAGTTATCTACAGAAGCATATCTTCGAACCGCTGGGCATGTCGAACACCGGTTATGACGAAACAAGCATTGTGCTGCCTCATCGTGCGTCTGGCTATCAACCTTGTGGAGAATCGATTTGCAATTCCGACTACATTGACATGTCGCTGCCCTATGCCGCCGGCTCGCTGTATTCGACGGTGCAGGATCTATATAAATGGGATCGCGCCCTGTACACCACCCAGGTTCTCAGCAAGGCGTCTCTCGACTTGATGTTCACAGCTGTGCGCAATCAATATGGCTACGGCTGGATGCTGGGCCCGATGGCAAACCACAAGCAGATCGGACACAGCGGCGGCATCCCCGGTTTCAGTAGCTATATCGGGCGCTTTCCTGACGACGATGCGGTGGTGATCGTCCTCTCAAACGACATCCAAGGCAATGCACACGCCGTCGCGGCAGCGCTTGCCGGCACGCTGTTCGGCGAAAAGATTGACGTTCCGCAGCAGATGAAGGTGATCACGCTTCCGCCCGCAATTCTCGACCGATATACCGGGAAGTATCAGGTCGGCCCCGTCCTCATCACCTTTACTAACGAAAGTGGACGCCTCATGGTCGCGCTGCAAGGCCAACCTAAGATCGAAGCCAAACCAACTTCCGAAAACCAGTTCTTCATTGAGACTGTAGGCGCCGTCTTCACATTCACGGTCGGCCCTGACGGGAAGGCCCAGGAAGTGAAGTTTCAGCAAGGCTCAGCGACTCTGACCGGCAAACGCATAAATTAGGTCCCTGGCTCGGCAAAACGCTTCCTTGATTTCCGGTTGAGGAATACACTCTCGGAAGCTCGACGCTCAAGCTGCCGATTCGCGTGACCGGACTTCACTCTCGCGCTGATCGGCTTCTCACAAGAGATCGCATTAGACAGTTTCCCGCGGCAGATGCGCGCTCCGATGTCGGACGCCTCGCTCTATGCCGCCGCCCAAGCGCGAATACGCCGTGTGCTCGTAACACGACTGTAATTTCCAGGTGCGACACTGCCATGACGGATAAAGCTGCGGCATGAGAGCACAGGATCAGGAGACATAGTGAAATCAACTTTTCTACGCGTTTCGGCTGCGTTACTTACAGCAGCAGCCGCGCTAAGCGCAGAAGTTTTACTGAACGGGACAGGCGCAACATTCCCGAATCCGCTCTATTCCAAGTGGTTCCACGAGTACTGCGGCGCTCATCCCGGCGTTCAAATCAACTATCAGCCGCTAGGTTCCGGAGCAGGAATCAAACAGGTTACGGAAGGCGTCGTTGACTTTGGCGCATCCGATGGCCCTATGACCGACCAGCAGATTGCGGATTATCGGGAAAAGCACGGCTTCGGCATTCTGCATTTCCCTACCGTCGCCGGGGCTGCGGTCCCCACGTATAATCTGCCCGGCGTCAAAACCGGCCTGAATTTCACGCCCGAGGCATTGGCGGGAATCTATCTGGGGAAAATCACGAAGTGGAATGATGCGGAACTGACGAAGTCGAATCCTAGAGTAAAACTGCCCGATGCCGGCATTCAGGTGGTCCATCGCGCCGACGGCAGCGGAACGACTTATTGCTGGACCGATTATTTGTCAAAAGTCAGCTCGGAGTGGAAGAGCGAAGTAGGCAACGGGACTTCGGTCAACTGGCCGGTCGGAGTTGGTGGCAAGGGCAACGACGGCGTGGCGGGGCAAGTAAAGAACATGCAGTACTCGATTGGTTACGTGGAGCTGATCTACGCCATCCAGAACGGGATGCCTTATGGCAAGGTACGGAATCCAGCGGGGGTCTTTGTACAGCCTGACCTGGCGAGCACAACCGCCGCCGCAGCAGGCTCAATGAATACGATGCCTGCCGATTTTCGCGTGTCGATTACAAATTCGCCGGCCCGAGATGCATATCCCATCGCCACCTTTACCTGGTTGTTGATCCCGGAGCACATCGCCGATTCGGTGAAAGAGAAAGCCATCAGGGACTTCTTGAATTGGGCTCTGACTACCGGCCAGGGTATGGCTCAGCCCCTCGATTACGCGAAACTTCCGAGCCCGCTCATCGGGAAAGAACAAGCCGCGATCGCAAAGATCAAGTAAGATGCCGGCGATTACCGCGGAACCGGTAGTGCGCCCCGCGCGCCATGCGAGGGCCGTTCGCGTCCACTGGAGGGGGCGCTTGGCCTATATAGTCACGCTCGCCGCCGCCGTCGCGACAATTGTCATCACATTCCTGATCGCTTATGAGCTGTGGGTGAATTCCGCGCCCTCACGCCTGAAGTTCGGCTGGAGCTTTTTGTGGACCCAGACGTGGGATCCGATTGCCGTCCGTTTCGGAGCCCTCCCCTTCATCTTCGGCACCCTTGAGACCTCCGCGATTGCCCTCCTGTTTGCAATTCCATTAGGGCTTGGCGCCGCGATTTTTCTGGCTGAACTCGCGCGACCGCGTATTTCCGACGCGTTGACCTTCTGCATCGAACTCCTGGCTGCTGTCCCGAGTGTGGTCTATGGCCTGATCGGCATTTTCGTGATGATCCCCATACTCGAGAAGATTATCGATCCGCTGAAGGGCGTAATAGGATGGCTTCCCATTTTCTCCGGCACATTCTACGGCGTGAGCATTTTGTCCGCTGGAATTGTTCTGTCCATCATGGTGGCGCCCTTCATCATTTCGATTTCGCGCGAAGTTCTGCTGGCCGTCCCGCGGGATCTGCGTGAGGCGGCGTTGGCCCTTGGCGCGACCAAGTGGGAATCCACTTGGCAGGTCGTCCTCCCCTATGCGCGTACCGGAATCGCGGGTTCTATTTTTCTTGCTTTGGCGCGCGCTCTCGGCGAAACCATGGCGGTCACCATGGTCATCGGGAATACCCCCAAGATTCAGGCCTCGATATTGGCGCCCGGCTATTCCATCGCCGCTGTAATCGCCAACGAGTTTTCAGAGGCAACCGGGAAAGTTTACATGAGCGCTCTCATCGAGCTCGGGCTGACGCTCTTCGCGCTCACCTTCGTCATTAACGCCTTGGCGCGCGTCCTGATACTCGCGACTACCGAGAAAGGCTCGTCGTGACAGGTGAATTAGCTTTCCGGCGAAAAGCTGTCAATGCCGTCATGTTGACCGCAACCGGCCTTTGCACGCTTTTCGCAACCGGAACGCTGCTATTCATCCTCGGCTATCTGGCCGTGCATGGCGGCAGCAGTTTGAGCTGGAATTTTTTCACCAAGCTGCCTGTGCCCGTGGGCGAGACCGGCGGCGGAATGGCAAACGCCATCGTTGGGAGCGCAAAAGTACTCTTGATCGCCACCTTGATAGGCGTTCCCATCGGTTTCCTCGCCGGCGTGTACGTTTCCGAATATTCAGGAGCCCAGGCCGGCGCTGCGATTCGGTTCACAGCCGATCTTCTGAACGGCATTCCCTCGATTGTCATCGGGATCTTCGCCTACGCGTTGATCGTCCTCACAACCGGACATTTCTCGGCGTACGCAGGAGGTGTCGCGCTGGGCGTCATCATGATTCCCATCGCGCTTAGAACTACCGAGGGGTTCCTGCGTGCTGTTCCCGAATCGCTGCGGGAGGGTGCCATGGCTCTAGGCGCCAAGAAGGAGGTTGTCGTTGCCACGGTGGTGATTCCCGCAGCTATGCGCGGCATCGTAGCAGGCACACTGCTGAATGTCGGGCGCGTTGCCGGGGAAACCGCTCCGCTGTTGTTTACGGCACTGAACAATCAGTTCTGCAGCCCCGGGTTCAGTCAGCCGATCGCAACCCTTCCGGTGATGGTATTCACCTACGCAATTGCACCCTACGCGGATTGGCACCGGCAGGCCTGGGCGGCTGGATTCGTGCTCCTGATGCTCGTGCTTACGGCGAACATCGTGGCGCGGTGGGCGATTGGGGCTAAATCCATGGGCCCTCGGAGATGATTGTGAGTTCACCTGTACAGACGCGCATAGCGGGAAGCAGCCTGGGAGAGGAAAATACGCCGATCGCGGAGCCTGGGAAGTTAAAATCTATTGGCCTGAACTTCTTCTATGGCACCTTTCAGGCGCTGCATGGAATCAGCCTCAGCGTTCCTGCTTACAAGGTCGCCGCTCTGATCGGACCCTCCGGTTGCGGCAAGTCGACGTTCTTGCGAACTCTGAATCGCTTGAATGAAACCGTTCGCAACACGCGCATTGAGGGTGAAGTCCTGCTCGACAACGAAAGCATTTTGAACATGGAAGTGTCACGGCTCCGCCTGCGAGTCGGGATGGTCTTCCAAAGGTCGAACCCGTTCCCTAAATCGATCTTTGAGAACGTCGCCTACGGACCGCGGGTTAACGGCGCCAGGCGCAAGCGGGATTTAGAAGAGACCGTCGAAGCCAGTCTTCGGCGAGCGGCCCTTTGGGACGAAGTCAAAGACAAGCTGCACAATTCAGCCCACGATCTCTCCGGTGGCCAGCAGCAGCGGCTCTGTATCGCACGTGCCCTCGCGGTGAATCCGGAAGTTCTATTGCTCGATGAGCCGTGCTCCGCGCTCGATCCCATCGCAACGGGCAAGATTGAAGAATTAATTTACCATCTCAAGGACTCGTGCACCGTGGTGATCGTCACGCACAATATGCAGCAAGCCGCGCGCATCGCGGATTACACCGGATTCTTTCTCATGGGCAAGCTGATTGAGTTCGACAACACTCCGAAAATTTTCAAAAACCCCTCCAAAAAAGAAACCGAGGATTACGTTACAGGAAGGTTCGGCTGACAAAATGGGAACAGTGCGCCATTTTGTTGCGGAGCTAGACCAGCTGAAGCAGCTTCTGCTGGAACAGGGTTCGCTCGTTGAATTGGCCATTTACCGCAGTATCACGGCGGTCTTCGAACGCAATGAAGAGCTCGCGCACGAGGTCTTGAAGAACGAAGCTCAAATCAACCGGCTCGAGATGGAGCTCGATGACTTCGCCGTCAGCTTGCTTGCGCTCCAACAACCAATGGCAACCGATCTGCGCAGCATTGTTGCTTGCTTGAAGATCAATAACGATCTGGAGCGCATGGGCGATCTGGCCGTCAACATAGCCCATCGCGCCTTATCGCTAACCAATCAGCCGACTATTCGTCCGGCGGTCGAGATTCCGCGCCTCAGGATGATGGTGGAAGGCATGGTTCGCAAAAGTCTCGATTCCTTTGTACGCTGCGATCCGGATGTTGCTCGCGAAGTGCTGACAGCCGACGACGATGTAGACACGCTTCGAACTGCCATCGCCGAGCAACTGCTCCGCAGCATGGAGCAAGATTCGCAGAACATCCGCCCGGCGGTCGATTTGCTCTTCGTCGTCAAAAATTTGGAGCGCATCGCGGATCACGCGACTAATGTAGCGGAAGATGTTCTATTTCTGATAACGGGAATTGACGTTCGCCACCATGCTGAAGCAGGCGGCTGAATGCGCGTAAATGACCCGCTCGCATTTCCTTAGAATGGAATCTTGGCAGCCCGCCTTTTCCTAAAACTTATTTTGGCTGTTCTGGTCGTGCTGGCGCTCGCTTTGACGAGCGTCAATTTCCTCACCGCCAAGCTCGCCGAACGCACCTACACCGAGACACTGCGTCAAGACTTGTTCGAGAAGGCTCGGCTCATTACGTCGTTCCATCCGGATGCAAATCGTGATGCCGTTCAAATGGCTGCGAGGCTGGGCGCTGCACGACTCACCATTATCAATCGCGAAGGTAGGGTGCTCGCCGATTCCGATGCCGACGCGAAACGAATGGAAAATCACCGTAAGCGACCGGAGTTTGCGGCTGCGCTCGCTGGCCATGAGAGCTGGAGCATTCGATTTAGCCCGACCCTCAAGGTCCCCTTCCTCTACGTCGCGGTTCCGTTTGCTGACGGCGCATTGCGACTCGCCGTCCCTTTATCGAGGATTGCGGGCGAAGTGGGCCAAATTCGCAGACAGGTGCTCGCTTCCACCGCTTTCGCTTTTCTGCCTTCGGTGTTGCTGGCGGCCTGGTTCGCGACACGCGTTTCGGCCCGCTTGGGCGAAATAGTTGCCTACGCGGGACGGTTGCCGGACGGCGATTTTCGCGATCGGCTGAGCAACACGGGCAAGGATGAGCTGGGAACGCTCGCGTCCAAGCTTAATGAGACCGCCTCGAAGCTGGAGCGAACGTTCAAGCAGCTCGAACAGGAACACAAAGAGCTCGAACGGCTCGAACGCGTGCGTAAGGACTTCGTCATCAACGTCTCCCATGAGCTGCGAACTCCCCTTGCGTCAATTCAGGGCTATGCCGAGACGTTGCTCGAAGGAGCTGTTCAGGATCCCAACGTCAACGTCAAGTTCGTTCAAATTATTCTGCAGAACGCGCAACGCCTGGCCCGCTTAACCGCGGATCTCCTGACGCTTTCGCGCATCGAGCTGCAGCAGAAGACCTTCCAGTTTGCGCCTTATAGCATCAATGCCTTGTTGAAACAGCACTTGGAGGCGATCCGGCCCTTGGCGGAACAGAAAGACATCGTGCTTTCGCTTGAGGCTGCGCCGCCCGACAGCGAAGTTTTCTGCGACGAGGAGGCGATGCACCAGATTCTGACCAACCTGGTTGACAACGCCCTGAAATACACGCCCGAGAACGGATCGGTCAAGGTGTCGGCGCGCCCCATCGAAGGCGATCGCATAGAGGTTTCTGTTCGAGATTCGGGCATCGGCATTCCACAGGAAGAGCAGTCCCGCCTCTTTGAGCGCTTTTACCGCGTCGATAAAGCGCGTTCCCGGGAACTGGGCGGCACCGGCCTCGGTCTCGCGATTGTAAAGCATCTGGTTCGTGCGCAAGGCGGCGAAGTAGGCGTTGAGAGCACGCCGGGACGAGGCTCGCGCTTCTACTTCACCGTTCCCACGCAAGACCTCGGGATTGCAGAGATTCAGGCGGCCTACGCCGGCTCAGCGGCGCTGTAATCCGGCTGTAACACTTCCTCGATTACAGTGGGAGCATGAGGAAGATCCTTCTCATCGAGGACGATGCGGACCTCTTCGCGCTCGTCAAGTACAACTTCGAGAAAGAGGGTTTCGCCTTCGTAGGCTCGCAAACGGGTCACGGCGCGCTCGAGTTATGCCAGCGCGAAAGGCCCGATCTAATCCTGCTCGATATCATGCTTCCCGATTCGGACGGCCTCGATATCTGCAAGCGCATTCGAGCGCATCCCGATCTGGCTCAGATTCCAGTCATTTTTCTTACTGCACGCGCTTCGGAAACCGATCGGATCGTGGGCCTCGAGCTCGGCGCCAACGACTACATTGTGAAACCGTTCTTTGTTCGCGAACTGATCGCGCGAGTCAAGATTCAGTTTCGCAGTGCGGTCGCGCCTTCCCGCAAAATGCGCGTGGGCGATTTGGAACTCGATCGCGATACCTGCCGCGTCCATCTGAATGGCCAGGAAATCGTGCTGACTGCGACCGAGTTCAAACTGCTGGACTTTTTGATGACTAGGCCGGGCATCGTGTTCAGCCGCGAGCAATTGCTCGATAGCGTATGGGGCTACGATCGTGCCGTCATCGACCGGACTGTGGACGTTTATATTCTCCGCTTGCGGCAGAAGATCGAAGCCGACCCGGCCGCTCCCGGCTGGATTCGCTCCGTTCGCGGATTTGGCTATACGTTTGAAAAGCAGCAAGCGGAAGTCGCTTCGGCCGTTTCCTGATCGAGTCGCTACCGCGCAGGTCGCCCCCGCAGTAATCGCCGGGATGTCAGAATGACAGCGACCCATGAACCCCGCGTGTCGCCGCCTCTACAAGTGCATCGGGTTGGCCTTGTTAGCGTGCCGCTTCGCTTCTGCGCAGCTCGAGACCGGCGAACTAAAACTTTCAGTCACGGATCTAACCGGCCTGCCTCTCCCTTCCGCCCTTAACCTCGTCAGCGAATCCTCTCGAACGCGCCGCGATTCCAGCACCAACAATCTCGGACAGTTCCTCTTTCAACATCTGCCGTTCGGCGTGTATCGCTTGACGGTAGAGCACTCCGGTTTCACCACCTATTCCGCCATTTTAGAGATCCACTCAGGAATCCCTCGCGATATCCACGTCCAGCTGAATATCAAAACGGCAACTACGGAAGTAGTGGTCAGCGACAAGGCTACTGTGCTCGATCCGCACCGTACAGGTGTCACCTACGCGATTGGTTCCCAGCAGATTCAGGAACAGGAATCATCCATCCCGGGCCGAAGCTTGCTCGATCTGATTAACGAGCAGCCTGGGTGGATCTTCGAAGGTAATGCCGTCTTGCATCCGAGAGGCTCCGAATATCAAACTCTCTTTGTCGTCGATGGCGTGCCAATGGATGAAAACCGTTCACCTGCGTTTGCTCCTGGATTCGAAAGCAGCGAAGTGTCGGAGTTAAGCATTTTGACGGGGAATTTTCCAGCCGAATATGGTCGCAAGCTTGGCGGTGTTGTGGAAGTGACCACCAGCCACGACATTCGCCCCGGCTTTCACGGCACTTCGGAACTGTCCGGCGGAAGCTTCGGAACAGGAGATGGATTGCTCTCGGGAACGTACGGGTGGCAGCGCAGCGCCTTCACCTTGAGTGCTTCGGGCGAGCATACCAACCACTATTTGGATCCTCCCGTGTCGGGTAATTACACCGATACCGGCACCTCCGATGCGATCGCCGCCGCCTACGATGACGATCTCACCGATGCCGATCGCATCCATCTCGCATTTCACCGCACGCAAACGTCCTTCGAAGTGCCAAACGAAAATATCCAACAGGCTGCCGGCCAACGGCAAGATCGCAATGCCCCGGAGGATCTCGGTCAGGCGGCTTGGACACACGAATTCTCGGCTGAGGCGGTCCTGAATGTCAGAACCGTCATCGAGGACCTTTCATCCAATCTCTGGTCGAACAATCTTTCTATACCCATCGTCGCGTTCCAGCAGCGCGGATTCCGCCGCAGCTATTTGAACGCTAATCTTTCGCTCCACAAGGGGCATCATGAGATGAACTTCGGTGGAGATGGTTTGTACGCGCCCGTAACGGAAGCGCTGCAATACCGGATATCTGATCCCGGTTTTTTCGATCCCGGCACGCCGCCGTCGCTTAATTTCTCCGACCACCGGCTCGACCGAGAACAAGCGCTTTGGGCGCAGGACACCATGCGCTTCGGAAACTTGACCGTGAGTGCAGGTCTGCGCTGGGACCATTACTCCCTTGTTGTCCACGATCACGCCTTCAGTCCGCGCCTGGGCTTGGCTTGGTACGTTCCCTCCGCGGGTTTGGTTTTGCGCTTCTCTTATGACCGTGTATTCCAGACGCCCGAAATCGAGAATCTCTTGCTGGCCAGTTCCCCGCAGGTCGATCAGCTGAATCCCCTGATCCTGCGCATCCCCGTCCAGCCCTCCCGTGGCGATTACCTCGAAGCCGGATTCAGCCAGGCGATAGCACAAAAGGCGCGTCTCGACGTCAGCTTCTATCGCCGCACGTTTCGTAACTATGCCGATGACGACGTGTTTCTCAATACCGGCATCAGCTTTCCCATCGCTTTTCACGCCGCCCAAATCCAAGGCGTCGACGTGAAACTCGATCTGCCGAGGTGGGGCAACCTTTCGGGATTCTTGAGTTACTCAAATATGATCGGGATCGCCCAATTGCCCGTCACGGGAGGTTTATTTCTCGGCGACGATGCGCAGGGCGTGCTCGGCGTGACGACGAGCTTCCCCATATCGCAGGATCAGCGCAACACAGCACGGGCGCGTCTCAGGTATCAGCTGTTTCCGCGAGTGTGGCTTGCCTCGTCCGCGGAGTACGGCAGCGGTTTGCCTGTCGAAATCGACGGAGGTTCCGACGTGGACGAGTTGGAATCTCAATACGGCGCGCAGATCGTCAGCCGCGTGAATTTCAGCGCGGGACGGGTCCGCCCGAATTTTTCACTCGACGTCGGCGCGGGCGCCGATCTTTGGAAACATGAAAAATCGGTTTTGCGGCTCCAAGCCGAAGTCGAGAACCTCACCGACAAGTTGAACGTAACTAATTTCGCGGGCCTTTTTTCCGGCACCGCCATTGCGCCGCCTCGCAGCGCCAATGTGCGCCTGATGTTCGAGTTCTAGATCCTCGCACTACACGCAACTGACAGCAGCACGCTCTTCCGAATGCAGAAACTCCGTGAAGCGCGCGATAGCCTCCGGGAATCGATCTCCACTTGTACCGAAACCGATACGGAAATGCGACGGCATTCCGAAGCAGTCGCCCGGCGTTATCAGCACGCCGCAATTCGCCAGTTTACTGCAGAACTCTCGGGCCGCTCCTCCGTCCGCGAGTGATGGAAACGCAGTCATGCCGCCGCTCGGACGAACCCAATCGAACAAATCGGCGTGCTCGCGAAAGAACTGATCGAGCAACGCCAGATTCTCCTGCGCGGCCTGTCGTGCCCGCCCATAAATGGCATCGCTATGCTGCAAGGCCATGGTCGCCAAACTCTCGCCCAAAGCCGTATTCGAGACGCTGAAATAGCTTCGACCATTCCGATACAGCTCGCGCCGCCCAGCATCACGCTCAATCATCCAGCCCACTCGTAATCCGCTCAGGCAAAGCGCTTTCGAGAAATCGCCAAGCACCGTCGCATGCGGAAGTCTTGCGGCTGAGCGCGTTTCGGCGCCATGGTAAATCGGATGGTACACCTGGTCGCACACAAGCTGAACACCGCGCCCGGCGCAGAAATCATGCAGCGTGTCGATCTCTCGGTCGCTCATCACCGCGCCCGTCGGATTGTGCGGAGTATTCACCAACACGAACCGCGTCTTGTCATCCACCAGCCCACGAATCTCATCCAGATCGATACGAAACTCGTCTTCAGCGCGCAGCCTGTATTGCCGGTTCTCGAGACCGAACGATTCCGCCAGCGCCGTGTTGGCGGGAAATCCAGGATTGGGAAGCACCACGTTTCCACTGCGGTTTAGACTGGGGTTTGAAGTTGATTCGGCGGCCAGAAAGAACAACAAAACCAGCGCCTCGGCAGCTCCCGTAACAACTTGCACATGTTCTGGATCCACGCCTTCGAGCTCCGCGATCGCTTCGCGCAACTGTGGCGATCCCGCTGGCGTCGTATAGAACAGTTTTGTATCGAGCAGCCGCTCGTGTTCCCGATCGCCCGATAACGCGAGCAACTCACGCAAAGTCCAGCTCGGCCCCGTACTCGACCCGAGATCGAACTCGATCTTCGAGTCCGGAAGATCCTTCTGGCCGAGCCACTGATCGAGCAAAAACGGCGACAGCTTCATATTCCACCAATTCTCTTACTTCGCCCGCTTGACCGCATCCACCAGCGCTGCATAGGGATTGACCGCCTTCCCGCGCCACCATTGCTTCTCCGGTCCCAGCTCAAATACCGCAAAATGCAGATGCGGTGCGCCTGCATCCGCGTTTCCTGTCGATCCCACAAAGCCGATCGTGTTCCCGCCCTCCACCCGCATGCCTTCGCGCATCCCGTCGGCGTACCGGTCCAGGTGCGCATAGTAATAGCAATACACCCCCGCTTGGTCGAACTCGTAGATCGTGTTCCCGCCCGGCTTGCTCAGAAACAGCTTGCGGATCGTTCCCGATACTGCGGCTACAACAGGTGTCCCTCGCGGCTCCATAATGTCGATCGCCTCATGCGCGTGTCCGTTATGAACTTCGGCGAAGCTATCCCGCAGGTCCGTGAGCGCAAGCCCCCGAATCGGCGGCCGCATGTTCCCAAGGGAAGAGGTCTCACAAACAGCAACGGAAACTGCGAGCGTCAGAACAAGCAATCCCGCCGCATAAGCGTACCCGCGCAAACGGCTATTCCTCGAGTATTGCCGGAGTGCCGCGCCGCACCATGTGCGACAGATCCTCTGCGTCCCAGTTCGTCAGCCGGATGCAGCCGTAAGACTCGCCATGCCGAATGTGCCCCGGATCCGGCGTTCCATGAATTCCATAGTGCTTCTTCGAAAGCCCCATCCACACCACGCCCGCCGGATTGTTCGGTCCTGGCGGAAGCTTGGCCTTCGCCTCCGCGGGATCGGCGTTCCAATAATGCACCGGGTCCCAATAGAACCACGGGTCCTGCTGCACCACCGTGATGATCCAATGACCAATCGGCAGCGGATCGTGCTCGCCGCCCATCGTCGCCGGATACTGCGCCAGCAACCTGCCTCCCACGCCGTAAGCCGCTACTGTTCGTTTGGATTCCGACACCACCACGCGCACCGCCCGCCGAGCGACACTACGCCGCACACTCGGCACTCTGATCCGCACTCCCGCGCGATTCAGGCTCTTGCCGGGATTCAAATCCGCCAGCAGTTTTGGCGAGCAGTGGAACTTCTCCCCAAGCCCCTCTTCCGCCGATTCGTAGCCCATCCATTTCATCTGCGCCTGTTCCTGAACGTCCTGAGGGATCGGCACGAACGGACCTCTGACATCCGCATTCGTGATGACGTAAGTAGTCAGCAAAGGCCGCCTGTCGGCATCGAGCAGCTTCCACATGTCCGCATCGATCGTCCCAGTCGCATGTAGGCCATGCCGTTCCTGATATCCCTTCACCGCGATTCCGAGATCGTCGCCATAATGCGCGTCGATTTCACCCGGCGAGAACCTCGCGCGATCGAGCAAAATCTGCGCCCGCATCACTGCCGGACCGGTCGCCCCCGGCCCGACCGTTTCCATCTTGTTCGAAGTCGCGCGCGCCCTTCTGTGCGAGCTCGCGGCTGGCACCGCCGCGCCCACCAGCGCCACTATCAAAAGCGAAGGAATTAGCGCGTTAATTCGTGCTCTCCACATCCTCTTCCACGATACTGCGGCTGGGCGCCAAACCTATTTTTTGTCCTTGCGAGCTTCAATCGCTTGCTGAACGCGCTTCACCGCTTTCGAAGGGCCGTGCACACCGGTCACCTTGAACTTCTTTCCCCGGCTCTTGTTGTAGGAAATGAAAAATTCTTCCACCTGATCGACGAGAGATTTGTTCACCTCCGCAATGGATTGCACGTTCTCGTGGCTATAGGAGTGCATCGCCACTCCAATCAGTCGATCGTTTTCGGTTGTCTTGCCGTTCTGCGTCTGCTGTGCCTCGATAACGCCGATTAACCGGACCGTCAGAACACATCCCACGTGGGCAGGTTCGTCCATCAGGACCATGATGTCGATCGGATCCCCATCGGCCGCGACGGTAGAAGGCACGAAGCCGAAATCAAAGGGAAAGCTCATTCCTTCAGGCAACAATCCGCCCAGCGCGAACGCCTCTATGTGCGGATCGTAATCGAACTTGTTCCGGCGTCCCTTCGGCGTCTCAATGACAACCCGACACGTCTTGTTTTTCTTGTCCAATTCGTGCGGCAAGCTCGAGAGATCCATGCTTGAAAATTGTACTTGATGCGGACGCTTTTCGTTCCGGCGCCCGCCCTTACACCGGCTCGCCCGAAAGAAACTCCTCCGCAATCTTAGCCTCCAGCACCGGAGTTCCCTCCGGCTCGCCCGGAGCTTTCACCGTCAGCAACAAACAGCGCCAATCTTCCGGAAGCGGCGGTATCTTGCCTTGCGCCCAGGCGAGGAGAACTCCGAAAGAGAGCGTGATGAGAAGCGCCTCGTCTCCCGGACGAAGTGCCATGAGCGTATCCGATTGCGCCAACATCACCCCCATGCCGGCTTCGATCGCCGCAATCAACTCCGTCGTGCGAATCAAAGAATCGAATCGTAACTGATTTAGCCAGACTCTCGCATCCTCGTAGTCGACTGGCGTGAGCTCATACGTCGCCCGAGTTCGTGGCAGGTGCTCAATCACGAAGCGGCTCATTGGAAGATTATACGGCGCGCAAAAAAGCGACTTGCTGATCGCCGTCCCCTGCTAAAAACCGCTCTTCAATGCGCGTATGCTTCGGCGCCCAGAAAATGCAGCGAGACGTAAACCTCTTCACCGACTACCCAGCTATCGTGGCCGGGCGGAATATAGAAGAGGTCGCCGGCTTTCATTTCCAAAATCGTTCCATCGTTCATCGCCGCAGCTGCCCGCCCCGAAACCACCATGCCTACATGTTCCACCTCGCAACTCGTGCTCCCGATCGCTCGGCCCACATGTTCCGACCATTTCCAGCCCGGCTCGTAAGTCGCCCGTCCTATCGCCATATTCCCAAGGCGCACGACCTCGAATTTTCCTTTCTCAAAACTGCGGATCTCATCTGGTCGCTCGAATCGTTTGAGAGTGACTGCAAGTGTGCCCATGCAGCTTGGATGTGGTCCTTTCATCTGCCGATTCGATCCCGCGCTTGTACTAAGTTCAAAAAACGGCGTGCGGAACAATATGGATGTGCGCCAATCCGTTCCTCGCCCGGCAATGAAATTCCCCGCCCTCCCGGCAACCGCCCTCCGGGCATCTCTCTTATTCGCTCTCGCTGCGATGCTCGCCCACGCGCAAGCGTTCTTTCCCTTGCGCGACGTTCGGCCCGGGCTCCACGGCGTTGGCCGAACCGTCTTCGCCGGCAATCGCATTGAGGAATTCCAGGTCGAAATTCTCGGCGTACTCCAAAATCTCACGCCCAAGCAGACCATCATCCTCGCCAAACTCAGCGGCGGACCGCTCGCCGACACCGGCGTGCTCCAAGGCATGAGCGGAAGCCCCGTTTACATCGACGGAAAACTGCTTGGAGCGGTAGCGCTCGGCTTCCCCTTCTCTAAACAACCCATCGCCGGCATCACACCCATCGAACAGATGCTCGCCGACACAGCTGCCGGGGCCGCTCCGGCCGGTTCACGCCCACCATCGCCGTCGCCTTCTTCTGCCGAGCCTCCCTCCTCCTCTTTCGGGAATTTGACCCAGATCTCCACGCCGCTCGCGCTCTCCGGATTCTCCCCGCGCACGCTCCAGGCCTTTGCCTCCGATTTCCGCAGGTTGGGTTTTGAGCCCCAGCAGGGCCTTTCCGCCGGCACGCCCGCCTCGCCGCAGTACACCGGCACCGTCGCCCCCGGTTCCATGATCAGCGTCGAGCTGCTCACCGGCGACATGGTCATTTCCGCCGACGGCACCGTCACCTACGTAAACGGAAAACGCGTCTACGCCTTCGGCCATCGCTTTTTGAACGGCGGTTCCACGGAACTGCCATTCGCGCGCTCCGAGGTCGTCGCGCTTCTGCCCACCCTGAACACCTCCACCAAATTATCCGCGGCTCGCGAATGGGTCGGCACTATGTTGAGTGATCGCAGCAGCGCCGTCGCCGGAGAAATCGGCCGCCCCGCCCGCATGATTCCCGTTACCGTCTCGGTTCACTCAGCCGAAACCGGCGCGCACGACTATCACTTTCAAGTGGTGAATGATCGGCTTCTAACTCCGTTCATCACCCAAGCCGCCCTCTTCTCCACGCTCGACGTCACTGAGCGCACCCTCGGAGCCGCCACCCTCCGCCTGCGCGGACGCGTCGAATTTGAAGGCAATTTGCCTCCGCTCATCGTCCAAGACATGTTCGTCAGCGACAGCGGCCTCGCCCAGCAAGTCTCGAACGATGCAGTCGTGACGCTCGGCTTCATCCTGGGCGCTGGTTTCAAGAGCGTGCAGGTGAAAAATGTCGCGTTCACGCTCGATCCTGTCGAGAGTAAGCGCCAGCTTCACATCGCTCAGGTGTGGGCCTCCGCGCATGAACCTCGCCCCGGCGATTCCGTTCAGATCACCGTCTTGCTCGAAGGCGAAAACGGATTCGAGCTCACCCGCACCGCAACCTACCAAATCCCCATCGGCGCTCCCGCCGGGCCGCTCGATTTCACTGTCAGTGATGCCGCCACTTTGAATGCGCCCGATTTCGCCGGCCTCACCCAATCTGCGCTTCGCACACCCGAACAGCTCATTGACGTCATCAATCTTTTTCGCGGCAGTGAAGCCGCCTACCTCCGCATCTGGCGTCAGGAGCCTTCCTTCACCATTTCCGGACCGCTCCCCGATGGGGATCTGACCGATCCTCCTCCTTCGGTGATGCTGATTCTCGCTGATCCGTCCGCTTCGGCAACCAGCAATGCCGCGCTCACCCTCACTCGCGGCTCGCAAGTGGCGGAACTCAAACTCCCCGTCAACGATTACGTAGTCACCGGCGCCAAAACTATCCAGGTGGACGTCAAACCGTGAGCTTCACGAATCGCGGAAAGTGAAAGGTTGGGCCAAGCGTTGAGTCTCCGGATCGCATTCGCATTTTGTGCCGTCGCCGTCGCCGCCTCCGCTGCCACCAGCACGGCCTGGCAAATCAGTGGCTTCACCGATTTCTTGAAAGGTCGCTTCTCCGGTCTGTCCCTCACCGCGGATGGCACGCTCGCCCCCGGTCCTTCCGTCCGCTGGCAGGCGCCGCTCAATCAACCCGCTCTCTGGGCCCTCGCTGTCGCACCCGACCGCAGCATCTACGCGGCCACCGGGCATCAGGGCAAAATCTTTCGCATCACTCCCGACGGGAAATCGTCCGCTATCTGGACCGCCGAGCAGTCCGAAGTGTTCGCGCTCTGCGTCACCTCCAACGGCATTTTGTATGCCGGCACCTCTCCGAACGGCGGCGTCTATCGCATCCGCAATGGGAAGGCCGAACAGATCTGGCGTTCGCCCGCGAAATACATCTGGGCCATCCAGCCCGCGCCCGATGGCTCGCTCTATGTCGCCACCGGAGAACCCGGGCGCGTCTACCGCATTGATCTAAACCTTAATGCCGTGAATCCTAAAGACGTGAACGCCAATCCAGACAGCGCCGGCAACGCGTCCGTCTACTATGAGACCGGTCAGTCCAACGTGACGGCCTTGGCGGTTGCTTCAAACGGGCATGTTTATGCCGGCACTGATCCGAATGGGATCCTCTACGACATTGGCGGGCCCGGTCAGGCAACCATTCTTTACGATTCCGATCTTCCGGAAATCCGTGCTATAGCCATTGATCCCAGTGGAGCAGTCTACATAGCCGCAATGGGCGGCGCGGTCGCCACTCGATCCGCCACCGCTGCTTCCACCGCTGCGTATTCGGGCGGCGCAGTCGTTGCCACAACACCGACCGTTATTACCGTCACCGCGGCTAAACACAATGGCATTCCTTCGGATACCGATCAGTCAGGCGCCAAAACAGCCGCGCAGAGCACCTCGAGCAGCTCTTCCACCTCCGGTTCCCCCGCCACGTCGAACACCGCCGTCGTTGAAGTAAGCGGCGTCCAGAAATCCGCCATCTATCGCATCGCTCCCAATCACACGATCGAGACTTTGCGCAGTTCTAAAGAGGACAACGTCTACGATCTTTTGCTCGAAGGCAGCGCTCTCATCTTTTCAACTGACGATCATGGCCGCATCTATCGTCTTGAAAAGAACGAAACCACGCTCCTTGCCGAGCCGGGTGACGGTGAAGCCAGTCGCTTGTTGCAATCCGGCGGCATACTCTACGCTGCGCTGAGTAATCCCGCGCGTCTCTTTGCCTTCGGGCCGGCCGGAAGCGGAAAGGGATCCTACGAATCGCAGGTTCACGATTCCACCAGCGTCGCCCGCTGGGGACACCTTCAATGGCATGGCGCCGGTTCCGGTCTGGCCTTCCGTACTCGAACCGGAAACGACGCCCGTCCCGACGCCACCTGGAGCGATTGGTCCGCGCCCATCGCCGATTCAGCCGGTGCGCTGATCAAAAGTCCGTCCGGGCGCTTCATTCAATGGCGCGCCGAATGGCCCGCTGGCAGCACTGCGGCCATTGATGAAGTCGATGTTCCGTACCTGTCCCAAAATGCCCCGCCCGTAATCCATAGCATTACGGTCACGTCCATCGTCGGCACCAACCTCGCCAAAGCCGCCGCCGCGCCCGCTTCCGGGTCTGCTTACTCGGTCACTGTCACGGATACGGGCGAACCGCCTCCCGCCAGTACGACTTCCTCTGCAACCCAAACGGCTTCCCGGCTGCAAACCACGCAAACCCAAATTTCCTGGCAAGCGGACGATCCCGATGGCGACAAGCTTGTGTACTCCGTGTACTTCCGCGCCGAAGACGAAAACGATTGGCAACTCATCCGCTCGCGCATGTTCGAGAACACGCTTCTGCTCGATCCCGACGTGTTCGCCGACGGCCGCTACTTCTTCCGCGTCGTCGCTTCCGACACGCCCGCAAACGCAGCCGAATATGCGCAGCAAGCCGAGATGGTCAGCACTCCGGTTCTCATCGACAATACCCCGCCCCTGGTCACCCTGGGCTCGCCGCGACGCAATGGCACGTCCCTCGACATCGATATTGAGGCAGTCGACAAAACCAGCTCGCTCCGGCTCTGCGAATACTCAATTGACGCAGGTTTCTGGCAGCCCATCGAGGCGATCGATGGCGTAACCGATTCGCCGCACGAGCGTTTTCATTTGCACCTGGACAGGCTTCGACCTGGCGAGCATCTGCTGGTCGTCCGCGTCTACGATTCGGCAAATAACGCCGGCCTCGGGCGCGCCGTCCTGAAGTGAGAATTGTGCCCTGAAGTAGCCAATGGTGCCGGCGGCAGGACTCGAACCTGCGACCTACGGATTATGAGACCGTCGCTCTAGCCACCTGAGCTACGCCGGCGCAATCTCAGGCTATCACTGCTTTACGATCACCGAAAAAATCCGGTCGAGATCGTCCTGCGAGTAGTATTCGATCTCGATTCGCCCTGAAGATTCCGGATTTGGCGATCAGTTTCACCTTAGTCCCGAGTGCCATCGCCATCTCTTCCAAGGCGGCCCGCACATTCGCGTCCAGCTTCCGATCGTCCTTAGCGGCTTTCTGTCCTTCAGTTCCTGTCGGATTAGTTAAGGAGTTAACCAGTTTCTCAGTCGCCCTGACCGATAGCTGCTTAGCGATGATTTCATCGCACAATCGCATCTGGGCATGCGTGTCGCTCACGTTCAGCAGTGCGCGTGCATGTCCGACCGTGATCGTTCCCGTCACAAGTTCATTGCGAACATAAGGCGAAAGCCGCAGCAAACGCAGGAAGTTCGTTACGGTGGATCGGTCTTTCCCTGTACGCTCCGCGATATCCTCGTGACTCAGACCGTGCTCTTCCGCAAGCACTAAGAAAAGCGGACGCTATCTCGATCGGGTTCAGGTCTTCCCGCTGAATGTTCTCGATCAGGCCGAGTTCCAGCCGCTCATGTTGATGTGCGCTCCGGACAAGCGCCGGAATCTCCTTCAGTCCTGCGATCCGCGCCGCGCTCCAACGCCGCTCCCCGGCGATAATTCTGTATGTTCCCGGTTTTTCCCGGTACACTGTAATCGGCTGGATTACCCCGTGCGCCTTGATCGAGTGCGACAGTTCCATCAGCTTCTCCGAATCGAAGCTGTTCCGAGGCTGCTGTTCGCCGGGGAAAATCTGGTCCAGCGGGATACTTTGGAACTCCTCCGCGCGTTCGGGGGAACCAGATCTGCCGGGAGGGCTCGCCGGTTCTGGCAGCTCCGCTTCCGCCGATCGCCGTCGGTCTGGAAGGTAACAGCGCCGAAAGGCCTTTACCCAGCGCTTTGCGCTGATTCCGATCTGGCTCTATGTTCATTGCGCCAAAATTTCCTTTGCGAGTTGAATATAGGCTTCGGCGCCTCGCGACCGCGGATCGTAAGCCAAAATCGGCTTACCGAAACTCGGAGCTTCCGCCAACCGGACGCTGCGCGGAATCACAGTTTTGAACACTTCCTTTCCGAAAAATTCCCGGAGGTCGTCCTCCACTTGCCGCGTCAAATTTGTCCGATCATCGTACATGGTCAACAGCACTCCCTCGACCCGTAGGGACGGATTGAAGGCCTGTTTCACACGGTCAACGGTGTCGATCAACTGTGAAATGCCCTCCAAGGCGAAAAACTCGCACTGAAGCGGGATGAGGACAGAATCGGAAGCCACCAGTGCATTCAAGGTGAGCAGATCCAGCGCCGGAGGGCAATCGATCACGATGTAGTGGTATTCGCTCGCGCACCTCGTCGAGAGCCGCTCGCAGCCGCTGCTCACGTCGCTCTGAGTCCACCAGTTCGAGATTCGTTGCCACCAGGTTCTGATCTGCCGGAACCAGCCATAATCCCTCCGAATCGTGTACTGACAACTGCGTCGGAGAGCTGCGCGTCGCCTGCACAGCACATTGTAGAGCGTTTTGCGATCCGAGGATTTATCTACGCCTACGCCCGTCGTGGAATTCCCTTGCGGGTCGGCGTCGATGAGGAGAACTCTTAATTCGGAAGCGGCAAACGCGGACGCCAAGTTGATGGCGGTGGTAGTTTTACCTACTCCGCCCTTTTGATTCGCAATGGAAAGGACTCGCGCCAAGTCTCCTGGAAGATCCTAGCACTGTTTCACGTGAAACATCAGTTTTAGAACACATTTCGATGTTTCACGTGAAACATTCGAAAAATCGTCAGCCGGAAACCGTAAGGTAAATGTCCAGGACGGCGATTGCCGCAGGCGTAACGCCCGGAATTCGTCGGGCTTGCCCCAGCGTCGTCGGCCGGACGCGCGTCAGCTTCTGCCGAACCTCATTGGAGAGCCCTGGAATGCCCTCGTAAATGAACGCATCCGGGATCACGCGGCTCTCTGCGGACTCCAGTTGCCGAATCTGCCGCTCCTGCTGCGCCATATAGCCCGCATACTTGATCTCCGTCTCGACCGTCGTAAGCACGCCATGCCGCAGCGCTTGCGCCAGTTCGTTTGGTAATCCAGCCCTCCAGCTGCGAAATCCGGGCTTCCGGTCGCCTCAGCCAGACCGCCAGCGTCGGATTATCTGTCGCCGCTTCCAACCCAACCAACTCCGGTACAGCGCTGGCGCGTGTTCCCTCCAGCAGGGCAACAACGCTTGCCTTCTGCTCCTGCTTGCGTAAGAACTGTGCCCAGCGGACCTCGTCCACCAGTCCCGCATTCCGGCCCAACTGGCGTCAGCCGCTCATCAGCGTTGTCGATCCGCAGATGCAGCCGGAACTCCGCCCGCGACGTGAACATCCGGTACGGCTCGTCCGCTCCCTTGCTGACCAGATCGTCAATCAGAATCCCAACGTACCCTTCGGCTCGCCCCACCACGATTTCCGGCCGCTCCTTTGACCTTGCGCCGCCGCGTTCAGCCCCGCAATCAGCCCTTGGCACCCGGCTTCCTCGTACCCGGACGTTCCATTGATCTGGCCCGCCAAAAACAGCCCCGCAATCGACTTCACTTCGAGCGAATGCTTCAACTCCCGCGGATCGATCGCGTCGTATTCAATCGCATAGCCCGGCCGGATCATCTCGGCTGCTTCCAGCCCGGAATCGACGCCACCATGGCAGCCTGCACGTCGATTGGCATGCTCGTCGACATGCCGTTCACGTAAACCTCGTGCGTGTCCAGACCTTCTGGCTCCAGAAAAATCTGATGCCTTCGCTTATCGGGGAATTTGACGATCTTATCCTCTATAGAAGGGCAGTAGCGCGGACCAACGCCTTCGATTTGACCGCTGTACAGCGGCGATCGGGCGATGCTTTCGCTGATCACCCGCTGCGTCTCGTCTGTTGTGTAAGTCAGATGACAGCAGATTTGCTCCCGATCGATCCGTTCCGTCAGAAACGAAAACGGCGTCGGGACCGCATCGCCCGGCTGCTCTTCAAATTTCGACCAATCGATGGTTCGGCCGTCCAGGCGCGGCGGCGTTCCAGTCTTCAGCCGAGTCCACTGCAAGCCCAAAGTCCGCAGCTGGCCGCCCAAAGTATTCGAAGGCGCTTCGCCGTTTCTCCCGCAGGCGTACTTCTGCTCGCCCACATGCGCCAAACCGTTCAAAAATGTCCCGGTCGTCACGACCACGGCTTCGGCGAGCAAATCGCGCCCGTCCTTTAGCCGCACCCCCGCGATCCTCCGAGGCAGTTCGTTTGGCAAAAACAGCAGTTCGCCGACTTCCGCCTGCAAAATCCGAAGATTCGGCTCGTTTTCAAGCCACTCCCGCATGCGAATCCGGTACTGCTTCTTGTCGCACTGCGCGCGCGGCGACCATACCGCCGGTCCGCGGCTGGTATTGAGCAGCCGGAACTGGATTCCCACCGCATCGGTCAACTCGCCCATCACGCCGCCCAGTGCGTCGATCTCGCGCACCAAGTGACCCTTGGCGATCCCGCCGACCGCAGGATTGCAGGACATCTGCGCGATCAGGTCCAAGTTCATCGTCACCATCGCGGTGTTCAAGCCCAGCCGCCCGCACGCGCGCGCCGCTTCGCAGCCGGCGTGTCCGGCGCCGACCACGATTACGTCATACTTCTTCTGCATGGGCGAGAGAACTATTAGTATTCTAGCGGTTGAAAACACTTGAAGATCTTAATTGTGGGCGGCGGAGGCCGCGAACATGCGCTTGCCTGGCGTCTCTCGCAATCGCCGAGCGTCGATGCAATCGTCGCGAGTCCCGGCAATCCGGGCATCGCGCAGATCGCCACGTGCGTTCCGGCGCCGAACGACATTTCCGGCTACGCCGATATCGCCGAAGCGCATCAAGTCGATCTCACGGTCGTCGGTCCCGAAGCTCCGCTGGTCGCGGGTATTGTGGATCATTTCCGAAGTCGCGGCCTCAACATCATCGGTCCGACGCGCGCCGCAGCGCGACTGGAAGGCTCCAAACTTTTCGCCAAAGAGTTCTTTGCAAGAGCAGGCATACCGACCGCCCGCTCCAGGCCGAAGCATTCGACGAGTTTCCGTTTCCTGTCGTTATCAAGGCCGACGGCTTGGCTGCCGGCAAAGGCGTCGTCATCGCCCAGAACGAGGCCGAAGCCGACCGAAGCGCTCGCATCGCCTGGGCCCGCACGTGGTCATCGAAGAGTTCTTGGAGGGCGAAGAAGTCAGCTTCATCGGCCTCAGCAACGGCGACACGATTCTGCCGTTCGCGCCCACGCAGGATCACAAGCGCGTCTTCGACGGCGATCGAGGCCCGAATACAGGCGGCATGGGCGCGTACTGCGATCAGCGCATTCTGACATCCGCGCAGAGCGGAGAAATCATGGAGCGCGTCATGCTGCCCGCCATTCGGCAAATGCAGAAGGAGGGCACTCCGTTCACCGGCTTTTTGTATGCGGGTCTGATGATGACCGCCGACGGACCGAAAGTGCTCGAGTTCAATGTCCGGCTCGGCGATCCCGAGACGCAGGCGCTGATGTACAGCTTCGAAGGGGACCTAGGCGAACTGCTGAAAGGCGACGCTTCGGCCAGGAACGTTGGCCATCGCCGTCGGTTATGCGTTGTGCTCGCGGCCGAAGGTTATCCCGACAATCCGCGCACGGGCGATGTCATCAGCGGTATCCCGGAAGCCGAAGCAACCGGCGCCACGGTGTTCCAAGCCGGCACCAAGCGGGAAGGGAACTCGCTCGTGACAAATGGCGGGCGTGTGCTCGGCGTCACCGCCGGCGCACCCACGTTGCAAGCCGCGATGGATAATGCATATCGAGCTGTCGAGAAGATCCACTTTGACGGCATGCACTACCGTCGCGATATCGGCCAGAAAGGCTCTCGAGCGCTGGTAGACTTTCGTGCAGCCCAGCGGGGACGTAGCTCAGATGGATAGAGCAGCCGCCTCCTAAGCGGCAGGTCGGCAGTTCGAATCTGCCCGTCCCTACCAGAAACAGCTTGTAACGCAGCATGGTAGGCTGAAACACTTGAGATGAGTGTGCTGTCTTAATGGCGCTCGTCTTTGCCCGGCTCTTTGTTGCGGACCGGGCTCAAAATCCATTTTCCCTTTGGTTTGACAATAGCTCTGAGGAGGGTCTTCTCTTGATGCCTGGCGCTAATGCTTTGTTCGCGTTTCTGACCCCTACACTGACGCCGCGGCGCCTGTTCGCTCACTTGGCGACTGCACTGACTGCCGCCGTTTTGATACTGGCGAATCCGGCCGGAGCGTTTGCGCAGCGGGCGCCCGCAAACCAGCGGCGAAGCCAATCTCGTCCTGCCCGATCTTCGCCAGGCCACCTTCTTCGGAGGCATCATCGATGGCCGCACTCTTCTGCTATATAGCCTGATCATCGTGGTGCTGGGCCTTCTGTTCGGCGTGGTCATTTATAGCCAGCTCAAGAACATGCCGGTTCACACCTCCATGTTGGAGATTTCGGAGCTGATCTACGAGACCTGCAAAACCTATTTGGTCACGCAAGCCAAGTTTCTGGTGATCCTGTGGGTCTTCATTGCTGTGATCATCATTTTCTATTTCGGGTACCTCGAACATTTCGATGCGGTGAAGGTCTTCGTCATCGTGCTCTTCAGCATCGTGGGCATTTGCGGAAGCAGCGGCGTGGCGTGGTTCGGAATCCGGGTCAACACCTTCGCCAATTCGCGCGCGGCCTTCGCCAGCTTGAGCGGCAAGCCTTTCCCGTGTTACGACATCCCGCTCAAAGCGGGCATGAGCATCGGCATGTTGCTGGTCAGTGTCGAGTTGGTGTTGATGTTGGTCATCCTGCTGTTCATTCCGGGCAGCTACTCGGGACCGTGCTTCATCGGGTTCGCCATCGGCGAGTCGCTCGGCGCCGCTGTGCTGCGTGTCGCGGGCGGCATCTTCACGAAAATTGCGGATATCGGCGCGGACTTGATGAAGATCGTCTTCAAGATCAAGGAAGATGACGCGCGCAACCCCGGCGTGATTGCCGATTGCACCGGCGACAACGCGGGCGATTCCGTCGGGCCCAGTGCTGACGGTTTCGAGACTTACGGCGTCACCGGTGTCGCGCTCATCACCTTTATTGTGCTGGCCGTCAGCAATGTGCTCGTTCAAGCGGAGCTTCTGGTGTGGATCTTCGCGATGCGCGTGATGATGGTCGTCTCCTCCGCGGTCTCCTACTGGTTGAATGCCGCCATCGCAAAAGCGAAATACGCCAACGTCGACAAGATGAATTTCGAGGCGCCGCTGACCTCGCTCGTGTGGATCACCTCGCTGGTCTCGATCGCCGGGACCTACATCGTCTCCTACTTGATGATTCCGGACCTGGGCGGCGATGCCTCTCTATGGTGGAAGCTTTCGACCGTCATCACCTGCGGAACGCTCGCCGGCGCCGTCATCCCCGAATTCGTCAAGGTCTTCACCTCCATGGAATCCCGGCATGTGCGTGAAGTGGTTAGTTCTTCCCGTGAAGGCGGCGCGTCGCTGAACATTCTGTCCGGTTTCGTCGCCGGCAACATGAGCGCCTATTGGCTCGGGACTACCATCCTCGCGCTAATGGCCGTCGCGTATGGAGTCAGCACGCTCGGTATGGCCGGCTTGATGGTTGCCCCGGCTGTGTTTGCGTTTGGCCTGGTTGCGTTCGGATTCCTGGGCATGGGCCCGGTGACCATCGCGGTCGATTCCTATGGCCCTGTGACGGACAATGCGCAGTCGGTCTACGAACTCTCGACCATTGAGCAGATTCCGGGAATAGAGCAGGAACTTCGCGGAAAGTACGGATTCGCTGTAGATTTTCAAAGAGCGAAAGACAACCTGGAAGAGAACGACGGCGCAGGCAATACGTTTAAGGCTACCGCCAAGCCGGTACTGATCGGTACTGCGGTCGTCGGCGCGACCACCATGATCTTTTCCATCGTAGTCGCCTTGACCAACGGTCTCAATCCGGCGTTGCTTTCGAATCTCTCCATCCTGCACCCGCCGTTTTTGTTGGGCCTCATCGCCGGAGGTTCGGTGATCTACTGGTTCACCGGCGCATCCACCCAGGCCGTGACCACCGGCGCATACCGGGCCGTCGAATTCATCAAGGCCCACATCCAGCTGGAGGGTGTCACAAAGGCTTCGGTCGCCGATAGCAAGAAGGTCGTCGAAATCTGTACGCGCTATGCGCAGCGCGGCATGTTCAACATCTTCCTCTGCGTGTTTTTCATGACGCTTGGATTCGCGTTCGTCGAGCCCTACTTCTTTATCGGCTACCTGATCTCGATCGCGCTGTTCGGGTTGTATCAGGCCATCTTTATGGCCAACGCGGGTGGCGCGTGGGACAACGCCAAGAAAATTGTCGAGACCGAGCTCAAGCAGAAGGGCACGCCCCTGCACGATGCCACAGTCGTCGGCGACACGGTAGGCGATCCGTTCAAGGACACCTCCTCCGTCGCGCTGAACCCGATCATCAAGTTCACGACGCTCTTCGGATTGCTCGCGGTGGAACTGGCCGTTTCGCTGTCGGGCGAGCACGGTTCCGGCTTGGGCTGGTTCTTGGCGGCCATTTTCTTAATTACCGCCATGTACTTCGTGTGGCGTTCGTTCTACCGCATGCGCATCGGCGGCTGAAGCCCTCGAAGCGCAAGCTGCCTCCACTATCTAGATCGGCGCTGCTGGCCTGACGAGTCCATCCAGCGAGTTTTGCAGATGCTCAAGCTCCGCCCCTACCGAGTTTCTGCTGTCGTTCGAGAGTTTGTCTGACCATATTCGCGCCTTGGATATAACTGTGCGCGCTCTTGCTCTTGCATCGTCTCCCACTCCGACATGACCGCGATTGTAAGCCGCGCGCGCCGCGCCGACGAACGCGAGCCCCAGATGGACCTCACTCATCACAAAGTCGAACAGGAGCTCACGCTGCCAATTTTCCGGTGTATTTGGGGGAGGACTACCACGATCGGATGGGTACGACACTGCCATCCTACTTTCTGTCGGAAGAGAGACAGTGACGCTCTGCGGGCAAGCTCTTTAGCGGCTCTTCCGTGATATCACGCTTCTGCAACTTACCTTCGGCTTTGTTCGTCTTGAGTTGGGCTGCTCGTACCGGGCAAGAGCAATTAAGGTACTATATGCATACTAGGGCGTTCCCTCGGCCATGGCTTCCTCCCCGAGGCGATTTCCCCGCGCTTTGCGCAGCTAAGGGTGGTTCGTGATGGTGGCTTTGACGACTCGTGTTCTCGTCCGTGAACGCGAATTTTTTCACCGGTATAATCAGTGCCTCGCCGCTCTCGATGCCTACGTGACGCAGGCTCGTAAGATGTGCGATCTGCTCGAAGCCTGCAATGGTGATCCAGCGAGCGTGCTGAAACGCCTTGAGCTTGTAACTCAACGGAATCGTGAAAACGACTTGCGCTCTGACTACGAACGCGCACGCAAGCGTCTCTTACGAACCGCCGGACTCAACTCCACAGCAACGGTAAGACCTAACGCAGTTCCGCGATCCATCATGCCACTTTGGTCGAAGGGCGTTCGCTAACACCGTTTGGCGCCGCGCAGCGGGTCGCCTGCGGCACAGGTGCACCAGGCTAAAGATACCTGGTGCACACTGTTCCGAAACTCGCCAACTACCAGTTGATGCGCGCTACGATCTGCAGAAAACGCGGATTGCTGCTAAACGGCAGAGTCGGATTATTGAAGTTCGGACTGCTCGGGCTCACGTAGCCGAGAGTTCCGGTATTGTACGTGTTCACCGACACGGCATTGTCAAGCGCGGCTGACGTGAACTGAGGGTGATTGAAGAGATTGAGCGCCTGCGCTTCCAAATCAATCCTGAACCGTTCGCGGAACGTGAAGTGCTTGATCAGAGATAGATCGATGTCGTCGATCGCGCGCGTTACTTACCTGAAGCGCGTTCGGCAATACTGTTTGGGTAGGGCCGCCCTTGGACACACTCCGGCAAGACCTCCGCTATGCGATTCGTGGCTTTCGCAAGAGCCTCGGCTTTACGTTGGCCGCTGTCTTCGCGCTCGCGCTCGGCATTGGTGCGAATACGGCTATCTTCAGCGCGGTGAATGCAGTCCTGCTGAATTCGCGCGCGCTTAACTCGCTCAACGCCCCCGATCGCCTGGTGATGGTATGGGAGAAAAATCCAAGATTAAGCACATTCATCGCCGATCGCATGCAGCCGCGGCTCAATAACTACCTCGATTGGAAGAAGGAGAGCAGGGCCTTCGAAGGCTTGGCCATTTTTGACAATACACGTCTCAATTTGACGGCTGCCAATGATTCTGCAGGCCGGAAGCCGGAGCAAGTGTCCGCCGCCGAGGCATCGGCAGATTTCCTGCCGCTCCTCGGCATTCGGCCGCGTTTAGGTCGGAACTTCAAGCCGGAAGAGATGCAAGTCGCGAATGGCAAGGTCGCCATCATCAGTGACGAGCTCTATAGGAGCAGGTTCAACAGCGATCCGCAGATACTCGGCAAAGTGCTTCCCGCCAATGGCGTCGAGTACCAAATTATTGGTGTTTTGCCGCGAGATTTTGAGCTGCCGGCGATGTGGGAAGGACTGGACCAGAGCAGGCCGAAGGTTTGGATACCGGTGGAGATTGCTCCCGGTCTTCGGGAACAAAGGAGCCGATCATTCTTTGTGTTCGGGCGGCTAAAGACAGGTGTGACTCTGGCCCAGGCGCACGCGGAGATGAACGTCATTGCCAAGCGGCTGGAGCGGGCCGACCCGGAATCGGACCGGGGATTTGGAGTGAACGTGTTTCCGCTTTCGGTGGAAGACATAGACCCAACGCTTCGCAAGAGCCTCTTCGTTTTGCAGATCGCGGTGGGCTTCGTCCTTCTCATCGCGTGCGCGAACGTGGCTAACTTGCTATTGACCCGCGCCGTGCGCCGCGAGAAGGAGATTGCGGTGCGGCTCGCGTTGGGGGCCGCGCGAGGGCGAATCGTGCGGCAGATGTTGAGCGAGAGTTTGCTGCTGAGCGTGCTCGGTGGGCTGTCGGGTTTGCTGCTTGCCTTCGCCGCGCTGCGGGCGGTGTCGGTTTTCGCGCCGCCGGACACGCATGGATTTCATGAGTTGCGCGTGGATCCGCTGGTGCTTGGCTTTACCGTTCTCGTGACGATGATCGCGGGCTTATTATTCGGACTCGCGCCTGCGTTCCATGCTCTGCCGCAGAACGTGAATGACGCTTTGGGCCGCGGCGCGCGCGGAGTGGGCGGAACGTCGAACCGTCTTCGCGGAGCGCTGGTTGTTTCCGAAGTCGCCCTGTCGCTCATTCTGCTCATCGGCGCGGGCCTGATGATTCGCAGCCTGACATCGCTCATGAGCACGGACATGGGATTCCACCCCGATCATTTGCTGACGATGCATATCTCGCTGCCGCCGCTGAAGTATTCCAAGCCGGAGCAGGTGGCCGCTTTCAATCGGCGTCTCGTCGACGCAGTGCGGCAGATCCCGGGAGTACGCTTCGCCAGCCTGTCGGACGCATTGCCGATGGAGAGTATCAACGAAACCTCTTATGACGTGGAAGGCAAGCCGACGAAACCCGAACAGGAGCCGGTAGCAGAAAGGGCGCGCGTCCAGGACGGCTATCTCGAAACGCTGGGGGTGAAACTCTATCGGGGGCGAACGTTCACGCAGCGCGACGTGCTGCTAGCGCAACCGAAGGTAGCCGTGGTCAGCCAGGCATTTGCCCGCGTGAACTGGCCGAACGAAGACGCGCTAGGAAAGGCCATCGTCTTTCCCCAGGACAACGGGAAAAGTTTGCGTTACTCAGTAATAGGGATTGTGGGCGATAAGCATGAGCTAGGGCCAGACTCCCCGACCCATCCCGAAATGTATCTGCCCGAACATGACCTTCGATCGATGATTCTGGTGGTCCGCACGGCGGGCGATCCCCTCGCAATGAGGCCGGCAATCGAGAATCAGGTGTGGAATCTCGACAAAGAACAGCCGGTGTCGGGAGTTCATACGATGGAACACATTTTGCACGATTGGACCGCGCCGCGCCGGTTCAGCATGATGGTGCTGCTGAATTTCGCGGTGCTCGCTCTCGTCCTCGCGGCCGTCGGTTTGTATAGCGTGCTGGCGTATTCGGTCGGCCTTCGCACGCGCGAGATCGGAGTTCGCGTCGCCCTCGGCGCCGAGCCGCGAAGAGTCGCTTCTCTCGTAGTCGGACAGGGATTGAAGTTGGTTGCCGTAGGGGTCGCGGTTGGCTTGGCGGGAGCTTTCGCCGTTACACGCTTTCTCAAAAGTCTGGTCTTCGGTGTAACGACGACGGATCCGGATACCTTCGCGATCGTCACCGTGCTGCTGGTCGCCGTCGCGCTGGTGGCAAGCTATCTTCCGGCGCGCCGCGCGGCTCGAATCGATCCAATCCAAGCGCTTCGAGTGGAATAGTCGTGCTTCGCCACCGCTTTTGAACGTACTTCGCTGTGCGTCCCCTACGCCACAGTCCTGTTTCAAAGAGAGTAGAATTATCGCAAAGCTTCATGTTAGTCCGCAGTCTCTTGTTTTGGCTGGTGCTTTCCGGCGCCGGATTGCTTTGCGCGCAGGCGCCGGCTGGCCAAAATGCGCCCGAGATGAAGACCGAAAATGGTCCAGCGACGTTCCAGAGTAAAGTGAACCTGGTTCTCGTTCCGGTGGTCGTGCGCGATGTGCAAGGCCATGCAGTCGGCACTCTCAAACAAGAGAATTTCCACCTGTTCGACAAAGGCAAGCCGCAAGTGATTTCGCGCTTCTCGATCGAGAAAACGGGTGGTGCTAACGCGGAGAAGGCCGACTCCGGGGAAGCGCCGGCGAACGGACCAGAGGTGGGAGGCGCTAAGGTCACGTTCATCCCGCAGCGTTATGTCGCCTACGTCTTTGACGATCTGCATCTGGAATTCGGCGATTTAGCGCGGGTACAGAAGGCGGCCACGAACCATCTCGCAACTGCGCTTCAGCCGACCGATCGCGCAGCCATACTCACCACCTCGGGGCAAGGAAATCTCGATTTTACCGACGACCGGGCGAAGCTGCAGGAAGCCGTGATGCGGCTGCGGTCGCGACCCATGTTCAAGCAGCAAGCGAACGACTGTCCGTACATGACCTACTACATGGCGGACCAGATCATAAATAAGAACGATCAGCAGGCCTTGCAAGCGGGCGCGGCAGACACCATCGCCTGTGCCGCGGTGCAGGATCAGCAGATGGCCCAACAGATGGTTCAAAACGCCGCAATTAGTATGCTGCCCATGGGCGAACAGGACGCGCGGGTAACGCTGGACGTTTTAAAGAACGTAGTTCGCAGGATTTCGGTTATGCCGGGCCAGCGCACCGTCATTATTGCGTCGCCGGGATTTCTCACCTTGACGCCCGAGTCGTTCACCGACAGGACCGACATTCTGGATCGTGCGGCACGCGCCAACGTCATGATCAGCGCTCTGGATGCGCGCGGCTTGTATACCGACTCGGAGTTCGATGCCAGCCAGCGGGGATCGTAACACCGTACAGATGTCGATCGTCAAGTCGCAGTTGATGCGCGCCAGCGATCTGGCCAATTCCGATATCCTGGCCGAATTAGCCGACGGCACGGGCGGCACTTTTTTTCAGAACAGCAACGATCTGGATGCGGGATTTAAGCGCATAGCGGCGGCTCCGGAGTATATTTACATGCTCGGCTTTTCGCCGCAGAACCTGAAAACCGACGGCAGCTTTCACAGTTGAAGATCACCGTGCAGGATGCGCAGGGTCTGGCCGTTCAGGCGCGGCGCGGTTACTACGCGCCGAAGCACATGGCCAGCGAAGAAGACACCGCCAAAGCCGAGATTCAAGATGCAGTCTTTTCGCGCGAAGAGATGCACGATTTGCCGGTGGATTTGCATACGCAATTTTTTAAACCCGACCCGGCGGATGCGAAGCTGACCGTTTGGCGCGTGTGGATCTGAAACATATGCGGTTTAAGAAGCTGGATGGGCGCAACCGGAACGACCTTACGGTGGTCGCCGCACTTTTCGATCGCAATGGTAATTATGTGAAGGCAACAAGCAAGTGGTCCAGATGCGTTTGCGCGATGAGACTCTCGAAAGGCTGAGTTCCGGCATTACGGTGAGAACCAGCTTCGATGTGAAGCCCGGAACGTATCTGGTCCGGCTGGTGGTGCGGGACGCACAAGGACAAATGATGTCCGCACAAAATGGGGCGGTGGATATTCCGTAGGGGAGGGCAGGTGAAATTGCGGCGGACGGTTTGCTTGGCGAGAGCTTATGTGTTTCGCCGGTGCGTTTGGCGTTCTCGCCGGTGGGCATCGCTTTGGCGCAGGACGCGAACCGCCTCCGCGCTCCGGCGCAGTCGCCACCCGTCTTTCGCGCGCGAAAAGCGCCTGGTGCTGGTGGACACGGTAGTCACGGACAAAAAAGGAAATTACGTTCACGATCTGACGGCGAAGGATTTTCGCGTTTGGGAGGACAAGAAGGAACAAACCGATCGAAAGCTTTTTCTTCGAGGCCGATCCCGCGTCGCCATTGAATGCTCAGAATCATTATCTGGTTCTGTTCTTCGACAACTCGACCATGGCGTTCGGCGAACAGATGCAGGCCCGGCAAGCGGCCACTCAAGTTCCTGGATTCGAACGCTGGCCCGAAGCGTTTGGTCGCAATTGCAAATTTCGGCGGCTCGCTGCAGATCGCGCAGAACTTCACCGACGACAAGGAGCGTCTGAAGAAGGTGGTCAATGGAGTGAAATTCTCGTCCGTTTCCCCCAATGGCGATATCGCTTCCGTGGGCGTGCCCCACCTTGGGGCAGCGTTCGGAGCGCGAGATGTACTGCTCGCTTTGCGAAGTCTGGCCAAAGATCTTTCCTCCGTGCCGGGACGCAAAACGTTGATATTTCTGAGTGCGGGTTTCGCGCTCGATTCCGAGCTAAGGTCCGACCTCACGGCCGTCATCGATGTTTGCAATAAGGCCAATGTCGCGGTCTACCCGATTGATGTTCGCGGCTTGGTAGCGTTGACGAAATTAGATCGGCCGAAGGATCGTCGTTTGGCTCTCACTCCTTATCCGATGGCGCGTTCCTCCAGGCCGCTTCTTACGTGCAGCGGGGTGCGGGTGGATCTTCCGGGGGCGGCGGTGGAGCACGAGGAGGCGCTTCGGGTGGAGGTGCGGGACGAGCGGGTGGTGCGGGCGGAGGCGGCGCGGGGCGAATGGGTGGCGCGGGCGGAACTCGCGGTGTCGGTGGACCTGGCGCGGGAGTCGGCGGTTTTGGAAACCAGCAGAATCCTTTCAATCAGCCGCGCTCGATTGTGCCGCACATAGCGGACGTTTCCAAGAATCAGGAAGTCCTTTACGCTCTGGCTTCGGGTACTGGCGGATTCGTCATCGTCAACACGAATGATCTGCTTGGCGGATTGCAAAGAATCGGAAGTGAGCAAAACGAATACTACGTGCTCGGGCTATACGCCCACGGAATCGAAAGAGGGCAGCTGCCACGACATCAAAGTGAAAGTGGACCGCGGCGGCACTAACGTCCGGGCGCGAAGCGGATACTGCAACGCCAAACCGCTGGATCTGCTGGCCGGAACTGCGGTAGAGAGAAATCTGGAGATTCGCGCGGCGGCGGCGGCCGCCGGGAATGTCAACGCGTCCATGGAACTTCCTTTCTTCTACACTTCGCCGAATACGGCGCGTGTGGATGTCGCAATGGATATCGCGCCTACCGACGTGCAGTGTCGGAAGGAGAAGGGGAAGCTGCATGCGGAAATCAATGTCCTGGGCCTCGCGGCGGAGAGCGACGGCACGGTCGCGGCGCGCTTCAGCGACACGATGAAATTCGATTTCGACAACAAGAAGCAGCTGGAGGAGTTCCAACAGAAGCCCCTTCACTATGAGACGCAGTTCGATGTAGCGTCCGGAAAGTATGACCTGAAGGTGGTTTTCAGCTCGGGCGGCGCAAGTTTCGGAAAGGTGCAATCGCCACTCGACGATCGATCCGTATGACAGCAAGAATTTCGCCTTGAGCGGAGTCGCGCTGAGCAACAGCATTCATCGCCTGACCGATCTGGATGTAGGCCTGGACGCCGCGTTGCTGGAAGACCAGAAGCCGCTTGTCAGTAAAGGAGTGCAGCTGGTTCCGTCCGGGTCGAACATTTTCAAGAAGACGGAACCGGCGGCTGTTTACATGGAAGTCTACGACCCGTTGCTTCTGCAGCCGAATGCACCCAAGGTTGGGCTCCAAATGAGGCTGCTGGATCGCAAGAGCGGAGAGCAGAAACTGGACACGGGCTTTTTCAACGTACTCACTTACTCTCAAAGCGGGAACCCGGTGATTCCCATCGCTCTGAAGATTCCAGTCGAGACGCTTGCGGCTGGTGCGTACCGAGCCGAGTTCAAGGCCATGGACGAAGCGGGGCACGTTTCAGGCGTGCGGTCGGCCGATTTCGTGGTTGAGCAATGAGCGGTGCAGCAGTAAGTGGTAGCGATGCTTCTCGATCGAGCAGGCGAGCGTTCCTGAGAGCGACGGCAGCGGCGCTCGCGGCAAGTCAGGCAGCTGTTGCACAGCGCGGCGCAGCACCACAAACGGGGCGCGCCGGGCGGATCTTCACCACCGCCTAAAACGGCACGCGTAACGTCCTCCGTGATGTTGTGGACGCTCCAGGGCAGTTTCGAAGAGCGGCTCGCGACGGCGGCTCGTGCCGGGATGCAATCCGGCGAGCTTGTGACTGAATATCTAAGCTGGTCGGACGCCGAAGCGTCACGGCGTAAGGAGCTCGCGCAATCGTATGGGCTTACGATCGATGCGTTGACGGCACAGAAAGATTGGACGAAGCGCCCCGCCACGATGGTGAATCCACGCCATCGGGAAGCGTTCCTGAACGATGTGCGCGAAGCCGTCGTTTGGGCCAAGAAATTGAGTGTCCCGCAGATCATTATTCTGAGCGGGAATGAGCAGCCCGGCATGAGTCACGAAGCGCAGTACACAAGCATGGTGGAGGCTGCGAAACAGGCCGCCGCCATTGCCGATCAGGGCGACGTCACGCTTGTGCTCGAAAACCTGAACAGCAAGGTGAATCACCCCGGTTACTTCCTGACCAGCGCGAAAGAAGCGCTGCAGGCGGTGAAAGAAGTGGATAGCCCGCACTGCCGCTTCCTCTTCGACGTCTACCACGAGGACGTGCAGAACGGCGACCCCATTTCGGTGATTACGGACGCAGTACCCTACGTTGCGATCTTTCACGTCGCCGATGCGCCGGGCCGGCACGATCCCGGCACAGGTCAAATGAAGTGGGACGACATTTACAAAGCGATCGGGAAATCGGGATATTCAGGATACATCGCCATGGAGTACACGCCCGAAGGCAATGAGGTCGACAGCCTGATGAAATCCGTGACACAGATGCGCAAAGATCTAAATGCCGGCGCCGAACATGCGGAAGTGAGACCGGCTGCTTAAGGTTTGAAAGCGAGCACAACATCCAGCAGTGATCCTGTGCGGTGCGCTTCCACGTTCGTAAAGTCAGCCGCTTCGAGTAAGCGGCGGTATTCGGCGAATGTGCGTTCCCGCCCATCCGTGCAGATGAGCATGTTCAGATCTTGCATTAAAGCGTAGACAGGACCGCAGCGATCGTCGTCGACAAGCGCCTCGACGACGAGTATGCCCCCGTCAGGCGCGAGCGTTTGGAAGATCTTGTCGAGCAGGTTAGCAATTTTGGCATCGGACCAGTCGTGAAGAATGCGGCCGAGGACGTAGAGGTCGCCGGAGGGAAGAGGCTCGGCGAAGAAATCGCCGGTGACGAACTCGACGCGATCGGCGACTGTGGATGCGCGAATGTAAGCACGCGCGAAAGGCTCAACGCGTGCGAGGTCGAGCACGGTCGCGCGCAGGTTCGGGTAGGCTTCGCACGCGGCTATTGCGAGATGACCGGTTGCACCCCCAAGATCGACAAGATGAGAGAAGCGGCTCAGATCCAAGCCGTGCACGATGAGTGGTGAGGCAAGCCGGCCGAAGCCGTTCATCGCGCTTACGAAGCTGGCTGTCGCGGCGGGATCGCGGAAATAATAGTCGAAGAGCGCGTCGCGGCTGCCGAAGGTTTGCGCCCAACGATTCGTACCCTCGCGGATCGCATCGTCGAGGTGAGCCCAAAGCGGGAACAGTGACTGGTCGGAGTAGACGATATAACCGGCAAACGTGTCCGGGCTGGTGCTCGCCAGGTATTTCGAAGCGTTGCGAGTGTTGCCGTAAGTTTGATCCGCGCGCGTCAGAAGGCCGAGCGCCACACATCCGTCGAGCAGGCGCGCAAGGGCGCTGGCGTTCAGATTAAGTTTGGCGGCGAGGGCGTCCGCGGTTTGCGGCTCCGTTTCGAGCTGATCGAACATGCCGAGACGCACGGCCGTAAACATGGTCTTCGAGCGGCGAAACGCTTCGATGAGGTCCAGAATCGGTGCCGGGTCAGCTTGAACGCTCATGGAAGTGATCGAATCCTTTCGGCCTAAGTCGACGCCCGTTGAAGCGAACTTGTCCCGGGCGGCCGCGTGCGATGGTGCCGATGCGAGTGATCGCGATACCGCCGATCTTGTGAGGTATTTTTATGCGTGCGCTGGCCGTAAACAAAAGCTCGTAGTCTTCGCCGCCGTGCAGAGCTTCGTCGACGCTCGCGCCGTGAGCAATGGGCAGATCGGAATCGATGTCCGCGCTGACTTTCGATTCAAGGCAGAGGCGATGCAGGTCGAGAGAAAGGCCATCGCTCAAGTCCATACCGGCGCGTCACGCCGAGACGGCGCAGCGCGACGCCTGCCCGATGCGCGGTTCGGGGCGAAGGTGACGGCGCCAACCGGGGCCACTGCCAAGCGCGAATGCGTGCGCCGATGCACCGAGCGCGCCCGTGACATAGATTCCATCACCCGGTTTCGCTCCGCTGCGAAGAATCGCTTGACCGCGAGGCACGCGTCCGCAGCAGATCACATCGGCAATGACGCTATCGAAGCGAGCCAGATCGCCGCCCGCCAGAGTGATCTTATACTTCGCAGCCAGCGCAAGGAGTCCTTTGTAGAAACGTCGTACCCAGGAGCCCGCAAGCTGCGCGGGTACGGCAAGCGATACCAGGCAAAACATGGGTTCGCTGCCCATGGCGGCCAGATCCGAAAGGCTGCGGGCCAGCGCTTTATGACCAACGTCAGCGGCACTGTGCGTGTCGAGAGTGAAGTGGCGGCCTTCGAGGACAAAATCGGATGTAAAGACGAGATCTTCGTTCAGGCGCGGGCGCAGTATGGCGCAATCGTCACCAATGCCGCGGATGAGGTCTTCGGAGTGAGGGTCTGCTTGCGCGAGCTTGCGAATCTGTTCGACGATCTGCGTTTCGCGCATGTGGCGCTACTGCGTCACCGGCTGCGCGAGAACCAGATCCGGCGGGCAACTCTTCTCCGAAGACACGGCTCGAAGCTGCGAGACCGGTGTCCTCGCCGGTGAGTTCGCGGAGAAGACTCGCTGCGTGCGGACTTGCCTCGGACGCCCGGCGAACCAGGTCGAGCGTGGCAGGCGGAAGGTCGCGGGCCGTGTCGCCGGTTTGCTGCGCCATGTGCACAACAGCTTCGAGCAGAGCAGGCGTGTGCGGAATTTTCAAAAGCGCTTCCACCCAGCGGCTGACCACCGCAGGCGAGAGTACCAGATTGATGGGGCCGCTGAATAATCTGCGAGCGCCCAGACGTGACAGGCACCAAACGCCGGAATCGACCATTTCGCCCCGCTTCGCAAGTATCGAGCAGCGTCTCGCCGAGTTGCGTTTTGGTTTGCTGCGGAAGTAACTCGAGGCTGGCGGCGGTGCGCCACATTTCGCGATACAGACTTTGATTGATGCGCTGCTTCCGTTTCTGTTTGGGCAGCAGAATGGGCGAGAGCCGTTGAAAGATGTCGGCCTGCTGATTGCGGTTGAGGCCGCCCGCAATGCGGCCGCAAAAAATCCACCAATCGATTTCGCACTGCACTTGATTGCCGAAGGTGAGTCCGGCGGCGTAGACGCGGCGGGCCTGCTCGATGCGAAAGTCGTCGCCCGGAAAACCAAACCCGGGTCTCAGGCAAAAGCCCGTCAGGTTGAGCCAGCGCGCTTCGTGCGGCGCGTTTTTGCGGCGTCCTTCGGCGAGCGCGAGCAGCTTATCGGCCAGAGCACGAATAGTCGAGAGCGGCCACGACAAGCGTCCCAGAGCGAGAGCCTGTTCGAGACGAGCCGGCAATTGCTCGGGAGGCAAGGCTGAAGCCGGATTTGCCGAACACTTGCTCGATGAGCGATTCGGCGTTGGCCTGTGTTTCCGCGCTGATTACCGCCGAAGAACGTACGCCCGAAGCTTGCGGCCCGGCGTCCGGCGCATCGGCTGCGGCTTTGCGCAATTGGAACTGCAGACGCCAGCGATGTTCGCTGACCTTCGATTCGGCCCAGGCTTCGAGCGTTCCCACTTCACTGAGCCGCGCACCTAAAGTGACGGGCACGCGCCGCTCGCCGCCTTTGCCGAAGCGAATCACGGCGCGCAAAGGCGCATGCAGGCGAGGATCGCTGGCCGGGTCGAGCATATTTTCGATTGACTCAAGAGAAACTACGTCACCGGCAGCATCGTCGGTACGGCTGAGCGAGCTGTAGAGCCGAAACGCAACAGGCGTGTTGGCGAGGAGCTCCAATTCCGGCTGGGCGAGCCTGATCTCTTGTCCTTCTTCGCTGCCGCGTGGAACCAGGCAAACCGCACGCACGGAAGATGCGCCGGAATCCTGCAATCCAATGTAATAGGCGCGTGGAAGTCCGCCGCGCACCAAAACTCCGCTTCCCGACGCGCGCACATAGGAGTAATAAGCTGCGCCGACCGCGACCGCCAGATCGAGATCGTGATTCTCGAACAGCAGGGGCTTCCGCCCGAACCAATGCTCGACTACATCGCGAACACGCTCGCGAAAAACCGGCGGAATGAAGAATCCCCCGTTGAACAAAATGGCGTCAACCCCGTGTTCGGCGGCCGGCGAATTGTGCAAGAACTCCGCCACATGCCGCGTAACGGCAGGGTCGGAGACATAAGGCAGCCCGAGTTCACGAAACACGCTCTGCTTTTCCTGCTGCGGCTGATCGGCGAATTCGCAGGGTGGAAGAAAGCCGCCGAGCGCCAACTCCAGCACTTCGTCGCGCTTGACGGAGGTTTTTAGCGTGCCACCAATCAGAGAAGCGCCGGTGCCCACTACCGTTACGTCGACGCTTTCCGGGCCGCCTTCGGCTAATAAGGCTTCTTTCGCGGCCGAGCATTGACGCCGCAATGCGCTTCGCTGCCGAAGCGACAGTGTCTTGCCCAATTTCGATTCGGCCAGCCAGGAGATGGTCAGATCGAGATTGTCGCCGCCCAACAGAAGATGGCGTCCCACGTTTGTGCGGGTGAATTGCACACGATCGCCTTCACGATCCACGCGGACGAGGGTGAAGTCGCTGGTGCCGCCGCCCACATCGCAGACCAGCACGATTTGCCCATCGAACAGTTCTTTGTTCGAACGCGCCAGATGGCCGGCAATCCAAGCGTAAAACGCGGCAGCGGGCTCTTCTAATAAGGTTAGATTTTCTATGCCGGCATCGCGAGCCGCTTGAACGGTTAACTCGCGCGCTTCTTCGTCGAAACTGGCGGGAACGGTCAGAACGACCTGCTGCGCCGCGAGGGGCGTGCCTTTGGTGCGCTCCCAGGCATCGCGCAGATACATCAAGTACTGCGCCGACGCTTCGACCGGAGACAACACGCGCCCTTCTTCCTGCGAATCCCAAGGCAAAATCTTCGCGGTCCGATCTGCTTCTGAGTTCGAAAGCCACGATTTCGCCGAATGCACGGTTTTGGTGGGAACGAGCGCACCCTGATCCCGCGCATAAGCGCCCACCACAGGCGGATCGCTCAGATAAAGAAAAGAGGGAAGCGTGCGCAGCGCTGCCGTGCGATTCGCATCGACTTGCTGCTCGATCGAAAGAACGTGAATAGGCGGGAAGTCGGTCTCTGCGGCCTCCTGCGGATCGATGTAGCCAACGGCCGAGTTGGTTGTACCCAAATCGATGCCGATGTTCATGCCGCGACCGCGCGTTCGCGCACGTTGAACTCAAGTTTCCAGCGCCGCCCATCCGCCGCAACACACCATAGCTCGAGCATTCCGGTCTCGGTGACGTTGCTCTCGATCGTGACGGGCACGACTTCTTCGCGCGTACCGTCGGTGTGCGGAGGCAGAAAGACCTCGATCGGAGAAAGTTCTTCGATTTCATCGTTGATCTCATCGATCAGCGTTCCTGGCGTATCGCTCTTACGCGATAGCGATGAAAAGAAGCGAAACTCGGCCGGCTCGCCGACCACTAGCGCAAATTTGCGTTGCGGCAGTTCGACCTTCGTGCCTTCCTCCAGGCCGAAAGGAACTACGACCAGCGCTTTCATGGGCGCCGGCAGACCTGGAACGGCGGGCAGGGAACTTTCGATACCGACATAATATGTGCGCGGAACGCCGCCTCGGATGCGCACGCCTTTGCCGGTGCGGGCGAGTCCATAATAAGCCGCCCCATGCGCCACCGCGTGCATCAGGTCGACCTGTTTCGTTTCGTTCTCGAGCTCAATGGGAGCGGGCGCGCCGGCTTGCTGCAGCCACCCATTCAAGACTTCAAAGATGCGCTGTTCGATAGCCGCAGCTTGCAAAACGCCGCCATTCAGCAGCAAATGCGTCGGCTGCGCAAAAGCCGCCGCTCCCGCATTCGCTGCCGCCTGCCGCAGGAACTGCGCGAGATGTTTTGTGACAGCCGGATCGGCCGCATAATTCAGGCCAACTTCCATCAATGCGGCGCGGCGCTGGCGTTGCGGAGCAGCGTCAGACGTGATCACGGGGAAAAAGCCCTCGAGCAAGAGCGAGTGTACTTCGTCGCGCGTGATTTTTCCGCGGATGGTTCCTCCAACCAGTCCCGTGCCGCGGCCCAGGATTGTGAGCGGCTGTTCCTTTGGGCCAGCGCCCGACAGAAGCAACTCCTTAGCGGCACGGCATTGTTGCCAGAGCGAATGGAATTGCATGGCGTCGAGCTTCGTTCCCTTTTGCGCGAACTGTTGCTCGGCATAGCGCGCGACCGCGAGATCCATGTTGTCGCCGCCGAGAAGGAGGTGTTCGCCGACGGCAACGCGCTCAAGCTGCAACTCTCCTTCCTTCTCGGTCACGGCGATGAGCGTGAAGTCGGTTGTTCCGCCGCCGATATCGACGACTAGAATCAGATCGCCGGGCTTCACCTGTTCGCGCCAATTCGGGTTGCGCTCGATCCAGGCGTAAAAGGCTGCTTGCGGCTCTTCGATAATCGTCACTTCGGAATAACCGGCCAGCTTGGCCGCTCGTTGCGTCAGTTCGCGAGCGGCGGCATCGAACGAAGCTGGCACGGTAATCAGAACCGCCTGGTTTTCGAGCTTGGCATCCGGATGCGCGTTGTCCCACGCCGAGCGCAGATGCCAAAGATAGGCGCGCGATGCTTCGACGGGAGAGATCTTTTGTATCCCTTCCGGTGCCGCGCTCGGCAGCAGCGGCTGTGCCGGATCGGCATTCTGATTCGACAACCACGATTTCGCGGAGCTCACTAAGCGGGTTGCATTCTCCACGCCGCGCGTTCGCGCCAATTGGCCGACGATGTATTCCGGCTGCGCATTCCAGGGCAGCGCGAGCGATCCTTCGACAAATTCGTTCGATCCAGGCAGGTACAGAGACGACGGCAACAGATCCAGCCCGGCGACTTCACCCGCATTCACGAGCTGCGCCACGGGAAAAATTTCCACCGCCGCGGCATCGGCATCGGAATCGGAATCGACTGCAGGCGCATACGCCAGAGCGCTGTTCGTCGTCCCCAAATCGATACCGATAATGTATTCCGGCATGAAGCGCGTCCCGAAAGCTATTCGACTTCGAGTTCCGCCGGAGCGAGCACGCTCGCCTCTTGCTTGCCAAGCGGCGGAAGATTCACGGATGAAACCATCCAACCCCGATGCCGCAGAGTTGCGCCGGGCACTTTCCCGTTTGCGGGTACGTTGCCGATGAGCTTGATGCGGTTGGGATCGGGAGCTTTCGAAGCGTCTAGTTTTTGATAGGTGCCTTCGACGCCATCGATCACCGGAGCGAGCGTTACATGGCGCGTGAGGCTGGTTCTGCAATCTCCGTGCAGCGTGCGCACTGCCGCGCCAACCTGATCGTCCGTATAGCCGGTGATGTCTTCCATCAGGAAATCGATCAAACGCGAGTCGCGTTGCAGAATCTGCAACACCTGCAGCGCTCCGTCGCTTGCTTTCACCTTCGGTTGCTCCGCGGGCGAGGCGACGGGAGCAGCTTTCACCTTTGTGTAGCCGAATTCAGATGCGATATCCGCGGGCAACAGGCCCGAAAAAAGGATAGAGAAGAAGCTCCGAAAAGCGGAAGAGACTTGCGACAATAATGACCTCTAACTAGTCAGGATATCAACCGTGACGCTTTCGAATGCTTGATCTCAGCCGGATTCATTGAAACAGTTTCAATACTCGTTGTCTCAAGTGAATAGGAGGCTTGGCAGTGGCAACTAAGAAAAAAGGCGGAGCCAAGAAGTCATCTTCAAAGAAACGCTCTTCTTCCGGATCGGGCGCGAAATCGAAGCGCACAACCGGCATGAAGATGCAGAAAGTGATGCATGAATACAAGCACGGCGAGCTCAAATCCGGTGGCAGAAAGAAAGTAAAAAGCCGGAAACAGGCGATTGCGATCGGGTTGAGCGAAGCGCGTCGCGCTGGAGCGAACGTTCCGCCGAAGAAAGGCGCAAAGAAGAAGAGCGCAAAGAAGAAGAGCAGCGGCTCGAAAAAGAGCTGATCCAAGAGATCCAGCGCGAGGAAGCGTTCTTACCGGCTGCTCGCTTGCAAACTCGGGAGCTACTGTTTTCACTCGTAAGGAGCACTTCGAGAGATTTTCCTGCTATGACAAGATCATAAGATCTTTCGGAAATTGAGCGGCAACTCACATAACCCGCTCCACGAGTGGATCAGCGGAGGAACGCAGTGAAACGAATTAAGGGTGCCCTAGGGCGAAAGGGCCAACGGGTCAACGGGACGGTAGCACTGCTGACCGTAGCTGCGGTTTCGGGTCTCGCTGCAGACAAGCCGTTTCACATTTCGGTCAGGGTTGACAGCCCGAGCGGCACAGAGAGCAGGTTGGAATCGGCCATTCTCGTTGAGCTTCGCAAGCACGCGGACGTATTGATCGTCGAAACCGACCCCGATTACAGCCTCAGCGTTGCGTACCTCGAGGTAGACGGCGTCGGGCTGATGGCCTGCAGTTCGGTCGCGGTAGAACTGCACCGGCTGGACATTCTGAAGCCGTTTGTCCGGCGCTTCAGAAGGAGAAAGACTGGTCGATCATTGAGGACGACATGAAGGCGCTCGGGCGAGTCGTCGGCCAGAACGTCACGACCAGTTCAGCGGCAAAGCCGGACGATATGGCGGCGCTCATTGTCGCCGCGTTTGACACCAAGGTCCTGGAGCCTGCGCGTCGCACGGCCGCTGAATTCGAGCGCTACACGGAAAGCAAGAAGAAGCCCCATTAATGCGGCCGTCGCACCTGTAAGCTGCGCACCTTTTCTTCGGCTCCCGCCAGCCGCTCGCATATTCGGCTGATCTTCTGGTCTTGCCGCTCGATCAGTTCGCCTCTAAGTTCGAGGATTGCCACACGTGTGCATTTGTTGTGCCAAGCGTTGAGCATACGGATGCCAAGGACAATAAGGTTCTTGGACAGTATAGGTGATCGCGATTGCGAGGGATATAGGGTTCACTCCCCTTTAGTCGAGCGATCTCCGGCGATTTTCCGTCCAAAACGCCAAACGGGCACCCTCGCACGAGGGTCGCCCGAGCAAAACCCTTTGAAAGCGGGAACCTAGAAAAAATAAACCCGCCCGGCGCGAAGCCGAACGGGCCAAGTTAGTTTCGGAATTGAGCTGGATTAGTAATCCATGTCCGGGCCGTGGCCGCCTGGACCGCCCGGTCCAGCGGAAGCCTTCTTTTCCGGAATTTCGCAGATCATGGCTTCGGTAGTCAGCATCAGAGCGCTGATCGAAGCGGCATGCTGCAGAGCCGAGCGAGTGACCTTGGTCGGGTCGATGACGCCCGATTTCACCAGGTCTTCGTAATTACCGGTCTGAGCGTTGAAGCCGAAGTTGTTGTCGGAGCTCGAGCGGACTTTCTCGAGTACGATCGCGCCTTCGAAACCGGCATTGCCGGCAATCTGGCGCAGCGGCTCTTCGGTCGCGCGGTGAATGATGTTGATACCGATCTGCTCGTCGCCTTCAGCTTTCAGGTCCTGAAGACTCTTGCCCGCGCGCAGCAGTGCCACGCCGCCACCCGGAACGATACCCTCTTCGACGGCTGCACGGGTTGCATGCAGAGCGTCTTCGACACGGGCCTTCTTCTCCTTCATCTCGGTTTCCGTGGCCGCGCCGACTTTGATCACGGCAACGCCGCCGGCGAGCTTCGCCAACCGCTCCTGCAGCTTCTCGCGATCGTAGTCAGAGGTGGTCTCCTCGATTTGAGTGCGGAGCTGCTTGATGCGGCCTTCGATGGTCTTCTGCGTACCGCCGCCGTCCACGATAGTCGTGTTGTCTTTGTCGACGGTCACGCGCTTGGCGCGACCGAGGTCTTCGAGGCGCACACCTTCCAGCTTGATGCCGGTCTCTTCCATGAGGGCCTTGCCGCCCGTCAGGACCGCGATATCTTCGAGCATCGCTTTGCGGCGATCCCCGAAACCAGGAGCTTTCACCGCGCAAGCGTTCAGAGTGCCGCGCAGCTTATTGACAACCAACGTTGCCAGCGCTTCGCCTTCCACTTCCTCGGCGATCACAACCAGCGGCTTGCCGGAGCGAGCGATCTGCTCGAGCAGCGGCAGAAGATCCTTCATGTTGCTGATCTTTTTCTCGTGGATCAGGATGTAGGGATCCTCGAGCACCGCTTCCATGCGATCGGGATCGCTGACGAAATAGGGGGACAGATAGCCGCGATCGAACTGCATGCCGTCGACGGTTTGCAACTCGGTCACCATCGTCTTCGATTCTTCGACTGTGATCACGCCGTCTTTGCCGACCTTCTTCATCGCTTCGGCAATGATGTTGCCGATAGTCGCATCGCCGTTCGCGGAGATGGTGCCGACCTGAGCGATGGCGTCGCCCGAAACGGGTTTGGAAAATCTCTTTACGTCTTCAACAACTGTTTCGACAGCCTTCTCGATACCGCGCTTGAGAGCCATCGGATTCGCGCCCGCAGCGACCGACTTCACACCTTCGCGGAATATCGCCTGCGCCAGGATGGTCGCGGTGGTGGTGCCGTCACCAGCGATGTCGGAGGTCTTCGAAGCAACCTCGCGCACCATCTGGGCGCCCATGTTTTCCAGCGGATCCTTCAACTCCACTTCTTTTGCGACGGTCACGCCGTCTTTGGTAATCGTGGGCCCACCAAACTTCTTCTCGAGAACCACATTCCGGCCCTTCGGACCGAGGGTAACTTTCACGGCATCAGCCAGCTGATTTACGCCGCGCAGAATCGCTTGACGGGAATTTTCGCTATAAACAATTTGCTTTGCAGCCATTTTTTCCTCTTTACCTCCTACTTTGATTTAGTCGAACCGTTGGACGAAGCACCGTTGGTGAACACGCCCAGGATCTCGTCTTCTCGCATGATCAGGTAGTCGGTGGTCCCCAGTTTCGGGACCTCGCTGCCGGAATACTTGCCAAAAAGAATACGATCGCCGACCTGTACATCGAGCGGAAACTGCTTCCCTTCATCATTTCGTTTGCCTTTGCCGACGGCGATAACTTCGCCTTCCTGCGGCTTTTCCTTGGCGGAGTCTGGGATGTAGAGACCGCCTCGCATGTTTTCACTTTCCTCAATCCGTTTGACCAGAACACGGTCGTGGAGCGGACGAATTTCCATAAGTAGAACCTCCAGTGTGCAACACTAGCCTAGATTTAAATTTGATTGATCAGCCTGTTACGTGGGCCCGATCACCCACGGACGACTTTAGCACACTAGCCTGGCGAGTGACAAGTGGTATTCGTAATCCCTTGGAAACAGGCGGGTTATGGATTTACCCCATAAATATTAGCAACAAAGACTCACATTTTCTTCGTTGTTTGCGGCGGTATCTCTCCTGTTATGCTGGAGTTAGGTTGGCCCTCTAAACCATGCGGCGAATTTCCGTGTTGCTGGCCCTCGCCGCCATTCTCCTCACCGGCACCGTCGGCTACACGTTGAAGGTTCGGATCGACAAAGCGCGGCGGGCGCATCTCGCTCCTGCCCCTCAAATCGCGGTCGGCTATGACGCAAAATCGCCGGACGGCTGGCGCTACGACAAAGACGATCCGCAGACCGGCAGACCGATCGTCAAGCTGAAAGCCGAGTCGGCGCAGGCCACGCACGATCCTTCCACCCTCGAAATACACGGCCTCGCCCTGCGCCTCTATGACAAGGACGCTTCGAAGTACACCTACGTGCGATGCGACAAAGGATTCTTCGATGAGCGAACGGGCCTGTTGAAGTCCGATGGCGCGGTTTCGATCGTGATGAGCGTACCCTCCGATCAGGACGGCGACAACAAAGCCGAAGTGAATAAGCGCGTTCGGGTTACCACCTCCGGCGTCACGTATGAGACCAAGACCGGCAAAGCGAGCACCGATCAACCGGCGTCGTTTGTCTTCCCCAAAGGCGACGGCCAAGCGATTGGTGGTGAGTACGATCCAAACACCAGGGTGCTGCACCTGAAATCGAAAATTGCGCTCGACTGGATCGGCGACGGCCCTCGGGAAAACAAGATGCATATCGAGACTGATGATCTGGTGTACAAAGAGTCTGAGCAAAAGATCTACTTATCGCCTACGGCGAAGATGCAGCGCCAGACGACCACCATTCAGACACAGAATGCGGTCGTGACATTGGCCGATGGCAGGCTGCACCAGATCGACGGAGAGCATGCCTTCGGGACGGACGACCGCGACGACCGGCACACGTCCTATTCGGCCGATAAGATGACCGGCCTGTTCGACGAGCAGGGCAATCTGGTGAATATCGTCGGCGAGAATAACGCTCGAGTAATCGCCAGCCAGCCCGGTTCGCGCACGACTCTAACGGGAAACAAGGCCGATCTGCGATTCGCGGTCAGCACAAATCAGGTGAACGGAAAGGATCATGCCAACAGCGATCTTCACCTGGTGCTTGCCGATGGGCATGCCGTCGCGGAATCGGTTCCGCTGGCGCAACCGGGAGTACAACTGGCCGAGACGCGAATCCTGCGCAGCGAGCACATTGAACTGGAGATGAAACCCGGCGGTCAGGAAGTGCAGGAGATTCGAACCTCTTCGCAGGCCCAATTGGAATTCCTGCCGAACCGTCCCGATCAAGCGCACCGGCTGGTGGATTGTTCACACCTGCGCGTGCTCTACGGCGAAGGTAGTTATGTCCAGACTTTTCTAGCCTGGAACGTCGCGACTCACACGGACAAGCCTGCCGCCGCGGCTCCCGCAACAACTGCTTCAGTCGGACCACGCCCCTTGCCGCCCGCGCCCGCGCTTACCTGGAGCGATCGTATGACCACGAAGTTCACGCCTAATTCGAATCAGGTGGCCAGCATCGAGCAGGCGGGTAACTTCCACTATGAGGAAGGCCTGCGCAAGGCATGGGCGAAGAAGGCCTTCCTCGAGCAAGCTATCAATCGCATCACTCTGACGGAGAGTGCGCGGGTATTGGACAACACGGGATCGGCGATTGCCGATGTAATCGTGATGAATCAAGCCAATGGCGATATGGACGCAAGCGGCCACGTGGTCTCGACTCACGCGCCGGATAAAAACGAAAAGCCCGGCACGTCGATGCTTGACGATACGAAATCCATGCAAGCACAAGCCGACAAGATGCAAACCCGCGAGAACAATACGAAGGTTCATTACGAAGGCCATGCGGTCATGTGGCAAGGTGCGAACCGCATATCGGCCAACGAAATCGATATTGACCGCGACACGCAATCGCTCCGTGCGGTAGGAAACGTGGTCAGCGAATTGGTCGACAACCGGTCGAACGGCAATTCGCCGGATCAGAAGACTACTACCGACGCAGACCAGCAGCAGGGCGACACCTCGGGCCCTCCTATTTTCACCATCGTGCGGGCGCCGGAGTTGTTCTACCGGGATGACACGCGCGTTGCCGATTACACCGGCGGGGTCAAACTTACGCGAGAGAAGATGACCGTGAGCGCGAATGAACTGCTGGCGTATCTCACGCCGAAAACCGGGAATAACGGCGGCCAGTCTTCACTGGATCACGCGTTTGGAAACGGCGATGTGACCATCTCGGACCTTGTGGCGGCGAATAGGACGCGCACCGGCACGGCCAATCATTGCGAGTACTACACGAAAGAGAACAAAGTTATTTTGAACGGCGGAACGCCGCAGATGGTGGACAGCATCAAGGGAATCACCAAAGGCCGCCAGCTCACTTATTACGACGACGACGACCGTCTCGTCGTAGAAGGTGAAAAGAAGCAACTCGCCTATACGCAGATGAAAAAGAAGTAGAGTTCCGCGGGTTAGCGCGCAGGCGCCCATTGCTCGCGGCCATGAATGTTTTCGAGAACCTCCGCGCGAACCGCGATTCCAGCGGGAATCCAGGAGCAGAACGTATCTCTCAAGTTTTCGCAGGCATGCGGGTCGGCCTGCACCTGCGTCGTGAATTGAGCCAGTAGAGTCGGCTCATCAGAGGCCAACACCGCCATGTCGTGGTCTGTTTCGCTTACTCGTTTGAGATAGAGGAGCCGAACGTACTTCGCGCCGTGCGGAAGCTCGAAAAGTCGCGCCCTGGGATGTGCCACAGCCGCTGTGATTCCGTTCTGAGTGTCCACGGCAGAGGCGAACACAATGTGCACGCCGGTTCGGCCCCTCGGTCGAAGGGCATAATAGGCTGTTTCGTAGCCGATGAAATCGTCAGCCGGAGAGAGCGTTACCGTGGCGCTGTTCTGCTCCTGTTTCCTCATGCGCGGCCGATAGGTCCCGGATTTCGTCAGAGGAGTGATGACGCGCAAACGCCAGCCAGGTTGCAGATCGAGATAGGGAGCGCGCAGATTAGCGGTTGACGGGCTTGCCGGCGTGCGAACGGATCGCGACGCGCAACCGGTCAGCGTGATCAGTACTGCTAGGCAGAAGATCGGGCGCAACATATTCCTCTATCTCATTCTCCGGTAAATCAAGCAGAGTTTCGTCCTCTCAACCAATCTATAACCGGCCAGCCACGGCCGCAGTTCCGGGTACACGCTCGGCTTCAGTTTGGGATTCAGCAGGCCCAGGCCGTCCACCAGGAAGGTTGGATGCGAACGAGTCAACTGTTCGCGATCGTGAACCGCCGGTCCGCTGTAGATCACGGTGGTTGCATAGAGGTGCCGGTCCGCGGGCACGCCGGTAAGAGGCTGCGAATCCCAGAACAGGCCGTCTGGGACCATTCGCGTATAGACGTAAATATCTGGCCGATAGCCCCACACAAACAGCGTGTCGCCCGGCTTCGCCAAGGAACAAATTTGCCGCGCGGCGTGGCGGCTATCGAGATCGAGGATGACATCGGACCAACGCGGCTCGTGCCGCAAGATATCGTCGTAAGCGAGCGAGGCATAGCGCGGGCCGAAGCGAATCAGCGGCACCAACAGCGCGATCGCGAGCACGGTCACGGCGATTTTTCTATACTCGCGAAGCGCCAGCGCAAAGCCTCTCGAAGCCGCGACGATCATGGGCGGCAGCAGCTGCAGAAAATAGTGTGGAGCGAAGCGACTTCCAAGGCAAACCGCCGCGAACGAAAGTGCCAGCCAAGCGCCCAGCTTCCAGCGATCCTCGCGTTCGCTGCGAAGGAACGTGAAAGCCGCGCCCGCCGCAAGCGCGATATGAAATCCCAGCCAGTCGGCCGTTCGAACTACGCCAAGCATAGCCGGATGCATCACCGGTGAGCCCTCGGTGTAGAGCAAGCCCCATCGCCACACCTGCTCGACATAGCTGCTCCATGCTCCGGAGCCGAGGGCGGCAATTAACCCCATGACGGCGGGAATGGCGAAGCCCGCAGCGAGCAGCGGCCATTCGGACCAAAGCCAAACCACGCATACGGCGAGCACGAACACACCTTTCGCGTTGGCGAGAAAGGCGACACCCGCCCAAACGCCGGCCCAAACGGGCAGTCTGCGCTGGGCGCAATAAACCGCCGCCAGATGAGGCACGATCATGAGTGCGTCCGCTGCAAAAGGAATCACTGCGGAGGGCAGGTAAAACGTGGTGAAGAATGCCAGCAGCAAAGCGGCGATCCAACCCTCGGTCGGACCCCACCACACGCGGGCGAGCCGGTAGGCAAGACAGCAAGCTGCCAGAATGTACGCGGCATCGAGAACACGCAAAGGCCAGCCGGAATAACCGCCGATCAGCAGGTAATACAGTGCACTCAGCGGAGGCTTGTCGTACCAGAAGTCACGGTAGGGAATCTTGCCATGCAGAATTTGAATCGCCGCGGCCAGGTGATAATCTTCGTCCGCCCAGAGGAGATGAATGTGCGCGAGACGGAAGCAGCTCAGCGCAACTACGACCACAAAGAGCGCGGCTCGGGCTCGGTTGGTGCGCGGAAAGGCAGCTTCCATTCACCGCGTATGATAGGACATGGCGGGAACTGAAGGGCAGTGATGGCTCCCCAACGGACCAGGACTCTGCAGACCGTGGAGATTGCAAAGTCTTACAACGGGCGCAAAGTCGTCGATAACGTCACGGTACGGGTAGAGCAGGGCGAAGTGGTCGGCTTACTCGGGCCGAATGGCGCCGGCAAAACGACTTCGTTCTACATCATTGTGGGGCTGGTCAGTCCGGAATCGGGCGCAGTGCTGCTCGACGGCCAGCCGATCACCGATTTGCCCATGTACCTGCGCGCGCGCCGCGGGGTCAGCTATCTGCCGCAAGAGCCATCAGTCTTTCGCAAGCTCAGTGTCGAAGACAATTTGATGGCCATTCTTCAGACCTTGCCGCTCGGTGCGCGTAAACGCCGCGAGCGCATGCACAACCTGATCAACGATCTCGGCCTTGACACGGTGCGTCACAGCAAAGGCTACATGTTATCGGGCGGCGAGCGGCGTCGCGTCGAGATCGCCCGTTCGCTCGTTTTGCAGCCGGATTTCATTCTGCTCGACGAACCCTTTTCCGGAATCGACCCCATTCAGGTGCTCGAATTACAGCGAATTATCGCGGACCTGAAGCATAGAGGCATCGGTATTCTCGTGACCGATCACAACGTCCGCGAGACGCTGGCGGTCACCGATCGCGCTTACATCATCAGTAGCGGGCGCATTTTCCGCGCCGGCTCGCCCGAATCGCTGGGCAATGACCCGGAAGTTAAGCGAATTTATCTGGGGGAGAATTTCTACTTCCCACCCGCACTCGTAAGCTAGCTTTTTCTTCGGTATATCCCCCTAAAATGGCTGGAAATCCACGATTTTCCTTATCCGGCATATCCCTTTCCGGTGTTAAACTGATAGCCAATGAGTTCGCTTTCGCAACGGCTACATCTCGGAGTCCAGCAAAAGCAGATACTCACGCCGGGGCTGGTGCAGATGGTCACGGTCCTTCAGCTCAATCGCATGGAGCTGAAAGACATGATCACCAACGAAATCGCCGAAAACCCCGTGCTGGAGGAAGCCGCCGAAGCGGGCGAGGAACTTACTCCGGCGGAGGTACAGTCGCTGCTCGAATGCGAGCGTCGATCCGACCCAGCCGATCAATCGATTCTCGACAAGGTGGAAGGAACCGAGGCGCAATCCTTCGATTCGTCGTCCGATCGCGAGCTCGCCTCCGACGGCGCGTCGACCGATGCCCCGGATGTTGTCGCGCCGGCGCCTGCCGGTAGCGACGAGACCGCAAAAACGGAAACCGACCCGTTTGAAGAGATCGATTTCGGCAGCTTCTTCGACGATTATCTGGATCCCGGTTTTAAGAGCCCCGCTTCCGAGTCGATTGAGAAGCCCTCTTTTGAAACTTTCTTATCCTCGCCGGTCACGCTGAGCGACCACCTCAACAGCCAGCTCAGCGTCATGGTTTTGCCCGAACGTGTGCGGCAAGCGGCCAACAGCATCATCGGCAATCTGGAAGAAAGCGGTTACTTGAGCTCGCCTTTGGAAGAAATCGCGGTTGCCGAAGGACTCCCGCTCGAGGACGTGCAAGCAGGTCTCAAAGCCGTTCAGTCTCTCGATCCCACCGGCGTCGGAGCCACGAATCTGCGCGAATGCCTTCTGCTCCAACTCGATGCGCGCGGGTGCCGCGAGGGGGTGGCGTGGAAAATTGTTCACGATCACCTGAAGCTCCTTGAAACCCGCCAGCTCGCGCAGTTGGCGAGAGTGATGGGCAGGCCGATGGAGCACGTCCAGATCGCGGTCAGCGTCATTCGTCATCTCGATCCCGCGCCGGCCTTGCGCTATTCGGGCGCGGGCGCGCGCCAGGTGGAACCCGATGTCTACATCTCGAAAGATAGCGACGATTACGTCATCACGCTGAATGACGACGACATCCCGCAGCTTCGCCTCAACGGTGAATACAAACGAATGATCGATCGGGAGCAGGAGCCCAATCGCGACATTCGCAACTATGTCAAAGAGCGGTATGCCTCGGCCCTGCAACTCATCAAGAACATCGAACAACGGAAGCAGACGATTTTGCGGGTATGCCACTCCATCGTGCGCCGCCAGCCGGAGTTCCTCGAACTGGGCATCGACCAGTTGAAGCCCATGATGATTAAAGAGGTGGCGGAAGAGATCGGGGTGCATCCTTCCACCGTCAGCCGGGCCGTGGCCAACAAGTACGCGCATACGCCTCAGGGCGTCTTCGAGCTCCGGTACTTCTTCTCCGAAGCGGTTCAGGGACCATCTGGAAGCGCTACTCCGCTGCTCATCGTGAAGCGGCGGGTGAAAAAGATGATCGAGGATGAAAATTCGGCCCATCCGCTCACCGACGAACAGATCACCGCGCGCTTGCAGGCGGAAGGCATCCAAGTTACCCGGCGTACGGTCGCGAAGTACCGGGAAGACATGAAAATTCCATCGACACATCAACGTCGAATACGCGCCTAATAAGCAGGACCTCCGCGCGCCGCGCATTTTGTTCGCGGCCGCATTTTAGAGGAGTTTATGAAGCTCATCTATTCCGGTAAGACCAAAGAATTCACCCCCGAATTGGAGCAGAAGGTCACCGCGAAACTCAACAAGCTGGGCAAGTTCGTCGAGCAACGCGGCGAACGCGAGATCCATCTCACGCATCAACTGGAGCGTCGCCTCCATAAAGTGGAGATCGTGATGACGCTTTACGATCATGGGCTGGTCGGTGACGGCGCGGACGCCGATCTTCCTACCGCCGTTAATCACGCCATAGAGAAACTGGAGAAGCAACTCCTCAAAATGCGTGCGCGATGGCGCGATACCCACCGCGACGCCAAAGGCGTTCGCTCCAGCAAAGAAGGCTGGGACAACAACGCGCTTCCTCAAGAGAATACGCCTGTCGAACCCGCGGCGAAGTCTTCTCGCAATGGGGCCCGCCGCAAGCCGAAAGTTTTTCGCGTGAACTATACCGAAGGCCGCAAGCCGATGACTCTCGAGGAAGCCATGCTCGAACTGGAAAAAGACGGCGATTACGTCGTCTATCGCGATGCCGCTCGCGATTGCCTCTCCGTGCTCTTTCGCCGTCCCGATGGCAACTTCGATCTGATCGAATCGTAAAGATTCTTCTAGCTACACTGGTACCTTCGTTCCTAGCCTGCGCCAACGCGGGCTTCCTAGCAATTTATGCCGAGAGGGAAAAAAGAGGACACCGGTGCGGCAGCCTCGACCGAACCGGCCTCCACCAAGCCAGCCTCCACCGAATCACGCCCGCTAGCCGATCTCGTCATTATTACCGGCACCAGCGGTTCGGGGAAGCTGACCGCACTCAAGGCCTTTGAAGATCTCGGCTTCTATGCGGTCGACAATCTTCCCATCGCCTTGGTCCCAAAGTTCGCCGATCTCACGCGCGACTCCAAAAGCCGAAAACGCGCCGCGCTGATCATTGACATTCGCGAAGGCGAAGCGCTCAACCAGTTTCCGAAGATGTATCGGGATCTCAAGAAGCACCTCAATGCAACGCTCGTGTTTCTGGATTCGGAGGACGAAGTGCTGCAGCGGCGCTTTAGCGAAACGCGGCGGCCTCACCCGCTGGGTTCCGAATCGACCGTTTTGACGAGCCTTCGCGAGGAACGCGAGCGGCTCGCCGCAATTCGCGCTCTCACCGACCTGTATATCGATACGTCGAAGCTGAATGTGCACGAACTTCGCAGGTTCATCTCGGAAAAATTCCAAGATACGCAAGACGCCGCGAAGATCGTCGTCTACGTAAACAGCTTTGGATTTCGCTATGGAGTGCCTGCCGATAGCGATCTCGTCTTCGATGTGCGATTTCTGCCGAATCCGAATTACATTCCGGAATTCAAGCCTCTGACCGGAAGACATCCGAGCGTCGCCCGCTACATCCGTTCATTTCCGCAAACCAACGAGTTCATCAACCGCATCTCGGAATTGCTCATTTACCTTCTTCCGCATTACATACGCGAAGGCAAAAGCTACCTGACGATCTCGTTCGGCTGCACGGGTGGACACCATCGCTCGGTTTTGATCGCGCACGAGATTCGCAAACGGCTCAAGAAGGCAGGCTTCGCTGTGAAGGAAACTCACCGCGACATCGATCGCCAGTAAGCTCGATCGGCCGGTAGGGTCAATTCGCCTAGCGTCGAGCGTTGAGCATGTTCTGGTGGTAGTCCGAGTAGTGCTCTTCTTCCCTGCTGCGCATCCCGTAAAAACCTAAAACAGTCGCATTCACCGTCTCAAGGAAACACTTCGGCAGCCACACATCTCCAACCGGAGCTTGCTGAAGCTCAAAGCTTGTCCCCGGTTTCACCTTCGCGATGAAAAGGCCAAATGCGACTGGGCTGGTGACTTCCGCCTGCACTTTCACCCAGTGATAGCGAGCCTTATCGATCCAGAGCCGCCCTTTCATCCCTGTAAGCACTCTCGCGCGTTCAACCGCCGGGCGATAGTCCGGATTCGGAATCGCATCCAGTACGTAACAATCGGTGGCTTCGATCCGTTGCTCGCCGGCTATTCGGAAAGTAAAGGCGGCGACCATCTGCTGCATCAACATGTGCTCTTCCGACCGCTCATTCTGATACTTCTCCGTGCGCGCCTGTCTTTCGCGCCCCGATTCGGCCTGACGTCGCTGAATTTCGTTATTCAGCTTCGTCCGTTCCTGCTGTTCTTTCGCGCGGCTCAGGGGTTCGTTGCGAATCGCGATCAATCGGTCGTAAGGAGAGCCCTCGATCATCGTTACTTCGTACGTCCTCGACGCCTCCGTACGGGTTGTTCCGCTCAAATCGATCTTGCTCTTCATGTCGAGCTCGCGATATGCGTAATCGGGCTGCGCTTTCCAATCGGCGGTGTTCACAGCGATGGACTTATGGACGATTTCCGCCGAGCTTGATAAGTCACTAGGCTGCGCGGACAGGGAGGGCAACACAAGAATGAAAAGAAGTGAGGCCAAAACGCTTCCACACAACTTGACGTTTTTCGGTGCGTTCAAGCCCGTTCCTCCGGTCTTGACCCGCAGCAACGTTGGTTCCAAACGCTTAAGCACCGTAACTCAACTACTTAGATGGTGTACAGGGCCGCACTCGAACCTCTAGCACGGTCGGGAGTAGTGTAATTTACCAACGCTTCAGCAATTCTTGCGTATACCCCTAGGAAAGGCATGGGGATCGCGGTCCTCTGCCGGTCCATCCACGCATTCCAGATCCTTTTCAATCGCTACGCGGAGCGGGGCGCCGTTTGCGGGCAGGTCGAAATAGATGCCCAGGGAATCGCTGTTCGCCCAATCGCGCACTTGCTCTTGTGGAGCGGCTATACGGATGACGCCGTGACGAAAAGACGCTTCGGGAATGGCACCCACAGAAGGCTCCAGAACGTACATCATGCGCGCGTTCCCGGGGAAATGAACCTCTTCCTCGACAGTCACGCCCGCTGCCAGACCCTCCACCTCACGCTGGTTCACACGCAGGCGAAGACTATTGTTCCGGAAGCGCAGCTTCATCTACTACGAGTCTATCCGCCACTCGCCCGAATAGATGTTGAACCGCTCGTCGCGTACAAAGCCAAGCAGCGTCACTCCGTACTCCCGCGCGGTTTCGATGGCGAGGCTGGAAGGACCTCCTACGGTGGCGAGCACCGGCGCCCCCGCCATCACGGTCTTTTGTACCAGTTCGAAGCTGCTCCGGCTGCTCATAAACAAAACGCTCTCAGCCAGCGGAACGCGGTCGTTCAGCGCGCACCAGCCGATTAGCTTGTCGAGTGCGTTGTGGCGGCCGATATCTTCGAAGACCTTTTCGACAACTCCCGCTGTATTGACCAAAGCGGCGGCGTGCAGCCCACCCGTTTTCGCGAAGCCCCGCTGTTGGTCACGAACCAGCCCCGGCACCTTTGCGACCAGCGCAGCGCCTACGCGGAAACTATCCATGCTGCGATCGGTTATTGGCTGTCGAATCGCATCCCGGCTCCGTTTCCCGCACACCCCGCAACTGGAGTTTACAAAGGTGTTTCGCGCTAAGCGCCAACTCTCGATCTCAACATCTTTAGAAAGCTCCGCAACGATTTCGTTCGAGGGTTCGCTTCCGAGCGGGCGCAGCTCCAAGATATGTTCCCGCTCGCGAACAATTCCTTCCGAAAACAGAAAACCTGCCGCAAGCTCGCGATCGTGACCGGGCGTGCGCATCGTCAGCGCCAGGCTGTCGGCGATGCGGGCATCCTTGAACCAATAGCTCACCCGAATTTCGAGCGGCTCTTCCGCCGCTACTGTGTCCACCACGCGCTCGGCCTCAGTCTTGCCGATTCGCTTTACGCTGAATCGCCGCACCAGCGAACTCTCACCGGGTTCCATGTTTCAAGCGTCCCATGGCGGAAGGCGGTTCCATGGGCGGCACGCACAATCTCCTAATCTGATCGACGTGAGTTCGTGCGCTATCTTGTTCGTCGAGAGCGCCTATACAAGTGGTCGGCATCAATCACGTCGAGCTCATTCTGCTCGCGTTGCTTCTGCTCGTCGCAGCGCTTGCGTTCTTAGCTAAGCGACTCGCCATCCCGTATCCCATCGTTCTCGTGATCGGCGGCCTGTGCCTGAGTTTGGTTCCCCAAGCGCCTCGCGTGTCACTCGACCCGAATGTAGTCTTTTTTATGATCTTGCCTCCGCTGCTTTTTTCCGCGGCCTTTCACACCTCCTGGCGCGAATTCCGCAATAACCTGGTCAGCATTTTCATGCTGGCCTTCGGTCTGGTCGGCTTCACCATCTACGGCGTCGCGGCGTTCACGCACTGGATGCTGCCCGGCTTCGATTGGAAACTCGGGCTGGTCCTCGGCGCCGTTGTCGCCACCACCGATCCCATCTCCGCCACCGCTACCGCTAGGCGCCTCGGCATCCCTCGTAAAATCACGGACCTGCTTGAGGCAGAGAGCCTGGTCAACGACGGAAGCGGGCTCGTTGCTCTCAAGTTCACCGCTGCGCTCGTCGTAACCGGCGTCACGCCATCTTTCATCGTCGGTGTCGGCGAACTGCTCTACCTCATCTTCGTAGGGGTCGTGATCGGATTGCTCGTAGGAATCCTGATCCATCATGTCCAGCGTCGAATCAGCGACGCGCCTATCGAAATCACCATCAGCCTCGTCACACCATACGTCGCCTATTTGGCCGCTGAAGGGGCTCACTGCTCAGGTGTCATGGCCACCCTCGCCTGCGGACTCTATCTAGGCAGGCGAAGCTCTGGATTCTTCTCCTTGCATGCGCGCATCGAATCTTCCGCTGTCTGGAACACCCTGGATTTCATGCTGAACGGAATCGTGTTTCTCGTGCTCGGGTTGCAATTGCCGTCTATCCTGTCTGCCATCCAAGGATTCAGCTTGCGAGCGCTGGTGATCGATGGTGCGCTATTTAGTCTGGTCGTTATCCTGTTGCGATTGATATGGGTTTATCCGGGCGCCTGGATCTCTTCTCAGATCCGCCGCCAGCTGCATCTGCAGCGCGTCGACACATTTTCGTCAGCCGGAATTTTCATCATCGGATGGTCGGGCATGCGCGGTGTACTTGCGCTTGCGGCCGCCATTGCTTTGCCCGAAAGGCTGAACAGTGGAGCACCGTTCCCACAGAGAAATCTCGTCATTTTCCTCACGTTTTGCGTGATTTTTGCCACTCTCGTGCTCCAGGGGCTCAGCCTCCCTACGCTGATCCGGCGGCTTGGCTTGACCGGAGTTTCAGGGATTCGCGGCGAAGAAGAACTGGCCCGCCGTGACATGATCGCGGCGGCTCTTGCATCACTCGAACACAGCGGCCAGGACAGCGCACGCGACCAACTTGAAATTCGCGAGCAGCTCGAACGCTATTACCGCCGCCGTCTCGCCCTTCTCGACGGGCGCTTAACGGGAGGTGGCCAGCCGAACGAAGAGGACCTGGACCGCCGCGACTCTCTCGCCCAGCAGCTTCGTGCCGTCGAACGCTCCGTTGTCCTGAAGCTTCGCGACGAAAACAAAATACATGACGAAGTGCTCAGGTTACTTGAGCGCGAGTTGGATCTTCTGGACGCCCGCTTCGCCGAATCGGAGTATTGATCCACCACTTCGCGATGCAGTTATTTGACCCGGAACATTTAACCGGAAAATAGGATCTAAGCTGATCGGGTACGTCCTGGAGCAGGCCCCAAATGATGGTCGATAAGATCGCCGCACTGCGGAAAACGGAACTCTTCGGAAAATTGAGTGACGATCTTCTAAGAAAGATTGCCGGATGCGCGACCACTCGGCAGCTCAGTTCCGGTCAGGTGCTTTTTTCGGAAAACGAAGAGGCGCTCGGACTGTATGTCATCGCGGTGGGCGAGCTTCGATCCATCCGCCAGAACCTCGGAGGCCGCGAGCAAGTACTCTCTACGGAACGCGCCGGCGCTGTTCTTGCTGCCGTTCCAGTGTTCAACGGGGGCAACTTTTTCAACACTATGATCGCGGATACGCGCGCGCAGGTGCTCTGTATTGAAAAGAGCCATATGCATGAGCTTTGCCGTGAGCACACCGAATTACTGTGGAATCTCGCCAGGGTGCTTGCTCATAAAGTGCGCCATCTCGCCGAGCTGGTCGAAACTCTGGCGCTTAGAAATGTCGAGCAGCGCGTCGCCGAGCATCTCCTTACCGCGGCGCGAGAGCGAGGCGTTCGCGTCGGAGACGGTTGTGTCGTCGAACTCAGACTCACGCGCACCCAGATCGCGAGCCGCCTAGGCTCAACGCGCGAAGTAGTGTCGCGTGCGTTCGCCCATCTTCACAAATCCGGCTTGATTCAGATGCAGGGCAGAAGGCTGGTGACGGTGCCCGACATGCGCGCACTCAGCGCATTCGCCGGCGCTAAGCCCGATGCCGGTCCGCCGCACCTGATTTCGGAGCTTTCTTCCGAAATAGCCTGATCGCTCGCGTTACGATCTGGCCTGCGATTCTTCGCTCCAGTCGATCTCGTCCATTGCACGCAGGAACGCGTCGAATTGAATGCCGCGATCCCTGCATACCTGCTGCAACGTTTTATCGTCGTTGCCCTCGAGCGAGACCCCGAATTTGTCGAACACGACCACGGAGGTCGGTATAGCCAACACCAAATTACTTACTAGTGTCTCAGGATCGAGTCTCATGCTAAAACCCGTTTCGCAAACTCCTTCCGAAGACGCAGGGCACGCGGAATTGTTACTTGTCTACGCCAGATACTCGGCTCTTACTCATGAGTCGTCAGCCAGTAATCAAAACCCGTAATAGCACTTACTCCTATTCGTGACAAAAGACACGGCCTAATTTCCACTACGGCGCAAAAATTGAACTAGTGGGATACTCGGCCCGTCCACTTCAGGACAGCATCACTATCAACTCGGCGGATTTTGCCAATGCCTATGAGCGGCATTATGGCAGCACAGTGCGCGTGCTTTCCTCGCGCGGTCTCAACAGCGAAGTTGCGCAGGAATTTGCCCAACGCGCCTGGGCTCGAGCCTGGGAGCGAAGAGGCGACCTGCGGCACCCCAACCGCCTTCCCCAATGGGTAAACACGATTGCGATCAATGCCTTTCGCAGTTGGCTCCGTCAGTACGGCCGCGAACAGCAACTTGAAATGGCTGACGGGTTTCAAACTTCAGCCCAGGGCACGGCGTCTTTGGTGAACGATCTGCTCAGCTGCACGAAGACCTACCGTCACATCCTCGAATGTTTCTATTTTTGGGGATATTCAGCCGAAGAGATCGCGCGGGCTTATAACACTACGCCCTTGGCGATCCGGGTTCGCCTGTCTCGCGCCCGTTCCGTGTTGCGCGGCGAAGTGGCGCGCGAGAACTTAACGAAAAAAGAGAATCGCGTCTCGCGCTCCTGATCTTCGCCGATAGATTCGAAACCTAGCCGTATCCAATCGCCAGCCCGTCGCAATAATCTGCCGCATGGGTGCCGAACAGCGCCCGCTGCACCCAGAAGCCATGAACAACTCCCGCAAGGGCTCTCGCCATGTTCCTAGCGGAGGCGGACGGCAAATTGCCGTGCGCTTGCTGTGCCGCGACCACGCCTTCAAACCAATCGACAACGGAACTGAAAGCCTCGGTCATCACTTTCAACAGTTCGGGGTTGCGCTGGGCCTCCCCCCAGAGCTGCACTGCTATCCGCGGCGTGCCATGACGAATATCGAGCCGCTCCATAGCGTGAATCACTCGGCAAAGCACGTCGCGTAGTGGCGGAGGATCCGCCGCGCTTTCAGCGTCGAGCCCAGAGGATATCTCACTGAGAGCGACCATCGCGAGGGCGACGACGATGGACTCTTTGCTCGGGAAATAACGGTAAAACGCCCCGGCAGACAGCCCCGTTGCGCGCAGCAGATCCTGCATTGACGTGGCATGAAAGCCGTCTCGCAGGAAGCATTCTCGCGCGACACTAAGGATCTGTAACCGCCGGGCAGACCCTTTTGTGGTCTTGGATTGCACCGCCATACATATCAGAATGAGCGTTTGTTCTTGTAAAGGGAAGAGCGGAAGTGTTATGTTGATTTATGGCGAACGTTCGTTCTGATTTAGGCACTTCCCGCCCCGTCCTGATCGTTGGCGCGGGTCCAACTGCCTCTCATTGGCCTTGGGGCTGGCGCGTTCCGGGGTAGGGAGCGTCGTGCTGGAACGCAAACCGCAACTCGATCCGCATTCCCGCGCGACTCTCATCCTTCCGCGGACATTGGAGATCTTCTCGCAATGGGGTGTGCTCGACCGTTTTCTAGAGGAGGGTAACCGCATATCGCACATTCGCCTGCGGCTCGCGCCACAAGGCAAGCAGATCGTGCATTTCGACTTCATTGATCTTACGGGACGATACCCCTACGCCTTTTGCCCTCGCGCTCTCTCAAGATCGCACGGAGAGCCTTCTTTTGCAGGCTGTTACCTCGACGGGAATCGGAGATGTCCGCTTCGACACAGAGGTCTTGGGCTTTGAGGAGGATTCGCACGGGATCAAGCTGCGGGTGCGATCGCCTCAACGCGAGCAAGAACTTCATGGTTGTTTCCTCGTCGGAGCCGACGGAGCCCATAGCATTGTGCGAGAGACGCTCGGATTGGAGCTTGAAGGGAAGACCTATCCGACCCGCGCTCTGCTGGCGGACGTGCGGATGCCGCCCGACAAGGACCAGACAGAATTCTGGCCTGAGGCCGACGTCGACGCGCTGCTTGACTCCCACGCCGACGAACGCCGCGGATACGTTGAGCACTCTGTTCAGCCGACAACGAACCTGATGGAGCGTTTTGAGAGCGCGCCTACGTTTGTGCGCGAGCGGCTGGTGTGGTGGGGCGTCAAGCTGTTCAATGTAGGCGGCTCAGCGCACGCCATCACCCGACGCGTGTCGATGCTGGACGTGAGCTACGGCCGCTCTGCCCTGCTGAAATCCGATAAATCGCCGGTCGGCTCGCGAATCCCCGATGTCATCGGCAGCAACGGTCACAGATTGCTCGGCAATCAATGCAGCGCTGTGATTCTCCATGCAGCTTATGAAGGCATCGCAAAAGAATTGGCGTCTGCTCTTAAACTTCCTCTGCTGGACGGAGACGTGGCGGAACTTGCGAAGTTCTTCGGTCGCGATCGCTTTGTGGCAATCATTCGTCCCGATCGAATTGTCGGATGGCTGGGCGATGCCGACACCTTCGACATCGACACTTGTGCTGGCTCACTCGGAATCCGCCGTCTATCCGCCCGGCCCTCATAGCCTGCAGGCCACACCAACTCCAACCGCTCCGCGAATCGAATTATTTCAGGGCTTGACATATTCCTATATGGGAATATAATTCAGTCGTGCCGCGAGCCGCGACAACTGCCGACATCTTCAACGCGATCGCCGAGCCCCGGCGCCGCGCAATCCTGGCCGTCCTCGTCGACGGCGAGGGTCACGCTGTAGGTGACGTCGTCCGAGCGTTGCAAATGCCGCAGCCGGGGGTGTCGAAGCACCTCCGTGTGCTTCTCAAGGTAGGGGTCGTGTCCGTGACGAAGCAGGGCCAGCTTCGGCTGTATCGACTCAACCCGAAGGAGCTGAAACCGGTACACGACTGGGTAAAGACGTATGAGCGTTACTGGACGCGCCAGATCGACCAGATCAAGGAGCGGGCCGAGCGCAAAATGATGGACCGAATCGCTCGCGAGAGCCAATCAACCAATGATAAGGAGAAATGATCATGCTGACAGAAGAAACAGTTCAAACGCTCGAAGTTATCAAGGACGAGCAAATCGCAGCACCCATGGATGTCGTGTTTGAGACCATCCTCGAACAGATGGGACCGCTCAACCAGCATCCGGATGGGTCGTCCCTATCCATGAAGCTGGAACCGTGGCCGGGCGGGCGCTGGTTCCGCGATCTGGGCAACAACACGGGCCACTTTTGGGGCCACGTGCAGGCCATCAACCCCCCGACGCTGCTGGAAATCTGCGGACCGTTGTTTATGTCGTATGCGGCCATCTCCAACGTGCAGTTCCGGCTGTCGGAAGAAAACAGTGTGACGCGCCTGCAGTTCGCGCACCGGGCAATCGGCCAGATATCGCAAGACCATCTGCAAAAAGTTGGCGGAGGATGGGGCGCCCTTCTAACACGAATCCAACAAGCCGCAGAGCGTCAAGGGCGCGCCCCCCGCAGAGCAACTAGATAGTTCGACGTAAACAAAAGGAGAATAACCTATGTCACTAGCAGAATCGATGTTCGCAGAGTTTGAAACGCAGGCCCCCATCACTCGTAAGTTTCTTGAACTTTGCCGGACGATAAGTTGTCCTGGACGCCTCACGAGAAATCAATGTCGGCTGGGCAGCTCGCTTTGCATATCGCGCGCGTGCCGGGAGGCATTGTCCGGTTCGTGCAGCAGAACCCGGCGCAAGCGCCCGATTTCAACATCGTGCCCCAACCATCCGACCTTCGGGAAATCCTCAATGCATTCGAGGAGAGCATCGCCACGGTCAAAAGCGTGTTACCACGGTTCGACGATGCCGGCATGCAGGAGACCTGGCATCTGATGCAAGGCGATCGAGAACTCCTGGCCATCCCCCGGGCGCAGTTCCTGCGGGACATCATGCTCAATCACTGGTATCAGCACCGCGGCCAATTCAGTGTCTACTTGCGGCTGCTCAACGTGGCAGTCCCGGCAAGTTGGGGACCTAGCGCTGACGAACTGCCCGATTTTCTGCTGAAGAGGCAATCGACTAATCAGTAGCGGCACCTGTCGCCGAAGTCGTGACCGGATCGCCCAAAGCCACGGTTAGCAGTTCGGTGTCGAGGTATTCCGTCATCTCCCGGCCAGCGCTCCGAGGTTCATGTGCCGGAAGAGACGGCATCGGTCAAGCGTCGCTTGTCTGGATTAACTTGGACGACGTGATGCAAATTATCGAATTTGACAGCAAGAACCGGAGTGCCAGAGGCGACAGGCGCTGCTAAATTCGGATCGTAGGACGACTTCTTGGAGGGAAATATGAGCACTCCGGCGAAAAGCATTCAGCGCGCGTCCGCAATCGAAAGTGATCCCCGCTGGGCCTCCGTTGTGGCCCGCGATGGGAGTTTATCGGGCTATCGCTGGGGCGTCGATCGTAAACGCACTCTGCTTGAGCGAGAGGGGCGGGCATGAGCGCAGCAGCGAAGTTGGAAACACTCGCGACTTCGCCAACCGGCGCAACAAAGGACCGTGCCAACGCCGTCGATTGGACACGCGTGTCACAGGACCTCGATTCGCAGGGTAACGCCCTGGTTGAAAATCTTTTTTCTCCAGAGGAGTGTCGGGCTATCGCGAGTTTTTACCGGGAAGATAAAGTTTTCCGCAGTCATGTCATCATGGGGCGGCACGGCTTCGGGCGCGGGGAATACAAATATTTCAGTTATCCGCTGCCTGACCTTCTGGCCGATCTCCGTACTGCGGTTTATCCGCATCTGGTTCCGGTTGCCAATCGCTGGAACCAAGCGATGAGAATTGATGTGCAGTTTCCTGAGAGGCACGCCGAGTTCATTGCGCGTTGCCACAAAGCCGGCCAGTGTCGTCCGACGCCGCTTCTCCTTCAATACGGAGTCGACGACTACAACTGCCTGCATCAGGACGTCTATGGCGAGCATGTCTTCCCGCTTCAGCTTGCCATTCTTTTGTCGGAACCTGGCGCGGACTTCACGGGCGGAGAGTTCATCATGACGGAACAGCGACCTCGCATGCAGACCCGTCCGATGCTGGTGCCGCTGCGTCAGGGCGACGGCGTTATTTTTGCGGTTCGTCATCGGCCGGTGGCGGGTACACGCGGTACCTATCGCGGGAATCTGCGTCACGGCGTGAGCCGCATCCGGTCGGGACATCGTCACACGCTTGGCATCATTTTCCACGACGCGACATAAAAGCCTGCGCTATCACGGCGTGCTGCCGATCAAGGAAGGTCATCATTCATTCATCGGCAGCTATCGCACCAACCTGGGGTTCCGCAAAGCGGCTTGAGCGAAGCGGAAGAAACATTCGCGATGTCTGTCTGACTTTTTTATGTCAGAGCAAGAAACGGGCGACGAAGGTGTTTCCGACAAAGCCGCGCCAGTTGGACCACGCTCCTTCGCTGTCGAGTGCCCAACATGTCGAAACATAGAGCGTATTAGCGCGCAGTTCTGTCAAAGTCCATCTAGAATTATCGAAGATTATGATGGATTCGGCTCGGACTGGGACAATGTTGCTGGAAAGGACAGCGTAGTCCCCTTTCTTCTAACGCAGCCGTCGACGCAATTCGGTTGGTTGCGGGGGCAAGATTTGAACTTGCGACCTTTGGGTTATGAGCCCAACGAGCTACCTGACTGCTCCACCCCGCCTTTGCATCGTAACAATGTGGCGCGGATTTGGTCAACTTTACTGCGATGCATGCGGGGTTTTACTAGCGCTCGGCGCAATGCAGCTTCCGGATATAGCGACACCGGTCCCACGAGGCTTTACAGTATTAGGAGACCTTCGAAACGACTTTCCTCGGTATGAGAACCGCCCGGTCTCCCCGGAGACGACCCGCCGTCCGCGGCACGCATTGCACTACCCGCCCGCCGGCTGGATGCGCCCGATCTTTACCTCAATCCACACCTAAGCCTGCTCACGTTTCAGCGGCGCGTGTTGGAAGAGGCCGAAGATCGCGCTACGCCTCTGCTCGAACGCGTGAAGTTCGTGTCCATTCTCGGGTCGAATATCGACGAATTCTTCATGGTTCGCGTGGCCGGCCTCTGGCAGCAGATTGAGACCCGGACCACTGAGATCAGCATGGACGGCAGATCGCCGAGCGAGCAGCTCGAGCTGATCCGCCACGAAGTCACAAGCATCGTTGCCGAGATCTATCGCCTCTGGCGCGAAGAGCTGATGCCCGAGCTGCGCGACGCCGACATTCAGATCCTCGAACTCGACGAGTTGAATGCGCAACAGAAAACCGCCGCCGATGATTATTTTCGGCGCGTCGTCTACCCGGTCTTGACTCCCTCTCGCCGTCGACCAGGGCCGGCCGTTCCCGCATATCTCGAATCTGAGCTTGAATGTCGCGGCAATCGTCAGCAACGGCGACGGACAGGAGCGCTTCGCCCGTATCAAAGTGCCCGATTCGTTGCCGCAGCTGGTTCCCATTCCTTCGCGGGCGGGCGAGCTTGCGTTCATATGGCTGGAGCAAGTCATCATCGCGAATCTCCGCTTGCTGTTTCCGGAGATGGAGATTCTCGAGGCCGACCTGTTCCACGTCACGCGCGATGCGGAGCTTACCATTCAGGAGCTCGAAACCGACGACCTGCTCGAAAGCGTGCAGGAAGCCGTATGGCGGCGCAGATTTCGCGACGCCGTGCGCCTGCAGGTGAACACCGGCATCCCGCAGAGACTTGTCGATTTGCTCACCAGTAATCTCGAGCTCGATCACAACGACGTTTACCGGATTGACGGACCTATCGATCTCAGCCGTGTCCGCGCGCTGTTGACCATCGACCGTCCCGCGCTCAAGGACGAACCCTTTATTCCCTCCACTCCGAAAGGCTTCGCAAAAGCTTCCGGAACTGAGATTTTCGCCGCGATACAGGAATCCGACATTCTTCTGCACCATCCGTTTGAATCTTTCCAGCCCGTCGTGGATTTTCTTCGCGCCGCCGCGGAAGATCCGGACGTCTTGGCCATCAAGATGACGCTGTACCGGGTGGGCCGCAACTCGCCCATTGTGGAAGCGCTTCTCGATGCCAGCCAGAACGGCAAACAAGTGGCGGTGTTGGTGGAGCTGAAGGCGCGCTTTGACGAAGAGAGCAACATCGAGTGGGCGCAAAAGCTCGAGCACGAGGGCGTGCACGTGGTCTATGGGCTGCCCGGGGTGAAAGTGCACGCGAAGATGGCCATGGTTGTGCGCCGCGAAGGCGAGGCCATTCGCCGCTACATCCACCTGGGCACCGGCAATTACAATCCGGTGACCGCTCGCGTCTACACCGATCTCGGATTGTTCACCGTGAATGAAGAAATCGGCGCCGATGTGAGCGATCTATTCAACCATCTCACCGGCTATTCCGCGAAGAAATCCTATCGCAAATTATTGGTCGCCCCACACAGCCTGCGCACAGGTCTGGAGCGCCTGATCCACCAGGAGATCGAGCGTCATCGCGAGCACGGCGATGGGCACCTCATTTTCAAGATGAATGCGCTCGAAGACGCCGGCATGATCCGCTTGCTCTATGAGGCCTCGCAGGCGGGGGTGGAAATTGACCTCATTGTGCGTGGCGTCTGCTCGCTGCGGCCCGGCGTCCCAGGTGTCAGCGAGACCATTCGGGTGAGAAGCATTGTGGGCCGCTTCCTCGAACATAGCCGTATTTATTACTTCCACAACGGCGGTGACGAACGAGTCTTCGTCGGAAGCGCCGATCTCATGCCGCGCAACCTGAACCGTCGCGTAGAGGTTCTATTTCCGGTGGAAGAGCGCAAGCTGGTGCGGCGCCTGCACGACAAAATTCTCGCGAAGTATCTGGAAGACGGATGCGAAGTGCGGATCATGCACTCCGACGGTAACTACACGCGCCCGAAGCAGCAGCCCGGAAGAAAACCAGTGTGCGCACAAAATTGGTTTTTGAAGCGGCACGAGGCATAGTTCACCCGGCATGACTCAGGACCGGCAAAACATCTCCTCAGGCGGCAAATGGGAAGATCTCGTCGGCTATAGCCGCGCCGTTCGCGTCGGCAGCCGAATCTATCTCACAGGCACAACCGCTACCGCCGAAAGCGGAGACATTGTCGGGTTGAACGACGCCTATGCTCAGACCGTTCAGGCTATTCGCAACATTGAACGCGCGCTGAAGCAAGCCGGCGCGACGCTCGCGAATGTCGTGCGCACCCGCATGTTCGTCACCGACATCGGCCAGTGGCAGGAATATGGACGCGCACATCGCGAGTTCTTCGGCGAGATCCGTCCGTGTGCCACCATGATCGAAATCCGGGCGCTGATCGATCCCCGGATGCTGATCGAAATCGAAGTCGAAGCCGAGCTCTGAGCGGCTGCTCGATTCCGCGTCGCCCGGCGCCGCTATACAAGCTTCTTCTTCAACGTCTCATTCACGGCCGCCGGGTTCGCTTGGCCCCGGCTCGCTTTCATCACCTGCCCGACCAGGAAACCCATCACGGCCGTCTTGCCGCTCTTGTACTGCTCGACCTGCTTGGGATTTCCGGCGAGCACTTCATCCACAATTGTTTCGAGCGCGCCGGCGTCCGAGATTTGCTTCAGGCCTTCGCGTTCCATGATGGCCGCTGCCGGTTCGCCGCTTTCAAACATCTTCGGCAGAATCTCTTTTGCCAATTTTCCGGAAAGCTCGCCTTTATTGATGAGACCGACCATCTCGCCCAATTCCTGCGCCCGAACCGGCGAGTCCGCGATCTCCTTTCCAGCCGCCTTGAGCAGCGCCATCAAATCCCCGACCACCCAGTTCGCGGTCGCCCGCGCATCCGCGCTCACCTTTATCGCTTCCTCGAAGTAATCTCCCGTGTCTCGCGTTAGTGTCAGCACCTGCGCATCGTATTCGCGCAATCCGTATGCATTCACAAATCGCTCGCGCCGGTCCGCCGGCAGTTCGGGCAATCGGTTTTGTACTTCGTGCAGCCAGTGCTCGCTCACGCGCAGCGGCACCAGGTCCGGCTCGGGGAAGTAGCGGTAGTCATGCGCATGCTCCTTGCTGCGCATTCCCACAGTTTGTCCCGTTTCTGCGTTGTAGAGCCGCGTCTCCTGCATTACTTTTCCGCCGGATTCGATCAACTCCACTTGCCGCTCGATCTCATGCTCCAGCGCCATTTTCAGGAAGCGAAACGAATTAAGATTCTTAACCTCCGCTTTCGTGCCGAATTGTTCCGCGCCCCGCAACCGTACCGAAACGTTTGCATCGCAGCGCAGTTGCCCCTTCTCCATGTCGCAATCCGATACCCCGATGTATTGCAGCATCTGCTTCAGCTCGGTTACGTACGCGTACGCTTCATCGGGCGACCGCATGTCAGGGTCGCTCACAATTTCGATCAACGGCGCTCCGGAGCGATTCAGGTCGACATAGGTGAAGCGATCGGAATCTTTAAATCCATCGTGAATGCTCTTGCCAGCATCGTCTTCCATATGCACGCGAGTGACACCGACGCGCTTCTTGCCCGCGCCCGTCAGGACATCGACGTACCCATGCTCGGCGAGCGGCTGGTCGTATTGCGAAATTTGATAACCCTTCGGCAGGTCCGGATAAAAGTAATTCTTCCGCGCAAATCGCGAAAACGGATTGATCGTGCAGTGTAGCGCGAGTGCCGCGCTGATCGCCATCTCTACCGCCAGGCGGCTCAGCACCGGCAATGCGCCGGGCAATCCTAAGCAAACCGGGCAAACGTTCGTGTTGGGAGGCGCGCCGAATTCCACCGGGCAGCTGCAAAAGATCTTCGTCTTCGTGCCCAGCTGCACGTGCATCTCGAGCCCGATCACCGGCTCATACTTCGTCAGAACATTGTCAGCGACAGCAGCCACGGACATGTTTCGATTGTAGAGCGAACGTCGCGCGTCGTCTGACTAAAATTGTGCATCCAGCAGCTGGGCACGCTCTCGCGCTTCATCGACCACAAGAAGCGGTCTGCTATGGCGCTCGTCGAAGCCTCTTACAGTTGAAGCTATTTCATCAGTGGCAAGGTAACGCGCCTCACGACGTCCGTCACAAAACCATAAACAACATGGGATGCGAGCGCACGGACATGCGAGGAAGCGGGAGTTTCTTTGGGCGGGGCGGATAAGCCAAACGCAGGTACACCAATCTCATCTGCTCCCAGCCATACCGCGCTGCCGTACACGGTTCCGTAAGCGGCGCGCGAGCCCGGAACTGTTTCGGCAAGCACGCCGTAGAGAGCTCCCAGTGCAGTTCCGAAGCCGTAATGTACTAAGGGACCGGCCCACTTCTTCTCCGAATCCGTCAACTCGTGTTGGAATACGGCGCACGAAATCGCTTTAGCCGTTTTCACGGTGGCGTCTTCACTCTCCGCGCTCGACTCCTGCTTCTGGTTTCCATTGGAGGAAAGTGCTCTCGAAGCGCTGCTCCATAACGATTGGAACTGATTCATCGCGTACGAAGCAGCGAGACCGCCGATCGCACCGGCAGCTAAGCCTTTCCAGGCGTTTTCGTTTCGAGTTGAACTTGACATCCGTTCTCCTTCGATATTCCTCAGCTTCCCTAAAGCTCACGGAAAACACCCACGCTCTTCAAGGTTTGAACTTAAACGCCGTATAGGGGAGTGTCCTGGTGCTTTTGCCCTTGTTGTAAGTCGGCGACTCATTAATATGCGAGGCAGTAATGTAAATCGACCCGTCCGGACCCTCACTGAACGTGTCCGTCCATTCGAGCCGAGGATCGGTCAGCAGAGTCTGCATTTTTCGGTCGGGGGTCAATCTGGATACGCCCTTCGCGTGCAGATTACTCAAGTAGATGTTCTGTTGAGAGTCCATCCAAATGCCGTCGACAGGGAAGGTCTTAGCGAACTTCTCTACCGCAGGTTTCCGGTTCGAATCGCGCAACGCATCCGTCTTCACACGATAGAGAGTCGTAGCGGCAATCGGTTGGTAATAGAGATACTGCCCATCGGGTGATAGCGCGATGGCATCCGAATGGAAAGCGGGTGTTTCCCCGGTCGGACCGAGTACCGATTTGCCGTCGATCACGACTTTCACGCTCTTGTCGGGCATAACGGACGGATCGCCATCCAGAGCGCGGTGGGATTTTCCGGTAGCCAGATCGACAATAATGATTCCGCCAAGACCACTATCAGTGACATAAGCGAAGTTCCGCTTGGTATCGATCCGCACGTCGTTCAAGTAAGTACTCGTCTTCGCCACATCGGGACCAATTGGGAAAACTTGCGCAACGGTGTTAGTCTTCAAATCCACTTTCACCAGCTTCGGTCCACCCGGAATAATACTCATCAGCATCGGGGCGGCGGCGTCGAGTATCCACAGTGCATCTGTATCGTCGGCAACTACGCTTTGTACGCAAACAAGGTGTTTGGATGCCGTTTGCGGCGTTAGGTCCCACCGGTTCCAGTTTTCATCGGGAAAAGGCTTGGCGGAACCGTCCGGCATCACTTCCACCACCGCGTTCAAATACTCGGGCGACCAGCGCGGAAAATTAATAAATAATCGGCCTGTTTTTGAAACGGCAATGCCCGTGAGCTGAAAGTCGTTATTGTGATAGACCTCGGTCAATGGACGGCCGGTCGCCTGAGCTTGGGCAAGCATCGCACCTGAGAGCCCTAGTGCCGCAATCCAGAGACATAACGCGTTTGCATTTCTCACGAACATGTGACCGTTAGTGATCCTGATGGTTTCCCGGTACAACTATCAGCGAGAAGCGCACTACGGTAGGACGCGCCTACGACGCTAATTCGGATTCCTGTCGAGCTGTTCGAATGAGATCCGCTTGGGCCGATTGCACCAGGGCTTCTAATTCCTCTGCCGCCTTGTGCGTGCCATTCATCGTCTTCGTCACGGCCGATCCAACCGTGAACTCAACCCATGCTCGATGCGAAATCACGTAGGCGATCACCGAACCTGCGCCCACCAGGCCGATGGGAATGCCCGCGCCACTGCCCTCTTTCGAGGAGAATGCAGCGGCGGCCAGCACCAACAGCCCGCTCGCAATCGCCAACAAGCCTGGATAACTTACTTTGACTGCCTTCACTTGTGACAATCGCGAAAGGGGCAGAATGGTGTGCGATCGGCGCGCCGGGTCGGGAATAACAACCCAGTTCCTCGTCAGCGTAGCCAGGGAATGCGCATGCAACACCTCTTCGTCACAAAATGCGTCGATGATGATGTCCGCGCTGCGCGACAGAATTTGCCTCGGGTCGAGACTGACCCAACCTCATTATCGGCGAGAGCAAAGATAAAAGATGCTGCCCTAATCGGATAGCACTCGATAGAATAACGCGGTACGGAGTCTTATGATCTTACCGCGGATTTCTGCCCTGCTGTTTTGCTGCGCCTTGGCAGGCGCAGTGAATTCTCCCGACGAGCGAGCGATTACCAATGCGCGAACGCTCGCTTCGCAACCTCTGCCCGGTGCGCAACCGATTCCGATTGACGACCTCTTCTATACGCGCAGCGTTTCGGGGCCTTCCTGGTCGCCCGACGGAAGAGAAATCGCGTTCACCACCACCCTGACTGGTCGGCCTAACGTTTGGAAGGTCTCGTCGGAAAGTGGCTGGCCCATTCAACTCTCGCAATCCGACGACCGCGAACTAGCGGCCGAGTGGTCGCCCGACGGGAAGTGGATCGTCTACCAGCAAGACCGCGGCGGCGCGGAAACATACGATCTTTACGCCGTTCCCGCCGCGGGCGGCGAAGTGGTGAACCTCACGAAAACGCCCGACATCTCCGAGACCGAGGCGCGCTGGTCGCCGGACAGTTCCACGCTCGCCTTCGGCTCCAAGCGGAAGACATCCTCGATTACGGATCTCGCAGTACTCGATTGGAAGACGCGGACGGTCCGGCTGCTCACTCACGAAAAAGACCAGACCCAAAGTTGGATGCCCATCACTTGGAGCCGCGACGGCAAATATTTGTACGCCATGCGCGCGGACACTGGATACAACAATTCGGATGTTTACCGCGTCGAGTGCGCCGGCGGCCAAGCGGAAAACCTCACGCCTCATCAGGGGAACCGCCGTTATCTCCTGGGCGACGTTTCGCCCGATGGATCGACCGCGCTGATCAGTTCCAACGAAAAGGAGGGATTCGCCAACGTCGCGCTCCTGGATATAACGACCAAGAAGCTTTCGTGGGTGACGAATCTGCGATGGGACACTTCGCCGGGAGAGTTTTCTCCCGACGGAAAACATTTCACCTACATCGTCAACGAGGATGGACGCACGTCCCTGTTCCTGGTCGACCGCGCCGCCATGCACGCCGAAAAGTTGGATTTTCCTGAGGGTGTGTCCTCCTTCGCGGGCACTCCTTCCGCATTCTCTCCGTCTGGAGACCGGCTGTTGATTTCTCATCAGGATTCACAACGCCCTTCGGATTTTTGGGTGTACGATTTAGCTGCCCGCTCCGCTAAACAGATCACCTTTTCCGCCATTGCCGATCTGAATCCCGATCGGCTACCTGCTGCTCACCTCGTGCATTACCGCAGCTTCGACGGGAAAATCATCAGTGCCTTTTTGTGGATGCCCTTCAATCTGAAACGAGACGGCTTGAACCCTGGTGTGGTTTTGCCGCATGGCGGTCCCACCGGCCAGACTGTCGATTCCTTCGATCGCACCGCGGCCGCGCTCGCCTCGCGCGGCTACGTGTGCATCGCTCCGAATCCGCGAGGCTCAACCGGCTACGGACTCGCGTTTCAAAAAGCGAATTATCAGGATCTCGGTGGAGGCGATCTCCAGGATGAGGTGTATGCGGCCAAGTTCCTTAGTGCTACCGGATACGTGGATGCCAAACGAATCGGTATGACCGGCGGTTCTTACGGCGGCTACATGACACTGATGGCGATTGGGAAAACGCCCGACGTTTGGGCGGCAGCCGTCGAAGAGTACGGGATTATCGACTGGCTCACCATGCTGCAGCACGAAGATCCGCGCCTGCAGGAATACGAAAAATCGATACTGGGCGATCCGGCGAAAGATCAAAAGATCTTCCAACAGGACTCCCCGATTAACTTTATCCGGAACGCCAAAGCGCCCTTGTTGGTGCTGCAAGGCGACAACGACGTTCGCGTACCGAAGGAAGAAGCGCAGCAGGTGGTCTCCATTCTCGATAAGGCTGGAAAAACGGTGGACGCGCATTATTACTCGAACGAGGGTCACGGATTCGTTAAACGTGAGAACCAGATTGACGCTATCCGGCGCACCATCGACTGGTTCGACAAATATTTGAAGCAGAAGCCAGGCTAGCTCGATGGCGGAACGCCGTGACATCACGAGACGCCAACTGCTGGGGGGAACTGCCGCCGCAATGACGGGCATTTGCGCCTCGCGTGCGGGCGCTCGGAGCGCGAACTCGCCCGTTTCAAGGAACGCGCCAGCGCTTTCCGCGTTCGACTATCGCCAGGTGCAGCTTGCTCCCAGCCTGCTCGAACGCCAGTTTCAGGAAAACCATCGGCTTCTTCTCGAGTTGAGCGAAGACAGCCTTCTCCGGCCATTTCGTATTCGCGAAGGCCTGCCTGCGCCTGGTAAGGATTTGGGCGGATGGTATGACGCTTACGGCTTCGCACCCGCCGGCACCTTTGGACAATGGCTCTCGGCGCTGGCGCGCTCATATGCCGCAACCTCCGATGAAGCGACCCGCGCCAAGGTCAAGCGCTTGGTGCAAGGCTACGCCGCGACGATTGAACCCAATGGGCGCTTTTACGTCGAGAACCGCTTCCCTGCCTACATCTACGACAAGCTGGTTTGCGGACTCATCGACGCCCACGCCTTCGCACACGATCCCATCGCACTCTCCGTTCTCGCGCGAGCAACGGACGCCGTTCTGCCCTACCTTCCCCCCAAAGCAGTCCCGCGACAAGAGACGCCCGTCCGCAACCGTGAGGATTTCACTCGCCATTGCTGGGATGAAAGCTACACGCTTCCCGAAAATCTGTTTCTCGCGTCGCGGCGTAGCGGCGATGCTCGTTACCGCGAACTCGCCAAACGGTTTCTCTACGACGAGTATTTCGATCCGCTCGCGCGCGGGGAAAATGTATTGCCCGGCAAGCACGCCTACAGCCACCTAAATGCGCTCAGCTCGGCTGCTCAGGCCTATTTGCAACTCGGCGACCGAAAATATTTGAATGCCGTGAAAAACGGTTTCGCCATGGTCCAGCAGCAGAGTTTTTCAACCGGTGGATGGGGGCCGGATGAACACTTCATAAGTCCCGGCAGCGGCAAGTTGGGCGCGAGCCTCACCACCACGCACTCCAGCTTCGAGACGCCCTGCGGATCGTATGGCCAGTTCAAGATCACCCGCTACTTAATGTCGATCACGAAGGATTCACGCTACGGCGACAGCATGGAGCGCGTCCTCTACAACGCCATCCTAGGAGCCAAGCCGATTCAGCCGAATGGATCGGCGTTCTATTACTCCGATTACAATTTTCAAGGACACAAGTTTTTCCATCCCGATAGATGGCCCTGTTGCTCCGGAACATTGCCGCAGATCGCGGCGGATTACCGGATCAGCGCGTACTTCCGCGACCCGCGAGGCGTGTACGTGAATCTGTATGTGCCATCCACGCTCACTTGGCAACGAGGTGGCGCCGAGTGTGCGTTGCGGCAAACCACCGAGTATCCCTACGACAGCCAAATCCGTTTCGATCTGGCCACGTCGGCGCCCGGCGCGTTCTCGATTTTCTTGAGGATTCCCGCGTGGGCCGCCGGCGCCACGCTGACCGTGAACGGACGCCGCGGCTCGCAGCACTTAACGGCAGGAACCTTCGCCGAGGTTCACCGGGAATGGAAAACCGGCGACCGCATGGAACTGGAATTGCCGCTCGCCATGCGCTTGGAAACTGTGGATCCCCAACATGCCGGGACGGTCGCACTGCTTTCCGGGCCGCTGGTACTTATGACCTTGCTCGATAGCTCGCCGCCGCCGCTGACCCGCCGGATCCTGCTCTCCGCCAGGCAGACCTCCGCCAAGGCGCACGTCTGGAATATTCCGGGCTCAGCTGATCTACGGCTCAAGTCTTTCATGGACATACACGAAGAACAGTATAGGACCTATTTGCAGATCCAGGATGCGTGACGTGATCGAAGCGTGCTTGGCGGCCCTGCCTGAGAGCTTGCTCTTCGGCAAGACACTCCCGTCTAGTGGTGCTGATAGTACCCCGACTAGCGATGCCGCCCATATACCCTGGTTCGGCCTGTTACATTGTGATTAACTAGAAGGAACCCTGTTGCATGGTAAGCGTGCCTGTTGCACCGTCGATAGCTACGCCAGCTCCGGCTAAAGTTGCGTGGCAGCCGATCGCTTGGTTCGGTGCGCTGCTGATCCTGTGTTATGCCCCCATTCTCTACCGCATGGGCGTGCAGTGGGCTACCGACGAGAACATGGGGCACGGGTTCTTCGTCCCCCTAGTGGCCGGATTCATTGCCTGGCAGAGGCGCAAGGTTTTGCTCGCCACGCCCATTCGGCCGAATGGCTGGGGCTTAGTACTGGTAGTCTGGGGCGCCGTCCAAGCCGTGATCGCCACCTTAGGCGCGGAGCTCTTTACCGCTCGCCTCTCGTTCGTCATCGCGCTTTTTGGCGTCATCCTTTATCTCGGGGGCAAGGAGTGGATCAAAGTCCTGCTGTTCCCCTTGCTGCTGCTGCTGTTCATGATTCCTATTCCTGCGATTATCTACGCCGCCCTTACTCTGAAACTGCAGCTCCTCGCGAGCGAATTGGGCGAAATGATGATCGGCTGGATGGGAATTCCGGTGCTGCGGGCCGGCAATACCCTGCAGCTGCCCAGCCAGACGCTCGACATCGCTGAGGCGTGCAGCGGCATTCGTTCCCTGCTGTCCTTGGGGTTCCTGTCCCTCGTCTACGCGTACTTTATGGACAAGCGGGTGTGGATGAGGTGGGCCTTGTTGATCGCCACCGTGCCCATCGCAATTGGGGCGAACGGAGTGCGAGTCGCCGTGACCGGTCTGTTGTCCGAGATCAACACCAAACTCGCGCAGGGCGCGTATCATGAAATGGAAGGCTACATTGTCTTCATCGTGGCGCTGATCGCTCTGATCGCCACGCATCGGCTGCTCAGCTTCGGAGCGAAGAAATTCCACAAGGCTTAATTTCATGACCAACTTCTTGAGTTCGCGAAGCGCCCGCATATTAACCGTCGTACTGTTGGCACAGGCATCTCTGTTCTACGGGTTTTCTTCGCGGCACGAGAATGTTCCCTTCCATAAGCCTCTGGACAACTTTTCTTTTGATAGCAGCAATTGGAATCTAGTTGAAAACGTCGACATCGACAAGGACACGCTCGACGTTCTGAAAGCGGACGACCTTCTTTCTCGCGTCTATCAGAACAAGCAGACCGGCGATGTGGCAACCCTCTTCGTGGCCTATTTCAGCACCCAGCGCACCGGGAAGGCTCCCCATTCGCCCAAAAACTGTTTGCCGGGAAGCGGCTGGGCGCCGTCCCAAGCCGGAACAATCGATATCTCCGTCGCCGGTCAGGCCCAGCCGATTCAAGTCAACAAGTACGTAGTTGCCAAAGGGCAGAACGAGAGTATTGTTTTCTATTGGTATCAGTCGCACAACCGCGTGGTTGCGAGCGAATACTCCGCCAAAGTTTACACCGTCGCCGATTCCATTCGATACAACCGCAGCGATACGTCGCTCGTTCGAGTAGTCGTAAACGTGAATGACGGCGATACGCAGAAAGCCACCGCGACCGCAGTCTCCTTCGTGAAGGCATTTTTCCAGCCCCTCAAAGAATATTTGCCGGCGTAAATCCCGCTTGGTCTAGTTCCCTGCACATCGAGTCTGCTCTACATCGTCCGCTGAGCGCGCTCAATGTCAGCGAACAGTTTATCCGTCATGTTCCTTAATAGATTCGAGGAGGTCCTTCGCTCCAGTTCCGACCGAAGCTTCAACGCTCGCTCGTGCGCGCCCGCTATATTCTTGCGCTTGAATGAAGCCAGCGCCAATCCGTAGTCCGCATATAGTTTACCGATCAAGATCTGCTCGCGCGTAGCCAAGTCCGCGAACGTGTCCTCAGCCTCCTTGAACATTCCCATCCCTATGTATGCAAATCCGATGCGAGGCGCAAGCTGATACTGTTGCCCTTCACCGCCATATTTTTCTTCTTCCGCAACCGCCTCTTTGTAATATTCCAACGCTCGTAAGTAGTCATCGTCTTTGAATGCGATATCGCCCGCAACCATTTTTGCCCGAGCCAGTATCCAGGGATTGCTCATTATCTTCAAGGCCTCGTCCTTGAATACGTGGGCCTCATGTGCCTCCTTCTGCCCGTCTTCCCCCTTTTGCTCGAGCATCTCTTTTTGCTCGATTCTCACGCGAGCTCGCCACGTATAGCCGAGAGCAAGAAGGTCGTCCCTCTCGTCCGTCCCATATTGCTCGGCTAAGAGAAACCCGTCCATAATTTCCTCGTAAGCTTGCTCCAGCCTGCCTTCCTCGACGTACGTCCATCCGAGGGCATCGATCTTTAGCAGAGCTAGGTCCTGTTTTCTTTCGTCTTTGCCACGTAGCACCTCAATGGCTCTCTTGACATATTCGATCCGCTCCGTGTTCAGGAAGCGGCTGTCCATGTAGTGAACCAGTGTTATCACGAAATCGGCAAATTTCTCGGGCTGTTTCTCGCTCGCCCACCTCATCGCTTGCTGAATGCTGGCCCATTCCGGGTCGATCGCAATCATGCTGTTGGTGACGAGGGCGTTCCAGAAGCGCCGGTCCGGCTGCTCGCGGATTATAGTCTTACGTGTAAACTCCAGATAGTACTGAACGAACCGGTCCCTTGCCTCGTTTTCCAGTTGCGGATTATTGTCGAGCTGCGCTCGCGCGAATGCGCGGATCATCTGATGCACTAAATAGCGCTCGTTCACCACATCGAATTCCAGCAATCTGAAATTCGTCAACTCGTGTAATGCTGTCTTGGAATGAGTCGTGTCCTGTAGGCCCGCCATGGCCTCCAGCGTGTCTCGGCCGATCGAATTCCCCCCCGAAACAGGGGTGTGATCAACAAGATTTTGCGCGCATCCTCGCTCAGCAGCCGCCACGACCAAGCAAAAAGAATTTGTAAAATACTGCGGATGTCCTGCCCTTGACCGCCTTGAAGCTGCTCGATAACTTCCGTTAGATTGCGCGTTCCCCCAGCAATCAATCCGATTGACTGCTCTAGAGCTTGGGGATTTCCATTAACTACCCTGATAAGCTCCAGCACGTCCTGTTCTCGTTGCCGGTGCATGTAAGCGCCGATGTCTCTCTCGCGTGCGAGTTGCTCTATGAAAATCCTCGCCTCCGACTCGCTCAGGCCATCGATTCTAATGAGGCAGCCTCTCGGCAAGATCCTGCTTGGATTGGGCCGAGTCACCAGCATGGCCTTACTGCCTTCGGGCAAGCTTGTGAGCCATTCGAAAAGTTCCTTGTCCCCGACCTCCTCGGAATTGTCGATAATGATCAGCGTCTTGTGATCTCTTAAAACGCCGTTTACCTCCTGTTTTTTCCTGTCTAAATCATCGACCGATATTTGAGCGATTGCGCCGCACTGCGTTAGGGATGCAATCTTGTTCAGCACCTCATTCAGGCAACGTTTCTCTTCGGGTCCTTTTTGCGCGTCCACCCAAACTACACACTGAAAGCCATAGCTTTTTGCATTGGCTACGCAATGCCGTGCGATGAAATTAGCGAGGCTCGTCTTTCCGATACCCGGGGCACCCTCGATCACAATCAGCGGGTCTTCCTTTAATCCGTCCAGGGCCCGTCTTTCGACGTCGTCGCGGCGCACGAACTTCATGTAACTGGGGTGCGGTAAATTGTGAATGACTGCCCGCCCTGCCCCAATATTTCCGCTGCTCGATTCGCGCTCTCTTACGCGTCTGGCGAGCTCTTCCAGCCATTGCGTCAGTACAGTGCCTTTCTTGCGACCTTCTGTTTGCAGTGCGATTACTTTCAGGCCGCGCTTCTCGAGCGTCTTTTTCACCGATTCAAGGGGATCGAACAAGACGATATAAGGCAGGGGGCTGAACTCTCTGGTCTCAGAAATCACCTCCTGTAGCATCATGCGCAGGTCCAGATCGCTAAAACTATATCCAAGGAATAGAACCGTGCGGGTCTGCAGCTCGAATTCTATTAGGCGTCGCATCGCCCGGTGTTTCTTGAAGTAATTCTCGTAGTCTTTTGCGGTAAGGATAATCGAGTCCAAGTGGTCGAGATCGCCATGTATCTTGACCACCTGCCAGCCTTGAGATCCAAACCGCGGCACATCTATTTCTTGAATGATAGCTTTACAATGGATCCCCTCTTGCGCCAAAGCTTTCTCGAGGAGATCGTCGAAATTTGTGGTGAAGATATGTCTTATTGGCAAGGACAGAAGCGCCTTGTGAAGCTCTGTCGGCCTCTTATTCGAGCAGTCAAGGCACTCCAGGACTCGTTCGACTAACTTCCCCCGGTTTTCTTCATCCTCGTGAAACTGGGCAATATCCAGATGAGAACTGCCTTCCGGATATTCATCGCTTCCCTCCGCCATGGACCGAATCAGAGCCGTCCAGTCCGGTAAACCAGCGTCGACTGACAGACCCGCCCCCACGAATGCGGTAACGTGTCCTCTCGCAAACTCTTTCACCAAATCTTCGGCGACCTTCAGTACAGGACCAGGACCAATTGCAGCAGGGCTCAGCAAGTCCGCGAGCGGTGCGGAACTATTTTCGGCGTGTACACGACACTATACATCGTCTTCTGTTGCGCTGCTCGATAAATTATGCGCAGTGCAGCACGTAAGGAATTCTGCTATCGATCAAAGCACCAACGTTGTCCACAAAGGCTATGGACATACACTGGAATTGCATGCCCGTATTGGCTGAACGACTGGCCCAAACTGATCTGCTGAGCAGAATCGGCAATACCCCGCTGCTCGAGATCGGCTTGGCTCGGCGGGGCAATGTCGCAGTTTTCGCGAAAGCGGAGTTCCTAAATCCGGGTGGATCGGTGAAAGACCGGCCGGCCCTGAACATGATCCTGCGCGGCGAAGAGACCGGGCAGCTCGTCCCTGGAAAGGTCCTGCTCGATTCCACCAGCGGGAATACCGGCATCGCGTATTCAATGATCTGCGCCGCGAAAGGCTACCGCGTGAAGCTGTGCCTGCCGGCGAATGCCTCTCCGGAACGAAAGCAAATACTCAAGGCGTATGGTGCGGACCTCGTACTGACCGACCCCGGCGAGGGTTCGGACGGGGCCTTCCGAATGTGCCAGAAAATCTATCGTGACGATCCCGAGACGTACTTCTATCCGAATCAGTACGGCAATCCCGCCAATTGGCAGGCGCATTTCGAAACCACCGGGCCCGAGATTATCGAGCAGACTGACGGAACAATCACGCATTTCGTGGCCGCACTGGGGACGACCGGTACGTTCACCGGAGTAACCAGGCGGCTGCGGCAGGAGCTTCCCCGCGTCCGCTGTATTTCCGTTCAGCCCGCTTCTCCCCTGCACGGTTTAGAGGGAATCAAGCACATGCCGTCTTCCATCAGGCCCGGCATCTACGATCCAGGTCTGGCCGATGACAACCTGTGGATCGAGACCGAAGAGGCGTACGCGAACGCACGGCGATTGGCGCGCGAAGAGGGCCTGCTCGTCGGCATTTCCGCCGCCGCGAACATCGTCGCTGCGACTCGCGTGGCGGAAAAGCTATCTAAAGAGGGGCAAAGCGGCGTGGTCGTGACTGTGCTTTGCGACGGCGGCCAAAAGTATCTGAGCGAGCAGTTCTGGAATGATTGAGATCGAGACCAAGCCTTGGCGAACCATGGTGCTGCACGCCGAAAGAACCTACCCGAACGAGTGTTGCGGAGCCATGCTGGGCCGCACCCTCGATGGCAAGAAGCTGGTGAGCGAAGCGCTGCCGCTCGATAACGCGTATCAGGGCGCGCAAGGCTCGCGTTATGAGCTTCGGCCCGGAGACCTGCTGGCGGCCGACAAGGCGGCGCATAAGAGTGGCCTCGATCTGATCGGGATTTTTCATTCGCACCCCGATTGCGAGGCGTACTTTTCGGAAACGGACCTGAAAAATTCGTGCCCTTGGTATTCGTTCGTCGTGCTCTCCATCCAGAGCGGTAAATTCGATCACGCCAAGAGCTTCCTGCCCGACATGGATCAAACGACAGCGAATGGTGAGGAATTGATATGGCAAAAGTCTTGATACCGACCGCGCTGCGGCAGTTCACCGAACAGCAGGACGCAGTGGAAGTGACAGGGTCGACCATAGGCGATGCGCTGAACCAGTTGACCACGCGCTATCCCAACATCAAGAAGAACTTGTTCAACGATCAAGGCAAGCTGCGCAGCTTCGTCAACGTGTACGTGAACGATGAGGACATCCGCTACCTGGACAAAGACGAGACGCGGCTGGAGGGCACCGAGACCATCTCGATTGTGCCGAGCATCGCCGGAGGCGCCGCTGGAATTATGGCGGTTGCGGAGGAGCTCGCGACGCCGGCTCTCACAAACGAAGAAGTGGCGCGCTACAGCCGCCATTTGCTGTTGCCGGAAGTCGGCATCGAAGGCCAACTCAAACTCAGGCGGGCGAAGGTCGTCATGATCGGCGCGGGCGGCCTCGGTGCGCCTGTCGGATTGTATTTGGCCGCCGCCGGGGTGGGGCGCATCGGCATGGTCGATTTCGACGTGGTGGACGCGTCCAATCTGCAGCGCCAGGTCATCCACGGAACAAGCGACCTCGGCCGCAAAAAACTCGATTCGGCGGCGGACCGCATGCACGACATCAACCCCCACGTGCACGTCGAAAAGTACGACACCGGATTAACCAGCGAGAACGCACTCGAAATTTTGAAGGACTACGACCTCGTCATCGATGGGACTGACAATTTTCCGACCCGGTATCTGGTGAACGATGCCTGCGTGCTGTTGAAGAAGCCGAACGTCTATGGCTCCATCTTCCGCTTCGAAGGGCAGGCCACGGTGTTTGCCTATGAGGACGGCCCCTGCTACCGCTGCTTATATCCCGAGCCGCCGCCCCCGGGACTCGTGCCGAGCTGCGCGGAAGGCGGAGTGCTCGGCATCTTGCCCGGATTGATCGGCCTGATTCAAGCCACCGAAGCAGTCAAGATTATTCTCGGAGTGGGCGAGACGCTGAAGAAACGCCTGCTGCTCTACGATGCGCTGCATATGCGCTTTCGCGAGCTGAAATTGCAGCGCGATCGCGATTGCCCCGTGTGCGGCGATCACCCCACCCTGACGAAGCTCATCGACTATCAGGAGTTTTGCGGCATAAGACCTATGGCATCCCAAGCAGCGCCCCCGGAAGGCGTAATTGATCCGGTTGAAGTAAAACAGAAGCTCGATCGCGGTGACGATTTCACCTTGATTGACGTGCGCGAGCCGCACGAGTATCAGATCGCAAAAATCCCTGGCGCGAAGCTGATTCCTCTCGGCGAACTGCCCAAGCATCTGAATGAGCTCGATCCCCAGTCCGAGATTGTGGCGCATTGCAAAACCGGCGGCCGCAGCCAAAAAGCTGTCGATTTGCTGAAGCAAAGTGGCTTCAAGAACGTGCGCAACATGACCGGCGGCATCACCGCCTGGAGCGACAAAGTCGATCCCACCGTGCCGAAGTACTGAGGAGCGCTCGGCGCCTTCCGAATTTGGCGAGCATTAATTAGGTCCGATTCTATCGGCCTCAACCACACGCCTCCTCAGGCGACGGAGAATACAGCAGCTACCTACACCTCAAAAACCTACCGCGTCAGCTTATAAGTGAACAGCGCCACCCGCCGCGTCTGATCGGCCTGCCGCGCGAGATTGATCGTCTCCCCCGGCGCGTGAGCGCCGCTCCCATAAGCCCCAAGCCCTGAAATGCTCGCCGTGTAAGGCGCGACGAACGAAAGATCTCCCGCGCCCCGATGCGTGGGATCGAACGGCTCCATCACATCCATCCCCAGCGACCGATTCACTTCGTTCAGCTCCTTCAGCAGCTCCTTGTTGCCCGCCGTTTCGGGCATCGACGGATAGCCGTCTTTGAACTCGATCTCGCCTGAAGTTCCCGGCAGATGCGCGGAGACGATCTGCCGCATCCGCTCCTGAACGCGCTTGTACTGCTCGTCCGTGACGGTTCGCAGATCGCCGGCCGCTTGCGCCTGAGCGGGAACCACATTCACTTTCCCGGTCGCAGTCGCGGTAGCCGTCGCCTGATCGTAAGACGCTTTCGTGCCGCCCACGATTAGCCCGACGTTGTATGTCAGCCCCGGTTCGTGCAGGTCTTGATTGAAGTGATCGAGAATGCGCGCCATCTCGTAAATAGCGCCATCGCCGACACCCTTGCCGAACACACCGCTCGAATGCGCCGTCTTGCCGGTCGTAGTCAACACCCATTGATAAGCGCTGCGACGCGAAATACTGGCGCTGTCATGCCCCTGAGCTTGCACCCCACCTTCGAATTCAAGTGCGGCATCGCTATTCTTCCCCGCTTCGATAAGATCGCGCCGTGCGATTGAGAGCGGCTCGCCGGGACGCTCCTCGTCGCCGCTCAAAAACACCGTGATGTTTGTCCCGTCCAGCGCATGATTCTCATTCAGCGCCTTCAGCGCGCTGAGCATGATCACCAGGCCGCCCTTCATGTCCGCGGCGCCAGGTCCGGTGGCGGTGTCGCCGTTCCGCGTGAACTTCTGAAAAGGACTATCCGGCTCGAAAACTGTGTCCATGTGCCCAATCAGCAGCACGCGTTTGCCATGCGTACCCTTTCGCTCGCACTCCATGTGGCCGGCGCGATGAACTTCTTCCATGGGAATCGATCGGCACGCAAACCCGAGCGCTTCGAACTTCGGCCGAAGAACGTCAGCAACTTTGCGAACACCTTCGGGATTGAGCGTGCCGCTGTTAATATCGACAAGCTGTTCGAGAAGCGCCAAAGAATTCTGCTGATCCGCGTTCGCGGACGCGACAATCTTCTCTTCTTCAGAGGTTAGCGATTGACCGAAAAGCACCGCCGCCATACTCGCGAACGCGAGCAACGGTCTAGCAAGAACGCGTAGTTTCATTTTTGCGGAAGAAGCCTCAAGGCCATCTCTAATCTTGTATCGCATTCACGCGATCGAGTTTGCTGACATGCGCAAAATGATTTAACGGGCCGGACCCCGTGCCCAGACCGGGAGCACTCTCGATCGCTGATTGAATGAATTGCTTGGCGAGCCGAATCGCTTCGTGCAAAGGGTTGCCGAGAGCCAAGCCCGCCGCGATTGCCGCCGAGTACGTGCAGCCCGTTCCGTGGGTGTGACGAGTATCGACCCGTTGCGTGGAAAATCGCTTGGGCATCCCCGGAGCGCTTAGAATATCGAGCGCATCTCCGACGCGATGCCCTCCCGTGATAAGAGCTGCTTTGCAGCCGAAATCGCGCAGCCGTTCGCCCGCGGTCTCCATGTCTTCCTCGCTGCGGATCGTCGTCCCGGTCAGCGCTTCCGCCTCCGGAATGTTCGGCGTCACGAGAAACGCGTACGGCAGAAGCTTCTTCTTAAGGACTGTCTCCGCCTCAGGCGACAGAAGACGAGCGCCATGCTTGCTGATGATTACAGGATCGACCACTAAAGGAAACGTGAACGATTGCGCCAGCTCCGCAACGGCTTCGACCACTTCGAGGCTACCGAGCGCGCCGGTTTTGGCTGCTGCGGGAGGAATATCGCGGAGAACCGCTTCGATTTGCTGCGCGATGAAATCTGGGTCCAGAACTTCCACGCGCGCCACCCGCTCCGTGTTCTGAACCGTCAGCAGCGTAATCACCGCTTCCCCGTAAACACCAAATTGATGGAAAGTTTTGAGATCGGCCTGGATGCCGGCTCCACCGCTCGGGTCCGAGCCCGCTATCGTCAGCGCCACCGCCGGCATGCTCCAACGGTAGCGCACGGGCACACATACGCGAGCGCGTGCAACGGCAGCGAGCGCTCTGGGCCAGTGTTACTGGAACGCTTGCGCGGTCGACGACGCTTGGCCGGCGGAGTTTGTCACGTTCACCACCACCGATCCGATTTGCGTCACGTCCCCCGTGACCGGAAAGCTGGCCTGCAGCGAGAATGCGCCGCCGACCTGATTGTTGGTGAAAAAATAGTTGTGGAACGCCGACGTACCGTCGACGGGAACAGTAATATTTCCTGTGGACGTTGCGAAAGCAAACGACAACTGGCCGACGCTGTAGGTATTGTCATAACCCGTCACCGTTACCACCAAATTCGGAGTCTGGCGGACTGCCGTGACCGAGCTGATCTGCACCTTAGCGGGGGCAATATCAAAGGATTTAGACAATGTCGGTGAGTTCGGGAAGCTCAGTGTGAAGGTAATTGTTCCGGCCGTGGTTCCGGTCTGGAACGTCAGTCCCGACTGGCCGTTGTAAGACGCGCTCTCAGATCCAGCGGGCACTGTCACCTGCAGCGACAGGCCGTTCGTAGCGACGAAAGCAATTGCTGGATCGCTTGCAATCCCGGTTACCGACGGCACAAACTGCATCGTCAGCGTGCCGATTAAATTCGCAGTAGCAGCACTCCCGAGAGTAATCGTGAGATGCGCCTGCTGTTGGCTTGTAAGCGGCTGTTCGTCGACCGAGAGCGTCGCGCTTGGCACCAGCCCTACTGTCGTTTGCCCGGTCAACTGGAATTGCCTGCTCCCGATGCCGAGCGTTCCGTTGTACGTCCCGATCGCAGACGCGGAGAATACGACTTCAAAGGTAATCGACTGCCCTGGCGCAATGCTGGCTGGCAGAGTGGGAACGCCGGACAGGGTGAATCCCGAGCCTGAAAGGCTCACACTGGCGAGGCTTACCGCATTGATCGTGGTCTGTGGATTCGTGACCGTGAATGTCAGTGTTGCGGTTCCGCTGGTGCCCACGATTGTCTGCCCAAAGTTGATGGGCGTGGCGGGCTGCGCCGGCAAGTGAACGCCGGTCGAGTCGGTATAGACGATCGTGAGCGAACTGATGTCGCCAACCGTGCTCGAGGTACCCGTTCCTTGCAGCTCAAACGAGTTTGAACCGACCATCAAATAGATCGTCGTCGTCGACGTGTCGCCAGGAGCAAACGTGACCATTAAGGACAGCGAAGCACCCGCCGCAAGCGTCGCCGGAAGCGGATTCGGAGTCAGTTGAAACGGCAGGTTGTTGTTGTATGCCAATGTCGACAGCGAGATCAGCGTCTGCGGATTCACGGTTGTGCTCCCAGTGTTCGTAAACGTGAACTGAACAACCGCGCTTGTCGTGGTAAGGACGTTCCCGAAATTAATGGGTGCCGTCGTGCTTGGGGTCAGGTTGCTTCCATCGCATTTTGCAATAGGTTGGGGAACAGTGACCGCCGCGCAACTAAGCGTAAATTGCGGAGCGGTCCCATTGCCCTGGAGCGTGGAGATGCTCGTCACAGCGCCGTTGTACAAAACTTGCAGATAGCCGGAAACCGCTCCCGTCGCGGCGGGAGTAAAGTGCAGAGTAAATAATTGCGACCCGTTCGGCGCGAGCGTCGTGTTCGCCAGGATACCCGTGAGTGTGAAATTCGGCGTCGCAGCTGGCGAATGCGGAGCGGCGCCGATGAAGACCGTGTTGAGTGTGACGGCCGCGCTCGAAGGGTTCACGACCCGAATCACCACGGACGTGGAAGAGCTGGCGGGAGTATCGGCGAACTGATAAGGGGAGGGAAGCGGCGTCAGTTGGCTCACCGGCAGCGCGCCATTCGATGTGTCGATATAGAAAGCAAGCGTTTGAGCCCCAAGCGATCCGCTCAGAAGCAGCGCCAAAACCAGCAGCTTCACTTTTGGACCTCCCGTGCGCTCGTGGCGGGCGAAGGAATGGAGCGGGCCGGCAGTGCCGGAAGCTCCGACAGCTCGATGGCGCTTCTGCTGAGATGCAGGATCCAATTCTGCTTGCTCGTCGCGGAAGCCAGATGCAGCCAATCGGACGACATGCGTTCCACCGTCAGATCTGTGGCGGAGAGTGGCAACGTATGCGGCGCATCGCCGCCGGATACGACTTCGAGCCCACGTTCGTCGTGAAACAGAACGGATGAGTACTGCCTGAAGGCCGGCCCCACCACACCCGGCAGAACCTTCAGCGATAGCAAGTAACCGCTTTCGAGCGAAATAGCCGCTTCCGAAACCACCCCGCCCTTCTCATTCACCAGCAGCTGTGCCGTGCTTCCGTTCTCGACGTGCAATGAAGTGACCCCGCCGGGAAGCGCGCTCGCCACCTCCGTCAACACGAACGATCTCCCGTTCCAGTGGAGCAGCGAATGTCGCGAAGGCAGCCACGCAATCGCACTGGTCAAATCGCCGTCTACGTTCACGAGAGGTGTGGATTCGCCCGACTCATATTCGGCAACAACCGCCGCGGAAGGCCCAATCAGTTGAATGCGGCCGTTCTTGGCGAGCAGTCCGCCTGAATCCGAGAAGCTGATGCCATCGGCGGAGCCCATCGCCTGAGTGCTGATCACGAAGTCGTCATGCACCCCGAAAACTGCGTGAACGCTGTTATCCGAGTACCGCGCAATCCCGACCTTCGGAGCGTTTATTTGCCCCTCCAACCAGGCTGCCGGGCAAACTGACACGACAAGAAAGAAAACAACGCGAGTCCTCATGCTCTTTGCTCAAGCTCAGGAGAAATTAATGCGGCTGACCGACGCTGATGCTTGGCGCCCCAATGGAGAGGGAAGGTGTAGCTGGGGCAGCACTGCTCCCTTTGCCTTTCCCCACCATCGCGACGCCGATCCCAGCGCCTGCTGCGATGGCAAGCAGGATGATCCATTTAGCGTGGCTGCTGTGCGTGGATTGACCCGGGGCTGCGCCGCTGACTGAAACGGAAGGCTGCGCTTGACGCGCTGCACTCTGGTTCGCGAGCTGGGTTGCCGGTGTTCGAGCTGCAGAAGTGTCTTGCTGGGCGGCCGTCTGACTTGATGTGCCCTGATTTGAAGTAATCTGGACTCCCGTAACCTGCGCGGCTGGAGTTTGGGTTGAACTCATTGCTTTCGCAACCGTCTGAGCTGTCGCGCGCTGCGCGGGTGCGGGCGGCGGAGCCGCGATGGGTGCGCTTAGCGCATCGGTTGTTGCGACAGTTCCGGCGCTCGCCGCCGAACCCGGAGCCGAGATCGCCACCACTGCGGAAGGTCTCGCCGTTAAGCTCTCTTCGATCAGCATGCCGGCATGGCTCGTCCCTTTCGTGGCAGTAACGCGCATCGCGACCAAGCCCGGAGTGGTCGCCCACTGGATCCCGGCGATATTCGCGCGGCCGGCTGCGTCGGTGTAAGCCACTGCGGAATGGCTGCCGTCGGCGAAAGCCCCCGTCGGCCCGCTATCCGGTAAGCGAAACGCGACAGCGGCGTCCGCCACCGCCCCTCCGGATAAATCCGTCACTTGAACGGTGAATCCTTTTACTGCATGCGAGCCGATTTCGACTGGCGAATCTTCACCGCCGGCCAAACGGACCTGGAGCATCTGCGCGGCGGCAGCGTCCGGCGTGGGCGAGCTTGCGACCGAAGCAGGGCTCTGGGCCCAGAGAGTCGAAAATGTCAGAATCGGCGTGAGAACGACAGAGATAAAAGGACAAGCGGAAATCAGCTTCATTGCGGCCTCGGTTTCAAGCGCGCAGAACGGGTCTCGGCCCTCGAAGGGCGCTTGCCCGATGCGCTTACGCCGCGCCGAAAGCTAGACGAGCTGCATCAGAAGGACCGTCACGTTATCCGGCCCGCCCTTTTCCTTCGCGGCGTCGACTAGGTAGTGGCATTTGTCAGGCAGAGATTTCTCTGAATCGAGAGTGTCCCGCAAAATTTTTTCGTCCAGCACGCCGTGAAGACCGTCCGAGCACAGCAAAACCTGGTCCCCGGTCGCCAATTGGACGATCCGCGAATCCACCCGCAATTCGTCCGCCGTACCCACCGCCATGGTCAGCACGTGGCGCATCGGATGCTTGCGCAGCGCTTCGTCGCTCAGTCCTAACCGGGAGCCCACTTCAGCAACCCAGGTCTGATCCTGGGTGATCAGCGAGAGTCCGTCCTTGGAGGAGAGATAAGCGCGGCTATCGCCTACGCTGCCGACCTGAAGCCGCCCCTCGCCCAGGTCGCGCGCCACCAGCAGCGTGGTTCCCATGCCGTCGAGCTCCGGTTTGGTTTTCGCGGCTGCCCGAACCACCCGGTTCGCTTCCATAAAGGCCTCTTCCAGCGTGCCCACCCCGTCGCGAGTGGGCGCCTGAAGCAGAAACTCGTACAGCGTTTCCGAACTGAGCCGCGACGCCAGCTCGCCGGCGTTGGCGCCTCCCATTCCATCGGCCAGGATGAAGATTCCCCGGGCCGTGTCGGGAATGAAATAGTCCTCGTTATTGGAGCGAACGCACCCTGGGTCGGAAACGCCAAAAGCCTCCAGCATAAAAAGGCTCTCCGATTATAGCGGTAGCATCGCGCTCCGCACAGGACGCTGGCAACTCGTCGCCAAAACGCAGTCTTGAGCGCTCAATGCGAGCTGGAATTCTTCGGTTGCAGCATGGCTTTCAGCTGCCGGAACGCAGTTTCATCGAAGCTCGGCTTGAGACGCGCCGGCGCAAGCGCCTTGGTTCCCGGTGCGGCGGGCTCCCGGCGGCGCGCTCGATCTAATAAGGATCGCGCTTCCGTGTCGTCCGGAGTCCTATCGATCACCGCCTGCAAGCGCTTCAATGCCTCGTCGAAGTAACCGTTTGTGAGAAGCGCAGCGCCGAGATTGAAGAGATACACTGAGTCGTTTTGATCGCCATCGAGCGCGTGACGAAAATCGTCGATCGCAATCGGCAAACCGAGCTCGCTCTCCGCCGCACCCAAATTGTTGTACACCTCGCTGAGCGGGAACGCTTTCATCACTTCGCGGAAGTAGTTCGTCGCCTGCGTGTAGTCCCCCGTGGCAAATGCACCGATCCCCATGTTGAAGCGTGCCTCGGGATACAGCGGGTTGTCGGGCGTGATGCGCTGGAACCACGTGATCGCCTGACTATATTGTTTGTGCGCCACCGCCAGCTTGCCCAACTCAAAGGCCGGGTTTGAAAAGTGGGGATCGAGCGCCGCCGCCTGCGTAAACCATTTCTCCTGCTGCTCCGGATTCGACGAAAGAAGGCCGCGAACGTAACTCTCTTCCGCATCCAGGCGAATCAGTTTCTGCGGAGACATGAACCGATCGAGCGGCAGATTCGCGGATGGCTCCAAATACTTCAGTGATTGCCAGGCAAGATGCTCCTCCATGCGCGATAACTCCGATAACTTACCCGCTTCGGAGACCGCCGGACCATCGTGCATCTTTCTCAAATCGATAAAACGCGCGTTAAGTTGGATCGAGCTATCTTTCAGCTGAGTGTCTCCGGCAGGTAAGTTGGCATCGTAGCTGCCGTAACACAAGTAATCGGCATCTAACGCCTGGCCTAGTCTGATCAGAGTTGCTTTTGTAAATCCGGCATCTGGACGCAGCGAAAGACGCCGCATTCCTTCCGCGCGGGATTCACGATCGAAAACAATCTGATTCGCGCCACGGAACTCTGTCCGGAGCGTTTCCGCAACACTCTCGCCTACCCAATTCAGATCCGGATATTGCGAAGTATTGTGAAACTGAAGGACGAGAACCGTGGCGCTCCGAGCTGCTGATCCAAAAATCAGAGCGGACGCACAAAGAAGAATGCTGCACGGGCGCACGTCCCATGCTAACAAGCGGAAACTACTCGTTGCGAGTACTTACTCCGCGCCGCCGGCGGGTGCGTGCCCGGTCCCAAATACGATCTTTGTATTAGTCCCGCCGATGCGAATCTCCTGCAGATCGTTATTGTTGGTGTATTGCAGTTCGGTGGTCGAGAACTTTGCAGGTCCCGTTTCCTCGCGCGCCGGAAGCTCCATCGTCTGCTTGCCGCGCTTTAGAATAGCCGTGTTATTGTCTTTGATCTCAATCTTATAGTCGCCGGCATTCACCCGTTTACCATCGACCATGGAATTCTGCAGAAGAGATACTTTGTAAGTAGGTGTGGCAGCAGTGAGACTTATTGCTCCAGCTGCTGCTAGGGTAAGTACGAATTTGTTCAACATAGGTTGTCACCTGTTTGGATGCACGCCGCCATCTTTTGTATTCGTTTCACTTACAAAAGCGCGCGTCAGTTCGCATGCGGCGCCTTGCAGCGCTTCTTCTGTGCCGAATCCGTGCAGCCAATGAATCTCCGGTTCTGCGCGGAACCAGGTGACTTGCCGTTTAGCATACTGCCTCGTTTTCGCCTGGCATTCACGGACCCCTCCTTCGAATGACATCTGCCCGTTCAAAATCTTCACCGCTTGCTTGTAGCCGAGTGACTGAAGCGGTTTCAATTCCGGTGAGAAGCCCGCCTTCAACAGCTTTTGTGTTTCAGTCAGCAAGCCGTTGTGAAACATCCAGGCGGAGCGTTCCTCCAGGCGCTTGTACAGGGCGCCTCTGTCAGGACCGAGACCGATCTTCAGAGTGGCAATGCCCTTCATCGAATCGCGCGGAGCGCTCTGCACCGTCGTGGCCGGTTGGCGGGTTTGCCATATCATTTCGATCGCCCGAATAAGCTTTTGATGATCGTTCGGATGAATGCGCGCGCCAGCCGCAGGGTCTCGCTGGCGCAGAAAACGGTGCAGCGCGAACGGCCGGCGCCGGGCTAAATCGCTAAGCCGCGCACGAAGCTTCTCATCGCGAGCAGGAGCCGGAGAAAGGCCCTCCAGCAGCGCTCGCAGATAGAATCCGGTGCCCCCCACCACCATCGGAAGGCGCCCATCCTTCTGAATTGCCGAGATAGCTTCTCGGGCCAGGCGCGAATAGCTCCCCGCCGTCAGGTCCTCATCGGGATCGAGAATGTCGATCAGGTGATGCCGGATCGTGCGCCTTTGCGAACGTGGCACCTTCGCGCACCCGATCTCCAGGCCCCGGTAGACCTGAATGGAGTCGCAGTTCACGATTTCTCCCCCGAACGCTTCGGCCAGCACCAGGCTGAGTTCGCTTTTGCCCGCGCCGGTCGGTCCGAGGACGACGATTAATGGTGAAACCCTGCCGTTCAAGAGCTTGGACTTAACTCTCCAGATGAGTCGATCGCTTGATACTGCATTATCACTACTGATGGATCGCCCCCGGAAGTCGACTGCGAACTCTCCTAGGCAGAGTTATACTAAGGGCAAACAACCCGATCGGGTTGTAATCGACTCACTTCGAAGCGGTTGAATGTCCCACCCCCAATCTAAGCTTTTTCGCAGTGCCTGTGCCCTCGTTTTTGCGCTCACTGCCACCACAGTTCTGCCGGGTGCCGCGCTGCGCGGGCAGACCCCTTCCAGCACCACAGGCCCATCCGTATCCAGCCTGCCTGCTCCCATAAAGCAGGGAAATTCCGTCAAAGCGGCCGCTTATTACCACTTTGCACTGGGCCACCTCTACGAGGAACTGGCCGGTTCGTACGGTAATCGCGGCGATTACGTCAATAAGGCCATCGAAAATTACCGGCTGGCGATGAAAGATGACCCCAGCGCCGCCTTTCTAGTAGAAGATATCGCTGAACTCTACCGCGTGTCGGGCCGTATTCGGGAAGCCGTCGAAGAAGCGCAGGATGCGCTGAAGACCAATCCCGACGATCTGAACGCGCGGCGCGTGCTCGCCCATATCTACACGCAACAGATAGGAGATGCGCAGGCCAACCATATCGACGAGGGCATGGCGCGGCGCGCCGTGGATCAGTACAAACTCATCACCGAAAAAGATCCGAAGGATGCCGATAGCTTCATCATGCTGGGCCGGCTCGACCGCGTCCTCGATGATTCTGTTTCCGCCGAAGCCGCTTTCAAGAAAGCCCTTGTGGTCGATCCGGACAATGAGGATGCAGTCACCGGCTTAGCCAGTGTTTATTCCGACCGCGGCGACGCCAAGAGCGCTTCCGCCCTACTGGAAAAACTGACCGCGAAGAATCCTTCTCCGCGTGCTTACCTGAGCCTCGCCAACAACTATGAATCCATGCACGAGTTCGGGCTCGCGGCCGATGCCTACAAGAAGGCGCTCGATTTAGATCCCTCCCACGACGACTGGAAAACCCAACTTGCGCAGGATCAGGCCCTCGCGGGCCGCTACGACGATGCGCTGAAGACCTATCGCGATCTTGCTCAGGCCGCTCCGCAGGATCCCGCGCCCTACCGCGGAATGGCCCAAATTTATTTGGAGCGGAAGAACTTCGCGCAAGCTCATCAGATGATCGACAAGGCCAAGACCTTGGATCCGGATGACATCGAGTCTCGCTATGAGGAAGTCCTCCTTTTAGAAAACGAAGGCAAGCCTGTCGAGGCCATCAAGGTCCTGAAAGGCGTGCTCGATACCACCGCGCGTACCAATTATGACCCGCAGCAGCGCCGCATCCGCGCCGAGATGCTCGAGAGATTGGGAGCCCTGTACGAGACCAACGAACAGTACGATTCCGCGATCGAGGCCTTCCGTCAAATCGCGGTGCTCGATCCCGATACCGCCGGAACTGCGGAAGCTCAGATCATCGACACCTATCGTATGGCGAAGCAATACGACAAGGCTCAGCAGGAGACGGACACGGCCTCGAAGAAATTCCCCAATGACCGCTCCATCCGCGAAGTTCACGCGCAGTTGTTAGCCGATCAAGGAAAAACCGATCAAGCCGTCGCCGAGCTCAAGAAACTCCTCGATGGCAAGAACGATCGGAAGACGTATCTGTCCATCGCCGACGTTTATCAGAAGGCCAAGAATTACGGCGAGATGGGAAATGCGCTTGATGCAGCCGAGAAATTGTCGCTGACCAAAGAGGACAAAGCGAACGTGCTTTTCATGCGCGGAGCGATGTACGAACGCGAGAAGAAATTCGATTTAGCCGAAAAGGCTTTCCGTCAGGCGCTCGACGGCTTTTCGCCGAGTGATCCAATGTATGCTTCCACGCTGAACTATTTGGGGTACATGCTCGCGGACGAGAACGTGCGCTTGCAAGAGGCGCAGGATCTCATCAAGAAAGCCGTGAACCTCGACCCCAACAATTACGCCTACCTCGATAGCTTGGGATGGGTTTACTATCGGTTGAACCGGCTCGACGACGCCGAGCAGCAGCTTACCCGATCGGTGCAGTTATCCGGGAAAGATCCCACCATTCACGATCATCTCGGAGACGTGTACTTCAAAGAGGGCAAGATCAAGGACGCGATCACCCAGTGGCAAACGTCGCTGAAGGCATCGAACGATAGCTCTGCCGATCTCGAGCCCGACGAAGTTGCGAAAATACAGAAAAAACTCGATAGCGCCCGTGTCCGCCTCGCCAAAGAGCAGGCGCCGAAACAGACCAACCCCTAATGCTCCGCGCGATCCGCTTTCTCAGCGGATCTCACCCGATGTAAGACGGTGATACGATTGTCGAACTCATGAGCGATCCGCTCGCGACTTACTTGCACGATCACATGGCTGGCTCGAGCTTCGCCGTAGATCTGCTTGAATCCATGCGCGACCAGCATTGCAATGAACCGCTCGGCCGCTTCGCCGCGGCGCTTCTAGTCGTAGTGAAGGAAGACAAAGAAGTACTCCAGCAGATCATAGATCGCGTGGGCAAGAGCCCTCCCCACCTGAAAGAGGCGAGCGCGTGGTTGGGTGAAAAAATCAGTCGATGGAAGCTCCGGCGTGGCGGCGCGGGCGGACTCGGAACTTTTGAAGCCCTGGAGACGTTGGCGCTCGGAATCCATGGGAAGCTCGCGCTCTGGCGCGCCTTGATGACGATCGCCGATACCGATGCTCGGCTGCGCGACGTGAATTTAGAACATCTGATCGTACGCGCCCAGGACCAGCACGACCGCGTCGAAGAACGCCGCATGGAACTCGCGCGCACCGCGTTGCAATCTCCTCCGAACTAATCCGCTCGGCCGCGCCTCCACACCCATTCAAAGCTTCTCGATTCCCGCTAGTTTAAATGCGCGCTGAGTCTCGGGATTCGCCATGAACCACTTCCACACATTTCCGCTGCGCAGATTCTCCGCGCTCAACAGTGTAATGCCGACGTCGATCCCAATCACATCCGCCGCCTGCCAGCCCGTCGTCGGATTGAATGCATCCGACAAACCCGTAACGCTGATAGATGCGATCTCCGAAACGGTCCTTCATCGCATGGAGCGCCGGCACGCAAATATCCGGCGTAAACATCAGCGACCCTGCCGCTGCGCACGGTACCACCGATCCGTCCAGATTCTTGGTCGCCGGCGGTCCTCCCCAAGCCGTATAACCGCGCGGGCTGGCGGAACTCGTAATCCCCCAAATCTCGCCCGTGTAGCCCGGAAACTCCTTCGCCAAGTCCATGCAGAACGCCCGATGCGCCCGCGTCGCCGTTGCTGAGTTCGCAAACCACTCCACCTGCAGCCCGCGCGACTCGCGCCGCTTGCGGAAGTCCCACCACGCGAATGGATATTGGTACGTCCACAGTAAAGTACGCCCGTAATAGTGAAATCCATCGTATTCGAACGGATCGCGGCCCCACGCATACCACGCCTCCGGATCGAGCGCATGTGTGCGCGACCCGATGCCCAGCAGGTACATGCAGGCAAGTTGGCAATATTTCGAATAACGAAAGTGAATGAAGCCGGTCTCCGGCCGCCAGCCGTGCGCCAGGAAAAACGCATCTCCATTCAGCATCCAGCGATAATCCACCCGATCGTAAATCTTGGTCGCGAGCCCGACGATCTCCGCGTCTTCCCGGAAATATTGCCGCGCCGTCAGCGCACCGGCCACCAGCCAGGTCGAATCGCTGGTCGATACTTCGCTGTTGGTGTGTCGCTCGCCGCTTCGAATATCGACAAAGTGGTAAAACCAGCCGTGCTCATTCGCGACCGGTCCGGAGGCATACGAACCGAGCGTCGTCCGAACGCGATCGCGCGCTTGGCTCCGCGAAATCCAGCCGCGCTCCGCCCCGATGCACATCGCGGTAAGCGCAAATCCGGTCGCCCCCGTGCTCCCCACGTAACGCCCCTCGGGAGCATACTCGCTCCCATCCGCATGTGCGCGATCCCGCGCGATACCCGTTCCCGGGTCCGACTCTTCCCAGAAATAGTGGAAGCAGCGGCGCGAGAGATCGTCGAGCAGCTGCCTGTCACCATGCCTTACCACAGCCTCTTCAGTTCGCACGAGCGGTCGAGGCACAAAAAGTAAAACAGTACTCTCCGCTGCTGCTCTCAATAACTCGCGACGCGACTTCGGGAAGCGGTTCATTGCCTTTCCTCCCGAATTTTACGTCCCACCGGCTGCATCCCACTCGCCCGTTCATCCGGCGTGACTTTCCGGAGAAGCGTAACGCAGGTCATACACTAGCTTTTAGAGGGCATGGAATCGTGCTGACAGCGACCGCGAACACCGGTGAAGACGTACGCCTATCAACTGGTATTCCCGGTCTGGATGACGTGCTTGGGGGCGGATTTCCCCAGGGACACTTTTTTCTCATAGAGGGCGTGCCCGGCACCGGCAAGACCACCCTCGGCCTCCAATATCTTATGGCCGGCGCACGGCGTGGCGAGAGGGTGCTGTATGTAACGCTTTCCGAATCGCAAGCCGAAATCGAGAAAGTTGCGCGCTCGCACCGTTGGTCACTCGACGGTGTCACCATCTTTGAAATCACTCCGACGGAGGATAATCTTCGGCCCGAGGATCAGTATTCGGCCTTCCATCCATCGGAAGTTGAATTTCAGGACACCACCCAAACGATTCTGAAAAAAGTGGAAGAGGTACAAGCGAACCGCGTTGTGCTCGACTCGCTCTCTGAGATTCGTCTTCTGGCGCGCGACTCGTTACGATACCGCCGCCAAGTCCTCGCCCTCAAGCACTTCTTCACCAACCGGAACTGCACCGTGCTTCTGCTCGACGACCGCACCTCGTCGCAAAATGATCTGCAACTGCAAAGCATCTCTCACGGCGTGCTGGTCCTCGAGAAAGTGCCGCGAGAGTTCGGAAAGACCCGCCGTCGCGTCCAGGTAGAAAAGATGCGCGGCAGCACCTACCGCGAGGGCTATCACGATTACCAGATTGAGACCGGCGGCGTTGTCGTTTATCCACGTCTGGTCGTGGGAGAACACCGCGATCACCAAGTAGAGGGACATGTGATAAGCGCGATCCCGCAGCTCGATGCCATTTGGGGTGAAGGCGTAGATCGCGGAACCAGTACTCTGTTGATCGGCCCGGCCGGTTGCGGCAAAAGTTCCATCGCCATGAGTTATGCGGTAGCAGCGGCTCGGCGCGGTGAAATTGCCGCGGTCTTTCTCTTCGAAGAGTGGATGCGAATCGCTTGTAAACGCGCCGCCGCCCTCGGCATCGATCCCCGCCCGTTTATCGAGAGCGGTCTGATCCACCTCGAGCAAATTGACCCTGCCGAATTATCGCCTGGACAGTTCGTGCAGCACGTGCGCGATGCGGTCGAAAAAGACGGCGCGAAAGTCGTCGTCATCGACAGCCTCAACGGATTCCTCAATGCCATGCCGGGCGAACAGCATCTTCCCATGCAGATGCATGAGCTACTTGCCTTTCTCAACCAGCGCGGCGTGGCCACGTTTGTCGTGTTGGCTCAAGCCGGCATGATGGGCTCGAACATGACCTCGCCCGTCGATCTGAGCTATCTTGCCGACAACGTATTGCTCCTGCGCTTCTTTGAAAGCAAAGGCCGGATTCATAAGGCCATTTCGGTCGTGAAGAAACGCGGCGGCGAGCACGAAGAAACCATTCGCGAACTCAACCTCCGCAATGGCCGAATTGAGGTCGGTCCTCCCCTCGACGCGTTTCAGGGCGTTTTGAGCGGTATCCCGACCTACATCGGCTCCGAGCCTGCGCTCTCAGGAGCAAAGGATGAGCCTTAGCACGCCGCCCGCTGCGGAGCGGCTCCTCATCCATACGCCTTTTGGACGTGACGGCTCGCTCATTCGGGACTTTCTCTGTAGAGCAGGCATCGCGAGCGAGATCTGTTCGGATTTCCCGGATCTCGTCGCGCATGTCTCGGGAGGTGCCGACGCCGCTATCATCGGCGACGAAGCGCTTCGCACCCAAACCGTCGAGAGCCTGAGTGAGATTCTCCGCAAACAGCCGCCTTGGTCCGACTTCCCCTTGCTCATCATGACCAGCGGCGGCGGCGAGACGGAAGCAAGCCGCAAACGCCTCCGCTTGCTCGAGCCGCTTGGAAACGTCACCCTGCTCGAGCGGCCCTTTCGTACCGTGACGCTCGTCAGCACTGTCCGCGCCATGCTCCGCGCGCGCCGCCACCAATATCAAATTCGCGATCACCTCGACCAACAGACCACCTCCGAGGAACACCGGCGCCTTCTTCTGGATCGCGAGCACCGGGCGCGAAAGACCGCCGAGCTCCTCAACCGCATCGGTCCCCTTCTCTCCGCCGAGCTCGATCCCCAGAAGCTCACCCAAAAAGTGACCGACCTCGCCACCCAGCTCACCGGCGCCGAGGTGGGAGCTTTCTTTCACAACCTCGTCAATGAACAAGGCGAGAGCTATACCCTCTACACCCTTTCCGGCGTGCCCCCGGAAGCCTTCTCCCGCTTTCCCATGCCCCGCAACACCGCCATCTTCGGCCCGACATTTCGCAACGAAGGCATCGTGCGCAGTGACGACATCACCAAAGATCCTCGCTACGGCAACAACGCTCCCTATCACGGAATGCCGGAGGGTCACCTCCCGGTACGAAGCTATTTGGCCGCTTCCGTCGTGCCGCGCTCGGGCGAAGTGCTGGGCGGCTTGTTCTTCGGTCATTCCTCGCCCGGCGTTTTCTCCGAAGACCAAGAGGCGATTGTCAAAGGCATCGCGGCCCAGGCGGCCATCGCGCTCGATAACGCCCGGCTCTTTGCCGAATCCCGCAAGGCGCAGGAAGCCATTCAGCGCTCCAATGCGGAGCTTCGCCAAGCCAATCTGGAACTCGAACAGTTCGCCTACTCCGCCTCTCACGACCTGCAAGAGCCGCTGCGCATGGTGGGCATCTACACCCAGATGCTGAAGAAGAAGTATGAGGGGCGCTTGGATTCCAACGCCGACGAATACATCGGCTACACCATCGAAGGCGCCACGCGCATGGAGCAGCTCATTCGCGATCTGCTTCTCTACACGCGTTCAACGGCCCTTAAACAGCCGCCCGACACGGCCGTCGATGCCAACGCTGCCTTATCCCGCGCCCTTGCAAACCTTCGCGCGCTAATCGAGGAAAGCGCGGCCGTGATCGAGCACCAGGCGCTGCCCCAACTACATATGCATCCGGTGCACCTCCAGCAGCTTTTTCAGAACCTGATCGGCAACGCGCTGAAATATCGCGGCGACGATCCGCCTCGCATCGCCGTACAAGCCGAACGCGAACCCGATGCCTGGCGGTTTTCAGTCGCGGACAACGGTATCGGTATCGATAAGCCGTATGCGGAGCATATATTCGGCATCTTCAAGCGCCTTCACCACACGGGTGAATATTCCGGTACCGGCATTGGCCTGGCAATCTGCAAAAAAATCGTGGAATCCTACGCCGGCCGCATCTGGGTCCAGTCCGAGCTCGGCAGAGGCGCCACCTTCTTCTTTTCCATCCCCGACAAACAGCGCGACAAAGCAGAATCGTAATCCGATAAGGCTGGCACCGTTGGTCAATTCAGAACTAGGCTGGCGAAATCCTCATCTTTCGATATGAGAACCAAATCATTCGTCGAGGCATACGTCCACACTTCCTCATCCGAGGCGTCTCGCAACCCGACATCGGCCACGTGCACGGCCTTCGTGTTGTACTCAATCTGGATGAAACGAGCTAGCGCAGGCGGAAGCTGATTGTCGACGAGGAAATTCACGCCGAGCGCAAAATCGGATGATCCGTTTGGCGAGCGGCATACTCGATGGCTGCAAGAATGTCCTCGCGTTCAAGATAGGGATAACCTTCGAGGATTTCTTCGAAGCTGGCGCCGGCGCCCAGGAGCTCAAGAACATCGGTCACGCGGATGCGCATACCACGGATGCACGGACGGCCGCCACACTGCCCATCGTCGATCGTAATGCGATTGAGGCGTTCCGATTGCAAGCCCATTCCTCTGTATCAGTCTACAAGCAAAGGCTACCCGCTTCAGAATCCGATACTGACCGGAAAAGTCCCTATAATGAAAGCTTCGGATGGATTACCGGGAGATCATCACCATCGAGCCTGACAAAATGGGCGGTAAGCCGTGCATTCGCGGGCTCCGCATCACCGTTTACGATGTACTCGATTACCTGGCCTCAGGCATGACGGAAGCTGAGATCCTTCCGGACTTCCCGGATCTGAGAACGGAAGATCTTCGCGCTTCCCTCGCTTTCGCAGCCGACCGGGAACGTCGGCTGTATCCATCCCAGCAAAAACCGCAAGTTGTGCCTAGGAGACAGCCATGACCACCCAGCAAGCCAGAGGAAATAATATGACCACCCAGGAAGTTGGCGACACGCTCGTCAAACTGTGCTCGAAAGGCAATTTCCAAGAGGCCACGCAAACGCTCTACGCGCCCGATATCGTCAGCGTCGAAGCCGGCGCGCCCCCCGGACAATCGCGCGAGGCGAAGGGCCTTGATGCCGTCATGGCGAAAGGCGAATGGTGGACCGCCAACCACGACGTCCACTCGGTCCATGTCGAAGGACCTCTGGTCGCGGGTGCGCACTTCGCGGTGGTCTTCAAGATGGACATCACTTTCAAGCCGCAAAGCAAGAGGTTCACCATGGAAGAGGTTGGAGTCTACAAAGTCGCTGGCGGCAAAATCGTGTACGAAGAGTTCTTCTACAGCATGTAGCAAGAGCAATTCCGTTCGCGCCTCCCTCGCGAACTACTCGAAAGCCTATAGCTGAACACCGCACGGTCGAGATTCCTTGCCCTTTCGCTCCCTGAGACCGGAAAACCTCACGCCCCGATTGTTTCAATAGCGGTGTCTGATCGCACTCCCCTGGCGGCGCTCCGCGCGTTGCACTTTCCCGTATTCGTCCTCGCGTTGTCGGTTGTGGCCATGCGCCTCCCCGCCCAGGCTGTTCCGGATGCCGAGGCTGGCGAATCCTCTGCGCCCGCAAAGGAGCCGTCCGCTGCGCTCGATGCCCAACAGCACCGATTGAAAGCCGCGACAGAGCTGCGTCAGCAGGAACATCAGCGCATTCTCGGCGTGGTGCCGAACTTCAACACTTCGAACGTCGTCGGCGCGGAGCCGCTTACCCCTCAACAGAAATTCGACTTGGCGGCGAAGAGCGCGTTCGATCCATTTGCGTTCATCGCCGCCGGGCTGGACGCCGGCTTGGATCAGCTTGAGAACGATTTTCCCGCGTATCGTCAAGGTGCCGTGGGGTATGCAAAACGGTTCGGCGCATCCTACGCCGATACTTTCGACGGCACCATGATGGGCAGCGCCGTCTTCCCGATTCTTCTCAAGCAGGATCCGCGGTATTTCCGCAAAGGCACGGGCAGCATCAAGAGCCGTTTCTTATATGCGCTGGGATCGACTGTAAGGTGCAGGGACGACAACGGCAAATGGGCTCCCAACTACTCGAACGTGCTCGGAAACATCGCTGCCGGCGGAATTTCAACCTTGTACTACCCACGCCAGGATCGAGGCATCGATCTCGCCTTCCAGCGCGCCTTCACCGTTACCGCCGAGGGCGCCCTGGGAGCAGTATTCGTCGAGTTCTGGCCAGACATTTCGCGCAAGCTCTTCCCCAAACGTCGTGGCGAAGACTTGCCGTGAACGGCGTTAGGTATTAGTTCATTCAAAAAAAGAGAGTTCCTTCACCGGATAATGCTTCCGGTTGCGCGTCCACAGCTTTGCGTTGTTGGCGACGGCGCTTGCGGCGATCAAAGCATCTGCGATCTCGATCCCATGGCTGCGTCTGTATTGACGCAGGTAGACGCCCGCCTGACGCCCCGTCTCTTCGTCGATTGGAATGCACGTCAACGCCCGGAAGAGATTGGTCAGAGCGTCATATTCACTTGCCCGGGCGCCGGCCCAGAGCTCGGCTGCACTAATGGGCGAATAAAGAACAGCGGCGTCGGAGTTGCTCAATTCCATCCACTGGGAGACGACATCCACATTTCTGCCGCGTGAGACTTCGACCAGAATGTCGGAATCGACCAGAACAGTCACTTTTTGCGGAGACGCTCCAGACGATCACCTCGGCGAAGGGTCCGAATATATGCAACCGCATCGAGCGCGTTGGCGCGTTCCTTGCGAATCCCCACGAATTCCTGCATGGCCTTCATCTGCTCGTCCTGCCTGCCGAGATAGCGCTCGCGAACGGCTTCTCGCACGAGCTCCGAGATGGTAGTCTTTCGACTCCGTGCGCGCGCATGCAGCGCATTCCAGAGATGATCGTCCAGATATAGCTGGGTCCGCCTCATGATGTATAGTGTACATCGCGCGCCACCTGGCCTGTCGCCGAGGCCCCTATCGCAGTATTGAATTCATTGACGCTTGGTCTAATTCAGGGTTGTGCGTAATTTGTCCGCAATCGTAGGACACAAACCGACCTAACGGTACTGATCCGCCTTGCGGTAATGGCTAAAGCCACTTCTCCGACATGCCGACTTTACGGACAAATGCCACTACGGCGTAATATACACGCTCTCCGACCCGGCTTATGTGCGGCTCGCGGCAAACCGAAGTCAATTGTTTTGGAAGCCCCGGATGTACTCGATGAAGGCGGCGCCCTTTTCGAGCAATGCGTAAGGGACGGCTCCTGGCGGCAGCTTCATCTGATTCCGTTCCATCTGTGCTACCAATCCCAATGATTGCAGCTTTGCGCAGATGCCCTGAAGTTGTCCGGTGGAAAATTTCATCAGATCAATCAAGATCTGGTCGGTTATAGGCCCATTCAGTCGAGCCCAGAATTCGTTGGCTGTTTCGAAATCAGTTCTACCGGTGGACTTGTTGAAGGAAGAGATCTGACCTTCGAAGATCGAACGCAAAACTAGCACATCATCATCAGATAGGATCGTCGCAACGCGCATCATCTCCTCTGCCGTGTCGGCTGAGGCGCCCCCAGGAATTTCCAAAGCGTGGGCCAGAATTCGAGCAATCCGCTCGATCCGGCTCTTGCTTCGAGTCTGCTCCGCCTTCTGAAGACCGTCCAGAACGAGCGGAAGGAATTCTCTTTCTGTGAACGTGCGATGCGATTCGCCGAGAGCCTCGAGTTTTGCTCGGACGCGCCGTAACTCAGCGGTAAGGCAATCGATCAGGTACTTGCGGCGACCAGACTCCAGACTGTCCAACCGGGTCCCCAGCCCCTTGACAGCACAACCGACAATCCCGGTGGGTAGCACGTCCGTTAGATCGGCAAGATCTGAAACGAACCGCGCAACGGGTGAACTCTCGCGCTCTTCCGCCCTAACACGTTCCTCAGCTGCATCCAACGGGTCGTCTATTGCCACACCGTCCCTCTTTACGGAATGTTAGCCAATTGCTCCAACTGCATCACCGCGAGGACCCTCAGGCCGAGGGATACACCGGCAAGCCACACGGCTTATAACAGCGCTAATCGACTCGCTCCCCACGTCTGGATGCTGCCTTCACCGTCAGGTTGCCGCACAACGTGTATTCCACCGGCGTGCGGGCGTGCAGGGTTCAGTCGGCGGGGTGCCGACTTCTCGGCCAAATGGATTCCCGATGTGAAGCGCGTTTTCGGCACGTGTTGTGTGGTGAGCGCGAAGTCACTGAAGGAAGGCCTTCGTGCGCTCGGCATGAGATAATCGAACGCTTGCCGGATAATGCTCGAGCGCTTGCTATCCCTTTCTGTCCCGTCTGATGTACATGACTTGGAATTCGCAAATGGGCTAGTTCGCGAGTTTATCGATTTGGGCTATGTTGCGCAGTCGGCGCGGAATGATTCAAGTTCCCGTACCCCAGCCGACTTTGTGATCGCGCTTATCTCACGAGCATCAGAGAAGACCCAGGTAGCTTTCCTGGTCTCCGTGTTGCAAGAGGCGACGCCATCGCACTCGCCGCTTGCCGTGCTTCTAGATGAGGTTGTTTTGCACGGCCGATTAAGGAGCCTGTCAGAGTTCCGAGGCTCCGATAAACGCCCTTCGAAACGGCGCTACAGATTCACGAATATATTTCTGAGGGATTGGCGCGTCAGGAGCTCCGCTTCGAAACGCAAAGGCGGCTCAACGAGAATCTGCCCGATTACATCGCGCCGACTCTCCACGAGCTGGAACACGATCGCCGAGGGCTGAAGACTGCGGCCAACGTCTGGTACGCTTTGGCTACATTGCTTCTCCCCTCCCGAGTGGGGTTTGGATTTTATCGAAGGTTAGCGGCGCGCACGTCCGCAGTGACCTGGCCGGATGTCGCGAATACCGCGATTTCAAGCGTGATTGTCATCGGGTTTCTTGGCGCTCTTTCGAGAATGATGTTCCTGCTCGGAAAGTATTATATGGCGGAGTCATTGCTGTGCGCCAATCGTCGGCATGCGATCAAAATCGGCGAATTCTACCTTCGGGCGTTCGGCGCGCAGGCAAAGGGACGCCATCAAAGACGCGTTCCAGCAATGGAACATTGACACGGGCTCCACGTTTCCACCGCAGAACAGCGCAGACATTGATCCGCAAGTGCTTACGATGGCAGCCGCCGTTTTTAAACAGCTGGCGGGCAGGACCAAAACTTAGCATACGTTGGCTTAGTTTTCCCTCATACGGACTGCTACTAATCGTGCCAACGCCTGGCGGACGTTATCTGCGACAACTAGGCCCAAATTGTCAACGTTTCGCAATACGGGCCCTTGCTGAGCAAAAGATCATACCTGAGGCGCCGTGGGGCCTCGCGCTACACTCAGGGATTCGAAAGACAAGCCACAGGTGAATGGCTCAACCGCGACAACCGAAGATCTACCATATCGTTCATGTTGACCGTCTCGCGTCAATCGTTGGGGATGGGCATTTGCTCGCCGACGCTGTCATTTCGTGCCGGCAAGGAAATGGCACAACCATCGGCATGAATAAGATCAAACTGCGGCGACTCACCCTACCTCTTTCGTGCCGACCCGGCCTGAATGTCGGTGAATGCGTTCCATTCTATTGGTGTCCTCGCTCTGTCATGCTCTACCTGATTCACTGTGGCAACGACCCCGAGTTAAGTTACCGCGGTGGCCAACAGCCAATTGTTCATCTCGAGGCAGATTTTCGAAAGGCAGTTGAATGGGCTGAGGAAAATGGAAAGCGTTGGGCGTTCACGCTCTCGAACGCGGGGGCTTTCTACTTCGAAGATCGATGTGACCTCACGCAATTGGATGAAATCAAGTGGGACGCTGTCGGAACGAACTGGTGGGCTGGTCGCGGTATACCTTCAAGCGTCAAGGAAGGCAAACAGGCTGAATTTCTGGTTGAGGAGTGCTTTCCATGGAGATTGGTCGAGCGAATAGGTGTCTATTCAAGTGCGGTTGCCAACCGCGTCGATCAGGCGTTGGCACGCAGCCGCCATCGTCCAATCGTAGAGGTCCGAAGAGATTGGTACTATCCTGACTAACGGAATCCGGCTTTGATTGAGTACAAACAAGGCGACATTCTTGAGGCTAATGCAGAGGCCCTCGTCAACACCGTCAACTGTGTCGGCATAATGGGCCGCGGAATTGCGCTTCAATTCAAAGAGGCGTTCCCCGAAAACTTCAAGGCCTACGCTGTTGCATGCAAACGGCTCGAGCTTGAACCCGGGAAAATGTTCGTCTTCGAACGGAGCGAACTTCAAAACCCCAAGTTCATCATCAATTTCCCGACCAAGCGTCACTGGCGAGGCCACAGTCGTATAGGTGATATTGAACTGGGTCTTCAATCTCTGGCGAGGGAAATCCGCGAGCGGGGGATACGATCAATCGCGATTCCACCGCTGGGGAGCGGTCTCGGTGGTCTCGATTGGCGCGAAGTGCGCCCACGCATCGAGAAAGCGCTTAGCCCCCTTAAAAACGTATCCATAACAGTGTTTGAGCCTCTCCACGGTGTGCGGGAAGCACGAAAGGCGGCCAAAGTTCCGGAGATGACTGCCGGCCGCGCTGCGTTGATCGGCTTGATGAGTCGGTACCTTGCCGGATTGCTCGATCCTTCATTGACGCTTCTTGAAGTTCATAAGTTGATGTACTTTATGCAGGAAGCGGGAGAACCGCTCAGGTTGGCATACGTTGCGGCTCCATATGGCCCCTATGCAGATAATCTGAGGCATGTGCTTAGGAAGATCGATGGATACTTCATTTCGGGCTACGCCGATGGTGGAGATTCTCCCGAGAAGGAGTTGAGTTTAGTACCCGGTTCCGCTCAAGATGCTGATCGGTTTCTTCTGAATCACCCATCCACGAGACACCGCTTTGAGCGGGTAGCAAATCTTGTGGACGGTTTCGAGACACCGTTCGGTTTAGAACTGATTTCCAGTGTCCACTGGGTTTACGCTCATCATCATGTCGTGGACGCGGCGGAAGTGGTGTCGAACGTGTATTCCTGGAACGATCGCAAGCGGCAATTCTCGCCACGGCAGATTTTACTTGCTCGCGACGTCCTGGCAAAGAAGGGATGGATCCCGAATCCCGCTTCGCTAACATCACACAACCGACTTCCCGAGAGCAGTTAGAGCCACCGCGGAAGTTGAACTCAAACGTCCGCCCGCTTCGTTTACTTCCCGGAAGCAAACGTTGCCCTAAAGTCTCCTGCCACTTTGACGAAAAACGCGCTAGTCGGACAACTACTTCGAAGTACTCCGGTCGGATTACGAACGACAAACACCCTTGCCACCTGCGATCCGGCGCCTTCGCACGCGCAGCCCTGTCATCGAAAGACGTTCCTTACTTCCAAAGCGCCGCCCTGCTAACCGGTCACAACTCAGCCCCAACCTCAATCTCTCCCGCTCTCAGCCACTTACCGCCATTCATTCTTTCTTGCCGAACGCGCCCGTGCTACGAACTAAATTGAAATCTCGCGCCGACGTCGATCCGGTCGCGCCTCTCCGCTGAGCCAGCCCGTTCGCTTCGGCGTCTCAAAAACTGAATCAGCCGTTGCGCTGCGACAGCTCTTAAATTCACGCACTCTGAAAGGAACCTCTCATGTCCACCCAAGCTCAAGTCATCGCCAACCAGGCCAATGCGCAACACTCCACCGGCCCCAGAACTCCCGAAGGCCGAGCCGCCCTCGCGCAAAACAATTTTCGTCACGGCTTCACCGGAACGTTCCGAATCCTGCCCTGCGAAAAGCAGGACGATTTCGACACGCTCCTCGCCAACCTTCGCACCCAGCACCAGCCCGCCACGAACTTCGAAGGCACGCTCGTTGAAAAAATGGCGCAGCACTTCTGGCTCGCTCAACGCGCGCTCGCGCTTCAGGACAGCTGCTTCAGCGCCGATATGGCTGTCGCGGACGAACACCAAAAGCAGCTCGCCCTCTATTTGCGCTATCAGACCACCCATGACCGCGCCTTCCACAAATGCGCTGGCGAGCTTCGAAACCTAAGAAACGAAAGCCGCAAAGCCGAAATTGGCTTTGAATCGCAAGAGCGAAAGCGGAACGAAGAAGCCCGGAAAGAGGCGGCCGCCGTCCGTAAAGAAGCCGGCGAAACTCGCAAAAAAGACCTCCATGAATGGGCCGTTTTGCTCGCGGAAGCCAAGTTCTCTCACCAGCAAGTGCTCATTAACGTTGCGCAATTGCCCATAATGCTGGCTAAGCTGGACGAAGAAACGCGAAAACAAGCCGCATAACCACCCCGCGCCGCCTCGCATTACGCTGGCAACGCCGCTCCTGCGCTCAAATCTTCAGTAACGTCCTTAGCCGCTTGGTCTGAATCCGGCTCACCGGGATCTCGGTCTGCTTCTTGTCGTCCATCTTCAATTGAAAACTCGACTTGAACCACGGGATCACTTCGCGGATCTTGTTGATGTTCACAAGAAATGAGCGGTGAACGCGCCAGAACAGGTTCGGATCGAGATTCGATTGCAGCTCCTCAATCGTGCGGTAGTTGGATTGCCCTTCGAAATGCGACGTCACCACCGTAATCAGCCCGTCGTCGATGGTCGCGTAAATCATGTCCTGCGCATCCACGATCAGGTTTCGATTATTCGCCCTGACCAGCAGCTTGGTGCGCTGCAGAGCCGGTCTCGGCCCGGCCGTCTCGAACGGTCTTTCCTGCGGCTGCTGCTTTTCCTCGATGGCTTTCCTCGCGCGCGTCAGCGATTCCGCAAGCCGCTCCTTCTCGACGGGTTTCAGCAGATAATCGAGCGCCTCCAGCCGAAATGCCTCGACCGCATAGTTGTCGAACGCGGTGGTGAGGACGAAGTGCGGCAGCGGACCGCCCTTCTCGCGAAGTTGGCTGATCACCGCCAGGCCGTCCAGGCCGGGCATCTGGACATCCAGGAACACCAGATCGGGTTCCAGCTGCTCGATCAGCTTGTACCGCTTCCAGGCCGTTCGAAGCGGAATCCAGAATCTCGATTTCGGGGAAGTCTTTTAGAAGATACGACAACTCTTCGCGGGCGAGTTGCTCGTCGTCGACAATGAGTGTCGAAACGGTTGCCGTCACACCGTGCGACATCGTGTGCGACATCGAATGTTAGTATAGCGTAGGGTCGCGCGTATGGCCTCTACGAACCGGGCGCGCCCCTCCATAACGCCTGCGCTCGCAGTCCACCTTCTGGAGAAGTTTCGCATTGCCAAAACAGGGTAACGTCGCCATTGCGCCCGCCGATGGCCGTTTGGGCATTTTGATTCCCGGCATGGGCGCGGTGACATCCACCTTCATCGCGGGTGTCGAGGCAGTGAAGCGGGGCCTCGGGTCGCCGATCGGCTCTCTCACGCAGCTGGGCACCATTCGGCTGGGAAAGCGCACCGAAGGCACGCACGCCGCGCATCAAGGATTTCGTCCCACTTACGCCGCTCGAGTGTCTGTCGTTTGGAGGCTGGGACATCTACGAAGACAACGCCTACGAGGCTGCGGTCCGCGCCAAGGTGCTGGACGCCCCGCTGCTCGAGCAATTGAAAGAGCCCCTCTCGGCCATCAAGCCCATGAAGGCGGTGTTCGACCATAATTATGTCAGGCGCATCGATGGGCCCAATGTAAAGACCGGCGGCAACAAAATGGACTGGCCGAAGCCGTCATGGAGGACATCCGGCGAGTTCAAGAAGCGCAACGGATGCAGCCGGCTGGTGATGATCTGGTGCGGATCGACTGAAGTCTTTCACAAATCCGCGGCCGTGCACCAGAGCATTGCCGCCTTTCGAAGAGGGGCTTCGAAAGACGATCCCGACATCGCGCCCAGCCAGATTTATGCGTATGCGGCGCTGAAGCTGCGCGTGCCCTTCGCCAATGGCGCGCCGAATCTGACCACCGACGTTCCGGCGCTGCTCGATCTGGCGCGCGAGAACGAAGTGCCCATCTGCGGAAAAGACTTCAAAACCGGCCAGACGTACATGAAGACGCTGCTCGCGCCCGGTTTCAAGGCGCGCATGCTGGGCGTGCGCGGCTGGTTTTCCACCAACATCCTGGGGAATCGCGATGGCGAGGTGCTGGAAGATCCCGGTTCGTTCAAGACCAAGGAAGAGACCAAGCTTTCCGTGCTCGATCAGATTCTGCAGCCGGATCTCTATCCGGAGCTCTATAAAGACCTGTATCACGCCGTTCGGATCAACTACTACCCGCCTCGCGGCGATTCCAAGGAAGGCTGGGACAACATCGATATCTTCGGCTGGCTTGGCTACCCGATGCAGATCAAGATCGATTTCCTGTGCCGGGATTCGATTCTGGCCGCTCCGCTGGTGCTCGATCTAGTGCTTTTCATGGATCTGGCGCAAAGGGCGGGCATGAAGGGCATTCAGGAGTGGCTGTCCTTCTACTTCAAGGGCCCTATGACCGCTCCCGGGATTGTATCCGGAGCACGACATCTTCATCCAATTAATGAAGCTGAAGAACACGCTTCGCTGGATGCAAGGTGAAGACCTGATCACGCATCTCGGGCTCGAGTACTACGATTAAGACGCTGCGCGGCGTTGGGGCGTCTAACAGTGTAGGGACGACATGCCCCGGGCAGTTTCGGTCGCTCACAGCGGCACAAAGAAGAAGAGCGTGCGAACGGACGCCGAGGAGCTCGAGGCCAAGCGGATTCTTGTCATCGGCGGCACGCAATTCATCGGCCGGCTGCTGGTGAAGGAGCTGGCGCGAGCCGGCCACGAAGTTCATATCCTGCACCGAAAATCGCGCCACTCCGCTTGGCAAGCGCGTTCACAATCTGGTCGCCGATCGAAACGATGCGGCAAGCGTGCGCAAGGCCGTAGGCGCCACCCGCTTCGACGTCGTTTACGACATCGCCTACGACTGGGAGCACGGCACCACCGGCGCGCAAGTGGAAGCGACCGCGCAGATTTTCGATGGGAAAGTGGGGCGCTATGTGTTCATGTCGAGCGTCGCGGCCTACGGCGACGGGCTGAACCATCACGAAGGCGACGCGCTGGCGCCGGACGATCACCCGAACGCCTATGCGCGAAATAAAGCGATGAGTGAACGCGCGCTGTTTCGCATGCACCAGCGCTCCGCGTTTCCGATTGTCACGCTGCGGCCGCCGTTCGTGTATGGGCCGGGCAACCCGTTTTACCGCGAGGCGTTTTTTTGGGACCGCTTTCGCGCCGGCCGGCCTGTCATTCTGCCCAGCGAAGGGCATCGCCTGATGCAATTTATCTATGTGAAGGATCTGGTGGAGCTGGCCATGAAAGTGATGGAGCTGCGAAACGCAGTCGGGCACGCGTTCAACACGGCCAATCCGCGCGCCATTACCCAGCACGAGCTGGTGCTCGATCTGGCGCAGAGCGGCCGGCGTGAAGGAGCCGCACATCGTCTCTATTCCGCGAGAGCTCATCCACCGCGCGGGCGGCCAAGTCATGGGCGAGAAGCTGTATTTCGGCTATTACTACGACGTGCCGGCGATCACGCAGATCGTTACCAAGGCGCAGCGCATGCTCGGCTTCAAGCCGACCGATTTCAGCGTCGGGCCTGAAGACCACGCTATCGCGCTTACCTTAAGAAGCGCGGCTTCCCCCGCCCGGATTTCTCCTTTGAAGATGAGTTACTGACCCGGTTCTCTGCCCAGATACATACGCTCGTGGACAGCATAATATCGCCGACTCGTCCATCCAATTAATTTCTTGACATCATATAGTGCGCAGACATGACTTCTGTGATGAAATGAAAGATATGAAATGTGCATGCCTGACGCTCGCATTGATGTCGCCGGCGCGCTCGCCGTTCCTGCTCTTCCCCAGGTCGGGCAAGACATGAAAGACGCCGGCCACGACACGAAGATGCCGCCAAAGATGGCGCCGAGAAAACAAAAACGGGCACCGAGAAAGCGGCCACATGCCACGGCTCGCGGTATTAAGAAGGGAACCACCAAATCCACCCACGCCGCGAAAACCGGCATTCACAAGACCGCTACTAAGCGTTTCCGACAAGACGCAAGACACCTCCACCCAGCGAGTAGCGCTTCACAGCCCACTTCTGCTCGAGCCTCGGCTAGCGGGGATATACTCGGATTTGTTGTCTTCAGCGGGTTGGCGATTTCGCCTGTAAACTGGCACTTTAGTCTCCGATGCCTCAATACGACTTGGTTGTGATCGGCTCCGGCCCGGCGGGTCAGCGGGCTGCCATTCAAGGCGCCAAGAGCGGAAAGCGAGTAGTGCTCCTCGAGCGGCGCGAAGTTATCGGCGGCGTGTGCATCAACACGGGAACCATTCCCAGCAAGACCATGCGCGAAGCCGTCTTGCACCTGTCCGGCTACAACTACCAGAACATCTACGGCGTCAGCTATCGGGTCAAAGAGAAGATCACGATGGCGGATCTGTCGTTCCGCGTGCAGCATGTCATCAAGACCGAGATTGACGTAACCCAGGCGCAGCTTTCGCGAAATGGCATCGAGGTGCTTACAGGCGTTGCCAGTTTCAAGGATGCGCAATACCGTTCAGGTAACCAATTCGAGAGGCTCGATCGGATCTTACAGGCGAATTCATTGTGATCGGCGTCGGGCACCAAGCCCGCATCCTCGCCGAAAGTGCCGATCAACGCCCGTACCATCATTAACAGCGATCAGATTCTGGAGATGCCGATCATTCCGCGGACGCTGATCGTGGTCGGCGGCGGAGTGATCGGCGTCGAGTACACGTGCATCTTCGCCACTCTTGGGCGTGCGGGTGACGCTGATCGAGAAGCGGCCGCGTCTGCTCGAATTCGCGGACGCCGAAATTGTCGAAGCGCTCTCCTACCACCTGCGCGATCATCGCGTCACCATGCGGCTAACGAAGAAGTAAGAGCGTCGAAGAGACGCAAGGCGGAGCAGGCGTCGTCGCGAACCTGGAAAGCAACAAGAAGGTGCCGGGCGATGCGCTTCTCTATGCTGTCGGGCGGCAGGGAAATGTGGACGAATTGAACCTGGCGGCGGCCGGACTCGAAGCGGATTCGCGCGGCCGTATTGCAGTCAACGAGAATTATCAAACCGCGCAGCCCAACATTTACGCCGTCGGCGATGTCATCGGGTTTCCGAGTCTTGCGTCCGTGTCGATGGAGCAGGGCCGCATCGCCGTGGCGCACGCCTTCAACAAGCCGATCTCTTCCAACCCCAGTTATTTCCCGTTCGGCATCTACACCATTCCGGAAATCTCATTCATCGGCAAGACCGAAGAGCAGTTGACCGACGAAGACGTGCCGTATGAAGTCGGCGTGGCATATTATCGGGAGATTGCTCGCGGCCAGATTCGCGGCGATACCACCGGACGGCTGAAGCTGATCTTCCACCGCGAAACCCGCGACTTGCTTGGGGTTCACATCATTGGAGAAGGTGCGGCCGAATTGCTGCATATCGGGCAGGCAGTTTTGATTTTGAAGGGCAAGCTGGATTACTTCATTGAAACGGTATTTAATTATCCGACGCTTGCCGAATGCTACAAGGCTGCCGCTTTTAATGGCCTGAATAAGTTAGGCGATTGATCCGGAGGGATCACGATGGCACACGGTATTGGCGTTCTCATCACGGAAAGAATCGCGGTCGGCGCCATTTCCGACCACGAACTCTCCGGCGAACTATGCGGGTTGATCCGGAAGACGAGTCGATCACCGATAGCCTTCTACGGTCTGCCGGCGGACAATGATCGTTCAAATCATCGTCGAACAGATCAGGCGACTCAAAGTGCCAAATCGCCCTCCTACATCGGCGTCGGAATGCCGGGCATTGTGCGCAACGGCATCGTCGAAGACTCTCCCAATCTGGTTCAGTTTAAGGGCGTGAACGTGCAGGCCCTGATCACGGAAGCCTGCACGCGCCTGTTCGGGAAAGTACCCGTCGCCATCTTCAACGACGCCGACGTGATGGCCGCCGGAATCGCAGCCAAGCGCGGCCACCTTGATCGGCTGATTCGCGTCTGGACTTTGGGCAACGGCATCGGCTTTGGACAGTACCCATATTCGATGGCGTTTGGGAGGCGGGACACTCGGTTGTCAGTCTGGATCCAAAAGAGCAGTTCTGCGGCTGCGGCGGCAAGGGACATCTGGAAGGGATCATGGGCCAGCGCTCCATGCGGCTTCGCTTTATGGACCGGGAGCCCGAGGAAATCTTTCAGCATGCGCAACGCGGGGACACCCGTTGCATGGACTTCATAAAGCTATGGCATCGGGCGCTCGCTGCCGCCACCGCTACCAGCATTCATCAGGCCGGCCCCGGCAAGTTCTTCGTCACCGGTTGGAACGCCCGCTTCCTGAATGTCAGTCTGCTCAACGAGTACCTTCATGAAATGGTCAAGCTGAGCCCGCTCCAGAGCTACTCCGTCGAAGTTGTTCCCGGCGGCGAAACCGTCGCAACCATCGGCGCGGCAGTGAACGCCGCGCAAGCAGCCGAAAAAGCCTAGAAACTGCCGACCTTTAACTCCCGCTGCCTTGTCCCGCAGCTTGGGCCATCTGTGCCATTGCGTCGCGGGCGCGCTTCTCCATCTCTTCCTGTGGAACGTCCTCGATATGCGTCGCGAGCGCCCATTGATGACCGAACGGGTCTGTCAATCTTCCGAATCTGTCGCCCCAGAACATGTCTTTCGGCGGCATATCGGCTTTCGCACCCGCTCCGACCGCCCGGTTGAATACCGAATCGACGTCTTCGACATACAAGAAGACGCCCGCACTCGAGCCGCCCAGCGATTGTGGAGAGCGACCTTGCCCGCCCGGCATTTCGTCCGAGAGCATGATGATTGAATCGCCGATCTTCAGCTCTGCATGCCCAATTTTTCCCTGCGGCCCACCCATTCTCCAAAGTTCCTGCGCACCGAACGCCTGTTTGTAATACTCGATCGCCCGGCTTGCATCAGTGAGAGTCAGATACGGCGTGACCGAGTGATAGCCGGACGGAATAGGATTTACTTTGCCTGTCATGTTATTGCCTCCTATCGAACCAACCCAAAACGTATCACAAATTCAGTGAATATTTTGTTACTGGTCCGTACGCACGCCGCTCTTTTCTCTGGCTGCCAGGAATTCATCACCGGCTTTCCAGGTCGCCAGCTTGGGCGTATTCGCGATGTCGAGTCCGAGCGTCAGCCCGAAATTCGCGATCTGCTCCATTCCCGAAACATCCCAGCTCTCGTGATACTCGTCCGAGGGCTGGTGATAATGCTTTGCGTTGAACTCCTCGAACATGTTCTTTCCGAAGTCCGGCGGCTTCCCGATGTAATCCGTGCCTTCCGAAATTGAGAAAGCAGGAATCCCGACCCGGGCCAGCGAAAAATGGTCGGAGCGGTAATAGTGCCCCTGCTCGGGCTCCGGATCCGGTTTGATTTCGAGATCCATTCGCTTGGCATCGCGCTCAATCAGCGGCCATAGCGTGGTTCGCTCGGCGCCGACAACCGAAATGTCACGAGTCTTCCCAAACGGAAAGAACATGTCGAAATTCAGATCGGCGGCAGTTTGGCCCGCAGGAACCTCGGGATGTTCGCCATAGTATTCCGAACCGAGCAGGCCCGATTCCTCCGCCGTCACAAATACGAATAGCCCGCTTCGCTTCGGTTTCTGCGGCAGCGCCGCCCAGAGACGAGCCAGTTCCAGGACGACCGCACAACCGGAAGCGTTATCGAGCGCGCCATTGTAAATTTTGTCTCCATTCACCGGTACGCCGATGCCGAGATGATCCCAATGCGCAGTGAAAAGAACAGCTTGTGATTTCAGTTGAGGATCTGCTCCGTCGAGACGGCCGATTACATTTCTGCTCTCGATATCGCGCAGCTTCACGGGAATGCGCCCAACCAGGTGAACCCCGAGATGAATCGGCCGGAACGATTTCTGATTCGCCATCGCGAGGAGTTCATCGAGCGTCTTGCCGGTCGCGGCAGTGAGCTTCGCGCCCGCGTCTTGCGAAAGCCAGCCGGCGAATGCCAATCCTCTTTCGCTGGGCTTAAGTTTCAGCTCAGGCTGCTCATGGCCGAACGACCCGTTGACCACGCCCCAGCTATAGCCGGCCGTAGCAGTCGTATGAATGATTAGCGCAGCCACCGCGCCGCGCCGGGTTGCCTCTTCGAACTTGTAGGTCCAGCGCCCGTAGTAAGTCAGCGCGCGGCCACCGAAAAAGTTCGGATCGGTCGATGGCGGTTCGTTGGTGAAATAGATGAGGACTTTTCCGGCCAGATTTTCGCCTTTATAATCGTCCCAGCCGAACTCGGGAGCGGAAATCCCGTGGCCCACGAAAACAGCTTCGGCATTAAAGTCGTTCTGCGGCTGTTGCGAAAGTGCGGTTCCCACATAATCTCTTGTGAAGCTTAGAGGGATTCGCTTCTTTTTGCCGGAGATCTTTAGAGTTGCCGAAGGTTCTGTTGTCGAGCCGACGAGCGGCACCCGCTGAAAGTAGGTTCCGTTGTCACCCGCCGGTCTGAGTCCCTCGGATTCAAGTTGCGAGGCGATGTATTCCGTGGCGAGCTTCTCGCCCTTCGTGCCGACGCCGCGCCCTTCCAGTTCATCGCTGGCCAGGTACTTATCGTGAGCGCGAATCCTCTCGCCGGATACATGCAGATTCTGACCGGAGATTGAGAATGCCAGGGCCGCGCCGGCGGCCAGCATACGACCGAACATCTCCTCAGTGTATCGGCGAAAACTCGCAGAACCTCTGTACACTGTAGTTGAAGATATGAGCCCGGCCGTGTCGCGCCTGCGTTCTACGCTCAGCGCTCTGGTCGGCATTATCGCGATTGCGCTCGTTTGCTACTTTTTGCATGTCGATGCGACGATCGGCGCGATCGCACTTTTGCTGGGCGTGCTGGTTGCGGGCGTTTACAGCAAGCCTGCCGCAGCAATCATTGCTTCCTTTGCAGCGACGCTTTGCCTCGACTATTTCTTCATTCCTCCCCTCGGGCAAATCAGTATTGCCGACGCTCGGGGCTGGATTGCGCTCATTGCATTTCTGGCGGTGGCACTGGTCGCGACGAACTTATCGAGCCGCCTGCGCCGGCAGCGGGATGAACTCATTTCGGGGCAGCGAGAGGCCGAGAGGTTACACGCGCTAAGCCGGGCCATGCTGTTCGCCGACGGCCAGGATGTGCGACGGCTCATTGTCAATAAATGTATGGAGCTGTTCGGGTTTGCGGAAGTGGCCCTGTTCGAAAGCTCGACGGGACAGTTTTATCGGTCACCCGCCGAGACTCCCATTCCGGAGGAAGCGCTGCGGCGGGTCGCGCTGTACGGATCTGTCGATCACAGTGCTTCAAAAAGTTTTACCATTGCCCCGGTCACGTTGGGAAACAAAACTTTCGGCAGTCTGGGATTTCGCGGTGCAACATTGCAGCAGGCGGCTCTGCAGGCGGTTGGGAACACCATCGCGATGGGTTTGGCTCAAGCGCAAGCCCAGGAGGCAGGCAGCCGTGCCGTTGCGGTCCGCAAGAGCGAAGAACTGAAATCCGTCATGATCGATGCGGTTGCTCATGATCTCAAGACTCCGCTTACCGTGATTGAGGCTGCGGCTGAGTTGCTGCTGCACTCAGCGGAAGTCCGGTCGGAGCAGAATTCCGAGTTGCTCAGCGTAATCCAACAACAAGCGCAAGGGCTGCGCCGAGTGGTCAACGAGGCGATCCATCTGGCGAGCATCGACGCGAAGAGGCTGAAGTTGGAGCGGGAGCCGACCAGCGTCCGTGAACTGATCGAGGCAGCCATTCAGTCGCTCGGCGAACGCTCCACATCGCACGAGATCGACGTTCGAATACCGGAAGATCTGCCGCTTGTTCTTGCCGATAGAGAGCTGATGGTGCATGCGATGAAGCAGTTGCTCGATAACGCGGTCAAGTACAGTCCCTCGCACTCAAGCGTAGTGGTGTCGGCGGAGGAGAATGACGGAGTCGTATCGATCTCGATTCGCGATCACGGCCCGGGTCTGACCGAACTCGAGCAAGGCCGCGTCTTTGATAAGTTTTATCGAGGGCGGTACGACCGCTCTGCCGTGCAGGGCACGGGCATGGGCCTCGCGATTACAAAAGAGATACTCGAGGCGCATGGAGGCTCGGCTGCCGTCGAGAGCCAAGTCGGACAAGGTTCCCGCTTCACTATCGCTTTGCAGGCTGCCTCGGAACCGATAGAAGTCGGTCGACGGCAGGCATGAGCTCTGGCCGCGTCCTAATTGTCGACGATGAGCCGCAACTTCGCCGCATCATGAGAACCGCTTTGGGAGCAAACGGGTACGAGCCTTACGAGGCTCGCACGGGAGAGGAGGCTTTGGACGTGCTGCACGAATTTAATCCCGACGTTATTTTGCTCGACATGAACATGCCCGGTATGGGAGGCATGGCGGCCTGTCGGCAGATTCGAACCGCATCGGAAGTGGCGATCATCGTCTTATCGGTTCGCGACAGCGAAGCAGACAAAATCGCGGCACTCGATGCCGGAGCCGACGATTACATCACGAAGCCGTTTAGCGTAAATGAGCTGATGGCGAGAATTCGCGCCAACTTGCGGCGCCTCCCGGGCCAAGCGGAACAATCTCAACCGATCGTTGTCTCGGACGATCTGACGGTCGATCCCTCGGCGCGCCATGTAATCGCTCAAGGACGAACGGTGCGCCTGACGCCCAAGGAATTCGACCTGCTGCAATACTTACTTTCAAACGCGAACAAGCCTATCGCTCATCGCAAACTGCTGCAGAGCTTGTGGGGGGCCGAGTACGGAGAAGAGGTTGAATACCTGCGAGTGTTCGTGAGCCAGTTACGCAAGAAGATTGAGGCGAATCCCGCACAGCCGCGCTATATTCTGACCGAGCCCTGGGTGGGCTATCGGTTCGCATGGCCAAACAAACCATGACTGACCGGGGCAAGCTCAAGATCTTCCTCGGATATGCGGCCGGTGTCGGCAAGACGTACCAGATGCTCGAAGACGCGCAGCTTTTGCGCGCGAAGGGTGTCGACGTGGTGATTGGCTATTTTGAGCCTCACGGACGGAAGGACACCATTGCGAAAACCGAGGGGCTCGAAATGATTCCCCGGAAGAGGGTGGAATACCGCGGCTCTGTTTTTGAGGAAATGGACACCGACGTAGTGGTGGCGCGTCATCCCCAGGTAGCGGTGGTCGATGAATTTCCCCACACGAACGTTCCTGGATCTGCGCGCGAGAAACGCTGGGAAGATGTGCTGTTCATTCTGGATCAAGGGATCGACGTGCTGACGACCATGAATGTCCAGCATCTGGAAAGTTTGAATGACCAGATGACGCAGATTACCGGCGTGAAAGTTCGTGAAACGATGCCCGATTGGGTGGTCAAGCAAGCGGACGACGTCGTGATGGTGGACCTTACGCCTCGCGCATTGCTGAACCGTTTGGAGCGAGGAGTGGTGTATCCGCCCGATAAAGCACAGGCAGCGCTGCAGAATTTTTTCAAGGAATCGACGCTGGTCGGACTTCGAGAAATGGCGTTGCGGCAGACCGCTCATCAAGTGGAAGAGCGGATGGAGCAAAGCGACGGACACATTCAGGGTGGACGAAGCGCGCAGCCATTGGGGGGAGGCCCGCGTTTGGGGGATGCAGTCGTCATTTATATCAGTGACGATCCATCGACAGCAATGTTGATTCGCCGCGGCAAGCGGGTAGCAGACGTGATTCATGCCGACTGCTTTGCGGTCTACGTGGCCGAGCGTTCCGATTTGCAAGCGTTGCCGCCCGCAAAGCGTGAAGCGGTGGAACGGCATCTCAACTTCGCGCGGAACTTGCATATCGAAACCCGCGTACTAAGTGGAACTGATCACGCGCAGGCTTTGGTCGACTTTGCGCGGGTGCACAATGCACGCCAGATCTTTCTCCCGCGCATTATGGGTAAGGGCCTGCACCGGATCCGTGGCAAGAGTTTGGTCAATCAGGTTGTCAGTCTTGCCGACGATATAGAGGTTACGATTGTGGCGGATCGCCGGCAAGAGAGGCGAGCCGGGTAAGTGGCAACCCTGCGCTAGACTTGAAGGATTCGGGCCGTGGCGCAGCCTGGCTAGCGCGCTTGCTTGGGGTGCAAGAGGTCCCGGGTTCAAATCCCGGCGGCCCGACCAAATAAGTCAAACACTTCCATTTTCATCCGTTCCCCTCTTGCTGCGGCGTCGAAACTCGCACCTACTGTGGAGCTGAAGTTCGTGTACTCCTGAAGGCGGAAAGGGCGTCAAAAACCAAGAGCTATGTGCAGGCGATCTATTTTCGTACAAGGAATAGTTCTTACCTCGATTGTCAGTGTGAGCGTCGCAGTTGCGGCGTCTTCGTGGCAATCGGAGGGTCCGGTGCAGTGGACCAGCGAGGATGTGTATCAAATCTTGAACAATTCGCCTTGGTCTAAAGCAGTAAAGGTGACGGTCGCGAGAGGTTCGGGTTACGACGGCCAGAGCCCGGGTAACGGCGGAAATGGCGGGACTTGGGGCGAGGGCATGCCGGGAGGTATGGGTCGCGGTGGGGGCGGCTGGGGTGGCGGCGGAATGGGCGGTGGGACGGGCCGACGGAGGGGCGGATATCCGCCTGCCGAACAGGGGCCCACGGTGACGGTGCAATGGGCAAGCGCATTGCCGGTGCGGCTCGCCGAGGCTAAATCGACAGGCGGCGCTGCCGATCATCCAGTTGCAACGAAGCCGCCGGATGAATACATCATTGCTGTAACGGGCTTGCCGAAATCGGGATTTGCGTCACGCGGCTCGACGAGCAGTTCGGGCGACGATTCCGACGACGCCAGACTTGCGGACCATTTGAGAGTCATCACCGTTTTGTCGATTGGGAGTGAGCGGCTGAATCCGACCAAGATTGAGTTGAACGAGGGCCGGGACGGCCGAACGATTTTTCATTTCGAAAAGTCAGAACCGATCACCCTCCACGACAAAGATGCGGAGTTCCGCATCACGTCAGACCGTATGGAAATTAGAAAGAAGTTCGCGCTAAAGGACATGCAGTATCAAGGCAAGCTGGAGCTCTGACTTTCTCGATGCTCATTTGGGAGCGAATTCAGACCTTCAATGTTCGGCGTTGTGACGGAGTGGATCAGAGTCGCCGTCGAGTTCAGCGACTAGCGATGAGCGTGGGAACCTGAAGCAAGTGCCCTCCTTCCGCTCACTTGTTCTGCTCCACGGTTATTCGTTTTTGTTCTGCTACGTCTTTGCAGTCCAAGCCGGTGTTCCCATCCCTTCAGATCCCGTCCTGCTCATCATGGGCGCCTCAGTTGGCGATGGGCACTACTCGTTTAAGATTGCTTTCGTCGTCACTATCGCCGCGGCTCTGCTAGGCGACTTACTCTGGTATGAATTGGGCCGCTGGCGAGGCCGTTCCGTTCTCCAGTTGCTGTGCAAGTTCTCGCTCGAACCCGATACCTGCGTTCGCAAAACGGAACTTGGCTTCATGAAACGAGGAGCGTGGACTTTGCTCTTCACAAAATTCATTCCAGGCACGAGTCTTTTGTCGACTCCGCTCGCTGGGGCCATAAAAATGCCTAGGTGGCGCTTCCTTCTGGCGGATGCGGCGGGCTCGGCACTTTGGTCGACAGCTTATCTGGTGGCCGGCGCCGTGTTTCATCGACAAATTGACAGAGTGATCATTCTTCTTGGCCTGTTTGGCCGCCGCGCAGGGTTTATTTTGGCTCTTCTGTTCGGCGCGTTTATTTTGTGGCGCTACTTTCAGCGTGTGCGTTTCCGCCGACAGTTGCGCATTAACAGAATGAGTGCACAGGAAGCCTATTCGATGATGAGCAGCGATCCGCCGCCTATTATCGTTGATCTACGTACTCCGGCAGAGGTCGAGAGAACGGGGCAGAAAATATTGGGCGCGCAAGTACTGCGTCCGGCAGAACTCCGCACGCACTTTCAGGAGATTCCCCGTGATCGCGAAGTAATCCTTTACTGCACTTGACCAAACGAGGCGACTAGCGCCCGTGTGGCGTTGCAACTGAGGCGAGCCGGAGTGCGCAAAGTTCACCCACTCGAGGGCGGATTCGAAAGCTGGCTGAAGCTTGAGCTGCCAATCGAACCTGTTTTGTCTAGCGGGTGATTACTCATTTAGAGGGCGGCCTAAGAACGGCAGTGTATCGGTTAAACTGCGAAAGGGGACTGCCTGGCAAGGGCAGCAGTGTCTGGGGAAAGGAAATTATGCGCAAGGTACAGACCTATGTAGTAGCCGCCGGGTTGCTAATGGCTTCGGTCATGCCGGCCGTAGCCCAACGTGAACGGAATGGAAACTACTACAGCGGCATGCAGAACAGCGTTCGACAAGGAGACTACGGCCGTTACTCCCAGGATGATGAGCGTCGTCATCATCATGACAGCGGAGGAATTGGCCCAGGGAAAGGGGCTCTGATCGGCGGAGCGGGCGGCGCTGTTCTGGGAGCTGTGTTCGGCGGTGGTCTCAAAGGCACCCTGATCGGTGGAGCAGCTGGTGCGGGCATAGGCGCCATCGCCGGCAAGGCCGCCCAGGGAAATGATCGTAATCGACACCGGTAAGCGAAAGGAATCCAAAATGATGAAAAAAGTAACTGTGCTGGCGGCGTTTGTTATGGCTGGCGTCCTGGCGTTCTCCGGGCAGCCCGCATACGCGAAGTCACAGCAGACCACTGCTCCGCAATCGGCAACCGAAACGCCGACTGCACACTCTTGGACGACGGAGCAGGCGGTCACCAGTTCCGTGCGCGAGGCATGGGCGTTGGGCGGCAAAACCGAAGAGGGTTTCTTCCAAATTGTGAAGGTGCTGGCCGAACTGTCCGCCCAGAAGCGCGGCCTGACTTTGCCGGACACCAAGGAAGCCGGCATCAAGGCGGGCAACTGGATCAAGAGAGAGGCTAAGAAGGACCCCGATCAGCTACTCTACGTGATTGTCGACCGGGCCGTGCAATACACTGCCGCTCACCAAAGCAGCGCCGGCCAGCAGTAAAACTTGGACGAGAACGCCCGCGGGCAGGCCACTTCCCTTCGAGTTAAGACAACAAAGGCCCGGCCGCTGCTCGCGGCGTGCCACGCTTATTCCATAATTAGAAACTCGACCTTAACATAGGCGCAAGGGCGCCGACGAAGACTGAAACGACACCCCCAGTATTAAATTGGGAAGTGCGGCCATACATGCAGAATTTCATTTCTGAAGCATCGTTATGGGCACCGGACTTCTTAACCGTTTCGGCCTGGATTGAGCACGCCCCATTCGCTTTCTGGCTAATGGACGTGCACCGGCCTCGCCTACTGGTCGAGTTAGGCACACATACGGGTTTTTCATACTTCGCCTTTGCGCAGGCGGTGAAGCGCATGGGACTGAAGAGCCGCTGTGTCGCAGTGGATGCGTGGAAACGGGATGAGCATGCCGGCTTCTCTGGTGAGGAAGTCTTTAACCAGTTGCACGACTACAACTATCGCCACTACGGCGATTTTTCGGAACTGATGCGCACGACGTTTGACGAAGCCGTGCAGTCTTTTGAGGACGGAAGCATCGACCTGCTGCACATTGATGGCCGTCATCTCTACCATGGCGTGAAGCATGACTTCGAAATGTGGCAACACAAGCTTTCGGAGCGCGGAGTCGTGCTGCTGCACGACACGAACGTTCGTGTGAAGGATTCCGGTGTTTGCCGGCTTTGGGACGAATTGAAAGAAATATACCCGCACTTTGAGTTCGTCCAAGGGCACGGATTAAGTGTGCTCGGCATCGGGAGTGCGCTGGGCGATCGGCTCAACGATTTGTTTGCAAGCGCGGCAGACGAGGACGTCACACGTGAGATTCGCGAGGCATACGCGCGTCTTGGCAGCGCTCTGGAGGCGAAGGCCGAGTTACAGAAGAGGCGAGCAGAAACAGCGAGAGGCCTGACGGATCGGGCAGATCTGCAGAATAAGTTGTCGCAAGCGGATGCTGATCGTGGGCGATTAACGTTAGAGCTAGCCCGACAAAGGGCGGAATTGAGCGACACAACCCGGTCGCCGAGTTGGCGCGTTACTGCTCCGCTTCGTTGGATCGTTAAAAATGGACGATCCCCGAAGCGCCATTTAATTCTGCCCTTTCGGATGCTGTGGTGGCTCGCCACGTTTCAGATTCAGAGTCGCATGCGAGTGCGAGCTGAAAAGAAAGTTCTACTCGAATCGCGCCTGTTCGATGAGCGATTCTATCTGGAGCAAAATCAGGACGTGCCCCGGTCCCGGATTGATCCGGTCGAGCATTATCTACGCTGGGGAGCCGCGGCCGGCCGCGATCCGAATGCTGTTTTCGACACGGATTGGTACCTCGCGCAGAACCCGGATCTCGCGAGCAGTGGTTCAAATCCTCTGCTTCATTACTTACATGCGGGATGGAAAGAGAAGCGGAATCCAGGGCCGTTGTTCGATATCGGCTTCTATCTGGAGCAAAATGCGGACGTTGCAAAATTTGGCATGGAGCCGCTCGATCATTACCTTCGTTTAGGAGGGTTCGAAAGACGCGATCCGCATCCACTCTTTGACAGCGCGTGGTACCTGGCGACGAATCCCGACGTTGCAGCGTCAGGCTGCAATCCACTGGTTCACTATTTGAATGGCGGATGGAAAGAAGGGCGCAATCCGCACCCGTTGTTCAACGCTGCGTTTTACCTTGAGCGCAATCCCGACGTTGCGCAAGCCGGCGCGAACCCCTTAGAGCACTTCCTGGCATCGGGCGGTCTCGAAAAGCGCGACCCGCACCCGTTATTCGACAGCGCTTTTTATCTGGAAAAAAATCCTGACGTCCTCGCGCTTGGCATTAACCCGTTGCTGCACTATTTGCGCCATGGCAGAAGCGAAGGGCGCAACCCCAATGCATTTTTCGATGTCGGGTTTTATTTGGAACAGAACCCCGACATTGTTACAGCGGGCATTGATCCACTCCAGCACTATCTTCGAATCGGAGGATTTGAGGCACGCAATCCGCATCCCTTGTTCCATAGCCAGTGGTACTTAGAACAGAATCCCGATGCCGCGCAAACTGGTGTAAATCCGCTGGTTCACTATCTGAGTCATGGGCGCAATGAAGGCCGCGACCCCCATCCGTTATTCGACAGCAGTTTTTACCTGGCGCAAAATCCGGATGTGATGGAAGCGGGCATCAACGCCGTGGATCATTATCTGCGTTCGGGTGCCTTCGAGAGCCGCGACCCGCACCCCTTATTTGATAGTGGCTGGTATCTAAAACGGTATGCTCACGTTGCCGAAACCCACGTCAATCCGCTGCTCCACTATTTACGAAGTGGATGGAAGGAAGGATGCAGCCCGTGCGCGTTTTTCGATGGTGCATTCTATCTCGAACAGAATTCCGACGTGGCGGCGGGGAAGGTCAGCTCGCTCGAACACTACTTGCTTTCAGGAGCTGCCAAAGGACGCGACCCGAGTCGGACGTTCGATACGGATTGGTACTCCACCCAAAATCGCGATGTAGCAGCTTCGGGGTGCAATCCGCTAGTGCACTATGCCTGCCATGGCATGCGTGAGGGCAGGCGGGGTAAGCCCATTGCGACCGAGACGATTCCCAAAGCGAATGTCCACAACTCACGGCGGCGCATCGTTTTCGTCTCTGGCGAAGAAGATACGCCCGGACATCAGTACCGGGTGCTCAATATTGCTGGATCTCTAGCGCCACATTTTTTTGAGATCGTTGTTGTGAAGAGTTTCGAACTTTCCGACAGGCTGAACGAAATAGCTAGCGCCGATGTCGTTTGGATCTGGCGAGCAGCATGGTCGGATGACATAGCAGATGTAATCGAAGCGGCGCGGCGCCAAGGGGCGAAGATCGTGTTCGACGTAGATGACTTAATGTTTCGACCTGAACTCGCCACGATTGATGTCATCGATGGAATCCGCTCCCAGAACGTGACAGAGGCAGCGGTGCGGAAACTTTATCTGAGGGTCCAGGCGACTCTTGGCAGCTGCGACCATTGCACTGTACCTACGGTTTCTCTGGCGCGCGAAGTCAAGGACTTATGGAAACCGACATCGGTTGTCCCGAACGGTTTCGACAGGGGCATGTTTGAACGGGCGAGAGAGGCTTGGCGAGCCCGCAAAAAGAGCCCTGTCGACGGTCTGATTAGGATCGGCTACGCAGCGGGTTCGCGAACGCATCAACGTGATTTGGCAGTCGCCGCGCCGGCCATTACGGCGATCCTTTCGGAGAACCCGTCGACACGGCTCGTTCTCTTTCGTCGCACCGTGATACTGGAGGAGTTTCCCGAACTGCAGCGCCTCGAATCTCAGATTGAGTGGCGCGATTTCGTTCCAGTGCAAGATCTTCCTCTTGAGTACGCGCGATTCGACATTAATCTTGCTCCGCTGGAAGTGGGAAATCGTTTCTGTGAAGCGAAGAGCGAGTTGAAATTCTTTGAAGCTGCGTTGGCAGGCGTTCCGACGATCGCATCGCCAACTCGTCCGTTTGCCGATGCGATTCAACATGGCGAAACTGGCTTTCTGGCGAACAGCGACGAGGATTGGTACGAATGCCTGAATCGCCTCGTCAACGATCATGAGCTACGTGAGCGTCTTGCCAATAACGCTTACCGACAGGTCCTCTGGTTCTATGGACCGGAGCGGCGCAGCATGCTTGCCACTCGACTCGTGAATCGGTTATTGGCCCCCGCGCCTGTGAACTCAGACCTCTTCCTGGTGGGGATGCAGCCGGACGGGCCTGCGCATCTCCCCGAAATTCGAATTCCACCTTACGATGTGCTGTACGAATCTGAAAGAAAGGGTGTCAGCCGCGTTTCTGTCGTTATCCCGGTCTTCAACCATGCCCATTATCTGGAGGAGGCTCTGGAATCAGTCAGGCAGCAGAGGGCGCGCGATATCGATGTGATTGTCGTCGATGATCAATCGACGGACAACTCCACTGCGGTAGCAATGGAATGGCTGAAGGTCCACGGCTCCGATTTCAATGCGGTGGCCTTGCTGCAGGACAGGAGGAATTCAAAACTCAGCGCCTCGCGAAATGCCGGAGTGAGTTTTTGCGACACTGAGCTTTTCTTTCCTCTGGATCCCTATAATCTCTTGCTTCCCAATTGCCTCGAGCAATGTTTGGCACTGCTCGACGAAACCGGCGCTGCATATGTTTATCCGACCATCGCGGTATTCGGGGATCGGACTGAAGAGATCGGAGTCCTGAGCTACGATCCGGCTTATTTCGAAAGCGGAAATTACATCGACGCCATGGCGCTGGTCAGGAAGGCCGCTTGGATCGCGGGAGGCGGTTATAGCGCCCTCGATTTGGGTTATGAAGATTACGACTTCTGGTGCAAGCTAGCCGAAAAAGGATTCTTCGGTGCACGGTTGGAAGAAATCGCCGCCCGTTATCGCGCCCATAGTATGTCCATGCTGCAGACGACTACCGATCTGCCGGAAAACAAGAAGCAACTCGTGCGAGAGATGATTTCTCGTCACCCGTGGTTGCAGTCACAGTCTCCTCAGACGACCGAACCGATTCAGCGGGAGATCGCATTGCAAGATCTTGCCAAAGAAGCCTCTGTAGGTTCGGATCGAGCTTGACGGCTGAGTACACCCGATAGATACCGCACGCCAACCGCCGCCGAAACCAGCATGCTGGTGACAATCGAAGGCCAAAGATAACGCAGCAGGGCGGATGGAGTAGCTACGAAACGGGCCGCTATAAAAAAGAAAGTGCCGGTACTGAGGGCCAGCAGCAGCATACCCCCGTAACCGGTTTCCCAGCGCAGCAAGAAAATTGCAGTGACGGCCAGAAGCAGAACAATAAGGTAGATGAAAGGACGATCGACAAAGGTGTTCTGAAAGGCTGCCAGGTACTTCACGACGAGCGTGTCCTCGGTTGGATGCTCCAGGTGATAGCCCTGGTCGTTGGGATCAATGCCAGGATGATACGGCACCTGGGGCGGAACCCGAAAGTCGAGGCCAAGCAAACCTCTCAGCATTTGCCAGCGTTCGGTGACATAGTAGCCCGGGTACATAGCAATGCAGCCTCTCCAGGTACGCAACAACTCGGTCTGATCGCTCGAGGAAATTATCCGAACCCGCGTTCGAGGATCGCCCAAAAAAAACAACACATCCGGGTTGTTCTTCATGAAGATCTTCCGCAAATCATTCAAGTTCTGGTCTGGAAAATGTTGTGGGTCGAGAAACAGTCGGTTAGCTCTCAACGAAATTGCGGAGATATCATACAGAGCGACACCTTGCACCGGCCCCGTGCGAGCCGGGTGGAAAAGCTCAGAAAGTAGGGCGTTCCCGCACAGTACCGCGATAAAGCTCACAGTGCATCCTACAATCGCTATTCCGCACAGGCGAACGATTCTGCTCGCAGGAAGCAGCCGAAGCTCCTTTGCGAGTAAGTACACCCAAACGCAGAATAATGGCAGAGTAAGCGCCATGCCGGCGACTCGAGCAATACTGGCAGCCGAAAGCGCTAAGAAACTGACGACGAACAACGCGAGGCAGCCCCGCCTCCGCCTAGACGGGTCTAAATAGAGCAAGGCCGCCACTCCGCAAAGAAGGAAGGCCGTCAGAATGCCGTGGCTGGTAATTGCGCCGAGATACCCGAGAACTGCCGGACACAGAAGAACGCAGTACGAACCGGCTGCCGCAATGAATGGTGTTGAAAAAAATGCCAGGATCGCGTACATGGAGAGCCCTACTAAAAAAACTTGAGATGCAAGCACGAACACTGGACCCACTCGCAACAGCAAAGAGATTTTGAGCAAGAACGGCAGGAGAAGCGGATACCAATCTCTATAATTCCCGGAGTGGATAAACGCAAGCATCCCTAGTGCATCTGCATCCATATGGCCCGGATCAAGCGCAAAAACAATAGCTGCGCACAAAAGGACCACCGACAAAATCGGTAAGTACGCGCGGGGGGCCATCGGAAAAAAGGTTCTCAGGATTCAAATACAAATTTTCGCAAGCGACAAGTAGCGCTGCCTCTTTATTTTAGAGGGAACCTCGGACGGTCCTATAAAATCGTTCGTGATGACAAGAAAGGCCCTCGTCACAGGATCTTGCGGGCTCATCGGATCGGAGGTCTGCGTCCATTTGGGACGGAATGGATTCGCCGTTTGCGGTATCGATAACAACGAACGGGCGGTCTTTTTTGGACCTGACGGCGATACGAGCTGGTCGCTCGACCGGCTCCGCCAGACCATCCCCGATTACACGCACTTCGACCTGGATATTCGGAATCGTGAGGGTATTCTCGGGCTGATTACAGAAGTGAAACCTCAAGTCATCGTTCATACGGCCGCGCAGCCTTCGCACGACCGTGCGGCTGGAATACCCTTCGAGGATTTCGATACAAATGCGGTCGGTACGTTGAACGTTCTTGAAGGGGCGCGGCGGGCCTGTCCGGAATCGCCATTCGTGCACATGTCGACGAACAAGGTATATGGGGATCTGCCAAACACAATTCGATTGCGAGAACTCGACAGTCGCTGGGACTACGACGACCCGACTTACGAGAACGGTATTCCGGAGACTTTCTCCATCGATCAATCGAAGCACTCGCTTTTCGGAGCCTCCAAGGTCGCGGCCGACCTCATGGTGCAGGAGTACGGTCGATACTTCGGGATGCCGAGCTGCTGTTTGCGGGGCGGCTGTTTGACCGGGCCCAATCATTCAGGCGTCGAGCTCCACGGCTTTCTGAGCTATTTGATCCGCTGTAATATTGAGCAGCGCGAATACAAGGTGTTTGGATATAAGGGCAAGCAGGTTCGAGACAATATCCACTCCGAGGATGTAGCCAACTTTATCCTGGCGTTTTGCGAATCCCCGCGATGCGGCGAGGTGTATAACATCGGCGGCGGTAAAGAGAATTCGTGTTCAATCTGGGAGGCCTTTGCTCTTATCCGGGAGCTAACAGGCAAGCCCCAGAAGTACACCTATATCGACCAGAACCGAGCCGGAGATCACATCTGCTACTACAGCGATCTTCGAAAGATGAGAGCGCACTATCCCGGCTGGCGAATGAGGCGCACGTTGCGAGATATTTTCGCGCGAGGTCGCGAGCTCGTGGCAGGCACGCCTCGATGCAAGCTCCGGAGTTCCGGCCGCCGCCGAGGCATGAAGATTTTCATCACTGGCATCTGCGGTTTCGTCGGCAGCCGGCTTGCGCTTACTCTGCGAGAGCGAATCGAAGGAGTAAAGATCAGCGGCATTGACAACCTTCTGAGACCGGGGTCGGAAGGGAATCGAACACTACTCATCTCGAAGGGCATCGAGTTCATCCATGGCGATTTGCGAATGAGAAGCGACATCGAGGCGCTTCCCGCCTGCGATTGGGTGATTGATGCGGCCGCGAATCCGAGTGTGCTGGCCGGGGTGGACGGGCGATCAAGTCCACGGCAAGTGGCGGAACATAATCTTTCGGGAACGCTGAATGTTCTGGAATATTGCCGTGAAAATAAAGCTGGTCTCGTCCTGGTGAGCACGAATCGTGTTTACTCGGTGAGAGATCTGGCCGCGCTCCCAGTGAATGAGCACGATAATGCATTCGTTGTTGACGAGAGGCAGGCGCTCCCTCCGGGCGTGAGCCAGGCAGGCATCACAGAGAGCTTTCCCACTCCGCCAGCCGATATCGCTCTATGGGGCCACGAAGCTTTCGTCCGAAATCATGGCCATCGAGTACGGTCTGGCATTCGGTTTTCCCGTCTGGATCAATCGTTGCGGCGTGCTGGCAGGGTCCGGTCAGTTTGGCACGGCAGAGCAGGGTATTTTCTCGTATTGGCTACACGCGCACGCCGCGCGGCGGCCGCTGAAGTACATCGGGTTCGGGGGAGGCGGCTTTCAGGTCCGGGACGCGTTTCACCCGGACGATCTGGCCGAGCTCATTGCAATGCAGATGCGCCGCGATCCGCCTTCCGATGCGATTTACAACGCAGGCGGCGGCCGAGCGAACGCTATGTCGCTCGCTCAGTTGACCGCGTGGTGCGATGAGCAATTCGGCAAGCATGCTCCGGAGGCCGACTCGCGACCGAGGCCGTTTGACATTCCGTGGCTGGTGATGGATTGCGGGCGTGCGACGCGAGATTTCGGTTGGGCGCCAAAAAGATCGTTGGTTTCGATCCTGAATGAGGTCGCCGGCCATGTTCAGCAAAATCCGGATTGGCTGGCCCGCTGCGGAGCCGTATGAAGTCGCCGCGAGAACCCGCAAAAAGATCCCTTGAGCCTGCTCAGCGTGGTCATTCCAGCCCGCGATGAAGAAGGATGCATTTCCTCAACGGTGGAGCATCTCTATGTAGAATTGCGGCTGCATGGAGTCCCTCACGAAATTGTGGTGGTGGACGATGCAAGCACGGACTCGACGTGGCAAAAGCTTGAGGAGTTGAGAGAGCGCGTGCCGACGCTTCATCCGGTAAAGAACGAGGGGCCGCATGGCTTCGGGCGCGCCATCATCCGCGGCTTCGATCAGATGCGCGGCGACGCGGTAGTGGTCATGATGGCCGACGAATCGGACGATTGCCGTGACGTCGTTCGCTATTGGCAACTTCTGAATGCCAGGTTGGGACTGCGGTTTTCGGCTCTCGCTTTATGAAAGGCGGCGGAGTCATCGATTATCCGTGGCTGAAATTAACGGTAAACCGAATGGCCAATCTTTTCATTCGCCTGATGTTCGGAATCAAGCTGAACGATACGACCAACGCGTTCAAAGCATATCGCCGCTCCGTGATCGACGGCTGCCGGCCTCTGCTGTCACCGCACTTCAATCTTACGATTGAACTGCCGCTGAAGACGATTGTTCGCCAATATAGCTGGACGGTGATCCCGATCACATGGCGAAATCGCCGCACTGGGCGGCCAAGCTCAAGCTCAAAGAGATGGGCAGCCGTTATCTGTTCATTTGCCTCTACGTGTGGCTAGAGAAGTATTTCAGCCGCGGCGATTACCGCAGAGCCGAGAGCGTCGATGTAGTGGAATACCCGCAACGCTAATTGTGCTCGCGGGTTGCGAGCAGCGCGCCATCTTGCATCGCTTTCAGCGCAGCCTGAACTTGCGGATCGTGTTGCGCCTGAATTTCGTCCCCTTTGTCGACGCCGCGTGCCTGCGTTAGATCTCTTCTCTTCAGACGGTTGCTGATCCAGGATCGGTCCTGCGCTCCACTCGCCCATGTTGGGCTCGATTTGGCGCGCCGACAGGAACACCTTGAACTCGTCGAGGATCTCGGGGCGTCACCTCGAACGAACTCGGCAGCGGCGAATGCCGGGACAGATATTGCGTCGCGAACGACGTGATGGCACCGCTCGCGTCCAACACCTCTTCGAGACGGTCGAGCGTTGCGGCGATACGCGAATGTCAGGCTGTATTCCGCCGCCTCCCGTGACGACCCGCCCGTTATCGGTTTTGTAGGTGGGCCGTTGTGCCGCGGGAGTATTGCTGAATGTCTCAGATAGCGCGGAGTTGCGCAGCGGCCGCTGAATGGAACGTCCGCTGGGAGTGTAGTAGAAAGCCGTCGTGATCGCCAGGCCGGCTCCGCCCGACAGCGGCATCACGCTTTGCACCAATCCCTTTCCATAGCTCGGCTCACCCACGATGACCGCGCGATCGTGATCCTGCAGCGCGCCGGAAAGAATTTCCGAAGCGCTGGCTGTCTTCTCATTGATCAGAACGGCGAGCTTGAAGCGGTAAGGCGTGGCATTCTTCGGCACGTCAGCCGTCTCGCATTTCGCTCGCCCGCCCTTTCGCGGTCAGGATTCGTTGGCCCGGCTTGCAGGAACATGGAAGCAGCGTCCAGCGCCGCCTTCACAACGCCTCCCGGGTTGTTGCGGAGGTCGAGAACCAATCCCCGCAAGCGGTTCGCGCCGAGCTTCTCGATTGCATCGCGCAACTGCTTCGCTGTTTGAAGATCCCAACTGGCGATCCGAATGTAGCCGAATCCGGGTTGCAACAAGAAACGCGCGATCCACGCTCGGCGAATCCACGAGCTCCGGCGTTAAAGTGAACTGCAGAAGCTTGGCGGAGCCTTGGCGCCGGACGATAGACGACGATCTTTTGTTGCCGCGCTTCGGTCAGCAATTGCGACAATCTGTTCCGGCTCGAGTGATCGTATGGCCATGTTGTTGACGCGCCACCAGTTCATCTCCCGCCTGAATGCCGGCTCTTTGCGAACGGAGTGCCGGGAAGCGTCTGCAAGAAAATGACCTGACCTGGCAGGACCGACACGATGCTGCCGAAGCCCTTCTGCTCGGAATCTTCCATTTGCCTCAGTTGCTCGAACTGCGCGGGATCGAAGAACTGGGTGTGAGGATCGAGTTGCCGCAACATGGAAGGGATGGCCCCGTCATAGATGAGCTTGTCAACTGGCGGTTGATCCGCAGCCTCCGCTTGCACGGTGGAAAAAACGTCGACGAATTGTTGGAGCAGCGGAACTAAGTCTTTGGCCGGATCGCCCGCCGGAGGGGACATACCGGCGGAGTTCGCAGCATCGGCGGAGGGGACGTTTGTTTTAGGGCGTTGCCGAGTACCCGCAGTTTGCGCCGCCAATGTGCACGCGAAGCCAAGGCAGCACAGACAATTGCTTCTCAAATATCTCAACGGATTCAACTTCCATTGTCCCTCTGCCGTTGAAGAGAGAAATAAAAAGCCACCCGGACGGCTTTCCGTCCAGGTGGCTGCGGGGTGAATCGGCTTTCAGTTATCTACTTGCGGGACGAAAGCCTATCCAGAGTGTGAATGAACTGTCTTGCTTCAGCGGGTATGTGGTGAACTCCGCCGTTCACGATTTCGCTGTTGCTGATATCGCTGCCGTATAGCTGGCGGTTAGAGTCCTTGTCCTCGGTAATCGCTGCGCCGCTAAGATCCAAACCGCCGAACATACCGCGGGAACGCGAGTAGGTCAAAATCTCGGCGTGCAATTCGGCATCGGTCATCGCAGAAGCATCGCGTCCGATGGGTCCCGCCGCTGCCGAGGCCTCACCGCCCATCTGGAACTTGTCGCTCAACATATGCTCCATGCCGCTCTGGTTCATAACCAGCATGATTACGTCGGTCTCCGCTCCGCCAATAAGCAAGCCAAACTTACCGCCCGAAATCCTGACAGATCCCGGCGCGCTCCAACCCACGCCGCTCGACTTGCGGCAAGTGAAGAAGCCCTTTCCGTATTCGCCGCCCACAATGAAGCCGGCCTTTTTCAGGTTCGGAATCACCACCACGCAAGATGCTTTATTCAGCAAGTCCTGGGGTATGCCCTTGTCAGACGCATTCATCATTTCGCGCAAGTCCTCGGTCGCCGCCTGCAGCCTACGCGTCCGCGGTCTTTTGCGCAAAGCGGGAACGGCGACCATCGCAGCGCCGCCAATGCTCCCACACAAATTTTCATGATCAATCCTCCTACTACCTTCCTCTTTTGATTTTCTATGCGGACCTTCGCTCGCATTTATGAGACGTAGCTTGAAGCGAAGATTAAACATGCAGATTTGGCCTTCCGATCGGTATTACTACGTGAAAATCTTTTCACCCAAAGCGCTTGGATTTAGTCGGCGTGCTTGCGGCAATTCTGGTTCGATCTTTAACCGCCGTCGTGAATGCGCTTCGCCGTTTCTTTGGCCAGCCTTACGCAGTCGGGAATGCCGACGCCCTATACGCGTTCCCAACCAAATGCAGGCCTCTGCGGTCGCGCACGTATGCTGCAGTCCTGAGACGCCGTTCCTCGTGGCCAACCAAATACTGCGGCATCGAACTGGGCCAAAAATGGACCGATGCAAATGTTGGATCCGCGCGGAGGTGCATGAGACGCTCGAAGTCGCTGTGGACGAGCTGAGCGATGGCTTGCGGCGACGTGGTCAAGAGTTGCGTGCTTCCGGATCGACGATGAATGCCTCGCAAGACGGCGAGATGCGCAGGCACTCTGGACGGGAACTTCGTGCCGACCCAAGTTGCCGCCGAAATTGTTTGCCGCTCGCGCCGGGGCACTAGAAAACCGAAACCGTTTAGCGGGTGAGTGAGGCTGGATCGATCGTAGACGAGCGTAGCGAGGATGGCCGAGGAATAAGGAATCGCGGCCAGTTCCGAGGCGAGGGCCGGTGCCGCATCATCCACCAGCCTGGCGGCGGCGTGCGCCGGACAAGCGAGAACAACCTGATCAGTTCGATATCGGCATCCGCAACCCGTATGCGCCAGCCGTCTGCCACGGCGTCGATTTGCGTGGCTTCCGCCGCGAGAATTTCGGTCCAAGGAGCGATCGCCCGCGCTAACGCATCGATCAGGCTCTGCATGCCGCTGCGGAATGAAAGAAATAGACTTGTTCGAGGCGTCGACTCGGCGTTCCCGGCGTACTCCTCTGATCAAGCTGCCGTAGCGGCGTTCGTATCCGAGGAATCGCGGCAGCACGCTTTCGGCACTCAGATTCGCGGAATCGCCGCCGTAAACTCCGGAGAGAAGAGGCTCGGCAACATACTCAAGGACTTCTTCGCCGAAATGATCTAGCACGAGCTGCGCAACGGAAACGTCGCTGCTTCGCCGTCGGGGGCGTGTAAATGTCTCGGTCAGGAAGCGCAGTTTCGTTTTGGCGCTGAACAGCTCCGAACGCAAGGCAGGCTTCCATTTCGCTGGGGGCAATCATCACCATGCCTTTCGGCATGAGGACTAATGGCCGTTTCGCACGACAAAGATCCGCCGCTGCTCGTCATTTGAGCCAATTATCTGAGTCTTCAAGTCGCCCAGTTCGGCGGCGAGTTCGGTTACCGCGGATTTGGCGGCGAGATAGCTGTCCGGACCTGCTTCCAGTTGGCAGCCCTCCATCGACTCCGTCTGTGATCAGGCCGCCGAGCCGGTTCGATTTCTCGATGATGGTCGAGCGAATGCCGAGCTTCGAAAGAAAATAGGCGGTCGCCACTCCCGGAGATGCCGCCGCCAATAATCACTACGCGCGCGGGAGGCCACTTGTCTTATCGATGGAATTCGCGGACGATCTGAACGACAGCCTTGACGTTCTCGACTGGCGTCTCGGGCAGAATGCCGTGTCCGAGATTGACGATGTGCCCGGGCCGTGTGCCGGTTCGGCGCAGAAGATCGGTAACCTTGGTGCGAAGCTCCGGCAAGGGTGCGAAAAGCGCGACCGGATCCAGATTGCCTTGAATGGCGGAACGGTAGCCGATGTCCATCCACGCTTGGTCGATATTGATGCGCCAGTCGACGCCGATGACATCGCCGCCGGCGGCGTGCAGTTCGCGGAAAAATCCGCCCGCACCCGTACCGAAGTGAATAACGGGAACGCCGGAGGCGCGAATGCGTTCGATCAGAGCGCGCGAATAGGGCTGAACGAAGCGGACGTAATCTTCGGGGCTGAGCGCGCCCACCCAGCTATCGAAGACCTGAATGGCGCGCGCGCCGGCGCCGACTTGCAGACCGGCAAAGTCTGCCCAAGACATCGACCAGTTTGCCCATCAGACGGCGCCACATCGTTTCGTTGCCGAACATGAGCTTCTTGGTTTTCAGGAACGTTTTGGATGGGCCGCCCTCGACCATATAGCTCGCGAGCGTGAACGGAGCGCCGACGAATCCGATGACGGGAACTCTGCCGGCCAGCGCGCGTGAAACCAGCTTGATCGCTTCGCCCACATAACCCAGGTCGTCCGTGCGGCCGGTCGATAAGGCGTCGATATCTTCCGGCTCGGTGATCGGATTCTCGATGCGACGGCCCTTCCCCGCTACAAACTCCAGCTTCAGGCCCATCGGTTCAACGGGCAGAAGAATATCGGCAAAGATGATCGCGGCATCCACATCCAGGATTTCGACCGGCTGTAAAGTGACGGCTGGCGGCCAGCTCCGGTTTTTTGCAGATTTCGAGGATGCCGTGCTTGGCGCGAATGTCGCGGTACGGCTTCAGGTAACGGCCCGCCTGGCGCATGAACCATACCGGCCGGACGTCGGTTGCGCGCCGGCGGCATGCGTCGAGGAATCTGCCGCCTACCGGAGCCAAGCGCATGGATTCCCTCGGTTTGTCTTCGCACATGATGTGAGTATAGAGTTTAGCTGGAGGATGCTGCTCGTCACGCGGACGGCCGCGGCGAATGCGCTTCAGCAGATGTTCCATTCTGCCTGTCACAGCAGGCTCACGTCGGCTTCAAAGTGCAGCTCCGGCACCCGAAATAGATTCAGGCGCTCGGCCAATTGGCGGCGCAGTAAGTGACGCGCTCCATCGAGTGCCTGGATGGTTTCCTGCTGCGCGCTCGTCTGGTTCGCAAGATGGAGGCGGACTTGGGCGTGCTTCATATCGGGCGATACCAGCACTTCCGTCACCGTTGCGTCGCCGATTCGTGGATCGGACAGTTCGTAGGCGATCAATCTCGCCGAGTTCTTCACGCAATGCTTCCGAAACCCGTTCGGCCGGTGGGTAGCCATTTCGGACCTCATCTTGAGTGTAAGATCTCGGGTTCAAGCTAGTCGGCAAGCATGTCAAATCCACTCGACTGGTCGTGCCCGCCAGCGCGCCGCCCAGAACGCTGGCGGCGTGCGCTTCCACCGCTTGAAGAATCTGTTCGGCACGCACGCGATCGTTCGAAACTGTGACCGCCGCAATCACCGAATTCTGCCACGAATCGAGAAAATCGATCTCCGCTACCGAAACGTTGAACCGCTCGCGCAGCCGGTCTTTGAGGCTTTTGACCACGTGGCGCTTCTCTTTTAAAGAGTGCGAATGTTCGACGTGGATCTCGAGCGTCAAGACGCCGATGGCAGGCATGCGCTAGAAATCCACCCGTCTCCGGGAGCGGGCGCTCGCAAGTAACCGTTTGCCCAACTAGTGGACGGTGGGCGGCGGCATCTCCGCGGCGATGCGCTCCATGGTGAATGCTTCCAGAACGTCGCCGGCCTGAATGTTGTTGAAATTGCGAGCGAGATACCGCACTCGACGCCGTTCTTTACCTCGCTGGCATCATTCTTGAACCGCTTCAAAGCTTCAATACGGCCCGTATGAACGACATCGCCATTGCGCCTGACGCGGATCTGGCTGTCGCGACGGATTACGCCATCCGACACGTAGCAGCCGGCGACGGTACCGATCTTGCTGATCTTGAATGTCTCGCGAACTTCGGCATGGCCCTGGACGGTTTCTTTGAAAACCGGCTCGAGCAAGCCGGTCATCGCGAGCTTCACTTCGTCGATCAGCTCATAGATGATGCTGTGCAGGCGGATGTCGACTTTCTGCTGCTCCGCGACTGCTTGCGCGTTTCGCTCCGGGCGCACATTGAAGCCGATGATGACCGCATCGGAGGCGGAAGCCAGCAATACGTCATCTTCAGTGATAGCGCCGACGCCCGCGTGCAGCACGCGCACGCGGATCTTTTCGTTCGAAAGCGCCTGCAAGGTGTCGGAAAGCACTTCCGCAGTGCCGCCCACGTCCGCCTTGATGATCAGATTCAGATCCTTCAGCTCGCCTTCTTTGAACTGCTGATGCAAGGAATCGAGCGTTGCGACACGGGCGCCTTTCGCCATGGCGGCGTCGCGTGCCTTGGCTTCGCGATAGATCACGATCTGCTTGGCCTTCGAGGTGTCTGAAACCACCTGGAAGGAGTCGCCCACTTCGGGCAGGCTTTCAAGCCCGATCACTTCAACCGGCATCGACGGCTCGGCGTCTTTCACCGAATTGCCGCGATCGTCGAACATGGCGCGAACCTTGTTGAACAGCGATCCGCAGATGAAGAACTCGCCCGCGTGAAGCGTTCCGTTTCGCACCAGCATGGTTGCCACCGGCCCGCGGCCTTTGTCGAGCTTGGCTTCGAGAACCGTACCGAGCGCCGGCCGGTCCGGATTTGCCTTCAGATCCTGCAAGTCCGCGACCAGCAGAATCATTTCGAGCAGGAGATCGAGGTTCTGGCCCGTCTTCGCGGAGACCGGAACCATTACTACGTCGCCGCCCCAGTCTTCGGCGAGCAGACCGCGATCGGCAAGCTGCTGTTTCACACGTTCGGGTTGCGCATCGGGTTTGTCGATTTTGTTGATCGCAACGATGATCGGCACCTTGGCGGCTCTCGCGTGATCGATGGCTTCGAGCGTTTGCGGCATCACGCCGTCGTCGGCCGGACACCACCAGCACGACAATATCGGTGACCTTTGCGCCGCGAGCGCGCATGCGCGTAAACGCCTGGTGACCGGGCGTATCGATGAAGACAATCTTGCGGCCGTTTTTCTCGATGTAGTACGCGCCGATATGCTGCGTAATGCCGCCCGCTTCCCGGCCCGCCACATTGGTCTGGCGAATGGAATCGAGCAAAGATGTTTTTCCGTGATCGACGTGACCCATGATGGTGACCACTGGGGCGCGCCTGCACCAGGTCCTTCGATTCTTCGGCGAGCTCGATGTCCTGCGTGCTCTCTTGTTCGTAGCTGACCTGATTGGTGGAAGCGCCGAATTCGCGCGCCAATTCCTCGGCCAGCTTCACATCGAGAGTCTGGTTGATGGTGGCGAAAATCTTCTTGGTTTCGACCAGCTTCTTGATGACGAGATTCGCCTTTACGCCCAGTTTTTCGGAAAGCTCCTTGACCGTGACGCCTTCGGCCACCGTGATCTCGCGATCGATGGGCGGCAGCTCCACAGCCATCGGCCGCTTGGAGACACGCTCGCGAAGATTGCCTTCTTGTTCTTCGCGTTTGCTGGGGCCTTGCCGTCCCGTCGGCTTGGCCTGATGGCGCCGCTGCTGCTCGGTGGGCAGCGGCGTCGGCGGATTCGGGCCGCAGCGAGGTCGGATGCATGGGCCGCATGCCGGGGCGGCGCTGTCCGGGCGCGATGGGGTCCGCCGGGGATTCCGGGTCCTCGCATGAGCGGCTGACCGGGCCGGATGGGACCGCGATACAAGCGGCTGGCCGGGCGCGGGCGATGGACGGCCGGGCGCACCGGGCCGCGGAGACGGGGCGGCCGGCGACGGACGTGTTTGCGTCTGCTGCTTCAGACGCTGAACCAAATCGGGACGCGGCGGAACGGTCGGCCGGGCGGCGGGTTGACCAGCCAGCGGTCGCGCACCCGCCGGCCGCGGCGCAATAGGCGCGCCGGGCGTGAGCCCCGGGCGAGGTGTCGGACGCGGCGGAATGGGCGCTCCGGGAATAGCCGGACGCCGGACGCAGCACCGGGCGCTACCATGTGCGTCGGTGGCTGCGGGGATCGCACTTGCGGCGCTGGAGGTGTCGGGGTTTGCGCCGGTCTCGGAGTTTCCACCGCAGGACCTGGACGGACCGGACGCTGTGGCGTGCCCAATGGAGGACGCGACGGTTCGGCCGGAAGCGGCTGCCGCGGACCGCTCGGCGTAGCCCCTGGAAGCGAGGAAGCGGTCTTCGGAGCGCTTTGCGGGAGCGGACGAGCCGGAATCGAGATGCTTCGGTTGATCGGCCCGGCTCCGGATCCTTGGCCGGGAGCGTGTGCCAGCGGCGGATGCATGCGCGCCAGTGCTTCCCAACGGCGGCCGCAGCGGGTGGAATTTCGGAATCGCTCGTTCCGGTTCCACAGGAGCTGTTTGCCCTGCGTCGGCAGAGGCAACTTGTGTCTGAGAGGCGGAAGCCGACGTCTCAGGCGCGGCCTGTTGTGTCTCGGGGTCCGCAGCGGTCGGAGATGCATCCGGACGCAACGGCGGCTGAACCACTTCCCGGGCGGCGTTCAGAGGTTCGCCTGCGGACGGGCGCTGGGCCGGGCTGGCGACTCCGCGATCTGTGCGGCGCTATTTTCGCGAATATCGGATGTGGGCGGTTCATGGACGTGGCCATTCGACGTCTCCGCTCCGCTCGGCGCGGACTATCTGAGCCGGTGAGGCGCTGCCGCAAAATCAATAGCGACGTCCTCATCGACGGAGCTGGAGTGCGTCTTTTTCTCCTGCACGCCCAATTCGGGCAGCAAGTCGATTATGACCCCCGGCTTCACTTCAAGCTCCCGCGCCAACTCGTTGATTCGGATTTTCTTCATAGAAGAAACTGCTAGATAACTCCTTACACTACCGCCACTTGTGGCCCTTTATCGGGTTTTTCCATGGTACCAGATTCGACGCTTTCTTCAGCGCCCCCGGAACCCACCATTTCGCGCAAACTGGAAGGGGCGCCGGACAACCCCTCCACGCGTCCCAGGTCCAGAACTTCACCTGCCTCTGTTTCCTCGGCGCCGCTGGATCGTGTGTCGCGATATCGTGCTCCAGCACGCCTGTTTCAATATTTTCAAACGCGCCTGGGCTGTCGGCGAGTCCCTTCGGCATCTTCCGCCGGGCCGGGGTTTGCGTCGATCGCCGCTTCTATCTGTTCCGCATCGACGGGCGCCGCTTCACCCTCTTCATCGTCGTACTGGCCATAGAACGACACAACCGCCGATTGGATGTGGCTGACGATCGCTTCGTCGATACCCGGGATCGCTTCCAAGTCCTCCGGAGTCATTGAGCCGAGCCGCTCCACCGTGCCAATACCCGCCGTCACAAGCTTTTCAATCATTGGTTCGTCGAGTCCATGGTCGAGCAACACCGAAACCGGCGCTCCTGAAATGACCATGTCTCCCATGCGAGCCTCCAATTCACGCCGCTTCTCTTCTTCGCTCTTGATATCGATTTTCCAGCCCAGAAGTTTCGCCGCCAAGCGTACATTCTGGCCGCGTTTGCCGATGGCAAGCGATAGCTGCAGATCGTCGACGACTACTTCCATGTGCTTGTCGACGGCATCGACGATCGTCACGCGAGAAATCTTGGCGGGGCTCAAGGCTTTGGTCACGTACTGAATCGGATCGTCGGAAAATTCGATGATGTCGATTTTTTCGCCACGAAGCTCGCGAATAATCGATTGCACGCGCATGCCCTTCATTCCGACGCAGGCGCCTACGCTGTCCACGTCGCGATCGCGGCTGAATACGGCGATTTTTGTCCGCTCGCCGGCTTCTCGCGCGCAAGCCTTGATCGAGACTGTGTTGTCGTAAATCTCAGGAACTTCCTGCTCAAACAGTCGCATGACCAGTTCCGGGGCGGCGCGTGAAACCATCACGCCGGAATTTTTTCCGCCGCGCTCGATGCCTTTGATGACACAACGCACGCGATCGCCCATGCTGAAGTTCTCGACGCGCGATTGTTCCTTTTTCGGAAGCCTCGCTTCGGTCTTGCCCATGTCGACGATGTAATCCTGCCCTTCCAGCCGTTTGATCGTGCAGTTCACCAGTTCACCCTGGCGGCCCTGAAACTCGGAAAAGACACTGTCGCGCTCGGCTTCGCGAACCTTCTGCAGAATCACCTGCTTGGCGGTTTGCGCGGAGATGCGGCCCAAGCGCGTCGGTCGGTTTCGCTTCTCGGATTTCGGTTCCGATCTCCGCATTTTTATCGATCTTCCTGGCTGCGGAAACACTGATCTGCTTGTACGGGTCTTCGACCGCATCCACAACCTGTTTCACGCTGTAGATCTGTATACTGCCGGTATTCTTGTCCAGGTCGGCGATCAGGTCTTCCTGCGAACGGAAGTGCTTGCGCGCGGCCGCGAGCATAGCGTCCTTCACCGCATCCAGCACGATCTGCGGATCGATACCCTTTTCCTTGCTCAGCATCTCAATGGACTGATAGATGGAAGCCACGTAAAAACCTCTTCAAATTCAAAACTGGATCTCTTGGGTGAAAAGTTGCGGGACTTACCACTCGAACTTCAAATTCGCTTTTTGCACTTGCTCGAGCGGAACCTGCACCAGATGGCCCGGCGCAGTTTCCAGCTCAAGAGTGCTATCGGCGAACTGGGCGAGCTTCCCTTCAAATCGCGTCTGGCCTTCGATCGGTTCCCGAATGGCCAGCCTGATTTTCTGCCCGATAACGCGCTCGAAATCCCTGGGTCGCGACAGCTTTCGGTCCACGCCGGGTGAGCTGACCTCCAGGGTGTAGCTCTCTCCCGGCACGGCGTCCTCTTCATCGAGCAGCTTGCCGAGCCGCTCGGAGATGAGTTCGCAATCACCATGCGTCACGCCGCTGGGCTTATCGATATAGATCCGCAGCAGACGAGCGTTCCCGCCGCCGCGCAACTGCACCTCGGCGATCTCGATGTCCGTGCCTGTGGCGGCCCGTTCACCCAGCTCGGTGATTCTTTCCACAACCCCAGTTCTTTCTACTGCCGGCATTCAATCCTGAATTGCAATAAAAAAGTGGGCTTTTCGCCCACTTTCCCTTTCGACGTTACATCCCTATTAAACCACTGCCGGGGTGCATATCGCAAATTTCATCGATACTTTTCGGCAGACGAGAAATACTTCTTCCACAATGTTATACTAAAATATAACAAGGAGAACGCCGTGTACACAACCAATTTGCGCAAGGTCGGCGGCTCGATTATGTTGGCGGTTCCGCCCGCTCTGCTCGACCTTCTGCATTTGCAGCCGGGAGCCAAGGTCGGCCTCGCGGTTCAGAGCGGACGGCTGGTGGTGGAACCGCAGCAGCGCCCACGCTATACCCTGAACGAACTTCTCGCTCAATGCGATCCCAAGGCTCCGCGCACCAAGGAAGATCGCGAATGGCTGGATGACAAGCCGAGTGGCGGCGAGCTCATTTGATGAAGCGCGGCGAAATCTGGCTCGTCGCCCTCGATCCGACGGAAGGTCACGAGCAAAAGGGTCGACGGCCGGTCCTGATCGTGTCGCCAGAGGCATTCAACCGAGTGACGAAGGTGCCGATCGTTCTCCCGGTCACAATCGGCGGGAATTTTGCGCGGGCGGCCGGTTTTGCAGTGTCGTTGGCGGTGGCTGGAACCAACACAACAGGCATTGTTCGCTGCGACCAGCCCCGTGCGCTCGATCTCGGTGCCCGCAGAGGCAAGAGGCTGGAAAGCGTTCCCGACACGATCATGGATGAGGTGCTGGCAAGGCTGAGGCCGATTCTTGAGTAGCGCTTTGTATGACAGTGAGCGTGCAGTTGCCTCAGTGTCCGCTATAAAGCGCAATACCGGAAGAAAACCGAACGAACTCAGACGTTAGATTGTGGACGTCTTGAACGCCTGCCCGACGTGCAACACGGCCGAAACCGCGCGGCTGTAGTTCATGCGCATGGGTCCCAGCACCGCGACGTGAGCTTCGAGTCCGTTCGGCAGGGCTAAGCGCACTCCTATAAGCGACAGCCCGCCCATGCTCGGGTGAACCTCGGACAAGCCCGACCTGGATCGAGAGTTCCCCATGACGCTGCTCTAGAAACCGCTCGAGCAACTGCAAAACGCGCTTCTTTTCTTCAAGCGTGCGGAATAGGTCCCGCATGCGTTCACGCGTGAGATGGAGATCCAGGCCGATCAGATTCTCCGCGCCTTCGAAATGCACTTCCGGCATGAGGCCCAGATCCAGCAGACCTTTCGAATAGAACAGGCTCACCCGCTTCAGAATGGCGTCGTAGGTGGCGCTCTCCAGCTCGAGCCGGCGTTTCAGCTCGCGATGGATGTTATGCAGCATCCAACCGCCGAAGTTGTAGTTGATGTAGTTGCGAATGGACGCCAACTCTTCTTGCGAGATGTGGTCGTCGATGGTGATCACCTTGTTCCGCACCATGCGGTCGCGCGTGACCACAACCATCAGGATGCGCCGATCGGGAAGCGCCAGCAGCTCTACTTGGTCGAGCGTCTGATTTTCATTTGGAATGGCAGCGGCAATGCCGAAATTGCGAGTGATTTCGGTCAAGAGCTTCGAGGACCGCTCGATCCGTCCTTCCACACTGCCCGCCTTCTGGATCTCTGTCTGGAGCCGGTCCAGTTCGGCTTGCACGATCCGGCTGCCAAACAGAGTCTTCACGTAGCTCTGATAGCCGCGCTCCGTCGGTACGCGCCCGGCCGAGGTATGAGGTTGGGACAGATAGCCTTGTCCAGAAGATCCGCCATCATGTTGCGGATGGAGGCAGAACTCATCGGATATTTGCAGGCGATCGTGCGGGACGCCACTGGCTCGCCCGTTTCGATGTAGCTCTGGACGATCGCGTGCAAGACATCGAAGTGACGCGGAGAAAGCGTTCCGAGATGATTCATCTGTTTACCAAACGGACGTGAATCCAGCGGCTTGTGTGCAACGAGAAGAGGTTTAAGCGATTCCTTCCGTCTTGCTTATAAAGAGTGCGGTATCGGACCTACGAGTTGTCAATAGTGCTTGGCGAAGCGGTACTAAACTTAGGTGGTCTCCGCTGCCGCTTCGATCACTTTTGCGTGGCGCCAAAGCCGCTCCAGATCGTAATAGGCGCGCGCGGATTCAGAGAAGATGTGTACGATGAAATCGCCATAATCCATCAGTATCCACTCGGCAGTGTCGTAACCTTCGATGCTGACCGGCAGTTCGCCCATCTGTTTCAATTGGTTCTCGATTTCATCCGATACGGCATGGCCTTGCCGCGGATTCGATACCGAGCACATGACGAAGAAATCGGTAAAAGAGGTTACTTCGCGAAGATCCAGAACGCGTAAATCCATTGCTTTCTTGGATTCCGCAGCCCTGCAGGCCGCCAGCCAATTTGGGGTCTCTTCCGCGGCAGCAGCAGGATGGGGCTTTACAGAACGGCGTGGCAGACTCGTCTAAACGTGCTCCTGCGCCTAGCGTACTACATTGCTGTCTCATCGGGACACGTACTCTCGAAAAAGGTAGAAACCGGTATCGCAGGTCCATTCCGCGTAATCTAAAAAGAGATGCGCAAGCCTTCCACATGGCTCGCCGGAGCGCTGCTGTTATGCGTTTTCGGGGACCTTTCGGCGGCTACCCAAAGCTCTGAGACGGCGGCCACGCCAGCCGGCAGTTACGGGGCGCTCTCTACCAGTCTGGTGGAACGTGCCCAAATCGAGGTTACGCGCATCCAAGCGCTGGTAGCTGACGGAACACTGCCGAAGAGCCGCTTGGAGGAAGCGAAATCCAAGCTCGCCGATGCGCAAGACGAAGCAATTCTGGCGCGAACGCTGTACGGCGAGGTGCGCATTCAGGACATGGGCGCCGATGACGCCAAGTCGATGATCGAGGCGGCCCAAAGGCGCGTGGACCGCGAGAACAACTTGGTCACCGAGCGGCAAACGCTGCTCGACAACGGCATCTTGGCGAAATCTGAGTTTGCGGCGTTTCAAGATGAATTGGATTCGCGGAAACGGGTTCTGGAGCTCGCCCAAAACCGCGTGAAGTTGCTCGACGAACTGCGTGAGATGGCCGATCAGGAGCAACGGCTCGAGCGCGCGGCAAGGATCGATGCGCCTGGATTAAAGGACGTCATGATTCGCTATGACGGAGACGGCCGTTTCAATTTGGGCGACCTGCCTACCATCTCAAGCGAATTTCAGAGGCGGTTTCACCACGCTTTACCGATTAGCGCCCTAGGTCAAACGATGGTGCACCAATCGATGGGGCTCGACCATCGCAATCGTGTCGATGTCGCGTTGAATCCGGACCAGGCGGAGGGCGTTTGGCTGCGCCAACTACTTGAGCGGCTGCATGTGCCCTATCTGGCATTCCGCAGTGCCGTTGCGGGCGCAGCCACCGCGCCGCACATCCACATCGGGCTCGGCAGCGTGAGGTTGAAGCTGGCGCAGCGGTAAACGCTGACGTTTTCGTTCCTGCGTACTCGACGGCTGGCGCGATTAGTTCGCTACCATTGCAGCAATGCCCGGCCCCGCGGACCGCATCCTTATTTCCTCAGAGCAGATTCAAAAGCGGATTCGCGAGATGGCGGCGGAAATCGAGACCGATTACCCGGACGGCCCCCTCTATCTGGTCTCCATCCTCAAGGGTGCTTTCATGTTTGTCGCCGATCTGGCGCGGGCCTTAAAGAGACCCTCGGTGCGTATCGAGTTCATGGCCATCTCGAGTTACGGCAATGAGAAAACCAGCTCAGGGCAGGTGAAGGTCACTCGCGATCTGGACGTCAATATCGAAGGCCACGACGTTTTGATCGTCGAAGACATCATCGATAGCGGCGTCACATTGAGCTATCTGACCAGGCTGCTGCAGCAACGCAGACCCAAATCGCTCGAAATAGCAACGCTGCTCGAAAAGCCCGACCGGCGCATTCAACCGGTAAACGTCAAGTATGTGGGCTTCCAGATTCCGGACGAGTTTGTGGTCGGATACGGACTCGATTACGCGGAAGATTACCGCAACTTGAGCGATATCCGCGTGCTCAGCGCGTAACGGGCTGCCGCATTTCTCAGCGCGTAGAAAGGGCGACCGGCGCGGCTGTTTGCATTCGAGTGCGCGAGTATAAAACCTCGACTACGTTCCGGACGTACTGCTCGGAGCTGAGTGGGTCGACGTCTTCAATCGGGAATTCAACCAGCGAGCGGAAATAGGCACTGAGCTCATTGAAGACGAGCACTCGGGCGCGGTCCTCCAGCCCGTCGCGACGCATGAGCGCCTCGAGCGCAATGCCTGCCGCTTGAGCGGGCACTCGTTGGCGAAGCCGGGCGCATAACACCTGGTGCTGTAACAGCGAATTGTAACGGCTCTTCACCAGCGCATCCAGGTTCGGCGACGTGGGCCGGCGGTTCCTTACAATAACCGTACCAGCGGCCAAGTCGCCCAGCCGCTGCAAACGGCGGTTACAAAGCATGGTGATGCCACCTAGCAGCCCTAGTACGGGAAAGAGATCCACCGAGCGAATCAGGTTCCGAATTGCGACCTGATAAAACTGCAATTCGAGACCTGCAGCGTCGACCACGCGCAAGCCGAGCAGCCATTTTCCGATTGTCTGGCCGTTCCAGTAGTACTCGCACAGAATGCCGTAGAGCAGCCACGCGGCGAGATAGAACACGATCAGGATACCGGTCCCGAAGTCCTCTTTGAACGCCCTCATCGGAGCGATGACGCGTTCAAAAGCAGCGCTCACAGTGGTAATGATGCAGATATCGAGCAGGAAGGCGAGGCAGCGGGTGACCGGGCCACCCAGCGCCAACGAGAATAGGACACCTTCGGGGAGCCGGATTTCGAGTTTGTAGCTGGCGGCGCCGGACATTGATTACTCGCGGGTGTTTTGTGCTCTGCGGCCGGCGCGAGCGAAGAACCATGCCAGAAGTGCCAGTTCGATCAGTCCGAATGCGATTTTAGCGCTGTAAGGAAGCACCGGCTCGTGATATTGGGAGATGAAGGCCTCAATCAAACCCGCCCAGACCAGCATTACCGCGGAGCCCATGCTCAGGTGGAAAACGTCGTTCGCGACGGCGCGCAGGCGCTGCGCTCGTGACAAGCGACTACGCCAACCGATCAGAGCGCTCGCTAGCAACAGACCCGCCTGGCTTGCGATGAGTAATGCCGGAATCTCGAACGCGCCGTGAGGCAGCAGCCACGCCAGGAGAAACTTGCCTTGTCCCGCATGGATGTAATCGGCACACACCGCACCGAGATCCAAACCGTTTGTAAAGAGCATCAGGATCGTGCCGATTCCGAATGTCATCCCGGCGGCCATCGAAAAGAACGCCACGCTCATGTTGTGCGTCATCAAAGAGGCTGAAAAGGCGACCTGGTGACCGCTGATCTGCTTGCCGCGATCCTTCTCTTCTTGCTTCACGCGCTCGTTGGGGTCATTCATCAGGTGAGGAAACGGCATCAAAACAGTCTTTGCATTGCGATCCAGCTGCAGCAATGCGATGCCTGTGACAGAGCCCGCAGCCAAAAGACTGGTTGCCAAGGCGAACGCGCGTAACTGACGTCTGAAGACAACAGGAAGCGTCTGGCTCAACCACTGGACAGGACGAAAATTCTTTCGCTTTCGCACCGAGTGAATCTGCGCATAAGCACGCGCCACAAGCGCTTCCAGGAACCCGGTGAGTTCAGGTTGAGACGCTTCCTCGAGCCGAGCGAGTCCGGCTGCGCAATGCTGATAGAGCTCAAATAACCGCAGAGATTCTTCAAGTGATGGCCGGTAGAAACGGTCCTGTTCAAAGCGCTGGAGCATGTTCTCCAGCTCCTGCCACTTCGCTCGCTCGCGAGCGATGAACCGCTCCAAATCCAGGATCATAGCGGCACTCGCGGGCGTTTCACAGCAGCTGCCTCTCTTTGATGTCCAGGTATTCGGTCGCGGCAAGCAAGCCCAGTCGGCCCGGAGCAACGGTGTGCATGCGCACGCCGAACTTCGTCAGCTGCAGGTGTACTTGCGCCAGCTTCTTCCAAAGCAGGTGGCCCGCCAGCCTGTCGTAGAGGTCGTCCGCGTCGTCGAGTTCGGGATGAGCAAACAGAGGCTCAACATGTACGTCGGTAGGACAAGCCACAACCACGAGATGCTGGCGTACGAGCAATCGGCTGGCCTCGAGGAATGCGTCTGCTAATTGAGGTTCCGCGAGACTCGTGAAAAACACGATGAGCGCACGACGCTTCACCCGCGTGCGAAGCAGACTGCAAATCTCATCGAATGCGGGAGCCACCAGTTTGGGTCGCACCGGGTAGAGTGCCTGACGGAAGGGCTGGTCGAATCCAGCCCCGCGGGTCGCCTTCACGAAGTATTCGACGCGATTGCTGAACGTCGCGAACCCGAACCGGTCGCCGGTGTGTCGAACAGCCGAGTACAGCATCAGCGCAGAGCGAACGTATTCGTCGAGGATCGTCGCCCGAGTTTGGTCTTTGCGCACCACTGGACGGCCGGAGAGCCGGGAAAAGTCCACGCATGCGTAAATGTCTTGAGTGCGCTCAACCTGGTAATCGCGGACAATCGGTGAGCGGCGGCGCGCGGTCGCTTTCCAATCGATGTCTCCGAAATCGTCGCTCGGGACGTATTCACGCAGGTGCTCGAATTCGCGGCCACGGCCGTTTCGGGCAATGATGCGTTGCCCGCCATGCTGATGCGACGACAGAAGCTTGGCCGTCTCTTTCGAGATCTGGGACAAAGCGGGTTCGACGGATATGACGGAATTAACTAAAACCGTCCGCCGAAACTGCCACAATCCCAACCGGGAAACATTGCCGAGGAATGCTTGCTCGATCGGGAACCTGCCGCGCTCCCGTCCCAGTACAGACAACTCAGCTTTACTTCCCTGCTGCGCTTCGAGGACGGACACGACGATGTCGTCCCGGATCGGTTCGACATCGTGTGGAAGGGCGATGGCAATGCGCAGTTGAAGCGGCTTGCGTCGCACGGAAGCGTGCCGGTGAAGTTCGACGGTAAAGCTCGCTTCCTCATTCAGGACTGCGCGAATCGTTTGTGGCAACGCAACCGTGAGCCCGTCCAGTCTGCGCCTTGAAATCATCGCGTCAAGCAAGCAGATGAAGGAGACGAGTGCCGCAACGATCCCCATGTAGAGCTCCCCGTGCGGCAAGAACACAGGCAGGGCGCAAGCGGGGATGAAGAAGATGCCTGTGAACCACAACAATCGCGCGGATGGGCTGATCATCATGAAGTAATCAGGGCGGCGATTACCGTGGAACGGGCACGTCCGCGAGGAGCTGCTTTACCATTTCAGCCGTGCTGGTGCCTTCCATCTCAAACTCCGGTTTCAAAAGGATTCGATGTTCGAGTACCGGCGAGGCGAGGGCCCGCACATCGTCGGGGGTGACAAAATCTCGGCCTTCGAGCGCCGCCAAAGCGCGGCTCGCAAGCAACAGAGCCTGCGTTGCTCGTGGCCCTGCACCCGAGAGGATGCCTTCGTGCGTGCGAGTTCGACGGACCAGGTCGACCATATACGTCGTGAGCTCTTCACGAACCGTTACCTCTTTCAACTCCGCTCGCAGCCGCTCGATCTGATCGGGTTCGAGAACCACCGCAACTTCGCCTCGCTCGAGAGTGGCTTCCGGCCCATCGCCCAGCAACATGCGGCGCGCCAGTTCGAGTTCGTCCTCGCCGCTCCGGCCAGCCAATCGTGATTTTCATGAGAAAGCGGTCTTTCTGCGCCTCGGGGAGCGGGTACGTGCCCTCAAACTCAATCGGATTTTGAGTCGCGAACACGGTGAAGGTCGAAGGCAGTTCGTGCGTGACTCCATCAATGCTGACAGTGCGCTCCTGCATGGCCTGCAGCAAAGCGGCCTGCGTTTTTGCGGGAGCGCGGTTGATCTCATCCGCAAGCAGAAAAGAGGTAAAGATCGGCCCCGGCCGAAATTCGAATACGCTATCTCGAAGATTGAAAATGCTCGTCCCCGTAATATCGGAAGGCATCAGGTCGGGCGTGAATTGAATGCGCTGGAAATTGCATCGCATGATTCGAGCGAGCGTTCGAACCAGTAGAGTCTTCGCTAATCCCGGGACGCCTTCGACCAGAGCGTGCTGACCCGTGAGAATGGCAATCAGCGAAAATTGGACCGCGCCCGCTTGTCCTATGATGACCTTGCCGATTTCTCTTCTGATCGCTGCAAGCGTGTCTTGCAGCGGGGCGATGTCTGCGCTCAAAGTGTGATAGCTCCCCGGCCTGAATAAACTAGTTTATTGCGGCTCGGAAACTCTTGGGGTTAGCGCGTTTGAGTTAAGTTGTTGTGCCAGTGACTTGTATTCGGCTGGAAAGTCGACAGGCTGCACGCGCCGCAAACGGTTCAATTCCTCCGTGCCGATCGTTCGTGCGAGCCCTCTACGCCCGATTAGGGTGCGGTTCCATTCTTCCGCTACAAACCCAAGAATGGACTTCTTCGGCACGCTTTGCATCAACAGGTTTGAGAGCGCGGAGTGAGCGTCCTGACCGGAAATGGCTGTGTCCCGCCGGGCCGGGGCCAGCGGCACGAAACTAGTCGAACTACGCCAGACATAAAGAATAGCGAGGACGACAAATCCCACCATCATCCACTGCAACCCGTGCGCGGCAGCCAGTCCAACCACCGTACCCGTGTCTTCCAAACCGAGGTGGCTCTCGTCGAAAATGATCTCCCGGCGAAAGCCGGGTGCGGCAGCAAGCACCCGCGCGTCGGGATGAATCAGCAGCTCGCGATTCGTGAATAGCCGTGACTCTGCAATCAGCAGGATGCTGCCCTTTCCGAAGCCGCGTTCCAGGAACAAGGGGCTGCCGTCTTTTATTTGCGAAGCGGTCCAATCCTTCGCCCATAAGGAGAAATGCCAGCTCACCGGGATCAAATCAACGCGTGACATAAACTCGCTTGCCGCTTTGGGTACGCTTCGTTTCACAAAAGCGAGCTGAATTCCCCAGCGTGTTTTCAGAGTGTTCTCTGCAGGCGGATGCTTTGGTGAAGCGTTCGACGGTGCCTGTACATTCGGCTTCCCGACTACTCCATCCGCATCGAAGGCGATGATGATACGAGCGCCGCGTTGAGCCACGTGCTCGAATTCTTCGAGTTCCTGCACGTCCGAGTATCGGAAAGACGCAAGGTCGGGGCCAGCATAGAAGATATCGGCCTGAGCGCCCTCGAGTTTACGCAGCGGCTGATAATTACGCGAGGGTTTATAGCCGAGCCTGCGAAGCGCCTCGAAGTAAGCCTTAGTTCCTTCGTCTCCGTTGTTCAGGGAAGAATAAGCAGGATAGTTGAAAGTGGTTTCCGCACGCCTCAGAACAGATCGAACCATACTGAACAGAAACACGGCCGCGAGGAAGAGAACTGCCGTTAATGCCAGCCGCTCGCGAGTGCGCATACCGGGATATTACGACGCGGAGGGTTGCGGTACGAGGCGTTTCTTGGCCGCGCGTTTCTGATGCCTGTGGGCCGTAAGAAATAGCGCGCACATGGTGATCGAAAGCAGAAGGATCTGTTCCCACCAGGGCAAGTTCGGATCCGCATCTTTGCTCAATGCGTTCCCGCCGATGCAGCACAGAACATGCACGCAGAAGACCTCGATCGAGGCCTGCCCAAGAGCGGCCAGAGGCGTCATGAGCGGCAGCGTGGCAATGCGCGTGCCGAAGCGCACGAGAACGATCGTGAGAGCGGCGAAGTTGATGAGGCGAGCCGGACCAAGATGCCACTTGTCGATCAACCATCCATAAACATTCGGATCGATCCAATGATCGGTGGGACTGTAGCGCAGGACCAAAAACACTGCAGCTAAGCCGACGCTCACCTTAACGAGCCATTGGGGAAGTCCGGTTCCAGCTTTGCTGCCGTCGGCGTTTACCGGCGCGGAGATCGTGTCCGCGTAAATGCTGCCCAAAGCCAGTCCGACGATCCAGAGGAATTGCCACGCATACGTATCGAACGCCCCGGTTGAGTTTTCCGGCACGGAGAGTCCGAATAGATTAACGTGCCTATATATCCAGGCGCGAAGACCGAACTGCGCCGCGGCCCAAACCGTGAAGCTTGCGTAAATAACGGGATCCCAACCCCAACGATGCGCAATCTTGCGCGCGGCGAGCGTGAGCACCATGAACACGACGTACATGGGAAGGATGTCGAGAAGGGAAGGCCGATATTCGAGGAGGGCGCCCGCGATGATCGCCTGGTATGGCCGGTTGAGGTAAAACGAAAGCAGATTTTCTAAAGCAAGCCGGTGAAACGAAACGCCGATTCCGGCAACTAAGGTAAAAGCAATGGCGAGAAGCGCGCAATGGTACAGATAAACGCGAAGCGTTCGCTTTGAAAGATCGCGAACCGTGGCGAGTTGGCCGTGCTTCTGCTCCGCGCGCTGCTCAATCTGGCCGATCATGAAAGCGGCAAGAAAGATAAACCCTTCCGCGCCCGAAACAAACCCGAAAGTCTGATTCGAAACGAGGCTTGCCTTTGTCGGCAAATGCGTCAGTGTCATCCATACAAGAAGGAATCCGCGGAGGATGTCCAGCTCAACGATGCGGCCCCGTGGCTTCTCGCGAGCGACGCCCGCGGCGCGACGAGCTGCGGCGCTTGTAAACTGTCTCACCTGCCGCGTAGAGGCCATAGAGCGTGCCGCATTCAATTCGACGTATCCGGCGCAGTCCTGGAGCGCACTTTTTCGAGAGAACTAAACCATTTCCTGCAGGACAGATAGGTTTCGCAAGAAGCAGTCAAGGGTCTCTTCCGTAGCCGGATGCGCGCCGTACCAGCTTTTTTCAAATAGTTGAATGTTCGTCCGAAACACGGTGACAAAATCGGAGCCAACACGCTTTGCGCGACGCTGCAGCTCCCGTGAATAGTCGAGATTCGATTTGCCGCGCGCGGGCGAAATCATTCCGTGGCGGGCCAGAGTTGCGAGACTCGAAAGATACAGCGCGCGCAGAGCAAGACGGAAATTGCCGGCTGCGCGATACTGCTGCGCAAGCGTAATCCATTCATCCTCCGTTTGGTCCGCGACAGCAACATCCTCCTCGAGCATATTCAGCGCGCCTGCGGAACTGGCGACGGCGGCAGAGGGTTCCGGTCGTGAATGCCTGCTGCGACGCCCGAGAACAAACAGGGCAGCCAAGATCAAAAGCGCGGAGAAACAGGCGATCACAATCGAGACGTCAGTCTTGGAAGCAGGCCGCTGCTTAAGTCGGTTCGCGTCCGCGCTATTCGAAACAATGCGCTTCAACCATTCTTCGAAAGCTCGAACGGCAGAGTTCACGTCTTCCCACGCTTGTCTTAAGTGGTCTACTGCCGAGCGCATAAGCGACGCAAATCCGTCCGATGGTCGCCTGGGGGGCTCGACAGCCGGAAGATTCCAGGTATTAGACGGATCGCGGAAAACTCCCTCAATCGCCCGTTTCATCTGCCCGGCCGATGCAGCCGACGTTGGCCAAGTAGCGGGCGCGGTGGGCGCGGCGACGGCGTGCGGCGACAAAGAAAGCAGAGCGACTAAAACAATCGCCGCGGCTGCGTTTCGTTGCACGTTCAACAGTTTCAGTGTTAAATCACGGCCGGACGTCTCAGACTGCCGAGCGAATCGCCGCAGAACACAAGCCGCTTTGACGAGAGGATCGAGACCGAGATAGGCGAGAATGCACAGCGCCCCGACCGAAGTGGGATTCATCAGAACCCGCGGCGAGCGGGTGACATTCCCCTCGACACCGGTGAATGTCTTCCACAACGACGGCAATACGAAAAGAAGCAAAAAGAGATTCATCCACAGAACAGCGCGAAGTAGGAAAACAAGCGCCAACATCCACGTCGCTTGCGATTGCCGAAAGATTGCATCCTTCTTCGATTCCGCCATCGTTGCGCGCCAACCGTAGCTCGAGAATTCTTCGGGCACGAGCAGTGAATGTTGATAGAACATGGTGACCACCGCGTGCGGAACAAGCAAGACGAGCGTAACCGGCCAGAAAACGAGCTTTGATCCGGACAAAACGGATTGGCACACCAGCGCGGCGGCAAATTGTGTGCCTAACTGCCCGTCCTGCTCAGTGAGAGTGCCGTAAATCCGAGCGCAGAAAACGGACTGGCAAATGTGCAGCCAACCGTAAAGCACCGCCAAGCCCAAAGCAATGGTCGGCAAGTGCTCGACTGCAAACGGATTCTGAACCAGGTCCGTGATCTCGAACAGCAAAATGCTGAAGAACGGGACAACTCCGGCGAGGTAGATGAGCCAAGCGAGGGCATCCGCGCGTTTCACCAGCACGAGCGCGTCTTCCATCAGCCGGAGTGCGGACGTGAACCCTGACTCTTTCACTGAACTCCCGCCACGGGCCGATGGTGGCCCGAGACACTGAGTTGGGCCGTCAGAGGAGTCCGCTCGCGGAACTGCAGAATTGTCCAACCAGCGAAATAGAACAGCAGCCACGCAATCAACAAGCTCAGGCAAGTCAGCGCCAGATCGCGTAAGCCAAACCGCGCTTTAGACGCTATGGTCGACGCAGCCGCATTCTTAGCAAGACACGCCGCACATAACAAGCGCGACTCGAACAAAACGGAGCATTCGCGGCAGAAGAAATTTTGGCATGACGGGCAGCGGCAGACGGCCTCCCTCGCTTCATGGTTCAAGCAACGTTTTCGAGCAAGCCCAGGCATGTACTTAGCGGAATCTTAGCTCAATCCGAGAACACTCGAGCTCTTCGGCTGGTATCGGGAGTTCTGCGACCATTCCTGATACACGGCTGCGAGCCCGAAAACGCTGAAGAGCAACCTCAAAATGTGAAATTCCCAGACAGGTGAAAAGTTGAATAACCCGCTCAACGCCGTTCTGTAACGCAGCCAAAACACCCACCACGCGATTTGCAGCAGCGCCAGTAGGTGGCTCATCACGGTCGCTGAACGAACTGCAAGCGGAGATTGGAAATCCCGCTGAAAGAAGAACACTGCGATCAGCGCGCCATAGTAAATCGCTAAGAAAAGGCGGCTTAATGGCGCCAGCAACCCGAGCACGAACGCAATGACGTGTACGGCGAGCGTCGGCTTTCTCCGTTCGGCTCCGTCTCGATCGCCAACGAAGATTTGGCCGGGGCTGTCGACGTCTTTTACTGAGCCCTGCACCGAGCGGGCGCACGTTTTCAGGTCTTCGACGATGCGCCTCGATCGATTGAGGGTTGCTCCGAGGGAAAAACGATGGGTGCTGAGTTTTGTGGAAGTCTGACACCCCCAATTCGGCTGCATCAAGCGCCAGCTTGCGTAAGCGAAGACGAACAGCGCCGCAAAAACCGATCCCCACAAAATATTCATGATGGACCCTGATACCTGCACGGCGCCCACACATAGAATTTCGAAGGCCAGCATGGGTCCACGCGGGCGTTGAAGCGAATACAGCAGAATCGTCTGCATATCGGTCCAGTAGATCCTGGAGTAATTTTCCCGAAAAAAGCGATCGCTGATAATCAGAAGATGATCCGCGGCAAGCCACGTTCGAGTGCGGTGAAAAACAAACCAAGTGCGCGCGCGCATCGGCCGATAGAGTATGGTCGCCATGCTGCTTAGGGGGCCTGCCGGTCGGGCAAGATGCCGTTGTGCCTGAATGCGTAAACGAAGAATACGGTCCAGCCCACGATTGTCGCCGCCGAGAAAAGCATCGCCAGAATGAAACGAATTCTGCTGCGAGGCGCGATGCTGCACTCCTTACTGAAGGTGAAAACAGCCAACCCAAGCGCGAGAGGAGCCGTCAAAATGCTCAAAAACCCAGTGAGCACGCCGGCCGTACTCACTGTAAGCGCCAACGAATCGAAATGAAAGCGGCTTGAGGCGAGTGTGTCTCCCTCTGTCCATTTGCTGGCCGCTTCCAGGCAGGCTGCACAAACATCTTGGCCTGACCATTCGATTCGGCAGAGTGGACACAGGAACCGGCCACATCGGGAACAGGCAAATGCCGCCACCCGTCCTGCATGAAAATAACAAGCGGCCTCGTCGGTCAGCACCATTTCCTGGGCGCAGCTCTCGGGAACGCGAAAGAGCGCAGGAAACAGTGCCGTCTCGATGCGAGATTTACAGGTGCCGCATACCATAGCGCCACCGTAATCGCCAGCTAGCACATAGCCACAGCACGGACACGCAACGGTGATGGCCTGAACCGCCGTCATGCGGACTTATAGACAACGCGCGTGTCGCAAATGTGATCGTGCAAAGCACGTTTTTGATCGTCGAATGCAGCCATAATGTAGCCGATAAACAGCGTCAGACTGCTGACGACCGTGGCCAAGTAGCGGCCGCACGCGCGGGCGAATGAAAGTTTGTCCCCGTTCGTCCGAACGATTCTCAGACCGAACAGAAGCTTTCCAGGAGTGCCGCCGCGGTTCGAAACAAACCATCCCTCGTAGAGCAGTGCAATAATCCATGAAATCAAATTGACGATCGCAAAACCCGCGAAAAACGGACCGAACGATCGCAAGTCAGGTGTAGCCGGATGCGGTCGCCACAAATTCGGCAGAAACGCGCCGAGTGCGTAGCTCAAGGGCAACAACACCACCCAAAGAATCACGCTATCCAAAATCCGCGCGACAAAGCGGATCCAGAAACCGCCATAATGCCGGAAACTTCTCTCCGTTGCAAACGCGCTTCCCTGTTCGCGAACGCGCTGGAAGAAGACGTCCTTGCAGCCGGCGCAGACCCGCGCCGCGCCAAACGGCAACAGATCCGCCGCGTCAAATTCCCGGCCGCACTCGGTGCACAAGGCTGCCTGCGGCTGCAGAGCAGTTGAGAATGAGGGCTGAGCCGTACTGAGCGGCTGCCACTCCGCCATCCCCGCTTTCCAAACGAGAGTGTCGCGCCGAACCTGTCCGGCTGCATAAAGCGCCTGAAGCTCCGATTCGTCTACAGGGCCGGAGCGCTGTCCGGCGTTAGCGTAATACCACTCCATAAATTCCCCACGGAAAGGATGTGCCTGGGATTGGGGAAAAAGCGGCTTCAGATTTTCGCTTTAGGAGGAGGCAGATCGCGAGCCTTGCATTGCGAGTTGAAGAAGTTGCGCCCATGCGAGCCATCACAGAACGGTTTGTTCTCCGCCATTCCGCAGCGGCAGAGAGAAATGACCGACCTGCCGCCCAAGCCAAAGGAATTTCCTTCCGAATCCTCAATGACGAATTCGCCTTCGATGCGAATCGGGCCATTATTAATGATGGTGACTTTCGCGGCCATGTTGCACCGATGGTAGCAGAAGAAACCGGCCGGCACGATCGATCTCCGTTCTGCGTTTCAACCCATTTCGCAATGCTTACTTATAATTGTCATCGCGGGTATTCATGTGATTCAGTTCGTTTACGAGTCCGATCGAGAGCTGTTCGAAAGCGCCATCCGCTTCGCACAAAAGCAGGTCAAGCGGCTTATCGAAAAGCATCCAGAGTTCTATCCGATGTACACGGTCGGTGGCGAATGGAAACATGAAGGGCCGGCCTGGACGCATTGGTGCGACGGCTTTTTGCCCGGCATGATGTGGCTTTTTTACAAACATCTCGCGCCTGACAAGCCCGACGCGAAGTTCTGGATGGAGCAGGCAATTCGTTACAGCAAACCGCTGGAGTCGCGCAAGACGGACAGCGATGTGCACGACCTCGGATTCATTTTCTTCTCTACCTATCACCGCTGGTATCAAGTCACGCGAGATAACGCGCTCCGAGACGTGGTGCTGCATGCGGGAAAAACGCTGGCCCAGCGGTTCAACGAAGTAGGCCAGTATTTGCGCTCCTTTGTCGCCGAAGATTCGATTTTCATCGACATCATGATGAATGTCGGCATCATCTTCTACGCCGCGAGAGAATGTAACGACAAACGCCTGCGCGATATTGCGGTCCGGCATTGCATAACCACCAGGCGATTTCTAGTTCGCGGAGACGGCTCCACCGCGCACGAAGGCATCTTCGATCTGGAAACGGGCGAATTCCTGCGGCAATCGACGCAACAAGGGTTTCGCGGCGATTCCTGCTGGTCGCGAGGTCTCGCCTGGGGCCTGTATGGTTTCTCCATGTCGTACGAATACAGCCGCGATCCTCGATTTCTACACACCGCCGAGGCTTGCGCCGATTACTACATCACCCACACACCCGCCGACGGCGTTCCGCCCTGGGACTACAACGCGCCGCCGGAGAACAGGTCGCTGGTCGATTCATCCGCGGGGGCGATTACGGCTGCCGGCTTGATGCGGTTGTGCCGGCACATCTCCGATCCCATGAAGGGTCACTTCTATTGGTCTACCGCCATCCACATTTTGCGCAGTCTGTGCACGAAATATCTGGCCAGCGCGGACCCGGCGTGGGAAGGCGTGCTAAAAGGCGGTGTCTATCACATCCATAAGGGATTGGGTGTCGATGAATCGGTAATGTGGGGCGAGTATTTCTTCGTCGAGGCGCTCGAAGACGCTCTGCGTGTGATCCACAATCATTGAGCTGCTGTCATTTCCGGCATTCGCTTCTGAAACGATCGAAATCGATCTCCGTTGACGCCGATACATCCGCCTTCAGCATTGCTTCCATTTGCTCCATCGCAAAATTGTGCTCCTGCGCGTTGCAAGCAGCGACGCAATCCTCCGGGATTATCAGCTCTAAATCGCGCATGTAGGCGTCATTCGCGGTGAATAAAATGCAACTGTTCGTGGAAACGCCCGTCAGGATCAGGCGCTCTGCTCCCAAGTGCTTCAACAACAGTTCGAGAGGCGTTTGATAAAAACCGGAGTGCTTAGGTTTCAGAACGAAGTAATCCCGCTCGCCAGGCATTAACTGTTCGACAAACGGTCGCCCGCGGACGTCCTCTTCCAGGCAGTGCTTCACGATTTCTTCGAATTTGGATTGCCATCGTCCGAAGTTGTCGTTGATATAAATGGCTGGAATTCCCACCTCCGCTGCCCGCTTCTTCAGCTTCGCAATGCGCGGCGCCATCGGAAGAGCCTGTTCGAAGAGCTCGTCACCGCGCGGAAATTCGAAATCGTTGATCACATCGATTAGGAGTAGAACGGTGTTGTGCGTATCGGGGGCGCTCCCGTGGAGATCGTCCTGTTTACCAGGCTGAGTAGTCACGCTCCTAATTTAGCGGGGCCTGCCGGCAGAGATAGTAGCTAGGCGGGCGCGACGAGGTCGGCCGAATACGACCCGTTCAAAGGCGAATAGGTGGCTATAATCCAGGCTCCGACGTACAAAAGCCCTCCTACCATCAGCGTCAGTTGAAGGCCGAAATATATGGCGAGGAACATGGCCGCCGCGGACCCCATCACGCTCGACGCGGCATTGATGGCCCAAGCCCAGCGAACGGAGGCGGGCATTATCTTTTCGAGCAACTCGAGACCAGTGGGGAACGGCATTCCCATAACAAATCCTAGCGGCGCGATCAGTGCTACCGAAATCAGAACTTTCAGCGGGAACGCCAGTCCGACGCAGCTCTCCGAGACCGGCGTGACGATCGCGGCCAGCACAAGTATAGTCAGAGCGATCAGCCACAGCGCTCGCGTCAGCCTGCGCATTTCCCCGCGAACGAGCCGTTTACTCGCGAAGCTTCCAATTCCGCTTGAGAGCAGCATCGAAAAAATGATGACAGTGAGTGCATAGGTCGGGTGCCCGAGAAAAAGAACAAACTTCTGAATAAGGGCCACTTGAATCAAGATGTACCCTGCTCCGATAAACAGGAAAAATAACAGAGCGCGCAAGCTTCCCTTTCCGCGCGGCAATCTGCGGCCGAGCAGCAGCGGCGGTAGAGAAAGAATGATCAGCATCGCAACAATGCTAATCGCGATGATTCCAAACAAAACGGGAAGTGCCGAATTAACCTTGTAATCGGCGGCCTCGCGCGACGCATGTCTCACGAAACGCCAGATGTCCCGAGCCTGCACCGTGAAGAAGAAAAATGGCCGGTTATCGGTGACCGGTCGAACATCGAACGGATACGAATCGAAGAAGCGCTTCGGATCGGCCGAGAGAAGCAGGTCTCGGAATGGGCTCGCTGCGGTTGTCCCGGGCACATAGACCACGCGCATGTGGCCTGTTGTAGCCGCGCTTTGAATGCGATCTATATCGGCGGCTCCCAGAGCGTTGCGCGAAATCAGAATGGTGTCCTGCGCCCCCCAGCGTTGCAACTGCTGCGCATTCTCGCGGACAACCGCGACGTTTCGGGCTGGGTCGCGTTCCCCTAGTTGCTTCAGTGCCGCATAGGCCAGCGACACGACGCGCAAGGATTCACGGGGAGGATCGAACCCCCAGCGCGTGAACGCCAGCAATCCATCGCTTGTCAGGTGTGACAGATAGTCGGCAAATGCATTCGTGGTGTAAAGATTGTTCTCCGAAAGTGCAAATGCGCCCGCCGCTGTTGACGCCCATGTATCGACCAACGTCGCCTGCAGAACCTGATACTGTTCGCGCGATCTCCGCACGAACGAACGGCCATCCTCGACCGCGATCTTGACCTCGGGTCTAAAGTACAGACGATTACTGTAGCGCGGGAACTTCTCCCGCATGATCACGTTCGCGATGATCGGATTGATCTCGACACCGGTGATGTCCTTACTGCCGGAAGCGAGCGCGCGCGAGATATCCCAACCGCCGCCCGGGCCAATGACCAGCGTCTTCGCGCCCGGTCGGAGTAGATAAGGCAATCCGGGTCCGTGATAAGCGAGCTCAAACTTTTCCTGCGGCGACAGGTGTGCGAAATCGAAGCGGGCCACTCCGGTCGAGGCGTCGGCATCAATGACAATGCTCTTCATCGCACGGCCCGGCTCGGGTTTTAACGCGATGCGCGAGAAACTATTCCACCGAACAAATTCTTCATCCTTGAGTTGTTGCCCCTTCGCATATTTCACGTCGATAACGGGATATCTGGAGTTGTAAGTGATCAGCGCGATCAGCAGTAACCCGATGAGAACGCCTGCTACCCGGCCCCGCGGGGCGCGCGCGAGATGAAACCAAATGGCTGCGGAAACACCAAACAAAGCCGCCGCGATAAGAATCGTGTTCGGGCCACCCACCCAATTCAGAAGCGGCACCAGAACAGCGCAACCTCCGGCCGCGCCGATCAGATCGAAAAAGTATACGCGATTGACCCGGCCAATGGTGTCCGCAATTACCAGCGAAAGGATAGTGCCGGACAACAGGAATGGAATGGCCGCAACCAGGTAAGCGCTGAACAACTCCGCGATTCCCATGTTGCCGGTTCGTGTGAGAAGAAACCAAAGACATAGAACGGTGCCCACTGCGTTCAAGCTCGCGAGCACGCCCAGCTTTTCATACAGCTGCCCGCGCCAACCGGCAATCACGTACGAGAAAACTCCGCCGGCGCCCAACCCGAATAGCGCGACTGAGATGGCGAGAAAAGCGAAATGGTAGAAGTAAACAACCGAGAACACTCGCGTGAGGGAGAGTTCAAGCAGTAGCGTTGCCAGTGAAGTGGCTGCCACCCCAAAATAGATCTGTGGCCAATGCCTTCGCTTGAAAGGCGCCTCCTCCTGAAGGAGTGGATCGGCGGGTGACAACTTTTTATCGTAGGGGACAGTAGTCAATCGACCTGCTGCCGATGTGTCGAAATCGCGCGCGCTCACCTGGAAGAAATACTGCTAAACGGGACGATTACCGGGAAAGACTGGTTCCCGTTTCTTCAATTCGGAGGAGGACGAGAGGAATTTACTTGTGGCGGTACGTGATTCGTCCCTTAGTGAGGTCATAGGGGGACATCTCCAGAGTCACGCGGTCGCCGGCTAGTACGCGGATTCGATTGCGCCTCAGCTTCCCGGCTAGATGAGCCAGAACCGTTCGATCTTGATCCAATTGAACGCTAAACAATCCGCTCGGAAATTTTTCTACAACTGTTCCTGTTACTTCAATGCTGTCTTCTTTACTCATTCGCCTCTGGTTATTGGTGTGCGGACGCAGTGCTCTTACGCGCGTTCGCTATCGGCAAGTATAGCGCAAAAGCGCTAATTTCCAGGCCAAATTCACTCGCGAAACAGTTCGCTTGTGCCGCGCTTCATGCGTCGAGGTCGAATTATCCGCGAGAATACTTACTAGCAAACTGCGCATGCTTTACTCTTGAGTCGGGGGCCGCGTGGCCGCCCTTTTTCTTGTCACGGAGCAGACCGGTGTGGCGACCCCTTCAACCGAATTTAAGAACAAGGCTGTGCTCGTTACGGGCGCCGGACGCGGAATCGGCAAACGGCTGGCGCTCGGATTCGCGCGCCTCGGCGCGAGAATCGCTCTCGTCGGGCGAAGCAAAGCGGAAATTGACCTTGCGCATATCGAGATTGAACAATCGGGCGGCAACGCTCTCCGCATTCGCGCCGATGTTACCGATCCGGAGCAACTGACCCTAGCCGTTGACCGCGCGCGAGTGGTATTTGGCAGTCCGGTCGATGTTCTGATTTGCGCCGCTGGAGTCAGCGGTCCGCTCAATTCGTTTCTCAACACTCCTTTGAAAGCCTGGACAGAACCCATTCAGATCAACCTGCTCGGTGTGATCCATTCCTGCCGCGCCGTGCTGCCTTCGATGGTGGAAAGACGCGCCGGAAAGATCATCGTCCTCGCTTGCGATAGCGATGAACTGCCGAACCTCTATTTCGCGGGATACGCAACCTCGAAAACAGCGGTGGTTCGCTTTGTGGAATCGCTCGCCGCCGAAGTGGTGGACCATAACGTCCAGATCAACTGTTTTGATCCGGGACCCGCTTACACCAACCTGACAGACGAAATCATACGCGCTGAACATAGACTCGAGCCGCGAGTCGTCAACGCGGCGAAAGAGACTCGGCGCACCGGCGGAGTCTCTCCGGATTTGCAGCTCGAGCACGTCGCATTCCTCGCCTCCGAGCAATCCAATCACATCAGCGGCAAATTGATACGCGTGACGGACGATTGGAAAAAACTGAAGAACGCCACGCTGCGGCCCGATGCGTTTACGCTCAGGCGAGTTAAGAAATGACGATACTTTACTCCGTCGAGAAGCGGTAGATCGTCGTGCTGTGAAAGCGTTGACCTGGACGCAGCAGTGTACTCGGGAAATTGGAATGGTTCGGCGAATCCGGAAAATGTTGGGTTTCTAAAGCGAGGGCTGAACGATAGCGATAAGCGCCGCCGATGCCGTGAATCTTCCCATCCAGAAAATTGCCGGAGTAAAACTGAATACCGGGTTGCGTAGTCAGGACTTCCATCACGCGTCCGGAGTTTGGTTCTTCCACTCTGGCCGCGACAGCGAGCGAGTCGCCGTTGCTGTTCAGCACGAAATTGTGGTCGTATCCCTTACCGAATTTGAGTTGCTCGTTGTTTTCGCCGATGCGAGCCCCGATCGCTGTGGCCTTGCGAAAATCGAACGGCGTTCCTGCCACGCTCTGAATCGCGCCTGTCGGGATCAAAGTGCTGTCAATCGGTGTAAAGTGATCGGCCCTCAGCGTGAGTCTATGATTCAGAACTGTCTCGCTTCCCGCCCCAGCCAAATTGAAATATGAGTGATTGGTCAGATTGAGAACGGTGTCCTTGTCAGTTGTGGCAGTGTAATCGATCCGCAACTCGTTCTTCTTCCCGATCGAGAAGCGAACCGTCACGTTCAAATTGCCAGGAAAACCTTCTTCCCCGTCCCGGCTCAAATAATGCAGTTCCAAAGCCGGGCCGCCGACGCCCGATACCTCCTTCGCATCCCAAACTCGCTTATCGAACCCCTTTAAACCTCCGTGGAGCGAATTGGGGCCGTCGTTGGTTGGAACGTGATACTCGTGGCCGTTGATTTGGAACGTGCCGTGCGCGAGTCGGTTCGCGTACCGGCCGATAGTCGCACCGAAGTAGGCGGTGTTTGCCTTCGAAACGTACCCGTCTAAATTGTCGAACCCAAGGACTACATCATCGAACTTCTTGTTCCGGTCCGGTACTTTGATCTGAGTGATCGTGCCGCCATAATTGGTGATCTTTACCTCCATGCCGGAAGCGTTTCGCAGGGTGAAGAGAAATACTTGCCGGCCATCGGCCGTTTTCCCGAAGGGCTCTTTTGGAAGCCTTGAGGCAGGTTGACTTCGAACCACGCTAGCCAGAAGCAGCAGGGCGAACAAACTGGACCCAGTGCGTGAAATTGATCGATTGACCATTATTGTCAGTGTATGGTGAGGTGCTTGTGAAAGATATCGGCTTCGATCTCCGGATGATCTTTCGTGCCTCCTATTTTGATGGGCACCTCGAAACCGGCGCCCTTCTTTTCAAAAAAACGATCGAACGGTTTCAGCACCCAATGCTTGATTCCGGACTGAGTCTCGGAAAGTGTGGCTTGCATTCGGAACAGTCCGTTCATGTCCATCCGCTCCGATCGGAGATCGTAGGTTCCAGTCAGCTTTATCGCAGCGCCCGGAACACTGAACGAAAGAGTGGATAGTGACAACTTGCCGCGATCGAGCGTGAAACGGCCGTCGAAGTCTGACGCAACGGTCCCCGGCGGTTCATCCTCTTCCTGCTTCGCCGATATACCTCTGGCGCGGTCGCTCAGAGTCTGGAGACGTTGCTCCACTTCGGCGCTTGTAAATTCGGCCGAGGAGACCGCGAATTCTCCATTTAGTTTCAACTTGTTCAGGACGTCTTCACGACCGGGCGGAATGAGAATCTTGCTCTTGAAATTCACCGCACCCGTGAGGAAGGGCTTGCCTGTGCCAGCGATCAACTGCAGGATATCCTCCATTCGAGCGTGCCTCGCTACGGCCTCGAGCGTGACGGTCTTCCCCTGCGGGCCAGGGTCATGCACCACCCCGCCTCTGCAGATGAATTCGGAGTGGAGAAAGCGTGCATCAACGGGATCGAGTATCGTATCGCCGTCAGTCCCATTGACGACCGAATGAAAGTTCGTCACAAGATGCACCGCCTCGCCGCTACGTTTGAGCGCAAAGTTCGGAGTGTCGGTCGCTCCGTCTACGTCGATATGCTGCAGGACTCCGTGATAACTGCCGGTTGAGGAAAGAATGCCGCTGATGCCCTTGAACACTCCCAGATTCGCGTTTTGAAAATTGTAGTCTCCGGAGACAGCCGTGGCGCGCGGCTCGTCTTTCTGCCAGGGGCCGAAGCTTCCGCTGCTGTCTATCAAGCCAGGCGGCTTTGCATTCGTCAACTGGGCTTTGAAGGCCATCGCTTGCCCCGATCCGACGGAGTGGAGCGTTAGCTTCTCGATATCAAACTGCAGCGCTTGTTTGCCCTCAATCTTCGGTTCGATCTCAAGCAGAGTCCCGTCGGCAACTATGGTTCGTATGAAGAATCGAAGGCGCGTGGAATCCTTGCCCGCTTCTGAATTTTCAAGCGGATGGTTCTGTTCGCTGCCCTGGATCGAAGAGGATCGGCCGCGCGGAGGAACGTGAATCTCCAGTCCTTCCAAACGAACCAGGTCCACCTTATTTTCTTTCGCGATAAGCGTGTCGTAATCCGTCTGTGCGACAAAGCGGCGGATATAAATAAGCGGGTGTGGATCGGTCCATCCTTTGTGGCGAATCGAGAGTCCCTCCCCAACCACTTTCGGATGAGGGTACACCGAGACCTGCAGCGATTTCAGATCGACATCGGCATCGAAGCGCTCCTCGAGAGCCTGAATGATCCGCTGCCGAGCCTCGGGACCGAAGTCCTGTACCTTGCGCTTGGCGAAAAAGTACAGCAGTGCGCCGCCGATGAGCGCGAGCAGGCATAGCGCCGCCAGCCCGTACAGGAGCCGCCGGTTGCGCGTGTTGTACATACTAAAGATATTGTTGCTTTTCCACTGAGAAGGGCGCTGCTAAGACGCTCCGAAGTGGCCGAAAAACGTGTATTTCTGAAGTTCAATGTCCAACAACGTTTTTGGCCGCTGACGAAACCCGCCGGAAATGTTTCGCGCTGGGGAGGGCTCGACAATGGCACGAAAGATCGCATTATTTGTCGGATACGGCTTGCTCGCTTTGTTCATCATTGCGGTGGCGGGCGCTGTTTGGGCTGCGCTGATCGTTTCGAATTTGAAGGCCACGCCTTCTGTTCCGTGGTGCCTGCCAGCCTTGCTGTTGTTCTTGTACCTGCTCTGGGAGTACTTGGGCGGCAAAGGATGGCCTCAGAGCACGTCCATAAGACGGCGACATTTACGGCGCGCTAATCCCGTCGGCGCCGAGGCTTTCGCGTGGACGGCAATTGCCGGAGGATTCGCCATCACCGCGTTGGCAGGACTGTGGATCATCGCGTTCCAGTTGTTCCGCATGCCGCCGAATCGTCTACTCCCGGCCAACTTCGTTTCTTCCCGCTTGTTTGCCGGCGCCATCATCGCCGGAGCCTCATTTTTGGCGCCGATCACGGAAGAGACTGCAGTGAGAGGATATTTGCAAACAGTTCTGGAGAAAGAGTTCACGCCAGTGGCGGCGATAGCATTGTCGTCGTTTGTCTTCGCCCTCGCGCATGTTTCTCAGGGTGTCGCTTGGCCGAAGTTGCTCGTGTACTTCCTCGTGGGCGCGACGTTTGGAACGATGGCGCGCCTGAATGATTCGATCCTTCCGGTGATTCCGGTACACATCGCGGGCGATGTCACCTTTTTTCTGCTGGTCTGGCCACACGATGCAATGCGAAGGGCGGTGCGGGAAGGCGGCGCTGACGCGTGGTTTTGGGTGCACATAACTCAAGTTGTGGTTTTCTCCTTCCTTACCGTGCTGGCATTGAGGCGTCTGAGCCGCATGCAAACGCGATCACGGGGCTAGGAGCAATGAAGCTCTTCGCCGTCTCCAAGGGAGATCGACGGGGTCTTGGTGTGGCGATTGGATCGGTGGCGTCACTAAGGGTTTGCCGGCGACCCCGGAGGAACGTCGCCTCCTGGCCTATTTCTCCCAGAGTAGGTGAGCCCATTCTTGTGCGCAGGCTTGCCGAAAGCTCACGCTACAACACGCCAGGTCGCTGATGGATAGCTGCCGCTATGCTTTAGAGCGTCCCGGACGCTGGCATCCTCCGTTACAATTGAGGGCGGACCGGTCGCCTCCGAATGGAAGATTTGGCCTCTAAACCCGCGTCAGCTCCGGAGATTCCGAACAAGTTATATTTCCGCATCGGCGAAGTCGCGAAACTGGCCGGCATAAAACCGTATGTGCTGCGGTTTTGGGAATCCGAATTCGCCGGACTCGGCCCCAAGAAATCGGGTACCGGTCATCGCCTGTACCGGCGCAAGGACGTAGAACTCGTGCTCGAGATCAAGCGCCTTTTATACGAGAAGCGTTTCACCATCGAGGGTGCACGCAAAGTTCTCGAGGCAAAACCCAAACGCGACATCGCCAAACCCGCTTCCCAACGACGCCAAGGCGAGCTATTCTCCGCCACCGCAGCCTTCTATCAGGAACTGCGCCGGGAACTCAGTGCGATTCTGGAAATCGTGAGCAGAGCCAACTCGCCCCGCTAGGGGCCGTTTTTCTCAAGCATCGCGGGCCGATTCGCGTTTCGCCATAAACTCTAACTTCTCGAGAAGAAGTTGCGCCGCAAGCTGGCTGGCAGTCTTCTTGGAAGTCCCCGTTGCGCGGCTGGCAAGCTCGTTCCCGACTCTCGCTTCGACCGTAAAAATCTTGGCGTGCTCAGGCCCGCTGGTCTCTACCGTCGAATAACGTGGGACCGGCAGACCCAGAGCTTGTGTCTGCTCCTGCAGCACACTCTTATGATTCAATCGCCCGATCGACTCCACATCCTCCGGACTCTCCAGCACGCTCAGAACGTGCTCCTCGATGAAGGCCCGCGCGGCTTCCATACCGCCGTCGAAGTAAATCGCGGCGATCACCGCCTCCAGAGCGTTTGCGAGCAGGGTCTTGCGTTCTCGCCCGCCATTCCGCTCCTCGCCCTTCCCCAACCGCAGGTATTCGCCGAGGCCCAGCTCCAGCGCGCAAACGTGCAGGTGCGTTGCACTCACCAGGTGAGCTTTCCACTGTGAAAGCTGCCCTTCGCGAACCGACGGATGACGCACAACCAGCGATTCGCTGGCGATGAATCCTAGAACGGAATCGCCCAGGAACTCCAGTTGCTCGTTGTCACTATTCTCGGCGAGTGCCGAGTCGTGCTGGGAAGGCCATGATCGATGCGTCAGAGCCCGGACTAACACGTCCTGGTTGCGAAACCGGTACCCAAGCTTCTGTTCCAGGATTTCGAGCAGAGGACTCATGCGCCCTAGCGCGCTACTTGGCCCCTTTCAGCTTCGTCGCGGCATCCTTCTGTTGCTGCGCAAATTGCTTCACAATCGGGGGAGCGTCGTTCATCGCCAGAACCTTATCCGCGGTTGTGATTGCGTCGTCGTACTGCTTGTTGTCCACGTACGCTTTCGCGAGGTGCGCCGCGGAAACGGAATTCGGGTCGCTCGCGACCGCGTTCTTCAGATCGTCAATCGCGTCCGGGTATTTTTTGTCAAGCCCCGCAGCCAAACCCAAGGCATCGTATGCCTGCCCGGTTAATTGCTTCCGGAAATCCGGCCACTTCTCCGCCGCAATGCCTGGGGGAGGAGCCGAAGCATTCTTCAGGAGATCCAGTGCCTTGTTGGCGTAGTCGTTCACTTTCTTTAATTTCTGCGCTTTGTCGAGATCGTTCTGGCGAGTGTGCTGTGCGATCGTTTCGGCCAACGAAACGCGAGCGATGATGTTGGTCGGGATCGGCTTGCACCGCCTGTTCGCCGAACGCAACCGTCTGCCCGTAATCGCCCTTCCGCTCAGCTGCATCCGTCCCCATGTTCAACAGCATGTTTTTGAACTCGGTGTCGGCGAAATTTTCGAGTACGTAGTTGATCGCCTGGATTTCGCCGTCGTAGTTGCCCGCCTGTCCGGCGGCTTGCACCTTCTGCAGCGCCTCCGCCTCTTTTTGCGCCTTGGCTTTCGGCTGTTGCGCCAACACTGGTAACGTCACTAGGACCAGTGCCGCCGCGAAAGATAGAAGTCTCATTGCTTTGTTTCTCCTGAAGCACTCTGCAAAGCTTTTTGCGCGGCTTCGCGCGCTTTGGCGGACAGCGCCTTCGGTCGCAAGCGCTAGCTTAAATTCGGCCGTCGCCTTATCCGGGTCTCCCGCCTTGCGTTGCAACTGGCCTAGATAGTAGTGCGACCAGGCGCCAATTGCCGAATTGGGGGTTGCGTCCACCGTACGTTGAAAGAGATTGAGCGCCTCATCCCAATGTTTCTCCTGAAGATCGATCAGCGCCAGGCCATAGTACGCCCGAGCTTGCTTCGTCTTCTCGTTGCTCTGCTTCAGCGCCTTGTGGAATAGCTTGCGCGCGTTTTCGAAATCATTCTGGGCATACAAGCCTTCGGCGCTTTCGAGCGTTTCTTCGGCCGGTTCCACTTGGAGCTTCGCAGGCGGCGCAATCACCCGCGGGGGCGCCGATTCGACGAACTCTACCTTCTTTAGTCGCTTCTGTTCTTTCCCTACATCGACAGCCGAGATGAGATCGGGATAATACAGCCGAAACGCATCCTGTTGCTTTTCGTAGGCAGGTAGAAGATCGGCGAAAGCGGCGGTCAGGATGAACCCTTCGCGCATGGCCTCGTTCACAAACTGCTGCCGCTTTTCCGTGCCGCGCAGCAAGCGGCTGTCTATCGCCTTGATCAAACACTTCGTCACCAGCAGCGAAAAATCGTCCTTGTAGGCTAAATCGAGCGCCGGCGACTCTTCGGCGTACTTTTGGAGCGGCTTCTTCTCCTTGATGATCTCGCTGTACTTGAAGGTCAGCGGATCGAGCAAATAGGCGAGGTAGGCGTCGCGTATTTCGTCCACGACCGGCGTGCTGCTCGGTGTGATCACGATAAAAAAATCGTCCCGATAACTGCGCACTTGCACCTGATCTGGTGCGGCAAGCAGGTCCAGATAGATCTGAAACCGCCGTCCTAAATAGCCCGACGGATTGCGAAGATAGCCATTCGCCTCGAACAGCGTCCCGATCACGGCATCCTGATACTCTGCGGTGGCGTTCGTGTAGGCGGCCTGTGAGCGGTTCCACAGGTCTTCGAGATTCGCTTCCTTGTAAAAACGCGCCAACAACTCGCTAAAGCTTCTCAACGGCTCAACGTCGGCCGGCACCGCGCCCGCAGGCACTTCGAAATCCGGCGGCCCTCCCGCAATAAGCGCAAACGAAATGTATTGACTCAAATCCGCCGTATCGGAAGCCTTCTTATGCTCCTTGTAAAAGGCCTTCAGCTCCGGAAGGCAGCCAATCTTCTCTTTCGCGAGCGCTTTACGGATCTGTCCGCGGACTTTGTAGCGCTCATTCAGCGGCGAATCCATTCCCGCGTCGTACCCGGCGGAATTGATAGCCGCCAGAGTCGAGAACAGGGTGATGCTGACGCTAAAGCCGTTCTCCCCCGACATCGTTCGGCAGCGCTGCGCGGCCATGGGCTTGAGGAACGGGCCTTGCCGCGTTAATTGCGGCAGATGAGAAAAGAAGAAATACGGGAAGAACAACCGAGGTACGGATCAAAGACTACCTTGTCTGAATAGGACGTTTGGACCTTCAGTTTAACGTAACAATAGTGCCCGCATCTGTCCCATGCATGCGGCCCGTGTGCGGGGTTCAGGCCTGATCGGGCTTAGGCGCACCCGAAGCCGCCGAAACCAGGCTGCGAGATTGAATCAAATTCACCAAAAACTCATCAAACGATAGGAGATTGCCATGGCAGGAAACAACACGCTGACCTTCACTGACGACACTTTTGATAAAGATGTGCTGAATTCTGACGTCCCCGTGCTGGTGGACTTTTGGGCCGAGTGGTGTGGTCCCTGCCGCATGATGGGTCCTACCGTCGATCAGGTGGCGACCGACTACGCCGGCAAGATTAAGGTCGGAAAAGTGGATGTGGATGCCAATCAGCAGACCGCTTTCCGCTATGGGATCCGTGGCATCCCAACTCTGCTGCTCTTCAAGGGCGGCCAAGTCGTCGAGCAGAAGGTGGGCGCCATCGGCAAGCCTGAATTTCAGAAGATGCTCGAAAAGCACCTCGCGACTGTACAGTCGTAAATAGAAGCAGAGTCGAGGCGCCGCATCCTGGTGCTTTCTTGCTTTAAGCGATCAAGCAGGTAGAACCGGCAGCAGGGGTACGCTTTCCGGTGCTACGCTGTGGGCATGTTCCGGTTGGGCAGTGCGCTCGCGCTCTCGTTCGCGCTCGCTGCCGGGATCGAGTCATCCGCTGCGGCTTCATGGCCGCTTACCAGAGTTGCTCAGGATCCGAGTTCCTCTACACCCCGGCTGCGGCAATCCGACTCCTCGCCTGAGGCTCTGCAGGCTGCTGTCCGATCGGCAAACCTCGCAGAGGTAAAACGGCTGATTGCGGCAGGCGCTGATTTGAATGCCCGCGATGCGCTGGGAAGCACGCCTTTGCTCGTTTCAGCCTGGTCCGGCAGCACCGAAATTGCGAGCTTTCTCGTCGCGCACGGAGCTGACGTGAATGCCACCCAGTCCGAAGCTGGCGCTACCCCCCTCGAATACGCAGTGTTGACCGGCCGCCCGGAAATGGTGAGTCTGCTGCTGACGGCCGGGGCCCGCATCGATACTCGCTACCGCGACAACCAGACCGTTCTTCACATCGCCGCCGCTGGGGGCAATGCGCGGATTGTTGCGCTGCTCGTCGCCGCACACGCGGATATCGGCGCCGTGGACGTAAACGGGAACACGGCTCTCGACCAAGCCGTCCTTCATGGACAGCCAGGCATTGTTTCTCTCCTGATCGCCCATCGAGCGGATGTGAAGCGCGTTCATCCTCTCGATGGGCGAGGGCCTCTGCAGGAGGCTTGTATTAAAGGCTTCGCGAGCTTGGTCCAGCAGCTGGTCGATGCCGGAGCAGATCCAAGTCGAACGTGACCGGTCCGGCCAAACGCCGCTCGACCTGGCGCTCGCTTACAAGAATGCGAACGTAGTAGCCGCTCTGTTGCATCTGCCCGGGCACCTCGACGCTGCGGAAGAGCCGGCGGAAGAAGCTATGGAGTCTGCGACCTTGCGCGGTCGCACCGAGATTGCTCGGATGCTTATAGAAGGCGGCTTCGATATAACCAAGCCGACGCGGGCCGGTTCCACTTACCTGCACGACGCAGCCTGAAGGGGCAAAAGAACATTGTTCAGCTGCTTTTGAACCACGGCGCTCCGGTCGACGCTCTGGACCGAAGCGGAGCTACGGCGTTGCACGATGCGGCGCTCGGCGGCCATGCCGATGTGATTGTTCTTCTGCTGGATTGGGGTGCCCGCATCGATGCTACGGATCGCGATGCCGGCGCAACTCCCTTGATGCTGGCCGCCTCTCTAGGACGTGCGACGGCAGTGGCGCTCCTGCTGCGCCGGGGAGCGAACGCGGCCCTCAGAGATCATGCGGGGCGCACCGCGCTCGACCGCGCCAAGGAAACTGACGAGGACGATACTGTGAAGCTGCTTGAGACTGCCGTCGCCCGCTCCAAGCTGAATCATCCCGGCAAAACCGGCGGCTAAAGCGGCAGCCGCCACCCTAAACGGCTCAACCGTTTACTTTTCTAACGGCTAAGCCACACTTCTGCCGATAAGCGTAAATGACAGACGAGGCAACTTTGGGACGAGGAAAACGAGTAAGCCAAATTTTAATCGCAGACGGCAATTTGCTGTTTCGCCGCGGCCTGCGAACCCTATTAGCGGCGGAGAGCGATCTGGAAGTGTTGGACGAAGCGTCGGATGTAACGGAAACCACTGGCAAAAGTCCGCCTGTTGTCGCCCGACGTGCTGTTGATGGATTTGGCGCTGGTGGAGGCCGATGGCCAAGAAGCCGCTCTTGCCATCCGCCAGGCGCGTCCCGAGACTGCCATTCTGTTCCTCACTCAGGAAGATGCACCGGAGCAACTGGATCTGGCCATCGCAGCGGGCGCTCGAGGGTACATGCTCAAGAACAGCACGGCAGCTCAACTAGTCGCCGGCGTCCGGCAAATCGCCTTCTCAGACGACCAGAGTTCCCGAGGGTTGTCCAAAATCGTGCCTGACCTGCGGGCCCTGGCCGCTTCCAATGACGGTTATGCACGCGGCACCGTTCTTACCTCCCGTGAACAGGAAGTCATGCGATTGCTGGCCGAAGGTCGAACCGTCCGCGAAGTCGCTTCCGAACTCTCGCTCAGCGTTAAAACCGTCGAAGCGCACAAACTGAATCTCATGCGCAAGCTCGACATCCACAACCGCGCCACCTTGGTCGAATACGCCGCGCAACGCGGTCTCATCGCGGCTCCAGTATCCCAATAGCCATCCGGACCTTCATCGGCTTGCTACGCTTCCATTGGGAGAGCAGGTTCAGCAACATGGCGAAATTCCTTATTGGGCCTCGTGGTCGGTGCCGTAGTTACCATTCTTGGAATCCTTATCATCGGGCTTGCCATCGGTCGCCTGTTTGCCACCAAGCAGCCCACCATCGCGGCGAACTCCGTCCTCGTGCTGACGCTCGAGGGTGATCTTCCCGAAGCTGCGCCCGTCGAGTTGCCTATTCCCTTCCTCCAGAGCCAGAGTGCTCCTACCGTTCGGGATCTCTGGACCTCGCTGCGCGAAGCTGCCACCGACAGCCGCATCAAGGCTGTCGTCCTTCAGCCGCGCGGCCTTTTAGCAGGTTGGGGCAAGCTGCAGGAGCTCCGCGCAGGAGTTGGCGGACTTCAAGAAATCGGGTAAGCCCGTCTATGCCTTCTTGCAAGGTCCCGGTTCGCAAGAGTACTACCTCGCCACCATCGCCGACAGAATCTTCCTTTCGCCCGACGACATGCTCGACGTCAAGGGCTTCCATCTGGAAGAGATGTTCTTCAAGAACACCCTCGACAAGCTCGGAATAAATATGGAAGTCGATCATATCGGCCGCTATAAAGATGCGGGCGATATCTTCACCAGAACCAACATGTCTCCCGAGACGCGGGATGTCCTGAATCAGGTGCTGGATCAGATCTATGGCGATTTCTGCTCGACAGTCGGGCAAGGCCGTCACAAGAGCGCCGACGATATCAAGGCCTTGATCGATATGGGGCCGTTTCTTGCATCCCAGGCCAAGGCGACGGGTCTGATAGACCAGCTTGGCTACGAGGATCAGGTTTATGCCGAGCTTAAGAAGAAGACCGGAATCGAGCGATCTGAACAAGGTGAGTATCAAGACCTATTTCCGCGGAGCGCCTGGAAGAGGCGACCGCATTGCGATGCTGGTCGGCGAAGGCGATATCGTTAGCGGCGAGTCCGACAATTCGTTTAGCAGCGAGGCTGTTATCGCTTCGGGAGCGTTTGCGAAAATCGTCCGGCAGGTTAGGAATGACGGCAGCATCAAGGGCGTCATCCTGCGCGTAGATTCACCCGGGCGGAGATGCCGTCGCCTCCGATGAAATCCTGCATGAGTTGAAACTGCTCAGCGGCGGCGAAGCCGCTGGTGATTTCCATGTCGGACGTCGCGGCTTCAGGCGGTTATTTCATGTCCATGACTGGAGATCCGGTCGTTTCCTATCCCGACACCATTACCGGGTCCATCGGAGTCCTCTATGTCAGGCCGAATTTGCACGGCTTATATGACAAGCTCGGAATCTCCGACGACATAGTAGCACGAGGCAAGCTGGCCGATATGGATTCCCCGTATCTCCCCTTGTCTGATGCCGCGCAACAGAAACTCCATGACTCCATTGAGGCGACCTATCGATCCTTCGTCAGCAAAGTCGCGGCAGCCCGGAAGAAAACTTACGACCAGATCGATCCGCTTGCACAAGGCCGGGTTTGGATGGGCGCCCAAGCTCTCCAGAATGGACTCGTGGACCAAATGGGCGGGCTGGATCAGGCTATAGCGCTCGTTCGCAAGAAGGCGAACCTCTCTGCTACCGGGAAAACGAATTTGGTTATGTTCCCGCCGCGGCGCAGCCTACTCGAGGTGCTGACCAATTCCTCTCCCGACGCGATTTCGGACGTCTTGACCACCGCGAAGCTCCGCAAAACACTGCCTGGTCTGCCCGGTCCCGCTTTATTGCAGAGGCGGCATGTTGCGCCTCATGCCCTATCAGCTCACATTCAATAACTCCCTCGCGCTTCAAAAGGCTGCAGCCGAGTGAATCCCGTTTCGGTCGAGCGCCGTTTGCATCCGCTCGAGCGCGCTCTTGTGGATCTGCGACACGCGGCTCTCATTCACCCCCAGAATCCCGCCGATCTCCTTCATCGTTAAATCGCGTTCGTAGTACAGCTTGACGACTTGCTGGTACCGTTCCGGCAGGGTCTCCATAGCCGACACCAGCTTCTCGCGGAGCTCCGATTTGGCAAAGACTTGATCCGGACAATGTGTCACGGCGCACGGCGTTTCCGGAGCGGTGTGCTCATCGCGTTCGGCCCTCGCTTGCGTTGCCGCCAATCCCAGGCTGCGGAAATCCACCATTAACGTTTGCCAGCGCTTCGCGTCGAGTCCCATCGCACTCGCGAGTTCTGCGTCGGTCGGCTCGCGCTGAAGCTTTGTCGTCAAGTCCCGCGTCAGGCCCTCCATCTGCTTGTATCGCTTCCGCAAATCGCGGGAAGCCCAGTCTAATTGACGAAGGCTATCCAGAATGGCGCCTCGGATGCGGTGCTTCGCGTACGTCGGGAATGCCACCTTCTTGTCGGTCCGGTACTTAGTTGCAGCATCGAAGAGACCCATCACTCCAGCGTGAATCAAATCGTCCAGCTCGAGGTGAACCGGAACGGATTTTTGAATGTGCGCCGCGATCGCGGTCACAAGCGCGAGATGCTCCATGATGAGCTGGTCTCGCCGCTCTGTTTCTTTGTCCAGTTGCTGCTTGGCAGGTGCTCGCTTGATTGCTGCGGCGTTCATTGTTTGTCTCTCCAGGGCTGAAGTCACGCTGTGCTTCAGTCGGTTCTGAAGAGGCATTCACGCCGCCACGCAAGTGAGTCATGGCGCGGCGGCCCGCGCTTTGCGCGTAAACTGCTGCTAGATCAGGGGAGTAGAGAAATGCGGCGTGCGCGTCCTTGCTCACGCGAGAGCAGGTCGGCAGGCCGGCAAATCCATTACGGAACAACTTCGCCTAGGAGTGAGTTTCAAAACAGATTTGGTGAGCCGCTTCGAAACGTCGCTAAGCGCGCCGGAGTTTGTCCGTGGCGCACGGGCGATCTAAGATTCTTCTGAAGAGTTCAGCTCGCCTGCTTTTTGCCCAAGCGAATGCTTTGAATTTCCGCGCTCGGGAGCTTCCTCTTGGCAACTCGGGCATCCAGGCGCTCGTCGGGCAGGCGTGATTCGGCGGCTGCGGTTTGCTGTGCAAGCCAGTCGTTCGTTTCTGCCGCGCGGGCTCTCAGCTGTTCGCGCAATTCGACAGTTTCGAGTAGATCGACGAGCGCCATCTTTAGGCTGGCGATCAGCCGGTCCGCAACTTCCGGCCGCAATTTCCGCGCACCTTTTAAAACATTGTGAATTTGCGGTTGGGAAATCCCCAGCATTCTCGCGAATCCACGCTCCGTGAAGTCACCGTTTTTTATGCGTGCATTTATCACCCTTAGTAAGTCGGGCGTGAAGCACTGCGAACGTGATTGCCTCGGTACACGGCTGCGATTCCAAGGTGAAATACGGCTCCTGGATATGGGAATAATTGACTTGATCTTACCACTTATATAAAAAGAATTATTGTAATGCTAAGAACTTAATACTTAGGAGTTGTGGATCATTGTGCGAAATAATCTCGGCATTTCGAGTAAAAATTTCGCGGGATTTTTGCCGCGAAACGGAAATGCATCGTATGTTGATCAAGTAACCGACTACGGGTTCTCCCTAGGTCGGGCTCGTTGAGGGATAAAAAAAATAAAATGCAGTGGACTCGTTCTGAAACTCTCGCCCTTGCGCAGCAATCGTGCACATACTGTTACGGACTCGGTCTTCGACCGGGCCGAGCAGGGCTGTCAACACCGTGCAACTGTGTGTTCAGGGCTATTTTCCGCGCCTGTTATGTGCGCTTTCGGCAGTGCGCTTCTAAGGAGAAATACATCAGCCGGGTGTCGCTGGAAGCGAATCCGGGACGGCAGCGAAAATCTGTCTGGGGCCTTAAGAATGAGGAATTTATCGCCGACTTTTGCCTTGTCAGCCGGCGCGCCCTCGATGAGCAGCAGTACAAAGTTTTCAAGTTCCATTATTTGCTCGGCGCGGACTGGAACTTATGCTGTCGCAAGCTCAATATCGATCGCGGTACTTTTTTTCACGATATCTACCGCATCGAACAAAAGCTGGGCAGGACTTTTCGGGAACTTCAGCCTCACGCGCTATTTCCCGTGGATCAGTACTTCAACAGCACGGAAAAATCGCACATCGCAGTCGTGTCACCTTTCCCGGTCGAGACGGATGAAATTCCTAAGGCTAGGAAGGTTTTGAAGTTTCCAGTGAAACGCGCCGCCTGAGCGGTCGGAAATTATCAAGTTTCATCGGGCCAGGCTTTCGAGCCTGGCCTTTTTTGCTTTGCTCAATCACTCCGCTCGACTCCGCCGCTCCCGGAAAAACTTCTCGAGCTGCGCGGCGGCTTCTGCGCTAAACAGCCCTTCTTCCACCCGTACCCGGTGGTTCAACAGATCGGAATCAGCAAGCCCAAACTTACTCCTCACCGCTCCGAAACGAATATCCCGTGCTGCAAACACCAAGCGTTCCACACGCGCCAGAACGATGGCTCCCGCGCACATCGCGCAGGGTTCCAGGGTAACGTAGAGTGTCGTACTCGGCAGGCGATAGTTTCTAAGCTGCACGGCCGCCCGGCGCAGTGCCTCGATTTCGGCATGGGCCGTCGGATCGCCCGAGGAGATCGGTCGATTCCAGCCTTCCCCCACTACCGTGCCTTGATAGACCACCACCGCGCCCACCGGGACCTCGCCAGCCGCTTCCGCGCGAGCCGCCAACTCAAGCGCTACCTTCATAAACCGTTCGTCGGCGTACTCCCAGCACTGCGCGAAATTTGGGTGAACCGGAGAATTCAAGCGTTCGTCCCTTATATCGTCATCTTAATCGCATTCACACAGAGCAGACCTGAAAGCCCATGAAGCGATCTCTACGGTACCCTAACTGGAAAGGGGAGTCGGCGTGTTCCGTTATATTTCACTGGCACTCAAGAACATACTTCGCAATCCATTGCGTAGTATCCTCACACTGCTAAGCATGGCCGTTTCCCTCTGCTTGCTGGGCGTCTTGATCGCCATGTATCACGCCCTCTACTTCGGCCAGCAAACGCCCGGCGCGGCCCTGCGGCTCGTTGTCAGGCACAAGGTCTCGCTCGCCCAGGCCATTCCGGTCGCTTACGAAGCGAAAATCCGGCAAGTTCCGGGAGTCAAGGAAGTGTCCGTATGGAATTGGTTCGGCGGAACGTACAAGGATAGCCGTGACTTCAACAATTTCTTCGCCCGCCTCGGTGTCGAGCCCAAGGCCTTCATGACCATTCGAACGCAAATGGACATGCCGGAGGATCAGAGGCGCGCCTTCCTCACTGACCGAACGGGTTGCGTCATCTCCCGGGATCTTGCCGAGAAGCTCCACTTCAAATTGGGCGACCGCATCACGCTAGTGGGCGACATCTATCCGGTCAATCTGGAGCTGAAAGTCGTTGGCATCTTCGATGATCCCGATGCGCAGCAGAGCCTTTTCTTTAACTACGCTTATCTGCGTGACGCTTTGCCGTTGGGCCGCCGCAATTACATCGGCACCGTCGCCGTCCTGGCCGACAGCCCCGAAGACGTTCCGCGCATCGCCCGAGCTGTCGACGACATGTTTGCAAATTCCTCCCCGCCGACTAAAACCGAATCGGAACAGCAGTTTGCATTGAGCTTCGTTTCGATGGTCGGCAACATCAAATTGTTTCTGCTCAGCATCTGCGGCGCGGTGACGTTCACCATTCTGCTGGTCTCCGGCAACACTATGGCCATGTCCGTTCGCGAGCGCATCAAAGAGGTCGGCATATTGAAGACCCTAGGCTTTACAACGGAAAAGATTCTCGCCCTTATCATTGGCGAGGCCGTGAGCATCGCTCTTATCGGGGGCATATTGGGGCTCGCCCTTGCGGCGATTCTCACCATCGGCGTGGGCCATGTCGCCGGTACCTTTATGCCTCAGCTTCACGGATTGTCGATGAACCTTGTCACGGCGTGCCTCGCATTGGGAATAGCGGTTCTCGTCGGCCTCATCAGCTCCTTTATACCCGCGTGGAACGCCGCGCGAACGAACATACTCGATTCCCTGCGCTATAGCGGATAAGAAACGTCATGGCCATACCGATCACATACAACATCCGCAACTTGACCGTTCGCAAGACCACCACCTTGATGACGGCGGCTGGAATAGCCATGACGGTGGCCGTTCTGCTTGCCGTCATGGGACTTGTCGCAGGACTCCAAACGGCCTTCGGCTCGAGCGGCGATCCACTCGACGTCCTGGTCATGCGAAAAGGTGGAAATGCCGAGCTGACCAGCCTCTTCACGCCGAGTCAATTTCAAATCGTCAAGAGTTTCCCGGGAATCGCCACTGGTCGGGATGGACAGCCGTTAGCCTCTCTCGAAGTGGTGACAGTCATCAATCTTCCCAGCGTTGATAATCCCGAAGGAGCGAACGTCACATTGCGCGGAGTGGCGGTGCGCGGCGTGGAGATGCGCAAACTCAAGCTTTCGGCCGGACGCTGGTTTCAACCTGGTCAGAGGGAGATTACAGTCGGCAAGAACATCGCGAAGCGCTATCCAGTTGCCCAAATCGGGAAACGACTGAAGTTCGGCAAAGGCTATTGGACAGTCGTCGGCGTTATGGATGCCGGCCAAAGCACCGTGAGCAGCGAAATTTTTGGTGACGCGAATCAGGTCGCTTCCGATTTCAACCGGCCGGATACATACAGCTCCGCCCTGCTCGAGGCCACCGACGAAGTCAGTGCAGCCGCGCTCATGAAAGCTCTTGAAAACGATCCGCGCCTGAACGTCACCGTCATGAGCGAAAAAGATTATTACGCTCAGCAAACCGCCTCGTCGCGCCCCATTCAGACGCTCGGGATCTTCGTCTGCATCATCATGGCGATCGGCAGTTCTTTCGCAGCCATGAACACGATGTACGCGGCCGTCGCGCGCCGTGCCAAGGAAGTGGGCACGTTGCGCATTCTCGGTTTCACCCGCGGCAGCATACTGCTCAGCTTCTTCCTCGAATCCGTGTTGCTCGCGCTTGTGGGCGGTGTGCTCGCCTGTCTGATCGTTCTGCCGCTGAACAATGTCACAACGGCTATGGGGAGTTTCATCACTTTCAGCGAAGTCAGCTTCAATTTCCGGATCGGACCGGAACTGATGGCAATCGGACTCTTGTTCTCCCTCATTTTGGGAGCGGCGGGTGGCTTTCTGCCGGCCCGGCAAGCGGCGAAGAAGGAGATATTGACCGCACTGCGCGAAGTCTAAGCGCTGGGTTTCTCATTCATCATGGAGACAGAGCTCAAAAACCTCCGCATCGATCGAACCGCCAGACGAACGCGTGAGCCGAAGCCTGTCTTGAAATTGGTCGTGCTCGCAGTCGTCCTCGGCCTTGCCGCCATCGGCGCGGTGTTCGCCTACCAAAAGGTAAACGCCGCTGTGCCCGTTCATGTCGTGCAGGTGCAATCGCCGGTAGATGCCGGTTCGGCCGGGGAGCAGAGCGTCCTGACCGCGACAGGCTACATCATCGCCGCCCACAAAATAGAAGTCGCTTCGAAGGTCAATGGCAGAGTCGCGTGGATCGGCGTCGACAAAGGCGATAAAGTGCAGGCCGGGCAAGTGCTCGTGCGCCTCGAAGACGACGAATACCGCGCGCAGGTTGAGCAGGAACAGGGGCAGCTCGCCAACCTGCAGGCGAAGTTGGCGGAAGATCAGCATGGCTCCCGTCCTGAGGAAATTCAGAAAGCGCGAGCCGACGTTGACGAAGCTAAGGCCGACTTAGCCGACGCTAAAGTCTCGCTCGATCGCACTCGTCAACTTGTACAGGGCGGCGTGCTCGCCAAGCAATCGCTCGACGATGCGCAAGCGAAATACGACGGCGACGATGCCAAGGTCGCGGGCCTGCAGCGAACCCTCGATCTGGCAGTCCTCGGCCCGCGCAAGGAAGAAATCGATCAGGTTCGTGGCCAAATCGAGCAGGCGCGCGGCGCACTCGCTTACGCTCAGAACCAACTCGACAATACGGTCATCAAAGCACCTGTATCAGGCACCATTCTCGATCGCAACGTCGAAAAGGGCGAGTTCATTTCCACCGGATTCGTCGGCGACAAAGGGGCCAAAGGTTATATCGTAACCATGGCGGATCTCAACGATTTGCAGGTTGAGCTCGATATCACCCAGAGCGACTTTCCCAAGCTTGGACCGCAGCAAAAAGGGATCGTCACCACCGACGCGTACCCGGACAAAAAATACCAGGGCGCCATCGAACAGGTTTCACCCGAAGCCGATCGCGCCAAAGCCACGGTTCAGGTGAAAGTGCGGGTGCTGAATCCCGATGATTATTTGCGGCCCGACATGAATGCAACCGTCTCCTTCTACAACGATGTAAAAACCGGCGCTACCCCCGCCGCCGCACATGTCATCGTGGTGCCGCAAGCCGCAGTTCAAAACGGCGAAGTATTCGCTGTCGTGAACGGGCACGCCCGAAAAAAGCTCGTGACCGTCCGGGGCACCTCGGATAAAGGCGTGCTCATTGCGAGCGGCCTTATCGGTGGCGAGGACCTGATCGTCAGTCCTCCGGCAAATTTGAAAGACGGGCAAAAGGTAGAAATAAAGTAACCGAAAAACAATGGACTGGGAGAGAGCAGCATGGACGAAACCATAGTCACGACGCGTAAGCTAAGCAAGGAGTTTGTGCGCGACGAATTTCACGTTGTTGCGCTCGACGCCGTGGACATCGAGATTCATCGCGGCGACTTTGTCGCGCTCATGGGCCCGTCCGGATCCGGTAAGTCTACGCTCTTGCACCTGATCGCCGCCATGGACAAGCCTAGCGACGGCGATATAGAAGTTCTCGGCGTCAGCTTGCGGCAATTGAACGAGAAACAGATCGCTCATTGGCGCAATGAACACATCGGGTTCGTTTTTCAATCGTTCAATTTGCTTCCGGTGTTGACAGCTCTCGAGAACGTCGAGCTGCCGCTAAAACTCACCCGGCTGGACAAGAAAGAACGCGTTGAACACGCCGAAACAGCACTCAAACTGGTCGGCCTCGGCGATCGCTTCGACCATCTGCCGAAGCAGCTATCGGGTGGGCAGGAGCAGCGCGTGGCGATCGCGCGCGCCATTGTCACCGATCCCGATCTCATCCTCGCCGATGAGCCCACCGGCAATCTCGATGCGGCCGCTGCCGAAGATGTCCTTACCATGTTGATGCGGCTGAATCGCGAATTCGGCAAGACGATCGTCATGGTCACTCACGACCCGCACGCCGCGAAATTCGCGAAAACGATCCGCCATCTCGAAAAAGGCCAGCTGCTCCCGCTCGGCACGCTCCCCGCTGATTGGGCCGCCGCAATGGCCACGCGCAACTAGTTTCAACCGTTGCCTAATGTCGGAAGTGCCGCACGCCGGTGAAGACCATCGCGAGCTTCCAAGCGTTCGCCGCCGCAATCACTTCTTCATCGCGAACTGAGCCGCCGGGCTGAATCACCGCTGTCACTCCATGCCGGGCCGCTTCCTCAATTCCATCCGGGAATGGAAAAAAGGCATCGGACGCGAGCACTGTCCCCATTAAAGGCAGCACCGCCTTCATCGCTCCGACTTTCACGCTATCCACCCGGCTCATCTGTCCGGCGCCTACGCTGACCGTCTGTCCTGCGCGTGCATAAACGATCGCATTCGACTTCACGTGCTTGCAGACCGTCCAGGCGAACATCAGCGCTTCTTTCTCCAGTGCCGTCGGTTGTCGCGTTGTCTTTACCTGAAGTTCCGAAATCTCGACACCCGCCACATCTGCCGTTTGCGCCAAGAGACCGCCCGAAATCGATTTGATTCCGATCTCCGCCTGCTCCGCTGCCCTTACTTTCACCAGCCGCAAGTTCTTCTTCGTTGTAAGTGCGGCAAGCGCATCCGCCGAATAGCCCGGCGCGGCAATCGCCTCGACAAACAGCTTGCTGACCTCCGACGCGGTTTCTCCGTCGAGCTCGCGATTGAACGCCAAAACGCCGCCGAACGCCGAAATCGGATCCGCTTCGAGCGCTTTGCGATACGCCTCCGCTAGCGTCGCCTGTTCGGCGCAGCCGCACGGGTTGCTGTGTTTGATAATCGCGGCTGCCGGGCTCTCAAACTCCTGGACAAGCTGCCACGCCGCGTCAAGATCCACCAGGTTGTTATAGGACAGCTCCTTTCCGTGAAGCTGCTCGCCACCCGCAATGCCGCTCCCGCCGAAACTGTAGAGCGCCGCCTTTTGATGCGGATTTTCTCCATAGCGGAGACTGGCGGCTCGCGGCACTGAGATCCGCAACATCGCGGGCATTTCTTCTCGCGCCTCGGAATTTCCGTCCGCCGCATTTCCGTCAGCCTTAATCTGCGCGAGGCGCGAAGACACCGCTTGGTCGTAGGCGGCGGTGTGAGAGAACGCTTCTTGCGCCAGCTTCCAATGCGTGGGCCCCTTCAGCGAACCGGCGTTCTCACCCAGCTCCGCCAGAACGCTTTCATATTGCTCCGGCGAAACCACTACCGCCACATCCTGAAAATTCTTCGCTGCCGCACGGATCATGGTTGGGCCGCCGATGTCGATATTCTCGATCAGTTCCTCGCGCGTTACACCCAGCTTTTGCGCGTATTTCTCGAACTCGTACAGGTTCACAACCACCATCTGAATCGGCAGGAATCTCATGCTCCACCAGAGAACGCATGTGCTCCGGGTTCGAGCGGATCGCCAGAATCCCGCCGGCAATTCGCGGGTGAATCGTTTTCACGCGCCCGTCGAGCATCTCCGGAAAGCCCGTTACCTCCGCTACCTCGCGCACCGGAATGCGGCTGTCGCGAAGCAGCTTCGCCGTCCCTCCCGTCGAAATCAGCTCGACGCCCATCTCATGCAGCTTGCTTGCGAAGGGAACGATTCCAGTCTTGTCGGTAACGCTCAACAGCGCACGCTCGATTCTCGCCATAAGACACATTTTTGCAGAGCCGAAGTAGATCGCGCCCGGTGCGGCGTCGCGAATAGAATCAATTTGTGCCCCACTACTGCACTCTGATTCCCGGCGATGGCATCGGTCCGGAAGTTGCTGATGCCGCTGTGCGCGCGGTCGATGCCACGGGCGTGGATATTTGCTGGCGTCGTGCCGAGCTGAACGAAGCCATCATCCTCGAATCCGGAAAAACGCTGCCGCAATATCTCCTCGATTCGCTGAACGAAACGCGTGTCGGCTTGAAAGGACCCGTAACAACGCCCGTCGCCGGTGGCTTCCAAAGCGTGAATGTCGCTCTACGAAAAACGCTCGACCTGTTCGCCAACGTGCGTCCCGTGAAAACGCTGCCGGGCATCAAAACGCGCTTTCAGGATGTGCGCATCGACATGGTCATCTTTCGCGAGAACACGGAAGATCTATATTCCGGACTCGAACACGAAATCGTCAAAGATGTCGTCACCAGTCTGAAAGTGATTACGCGGACCGCGTCCGAACGCATCGCCCGCTATGCCTTCCACTTCGCGCAGAAGAACGGCCGCAAGCAGGTCACCGCCATTCATAAGGCCAACATCATGAAACTCGCCGATGGCCTCTTCCTTCGCTGCTGCCGCGAGACGGCGCAGCAGTTCCCCGACATTCAGTACAAGGAACTGATTGTCGACAACGCTTCCATGCAGCTCGTCATGCGTCCGGAAACGTTCGATATCCTGCTGCTGCCGAATCTCTATGGCGACATCGTTTCCGATCTTGCGGCGGGCCTCGTCGGCGGACTTGGAATTGTTCCCGGCGCAAATATGGGCGAGACCCACGCTGTCTTCGAAGCTGTGCATGGCAGTGCGCCCGATATCGCCGGACAGGGCAAAGCCAATCCCACCGCACTCATGCTCTCCGCCGTCATGCTCCTCATCCATCTGGGCGAAACCGACGCCGCTCACAAACTGCAAACCGCGGTCGAAGCGGTCTATCGCGAAGGCAAGCATCTCACCGGCGACGTCGGAGGCGCCGCTTCGACCGAAGATTTCACCGAAGCGGTCATTAAAAATGTAAGGAGTTAGCTACAGCCCCTTCTTCCCGAGAAAGACGATCAAATCCACCACCCGATTCGAGTAGCCCCACTCGTTGTCGTACCAGGAAACAACCTTCACCAGATTGCCGTCCAGCACCTTCGTCATCTCCGCATCGACAATCGAGCTGTTTGGATTGTGCAGCATGTCCGTCGAAACCACCGGATCTTCGGTATACGCCAAAATGCCCTTCAGCGGCCCATCGGCAGCTTGCTTGAATGCGGCATTCACCTCTTCCGTTGTCGTCTGCTTCTTGAGCACCGCGACGAAATCCACCACCGAAACGTCCGGCGTCGGCACGCGCATGGAATAGCCGTCCAGTTTGCCTTTCAGCTCCGGAACCACTAGCCCTATGGCCTTCGCTGCACCTGTCGATGTCGGGATCATGTTCAGCGCAGCGGCTCGGGCGCGACGTAGATCTTTGTGCGGAAAATCGAGCACAGCCTGATCATTCGTATAGCTGTGGATCGTCGTCATCGTGCCCTTCTCAATCCCGAATGATTCATTCAGGACTTTCACCAGCGGCGCCAGGCAATTCGTCGTGCACGACGCGTTCGAGATGATGTTGTGCTTGGCCGGGTCGTACATGTTGTCGTTCACGCCCAGCACGATCGTCACGTCCTCGTTCTTCGCGGGCGCTGAAATAATCACCTTTTTCACGGATCCGCGCAAATGCTTCTTCGCATCGTTTGCATCCGTGAAACGGCCCGTCGATTCCACCACGACCTGCACGCCCAAGCCGGCCCAATCGATTTCCGCCGGATCCTTAATCGCGAAGATCTTTATCTTCTTGTCGCCGACCCGAATGCTGTCGCCGTCCGCGTTGATGTCTTCCGGCAGCCGGCCAAGTATCGAATCGTACTTCAGCAGATGAGCGAGCGTCGCGGTGTCGGTCAAATCGTTCGCCGCGACGAACTCGATCTCCGGATTGTGCAGTCCTGCCCGGACGACATTTCGCCCGATACGGCCGAAGCCGTTGATACCTACCTTAATTGGCATACGTTTCCTATTCTACGGACGGGGAGAAAACCGACCCCCCAATCATTGAGGCGAGTTCAGCTATTCGCAACGTGCGCGTGCTATCGAGGCGGCGGCAAAGGAGGCGCAGTCATTCCGCCTACGTTCGCGTACGATTCTTCAATCTTCACCACTTTGCCTTCGTTGAAGCGCACGAACGTCATCTTCCCAGGCGGATCGCCATAGATCCAATCTTCAATCTCGTCGCCGTCCTTGCTCGTCTCTCGGCTCTTGTTCGCGCGGCTTCCCGAGCGCTAGAAGCACCTGATCTTTATCCATCCCGGTGATCGCTCGCTGGTCTTTGATCGCCTTTTTGATCGGCTCCGGCAGCTTGTCCATGTACTGTTCTGCCGCAGAGTGCTTTTCGAAGTCAAAAATCGGCGCCAGCATCTGTCTTATATCGGATGATTTCAGCGACGGAACGCTCCCGGGAAAACGATCGCGATGTGCGATCCGTTCGCGGTCTGCGCGTTCTGATTGGTATGCACCGGAGAAGTATTACCGCCCATTCCGACTTGCACGCGATCGTACCAGTGCCCGCTCTTGGTGCCGCCGTTGATCTCGAGCAGGATCTTGTTCGGTTCGATCTCGACTCGCGTGATCTGCACCTCATCGCCCAGTCGCGCGGCCGGGCCGTCTGCCTGCATCGCGTTCTCCCAGGCGCGCGTGTCGTACGTTCCGTCGCTGCGCACCACCAGTGCCTTCTTCGCGTGCGGAAGCGAAACCTTCAACGTGGCAAATTCGGCGTTGAGACCGCGCTCGATCTCCATCCGCTCATCGAAGCTCAGCTTGTCGGCGCGCAGGCTCGCGCAACCCACCAAAATAAGGCTGGCGATTGCAACGGCCCTCAGGCATGCTCGTTCAGAACCCGCGCGATCGCCGCGACCTGAGGCTTGATGGGCGCCGCGCGCCACCGCGAAAAATAGGGCAACCGCGAAGATGGTCGTCAGCAGCCCGCCTTCCGGTCCATAATTGCCACCGCTCCAGAGGGGCGTCAGATCCCATCGGTAAAAGTACCTCGTAACCTCGATTGTAAGCCCGCTGAGATTCACTCCGAACAACGGCAGTACCGCGTTCCAGCCGTAATGCAGGCCTATCGGAAGCCACAAGTCATGGCTGCGCAAAAAGGCATATCCAAGCAAGACGCCCCACAGAATCGTATTCAGAATTCCCAGCGCAGAGGCCGAGGGATTCCCTGAATGCGCCAGCCCAAAGAGTACGCCTACTGGCAGAATGGTCGCAAACGGGCCAATCTTCTGGACTAGCAGTTGGAACGCGTAACCGCGGAAGATCATCTCTTCTCCCACTGCGGCGACGAAGAGCGCCGCTACATAAAACAGCAGGCCTTGCCAAGTGAACCCGGAACTTGGCCGCCGCATCAGATGTCCCGTTCCCGCCAGCAAAGGTGCTGCCAACATCGCTGCCGCCGCGCCGCCCCCGAACAGCACGCCCAACAGGAAGTTGCGGCTTGAAGCGCGTCCGCCTCGCAACCCGATATCGGCGAGCGGCCTCCGATCGAATATTCTCATCGTGAGCAGGTTCGCGACAAGCCCGGTAAGGCACAGCCCGATCGTGCCCGCCACCACAACTCCCAGCGTGTTCAGCAGCAGCGGACCCAGGAAAAGCATTCCAATCAGCACGGTTGCCACGAAGAATGCCACCCGGATGGCAATGCCGACCCCCGTATCCGGTTCTGCCGGCCGAACCGTCATGTCTGGCTGCGCATCCATGGAGAAAAGCTCTGAAGCTATCGGGAAACTCCCCTTGCGGCTAGTACTTCGGATAGGGTCTTGGCGCTAAGTACTAAATCTAATGCTAGCTTTCGGACCTGACACACCGCTCACCTCACCCCCATTACATCCGATGAGAAGCATATGGACGAACGGCGAATTGATCATCGGCTACTCTGTGCGGAATTAGTGGAACTGACATGGGAGGACGGCTCCGGGCGCAAGCGCCAGCGAGTCGCGAATTTGGAGGACATCTCGCTTTCAGGAATATGTCTCCAGGTGGAGAAAGAAATTCCGGCCGGGACGGCTATCACTATGTCTTTTGGCGACGGCAAACTGGTTGGAGTGGTCCGCTACTGCGTATTTCGAGACATCGGCTACTTCCTCGGAATCCAATTGGAGGAAGGGTGCCGCTGGTCCACCCAGCACTTCAAACCTCAACATCTCCTCGATCCACTGGAACTGGTCGAGCGCGCCATGCTTCGGCACCAGGGCGATGCCGAAGAAAAACTTCTGAATGAGCCTGCCCCTACGAAGTAAAATTCATAGACGAAGCGGATCGGCGGCATCTCGTCCGTGCGATTGCCGGCTGTACCCATCGCATGGCCAAGAGCAAGCAACCACCTGCCCCGACGGGTGTTTATGCGGCGCTTGCCACCCCGCGACGATCTGACAAGATCGAGGCCGATGCCGCTGTCCTGCTCGATTACCTCGATGTAATTGTTCGCTCCGGCGTAGATGGCCTGGTGCTGTTCGGTTCGACCGGCGAATTCGTGCATTTCGATATCGCCGAACGCACCCGCGTCCTTTCACTGGCCATCCGCCGCAGCCGCGTGCCCGTGCTCGTGAATGTCTCGCACTCGACGCTCGCGGGTGCCATCCATCTCGCCGAGAACGCTATCAACTCCGACGCCGCCGGCGTGCTTCTCACACCGCCTTATTTCTATCGCTACAGTGATGCCCAGCTTCTCGAGTTCTATGGACAGTTCGCTCATAGCATTGCTGCCCAGACGCGTATCTTCTTGTACAATCTCCCTCTCTTCACGCCGCCTATTTCTGGCGCCCTCGCCATCCGGCTTCTAGGCTCCGGCGCTTTTGCCGGCATCAAGGATTCAAGCGGCGATTGGCGTCTTTTCGAAACCTTGCGGAATCTGCGCGACAAAGTGCCCTTCACTCTGCTCACCGGAAGTGAATCCCTGTACCTCCGTTCTCGTTTGGCGGGTGCCGACGGAATCGTCTCGGGTGTCGCAGCTGCCGTCCCTGAGTTGCTAGTGGCGATCGATCGAGCCATCCGGACGGGCGACTCCGAGCGAGCCGCCGGCCTCAATGCGCGTCTCGAAGAATTGCTCGAGTGGATCGAGAAGTTTCCCGCAACAATCGCTATCAAGCAAACTGCCGTGGCGCGCGGCTGGAAGCTGAATCAGTTTCCGTTCCCGCTCGACGACGACACCCAGGCCGGGTTGGCCGGCTTTCATCACTGGCTTCGCGCTTGGCTGCCGGCTGTCCTGAGCGAGTGCAGTGAAGCGGCCACTCTCAAAGCGTAGGATGATAGTCCTGAGAACAGACGAGTGAGCCCCGAACAGTTTCGAACGGCAGCATTTCAACACGTCGATTGGATTTCCGATTATTTCGGCCGCATCCGTGAATTTCCGGTAACCACCGCCCTCCAGCCCGGAGAGCTCATCGCCGCTCTGCCGAGAGCAGCGCCTGAAACAGGTGAGCCGATCGAGAAAATCTTCGAAGATTTTCAATCCATTGTTTTTCCTGCACTCACCCTTTGGAATCACCCGCGGTTCTTCGCTTATTTCTCCGTCTCCGCCTCGCCGCCCTCGGTCCTCGCGGACTTTCTCGCTTCCACCGTCAACGTCAACGCGATGCTTTGGAAGTCCTCGCCCGCTGCCACTGAACTGGAACAGGTCACCCTCGGTTGGCTCCGTCAATGGCTGTTGCTCGACGACCGTTTTTTCGGCATTATTTATGACACTGCCTCGGTCGGAGTCATGCAAGCCATCGCGGCGGCGCGCGAATGGGTCGACCCTGAATCTCGCGTGAAGGGCATGCGTCCGGGCCTGATCGTCTATGTCTCCGAGCACACCCACTCCTCTGCCGAGAAAGCGGCCATCACGCTCGGATTCGGCCAGGAAAACGTCCGCCGGATTCCGATCGATAACCAGTTCCGCATGCGCCCCGAGTTACTCCGGCAAACCATCGAAGCGGATCTCGCAGCGGGCAAGCGGCCTTGCTGCATCGTCGCCTCGGTCGGATCCACTTCCGCCAGCGCGATCGAACCTCTTCCCTCCATCGCCGATATCGCCGAACAATACGGAATCTGGCTGCACGTCGATGCCGCTTACGGTGGATCCGCCGCGGTCGTTCCCGAGATGCGCCACATTCTCGATGGAGTCGAGCGTGCGCACTCGCTTGTAGTCAATCCTCATAAATGGCTGTACGTCGGAATCGATTGCAGCGTCCTCTACACGCGCCTTCCCGATATTTTCCGCCGCGCCGCTTCCCTCAGCGCTGAATATCTTCGCACTGCCGAAGACGATCGCGTCGTGAACTATATGGATTACGGCCTGCAATTAGGACGCCGTTTTCGCGCACTGAAGCTCTGGTACGTTTTTCGTTATTACGGCCGCGAAGGCATCGTTGCGATGCTGCGCGAAGCGCTTCGTCTGGCCCAACTATTGAAACACCTTGTCCAAGAACAAGATGACTTCGAACTCTCCGCCCCCGTGCCGTTTTCGCTCGTCTGTTTCCGCTATCGCGCTGAAGACGCATTCAATCAGCGCCTGCTGGCACAAATCAACTCGACCGGCAAAGCGTTTCTCTCTCATACAGTCCTGAACGGCAAATTCGTGCTTCGCTGCGCTATTGGAAACTTTCAAACCAACGAGCAGGATGTTCGCGAAGTCTGGGACCTCATCCGCGAAACGGCGCAACAACTAGCGGCAAGCGAGGCAACGGCCGCGGCGACCCGCTAAATCGGCCAACTCGCTCGAATGGATATCCAGCCGCTTGCGATTACGCTCTGCGGCATAAATTTCCGCAATCCCGTTTTCGCCGCATCGGGAACCTTCGGCTACGGAATTGAATTCGAAAAGGTCGTCGACCTAAATACCCTCGGAGCCATCTTCACGAAAGGCCTCTCGCGTGAGCCGATAGCCGGTAATCCCGCGCCGCGTCTGTGGCACACCGAAGCCGGCATGATCAACTCCGTCGGCCTGCAAAACCTCGGAGCCGCCGCCTTCCTTAAGAGAAGCTTCCCAAGCTGCGCCGCTACCAAACTCCCGTGTTCGCAAACGTCTTCGGCTATTGCGACGAGGATTACATCGAGGTGATTCGCGCATTGGAAGACGCCGAGGGAATCGCCGGTTACGAGTTGAACGTCTCCTGTCCCAACACTCACAGAAGGCGGCATATTTTTTTCGAGCGATATCAAGCTGCTTGCGCATCTCGTCGTGCGTGCCCGTGCAGCCGCCCACCGCCCCCTGATCGTTAAACTTTCCCCGAACGTTGCGCAAATTCAACCCTTCGCGAAAGCAGCCGAAGACTCCGGCGCTGACGCCATCTCGCTCGTGAACACCTTCGTCTCCCTCGCCGCCAATGTCGACAGCCGCTCGCCGCGCATCGGCGCCGGCTTCGGAGGCCTCTCCGGGCCCGCCATCAAACCGCTGGCCCTGCGCCTGGTCTATGAAGCAGCCCAAACCGTCAAAATTCCCGTGATCGGCCTCGGCGGAATTGCAACCGGCGAAGATGCCGCGGAATTTCTGATGGTAGGCGCTAGCGCCATTCAGGTCGGCACCGCTACCTTCGTCGATCCTCGCGCCCCAAGCCAAATAGCCGTCCAACTCGGCAGCCTCGTTCGGCGTCTGCAACTCTCGAACGTGAGCGAACTTATCGGCGCCATGCGTCTGCCGGAACTCAAATCCCAGCGGCCATCTCCGGCTCCCATTGCAAAATAGAGCAATGAAAGAGATCATCACAACGCAAAACGCGCCTAAAGCGGCAGGACCCTATTCGACCGCGGTCCGGCAGAACGGATTCGTTTTCCTCAGTGGGCAGATTCCGCTCGACCCCCAAACCGGACAGCTGGTCACTGGATCCATTGAAGAGCAGACCTCGCGCGTTCTTGAAAACCTCAAGGCCGTGCTCGAAGCGGCCGGACTCTCCTTTAACAACGTAGTGAAGACAACCGTCTTTCTCAAGGACATGGGCGACTTCGCACGCATGAACGAGACGTACGCGAAATATTTCGCCAGCAATCCCCCGGCGCGCTCCACTGTTGAAGTAGCGCGCCTTCCGCGCGATGTCCAGGTCGAGATCGAGGCCATCGCGATGGAAGCGAAATCTTAGCAACTATTGCTTTGGGGGCGGTGCGTCGGCCGGCTTCAGAGGGGGATGCGCGCTGTACTGCTTCTGCGGCGCATTCAGTTTGATGTCGATCTTCTTCTCTTCTGTATCGGCGTCGAACTTGTCCCCAAACGTTTGATATTCCTTCTTGATGATTTGCAATTGAACCGTCCCCTGCGGAATCGGCGGAAAGCTGGCGATTCCCTCCAGGTTCGTATGCACTTCCCAATGGATCGGCTTGCGCTTTCCCAGCTTAATAATCTGGTGAGAGCCGACGAAATCGAGAATCACCGCCGCATTCTCGACCGGTTTATCGAATTGGTTTTTCACCGCGACGATTATCTTCGTCTCAGGAGCGCTCGCAACCGCTGCCAGGCATCCGGTAAGGAACAGCATCGTCAGCAGCGCTTGAACCTTCATGTTAAGAATTATCGCGTAATGTGGGGACGCGATGCCCGCATCGCAGGCTGTGCTGTCACGAGCCGCTCAATAGCTGTGCGTAGCTCTGCCTCTGGCATCGCGCCGGGATGATACAGTTTCACCGTCCCCTGCCTGCCGACAAGCACGATCGTAGGCGTCGTGCTCACGCCAAACCGTTCGAAATTTTGCGCGCTAACGGGAACGCCTGCATTCGGAATCGCCGAATAATAGCGCGCGTACACTTTCTCGATGAAGGGTGTTTCTTTCGCAGCGTCCGCATGCTCATCCTCCGCCGTGTAGCCATAGCGGCGTGTTGGCGCGATTACCACCAGCCCTTTCGGCGCAAACTCCGAGGCCAGTTGCGCAACGATGGGCGCTTCCGCCTTACAATCCGCGCACCAGTGCGCCCAAAAGAAAAGCAGCACAACCTTGCCGCGCAATGTGCTTACTGCCGCAGGCTTCGGCCCGATCCATTCCGTCTCCTGAATCGCCGGCACAGGCCTGCCCTCGAGCGTCATCAAATGCAGGTTCTTCTGCAAACGATCGGCGATGGACGTCCCGCGCCACTTCCGAAGAGCCGATTCCAGAAGCTCGATGGCTTCTGTCCTTTTGTGCTCCGCGAAAAGAACTTCCGCCTGGATCTCATAAGCCGCTCCCAATGCGATCGGTAAGTGCGGCTCTGCATCGAGTTTGCGCGTGCCCAAAGAGGCCTGGCAAACGCGCTCAATCTCGTCCGCTTCTTTGGAAGCTGTGTCTGGGTGTCCTGCCGCTAACTCCCCCCGGGCGACCCACGAGAGGGCCTCCAAAGCTTCCGGCGTATCGCCATTCAATCTGCGGTACTGTGCGACCAGCGCCGAGGCGGATGCCAGATCGCCTTGCCCTAGTGCCGCTTCGACATACGCGACCACGCGCGGTGTCGGCGGCTGCCCGTAACTTGGTACTTGTCCCCTCGTTATCGCGACGACGAGCAGGCCCGCGACCGCGAGCCGCGGCAGCATTACTGCATGCACAAGCTTTTCAGATACTCCCGAAACGGCCCGCCCAGATCGTGTCGGCTCAGTGCAAACTCCACGGTCGCTTTCAGGAATCCGAGTTTGTCGCCCGCGTCGTAACGCTTGCCTTCGAACTTCAATCCGTAAATCGGACGATTTCGCAGCATGTACTTCAATGCATCGGTCAGTTGAATCTCGCCCCCGCTGCCCGGCTCAATCGCCTCCACGCAGTGGAAGATTTCAGGCGTCAGTATGTAGCGGCCGATAATCGCCAGGTTCGACGGCGCATCGGCCAGCTTGGGTTTCTCCACCATGTTGCGGATCCGAAACAGCCGGTTCTCCCGCCCGTTGTCGGACACCATCTCGCCGTCCACGATTCCATACGACGAGACCTGATCGTCCGGCACTTCCATCAGCGCCAGCACGGATGCGCCGTAGTACTCATACACATCTAAAAGCTGGCGAATGCAAGGCGTTTGCGAGGCGATGATGTCATCGGAAAGAACCACGGCAAAAGGCTCTTTGCCCACCAGTTCCTTTGCTCGCAAAACCGCGTGCCCCAGGCCCAAAGCCTCCTTCTGCCTCACGTACGACACATCGATCATGTCCGAGATGCCCCGCACCATCGTGAGCATCTCGCCCTTGCTCTTCGATTCGAGTAATTGCTCCAACTCAAAACTCACGTCGAAATGATCTTCGATCGATGACTTCCCTCGCCCGGTGACGATAATGATGTTCTGAATGCCGGAGTGCATCGCCTCTTCCACTCCGTATTGGATGAGCGGTTTGTCCACAACCGGCAGCATTTCCTTAGGCTGCGCCTTGGTGGCTGGAAGGAACCTCGTTCCAAGCCCGGCCGCCGGAAATACCGCTTTGCGCACTTTCGCTATCATCAATGGTCATTGTACGCGCTCGATCTGCGAAACTGACCGCTCGCTGCAGCGTCTTTGTCACTGCGGCCAGCCGTATGCTACTCCTTAGACTTGAAAGCTACACGTACGAATTGGATTTGAAATGGCCTACGTAATCGCCGAACCTTGCATCGGAATCAAAGATACTGCGTGTGTCGACGCCTGCCCCGTGGATTGCATTCACCCGAAAAAGGACGAGGAGAAGTTTGAAGGCGAGCAGATGCTCTACATCGATCCTGTCGAATGCATCGATTGCGGCGCTTGCGTGCCCGTCTGTCCCGTCTCGGCCATCTTTGCCGCTGACGATCTGCCCGACAAATGGGCCGAGTTCACCCAGAAAAATTCCGAGTTCTTCGGCCGCTAAGTTCCGCCTATCTAAAATTTACGGTCGGTAAACAGCGCAGGAGGTGTCCGTCTCCCAGACGCGCACGTACGCAAGCGATCCGTTCTTCAGTTCTTTCTGGATCTCTCCGTAAATGAACCTCGCGATGTTCTCTGCCGATGGGTTGATCTCATCGAACGGCTTCAGGTCGTTTAGAAACTGGTGATCCATGTATTCGCTTGTATTCCGCAAGCGCTTTTTTAGTTCCGCGAAGTCGTAAAGCAACCCGCTCTCGTCCAGCTCACGCCCTTCCATGCCCACTTGCACGCGATAGTTGTGCCCGTGTACGTTTTCGCACTTCCCGTGGTAATTGCGGAGCGCGTGTCCGGCGGCAAAAGTGTGCTCTACGCAAATCTCAAACATCGAAAAATTCTTGAACGTCCCCTAACTTGGTTGTGAAGCGATATGCTGGCAGGCTATCGAAAAACACTCGCCCGTACGGTAGCTTCGTAATCCTATTATCCAGCAGCGCAAGCACGCCGCGATCCGAAGCGCTGCGAATCAGTCGTCCAAACCCCTGCTTCAGAGCCAGCGCAGCCTGCGGAAGCTGATACTCGTAAAACGGGTTTCCCCCGCTCTGCCGGATCGCATCGACGCGCGCCGCAATCACCGGATCCGTCGGCACCGCAAAGGGCAGCCGGTCAATCACCACGCAGCTCAGTTGTTCGCCCTGCACGTCCACTCCTTGCCAGAAACTGGAGGTGCCGAACAGAACCGCCCCGGGCGTCGCTCGAAACGCCTCAATCAACGCGGTCCGCGGCCCATCGCCTTGCAGCAGCATCGGAAACTCCAGGCGTTTTCTCAGGGATTCGTACACCTGCCGCATTTGCTGATAGCTCGTGAACAGCACGAATGCGCGCCCATGCGAAGCGTTTACAATTTGTTCAATTTCATCCGCGGCACGCCGCGAGAACTCCGGCTGCCGTGGATCCGGCAGATGCGGCGGCACATAGAGAAGCACTTGCTTTGCGTAATCGTAATGGCTCTCAACCCCGAGCGTTCTTGCATGTTGCAGTCCTAGGCGCTTCTGCGTGTAGTCGAATTCGCCCGCCACCGTCAACGTCGCCGACGTCAGCACCACCGTATCTACCCGCTCCATCAGGTGCGTGGCGAGCGTTTGCGATACATCGATCGGTGTTGCTTGCAGATAGAAGCCGCGCCCCCGCCGTTCGGTCCAATAAACGTACGCCGCATCCCGCGCTTCCATCCAGAAGCGAAGCGCCTGTTGGATCAGCCTGCCGCGCCGCACCAATGGCAGCGTTTGATCGATTGCGCCTTGCACTAATTCGAGCCGAGTGCACAGCGTTTCTAGCGCAAACAACAACTCGCCGTAAGTGTCCTCGTGGTTAGCAAGAAAATTTTCGTGGTCGCGAAATCCCTGCCTGCCTTCCTGCGGAAACAATTGGAAGAAATTCTCCGTCCGGTCGCCCAAATGAATCAAGCTGCGGTCTAACTCCGGAGTCGCGAATAGTTTCTGCCGCGAAATCGATGCCGCATCTTTCACCAGCTCCTGAATCTGCAGATTGCTCACCGATATCCCGAAATACTGCCCTGCTACGTCCTCTACCTCGTGTGCTTCGTCGAAGATCACAGCTGAGTAGTCCGGCAAAATCCCGCCGAACGCCTGCTCGCGAACTGCCAGATCGGCGAAGAACAGATGATGATTGACGATGATAATGTCGCTTTCGGTCGCGCGTCGGTGCATCTCCGTGATGAAGCAGCGCTCGAACTGCTTGCACTTCTGCCCGGCGCATAAATCACTTCTCGCGTCCAGCTTCCACCACGCGCTGCTCATCTCGGCTAGCTCCCGCAGCTCGCTCCGATCGCCCGTGTGCGTCCTTGTTTCCCACTCCCGAATCAGCTGGAACTCTTTTATCTCTCCCAATCCGGCGAGTACCGGCTCACGTTCCGCGTCATATAGCTTTTGCCGGCACAAGTAGTTCGCCCGGCCCTTCATGTAACAAACCGCCAACGGCCGATCAAACAGCGATTGCAAGAACGGCAGATCCTTGAAGTACAACTGCTCCTGCAAATTTTTCGTTCCCGTCGAGATGACAACTCGTTTTCCCGATAGGATCGACGGAACTAGATAAGCCAGCGTCTTGCCCGTTCCCGTGCCCGCCTCCACCACTAAGTGGCGCTGCTCCTTGAGCGCCGCCTCGACAGCTTCCGCCATGTGCAACTGCCCCTGCCGATATTCGTAATGAGGATGCGTTCGCGAGAGTATTCCGCCTCGCGCGAAGAAGCTCTTGGCCGTAAGTCTCGTCGAACTGGTGGCGGGTTTGGCGGGATTTGCGGAGACACTCACAGCAAGATCGGAGACGGAAAGTCAGCGGGAAATCCCCAGTGTAGTACTTACTTGCGCCGATTATTCTCTAGCTGGATATTCTCTAATAAGGGCCGCGCTAGCTTTCCATGGCGGAAGAGATTCTCTATCTGACCGAACTCATCGGCGTCAAGGTCTACGACCTCAAGGGCCGCCGTATCGGCGCGCTTCGAGACGCCGCTCTCGTCCCGCTCATTCACCCCGTTCGGCTCGATCGCTATCTCGTCGGCGCCGGGCCCGGTTGGCTTAGCATCCGCTACGATCAGGTCCACACTGTCAGTCACGACGGCATTCACCTGAAAGATGAGCACCTGAAGCCCTATCACTCCGATGAATACATGCTGCGCATGGTCCGCGATCTTCTCGACCAGCAGATCATCGACGCGCAAGGCCGCAAAGTTGTCCGCGTCAACGACGTCACGTTCCTGAAGGAATGCGAAAACGGCCACGACGTTCTTCATATCCTCGAAGTCGACATCGGCCTCCGCTCTATGCTGCGCCGCGTCCTCCGAGGCGTCGTCTCACCTGCCGTGGTCCGCACTATCCAAAGCCGGATTGCGCCTCATTCCATCCGGTGGGAATTTTGCAACATCCTCGAAGCCGACCCACAGCGCCGCGTGCGTCTGGCCATTTCGAACAAGCTTCTCGAGGATATGCACCCCGCCGACTTGGCCGATATCGTGGAGGATCTCGGGCACGATGATCGAGCCGCCATCTTCAACGCTGTCGATGCCGAAACCGCCGCCGACCTGCTCACCGAGGTCGAGCCTGGCATTCAAACCCGCATTATCGAATCGCTCAAAGCGGATAAAGCCGCGGACATTCTGGAGGAGATGGAGCCGTCCGAAGCCGCCGACCTGCTCAATGAACTCGAACACGAGCGCTCCGAACAGATCCTCGACCAGATGCAGCCCGAAGAGAAGGAGGAAGTGGAAGATCTGCTCGAGTTCAGCGAGGATAGCGCCGGCGGTCTCATGGATCCGGGCTTCCTCGCGTTTCCGCAAAACACTACCGTCGCTCAAGCTATCGCCGAGCTCAAGAAGGACGAGGAAGTATTGGAGGATCTGCACAGCATTTTTCTGGTGGACGGCGACAACCGTCTGCGCTGTTCCGTTCCTCTCGCCAAACTCTTCTTTGCAGCGGGCGATACGCCGCTGTGCGGACTCGCTTCCGACCCTTTGCTTTACGTTCGCTCCGATGAAAAGCAGGACCGCGTGGCCGAAATGTTCGACAAGTACAACCTCCTCACGTTGCCCGTCGTCGATCAGCACCACAGGTTGATCGGCGTGATCACTGTCGACGATATCGTCGCGCTGCTGCGGCAGGGCTGATCGCCGATCCACGCGATACCGCGATTCTTTTTGGCAATCAGGCGCGCGGTTCCGCGCAACGCACGCCCGAAAAAAATAGCGCGTTTTCGTTACAATGGAGATACGGAACAGTAGTTTTTGATCGGAATTGGGCTCGCACTCGACGAGTCGAGCTTGCATTCCTGCCACACTCGTTCAACCGCCCAAAATCATCGACATGCCGCAAGCCAAAGACCCCGCGCTAGGTATCAATAGCTGGTTAGAAGACGAGCTTTATCATCAATATCAATTCGATCGGAAGAGCGTTGACGAAGGATGGACGCACCTCTTTGAGGACGCGGGTCAAACAGCAACCCCGAACGGCAGTCAAGCCGCGGCTGCGTTAGCTGAACCCGAAGCGAAAGAGCCTTCTACTCCATACGGTCCTGAAACGCCGCGCGAGGAACCTCCGCAAGAGACTCCTCCCGAAAGAGAGCCGCCTCAGCAGCTTCCGCCGCAACAAGAACCGCCCCAAGTCGAACCGCCTCGCCAGGAGCCACCGCAGCCCACGCCCGCGCCGCAGGAGAGCCTTCCGCATTCTGTCGCCCAGCCAGGACCAGCCTCTGCCCCCGGTTCCGCCGAGGTTGCCCGCACCTCCAACCAACCGGCCCGGCAAGAGACGAAAGCCGTCGGTTCCAGCGATCAATTAATTCCGTTGCGCGGCGCCGCTGCGCGCATTGCGGAGAACATGACGGCCAGTCTGGCTATTCCCGTCGCCACCTCCCAGCGCCAGATTCCGGTTCGCGTCATCGAAGAAAATCGCAATCTCATCAACAAGCAGCGTGCACTGCAAGGCCGCGGAAAGCTCAGCTTCACGCACATCATCGCCTGGGCCATTGTCCGCGCCATCGAATCGAGTCCAGCGCTTAACCATGCCTATGCGGAGAATGGCGGCGAGCCCTTCCGCGTAGTTCGAGGTCACGTCAACATCGGCCTCGCCGTCGATGTCGCGGGCAAGGATGGCTCACGCTCTCTCAAAGTTCCCAACGTAAAAAACGCCGATGCCATGAGCTTCGCGCAATTCGTCGCAGCCTACGACGACATCGTCGCGCGCGCCCGCACCAACAAATTGCAGGTCGCCGATTTCGAAGGCACCACGATTTCACTCACCAATCCAGGCACTGTGGGAACGCTCGGCTCCGTGCCCCGTTTGATGCCCGGTCAAGGAGCGATCGTCGCTACCGGCGCCATCGATTATCCGGCGGAATTCGCCGCCGCGACCGCCGAAACTCGCGCCCTGCTCGGCCTCAGCAAGGTGCTGACCATCACCTGCACCTACGACCACCGCATCATACAAGGCGCGGAATCGGGCGCCTTCCTCGCCAAACTTCATCAACTCTTGCAGGGTGAAGACGGCTTTTACGAAAACATCTTCCGCGATCTCAAGATCCCCTACATGCCCGTTCGCTGGCAGATGGATCAACAGATTGCCCCCGCCCGTTTCGGCTCCGTCAATGCCGACGTGGCCAAAGAAGCCGGCGTCATTCAGTTGATCACCTCCTATCGCATACGTGGTCATCTGCTCGCGAACACCAACCCGCTCGGTCACGATCCTGCCTATCATCCTGAGCTCGATCCCGCCTCCTACGGCTTGTCTATTTGGGATCTCGATCGCCCCTTTCTCGCCGGTGCCGTGAAAGCTCCCAGCGGCGCCATCGCCTCCTACATGCAGCCGTACGAAACGCTTGCGCGAGATCCTCGATCGTCTTCGCTCCACCTACTGCGGAGCCATTGGCATTGAGTACATGCATATCCCTGATCCCGAGCAGAAGCAGTGGCTCCAGGACTGCATGGAAGCCACCATGAATCTGTGGCAGCTCGATGACGCCACGCGCCATCGCATTCTCGGTCGCTTGATTCAAGCCGAAGAGTTCGAACATTTCCTGCAGACCCGCTTCGTCGGCCAAAAGCGCTTCGGTCTCGAAGGACTGGAAAGCACCATCGCTGTGCTCGACGAGGTTTTGGAACGTGCCGCAAATGAGAACGTTCACGAGGCCGTCATCGGAATGGCACATCGTGGACGTCTGAATGTGCTCGCCAGCATCGTCGGCAAATCGATGGCGCAGGTGTTTTCAGAGTTTGAAGGCGAGCCCGATCCTGAAAGCGTCCAGGGATCAGGGGACGTGAAATATCACCTTGGCGCGAGCGGAATTCATCGCTCCACTCAGGGCAAAGAGATCCTCGTGTCGGTCGCCTTCAATCCAAGCCATCTCGAGGCCGTCGATCCGGTTGTCGAAGGACTCGTCCGGCCGAAGCAGGATCGCATTGGCGATGGAAAACGTGAGCGCGTCATCCCCATTCTGATCCACGGCGATGCTGCTTTTATTGGACAAGGCATCGTTGCAGAAGTTCTGCAGCTCTCTCAGCTCGAAGGCTATAAAACCGGCGGTACCATCCACGTCATCACAAATAACCAGATCGGTTTCACTACCAACCCGCTCGAAGGCCGCAGCAGCATCTACTGCACCGATGTCGCCCGTTCGGTACAGGCGCCCATCTTTCATGTGAATGCCGACGAGCCCGAAGCCTGTATTCGCGTCGCGCAGCTCGCCTACGATTACCGCCAGCGCTTCAAACGCGACGTCGTCATCGACATCATCGGCTATCGGCGTCAGGGCCACAACGAAGCCGACGATCCCAGCTACACGCAACCCGTCATGTATCGAAAGATCAAGGCCACCCCGACCGTCGCGACGCAATATTCCGAACGCCTCGTCCGCGAGAAATTCGTCACGCAGGATTTCGTCGCCAACGTTCGAGCCCAGGTCCGCACTCGCTTGAATGCCACCTACGACGAAGCAAAGAAGAGCCGTGAGCAATTCGTCATTGAAGAGTTCGCCGACGCGCCCGCCGAGCAGGTGCATCAGCCGATTCCCTCCACTGCCGCCGCCTACGATACCCTCGCGAAAGTCATCGAGCGTTGCACCAGCCTTCCGGAAGAGTTTCACCTCCATCCGAAACTGCAGTCGCTGCTCGACAGGCGTCGCGAAGCCCTCAAAGGCGCCCCCATCGATTGGGGTCTCGCCGAGACGCTCGCCTTCGGCAGTCTGGTTCTCGAAGGCACGCCCGTTCGTCTCTCGGGCGAAGACGTCTCCCGAGGCACTTTCACCCAGCGCCACCTAACATTCAGCGACTACGAAACCGGTCACATATATACGCCGCTCCAGCATCTCGCTCCCAATCAGGCCAAGTTTGAGGTCGTCGACAGCCTCTTGAGCGAATACGCCGCTATGGGTTACGAATTCGGCTACAGTGTCGCAGACCCGCTCACCCTCGTGCTGTGGGAAGCGCAGTTCGGCGATTTCGTAAACGGCGCGCAGATCATCATCGACCAGTTCGTTGTTTCAGCCGAAGTGAAGTGGGATCAGCCCAGCGGCCTCGTGCTGCTGTTGCCGCACGGACTGGAAGGCCAAGGTCCGGAGCATTCGAGCGCCCGCATCGAACGTTTCCTCCAGCTCTGCTCCGAAAACAACATACAGGTCTGTAACTGCACCAGTCCCGCGCAGTACTTCCATTTACTCCGTCGCCAGATGTACGGAGGCAAAGATCGCAGAGGAGTGCGTAAGCCGCTCATTGTGTTCACGCCGAAGTTCCTGCTGCGTTACGCCAAGGCTGCCTCGCGGCTCGACGAGCTGACCAACGGAGCCTTTCAAGAAGTCATCAGTGACTCGCAATACCTCGGCGGCCATATTCAGCGGGTCCTTTTGTGTTCCGGTAAGGTCTACTACGACCTCGTGAACAAGCGCGAAGAACTCCGCCGCAATGACATCGCCATCATCCGTCTCGAGCAACTATACCCGTTCCCGCTGCAGCAATTGACTGACATTCTGCGCCGCTATCCCGATACCGCCGAATTGTTCTGGGTGCAGGAAGAGCCCGAGAATATGGGGGCCTGGTACTTCGTCGAAGAACAGATGCAATCGATCATCAACCCCGGCGATACAGTGCCCGCCAGGCGCCAACTGCGTTACGTCGGACGCCCTACGGCCGCAAGCCCTGCGGCGGGCGCGCACAAGGTCCATCACGATCAGCAAGTCGCTCTGGCTAACGAAGCGTTCGCCGCCACCCCGGCCGTCGTTCGTAAAGCGCACCGCCTGGTCCGAAAAAAACGATAGCCCCTCTTCGCTCTTCATGACGCTCGTTTACGCGCGCATACTGCTACAAAGCAAGCTGTGAATCTTCGCAGCGGCAAGCGGCCCAGCACTCCGAAGCTCTTCAGAAGGCCCCGAATTGGCGCATCGGCTCGCTCGCCGAGGGCCCGCCTCAATGCCAGAAACAGAGCTGTCGAGATGAGCCGAGGATTGTGGATGAGCCAATCGTTCGCGAGCACTTCCATCCCGCATTGTTCGAGACTCGCATTTAGCTGTTTGTCGGACAACGTGCAACCAAGCGCAAACGGCGTCCATCCGCGTTGCGTCGCGGTGCGCAGCGGATAGTAAAGAGGATTCGACGGATTATCGAGCGTGACAATGATGAGACCTCCAGGGCGGTTGACACGCACCAATTCGTGAAGAGATGCATGCACCTCCGAAACGGTTTGAAAATGGTCCAGAGTCGAGTTCGAAAACACGAGATCGAAAGTATTATCGGGGAAAGGCAGCCGGCGTACATCGCCTGTAACGAAGTAAAAGCCTGCCCTTGAAAACCGTCGTCTCGCCTTCGCGACCGTACCTTCGGCAATATCGATGCCCGTCGCGTGTCTTGCTTCCGGCGCGATCTCCAAAAGCACACTGTCATGCCCGAACGCCTCCTCAAACAGGTCGGTCTTCAAAACGGTTTGAGCATTCAGTCCTTTGGACCAACGGCGGGCCAGCTCCGTATGGACCTCCTGTTTTTGCGCCGCCACCAACGAGTCCAAATACCACGAGGGAGCTCCCTCACTCGCCTTCTCATTGCGGCGAATGCTCACGCGTTCTCTCGCACGTCGAGTACCAGTACCTTCGCGCTTTGCCTCACGTCCGATTCATTACTATACTCGACTTCACGAGATCCAACCGTTGATACCTGAAATCGTAAAGTACAGCCGTATGGGGCTCGCCATGCGACGTCATATGCGCTCGCCCCTGGACCCCGATCCGGAGGCAACCGTTCGGTATTACATGCAACATCGCGAGGAGCATTTTCTGGGCCTCGCGCGAAAAGTTATCTCCCGGCCGGCGCACCCCTACGCTCAACTCTTCGATGTCGCGGGTTGTACGTATGCTGATCTTGAAAATGGAGTCCGCAACAACGGTCTCGAGAAAACGCTCGAATCGCTGCTTGACGAAGGTGTCTATGTCACTCAAGATGAGTTTCGCGGAAGAAAGGAAATTGTGCGCTCCGGGCGCCACATACGCGCCACGGCAAACAGTTGGGATAATGACGCGGACGAAGGGTTCTTAGAGGCCTCCTCGAGCGGCACCGGCGGACGCCCGATCATCACAAAACTCAGCTCCGCTCAACTCGCCCTCGCTGAAACCGGTGTGTTGCTGCTGGTCCGCGAGTTGAATCTTACGGATTGCGCCAGAGTAAACATCGGCCCTATCCTTCCGGGCTTCGGTGTCGTTGCACTGCTGATTGCGAATCGTTTGAAACTTGGGCTTGATCGCTGGTACGCTATTGGCGGCGCAACACGCGCGAATCTGCACTACCGTATCGCAACGCGTTTCGTCGTAGCCCAAATGCGTCTTTTCGGCGCCCAAGCGCCTTATCCGATCTACCTGGACCAAAACAATTTTCTGCCTGTTGCCGAATATATGTCGCGGCGCCGCGCGGAGGGCGTAACAACGACCCTTTCCGGTTTTGTAAGCTCCGTCACCCGCGTCGCCGCAGTTGCCGTGGACCATCGCCTGGATCTCTCTGGCTGCCGCGCCATTGTCTTGGGCGAGGCGCTCACTGACGCCAAGCGGCGTGTCATTGAATCTGCCGGCATCGATGCGTATCCCACTTACGGTACGTCGGATTTCGGAAATATCGGTTATCCTTGCCGGCACATGAACAAGGGAAATTGCGTCCACATTTCCCGCTACGCCGTGGGCCTTGTCGCCCGCCGAAGAGATATATCGTCCGGCGAGGATGGCTTATCTTCCTTGCACGCGACCAGCCTCCTTCCGTTCACCTCGCGCATCTTCATCAATGTCGAGCTCGGAGATACCGGCATTATCGAGAAGACCTCCTGTGATTGCGCGTATTCGCGCCTGGGCCTCGACCACCAGGTTCGTAACATCGCTGCCATAAGCAAAGTCACCGCGCAAGGCATGACTATCGCCGCTGACGAGCTCGTGCACTTACTCGAAGAAACATTGCCGTCTCAATTCGGAGGCGGTGCAGGCGATTACCAGTTGATCGAAAGAGAAGCCTCATCTCAAACCGAAGTGGTGTTGCGAATCCGCCCCGGTGTTACCGCCGCCTCCCCAGCCCAGGTGCTGCGCTACTTTCTTGCCGAAACGCGGCGCGTGTATGGTGGATCGCTCTCCGTTGTCTCCTGGATTCACTCCAACGGCATCCGGGCCGAGCTGGAACCTCCCATCTTGGCCGCGACCGGGAAATTCCGCGCCATTCGGCTTCTCGGGTCCGGTATCGCAACCCATACCGTGGCACGAGAGAGCGAAGAAAAGACCGCCTGACTGAAACTGCCGGTCCAGGATCAGGGGCTCGCGTTCAGATAAGTGCCCAGGCGTTTCCGCATGTCTATGCGGATATTCGGGGGGCCATCCGGCAGTGGACCGATCCGCTCAAAAATGCGCGTATGCGGCGGTTGCGGAGTCGCGTGAACTTCGGTCCAAATCAACGGATGCAATCGCAGTGCGGCCTCTAGCTGCGCCATGTGTGGCGGCATGTCCACTGCTTCCATAACGATCGTTCCGACGTGGGCTTGGTCGAGGTATGCCGCGACCGCATTATTATCCGGAAATTCCAGACGATAGTTCAGCCCCAGCCAAGTGCTCTGCGCGAGCACCTTCGAGGCGCGAAGTACAATCGAGCTCGGTTGCCGGTCGCGTAAGCAAACCTCTGAAACGAAAGCTCCCTCGTAACGAGGATTCCCCGCCGCCAGGTAAACCGGGCCCTTGGCCAACGCAGTAGCTTCTTCCCTGACGAGGCGATGGTAGCCCAGGTCAGGCTTACGCGGAGTGGAAATCACGTTTTTTGTCGAGACGCCACACACCAGCAGGAACATCGCCGTCGCGACCACCAGCCGCCCTCTTCCACTCGCGAAAAGTTGCGAGTAAGAGTGAAAACCGACACCAAACAGAACTGCCAGTCCGGGAGCCGCCGTCACCAGGTAGCGGTCATCCCAACCTACGTTCGCAAATGATTGAAAAACGCATCCACCCAAAACGAGAGCCAGCATGGCTATCCACTGAGTCTGCCTTTGCGCATTGCGAAAAGCCCAAACGCCGCCAGTTGCCGCAATAATGGCTACTGGCCAACCCAAGGAAACACAAGCTCGATAGAGAAACAGCCTCAGAGTCGTCAGTCCCGCCCGCAAGGAAAATGGCTCGGCCTGACCCAGCCATGCCGGTGCAACCAGCAACACCGCGCAAAAGGCCAACACAAGAACGTGCCACCATGCCACTGAAAACGGCCTTCGAAAGAACACAGCTATCAGCGGGATAAAGGCCACTGCAGCACCGCGTCCGTGAACGCCCACGCAAGCGATCGCGAGTGCCGCGAAGAGCACCACGTCGCGGGTCCTTCCACGAACTAGATACCGCGCGTACACGGCTGCCGCCCAGAAGGCCAGCAACGCAAGTAGGCAGTTTGGCGCGACCGAATACGCCGCTGTCTCCATGAAAGCCGGAACCGCCAAAACCACTCCGGATAAGAAGCCCGCCAACGCGCCGCAATACTGCGTCACCCACAGGAACACGCTTACCAGCAACACCGCTTCGGTAACCGCCACGAAACTCAGCATCGCTGCGCGATTGCGCCCGAACACGAGCATCCATCCCGCCTCGCCCGCATAGAAAAGAGGCGGCCAATGCCCAATCGCCACCTTCGGGTAGTGCACGTAATATGCCTCGGCGAAAGGCAATGGCTTGTGAGGGAAATCATGGACCAGGTAATCCCTCACCAGCAAACTGGAAACCGCATGGGCGGGCTCGTCATCGTCGGCTGTAAAGTCGCTGCGATACGCTCCCGATCTCCACTGCAGAAAGAGGGCAAGAGCAACGAGTATGGCCGCCGCCGTTAGGGTTGAACGATTAGCTTCGATCCGCCGCAGAGTGCGTGAAGCGCGAACCGGCAAAAACGGCACTACTCGTTCACTGCCTCAAAGCAGGTATGTCAGTCCCCGGAATGCGCATCGATTTGTTCCAGCTGAAGCTCTGTACGCCCGCTCGGCTGAGAAGTCCATCGTCCAATCAGAGCCGAGAATGCGTACCCCGCGGCGCCCAGCAAGAATGATAATCCGCAATAGAACAGATGAAGTAAATGTGCGGCAGCGGATGTCGCCGCAAAGGTCTTTCCGCCGCGCTCCCGAAAGAATCGATACAGTCGCCTGTTTACCCAAATCGCAGCTCCCAGCAGCACAGGCACAAACAGACCATACTTCGGACTGATGTACGCGTTCGCCATGAAAAGGAACGCCAACCATACCAAGCCCACGCTAATGCGATTGCGGTAATCGAGATTCAGCGTATTGGGAATGCGCCTGTCGCGAAGCACGAGAACAGTCCACGGGATCCCCCGCGAACAGATATCGGTCTTAGTGGAAGAGAGAAACGTCCATCTTTTTCTGTGCTGCACCTGGATATCGTGCCGCAGTTCGACGCGCACTCCGGCACGGGCCAGTCTGCCACCCAGTTCAACATCGTCGATTCCGCCGGGCCGTTCGTCAAAGCCGCCGTAACGCCGGAAAACATTCCGCCGAATGGCCCCGCAACCGGTCCAAAACGTGCATGCCTCTCTGCGACCTGTGCGATGGACATAACAGTGCAGCAGATTGCGATATTGCGAATAAGAAGTGCGTACGGAGGGCGTGTCGTCGTATGAACCCATCAGAGCGCCTAGCCCTTCGTCGCTCGAAAATGCGGAAGCAATCAGCGGGAGAGTATCACGGTGAATGCAAACATCCGCATCGAGAAAGACGAGCAGGTCGCCCGAGGCGTGCCGTACGCCGATGTTCCGCGCCGCCGCCGCCCCCGTTTTCAAAGGCAGGCGCACCAGGCGTACGGGAATCGTCGCTCGCCGAGCCACTGTACACGACTCATCTGTAGAACCGTCATCCACCACGATGTATTCCGTGTCTTCGAAAGAGAATGCAGAAAGTGCAGCGAGGCAATGTTCTAGCTCGGTTGCATTGTTATGGCACGGGATAATGACCGAGATTTGTGGACGAGTCGTCATAGGGTCGAGCCTGCAATGCTGGAACGCTAACCCCCGCCCGACATCTTGGCCGAGCCAAACAGGAACTTTGGCAAAATGTGCTTCGAGTCATTATAAGCGCAATCGCGGCGCTCGCAGTGAGCTTGCGAACAAAGATAGTCCTAGAACGCGATTCTCTATCCCAGGCCCGCGAAGTTGGAAGATAAGCTATATCGTTCCCCGTTCGGGTTTAGGTTTAGCCGCTGGCTTCCGCAAAATTTCTTCTATCGCATCGCATGCCGCGCGTCAGCCGTCTTCGCTCGCGATCTTCGCGCCGATCTCTCTTGCGCGCACTTCATAGTGCTTGTCATTCAGTAATTGCGTCAACTCCCGCGCCACCCGTCCCGCCCTGTAGCGGCTTCGCGGAATCGTTCGGCCAACTCCTAGCTTGCGCACCCGCTCGGCGTTATCGGGCTGATCGTGCGACCACGGAACCACTATCATCGGCCGCCCGGAACGCAGCGCTTGTGCCGTTGTGCCGATCCCGCCTTGATGCACGATCGCGCGCGCCTTCGGCATGATCTGCGAATACGGCACATAGCTCGCCACGTAAATCGATTCGGGCAGCGGCCGCGGCAGTTGGTCTCGCTCCACATCCCACCAGCAGCACGGCGCGTAAGCCTGCCTTCTGAACAGCCGCAATGCTCTCGCGATAGAACGTGCCCGGCTGCATCACCGCCGACGATCCAAGCGTGAACAGAACCGGCGCCGCGCCTTGTTCGAGAAATCGAGCGAGACCTTCATCTGCCCCATCTGCATTTGCCGACTGCCCCGGGCATAGCGCCCTGCCGGTCATAAAACACGAATCCGGTAAGCCGCACGTTTGGGGGCCAATCTTGCTGCGCCGCGGCAAAGTGGCGCGAAAACAACGCCAGCGTTCCTAGCCGTGAGAACTGTCCCCCCAGCAGCGGATTCGCACTGGTGCGCGGCAATCCCACCGCTCGCGCAACCGCTGAATCGGTTCAGCCCAACGGCCGCAATCGCCCTGCCGCCACCCGCATGAATGCCCTGAATGGAACTGGTCCAAGGCCGATAGTAAATGCCGAAACCAGACCGCTGCCGGAATCACTGGCGGATCATAGGCCGAGAAAAACACAATCGGCTGCAACGCGACCGACACCCACGGCACGCCCAATACCTCCGCTGCAATCGGCCCCGCATAACCTGCCATATGGGTCAACAGTAGATCGGCTCCGCGGCACGCCACCACCGAATCGTCGTAGCTTTGCTCCAACTGCGGAAGCAGTATACCGCAGAATCAGATATCCAGATCCGCGGCGCGGATGCCACAGCTTCTCAATCAAATCCTTATCACCAAGCAGTTCTCCCACATCCGGCCGCACCGCCGAAAACTCCAAGGCCTTCCGCTTCAACCTTTTCGCGGTACAATTCCGATGAGGCAATCGCGACCTCATGACCTCGCTCACGTAGTCTGATCGCAACCGCAAGATACGGGTGCAGATCCCCCAGTGAGCCAAACGTGTGGAAAACAGATGCGAGCCACTGTCTAACTGTAATCAGTACCCCTTACCGCTGTTCCTCGGCAGTACCAGCTTCAGAAAATGCCGCCGATCCCATTTTCAATAGAAACTGCCCCAGCCTTGGAGTACAATCTAACCGCAGGATGAAAGGAGCTTAATTTGAAAGTTTGGACACGCGACGTCCTCAACGAGTTCGTTCGAACAAAGCTCGACGGCTATCGCTGTCATAGTTGTCTCCAACCGCGAACCCTTTCAGCATCGGCGTGCAGGTGGCCGTATCGAATGCATTCAACCCGCCAGCGGCATGGCCAGCGCGCTCGATCCCGTGATGCGCGCCTGCGGCGGCCTCTGGATCGCTCACGGCAGCGGCGACGCTGACCGCCAAACTGTCGATCACTTCGATCACGTCCAAGTTCCTCCGGATGCTCCCGAGTACACGCTTCGGCGCGTTTGGTTGTCCAAGAGAGAAGAAGAAGGATACTACTCCGGCCTCTCGAACCAGGGTTTGTGGCCGCTCTGTCACGTCGCCTTCACTCGTCCGATCTTCGATCCCGATCATTGGGCCACCTATCGCCGCGTGAACGAGCGATTTGCCGAAGCCGTCTTGCAGGAAGCCGGGAACGATCCCACTTTCGTCTTCATCCAGGATTATCATTTCGCGCTTGCTTCCCCGCATGCTTCGCAACGCGCGTTCGAATCTGGTGATCGCGCAGTTCTGGCATATTCCATGGCCCAATCGCGAAGTTTTTAGCTCATTCCCCTGGCAGGAAGAGATCCTGGACGGAATGCTCGGCAACGATCTTCTCGGCTTCCATCTTCAGCATCATTGCCACAATTTCCTCGAGACCGTCGATTGCTCCGCTCGAAGCGCGCGTCGATCAGCCCGGATCCGAAATCTGCCGCGGCGGTCACTGCACTCTGGTGCGTCCCTTCCCCATCGGCATCGATTTCGACGAACACGTTCGAGCTCGCCGAATCCGACGAAGTCGCGGTCCACATGCGGCGCTGGCGCAAAGAGCTTCCGCTGAATGGCAAAGCTGCTCGGCATCGGCATCGATCGGCTCGACTACACCAAGGGCATTCCGGAACGCCTGCGATTTCTCGACCGCTTCCTCGAACGGAATCCCGGCCTATCGCGGCAAACTCGTGTTCGTGCAAATCGCTGTCCCGAGCCGCTCCGACCTCCCCGCCTACCGGCAGATCGAAAGCGAGGTCGAGTCGCTCGCCGCGCAGATCAATCTGAGGTGGGGCACCGCCTCCTGGCGTCCGGTCGTTCTCCTCAAACGCCATTACACCCAGCCGGAAATGATCGCGCTGCATCGGCTGGCTCATTTCTGCGTCGTCTCTTCTCTGCACGACGGCATGAATCTGGTCGCGAAAGAGTTCGTGGCCAGCCGCGTCGATGAAGACGGCGTTCTCGATTCTCAGCAAATTCACCGGCGCTGCCCGCGAGTTGAAGGAAGCGCTGCAAATCAATCCGTTCTCGATCGAGGAAGGCGCGGAAGCTTACCGCACCGCGCTCCAGATGCCCCCCGATGAGCGCCGCCGCCGCATGCAGCGGATGCGCGAGACCGTGGAACAAAATAACGTTTATCGCTGGGCCGGCAAATTCCTCTCGCGAATTGGCCAAGGTCGAATTCCCTGAATCTGTCGAGCAAGAGTATTCCGTCGCATCACCAGCCCGCCGTTCCGCTCCGCCAGTTTAGGAGTTGCCGTTTGACCGAAACCGCCCAACTGCATCATCCGGTCGCGCTGTTCGAAGATCTTGCAAACTGTCGAGCAGCGTGTCGCATCGTCCGGCACACATCGCCTTGTTTCTCGATTTCGACGGAACCATCTCACCCATCGTTCCCAACCCGAGAGACGCCACGCTCGATCCCGAAATTCGCTCCGACTCTCGACTACGCTGGCTGCGCCGGCGCGACTTCACGTTGCCATTGTCAGTGGCCGCGCGGTGGCCGATCTGCGTGATCGCGCGGGTTTGAGACAATGTCATTTACGTCGGGAATCACGGTCTCGAAATCGAAGGCGATTCCACTCTGTTTTCGCGAGCCGCAGCGCCGAAGCCCTCCGCCGCGAGCTGCGCTCGCTCTCGCTGCAACTGAAACTGGCGCTCAGCGACACCGAGGGCGTGGAAATCGAAGACAAAGGCCTCACGCCTCAGCGTTCATTTCCGCCGTGTCAACGAGCATTTGCACGATTGGGTTCGCAGCGTCACCTTCAGCACCGTCGCCGCTCACGCTCTTTCACTTGCAGCGAAGGCAAGATGGTTGTTGAGGTCAAGCCTCAGGTCGATTGGCATAAGGGCCACGCCGTCAAGTGGATTCTCCGCGAAATTGTGCCCTATTCCGCGCTGCCGATCTACATCGGGGATGATGTCACCGACGAAGATGCGTTCGCCGCGATTCCCGAAGGGATTACCATCAGAGTCGGGGACGTCCGGCCGACAGCAGGGCACAATATCTGGTGCCCGATGTGCATGCGGTCGGGCAGTTCCTCGCAATGGTTAGATCTCGCGAAACCGCATGCCTCCTTCGCAAATTCTCAGCGGGCTGGAAGATGACCCGCTCTGGTACAAAGACGCGATCATTTATGAAGCCCACGTTCGGGCGTTTTACGACAGCAACGCCGACGGAATGGGCGATTTCCGCGGCCTCGCCGAAAAGCTCGATCTACCTTGAAGACCTAGGCGTCACCGCCATTTGGCTGTTGCCCTTCTTTCCTTCTCCCTGGAAAGACGACGGCTATGATATCTCCGATTTCCGCAGCGTCCATCCGGCTTACGGCACGCTGCGCGATTTCCAGGCCTTCCTGAGAGAAGCCCACCGCCGCGGCTTGCGCGTCATCACTGAGCTGGTCGTTAATCACACCTCCGATCAGCACGAGTGGTTTCAAAAATCGCGATCGCGCCGAGCGCGGCTCCAGCTGGCGCGATTTCTACGTCTGGAGCGACACACCCGACAAGTACGCCGGCACGCGCATCATCTTCAAAGATTTCGAGCCCTCCAATTGGAGCTGGGATCCCGTCGCCAAGGCCTACTACTGGCACCGCTTTTATTCGCATCAGCCCGATCTCAATTTCGACAGCCCGCTGGTGCGCCGCACTGTCATGCGGACGCTCGATTTTTGGGCGCAGATGGGAGTCGATGGATTCCGCCTCGACGCCATCCCTTATCTATACGAGCGCGAAGGCACAAGCTGCGAGAACCTCCCGGAAACTCACGCTTTCTTGAAGGAGCTTCGTCAACATCTCGATTCCGGCTTCCCGCACCGCATGCTTCTCGCCGAAGCCAACATGTGGCCGGAAGATGCCGTCGCCTATTTCGGCGAGGGCGACGAGTGCCACATGTCCTTCCACTTCCCTCTCATGCCGCGTCTCTTCATGGCGCTGCGGCTGGAAGACCGCCTGCCCATCGTCGAAATTCTGAAGCGTACTCCCGCGATTCCCGAAACCTGCCAGTGGGCCATGTTTCTTCGCAACCACGACGAGCTCACGCTCGAGATGGTCACCGACGAAGAGCGCGATTACATGTATCGCGTCTATGCCTCCGATCAGCGCGCGCGTATCAATCTGGGCATCCGCCGCCGCCTCGCCCCGCTGCTCGGCAACGACCGCCCTCGCATTGAGGTGATGAACGCGCTGCTCTTCTCGCTTGCCCGGTACCCCCGTCATCTACTACGGCGACGAGATCGGCATGGGCGACAACGTCTATCTCGGAGATCGCAATGGCGTGCGCACGCCCATGCAGTGGAGTCCCGATCGCAATGCCGGCTTCTCGGCCGCGAATCCGCAGCGGCTCTATCTTCCCGTCAATATCGATCCCGCTTATCACTACGAAGCCATCAATGTCGAAGCTCAGCAGGACAATCCGCAATCTCCTTCTGAACTGGACCAAGCGCCTGATCGCTTTGCGCAAACAGTACAAAGCCTTCGGGCGAGGCACGCATCGAATTTCTGCAGCCCTCCAATCAGCGCGTGCTGTGCCTACTTCCGCCGCTATGAGGAAGAAACCATCCTGGTGGTCGCCAACTTGTCGCGCTTCGCGCAAGCCGTTGAGCTCGACCTGCACAAATACCAGGGCCACATACGCCGGTCGAAATGTTCGGCCGCACCGACTTTCCGGTGATTCGGCGAAGGCTATTATCCCGCTCACCTTAGGTCCCAACTCTTTCTTCTGGTTTTCGCTCGAAGCGCGCGCCGCCCCGCTCACCATCGCCGCGCCCTACCTCCAGAGCCGAGGCAGTCCGAATATTCCGATTGTCGCCGTTCCGGTCGCTCGCCGATCTCTGGGAGTCGGCTACACGCGCGGGCGTTGCCGCCGTCCTGCCGTCCTTTCTTGTTTCCCGCCGTTGGTTTCGAGCCAAGAATCGCCGCTTCCGCTCCGTCGACATCACCGAAGTTATTCCCTCGCGGCAGAAAAATTCGTCATCTTGCTCGTTCGCGCCGAGTACACCACCGGCGATCCCGAACAGTATTTCTCATCCCCGTCGCTTCGGCGCGTGGCGATGAGGCTCAGATTCTAACGGACGAACATCCGGATTCCCTGATCGCGGAGACTACACGCGACGACGGCTCCCGTGCTCTGCTCTATAGCGCCATCTCACAGCAACGATTTCTGCACGGCTCTGCTCGACGCCTTTGCGCGTCGCAAACGGCTGCGGCTGGAAATGGCGGTCTTGGTCGCCCATCGCAACCGGCACTTCCGCCGCTTCTGGGGCGCAACACATCCCAATCTCGAAGCCGGCCCTTCTGCTCTCGTCGGAAGTGAATACCTCCATCCGCTTCGGCGATCGGTTCGTGCTCAAGCTGGTGCGCAATATCGAGACCGGCCCAAATCCCGGCGTTGAATTCGGTCAGTTTCCTTACCGAAAACGCAAGACGCGCCCTTCCCCTACGCGCCGCCTTTCGTCGGCCACCTGGAATACCAGCGCCGATTCGAGGAGAGCCTCAACCCTCGCCTTCTCCATGGCTTTGTCCCAAACCAAGGAACGCCTGGCAGCATACCCGGAAAGAATTGAGCGAGTTCTTCGCAGCGGCTGCAGCAATCCGAAGCATTCGATTGCGGACTTGCAGAAATCCGCGCCCACCAATTTTTATGCCTTGCGCTTCGTGCTCGCCGCCCCGCCTCCCATCGCCACGCGAAACTCATCGGTCCCTATTTGTCTTTCGCCGAGTTGATGGGCAAGCGCGATGGCGGAGCTGCATCTGCTGCTGGCCAACCACTCCTCCGATCCAGCCTTCGAGCCCGAGCCTTTCAACGACTTCTACCGGCAAAGTCTTTATCACGGCTATATAGCCCTCTCCGAGCCGCCGCTTCGAATTCATTCGCCAGCGATACTCGGAGATGAGCGCAGACGTCCGTGTGCTCGCGGCCAAAGTACTCGAGCAGGAGAATGCTATCCTGGCGAAGTTTCGCGCTGTCTTCGAGCAGCGCATCCATTCTCAGCGCACCCGCTTCCATGGCCGTCTCCATCTCGGGCATCTGCTGCTCAACAGATGACGACGTCGTCATCTTCGATTTTGAAGGAGAGCCAGACCAACACCTCAGTGAGCGCCGCATCAAGCGCTGTCCCCTCCGCGATGTGGCCAGCATGCTGGTCTCTTTCGGCTACGCCGCGCAATCCGCCATGCGCCACATCATCGGCGGGCGACCGCAGCGAGAAACTTTAACTCGTCACGGGCTCAGAGTCTGGGGCCGCTTCTGGTACTCCCACGTCAGCGCCGCGTTTTTGCGCGGTTATCTGAACCGCTCGAAGGAGCGTCTTACCTGCCGGCCTCCGAACCCGACCAGGAGGTCTTGCTCCATACCTATCTCCTCGAGCGGGCTCTGCTCGATGTGCGCGCCGACATCGAAGACAAGCCCGAGCTTTCCGGCATGCCCTTCCGCCTCATCTTGCATTTGCTCGATGCCGAAGCGGAGCGGAAAATCGGCGAGTAACCGCTCGCCCGAAAAGGTGTCAACGTCCGTCGGCTAAAAATCCGTCTACGACCTGCACGAACTTCTCCGGCTCCTCGTAGAACGGCATGTGCCCGCTTCTGTCGAAAACCACAAACTCGGACCGCGGTATCTGCTTATGTATCCGGTAAGCACAAACTGCTGCAACGTTCATGTCGAAACGGCCTGTGATGACCAGAGTGGGGAATTTAAACTTCTGAATCTCGGGATTCAGATTGAATTTCTGGATGTCCCGATTGATCGCCTGATTGACCTCGCGATTCTCGCTGACCTCCGACATCTTCGGCCAGTGCGGCGTCCCGTTTCTCCGGTGAGTAAAACAGCATCGACAGATACTCTCTGAGCGTCGTCTCCGCCGCCTGCTTGTCTCCCATTTGGCTGGCAAACGTCGCCGCATCTTCCCGCTCCACTCCTTCGGGGAAGACGTCTTTGAACAGGAAGATTGTGTCGCTCCACTTCGGCGCTGCGGAATCGGTAATAACTAAGTGGCTGATGTGCTCTGGATGCCGCGCTCGTACGCCATCACCAGGTACCCGCCCCAGGAATGCCCCAGCAAATCGATCTGCGCGAACCCCAGATGCGCGCGTAGCGCATCGAGATCGTTGATTTGGTCCAGCAGCGTGCAGGATTGCCCCGGCTTGAGCGCCGACGAGCGGCCGTTGCCACGCTGGTCGTAGAACACGACGGGCCGGTTCTTCCCGAGCGCTTCCCATGCCGATGAAAGGTGCAGGTACGTGTGATCGAAACCAGGGCCGCCGTTGGCCACCATCAACGGCGTGCCACTGCCAGACCCGAATACCTCGCAATAAATCGACGCTCCAGGCGCATTGAACACCTGCCCCGAGTTCGGCTCCGCAGCGTAGGCAGCCAAAGAGGCGAGACAAAGCCCGCTGAGTGCAATCTTCCGGAACTTCAACATGCATCCAGCATCTTAGCTCAAAGAGATCTCGTGGCTTTGCTGCGGCGTGTCGCAAGAGGGAGCGGACACAAACAAAACGGGAGAGCGGTCAAGCCCTCCCGTTTCCGTACAACTTACTACGTTCGCTTTACCTGGCGGCAGCTTTCGCTTTAGGCTGCCACCGCCGGCGAGTCACTTTCGCTGCTCTCGAGCCGCTTTCGGCTTGTGAGTCGCGGTTCCGGCGCCATTGCGCGGCGGCCGTGGCAACGGCACTGGCTCCATTTGAGCTTCCGTTTCGTTCTGTGCTGCGTTCGGCCCGTTCGGCGTTAGCTTTCCCGAGCACAACCGATCGCTTGGCGCCGGTTGCCATGGGAACGTTCGATGGCCGCAAATGCGCCGTCTCATAGGCCATCACCGCGAACGCGATCGCTTCCTTTGCATCCACGTCCAGGCCCACTTCGGTCGTGTCCTTCACCGGAATGGCGTCCATCGCTTTGCGCAGCATGCGCATCATGGTCGGATTGTGCGTCCCGCCGCCCGAAACGAAGATCTCGTCGACGCGCATTTCCGGCAGCACGAAGTTGCGCACCGCAAGCGCGATGCTCTCGGCCGTTAAGGCCGTCGCCGTCGCAATCAAATCTTCGCTGCTGAGTTCCGTATCGAGCAGCTTGGAGACAAACTCCGCCCCGTATTGCTCGCGTCCCGCGCTCTTCGGAGGCCGGGCACGAAAATACTTGTCGCGCAGCAGTTTCGCCAGCAGCTTCGCATCCACCACGCCCGACGCTGCAATCGCGCCGTCGCGGTCGAACGTCTGCCTGCCCTGCGTAATCCGCGATACGAGCTGGTCGATGACCATGTTCCCCGGACCGGTATCGAAGGCGATCACTCGATCCGTATTCGTGTTCGGAGGAATCGCCGTCAGGTTCGCGATGCCGCCAATATTCACGGCCACACGCCCCCGCCCGCGATGCCGAATCAGCATGTAATCCAGGTACGGCACCAGCGGCGCGCCCTTGCCGCCGGCCGCCATGTCGCGCTCGCGGAAATTCGAGATCACATCGATCCCCGTCCGCTCGCTGATGACGCTGGATTCGCCGATCTGGAACGTGCTCGCCACTTTCTTCCCCAGATACTGCGATCCTTGACCCTCGTGGAAAATCGTCTGCCCGTGGCAACCGATCAGCTTGATCGAATCGAGCGGAATCTGCCCCCGCTCCGCCGTCTCCTCCAAAGCCTCGACGTAAATTCGCCAAGTAGAAAATTGAGCCGAGAGATGTCGCCGGTAAACGTATTGGTGTTGGATACGGCGAGGAGTGCCTCTCGGATCTTTCTCGGATAGGGAACTGAATGACTTGTCAGGACGTTGATCTTTGCCCTGAAGCCCGAACCGGTGATATCGATGATTGCTACATCGATGCCGTCGAGCGAGGTCCCGCTCATGATGCCTGCTATTCTCATTTCTTTCGCAACTCTTGCTGTAACTCTTGCAGAATCTGCAAAGCTTCGACCGGCCTTAACTGGTCAATGTCCAGTGCCCGGATCCGATCGGCGAGCCCCTGGTTCACGGGCTCGAAAAGTCTAATCTGTAAGGGCGTTTCTCTGTCGCCCGGGGCCAACTCTTCTGTAACAGAGTGTTCCCTTACTTCATGATGCAATAAAACTGCCCTCGCTCGCTCGATTACTTGCAGCGGTAAACCCGCTAAACGGGCCACCTCAATCCCATAACTGCGGTCCGATGAGCCCGGTTCGTACCTTTCTTATGAATAAGATCTGGTCATTTGACTCTTTTACAGCAACATGTAAATTTCTTACCCCAGAAAGTTGATCGGCGAGTTCGGTCAGCTCGTGATAGTGCGTGGCGAATAATGTTTTCGCTTTAATTCGCTCGTGAATGTACTCAACAACCGCCCAAGCCAGCGCCAATCCGTCGTAAGTGGAAGTGCCGCGGCCGATTTCATCCAGCACGACGAAGCTGTTATGCGGTGGCCGTATTCAGGATTGCCGCCGCTTCGGTCATCTCGACCATGAAAGTGGAGCGTCCGCGCGCCAGATTGTCCGCCGCCCCGATCCTGGTGAATACGCGGTCCACTACCGGGAGCAGCGCTGCTTCGGCGGGCACGAACGATCCCATTTGGGCCAGGATCAGAATCAGCGCCGCCTGCCTTAAATAAGTCGACTTGCCGCCCATATTTGGGCCCGTGATGACGGCGACATATTCCTTGGACGAGTGTAGGTACAAATCGTTCGGAATGAAGCGCATCGCCTCCCGCTCGGTGAGCCGTTCGATGACGGGATGCCGTCCCGCATCGATGCGCATCTCGCCTGAATCGGAAAAGCGCGGGCGCCGATAACGGTTTTCTACCGCCACTTGCGCCAACGTGGCCGAAAGATCGAGCTCCGCCACGCAGCGGCGGACGCCTTGATGCGGTCCGCGTAAGACGCCGCGAAGGAACGCAGCTCCTGAAAGAGTTCGCGCTCGAGTGTCAGGATCGTTTCTTCGGCGGCGAGAACCTTGCTCTCCAGCTCTTTCAACTCCGGCGTGGTGAACCGCTCGGCATTCGCCAGCGTCTGCTTGCGCTCGTAATCCGCGGGCGCGAGTTGGAGATTCGCTTTCGAGATCTCGATGTAGTATCCGAAAACGTTGTTGAAGCGGACCTTCAGAGATTGGACCCCGGTCCGGCTGCGCTCGCGCGTCTCAATGGCCGCAATGTACTGCCGGCTATTGCGGCTGATGTCGCGCAATTCGTCCAGTTCCGCGTGGAAGCCGTCCCGAATCGTACCGCCATCGGCCAGATTCACCGGCGGCTCCTCGGAAATCGCGGCCAGAATCTTGTCGCGCGCTTCACTGACCTCGTCGATGTCGCTGCGCAAGCGGGCGGCTTCGAGTTGATTCGCCAGCTTTCGAATATGCGGCAACTGCGCCAGCGATCGTCCCAGCGCCAGCATTTCGCGCGGCCCCGCGGTTCCCAGCGTCACTTTCGCGAGCAGCCTTTCCAGGTCCTGCACCCCGCCGAGCGCCTTACGAAGGTCGCCCCGCACGATCACTTTGCTGGTGAGCTCGGCCACTCCATCCAGCCGTGCTTCGATCTCGTCCTGGTCGCAGGAGGGATTCAGCAGCCTGCGCCGCAGCAGCCGTCCGCCCATTCCCGTGCAGGTCTTATCCAGAACATGAATCAGCGTGGCCTCGCGGCTCTCGCCGGCAAACAGCGGATCGACCAGTTCCAGATTTCGAACCGTGGTTCCATCCAACACCATGTGGTCGTGGCGTTGGTAGAACGCCGGCCGGTTCAGATGGTCGAGCGCGGATTTCTGCGTCTCTCGCAAGTAATGCAGCACCGCCCCCGCCGCCGCCACCGCCAGCGGCTTATCGCCCAGCCCGCAGCCATCGAGGGAATGCAGGCGAAAACTGTCCAGAATCTGCCTGCCTGCATAATCGCCGCCGAATACCCACGCATCGAGCGCCGTTTCGAGACACGCCGCACCCACCGCATAACCTTCCGGATGGAGCACTTCGCGAACGTTGAGCGTCTCGATTGTGGGCATCAGCTCCGCATTTCGACTTCGGTCGTGCGAAACTCACCGGTCGAGAGGTCCGCGTATGCCAGCCCGCTTCGTCCTGCCTTCTGAACACCGCACCAAGATAATTGTTTTCATGCGAGCGCAGCAGCGAGGAATCCGTCGCCGTCCCGGGCGTCACGATGCGCGTGACTTCGCGCCGCACCAGCTTTTTCCCCGGTCCCGGCTCCTCCATCT